>CAVOFT010000001.1:0-3610528 GCA_963695095.1 uncultured bacterium | reverse complement strand
GGCATAGTAGTCTCCCAGCAGCAGGGGCGCGGCCGGGTTGCCGACATCCCAGAACTGGACGCCGTAGGTGAGGGCGGCTGCCAGCGTGTCGCCGCGGGCGACGCAATCCTTGTTGAAGGTCCACTGGCCGCTGTCCAGCGGCGTGAAGCTGGGCTGGGCGCCCGCGGCGCCGGCGACCAGCGCGCCGAGGAGGGCGGCGAGCAGCAAGCCAGCCAGAGACGCCGAGCCAGGGTGTCGAGGGGTGCGCTGCATCATGCTCCCGAGCTGTGGTGACAGGCCCCGGTGGCGAGGGGCGCAGGTGGTGCCGGCGTCCGATACGGAGGAAATTCTAGCACGGAACCCCGTCCGATGCGAGGGTTCCCGTAGACCGAAACATTGATGTGACAGTGAGTTACCGCGATGGGGAAGCATGAGATCGGCCTCGCCCTGCGGCTTCTGAGTCTGGGCGGCCGCGGCGAGGAGCGGCCGGCCCTGCTGCTGGAAGATAAGCTAGCGCTGGATCTTTCGCGCCTGGATCCGAGAATTTTTTCGAGCTGGCGGCAAATCCTGGCCGCCGGCCGGCTCGAGGAAGTCAGAGCCGCCCTGGCGCAGGGCGCTTGGCCGGCAGTCGCGCTCGTCGATCCGGCCGCGGCGGGCTGGGCGCCGCCCATCCCAGATCCGGGCAAGGTGATCTGCCTGGGCCGCAACTACCAGGCGCACGCCGACGAGCAGGGCGTGGCGGCCCCGGAGGCGCCGCTGCTCTTTCCGAAGGTCGCCAGCGCGCTCGTCGGCCATGGCGCGCCGATCCTGCTTCCCGATCCCGAGATCGAGGACCGCGTCGACTACGAAGCGGAACTCGCCGTGGTGATCGGCCGCCGCGCCCGCCGCGTGAGCGAGGCCGAAGCGATGGCCTGCGTGGCGGGCTACACCATTCTCAACGACGTCACTGGCCGGCGCACGCAGCGGGCCGAGAAGCAGTGGCTGCGCGCCAAGGGCTTCGACAGCTTCGGCCCCTGCGGGCCCTGGATCGTCACCCCGGAGGCCGTTCCCGATCCGCACGCGCTGGCCATCGAGTGCCGGGTGAACGGCGAGCTGAGGCAGTCCAGCGACACGGGGCGCATGATCTTCCGCATCCCCTTTCTCATCGCCTACCTCTCGCGCACGATGACGCTGGAGCCCGGCGACATCATCAGCACGGGCACGCCGGGCGGCGTGGGCGAGCACCGGGACCCGCCGGTCTTCCTGGCGCCCGGCGATGTGGTGAGCTGCAGCATCGAGGGCATCGGCACGCTCGCGAATCCCGTGCTCGCCGCGGACTAGCCCGCAATGAAAACGGGGGCCGCCAGCGGCCCCCGTCGGAAATGCAGAGCAGGGAAGGCTACTTGGTGACCAGCGGGTGCTCCGGCGCGTTGTCCACCCACTGACTGGTGCCCAGCGCGCTCCAGAAGAGGTTGTTGGCGCCGAACTTCAGGCTGTAGGCCTCGTAGCCGAGGCAGTTCAGAACGAAGGTCACCTGGCTGCTGGTCTGGCCGGTCCAGCAGTAGACGACGATGGGCATGTCCGTCGGCAGGTACTCCAGCAGCCCGGCCATGTCGAGATCCACCTTGGGCACGTAGCAGAAGGCGCCGGGGATGTGGCCCGGCGTGTCGGTATCCGTTCCCGTGTACTGGTCCGTCGTCCAGTAGTTGACGATGAAGTAGTGGTCCAGCCCCTCAACGGGATAGGCATTCATCTCGGCGAAAGACAGGGCCTTGAAGCCAGCGGTCAGGGTGGCGGCCACGCGCGCTTCGACGGCCTCGGCCGCCGTGTCCACCGTGAGACCCAGGTCGGGCCAGGCATAGGTCGTGACCGGGGTGTTCACCGCGGTTTCGATGGCCACGCCGGCATCGGCCATCGCCGCGCCGTTGACCGCGCCCGCGTTGGCTTCCCACTGCCCGTCCAGCGACGTGTGCCAGGCGCTCATGCCGAACTTGTAGCTCCAGGCCGTGTAGCCAAGCATGCGCAGGGCCGCAACCACATGGCCAGCGGACTGGCCGGTGTAGCAGACCACCATGAAGGGTTTGTCCACGGGGATCGTGCCGGCGTCGATGTCGGCCAGCAGCGAGGCAAGGCTCGTGTTGATCGCATCGGCGATGTGGCCGTTGCCGAAGTCGATGGACGTGCGGACATCCAGGATGGTGAAGCCGTCGAAGCCGCCGGTCTGGCTGGAGAACCAGGTGTAGTCCTTCACCCCCGGCGCATCCGCGCTGTTCAGGTAGCCCAGGCCGGCGTCGGCGACGGCCGTGAACTCCTGGAGGGGTGTAAGCGTGTTATCCGTGGGCGTGGCCGGATCGTCGTCGGAGCAGCCGACGAAGAGGGTCACGGCCAGCATCGGGATGAGCAGGAGTGCCCAGAATCGCTTCATCATTTTCACTCGCTTTCTCTCGGCCCTGGCAAGGGCCCGGTTTTAGGCTCGTCGGGCGAGCCCCTTCCTCATCACAACGATCGGGCCGCCGGTCCGGGACCGGCGACGGTGTTCAGTGCAAGTCCGACGCGCGAATCACCACGTCCGCGTTGGCCGGCGCGTCGATCAGGTCGACGCCGAACTCGTCCTTGAGGTCGCTCTCGCGCAGGTAGAAGCCCCGCTCCTGGCCGGGGCTGTCATGGCAGCTCCGGCCGCAGCTCTGCCCGGCCTCCACCGTGGTCTGGGCCGTCCAGCGCCGGATGTTGTGCGGCGAGGCGTACTTCCAGGTCGCTTCGTCCGCGTAGCCCGGCAGCGGCAGCGGCCAGGTCTCGTAGGTATCCGGGTGGATGGGGACGTGGCGCACGACGGTGTAGTCGTACTCGGCACGCGTGTCGGTCTCGGTGTTCTTGCCGATCTTGAGCGCCAGCACGCTGGGCTCGATCGTGTAGCCCGACGGCGCCTCGACGTGACAGAAGCTGCAATTCTTGTAGGGCTGGCTGTGGCAGACCTGGCACTGCAGCTCCACGCCCGTCCAGCCCTCCCAGTGGGCGGCGTGGTAGTCGCCGTTCCATTCGGGGTCGCCCGCGTGGCCCTCGTCCATGATCTCCTTCACGTGGCACTTCTCGCAGCGCGGCATGCTGACCACCTCGTAGCGGTGCTCGTAGTGGCCGGACGCGTTCGTGCTCAGGCCGTCGCCGTGCATCTCGCCCGCCCAGTGGCAGAGTTCGCAGGCATGGCCGCGGGCGTAATGGATGTCCGGCAGCACGCTCAGGTCCTCGCCCGTGTAATCGTGGCCGATGCGGCTGCCGTGGCAGGCCGTGCAGTTCTCGGTCATGTTGGGCGTGCGGCGGAACTTGTGCGCATCGACGAAACCGCCGCCCACGCTGAGCGGCCGGCTCACGTGGCACTGGCCGCAGGTGGTGTGGCAGTCGCCGCAGTTGCGCGCGAAACCGGCCTGGGCGGCGGGCGTCTGGTCGAAGGAGCACTGGCCACGTCGCTCCACCGCCGCCTTCTCGCCCCAGAGATTCGTGTGCAGGCTGTTCGCGTTCGTGGCGGCAATCTCGGCGTGGCAGGCGTCGCAGGCGCCGGCCGCGCTGGGCGTTGCGATCACGAGCGCGTGCTCGGCCGCGTAGTCCCCGAAGTCGCCCTGGGCGCTGTCGCCGCCGTGGCAGTCGAGGCAGGCCAGCGCCGCGGCGCCGTGGTTGGGATCTGCGAGGAAGGCCGCGCCATCCGTGCCGCCGATGTAGATCGCTTCCCAAGCTGCCAGCTCGGGCACATCGCCGCCTCAGCCGTCGCCGCGCGTGGTGATGCGGGCGACCTCCTCGGGCAGCATGGCCATCAGCAGTTCCCTGTCGCCATGGCAGTCGAGGCAGGGGTCCTGTTCAGTCGGCTGGTCCGCCACCGGCGGCGTCTTCTCGTCGCTGCAGCCCGTGAGCCAGGCGGCGGCGAGGAGGACGAGCAGGGGGGGCAGGAGTCGGCGCATGGCAGCTCTCCTTCCTCAGGCTTCGATCTCGGCGGCGGCGTCCAGGCGCAAGCCGCGGGCGAAGATGGGGACGTTGTTCTGGATCACCGCGTCGGCCGAGTAGGCGGTGCTCTCCAGGTTGTTCCACAGCTCGACGTTGAGGGCGCAGTCCATCACCATGCCCACGAAGCAGCGGCTGGTGATGAAGGGATTGATCGGGCGGATCTCAGCGCTTGCAATGCGCTCGCGCAGCTCCTCGCGCAGGTAGGCGATGTAGGGCTGGCGGAACTCGCGGTAGAGCAAGGTCGAGCCGCGAAAGCCCTCGAGGCTCGAGTAGAGGAGCATGCGCAGGAGATCGGGGTCCTCGCGCGCGGTGGCCAGGATGTGCCGGGCCACCAGGAAGAGCACGTCCTCGATGCCGGCGATCCCCGTCTGCGCCGCGAGGTGTTCGCGGATCTCGTGCTGGCGGGACTTGCTGTGGATCACTTCCTCGTAGAGCTGATCCTTGCCATCGAAGTGCTTGTAGATGGCCGCCTCGGTGATCCCGCACTGGCGCGCGATCTGGCGGATGGTCGTGCCCTCGTAGCCGTGCTCGGCGAAGAGGCGGCTGGCGGAGGCGATCAGGCACTGGCGGCGGCTGGAGCCGCCGGTCTGCATTCCGCTGCTCTTGGCCATGTCGACCTAACCAGGGTTGAAGACCCATAGATGCGGTAAGCGATCGATCACAATCTAGCTCTTGTGAAATTTGTGTCAAGCCTGGTTCGTCCGAATAGTGAACGATCGTTTTCGATCGCTGGCCCACCGGCGGGGGGGAGCAGCAAAGACGATGCAATCTATTGTTATAAAGTAAGTTAGTGGCTTCGCGGCAGGGGCGGGCGCCGGGGCGGCGCCGAGTTCGGGCCCCAGCCCTGGCCCTCGAGCCAGGCGAGTGCCCCCTCCAGGTCGGCGAAGGCCCCATCGAGCTGCGCCTCGAAGGCGGCCGCGAGGGCCCAGCCGAGCGCGGGACCCGCTTGCCAGCCGCGCTCGAGCAGGTGGCGGCCCATGAGGATGGGCGTCGGCGCGCGGCTTTCGACGGCGAGCGCGGCGGCCTTGTCGAGCAACCACTGGCCGGCGGGAAACTCGCCGGCCAGGGCGTCCGCGCTCGTGCGCCCGAGGTGATCGGCGCGGGCCAGGCGCACGAGATCGGCGATGTTCATCTCCGTGGCCAGGCGGCGGATGGCGGCATCGCCGATCTCCTCCCGCACCCGGTAGAACTCCGCGGGCCGCAGATGGAAGCGCACGTAGCGCAGCACGGCCCCGGTCAGTTCGGCGTCCTGGGTGAGGCGGCCGAGGAAACGCCGCGCGGGCTCCTCGCCTGCTTCGGCGTGCCCGGGGCTGACGATGCGGCCCTGCTTGCGGTGCGTCGTGGGCGGCTTGCCGAGGTCGTGGCAGAGGGCGCCGAACATGAGCGCGAGGTCCGCGCGCCGCTCGCCCTCGCGCAGGCGGGCGGCGGCGTCCAGCACCATCAGCGTGTGCGTCCAGACGTCGCCTTCGGGGTGCCACTCCGGATCCTGGGGGCAGTCGATCATGGCCGCCAGCTCGGGGTGGAAGGCGAGAATGCCGGCCGCACGGGCGATCTCGAGGCCGCGACTGGGCTGCTCGGCCAGGAGCAGCAGCTTCTCGAACTCGGCGAAGATGCGCTCGGGAGCGAGATCGCCCAGCTCCATCTCGCGGCAAAGGGCGAGGGTCTCGGCCGCGGGCTCCAGGCGGAAGCGGGCGCCGAGCTGCATGAGGCGATAGACGCGCAGGGGGTCTTCGCCGAAGGCCGGGCTCGTGTGCCGCAGGCGGCGGACGGCCAGGTCCTCGCGGCCGCCGAAGAAGTCCAGCAGCTCGCCCGTGAGCACGTCCTTGAGCATGGCGTTGACGGTGAAGTCGCGGCGCGCACAGGCCTCGCGGGGCGTGATGCTCGGATCCAGGTCCACGGTGAAGCCGCGGTGGCCGCGGCCGGTCAGGCTCTCGCGCCGCGGCAGGCCGAAGTCGGCCTCCCCGCGCCGGGACCGGAACTTGAGCACGCCGAAGGCCCGGCCCACGGCCTGCACCCGGCCGTGCCGGGCCAGCAGCGCTTCGAGAGCCTCTAGGGGGAGGCCGTGCACTTCCACGTCGAGATCCAGGGAGGCCTGGCCGAGCAGCTCATCGCGCACGCAGCCGCCGGCGAAGTAGGCCCGACCGCCGGCAGCGGCGATCTCCTCGGCGATCTTGTGGATCAGGCTGCGCATGCTGTCGTCCCGGGCTGCTGGGGCGGCCGGGTGCCAGGGGCCCGAGGCCGCCCCGCTCGCCTGCCAAGCGGGGCGAGCATAGGTAAATCCCTGGCAGGCGGCAAGATGGAAGGGATCGCCCGGGGGTGATCTGGACAGGGCCAGAACTGCATCCTATACTATCGGCACCTCTTCCGGGACCTTGGGGGCCGGAAAGCGCGGGGACCGAGATGCTGATCAGCCTCTGCAAGTGCAAGATCCACCGGGCCACGATCACCGAGGCCAACCTCGAGTACGAGGGCAGCCTTACCGTGGACCGCGATCTCATGGACGCCGCCGGCCTCGCCACCTACGAGAAGGTCCACGTGGTCAACATCAACAACGGCAGCCGCCTGGAGACCTACGTCATCGAGGGCGGCCGTGGCAGCGGCGTCATCTGCCTCAACGGCGCGGCCGCCCGCCTGGGCGCCAAGGGCGACCGGGTGATCATCATCGCCTACGCCCAGATGACGCCCGAAGAGGCCAAGGGCTTCCAGCCCGCGATGGTCTACGTGGACCAGGCGAACCGCAGGGTCCCGGCGCCGGTCCTCTAGTCCCGCCCCCAGCCCGTCTCGATCATGTGCAGGCACTCGGCCACGCCGGCCTCCACCTGGGCATCCCGGCCGGCCAGCGCTTCCTCGGGCACGGCCGGCACCCGCACATCCACCTGCACCGGGTCGTTCTCCAGGCTCGAGCCGATGCTGCCGTCGGGGTTGCGGCGCCACCAGCCTGTGCTCGGGATTCGGAAGACGGTTCCGTCGATCAGGGGCACGTTGTTGGTGCCGATCACGGCGCCGAAGGTGGGCATGCCCACGATGCGCCCGAGGCCGAGGGCGTGGAAGCCCCAGGGGAAGATCTCCCCGTCGCTGTAGCTGCGCTCGTTGGTGAGCAGCACGATGGGCTTGTCCCAGCGCTCGATGGCGTCGAAGTTCCCTTCGCGCTTGCCCCGGCTCTGCGTGTACACGTAGGGCCGCCGACTGAGCACGGTGAGCACCTGGTCGTGGATGCGCCCGCCGTTGTTGTCGCGCACGTCGAGGATCAGGCCCTCCTTGCCGCGGGCGTGGGCAAAGAGGTCTTCGAGAAAGCGCGGCCAGTCCTCCTCGCCCATGGCGGCCATGTGCAGATAGCCCAGCCGCCCGTCCGAGAGCGTGTCGACGAGGGTGCGGGTCTCGTCCATCCACTGGCGATAGGCGAGATCCCGGACGCCGCCGCGGGGCTCCACCGTGAGTCTGCGCGTCTTGCCCTGGGGTCCGCCCGCGGCGACGAGCAGGTCCACCTGCTCGTCGGCCTTGTGATTGAGCAGCCCGTAGTAGTTCTCGCCCGGGGCGACCGTGCGGCCGTCGATGGCGAGGATGACATCGCCCGGGACCACGCGCGTCTCCTCGCGATCGAGGGGACCGCGGCTGAGCACCCGCGCCACGCGCAGGCCGGGGCCGATGTAGCTGTCGTCGGGCGTGAAGCCGAGCAGGCCCGTGGCATCGTCGCCCTCGTTGTCGCGCGGCCCGCCCCAGCTGCCCAGATGGCTGGCGTTCAGCTCGCCGAAGAGGCGGCGGAGCACGTCCTTGAAATCGTTGTGGGTGACCGCTGCCGCCGCCAGGGGCGCGTACTTCGCACGCAGGGCCACCCAGTCGGCGCCATGGTAGTACTCATCGTAGAAGCCGTCGCCGAGCATGCGCCAGGCCTCGGCGAACTTCTGCGCGCGCCGCGCGGCCGCGTCCACCGTGAGGGCGACCTCGAAGCCATAGGTCTTCTTCTCGCCCTCGGGGTCGCCCGCGATCTCCTGGATGCGGCCGCCGCTCAGGTAGCGGACCCTCTTGCTATCCTCGCTCCAGGCGAGGCGATCGGGATCGGCGCCGTCGCTGGTCAGCCGAAGCAGCTTGTCGCCGTCCCAGTCGACGGTCCACAGGTCCATCTCCCCCTCGAGCAGGTCGCTGCGCAGGGCGTAGTGCTTGCCGTCCGGGCTCTGGTCGTAGTCCCAGTAGTAGCCGCGCAGGGTGGCCACCGTGCGCGTGCGGGCGGGCAGGTCCTCCCAGTCGATCTTCACGACGACGGCGGGCTCCTCGGCCTTCTCCTCGTCCTTTTCACCCTCGTCACCCTTGGCCTTGGCGTCCTCCTCGGCCTCTTCCTCGCGCTCGCGCTCGCTGCGCGTCTTCTCGGCTTCGGCGCGCGTGAGCCAGAGGTACTTGACGCTGTAGTAGCCGTCCTCGGTGCGGCTGGCCCAGGCCAGGCGCTTGCCGTCGCCCGACCAGAGCGGGTGGAAGTCGTCGTTGGGGTGGCTGGAGACGTTCACCGGCGCGCGCGCGCCCGCCGCGTCGACCACGAAGATGTCCTCGGCGCTGCCGTGGTTCGTGGTGCTGTAGGCCAGCCACCGGCTGTCCGGCGACCAGTCGCAGTGCAGGATCACGGGCTCGTCGATGACCCGATGCTGCCCGCTGCCGTCGGGCGCCATCGCCCAGAGCCAGCCCGTGTCCTTGAAGTAGAGGATGGTCTTGCCGTCGGGGCTGGGCTGGGGCTGGTATTCGGTGGCGCCGTCGCTGGTCAGCCGCAGCGTCTCCCGATAGCGGCTGCGGCCCAGCCGCGGCTCCTCGGCGTCCGTGCTGCGCATCAGGTAGATGTCCTCGCCGTCCTCGCGGTCGCTCACGAAGAGCAGCTGCTTCTCGTCCAGCCAGACGATGTCCTTCTCGCGGGCAGCCGTTTCGGTCAGGCGCAGGCAGTCCTTCAGCTCGCCCTCGCGGACGAGGCCCGCGTAGAGCTCGCCCTCGACGACGAAGGCGAGCTGCTTCTCGCCGGGCGCGAAGGCGAACTCCGTGGCGCCTGCGCTCATCATCCGCCGCGTGACGGCGTTCGCCTTGTCGTCGCCGGTGCAGTCGATGAGCGGCAGGCGCGGCGAGCCGCCCGCCGTCGCCACCACCCAGAGCCGGCCGGCGGACTCGTAGGCCGCCCAGCGGCCGTCGCGGCTCACCGAGAGGAACTCCATGTCCTCGTCCAGATGGGTGATCTGCGTGGGCGGGCCGGCCGGGTCGATCCTGCCTTCGCTGAAGCTCAGATCCTGCCGCCAGAGGTTCTTGACCCCGTCCTCGCGCTCGCTCTGGAAGAGGAGCGCGCGGCCGTCGCCGCTCCAGTGCGGGTTGTCGTCGTCGCCGGGCCAGGCCACGATGTGGACGCTGGGCCCGCCGCTCATCGCGCGCAGCCAGATGTCCCGGCTGGCCGGGCCGCGATAGCCGCGCCGCCACCACTCGGTGTAGCCGCGCAGGTAGGCGATCCACTGGCCGTCGGGGCTGATCCGCGCGCTCCAGGCTTGATCCTGGATCACGCGTACCGGCCGCCCGCCCGCCCGCGGCACCGCGTACAGCATGAACTCGCGGCTCTCGCGGTTGCTGCTGAAGTAGAGCGTCTTGCCGTCGGGGCTCCAGTCGTAGAGCTCGTCGTAGTCGCTGTGGAGCGTGAGCCGCTCGGGGACGCCGCCCGCGGCCGCGACGACGAAGATGTCGGCGTTGCCGTAGCGGTCGCTCATGAACGCGATCTCGCTGCCATCCGGGGACCAGCGCGGCTGCGCCTCGTAGGCGAGGTGGTCGGTGAGCCGGCGCCCGGCGCCGCCGGTGGCCGGCGCGACCCAGATGTCCCCGCGCCAGGAGAAGGCGAGCTGGCCGCCATCCGGGCTGAGAGCCGGATGGCGCGCGCCGAAGGGCTCCAGGGCCGCGGCAGTGGGGGTACCGGTGGGGGCACAAGCGAGCAGGGCGAGCGCCAGCAGCGCGGCGCCGCCGAGAATCGCAC
Source organism: uncultured bacterium (assembly GCA_963695095.1). Lineage (GTDB taxonomy): Bacteria > Krumholzibacteriota > Krumholzibacteriia > JACNKJ01 > JACNKJ01 > VGXI01. Next base: position 3,600,597 of record CAVOFT010000001.1, on the reverse strand, counting down.
GAATGGACATGGAATCCTCCCTGGGGGTCAGCGCGGTCGCGGCAGTCTAGCATGGCTTCCGCGCTTCCGCTATGCTGCGGGCATGGCACCCGCGATGCACTACCGGCTCGTCGTCACGCCGCCCGGGGGCGCCGAGGAGGAGCTGATCCTCGCCCCCGAGCGGAGCTACCGCCTGGGGCGAGCCCTCGACAACGAGCTGCCGCTGGGCGATCCCTCGGTCTCCCGCCATCACCTGGAGCTGCGCTGGGAGGCGGGCGCCTGGCGGGCCCGCGATATGGGCAGCCGCAATGGCAGCAGCTTGAATGGCCTGCCGCTGGAGGGCGAGGCGGCGCTGGCGCCCGGCGATCGCCTGCGCGTGGGCGAGGTGGAGCTCTGCCTGCAAGGGGCCGCTGCCCCTGCCGAGGACCCGGGCGGCCTCACCCTGGTCGGCGAGGAGCTGGGCCAGACCCTGCGCAGCCTCGACACGAAGAACTTCTTGAGCAATCCCGCCGTGCCCGCGGCGCCCGGCAAGGCGAGCGTCTTCCAGCGCCTGGACCGGGCGGCCCACGACCTGCTCACGAGCTGCCCGCACGAGGCCCTGCCCGAGCGCATCGTGGAGCTGGTGGGGACGGCCCTCGCGCCGGACCGCGCCTACCTGCTGCTGCCGGCCAAGAGCGCGCCCGCCGGCGAGGGCGAGGAGGCGCCGGCGTTATCGCCCGAGCAGCTCCAGCTCCGCGCGGAGTACCGCGCGCCCCGGGCCGCTGCCCGCCCGCCGCGCGTCAGCCGCAGCATCCTGAGTCGGGCCCTGAGCGAGCGGCATGCCCTGCTCGTGGGCGACGCCCTCAGCGATCAGCGCTTCTCGGGCCAGGAGAGCGTGGTGCTGGAGAGCGTCCACTCGGTGCTCTGCGCGCCGCTCTGGGACGACGAGCGCGTGACGGGCCTGATCTATGCCGACCGCCTGTCGCCGCTGCATCCCCTGAACGAGGAAGATCTGCAGATCCTCACGCTGCTCGCGCACCTGGCGGCCGTGCGCCTGCGCGAGAGCGCCGCCGCGGGGGCCCTGGCCGAGCAGCGCCGGCTCGAGGAGGAGCTGGAGCGGGCCGCGCAGATCCAGCGCCAGCTCCTGCCCGAGGAGCCGCTGCTGCTCGGCCGCCTGAAGGCCGTGGGGCAGAACCACCAGTGCCTTTCCGTCGGCGGCGATTACTACGACGCCTTTCCCTGCCACGGCGGCCGCGCGCTGATCGCCCTGGGCGACGTGGCCGGCAAGGGCATGGCCGCCGCCCTGCTCATGGCGCAATTGCAGGCCATGCTGCGCGCGCTCGGCGAGACGGGCATGGAGCTGACCGCCATGGCCACCCAGATCAACGTGGCCATGCACCGCAGCACGCGAGGGCGGCGCTTCGTCACGCTCTTCCTCGGCTGCCTGGACCCCGAGACCGGCGAGCTGCTCTACGTGAACGCGGGGCACAACCACCCGTTGCTGCTGCACGCCGACGGTGCGCTGGAGACCCTCAAGGCCGGCGGGCCCATGCTGGGCGCCTTCCCGCGGCTCGGCTTCGAGAGCGGCGTGGCCCGCCTGGCGCCCGGCGACACCCTGCTCATCTACAGCGACGGCCTCAGCGAGGCCGGAGCCAGCCAGGGCGACGACATGTTCGGCGAGGAGCGCATCGAGGCGCTGCTGCGGCGACTCGCCGGCGAGAGCCCGGAGGCCATCGTGGCCGGCATGATGGCCGCCGCGCGGGACTTCTGCGCGCCGCTGGCGCCGGACGACGACCTCACCGTGCTGGTGGCGCGGCTGGACTAGCCCCCGCCCCCGGGGACTCCGCGCTAGCTCATGCCATCGACCTTCTCGAGCAGGGCGATGCAGATGCGCTTCAGCTCGGGGATGTCCTTCCGCGCCGACCCAAAGACCGATTCGTCGTCCACGCCGGCATAGTCGTGGGTCAGCACATTCCGGAATCCGATGATTCGGCGGGACTCGGGGATGGCGGCGAAGAGCTCGGGTGCGACCCGGCCGAGGCTCTTGACAGCTTCCCCGATGATGATGAACTCACGCTCGACAGCCGAGCGGACGGCCCGCGTCTTCAGGTAGTCGGTATAGCTCACACTGCGAAGCAGATCCTCGATCGCGGCACACGCCTCGATGACATCGGCCAAGTAGGCGGCCGGATTATGCTGCATACACGATCCGCCTGGTGGACTCGACCTCGCGAGCGATGTAGCGGTTCTTGAGTGCGCCTACCATTACGAGGTCAACTCGAGTGCCGAGCAAGTTCTGGAGCTCGTCCAGCAGGTCAAAATACGCGTGTGCCTTGGCGTGTCCATCCATCTTGCCGAAGTCCACGAGGAGGTCGATGTCGCTTTCTCCAGGGCGAAAATCGTCGCGTAGTGCCGAGCCGAACACATACAAGCTGGCGACTCCATACTTGCGGCACAAAGCAGCGAGCGCTTCCCGACTCTCCTCGATGATCGCGACCATCTCTATCCCGCCAGTGATTGGGGCTTGCCCGCAGCTTCTGCGCTCGGGTTCATGCGTGAATCATGCACCAGACCGAGCCGGGTGGCAAGCAGCTGGAGGGGGGGGCTGAACGGGTGAGTTGCTGAGGTATCTGCCTAGCCCCCGCCCCCGGGGGCGGCGAAGTCGACCTGCTCGGCCGTGGCGGTGGCGTTCTTGCGGCCGGGATAGTCCAGCCAGGTCATCACGATGTTGAGTTCCTGGATGACCTGGGCGGCCTCGATCCTCGCGCCGCCCTCGAGCTCGATGGTCGCGGTGGAATGGGCGTCCTTGATCAGCGTCAGGTCGTAGCCGCGCTCCAGGGCGCCGTAGGCCGTGGCGCGAATGCACCAGTTGGTCTCGGCGCCCGCCAGGGCGAGGTGGGTGGCGCCGAGCTTGGCGAGCTGCGCCTCGAGCGCCGTCTGCTCGAAGGCGGAGTTGAAGTGCTTGGGGATCAGCAGCTCGCCCTCTCGAGGCGCCAGCTCCGGCACCCACTGCCACTCCGGGCTGCCCTGGGCCAGCTCCTCGCTGGCGTGCTGCACCCAGATGACGGGCACGCCCTGGGCGCGGGCCCGCTCGACGGCGCGCGCCACGTTGCCGATGATCCGGGGAGCGTCCCAGGCCTCGCGCATCACGCCGACCTGCACGTCGACGACCAGCAGCACTCCCTTGTTGCCTTCACGCACGGTTGCCATGGCGATTACCTCCAGCTCGGCTAGTCGACGTTGACGATCACGGGCAGCTTGCCCTTCCAGGCGGCCCAGGCTTGCGGGTCCGCGACCAGCTCGCCCATGAAGTGGGCAACATTGGCCATGTTCGTGCGGTCCGGCGCGAAGAGGCTGCTCACGAGGCCCTCGTGCAGTGCGTACGCCGAAACGTCGCCGGCGAGGAGCGAGTCGGGGCGGACCACCACCCACTGCACGAAGGGGTTGTCCGCCCCGATCTCCTCGTGGAGGAAGTTCGCGGCGCGCTGGTTGTCCCCGGCCGGCGGAATCGCGCCGCGGAGCATCCACATGAATCCGCGCTCGAGAGCCCCGCGGCGGGTGTCGAGGCCCCCCGGGCGATGGACCGAGACGCTGCTCATGAGGATGAACTTGACCGGCCTCGCGGGCTCGAGCGCGGCGATGGCTCGGCACAGCCTCGCCGTGGCCCGCGTGACGAGGTCGCGCGGCGGCCCGAAGACGCCCTTGAAGCTGAGCACGTGACCGAGGCAGGAGATGGCCGCATCGCAGCCGCGCAGGTGGCGCTGGAAGCTCCGCATCGCTGAGCGACAGGAGCTCGGCTTCGACCAGCTCCAGATTGGGGTTCGCTGCGGACTCCGGTGGGATCTTCGCGGGGGCACGCACGATGGCACGCACGCGCATGCCACGGCCCAGAAGCTCCGCCATGACCAGCCGACCGGTGCGGCCGCTGGCGCCGAGGAGAAGAACCGTCTGTTGCATCGGCATTGAACGAACCTCGATAGAGCAGCGCTTCAGGGCGCGAGGAAGCCGGGCAGCCGCGCGGCTTTCTTCATCCACTTGGCGAGTTGCGCCTCGTCGAGCGCGCCGAGGCGGCGTTGTGAGCCACCGCGGCCTTCACGAGCGCCTTGAAGGCGCGCGCGTCGACCGTCTCCCCCTCGCGGATGTCGATCGCCCGGCGCGTGCCGCCCTCCAGGCTGGCATTGAACAGGCCTGCCGAGTCCGGGAGCGCCGCCCCCTTGGCGAAGGTGAGCTTCACGACCTTCGCGTAGACCTCCCCGGTGCAGACGATCCCGCCGCGCGACCACACCGCCACGCCCCAGGGGTTCGTGGGCTTCACCCACTTGACCTCCTCGAGCATCGCGGGATTGGCGCCCAGGACCAAGGCGCGCATGCGGGCCAGGGTTTCGCCGCGCCAGTCGCCGAGAGCGCGGATCCGCTCGTCGATGAGGCGGGAGGCGGATGCCGCCGGCGTGGCCTTGTCGGCGGGGTCGCGCAGCTTCGGCTTGGCCGCCATGCCCCCTCCTTGGCAGGGATTGGCGACCGAGGATAGGGAGAATCCCGGCGGAAGGCAAGCGGCGGCGATCGGCGCGAGCTACTGCGGCACCAGATCGCACATGATGGGCGTGAAGGCGATGTCCTCGCGCTCATCCGGCGGCGGCGGCAGCTTCTCCCGGAGCTTGGGGTGGATGCGGGCGTTTCTCCATACGTCCCGCGCGGGGCGCAGATTGCGAAGGACCATCGCGCGGCCGTCGTCCAGCAGGGCGATCATGTCGTAGTCCACGTCGTAGTCGCCCGAGGGATCGTAGATCTCCACGCGCTCGCGCAGCTCGCCGGTCGGTTCATGCAGCTCGAAGCGGCAGACCATGCCGGACGGCAGGTCCTTCTCGAAGCGAGAGGTGCGCACGCGGAGGCTGCCGTCCGGCAGCGGTTCAAGCTTCTCGATCACCGGGTCGTGGTCGCAGAGCTTCTGCTCGGGGAAGCGGATCCCTCCGTTCGCACTGCCGCTGTAGGTGCTGTACTTGAGTACCTCGAGCTCCTCCCGGGTGCGTCGGTGGGCCGCGTACTCGCGTGTCACGACACGTGTGGTCTCGCCCTGGAGATTCCGCCATTCGATCCGGTACCCATCGCGCAGCGGGGCGAGCACGACTTCGCGGCCGCTAATGGCGGCCGCGGTGTACCAGGGCTGGTACTCCTTGGCTTCGTCGAACTTCGTCCGTGGAAACTCCAGGCGCCCCTCCTCGCGGTGGAACTCGGCCACGCGCGCGCCGCTGCTGTCGTGAATAGCGACGTGGAGTTCGTCGATGTAGTGGCCAGGGTCCTCGCCCTCATGCAATTCGGAGAAGACCCCGAACCACCCGCGCGGCGTCTCCCGGATCTGGTACATCCTGGCAAGGGTCTGAAGCCGCCAGCGCCCCAGCGGCCTGCCGTCGAGGGTGACGAACTCCAACGTCGTTGGGTTGCCATACCGGATGGCGAGGCTCCCGTCAGCGCGCAGGAACATGGCGCCCGGGTTCCGCACCTCGCCGGGACCCTCGCCCTCGCGCAGGAAGCTCGTCAGGAACTCGCCCTCGTCGCTGTACACGTGTATCTGGCACAGCTGATGATCGAGCAGATACACGCGCCCGCCGTGAACGACCACCTCACCTTCAACGAAGAACCCGAGCAGGGGGGCATCGGGACCCTCGCTGTCGATTCGCCAGCGCTCCTGGAGCTGCAAGCGCCGCACGACAGGCGGCTCGCCGGGGCATTGGATCACCTGCAGCTCAACCTTCGCCGCCGTGGCCGGCAGGGACAGGAGCGCGAGCATCGCCAGTGCGGGCAGAATCTTCATCCCAGGACCCCCATGCGCTGAGCATAGCGCCACCGGGCGGGGCCGTAATCGAGAATGAACGTCTCGATCCGAACGGTGGAGTCCAGGGCGGCCATCAGAAACGGGATCGACGGCAAAGGAGGCGCCGATTGCATCGGTAGCGAAGCAGTGCAGGCCGACACGACTCCAGAAAGAAGCAAGCCTGCGAGGATGCGCACAGGCCACCCTTCAAGCTGCTAACGCCCGTGGTTGCAGCGCCGAATAGGCTGAGCGAACGAGTGCACCCCAAGTAAAGCGAGGGGCGTCCGCTAGAATGCGTTGTTGGGCGGCTCATTCACGGTTTCTTGCTTGACTGCACAGTGTGCTCCCCGACCTGAGCCTTGACGATGTAGGCCGAGAGGTCTTCCCCCGGACCCTCCCCGCGAAACTTGTTGAGTGCCTCTTTCGACTCCCACTCTTCATAGACATTCACGCGATCAGATTCGAGAGGATCGGCCGCGACTACAAAGTCGTGGCAGCCGGCGGTGCGGCGAGCCAGTACAATGGCCCCTGCCGATAGCACCAGGAACTTGTCTCTGGTGCCAACCCGGACATAGATGCGCCCAGAAACAATAATCATGTACGCTCCCCTGGAGACGCCATCCGCTAAGTGGGCCGGTCTGGATAGTCCGATATCCTGGCGACAGGTAGCCGGATAGCGCCAACCAGCTTTTCGCGCCACGCCAAGCCCGTGACCGAGATTTCCTATGCGTGACGTCGCGGATTATGCGCCAGTGGGGTCCGGACTGCAAGACACTGATGGCCAAGCGTAACGAGTGCCTGCGCCCGAGAGTCCCTGCCGCGGGTGCCGTGACCGCGGCCATGGTCCAAGCGCCACCATGCGGCCGCCCGCCCCGGCATTGACGCCGCCCGCCCGCCCGCCTAAAGTGTTGCCTCCCGTGCGGCTAGCCCGCCGGGCTTCTCGACCAGCCGCCCGCGGCGCTCCCAGGGGTTGCGATGATCATCATCCTCAAGAAGTCCGCCACCAAGCAGCAGGCGGACGCGCTCATGGCGATCATCACCGAGCATGGCCTCAAGCCCCTCTACATGCCCGGCAGCGAGCGCACGGTGCTGGGCGCCCTGGGCGACGAGCGCGTGCTCGCCACGCTCAGCCTCGAAGCCCACCCCTTCGTCGACCGCGTGCTGCCCATCCTCAGCCCCTACAAGCGGGCCAGCCGCGAGCTGCAGACCCACGACTCGGTCGTCAAGGTGGGGGGCGTCGCCATCGGCCCCGGCCACTTCACCGTGATCGCCGGCCCCTGCGCCGTCGAGAGCGAGGAGCAGATTCTCGAGGCGGCCCGCCTGGTCAAGACCGCCGGCGCGCACATCCTGCGCGGGGGCGCCTACAAGCCGCGCAGCAGCCCCTACAGCTTCCAGGGCCTCGAAGGCGAGGGCCTCAAGTACCTCGCGGCCGCCAGCAAGGCCACCGGCCTGCCCGTGGTCACCGAGATCACCGACGTGCACGACATTCCCCAGGTGGCCGACCACGCCGACATGTTCCAGGTGGGCGCGCGCAACATGCAGAACTTCCGCCTGCTCAAGGAGCTGGGCCGCGCGGGCAAGCCCGTGCTGCTCAAGCGCGGCATGAGCGCCACCTACAACGACCTGCTGATGAGCGCCGAGTACATCCTCAACGAGGGCAACCCCGACGTGGTGCTCTGCGAGCGCGGCATCCGCACCTTTGAAACTGGAACGCGCAACACGCTGGACCTGAACGCCGTGCCCTACCTGAAAGAGCGCACGCACTTGCCGGTGATCGTCGATCCCAGCCACGGCACGGGCGTGCGCGACATGGTGCTGCCCATGGCCAAGGCCGCCACGGCGGCCGGCGCCGACGGCCTCATCATCGAGGTGCATCCCCACCCCGATCGCGCGCTCAGCGACGGCCAGCAGTCCCTCTTCCCCGACCAGTTCGCCAAGCTGATGGAGCAGGTGGCCCGCGTGGCGGCGCTGGAGGGGCGGTCCCTGGCATGAACGGCGGCTTCCGGGCCGGCCGCGCGCATCCGCTGGTCAAGGTCCTGCCCGGCGCCGTCGATCCCCTGCGCCTCTTCGCGGCCCTCAGCGAGAACGGCACGGCGCCCGCGGCCTGCCTGCTCGAGAGCGCGGACCTGCACGGCGAAAACGCCATTCGCAGCCTGGGCTGCGCGAGCCCGGCGCTGCGCCTGAGCGGCCGCGGCCTGGACTGGGCGCTCGAAGCCCTGGCGCCCCGCGGCGAGCGCGTGCTCGCCGCCCTGCGCCCGGCGCTGGAAGACCCCAACGACTTCTTCGGCCTCGAGACCGTCTACGACGGCGAGGCCGGCCCGGTGGTCCTGGCCGGCCGGCTGCTCGTGCGCGCGGCCGCCCTCGATGCGGAGGAGCATGAGCGCCTCGACGCGCCCGGGCCCATGGACCTGCTGCGCCTCCTCCAGGGCGCTTTCCCCCTGGAGGCGGGCCTTGCCGCCGGCTTTCCGCCCGGCGGCCTCATCGGCGCCTTCGCCTACGACTTCGTCGAGTGCTTCGAGACCCTGGCCGCGCCGCGCGCGAAGGCGCAGGCAGACCCCCTGCCCGTGCCCGACTACAGCTTCGTGCTGGCCGATCACCTGTTCGCCGTCGACCACGCGCAGGACAGGACGCGCATCATCGCCACGGTCTTTCTCCGCGAAGGCGAGACGCTGCGCGAGAGCGAGGACTACCACCTCGCCCAGGAGTTCATGCGCCGCTGCGAGGAGGCCGCGGCGAGCGCGCCGGCCCTGCCCGCCCTGCCGTCGGCGCCCGCGCTCGACCCCGCCGCCGTGGAGACCGACCTCGACGAGGCGGCCTATGCCGCCGTCGTCGCGCGCTGCCAGGAGCACATCGCCGCCGGGGACGTCTTCCAGATCGTGCCCAGCCGCAGCTTCAGCGCGCCGCTGGCCGAGGAGCCGCTGGCGGTCTATCGCCGCCTGCGGGCGCTGAATCCCAGCCCCTACATGTTCTTCCTGCGCCTGGGCGAGCTCACCCTGCTCGGCGCCAGCCCGGAGACGGCCCTCAAGGTGAGCCGCGCGGCGGGACCCGCGCCGCGGGCGCCGCCGCCGCGGGCGCCGCCGCCGCGGGCGCCGAGCCGGCCTGGGACCTCGGCATCCGGCCCATCGCGGGCACGCGGCCGCGCGGCCTGCGCGATGGCGCCATCGACCCCGACCTCGACTCGCGCTACGAGTCCGAGCTGAAGCTGGACGCCAAGGAGCTGGCCGAGCACGTCATGCTGGTGGACCTCGCGCGCAACGACGTCGCCCGCGTCAGCGAGCCCGGCAGCCGCCTCGCCGAGGCGCTCTTCGTGGTGGAGAAGTACAGCCACGTGCAGCACCTGGTCAGCCGCGTGCGCGGCGCGCCTCGCCGCCGAGCTCGATCCCCTGCACGCCTACCTGGCGACGATGAACATGGGCACGCTCACCGGCGCCCCCAAGGTGGAGGCGATGCGCCTCTTGCGCCGCTACGAACCCACGCGGCGCGGCTTCTACGGCGGCGCCGTGGGCTACTACCTCTTCGACGGGGAGTTCGACACGGCCATCGTCATCCGCTCGCTGCTGCTGGGCGAAGGCCGCGCCATCGCGCGGGCCGGCGCCGGCGTGGTCTACGACTCGCTGCCCGCGCGCGAGGCGGCCGAGACCCGGCACAAGGCCCGCGCGCCGCTGGCCGCCCTGGGCCTCGCGGCCGGCCTGCCGGAGCCCGCCCCCGGGGGCGAGTCCGGCGCTCGGCCGGCGCGGCGGCGCCGGAGCGGCAAGGAGGCGCGGCGATGACCGTCCTCATGATCGACAACTTCGACTCCTTCACCTACAACCTCGTCGACGAGTTCGCCAAGCGCGGCGCGCGCGTGCTCGTCTACCGCGCGAACGTGAGCCTGGCCGATCTGGAGGCCGTGATTGCCGACGAGGCGCCGGGCCTGCTCGTGATCTCGCCGGGTCCCTCGACGCCGGCGAAGGCGGGCGTCTGCCTCGAGGCGGTGCGGGCGCTTGCCGGGCGGCTGCCGATCTTCGGCGTCTGCCTGGGCCACCAGGTCATCGTCGAGGCCTTCGGCGGCCGCGTGGACCGGGCGCCGCTGCCGGTGCACGGCAAGGCCAGCCCGGTCACGCACGAGGGGCGCGGCCTCTTCGCCGGCCTGGAGAGCCCCATGGCCGTGGGCCGCTACCACAGCCTGGTGGGGGTGGAGATCCCCGAGGTGCTCGAGATCACGGCCCGCTGCGGCGAACTCGTCATGGGCCTGGCCCACCGCGAGCTGCCCATCGTGGGCGTGCAGTTCCACCCGGAGAGCATCCTCACGCCCAGCGGGGGCCTGCTCATCGAAAACGCCCTGGCCTGGGCCGGCGCTTGGGCTTCCGAACACGGCGCCTAACATCTCGGCGCTGCCGCTTGTCTCAAAGAGATAACGCCACCCGAAATTCCCCGCACGGCGCCCGCTCCCGCTGAGGCTTCCGCCTCATGCCGTCCGGAGTCCCCATTGCCCTCGGGCTGGCCCACCGTCTACCGAAAGGCAGATCCATGAGGCCCATCGCACGCGTGCTTGCCCTGGCGCTGCTCCTCGCTCCGCAGGGCGCGCTGGCGGCCGGCGATACCGTCTTCGCCGGCACCCAGGTGCTCGACATCAACATCGAGTTTTCGCAGGTGGCCTGGTGGGACTCGCTGGTCACCTACTACGAGGCCGGCCTGGAGCAGATGCTCGCGGCGGTGGTCACCATCGACGGCGTCGCCATCGACAGCGTCGGCGTGCGGCTCAAGGGCAACGCTTCCTACACGCACCCCAACGACAAGAAGCCCTTCCGCCTGGCCTTCGACGAGTACCGCGACGATCAGCGCTGGGACGAGCTGAAGGGCGTACACCTCAACAACTGCTGGGAAGACCCGACCTTCATCCGCGAGAAGCTGCACCTGGACTTCTGCCGGGACGCGGGCGTGCCCGCCCCGCGCGGCAACTTTGCGGACCTGTCGCTGAACGGCGAGCACTGGGGCTTCTACAGCCTCGTCGAGCACGTGGACAAGACCTTCATGTCCAGCCGCTTCGGCAACAACGACGGCAACCGCTACAAGGCCGTCGACGGCTTCCTCGGCGGGCCGCTCTCGGACTTCAAGTGGTACGGCAGCGATCCCAGCAGCTACGTCAGCCGCTACGAGCTGAAGAGCGACTCGGTGGCGACCACCTGGCACGACCTGATCGCCGTCATCGATTCGCTGAACAACACGGCGAGCGTGGCCACCGCGCTGCCGCCGGTGCTCAACCTGACCAGCCTCTACCGCGCCCTTGCCACGGACATCCTGATGGCCAGCCTCGACTCCTACGTGGGCAGCTGTCGCAACTTCTACCTCTACTTCGAGGAGACCACCGGCCGCCTGGAGTGGGTCGTCTGGGACACGGGCATGAGCTTCGGCTCCTACTGGAGCGCGGCGCAGAACTACGAGACGCTCGGCCTCACCTATGTCAGCAGCACTGCGAACCGGCCGCTGGCGGCCAAGATCTTCGCCGATCCCACGCTCTCGCAGGAGTACCTGGTCGCGCTCTGCGGCCTCTACAGCAACTACTTCTCCTCGGAGCGGCTCTTGCCGCAGGTGACGGCCCTGGCCGACTTCGTGCGGCCCTACGTCTACGCGGACCCGCGCAAGATGTACACGGACGCGCAGTTCGAGACGAACCTGACGACCGACATCACCGTGGGCGGGCACCGCAAGCCGGGGCTCGTCGCCTTCATCACCGCGCGCGAGGTGGACGTCGCCGATCAGCTCGACGCCCTGGGCGTGAGCTGCGAGAGCAGCATCGAGCCCGGCGACGTGGTCATCAACGAGTTCGCGGCCAGCAACACGCTGATCCTGGATCCGGCCGGCGAGGCCGAGGACTGGATCGAGCTGTACAACACCACGGACGCGCCGGTCGACCTGAGCGGCATGTACCTTTCGGACGATCCTGCCGCGGTCACGATGTGGCAGTTCCCCGCCGGCACGGTGATCGGCGTGAACGAGTACCTCATCGTCTGGGCCGACGACGATGACGGTCAGGAAGGTCTGCACGCCGCCTTCAAGCTCTCGGCCAGCGGCGAGCAGATCCTCCTCTCGGACACGCAGGCAGTGCTGATCGACTCCGTGACCTTCGGCGCGCAGACCGCCGACCTCACCATGGCCCGCATCCCCAACGGCACGGGCGACTTCGTGCAGGGCACGCCCACCTTCGGCCGCCACAATGGCTTCGGCAATGCCTGCGCGGCGGGCCAGGTGGCGATCAACGAGCTCATGGCCGACAGCGACAGCTACACGGACCCCGCCGGCGAGGCGGAGGACTGGGTGGAGCTCTACAACAACACGGACAGCGAGCTGTCGCTGGGCGGCCTTTATCTCTCCGACAACTTCGCCTCGCCGGCGAAGTGGATGATCCCCGACGGCGTCTCCATCCCCGCCCACGGCTATCTGCTGGTCTGGGCCGACTCCGACCTCGACCAGGAGGGCCTGCACGCGGACTTCAAGCTCTCGGCCGGCGGCGAAGCGGTGATCCTCTCCAACCCCGACTTCAGCGTGGTGGACAGCCTGAGCTTCGGCGCCCAGCAGACGGACTGGTCCTGGGCGCGCATCCCCGACGGCACGGGTGCCTTCGAGGCCACGTCGCTGCCCACGCCCGGGGCGGCCAACCAGGGCTCGACGGCCGCAGACGGGCTGCTGCCGACGCGGCTCTACCTGGCGCGCGCGGTGCCGAACCCGAGCGCCGGCAGGGCCCGCATCCAGTTCAGCCTGCCCACGGCGGGGCGGGCGACCCTGGAAGTCTTCGATGTCGGCGGCCGCCGCGTCGCCAGCCTCGTCGACGGCGAGCTGGCGGCGGGCGTGCACAGCGCGTCCTTCGACGGCGCGGGCCTCGCGGCCGGCGTCTATCTCTATCGGTTGCACGCCGCCGGCGAAACGGCGGCGGGTCGCTTGTTGATCATCAAGTAGCCACCCCAGACGGCGGGCGCCGCAGCGAGCGGCGCCCGCGCATCCAGCGAAAGGCGAATCATGCAGCCCACACTTCGGCACCGACTCCTCATCATCCTCCTGGCGGCCGGCTGCCTGCTGCCGACCGCGTCGGCGCTGGCCACACCCTATGACGGCTACACCCTCTACAGCCCCAACGGCGGCAACCGAACCTACCTGCTCGACATGGACAACAGCGTCGTCCACACGTGGATCCACACGCGCAGCGGCGGTTACTCTGCCTACCTGCTCGAGGACGGCAGTGTGCTCAGGCCGGCGCTTTCGACGAATTCCAACTTGAACGGCGGCGCCGCCGCCGGCATCGTCGAGCAGCGCGGGGCCGACAACGCGCTGATGTGGGAGTACTGGTACAGCAGCAATTCGGTGCGCAGTCATCACGACATCGAACCCATGCCGAACGGCAACGTCCTGCTCATCGCCTGGGAGCGCAAGACCTCGACGGAAGCGGTGGCGGCAGGTCTGGACCACACCGCCGAGATCTGGCCGGACCACATCGTCGAAGTGCAGCCGACGGGATCCTCGAGCGGTACCATCGTCTGGCAGTGGCATGTCTGGGATCACCTGATCCAAGACCACGATTCGAGCAAGGCCAACTACGGGGTGGTTGCCGATCATCCGGAGCTGATGGACATCAATGTCGGCAACAGCATGCTGGGTGGGGACTGGATGCACACCAACGCCATCAGCTACAACCCGGATCTGGACCAGATCGTCATCTCCTCGCACAACCTGGACGAGCTGTACGTCATCGATCACAGCACCACCACCGCCGAAGCTGCCAGCCACAGCGGAGGTAATGCGGGCCGGGGTGGAGACATCCTCTATCGCTGGGGGAATCCCGCCAACTACCGTGCCGCCGGGACGCACTACTTCGATGTCGTGCACTGTTCGACCTGGATCCCGACGGGCTACCCCGGCGCGGGAAACATCCTCGCCTTCAACAACCGTGACGGGCAGAGCACGTCCATCGTGGTCGAGATCACGCCGCCCCATGACGGCACCTACACCTACTACCTGGCACCGGGCATGGCCTATGGCCCGGCATCGCCGACCTGGACCTACACGGCGACAGGCTTTTACTCGCAGCATCTGGGCGCCTGCCAGCGCCTGCCCAATGGCAACACCTTGATCGCGGAGTCCACGAGTGCCTACCTCTTCGAGGTGAATAGCGCCGGCGCCGTCCAGTGGAGCTTCGACACGACGGGCGAGATCGCCCGCTCGCTGCGCTACGGCACCGGCTATCCGGGGCTGGCGGCCCTCGGCATCTCGGGGACCGAGCAGGCGCCGCCCGCCGGCGTGGCGCTCGCGCAGAACTACCCGAATCCCTTCAACCCGAAGACGACGATCAGCTACACGCTGGCGCAGCCCGCCGCCGTGCAGCTTTGCGTGTTCGACGCCCTCGGGCGCGAGGTGGCGAGCTTGGTGGATGGCGCGCAGGCGGCGGGCGAGCACGTCGTCACCTTCGACGCCAGCGGGCTGGCCAGCGGAACCTATCTGTATCAACTCGCCGTGGACGGCGCGATCGTGACCAAGAAACTCATGGTGCTCAAGTAGGTCGCCACGGGCGGCCTCCATCGCAAGGAGCGGAACATGCTACGGACAACGCGCGTGATGACACTCATCATCGGCCTCCTGCTTGCGGGCTCCGCGCTGGCGAGCAGCCTCGATGCCGACGGCAGCTGGCAGCCGGCGGGCACGATCACGGCGCCCGGCCCCGGGGCCGGCGACCGCACCCTGATCGCCGACGGCAGCTTCGAACAGGGCCCGCCGCCCGCCTCTGCCTGGACGGAGACGGCCAACGTGGGCTGCGAGCGGATCGGCGATCACAGCGGCGACTGGTACGTCTCGGCCTTCGACGGCAGCATGGACTTCTGGGTGGGCGGCTTCTGCTACGACGAGGGGTCGGGCGAGACGCTGCCCGTCACCAACGCGGTGGCGCAGACGCTGAGCATCCCGGCCGATACGTCCCTGCTCTCCTTCTACTACATCGCCTTCCGGCCCACGAGCGACGATGTCCCCGCCGATGGCGATCGCGCCTACGTGGCGGTCAACGGCGCGGAGCTGTGGACGCTGTCGCTCGAGCAGGCCAACGACAGCTACCCGAACTGGGTGGGTCCGGTCGAGGTGGATCTGAGCGCCTATGCAGGGCAAAGCGTGGAACTGGCGATCGGCGGCGTCTCGGTGGGCGATGCGACGGGCAATGCCCGCATCGACTACGTCGAGCTGGTGCCGGGCGCGACGGCGGCCACGGAGCTGTCGTGGAGCGCGCTCAAGACGCTGTATCGTTAGTGAGCCGTTGACGGCGTGTCCAGCGGCGTAGGATCCTGTCGATCGGCGACCGCGGCGGTGGAGATGGCCGCGGCGCCGATCCAGCCGCAAGTGGTTGCGGCAAGGCAGGAGGAGCGAGCCGTCGCCAGCAGCCGCTTCCAGGACAGCAGCCGCGACGACGGCCTGCTGGTGGTTCGAGTGCGCCGCGGGGAAGCGGCTGCCTTCGACGCGCTGGTGCGCCGGCACTACCGCAGCCTCTTTGCCGTCGCACTGGGTCTCGTCGGCCAGCCGGCGGAGGCCGAGGACATCTGCCAGGACGTCTGCCTGCGCGCCCTGGAGCACATCGACGACTTGCGCGACCCGGAGCGCTTTCTGCCCTGGGTTCTGCAGATCGCGCGCAACACTGCGCGCAACCGCATCGACTACCTGCGCCTGCGGGCAGCCGACGCCCTGGAGGCGAGCAAGGCCGCCGCCGCCGGCGATCCCCGGCAGGATCCCGCGCGCCTGGCCCTGCGCCGGCGCCTGGAGCTGGCCCTCGGCGAGCTGGCCGAGACACCGCGCAGCGTCCTGCTGCTCTACGATCTGGACGGTTGGGATCATCGCAGCATCAGTGAACAGCTTGGGATCTCGGAGTTGATGTCGCGCCAGCACCTCTTCCAGGCGCGCCGCCGGTTGCGGGCGCTGCTGGACGCGCAAGCCAAGGAGGCACAGAGCCATGAGCGTTGACGAGCGACTATACGAAGAGGAGCCCTGCGACCTGTCGAGCTGCGATCCACAAGGGGATCCCGACCGCTTCGAGCGGCTGGTGGGCGACATTCGGCGTGCGGCGACCGCGGAGCTACTTCGCCGCCAGGCTGCGCTCGGCCTCTGGGGTCAGTTCTGGCGCTGGCGCCTGCCGATCTTCGCCGGCTCGGCGCTGCTCATGCTGGGCGCCATGGCGATCTTGCTCACGCAGCAGCCCCGTTCGGCGCCGCGCAGCCTGATCGCCGAAGCCAGCGGTGTGCCCAGCGCCTGGCTCTATGGCAGCGCGGGCAACGAGGACGGACTGGCCCTGCCGGTCCAGGGCGAGCAACGATGAACGCGCCCCTCGAATCGATCTCCCGCCTCCGCCTGCAGGCACTGGGTATCCTGGCCCTGGTCTTCGCGATCGGAGCGCTCACGGGAGCGGCGATCGAGCGCAGCCGCATGATTCAACAGCGCCCCGCGCCGCGAGGTGGTCTGCCGCCGGAACTCGTCGAGGAGCTGCGGCTCAGCCCCGAACAGCAGCAGGCGATCGACGACATTCTGCGCGAAGGCCGCCGGCGCAGCGAGGCCGTTCGCGAGCAGTTCCTGCCCGAGCTGCGGGCCCTCACCGATTCCTTGCGAGTCGAGGTGCGCGCCTGTCTCGATGCCGAACAGCAGCGCCGTTTCGACCGCATGGAGCCGGACTTGCCACCGCCGCCACCCCCGCGCGGCGGTCCCGGTGGACCTGGTGGTCCCGGCGGCCCCGGCCATGGCGGGCGCCCGCCGAAGGGCGGGTCGCCGCCCGAGGGGCGCTAGGCCCCGAGTCAGACGGCCGGGCGCACTTAACCCTTGCGCCAGTGCGGTCCCCTTGGTGTAAATCGCCCACGGCGCCGAGCGCCACCGCAGTGTGGCCCATCGCTGCCCACCCCAGCCCCCCCCGCCGCGTGGAGGCCTGCGTGAGTCATGCGCTCATCCTGAAGAAGCTCTACGAAGCGCAGGACCTCACCTTCGCCGAAACGCGGCTCGTCGTCGGCGAGATCATGAGTGGCGCCCTCGAGCCGGCGCAGATCGCCGGCATTCTCATCGCGCTCAAGATCAAGGGCGAGACGCCCGCCGAGATCGGCGGCGCCGCGCGCGCCCTGCAGGATGCCGCCGTTGCCGTCCCCACGGTCCGCGAGCGTGTGATGGACACCTGCGGCACGGGCGGCGACGGCCAGCACAGCTTCAACATCTCCACGGCGGCGGCCCTGGTGCTGGCGGCGGCCGGCCAGCCCGTGGCCAAGCACGGCAACCGCGCCGTCTCCAGCCGCGCGGGCAGTGCCGATGTGCTGGAAGCCCTCGGCCTGCGCATCGAGCTGAGCCCCGCGGCCAATGGCAAGCTGCTCGACGAGCTGGGCATCTGCTTTCTCTTCGCGCCGCGCTACCACCCGGCGATGAAGGCGGTGATGCCCGTGCGCCAGGCCCTGGCGACGCGCACGCTCTTCAACCTGATCGGGCCGCTCAGCAATCCGCTGAGACCCTACGCGCAGGTGCTCGGGGTCTACAGCGAGGCCCTGCTCGAGCCCATGGCCCAGGCCCTGCTCGACATGGGCAGCGAGCGGGCCTTCGTCATCCACGGTTCGGGCATGGACGAGCTGGCCCTGCACGGGCCGAGTCGCATCATCGCCGTCGAGGGCGGCGGCCTGCGCGGGCTGGAAGTCGATCCCGAGGCCATCGGCCTCGCGCCCGCCGCCGCGGCCGACCTGACGGGGGGCAGCGCCGAGGAGAACGCGTCCATCCTGCGCGAGGTGCTGGGCGGCAAGGACCGCGGGCCGCGCGCGCGCGCGGTGGCGATCAACGCCGCGGCCGGCCTCGTGCTCACCGGCGCCGAGGACGACTGGGCCGCCGCCGCCCGGCGCGCCCTGGAACTGATGGCCGCCGGCGAGCCCCTGCGCCTGCTCGAGCGCTGGGTCGAAGCCAGTCGGGATCTGAAGTGAGCGAGTCCGTGCTGCAGCGCATCCTGGCCGCGAAGCGCGAAGAGCTTGCGATCGCCAAGCGCGAGCGGCCGCTCTCCAGCTTCGCCGCCGAGCTGGCGCCGAGCACGCGTGACTTCCGTGCCGCGCTGGCGGCGCCGGGGCGGCGCTACATCCTCGAAGTCAAGAAGGCGAGCCCGAGCCGGGGAGCGATTCGCCCCGATCTCGATCTCGACGAGCTGCTCGCCCTCTACGAGCGCCACGCCGACTGCATCAGCGTGCTCACCGACGAGCGCTTCTTCGGCGGCAGCGCGGAGGATTTGCGCCGCGCCCGCGCGCTCACGACGCGGCCCCTGCTGCGCAAGGACTTCACCATCGATCCCTACCAGGTGACCGAATCACGCTGGCTGGGGGCGGACGCCGTGCTGCTCATCGTGGCGGCGCTGGAGCAGGCGCAACTCGTCGAGCTGCGCGCCGCCGCCGCCGAGCTGGGCATGGCCGCCCTGGTGGAAGTGCACGACGAGGCCGAACTCGAGCGGGCGCTCGCGGCGGGGGCCCAGATCGTCGGCATCAACAACCGCGACCTCGATACCCTGCGCACGGACCTGACCGTCACCGAGCGCCTTGCGCCGCGCGTGCCGTCGGGCCTGCTGCGCGTGAGCGAGTCGGGCTTCGCCCACCACGCCGAGCTGCGCCGGCTCGCGCCCCAGGTGGACGCCTTCCTCATCGGCAGCA
Source organism: uncultured bacterium (assembly GCA_963695095.1). Taxonomy (GTDB): domain Bacteria; phylum Krumholzibacteriota; class Krumholzibacteriia; order JACNKJ01; family JACNKJ01; genus VGXI01. The sequence continues at coordinate 3,582,177 of CAVOFT010000001.1, read as the reverse complement.
GCATCCTGGCCGCGCCGGACATGGCGGCCAAGGTGAAGGAGCTGGTCTACGGGCGCGTTAAGATCTGCGGCATCACCAGCCGCGCCGACGCCGAGGCCGCCCTCGATGCGGGCGCGAGCTGGCTCGGCTTCATCCTCCACGAGGGCAGCCCGCGGCACCTCGAGCCGGAGAACCTGGAGACCCTCGTGCGCGGACTGGCCGGCGTCAAGGTGGGCGTCTTCGTCGAGCGGCGGCTGGAAGAGGTCGCAGCCATCGCCCGGCGCTGCAACCTGCATGGCCTCCAGCTGCACGGCGGCTACAGCGAGAAGGATGTGCAGTGGGTCAAGGGCCGCCTGCCCGAGACCTTCGTGACGCGCGTGCTGCCGGTGGGCAGCGAGCCCGTGGTGCTGCCGGATAGCGTCGCCGACTACATCCTGCTCGATACGAAGGTCGCGGGACAGGTGGGCGGCACGGGCCGGCGCTTCGACTACGCGCTGCTCGCGGACCTGCTCGCGCAGGACGCGGAGCGCTTCGGTCGGCAGGTGATCCTGGCGGGAGGATTGAACCCGGCGAACATTGCCGAGGCGGCGGCGCTGCTGCCCTTCGCGCTCGATCTGGCCAGCGGCGTGGAGTCCGCCCCGGGCCGCAAGGACCGCGCGAAGCTCGCAGCGCTCTTCGCGGCGCTGCGCTGATGAGGGCCGCGCTGCGCTAGCCGCGGCACCGCTAGCGCGGTCGCGGGATGCTGCTGAGCTTGTGCTGGGCGATGGCCGCCTCGTTGCTCTCGGGGAAGAGCAGCGTCACGCGCTCGAAAGAGCGAGCGGCCTCGTCGGGGAAGCCCAGCTCGAGGCGGCAGTAGCCGGTCTTGAGCAGGGCGGCCGGGCGCACGTCGCCCTCGGGATAGGCGATCAGGATCTCCTCGTAGCGCTCCAGGGCCTGCAGGTACTTCGCCTCGGCGTAGAAGCTTTCGGCCAGCCAGTAGGCGGCATTGTCGGCGAGACTGCTGCGCGGGAAGCGGCGGAGCAGCTCGTCGAAGCCGTCGCGGGCGAGCGCGTAGTTGCCGCGGGCGAAGTCGCCGCGGGCCGCATCGTAGATGGCCAGCTCCGTGGAGCCCTCCTCGACGGGCTGAGCGCGGCCCGAATCGGCGCTCGCGGCGGCAGCCGGGGCCGGAGCCGCCGGTGTCGCTGCGGCAGGCGCCGTGGCCTGCGGGGGAGGCGTCTCGGCGCCGGGCGCTGCGCCCGGCGTGGTCGCCACGGTTCCCGGCGCCGTTCCCGGCGCGGGTCCGGCAGTGGCGCCCCCGGGGGCGAAGCTGGCCTGGCGCGCGAGCTGGTCCAGGGTCGCAGCCATGCGCTTCAGCATGGCCTCCTGCTCCTCGCCGCGCGCCGTCATCTGGATCACCGCGCGCTCGAGGGCGTCCAGGCGGGAGAGCAGCGCTGCGCGCTCCTCGTCGCCCACCATTCCCTCGCTCTCGAGCAGGCTGCGGATGCGCCCGACCTCATCCGTGAGATCCCGCTGCTGGCCGCGCAGCACGCGGGTTTCCTGGGCGATCTCGTTCACCTGCAGCTCGGCCTTGCCGCTCAGGTAGGCGCAGCCGGAGGCCAGGGGCGCCAGGAGCAGCAGGGCGAAAAGGCCGGCGCGCAAGACGCGCGCGCCGGCACGAAAAGCCGCTAGGGGCGAAGCCACAGCGATCACTTTGCGGCGCGCGGCACGAAGTGGGCGCGACGATTCTGGGCCCAGGACGCTTCGTCGTGGCCCATCATGAAGGGGCGCTCCTTGCCGTAGGAGACGATCTCCATGCGGCCGCTCTCGATGCCAAGGCTCGCCAGGTAGCTCATCGCCGCGCGCGCGCGCTTCTCACCGAGCGCCAGGTTGTACTGGGTGGTGCCGCGCTCGTCGCAGTGGCCCTCGATCGTCACGCGCATGGTCTTGAGCTCTTTGAGAATGCGGCCGCTGGCGTTGAGGGTCTCGCGGGCCTGGGCCGTCAGCTCGTGCTTGTCGAAGTCGAAGAAGACGGGCTTGAGGCCCATGTCACCGGTGATGACATCGGTGGGCTCGGCGGCAGGCTGGGCCACGGGGATGTCGTTGTCGGCAACCGCGATCGGCTCCTCGCTCGAGATATCGCTCGGCATGCTGCTGATGTCCGCCTGCTGCTGCTTCTTGCCACAGCCACCCAGACCGAGCACGAGCAGGAGGCTCAATGCGGCCAGAACTGCCAGCGTGAACGCGCCCCGCTGCTGGTGGCTGCGCATCATTCTTCCATTCATCGCAAACTCCTTGTTATTGGGTCTCTACTTTCAACGCCGGTCGTCGCCATTGGCCCCCCTCCTAGTTGCCCCGAGCGGCCCCCGGCGCGCCGCTCCAGCAGGGACCCGTGTCATCGCCCTTGCCCCGCGTTAGGGGGCGGGCCTCCCCTGAGTCGACGTCGATGACCCAGAGATTGGTATACCCTGTTCTGTTGCTGCTGACAACCAAGTGTCGTCCGTCGGGGGCCCAGGAGGGATCTTCATTGTCGCGATCCTGGGCGACGGTCACCTGCTGACGCTCGCTGCCGTCGGGCGCCAGCACGAAGATGGTGAAGCGCTTCTCGTGGCGGCTGACGTAGGCGATCCGGTCGCCCCGCGGCGACCAGGCCGCGCTCTCGTTGTAGCTGCCCTCGAAGGTGATGCGCCGGCGGTTCGCGCCCACCTTGTCCATCACGTAGAGCTGCGGGCTGCCCGTGCGGTCGCTGGTGTAGGCGATCTGCTGGCCGCTGGGGTCCCAGCAGGGGCTGCACTCGATGGAGGGCTCGAAGCTGAGGCGCTGGACGACCGCACCATCGGGCTTCAGCCGGTAGATTTCGGAATTGCCGTCACGAGAAAGCGTTACGGCCAGTTCGCTGCCGTCGGGCGACCAGGCGGGGCCCAGGTTCAGGCCCTGGAAGTCGCCCACGCGGCTGCTCTGGCCGGTGGCGCTGGCCAGCAGCATCAGGCGCTGGCGGCCGCCATGATAGGAGGTGTAGGCCACCTTGCTGCCGTCCGGCGACCAGCGCGGGGTCAGGTTCAGGCTGCCGTTGCGGGTGACCTGGCGCAGGTTCTCGCCATCATAGTCCACCACGTAGAGCTCGCGCTCGTCGCCCTTGCCGCGGCTGAAGAGCACGCGCGTCTGGGCGATGCCCTGCTCGCCCGTGAGCTGCATGATCACTTCGTCGGCGAAATGGTGCACGGAGCGCGCGAAATCAGGCAGTTCCACCGTGTAGCGCTTGCTCACGCGGAAGCCGCCGCCGGGCTCGACCAGGCGTGCCACCCAGACGAGCCCGGCCCCCGGTGCGGTTTCCAGGCGCAGGGTGATCCCGAACTCGGGGGCGCCGCCCTCCTGGGTCCGCGGCCCGCGGCCGTTGCTGTAGGGCGAGGGGACCCCTGGCGGCAGCGGCAGGACGATCTCGATGAGGCCGCTGTAATGAAGGTCCCGGGCCAGGCGACCGGCCATCGCGGTGGCCGCCTCGGCGGCGCCGGGGGCGCTGGTCAGCACCTCCAGGGGCAGCAGCTTCACCCGCAGGCGCGGCACCGAGCTGCGTTCCACGCCGAGACGGATCACATCCCCCGGCCCCGGCTCGCCGCCGCCCTGGGCGCTCGCCGGTAGGGCGAGCAGGAGAACGGCCAGCGCGGCGAGGGCGCGCGCGAGCCACCTGCGGAACCGCGGGCGGCTGCCTCCAGTCTGCATCTGCTGCCTGACCATGCCCTCCCCGATCGCGCTCACCGGCGGTAGGTGAAGCTGAACTGGATCTTGAGACCTGCCGCGCGAAAGCGCAGGGGCGGAGGCGGCAGGGGATTCGCCTCGACCACCGCGCGCAGGGCCTCGCGGTCGTAGACCGAGAGCCCGCTCGCCTGGAAGATCGTCGGCTCCAGGATCTCGCCGTTCGCGCCGATCCTGAAGCTGACGATGGCCTCCAGGACGGCCCGTCCCTGCGTACTCGCCGCGCTCGGCTGCCAGCGCCGGCCGATCTTGCTCTGCACGAGACCAAGATAGGAATCGCCGGCCCCCAAGTCACCCCACGCTTGCACGCTGGCGCCGCCGCCCAGGGATTCGGGCCCCGGGCCCGCCTCCGCCGCGCCGCCTGGCGCGGGGGCGGCCTCCTTGGCGCCGGCCGGCGCCGTGCCCGCGCCCTCGGGCAGACCCGGGCCGGCGCGGGCACGACCTTCTCGGGCGCCTGGGCGGCCTCGCTCTTCGTCACCGGCTTCACGGCCTCGGCCGGCTTGGCCGCGGGAGGCTTGGGAGTCTCCGTCGTCGCCTTGGGCGTATCCTTGGGCTTCGGCGTCTCCTTCGGCTTGGCGATGGGCGCCGCCGCCTTGCTCTCCTCCCTGGCCGGCGGCGCCGGCCTGATCTGGGGAGCGCGCGTCTCGCGGCGCTTGCTGCCGCCGCTGCGCGGCAGCTGGCCGAAGCTGATGCGGATGGTGTCGGGCGGCGGCGGGGGCGTCTGCTTGAGCAGGGTGGAGGCCATGCCGAGCAACACCAGGAGGACCAGGTGGCCGAAGAAGGACGCGATGAGATGAGCGGGCTTCACGGCCGCGGCGCCTCTCTATTCGACCTCGTCGTCGGGGTCGACCACCAGACTGAGGCCGGCGACGCCGGCCTCCTTGATCGTGCCCATCACGCGCACCACGAAGCCGTAGGGCACCTCCTGGTCGCTGCGCAGGTAGACCGGCCTCACATCGCCCGCGGGCCGGATCTCGGCGAGAATGTCCTTCAGCTCGGCGAGCTGGATCGGGGTCTCGTCGAGGTAGACGCGCCGCTGCTTGTCCACGGTGATCACCACGCCCTCCACGCTCGCCTTGGCCGTGGTCTGCGTGTGGGGCAGGTTCACTTCCACGCCACCGGCGATGAAGGGCGCCGTCAGCATGAAGATGATCAGCAGCACGAGCATCACGTCCACCAGCGGCGTGACGTTGATCTCGGCCAGGCTGCCGTAGTGGCGGCCGCCGCGGGTGAAGGTCTGGGTGGCGCCGCTCATGAGAGCGCCCTCGCCGCCGGCGGCGGGGCCGGGGCGGTCTCGACGCGCAGGTCCTCGCGGGCGAGCAGGTCGCCGAGGTGCGCGCCCAGGGCCTGCAGCTCGGCGTCCTGCTGCTTGAGCTTGCCGATGAAGTAGTTGTAGGCCACGGCCGCCGGAATGGCCACGCCCAGGCCGGCCACTGTGGCCACCAGCGACTCGGCGATGCCCGGGCCCACGGCGTCCAGCGAGGCCGAGCCCTGGCGGCCGATCTCGAGGAAGCTGGTGAGGATGCCGTAGACCGTGCCGAGGAGGCCGATGAAGGGCGCCGTCGAGGTGAAGGTGGCCAGCCAGCTCATGCCGCGCTCGAGCTTGCCCATCTCGGCCGTGGCCACGCGATCCACGCCGCGGGCGAGCACTTCGCCGAGCGTGCGCAGGCGCTCGGCGGAGGTGGCCTGGCCGAAGGCGCCGGGCAGGATCTCGCGGCTGAAGTACTGATAGACCACCGCCAGCGGCGACTCGCCGCGCTGCTCGGCCCAGGCGCCGAGGCGGCGCAGGGCGCCGGCGTCCTCGCGGGCGGGCAGGAACTGCTCCCAGAAGCGGCCGTTGCTGCGCGCCGCGCGGCCGAGGCGCCGCCCGCGCTCGACCATCAGCGCCCAGGAGATGACCGACATGACAAAGAGGATGACGAGCACGAACTTGCCGAGCAGCGTGGTGCCCGCGATAAGATTGCCGAGGTCCCCGAGGACGCCTCCCGAACCCTGTGCGATGAACGGCATCGTGACTCCTTGCTGAGAACCCCTGGGCATCGAGCGCAAGCGGGGAAACGGCGCCTGCGCATGCGCTCGCCCGCTCGTATGAGCGACCGCCGCAGGCAAAGGCAGGGGAATGCCCCTCCGGCAAACGGGCCAGTGAACGAGGCGGACCCCTGCGAGTTTCGGGTCCGCTGCGGGGGCAAGAGTCAAACTAAGCGGGACGATGCGGCCAGGGTCAAGGGAAATCGGGGCGCCTGCGGGCCGCCCACGCCGGCCTTCAAGCGCTTCGCGGGCAAGGAGTTCCACGGCGGCTCGCGGTACCGGGCGGCGATCCGCTATCATTGAGGAGTGTCCCCGATACCCTGGTCAGTCCGGAGTGACCGTGCCCGTCTGTCAGCTGCTTCGAACCTTTGCACTCGCTGCCCTCTTCCTGGGCGCGGCAGCCCCGCCTCCTGTCCGGGCGCTGCCGCCGCATGAAGAGCACCATCCGCAACTGCTCTTCGATGCCGCCGGGCGCCCCGCGCTGCTCGGGGAGATCGCGGGCGATGCGCGCCGCGCGGAGGTCTGGCAGGCGACCCTGGCCGTGGCGGAGAGCCTGGTCGCCGTTCCGCCCGAGAGTCTCTTGCTCGCCGATGGCTACTGGGGCTTCCAGTGCATTGAGGAGCTTTCGCTCGTCGCCCAGCTCGCCGAGCCGCCGCTAGCCGGGCAGGCCGCGGCGGCCCTGGAGGCCGCGCTGGCCTGGCTGGGCGCGAACGCGGGACCTGAGCCGGATGCCGGGCTCGGCGTGCTCGGCCCGGCGCTGCGCCTGCACGATCTGGTCTGGGGCTACGACTGCGCCTTCGGCAGCGCCAGCGAGGCCGAGCGACAGGCGATCGTGGACGAGATCCTCGTCTACCTGCAGGCGATGTGCACGGACCCGGACTTTCTCGTCTTCCTCTACAATCCGCTGCTCAGCAACAAGAGCGTGACCCTGGGCGCCCAGCTCGTGCTGGCGTCATTGCTGCTCGAGAAGGACCTGCCCGAGGAGCCGCTGGTGTTCCAGGCGCGGGCCACGGGCGAAGTCCTGCTGGCCAAGGCCTGGCGGGATCTCTTCGGCGCGGACGGGAGCTATCGCGAGGGCATCACCTACCTGGCCTGGTCGATGCGCACGCTCCTGCCCACCTGGGAGGCGCTGCGCCGTCTCGAGGGCGAAGAGGGCGGGGAAGCCGCGCGGGCGCAGCAGTTGCTCGAATGGCTGGCCTACCAGATGCTGCCAGCGGGTGGGGGCGCTACGCTCAATCGCAACGAGAGCAACACGGCGGACTACATCCTCGCGCGGCATCACAGCCTGCTCGAATGGGCGACCCTGCGCGGGCCGCAGCCGGCCTTCGCGCGCTGGCTGCTCGCGCGCAGCTCGGGCGCGCTGGGCCACGACTTCGGCCACGACAGCGATCCCGTGGCCACCCTGCTCTGGCATACCAGCGGTCCCGAGTACGCGCCCGTGCTGCCCCCCTGGCGCTACTTCCCCGACGGCGGGCTCTACGTGCACCGGCTCGGCTGGCCGGGCGCGGATCCCGCCACGAGCTTCCTGCTCACGCTGGAAGGCAGCCGCTTCATGGGCGGCCACGCGCAGGAGGACGTCGGCCAGTTCACGCTGCGGGCCTTCGGGCACGGCTTCGCGCTCGACAACGGGGCCGGCGCCGCGGCCAGGCAGACGCAGGCCCACAACCTGCCCACGGCCGACGGACTCGGGCAGCACAACGCGGGATCGAGCGTCGGCACGGACGGGGCGCTCGCGGCCTGGATCGAGTCGCCCTTTCTCTCCGCGCTCAACGTGGACATGGCCGCGGCCTACACGACGCATTCGCCCTTCAACGATCCGGACGTGCCCTGGCCGGGCTGGGACTGGTCCTGGGGCTACGACGGCGGCAACCCGATGCAGCGCGCCTCGCGCACGCTGCTCGTCTTTCCGGGCGACGCGGAGGCGGGCGAGTTGCCCGAGCTCTTCCTGCGCGATGATCTGATCAAGGCCGACGCGGGCTGGCACTACTGGCGCTGGCGACTGCACTTCGACGAGGGGCTTGCGCTCAGCGAGATCGGCGGCGGCCAGTGGCGAATTGCCGGGGAGAGCGGCCTGCTGCGGATGTTCCTGCACGACCCGCCGCGGGCGGGGCTGGGCACCAGCGTCTCGGCCTTCGACAACGGCAACCCGGATCCCAACACGCAGCTCTTCTACGTCAGCCAGACGACCGATCACTTCCACTTCCTGTGGCAACTCACGCCGGTGGCGCCGGGCGCGGCGCTGCCCGCCAGCAGCACCGAGCGCCATGCCGAGGGCCTGCGCCTGCTGACCACGCTCGGCGCGCGCGAGCGGCGGATCCTCGTGAGCACGGGGACGGCGCCGCTGGCGATCCCGGCCACGGGCGAGCGCCTCGAGGGCGCGGGCGCCTGGGGCGTGATCGAGAAGGAAGCCGGCGCGCTGCGCACGGCGCTGATCCAGGGCAGGCGCCTGCGCGGGGAGGGGCGCCTGCTCATCGGCCTGGAGCCCGCGGGCACGGCGGTCTGGGACGGGGCACTGCTCCGCCTGTCCTCGCCGGACCTGGTCTTCAAGGCCTATGCGCCGGGCGCTGTCGCCGTGATCGCCGGCCTGCAGCAGGTGGGCTTCGAGCGGCACGGGGATTTCGTGACCAGCCTGGCGCACCCGGACTACCAGCAGCCGGACATCGCGGACTGGCCGCCCTCCCTGCGGTTCGTTGGGCCGGCAGCCGGGCGCGCGCCGTTGCGCTTCGCGATCGAAGGTGTGGCTGCGCGCGCGGGCTCACGGCGCGCGGGTGAGCGCGCATGGCTCGAGGTCTTCGATGTGCGTGGCCGGCGCGTGCAGCGGCTCGCCGTGGATCTCGATGCGGGCGAGGTCAGCTGGGACGGCCGCGATGCCGCCGGCGCGGCGGCGCCGGCGGGGGTCTACTTCCTGCGCCTGCGTGCCCCTGGCGCGAGTGCCCAGCGCAAGGCCGTGCTGCTGCGCTGAGCGCGCCGCCCCTTTGTGTCATGATTGATGAGATCAGCGAAACCAATGCGTGGCCGTTGGCCGGCCACACGGGGATGGGCGGGCACGAGAGGGGGCGCGCTGAAGTTGTTCCTGGCGCTGCTTGCGGCTGCTCATGGCGGCGGCGCCGCTTCAGGCGCAGTGCATCGACTACGGCGAGCACATGCACTGGGTGAGCGGCGTGGATACGCCGAACTACGCCTACGGCGACGCCATCGCGCCCGCCGGCCCGGAGGCCCATGCCGCCGCCGTTGTCGGCCGCGGCGCCTTCGGCTATGCTGCCCGCACCCGTGCGAGGAGGCAGCATGCGCCAGAGAGGACGCTTCGGCGACTACGGCGGCTTCTACGTGCCCGAGATCCTCATGCCCGCCCTCGAGGAACTCGAGGGCGCCTTCCTCGACGCCCGCCGCGACCCCGCCTTCCGCACCGAGCTCAAGCGTCTGCTCGCCGACTACGCCGGCCGGCCCACGCCGCTCACCCTCTGCGAGAACCTGAGCCGGCGCGCGGGCTGGCCCATCGTGCTCAAGCGCGAGGACCTCATCCACGGCGGCGCCCACAAGACCAACCAGGTGCTGGGCCAGGCGCTGCTGGCCAGGCGCATGGGCAAGAAGCGCCTCATCGCCGAGACCGGCGCCGGCCAGCACGGCGTCGCCACGGCGATGATGGGCGCGCTCTTCGGCATGCCCACGGACGTCTACATGGGCGCGCTGGACGTGGAGCGGCAGGCGCTCAATGTGTTCCGCATGCGGCTGATGGGCGCGCGGGTGATCCCGGTGGAGTCCGGCAGCCGCACGCTCAAGGACGCCATCAACGAGGCCCTGCGCGACTGGGCGACGAACGTGAAGGGCACGCACTACCTGCTCGGCACCGTGGCCGGGCCGCATCCCTATCCGACGATGGTGGGCGAGTTCCAGCGCGTGATCGGCCGCGAGGCCAAGCGGCAGTTCGCCGCGCGCTTCGGTGGCGCGCCGCGGGCCGTGGTGGCCTGCGTGGGCGGAGGGAGCAACGCCATCGGCCTCTTCAAGGACTTCGTTTCCAGCAAGGCCGAGCTGCACGGCATCGAGGCCGGCGGCAGGGGCCTCGCGAGCGGCGAGCACGGCGCCACCCTGCAGACCGGCTCGCCCGGCATCCTGCACGGCGCCTTCAGCTACCTGCTGCACGACGAGCACGGGCAGATCACCGAGACGCACAGCGTGAGCGCGGGCCTGGACTACCCCGGCGTCGGCCCCGAGCACAGCGCGCTCAAGGACGCGGGGCGGGCGCGCTACTGGTCCGTCACCGACGCGGAAGCGCTCAGCGCCTTTCGCCTGCTCAGCGAGACCGAGGGCATCGTGCCGGCGCTGGAGAGCGCGCACGCCGTGGCCGGCGCGCTCAAGCTCGCCAGGCGCTACGCGCGCGAGGCGGGGCTGAAGAAGGTGGAGTGGCGCCGGGGGCTGAAGCAGGCCATCCTGGTCGGCCTCTCCGGCCGCGGCGACAAGGACATGGAGACCGCGCGCCGGCTCTTCCCGGAGCTGGGATGAAGCCGCTGCGGGTCGCGCATCTCACCAGCGTGCACGCGCCCTACGACGCCCGAGTCTTTCACAAGGAATGTCGCGGGCTCGCCGAGCGAGACGTCGCCGTCACGCTGATCTGCGCAGGCGCCGAGAGCGGTGACCGCGACGGCGTGGCGATCGTCGGCCTGCGGCGCCCCCGGGGGCGGCTCGCGCGCATGCTCGTCGCGCCCTGGCGCGTGCTCGCCGCGGCCCGGCGGCTCGACCCGGACATCTATCACATCCACGATCCGGAGCTGATCCCCGCCGGGCTCTGGCTGCGCCTGCTCGGCAAGCGCGTGGTTTACGACATCCACGAGGACAACGTCAGCTCGCTCTACCAGAAGCACTATCTGTCGCCGCGCGTTTCGCGCCTGCTCGGCCGACTCTTCGGCGGGCTCTTCGATGGCTTTGAACGGCTCGCCGCACGCGCCTTCTGCTGCGTGCTGGCGGAGCGCTACTACGCCGACCGCTTCCCGCGCGGCACCCTCGTGCTCAACTACCCGCGCCTGGACAGCCTGCCCGCGGGTCTGCAGCCGCCGCCCGCGCCGGGGCGCATCCGCCTGCTCTACACGGGGGGCCATTGGCGGGATCGCGGCGGCGCCGTGCACGCGAACCTGGTGAACCTGCTGCCGGAGGTCGAAGTGCACCTGGTCGGTTGGTGCAAGCCGACCTGGGCTGCGGAGCTGCGCGCGCTGGCCGGCGAGAACGCGAAGCGGCTGCACATCGAGGGGGCGGGCGAGCACCTGCCCTACGAGCGCATCCTCGCGCAGTACAGCGAAGGTGGCTGGACGGCCGGCCTCGCCCTCTTCCCGCCCACGGAGCACTATCGCCGCAAGGAGCTGACCAAGTTCTTCGAGTACATGGGCGCGGGGATTCCCGTGCTCTGCGCGGACTTCCCCGTGTGGAAGGCGCTCGTCGAGGGCGTTGGCTGCGGCCTCTGCGTGGACCCGGCCGACAACGCGGCCGTGGTGCAGGCGATTCGCTGGCTGGACGCGCATCCCGAGCAGGCCCGCGCCATGGGCGAGCGCGGGCGGGCGGCCGTCGCCGAGCGCTTCAACTGGGAGCGCGAGCTGGAGCGGCTGGTCGTCCTCTACGGCGAGCTGAGCCATGCTAAATCATGAAGCCTGGGGGGATGCGCTTTCGCGATCACTGACCCACTTCCTGATTCGGGAAGACAGAGCCCAAGGTGGGAGTGCATGGCAACTTGACTCCAATGCCTGCGTGCCGCTCTACGCCCTGTCAGGCACAGCGCAGGTGTCGCCTTCGCCGCTCGCGCTAGCCAAGCACAATGGCCTGCTCCCCGATCCTGCAGTGTGTGCCTCGTTTCTGAGCAACGGGGTCTTCTACGATGGTGCCATCCATCCCCGCATCCTGGCCCTGCCGCCGGGAGCATGGGTGGCGCAGGAAGTCGGCGAACTCCAGGTGAGAACGCCCGATGAGGATGAGCTCTGGCGGGAGTCCCCCGCGCCCTCGACAGCAATGCTCTTGGATACCCTCCAGATTGCGGTGGCTCCCCTGCGGGGCTGGCGCGTGATCTGTGATCTCACTGGTGGCCTGGACTCGCGGCTGGTAGCGCTGTCGCTCAAGGCCGCAGGGATCGAGTTCACCGCCACGGTCACCGGTGAGCCGGGCACGCCCGATCCCACGATTGCGCGGCGGCTGGCGAAGCGGCTGGGCGTCGAGCTCATGCACGATCGCAGCGAGGCGGCAGATGCTGTCGACGTCTGGCAACCGGCACTCGAAGCCGCCAACGGCTGCGTGCATCCGCGCCTGGCGGCCCGGCTGCTGAGGCTCCAGGAAAACAGGGGAGCCTACGAGGTCTCGGTGGGTGGGCTGGGCGGTGAGCTCTACCGGGACTTCTGGTGGCTCCAGGATCCCGTCGGGCTCGACGAGGATCGCGACCCCGACTGGTCGCGCTTGGTGACCTCGCGGATGTACCAGAAGCCCGTGCCGCTGCAGCTCCTGCGCGGGGACTGGGCCGAGGCGCTGCGCAAGGAGCCTGCACACCGGGCCTCGGCGCTGGCCGCGCGCGCGGGCGCCCAGCGCCGCTTGCGCCGCAAGCGCGACCGGCTCGACTTCGCATACCTGCGCCTGCACCTGCGCTACTGGGCGGGAGCGAACATCGCCACGAGCCTCTCGCAGATCAGGATCCACAATCCGCTCCTGCATCCGGATGCCCTGCGCCTGGCCTTCGGCGCTACCCAGGAGCAGCGCCGTCTCGGGCGCTGGGCGAGAGAGGCGATCACCAGGAACGCGGCGAGCAGGCGGTCTTCGCGCGCAACCCGGAGAGCCAGGCCAAGTCTGCAACGTCCAGAGCGGAATCGACCTTGGTTGCCGTGCCCAGGCGAGCGAGCAACTGCTGCTCCGGCCACGCCAGGGCAAGTCCGGCGCAGAGCGTGCCCGCGAGCAGGAGCACAAGCGCCGGCAGCCAGCGAGTGGAGCGGCGCTCGTGGCCGCTTGCTAAGAGTTCCCGGGCGCCGAGGCCTCCCGGGGCAAGAGCGCCCAGAGCCAGTAGGCGGCCACCATGAGAAATGCCGTGTACTTCGTCCCCAGCGCCAGGCCCAGGCAGAGCATGGCGGCGACCCAGGGGGAGCGGCGCGACGTGCGCGTCAGGCCTGCCAGAAGCCCAGCGCCAAGCAGGAGCAGCAGCGCCAGCAGCGGATCCGTGGCGAGGTAGCCCGCATTGCGGGTCAAGGTGCTGCTCGCCAGGGTGGCGGCCGCAGCAATGACGCCGGCGAGCCGGGAGCGATAGAGCTGCCAGGCGAGGAAGAAGGCCGCCGGGCCGAGGGCGAGACCGACGAGCAGGTTCACGATGCGGCCCAGCAGCAGGGGATCGGCGAGGGCCCAGAAGGGGCGGGTCAGAAGCCAGGTCGAGTAGAAGTAGAATGAGGGGTAGTTGAAGAAGTGCGGATTGGGATCCTGCGGGCTCAAGCGCAGCAGCACGCTCAAGGCCGTCCGCTCATCGACATTGGCGCAGACTGGCAGGTTGTAGCCAAGGCCACCCAGCCGCCACCCCAGCGCGCCTACCATGAGCAGACCAATCAGGATAGCGTACTTGCGCATTCGGCCGCGGCTCCCGGATCGCACTTGATGATCCCTTTGCCTGCGGCTAGAGTAGGCGCCATGGCTGGTGAACGCTATGCGAAAGTGTTTCAATCGCTTGCCGCGCGCCGCGAGGGCGCCTTCGTGCCCTTCACGGTGCTGGGCGACCCCGACCCCGCCACCAGCCTGGCCGTGCTCGAGGCCTTCGTGGCCGGCGGCGCCGACCTGCTCGAACTCGGCATTCCCTTCAGCGACCCGGTGGCCGACGGTCCGGCCATCCAGGGCGCCGACCTGCGAGCCCTGCGGGCAGGCGTGACGCCGGAGGTCGCCCTCGAGATCCTGGCCGCCTTCCGGGCTCGCCACGCGGAGATCCCGATCGGGCTCCTGACCTACGCCAACCTGGTGCAGAAGCCGGGCGCGGCGGCCTTCTGCCGGCGCCTGGCGGCCGCGGGCGCGGACAGCGTGCTGATCGCGGATCTGCCCCTGGAAGAGGCGGCGCCTTTCCGCGCGGCGGCGGCGGCCGCTGGCCTGGGGCTGGTGTCCATGGTGACGCCGCTCACGCGCGCCGATCGCCTGGCGGCCATCGCGGCCGCGGGCGGGCCCTACCTCTATGTCGTCAGCCGCACGGGCGTCACCGGCAAGGACGCCAGCCTGGCCGGCACGGCGGCCCCCCTGCTCCGGCGCATCCGGCGCGCCAGCGCGATTCCCACCCTGCTCGGCTTCGGCATCGGCCGGCCCGAGCAGGTGCGGCAGGCCATCGCCGCCGGCGCTTCCGGCGCCATCAGCGGCAGCGCGGCGGTGGAGATCATCGCCCGGCACGCGGGGGCCCCGCGCGGTCTCGACCTCGCCGCGCTCGGCGCTGAGCTGAGCGAATTCGTTGCAGCGATGAAGGCGGGTACGATGCCCGCTCGACCATGAACCCCAGCGAGAGCGTACCATGATTTCCCCGCGGCCAGCGCTCGACTACTCGCTGCTCGACCTCCTCAACGTGTTCCGCCGCCATGCAGCCTGGATTCTCTGGCCCGTGCTGCTGGCGGTCGCGCTCGCGGCGCTCGTGGTGCAGTTCCTGATTCCCCCCCGCTACGAGAGCCACGCCTCGATCCTGCCTGAGCAGACCGGCGAGGTTGCGGCCAAGATGCCCATCCTGGAGCGTGGCGCCTTCCGCAGCGCCTTCAGGTTTGGAGATGTCACCACGCGCAACAGCACGAACCTCGAGCTCATGGTGAGCGATCGAGTGCGTCGCGAGATTGTGCGGACGCTGAATCTGGCCGAGTTCTTCGGCGTCGCGGCAGGGTCTGTGGGGGCGGTCGGGGCCGAACAGCGGGCCATGGCAAAGCTGACTCAGGCCACGCATTTCTCGCTATCGCTGCAGCTGCAAGTGCTGATCGTCACCGTGTCGACTCGCGATCCCGCGATGAGTGCCCGCATCGCCGAGAGCTACCTGTGGGAAACGAATGCCGCCAATCTCGATCGCATCCACGAGTACGCCAACCAGAGGGTCGCCTTCTTCGCAGCCCGTCTGCAGGAACTGCAGGTAGACCTGGCGCAGGCCCGCGCCCGGTTGGCCGGGCAGGTGGCAGCCAGCGGCGTCGCCGATCCGGAGCTGGAGCGGGACATCGCCTACGCCTTCCTGCAGCCGCTACAGACGCGACTACTGGATCTGAGGATGCAGCGAGATCGACTGGCACAGGATCAACGGCCGGCCAGCACGGAGCGTCAGGCCTTGGCGGCGGAGATCGCCGTCTATGAGGGCTTCCTGGCGGACTTCGATACCGTGAGCAATGCCCAGAGTGGCCGGTTGCCCTCGCCAGGTCGCAGCGAGCTGGCCGGGATGGGCCGGGACCGTCTGAAGCGGGAGCTCACGCTGCTGGAATCCCTGGAGATCAGTTTGCGGGAGGCGCAAGAAGCTGCGCGCCTGGAAGCCATCCTGGACGCTCAGACGCTGACGATCCTGGATCGACCCATCGCTGCCGCCGAGCCGACCTGGCCGCGCAAGCGCCTCACAATCATGCTGGTCGGCCTGATCAGCATGATCACCGCGTCGTCAGCGGCGCTCTTCATCGATGCGCTGAGCCGACTCGGCGGCGGTTCAGCGCGCAGTGGCCTGCAACTACTCCTGCGCGATACCTGATGGACATGGGCCAGCTAGCGCTATGGACTGGATTGGCCTGCCTCGGGCTCGCCGCCGGCCTCCTTGCCCTGCGCCAGCCGGCCCTGCTGGTGGCCTTCAGCATCTACACGGTCAGCCTCGATTTCTATGGCCGCATCGAGGGCACGCTGTTCACTGCGAACAATTTGCTCAAAGTGGTGATCATCCTCGCCTTCGGCGTGCACATGGCCATCAATGACCGGCGCCTGCGCATTCCCCGGCACCTGCTCTGGTTCTTGCCCTTCATGATCTTCGCCGGGCTGTCGAGCTTCTATAGCGCAGACTTGCCGAAGGCAGGCTTCTTCGTGCTTCGCCTATCGGTACTCTGGATCTTCGCGGTCATCGTCGCGAATCTGATCGAGGAGCAGTGGCATCTGCTGGCCCTGCTGATCGCGGTCGTAGGCACGGCGCTGGTGGTCGGCGTCGCCGCCCAGCTGCAGACCCTGAATGCCCTGACCATGGCCGGCGTTTCCTTCGTGCAGAAGCAGGGTCCCGATGCCGGATCCGTTCGCGCCCTGGGCACCTTCTGGGATGCAAACAGCATGGGCGGCTTTCTCGCGGTGCTGTCGCTCTTCATGGTAGCGGCGCTAGCCGTGCCGCACTTCCGCTGGCCGGCGAAAGTCGGCATCCTGGCCGTGCTCGCCGTCGCCGTGGGGGCGATCTTGCTCAGTTACTCGCGCAGCGCCTGGCTCATGCTGGTCTTGGGAATGCTGGCCTTCTGGCGCAATCCGCGGCTGCGGCCCTACACGAAGTGGTTCTTTGGAGTCGGGCTGGCAGGCGTCCTCTACCTTGCGATCGCGACGCCCTACGGCCGCGTCCTTCTGAATCGCGCCCTCAGCTTCACTGCACTCGAGCAGGACTACTCGAGCCGGTTCCGCTGGTACCTGGCGCTCAGCGGCCTGCAGATCTGGGCAGCGGGCATGCACTGGCTCTGGGGCGGCGGCTTCTACTCCTACGCATCGCTGGTCGGCGAGCACTGGTATCCTCTGGCCTCGCACGACATGGTCTATCATTCGGGGACGCTGATGAGCCACACGCTCGTCGTCACCTTGCTGGCGGACGGCGGCCTGATCGGCCTCCTGCTCTACTGCCTGCCCTACTTCGCCGTCTTTCGCGAGTTGCGTCGCATGCGGAGACTTCCGCTCAGCCCTGCCGCGCGGGTGGCTGCGACCGCCTGCGGAGTCGTCGTCTTCGTGAAGGTCGTGGATACCTTTTTCAACCCGCACATGTACGATCACCTCGTCTGGCTGACCTTCGGCCTCATCGGCGCCCTGAGTACACGCGGGTTCGCCTCGCCTCCGGGCCAAGATTCGACCGGGGAGCACCCCGCGCCCTCCTACCAGAAGTAGTTCCCGAAGGCCTGCATGGCCAGCGCCTGCGCGGCGAGCAGCAGGCTGAGGCGGCGGACCGTGCGCGCCTCCGCCAGCTCGGGGGCGGCCGCGAGCGGCAGCAGGAGCGCCGGGAGCACGAAGATGCAGGCGCGCGCCGTCTCGCCGGTCTTGTAGGCGGCGCTGAGGAAGACGGCCGCCAGGCTGAGCAGGGCGCCCAGCGTCCACTCCCGCCACTCGCCCTGCCCGGTCCGCCAGCTCCGCCAGGCCAGGGCGATGGCGAAGGGCCCCAGGAAGAGCAGGATCTCGGCCACGTTCTCGATCCGCGTCGCGACGTAGGACAGGGGCTCGACGAGGGGCGGCCAGCCCGCGGGGTTGTCCAGCCGCGTGGCGGTGAAGAAGGCGCCGAAGTAGTCGAGTCCGACGAGCGGCTTGAGGGCGACCAGGGCCAGCACTGCGCCGAGGCCCAGCGCGCTGCTGCGCAGCAGCGAGCGCCGCGTGCGCAGCTCGATCCAGGCGATCACCGGCAGCAAGTAGACGAAGGCGAAGGTGAGCCAGGCCGACAGCAGCAGAAAGGCCAGCGCCGGCAGCAGGCGCAGCCAGCCGCGCCGGGGATCGAAGCAGGCCAGGCAGCCGAGGAAGCAGCCCGCGATCAGCGCGTCCAGGCTGGCGACGTAGTAGATCTGCACGGCCGGCAACAGGAAGAAGAGCCAGAGGGCCAGGGCCGCCCGCGCCGGCGGCAGGAAGCGCGCCAGGAAGGCGTGGAGAAAGAAGCCGCTGAAGAGGAGCGAGAGGATGCCCAGCGCCAGGCCGATCAGGGCCGGCTGCTTAAGCATCTTCGCCAGGGCCCAGAAAACGAGCAGCGCGCCGGGCGGGTGGGTGGCCGAGTGATTGCGCAGCGAGGGCTGCAGCGCGTTGAACTCGTGCAGCGCCTGGCCGGGACCCTCCAGCTCCATCGCCGCGTGGTAGTACTGCAGCGCCTCGCCGCCGTAGATGCCGGCGACGGGCTGGGCAAAGCCGCCCTCCCAGCCCTGGCCGAGGGTGCCGACGATCACCAGCAGGCTGCCGGCGAGGATGATGGCCAGGCGCCCCCGTCGCCAGATCTCCAGACGCAGGGCGAGCAGGCAAAGCGTCGCCGCCGCGCCCAGCGCCAGCCACTGGAGCGGGGCCGGCCAGCGCAGCTTGAAGATGCTCATCGGCCAGAAGAAGGGCGCGTTGAAGCTGACGATCTGCTTGCCGAGGTACACGGCGGCGATGCCGGCAATCCAGATGGCGAGAAAGAGCGCAGCCTGGCGCAGCAGGAGCCGAGCGGTCACGGGCCATCCTCCGGAGCGGGCAGGCCACAAGCACTAGCAGGCCCGGTGGCGGCGGTCCAGCCCTCTCCGGTTGACCCTCCCCGGCCCCGGTGCTAGCGTGCCAGCCGCAAAGGAGGGGAGATGCCCCGCATCGAACTGCTGCCCGCGCTGGCGCGCGGGTGGGCGCTCTTCACCGAAGATCCCCTGCGGCTGGTCGGCATCCTGCTGGTCGGGGCCCTGCTCTCCCTGACCGTCTTCCTGGCGCCCATGATGGTGGCGGGCAGCTTCTTCGTCCTCGGCCGCCTTGCCCGCGGCGAGAGGCCACTGCTTGCCGACCTCTTCGCCCCCTTCAACAGCTTCGAGCGCTTCCTCATGGGCGGCCTCGTCTGGCTCGGCGCCCAGGTGCTGGCGCTGCTGCTCGTGGGCTGGATGCCCTTCCTCGCGGCGGCCGTGGCCTTCGCCGTCAACGCCCTCTTCCTGCTCTTCATGCCGCTCATGGTGCAGCAGGGCCTGGACGCCACGGCCGCCTTCCGCGCTTGCCGCCTGCTCTTCGCCCGCGAATGGCTGATGCTGCTCGTGCTGACCGGCCTGCTCACGGTGCTGGTCTGGCTGGGGGTGCTGGCGCTCCTGCTCGGCCTCGTCGTCACCGCGCCCTACGCGCTGGCTGTCGTCCAGGCCGTCTACGAGCAGCTGTACGGCGCGCCGGAAGGGGAGCCGTCGCCGGCGGCGCCGGCCGGGGCCGAGGTCGCGTGAAGGTTCTCGGCATCCACTAGCCCGTGATCGACATGCTGCATCTGCCGCCGAGTCCCGGCGTGGCTGGCCCTGCACTGAGCCAGTGTCGCCGTGGCCACGGGGCCGCTCACGGGCTTGGCGCCTAGCCCGACTCGTCGCCCTCGCCGAGCTGCTCGCGCCCGTGGCGAATGACCTCGCCCTCCACCATGAACACCACATCCTCGGCGATGTTCGTCGCCAGGTCGCCGACGCGCTCGAGCTGGCGGGAGGCGGAGAGGGTCTGCACGGCGCGCTTGACCGTCCGCGGGTCGGCCTTCATGAGGTCCTGCAGGATCGTGTACATCTGGCGGTGATCGCGGTCCACCTCGTCATCCATGGCGCAGACCTGGCGGGCCATGAGCGGATCGCGCTCGACGAGGCAGGTGATGCCCATGTGCACCATGCTGCGCACGTTCAAGGCGATGCCCTTGATGGCCTCTGCGGCGACATCCAGCGGCTCCCGGCGCGCCAGCCAGCGGGCGCGGGAGGCGACGCTGACGGCGAGGTCGCCCATGCGCTCGAGGTCGTTGTTCACCTTGAGCGCCGTGATCACGAAGCGCAGGTCCGCCGCCACCGGCTGGTGCAGGGCCAGGATCTTGAGGCAGTCCTCCTCGACCTCCACCTCCTCGCGATCGATGATCGTCGATCGCCTTCGCGGACGCGCATCGGCGAGATCCTCGCGGCGGTCGACGAGCGCGCGCACGGCGAGGTCGAGGCTCTCCTCCACCCGCGCGCCGAGCGTGAGGATGTCCTTGCTCAGCAGTTCGAGATCGCGATGCAGATGCTTGCCCATGTGCCTCTCCTCAGCCGAAACGGCCGGTGACGTAGTCCTCGGTGCGCTTCTCGCGCGGGCGGGTGAAGACCTGATCGGTCTCGCCGAACTCGACCATCACGCCCGAGGTCCATGAAGGCCGTGTAGTCCGAGACGCGCGCCGCCTGCTGCATGTTGTGCGTCACGATGACGATGGTGTAGCGCTCCTTCAGCTCGAAGAGCAGGTCCTCGATGCGCGCCGTGGAGATGGGATCGAGCGCCGAGGCGGGCTCGTCCATGAGGATGATCTCCGGCTTCATGGCCAGCGCGCGGGCGATGCAGAGGCGCTGCTGCTGGCCGCCCGAGAGTGAGAGGCCGGAAGCGTCGAGGCGGTCCTTCACCTCGTCCCAGAGATTCGCCTGGCGCAGGCTGGTCTCGACCAGCTCCGGCAGCTCGCGCCTGCTGGCGATGCCGTTCAGCGCCGGTGCCCAGGCCACGTTCTGGTAGATGGTCTTCGGAAACGGGTTCGGCTTCTGGAAGACCATGCCGATGCGCGCGCGCACCTCCACCGGGTCCACGTCCGGGGCGTAGAGGTTGCGCCCGCGGTAGAGCACCTCGCCCTCCATGCGCACCTCGGCCAGGAACTCGTTCATGCGGTTGAAGGCGCGCAGCAGCGTGCTCTTGCCGCAGCCCGACGGGCCGATGATGGCCGTGATCGAGCGCAGGTGAACCGGAAGGTTCACGCGCTTCACGGCTTCGTTGTCGCCGTAGAAGATGCTCAGCGCCTTCGTCTCGAGGATCAGATCGGGCAGGGGCGCTCTCGCGGCCGGGCTCGGAAGGCCGCGGCGGACGCCGCCGGCAGGGGAGAAACCGGGGGCTGCGGCTTGGGCGAGCTATCCATCGTCGGCCTCGTCGCGGCGCTGCGCATCAGGATTTCCTCTGGGAGCGATAGCGGATGGCCACGGCGGCCGCGTTCATCAAGAGCAGGACGGCGAGCAGCACGAGGATGCCCGCGGCGGCCAGGCCGTGGAAGTCCTTCTGCGGCCGCGACGCCCAGTTGTAGATCTGGATGGGCAGTGCCGTGAAGTCGTCCATCGGACCATCCGGCGTGAAGGCGATGTAGGTGAGGGCGCCGATCATGATCAGCGGCGCCGTCTCGCCGATCGCGCGCGAGAGCGAGAGGATGACTCCCGTCAGGATGCCGGGCAGGGCGCTGGGCAGCACGTGGTGGCGGACCGCCTGCCAGCGCGTGGCGCCGAGGGCCATCGCCCCCTGGCGCAAGGACTGCGGCACGGCCTTGAGCGACTCGCGCGAGGCGATGATGATGACGGGCAGGATGAGCAGGCTCATCGTGAGGGCGCCGGCCAGCACGCTGCGGCCGAGGCCGAGCCCGCGCACGAAGAAGGCGAGGCCGAGGATGCCGTAGACGATCGACGGCACGCCGGCCAGGTTGGCGATGTTCACCTCGATGACGCTGCGCAGGCGGCCCCGGCCGCGAGAACTCCTCCAGGTAGATGGCCGCCGCGACGCCGATGGGCACGGAGATGAGCGCCGTGAGGCCGATCAGCCAGAGCGTGCCGGACAGCGCGGCTGAGCACGCCCGCTCGATCCGGGAAGCGCGAGGGGAAGCTGGTGAGGAAGTCCCAGTCCAGCCAGGCGAAGCCCTGGCGGCCGACGCGCAGAGCAGCACGGCGAGCAGGGCCACGCCCAGCCAGGTGAGCAGGGCGAACCCGCGGCGGGCGAGGGCCGCCCGCCGGTGGCGGCGGCCCAGGGTGGGCAGGGGCTGCCAGGCGCCGCTCACTCGTAGACCTCGCGGAAGCGCTTCATGATCCGGTGCGAGAGCACGTTCATGCCCAGCGTGATGACGAAGAGCAGGGCGCCGACGGCGAAGATCGTCTGGTACTCGACGCCGCCCGCCGGCGTGTCGCCCAGGCTGACCTGGACGATGTAGGCCGTCATCGTCTGGATGCTCTCCAGCGGATTGAGGGTGAGGTTCGGCGTCGCGCCCGCCGCGAGGGTGACGGCCATCGTCTCGCCGATGGCGCGCGAGGCGGCGAGCACGAACGACGGCGAGGATGCCGGACAGCGCGCGCCGGCACGACGACCTGCGTGGAGACCTCGAGGTGCGTGGCGCCCAGCGCGTAGCCCGGCCTGGCGCAGCGAGTTCGGCACGGCGCGCGAGGGCGTCGTCGCAGAGCGAGGCCACCATGGGCAGGATCATGATGCCGACGACGATGGCCGCGCTGGCCGCGTTGAAGACCTGCGGTGTCGGGGATGAGCGCCTTCAGCAGCGGCGTCACCGAGGTGAGCGCGAAGTAGCCGTAGACCACCGTCGGGATGCCGGCCAGGATCTCCAGCACCGGCTTGACGAGCCTGCGCACGCGCTCGGAGGCGTACTCGCTGAGGTAGATGGCGCTGCCCAGGCCCACGGGAATGGCGATGAGCGCCGAGCCGACCACGATCATGAAGGTGCCGCCCACGAGCGGCAGCACGCCGAAGCTGCGCGGCGCGAGCAGCGGCGACCAGCGGGTGCCGAAGAGGAACTCGAGCACCGGCACCTTGCGCAGGAAGCCGAAGGTCTCCGCGCTGAGCGTCAGGATGATGCCCAGCGTGGTGAGGACGGACACGAAGGCGCACAGGAGCAGCAGGCCCCGGATGCCTTCTTCCCCCCAGCGGCGCGGCCGTTTGAAATCGGCGCGCACCGCCGCCTGCGCAGCGCCGGCCGGCACGGCTACATGCTCAGGAGCTGGGTGATCGAGTACTCGCCGCTCTTGGCCGCCTCGCCGCCGAAGAGGCTGCCCGTCGTCCGGGCCGCGTAGCGCTTCCAGGCCAGCTCGTAGACCGTGGTCGGCAAGGCCACGTAGCCTACCTCGGCGGCCAGCTTGGCAGCCTGCTCCAGGTAGAACTTCACGAAGGCCTGGACCTCCGGCCGCTCGGCGGCGGCGGTGCTCACGTAGATGAACAGGGGCCGGGAGAGCGGCGCGTAGCTGCCGTTGTTGATGGTCTCGTCGCTGGGCAGCACCGGGCCCGCGCCGCCGTCGATGGGCACGAGCTTCAGCTTGTCCTTGTTCTCCACGTAGTAGGCGAAGCCGAAGAAGCCGAGGGCGTGCCGGTCGCCCGCGATGCCCGTGCACGAGCACGTTGTCGTCGGCGCTGGCCGTGAAGTCGGGGCGGCAGGAGCCCTCGCCCGTCGACCACCTCGGTGAAGTAGTCGAAGGTGCCGGAGTCCGTGTCGGGGCCGTAGAGGGTGATCGGCTCGGCCGGCCATTCGGGGCGCAGGTCCCGCCAGGTCTTCACCGTGCTGCCGGCCTGCCAGACGCGCTTGAGCTCGTCCACGGTGAGGTGGTCCACCCAGGTGTTGGCGGGGTTCACCATGACGGAGAGGCCGTCGAAGGCCACCGGCAGCTCGATGGAGCTGACGCCGTGCTCGGCGGCTGCGGTCTCCTCGCGGGCTTGATCGGCCGCGAGGCGTCGTTGATGTCCGTCTCGCCGCCGACGAAGCGCTTGAAGCCGCCGCCGGTGCCGGAGATGCCGACCGTGACGCGAACGCCGCCGTGCAGGCGCTGGAATTCCTCGCCCACCGCCTCGGTGATGGGGAAGACGGTGCTCGAACCGTCCACGCGGACGACACCGGTGAGGGGGCTGCCGCTGGCGGCGTCCTCCTGCTTGTCGCCGCAGCCGCCGAAGAGGCCGGCCAGGGCGAGGGGAGTGAGGAGCAGTAAGCCGAGCTTGCGCATGATCGTTCTCCTGGTCGGAGGGGAGGAGAGGCGCCGCGGGGGCGCGCGCGTCGCGCTGAGCCAATGTGCGCCGGCTCTGTAAAGCCGGGATGAAGGACGGGTGAATTTGCGGGACCCCGCTCCGATTTGCGGGCCGCTTCAGGCGCTGCGGGGCAAGGACAGCGTGAAGACGCTGCCCTGACCGGGTGTGCTCCTCAGCGTGATGCCGCCCCCGTGGGCCAGGGCCACGTGCTTGACGATGGCCAGGCCGAGGCCGGTGCCGCCCTGCTCGCGGGAGCGCGCCTTGTCCACCCGGTAGAAGCGCTCGAAGATGCGCTCCTGGTGCTCGGGCGCGATGCCGATGCCCGAGTCCGCCACCTCGCAGAGCACGCGGTCTTCGCGAGCGGCAATGCGCAGGCTGACGCGGCCGCCAGCCGGCGTGTACTGGAGGGCGTTGTCGAGCAGATTGCCCAGGGCCTGTTCCAGCGCGCGCCGGTCGCCGCTCACGACCAGGCCCGCCGGCGGCAGCTCGAGCGCCAGGGCAATGCCGCGGCCCTCAGCCACCGGCGCTCGCCCCGCGGCCATCTCGCGCGCCAGGGCGGCCAGGTCCAGCGGCGCCCGCTCGAGCAGATCCCGGGGGCCTTCGAGGCGGGACAGGGCGAGCAGATCGCTCACCTGGGCCGAGAGGTAGTCGGACTGGCTCTTCATCTTGGCGAGGAAGCGCCTGCGAGTTTCCTCGGTCATTGCCGGGTCGTCCTGCATCGTCTCGACGATGCCCCGGATCACGGTAAGCGGAGTCTTCAGCTCGTGGGAGACGTTGGCCACGAAATCGCGCCGAATGTGCTCGAGCCGGCGCAGCTCGGTTACCTCATGCAGAACGAGCACGGCTCCGCCGG
The DNA here is from genome assembly GCA_963695095.1 of uncultured bacterium. Classification (GTDB taxonomy): domain Bacteria; phylum Krumholzibacteriota; class Krumholzibacteriia; order JACNKJ01; family JACNKJ01; genus VGXI01. Next base: position 3,557,981 of record CAVOFT010000001.1, on the reverse strand, counting down.
GGCTGCCGTCGCCCGCCAGCGGCGACCCGTAGAGTTCGATGATGCGCTCCTTGCCGTCCTCGCCGGTGCGGCGGATCTCCATCTCCACTTCGCGCTGCTCTTGGAGGCAGCGGGCCAGGGCCTCGCTCACCGCCGGCACCCGCGCCACCTCCCAGGCCGGGCGGCCGATCGAGCTGGCGCGCTCCACCTCGAGGAGGCGGGCGGCGCCCTGGTTGAGGTGGAGGATGCGCTCCTGGCGATCCACGGCGATCACGCCCTCGACCATGCCGGCGAGGATGGCCTCCAGCCGGTTGCGCTCCTCGCTGATGCGCTCGATGCGCAGCTGGAGCTCGCGGGCCATGCCGTTGAGCACGCGGGCCAGCTCGCCGAACTCGCCGCCCCCGCGCAGATGCAGGCGGCGCGAGAAATCCCCCGCGCTGAAGGCCTGCAGGGCGCCGCGGATCTCGTTCAGCGGCTGCGTCAGGTAGTGGACGATGGCCCAACCGAGCAGCAGCGCGGCGAGCCCCGCGATCGCGGCGCCCAGGCGCACGCCGCGGCGGAGCTGGGCGAGGTGGGCGTCGACGGCCGCCACGGGCATGCCGGCCCGGGCATAGCCGACGAGACTGCCGCCCGCATCCCGCACGGCGAGGGCGTAGTAGAGCATCTCGCTGCCGAGGGTGTCGCTCCGGCGGGAGGCCTGGCCGCTGCCGCGTTGGCGGGCGTCCAGCAGCTCGGGGCGGCCGGCATGGTTGTCCATGCGCTCGGGATCCTCGTGGCTCTCCGCAAGAACGCGGCCGTCGGGCGCGATCACGGTGAAGCGCGTTTCGGTTTCCCGGCCCAGGCGGACGAGGGCCGCCTGCAGGCTGTCCACGGACTCGCCGGCCAGACCGGGCCGCGCGAGGTCGGCCAGGAGCAAGGCGCGGGCGCGCAGGGATTCTTCGAGGGCGGTGCGGCCGTTGGCCTCGATGCGGCGCGCGCTGAAGATCTGGATGCTCGCCGTTGCCAGGAAGATCACCAGACTGAAGGCCAGGTAGAGCTGCCAGAGAAAGGTGCGGCGGTGCATGCCCTCAGTCGCTGTCCTTGAAGCGGTAGCCCACGCCGCGTTGCGTCTCGATCAGCTCGTGGTGGGGTCCCAGCTTCTTGCGCAGGGAGCGCACGTGCACGTCGATGTTGCGGTCGATCACGATCGCATCATCGCCGATCACGCGCGCGAGCAACTGGTTGCGGGTGAAGACCCGCCCCGGATGGCGCGCCAGGTAGTGGAGCAGACGGAACTCGGTGGCCGTGATGGGCACCGCCTCCCCGTCCACGCGCACCTGGAACTTGCCGGCATCGATGGCCACTCCCTCGCGCTCGATCCGCTCGCCCGCCGCGCCCGGCTTCTCCTTGAGCGGCCCGCGGCGAAGCACGGCTTTGACGCGGGCCACCAGCTCGCGCGGGCTGAAGGGCTTGACGATGTAGTCGTCGGCGCCCACGCCGAGTCCGAGCACCACGTCGCTCTCCTCGCCCTTGGCGGTGACCATGATGATGGGTAGATCGGCGCCGCGCGGCTCGTCCTTGAGCTGGCGGCAGACCTCGATGCCGTCCATGCCGGGCAACATCAGATCGAGGAGGATGAGATCGGGCTCCTCGCTGCGGGCGAGGTCCAGCGCCTCCTCGCCGTCCCGGCTGCTGAGGACCCGATAACCCTCACGGCTCAGATTGTAGGCGATGATCTCGAGGATGTCGGCTTCGTCTTCGACAACGAGAACCTTGGGCTTGGACATGGGCGTCCTCCCGGTCAGGAGTTCGGCGCTCAAAGGTATGCCAGATCCAACAAGACCGCGTAAAGATCCCATGAAGAGCCCCGACGGGCTACCCGAGAGACGGCTGGTGGCATGAAGATGAAAAGCGGGGGCCTCGAGCGAGGCCCCCGCTGGGGAGGAGCGCGATGAAGCAAAGGCCTTACTTGAGAAGCAGGGCGCGAACGGTCTCGCTCTCGCTGCCGCTCGCCGCGCGCAGGAAGTAGAGGCCGCTGGGCGCCGGGGTTCCGGCCTCGTCCCGGCCGTTCCAGGTCACCTGCAACCACTCGCCGCCGGCCGCCTCCATCGCGAAGGCCTGGATCCGGCGACCCTGCACGTTGAAGATCTCGAGGCTGACGCTGCCTGCCTCGCGCACGAAGAAGCGCGCCGTCGTCTTCGGGTTGAAGGGCGTGGGGTAGACGCTCAGCGCCAGGCCCTGAGCCGGCACGCCGGCCTCGCCGACGGCCGTCGCCACGGCCTCCAGGTTGACACCGAGGCGATAGCGCTGCGTGTCGTTGCCCACGAAGCGGCGCACGCGCAGCCAGTAGTCGCCCGGCGTCAAGCTGTAGTCGACGAGCGTCTCGGCGGCGCCCATGCCCCCGTCATTGATGGTGGTGAGGATCGTCGAGCCGTCACCGCTGCGCAGCTCGAAGCCCAGGTCCATGATCTGGTCGGTGTTGATGTCCACGCCCTCGAGCACGTAGTAGGAGCCGATGGGCGAGAGGGTCACGTCCAGCAGCCGCGGGCTATCGATGGTGAACTTGAAGTAGTCGTTGTCGTTGGAGGCGGTCAGGGAGACGTTCTCCTGCGCGAAGGCGCCCGCGGGCACGAGGCCCCAGTCGGTGGCCTCGGCGACGAGGCTGTTCTTCTCCAGGTAGTCGCCGTAGTTGCGCATGCCGCCGCGGATGTCGTCGTCCTGGGGGCCGTCGATGCTCAGGTCGAGGTAGGCCTCCATCAACTGATGGTTGCTGGCCACGCAGTGACCGAGACCCAGGCAGTGGCCGTGCTCGTGCATGACGACGTTGCGGACGAAGCGGTAGTTGTTCGTCGGGCTCGCCCAGTACTCGCTGGTGTCGAAGACCATGTCGCCACCGGAGCCCGGGTACCAGGTGTAGGCGAGCACGTTGCTGCCGCCATCGATGTTAGCCGCCGCGACGCGCGTGTCGCCGCGCACACCCAGGATGCCGATGCTGTTCGGGAAGGCGGCGCCGTCGTCAGTGGGCTCTTCGACGTAGGTGACGCCGATGAAGGTGGCCCAGCGGGCGAAGGAATCGCGGAACTTCTGCTTCCAGGTTTCGGTGTCGCCGAACTGGGCGTCGAAGGTCGAGAACAGGGTGCTGCCCTGGCTTTCACCGGGAATCCAGGTGCCGTCGGGCACGAAGCTGTAGCTGAGAATGATCGGGTCGCCCAGGATCCCCGAGTAGCCGCTGGCCGTGCTGCTCCAGCGGTCCTGGCGGATGTAGCGGCCGCCGTCGGAATCGATCCAGGTGGGCAGCTTGCGCAGCAGTTCCTCGGCCACCTCCGGCGGGGTGTCGGGCGCCAGGCAGTAGCTGCGGTCGGCGGCCTCGATGCAGGCGATCGCCGCGTCCTCGCCGATGAGGCTGCGGAGGTCGTTGAAGACCACCTGGGCAACGGCGTTTTCGATCATGGCGGAGGCACTCTGATCGAGGTAGGGGGTCTCGCTGGCCGCGAGGCTGGGCGCTGCTGCCGCGAGCAGAAGGCCGAGCAGCAGGCCGGTCTTCGTCAGACGCGAAAGACTAAGCATGAGAGAGAACCTCCAAGCAGGGAGTGGCCGGAGACGAGCGGAGTGACAGGCGTGGAGAAAGAATAGCACGCCCAGGTCCCGGAAGCCAATGGAAACTAGACAACTGCTTAAATGTCAAGCATGTACAGGATTTCGCGCGCAGCAACTCCACAGCGCCCGCCCCGCCGGGAATCCATCGCCCGCGGGGGGGATCGCTCAGAGTCGGTGGCCCTGGGCCGGAGGGGCGAAGTCCATTTCCAGGATTTCGCCCGGGCGGGCGCGGCGAAGCTCCTGGCAATCCTGAAGCACGCTGACGACGAGCGGGAAGCCGACGTCCAGCACGAAGGTCTGTTCGCCCTCGGCCAGGCGGGTGAAACGGCCGCGGGCGCGCTCCAGCTCGTCCTTGTGCAGGTCCAGGCAGGGCACCTTCACCGCATCGCCGTGGCGGGGGATTATCCGCTTGCATTCGAAAACTGCTGGATTGATAACGAGTTGCGTCTCTCCCACGGCCGGCGGTGGGCCGCTGCCGTCCAGGAAGAGCCACAGGGCCTGGGTGGCGGTCCGGGGCTTGAAGAGCACGCTCTCGCCGCGGATCTGGATCACCGAACCCCACACCGCCGCCTCTCTCCACAGTTCGGCGAAACGTAGTTTCTCCGCGTGCATGCCATCCCTCGCCTGTCTGGGGTAGCGGGCCGGGGGGCCCTCAGGTCAAGTGTAGACGCGAAACCCCGATGTAGCCACCGGGCTTGCCGCTCGAACGGGCAGCGGCTAAGCTGCCGGCGGTCCGCGGCGACGCCCGCCGGGCCTGTCCCCCGCCCCGGAGACCACCCATGCCGCTGGTGCCCCAGTCCATCAAGGAGCTCGAGCCCTACTCGCCCGGAAAGCCCATCGCCGAGGTGCGGCGGGAGCTGGGCCTGGAGCGCATCGTCAAGCTGGCCAGCAACGAGAACCCCTGGGGGCCCTCGCCCAAGGCGCTGGCGGCCATCGCCGACGCGGTCGGGGAACTGCACCGCTACCCGGACATGACGGCCCGCGCCCTGCGCGAGGCCCTGGCCGCCCGCTTCTCCGTTCGACTCGAGAACGTGGCCGTGGGCAGCGGCAGCGAGGGCATCATGGCCACCGTGATGCGCACCTTCCTCTGCGACGAGGACGAGATCCTCACCGCCGAGAACACCTTCATCGGCTTCATGGTGCTGGCCCGCGCGAGCGGCAACAAGCTGACCCTGGTGCCGCGGCGGCCGGATCACCGCTACGACCTGGCGGCCATGGGCGAGCGGGTGAGCGAGTACACGAAGATCATCTACCTGGCCAACCCGGACAATCCGACGGGGACCATCTTCACCCGCGCCGAGTTCGACGCCTTCATGGCCAAGGTGCCGGATCGCTGCCTGGTCATCTATGACGAGGCCTACTTCGAGTTCACGGCCGCCGAGCCCTCCTTCCCGGACTCGATGACCTATCGCTACGACAACGTGATCACCCTGCGCACCTTCTCGAAGGCCTACGGCCTCGCCGGCCTGCGCATCGGCTACGGCTTCGCCCACGACGAGCTGGTGGGCAACCTGCTCAAGGTCAAGCTGCCCTTCGAGCCCAGCCATCTCGCCCAGGTGGCGGGACTGGCCGCACTCGAAGACGAGGACTTCCTCCGCCGCACGGTGCAGGGGACGGCGGCCGGCCTCGAGACGCTGCGGGCGACGCTCGCCGCCGCAGGTCTCGAGGCGCTGCCCAGCCACACGAACTTCCTGGCCGTGGCGGTCGGGGATGCCGAGCGCTGTGCGCGCCTCTGCCGCCGGCTGCTCGAGCGCGGCGTCGTGGTGCGACCGCTGGCGGCCTTCGGCTTTCCCGATCTCTTCCGCGTCAGCGTGGGCACGCCTGCGGAACTGGCCGTCTTCGCCGAGGCGCTGCCGGCGGCCATGGACTAAGCAACACCTCGGCGATTCCCGGCCTTGGGGCCTGGTTTCCCTTGCCCCGGGCACTGCCGCGCGGCTAGGATTCGGCGGCAGCGCCATCGCGCCGCCCATCGTTCACGGTCCCCGCCACCTCGAGGGAGTTCCATGGACAGACACCGCAGCCGTCTGGCGCCGCTGGGCGCCGCCCTCTTGCTGCTCGTCCTGCGCGCGGGGCCGGCAGCGGCCCAGGAGCCCGGCGGGGGCTGGGGCCTCCGGATGGAGAATCTCGCCGCGCTCGTCCTGTTCGCCGTCTTCACGATCGTGATCCTGGTCAGCATTCACATGGCGCGGACGGGCCACTCGCTCTACGTGCGCCGCATCGCCGGTCTCAACGCGGTCGAGGAGGCCATCGGCCGCGCCACCGAGCTGGGGCGCAAGGTGCTCTACGTGCCGGGCATCATGTCCATCGACGAGGTGCAGACCCTGGCCTCGCTCGCCGTGCTCAAGCACGTCGCCAAGCACACGGCCGAGTACGGCACGCCCCTGGACGTGCCCAACAAGGACCCGCTCACCTACGCCGCCGCCCGCGAGACGGTGAAGGAGGCCTACCTGGAGGCGGGCCGGCCGGATCTCTTCAGCGACGAGATGGTGCACTACGTCACCTACGACCAGTTCGCCTACACCGCCGCGGTGTCGGGGATCATGGTGCGCGAGAAGCCGGCGGCGAACTTCCTGATCGGCTCCTTCTATGCCGAGAGCCTGCTGCTGGCCGAGGCCGGACAGTCGACGGGCGCGATCCAGATCGCGGGCACGGCCGAGGTGGCCCAGATCCCCTTCTTCGTCGTCACCTGCGACTACACCCTGATCGGTGAGGAGCTCTACGCGGCCAGCGCCTATCTCTCGCGCGAGCCGATCATGCTGGGCAGCGTCAAGGGCCAGGACTTCGTCAAGTTGATCCTGCTCGTGTGGATCGTCGTCGGCATCCTGATCGTCACCTTCACGAGCAACTTCGCGATGCAAGATTGGCTGATGCCGCAGTAGAGAGGACAGCATGTTCAAGAAGCGACTCCCGCTCCTGCTCACCTTCATCGCCGGCATGTTGCCGATCCTGTCCTTCTTCTTCAGATCGCCGGCGGTGCTCAGGGACGATCCCGGCGGCAACGGCGTCGTGCAGGTCAGCGACACCTTCGAGCAGTGGATGGTGATCCTCGCCGCGGGCGCGCTCCTGCTCGGCGTCGTCAACGTGTTCCAGGTCAATCTCAAGAAGATCTCCAATCGCAGCCAGGGCTGGCCCTACGCCGGGGTCTTCCTGACCGCGCTCATCGTCACCGCCGTCTTCGGCCTCTGGGACGCCTTCGCGCGCGTGGAGAACACGGCCTGGTACGCGCACGCCGCCTACAACTGGATCGTCGAGGCCGGCTTCAAGCCGCTGCAGGCGACGATGTTCAGCCTGCTCGCCTTCTACGTGGCCTCGGCCGCCTTCCGCGCCTTCCGCGTGCGCAACCTGGAGGCGGGCATCCTGCTGGCGGCCGCGCTTCTCATCATGCTGGGCGTCAACCCCTACGTGGTGCGCGTCTTGCCCTTCCTGCCCGATCTCACCCAGTGGACCCTGAACATTCCCAACGCGGCGGCGCAGCGCGGCATCATCATCGGGGCGGCGCTGGGCGCGGCCTCGATGGCCCTGCGCATCCTGATCGGCATCGAGCGCTCCTACCTCGGCCTGCAGAAGGGAGAGTAGCGTGACTGATCTCTTCCAGCGCTTGATGAACCTCGACCGGCGCTGGCTCTTCCTCCTCGTCGGCCTCGCCGCGGTGATTCCCATCCTGGCGCCGCTCAACCTGCCGGTGAATGTCGCCCAGTCCGTGCAGGACCTCTACGATCGCGTCGAGAGCCTGCCGGCGGGCTCGATCGTGCTCGCCTCCTTCGACTACGGCCCCTCGACGGGCCCCGAGAACGACCCGATGGCCGACACCTTCATCCGGCACTGCATGGCGCGGGACATCAAGGTGATCTGCATCGCGCTCTATCCGCTGGGCGGCGTGACCGAGGGGCTCGAGGAATTGCAGCGCGCGGTGGGCGACATCGACCCGGCGACGGGCAAGCTCGAGAGCACGGCCTTCCCCGGCAAGTTCTACGGCAAGGACTTCGTCTACCTGGGCTACAAGGACGGCGGCCAGGCCACGATGCGGCAGATGGGCGAGAACGTCCACGCGGTGTTCCCCCAGGAGTACTTCCAGGCGTCGGTCACCGAGTACGAGCTGTCCAACACGGTGCAGGGCTACGATGACGTCGCCTTCGTCATGAGCTTCGCCACCGGCATCATCGGCGAGTGGTGGGCGAATCTGGTCAACGCCCAGTACGGCACGCCCGTGGCGGTGGGCTGCACGGCGGTGAGCGCGCCCAAGTACTTCGCCTACTACAAGGCGGGGCAGATGTTCGCGCTCCTGCCCGGGCTCAAGGGCGCCGCGGAGTACGAGTACCTGGTCGAGCAGAAGCACCCCCGGGTCGCGACGGCGACCGCCGCCGACGTCTACAACGCCGGCAAGGGCTGGGACGTGCAGTCCATCGTCTACTCGATCATCACGCTCTTCATCATCATCGGCAACGTCGGCTTCCTCGTGGAGCGGCGTCAGCGCGGTCGGCAGTAGGGGAGCTTATGTCCACCGAAGTCTGGGTCTGGGTCGGAGCGCTCTTCACGCTCTTCATCTTGAGCTTCCTCTACAAGGACAACCCCTTCTTCCGGTTTGCGGAAAGCGCCTTCGCCGGCATCAGCATGGGCTACTACATCAACCTGACCTTCAAGAACACCTTCGTGCCCAACCTGATCGCGCCGCTCTTCCACGCCGGACCGGCCTACAGCCCCGAGCGCTACCCGGTGCACACGACGCAGCAGTGGCTGCTCGTCGTGCCCTTCCTGCTCGCGCTCATCCTCTACACGCGCTACATCCCCAAGATCGCCTGGGTGAGCCGCTTCGCGCTGGCCGTCTACGTGGGCTACTACACGGGCCTGAACATGATGCAGAAGCTGCAGGGCGAGGTGCTGCCGCAGTCGGCCGACACCATCCGCAGCTTCTGGCGCTTCATCCCGGAGCGACTGCCGATCTGGGTGGAGGCGCAAACGCAGGCCGTGAGCACGGGCGAGTGGATCTCCAGCCTCGTCTTCGTGGTCGGGGTGCTGGCCGTGCTCGTCTACTTCTTCTTCTCGGCCGAGCACAAGGGTGTTGTGGGCGGCGTCGGGCGGGTGGGCATCTGGTTCCTGATGGTGTCCTTCGGCGCCGCCTTCGGCTACACGATCATGGGCCGCGTGTCGATCCTGATCGGCCGGGTGATCTTCCTCGTCGACGACTGGCTGGGCCTGGGCTAGCCGGCCCCGCTAGCGTGGCGGCTCCTCGGGTGCCGCCTCGGCCGGGGGCTGTTCCGGCGCGCCGCGCAACCCATCCGCCCGCAGGTGCACCCAGAGCGCGTGTCCGCTCAGGCCCAGGGCGCTGGCCGGCAGCATGAGCAGCCAGAGCGCCCAGATCTCCTCCCGCCAGTACTGCGCCAGATAGAGATCCGGATTCCTGCGGATGAGCAGGAGCTGCGCGCCCGTGGCGAGCAGGGTGGCGGCAAGGCTACTCGCGGCCAGGGCCGGCCAGCCGGGGGGACGCAGCAGGCAGCGGCTCGCCCTGCTCAGCCGCGCCGCCTCGTCCGCCCGCCGCCGGCCATAGGTGAGCGGAATCAGCGCGAGCACCAGGCCGGCCAGGGCCGTGCGCTGCAGGGTCCAGCCGAAGGGACGCAGCCAGATCGGCATCCACAGCAGCGCGAAGAGCAGCGTGCCGCCTGCGAAGATGGCCAGGAGGGCGAGCGGCCAGAGCAAGGCGTCGCGGCGCGTGGGCATGCCTCGCAGGCTAGCGCAAGCGCCACGGCGGCCACAAGCCCCGCTTCCCGGCCGGCCGCCCGCATGCTAGGCTCGCCCCATGCAGCCGAGGCAGCCCCGCCGCATCCTCATCGTCACGCCCTGGGCGGACTTCTGGTCGATGCCCGGCAAGGCCGGGGTCAGCGACGACGCCGAGTTCGTGCGCCGGGCGCTCGCCGCGGGCCACGAACTGCACTTCGTGCTGCCGGCCGGCGGCAACTTCGACGCGGGCGAGCGACACCCGCGCCTCCTGCTGCACCCCTTTCCCGACATCACCCGCAGCACGCGCTGGCTGCCCACGCCGCTGAGGCGCCTGCTCTGGATGGGCTGGTACTGCGGTCCGGTGGTCCGCCGCGCGCTGAGGGTTGCTCGCACCGTGAAACCTCAGTTGGTGCTCGGCTTCAGCTACCACGGTGCGCGCGCGGCGGAAGCCATCGGGCGCGAGCTGGGGATTCCGAGCGTGGTCAAGCACTTCGGCGTCTACACGGCCGGCTTCTTCGACCAGTGGCCGCGCCTCAAGTATCGCTACAAGAACTGGGAGACCCTCTACGGCCTCACGCGCCCGGTGGACCGGCTCGTCATCCTCAACGACGGCACGCGCGGGCGCGAGGCCGCCCTCGCGGCGGGCGTGCCGGCCGGACGCATCGTCTACCTGCTCAACGGCATTCACACCGAGTGGGGCGAGCTGGCCCTCGATCGCGAGGGCGAGCGGGCGCAACTGGGCGCGGCGCCGGACGAGGCCGTTCTGCTCTTCCTCGCGCGGCTGTCCCCCTTCAAGGGCACCCGCCAGCTCATGCGCATCCTGCCGCGCCTGCTCGCCGAGTGCCGGCGTCCCCTGCGCGTGCTGATCGCCGGCAGCGGCGAGGACGAGGCCTGGATGCGCCGCGCGGCCGCCGGCCTGGTGGAAGCCGAGCGCGTCCTCTTCCTGGGCGCCGTGGCCCACGACGCCGTGCCGCCGCTCTTCGCCGCCGCGGACTGCTTCCTCACGCTGAACACCTACTCCAACGGGTCCATCCCCACCTGCGAGGCCATGGTGATGGGCTGCCCGGTCGTGGCCACCGACGTGGCCGGCACGGGCGAGATGGTGGTGGATGGCGCCAACGGCCGCCTCGTGCCGCCCGGGGACGACGCGGCCCTGCTCGCCGCCCTGCGCGCGGTCCTCGAGGACGAGGCCCTGCGCGCGCGCCTGGCCACGGGTGCGCGCCGCAGCGCCGCCGGCTTCGACTCCTGGGACGCGCGCGTCGCCCGCGAGCTGGATCTCATCGAGACGCTCTGCGTCGAGGGGCGCGGCCTCACCGACTAGACCGGGAAGGGCTTGATGGCGGCGAAGGCGTGCGCGAGGCCGCCGATCACGGACAGCCCCGGCACCTGATAGCCCGAGAGCAGCGCTCCCTCGACGGCCTCGGCCACGCCAGGGGTCGCCGTCCGCCGCCGCCCCGGCAGGTCGAAGGCCACGAAGTCCGCCGGGCCGCCCGCGCGCAGCTCGCCGTGCTCCGGGAAGCCGAGGCCCAGGGCTCCCGCCCGCGTGACCATCCACAAGAGCTGCCCGGGCGTGAGTTCGGGGTGCGCGCGCCTCGCGAGCGTGCAGGTGAGCGGCAGGTTCAGCGTGGGGCTGCTGGCCAGCGAGTCCGTGCCGAGCGCGACGGGAAGCCCGGCCGCGAGCATGGCGAGGACGGGATGCGCGTCCTCGCCGCCATGGAACCAGGCCACCGAGCCCGGGCAGTAGGCCACGCTGATCTCGGGCCGGGCCGCGAGCCGCGCGATCTCCTCCTCGTCGAGCCAGGTGCCGTGGACGATCTGCAGCGCCGGCACCGGCGCTGCATCCAGAAGCCAGTCGACGACACTCGCTCCCCCGTTCCACAGGCGCGGCCCCTCGGCCAGCCAGCCCAGGCGCTCGCGCAACGCGGCGAGAGACCCGGCGTGCTCGCGCTCGCAGCGGCGCTCGTCCTCGGTCTCGGCCAGATGCGTGGAGAGCGGCAGGCCGCGCTCGCGCGCCAGCGCGAAGAGCTCGCGGTAGAGGGCAGGATGGCTGCTGTAGGGCGCGTGCGGGCTGATGCCGGGGGCGAGCTCGGCGGGCGGCGCCAGCCGCGGCCCCGGCGCCGCCAGGCGCGCGGCGAGTCGCGCGAGGGCCGCCTCGCGCTGGGCGGGCAGCCAGCCCAGCGCCTCGTGAAAGGCGCGAATGCGCAGGGGCGCTGCCAGCTCGGCGAGCACGTCGCCCGTGGCCTCCTCGGTCTCGGTGGCGATCTCGCCGATCAGCGTGCAGCCGCCGCGCAGGGTCTCGCCGAGGCCGGCGAGCAGGGACAGCCGCCACTCCGTCTCCGTCCAGCTTCGACGCAGAGGCAGGAGGCGCTGGATCCAGGCGACGAAGTCGCGCGTGGGGGGGATTACGCCCTGGGCGAAGCTGAGCGCGAGGTGGCAGTGCGCGTTGACGAGGCCCGGCATGAGGACCGCGCCCGGCAGCTCCGCCACGAGCCGCGCGCCGGGGTGGGCGGCGAGGATTGCGCGGGCAGGGCCGAGGGCGAGGAGGCGGCCCGCCCGCACGGCGAGAGCGCCGTCGGCAATCGGCGGCGCGGTGACCGGCAGGATGAGCCCGGCGCGATAGAGGTCGACGCTGTCGGGATCAAGCGCCTGGCGCTCCGCGATCGCCTCCGGCGCGAAGCCGGGCAGGCGGCAGCGCAACCAGGGCGCTTCGGCCATGGGGATCAGGCGCCGAGGCCGCTCGTGCGCAGGGGCTCGCCGCGCAAGGCGGTCAGGCTCGCCAGTACCTCGGGCCGATCGGGGCAGAGATAGCTCTCCACGCAGAGCTCGCGGAAGCGGGCGAGGCCGGCCAGGGCCTCCTCGTCGAGCTGGTGGTGGATGGAGCGCGTGAGGTACTCGTGCACGCGCGTCTCCGTCCAGCGCCGCGCCTCGGCCACTTCCTCGCAGATCAGCGGCAGCTCGCGGCGGCCGCGCTCGGCGCTGGCCTGGAGCAGTTCCGCCAGGCGCTCGAAGTCGGGCGTGTCCGGCGCCGCGCGCGTCACCCAGAGCGCGTAGACGAAGGGGCGCTGAAAGCTGGACTGCCACCAGGCGCCGAGGTCCACGTCGAGGGCCGCGCCCTGGGGGTTCAGCTCCATGGCAGCGTCGCCGATGAGCAGCGCGGCCGGGGCCTCCTCGCCGTCGGGGCCGACGAAGGGCCGCGCGGGATTCGGCCGGAAGCTGAAGAAGTCCGGGTTCACGCGATGCACGCGATCGAGCAGCAGGCGCAGCATGGCCACGCTGGTGCGGCTGGCCTGGTCGACGAGCACGGCGTCCAGCTCGGCCAGGGGCTTCTTGCTGAGGAGGCGAATGCTCTCCACCGCGCCGCGGCTGCCGATGCAGAGCCCGGGCACCACGCCGGCGCCGACACCGCGAAAGAACTCGACGGCGGGAATGAGGGCGGCGTCGAGTTCACCGTAGCGCAGGCGGTCGGCCAGCGCGCTGGGGCTTGCATAGACCAGCTCGACATCGGGGCTGTGATCGCGCTCGAGGCCGCGCGTGAGCGGCAGCGTGTTGACGAACGAGATCACACCGATGCGAAGCCTGTGCATGAAGCCTCCTTGCGCGTGTTTGCCCGGGCGTGAGGCGCCAGGATAGGCAGGCCCGCCCGATCCGGCAAGCGCAGATTCCCGCGTGCGGACGCGGCCCGGCAGGGCCTCGCTTGCGGCCCGCGCGCGCCTCAGCCGAGCAGGATGGCCAGGCCCCCGGCCAGGAAGATCAGCACGCCGATCCAGCTGTTGATGCGGAAGAAGGCCAGGTCGATGCGGGCGAGATCGCCCCCGCGCACCACGCGGTGCTCCCAGAACAGCAAGATCGCGGCCAGGGCCAGGCCGACCCCGAAGGGAAGCCTGAGCCCCTGCTGGACGCCGAGCAGGGCGAGGGCGACGAGCATCCCGAGGTGGCAGAGCGCGGCCAGGCGCAGGGTGCCCGCCGGGCCGAGGCGCGCGGCGAGCGAATGCAGGCCGCGCTCGCGGTCGAAGGCGGCGTCTTGCAGGGCGTAGATGAGGTCGAAGCCCGCCACCCAGAGCAGCACGGCGAGGGCGAGCAGCCAGGGCGCGCCGGCGAGCGTGCCGCGCACGGCGACCCAGGCGCCGATGGGCGCGATGGCCAGCGAGAGGCCCAGCCAGAAGTGGCTGGCCACCGTGAAGCGCTTGGCGTGCGAGTAGCCGAGCAACCACAGCAGGGCCAGGGGTGCGAGCCGCCCGGGCAGAGGCCCGAGCAAGGTGGCGAGGGCCATGAACAGCGCCGCGTTCACGACGACGAAGGCGCCCACCCAGGCGCGGCTGAGAAGCCCCGCCGGCAGATGGCGGCCCGCCGTGCGGGGGTTGTCGGCGTCCAGGCGCTGGTCCACGAGGCGGTTGTAGGCCATGGCCGCGCTGCGGGCGGTCACCATGCAGCCGAGGATGAGCAGCAGAGCGCGCCAGCCCGGCCAGCCGGGGGGCAAGGCCTCGCGGGCGGCGAGCATGGTGCCGAAGAGGGCGAAGGGCAGGGCGAAGAGCGTGTGCGGGAAGGCGATCATGGCGAGCACGGCGCCGAGGCGGCCGAGGAAGCCGCGGGGGGCTTCGCGGGTGGCGGCGGGCGCGCTCACGCCGGCGGCTCCTCGCCCCAGCCGGCCTGCGGCGAGAGCCGGCGCAGGCCGAGCTGCCCCAGGATCCGGGCGACGACGAAGTCCACGAGCTGATCCACGCGCTCGCTGCCCTGGTAGAAGCCGGGGCTGGCGGGCAGGATCACCGCGCCCGCCCGGGTCAGGCACAGCATGTTCTCCAGGTGGATGGCGGAGAGCGGCGTCTCGCGGGGCACGAGCACCAGGCGGCGGCGCTCCTTGAGGCAGACGTCCGCGGCGCGGGTGATGAGGTTGTCGCTGATGCCGCCCGCGATGCGGCCCAGCGTGCCCGTCGAGCAGGGCACGATGGCCATGGGCACGTCCTGCCCGCTGCCGCTGGCGGCCGCGGCGGCGAAGTCTTGGAGTCCGTGGCGACGCAGGAGCGGCCCGCCGTCGGCGGCCTTGCCCAGGGTTTCGCCGGCGGCGAGCGGGCGGCCGTAGACCTTGGCCAGTTCGTCCGCGGCGCTCGTGCCCAGCTCCACGCGGCAGAGGGCGTCGATGTTCTCGCTCAGCATCAGCTCGACGCCCACGCCGGCCTCAGCGAGCAGGCCGAGCAGGCGCCAGGCGTAGGGCGTGGCGCTGGCGCCGGTCATGGCGACGATGACGCGCGTGGGCTCCATTGTGGCTACCTCCGGCGCCCAAGATAGCACAGGCGGCCGCAGGCCGGGAGGGCGCCCGCGGCGGCATGAGCAGAGCCCTCTACACCGCGCTGCGAAATCTGACTGATCGCGGCAGCTAGTAGAGGGCCTTGATCTGACCCCAGGAGTTCTCCTGCACGGCCGTGGTCCACCAGGGAAACAGGCAATTGCAGCCCCAGAAAATGGCCCCCGTGCAATTGAGGGTGAGAAAGTCGCCGTTGGCGGGGATCTCTTCGTAGCTCAGGTCGACGACGAGGAGCTGGCCGCTGCTGTAGCTGGGCTCGATGGTCAGTCGCCAATCGTCCGGGATGTTGAGCAGCGGATAAAGGGAGATCGAGCCCAGGGGGACCGCACGGCCGATCAGGGGCGGGGAGAAGGCGAGGGCGATGCCGTAGCCCGCGCTGCCGATGACCAGCGGCGTATTCCAGTCGTAGAAGATGAGCGCCATTTCCGGCGTCGGCAGGTTGTCGATGCGGAACTCGCAAGCCGTGATCCCGGGCATGTCGTCGGGCAGGACCGCGAGGAGGTAGGCGGTGGCCTGGACGTACGGGTCCATGTCCAGTTCGCAGGTGACTCCGGCCTCGCTGCCGTAGATTCCAATGAGCGGGTACCACTGGGCGGTGGCATCCCCAGCCGCGAGCAGAATCAGGAAGGCAATCGCGAGTCGCTTCATGTTGCCACTCCTCGTGCCGCTTGGAGTCGACACCCGCCCATTTCCCGAATCACATCCTCTGCAGTACTGGAGGGCACCGGATGCGGGGGAAGGCGCTCTCCCCATCCGGCGTCCGGCGAACACGATAATATTAGCAGATCAATCGCCAGCAGGCAACGCGGCTCGCCAGCCAAGTCCTCATGGCCTAGGGAGCGGCAGGGTCCCTGGTCGCGCCCGCCTAGCTCGCGAGCACCCGCTCCGCGAGGGCATCGGCCGCCGGACCAGCCTTGATCTCCGCTGCGGCCGCCACGATGACGAAGACGCGGATGTTGTTGCTGGCGTTGTCCGCCGGGAAGAGGAAGAACCCGCTGCGGTTCGGGTTGTAGGTCAACGAGTAGCCGCACTCGAGCTCACCATCCCGAAACAGGACCGCCACCTTCTTGCCCTTGGAGGTCTCGGACGGAGCCGCGAGGAAGCCCTTGAGCTTGGGCCGCTCCCGGTCCCCCTCGAAGGTCTTGACGAAGAAGAGCGCCTTGAGCTGGTCGCACTGGACCTCGCAGGCCTCGGTGCTGCCGATCGGGAAGAGGTGGAACATCCGGCCAGTGGGATTGAAATCCCAGGTGTTGCCCTTGAGGATGCTGCCATCGCTGAATCGGGCGACAACGCGCAGTGCTTCCGGCATGCAGATCCTCCCTTGGCGGCGCGTCCTGGCGCGGGTGAGCTGAGAACACACGAGCCCAGCGAAACGAATCGATGCGCACTGCCCTGATTCAAATGGTCATCGCAGCACCTATCTGGAGAGGAGTTGCGATAAGGAGCAAGTAACCGCAAAAATCGGATCGGGCGGATCGCCCGCTCTCGCAGCTCCCGGGGCTATTGCTTAGGCCGTGCCATAACTCCATCTGCTCGAGAACGTGGAGTCGACGGCAATCCCGGGGCGGTTCCGTCTCCCGATCTCACCATGACGAGAAGGTCTTAGCCTGATCTGGGCCAAGGCCGACGGAATCTGCGGGACAGGGAGGCAGGTTCACTACTCCGCCGGGATCAACTTCTGTCTCTGTAGTTCTCTGGCAACGAGTTCCGCAACGGTTTCCCTCACCTGCTGACGGGAGGTTGGGTCGATCGTTTCGCTCGTCCCCGACCAGAGCAGTCGTCCCCCTTCCTGCGCCAGCAGAAGGTCGGTCTGTATCCGTATCGACATGACCGTTTCCGTATACCCCTCATGTTGAACCGTCTCGCGGTGAGTCACGTACTTATTCCATCGAGTATCGAACGTGGTGACCTCATCGCGGGTCGTGTAGCCAGGCACGTGGGATTCGATCATCTCGCGCTCGGCCTTGACGAGCACGAGGACCCCATCGAAGCGTTCCTCCTCGAGCTTCTGACGCAAAGCGGTCGTGTCGGGAATTGCCTCGGGGAAGAGCTGGTGAGACGGTACCGCGACCGCGTTCCGCTTCTGGAGCGCCGCGACGAAAGCATCCTCCGAAATCCGGCGTTGGACCGGATCCGGTCGGAAGGAGATAACCAGAATCCTGTTCAAAGGACCTGCGGTATACGCGGAATCGCTCCAAAGCTCTACGAGCCGTGAAGTTCCACAGCCTCCCGCGAAGAGGCCCATACATCCGAACACGAGGAGGAACAGAATCAGGTTGGTGGTCCGTCTGACGCCAGGGCTTTCCACAATAGGCTCCTTTGGCGAGTGATCGGTGGACACATGGGCCAGTTCCGGCCGGTTCGGGAAAGGGCTTGAAAGGTAACAGAAGTGAAGCGGGCGTACACGCGTTTCCTTGCTGGCCGCACATGAACGCGGCAGCTAAGCCCGGTCGGGCCAGCTGTCGAAGGCCTGCTTCTCGAGTCGCATGCGGCCATCCGCGCCCTTGAGGATGTTGATCCAGGCCCGCCAGTTCTCATCGTCCGTGTCCGGGTAGTCCAACCGATAGTGGCTGCACCGGCTTTCGGTGCGCATCAGTGACGCCCGCAGCTTCATCTCGGCACTCAGGATCATGTTGCGGGTCTCAAACACCAGTCGCAGCTCATGCATGTTGGCTGCGCGCAGCATCGGCGCGTGGTGGTCGCGCAGTTCCTCGATATAGGCAAGCGCGGCTAGCATGATCGGCTCTTTCTTGATGTAGAGCACGAAGTTCGGGATCATCACGCCCTGAAGCGTCTGAGTGACCCATGCGGGCCCATAGCCGGCCTCGCGTTTCAGGGGCGCGAGGATGTCGTCGATCACTTCGGCCAGTTTGGCGTCGGGGATGGTCGGCGCAGCCACCGTTGCGGCGAATTCCGCTGCCGCTTCGCCCGCGATGGCGCC
The DNA here is from genome assembly GCA_963695095.1 of uncultured bacterium. Lineage (GTDB taxonomy): Bacteria > Krumholzibacteriota > Krumholzibacteriia > JACNKJ01 > JACNKJ01 > VGXI01. The sequence goes on along the minus strand of CAVOFT010000001.1, from coordinate 3,540,471 downwards.
CTGCACGGCGGATCCAGCCAGGGACGAGCCGATCTGGGTATAGATGGCGCCCGCCATGTAGCTGCCCAGGGCATCGCCCGCCGCGTAAAGGCCGGGGATGTTGGAGGCACAGCGATCATCGATTGGCACCACTCCTTCCGACTTGTGGATGGCCATGCCTGCGGAAGCTCCGCCCATGGAATGGCCTCGCATGGCGTCCGCGCCCGGGGCGCCGCCGCCGGGAGGCGGGCCTCCGCCCTCGCCGTCCGGCCCGGGGCCGGGGCGCCCCGTACGCTGGAATTCCTGCGGCGTGGTCGGGCCGCCGGCAACGGTGCTGCCGTTGCCGCGGCCCGGCGGGCCCCCGCCAACGGGGTTTCCCAGCACGTAGGCCTGGTAGTTCGCCTCGACACCCAGATCATGGTGGACCTCGACACCGTTCGTGCCCGGGATGCGATCGAACATGTCGCCCCAGCCGTCATAGCAGGCCGCGGGATTGACGGACCTTCCGGCGTGGCCGTCGTTCCATTCCTTGCCGGTGACCTTCGCACCGATCTGATAGGCCATGATCGTGCCGTCGTGGGTCAGATCGCAGACCGGAAAACCACTGGGTTTGAAGCCGCCAGCCCCGGTGCACAGGATCACCGTCTTTGCTTGGATGGTGATTGTCTCCTCGGCGTCCAGGCGGAAGCCGGCGGCACCTGCGATCTTCCCGTCTTCCTTGATCAGATGGGTGATGACCACCCGTTCGATCAGCGGGATGTCCCGTTCCGTGATGGGTTTCATGAACGGCCGGTTCGCCAGGGTCTGATCGAAGAAGCCCCACTCGCGCAGCTCGCGCGCCCGATCCAGGGAATGCTCGGCCAGTTGGCGAGTGTAGACCGGATTGCTGGTGCCAAGCGCCGAGCGGGATACGGTGTCCACAAACTCGTCCACCGAAATCTCTTCGGTCTCGGGATCATAGAGGAAGAACCCCTTGGCGAAGGGAGTCATGCCGGAGGATCCCAGCCGTCCCTTGGACACGATCATCGCGCTGGCCCCGGCGTCGTGCGCCTTCACCGCAGCGAACAGCCCTGCCATGCCGCCGCCAATGACGAGCACATCGGTCGCGTGGTCGGTGTTGGTGATCGCGCTGGGATCCAGTTCGACCATGTTCCTCGCCCAGGCGCCAGCCAGCCCCATCGAGGCAAGCCCGACAACGCTGCCCGACATGGCCAGGAATTCGCGGCGCGTGAGGGCGGATGCATCGTGTGATTGGGTCATGACTTGGCTCCTTCAGAAACCACAGCAGGTGTGGGTGTCTTCGGTCGTGCGGCCCAGTACAGACGCGCCAGCATCGCCACACCGATCGCCGCGAGCGTGATCATGAACGTGGCCATGGCGGCGTCGGTGTGACGCCCCAGTTCAATCGCATGCCACATGGCGATGGCAATGAAGGTCACCGTCAGCCCGCTGTGGAAGAAGCGCCAGTGGCGATAGTGGATGGAAAAGCGCTTGACCAGCGCCATGCGGAACATCGCCGTGACCAGCATCACCACCATCAACCCCCAGGCGGCAATACCTAGCAGGACGCCGAGGCTGGCGAAGGTGGTCAACAGGGTGATCAGCGCATCTCCGGGCTTTACCCCCGCCTCGAAGTATCGCGGCAGCACGATCAGGAACGGATGCACCGAGAACACGCCTACCGCGCCGTAGGCGATGACCTTGTGTACCTTCTGGATCTGGCGCGGCCTGAACAGTTCCAGGAGCGCCGCGTTGCTGCGCGCGAGGAAGAACTGGCCCAGCATCAGGGAGAAGGACAGCAGGGTCAGCACCGATATCGCCTCTTTCAGGAACGACCGGCGGGGCACGCCGTCCAGCGTGTAAAGGAGCAGCGGCAGGCCGATGAAAACCGCCAGGGCGGCGGCAAGGACAAAGGCTCTTGCGTTGGGTTTCATGACTACCCCCAGGAAACCGCGACCGGGATGGACTTCTCCGGCGAGATGGTGATCGCGTCCACCGGGCAGTACATCCGACACAGATGGCAGATCTGGCAATCGGCCGGATATGCAATCATCGCCTTGCCGGTCGCCTTGTCCATTTGAATGACATCGCATGGGCAAGACTGCACGCATTCCTCGCAACCGATGCATCCATTTATGCTACTTATGGTCATTTCCTAGCTCCTGCGGATTGCGGTGATTCCGGTCCAAGTTAGCCCCCCGCTTCGCCGCTCTCCCTTTCGCGCTGCCGCTGAACTTGAAGCATGGAGCTTTCACTAGTCCAGGTAGTTGCTTACGGCCAAGGCTCTTTGGAGAGCGTGCTGGTTCAGCTCCGAAATGGCCCTATGAAAATCCCCGCCTCCGTTGAGGAAGGTATACCCGGCGATCTCTGTGGTGGCATACGGTTCTATCAGCGATGCATAGGCCGCATACGTGGCCTGGATCGCACTCGTGTTGAAGGCGCCATCGATGGTCTCTGAAACAAATGCGTCGTATCGGGACCGATAGACGTCGTCCGCGTACAGGTACTCTATTAGGGGCCACCGACCGCTTTCCAGGTCTGAGAAATCTAGGGCCAGGGATCCCCCCAGCTTTCCTTCTTCCAGGGCTTCGTTGTTGTCCCAGCTGATCCAGGTCAGCTTGCCGGTGTCAGGATTGTTGTAGAGGTAGTAGTTGTGGGTCATTCGCCCGTAAGTGTCCCAGTTCTGAATGACGGTGTTGACCGACAGATACTTGAGAAAGGCCTCGGTATCAAGGACAGCATCCAGGTTGGTGCGCCAGGTCGCGGGGTCCAGGGTTCGGGTGTCGTCGTGCAAGGCGTCGAACAGGCCCTGGATGTCCGACCAGTCGGAATCAACCTCGTTGGTCTTCTTCACAAAGACGTCTTGACTGAAGGTCCCAGCTTCGAAGGAGGCTCCGTCACCGTCGGGCTTGTACAGGTTGCCGCCGTCATCCGCGAACTGGGTTTCCAGGACGGTGTCGTCGACTTCTTCGACCAGGGTATAGACGCCGAAATAGACGGGTCCCTCCCCAAAATCGACATAGAGGGTGTAGAACGCCGTATGAGATCCGGCCAACCCGGCATTGCGGAAAACATCACCGGCGACTTTTTCTCTCAGCATGGATTGGTCGTCGTAGTTGTTCTTGAGGCTCAGCTTCTTGAAGCCGTAGAACCGCTGATTGTCGATCTGTGGGTAAGTATCCTCGAATTCGTCGAAATCGAGCTTGAAGGCCAGCTTCAAGATTCCTCTCTGCCAGGCTGAAACCAAGCTGGAGTTTCCCTTGAAGCGCAAACCAACCCGATACCACTCGACACCGTTGTAGAACACCTCGGCCGGTACGAAAACCGGATCCTGGTCGAAATCGAGCGGCATACCCCCATGGGTACCGAATGCCCCGTACAGGTCCGTCATGTTGTCCAGCATGGTCTGCCAGCGCGCAGCGGTGATGACGATGTCGATTCTCTTGACGGTATTGTCCTCGAACACCTCGTCGAAATTCAGGTCCGCATCCTTGCTATGGGTGGCGCTGGTCCAGTCTGTGGCTTCGAAATCGGTATCGTCCACGGTGTCATTAACCGTCGTGGGTTGGGTGATGTCGTCATTGCTGCAGCCGGCCATGAAGGCTAGGGCCAGGAAAAGGACGACTGACGCCAATACGGTCGGCATGGAGCTGTTCTTGGGGCCTTTCATGACAAAACTCCTGAATCGGGCGATGGAAGAAAAGGCGTCGACTCTTGCCGGGCCAAACTCCTGAGGTCGAAAATACCTTCGCACGAAATAGTGCCTCGAAGATTCGATGGGCCTTCATGCCCCACACGTACCGCTAGGCTGTACCGAGTCCAAAATCACCTGGCAGTCGCACCTGCTTGGGTTGCTCTCTAGGCGGCCTCCTTCTCGACCTCCTCCTTGACAGCCTTCGTCTTCGGTCGCAGCTTCGGGCCATCCTTGAAAGCCTGCCAGGGCGTCCGGCTCTCCATGCCTCGACCCTGGTGCGGCCCATCATCGGAAGTGTTCATCGAGAAGCGTCCGGTGCAGGCGCTCCACATAGCCGTTGCTCTGGGGCCGCTGCACCCAGGTTCTGCTGTGCTCGATCTCCTTCAGCTACAGGAACAGCCTGCAGGCAGATGCGGCCTACGCCCTTGAGCGTGTCCACGAAGGCGGATCTGCTCGTCACTCAGCTAGAGGCGCTGCTCACGCATCGTCTTCTCCAGGCGCAACAGCCGATCAAGCTTCGTCAGGAGCTTGTGTCGGCTCCAGACGCTGCGGACGCCCTTGCCGCTGACGTGAATACCCTCGAGCCGCAGCTCCTGGCTGACCCGCATTGGCCCGTGGCTCGGATGCCGGAGGCCATGCTCGAGCACGGCCTGATCGACCTCGGGAGTTACGCGATTGGGGTGGGGGGTCTTGGACCCGGCAGCATGTCCAGCAGGCCCTGGGAACCGTAAGCTAGGTATTTGCGGAGGATCTCGTAGAACTTGGCGCGGCTGTAGCCCATCAACTGGCGAGCCTTGCTGATTGGAAGGCAGGTGTTCGGTTTACACGGACCCAGATCAGCCGATGCAGCTGCCGATTCGTCTGATGACCATTGCAGCGCTCCTCATCCGGGTCGATCCGAGCCAGCTTGCCGGTCGATCCACCGATTCTCCGATGGTCTGCTATCGTCCGGCAGAACGTCTGGAGACTCTCGGCCTTTCGGGCTTTTCTTCCGCCCCGCTTTGACAGCATCCGCCGCTCTTGCCTATTCTGGCCTCGAATCGTCCGCAGATATCCCGAAAGAAAATGCCGCACCCTGCGTTGGGCAGAACGGACTGCATGACAGACCGAAACGACGACGCCCTGATGAGCGACTATCGTGCGGGCGACGAGAACGCTCTCCGGATTCTCGTGGAGCGCTGGGAACAGCCCGTGTTCGGCTTTTTGGTGCGCATGCTCGGCTCGGCGGAGGAGGCTGAAGACCTGTGCCAGGACACCTTCGTCAACGTGATCAAGGCTGCGGATGGCTATCAGCCCGAAGGGAAGTTCCAGAGCTGGCTCTTCCGCATTGCGGGCAACCAGGCGCGCAGCCGGCTGCGCCGCCGCAAGATCCTGCGCTGGCTGCCGCTGACAGAGGATCATGCCGAGAGGCCGGCATCGGGGCCGGACGCCTTCGACGAACTCGCCGGTCGGCAGGAGAGCGACCGTGTGCAGGCGGCCATCGGGCGCCTGCCTGAACGACAGCGGCAGGCGTTGGTGCTGAAGCAGTACCAGGATTTGCGCTACCAGGAGATCGCCGAGACGATGGGGACCTCGATCGCCTCAGTGCAGATGCTGCTGCACCGGGCGATGAACGCGCTGAGAAAGGACCTCGTATCTTGGAGGAATGAGCAATGAGCAAGGCGAAGCATCCGGCCGGACCGGTGCTGCAGGCCTATCATGACGACGAACTGGATCCGGTCACCGCGGCGGAGCTTGCCTCGCACTGTGAGCGCTGCGAGACCTGCCGAGCAGAACTGGCCGAACTGCAGCGCCTGTCAGGAATCCTGGCCAGCACTCCGGCCCCCAAGCTGGCCCGCGCAGTCTGGCCGCGGGTGCAGCCCGGAGAGAGGCACGGATCGAGGTTCAGGCCTGCCTACGCGATTGCTGCCTGCGCAGCGGGCATCCTCCTCGGCGTGCTGCTGGGGCCGGTCCGCTTCGGCGAGAAGCAGGCCGGGAACGAGCTGGCCTGGATGGAAACCGTGACCCTCTGGGACAGCGCCGCAAGTTCCTCCCTGCTGGGCGTCTACCAGTCCGGGCAGGACTGAGGAGGCAAACCATGTCGAAACGGCTCATCGTCCTGCTGCTCGCCCTATCCGTCGGCCTGAATGTGGGCGTGATCGCAACAACGCTCATCCATGGCTGGGGTGACTCCCAGGATCAGCCGCCACTGCCGGGCGACGGACACCCCGACCAGGGTCCTCCGCCTAGCCCCGAGCAGTTCGTGGAAATCCACCTGCAGGGGATCACCCGCCACCTGGGCCTCGATGTGACGCAGCAGCAGGCCATTCGCGAGGTGCTGGAGCCCCATGCCCCCCTGCTTCTCGAACTCCAGTCCGACGTGGCCCGGACCGGCCGCGAACTTGCGGCGTCCTTCGCCGCACCGGAGTTCGACCCGCAGGGGTTTCGCCAGCTGGCCGTGGCGGTCGGGACTGCCCGCGCCAGGATGGATTCCCTCTCCGCCGTGATGCTGGTGGCGGAAGGCGCCGTGCTGACGCCGGAGCAGCGGCTTAGGTTCTCCACCGTGGAGCCCATGATCTCTGGCCGGCCGCAGCGCGGCCCGGGCGGCCCCCCCCGCCGCGCCACGGGAGCCCGCCGCCGCCCTAGCCGCACGAGAGCCCTCGAGAAGTCCGAAAGGATTCGCGTCCACGTTCGTTGAGCCGAACGAGCCGACGAATTCGAATCCACCGATCCAGCAGGGGACCCCACCATGAATCAGGTCAAGCTCTCGATCCTCGTCACGATTGCATTGCTCCTTCCGGGGACTGCCGCCCTCGGGGCCTTGAGCCCGGCGTCGAATCCCCTGTTCGAAGGGGACGCGGTCCACGAGATCCAGTTGACTTTTGCTCAGCCCGATTGGTGGCAGCAGCTGACCACCAACTTCGAGAACTTCGACGACCCGCCCTACCTCGAGGCCAGCCTCGACTGGGGGTCGACGCATCTCGAGACCATTGGCGTGCGCTTCAAGGGCAACAGCAGCTACTGGGGCTATTACGGGCTCAAGAAGTCATTCAAGCTGGACATCGACGAGTTCGTGACGGGCCAGGAGTTCGAGGGGCTGGACAAGCTCAGCCTGAACAACTGCTTCCTCGACCCGAGCTATGTCCGGGAGAAAGCGACCTACGAACTCTGCGAGGCCCTGGGCATGGCCACCTGCCGCACGAACTATACCGCCCTGACCATCAACGGCAGCTACTGGGGCCTCTACCTATTGGTAGAGCAGCAGGACCAGGAGTTCATCGAGAGCCGCTGGGGCACCGGCGAGGACGGCAATCTGTGGAAGGGTGAGCCCGCGGGCACTCTCGAGTATCTAGGTTCCGCCGAGTCCGCCTACTACGACGACTACGAGCTGAAGACCAACGAGACGGCCAACGACTGGTCCGATCTCGTGGATTTCGTCGACAAGCTCAACAACACGCCCATCTCAGCGCTGTCCGATAGTCTGCACAACCGGCTCGACGTCAGTTCCGCGCTCGCGATGCTCGCCGTCGACAACTACACGGTCAACCTGGATAGCTACGTCGGCCGCTGCGCCAACTTCTACTTCTACCACCGCGATCTGGACGACCGCTTCGTTTTCACCAAGTGGGACCAGAATGAGTCCTGGGGCATCTTCAACATGTACAACCTCTCGACGACCCAGATGCACCAGCTGAGCCCCTACTGGACCAATCCCCAGCCCGGCGCGAATCGCCCCCTGGCCGAGCGCCTCTGGCAAGTGGACGCTTACGTCGACGTCTATCTTGGGCACATGCGGAAGCTGATGTCCACGGCGGCGGTTCCAGCCACGCTCGTCGCGCGCATGGCAGAGCTCCGGGACATGATCCGACCCTTTGTGTATGACGACCCCAACACGATGTTCACACCGGCTCAGTTCGAGGCCTGCATGACCGCGAACGTCTACGCAGCGGTCGGTGGGCCGCCCCGCCTGATCCCCGCCCTGCAGACCTTCGTCACCTCCCGGTACAACTACCTGCAGGGGCTGCTCGGCACCTGGACCGCGCCGACGGGCCTGGTCCTGAACGAGGTGATGGCAGACAACGGCGCTACGATCGCCGACGGGGCCGGCGACTACGAGGACTGGATCGAGATTGCCAATACCGGCAGCATGAGCCTCGATCTGAGCGGCCTGGGCCTCACCGATCACCTGGAGGGAACGCCCGACTTCGTGTTCCCGTCGATGTCCCTGGCCCCCGGTGAGTACGTGATCGTATGGGCGGACGAGGAGCCCGCCGAGGGCGCTCTGCACGCTCCCTTCAAGCTCGACACCGATGGGGAGGATGTCTTCCTCACCGACGGCGCCGTGATCATCGATCAGGTCACCTTCCCCGCACTCGGCACGGACGTCAGCTGGGGCCGCTGGCCCGACGGCGACGGGCGACTGGTCCATGCTGTCCCTGGCCACGCCCGGCGCCGAGAACCAGAATCCGCAGGAGCCCGAGTCGATCACGCTGTGGATCAACGAGTTCATGGCCCTGAACGACGCGGGCATCCAGGACGAGGCCGGCGAGTACGAGGACTGGGTCGAGATCTACAATCCCGGCCCCGACGCGGTCCAGATGGCCGGTCTGTTCCTGACCGACGACCTCGCGCTCACGACACAGTGGGCCTTCCCCGACACGCTGCTCGCGGCCGGCGGCTTCCTCCTGGTCTGGTGCGACAGCGACGAGTCGGACGGCCCCCTGCACGCGAACTTCAAGCTGAGCGGCGACGGCGAGGAGATCGGCCTGTTCGGGCGTCTCGCCGCGGGTAACGAGGCGATCGACGGCTACGCCTTCGGCGCGCAGACCAGCAATGTCAGTGAGGGTCGCAGCCGTGACGGCGGGGACAGCTGGGCGTTCTTCACCACGCCCACGCCGGGTGCGAGCAATAGCGGCTCGTCCAGCGTACCCGCATCTGCGCCTGCCGCGCTGCGCCTCCTGACCAACTTTCCCAATCCATTCAATCCGCAGACGACGCTCTCCTTCGAGCTTCCCAGCGCGGGCCGGGTAGGCCTGGAGATCTACGACGTGGAAGGCCGGCTGATCGCCAACCTCCTCGACAGGACCCTACCGGCCGGACGGTACCAGGTCGTCTGGGATGGGCGCGACCGGAGTGGTGACTCCGCGCCATCGGGTGTCTACCTGTCGCAACTTTCCCTCGGTGCCGAGCTCCGGACAGGGAGACTGATCCTGCTTCGCTGACCACCTACGGCGGCGAGACGACGCCGAGGACCCGCCTCTGCCGGAAGTGCTTACGCCATGGCCACGCACAGCGAGGGACTGCAGCAACTCGCCCGCTTTCGATGATGCGAGTGCAAGTAGCTCCAGCGAAAGGGATGGCAGGCCCAGGCGTTCAGTCAGGCAGTGACACCCCTGCGCAACGCAAGTCGACGAAGGAGAAGGTCATGAAGAACCCAAGCAAATCGACCGCACTGCTGCTCCTCTGCCTGCTGTGGGCGGGTGCCGCGCTGAGCGCTCCCGCGGGCAGCCGCGGACAGAGGCCCGGGGGTGGCGAGATGCAGCCCCCCGCGCCGCCCGACTCCGTGCAGATCGAGCGGATGATGACCGAGATGGCCGCGGCGGTCTCCCTGAGCGAGGAGCAGCGCGTGCGGATCACGGCGCTCCACTTCGCGCACTTCGCCGAGGTCGAGCAGCTGATGGCCGGCGCTGGAACTGGGCAGCGGCCCGGCCGCGAGGCGATGGACGCCCTGCGCAAGAAACTGGAGAACTCGGTGAAGGCTTTGCTGATCGGCGAACAGGTCTCGAAATTCGAGGCATTCAGCCGCAGCCATGGACCGCGAGCCCCCCAGCCTCGTGCCAGCGGGGCGCCCGGGGCGCACGAAGGCCGGCCATGATCTCGGCACGGCACAGCACCGAATCGAAACAGCGGGGCGGGCATTGCACCCGCCCCAACCGTCGCTCAGCACATTCACGCCGCCTCGGGGCTCCCCCAGCTGTCGGCGCTGCCTCTCGAGGTGCAGGAGGCCATGTCTTTCGTCCCTAGACCGCGCCGCGTCCTGAGCCTTTGGCTCGGTATCCTCGGTGCGCTGGGTTTGGTGATTCTGTGCAGCGCCTACCTTCCCCTGGAGGGGCGAGTTTCGGGCTATTGCGTCCTCGAGCCGGTACGGGCCTGGACGCTCCTGGAGCGTCGGGTGGGCTCCTACGAAGCGCGCACCGAAGATCGCCTCGCTGGGCGCATCCTGGGTTGCCGCATTCACCAGTTCTCCCGGGAGGCGGTGCTGGAGCTGGGCATCGGGGACACCGGGCTTCCCGGCGCCAGGGTCCGAGCCGGTGACGTCGTGGCGGAGTTGAGCTCCAGCAATCTCGACCTGGAGCTGGCGGAACGCAGTACTGCGCTGGCAGAGGCCAGGGGCCGGCTGGTGAGCCTGCGGGCCGGAGCCAAGCCAGCGGAATTGAGCCATGCCCACTTGAAGCGGGAGCGAGCGGCCTCCGAACTGGCGTCGCAGTCCGCGCACTACGCGCGCAGCCAGGCGCTCTTCGCGGAGGGCGGGATCAGCGTCCAGGAGTGGGAGGAGATCCAGGCGCGGCACGACCTCCTCCAGCTCGACCTGTTGCTTGCGGCGGCCGAGATCGAAGTGCTCGAGAGCGGGGATCGCCCCACGGAGATCGCCCGCGCCGAGGATGCCCTGCTTGCCCTGGAGCGCGAGCTCCAGGCGGTGGAAGCCGTTCACAGCAGCCTGGCGATCCGGTCGCCCATCGCGGGCGAGCTGCGGATGAATCCTGAAGCCGGCGTTCTGCTGCGCGTCGCGGCCACGGATAGCTTCGTGGCCAGCGTGCTGCTGCCCCAGCGGCGCGCGGATGAGCTCGAGTCAGGGCAAGCTATCCACGCCTTGATTCCCGGATTGGGCAACGAGGTCTTCCATGGCACTCTGCTGCGGGTGGAGCAGGATGTCATTCCCACCGAGCGCGGGCCTTATATTCGCGCTGTGGGTCTCCTGCCCGATGTCGACGGCCGCCTCGAAGCAGGTATGCAAGGCCGCGCGCGCATCAGCGTGGGGCGCAGCACCCTGCTCACCCGCGCCAGGCGTGGGCTCCAGTCGGCCCTGTTCCGGGAACTGGGCCCATGAGCGCGAATCGCGCAACCGGCACCGGGCAAGCTGTCGGTCCGCAGATCGACCGCATCGCTGCTCCGTCGCCCGCCGCAGGCTTCCATCGCTACGAGTACAAGTACCGCCTGCCGCTGACCATGGTGCCCGAGCTTCGGCGTGCGCTGGTGGGCTGCGTCGCGCCCGATCCCTTTGCGCTCAACCGCCCGGAGCGACGCTATACGGTGCGCAGCATCTACTTCGATAGCGAGGATCTGGTCTTCTATCACGAGAAAGCGGACAGCGTCTGCGTCCGCAAGAAGCTGCGCATCCGCGGCTACGAACGCCCCGCGGACAATGCGCCGATTTTCTTCGAAATCAAGCGCAAGCACGGCCGGCTCGGCTTCAAGGAACGCCTGTCACTGCCCGCGAGCCAGCTGCTGCCGGCGCTGGCAGGCGGGAGCGGCCTGGAGGCCTCGCTGCCCTTCACCAAGCGTTGCGTCATCCAGCGCTTTCGCTACAACGTCCGCGCCAACAACCTGCGACCGGTGGTCCTGGTGAGCTATGAGCGCGAGCCCATGGTCGGCGTCGATCACCCGGATTCGCGCGTGACCTTCGATCTCAGGCTTCGCAGTCTCATCGATCCCCGCCTGGACCAGCTCTTTGCGGAGCGCGAGCTGCGTGCCTTCGAGGATGGCCATTTCATCCTCGAGCTGAAGTTCGACCAGCGCATGCCGAGTTGGATGGCTCGCCTGGTTCGCGACTTCGACCTCCGCCGCCAATCCTACTCCAAGTACTGCCATGGGATCGACGCCTGGCAGTCCCACCCACGCTAGCCGAGGGCCTCGTGAATCCCCAGGACGACCTGCTCCAGAGCCTCGCCATGCGCCCCGAACCGTGGACGGCGGCGGAAATCGGCCTCAACCTCTTCGTTGCCTTCCTGCTGGGCCTGTTCATTGCCTGGGCCTACCGAAGCACGGAGCGCTCCTTGAGCACCTCGTTCAGCTTCGTCAATACGCTGGTCATGCTGGCCATGCTCATGGCTTTGGTGATGATGGTCATCGGCTCCAACATTGCCCGGGCCTTCGGCCTGGTAGGCGCGATGTCCATCATCCGCTTCCGGACGGTGGTCAAGGACACCCGCGACACGGCCTACGTTTTCTTCTCCCTGGGCGCCGGCATGGCTGCCGGCAGCGGCAATCTCAAGATCGCGGTGCTGGGTTCGCTCGTGGTGGGTCTCTTCATCAACATCCTGCACTGGACGCGGCACGGCGCTACAGCGCGCAACGAGTTCCTGCTCAGCTTCCAGCTCATCCCCAGCGACGATAGCGAGGGGAGCTCCCGCTACTTGCCTGTCTTCAAGCGCTACCTCCTGCGCCACGAGCTGCTCAACATCAAGTCCCTGCGCTTCGGCGAATTCCTGCGCTTGACCTTCCATATCGTCATGCGCGACGCCGAGCAATACAGCGCCCTGGTGAGCGAGCTCTCCGCGCTGGAGGGGTTGACGAACGTCAGTCTCAACGTGGGCGAAGAGGCCGAGACCTAGCGCGTGCCGGAGACCGCGGCAGCGGGCGGCCCTTGGCGCGTCGCGGAGCACCGCGGGGAAGACGGCAGATGGTCTTCTGCCAATCGGACCAGCGGATGCTGGCCTGCCGGCTTCGGCAGGCTGCGGCGGGCATGGAGCGCCTACCGGTCTCGTTGACCGATGCCCGAAGAGCGGGTAGACTCGCGCGTTCCAGGAGGTGCCATGCCCGCCACACCCCGCGCGCCCGAGACCGAACGCCTGCTCGCACGCTTCATCCGCTACTGCCAGGTCTACACCACCTCGGACGAGGCCTCGGAGAGCTGTCCCTCCAGCGCCCGGCAGCTCGACCTCGCGCGGATGCTGCGCGACGAACTCGCGGCCATGGGCCTTGCGCCCCGCCTGGACGAGCACGGCTACGTCTACGCGACCCTGCCCGAGCAATCTGCCCACGGGGCACGCCGCCGCACGGCAAGGTGCCGGCCGTCGGCTTCATCGCGCACATGGACACGAGCCCGGACGCGCCGGGCGAGAACGTGAAGCCGCAGGTGCACCGCGCCTACGCGGGCGGGGACATCGTGCTGCCCGGCGACCCGGCGCAGGTGATCCGCGCGGCGGACTCGCCCGTGCTCGCCAAGTGCCTGGGCGACGACATCGTCACCAGCGACGGCACGACGCTGCTGGGCGCCGACGACAAGGCCGGCGTGGCCGAGATCATGGAGGCCGTGCAGCGCTTCGTCGAGAACCCGGCGCTGCTCCACGGCGACATCGCCATCGGCTTCACGCCCGACGAGGAGATCGGCCGCGGCGCGGATAAGTTCGACGTCGCGGGCTTCGGCGCCCGCATCGCCTACACGCTGGACGGCGAGGAGCTGGGCAAGATCGAGAACGAGACCTTCAACGCCCACGCGGCCACCTTCCGCCTCAAGGGCTACAACGTGCACCCGGGCACTGCGAAGGACGTGATGGTCAACACGCTCTACGCCGCCGGCGGCCATCATCCAGCGACTGCCCGCGGACATGCGCCCCGAGACCACGGAGAAGCGCCAGGGCTACCTGCACCCGCGGGCCATCGAGGGCGTGGTCGACACCTGCACCCTCCACCTGCTCATCCGCGACTTCGACATGGCGGCGTCGCAGGCGAAGATCGCCATCCTCGAGCGCATCCGCGACGAGGTGCGGCGGGAGTTCCCGAAGACCCAGATCGAGCTGGAGGTGAAGGAGAGCTATCTCAACATGGGGCCCAAGCTCGCCGAGAACCCGCGCATCGTGGCGATCGCCATGGAGGCCACGCGCGCGGTGGGCGCCGAGCCCCGGCTCGACGTCATCCGCGGCGGCACGGACGGCGCGCGGCTCTCCTACATGGGCATCCTCACGCCCAACGTCTTCACCGGCGGGCAGAACTACCACAGCGTGCGCGAGTGGGCCTCGCTGCAGACGATGGAGAAGGCCACGCAGCTCATCGGCAAGATCGCCGAGGGCTGGGTACGCGAGGCGGCGGGCAGGCCCGCCTAGGCCACGTGCTCCGCGTCTGCCGGCGCGCTGCGCAGCGAGGCGATCACGCCCACGGCCAGGATCCCGGCGATGAACAGCAGGGAAATCGGGGCCGGGATGTGGTAGTGCTTGGCCAGCAGCATCTTCACGCCGACATAGGCCAGCAGGAAGACCAGGCTCGTCTTGAGATGGCGGAAGCGGTGGATCGCGCGCGCCAGCACCGTGAAGAGAGCGCGCAGGCCGAGGATCGCGAAGACGTTCGAGGTGAAGACGATGATCGGCTCGTTCGTCACCGCGAAGACGGCGGGGATCGAGTCCACGGCGAAGACGACATCCGTGCTCTCCACCAGCAGCAGCACCACGAAGAGCGGCGTCATGAAGAGCTTGCCGCCGCGGCGGACGAAGAAGTGGCGGTCCTCGAAGCTCTCGGTCATCGGAAAGAGCTGGCGCGCAAGGCGCAGCAGCGGGTTGCCCTCGGGGTGGATCTCCTCGCGGCGGGCGAGGAGCAGCCGCACGGCGGTGAAGATGAGGAAGCCACCGAAGACGTAGGTCATCCAGCCGAAGCGCGCCAGCAGTACCGCGCCGACGCCGATCATGATGCCGCGCAGGATCAGCGCGCCGAGGATGCCCCAGAAGAGCACCGGGTGCTGCAGCTCCAGCGGCACGCTGAAGCGCGAGAAGATGAGCGCGAAGACGAAGAGGTTGTCGACGCTCAGCGACTCCTCGACCACGTAGGCCGTCAGGTAGGAGAAGGCGGCGCCCCGCGGGTCGATGCTGCCGTCGCCCGCCAGGCCCATCGCGTAGAGCTTGTAGATGACCAGGCTGAAGGCCAGGCCGAGGGAGATCCAGAAGGCGCTCCAGAGGCTGGCTTCCTTGAATGTCGGCACGCGATGGCGGCGGTGCACGACCACGAGGTCGAGGCTGAGCAGCGCAATGATCAGCACGATGAAGCCGACCCAGATTCCCAGATGCATGCGAGCCTCCATGGCGGCGGGCGCCGGGGTGGAGGCCCGGCGGCGCCATGCTAGGAGACGCCGGCGGGCCGGGCAAGGCGAATCGGCGGCGGGAATCGGCTACTGGGAGGTGTACACGTGTACAGAGCCGGGGCAGCTAGCGGGAGAGGAAGCGGCGGAATCGCTCCTCGAGCAAGTCGCGGCCTGGCCTCTGCTCTGATTGCCGGGGCGGGTGGATCCGCCGCCCCTGCCAGCCCTGGAGGCCGTGTACCAGCATCGGCCCATCCTCCTCCTCCAGGACATCAAGACGGATCTTGATCTCGTAGTCCGGCGTGATGCCCAGGATGTGCTGATCGAAGGCGGCGTGGTGAAGCTTGCAGAGCGCCAGCCCATTGCGAACCAGGGGCAGGCCCTCCGGCTCGCGATCCGGGATGATGTGCGCGGCATCAAGCAGCTCCGAATGCCCCAGCCGGCAGATCGTGCAGCGCTCGCGGTAGGCCGTGAGGACGCGGTGCCGGAAAGCGGTCTGGTGCATCCGTCGGCGGGCCACCGTCGTGATGTAAGCGCGGCGGGCGCTGGCCGCATCCTCGGCCACGACGGCCGCTCCCGCAGCCGCGGAGACCAGCGCGCCGTCGTCGATCGCCACCGTGAATCGCAGCGCGCGCACATCGTCGCCAGTGACGTAGGCCGGCCAGAACGGCTGATACCGGCCGGGCACGATGCCGACGAAGTAGACTAGCGGCAAGCGGTCTCGCATCACGCGCCGGAGGCCCTCGTTGTCGCGATGGTGGATGTGCTGTGCATCGCCGCGGTACCGGTAGCCGATGAGCCCCTGGGCGTCGATGTCGTCGTCGTAGGGCCGCTCTCGCCCCTCGACTTCGGGTGCGGTGAGGATGGAAAGGGGCAACTCCATCGCTCGCGGCTTGTGGATTCCCAACGCGGCGCTGACCAGCGGGATCCGCTGCCCGTCGATCTCGAAACCCGACAGCAGCAGTGAACGAGGGAGCAAGTCGCCATGGACGGCGAGCATGCGCTCGAGCCACTCGAAAGCGGCCAGCCGGACGCGGGTATCCCACCCTGCGGACATCGCTACCCGGTCCCACGGCTTCCGGACATGGGGCCAGTCTGGGGCATTCGGAGGGACTTGTCACGTGACAAGAAGAAGCCGGCGGCCCATGGGGACCGCCGGCGCGAGCGGAATAGCTGCGGTTGAAGCCTAGAAGGTGTTCCAGAGCATCTGGTTGGTCACCTCGTGGTGGAACATGATCTCGGCTCGCTTGATGCGCGTGCCCAGCTCGTGGGGGCAGCGGTTGGCGCTGGCCTCCTTCAGCTCGTGGTACTTCAGCTGGCAATCCCCGCCCAGCACCTCGCGCACCCAGGCGCTGCGACGGTGCGCGGTCATCGCCTCGTAGATGTTCCCCGGCAGCGTGCGCTTGCGGATGCGCTTGGGCTGGGGCGCCTTGGGATCGGGCTCGGGCCCCTCCAGGCCCGTGCGCAGCAGCGTGTAGATGGCCATGTAGGGATTCACGTCCGGCCCCACCGAACGCACCTCGATGCGCTGACCGGCCTTGCCGGCCAGGGGGATGCGGATCATCGCGCTGCGGTCCGTGGGGCTCACCGCGATCTCGTTCGGCGCCTCGAAGTGCGGATCGAGCCGGCGATAGGCGTTGACGCTCGCGTTGAGCACGAGGCAGATGTCCTCGGCGTTGTGCAGGACTCGCCGGATGAAGCTCCAGCCGGTCGCGGACATCTGCTGCTTGCCGCGCTCGTCCCAGAACAGGTTCTCGCCTTCGCGCGCCAGCGAAATGTTGCAGTGCATGCCGCTACCATTGATGCCCGTGATCGGCTTGGGCAGGAAGCAGGCCGTCATGCCCATGCCCTGGGCCACCTGCCGGCAGAGCAGCTTGTAGAGCTGGATGCGGTCGGCGGCGATCAGCGCCGGCGCGTACTTGAAGTTCATCTCGAACTGCGAGGGGCCCACCTCGGGGTGGTCCTTCTCGTTCTCGAAGGCCATGGCCCGCTGCACCTCGGCGGCGGTGTCCATGAACTGGCGCAGGGGATCCTGGGGCAGGCTGTGGTAGTAGCCGCCCGTGGAGATCAGCTTGAACTTGCCCTGGTCGTAGTAGCGGCGCTCGGCGTCCTGGCCCTGGAAGAGGAAGCCCTCGATCTCGGCCGACACGTTGGCCACGGTGCCGTTCTTCCAGTAGAGCTCCTGGGTGAGCTGGAGCAGGCGGCCGCGGAAGTCCGCCTCGTAGGGCTGGCCGTCCTTGCCCAGCACATGGCCGAAGACCAGCACCTTGCCGGGGCCGAAGACGTCGGCGGGCATCCAGTAGAAGGCCCGCCAGTCGATGCCCAGGCGCAGGTCGCTCTCGGCGATCTTGGTGAAGCCTCGAATCGAGCTGCCGTCGAAGGTGAGCTGGTCGGACTTGAGGAGGAACTTCTTGTCGTAGTCCAGCATGTGGAAGCGGCCCTCGATATCCGTGAAGGCCACGGTGACGGCCTTGATGCGCTTTTCCCCTTCCAGGTAGCGCCGGCGCTCGGCCTCGACCTCCTCCATGGGCGCCCAGCTCTCCTGGAGGGCCTTCGAGGCGAGGTTCAGCTCCTCGAGCTGGTCGTAGGGCAGTTCCAAGAACTCACGCAGGCGAGGCATGGTCTTCTCCATCGGCGGATCGCTCTCTTGTTTCGGGTGGGGATCGGAATCGGACGGACTCAAGGCTAGCACTTACCATCGTCAGAATTAAGCTAAAACTCCACCTAATTATGCATCCGTGCTACCCATTTCGTCCCGCATTGCGGGATTCTACCCGCTTTAGCGTTATGCACGACCCGAATCCGGCTGGCAGAGGGGGCAGAAGTGGCTGCCTCGCCCCGCAATCCTCAGCCTAGCAATGGGCGTTCCGCAAGTGCGGCAGGGCTCCCCGGTCCGGCCGTAGACGCGCAGCTTGCCGCGGAAGTTGCCCGGGCGGCCGTCGAAGTCCACGAAGTCCAGGAAAGTGGTGCCGCCGTGGCGGATGCCCGAGCGGAGCACCTGCCGGCAAGCCGAGTAGAGCCGGCGCCGATCGGCCTCGTCGAGGGCCGTCCCCGGCGTCATCGGGTGCAGCCCCGCCCGGAAGAGCGCCTCGTCGGCGTAGATGTTGCCGAGCCCGGCGGCGAGCCCCTGGTCCAGCAGCAGGGCCTTGAGCGGCGCCCGCCGGCCGGCCAGGCGCGCCTGCCAGACTGCGCGACGGATCACCAGCCAGTCCGGCCCGACATGGGGGATGGCGTCCCGCCCGGGCAGGCCCTCGAGCAGGGTGAAGCCGCCGAACTTGCGCTGGTCGCGGTAGAAGACGGGCCGGCCCTCGAAATCCATCCGCAGGCGCAGGTGCTTGTCGGGCCGGTAGGCGGGGTCCGTGAAGAGCTGCCCGGTCATGCGCAGGTGGAGCAGGAGCTGGCGCTCGGGAGGCGCGCTAGCGCGGCTGCCGAAGTCCAGGAAGAGGTACTTGCCGTGCCGGCTCACCGCGAGCAGCCGCTTGCCGACGAGCGCTCGCCGCGCCGCCGCCGGCGAGGGCTTCATGCAGGCCGCCCAGCGCGCGCTGATGGCGTCCAGGCGCCGTCCCAGGAGGGCGGCGCGCAGGCTGCGGGCGACGGACTCGACTTCGGGCAGCTCGGGCATGGGCGCAGCCTAGCGTCCGCACCCGTCACCCGCAAGCGCGGCTCAGCGGAGCAGGATGAGCTTCTCCGCACTTGCCGTCTCCGGTCCCTCCAGGCGAGACAGATAGACGCCGCTGGGCAAGCCCTCCGCGCGCCAGGTCACCTGCTGCTCACCCGCCGGGCGCAGCTCGTCGATGAGCAGGGCCACCCGCCGGCCGGCCGCGTCGTAGATCGCCAGGCGGGCGTGGCCCGGCGCGGCGAGCGTGAAGCGCAGGGTCACGGCGGGATTGAAGGGGTTCGGCCAGGCGGCGAGGCGCCCGGCGGTCGCCACGGTCCCGGCGGCGGTGAGGCTGGCCACCGCCTGGGCGGCGTTCACCTTGATGCCGCAGGGCTGGTCGTAGGCCACGGTATCGCCGGTGTCGATGAGGTGCTGGACCATGGCGTCGTGGTCCATCCAGGGCGCCGCGCTCTTGACGAGGCCGACCACACCGGCCACGAGGGGGCAGGCCATGGAGGTGCCGTCGCTGTACATGTAGGGGTTCACGCCGTCGTAGCCGTAGAGCAGCATGAAGAGCAGCTCGGTGAGGAAGTCGAGCTGGTAGTTGCTCATGATCGTCGACCAGATCTGCTCGCCGGGCGCGGCGAGGTCCACCCAGTCGCCATAGGTCGAAAAGGAGGCGCGCTGGTTGGCGCTGTTCGTGGCGGCCACGGAGATCACGCGGTCCAGGGCGGCGGGGTACATCATCGCGCTGGTGTTGTTGTTGCCCGCGGCGGCCACGCAGACGATGCCGGCCGCGCTCGCGTCGTCGACGAGCGCCTGCATGAAGCCGAAATCCGTGAGCGTGCCGCCGAAGCTCATCGAGATCACGTCGGCGCCTTCGGCGATGGCATAGTTGAAGGCCATCGTGACGGCCGCCACCGAGAAGGGCTGCCCCGCGCCCACCACCTTGAGCGCCATCAGGCGGCAATCCCAGCCGGCGCCGGCCACGCCCAGGGCGTTGTCCGTGGCGGCGGCGGCGATGCCCGCGCAGTGGCTGCCGTGAAAGCCCACGTCGACGCCGCCCTCGAAGTAGGCCTCGGGGCGCGGGTCGCTGTCGTTCGCGCCGCAGTCCCAGCCGTAGCGGTCATCGATCCAGCCGTTGCCGTCGTCGTCGATGCCGTTGCCGGGCGTCTCGTCCGGATTCTGCCACATGTTCGGCCCCAGGTCCGGGTGGCTCCAGTCGATGCCCGTGTCGATGATGGCGATCACGCTCGCGGGGTCGCCCTGCTCGCTGTCCCAGGCCTCGGGCAGGTGAATGCCCGCGGTCGGGTTGGCGATGTGCCACTGCTGGCTCAGCATCGGATCGTTGGGCAAGACGAGGAAGTGCAGGACCCAGTCCGGCGAGACGGCGCGGAAGGCGCCGCTGGCGGCCAGCGCTTCGCGGGCGACGAGAACATCCAGGTCCGCGGCGCCGCTGAGGCGCAGGTAGCGCCGCTCGCGCGTGCTGAGCGTCGCGGGGACTTTGGCGACGAGGTAGTCGACCTGGGTCAGCCCCTGCGCCGCGAGCAGGGCGACCAGCGCGGGATCGGCAGGGGCCGGGCGGCTGCCGTCCGGATCGGCGATGAAGGCCTGCGGGTCCTCGGCAATCGCCAGCAGCACGCCGGGGGTGAACTCGGCGGCGAAGGCGGGCAGGGCAAGCAAGCAGGCGATGAGAGCGAGCATCAAGCGGCGCATGGTGACCTCCCGCGCTGGGGACGCCTGGATTCTAGCATGAAAAGGCCCCTCCTCCGAAGAGGAGGGGCCGCTCTCGTGGCTGGAAATCAAGTGCGGCTAGTAGAGGCTCTTGATGCTGCTGAAGCTGGTCTCCTCGGTGGCCACCAGCTGGTCGATGGTCACGGTCACGACGCCGCAGCCGCTGTAGGTGTCCACGATCAGGTAGTAGAAGGTCGACTCCGTGCCCGTGTGCGTGTAGCTGATGCACTCGGGGTTGCCCGTGTCGTCACCGGCCACGCAGCTGCCCACGGGATCGCCGCAGTCGGTGATCAGGTAGAGCGCGAGATCGGGCGTGCCGTTGATGCAGGCGTCGATCTGGCCGCCCTCGCCCAGGATCGCGTAGTAGACGACATCCGGCCCGGTGGCGGCGTAGCCGGTGCAAGAGGTGGGGTAGACGCCCGGGCTGTAGTTGTTCGCCGCGGGGCAGAGGTCCACCGTGAAGCTCTGGGGCATGCCGTCCAGGTTGATGGCGCCGGCGCAGGTGTCGTTCGCCGGCGGCGGCTGCGGAGCGGCTACGTTCAGCACGTAGGCGGTGATGACGCCGTTGTTGCCGTACTCGTTGACGCGAGCGTAGTAGGTACCGATTCCAAGCGTCACGGTGAACAGCGAGTAGAGGCCGGTGCCGCCGTCGTCGTCATAGGCGAGCTGGGTCGTGCAGTCGGCGGCGTAAAGGTACATCTGCGTGTCGCCGCCGGTCTGGCCGACGCCGGGCTCGGTCGAGATCGTGAAGCTGCCCGCCGTCGTGACGTTGAGCTGGAAGTAGTCGATGTCCCCGATCGGATTGATCGAAGCCAGCATCGCTTCGCCGAGCACGACCAGCGAGGCCGTGGCGCAGCTGTTGTTGGGCTCGGACTCGGTCGCGCGGATGTCGCCCTGGAAGGGCACGAGCGGCTTCTCCGGTTCCTGCTCCTTGGCGAGCGCGCCGCCCACGGCCAGGCTCAGGATCAGGGCAAGCAGCAGTAGCTTCTTCATCATTTGTCCTCCGAAGGATGTATGGCAAACCCTCGGTCGTCACCGAGGGCGTCGGCTCCAGACTGAGAGAACGACTGGACGCCCGCAGGGCCAGGCGGGGCGCGACTAACGCGAATGCGCCAGGCTGTCGTTCGCGCCGCTTCCAGACGCAAACAGTGTATCAGATCCAGCGGACCACCGGCACCGAAATCGGGCAATCAGGCGGTGGGCTTGCGAGCCAGGAAGGCGGTTGCGATGCCGCCGTTGAATTCCTGCACGCGGGGCGGGGAGAGCCCCGCCTCCGCCAGGAGCGAGGCGAAGCGCTCGCGGTCGACGAAGTCGCCGACGCTGCGCGGCAGGTAGCGATAGGCCTGGGCATCCCCGCTGATCCAGCCGCCCAGGCGCGGCAACACGCTCTTGAAATAGAATCGGAAGAGCCGCGCGCTGGCGGGATTGCGCGGGGGGAAGAACTCGAGCACGAGGAGTTCGCCCCCCGGCCGCAGGACGCGCGCCATCTCGGCGAGGCCGGCTTCCAGCTTCTCAAAATTGCGAACCCCGAAGGCGACCATCACGCCGTCCACGCAGGCATCGGCCAGCGGCAGGGCCAGCGCGTCGGCGACGAGGTAGCCGCGGAAGCCCGGTCGTCCGGCCAGCTTCACGCCGCCGGCGACGCACATCGCCGGCACGAAGTCCGTGGCGATGAGCTCGGCGCCCGGTCGCGCGGCGAGCCAGGCGGCGCCGAGGTCGCCGGTGCCGGCGGCCACGTCGAGCGCGCGGCGCACTTCGGGACCGAAGCAGCGCACGGCCCGTCGCCGCCAGCGCTGATCCTGGCCCGCGCTGAGCAGGCGGTTGAGCAGATCGTAGCGGGGGCTGATCGCCGTGAACATGCGCTGGACGGCCGCGCGCTTGCCCGGCGCCTCGCCGGTGGGGATGGCGGGAGCCGCGTCCAGCGGCGCTCGCGTGCTCGAGCGCGGGTTCTTGCTCAAGGCCGCTCGGGCAGGCGGATGCCGAGGGCGGGCCAGAGGGCGTCGATGCGGGCGCGCACGGCGGGGTCCATCGTCAGCACCTCGGGCCACTCGCGCGGGAAGCCCTCCTCGGGCCACTTGCGCGTGGCGTCGATGCCCAGCTTGCCCGCGAGGCCGATGCGGTCAGACGCGTGGTCGAGCACGTCGGTGATGCCGTCGGCGAAGACCGCGTCGCGCTTGGGGTCGATGTTGGCCGTGACGCGCCAGACGACCTCGGGCAGGTTCTGCACGTCGACGTCCTCGTCGACCACGATGACCACCTTGGTGAACATCAGCTGGCCCGTGCCCCAGATCGCCTGCATCATCTTCCGGGCGTGGCCGGGGTAGCGCTTCTTGATGCTGATCAGCGCGATGTTGTGGAAGACGCCCTCCACCGGCAGGTGCATGTCGACGATCTCGGGAAACTGCGTCTTGATCAGCGGCAGGAAGAGCCGCTCGGTGGCCTTGCCCATGGGGCCGTCTTCCTGGGGCGGCGGGCCGACCACGATGCTGGGGTAGATGGCGTCCCGCCGCTGCGTGATCGCCGTGACGTGCAGCACCGGGTACTGCTCGGCGAGGCTGTAGTAGCCGGTGTGGTCGCCGAAGGGGCCCTCGAGCCGCCGCTCGCCGGGCTCGACATAGCCCTCGATGACGAACTCGGCCTCGGCGGGCACCTCGAGGCTCACCGTCTTGCCCTTCACCAGCTCGACGGGGCGCTCCGCCAGGAAGCCGGCCAGCAGGCACTCGTCGATGCCCTCGGGCAGCGGCGCGCTGGCGGCGTAGATCATCGCCGGCTGGCCGCCGAAGGCGATGGCCACCTCGACCCGCTCGCCGCGGGCCTCGGCCTCGCGGTGGTGCTGGGCGCCCACCTTGTGCATCTGCCAGTGCATGCCGCAGCTGTTGCGGTCGAAGATCTGCACGCGGTACATGCCGACGTTGCGCGCGCCGGTGGCCGGATCGCGCGTGAACACCTGCGTCTGCGTGAAGTAGTGGCCGCCGTCGCCGGGCCAGCAGAGCTGGGCGGGAATGCGCTCGAGATCCACTTCGCTGCCGGTGAAGACCAGCTCCTGGCAGGGCGCCTTGCCCACGGACTTCGGCAGGATGCGCGCAAGGCCGGCGAGCTTCGGCAACACGGCCAGTTTTTCACGGATGCTGCCCGGCGGGGTGAGCTTCACCATGGCCTCGATGCGGCCGGCTACCTCGGCCAGGCTCTCGCCGCCCAGGGCCCAGGCCATGCGCTGCTCGCTGCCGAACAGGTTGATGACCAGCGGCGTCGAGAAGCCCTTCACCTGCTCGAAGAGCAGGGCCGGGCCGCCCGCGCGCACGGTGCGCAGGGCGATCTCGGTGATCTCGAGGTCGCGGCTGACGGGCTCGCGCACGCGAACCAGCTCGCCGCGGGCCTCGAGGAAGGTCAAGAATTCGCGCAGGTTCTTGAAGCTGGGCATGGGCAAGCAGTAGCACGGCGGCCCGGACCGCACAAGTCGGGGCCGGCCGGCGCGGCGGATTTCGCCGAGGGCCTGCCCTGCAGCCTGCGCTTGGGGCGCTAGAGCCGCTTGAGGCAGACGACCGAGATGTCGTCCGACTGCGGTTGGCCACCGGCGAAATCCTGAATGGCGGTCATCAGCTCGGCGAGCATGGCCTCGGGCTGCAGCCCCGACCCCAGACCCTGCATGAGCCGCGTTTCCCCGAATTGCGATTCTCCGGGGCCTGCAGCCTCCGTCACTCCGTCGCTGTAGAGCAGGAGCGTCGAGCCCGGCGCTAGCCTGGCCTCGGCGGCGGCGAAGGCGAGCGCAGGCAGGAGCCCGAGGACAGTGCCACCGGCCTCGAGCCGCAAAGGCTCAGCAGCACCGGGAGCCAGCAGCAGCGGCGGGTTGTGACCACAGTTCACGTAGCGCAAGCGCCCCGTATCCGGATCCAGGAGTCCCACGAAGAGCGTGATGAAGGTGCTGGGACCCGTGAACTCGCGCAGGTGCTGATTCAGGGTCTGAGCGAGGGCGGGCAGTTCGATGTCGGCGCGCCGCATCCGGTCACGAATCAGCGCCTGGATGTTCGACATCACGAGTGCAGGGCCAAGGCCCTTTCCCGAGACATCGCCAAGCGCGAGCGCCAGCTGGCGACCTTCCGTGAGGAAGACATCGTAGTAGTCGCCTCCCACTTCCTGCGCGGGTTTGCAGAGGGCGGCCAGCCGCCAGCCGGAAAGCTCCGGCAGCCGGGCGGGAAACAGCTGTCGCTGCACCTGCTGGGCAATCTCGAGCTCGCGGACCTGCCGCGCCTCGCGGCGGGCTGTTTCGAGCAGCGCCAGGTTCTCCAGCGTGAGGCCCAGCTGACCCGCCACGGTGGTCAGGAGAGTCCGGTCCTCGCGACCGAAGGGCTCGCCGGAGCGCTTGGCGGCCAGGGCCAGGCAACCGACGACACCCTCTGCGCCGGGGATCGCGACGAGCAGCTCGGCGCGCGGGTGCCCTGCAGCAGCGCCTTCACGCGCACCCGTAGCCGGCAGATCGAGGAGCGGCCGCTCGCAGCTGAGGGCCTCCAGCGCCGACACGGGCGGCTCATCGCCGTCGAGGGCGCTCACACCGTCGGTTTCCGCCGGGAAGCGGACGAGGACATGCCAGCGGGGCTGCCCGGCGCGAAGGTCGCGACTCAGGCAGGCAGCGCCCTCCAGCTGCAAGGCCTGTCCGATCACCTGCACGGCCTCCGCGAGGATCAGGCTCTTCTGGGACAGAATCCCGAAGCGCTGCCCAAGACCGAGCAGGAGACGCCGCGCGTCGTAGCGTTCCCGGAAGAAGCGGCGGTCGAGCCGCCTGAAGAGCGGGCGGTTGATGCGGCCGATGCCAACGATCGCGGCCAGGGTGATGATCGCCGCGCCGCTCGCGCCCTCGGCGCGCCCCGCTTCCAGACGGAGGAGGCTCTCGAGGATGAGGAAGATCAGTATCCCCTCCACCACGAGGACACTGCGGGAGAGCAGCAGATGCTGGAGACCGCGCCGGATGATGAGCCGAATGCCGAAGACACGGCGCGCGAGCACGGCATAGGTGAAGGAAGCGGGGAGAAAGGAGAACAGGAAGACAGGCGCCAACCAGCTCAGCACCCAGAGCGGCGCCGGCCCCCCCGGCGCGGCCGCCAGCCCCTGGTGCCATCCCGTCTTCCAGCCCAGAACGGCCCAGAGAGCCCCGGCGCAGGCTGCCAGGATGCCCGCCTCGATGATCCCGCGCCGCCGTTCTTCACTCGCCGATGCGCTCCGGCGTTGGGCGGCGAGAAGGGCGAGGCAGAGCGCGACCAGCAGCGCGATCAGCAGCTCCCAGTGCGCAAAGCGCTCCAGCAGTGCGCCGAAGGTCCCAAGCGGACGGGTGCCGGCGCCGCCGATCACGAGGCTGTCGAGCAGTCCGTCCAGGGCAAGCAGGGCGAAGGGCAGGGTCACTAGCCAGCGCCAGGGCCGCAGAGCGCGGCCAAGCCAGGACTCGCTGGGGAAGCTCGACAGCATGACCAGACTGAAATGGGCCAAGGGATAGAGGGCGAGCCGGGCGAGCGCCAGCAGAACGGCGAGCAGGGGGAGGGGAAGAATACCCAGCAGGGGCGTCTGCTCGAGAAAGAGCGAGACGCCCTGGGCAAGCGAGAGGAAGGCAAGTGCCACGGCCCAGGCCCGCGCATCGAGGGGCTTGAGCAGCCCCACCAGGGCGCCCACGAGAAGCAGGAGCAGGGACGGCGCGAGCAGGGGCCCGTAGAGCAGCCAGATGCGCGCCGGGGAAGCTGCCCTCTCGGCTCCCTCGGCGGCGGCGCCGGCAGGCGTGGCGTCGCCTGGAAAGCCGCCCGCCTGCCGCAGTGCCGGCAGGTCGCGCAGGAAGCTGCGACTGCTCACCCGGCTGTCGCCTGCCCAAGGCAGATGGCTGAGGCTGACGATGGCTGCGATGCCGATCCCAAGCTGGACCAGGAGAAGAGCGCTGAGGAAGAGAAGCAGGGCCCGGCGCCGGCGGGCGGCGCGCTGGGATTCCGGACTTGCAGGCATCGCCATCGACCACCACCCGGCACGAGAAGGCAAGTCTCGAAGGGGACTCTACACGCCTTCCCGGCAGTGGGAAGGGGTTTCCGACTCGTGGCGGCCCGCTGACGCCGCCGGCCGGGAGCGCCATGCCCTCCACCGCCTTGCCCACGAAGGCGAAGGCTCGCCCTTGCAGGGCCGGCGCCACCACGACCCGTGGCCGGGATTCTAGCCGAGAGGAGCCTCGGCCGTGGTCTGCTCGTCGGCGCCGGCCAGCGCGAGCGGAAGCTGCAGCTCCAGGGTGGTGCCGACCCCCGCCCGGCTTTCGCGAATCCTCAGGGCGCCGCGGCTGCGGGCCAGCAACTCGCGGCTCTTCGGCAGGCCGAGACCGCCCTTGCCGCCCTCCTTGGTGGTGAAGCTCGTGTCGAGGGCCGCATCCCAGTCCTCGGGCGGAATGCCGGCGCCCGTATCGCTGAACAGGCAGTGGAGCAGGCCATGCTCCACGCTGGTCTCGATGCGGAGGCGGCGTTCCCCGCTGCTGGTCAGGGCGCGCAGCGCGTTGGCCACCAGGTTGTCGAGGACGAAGGCGAGATCGTCCGGATCCATCCGGCAGGCCGGCAGGCCCGCCGGCCCCGCGACCTGGATCTCCACCGCGCGACTGTCGATCTCTCCCCGATACTCGGCGAGGACCCGCTGCAGCACGGTGCCGAAATCGGCGCGGAGATCGGCCTCCAGGTGGCGGCGCAGGCGCAGGAAGCTCGCCTCCGCGCTGTCCTGGGCGGCGCGCAGTTCGGGGATCAGGCGGGCGGAGAGCGCCGGGTCGAGATCGGCGCGCAGGAGCGCATCGATCAATTCGCGGAGCCGCTCCAGATCCTCGCCGGCGCGTTCGACGGCGCGCGCGTCCAGCCCTGCCGCAGCGGCCTGCGCGAGGCAATCCTGCAGCAGGAGTTCGGCGCCCTCCCCGTACTCCCGGCAACGCAGCCGGGCCTGCTCCCGCAGCGTCTCGCGCTTGCCGGGGTCATCGGTGCCCAGTCCCTGCAGGTACCAGTGCAGGCGCCGGAAGGGGCGGAAGGCCGCCAGCGAGCCGTGGTCCGCGACCTCCAGCCGCCCCAGCAGTTCCCGCCGGCGGATGCGCAGCAGCTCCTCGCTGGGCGGCGCCGGTCGGCGCAGGCGGCGGTAGGCCGGCAGGGCGAGGAGCGCCAGCGCGCCCGCGGCGGCAAGCTCGGGCCAGCGCTGCAGCGGCCATGGAGTAGCGGAGAAGCGAAGGGAGCTGCCCGAGTGGCCGAGATGATTCTGCCGCAGCAGCAGTCGCAGGTCCGGGCGCGGCTGCCAGATGTCGACGTAGCGGCCGGCGGGTCCCGGGTTGTCGGGGGCCGTCGCCAGCGCGCGCAGACTCGCATCGAGCACGAAGAGCGGACCCTCTACGCTGACGACGACCAGCTCCTGCGCCGGGCGTTCGGGAAAGACGTCGAGGAAGCGGCAGACCTTCAGCGATCCCGGACCCCGCGCGAGGACCTGCGGGTCCAGCTTGCCCTGCCGGTAGCGGAAGGTCCGCAGCTCCGTGCCCGCGCCGCCGACGGCGATCAGGCCACGGGGATTCTCCGCGATCGCGATATCGCGGTAGGAGGCCCCGGTTTCCCGGTAGTCGGCCAGCGGCTCGCCTGTGCTGGACCACACCGTGAGCCGGCTCTCCAGCGAGCTGTCCCGCGCGGCGCTGGTGACGATCTCCGGCCTGCCGTCGCCGTCGAGGTCGCCGACTTCGAGCTGCAGGTAGGCGATGTAGCTGTAGAGCTCGCGCGTCCAGAGCAGGCTGCCGGTGGCATCGAAGGCCATGAGGCGGAGGCTGTGATCGTCGAAGCCGTTGATCGCGTGCCCGCCCAGGTTGTCCGGGCAGCGCGCGCCGGCCAGGATGTCCAGGCGGCCGTCGCCGTCGAGGTCCAGCAGGTGAACGAGCCGGTAGTCGATGCCGGCGCCCGAGCTGAAGCGGCAGAGCACCTCGCCGCTGCTCGGATCCACGGCGAGCAGGCCGCGGCCGTCGATGTCGAAGCCCACCGTGCAGGCGATGAGCAGGGCGCGCCGCTCGCCGCTCGCCGTGGGCACACTGAAGATGCCGATGGGGGCGTAGACGCCGTCCCAGGCGCCATCGGGGCGGCGGTCGCTGACCGCGTCGAGGTAGAACTCCGACTCCACCCTGCGCGTCCGCGGATCGTAGATCCAGAAGCCATAGCGCGAGCAGTCGCGAGTGCGGCCGCCGATGACGATCTCGTCCTGGCCGTCCCCGTCGCAGTCGGCGGCGAGCAGCTCGAAGCCAATATCGCCACTGTCGAACTGGGGAGGCGGGTAATGGTCAAGCAGGATCACCTCGGGGCCAGTCGCGCGGGATGTCGCCACGACGTTACGCGGTCCCGAGAACACCAGATCCTCGCTGCCATCCCCGTCGACGTCCATCAGCAGGTAGGCGCGATTCCAGGCGCCGCCGGTGGCAGAGCCGAGGGGCAGGAAATTCTCCGCGTCGAGTTCGGCGCGGTAGGGCAGGGGGCGGAGGCGGTCGGAGAGCTGCCGCTCGACGAGAAAGGGGCTCGCGGACGTGCGGCCGGCGAAGGGCAAGAGGGCCGACCCCGACAGGAGCCAGACCAGAGAGCGCAGGCGGAACGCGGCACGCATCGCTCGGTGCACCGGCCTCGACTCCTCCCGGACGGCACAGGTTCAGCACCTGTGCGCAGCGCCCAAGGATACCGGAATCCGCAGTGCGCTCACAAGCGCCGGAGGCTGGGCACGGCGAAGCCCAGCAGCCCGCAGCACATGCCGAAGAAACCCCAGGCGCCGAAGAGGGTGTGGGTGGGGATCACGCCCAGCAACAGCCCGGTGACGCCGCTGGCCAGGGCCGTCATGCCCACCACCGCCATGCCCACGAAGGCGAAGGCCCGCCCCTGCAGGGCCGGCGCCACCACGCTCTGCACGATGCTGATCCGGTAGACCGTGATCCACGGAATGAACAGCGCGTGGACGAAGATGAGCGGCACCAGCCAGCGGAAGGGCGGGCCGAGCAGCATCGGCACGTAGGTGAGGCCGTCGGCCGCCATGCCGAAGAGCCAGAGCTTGCCCATGCCCGTGCGCGGCTTCCAGCGGATGATGGCGAGCGAGCCCAGGATCATGCCCGCGGCCAGCACGGACTCGATGAGGCCCAGGTAGATCGCGGACAGGCCGAGATCGATGCCGATGTAGGCCGGCATCGCCACGATGGCCGGCCCCATGATGAAGAAGTTGTTCACCGCCGTGAGCAGGAGCAGCCAGCGCAGCTCGCGACGCCGCCAGGCCAGCGCGTAGCCGGCCTTCAGCTCGCTCCAGGCCAGGGCCACCGCCCCCGGGGGCGGGCCGGCCTCCCCGGCGCGCAGCAGCGCCTCGGGGCCTTCCGCCGGCGGCAGCGCGCGGGCCGGGCTGCGCAGGCGGCGCAGCAGCGCCCAGCTCACGAGGAAGATGAACGCCGGGCCCATGAAGGCCCAGGTGAAGCCCAGCCAGGGCACCAGCAGCGGGTAAACCAGCGGGCCCAGCAGCCAGGCGAACTGGTCCGAGACCTGCACCAGCGCGTTGGCGCCCACGCGGTCGCCGCCGCCGACGAGCTGGGGGACGAGGGCGTCGCGGGCCGGGGTGAAGAGGCTGGTTGCCAGGGCCAGGCCGAAGGCC
The DNA here is from genome assembly GCA_963695095.1 of uncultured bacterium. Taxonomy (GTDB): domain Bacteria; phylum Krumholzibacteriota; class Krumholzibacteriia; order JACNKJ01; family JACNKJ01; genus VGXI01. The sequence continues at coordinate 3,510,786 of CAVOFT010000001.1, read as the reverse complement.
GCCGCCGCTCCGGCCGCGAGGCCGCGATAGCCGGCCATGAAGGCGAGGGGCACGGCCAGCATGAGGAAGGCGCGAAAGAGGCTGGCACCCAGCATCACGCGCCGGCGGTCCCAGCGATCGACGAGCACGCCGGCCAGGGCGCCGAAGAGCAGGATGGGCAGGTACTCCAGCATGGCCACCAGGCCCATGGCCTGCTTGGAGCCGGTCAGCTCCTTGGCCAGCCAGATCAGGGCCAGGTGAAAGCTGGCGTCGCCGAGTCGGCTCGCGAACTGGCCGCTGGCGAGGAGCAGCAGGTTGCGGTCACGAAACACGTTGCCCGCCCCTTTCGCGCGGCCTAGACTGGTCAGTGCGCCGAGCCCGGCGCGAGAGGTGGCAGAGAATGAGGCTAAAGGACAACAAGACGCTGCTCTTTCTCATCCTCCTCGGCTTCAGCTTCCTGCTCTTTGGACGGATTCTCAACAACGAGTTCTGGACGGCCATCGAGTACGAGTTCCTTGCCCAGAGCCTCCAGGGCACGGCGGGCGACGAGCTGGCGGGCAGGAGCCTCGAGGCGCATCCCCTCGTGAGCCTGCTGCATCGGCTCGAGTATCTCTTCTTCGGCGACAAGCCGGCCGGCTACTACCTGCTCAACATCTTCATCCACGCGGTGAACGCCTTCCTGCTCTACCTGCTCATCGACCTCATCCTGCACGACTTCGGGATCGCCTTCCTCAGCGCCAGCCTGTTCGCCTTCGCCGTGGGCAACTACGGCAAGGAGGTGATGTACGCCGCGGGCGTGAGCGGCATCCTCATGCATGCGGTCTTCATCCTCACGGTCATGTTCTACGTGATCAACGAGACCCGCGGCAAGGGGCGCCTCATTTCACTCTGGTTCCTGGCCACCCTGGTCTTCTTCACGCTGTCGCTGATCAACCGCTTTGCCTTCCTCAGCGGCATCGGCGTGCTGCTGGCCTACAACGTCTTCCTCCGCCGCGAGCGGCAGGGACGGCGCGTGCTGGCGGGGCCGCTGCTGATCCTGCTGATCTACGGCGGGCTGCTGACCGGCTTCCAGTGGGCGCACTTCCGCGCCGTCACCAGCGCCTATCCCGCGGGCTGGGGGCTGGGCTTCGCCGTCGGCAACTTCCTCGGCAATGTGCCCAGCTACCTGGTGCACATGGTCTACCCCATCCACTACACGGAGCTGGTGGAGGAGGGCACCTGGATCTCGCGGATCTACGGCTGGAGCGGCTGGATCCGGCCGCTCACCGCCGTGATCATCTTCAGCTACGCGGCCTACGGCTTCGTGTTCGGCAACACCACCCTGCGCTTCTTCATCGCCTGGATGGTGCTGACGATCCTGCCCTTCTGCTTCTTCTACCTGCCGGGGGACTGGGTCAACACCAAGTACCTCTACCTGGCCTCGGCGGGGTTCTGCCTGGTGATCGCCACGGGAACCATGAAGATGCTGCGGGTCCTGGTCGGGCGCGGCTGGCGGCGGCTGGTGCCGCTCATCGTCCCGGCCTGGTTCGTGCTGCTCTCGGCCTTCCTCGTGCTGCGCCTGGACAAGGCCTACGAGGAACGGGCGCGGCTGCCGGAGAACCAGGAACTCAAGGCGCGCTTCCTCGAGCTCAAGCGCCAAAGCCTCGAGCGGGGGCGCTAGGTCCCGCTATGGCAAGCCCCCGGCCGCCATGGCCGGGGGCTCGCAGTTCTGCCGAACTCCTAGTAGAGGCTCTTCACGCTGGAGAAGCTGATCTCCTCCACGGCGATGCCGCAGACGTCGTAGGGAATGCTGCTGAGGACGTAGTGCGGGTGCTTGCCCTGATTGTCGCCGTACTGCTTCCAGCCGATGTCGTAGATGCCGCAGTCGGTGCTGCCCGTGACGGCCACCCGGATGAAAAAGGTGCCGCTCTGGTCGGGCAGGATCTCGCCCCGTGCGAGGTCGTCGTCAGCGTCGTAGAAGATGCCGCGCTCGTTGTAGGACCCGGAGGGCATCATGGCGAAGCTCCAGCCTTGGCCACGATCGTCGACCCAGCCCTCGAGAACGGTGAAAGTCTCCGGAAAGCGGAAGTGCACGGCCGAGGTCGCCTCGCCGTCGCTGCTGCCGTTCGTAACCTCGATCATGAACGTGACTACAGTGCCAGGATTGACCATGCCCGGGCCGAGGATCTCCGCGGTGCCGCCGATCATGTCGGCCAAGGCCGGCGAGCTCACCAGCAGGAGACCCGCCAGGAGCCTGAGGATCTTCATGGGGACACCCTCCAGGGGTGATGGCAGCCGTTCGATGTTGCATCGACAAGGTGTACAGCTACGAAGCGGCTCCCGGACTAGGCATACCCGGAGAGTCGTCGATAGTGGCTCAAGTATAGCGAAAGGGGCCGGCAGCGGTCAATGCGTCGAGCGGCAGATTTATGGCCGACACGCGAATTGCGTAACTTATTCATTACCAACAAGGGGCTGATCTCCCGTCTGTTGGCGGACGCTGGGTGCAGAGGCCAGAAACAAAGAGGGTCCGCGTCCAAGGGACGCGGACCCAGCGCTCCTTCGCTAGACGAAGGGTCGGGCTAGTAGAGCTGCTTGATCGTGGACCAGGTGCTCTCCTCGACCGCCGTGGTCAGGCCGCCAGCCATCACGCCGGCGATGTACCAGCCGGGGTAGGTCACGGAGCTGTCGCTGCCGAACTTCACCGCGATCTGGACCGTCTGGCCCATGAAGGCGCTGAGGTCGAAGCAGTCCTTCACGAAGCCCGCCGTGGGGCCGTCCGTGAAGCCGGGCTGCATGTCGACGCAGTAGGCATAGAAGCTCGTGCTCTCGCAGAGCTGGGCGTCGGGATAGCCGCCGACCGGAGGCACCACGGTGTAGGTGCTGCCCACCTTCACCTCGAGGTTGCCGCCGTCGTAGCTGTTCTCGGTGTCATAGTAGTGGCACAGCTCGAGCAGATAGCAGGACTCGCTGACGAGGAAGCTGCCGCCGAAGATCGCCCGATGCCCCGAGTTGCTCGGATAGCTGCCGTTGAGAATGGTGCCGAGCACGTTGGTGATCGGGTTGCCGTAGCAGTCCACGGTCGGAATGCCGGTGGAGGGGCCATACTGCCAGACGGGAAGACCGCCCGTGGCGTCGCAGGCCTCGGTGGTGAAGCTGCCGTCCCAGGTCCAGCAGATCGAGACGAGATCGCAGGCGACCCGCTCGTAGTCGCTGATGGGGGACACCTCAGGCTTCTCGGCCAGGGCGGGCAGGGCCAGCACGGCCGTCAGGGCCAGAGCGAAGAGCAGTCTTTTCATATTCATGCCTCCGGTTATGGTGCTGCCTGGGAACTCCCGAGGCGAGCGGAGGCGATTGGGCGCAGTCTGCGCACACCTAACCCCCGCTCGGCCGGTCGGCAGCGTGACAGGGCACGAAATCGGGCTGCCGAAAGGCGGCCTCGAGACTTCCGGTGTGGCGCGCAGAGTATAGCGCGAGAGGGTTCGCAAAATCAATGGATGATGATTTCTGATAAGTCGGCATGAAATGGGTCCCCCAGCCGGAGGCGCGGGCCTTGCCCGGGACCGCCCCGGCCGGCTAGTAGAGGGCCTTCAGGCGGGACCAGGAAGTGGGCGCGGTGGCCGTGCCGGCGATCGCGAAGCCCAGGTCGCCTGCGATCGAGTGGGGGTCGGCGCCCCAGGCGTCCCCCTCCTGGAGCCAGTGGACGGTGGCGGGACCGGCCGGGCAGTCGGCGCCGACATCGACGGTGAGGAAGAAGTAGCCGCCGTCCCCGTCGTAGATCTCGCCGTAGCCGCCGTCGCCGTCGGTGAAGCTGCCGACCGCGCCCGCGGCGGCGAAGAAGAAGACCCAGCCGAGCCCGCCGTCATCGTAGGAGCCGCCCGTCACCGTGAAGCAGGCCGGGAAGCTGAAGGTCAGGGTCCGGGTCCATTCCGCGTCCGGGCTGCCATTGTAGACATAGAAGGTGAACAGGACGCCCGCATCTCCTGCATTCACCAGGGATGGCGAGACCAGCGCGACCTCGCTGCCGCTCATGTCCTGGGCGGGTCCGGGGGCGGCGGCGAGCAGAAGACCAAGCAATACCAGGGGCCAGCGCGTCATCGGCAGTCCAGTGCGGGGTAGGGTCGTCGAGGGGCGATCAGGCCCGGAGCCGCTTGCTTCGAGTATAGCGGAACGCAGGAGCTCGAGCCCAAGCCCGCCACCCGAAGGCGCCCCATTGACGCAGGCTGGGCTCGCGCGTCATCTTGTCGGCGCGCGGGCCGGGACTCCGGCCGAGCGGGGTGGGTGGGCGCGATCAACCCGTCAGCCATTGGCTCCCGGCCAAAGGCCGGGCCGTCGCGGAGGTCAGCGCATGCCCGTCGTCATCAGCGGATCCCAGCTCAGTCTCGAGGCCATCGTCGCCGTCGCCCGCCAGGGCGAGGCCGTCCAGTTGCACCCCGAAGCCCGCGCGCGCATCCAGGCCTGCCGCGCCTTCATCGAAGAGCGCATCGCCGCGCGCGAGATCATGTACGGCGTCAACACGGGCATCGGCGAGTTCTCGGAGATCGTGCTCGACGACGAGCAGGTGCAGCAGTTCCAGCGCTACCTCATCTACAACCACGCGGCCGGCATCGGCGAGCCGGCGCCGCTGGAGCACGTGCGCGCGGCCATGCTGCTGCGCGCGAACGTCCACGCCCACGGGCACTCGGGCTGCCGACCGGAGATCACCGAGACGCTGGTCGCCATGCTCAACCGCGGCGTCACGCCCGTGGTCTGCGCGAAGGGCTCGGTGGGGGCCTGCGGCGACCTGGCGCCGATGAGCCAGATCGCGCTGACCATGATGGGCGAGGGCGAGTGCTTCTACGAGGGCGAGCGCCTGGCCAGCGACCGCGCCTTCCAGAAGGCGGGCATCCCCGTGCCCGGCCTCAAGGCGCGCGACGGCCTGGCCACGATCAACGGCTCCAACCTGATCACGGCCATCGGCCTGCTCACCCTGCACGACGCCGAGCGCTGGCTCAAGCAGGCGGAGATCGCCGCGGCGATGACGCTCGAGGCCCTCAAGGCCAACATGAAGCCCTACGACGAGCGCCTGCACGAGCTGCGCGGCTTCCGCGGGCGCCGTGACCTGCGCCGCCAACCTGCGCAAGGTGATGGAGGGCTCGGACCTGCTCACGCGGCAAGGAGAAGGTGAAGGTGCAGGACGCCTACTCGCATGCGCTCGACGCCGCAGGTGCATCGGCGCCGTGCGCGACCAGCTGCGCTGGACGCGCGAGCAGCTGCGAGATCGAGGTCAACGGCGTGGGCGACAACCCCATCTTCCTGCCCGAGGACAAGGTCGTGCTCACCGGCGCCAACTTCCAGGGCACGCCGGTCAGCATGCCCATCGACCACATGGGCGGGGCGATCACCATGGTCTGCGTGCTCTGCGAGCGGCGCCTGAACCGCCTCACCAACCCCGCGCTCAGCGTGGGCCTGCCGGCCTTCCTCACCAAGGGCGCGGGCATGTTCAGCGGGCTGATGCTCAGCCAGTACACGGCCGACATGCAGATCGTGGAGCAGAAGATCCTCTCCACGCCGGCCTACCACCAGTCCATCCCGGCCGCCGCCGACCAGGAGGACTTCGTCTCCATGGGCATGAACTCGGCGCTGAAGACGCGGCAGATCCTGGACACGGCCTGCGGCGTGCTGGGCATCGAGCTGATGGCCGCGGCCCAGGCGCCTGGACTTCCGCAACTACGGCTTCGGCAAGGGCACGCGGGCGGCCCACGCGGTGATCCGCCAGCACGTGGAGTTCCTCGACGTGGACCGGCCGCTCTATCCCGACCACAACGCGATGGCGGCGCTGGTCAAGAGCGGCGAGATCCTCGAGGCCGTCGAGGCCGTGGTGGGCGAGCTGGGGGCGTACTAGCCGCCCTGGCGCCGCCGCGGCCGGTTTGACGCCACCTCTCGCCAGGGCTAGACTTGTTCCGTTGCCCCTGGCTCGGAGGTGGATGATGGGTAGGACGCATCCCGGGCGGACGCCGGTCGCCCTCGCCTTTCTGACTCTGCTCGCGGCCCTGCTGGCCTCCGGCGCCGGCGAACCCCCCCGCCCGGCGGACGAGCTGCCGCCCCCGGGGGCGGGCGCCCGCAGCGACACGCTCTTCCTCTTCGCGGCGGAGGGTCCGGGCAGCTACGGCAGTCCGGGCACCGACGCCCGCGGCTTCACCTTCGACGGCCCCGCGGGCGAGGCGGCCCCTGCTGGCTGGCAGGGCGTGGACAAGACCGTGCAGCCCACCCATTGGCAGCTCGCGAGCACTTCGATCTGCGCCGGCACGGGCACGGACATGAGCCCGGCCCTTCCCTTCGACCCAGAGGATGCGCAGAACGACTGCGCCCTCTGGTGCGGCGGTGAGGATCCCTGCTGGTCCGACCCTGCGGGCTACGGCAACGACTGGTACCAGTTTGCGGTGCTGGACCTAACGGGGCATCCCCTGAGCGACACGCTGCGCCTGGACTTTGCCTTTCGCAGCGACTTCGAAGGCGGCTACTACGATTACTTCGCGGTGGACGTGAAGTACGGCGAGGGACCGCTGCGCTGGGACGGCGTCTACATCCAGTCGATCGCGAGCGATCGGACCTACCGTGAGCTCAGCGTCAGCATCCCCCGCTTCGAGTTCGGGGATCAGGCGGACCGCCCCCGCGTGGCCTTTCGCTTCTTCTCCGATGGCGGCTGGTCGGACGAGGACGGCTCCTATCTCTCCAACCTGGGTGCTGTGTGGATCGACAACGTGCGCGCCAGCGTGGACGGTGTCGAGGTCTTCGCCGCGGACTTCGAGGATGGAGCGCTCCCCCCGGAGATCAGCTTCCTGGCCTATCCCGCCACGGGCGACTACGCCGGGCTCTACGCGGGCCTCTACCAGGGCAGCGTCCAGCCCGCGAACGACAGCTTCGTCTGGGCCTGCTTCGACAGCCTGACGCCGGCCTGGAACGCCCCGGGTTACGAGTTCGGGATCGTGTGGGGCAAACCGTATCTGAACGACGCCATCGAGAGCCCGTTCTTGAGCGTAGATGCAGCCGGCCAGCCCTTGCTCCTGGGCCCGGCCACGCACGTCATCCTGCAGGCGGACGTGTACCGGGATCTGCCGCTCAACGACCTGATCTTCTTCTACTGGGAGCTCGCCACGCGATCGGAAGGCAGCGACTGCCTCGGTCACTGGGAGAACAACAACCAGCTCTACTATGGCGACGGGGCGCGCTGGGACACCTGGACCATAGACCTGACCGAATCCCTTTGGGAATCGGCGGGCGGAGAGTACTGGAACGTCGAGGCCATCGGCCTACGCCTGGCCGTGCGGGACATGGAGGGCATCTGGGGCTACGGTGAGACGGAGCATCGCAACCAGGCGCCCTACTTCGACAACATCCGGCTGATGCTGGTGGAGGGCGACCTCACGGCCGCGCCCGCGGTGCCGGCGGCGCACCTGGCGCTCAGCGCGCAGCCCAACCCCTTCAATCCGGCGACCGAGCTGCGCTTCAGCGCGTCGGCGGGCACGCGCGTCCAACTGGCCATCCACGATCTCGCCGGGCGCTGTGTGGCCATCCTGCTCGACGGCCCGGCCACCGGCGACGAGCAGCGCGTGCAGTGGAATGGCCGCGACGCGGCCGGCCGCGCGCTGCCGACAGGTGTGTATCTCGCGCGCCTGCAGGCCGGCGAGGCGGGCGCCGCCATCAAGCTGCTGCTCATCAAGTAGCCCGCGCCCCGCGCGGGCGTAGCCGCTGCGACTCCTAGCGCACCGCCTGCCCAGGCCCTTGATCGCGTCATTGAGCCTTTCTTTTTGGCACGACTTTCGATACTCCCGGGTTAGGCTGATCCGCCCGCTGCCGTCACTGCCCTCGCGGGAGCCTCTTGCCCGCCTACTCTGCCAGCCGAGCCAGCGTTCCGGAGCCTGGGATCTGCCGCCCCCGGCGGCCGGAGCAGTGCCTCCTACACCGCCTGGTGCGGGAGCACCTGGAGACCTTCCTGGACCTCGCAAGGCGGGCGGACGCCGAGATCGATCCGGTTCCCGCCTTCGTCGAGCGCAGCTTCCGCCAGTACCTCGAGTGCGGCGTCCTGGCCCACGGCTTCGCCAAGGTGCGCTGCGGCCGCTGCGGGCACAGCTTCCTGGTGGCCTTCTCCTGCCGCACGCGGGGCCTGTGCCCGAGCTGCGACACGCGCTGGATGGTGGAGACAGCGGCGGCCCTGACCGCTCAGGTGCTGCCGCGCGTGCCTATTCGCCAGTGGGTGCTCTCCCTGCCCAAGCGGGTGCGTTGGTACCTGCGCCACTGGCCGAGACGCTGAGCCCGGTGCTGCGGATCTTCCTGCGGGCGACGGTGCACTACGCCTGGGCCATGCTGCTGGCGCGGATCTACGAGGTGCTGCTCTTGGTCTGCCAGCGCTGCGGCGGCGCCATGCGGATCCTCGCCTTCGTGACGGAGGCGGCCGCGGTGCGGCGCATCCTTGAGCACGTGGGGAAGTCCGCACCGTCCTCGCCGATTGCGCCGTCGATGCAGCGGGCCTGCATCTCGTGCTCGCGCTGCAGGTCAAGGAGCGCCACGAGTTCCACAGCGGACACGAGGCGGTCATCAGGCAGGACGCCTGCGCCGGCTGCGGCGTCAGTGCGAGGTTCTGCCGCAGCCATGCCATCGATCTCGAGACGCGCCCTTGTGGGGAGTGGATGGTATCCACGACCCGCAGCGGCACCATGGTGCACGTGCATCTGGACATCGCCGCCGAGAACTCCGGCAGGTTCGTGTCCGTGGTGCGCAGGGAGGCGCGCCGCCTGGCGGAACTCGAAGCGAAGGACCTACTGATCGTGGACGGGCCGCCTGGCATCGGATGTCCCGTGATCGGCTCGCTGACCGGCGCTTCGCAGGCGCGGGACTGGCGGGACGCATCCGCAGAAATCGGGTCGAATCGCAGTCCCAGGTCCCCGCCGGAAAACGCCCGGCCGGTCTTCCACCCTGGGCCTGTAGTACCTATTCTATAGACGTGAAACCCCAGCGTGATCAAAGCCCCGTGCCCACTGACGTCCCATCCCTGACGGGATCCGAAGGCAGGCTACGCACGCGCCCGACGCCGCTCAGGATCGCCGCGATCTTTGCGCTGGCCTGCGGGTTCTGGGTGATCTTCCTCGACGTGCTGCTGTTCAAGCTGTTCAGCGATCCCCTTGATCTCACGCAGGGGCAGATCGCGAAGGACCTTATCTTCATCGGCGCCACGGGCGTCCTGGTCTACGCGCTGATGAAGCGACAGGTCGAAACGGCGGGCGGGTACCGCAAGCTTCTCCAGAACAGGGTCAGAGAACTGGAGTGCCTGCACGAAACCGCCGCCATCATCGAGAGCAACGACGGCAGGTTTCCGCAGATCATGACCAAGGTGGCGAAGATCGTCGCAAAGGCGATGCTGTTTCCGGAAGCGGCACGGTGCAGCATCGGCCTGGACGGAGAGGAGTACTCGACTCCAGGCTTCCCAAGTGACAACAGCGGGCTGAGCGCCGACATCGTCGTGGACGGGATTCCCCGGGGTCGCATCGCGGTCGCCTACCCACCCGCCTCCGTCCCATCATCCGCTCGCGCCTTCCTGGCCGAGGAGAAGTCGCTGATCGACACTGTCGCCAGGCAAATCGAGCTGCTTCTGAAGCGCAACCAGGCCGAGGAGGAGGCGCTGCTCACCCAGACGCGCCTGGCCCACATGGATCGCCTGCGCACGCTAGGAGAACTGGCGACGGGCATCGCCCACGAGGTCAACCAGCCGCTGACGGCGATCGCGACCTACGCCCAAGCGGGGCTGCGGATGCTGGGCGCCAGTGATCGCTGTCGTCCGGATCTCCAGGATACTCTAGAGAGCATCAGCTCCGAGGCGTTGCTGGCCGGCGAGATCGTCCTGCGGCTTCGCACCATGGTCAAGCGGCAGGACCGACACCGCGAGCCCTGCGACCTGTCCGCCTTGATCCAGGACGTGGTCAAGCTGGCCGAGGTCGAAGCCAAGAGCGCCGGCGTGAGAATTGTCCTCGAGAACGTTGTCGGGCTTTCCCAGGTCATCGCGGATGGTGTCCAGATTCAGCAGGTGATCTTGAATCTCATGCGAAATGGGATCGAGGCGATGGCCGGGGACACGGGGAGGCGCTCGCTGAGCGTGCGAGCCTCACAGGTTGAGGAAATGATCGAAGTTACGGTAGCCGACAGCGGGCCCGGTATCCCCACCGCCGACGAAGAGAAGCTGTTCGATCCGTTCTTCACGTCCAAGGAGTCGGGCATGGGCCTCGGGCTATCGATCAGCAAGTCAATCGTCAATTCCCACGGCGGAAACCTGTGGTTCACCAGAAACAAGGGATCCGGACTGACCTTCCACTTCACGCTACCGGTCGATCCCGGAGGAGACCATGCCGGATGAAAGACCCATCGTCTACGTCGTCGATGACAATGTCGGTGTTCGTCGCTCCATCAGACTGCTCATGCGCTCCATCGGCCTCCAGTCCGAAGCACTTTCTTCCGCGCAGGAGTTTCTCGATTCCTACGACGGCGACCAGCCAGGATGCCTCGTCCTGGACATCCGCATGCCGGGGATGAGCGGCCTTGAGCTTCAGGAGAAGCTGGCCGCGATGGGGGCGAGCATTCCCATCATCTTCATCACCGCTCACGGGGACGTGCCGATGGCCGTGGAGTCGCTCAAGGCTGGCGCCTTCGATTTCATCCAGAAGCCTTTCCGGGACCAGAAACTCATCGACAGCGTCCAGAAGGCGCTGGACGCCGACGTTTCGCGGCGACGCGAGATGGCCAGTCGGCGGGAGACCGAGAGCAAGCTGGCCAAATTGACCAAACGCGAGCGTGAAGTCATGCAACTCGTCGTCGCGGGCAAGCCCAACAAAGGGATCGCCCAGGAGTTGAACATCAGCGAGCGAACCGTTGAGATACACCGCGCACGGGTGATGATGAAGATGAAAGCGGAGTCGTTGGCAGCACTCGTGCGCATGGCTTTGGATCAGGATAGCTGACGCCATCTCCTACTCCACGATCCACACTGCGCAGTCGTTCGCTTGGTGCAGTACCTTTGAGGTTACGCTGCCGAGCAGGAATTCCTTGATCGCGTTCCTGCCCCGGCGGCTGAGCACGAGGGTGTCGTAAGTGCCTGCGGAGGCTTCATCGAGGATCGCGCTGGACGCATCGGGAACCACGTCCCTGATCATCTAGTCGTGAACCCTCACTCCGGCCGGCAGCCCTTGCCAGGCCGCGAGCGCTTGTCTTGCCTGCGCGACGACGTGCGTCTCCGCGTCGGCAAGGAAGGAGGCCACCAGATTGTCGAAACCCCTCTTCGGATCTGCGGACAGATGCTCGCTGTTGACGAACATTACCTCGATTATCGGTACCTGAAACAGGGTGATGTCCACATCGCTCACTTCGGCCACCATGTCCCTGACGTTCAAAACCGCTTTCCGCGAATGCGCCGATCCGTCCACGGCCGGCAGGATCCTCCGCTTCATCGCCTTCCTTGGGCGTGAGAAGCCAGGGCGGGCGGTCGGGAGATGATCTCGGGGCCAGATGAGGCCAAGGAACTCAAGGCGGCACGAATGTAGTCAAGGAGGACGTGGCCGATGATGGGCTTCTCCATGAAGCCGACGGCCCCGGCCTGCATCGCTTCCACCGCCACACGAATGTTGGAGTCGTCCGAGATGAAGATGAAGGGGGGAGCTCCCGCTTTACGGTTCATGGCGTCCTGAAGTGCAAGCCCGCTCAGGCCTGGCAGCGAAGCCGCCGTGACGATGCACTCTCGCCGGTGGGGCGCGTACCGGGAGAGAAAGTCCTCCGCGCTGACGTAGGCTTGCGTCGAGACGCCCAGCTTGCCGAGCAGGGCGCGCACCCTTTCGCGGCAGAGGCCGTCGGCGTCGATGATGTGGACGATCGGCCTGGCATCGGCCGCTGTCGCTTTGCCGCACTCTGGACTGAGATCGTTCATGCTGCGCTCCTGGGATTGGCTTCCGTGTGCCACGGTCAATATCGGGCACGAGGACCAATCTGTGAATCAGGGCATCTACATAGCTAAGTCGCGCTTGACGTGATCCCGCGACGGAAGGCGCCGCCGAACGGACGGATTCCGTGGGCTAGATTGCCGAGTGCCGGGCCAGCGGTCGGCACAGACTACGGAACCCGCCCGGCTTGCGGTCGCGCCCTGGTCACGATTGCGGTGGCATACGTGGATGGACTCATCAGCGGGATCGAGATGGGTCGTGCACTTGGTACGGGCGCTAACACGACATTGGCTGACAGCAGCTCGCGCCGGACCTCCCCCGTTGAAACCGGGACGCCGTTGGTGACAACGGCCATGGGGGTCGCGCTTCGTTTCCTGGTGCGACGGATCAGGTAGCCCGGATCCCCGCAGAGCTTCGGCTCCCCTTCGCCGTCGAAGGTCAGGTGGTCAATGGCCTCTCCCGGATCTAGCCCGAGTGCTCGACGATTCCCGGCGACGGTTAGATTCGCTTGAAATCCACCCCCCACCCCCCGTGGGCTAGAGGCTAGCCGAGGGAGCGAGTCGCATTTTCCGCAAGGCCGCTTCGGCAGCATTGGCGATCTGGTAAACGAGAGGCGATGCCGTCAGCGCCGGATGGGTCGCCATCTGAAACACTGCGATTTCATCCGCGTTGGCCTTGCCCTGGATGAGGGCGCTGATCACGTTCACGTCGCCGCCGATGTCGTGTCCGCCGACTAGCTCGCCCCCCAGGAGCGTGCCACGGCTACGGTCGAAGACGAGCTTCACCTTCGTCGGGCACATCCCCGGCATCGAGCCGGGATGGCGGTTCGGCGCTTCGGCGACTCCGACTGCCACGTCGTAGCCGGCTTCGATCGCCATGGCTTCGGTCATGCCAGCTCCGCCCAGCGCCGTCCCCCCGACGACGGTGCCCCATGCGCTCAGCGTACCGGCGTTCTCGCGGCGGTCCTCGTAGAGGTTGGCGGCAGCGATTCTCGCTTCGACCGTGGCGATGGATGCGAGCTTCTGGTTGCAGGGCTTGCCGTCGAAGTACGAGACCTTCTCCGCGCAGTCGCCGCAGGCGAAGATGTCGCCGGCGGATGTCCGCATCCAGCGGTCGACAGCAACTCCTCCGGTCGGCCCGATCTCGAGACCCGCGGCTTTCGCCAGCGATACGTTCGGCTGGGATCCGATGCCGAGCACCACGGCATCAGCGCGCAGCTCTTCGCCATTGTCGAGGACGACGCCCGTCACGGCGGCCCCGCCCGAGATCTCCCGCACGCGATGCCGCAGATAGGTCTTGATACCGCTTTCGGCGAGGCGAGCCTCCGCGACTTGGCAGAACTCCTCGTCGAAAGCCAGGTTGAGGCAGTGTGGCATGGCCTCGACGATGCTCACGTTGACGTCGCCCAGCTTCCTGCACTCGTCCGCGAGTTCCACGCCGATGAAGCCGCCGCCGATGATGACCAGTTCCTTGGCGGATTGTAGCGCCTGCTGCATCTGGCGTAGATAGTCGACGTCCTTGCAGACGGCGAAGACGTTCTGTTTCTCGAGGCCGGGGATGGGCGGGTACGTCGGATTCGAGCCCGTGGCGAGAACGAGCCTGTCGTACTCCAGGATCCCGCCGCCGACGAGGCTCACCCGGTGCCGTGCCGGATCCAGGGCAAGCGCCTCGCCGATCTTCAGCTCGATGTCGTTGTCCTGAAGCACCGTATCCGGGATCAGGTTCTTGTCTGGGGAGCCCAGAGTGCCGAAGATGTACGGGATACCGCAAGGAACAAGGACCTTCGCCTCACGCCTCAGGAGCAGGATCCTTCTGTCCGGGTGGTGCCGCCTCGCCGTGATCGCCGCGGTCAACCCCGCGGCGCTGCCGCCGACGACGAGCACGTCCGTGCTCTTGCGCTCGCCGACCCATTGCACCTCGTCCCGGAGGTGCTGTTGCCCGCCGGCGGGCGGGCGCTCCGTCGTCGTCCCGGCACCTTCCCTCTTGGCTTCCCCGTGCGATCTTGATTCGTGTCTCATGCTACACCTCGGATGTCTGAGTCTGCTGGTATGAATTAGCCAAGCTGGCCTGTTTGGCGGAATCAGGGGAAACACATAGCGGGTTCGCGCAATGCGCAGCATCCTTCCTGGCGTCGGTCGCCCGTCCGTCGGCAATGCTCAGCGCCAGAGACTCGAACCGAATCGCGCGTCTGGCAGCGCTGATCCTGCCGCCGCCATCCACGCGCACGGCGCACTACGCCTGGGCCATGCTGCTGGCGCGTATCTACGAGGTGCTGCCCCCGGTCTGCCCACGCTGTGGCGGCGCCATGCGGATCCTTGCCTTCGTGTCGGCGGCGGCCACAGCGCGGTGCGTCCCTGAACACGTGGAGGGGGGGGGCGGCGATGGCGACGACGATCAGCGCACCCGATACAGCGACGAGCCCTGATAATCGGCGTGCAACGCGCGCGGGGACGGAGTCTGCGCGCGAAGTCCCCCGGCTAGGGGCTATTGCCGGGGCCGGGGAAGTCGAGGGAAGCCTCCAGCTCAGGGCCACGCAGCCAATGGCACCGCAGCGTGCCAGCCGCGCCCTCGCGTTGACAGGCGCGCAGGCCAGGCGCATACTCGACGTGGGCTCGAAGAGGGCGAGCGGTCGATGAAGGCGAGTCATGGCCAAGCACGCGGCACCGAAAGTGGCTTTGAAACGCCCATCCGCCGGGGACGAAGCTCGGTTCGGGAAGGAGATCGTTGACATTCCCACGGCTGGCCCGTGTGGTTCATTGAAGATGTTTATAGGCAGAATGAGAGCTTCGTAGCGCTCTTCGACTCTGGAGCTGCACTTGGGACAGCGGTTGAGATGGTCTTCCCCAGCCTGGCGCTTCAGGATTTCGTATGGGTAGGAACCGCCTGAGCCGCTATCTTCGCGAGCATGCGAGACAAAGGACTCTATGCCCAGCTCCCCGGCATCCGATCGCTCTGGTTCGTGCGTGACGTGGAGCTTCGGCTCCAAGCCGGCGAAGTTCTCGTCCTGCTCGATCGGGAACTATCCGGCGTGTTGACCTGCCCGGTCTGCGGCGAGGTGGCACCGGGTTACGATGCCTGCCGCCGCCGCTGGCGCCATCTCGACGCCTGCCAGTATCGCACGGTGATCGAGGCGGAGATCCCACGGGTCGAGTGCGCAGTGCACGGCGTCCACCAGATTCATGTGTCCTGGGCCGAGCCCAGCTCGCACTTCACGGCCTCGTTCGAGGCACGGGCCATCGACTGGTTCAAGGAAGCGAGACTTTCGGGTGCCGGCCGTCTGCTGAAGCTGAGCTGGGATGAGCCCGCGGGTATCCAGCAGCGGGCAGTCCGGCGAGGCTTTCAGCGCCGGCAACTGGATCCGCCCACGCGCCTCGGCGTCGACGAGACTTCGTTCCAGAAGCGGCACGAGTACGCGACGGTGGTCTCCGATTCGGTCGGCGGTGATGTTCTCTACATGGCCGATGACCGCGATCAAGCGAGTCTGGAAGGCCACTACGCCACCCTGAGTCCGCGAGCTTTGGCCGAAATCGCGTCGGTGTGCATGGACATGTGGCAGCCCTACATCCAGGCCACCTTGGCCTTTGCGCCGGGCGCCGCCGAGAAGATCGCTTTCGACGAGCTCCACGTGGCGAAGCACCTGGGGGATGCGGTCAATGCCGTGCGACGCGGGGAGCACCGCGGGCTGCTGGCGATGGGCTGCACGAAGCTGACGCGGGTGGCCGTGATGCTGGAGCGGCATCTCGAGGGCATCGTGACCGCGGTGGCGCAGCGGGCTGCGGCGGGGATCAACGCGAGTATCCAGGCGATTAAGAGGAAGGCCTGCGGCTTTCACAACCGGGAGCGCTTCCGTCTGGCGATCTACTTTCATCTCGGTGGACTCGACCTCTACCCCGCCGCGGCGCGGCCGTCATGAGCGGCGGCTACCAACACAAAACCCGGATGCACCCGTGCTTGTCGGCGTGACCACGGAGGACGGCATCAAGCGTTTCGCCCACCGCCCACCGCTTGTGCTGGCGAAAGTATCTGAGATTACGGCCATCGCTCGGCATGCGATCCGAGAGAGTGGCGCCCCACGCGGCTCCCTGCGTTGTCACTGAAGTGGACTGAAGATCATGCTAAGCAAGCTGGAAAATCGATTCGCCCTTTTTGGTCTAGCTCTGACGTGCGTGGTAGGCGGAGTCGTCGGACTGGTGGGTTACCAGCAGATGATCGAGGCCGTGCGCCGTGAGGCGATGGCTCGCGTCGATGAAGCCACCCGGGTCGGACGACGACTTCTCGATGCGGAATTCGCTCGCCTGGATCCTGGTGGTCCTTTCCCCCGCGCCGCGAAACTGACCGCCGTCTTGGCCGAGGACGTGCGCCCAGGCGTGCCCTTGTACGCCCTTGTCCAGAAGGCGCTCACGGATACCAAGGCAGAAGGGTTTGCCCTATTGACGGACGGTCTGTGCGTGGTCTCGGTGCGCCGTGCCCCGGACGCGGAGAAACTCCTGGTGGCTGCTGCGCCGCTCCGGGGGGCGAACCGGTTGCCCGACGAGATCTGCGCGATGGTCTTCGGATCCTCTGGTTTGGAGCCGAATCCTGCGACCATCACGATTTTTGAAGGAGACACCCGCATCGCCACCAATGTGAGACTGCCCGACGGTCGCCGGGCGACGGGGACGCGTGTCTCAGAGGAAGTGGCCCGGCGGGTCCTCGGAGAAGGACGGCCCTGGAACGATCGGGCGTTCGTCGTGGACCGCTGGGTGATCTCTTCCTACTTGCCCATTCGCACCATCGACGGTGATGTTGTCGGAATGCTCTACGCTGGACTTGACGAATATCCGTATGTCGCACAGGGAAAACGGAGCATCGTCCTGTTCCTCGTCTTCATCCTGGGCCTCACCCTGATCATGTCGGCGGGAGGCTGGTATCTTGGGAGGCGTCTGGCGTACCCTCTGACGAAACTGACCGGGGCTGCGGCCGCCCTTGGCAGCGGAGAGCGAGAACGTATAGAGGTATCGAGAAGGGATCCAGAGGAGGTCAGGTCGCTGGCCGATACGTTCAATCAGATGGCGGACCAGGTCAACGCCAGGACTGTTGCCCTGGAAGCCAGCAACCGGCAAGTGAAGAAGGTTCTGGACGACTACATGGAGGTCTTGGGGTTCGTCGCCCATGAGCTGAAAAGCCCCGTCGCGGGTGCACTGATGCAAATGACACTGATAGACAGCGGCGACGCGGGGGATGTGCCCGAGGCGCTTCAACGCCCGCTGGCCGCGATTCGTCGCTACCTGGACTACGGGCATGAGATCGCGCTCAGCTTCAACAACCTGAGCCGGGCAGAAAGTGAGGGGTTCGCCCCGAAGAAGACGCCGCTGGCCGACTTCTGCCAAGAGGTCATCCGCCCGGCGATCACCGACCTCTCCTCCCCGGCGTCCCAACAGGAGATGACGATTTCTCTCAAAGCGGCCCAGATTCCTCTGCGGGCTGATCCCGACCTGATGCGAGTGGTCATGGACAATCTGATCGGGAACGCCGTCAAGTACGGTCGGACAGGAACGGAGATCCGGGTCACTGCCGACCGGCTCCCGCAGGGGCTGCACGTTGGGGTTCGCAATCAGGGAGTGGGGGTGCCGAGGGAACGATTCCCCGAGCTCTTCACGAAATTCCGTCGAATCCACGACCCCGAGTTGCGATCCCGCAAAGGTACTGGGGTCGGACTCTATCTCGTCAAGAAGATCATTGACCTGCATGGTGGGCGTGTTGGAGTCGATGGACAGTACGGAGAATGGATTGAGTTCGGGTTCGAGCTTCCGGATGGCGATGGCGATCCGCAGCAATAGCGAGCTTCACACAGCGCCGAGAGGGCGCCCAACAGAACGTCGGACGCGGATTGGGATTATGGATGACAAAACATGGCGGGCCTGGATCAATATCTACAAGGGCGCCGACGGCCGTACGAAACCTGAAAGACTGAACCGCCCCGGGATTGCCGGAGGCTCCAATCTTCGAGAGGATTGGGGCATGACACGATCTACCCGATATTCCCCCGAGGTCCGAGAGCGGCGGTGCGGATGGTCTTCGAGCATGAGGGCGAGTACCCGTCGCAGTGGCAAGTGGTGGTGTCGCTCGCAAGCAAGTTCGGCTGCACGGCCGAGTCGCTGCGGCGCTGGGTGCGACGGGCTGAGGTTGATGCCGGCCGTCGCGGTGGCCTGAGCACCGACGCGCGGGCACGCGTCAAGGAACTGGAGCGGGAGAATCGCGAGCTGCGACGAGCGAACGAGATCCTGCGCCAGGCCTCAGCTTGTTTCGCCCAAGCGGAGCTCGACCACAAACGGAAGTGATGGTCGCGTTCATCGACGCGCGCCGCGAGCAGTACGGGGTCGAGCCGATCTGCGGCCAGTTGCCGATCGCCCCGTCGACCAACTACGAGCAGAAGGTGCGAGAGGCCGATCCCTCGCGGCTGCCTCCGCATGCACAGCGCGATCTTGAGCTGAGTTCAACCATTGAGCGTGTCTGGCAGGAGAATCGCCAGGTTTACGGTGCCCGCAAGGTGTGGAAACAGCTACAGCGCGAGGGTAACGGTGACCTTCCCCCTTCTTCTAGGCCAACTCGGGAGTTAGTCCCGCGGTCTCATCGTGCTTGGCCGCGAAGGCTGCCGGTGTCATCTGCCCCAGCGAGCTGTGCGGCCTGAAGGTGTTGTACTCTGTCCGCCGGGCTTCGATCTTCCGCTTGGCATCTTCCAGATTCACGAACCAGTGCTCGTTCAAGCACTCGTCCCGGAAGCTGCCGTTGAAGCTCTCGATGAAGCAGTTCTGAACCGGCTTGCCCGGCTCGATGAAGCGCAACGCGACGCCGCGCTCGTGCGCCCAACGATCCATGTCCAAGCCTCGAAACTCAGGACCGTTGTCCACGACGAGCTCCTCGGGCAGCCTCCGGGACCAGGCCAGGTAGTCCAGCACGCGCGTCACACGTGCTCCGGGTATCGAGCGAGCCACCTCGATGTGCGGGTACTCCCGTGTGAAATCGACGACCAGCGTCAGGCAGCGAAAGGTGCGGCTCGAAGCCAGGCCATCGTGATCAGAGTCCATCGACCAGCGCTGATTCGCCCGCTCGGGCAGCTCGACCAGCGGTACCCGCAGCAACCGGCGGTCCGCTTGCGCCTGCGCAGCCTGACCTGCAGGCTTTCCTCGCGATAGATCCGCTCGATCCGCTTGTGGTTGTCCATGATGCCCTCGCGTCGTAGCAAGACGATCAGCCGCGGCATCCCGTAGCGCCGATGCTCGCCGGCTAGCTCACGTAGCCGCTCGCGAAGCCGGGAATCCTCCCGCCTCTGCCCGCGATAGCGGCAGGTCGAGCGCGACAGGCCCGCTACCTGACAGGCTCGCCGCTCACTGATGGGGAGTCGCTCTCTGGCCGCGCGGATGCACTCCCGCCGCTCCGACGGCCTCAGAGGTTTCTTGCCGTCTCCAGCATCACTTTGAGCGCCTGGTTATCCAGGACCTGTTCGGCGAGCCCGTGGCGCCGGCACAGCTCCTTGGCTGAGCCGCCATCCCCGCGCGCGGCGCGCTACGCCTGGGCGATGCTGCTGGCGCGCATCTACGCGGTGCTGCCCCTGGTCTGCCCGCGCTGCGGCGGCGCCATGCGGATTCTCGCCTTCGTGACGGAAGCCGCCGCGGTACGGCGCATCCTCGAGCACCTGGGGAAGTCCGCGAGGCCTTCACCGCTGTCGCCCTCGCGGGCGCCGCCGTGGGCGGAGTTCGCATGGGAGGGGGGCGGCGAGGACTGCGTCGATCAGCGGACGGCCTACACCGATGAGCCCTGGTAGGCGGTGCGCATCGCGCGCGGGGGCGGAGTCTGCGCGCGGAGTGCCCGGCCGAGCGCCATTGCCGGGGCCAGCGAAGTCGAGGAAAGGCGTCAACTCAGGCCCCCGCCGCCGCTGACACCGCAGCGTGTCAACCGCGCCCTCGACGTGGCGCTCGTGTTGGCAGGCGCGAAGGCCAGGCGCATACTCGAAGCGGCTCCAAGAGAGCGAGCGGTCGCTGAAGGCGAGCCATGGTCAGGCGCGCGGCACCGAAAGCGGCTATGAAATGCCTATCCGCCCTTGACCGTACCCAGATTGGGTAGTAACATACCCAGCATGGGAATGAATGACGAAGCCCCTGAACCCGGCCCGAAGTCCGCATCTGCAGGGCTGGCGGACGCGCTGTTTTCGAAGGTCCAGCAGCGCGTGCTCGGCGTGCTTTTCGGCAACCCCGGCCGCTCCTTCTACACGAATCAGATCATCGGGCTTGCCCGCTCGGGCACCGGCGCGGTGCAGCGCGAACTCGCCCGGCTCGAAGAATCGGGCCTCGTGAGCGCTTGCCGGGTGGGCAAGCAGAAGCACTATCAAGCCAACGCCAAGTCCCCGCTCTTCGAAGAGCTGCACGGGCTTGTGCTCAAGACCTTCGGACTCGCCGACATCCTGCGCGAGGCGCTCGAACCCCTCGCCACGGAGATCAGCGCGGCCTTCGTGTACGGCTCCGTCGCGAAGGGGGAAGACACCGGCGAGAGCGACATCGACGTGCTGGTCGTCAGCGACCGTCTTGCCTACGCTGACCTGTTCGCCGCGCTCGAACCGGCATCGCAGAGACTCGGCCGCAAGGTGGCCCCGACGATCTACTCGGGGAAGGAGTTCCAGGAGCGGCTTGAGAGCGAGAACACCTTTGCGGTCCGTGTCATGGCCCAGCCCAAGCTGTGGCTGATCGGTGGTGAAGATGAGCTCGGCCCTTGAGGCGCTCTGCGGACCTGGTGGGCCGCTGAAGCAGGAGCCGCCCGACGCTGCCGAGTACCTCGGCCTGATCGACTCCGGCGAGGCGCGTCTCGCCGATTCGATGCGGCTGGCGAACTCGCTCGTGAGCCGCTTTGACCTGGCCTGCAATGCCGCCCACGCGCTGTGCCTCGCGGCTCTGCGGCGGACTGGGTATCGCTCGTCCAAGCGCTACGTGGTCTTCCAGGCACTGCCGCACACGCTGGGACTCGGCCCCGAGGTGTGGCGAGTACTCGACCGCGCGCACAACGTTCGCAATCGGAGCGAGTACGAAGGCGACCCCTCCGTTGACGAGCGCCTCCTCGCATCCGTGATCGAGGCTTGTGGCCAAGTGTCGGCGGCACTACGGGCGCTGCCGCCGCTGTGAGTAGCGCGAAGGGAGCGCCATGAAAGACCGCTCCGCCTCACGCCGGAAAGGGCCTTCGTCCAAGAAGCGCCCGCCTAGAACGGCGCCGAGCGCACTCGCTGCGATCACTCGCGCGCCGCCTGCTCCCGGGGCGGCGCGTTCTTCACGTAGCGCTCGAGCCAGGTGTCGGTCTCCCAGATCAGGTGCATCACGCTCTCGCGCGCCCGGTAGCCGTGGCTCTCGTGAGGCAGCAGCACCAGGCGCGCGGTGCCGCCCAGGCCCTTGATCGCGTCGTAGAGCCGCTCGCTCTGCATGGGGAAGGTGCCCGAGTTGTTGTCGGCCTCGCCGTGCACGAGCAGGAGCGGCTCGTCGATCTTGTCGGCGTGCATGAAGGGGCTCATCGCGAAGTAGGTCTCGGGCGCCTCCCAGAAGCTGCGCTCCTCGCCCTGGAAGCCGAAGGGCGTGAGCGAGCGGTTGTAGGCGCCGCTGCGCGCCAGGCCGAGGCGGAAGAGGTCCGAGCGCGCGAGCAGGTTGGCGACCATGAAGGCGCCGTAGCTGTGCCCGCCCACGGCGACGCGCTCGCGGTCGGCCACGCCGCGCCGCACGCCTCGTCGATGGCGGCCTGGGCGCTGGCCACGAGCTGCGCGATGAAGCTGTCGTTGGGCTGGGCATCCCCCTCGCCGACGATGGGCATGGCCGCGTCATCGAGCACCGCGTAGCCCCGCGTGAGGAAGAGCAGCGGCGACCACCAGCCCACGCGGTTGAAGCGATAGGGCGAGTCCGTCACCTGGCCGGCGTCGGCGGCGCTCTTGAACTCGCGCGGGTAGGCCCAGACGATGAGCGGCAAGGGCGCATCGACGCCGGGCCGGAAGCCCGCCGGCGTGCAGAGCGTGCCGGTGAGCGGCACGCCGTCGGCGCGGGGGTACTGGATCAGTTCCTTCTGCATGCCCGCGAGCTGGGGCGTGGGATCGGGGAAGGCCGTCACGGCCGCGAGGCTGCCGGCGGCCAGGTCGCGCAGGAAGTAGTTCGGCGGCTCGCCCTGGCTCTCGCGCAGCGTGAGGATCAGCGGGGCCGCGGGATCGAGCAGCTCCACGGGCCGCTCGTAGTAGGGCGCCTCGGAGCGGAAGAGCCGCGTCGCCTCGCCGCCGGCCAGGTCCAGGCGATCCAGGAAGGGCCGGTTGCCCTCGGGCGAGGCGCCGTCGCCGATCAGGTAGATCGCGCGGCCGCCGGCGGCGGTGAGGATCACGTCCCGCCCGAAGGGGCCGGGGGCGAGCACGGGCCGGCCGGGGTCGGCATAGCGGTCCTGGTAGGAGCGCTCCTGCATCAGCACCGGCGCCGCGCCCGGGCGGCCGGGCTCCACGCGCCAGCTGCGGATCTGCCGCGTCTTCCACCACATGGAATTGACCACGGCCAGCGAGTCGTTGCCCCAGAGCGCGCCCGCGTAGCGATAGGCCAGCGTGATCAGGGGCTGCGGCTGGCCCGTGAAGGGCGCGGCCAGGGTGAAGACGCGGTCGCGCTCGGCGGCCTCGACGCCCGCGTCGCCGCCGTCCAGGGCCTCGGCCCAGCAGAGCGTGGCCGCCGTGTCCGTCCGCCAGGAGAAGCTGCGGCGACCCGTGGGCACCGAGCCGAAGGCGATGGGCACGGCGTCCTGAAGCGGCAGATCCGCGAGCAGGGCCACGAGGCGGCCATCGCGGTCCCAGACCTCCACGCGCCGGGGGAAGTCGTCCTCCGGCAGGGAGTAGGAGTAGGGCCGCCCCACCCGCTGGACCAGCAGGTAGCGACCGTCCGGGGACAGCTCGAAGTCGCGCAGGATGCCGGCCTCGCCCAGCCCCTTCGCCTTGCCCTTCAGGTCCAGCTGCCAGAGCTGGCTGCCTGCGTAGTGGTCGAAGAGCGCCTCGTCATGGCGATTCTGCAGCAGGTCCTGGTAGGTGCGGGCCGGCGTCTTGCGGCCCAGGTTCTCCTGGACGCGGGGCCCCGCCGGCGCGCTGGGCGCAGCGGGCGCCGCGCCCCGAGCGGCCGGCACAGCCGCCACGACGAAGCCGCTGCCGTCGGCGAGCCAGCGATAGGGCTGCCCGTAGACGGCGTTGAGGGCGAGATCGCGCGGGCCGATGCGGCGAGCGAGGCCGTCGGCGAGCTCGGCGCTCCAGAGGCTGAGGCCCTCGGCGCCCTCCACGACGCAGGCCACGCGCTTGCCGTCCGGGGACCAGGTCACGAAATCGAGGCGAGCCCCGGCGGGCAGGCCGGTCACGGGGCGCTCCAGGGCCTCCCCGGCCGCGGCGAGGCGCTTGAAGCGCAGCCCGCTCAGGCTGCGCTGGCGGCTGGGGCCGTTGCTGCGGGGGTTGATGCGCAGGCCGGCCAGGCGCAACTCCGGCTGGGCGACCTCCTCGATGGAGGGCAGCCCCGGCGACTCCAGGAGGAGCAGCCAGTCCAGGGTCGGGCTCAGCCTCACGCCGGGAGTGGGAGGCGCGTCGATCATCGCGGCCAGGACCGGCGCCGGCATCTGGTAGACCAGATCCTCCGTCTGGGCCAGGGCCGCGGAGGAGAGCAGCAGGGCCGGCAGCAGCAGGGCAAGGCGGCGATGGGCGGCGACGGACATCTCGAGGGCTCCTCTCGGCCGATGGGGTGCTCGGCGCAGTCTAGCCCTTTCGCGGCGGCGAGCCTAGCCGCGAGAACGAGGAGCTAGATTCGCCGGGCGCGGGAACCCGGCGAGGGCGAGGGCGTAGTGCAGGCCAGACACTGCACCCTTGGCAGCACTGAGATGCCGACAGGAGCCCCCGGGAAAGCCCGGGGGCTCTTCCTTTGCGCAGCAGTTTCAGGATCAAAGAAGATTTCCGGCTCTGGTTGTAATCCTCGGCCCTGCGGGGTATTTTGGCTCTCGGCGCTTGAATTCTCCCCGTCTACCCCCCGGGGGCGCCAGGGACTGCTTCGCCATGACGACACGCCTCTTCTCGCCGCCGCTCGCCCTGATCCTCGCCCTTGGGCTCGCGCCGACCGTCCGCGCCGCGGGGGCCGGCGCCTGTCTGGACTGCCACGACGACCCCGGGATGAAGAGCGAGGCCGGCCAGTCGATCCACGTCGCGCCCGGCTCCCTGAAGGGTTCGGTGCATGCGGATCTGGACTGCAGCGACTGCCACGCCGGCGGCGATTTCGACGACGCCCCGCACTGGCCGGCCGGCAACGGCGTGAATTGCGCCACCTGCCACGACCGCGTGAGCAACCTCTGGATGGAGCGCTTCTCCGAGCACCTCAAGCGCAAGAACTTCGCCGGGCAGATCCCCGGCTGCGCGGACTGCCACGGCAGCCACCAGATCAAGGCCCAGGTGCCGGGCGGCAACGTCAAGGTCTGCGGCAAGTGCCACGGCGCCCAGGAGCAGCAGTATCGCGACAGCTACCATGCGCAGCACTACCAGGACGATCCGCGCAAGTACCCCACCTGCGTCACCTGCCACGATCCCCACTTCAAGGGCAAGAAGGAGCTGATGGGGGCGACGGCCTTCAAGCAGGAGATCGTCCTCACCTGCGCGCGCTGCCACCAGAAGGACATCGAAACCTACGTCCACTCGACGCACTACCGCCGCCTCGAGGAAGACGGCGACAACCGCGCCCCCTCCTGCGTGGATTGCCACGAGTCGCACGCCATCCGCAAGCCGACGGACCCGAAATCAAGGGTGCACACCGAGAACATCTCGCGCACCTGCGACGGCTGCCACCCCGGCCATCGCGCGAGTCTGCACAAGGAGCCCGGCGAGGCGGACTCCAAGGTGAGTTGCACCTTCTGCCACACCGGCCACCAGACGGACATGACCTCCATTGCAGCGGTCGTCTACAAGGCCGGCGGCATCTTCAACAAGTGCAACTACTGCCACCGGGAGCACACGCGCACGGATGACGGCAAGCCGCTGGCGCACAGCAAGGTCATGGACAAGGACCTGGCGGGCCAGGACGTCAACTGCTCGGAGTGCCACGTCTACCACTGGCAGGTGGCCGACGCGGAAGGCCACGCCCGCGACAGCCACCCGGCCTGTGCCAACTGCCACGCCGAGCAGAACCTGGCCTACGCGAAGTCCATCCACGGCCGGGCGCGGGCAGCGGGCATCGATGCGGCGCCCAGCTGCACCACCTGTCACGGCGATACGCAGGTTCTCTCGCCCGAGACCAAGTTCACGCCCGACGGCATCGTGGAGCTCTGCTCGAGCTGCCACGCCAACAAGGAGCTGATGCTCAGCTTCGAGATCAATCCCTACGTCGTGGCGGGCTTCAAGGACACCTACCATGGCAAGCTCTACGGGCTGATGACCGAGGGCGTGCGCTTCGCCGTCTGCACCAACTGCCATGGGCACCACAGCATCCAGGAGCCGGAATCCCCCGAGTCCTCGGTGAACCGGGCGCATATCGTCGAAACCTGCCGGCAGTGCCATCCCAAGGCCGAGGAGAACTTCGTCAGCTACCTCGTGCACCCGATCAAGCCCAGCCAAGCAGAGATCGACGACGCGCGGGCGAAGAACCCGGGCGGGCGGCCGCTGCTCGATGGCCAGACTGCGCGCAGAGAGTCCAACCGCGGCGGCGAGGCCTTTCAGGTCGCATTCTCGGCTGCCGATCGCGCGATGAAGCTGCTCTTCCTTGTCGTCATCGGCTTCTTCGGCCTGCACACCGTGCTCTGGTTCCAGCGCGGCATCCGCCCGCGCCTGCGCAAGGAAAAGCGCTACTTCCGGCGCTTCAGCCCCTACGAGCGGGTGCTGCACATCATGGTCAACGTCAGCTTCCTGGTGCTCTGTTTAACCGGCCTGCCTCAGTCCTACGTGGAGACCACGCCGGGCAGGTGGTTCCTCGAGAACATGATGCCGCTCAAGGTCGCCCAGCAGCTGCACTATCTGGCCGCTGCGGTGACGGGCCTCTACTTCGCGCTGCATCTGGGCCAGCTCGCCGTCAAGCTGCGCCGCCTCGGTTGGCGACCCCTGCTGACCGGCCCCGACTCGCTGGTGCCCCGCAAGAAGGACTTCACGGACTTCGTCCAGCACATCCGCTGGTTCCTCGGCCGGGCCGAGCGCCCGCGCTTCGACCGCTGGACCTACTGGGAGAAGTTCGATTACTTCGCGGTGTTCTGGGGCGTGGCGGTGATCGGCCTCTCCGGCCTCATCCGCTGGCGCGAGCAGTTCTTCGGCAACCTGCTGGGGGGCGGCGCCGTGTCGCTGGCCGACACCGTGCACAAGGAGGAGGCGCTGCTGGCCGCGGCCTTCATCTTCATCGTGCACTTCTTCAACACGCACCTGCGCAGCGAGAAATTCCCCATGGATGTCAGCATCTACACGGGATTGATCAGCGAGGACGAGCTCATGGAAGAGCGCCCCTCGCAGTGGGAGCGCCTGACGGAGCGCGGCGAGCCGCGCTTCGTGGGGGCCCGCTCGCTGTGGGCCGTCGTGCTGGCCTACGCCTGGGGGAGCTTCGCCCTCCTGCTGGGACTCTTGCTGCTTGCCCTGATCATCATCGGCTTCGCCACGGGCGGTCCGCATTGACCTCTCGGTAAGGCGTGTCACCCTTGGTGCATGGGCGGGGGCTGAACCCCGCCCCACGTCGCTTCCGGATCAGGGGAAGAGCTGCTGCAGGATGGCCGGGTTGCGCTCCTCCCAGGCGAGCAGCGTATGGCAGGTGTCGCAGTCCTGGCTGATCGTCTCGCCCGCCTCGCTGCTGTGCTCCTCGTCGTGGCAGCGGAAGCAGCCCGGCGAGCGCTCGTGCCCGATGTGGTTGGGGTAGGTGCCCCAGGTCACCTTCATCTTCGGGAAGACATTGCGCGCGTAGATCTCCATCGCCACGGCCGCGGCCGCCTGGACGGCCGAAGTCACGGCCTCCCCGCCCGCGGGCAATTGCTCAGCGTAGAAGGCGGCCAGGCGCGCGGGAATCTCGCGCTCGGCCTGGGCCTGATCGCTGAACTCGGCGCGGATCGCCGCCAGGGCCTCGCGCTTGATGAAGGGAAGCCCCGCGTCGATGCGCCCGCTGGCAATGGCCACATCGAGGGCCTCGGCAGGATCCTCGAAGGTGTGCGTGGGCCGGTTGTGACAGTCGAGGCAGTCCATGCGCCGGATCTCGCGCGTCGTGAGGAAGTCCGCCGGTAGCTCGGCGCCGTCCTTGATGTACTCGGTGGTCTGCCCGTCGGGCCGGCGGGCGCGCACCCAGAGGATCTCCTCGCGCTTCTCGTCGGCGAGGTAGTCGACTTCCAGGTTCACGTGCCAGTGGATGCCCTCGGCGAAGCCGGACTCAGCGCCGCCGCCGCCCACCTTGAGCACCAGCGCATTGACGATCTCGGTGTTCGCCTCGTCCTCGGCGTAGTGGCGCTTCACGAGCACCTTGTCGCCGTGGAACTTCTCGGGCCAGTGGCACTGCTCGCAGGTTTCGCGCGCCGGCCGCAGGTTGTGAATGGGGGTGGCGATCGGCCGGGAGTAGTCGCCGGTGGTGACGGCCCAGACCTGGCGCAGGCCGGAGAGCTTGGATCGCACGTACCAGTCGGCGCCCGGTCCGATGTGGCAATCCACGCAGGAGACGCGGGCGTGGGGGGAGGCGAGGTAGGCCGTGTGCTCAGGCTGCATCACCGTGTGGCAGGTCTTCCCGCAGAAGGTGACCGACTCGGTGAACTCAACCCCGCGATAGCTGAGCGTGGCCACCACCAGCAGCAGCAGCGTGCCGCCGGCGGTCACGACGAGGAAGCGCGCGCGATCTGCCGGCTGGTTGAGATCCCACTGCGGGAAGGGGTGAAGGGGCCGCGTGCCGTCGCCCACGACCCGCCGCCGGGCGCGGTAGCGGCCCAGCGCGACGAGCAGGGCGCCAAGGGCGAAGAAGGCGGGAAACACCAGGAAGGTGAAGATGCCGATGTAGGGCGAGTCGAGGAAGCCCAGAGCGTCCAGGATGAGGAGCAGCACGATGGGGATGCCGCTCAGGTACATCACCATCATCCCGATGAGGCCCAGCGGATGGCTGATGTTCCTCAGGGTGAGGACGCGGAAGTTGTTGGCCAGGTCGCGCAGGCGCATCGAGGACCTCCGGCGGGATGGGGGGCGCCCAGACTAGCGGAAGTCCCTATTCAAGGCAAACAGCGCCTGAAATTCCAGTGTAAACGCTCGTTGACCCTTGATTGGAGACCCGGAAGTCCATATTCTGTACCGGCCAACTCGCCGGGTGCCCCCGGGCGCCCGGCGCCTCGCCTGCCAAGGAGTGTCCAATGCGCGCTCTCATCCCCGGCCGGGCGGCGCTGCCGGCGCTGGTCCTCGGCCTCCTCCTCGCCGGTCCCAGCCTCGCCCAGGTCACCGACAAGGACTGCCTCGACTGCCACCAGGGGTCGGGCGGCGATCCCGTGGAGGTGACGCCGGCGCACCTGGCCAAGAGCGTCCATGCCGATCTCGGCTGCCTGGACTGTCACCTTGGCATCGCCGAGCTGCCCCATGAGGACGATCTCCCCGCCGCTGATTGCGCTCAGTGCCACGAGGACGTGAGCCGCGTCTACACCCGGCATGGACTGGGCAAGGTGGGCGTCAATCCCGGAGTGCCGACCTGCAGCGACTGCCACGGCACCCACGATATTCGCGCCGTGGTCGAGAAGGAGTCGCCGGTCAACTCGCTCAACCTGCCCAAGACCTGCGGCAAGTGCCACGAGGACGACGCCTTCACCGAGGCGCAGGGCATTCGCTTCAAGCACCCGGTGAACGTCTACACCAACAGCGTGCACGGGCGGGCCGCCCTGGGCGGGATCTACTCGGCGGCCACCTGCAACGATTGCCACTCCACCGACGGCAGCGCCCACAAGATCCTGCCGCCGGGCGACGTTAACTCGGCGATCAACCACTTCAACATCGCCAAGACCTGCGGCAAGTGCCACCAGTACATCGCCCAGGACTACCACGAGGGCATCCACGGCCAGCTCACCGAGCGCGGCCAGGTGGACTCGCCCATCTGCACCACCTGCCACGGCGAGCACAATATCCTGCCGACCAGCGATCCCCGTTCGCCGGTCAGCTCCCACCGCCTGGCCGAGGCCACCTGTTCGCCTTGCCACGAGTCGGCGATGCTCAACGACAAGTACGAGCTGCCGACCGGGCGCCTGCAGTCCTTCCAGGACTCCTACCACGGGCTCAAGAGCCAGGCCGGCGACGTCACCGTGGCCAACTGCGCCTCCTGCCACGGCGCGCACCGCATCCTGCCGGCCAGCGATCCCGGCTCGACCATCAACCCGCAGAACCTCCAGCACACCTGCGGCGGCTGTCATCCCGCCATCACGGCCAAGATCGCCGCGACGCCCATCCACCAGGACTCCACCGGCCTGCACACCGGCGTGGCCGGCCTCGTGCGGACGATCTACATCGCGCTCATCTTCGTGGTCATCGGCGGCATGGCCCTGCACTGGCTCATCGACCTGGCGCACCAGATTCGCAAGGTGATGGCCAAGAAGCAGGTGCGGCGCATGGAGGCCGACGAGGTGGTCCAGCACTTCATCCTCGCCCTGTCCTTCACGGTGCTCGTCGTCAGCGGCTTCTCGCTGCGCTTCTACGAGGCCTGGTGGTCGCGCTGGCTCTTCGGCTGGGAGTGCGGCTACACCTTCCGGGGCAACTTGCACCGCGTCGCGGGCGTGGTGCTGCTGCTGGCCTCGATCTGGCACCTGCTCTTCCTGCTCACGCGCCGCGGGCGGATCTTCGTCAAGCAGATGTGGCCCACCGGCCAGGACTTCCGCGACTTCATCGGCACCATGGCCTACAACCTCGGCCGCAGCAAGACGCACCCCCCCTTCGGCCGCTTCTCCTACGTGGAGAAGGCCGAGTACTGGGCGCTGGTCTGGGGCACGATGGTCATGGGCGCCACCGGGCTCATGCTCTGGTTCGACAACTTCTTCGTCAACTGGCTGCCCAAGGGCTTCCTGGACGTCATGCTCGTCATCCACTACTACGAGGCCTGGCTGGCCTTCCTGGCCATCCTCATCTGGCACCTGTACTCGACCGTGTTCAGTCCCAATGTCTACCCGATGAACCCCTCCTGGCTGACCGGCTTCATGCCCGAGGAGCAGTTCAAGGCCGAGCACCCGCTGGCTCTGGCCGCGAGCAATGCGGAGGAAGCGGCGATCATCGCCGAGCGCGAGGCCGGGGAGCGCGGACCGGCGATCTAGGCCGGCCGCAAGCGGCCCGCACCGCTGCGGGCAAACAGATCACCCCGCCGAGCGTGGCCCGGCGGGGTGTCCTGTTCAGGCGGTGTCGGCGCGAGGCCGATCACTAGGGCTTGGGAATCGGGTGCGCGATCTTCTTCACCATCTCGGCGAAGTCGAAGACGCCCTTGTGCTCGGGGTTGTCGGCCTTGTGGCAGGTCAGGCAGACTTCCTTGGTGGGCTGGACGAGACCGACGGTCTTGCCGTCCAGGGTGCCCGCGGTGATCTCCTCCATCGTGGCCTTCTTGTAGTAGTCGCCGCCCGCGCCATGGCAGGCCTCGCAGGAGACCCCATCGGCCGGCAGCAGCAGCTCGCCGCCCAGCTCGGCCTTGGTGCCGTGGCCGGTCATGTGGCAGCTCAGGCACTTGGCATCGGTGGTCGGATCGGCCACGCTCAGCTTGGCGGCCTTGGCCTTGCCCGCCTCACTGCTCAGGCTGGCGAAGGCCTTGGCATGGGCGCTCGCTTCCCACTTGGCAAACTGGTTGCCCGTGGCTTCCTTCTTGTGGCACATGCTGCACTTCTTGAGGCCGATGTAGGCGTGGGCTTCCCCCTCGGCCCAGGCGTAGCCGGCGCTCAGCATGGCCGCCGCGCCCAGCAGCGCGAGAAACAGCGCGATTCTTCTCATTGCACTCTCCTTGACAGGTTGCGGTCCCGGAATGCTCGCGTTGTACCGGAGGGGATCGCCGGGGTCAAGCCCCCCCGCGGAATCGCTGAAGATGTCGACGGCCCGCTGCTACCGCCGCGGCCCGTCCGGGTTCCCGCCCGGCGCCGGTGGGCGGCGCCCGGCGGCGCCGTCATCAGGCCATCGTGTAGAAGCTGCGCAGGGCCTTGAGGCCCTCGTGCACCGCCTCGGCGCTCTTGTCGAGCATTGCCTTCTCCTCGAGGGACAGATCCAGCTCGATGATCTTCTCGGCCCCGTTGGCGCCGATCAGCACGGGCACGCCGAGGAAGATGGCTTCGTAGCCGTATTCCCCGCGCAGATAGGCGGCGCAGGGCTGGATGCGCTTCTCGTCGGTGAGCACGGCCTCCACCATTTCCGCGGCGCTCGCCGCCGGGGCATAGAAGGCCGAGCCCGTCTTGAGGTACTTGACGATCTCGGCGCCACCCTCGCGGGTGCGGTCCGAGAGGGCCAAGATGTCCGCTGCGGTCAGGAGCTCCGTGATCGGAATCCCGTTGACCGTCGTGAAGCGGGGCAGGGGCACCATCGTGTCGCCGTGGCCGCCGAGCACCATCGCCTGCACGTTGTGCACGGAGACGCCCAGCTTCTCGGCCACGAACCAGCGGAAGCGCGTGCTGTCGAGGATGCCCGCCATGCCGAAGACCCGCCTGAGGGCGAAGCCGCTGGCATCCAGGGCCACCATGCACATGATGTCCAGCGGGTTGCTCACCACGATGATCGTGCTGTTGGGCGCGTACTCGGCCACCGCGCGGGCGGCGGTCTTGACGATCTCCGTGTTGATCTTGAGCAGATCCATGCGGTCCATGCCGGGCCTGCGCGGCACGCCGGCCGTGATGACGACCACGTCGCTGTCCGCGATCTCGGCGTAGCGGTTGGTGCCCGTCACCTTGACGCCGTACTGGCGCAGAGGCGCTGCCTGGCAGAAGTCCAGGCCCTTGGCCTGGGGCATGCCCTCGATCACGTCCACGAGCACGATGTTGGCGATGTTCTTCTCGGCCACGTAGTAGGCACAGGTGGCGCCCACATGCCCGGCGCCGATGATGCTGACCTTCTTCATCGCGTTCCCTTCCTTTCGTCGCCGGCGGCGACGAGCGCGCGCACGGGACCGGCCGAAGCGGCGAGCGCCTGGCGGTCTTCCTCGTTGAGGGCCAGTTCGATGATCTGCTCCACGCCGCCCGCGCCCAGCTTGCAGGGCACGCTGAGGGCCACGCCGCTGAGGCCGTACTCGCCCTCGAGCATCACGCTCACCGAGCGCACCAGCTTGAGGTCCAGGCAGATGGCCTCGACGAGGGTAGCGATGGCGGCGCTGGGCGCGTAGAAGGCATTCGCGCGCTTGGCGAGGTCGACGATCATGTCGCCCGCCCGGCGGGTATCGTCGACGATGCGGCCCACGGTCTGCGCGTCCAGGAGCTGCGTGATCTCGACGCCGTTGACGCGCGCGTAGAAGGGCAGCGGCACCATGCGGCTGGTGTGGCTGCCGATGACCAGCGCGTGGATGTCGCGGGGACTCACGCCGAGGGCGTCGGCGATGAAGGAGGCCATGCGCATGCTGTCCAGGATCCCGCCCACGCCGATCACGCGGTGGCGGTCGAAGCCCGTGGCGTCGAGCACGACCTTGACGATGGCGTCCACGGGCTCGGTGGCCACGATCACCTTGGCTTCCGGCGCGTACTTGACGATGGCCGCGGCGATCTCTCGCGCCGTGGCGGCGTTCTCCTGGAAGTGCTCGCTGCGCTCCTTGCCCGGCGTGCGGATGCGGCCGGCGGCGAGCACCACCACTTCGCTGTCAGCGATGTCGGCAATCGCGTCGCTGCCTTCGATGCTCGTGCGATAGCGGCGAATCGGCGCGGCCTCCATGAGGTCCAGGGCCTTGCCGGTGGATATGCCCTCCTGAATGTCCACGAGCAGGACATTGGCGGCGGCGGTTTCGGCGATGAAGAAGGCGGTATTCACGCCCACGTTTCCGCTGCCGACGATGCTCACCTTCTTCATGGTCTTGGCTCCTCATGACAGGTGGCGGCCAGGCACCGCCCGGAGGCGGCGCACGAGGCCTCAATATGCCAGAGCCGGCAGCCGGGTTCAAGATGGCGGCGTCATCAACGCGTTTCCCGCCAAGCGCTTGCGAGAAGCTGCAATCGGGCCCAGCCGCGTGCGGCGATGGGGGCTCAGCGCGGATCGTCGGCCGCCACATCGCTCCCGGCGGGCTCCGGCGGGTCCCGGCGCTCCTGCAGACGGCTCTCGAGGAAGCGGATGCGCTCCTCGAGGCCGCGCAGGCTCTCCTGCACGGGATCATTGATCAGGTGGTGGCGGAGGCGGATTTCGGCGTCCTCGCGGTGCCCGACGACGCGCGCGGGGATGCCGACCACCACTTGCTGGGGCGCCACGTCCTTGATCACCACGCTGCTTGCTCCGACGCGAGCGCCGTCGCCGATGCGGATGGGCCCGAGCACCTTGGCCCCGGCGCCCACTACCACGTGGTGACCCAGCGTGGGGTGGCGCTTGCCCTTGGCCAGGCTGGTGCCGCCGAGGGTGACGCCCTGATAGAGGAGGACGTCGTCGCCGATCTCGGTCGTCTCGCCGATCACGACCCCCACGCCGTGGTCGATGAAGAAACGCCGGCCGATGACGGCGCCCGGGTGGATCTCCACGCCGGTGAAGACGCGGACGCCGCTCATCAGGAAGCGGGCGGGGAAGCGCAGGCCCCGCCGCCAGAGCCCATGGGCCAGCCGGTAGGCCCAGACCGCGTGGAGGCTGGGGTACAGCAACAGCAGCTCCAGGGCGCCCTGTGCGGCCGGGTCGCGCTCCTGGGCCGAGCGCAGATCTTCGCGGAGCTTGTGCCAGAGCTTCATCGTCCACCTCGCTTCGTCGCCGGGCTCGGGACGGCGCCGGCTGAAAAAAAACGCGGGCCGGAAGGCCCGCGTCCTGTTTTCGCTGTGCTGAGGAGCTACCGGACTACAGTTCTTCCCGCCGATCCCTGTTGTGAAGGGGGCGACAACAGCAGAAGGAACTGCTCAGGAGTCGGTCCATCGAAATTTCCTCGTCGCGGAGGCTCGTTACAACTAGCCGCTATCTTAGAGGAATTCCGCTTGAGTGTCAATTGCGGCTGTGGCAGGCGACCCGAAGATGGAGTATATTTGCGAGGAATTTCCGGACCCTTCCCTCCGCCATCGAGCCCGCAGCCACGCCATGAGCTCCGTCATTCCGAGCAGCCGCGAAGAGCAGCTCCGCAACATCACCGACACGGTCTGGACCCTGGAGCGGATGAACCAGGGCTCGCGGCTGCCCTTGGCCGAGCGGCTCAACATCCTGCGCAGCCACTACGAGCTGCAGCGCCTGCGCGAAGAGGACCTGGACATCCCCAAGCGGGATCGCTCCTTCCTCTACATCCAGGAAACGCCGACGGCGGCGGTGCTCCTCGTCCCGGGGGGCCACAGCACGCCCGCCCAGTACTTCCAGCTCGGCCGCCACCTCTACCGCGCGGGGATGACCGTCTACAGCTCGCTGCTGCCCAGCGAGGCAGCGGTGGGCGAGCAGCGCGGCGGCGTGCCCTGGCAGCTGCCCCTGGCCGAGCTCGAGATGCGCTACAGCAACCTGGCCCTGCTCGACGTGCCCATCCACCTCGTGGGGTCGAGCTTCGGCGGCATCCTCGCCATTCTCATCGCGGCGCGGCACCCGGTGGCCAGCCTCACCCTGCTCTCGCCGCCGCTCAAGCCGCACCTGAGCCTGCGCGAGCGCCTGGCCCTGGGCTGGCGCCGGCTCTTCCCGCGCCTCTTCGAGCGGATGATCGCCCGCAGTCCCCACCGCTGGATGGCCGACCGCTACGGCGCCGTGCACGAGGCGTCGGCGCAGCTGTCCGGACTCAGCGCCCCGGTCCTGGCCATCCACGCCAAGGACAACCCGGAGCTCGGCACGGCCGGCTTGCGCCGCGTCCAGCGCGCCCTGGGCAAGCGGGCGCGCACGCTCCTGCTCGACAAGGGCGGCCACTTGCTGCTCGAGGGCGCCGAGAGCGCGCGGGTCACGCGCGAGGTGCAGGAGTTCATCCAAGCACAGCGGAAGGCGGCGGCTCCCCCCCCGGCGCCGGGCCCCCCGGCGGAGTACGAGGACTGATCCCCAGCTCGCGGCAGAAGTGGTACCACTCGCCGACGGTGAAGATCTGCCGCAGATTGAAGGCCTCGCTGCGCAGGGTCTCGAGGATGCGCAGGTACTCCTCGAAGCCGATCTCCAGCTTCGCCAGCAAGGCGTCCAGACCGCGCCGGCCTTCGCCGAGCCGCGAGGCGTAGGTCGCCGCCCGCGCATAGTAGCTCTTGCCCCGCCCGATGCTCTCCTCCCGATTGGCCCGCCACGGACAGCTGCCCTGCACCGGGCCGCGCAGCCAGGGATTGCCGAAGATGCCCAGGCTCACGAGGAGATGGTCGGCATTCTTCCGATAGATGAGGTACTTGGTGCGGCACTCGCCGGCGCTCGCCACGCGCTCGGCCAGATCGCCCGCATAGGGAATGATGTAGTCGCTCTGCCAGCGCTCGGCTCCGCCCTCCGCGTAGTGGCAGAGCAGATCGGCCAGGTACATGTTCACGTCTTCGTCGGGACGATGGCAGCCCGTCTCGAGGCCGGCCGACAGGCGGCTGCGCAGGAGCGCCTCGATCATGAATCCGAAGCGCCGCTTGCGCCGCTGGGCCTGTCCGCCGTCGATCTGCAGGTAGACGGTGTCCATATCCCTCCCGCCCGCTGAAGGGCGACGCAAAAACTGCAAGGCATATGCCACGGCCCACGGCCGGCACGCGGCGCGGCGCGCTGCGGTAAGTGCGGATTGCGGGGCGGCGTGCAGGACGCGATCGGGAGGGGACGGGCAGGATGGGGAAGGCAAAGGAAGCCGCCGGCATCGCGGGCGGCGAGCAGCTCTTGCCCGGTTCGCCGTGGCCCAAAGCCTGCAATCTCAAGAAATACAGGGCATTATGGGGAAGAATAGCGGTGGCATGGACCTTGCTGTCGCATCGCCGACGGGAGCGCCGCCCGGCCCTGCCTGGCGGAGGGGAGCTCCGAGTGCAGAGGCGCACGTTCAAGCTGTGGCGGGGAGCTCCGGCGACCTGCAGCGATGGGAACCTGCAACGAAGGAAGATACCGATGGCCGACTGGAAGGAAAGCGAATACTCGAACATCTATGTGGGCACGGAGGAGCAGGTGTCTCCGGTGCTCACCTCGGTCGAGGCGGCCGAGTACTTGAAGATGCACGTGAAGACCGTCTGCCGGCTGGCCAAGGAAGGCAAGATTCCGGCGAAGAAGGTCGGCAGCGAGTGGCGCTTCCTCAAGAGCGTGCTGGATCGCTGGCTCGCCCAGGAAGTGAACGCCTAGGAACTCGGCGACCGGCGGCGGGCGGGCATGGATGCGCCCCGCTGCCTCGCGGATTCATGGCCGCCCCGCGCGCGGGGCGGCCCTTTTTGTTTGTCCGCGCTCGGGCGCGCGCCTAGAATCGCCCCGCCCCAGCCGGAGGATTCCTTGCATCATCCCATCGCTCGTTATGCACTCCTGGCCTTCCTCGCCGTTGCAGA
This sequence comes from uncultured bacterium, assembly GCA_963695095.1. Lineage (GTDB taxonomy): Bacteria > Krumholzibacteriota > Krumholzibacteriia > JACNKJ01 > JACNKJ01 > VGXI01. The sequence goes on along the minus strand of CAVOFT010000001.1, from coordinate 3,474,334 downwards.
GTGCGTCACGGCGCGGGCCCAAGGGGCCTTGCGCGTGCCGCCCGCTGCGGAAGTCTACGAGCAGCTCGAGCACTTCCGTACCCTGGGCTTCTGGGAGGGCAGCCTCGAGCTGCGCCCGCTGCGCCGCGACGAACTGGCCCGGGCCGTGGCCCGCGTGGCGAGCCGGCGCGGGGAGCTGACTCCGGCCGATGCGCGGCGCCTGGCGCGCCTGGAAGCGCTGACCGCCGGCTGGGAGCCCCCGGCCGGCGAGATCTCCGGATCGCCGGCGCGGCGAGCGCCGGGCGCCGATCCGCCAGCGCTCTGGGAGCTGTCCGCGGGCCTGCGCTACTTCGGCGGGCCCACGGACCTGGACTCGCTGGCCCTCGCCGAGCGGCGACCGCGGCGCCAGGGCTTGCTCCAGCTCGGCCTCGACGCCGAACTCGATGGCCGCCTCACGGCCCAGCTCCACTTCTACGAGGACTACAGCCGATTCAGCCGCGGGGCCGGCGACGGCGGCTGGGTGGACAACCTGCCGTTTGCCGCGAGCGACATCACCCAGGAGCCCAGCGCTCGCCTCGACCGCGCCGTGCTCGCCTGGGGCGGCGACTGGGCCGAACTGCGCCTGGGCCGCGAGGACCGCCGCTGGGGCGTGGGCCGCCGCGGCAGCCTCTTCCTCTCGGAGAACCCCTTTCCCCTGGACGGGATCAGCTTCCACTTCCGCACGCGCTACGTCGCCGGCGCCAGCCTCTTCGCCCAGACCCAGCGCGGCCCCAATCCGCCGAGCTACATTCCGGGCGAGCCCTTCCCGCCCGACAGCACGGAGCAATCCGTGCCGGGCGAGGCCTATGTTGCCTTGCATCGCCTCGAGATCCACCCGCCGGGTCCGCTCAGCTTCGGGCTCTACGAGGCGGTGGCCTATGGCGGGCGGGGCATCGATCTCGCCTATCTGAACCCGGTGACCTTCCTCGTGGCGGGCACCCAGGACATTGCCGATCAGAGCGGCACCGACGACAAGAAGGTGCTCGGCATCGACTGCCGCCTCGATCTCGCGCCCCTCACCTTCTACGGCGAGTTCCTCCTCGATCGCCTGGTGACTCTCGAGTCCGCTGAACCGGCCGGCGAGGAGGCGGGCATCTCGAGCTTCGCCGAGCTGGCGGGCCTCGTCTGGGCCAATCCCCTCGGCCTGGCCGGGGCCGACCTCGCGATCGAGGCCGTGCACCTGGATCCGCAGGTCTACTTTCACCACGACCGCGACATCCGCCGCGCCTTCGTCCGCGACGATCGGCTCGGCGAGGGCCGCCTGCTCGGCCACTGGCTGGGGCCCAACGCCGACGGCCTCTACGCCGCCCTGCACCTGCCGCCCGCGGCGCGCTGGGGGCGTCTCACCCTGGAGTTCGAGCAATGCCGCTGGGGGCTCATCGAGGGCCGCCGTGGCGAGGACTTCGGCTTCATCCGGATGGCGAAGAAGGACAAGGCCTGGCTGGTGGGGGAGCGCTCCGTCGAGCGCCTCTATCGCCTCATCTGGGAGCGCCGCGACTGGCCAGCGCCCGGCGCCGGGCGCCTGGATCTGCGCTGCGGCCTGGCCCGCGTGGACCGCTCGGGGCTCTGGCCCGCCGGCCTGGACGGCCGCGTACCCGGCGACGGCTGGCAGCTCGAGCTCGGCCTCGACTGGCGCCTGGAGCGCCGCCTGCGCTCGGGCGGCTGAAGCGCCCGCCTGGGGGTTTCGCAAACCGGGTCCTGTTTGTTATAATTGACGGTCCGGCTCGCCAGCGGGTCGGCGGCGGCTTTGCCCGCCCAGCCACTCCTCTCCCCAGCCATGGAGACACGCATGCGCCTGCGCACCCTGCCGATCCTCCTCGGGATCCTCGCCCTGGCCGGCCCGGCGGCGGCCATCGACATCTCCGCCCTGCACGCCAACGACGCCAACGGGGTGCCCGACCTGCTCGGTCAGGTCGTCACCGTCAGCGGGGTCATCACGAGCCCGGACAGCATCTACAGCACCTACAACTACGAGGTCTACGTCCAGGACCCCACCGGGGGCGTGAACCTCTGGGTGAGCGCGGGGGCAGCGACCTACGAGGCCGAGCTGGGCGACAGCATCACGGTGACCGCCACGGTGGCCAACTTCAACGGCCTCGTCGAGCTGACCACGCCCTCCTTCGTGCAGGTCCTCCACGGCGCGGGCTACGAGGTGCCCGAGCCGCTGGTGATCAGCTGCGCCGAGCTGAACGGCAGCTTCCACGTGGACCACAGCGAGCCCAACGAGGGCCGCTTGATCCGCATCGACGGGCTGAACATCGTGACCGGCGCCTGGCCCACCTCGCCGCTGGGCTCCAACAGCTCCGTCTACGTCAGCGACGGCACGGCCACGGCGCAGCTCTTCATCGACAAGGACACGGCGGTGAACGGGAGCCCCGATCCCGGCAGCAACTTCTCGGCGATCGGCATCGTCAAGCAGTACGACACGACCTCGCCCTACACCTCGGGCTACGAGATCGTGCCGCGCTTCCTGTCCGACATCATCCCCACCCAGCCCGGCCCGCCGATCAACGGCCCCGCGCAGGTGCTGGAGCTTTCCGCCACGGCCGCCACGCTCTACTTCGAGACGGCCACGCCGGGCACGAGCGAGATCGAGTACGGCCTCACCGACAGCTACGGCATGACGGCCGGCGACGCCGGCGCCAGCGAGACGGCGCACACCGTCGAGCTGAGCGCGCTCGACGCCAACACCATCTATCACTTCCGCGCCAAGAGCAGCGACGGCGAGGGCACCCGCTTCGGGCCCGACCAGCTCCTGGCCACGGCCAGCGACCAGCCGGGCGAGCTGCACGTCTACATGAGCTTCACGGCGGACGAGAGCTACGCGGACCCGGGCAACGAGGTGCCGGAGAGCCAGAACCTCAGCTCGCTGCTGACGGCCCTCATCAACGGCGCCGAGAGCTCGGTGGACGCGGCGCTGTACAGCTTCAGCCTCACCAACGTGCGCGATGCGCTCGTCGCCGCCCACCAGCGCGGCTGCCTGGTGCGCCTGATCATCGAGGCCGACAACTCGCCGGAGTACGCCATCTACTGCGCGAGCTTCGGCATCCCCTACATCACGAGCAGCTACGGCGGCAACCACGGCGCCGCCGACGGCTACGGCATCATGCACAACAAGTACGTGGTCATCGACGGCCGCGACGCGGACAAGTACAACGACCGCGTGTGGACGGGCAGCGGCAACATGAGCATTTCAGGCAACGACGACGTCAACAACGGCCTGGACATCCAGGACTACGGCCTCGCCCAGGCCTACCTGATGGACTTCAACGAGATGTGGGGCAGCGACACGCAGACGCCGAGTTCCACGCTCGCCCGCTTCGGCTCGCGCAAGCTGGACGACTCGCCGCACGAGTTCCGCATCAACGGCCTGCGCGTGGAGCAGTTCATGAGCCCCAGCGACGCCGTCGAGAGCCAGCTCGAGCGCACGGTGGCGACGGCCGACTACTCGGTCTACTTCACCATTCTCGCCTTCACGAACTACAACCTCTCGGATGCCATGTACGAGCGTCGCGCGGCCCTGGGCGGCGCCATGGAGATCCGCGGCGTCTTCGACGAGGGCCTGGGCGCATGCGGCGCAGGCAGCGTGTACTACGAGATGGCCGGCGATCCCTGCACGCCCTATGCCTGGGATATCCCCGCCGACGTCTGGATCGACACGCCGCTGCCCAGCAGCCGGCTCCTGCACCACAAGTACATGGTCGTGGACGTGAACAACCCGAGCGCGGACCCGCTGGTGGCCACGGGCAGCCACAACTACAGCTTCGCCGCCGACGGCGCGAATGACGAGAACACGGTGATCATCCACGATCAGGGCGTGGCCAACATGTTCCTGCAGGAGTTCGCCGAGCGCTATCACGAGTCGGGCGGCACGGGCACCCTCGGCACGGCCGTGGGCGTTCCCGAGGGCACGGTGCCCCAGGGCGCGCTCCTCGACGGCCTGGCGAGCTTCCCCAACCCCTTCAACCCCTTCACGAGCATCGCCTTCACGACGCGGGTCGATGCCGCCGTGAGCCTGGAGATCTACGATGCGACGGGCCGCCTGGCGCGCCGCCTCTTCGCGGATCGCCAGCTCGGCGCGGGCTATCACCTGATCGGCTGGGACGGCGCGGACGAGAGCGGGCGCAAGCTGCCCAGCGGCGTCTACTTTGCCCGCGTGGACGCCCGCGATGCGGCCGGTCGCGCCCAGACGGCCAGCCACAAGCTGCTCAGCGTGCAGTAGGCGCCGAGCGCTTCGCCGAGAAGGGCCTCCCGCCCGCGCGGGAGGCCCTTTTTTGCTGCCGGAGAGCCCCGCGCCCGCTAGACTCGACCGCAGCCCTCGACCCACCCCGATCCCGCCAGGAGCCCGCGTGCTCACGCTGATCGCCCTGCGCCTCGGCCTCGCCCTCGCCGGCCTGCTGCCGCTGGGTGCCTGCGCCGCCCTCGCTGCCGCCGCCTGGCGCCTGGGCGGGCGCTTTTCGCCGCGGCGGGCCAGGGTGGCCGCCAATCTCGCCGCCATTGCCGCGGCGGGCGGCCGCCCCGGGCGCGTCGGGGCGGTCTTTGCGAACTACGGCCGCTACTGGGGCGAGCTGCTGGCCCTGAGCGCGCGGCCCGAGCGCCTGGAGCGGCTGCGCTTCCGCGTGGAGGGCGGCGAGCACCTCGCCGGGCTTGCCGGCAGGCCGGTCTGCTTCCTCGGCGCGCACCTGGGCAACTGGGACCTGCTCTCGCGCTGGGTGGGTCGCCGCTTCCCCGAGTTCTCGGCCCTGGCCGAGGCCCTGGAGCCGCCGGCGCTGGCCGCGCTCTTCATGCGCATCCGCGCGGCGGGAGGGCTGCGCACGATCTCGGGCCCCGGCGCCGGGGTGGCCCTTTATCGCCAGCTCGCCCGCGGGCGCGCGGTGGGCATGCTCATCGACCGCGCGCTGGATCCGGCGAGCACGGCGGGCCAGGGCCTGCGCTCGGAGACCTTCTTCGGCGGGCCGCGGGCCTTTCCGGCCGCCGGCCTCGCGCTCGCCGAGCGCGCGGGCGCGGCGCTGCTGCCCATCTTCCTGCTGCGAGAGCCGGGCGGCTATGCTATCAAGGTATACCCTGCCTTGCCTGCCGGGGCCGACTCGCTCGCCGGCTACGCGCAAGCCCTGGCGGCGGCCGTCGCCGCCGATCCCGAGCAGTGGTGCGTGCTCTACCCCCTGCACGACGGTGAGCTGGCGGCGCAGATGGCGCCGGGCGTGAAAGGAGCGGCTGCTTGATGAAGGTCGGCGTGGTCAGCGAATTCTACTACCCGCTCTGGGGCGGCGTGAGCGAGCACATCCGCGCCGTGGGCAACGCCCTGGCGGCCCGCGGCCACGAGGTGACCGTGATCACCAGCCACATGCCCGGGAAGAACGGCAACGCCGGCCCGCGGGTGCTGCGCCTGGGCCGCAGCGTCCCCGTGCGCTACAACAACAGCCTGTCGCGCTTCTCGGTGGGCTGGCGCCTGGGCGGCGAGATGCGCGAGCTGCTCGCCGCCGAGGACTTCGACGTCCTGCACCTGCACAGCCCCCTGCAGCCCACGCTCACGCACCTGGCCCTCGAGCACGCGCGCTGCCCCGTGGTGGCCACCTTCCACAGCTACTATCCGCGGGATCTGCTGGCCGAGACCTTCCGCGCGCCCCTGCGCCGCCGGCTGGCGCCGGCGCGCCTGCGCATCCCCGTGAGCCAGGCCGCGCTGCGCCCGGTGGAGCGCCTCTTCCCGGGGGACTACCGGATCATTCCCAACGGGGTGGACTACGCGCTCTTCGCCGAGGCCGAGCCGGCCGGCCTGTCGGGGCTCGACCCCGAGCGCCTGCGTATCCTCTTCGTGGGGGCGATGGTCAAGCGCAAGGGCCTGCCGCTATTGCTCCGCAGCTTCGCGCGCCTCGTCGCCGCGCGCGCGGACGTGGACCTGCTCGTCGCCGGCGACGGCCCCGATCGCCGGCGCATCGAGGCCGCGCTGCCCGCCGCGCTGGCCGGCCGCGTGCACTTCCTCGGCGCCATCACCGATCGCGAGCAGCTGGCCGCCACCTACGCCGCCGCGGATATCTTCTGCGCGCCCAGCCTGGGCCGCGAGAGCTTCGGCATGGTGCTGCTGGAGGCCATGGCCGCCGGCCTGCCCGTGGTGGGCTTCGACATCGAGGGCTACCGGGACGTGGTCAGCCACGGCGTGGACGGCCTGCTCGTCGAGCCAGGCAACGAGAAGGCGCTGGCCGACGCCCTGCGCTACTTCCTCGAGCACCGCGAGGCGCGGCGCCGCTACGGCGAGCGCGGGCGCGAGAAGGCCGCCGGCCTGGACTGGAGCGAGATCGCCCGCCGCGTTGAAGCCGTGTACCTGGAAGCGCTCGGCCTGCCCGCGCCCGCCACGAACGAAGCCCCGGTAGCCGCCGCGGCCCTTGCCTGATGCCGCCAGGGGCGCGAAGGCCCTCTCCGACAACTCCTGTGAAGCGGAGTTGGAGGGGAGGGCCTTCGCGTCCCAAGCGGCGTGGGGAGGTGGGCCGCCGCGGCGGCTAGGTCTCCGTCCGCGGCGGGTGCATCTGCAGCGCCGTGCTCTCCCAGTGCATGTAGCCCAGGCGCTGGAAGAACGGCATCGTCTCCGGGTCCGTGAGCAGGACGATCTGGTAGATCTCCGCATAGGGCCCCACGAGTCGCCGCATCAGTTCGCTGCCGATGCCCTGGCCCTGCTGCTCGGGGTGCACCATCAGGTCGCAGACGAAGAGCGTGCTCGCGCGATCGGTGAGCGCGCGGGCCATGCCCACGAGTCGGCCGCCCACGCGGGCGGTGACGACCAGGTCGCTCTGCCGCCAGGCCCCCTTGATCAAGCGCGGATGGCGATGGCGCAGATCGCCCACGGCTTCGTGGAGGGCGACCAGCTCGTCCATGAGCAGCTCGCCGTCGAGCTGGTAGACCGGCTCGCCCGTGCCCGGCTCCATCGCGTTGATCTTGAGCTTCCAGTCGCCGGGCTTGAGCTCCAGGCGCGGTCCGATCCACAGCGCCATGCCGATGCCGTCGACGAAGTAGTCCTCGCCGCCGCGCGTCTTGACGCGGTAGGCGCCGCGACTGAGGCCCTCCACCCGAAAGCCGAAGCGCCCGAAGAGCTCCAGCGCCGGCTGGTTCCAGGACAGGGTGCCCAGGTAGATGCGCCAGAAGCCCTCTTCGCGGGCGTGATCGATCAGCCGGCGCATGAGGGCCGTGCCGACGCCTTGGCCCTGCCAGGCCGGGAGCACGTCGATGTGGAAGTGCAGGTTGTGCATGCGGTGGTAGTTGCCCGCTGCCGCCGGATGCAGGCTGAGGGCGCCGACGATCTGCTCCTCGGCGAAGGCCGCCGCGTAGCGCTCGGCGCGCTCGAACTCCGTGGGCTCCCGGTCGGTGAGCGAAAGCACGGTGTCCGGCGGCCAACCGGACTCCTTCGGCAAGGCCTCGAAGAAGGCGGGCAGGGCCTCGTGGCCGCGGCCGATCAGCTCGACCCTGGTTATCTGCTTATCCGACAAAGCATTCCTCGACGATGTCGCCCCCTGGTGGCCCGACACCGGCAGCCGGAGAATTCGAACCCAGGATGCGAAGCGCGTGCCGTTCCAGGGTTGCCCGAGTCTGAAATCGCTCTGTAGCCAGATAATCCAGGCCGGGGCCTGGCAGCTCAATTAATGCCTAAGTGTAATACTAGCCTAGGGGCTGCAGCGCCAGGGTACCAGGATCTGCAGGTCGCGGCTCCCCTCCACGTGGTAGGTGGAGGTGGCCGGCGTCGCCCCGGCGACGAGATAGATGCGCTCCTCGCCCGGCAGCCGCAGGGCCGTCGCCCCGCTGCGGGGGACGGGCAGGGCGGGCAGGCTGTCCCAGGCCCCCTCGCCGAGGCTGAAGACCTCCGCCACCGCGCTGGCCCCGCTGCCCGAGGTCGAGCCGCCCAGCACGTAGAGCTTGCCCGCCAGGAAGGCCACGGCGGGCGCGATGCGCGCCGTGGGCAGGGCGGGCTGCAGGCGCCAGAAATCGCTGAAGGGGTCGTAGGCCTCCACGCGGCTGCTGGGCGTGGCGCCGTCGGCGCTGCCGCCCACGGCGTAGAGCCGGCCGTCCAGCTCTGCCGGCGTGTTCCAGGCCGTCGCGCCGCCCAGCCAGGCGCGGGTCTCCTGCATGAAGTGGGTGCGATCCATCGAGAAGGAGTCGCGGGCGGTGTAGTAGATCAGCGTGGTGTCGTTGATGCCGCCCGCGCCCATGCCGCCGAAGAGCAGGATGGAGTCGCAGCAGGCCGTGGTGCCGCCCACCTTGAGCGCCGCGAAGCCGCGCTTCCGGCTGGGCATGCGGTGCTTGGGCAGCTGCGGGTTGAAGACCCGCCAGCTATCCGTGGCCGGCTCGTAGATCTCCACGCTGGGGAAGATGCTGTCGTTCTGCGTGACGCCGCCCAGCACGTAGATGCGCTCCGCCATGGCGACGGCCTTGGCGCCCCAGCGCGGCGTGGGCAGCGGGCTGCCGAAGGACCAGCTGTCGCTGACGGGATCGTAGATCTCCGTGGAGCCGACGACGCCGCGGCCGTGGCGGCCGCCGAACACGTAGAGGCGGCCCTCGAAAGCAGCCGCCGCATGGTCCGCACGCGCCTCGAGCAGGTCGGCGCCGCTCGTCCAGTAGGGCGCCCCGCCCACGATGAGCGTGAAGCTCAGGCGCTCCACGTGATTGTCGTTGTCGCTGGCTCCGAAGACCAGCGTGTAGCGGCCGGGCTCCGCGAAGCTGGTGTTCAGGACCAGGGTGATGCTGTCCGTGAAGGTCTGGCTGAGTTCCGCGCTGCCGTCGCCGCGCAGGTCCCAGAAGGCTCGGTTGCCGGCATCGTCCACGGCGTGGCCGATGAGGCTGATCGTCTCGCCGCAGTTCGCGCTGTCGGGCACGCTAGCGCTGAGCTGGGGCAGGCCGTCCGTGACGATGGCCCGCGTGGTGGCGCGGTAGAGGCGGTTCTGCACCGTCGTCACCTGCAGGGTGGCGGTGTAGTTGTCAGCGCGCGAGTAGCTGTGCAGGAAGGAGACGGCGGGCCAATCCTGGCCGAGGTTCTCCCAGGTGGCGTCGAAGATGCCGTCCGAGTTGAAGTCCCACTGGTGGCGGGCCACGTCGCCGGGATTGCCCGTGTAGAAGCCGGCGAAGCGCAGCGTGTCGCCGATGGTCCCGCGCAGGCTGTCGGCAGTGTAGATGTGGATGCCGGGCTCGCTGACTTTCTCCTCGCAGGCGCCCAGGCCAAAGGCGATGAGCAGCATGAGCAGGGGGGCGATCCGCTGAGGGCGCATGGGAACCTCTGGAATGGTCGCGCCGTCGCTTCCGCGGGACGGCAGCCGGGCCGGGGCAGGCGCACAGCCTAGCGCCTCGGCCGGGCGGACTCAAGCCCCTTGCCCGCTCCGGCGCCACCGACGTGGACAGGCTTGGCGCCGGCGCGGGCCCCGCCGTTGTCGTAGCCGTGGGGCCCGGCGCACGGCGGCAGGCGCAAGGCGCTGTCCCGCCGCGCGCTGGCGGGGCGGCGCCCGCTGGCCCAGCGCCTGCAATGGCCCGCGCGTGGAGGGCGACCGGGGTCCAGGCGCCGGCAGAAAGCAGGCACTTCGCAGCGCGGCTCGCGGCCTGGCCACTCTCCTCCGGACGGGCGGCTCGCGGCCCGCTTCGCAGCGGGCCCGCCGCCGGTCCGCCCCTCTACTTGCGTTTCGCCGGGTCCGGCGGGCGAGCGGCCATCGTGCAGGGTGATCTGGGAGGAGTCGCCTTGCAGGCGTGGCGGCGCCGCCGCCGGGCCGGCGGGCTCGACCCTCGGGAACGGGCCATCGCGCTTGCGACGCGGCGTGGGGGACCGGTGGCTACCGGACGTCGCAGCAGCGCGAGGCACCGTGAGCCCGCCGCCATCGGGGCCGGACCGCTGCCGTCCGCGCCCGTCCGCGTGGGGGTGTCGTCACCTCGCCGGATCCGGCACTTTTCGGAGCTCTGTAGCTCAGGCCGCGGCAACCCGCTCTCCGCCGCCGGCGCGCAGGCGGGCGATCAGCAGCTTGCGCAGGGCGGCCACGTCGAGATCGCGCTCGAGCCGGCCGCCCTCGGCGACGCTGATGGTGCGCGTCTCCTCGCTCACCACCACGACGAGAGCGTCCGTCTCCTCGCTGATGCCGACGGCGGCACGGTGCCGCGTGCCGAGCACGCGGCTCAGGTTCTGGTCCTGCGAGAGGGGCAGGATGACCCGGGCCGCCACCAGGTTGCCCTCGTTGATGATGACGGCGCCGTCGTGCAGCGGCGAGGGCGGCGTGAAGATGGTCTCGATGAGATCGGCGCTGATCGCCGCGCTGATGATCACCCCGTTCTCGGCGTAGTTGCGCAGGCCCATCTCGCGCTCGAAGACGATCAGCGCGCCCAGACCCGCGCGCGCCAGGCCCTCGACGGCGCGCGTCACTTCTTGGATGTAGCCGCTGTCCTTTTCGACCTTCAGGAACAGATTGACGATGCGGTTTCGCCCGAGCTGGGCCAGCGCGCTGCGCAGCTCGTGCTGGAACAGGATGATGAAGGCGATCACCCAGACCGTGCGCAGGTTGTCCAGGATCCAGTTGAAGGTGGTCAGGCCGATCCATTGCGCGAGCAATCCGGCCACCAGAATGAACAGGAAGCCGTTGAGCATGAGCGCCGCGCGCGTGCCGTGGACCAGCACGTAGAGGCGGTAGAAGAGAAAGGCCACCACGAGGATGTCCAGCACGTTGAGGGCGGTGAAGAGCAGATCGTTCACTGGACCTCGTCCTCAGTGGCCGCCGTGGCGGCGGGCCGGCAGAGCGGCGCCCAGGCCGCCAGGAAGCGGCGCGTCGCCGCCACGTCGTGCACGCGCAGCAGCTGGGCGCCGGCCTGGGCCGCCCGTGCCGCCGCGGCCAGACTGCCTTCCAGGCGCCGGGCCGGGTCCGGCTCGTCCATCAGCCGGCCGAGGAAGGACTTCCGGCTCGCGCCCACCAGGAGCGGCACGCCCAGGCTGTGGAATTCCTCCAGCCGGCGCAGGAGGGCCGTGTTGTCCTCCAGGCGCTTGCCGAAGCCGATGCCCGGATCGACGACCAAGCGATCCTCCCCGATGCCGGCCTGGCGCGCGGCGGCCAGCCTCGTCTCAAGCCAGCGGTAGATCTCGTCGACGGCGTCCTCGTAGCGCGGATCCGCCTGCATGCTGTTCGGCTCGCCCTGCATGTGCATCAGCACCAGGGCCGCGCCGCTCTGCGCCACCAGCGGCGCCATCGCCGGATCCGCCAGCGCCGAGACATCGTTGACGATGCTCGCCCCGGCCGCCAGGGCCTCGCCGGCGACGGCGGCCTTGCGCGTGTCCACGGCCAGGGGCACCCCCGCTTGCCGGGCCAGTCCGCGCAGCACCGGCAGCACGCGCCGCCGCTCCTCGTCCGCGGAGACGGGCGCGGCGCCCGGCCGCGTCGATTCGCCGCCGATGTCGAGCAGGCCGGCGCCTTCGGCGACGAGGCGCAGGCCCTGCTCGACGGCGCGGTCCGGGTCCGCCCACTTGCCGCCATCGGAGAAGCTGTCCGGCGTCACGTTGAGAATGCCCATCAGCAGCGGCGCGGCCTCGAAACTAAGGGCGCCCTGCGGCAGGGTCAAGGCTTTCGGCGGCCGGCGCCGGCGAGCGAGCAGGGCGGCGAGGTCCTCGCCGAGGGCGCGCAGGCCGAAGGGCTGGGGCTTCAGGCGCTCGGGCAGCTTCGCGAGCTGCCGTTCGGTGCCGATGAGGTGGGCGCTCGAGCGCTCGGGCCCGCCGAGGATGGTCTCGCGGTGCGTGGCGCAGTCGGCGCCGAGGGCGAGCAGCTCCTGCTTGAGGATGTTGGCGGCCGGCGCGCGCAGGTTGTCGACGCGCACGACGAGGGACTCGGCCTTGCGCGCCATCAGGGCGGCGCCGTAGGCGTCCACGCCCGCGGCGGCGAGCAGCGTGCGCAGTTCACCCGCGGCCACCTGCAGCAGGCGAGGGCTGCCGCTGCCCGCAGCGCTGCCGCCTGCCGCGCCCACCTCAGTCGCCGGCCGGATCCCGGCGCTCGGAGCCGCCCTCGGGCCGGCCACCGTCCGGGATGAGCTCGGGCTCGTCGCCCTCGCCTGCGGTCTCGCCATCCGGCTTGCCGCGCCGGGCCTCGTCGAGAACGGCGTCGATGCGCTCGCCGCGGCTGAGATCCTCGTCCACCTTGCGGCGGCGGCTGGCCTCGGCGGCCTCGCGATCGAAGGCCGGCAGCGTGCCGCCATCGATGAGCGTCTGCACCTCAGTGCCGCTCAGGGTTTCGCGCTCGAGCAGGGCATTGGCGATCAGGTCCAGCGTCTCGCGACGCGCGGAGAGAATCGACGTGGCGCGCTGCAGGCTGCTGTCCACGAGACGGCGCACCTCCTCGTCGATGAGCTGGGCCGTGCGCTCGCTGAAGTTCTGCTGATGCTGGAAGCTGCGGCCGAGGAAGACGGTCTCCTCGTTCTCGCCGTAGGCGATGGGACCCAGGGTCTCGCTCATGCCCCAGCGCGTGACCATCGCCCGCGCGATGCCGGTGATGCGCTGGATGTCGCTCTGCGGTCCGCTGGTATGCCGGCCGTAGACGAGATTCTCGGCGACCAGGCCGCCCAGGGCCATCGTGATCTGGTCCATCAGGTAGTCCCGATCGCGGTACATCAGGCGCTCTTCGTTGGGCAGGAAGTGCGTGACGCCGCCGGCCATGCCGCGGGCGACGATGGTCACCTTGTGCAGCAGATCGGCGTTCTCGAGCTCGCAGCCCAGGATGGCGTGGCCGGCCTCGTGGTAGGCCGTCTTGCGCCGCGTCTCCTCGCTGAGCACGCGGCTGCGGCGCTCGGGGCCGATCATCACCTTGTCCCGCGACTCCTCGAAATCGATCATGTAGACCTTGTCGTGATTCAGGCGCGCGGCGAGCAGGGCGGCCTCGTTGACGATGTTCGCCAGGTCGGCGCCGGAGAGCCCCGGTGTGCCCTGGGCGATCACCTTGACCTCGACGTCGTCGGCGACGGGCACGTTGCGCATGTGCACGCGCAGGATGCCCTCGCGGCCGCGCACGTCGGGCATGTCGACGATGATCTGGCGGTCGAAGCGGCCGGGCCGCAAGAGGGCCGGGTCGAGCACGTCGGGCCGGTTGGTTGCCGCGAGCAGGATGACGCCCTCGCTGGTGTCGAAGCCGTCCATCTCGACGAGGAGCTGGTTGAGGGTCTGCTCGCGCTCGTCGTGGCCGCCGCCCAGGCCGGCGCCGCGGTGGCGGCCGACGGCGTCCAGCTCGTCCACGAAGATGATGCAGGGCGCGTTCTTCTTGCCCTGCTCGAAGAGGTCGCGCACGCGGCTGGCGCCCACGCCGACGAACATCTCCACGAAGTCCGAGCCGCTCATCGAGTAGAAGGGCACGCGCGCCTCGCCGGCGACGGCCTTGGCGAGCAGGGTCTTGCCGGTGCCGGGCGGGCCGATCAGCAGGGCGCCGCGGGGAATGCGCGCGCCCATGCGCTTGAACTTCTTGGGGTCGCTGAGGAACTCGACGATCTCGTTCAGCTCGACCTTGGCCTCGTCGGCGCCGGCCACGTCCTCGAAGGTGGTGCGCGGCTTGTCGCCGCCGGCCAGCTTGGCGCGGCTCTTGCCGAAGCTGAAGGCCCGGTTGCTGCCGCCCTGCATCTGGCGGATGAAGAAGAACCACAGCAGCACGAGCAGCAGGATGGGCGCCCAGTAGATGAGGGTGGTCCACCAGTTGACGCCCTGCGCCTTGGTGCTGATGACGATCGGGTGCTCGTCGGAGGAGTGGCCGCGGATGGTCTCCAGCAGTTCGAAGCCGGGGTCGCGCAGGTGCAGCGTGAAGCGCTCCACCTCGACGGCTTCGCCGCGGATGGTGATCGAGACCGGCGCGCGGAACTGCCCCTTGACGTTGTCGCCGACGAACTCGACTTCCTTGAGGTTGTCCCCCTCCAGCTCGCCCATGAAGCGGGTGTAGGAGACGGGGTACTCCTGCGTCTTGCCGTAGTTGATGAGCTGCACGGCCACGAAGAGCAGGATGACCATCAGGAACCAGAAGCTCATGGTCCGCATCGGGCGCGGCACCTGGGGGCTCGAGCCGCCGGGGCGGCCGGGCCGCTTGCCGTTATCGCTCATCGACGTCCTTTCTGACGGGCGCGGGGGCGGGACGGGGCGCCGCGCTCAGGCCTGCTCGGGGTCGATCACGGCCAGGTAGGGAAGATTCCGGTAGAGCTGGTTGTAGTCCAGGCCGTAGCCGACGACGAACTCGTTCTCGACGCGAAAGCCGACCATCTCGATGGGCACCTCGATCTGGCGGGCCGCGTGCTTGTCCAGCAGGGAGCAGACGATGAGGCTGGCCGGCTCCCGCAGGGTCAGGTGCTCGCGGATGTAGGCCAGGGTGAGCCCCGTGTCGACGATGTCCTCGACCAGCACCACGTGCCGGCCTTCGATGTTCAGGTTCAGATCCTGGAGGATCTGCACGCTGCCGCTGGTGCTGCTGCCTTCATAACTGCGCACGAGCATGAAGTCCACCTCGTGCGGGATGGGCATGGCCCGGGTCAGGTCGGCCAGGAAGATGAAACCGCCCCGGAGCAGGGTGACCAGGATCGGCCGCCGGCCCTGGTAGCGCCGGGCCAGCTCCGCCCCCAGCGCCTCGACGCGCGCGCGGATCTGCTGCTCCGTGAGCAGGATGCGCGCAACCTTGTACTCGTCGACCAAGCGACTCTCCTCCACCCTGGGCATGGCTCTCCCCGCGGTCGGGGTTTCTGCCCCGACCATCCGCGACATACTAGGCACAGGGCGGCTCCAGGTCCAGACAAAGGCAGCGCTTGGTTTGCGGCTCCAGCGGCGCTGAGGCGCCGCGAGCGAGGCCGGGAACCCATAGCAGCTCGCCCCGGGCGTCCACGAGCAGGGGCCAGCTGGCCCGGAGGGCACGCGGCACCTTGCGATCCACGAACAGGTCGGAGAGCAGGCGGCTGCCGCCCAGGCCCAGAGGCCGGATGCGCAGGCCCCGCCGCGGGCGCTCCAGCCGCAGGGGCTCGGCCAGCGCGTCGGCGTCGAAGACGGCGGCGTTCGGACCCGCAGGCAGACCGGGGTTGCCCTGGCGTCGCGCGATCACGAGGGTCCAGCCGCCGCCCAGGG
This sequence comes from uncultured bacterium, assembly GCA_963695095.1. GTDB lineage: Bacteria > Krumholzibacteriota > Krumholzibacteriia > JACNKJ01 > JACNKJ01 > VGXI01. The sequence continues at coordinate 3,459,243 of CAVOFT010000001.1, read as the reverse complement.
GCAGGCGGGCGCCCTCGTCGGGGGGCAGGAGAGTGCCGTCCCCGGCAGGCTCGAGCTGGGGCGGCGAGCCGGCGGCGGGCACCGGCTTCCCCGGCTGCTCCAGAGCCAGCGTCTTCTCGGCGAAGTCGATCTGCCAGCCCTCCCCCAGCTCGACGATGCCGCGCATGGCCGGGGTCTTCAGGTGCTGGAGCAGCCGCTCGACGGCCCAGCCGCGAAGAAGGCCGTGCCGCGCCAGCAACTCGCCGAGACAGCGCCGGGCGAGCACGGGGGGCTGGGAGGCCAGGAGCTGTCGGTCCCAGCTGCGGCCGGCGAGGACCTCCGGGCCGAGGCCCCGCGCGGCCAGCTCGGCGTCCAGGAAGGCGATCAGCTCGCCCATCTGCTCGGCGAGGCCGAGGGCGTTGCCGGTGGGGTCGATGCCGTAGTCGGCGGCGAGGGCGGGCAGCAGGCGATGCCGCACGCGGTTGCGGCGCAGGGAGAGATCGGCGTTGCTGGGATCCTCGAGCCAGGGGAGATCCCGCTCGCGCAGGTAGTCCTGCAGCTCCGCGCGCCGGAAGCCGAGCAGCGGGCGCAGGACGAGCAGCGAGGAACCCGGGCGCAGGGGGCGCGAGGCCGGCAGGGGACTGAGGCCCGCCGGTCCCGTGCCGCGCAGCAGCCAGAGCCACAGGGTTTCCGCTCGGTCGTCCGCCGTGTGTCCGGTGAGCAGGGCCTGGACGCCGACCCGTGCTGCCAGGTCGCCGAGGGCCGCATAGCGCGCGCGGCGGGCGGCAGCCTCCCGGTTGCCGGTCGCGGGGATCTCGAGCGTGAGCGCGTGCACGGGCAAACCGAGCCGGGCGCCCAGCGCGCGCACGCTGACGGCCTCGGCGGCCGAGCCCTCGCGCAGCCCGTGGTCGCAGTGGGCGATGTCGGCGCTGAGGCCAAGGGCGGGCGCGGCCGCGGCCGTGAGCGCGGCCAGGGCGCTGCTGTCGCTGCCGCCCGAGCAGGCCAGGAGCAGCCGCCCTGCGCCGGGGGGCAGGAGGGCGCCGAGGGCGTCGGCGAAACGAGCTTCCAGCGAGGGGTTCAGTCCTGGCTCCGGGGCAAGCCGCGCTGCCGCGGCGGGTGGCAGCGCATGATAGCGCCTGGGCGCGCTGGGGCCAACTCCCACGCCGGGGCCGGGGCCGGCAAGCGGCGGATCCGCCACCCGGCGGGGCCGAGCGGGGCGCTGGCCGGCGAAAGCGGTGGCCAGGGCGCCGTTTCGGCTTGCAGGAGCCGGGATTCCTGATGACCTTCTGGCGTGACACGGACCCGGCAAGGGAGGACGGCGTGCAGCCCAGTGCCCTGCTTCAGGCCCAGGCCGAGCTCGACGCGGCCGTCCGCGCCCTTGGTCTCGGCGAGGCCGCGGCCGAGTTCCTCCGCCTGCCCCAGCGCGAATTGCACGTTCGCTTCAGCCTGCGCCTGGACGACGGGCGCATGCAGGTCTTCAGCGGCTTCAGCATCCTGCACAACGACGCGCTCGGTCCGGCAAAGGGCGGCCTGCGCTTCCATCCCCAGGAAAGCGCCGATCGGGTGTGCGCCCTCGCCATGGGCCGCAGCTGGCAGGCGGCGGCCATGGACCTGCCGCTCGGCGGCTGCGCCGGCGGCGTCATCTGCGATCCGCACGGTTACAGCGACCGCGAGCTGGAGGCCATCTGCCGCGCCTGGGTGCGCCAGGTCCAGTCCAGCCTGGGCGGGCGCCGCCTGGTGCTGGGCCCCGAGCTGATGGCCGGCGAGCGCGAGCTGCAGTGGGCCCTGGACGAGCACGAGCGCCTGCTCGGGCTGCATGCGCCCGGCGCCTTCGCCGGCAAGGGCCTCGGCCTGGGCGGCTCGCGGGGACATGTCGAGGCCGGCGGCTACGGGCTTGTCTACCTGATCCGCGAGGCGCTGCGGGAGCAGGGCCTGCGCCTGGACGCGACCCGCGCCAGCGTCCAGGGCTTCGGCAGCGTGGCGCGGCACGCCATCGCCCTCTTCACGCAGCTCGGCGGCACCGTGAGCTGCGTGGCGAGCTGGGACCAGGCGGCCGGCTGCGCGCGGGCCTACGCGAAGCCCGGCGGCATCCTGCTCGCCGAGCTGGCGCCGATCGCCGATCGCTACGGCGGCATCGACCCGGCCGCCGCCGCGGCGCGGGGCTACGCGGTGCTGCCGGGCGAGGACTGGCTGGCGCAGGAGGTGGAGATCCTCATCCCCGCCGCGATGGAGGGCCAGATCGGACCGGCGGCGGTGGCGCGGATGCATCCCGCGTTGCGCCTGGTGGCCGAAGGCGCCAGTGGCGCGCTCGAGACCGGCGCCGCCGAGGCGCTCCAGGCGCGGGGAATCGGGGAACTGCCCGCCCTGCTGGCGGGCGCCGGCGGGCTCCTCTGCAGCTACTTCGAGCAAGTGCAGGGGGAGACCAACTACCCCTGGGAGCTGGACGAGGTGCTCGGCCGCCTGGACCTCAAGCTCACCGAGGCCTACCAGGGCATCCAGGCGCTGGCGGCGAGGCGGGGGCTCAGCCTGCGCGAGGCCGCCCTGCTCCTGGCCGTCGAGCGCGTGGCGACGGCCTGCCAGCGCCGCCGCTGGATCTAGGGGCCGAGCGAGAGGGGGCGCGATCCATGGCGAGTCTGCCCGGCTTCCGGCGCCGCTTCGGCGAGGGCGAGGACGCCTTCACCGTGATCGGCGACGGCGCCCTGGGCGGCAAGGCCGCCGGCCTGGCGCTGATCCGGGAGCAGATCCTCAGCCGAATCGATGCCGAGGAGTTCCCGGAGATCGCCGTGGGCGTGCCGCCGCTGGTCGTGCTCAGCACGGAGCTCTTCGATCGCTTCATCGCGGAGAATGACCTCGCCGCGCTGATCGCCGAGGCGCCGCCGGACGAGCGCCTCGCCCTCGCCTTCCAGCAGGCCGCCCTGCCCGCCGCCTTCGCGGGGGACCTGCGCGCTCTGGCCGAGCTGGTGCATCAGCCCCTGGCCTTGCGCTCGTCCAGCCTGCTCGAGGATGCCCTCAGCCATCCCTTCGCCGGCGTCTACGGCACGAAGATGATCCCCGGCCACCAGGTGGATGCCGCCGCGCGCTTTCGCCAGCTCGCCGAGGGGATCAAGCTGGTCTGGGCCTCCACCTTCTTCAGCCAGGCGAGGCGCTACGCCGCGCGCGTGGGCGCCGATCCCGGCGCCGAGAAGATGGCCGTCGTGGCCCAGGCCGTGGTCGGCGCGCGCCACGGCGAGCGCTTCTACCCGACGCTCTCCGGGGTGGCACGCTCGCACAACCACTACCCCTTCGGCCATGGCCGCGCGGCCGATGGCGTCGTCAGCCTCGCTCTCGGCCTCGGCTGCCAGATCGTGGGCGGCGGGCGCGCCTGGAGCTATTCGCCGGCCTATCCGGCCAGCCCCCAGCCCTTCAACAACCTGGGCGACCTGCTCAAGAACACGCAGACCGGCTTCTGGGCCGTCAACATGGGGCCCACGCCCTTGCCCGATCCCCTGCGTGAGACTGAGTACCTCGTGCAAGCCGAGCTGGAAGTGGCCGAGGCCGACGGCCAGCTCGGCCTGACCGCCTCTACCTTCGACGGCGAGGCCGGCCGCCTGCGCCCGGGCATCGCGGCCGGCGGCCCGCGCGTGCTCGACTTCGCGCCCATCCTGCGCTACGGGGGCCTGCCCCTCAACGATCTCCTCCGCCGCCTGCTCGAGCTCTCGCGCGAGGCCCTGGCCGCCGAGGTGGAGATCGAGTTCGCGCTGGCCCTCGATCCGAAGCGGCGCGAGCCGGCCCGCTTCGGTTTCCTGCAGCTGCGGCCGATGATGGTGGCCGGCGAGCGGGTCAGCGTCGACGAGGGCGAGTTCGCGCGCGCAGACCTGCTGCTCGCCTCCACGACCGCGCTCGGCAACGGGCAGGTGGAGGGCATCAGCGACATCGTCTACCTCAAGCCCGAGGCCTTCGACACGGCGCGCACCCGGCAGATGGCCGTCGAGCTGGAGGGCGTCAATCGCCGCCTCCAGGAGGCGGGCCGGCCCTACCTGCTCATCGGTTTCGGCCGCTGGGGCACCTCGGACGAGTGGCTGGGCGTGCCCGTGGACTGGGCCCAGATCGGCGGCGCCCGCGTCATCGTGGAGGCCACGCTGCCGGAGGTCGCCCCGGACATGAGTCAGGGCTCGCATTTCTTCCACAATCTGATCAGCTTTGAGGTGAAGTACCTCTTCGTTCCGCACGGCGCCTCGCCCGCCATCGACTGGGCGTGGCTGAACGCGCGGCCCGCCGTCGAGGAGACGGCTTACCTCCGCTGGGTGCGCACGGCGAGCCCTCTGGGCATCAAGGTGGACGGCACGAGCGGCAAGGCGGTGGTGATTCGCGATGCAAGAGAAGGATGAACGGCTCGATGCAATCCTGACCGAGCTCCGAGAGCGGGCCAAGGAGCTGGAGTGCCTCTACCGGGTGGAGGAAATCCTGAGCTGGCCTGAGCTGCCGCTGGCCGCGCGCCTGCGGGCGGTGGCCGAGGCCGTCGGGCCCGGCTGGAAGTACCCCGAGATCTGCGAGGCCGTCGTGCAGGTGGAGGGACAGCGCTATGTCTCCCGGGACTTCGCGCCCACGCCCTGGGTGCTGCGTGCGCCGATTGCGCTGCGCGGTCAGGAGGTGGGGGCCGTCGAGATCTATTACCTCGAGGAGCGGCCAGCGGCCGACGAGGGCCCCTTCCTCAAGGATGAAGTGCGCCTCATCGGCTCCATCGCCGACCGCATCGCCACGCAGCTCGTTGTCGAAGGCGTGGAGACGGGCGAGGGCGGCCTGCGTCCCACGGCGGCTCCGGGCGGCGACGAGGTCTGGCGCGGCCCCGCCGAGCTGCTGCGGCTCAGCGACCAGCGGCTCTATCTCAGCATCGCGCGCAAGCTGATCAATCACCTCTGCTGGCTGGGAATTCCCGAGGCGCAGGTGATGCTGCGCGAGGCCGAACTCAGCGGCGAGGGCGACGAGAGCGTGGGCGAGTCGAATGTGCCCGAGCGGCGGCGGCGACCGGTGGCCGAGTTGCTGCTCAGCGAGGCGCCCTTCCTGCTTGCCAACGCGCACCTCAACGGCGCCGAGATCCTGGCCCTCATGCAGAAGTGGCTGCAGGAGGACAAGGCCAGCGCCTTCCTCAAGGTGCTCAACAACCCCTACTCGCCGATGGGCGAGGTGAGCGACGCCATTCATCGCTATGCCCAGTTCGCGGCGGCGGGCGGCACTCTGGCCGAGCCCACGCGGCAGGGTCTGCAGGTGTCGCTGGTGCGGCGCTTCCTCACCGAGCACCTGGATTTCATCAAGTGCGCGAAGGAGTTCTTCGCCCTGCCCGACTTCCAGGGATTGCTGGGCAGCATGGTGATGACGGAGAGCAGCCGCGGCCGCCTGGGCGGCAAAAGCGCCGGCCTGCTGCTCGCACAGAAGATCCTGAGCACGATGGCCGCCGAGGAGCCCTTGCTCGCCGGCCTGCGCGTGCCCAAGGCGGCCTACGTCGTCTCGGATTGGCTGCTGGAGTTCATCGACTACAACGACCTCGCCGACGTCCTCGAGCAGAAGTACAAGGATGTGGCTCAGGTGCGGCGCGAGTACCCGAATATCGTGCAGCTCTTCAAGAACTCCAGCTTCCCCCCGGCCTTCCTGCGCAACCTGCACGCGGTGATCGACGAGTTCGGCGAGGTGCCCATCATCGTGCGTTCCTCGAGCCTGCTCGAGGACCGGCTGGGCACCTCTTTCGCGGGCAAGTACAAGAGCCTCTTCCTCGCCAACCAGGGGACGCGCCAGGAGCGGCTGGAAGCGCTGCTGGATGCCATCGCCGAGATCTACGCCTCGGTCTTCGGGCCCGACCCCGTGGAGTACCGTCGCGAGCGGAGCCTGCTCGATTTCAACGAGGAAATGGGCATCCTCATTCAGCAAGTCGTGGGGCGCCGTGTCGGCAAGTATTTCCTGCCCGCCTTCGCGGGCGTGGCCTTCAGCAACAACGAGTTCCGCTGGTCGCCGCGCATCAAGCGCGAGGACGGGCTGATCCGCATGGTGCCCGGCCTGGGTACGCGAGCCGTGGACCGCCTCGGCGACGACTACCCCATCCTCATGGTGCCCGGCCAGCCCGCGCTACGCGTCAACGTGGCCATCGAGGAGAAGCTGCGCTACTCGCCCAAGGAGCTGGACGCCATCGATCTCGAGAACCGCACCCTCGAGAGCCTGCCCATCCGCAACTTCCTCGCCGCCGGCGGCTGCGACTTCCCGGGCTTCGAGCAGGTCTACTCGCTCCTGGATGCCGGCAGTCTGCGCAAGGCCTCCCGCCTGCTCTGCGACGCGGAACAGGACGAGTTCGTGGTCACCTTCGCCGGCCTCAGCGACGACACGCCTTTCCTGCGCCAGATCGCGGCCATGCTCAAGGTGCTGCAGCAGCGGCTGAACACGCCGGTGGACATCGAGTTCGCCCACGACGGCGAGCACTTCTACCTGCTCCAGTGCCGGCCCCAGAGCTACGGGCCGCAGGACGCGCCGGCGCCCATCCCCAAGGACCTGCCCGAAGACGACATCATCTTCACGGCGAATCGCCACGTGTCCAATGGCTGGGTGCCGGACATCACGCACCTGGTCTACGTGGACGGGCGCCAGTACGCGGACATCTCGCGGCACGAGGATCTCGTCGGCGTGGGCCGCGCGGTGAGCGCCCTGAACAAGCTGCTGCCCAAGCGCCAGTTCATCCTGATCGGGCCGGGTCGCTGGGGCAGCCGCGGCGATATCCGCCTCGGCGTGAACGTGAGCTATTCGGACATCAACAACACGGCCATGCTGATCGAGGTGGCGCGGCGCAAGGGCGGCTACGTGCCCGACCTCAGCTTCGGCACCCACTTCTTCCAGGATCTGGTGGAGGCGCGCATTCGCTATCTGCCGCTCTACCCCGACGAGCGCGACGTGCTCTTCAACGAGCGCTTCCTGGGCCGGGCGCCCAACCTGCTGGCCGAGATGCTGCCCGAGTTCGCGCACCTGGAGGCCGTGATCCGCGTCATCGACGTGCGCGCGGCCAGCGGGGGCCGTGTGCTCCAAGTACTGCTGAACGCGGACCTCGACGAAGCGGTGGCCGTCCTCAGCGGCGGCGGCGCGCCGGCGCCCGCCCGCAGTGGCGGCGAGCAGTCGCGGCCGGCCCAGAGCGACCAGTTCTGGCGCTGGCGCCAGGGCATGGCCGAGCGACTGGCCGCCGAGATGGACGCCGAGCGCTTCGGCGTCGTGGCCTGCTACGTCTTCGGCAGCACGAAGAACGGCACGGCGGGGCCCTGCAGCGACATCGACCTGCTCGTTCATTTCAGGGGCAGTGCCGACCAGGAGCGCGAGCTGCGCAACTGGCTGGAGGGCTGGAGCCTCTGCCTGGCCGAGATGAATTACCTGCGCACTGGCTATCGCACGGGCGGCCTGCTGGACGTGCACATCGTCACGGACCAGGACATCGAGCGGCGGGACAGCTTCGCGATCAAGATCGGCGCCGTCACCGACCCCGCGCAGGAGCTGCCGCTGAAGCCAAAGGGTTAGAGCAGCTCGCGCGTGGCCTGCTCCGGGGAGTCGGGATCGAAGCGCACGAGCGCCAGCTCGGGGCCGTCGTGGGCGCCGCCGAAGCACCAGGTGCGGCCGAGCTGAACCCGCCAGTCGCCGCTGAGCCGCGCGGCCTCGTGGATGTGTCCGTGCAGGGTCACCTTCGGCCCGCGCTCCTCGATGAAGCGACGCAGGGCGATGCTGCCCACGTGGGGATCCACGGGCACGTGATCCACGACTTGCCCGGCGAGGTCGGCGAGATCGAGCCCCGTGTCGTGCGGCGGCGAGTGGAAGAGCCCGATCGCCTCGCCGAGATCGGCCTCACCCGCCAGGGCCGCCAGCTCGCGGGCGATCGTCGTGTGCCGGATCTGCGCCGCGGGCACGGGGAAGCTGTGATGGCCCTCCTCGGGCGAGACGCAGCCCGGGTCCACGTAGCGCGACACGTCGTAGCGCTCCCAGTCCTTGAGCAGGAAGGGCGTGGGCGGCACGCAGGCGTAGCCGAGCACGGGCCGGCCGGCCCAGAGCACCCGCCGATCGTGCAGGTAGGTCCAGGCGCCGCGGGCGGCCGCGTCGAGAATGGCGGCCTCGGCGCCGCGGGGATCGTCATTGCCGAGGATCAGGAAGACCGCCGGCGCCGCCGGCCCAAGCTGCTCGCGCAGGCGCAGGAAGCCCGCCGCGAGATAGTCGCCGATGAAGTCCTCGCCGCCGAAGGGCAGCGCCCGGAAGCCCGCGGGCGGGGGCAGCAGGTCGCCGCCCAGGAAGACGGCATCCGGCCGCTCGGCGAGCGTGGCCGCGAAGAGCCTCTGGTAGCGCTCGACGCTGCCGTGCAGGTCCGTTGCGAAAAAGCAGAGCAGCGTCCTGCCTCCCGGTTGAGGGCGGCCGGCCGCCTCTACACCCAGCCGCGCGCCCGGCAGGCCTCGGCCACCCGCTGGATGGCGATCATGTAGGCCGCGTCGCGCATGCAGAGCTTCTTCTTCTCGGAGAGGTCGGCCACCTTGTGGAAGGCGCGGGTCATCACGCCGTCCAGGCGCTCGAGTACCTCGCTCTTGGGCCAGAAGAAGTTCATGTTGCACTGCACCTGCTCGAAGTAGCTGCAGGTGACGCCGCCCGCGTTGCAGAGGAAGTCGGGGATGATGTAGACGCCCTTCTCCTGCAAGATGGCATCCGCCTCGGGCGTCGTCGGCCCGTTGGCGCCCTCGGCCATGAACTTCACCCGGCTGTGCACGCGCGGCGCCGTCTCGCCGTTCACCTGGTTCTCCAGCGCGCAGGGCATGAGGATGTCCACCGCCTGCTCGATCCAGGCGTCCCCGGCCAGCACCTCGTAGCCGAGGCTCTTGGCCTTGGCCTTGTCCACGCCGCCGAAGCGGTCGCTGATCCCCTTCAGCTCGGCGAGGTCCACGCCGCTCGCGCGGCGGAAGCTGTAGCTGATCTGATCGGCCTGATCCCAGCTCGAGACGCAGATCACCTGGCCGCCCAGCTGCTGGTAGAGGTCGATGGCGTACTGGGCCACGTTGCCGAAGCCCTGCACGCTGGCGGTGGTGTCCGCCGGGTCCACGCCCTGGCGGCGCAGCGCCTCGCGCAGGGTGTAGACGAGGCCGTAGCCGGTGGCCTCGGTGCGGCCCTGCGAGCCGCCCATCCCCAGCGGCTTGCCCGTGATCATGCCGGGGTAGTGGCCGCCCGTGATCGTCTCGTACTCGTCGAGCATCCAGAGCATGTGCTGGGCGCTGGTCATGACGTCCGGGGCCGGCACGTCCTGCACAGGGCCGATGTTGCGGGCGATCTGGCGCACCCAGCCGCGGGCCAGGGCCTCCTGCTCGCGCTCGGAGAGGTTGTGCGGGTCGCAGATGATGCCGCCCTTGCCGCCGCCCAGGGGAATCTCCACCACGGCGCACTTCCAGGTCATCCAGGTGGCCAGGGCGCGCACCGTGTCGATGGTCTCCTGGGGGTGGAAGCGGATGCCGCCCTTGGCCGGGCCGCGCGCGTCGTTGTGCTGTACGCGGAAGCCGCGGAAGACCTTCACCGTCCCGTCGTCCATGCGGATGGGGATGCTGAAGTGGTACTCGCGCATGGGCTGGCGCAGCAGCTCGCGGGTTGCCGCATCGAGGCCGAGCTTCTCGGCCACGGCGTCGAACTGCCGCTGCGCCATCTCGAAGGCGTTGAAAGCCGGTGTCGCCATGAGTCCACCTCCGGGATCGTAAGGGCGGCAATGCGCGGACAAGGTATGAAATTCGCCTTTTCGGGCAACGAGGAAAGCGCATGCGGCGGGCGAAAACAAGGGCCCGGCGCAAGTTTGCCCCACCGCTGCGCCCCGGCCGACGAAATGGGAGATGCCGCAAGGCCGCCGGCGCCCGGCCCGGCTCAGACACGCAGGCCGATGCCGGCCGCGAAGCGCCCCGCCGCCACTCCCTCCCGCCGCCAGGAGTGGAAGTGCTCGTCCTCGCAGATGGTGCAGATGCCGGCCGCCTCGAGCCGCTCCGGGCCCAGGCCGGCCGCCGCGAGCTGATCTGCGTTGGCGCGCCAGAGGTCGAAGATCAGCCGGCCCTCCCGCTCGGGGAACCAGGCGTGGGCGGCCTCGCCCTGGGCGGCCAGGGCCGCGGCCCGCACCTCGGGGCCCACCTCGTAGCAGCAGGGCCCGGCCGAGGGGGCGAGGGCGGCCCGCAGGCGGGAGGGCGGCTGGCCGGAGAGGGCGCACAGGGCCGCAAGCAGGCGCGGGGCGATGCCCGCCACCGTGCTGCGCCAGGAAGCATGGGCGGCGCCCACGGCCACGGGCCGGTCCTGCGCATCCAGGGCGGCGGCGAGGATGAGCGGGCAGTCGGCGCTGCGCACGAGCAGGGCCAGGCCCGGCCTGGCGCTGACGAGAGCGTCGCCCTCACCCAGCCAGCCGGGTCCCCGCGCCGTCACCACGGTCGGACCGTGGACCTGCCGCAGCCAGGCGGCGGCGCCCAGGCCGAGGGCCGCGGCCAGCTCACCGGCGGCCGCGGCGTGGGCCGGCGAGTCGGTGGGGGGACGCAGATCCGGGCCGCCGCGCGTGCTCACGCCGTGGGCGAGGCCGGCAAGGGCGGCAAGACCCGCGAAGCGGCCCAGCGGAAAGGGCTGCCCCGGGGTGATGCGGAAGCTGGGCATGGCTGTCCTCCTGCGCAGGGGGGATGATGCGGCAGCGGCCAAGTCGGCACCAGGAAATCCCTTGTCCATCCCGTGAGCAGGCGGCATCTTGGGCGGCATGAAGATCTACACCCGCGGCGGCGACAAGGGCAGCACGGGCCTTCTGGGCGGGACGCGCACCGGCAAGGACGACCCGCGCATCGAGGCCTACGGCACGGTCGATGAGCTGAGCGCCCAGCTGGGGCTGGCCGACGGCCTGGACGAGGCGGGCGAGCTGTCGCCCTTGCTGCGGGCGATCCAGCGGGAGCTCTTCAGCCTCGGCGCTCATCTTGCTTCCCCGGACCCGGCGGCGGCCTCCCTGCCGCCCCTGGATGCGGGCGGCCCCGCCCAGCTCGAGGCCTGGATCGACCGCATGGAGGAGGATCTGCCCCCGCTGACGCAGTTCATCCTGCCCGGCGGCTCGAGTCAGGGCGCCGCCCTGCACCTCGCCCGCACGGTCTGCCGGCGGGCGGAGCGGCGGGTGGTGGCCCTCGCAAACGCGGGCTTAAACGTTTCCGAGGGGGTCGTCGTCTATCTCAATCGTCTCTCGGATTTTCTCTTCGTTGCCGCTCGCTGGGCGAACCGGCGCGCGGGGGCCCACGAAGAACCCTGGCACACTGACTGAAGCGGCCGCGCGGCGGCCATCGACTGGAGGCATGAACGCATGAAGCGCACTTCCATCCTGCCCGTTCTGGTTCTGCTGACGAGCGGAGCCCTCACCGTGTTCGCGGGCGGCTGCGCCAAGACGCAGGTTACCCGTGTCGACACGGACAGCACGATCGACCTCTCGGGCGGCTGGAACGATACCGACAGCCGCATGGTCTCCGAGGCGATGATCGCCGACTGCCTGGCCTCGCCCTGGCTGAATCGCCACGCGATGGCCGAGGGCAAGAACCCGGTGGTCATCGTGGGCAGCATCCGCAACAAGACCAGCGAGCACATCGCCACCGGGGTCTTCCTCAAGGACCTGGAGCGCGCCTGCATCATCAGCGGCATGGTGGACGTGGTGGCCAGCGCCGACGAGCGGGATCAGATCCGCGGCGAGCGCATGGACCAGCGCGTGAACGCCGATCCGGAGACGATCAAGCAGATGGGTCTGGAGCTCGGCGCCGACTTCATGCTGATCGGCACCATCAACGAGCAGGGCGACGCGGCCGGCGGCAAGGAAGTCTTCTTCTTCTCCACGGATCTGGAGTTGATCAAGATCCAGACGAATCAGAAAGTCTGGATCGGCAATCAGAAGATCAAGAAGATGAAGCAGAAGGGCAAGTACAAGGGCTAGCGGCGGCACACCATGCGTCGACCTCGCATCCGCTTCCTGGCCTGGCTCGCCCTGGCCGCGCTCCTGGCGGGCGTCCTGCCCCTGCTCTCCTGCAGCACCTATGCCGACAAGGTGGGGAAGCTGCGCGCGGAGCTGGCGGGCGGGAGCCCGGTCGTGGCCTTGGCCTCCCTGGACAAGCTCTACGACGAGGACGAGCGCAGCCTGCCCTATCTCATGGAGCGGGGCCTGCTGCAGTATCTCAGTGGCGATCTCACGGGCTGCCAGGTTAGCCTTGCCGCCGCCGAGCAGCTGGTCGACGAGCTGTACACGCGGAGCCTTTCGCGCGAGGCGGCGCGCCTGCTGCTGAACGACTCGATGCAGTCCTACCGCGGCGAGCTCTTCGAGCAGGCCTGGATCCACTACTACCGCGCGCTGGCCTATCTGGAAGCCGGCGCGCCGGCGTCGGCGGCCGTCGAGGGGCGGGCCGCCACCGAGACTCTCGAGCGCATGGCCGACACCGACAACGACGAGGCCAAGTACCGCAACGATCCCTTTCTCCAGTACGTGGCCGGCCTGCTCTACGAGCTGGACGGCGAGCTGAACGATGCCTGGATCAACTACCGCGAGGCAGCGCGGCTCTACCAGGCGGCCGACATCTACGGCGTCGGCGAGGCGCCCGCCTGCCTGCTGAGGGACCTCGTCCGCAGCGGCGAGCGCCTGGGCTTCCACGAGGAGGCCCAGCGCTACCGCGAGGCCTATCCGCAGCTCGCGGAGGCGCCCGCGCCGCCGCAGGCGGACGAGGGCGAGTTGATCCTGTTCGTGGAGACGGGCCTCGTGCCGGCGAAGCGCTCCGAGCGCATCGACTTTCCCATCTTCACCGATGCCAAGGGCAAGGACGAGGAGGCGGTGCTGCACATCGCCAGCGATTCCTACGGCGACTGGCGTGCGGGCGGGCGGAACAAGCAGCTGGCCTACATTCTCAGCATCGCCTTGCCGGCGGTGGATCCGGCCCCGCCCGCGCCCGCGCTGAGCTGGATCGCCGCGGGGCGAGCGGGCAGCCTCGCGCCCGCGGCGAACCTGGGAGCGCTCAGCCGGCAGTGCCTGGAGGACCGCTACGCGGCCGTGGTCATCCGCACGGTGGCCCGCGGCTTGCTTAAGTACTGGTCCACAAAGAAGATGGAGGAGAAGCACGGCGAGGCCGCCGGGCTCCTGACCAACATCTTCGGCAGCGTCACGGAGGTGGCCGACACGCGTTCCTGGAGCACGCTGCCGGCCCATGTGGCGGTCGCCCGCCTCAATCTGCCCGCCGGCCGCCAGCTGATCCGCGTGCGCGGCGGGGGCGGCGAGGCCGAGGCCGAGGTTGACATCGCGCGCGGCGGCCTGCACCTTCTCGCGCTGAGACTCTACTAGCCGAGGACCGGGGCCGCGCCCCACCCACACTCCCGCCGACGCCCCCCGCAAGGAGACGCTCATGGCTCGCTTTCACAAGGATATCCTCTCCCTGGACGCCGAGAAGGCCGCCACCGAGCTGGCCGGCATCGTCGAGCGCCAGATCACCCGCCGGCTGAACCGCCAGGGCGCGGTGATCGGGGTGAGCGGTGGCATCGACAGCTCCACCGTGGTGGCCCTCGCCTGCAAGGCGCTGGGTCCCGAGCGCGTGCTGGGCGTCGCGATGCCTGAGCAGGACTCGAGCCCCGTGAGCTACGAGCTGGCGAAGGACCTCTCCAAGCAGTACGGCTTCGAGCTGATCCTGGAAAACCTCACCCCGGCGCTCACGGGCCTCAAGTGCTACCCGCGCCGGGACGAAGCGGTGAAGCGCGTCTTCCCCGACTACACGCCCGCGTGCAAGTTCAACATCGTGCTGCCGGCGAACATCCTCGTGCAGGATCGCCTCAACATCTTCCGCATGAACATCGAGTACCCGGACGGCCGCCGCGAGACCAAACGCATCCCGCCCAAGGAGTACCTGCAGATCGTCGCCGCCAGCAACATGAAGCAGCGGGTGCGCATGCTGATGCTCTACTACCACGGCGAGCAGCGGAACTACGCGGTGGTGGGCACGGGCCAGCGCAACGAGCACGACCAGGGCTTCTTCGTGAAGTGGGGCGACGGCGGCGCGGACCTCAAGCCCATCGCGCACCTCTACAAGACGCAGGTCTACCAGCTCGCGCGGGCGCTGAAGGTGCCCGAGGAGATCCTGCAGCGCACGCCGACCACCGACACCTACTCGATGGAGACCACGCAGGAGGACTTCTACTACAGCCTGCCCTTCTTGACGATGGACCTGCTGCACCACGCCTGGAAGCAGCAGGTGCCGCTGGCCGAGACGGCGAAGGCCATGGACCTGCTGCCCGAGCAGGTCGAGCGGGTATGGAAGGACTTCGAGCGCAAGGAGAACACCACCGAGTACCTGCGCCTGATGCCGCTGCACTGGGACGACTAGGGCGCAGGCCGCGTCTGGAGCCCCGATGACCCTCTCCGAGTTCGCCTGGGAGATCCGCCGCCACTTCGGCAAGGGCAGCTATCCGCGCGCGCTGGCGCCGTGGCCGCTCTCCCTGCCCGCCGACCTGGCGCCCGCGGAGCGGGCTCGAATCGAAGCGCGCCTCGCCGAACTGGAGCGCGAGGCCCAGTACGGCTGGGGCCAGACGATCGACTTCGGCCCCTTCCGCAAGGAGGGCTTCCTCGGCGTGCAGTACCTGGAGATCGCCGGCCTCTACGACGCCTGGGGCTGGTGGCCGCGGGATCTCGCCGGGCTGCGCGTGGCCGACATCGGTTGCTTCACCGGCGGCCACAGCCTGCTGATGGCCGCGCGCGGCGCCGAGGTGCTGGCGGTGGACGAGCTGCCCGGACACCTCGCTCAATGTCGATTCCTCTGCGAGACCTTCGGCCAGTCGCGCGTGAGCACCCGGCAGAGTTCGCTCTACCGCGTGGGCGAGCACGTGGCGCCGGCCAGCCTGGACCTCATCCTGCTCAGCGGCGTGCTCTACCACCTCAGCGACATGCTGGTGGGTCTCTACCTGCTGCGCGGCTTGCTGAAACCCGGTGCCACCTTGCTCATCGAGACCGCGGCCGTGGACGACAAGAAGCGCAGCTTCGCCGACTTCGGTCGCTACGTGGGCGGCATGTGGTGGAAGCCCTCGGCGCTCTGCATCGAGGACATGTGCGAGTACATGGGCTTTGCAGGCGCGGAGCTGCGCTTCTACAAGCCCGACCGCTGTCTCCTGCGCGCGCGGCGCGGCGAGGGCGAGAGCATTCCCTTCCGCCGCGGCATGAACTGGGACTTCGCGCAGCTCGACGACGAGCGCACGCGCAGCCTGGACCGCCATGGGCTGGCCGGCGTGCGCCCGCGGCTCTGGTAGCCTAGGGCTGCGGCGCGCTGCGCTGCTGCGCAATCAGGCGCAGCGCCATTTCCAGATTCCGCCGCGCCTCGGCGTTGCCGGGCTCGATGGCCAGCGCGGCGCGGAACTGCGTCACGGCTTCGTCCAGCCGTCCCGCCTGCGCCAGCAGGGCGCCCAGGTTGTTGCGCCCGGCGGCGTCCTCGGGGTCGAGGGCCACCGCCCGGCGGCGCGCCTCGATGGCGCCGGCGAGGTCGCCCGTCTTCGCCAGGAGACGGCTCAGATTCACGTGCGCGAGGAGGAAGTCGGGATCCTTGGCGAGGGCCGCTGCATAGGCCCCTCGTGCCCCATCGAGCTTGCCCATGGCCTCGTAGGTCTGGCCCAGGTTGTTCAGCGCCTTGGCGTAGTCCGGCGCGATCGCGATCGCGGCTGCGAAGCTGCCCGCGGCCTCGGGGTAGCGGTGGAGGTCGGCATAGGCCAGGCCCAGGTTGTAGAGCATCTTGGGATGTACGGGCGCCACCGCTGCGGCGCTCTCGCCGAGGGTCAGGCTGTCCCGCCAGACGCCCGCCCGCGCCCGCGCGCCGATCAGGCAGGCGCCGAGCGCGAGCAGGGTCAGCACGATCGCTGGCTCGCGCCAGCGCTTGCCCCCGCGCTCCACCAGGGCGGCAGCGCCCCAGACCAGGAGGATGTAGAGCCCGATGTAGGGCAGGTAGGCGTAGCGGTCGGCCATGGCCTGCTCGCCCACCTGCACGACGCCGATCACGGGCAGCATCGCGCCCAGAAACCAGAACCAGCCGACGAGGGGCCAGCCCTCGCGCCGCCAGCGCCAGGCGGCAGCGCTGAGGGCGAGCAGCAGGAGCGCTGCGCCCGCCACCTGCCAGGTGGCCAGGGGCTCCCCGCCCGCCATCGCAGGGTGCGGGTAGAGCGCCGAGAGCGGATGCGGCCAGAAGAGCTTGCCCAGGTAGCGCGCGTAGGCCACGGCCGCATTGGCGAGCCGATCGTCGAGGGGCAGCAGCGCCGCGCGCCGCGTCTGCGCGCCCAGGGTGAGCGCGATGGCGCCGGCGCTGAGGGCCAGCGCGGGCAGCTTTTCGAGCAGAGCCTGGCGCCGCGCAACCCCCGCCGCCTGCCGCCGCGTGGCCGCGCTGCAGAGCCGGCCCAGCGGCCAGAAGTCCAGCAGCAGCCAGAGCAGGGGCAGCGTGACCAGCATCTGCTTGGCCATGAGACCGAGGGCCAGCAGAGCGAGCGCGATCGCGTAGTCGCGCGTGCGGCCGCCGCGCGCCCAGCGCAGCCAGACCAGGGTGGCGCCGAGGGCGAGGGCCTGGCTGAGCACGTCCTTGCGCTCGGCGATCCAGGCCACGGACTCCACGTGCAGGGGATGCAGGGCGAACAGGCCCGCCACGAGGCCGCTCCGCCAGCTCGCTCCGGTCAGCGCGCGCAGCAGCCAGAAGAGCAGCAGGGCGTTCAGGGCGTGCAGCAGCAGGTTCGTCAGGTGGAAGCCGCGGGCGCTCTTCGCTCCGAAGAGCTGCGCGTCGAGCATGAGCGAGACCCAGGTGAGCGGATGCCAGTTCTGCGCATGATACGTGGTGAAGGCCCAGCGCAGGCCCTCGCCGCTCAGCCCGCGCTGGACGATGGGATTCTCGCTCACGTAGTCGGGGTCGTCGAAGTTGACGAAGTCGAAGCCCAGGGTCGGGCCGTAGACGGCGACGACGGCGAGGACGAGCAGCACGGGGATGAGCAGACGAGGCTTCACGGCAGGCTCGCAAGGGCTTGGGCTCGGCGCCGGCGCCTTCGCACCGGACGCTCCAGCCTAGCCCCTCGGCCGGTGCTCCCGCAAGGGCGCTAGAATCTCTCGCCCAGGCTTCGCTCGGCCTGCTCCGTCCAGGCCGCCGCCCGCTCGGCGTCCAGGATCACCGGCGTGAGCAGCATCACCATCTCCGTCTCGATCTGCTTGGTCACCGTGCGGCGAAAGAGGCGGCCGATGTAGGGCAGGTCCTTGAGGAAGGGCACGCCGTGCTGCTGGTCGTTCGTGCTGTGGGTCACGAAGCCGGCAATGACCAGGGTCTCGCCGTCCCTCACCTTGCCCACGGTGTCCAGCTCGCGCACGCTGAGCACGGGCGCCGAGTCCTCGTTGGGGCTCAGCTCGATGCGCAGGATGTCCGTCACCGTCGGGTGCACGTTGAGCGTGATCATCTCGTCCAGGCCCACCTGCGGCGTCACGTCGAGAACGAAGCCGATGGGGATGATGTTGGCCGAGTAGGCGATCACCGCCGGCGTGATGACGCCGTTGGTCACCACGGGCGGCTCCACCTGAGCGTCGTAGAAGACCTCCTCGGTGACGATGCGCACCACGGCCTTCTGGTTGTTCAGGGTCGTGATGCGCGGCGTGCTGATCACCTTGACCGTGCCCTGCTTGCTCACGGCTTCGATCAGGCCGGACACCGACCTGCCGCTGATCACGAAGTCGAAGAAGGGATTGCCCAGGCCCTCGGCGGTGCGCTGGCGAGCCTGCACCGAGACGCCGTCCTCATCGCCCACGGCGGTCCAGTCGATGCCGCTGCGCTCCTCGTCGCTCATGGCCACTTCGAGGATCTTCACCTCGATCGCCACCTGCCGCCTCAGCGCGCTGCGCATGCGGTCGAGGTAGCCCTCCACCTGGCGCAGGCGCGTGACCTCTGCCGTGGCCTGGATCACTCCCGCCATCGGGCTCACGAGCAGGGAGCGGCCCTCGCCGTCGGCCATGCTGAGCGACTGGCCCGTGTTCGCCGCCGCCGACTCGCTGCGGTTCTGGTCGAAGACCAGGGTCTCCAGCGCCTGCATGATCTCCGGCCAGATCGCCATCGCCGCACTGCTGGTGACGTGGCTCTCGTTCTGATCCTGGCTGCCGCCCCCCGCGCTCTGGCTCTGTCCGCGCCCGGAGATGCGCAGCTCGCCCTTGCCCTCGCGCTGCGTGACCGGGTAGTCGAAGTTGAACCAGCGCGTCACCAGTCCCCGCCGGTAGACCAGCAGCGTGCCGTCCTGCAGCTCGTAACCGAGGTCGATGGGCTCGAGCAGCGCGCGCAGAGCCGCCCCGAAGGCGACGTTATCCAGGTGCACGTTCACCTGGCCCTCGACATCGGGGGCGATCTGCAGGCCGTAGCCGCCGCTCTTGGCGACGGTCTTGAGCACCTCGCGGATGTCCACCCAGTCGCCGGTGATCAGCGTGACGCGCGGCTCGGCGACCTCGCTGGTGGCCGCGGGCGCCGGTGCGGCGGCCGGGGCAGCCTCCGTCACGAGTTGACGGATGGCGAAATCGATGTCGGCGCTGGCACGGCCCGACGTGAGCAGGGCGAGCGCGATAAGCGAGAGGGCGGCGTGAATCCTCATGCGTTCATCCTTTCGGGCCCGCGCACGCGGGCAAGCTCAGTCTCGGGCGATGGGGACGCCCACGGCGCCCTCGCCCCGCGTCCGCTTCACCGCCAGCACCCGCGTGCGGCCCTCGGCCTGCAGCGTGACGCCTTCGGCGCTGATGTCCACGACGCGGTAGCCGCCGAGGGCGTCGCCCAGGCCGACCAGGCGGCCGTCGATGATGGCGGACGCGACGCTCGCGCCCAGGATCACCGCCGAGCAGCGCAGTTGTGGGCCCTCCGCGCTGCGAGGGGGGGCGATCGGCGGCGCGCTGGGCGGCGTGAAGGCCAGCGTGGCCGCGCTGTAGGCGAAGGGATTGCGGGCGAAGGTCGGCGGCCGGGGCAAGGCCAGACTGTCGGATCTGGCGGCGAGACAGGCCCGCAGGGCCGCGCCGACGCGTTTGAGATCGCCGGGGGGCGGCAGCGTCTCCGCATCCGCAGCGATGGCGAGATCAGCGGCGGCGCCCTGGGGCAGGAACTCGCGCAAGTTGATGGCCAACAAGCCGGCGAGTACCGCGAGGACGGCCAGCATCAGGCGGGGATCCTGGGTGATCCTAGTTCCGTTCCTGGACATAGTACTCCAGCTCCATCTGCACGGCGACGCCGCGGCTACCGCGACGCGCTTGCAGATTGCGAATGCAGACAGCCCGGCTCAGCGTGCCGAGGGCATCGGTGAAACGGGCTAGATGCTCGTAGTCGGCATCGAAGTTGACCTGCAGCCGGTAGGCGCGCAGATCGCTGACGGGGCGGTCGCCGGGCGCGAGGCCGAGCGTGGCGGCCAGGGCCTCCAGGTCTTCGAGCTGGACGGCCGTGCCGCGCGCGCTGCGCAACTCGCCCTTGCGTTCGCCGTCGGCCGCGGCGCCGATGTCCGCGCGCAACTGCACGGGATCGACCCCGCTCTCGTTGGCGATGGTCGCGATCTCCATGAAGAGCTGCTCCAGGCGACGCTCGCGGGGGAAGAGCTGCTCGAAGCGCGCGCCGAGCGTCGCTTCCCAGCGCGCCGCCTCGGCGGCCGGCAGAGCGCGGCCGCCATTCCAACGGGCAAGGCTGGCCGCGCGGGCGTCGCAGGCGCTGATCTCCGCCGCCTGCTGCCTGCTGGTGCGCAGGGAGGGCCAGACGAAGAAGGAGATGGCGAGCAGCCAGAGCAGGGCGCCCAGGGCGATGAGCACGGGCGGCTTCAGGAGGCGCGGCGGCAAGGCGAGCTTCATCCTTTCACCTCTGCCGGCAAGCGGTAGCGCAGCTCGAAGCTCACGCGCGACTCGCTGCCCTCGTCGTCGCGCTCGCCATCGATCTGGAGCACGATGGGCTCGGCGCCGCCCTCGAGAAAGGGCGTGCCCGCCAGGGCGGCGTGAAACTGGAGGAAGGCTGCCTGGGCCTGTTCGCCCGTGCGCCCGCGGCTCTCCCCGCGCAGGGTGACCCGGTAGACGCCGTTCTCGTCGCGAACGATGTCCAGGTCCACGAGCTGCACCGGGCCGGGCAGACGCGCGGCGATGTCCCGGAGCAGGGGCCCCAGCGGGGTCTCCTCCGGCGAGTAGCGATCGAGTTGCGCCTGGCGCGCCAGCAGCCCCACCTGCTTGACGTAGTTCCGTGCGGCGGCCTCGGCTGCCAGCCGGCTCTGCTCCAGCTGCAGTGTCTGCTGCTCGAGCACCTGAGACTGCAGGTGGCGAGTGAGCTCGCCGCCGCCGCCGACGAGGGGCAGGATGCCCAGGCAGCAGGCGGCGCCACCGGTGATCGCGTAGCGGCGCAGGTGCCAGAGGGCGCCGTCTTGCCGGCGCCGGGGCATGACGTTGAAGAGCGCGCCCTCGAGCGCCGCCGCCGCGCCGGCCAGGACGGGCAGGAATTCCCAGCTCGCCGCCGCGTCCGCCACCTTGAAGTTCTGCTCGGGCTGCCAGTGCTGGGCGAGCAGGCCGTCGGCCTTGGCCAGGCGCTGCACGAGGTGCGCGGACAACTCGGGGTCTCCGCAGACCAGTGCGCGCTCGACGCGCGTCCCCTGCTCGCCCTGCTGGGCGAAGAAGTGGGAGCGCTCGATCTCCGTGCCCAGACGCTCCAGGTACTCGTCGCGGTCCGTGCCGCCCGAGAGGTCGGCCGGCAGGGACCGCACGAGGTGTGGTCCTTGCGCATCGCCGATGACGAGGAAGCGCTCCTCGCGGCCAAGGAAGACGAGGTTCCAGGCCCCGCTGCCCGGCTCTGCGTCGCGCAGCTCGCGGCGCAGGAGGGCGTCCAGCGCCAGGGCCTGGGGCAGGCCGAGGCCGGGATAGAGGTCGCTGCCGGCCAGCGGCTGCAGCAGCTTGCCCAGGGCCGGCCGTTCGAGGGCCAGGCCGGTCACGAGCAGGCGGCCGTCCGCGCCCTTGCTGCCCTCGCGGCGACGGACGGCGACGCTCCAGTGATCGGGGTTGCCGCCTCGCTGCTTCTGCAGCATGCCGGCCACGGCCAGGCGCTGCAGCTCGGGCTTCATCTCGGGCAAGCGCGCGTGGAAGAGCTGGCAGCTATCGTTGGGCAGCAGCAAGAGCAGGCGGCGGCTCGCGCGAGTCAGCTCGCGCCAGTGCGGCGCCGCCCCGGGCCGTCCGGCAGGCAGGCTTTCGAGCCAGTTGACCCGATAGCCGCCGGCCTCCCCGCGGCCGAGCGACAGGGCCAGGAAGCCCTCGGCATGGGCGGCGAGGCAGTAGGCTTCAGCGCGCCGGATCACGGGCTACCCCCCGGCGGCGGAATCGCGCTGCTGTTGACCTCGTAGCTGAGGTCGTCGCCGGTGCCGTTTTCATCCGTGTGATTTGGGCCCAGGCTCCAGAGGATCAAGCGGCTGGCGCCGCCCCCCAGGGCCTCGATGCGCGAGCGATAGGACTGTCGCCAGTCGTCCTCGAAGCTGTCGTTGGCGAAGCCGGGATCGACGTAGCTGCCCGACAAGTCCGCGAGCACAGCGGGGAAGCTGCTGTGGTCCTGGTAGTGGCGCCGCGCGCCGCCGGCCAGAGCCTCCAGTTCGGCGAGCGAGCCGAGGCGCTTGTCTCGATCGAGCGGGCCGGTCGTGATGGCGAGCGCGATGTCGTCCACCGCCGCAGCGTTGGCCAGATTCCAGGTGCCGCCCGCCAGCAGTTCATTGCGGCGATTGGCGCCGGGGCTGGCCACGATGAGGTCGGCGGCGCCGGCCGGCAGCACGTTCGGCGCGAGATCGTAGATGTAGGGCTGGCCGAAGGCGTCATTGGCCACTGCGGCGGCGGGGTCATCACCGCCGGATTCGATGTAGGGGCCCTGCCAGCCGGCGGGCCCGCTGGCGCCGACGAGGGCGGCCAGGCCCACGCCCTCGCCGGGGAAGGCGCCGATGTCCTCGTAGTAGGCGGCCAGGGCCGCGCGCAGGCGGTCCAGCTCCAGGCGCGTGGCATCCTCGCGGGCCGCCACGAGCTGGCGATGCGCCACCGGCGCCACGGCGCCGATCATGATGCCGATGATGGCGATGGCGATGATGACTTCCAGCAGCGTGAAGCCCGAGTTACGACGAGTGCGCAGGGTCTTCTTCATTTCATCAACTGCCCCTGGATCTGGAAGATGGGCAGGAGCATCGCCAGCGCGCTGATCGCGATCAGCGCGCCGAGCACGACGATGATCGCCGCCTCGAGCAGGGTGAACAGGCGCTTGATCGCGCGCGGCAGCTCCTTGTCCAGGTACTCGGCGGCCTTGGCCAGTGTCTTGTCCAGGCTGCCGGCTTGCTCGCCGACCCCGATCAGGCGCTTGAGCAAGGGCGGAAAGTAGGGACTGTCGGCGAAGGCGCGAGACAGGGTGTCGCCGGTCACCACGCGCTGGCGCGCAGTGGCGATCTCCGCGGCGAGCACGCTGTTGCCGACCACGCGCTCGAGCAGGGCGAGCACGCGCAGGATGTCGATGCCGGAAGCGAAGAGCATGGCGAAGTTGCGCGCGAAGCGAGACAGCGCCAGGTTGCGCTGGAAGCCGCCGACGATGGGCAGATTGAGCAGCAGGTGATCCAGCGCCAGGCGGCCGCGCTCGCTGCGGGCGAGCATGCGCAGCCCGGTGACGAGAGCCGCCACGCCGCCGAACAGGAAGGGCCACCAATGGCGAAAGAAGGCGCCCGTGGCCAGCACGCGCAGGGTGAGCGTGGGCAGCTGGTAGTCCAGCTCCTGGAAGACCTCCATGAAGCGTGGAATAACGAAGATGATCATGAGCAGGAATAGCCCCAGCGTCGCCGTGGCCAGGATCGCCGGGTAGATCAGGGCCTGCTTCACCTTGCCTTCCAGGTCGTCGGCCCACTCGAGATAGCGCACCAGCTCGGCGAGCGTGCCGTCCAGGTTGCCCGAGCTCTCGCCGGCCGAGATGAGGGCCAGGTAGAGCTGGGGGAACACGTCCGGGTGGTGGCTCATCGCCTCGGCCACCTGGCTGCCGCTGCTGATCTCCTCGCGCAGGTCCTTGATCACGCGCGCGAAACCCTGGCCGGCCATGCCCGCCTCGGCGTCGCGCAGAGCCTGGATGACGGGGATGCCCGCTCCCAGCGAGGTGGCCATGTGCAGCGTGAAATCGAGCAGATCGCGGCGTCGCACGCGGCCGCCGCCGAACAGGCGCAGGGAGGGCCGCCCATCGATCAGGATCATGTTCTGGGCAGTGAGGTCGCGGGCCAGCGCCGCCACGTTGGCAGCCTGACGCATGCCCGTCACCGTCTCGCCGCTCGCGCTGAGCGCTCGATAGCGGAACTCCTTCATGCCACGACCCGCATCATCTCGACGAGCGTGGTCTTGCCGCGCAGCACCTTGGCCAGGGTGTCCTCGCGCAGACTGCGCATGCCCTGCTCACGCGCCACCGCCACGATGGCGTCCGTGGGGGCGCGCTCGGCGATCATGCGGCGCACCGGCTCGGTCGCCTGCAGGTACTCGAAGACGGCCAGACGGCCCTTGTAGCCGGAATCGTTGCAGCTTGGGCAGCCCTTGCCGGCGGTGAAGGTGGCATCCGCGAGCGCCGCGTCGTCCAGGCCCAGCAGCTCGCGCTGCTCGGGCGTGGGCTCGATGCTGACGCGGCAGACCGGGCAGACGCCGCGCACGAGGCGCTGGGCCACCACGGCGACCAGGGTGGCCGAGAGCAGATAGGGCTCCACCCCCATGTCGACGAGGCGGGGGATGACGCCCACCGCGTCATTCGTATGCAGGGTGCTGAAGACGAGGTGCCCCGTCAGCGCCGCGCGAATCGCAAGGCTGGCCGTCTCCTGATCGCGGATCTCGCCCACCAGGATGATGTCCGGGTCCTGGCGCAAGATCGCGCGCAGGCCGCGGGCGAAGGTGAAGCCCTGGGCGGTCTGGATCTGGCCCTGGTTGATCAGGGGCAACTCGTACTCGACCGGGTCCTCCAGGGTGATCATCTTCACGTCGGGGGCGTTGAGGTGCTGCATCGCCGAGTAGAGCGTGGTGGTCTTGCCGGAGCCCGTGGGCCCCGTTACCAGGATGATGCCATTGGGCCGCGCCAGATCACGCGTGAAGGCCGGGAGCATCTTCTTGCTCATGCCGAGCCCCTGGATGCCGACCAGCAGGTTCTGCTTGTCGAGCAGGCGGGCGACGAAGGTCTCGCCGTGCACGGTGGGGAAGGAGGACACGCGCAGGTCGATCTTGCGCCCCTCGTGCTCGAAGAGGATGCGCCCGTCCTGCGGCACGCGCGCCTCGGAGATGTTCATGCCGGCCAGGATCTTGAAGCGCGTGATGAGGACGCTCTGCAGCTCCTTGGGCAGCGAATGGCCTTGCCGCAGCCGGCCGTCGATGCGGTAGCGGCAACGGATGACCTTTTCCTCCGGCTCGACATGGATGTCGGTGGCGCCCAGCTCGACCGCCTTGCCCAGCAGCAGGTCGACCAGGCGCACGAAGGGGGAGTCGCCGTCGGCGGCGCGAGCGCCGGCCGCGAGGTTCGCCCGCGACGAGGCCAGGGCCTGGTCGATGCGGGCGTCGATGTCGCTGCGGCTGCCGAAGTACTGCTGCAGCGTCGCCTGGATGTCGCTATCGGTGGCATGGACCACCTCGATGTAGTGTCCGGTCAGCCGGCCGGCGGCGTCGATGCACTCGAGGTCGAGGGGATTCGCCATCGCGAGCACGAGGGTCTTGCCGCGGATGGTGATGGGGAAGACCCGCTCCTGCTCGGCGAAGCTGGGCGGGATCAGGTCCACGGCCTCGCGCTGGATCCACTCCTCGCGCAAGGAGACGTGGGGCACGCCCGCCTGGCTGGCGAGGATGCGCGCGATCTCCTTCTCGGTGACCACGCCCAGCCGCTGCAGGATGGCGCCCAGCTTCTCGCCGGTCTGCCCCTGTTCGCGCAACGCCAGCTCGAGGTGCTCGGGGCTGATCAAGCCGGCCGCGAGGAGGATTTCGCCGAGGCGACCCGCGCTCTTGGTCTCCATCGCTACTCCCTGCCTGCGTTCGCTCGCGACGACGGCGGCACCGCCGCGAGCGGGCTGCCCTCGATCCGCCTGAGCCCCGGCGCGTAGGCGCCGGGGCGGGCGGAGGGAGGAGGTCGCTCGCTTGCTGCCTAGTAGCGGCTGGCGCGCTGGATGATGTAGGCGATGTCGTCGCCGCCGGCCTGCTCGTCGAAGACGTTGTCGTCGAAGGCCGTTTCGAAGATCTTGTTCGGCCCCGCCGAGACGATGATCAAATTGTGCATGTCGTAGTTCGCGGTGGCCGTGCCCGAGAGCGCGGCCTGCCCGTAGCGGACGTTCACGCAGTAGGGACTGCCCCAGGGGTCCAGGGTGACCTCCGAGAGGTAGGGCCCGTTCCAGCCGGGAGTGCTCATGGGATTGCGGCTGATGCGGTAGAGCTCGGCATTGCCGGCGGCCTGGTTGCGAATGAGGTACTCGGTCAGCGTGCCTGCCTGGCCATAATTCCGCCAGCGGCCCGCGCCGGTGACCGCATTCGAGCCAGCCGGGATGCCATTGTTGCCGCCGCCCAGGGCATAGTTGCCGACCAGGCGGTTGAGGGCACCGCCAGTGGGCGAGGTGGTCGGCCAGTCGCCGACGTCCTTGTAGAAGCTCAGGATCGCGGTGCTGATGGCCTGAACATCGCTCTGGGCGCGAGTGATCTTGCCCTGCTTGATGTTCTGGACCAGCGGCGGCGCGATGGCCACGGCCATGATGGCGACCAGGGCCACGGCGATGATGACCTCGATCAAGGTGAAACCGGCATTGCGCTTAGTGGGAGACATCGACCATCCTCCGTTTGATGGAATCGGTTGGGCGTCGCCGCTGGCGGCGCCGGTCGGGGCACAGCAAGGGGCATTCCAATCCGAGCCCCGATCGGGAAGGGCGAGAAAGCGGTGGGGCGCCTGCGCCCCCGCGAGGTCGCCCGCGCCCGGATCGGCGCGCCCCCGGGACCGGGGCGTGGCGGAGCCAAGGAGCGAGGAGGTCGGCATGAGTGTCCGCGACGATGGCGGCATCCGGGTGGAAGCCGAGGGCGTCTACCTGCCCGAGCGCTCGGCGCCCGAGGAGGGCTACTACTTCTTCGCCTACCGCATCCGCATTCACAATAGCGGCGACGCCGCGGCGCGACTCATCGCTCGGCACTGGGTCATCACGGATGCGGCCGGCCGCGTGCAGGAAGTGCGCGGCGCCGGCGTGGTCGGCGAGCAGCCGCGGCTGGAGCCGAACGAGTCCTTCAGCTACAGCAGCTTCTGCCCGCTGCCGACCCCGCTGGGTTCGATGCGCGGCAGCTACCTGATGCAGCGGGACGACGGCAGCGAGTTCGAGGCGTCGATTCCCGTCTTCACCCTGGCCACCCCCCACAGCTTGAACTAGGGGGCGGCGGCTGGTCCCTCGGCAAGTGCCTGGCCGGCGAAAGGCCCCGGCGGCCATCCCCCGTCGCCGCGGCTGAAGAGCCGCCTAGTTGCCGCCGATGCGGTGCACCTCCACGCGGCGGTTCTCGGCTTGCCCCTCGGGGTCGGCGTTCGAGGCGATGGGGAAGCGCTCCCCGTAGCCCACGGCGCGCATGCGGCGGATGGGTACGCCCTGCGTCACGAGGTAGTCGCGCACCGCCTCGGCCCGCCGCAGCGAGAGGCTCTCGTTGTAGGTCGCCGAGCCGGCGCTGTCGGTGTGGCCCTGGATCTCGATCATCACTTCAGGATAGGCCAGCAGCGAGCGGGCCACGACATCGAGCACCGCGCGCGAGTCCGGAGCCAGTTCGTGCTTGCCGTTGAGGAAGTGCACCCCCTTGAGCACCAGGGATTCCTTGATCTCGACGACCGGCGGCAACGTGGGCTGGATCTCCTGCGCGGCGACCTCCGGGCAGCCGCGCGCGTCCACCTTCACCCCGGGCGGCGTGTCGGGGCAGGTGTCGTTTGCGTCGAGGACGCCGTCGCCGTCGTTGTCCGGGTCGGGGCAGCCGTCGGCGTCCTGGTAGCCGTCGATGTCCTCCGCCGCGCCGGGGCAGCCGTCCTTGAGGTCGGGGATGCCGTCGCCGTCGTTGTCCGGATCGGGGCAGCCGTCGGCGTCTTGGAAGCCGTCGAAGTCCTCGGCATTCTCCGGGCAGCGGTCGAACTCGTCGGGGACACCGTCGCCGTCGTTGTCCGGGTCGGGGCAGCCGTCGGCGTCCTGGAAGCCGTCAAAGTCCTCGGCAGCCTCGGGGCAGCGATCCTCGCGGTCGCCGATGCCGTCGTGGTCGCGGTCACCGCTGCCGAAGAACCAGGTGAAACCGAAGTGCAGTTCCGCGAGGCCCGTGTTGGCATCCACGTAGGCGGGGCCGAAGAAGTCCTCGTTGCTGAGTCCGACGTTGTCCAGGTCGTTGCCCGGGAAGAGATGGTAGCGCGCGCCCAGGGCCAGGGCGAAGCGGGGGTGCAGGAACCACTCGCAGCCCGCCGCCAGGGTGCCGCTGAAGTGCAGTGCATCCAGAGCCTGGGGATCGCCGTTGGTATCGTAGCCATCGAGGATGGGGCCGCCGGGAAAGAGCCCGCCGAAGCCGCCGCCATCGCGCATGTCCTTGACGCGGAAGCCGATCACGCCCAGGCCCAGGCCCAGGTAGGGGGACAGCCGCCGCTGCGGCAGGACGTGATAGAGCAGGCCGGCGCGCAGCTGCCAGATGCTGGTGTAGATCTCCTGCGTGGCCTTCCACTCCAGGCCGGCCTCGTCGCCGGGCGCGGACACGGCGGGGCGGCTCCAGAGCGCTTTGCCCGCAGCCTCCAGGCTCAAATGCGGCGACAGGCCGTAGCGCAGGTGAAGGGCGAAGTTGGGATTGACGTCGCTGTAGTCGCGCTCGCCCCCCATCAGCTTCATGGCGGCCGCCTCGGCACCCAGGCCGAAGCGGCCGTCAAGGTCCTCCGCGCGCAGAGGCGCGGCGGCCACCAGGATCAGTGCGAGCAGTGCGAGGCGCCCGCAGCGCAGCCGGCTTCTCATCGGTCTCCTCCCTCCACTCAGGATCAGGGGAGTTATACCAGAAACCGCAGCGCAAGCCTAGCCCTCCGGAGCAGGGGCGGCCGGGCCGTGGGCTCCGTTACTTCTTCAGCAAGTCGCGAATCTGCGTGAGCAGGACCTCTTCGTTGGAGGGCGCGGGCGGCGCTGCCGGAGCGGCCTCCTCCTGCTTCTTCAAGCGGTTCATCTGCTTGACCATCATGAAGACCGCGAAGGCGATGATGAGGAAGTCGACGACCGCCTGAATGAAGGTACCGTAGTTGAGCGTCACCGCCGGCACCTCGGCGGTGGCCGCCTTCATGGTGAAGGCGAGCTTCGTGAAGTCGACCCCGCCCAGCATCATGCCGATGGGGGGCATCAACACGTCCCTGACGAAGGAGGCGACGATCTTGCCGAAGGCGCCGCCGATGATGATGCCCACCGCCATGTCCATCACGTTGCCCTTCATCGCGAAGGCCTTGAACTCGCTCATCATGCTCATTCGGCTCCCTCCTCGGGATTGCAATCGCTCGAAAGTAATAGTCACCCGCAAAGCGGGCGGGAGTCTACGCAGTCTGCAGCCGGAAAGCAACCATCGCCGCCGGGCTGACCTTGACAGGCCGAGTCTCGGGCCTAGATTGACCCGACCGGCGGCGCTGGGGCCGGTGTTTTCATCATAGAAACAAGACGGCCGCGGATTGCGGCTTGCCTCGGGATGCTGGGCGGCGGGGCAGTGGACCAAGGAGGACGACAATGCGCAGGATCATCACTGGTCGGGGGACTGCCGCGCTCGCGCTGCTGCTGGCGGCGTCGAGCGCCCTCGCTGCGGAAGGCAAGGAGCGGGTGCTCGAGCTGGGCAAGGTCTACAAGTCCGCGGAGATCGGCCTCAATGTCACGCAGAGCGCCTACAGCGACAACTGGCGCGGCGGCGACAAGGGCTCGCTGATCTGGACCGGGAACTTCAACGGCGCCCTCGAGAGCCAGATGAGCCCGAAGGTCAACTGGCTGAGCCAGCTCAAGCTCGCCTTCGGCGAGACGCATCAGCAGAGCGGTCAGCCCGGCGAGCGCAACTGGGACAAGCCCGAGAAGTCCACGGACCTCGTCGACCTGGAAAGCACACTGCGATTCACGCTGGGCGGCTACGTCGATCCCTTCGTCTCCGGGCGGATGGAGAGCCAGTTCCTGGACGCGAGCGACGCCCACGGCCGCAGCCTCTTTCTCAATCCGCTGCAGTTCAAGGAGTCGGCGGGTGTCGCCCGCCAGTTCATCAACGAGGAGGAGCGCAGCCTGCTCAGCCGCCTGGGCTTCACGCTGCGCCAGAGCCGCCGCAGCGTCTACACGGACACGGATGCCAGCGACGGCCTCGACGACGCGACCAGCGCCGACGGCACCACCGACGGCGGCCTGGAGCTGATCACCGACTACAAGACGCGCATCCTGGAGGACAGGGTGGCCTGGACGGCCAAGCTCGGCTTCTACCAGCCCCTCTTCTTCTCGGGTAAGAGCGACCTGACGGATGCCGACCTTGCCCTTGCCGGCCTGGATCCCGATCTCGCCGACTTCAGCACCGCGCTGGACATCGACTGGGAGAACATCTTCACGGCGGCGATCACCAAGCACATCGTCGTGAACCTCTACCTGCGCTGGGCCTACGACAAGTACGACAACAGCGTGAAGCCCGAGCTGGGCGAGGGGGGCGAATTGCTCAACGCGGGCGCCGTCGGCGCCGCCGTGCGCAAGGCGGGGC
This sequence comes from uncultured bacterium, assembly GCA_963695095.1. Taxonomy (GTDB): domain Bacteria; phylum Krumholzibacteriota; class Krumholzibacteriia; order JACNKJ01; family JACNKJ01; genus VGXI01. Next base: position 3,429,533 of record CAVOFT010000001.1, on the reverse strand, counting down.
AGTTCAAGCAGACCCTGTCGCTGGGCTTCAACTATCGACTCTTCTAGGCCGTGCGGCGGCCGCGGCGACGGGGCGCGTCCTCAGGGCGCGCCCCGCGCCATTTCCGTCCGGGCGCGCCGGGGCCGACCCAGCAGCTGCGAGGCCAGCATGCCCGCGAGCATCAGCGCGCAGCCGGCCAGGCCGCGGCGGGAGAGCGTCTCGCCGAGCAGCCACCAGCCGCCGAGGGCAGCGAAGACAGCCTCGAGGCTGAGCAGCAGGGCCGCGTGCGCGGGCGGCGCCTGGCGCTGGGCGACGACCTGGAGCGTGAAGGCGATGGCCGTCGAGAGCAGGCCCGCGTAGAGGACGGGCAGGGCCGCGCCCGCCAGATCGAAGTGAGCGCCGCGCTCCCTGAGCAGGGCGGCGGCGGCGCTGAGCAGGGCGACGACGGCGAACTGCTGGCCGGCGAGGGTCAGGGCGTCGTGGCGCGGCGTCCAGCGGGCGATGATGAGCACGTGGATCGCCCACAGCAGCGCCCCGGCCGTCACCATCATCTCCCCGTAGTCCATGCGCCGGTCGCTGCGGACGCTGAGCAGGTAGAGCCCGGCGATCGCGCAGAGCGCCCCCAGCCAGGTGCCCCAGCCCGTGCGCCGACCCTCGAGGATGCCGAGCACGGGCACGATGATCACGTAGAGCCCGGTGATGAAGCCCGCCTTGCCCGCGCTCGTGTGCACCAGGCCCCACTGCTGCAGCGAGGCGCCGATGAAGAGGGCGAGGCCGGCCTGGGCCCCGCCCGGCAGCGCGGCCAGGAAGCCGTGGCGGCGGGCGCCGACGAGGAAGGGCGCGAGCACCGCCGCGCCCAGGCCGAAGCGCAGCGCGTTGAAGGTGAGCGGGCCCAGGTGCGCCATGCCGGCGCGCTGGGCGACGAAGGCGAAGCCCCAGATGGCGGCGGCCAGGAGCAGTAGCAGGTCGGCTTTCAGTTTCACGCGCAGGATCTCCGCAGGGCGCCGGGCAAGGGAAGGCGGGAGCATAGCGGCTCGCCCGCCGGCTGTCGATGCCCCAGCGCTTCCCGCCGCGGGCCAGGCCCTCCCCATGTCGCCACCGGCCGGGCAGCGTGATATACTCGAACCTCACCGCAGCGCCCGAGGCCCCATGACTCGCCTGCTCGCGTTCAGCCTTGCCCTCCTCCTGGGCGCGGCCGCCACTGCCGCCGCCGGCACCCTGCGCGCCGCCTTCGACGCCGCGTCACCGGGCGCAGGCTACGACAAGCTGCTCATCCTGGAGCCCGGGGTCGTTTACACGGGCGGCCTGCAGATCGGACCGATCCTGATCCCCGAGAGCACGAGCTACTCCGGCGAGGCGGGCCTGGACGTGAAGATCCTGGGCAATGGCGCCGTGCTGGACCTGGCCGGCAGCCAGCTCAGCATCTCCTACTGCCCGAACCGCCTGGACGTCGAGGATTGCGTGATCATCGGCGGCTCCCTGCGCTATCGGGGCCTCGATTACGAGGTGGACCGCCAGCCGCGCGGCTCCGTGCGGCAGGTGACCTTCTATCGGCCCCACGACTATGCCCTGCGCCTGCAGCGCACGGGTGACGGGCTGCTCGTCGAGCGCAACCTCATCGTCGACGCGCTGGCGACCGGCCCCGATTGGGTCTTCGACAACGGCTATCCGATGGAGTGGCTGCAGACCGGTTTGAACGTCGCGCTCAGCCTGGCGGGGACCGCCACGGTGCACGAGAACTGGAGCTTTCGCAGCAATCCGCGAGAGAACGGCGATCCGCTGCTGCATTTCGGCTTTCTGTGAGAGTACGGCTGATTCGAGCCTTACGCCTGGCAGGCTGCCGGGCAAGCGCCCCACGACAATCGCATCGGCACGGATCCCCTGCTCGTCGATCCCGAGCACGGCGACTTCCGCCTGCAGCCGGGCTCGCCCGCGGCGGGCTATGGCTGCCTGAGCTTCCCCGGCCCGCAGCCCGGCGCTCCGGTACCGCCGGCTGCGCATCCGGCGCCGGCCGCAGGGCGCCCGGGTCTCGTCTGCGTGGGCGGAGCGCTTCCGGTGAGGAGCGAGACGGTCTGGGATGCCGACACCGTGCGCGTGACGGCCGAGGTCCTCGTGCCCGCGGGCGCCACCCTGCGCGTGATGCCCGGCGTGCGCGTGGAATTCGCGGGCTTCCACGCGCTCACGGTGCTGGGGCGGCTCCTTGCCCAGGGCGAGCCCGCCCGGCGCATCCACTTCGACAGCGCCCAGCCCTGGCGCTTCGCGCCGGACTCCAGCACGGCCGGCGCCTGGGCCGGCCTGCGTTTTCCCTTTCCGCCGGCCGATCAGGGCCCCTCGCAGCTTGCCTATTGCGTCATCGAGCACGCGAAGGGTCTGGGCCCCGGCGCTCCCGGCGGCGCGCTGAGCTTTGCCGGCGGCGGCGATCATCGAGTGGAGAACTGCATCCTGCGCGAGAACGCGGCGGACTACGGCGGCGCGCTCTACTGCTCGCACTACGCCCAGCCGCAGGTGGTCGGCTGCCTGCTCGAAGCGAATCACGCCTTCGTGGCGGGGGGCGCGCTCTATTGCCTGGAGGCGATGCCGCGCCTCGTGGCCTCGACGGTGGTGGCCAACGTGGACCACAATCCCCAGATCGTCGATCGCGCCGCGACGCTGGTGGCGATGATCGCCCGCCCCCAGCTCACGGGCTGCCTGGTCTGGGCGAACAGCTTCAACTACTTCGAAGCGACGGCGCTGATCAACACGAAGCCCTTCTACGTGCGCTACAACGACATCCAGACCGCCCACGGCGGCGAGGGCAACTTCAGCGCCGATCCCTGGGTTCTTGGCGAGGGCGAGCATCCCTGGGCGCTGGGGCCCGGTTCGCCCTGCGTGGATGCGGGACCGCCCGACACCACGGGGCTCGCGCTGCCTCTACTGGATCTCGCCGGCCGCCCGCGCCTGATCGGCGGCCGGCTCGACCTGGGCTGCTATGAGGGCGATGGGAGCCTGACCGCCGTAGCGACCGCGCCGCCGGGCAGGTTCGGCCTGGCGGCCTATCCGAATCCGGTCAACGGACACGCGACCCTGGTTTACCACCTGGCCGAAAGCGCCATCGTGCGGCTGGAAATCCTGGACATCCGCGGCCGCCTTCAGTCAACACTGAGGGCGGGTCGGCAGGCAGCGGGCGAGCAGCGCGCCGACTGGACGGCCCGGGACGCCGCCGGCCGGCCCCTGGCCTCGGGCCTCTACCTGGCGCGCCTGAGCGCGGGGGGACGAACGCTGGCCCTGCGCAAGCTCGTGCTCGTCCGGTAGCGAGCGCCCCCGAACCCTGAGAGGAAGCCATGAACCTGAAGGATGCGCGCGCCCTGGTCACCGGGGGCAGCGAAGGAATCGGCTATGCGATCGCCGAGGCCCTGGTCGCCAAAGGCGCCCAGGTGGCGATCATGGGCCGCAGCGACAAGAAGCTGCAGGCGGCGGCGGAGTCCCTGGGCGTGCTCGGCCTGCCGGGCGACGTCGGCGTCGAAGCGGACGCCGTGCGCGTCACCGCGGCCGCCATCGAGGGGCTGGGTGGGCTGGACATCCTCGTCAACAACGCGGGCTTCGGGCACTTCCTCTCGCTGGTGGACATGACCACCGAGAAGTTCGAGGCCGTCTTCCGCACGAACGTGACCGGTGCCATGCTGATGGCGCGCGAGGCGGCGCGGCACTTCATCGACCAGGAGCGGGGGCACATCGTCAACATCGGTTCGACCTCGGGGCTCGCCGGCGGCAAGTTCGCCACGGCCTACTCGGGATCGAAGTTCGCCCTGCGCGGCATGAGCGAGAGCTGGCGCGCGGAGCTGAGGACCTACAACATCCGCGTCACGCAGGTCAATCCGAGCGAAGTGCAGACGGCCTTCTTCGCCAAGCTCGGGCGCAGCCAGGAGCTGAGCGACAAGAAGCTGCGCCCGCAGGAGATCGCCGATGCCGTCGTCGGCGCCCTGGAGATCGACGATCGCGGCTTCATTCCAGAGTTCTCCGTCTTCGCAACCAACCCCTGGTAGGCACCGGACCCGGCGGCCGGGCCTTGCGGTCGGCCCAGCCAGCGGCTAGGATGCCCGGCACCGCCCCGCGGCCCCCCCTCAGCCCAGGCAGGTCGGCATGTCCGCTTCGCAGTTCTATCGCACGGAACCGCTCTGGTTGCGCCTTCTCCTCTGGGTGATCGCCCTGGCGCTCATGCTCGGGGCCGTGGCCTACCAGCGGAGCACGGGACCCACCTATCCGCGCCGGGGCAACTTCATCGCGAGCGGCCAGGGCTACGGCTACTCGCTGATCCGCAGCGATACCTCCGTGAAGACCAACCCGACCGCGCAGGTGATGCTGCCCGATCCTGGCCCGCAGGCCAGCGGCACGCTCTTCTGGAAGCGCTACCGTACCGCCGACGCGTTCACGGCCGCGCCGCTCGCGCACGAGATGGCCCGGCCGCGGCGCGGCCTGCTGCGGCTCTTCGCCGATCTCCTGCGCGGCCGGGGCAAGCCGGCCGAGCAGCCCTTCCTGATCGGCCGCCTGCCCGCCCAGCCCGCGGCCGGCAAGCTCGAGTACTACGTGGAGCTGGACGCGGGCGAGGGACCTCTGCGCATCCCGGAAGCCGAGGCCGGCAACGTCGTGATCCGCTTCAAGGACAATGTCCCGGCCGGCGTGCTCGTCCCGCACATCCTCATGATGTTCTTCTCGGTGCTCATCGGCATGCGCACCGGCCTGGCCGCCATCGTCGCGCCCAGCAGCATGCGCCGCTATTCCTGGCTGGCCCTGGTCGGCATGACGATCGGCGGCATGGTGCTGGGTCCCCTCGTCCAGAAGCACGCCTTCGGCGAGTACTGGACGGGCTTCCCCTTCGGCGGCGACTTCACTGACAACAAGATGCTCATCATGTGGCTGAGCTGGGTCTTCGCCTGCGCGGTGATCGGCTTTCGGCCGAAGCGGCGGGAGCTGATCCCCCGGGCGGCGGTGGTGCTGGGCGCCCTCGTGATGAGCGCGGTCTACCTGATCCCGCACAGCATGGGCGGCAGCGAGCTGAACTACGAGGCCGTCGAGCAGGGCGTCGACCCGGCCGACGCCATCCGGACCGGGAAGCGGTGAGCGCGGTTCAGTTCCACCTGCTCGTCGTGCACCTGCCGGTGCTGGCCTGCCCGGCCGCCGTGGTCCTGCTCGCTCTCGCGCGCCCGACCAAGAGCGAAACGCTCTTCCAGACCGGCGCGGCCTTCCTCGTCTTCGCGGCGCTCGCCGCTGCCGCCGCCTACTTTTCCGGCCCGGCGGCCTACGAGAGCCTCGCCCTGCCGCCGGGCGTCGAGCGCGATCTCGCCGAAGCCCATGGCGCCCTGGGCAAGGGCGCCTTCATGGGGACGGTGCTGGTCGGCCTCGCCGCGCTGCTGGCCCTGCTGCAGCATCTCCAGGGCGAGCGGCCCGCCCCCTGGCTGCGCTGGACCCTGCTCGCGGCGGCCCTCGTCCTGAGCTGGCTGCTGGCCTGGACAGCCCACCAGGGCGGCCTCATCCGGCACTCGGAACTGCGCGCGCTCTCCTCGCCGCTCTTCCCCCAGCTCTAGATCGCGCCCGCCGAGCTCCGCCCCCGCGGGCGGGCGGCCTGCCGGGCGCCCGCGGATCAGTGCAGAACGAGCAGGCGCCGCGCCGAGGCGCCTGCCGCCGTTTCCAGGCGCAGGAGATAGACGCCGGCCGGCAGCGGCCGACCCTCGATCCGGCCGTCCCAGGTGAAGTCGTGAGCCCCCGCGGCGCGCTCGCCATCCAGCAGCTCGCCCAGAGCGCGGCCGCCGGGCGTGTAGACGCGCAGGCGGACTGCCCCCGCGCGCTCGATCGAGAAGGCCACCGTCGCGCCGGCGCGCATCGGGTTGGGCCAGATGCCGTCGATGCGAGGCTGGGCACCATGGACGCCGATCTCCGGCGCCGCGCTGGGGGCCGGGATCCACGCGGCTCCGCCCGTCGAATGGTACTGCGGATAGGGGTTCGTGAAGCCGACCCACTGGCCGTTGGCGCCCTGGCTCAGGTCGTAGGCGTAGAGCGGAATGCCGTCGTCCCCGCGCGTCGCGGTGAGGTAGACCGTGTTCTGGCCCACGGCCAGTCCCCGCCCCTGCGAATTGGCCGCGGGAATGGGCCCGACCACGCGCAGCATCGCGCCGCTGTCCAGGTCGATCGAGTAGAGTCCGCTGGCGCCGTACTCGGTGTAGCCGTAGAAGAGGCCGTCGGCGGGGTTGTAGTCGAGCGCGAAGAAGAGGAAGCCCGTGCCCGTGTAGACATCCAGGACCAGGGTGGCCTGGCCGGTGACCGTGTCGATGGCGTAGATGCCCTTCGGGCTCGCGTAGTTCGAATAGCCGTAGAGCGTGGTGCCGTCGTGGGCCAGGGCGTGGATGTCCACGGAGAGGGTGCAGAGATACTGCGGCGGACTCATGTCCAGCGTGGCGCGGTACAGGTTGGTGGTGAAGGAGCCGTTGCAGACGTAGAGCTCGCCGCCCGGAGTGGCGGCCGCACCGCTGACGTCGAAGGGGAAGAGCGTCTCCCAGGCGACCGCAGGGAAGCCGGCGAGATCCGTGGACTTCGTGGGCGGACTCGAGCCCTCCAGGCCGACGAAGAGGCGCTGGGCGCCGGCGGCACCGGCGGCGCCCAGGATGGCAAGCGTGGCGAGGAGGCTCCATCCCCTGAGCGCGAGCTGTCGGCGGGCATGGCTTGATGGCGCGGCGGTGCTGGGCATCGAGTTCCCCTTTCGTCGGTGGTGGCGGCGACTGCCGATGGGCTCGGAGTCGCTCGCTGAGCTAGAGTCTAGCACCGCTGCCCCGCGCTGGACATGGGGATTCCCAGGCGGCCAAAAAGGCGACGGCCGCCCCTGCCTGGCAGGAGCGGCCGTCTGCATACGTTCGCGTCGGTCGAGGCGCGCTACTGCTTGCGCTTCTCGACTTCCTTCTTCAGCTCGTCCTTGTTGAGCACCGTGAACTCGACCCGGCGGTTCTCCTTGCGGCCCGCCGCCGTGGCGTTGTCCGCCACCGGCGTGCCCTCGCCATAGCCCTTGGTCGTGTACTGGCTGGCGCTGATCTTGGGGAAGTTCGTGGTCAGGTAATCCAGCACGGACTTGGCGCGCGCCTCCGACAGGGTCTGGTTGTGGGCGTCGCCGCCGCTGCTGTCGGTGTGGCCGCCGATCTCGATCTTCAGCTGGGGCCACTGCACGAGGATGTTGCCGATCTCCGTGAGCGCCTTGTGGGACTCGGGCTTGATCGTGGCCTTGTCGGTGTCGAAGAGGATGGCCGCCGTGCGGATCACGCCGGTGTCCAGGAAGATGGTCTCGGTCTGGGAAACGTCCACGGCGCAACCCTTGGCGTCGACCTTCGTGCCGGCCGGAGTGTTCGGGCAGAGGTCGATGCCGTCGAAGACGCCGTCGCCGTCGCTGTCGCTGGGGCAGCCCTTGGCGTCCACGGTGGCGCCCTTGGGCGTGTCGGGGCACTGGTCGATGCCGTCGGCGACGCCGTCGCCGTCACTGTCGGCGGGGCAGCCCTTCATGTCCACCTTGGCGCCCTTGGCGGTGCCCGGGCACATGTCGATGCCGTCGAAGACGCCGTCGCCGTCGCTGTCGCTGGGGCAGCCCTTGGCGTCCACGGTGGCGCCGCGGGGGGTGTTCGCGCACATGTCCAGGCCATCGAAGACGCCGTCACCGTCGCTGTCCAGGGGGCAGCCGGTGGCGTCGACAATGGCGCCCATCGGCGTATCGGGGCAGGCATCCAGGTCGTCGGTCACCCCATCGCCATCGGTGTCGGTGGCCGCCCTGCCGAAGGGCCAGGGCCAGCTCAGATCGTGCACGACTTCGCCGGCCTGGGCGCGCTTGGCGGCGCGCTCACCGCTGTCCGCCAGCGCGGGAGCGGCCAGCAGGGCCGCCAATGCGAGGGCCAGGATCCACTTGCTCATCTGCATCTCTCCTCCTTAATACGGATGTCCGCCCTGCGGGCCGCCGCCGCGCGGGAATGGCGGAAGTGGCGACTGCCGGCGGCCACAATGCAACGGAAGTTGAATTTGGTCAAGAGTCGCCTTGCGATTCGGACGGCCGAATCGCTAGCAGGGAATGGCCGCCCCTCGGCGTCAGTGCCGGCGACGGGCCCCTGCCCACCCCCGGCGAAACGGCGCAGGTGACTGTCCTGGCGTCGCTTATGCGACTCCGACCGGGTCGCGCCGGCGAATCCCGGCGGCGCCCCCGGCGCTCCCGGGAATCCAGGTCCGAATCAAGCAATCTCGACGGGGAAGGTAGCGGCTCAGGGATTCGAACCCCGGACACGCGGATTATGATTCCGCTGCTCTAACCGACTGAGCTAAGCCGCCAGCGGAGCACAGGCTAATGCCGGTCCTGGCCCAAGTCAAGGGGCCGGCCTTGCGGGTGTGCGATCCATCTGCTAGACCGTGGCCATGGCCCGCATCTTCGACTGGAGGGACGCCCCCGCGGGGGGCCTGGCCGACCGCCGCGTCGCGCTGATCGGCTATGGCAACCAGGGCCGGGCCCAGGCGGCCAACCTCCGCGATGAGGGCCTGGCGCCGCTGATCGGGGCGCGGCCGGGCGGAGAGTCCTGGAACTCGGCCCGGGAGGCCGGGTTCGAGGTCCTCGCGCCTGCGGCGGCGGCCGCGCAAGCCGATGTGCTCCTCCTTCTTACCCCGGATGAAACGCAGGCCCAGCTCTATGCCGCGGAGATCCGGCCCCAGCTGCGGGACGGGGCAGCCCTCGGCTTCGCGCACGGCTTCGCCGTCGGCTTCGGCCTGCTTGACCCGGGGCCGGGAATCGACGTCTTTCTCGTGGCGCCGAAGGCGCAGGGGCGCATGGTCCGCCGCCTCTACGCCGCCGGCCACGGGGCCGCGGCCCTGATCGCCGTCCACCAGGATGCCACGGGCGGCGCCTGGCAGACCGCGCTGGCCTATACGGCGGCCCTCGGCTGCCTGCGCACGGGGGCGCTGGCCACGAGCTTTCGCGAGGAGGCGGTCAGCGACCTCTTCGGCGAACAGGCGGTGCTCTGCGGTGGGCTCGGCGAGCTGGTGCGCGCGGCCTTCGATACGCTGGTGGGGCGCGGCTACGCGCCGGAGATCGCCTACTTCGAGTGCCTGCACGAGGTGAAGATCCTGGCGGACCTGCTCTACGCGAAGGGAATCGACGGCATGCGCGCCCACATCAGCGGTACCGCCCTCTACGGCGATCTCACGCGCGGCAAGCGCGTGGTCGATGCCGCGGCGCGCGCGCGCCTGGCCACGCTGCTGGGCGAGATCGAGTCCGGCGCTTTCGCGCGCGAATGGGTGGCCGAGGCCGCCGCCGGCGCTCCGCGCCTGCGCGCGCTGCGCGCCGCCGATGCCGCGCACCCCATCGAAGCGGCCGGGCGGCGCGTGCGCTCCCTGATGCCCTGGCTCGATACCGACAATGAGGAGGATGGATGATGCGGCGCAGACTGCTCTACGCATCGCTGGCCCTGTTGCTGGCGCTGCCCGTCGCGGCGGCGCCCCCGGTGCCGGACCCGGAGGGCGAGCCGCCGGCCCCGGTCGTCGTGGACAGCACCTTCGTCAACGAGGACGGGGTCACCCTGCGCTTCAAGGGCGTGCTGCCGCCGGAGGACGCTCCCGGTAGCGAGGAGCGCCTGCGCGCCTGGACCCCCGACGACCGCGTGCCCTTCGGCTACGGCTTCAAGACCCTGCGCCTCTGGAAAGAGGGCGATCCGCGGCCGGGGCCGCAGGTGAGCGAGACGCAGGTGGTGACGGAATTCGTCGACCTGCACTACGCCGGGCCCTACGTGCCCCGCGATGTGGCCCTGGTGATGGCCGAGTTCGCCGACTACGCCTACTTCGGCATCAAGGAGCGGCTGGGCTGGGACATCGAGGGGCCCTTCCCCCTGGTGATGCCCCTGGACCTCGCGCACTACGGCAGCGAGATGGGCCTGCCCTGGTGGGTGCCCGGCGACGTCCAGGACGACTGCGTCGTGCTGCAGCCCATCTCGGTGATCACCTCGCGGGGCATGGCCCAGCAGGCGCTCACCCACTACTACGTGGAGTGGCAGCTGCGCCGGCGCACCGGGGATCGCATCCCCTACTGGTTCCTCTACGGCGCCGGCGCCTTCTTCGGCGATGAGGGGAGCGTTCTCGAGGGCCAGGTGGTCGTGCTCAGGGACCGCGACCTGGCCATCGACCAGGCGACGATGATCCGCGACCTGGAGATCTTCCGCGACCGCGAGCTGATGCTGCGCGAGGTGGAGACGCCGGGCATCCTCGAAGAGGAGCGCCTGGCCAGCCGCGTCGCCTACTGGCGGGCCTTCCGCCTCGTGCGCGACATCATGATCGGCGAGGGGCTGGGACCCTTCAAGGAGACCGTGGCCGCGATGGAGGCCGACCCGGCGCTCAGCTTCGAGGCGGCCGTCGAGCGCTGCTACGGCACGCCTCTGATCGATCTGGTCGCCGTCTACGACCCGCACTAGCCGGGCCCTGGGAAAGGATCGCATCCTCGCATGAGCACGCCGCCGCCCCCGCCGACGAGCGCCCCCGTGCGCGTCCGCTTCGCGCCGAGTCCCACCGGCCACCTGCACGTGGGCGGGGCGCGCACCGCGCTCTTCAACTGGCTCTTCGCCCGGCACGCGAAGGGCAGCTTCATCCTGCGCATCGAGGACACGGATGCCGCCCGCAGCAGCGACGAGTCCGTGCGCGGCATTCTCCAGGCGATGCAGTGGCTGGGTCTGGACTGGGACGAAGGCCCCGAGGCGGGCGGGCCCCACGGGCCCTACTTCCAGAGCGAGCGGCGGGCCGTCTACCGCGCGGCGGCGGAGACCCTGCTGGCCGGCGGCCGCGCCTATCCCTGCTTCTGCAGCGCCGAGACCCTGAGCGCCCAGCGCGAGGAGCAGAAGGCCGCCGGCGATGACGCCCAGGGCTACGATGGCCGCTGCGGCCGGCTCGATCCCGCCTCAGCCGCCGCCCGCGTGACCGCGGGCGAGCCCCACGCCATCCGCCTGCGCGTGCCGCGGGAAGGCGAGGGCGAGGTGGTGCTCGACGACCAGATCCGCGGCCGCAGCGTCTTCAAGCACGCGGTGATCGAGGACTTCGTCCTGCTCAAGAGCGACGGGCTGCCCACCTACAACTTCGCCGTGGTGGTGGACGACCATGCGATGGGCATCACGCACGTGATCCGCGGCGACGACCACATCAGCAACACGCCGCGGCACCTCCTGCTCTACGCCGCGCTCGGCTACCCGCTGCCCAAGTTCGCCCACCTGCCGATGATCCTGGGCGCGGACAAGACGCGCCTGTCCAAGCGCCACGGCGCCAGCAGCGTGCAGGAGTTCGAGCGGCAGGGCGTCCTGCCCCAGGCGATGCTCAACTATCTCGCCCTGCTCGGCTGGAGCCTGGACGGCAAGACCGAGTTCTTCACGCCGAAGCGGCTGGTGGAGGCCTTCAGCCTCAAGCGCGTGGGCGCGAACCCGGCCGTCTTCGACCCGGACAAGCTCGCCTGGCTCAACGGCGAGCACTTCGCGCGCCTGGACCGCGACGAGAAGATCCTGGGCACCTATCGCGAGCTGGAGCGCGCGGGGGTGCAGCTGCCGCCCCTGCCCGAGGTCCGCGAGGCGCTGGGGGCGATGATCCTGCTGCTCGGCAAGCGCTTGAAGAGCTTCCCCGAGGCCGCCTGGAGCCTCACCCACTTCTTCCGGGAGTTTCCGGAGTACGATCCCGCCGCCGTGGCCGAGCGCCTGAGCGGGGCCGCGGCCGCGCGCCTGCCCGCCCTGGCGGACAGCTTCGCCGCCCTGCCGGCCGGTGGCTTCGCCGCCCCGGCGCTCGAGGCCGCCCTGCGCGGGGAAGCCGCCGGAGCGGGCCTGGACGCCGCCGAGCTGATCCACGCCCTGCGCGTGGCCGTCAGCGGCCGCGGCGTGAGCCCGGACATCTTTCGCATGTGCGAGTTGCTGGGCCGGGAAAAAACGCTGGCCCGCCTGCGGGGGCGGGCCTGGGCGGGCGCGGCGTCGGCCTAGCCGGGCCCGATTTGGACGCCCGGGGGGCTTGCAGGGCCCGGGGCGATCTGCTATTTTTCGCCCCGTTGCTGCCCCGTCGTCTAACGGCAGGACAACGGATTCTGGTTCCGTTGATCGAGGTTCGAATCCTTGCGGGGCAACCTCTCCTGCGACCGACGGGACGCAGGAGCGTGGCCCCATCGTCTAGCCCGGTTAGGACATCGGATTCTCGATCCGGCAACAGGGGTTCGAATCCCCTTGGGGCTACCTGTCCGGCCTCCCGCCCGTGGCGGGAGGCCGGCTTTTTGCAGCCCCGGCGCCGGCCGGGCAGCCACGCCCAGGGAGGTGCCGCATGGCGGCCAGCAAGGAACCGAGCCAGGGCGCGCGGCGCCGGCTGCACGAGGTCGCCGGGCGGGTGCCCGTGGACGGTGCGGCCAAGCTGAAGAAGCGCGTGCGCGCGGTCATCGACCAGCTGCCCACGCGCGAGGCCACGAAGCTGCTCGAGGAGACCCTCATCGCCCACTACCAGGGCGAGGAGCTGAAGCCCTACCAGGCCGAGCTGGTCAAGCTGCAGCAGCACCTGGAGCGCACGGGCGGCAAGATGATCGTCCTCATGGACGGCCGCGACGCCTCGGGCAAGGGCGGCACCATCCGCCGCGTCACCCGCTACATGAACGAGAAGCGCTACCGGGTGGTGGCCCTGGGCAAGCCCAGCCCGCGCCAGCTCACCGAGCTGCACATGAAGCGCTACATCGAGCAGTTCCCCACGGCGGGGGAGATCGTGCTCTTCGACCGCAGCTGGTACAACCGGGCAATGGTCGAGCCGGTGATGGGCTTCTGCACCGATGCCCAGTACCAGCAGTTCATGGCCGACGTGGTGGGCTACGAGGAGAGCTTCATCGCCGACGGCAAGACCCTCCTGCTCAAGCTCTACTTCTCGGTTTCCCAGGAGGAGCAGGCGCGGCGCTTCCAGCGCCGCAAGAACGACGCGCTGCGCCAGTGGAAGCTGAGCGAGGTGGACCTGCAGGCCCAGGAGCTCTGGGACGAGTTCACCGAGGCCAAGTTCCGCCTGCTCAAGCAGACGCACACGGCGCGCACGCCCTGGTACGTGGTGCGCTCGGACGACAAGCACCTCGCCCGCCTGGAGACGATCAAGCTCATCCTGAACTCGCTGCGCTACCGCGGCCGCAGCCGCGCGCTGGACTTCAAGCAGAACCCGGACGTGGTGATTCCGGGTGACGTGGAGCTGCGCAACATGATCCGCCAGCGGCGCCGGCACGGGAAGTTCTTGTACTAGCCCCAGCTCAAGGTCTCCAGGTGCCGCCGCAACTGCTCCGCCGTGCGGAACTGGCCGAGGATGAGGTCCTTGCGCAGGCCCTTGCAGACGCCCTTGATCACGTCCGGCTGGCGGGCGTAGCGCGCCCGGCCGCCCACCATGTCGTAGAGCAGGCGCACGAGGTCGAGCACGTCGTCGCTGATCTTGGGCCGCGGGGGGACGCGGCGGGGGTAGAGGTCGATCAGCTTGAGGTCGAAGCCGAGGCCGCGCCGGCGCACGATGATGTTGTTGCCGTGCAGGTCGCCGTGCACCTCGCCGGCGGCGTGGATGTCCTCGACGCCGCGGGTGAGCCGGTGCAGCAGGTGGAGCGCCGCGAAGGGGTCCAGCCGCTTGCCGGGCTGGGCGCTGAGGAAGTCGCTCAGGCCATCCCCCTCGACGAAGTCGGAGACGAGCACGCTGATCGCCTCGCCGCGCACGGTGATCACTTCCTGCGTGTGGTAGCGAATCAGGATCGGGCAGTACTGCAGGCGGTGGAGCAGGCGGGCGTAGTGGCGCAGCGCAATGCCCTTCGGGTTGCGCTCGGGGTAGAAGAACTTGGCCGCGCGCTCGATGCCCGTGGCCCGCTCGCGGACCAGGTAGACTTCGCCTTCCCAGCCGCCGCCCAGGCGCGCGCGCACCTCGTACTTGCCCGCCAGCGGCCGGCCGGTCCAGAACTGGAAGCCCTGGCCGGCGAAGCCCTCCCTTGCCGCCATCTGCCTGCTCCTTTCGCGCTCCGGGCAGTCTAGCCCGGGTGGGGCTCTCTTGGAAAGAGGCGGCCGGGCGCTGCCCGCTTGCCAGCCGGCCCTTCTCGGCCTAGCATGTGCCCTCCGCGCTCCCGCCCCCGGGGGCGCCGGCTACCGTGGAAAGTGGGCAGAAGCATGAACGAGGACAAGGCCGCCGCGCCGAGCAACTTCATCCGCGACATCATCATCGAGGACCTGCGCACAGGCCGCTGGGACGGCAAGGTGGCAACGCGCTTTCCGCCCGAGCCCAACGGCTACCTCCACATCGGCCACGCCAAGGCCTTCGGCCTGGACTTCGGCATGGCGGCGGAGTTCGGCGGCACCTGCAACCTGCGCTTCGACGACACCAATCCCGAGAAGGAGGAGGTGGAGTACGTCGACGCCATCCAGGACGACATCCGCTGGCTGGGCTACGACTGGGAGGACCGGCTCTACCACGCCTCGGACTACTTCCCGCAGATGTACGCCTACGCCGAGCAGCTCATCGAGGCGGGCAAGGCCTACGTCGACGACCAGAGCGAGGAGGAGATCCGCCTCGCCCGCGGCACGGTGACCGAGCCGGGGCGGCCCAGCCCCTGGCGCGAGCGCTCGGTGGCCGAGAACCTGGACCTCTTCCGCCGCATGAAGGCGGGCGAGTTCCCCGACGGCGCCCGCGTGCTGCGCGCCAAGATCGACATGGCCTCGCCCAACATGCTGCTGCGCGACCCGCTGATGTACCGCATCCGCCACGCGCGGCACCACCGCACGGGAGATGCCTGGTGCATCTACCCCATGTACGACTGGGCGCATGGGCTGGAAGACAGCATCGAGGGCATCACGCACTCCATGTGCAGCCTGGAGTTCGAGGTGCACCGGCCGCTCTACGACTGGTTCCTGGACCAGCTCGGCGTGCACCACCCGCAGCAGATCGAGTTCGCGCGCCTGAACGTGGCCGGCACGCTGATGAGCAAGCGCAAGCTGCGCCAGCTCGTCGAGGAGGGCATCGTGGCCGGCTGGGACGACCCCCGCCTGCCCACGCTGCGCGGGCTGCGCCGCCGCGGCTACACGCCGGCGGCCATCCGCGACTTCCTCGAGCGCGCGGGCGTGGCCAAGAAGGACAGCGTCATCGACCCGGCGCTCCTCGAGCACTGCCTGCGCGAGGACCTCAACCTCAAGGCCCAGCGGGCCATGGCCGTGCTCAGGCCGCTCAGGCTCGTCATCAGCAACTGGCCCGAGGGCAAGGTGGAGCTGCGCGAGGCCGAGAACAACCCGGAGAACCCGGCGGCCGGTGCGCGGCAGCTGCCCTTCGGCCGCGAGCTGTGGATCGAGCGCGACGACTTCCGCGAGGACGCGCCCAAGAAGTGGTTCCGTCTCGCGCCCGGCGCCGAGGTGCGCCTGAAGCACGCCTACTTCGTCACCTGCGAAGAGGTGATCAAGAGCTCGACGGGCGAGGTGATCGAGCTGCGCTGCAGCTACGATCCGGCGACCGGCAGCGGCGAGGCGCCCGACGGGCGCAAGGTGCGCGGCACCCTGCACTGGGTGAGCGCGGCCCATGCGATCGAGGCCGAGCTGCGCCTCTACGAGCCGCTCTTCACGGAGGAGGACCCGGGCGCCTACGAGGACATCCACGCGATCCTCAACCCCACCAGCCTCGAGCGCTTGAGCGACTGCTTCCTGGAGCCGGGCCTGGCCGAGGCCGCGCTGGGCCAGCCCTTCCAGTTCCTGCGCCACGGCTACTTCTGCCTCGATCCCGACAGCAAGCCGGGCCGGCCCGTGTTCAACCGCGCGGTGTCGCTCCGCGACAGCTGGGCGAAGATCGAAGCCAAGGCGTGAGCCGGGCCAGGGCCGGGGTGGCCTTCGCCATCGCGGCCTATCTCTGGTGGGGGCTGGCGGCCTTCTACTTCCACGCCCTGCCCGGCGTGGCGTCGATGGAGATCCTCGCCCACCGCGTGCTCTGGTCGGCGCTGCTGCTGCTCGCCTTGCAGGTGTTCACGGGGAAGCTGCCCGAGCTGCGCGCGCTGGCCCGCGACCGGCGCACCCTGGCCTGGCTCTCGATCACCACGGTGCTCATCGCCGCCAACTGGCTCATCTTCATCTGGTCCATCGCCGTGGGCAAGCTGCTCGACGCCAGCTTCGGCTACTTCATCGGCCCCCTGATCAACGTGCTGCTGGGGGCGCTCCTGCTCGGCGAGCGCTTCCGGCCCCTGCAGATCGCGAGCTTGCTGCTGGCGGGGGTGGGCGTCACCGTTCTCGGCATCGGCTACGGGCACCTGCCCTGGGTGGCTCTCACCCTGGCCTTCAGCTTCGCGATCTACGGCTTCCTGCGCCGGCGCCTGCGCACGGAGGCCGTGGCCGGTCTCACCGTGGAGACGCTTCTGCTCGCGCCCGCGGCATTCGCCTACCTGCTCTGGCTGGCCCGCGCGGGGCGTCTGGCCTTCGGCCACGCGGGCGCGGGCACGAGCTGGCTGCTGGCGGCCGCGGGCATCGTCACCGCGCTGCCGCTGATCTGGTTCGTGGCCGCGGCGCGGCGCCTGCGCTTCTCCACCTTGGGAATGCTGCAGTACCTGGCGCCGACGGGGCAGTTCCTCGTCGCCGTGCTCGCCTTCGGCGAGCCCTTCACGCGCACGCATGCGATCAGCTTCCCGCTGATCTGGGCGGCCGTGGGGCTCTACTCCTGGGATTCGCTGCGCCCGCGCCCGGTCCGCTAGCCGCAATGGCGGAGTGTACACGTGTACAAATCGAGCTGCCTTACCAGGTGGTGGTCTACCGCTGCGAGGAATGCGGCGCGCCTCGCCCTGCCGGCGGCGGGCTTGCCGAACACGGGCTGATTGACGCTAACGGCGATCTACAGGCAGCGGCTTGCCGCGGGAGCGCGATCGGCGCTATGCTGGACCCAGAATGTAGAGGGGAGTCGCCATGCCGAACCGCGCCCGGGATTGGCTCGCTCAAGCGGACAAGGACCTTGAGGTCGCCGGTCTGGCCCAGGCCAACGGCAACCACGACTGGGCTTGCTTCGCTGCCCAGCAGGCGGCGGAGAAGGCGGTCAAGGCGCTGCACCTGCACCATGGCCAGGAGGCCTGGGGACACGTGGTGGCTCGTCTGCTGCGCGAGCTGCCGGTGGCGCCACCGACAGCGCTGATCGACCGCGGCATGGTCCTGGACAATTTCTACGTCTCGAGCCGCTACCCCAACGGCCACCCCGAGGGCGCCCCCTTCGAGCACTACGGCACCCTCCAGAGCAGTGAGGCTATCTCTCATGCCGGTGAGATCATTGCGTTCGTCCGTGCTCAGATGGCCGGATCGTAGCGCGGTCGAGGCCGCGCTGCGCGTCTGGGCTGCTGAGCAAGCCGCCGCGCGGCCCGAGTTGCGCCGGCTGGGCTACTTCGGCAGCTACGCCACCGGCAACTGGGGAGTAGGTAGTGATCTCGATCTGGTCGCCGTAGTCGGGACCTGCCCGCGGCCTTTCACCGAGCGCGGGCGCGACTGGGACGTCACCGCCCTGCCCGTGCCGGCCGAGATCCTCGTCTACACCCAAGCTGAGTGGGAAGCCGTCCTCGCCCGCGGCGACCGCTTCGCTCGCGTCATGGCCACCGAGGTGGTCTGGGTGGACTTGCCCGACCGCTAGGAGTGCTCATGCGAGTGTTGGCCACGATCCTGATCGCAGCCGGTCTGCCATTATCGGGGATCGGCTCCGCCGCGGCTGACACGCAGGGCAATCTGGATTACGATACCGCCCGCGAGGAGATCGGGCGGTGGCTTGCGGAGCGGCGGGAGCGCTTCGGCGCCAGCGGCACCCTGCAGTACGAGTTGGCCAGGATCAAGTCGTCCATGAGGGTCTATGATGTGACCCTCTGAAATGGAAGGGCCGCCCCTGCCTTCCAGGAACGGAGCTAGGCGCGGGTGACTCGCTCCGCCTCAAGACGAGCTCGTTCTATATTGAGAAGATCACCGAGTGTCCAACCGGGCGAATCCCTGTCGAGGCCGGCAGGCGCTACTTGATGATCGAGAATGTGTATGCGGGCCCGGACTCCATCGATTGTCAGGGCTATGCCTATCGCGATTTCTATCTGTACCCCATCGCAGAGGCCGGCATCGTTATCGGCCATCGCGAGGAGGGCGGCGAGCCGATCATGACGGTTATCAGCCTGGAGGAGCTGGCGCGCCGTCTTCTCGCCTACCGGGCCGCGCGCTCGCGCACGAAGGCTCGCAGGGCCTCGACCTGGCTCGCCCCGTCCAGGCCCGCCTGCAGCATCACCATGTCCGCCTGGCCGCTGCCCAGGTAGTGGCCCTTCATGAAGGGCGAGAGGCTGGCCGCCCGCCCGCGCGCGCTGGTCACCCAGCGATACAGCGTCGGCAGCGTGAAGCCGGTGATGCCCATCGCCTCATCGGCCTTGGCGGCCGGGAAGATCTTCTCGCGCTCGGCGGCCGGCAGCAGGTCGAAGAGCTCGGCGCTGGCGATATAGTAGACGTCCAGGTCGATCCCCTCGGCGACGAGCTTGGGCAGCGCCTCCAGCACGAAGGCGTTCGCCACTTCGCTGCCCTGCAGCACCAGCGTGCCGTCGCCCGCGCCCCTGGCCGCCCGCAGCCGGTAGACGCCCTGCCGCGCCGCGCGCGCGGGCGCGAGGCCGAGGGCCTCGCGGTCCAGCACCGGCTCATTCGGCCGCGTCACGAAGGGCGCGATGAAGGCCGGCCGCGCGGCCAGCGCCGCCGTGAACAGGTGCCAGAGCTCCTGCGGATCCCAGGGGGTGAGCGTCACCGCCGTGCCCGGCGCGAAGTTCTCCTGCAAGAGCTGCAGGGCCTGGGGGTCGGCGTGCGTGGGGCCGTCCTCGCCGGTCTTGAGGCCCGCATGCGCGCTGATCAGGACCATGGGCCGGAAGGCGAAGTCCGGGATCATGTCGCGCTTGGCCTGGCTGCCGATGCAGTGCAGCCGCGCTGCGATGTGGCCCAAGGGCGCCATGAAGGCGCCGTAGCTCGAGCCCACCCCCATGTGATGGCCGAAGCTGGACAGCCCGGCCAGGATGCCGCTGATGCCGTCCTCGCAGATGCCGCCCAGGGAGAGGATGCGCGAGTCGGGGTTCGCCGTCGCATGCCAGAAGCCCTTGGGGAAGCCCGCGCCCGTGGCGTCGATGCTGGTGGAGCCGAGCAGGTCCGCGGCCGCGGCCATCACCGTGCCGCCGCTCTTCTGGTTGTACCATCCCAGCACCTTGCCCAGCTCGCCGCGCAGGGTGCTCGAGCCGCCCAGCTTGGGGGCGATCTCCGCCGGGATCTCAACTGGAGCGCTTCGCGCGGCCTGGTGAAGTGCTTCGATATCCCCGGCGCCGGCGCGCGGCTTGCGCTTCCGTGCGCTCAGGCGCTTCTGCGCGGCGCGCAGCCCTCCGCCGAGCACGGCCAGCATGCCCGCTTCGCGGCTCATCAGCGAGCGGATGGCGGCGAGAGTCTCCCAGTAGGCGGCCTCCCTGGCCTCGGCGCTGTCGGCGCCCGTGCAGCGCGGCGGCGTGAGCCCGCTGCCGTCGAAGAGCGGCGCCAGCGTCGCGTAGAACTCGTCGGAGCAGAACTTGTGGCCGGCGCCGTGGGAGGCGCGGCCCTCGATGCCGTAGCGCCAGCCCTTCACCGTGCGATAGACCATCGCCGTCGGCTGCCCGTTCGCCATCGCCAGGGCCTTGGCCTGCGCGGCGTGCACCTGCTGCAGGTCGAAGCCGTCGGCCACCTCGATCACGTTCCAGTCGTGCAGCCAGGCCAGCTCGCGCGGGTCCCACTGGACGTAGTCGCCCGGCGTGCTGCCCTCGCGGCAAACCTTGTTGGAATCGATCGAGGCCTGATTCCAGTCGATGTGCAGCAGGCAGTTGTCCAGCCCGCCGGCGCTGGCCGCGGCCATCGCCTCGACGACGCGGCCGGGCGTCATGCCGCCCTCGCCCTCCACCAGATGCACGCGCGGGGCGTCGGCGCCGAAGTAATCCCGCGCGCCGAAGGCGAGGCCCACCGAGGAGGCCACGCCCACGCCCGAGGCGCCGGTGGCCAGGCGCAGGAAGGGCATGGTGGGCGTCGGGTGCCCGTCCAGGGCCTTGGCCCTGTGCTGGGTGAAGAGGGGCAGGGTCGTCGCGGGATTGCGGCGGAAGCCGAGCAGGTCCTCGAGGCGCAGCTGGCGGCGGACATCGGCGGGCAGCAGCTCGGGCGCCGCCAGGCGGGCCACCTCGTTGCGCAGGGCCCACATGGCGTAGAGCCCCATCGCCTTGTGGCCGGCGGCATAGGAGACGAGGTCGTTGTCGTCGCGCTCGGGGTCGGCGAGGTCGTAGTCCAGGGCGCCGAAGAGGAGCCCGGCCACGAAGCGGCCCGACGAGATGGAGCCGC
This sequence comes from uncultured bacterium, assembly GCA_963695095.1. Classification (GTDB taxonomy): domain Bacteria; phylum Krumholzibacteriota; class Krumholzibacteriia; order JACNKJ01; family JACNKJ01; genus VGXI01. Next base: position 3,409,203 of record CAVOFT010000001.1, on the reverse strand, counting down.
CCGGGTGCCCCGAGGTGGGCACGTAGTTGAAGAGCACGGCGCAGAGGCTGCGGTAGATGAGGTCGAAGCGCTCGTAGGCCTCGGCCTGGGCGTCGCTCAGGGGACCCGACCCCGCGCCGATCTGCACGTAGGTCGCCCGCCGCGGTCCGAACTCGATGCTGCTCGCCATGCCACGCTCCTCGCGCTCGCCGGGCGGAGCCGCCCAGCAGACTTTCATACCCGATTAGCCGGGTACGGCCGACAATATAGGGGATCGCTCGGCGAGGGGAAACGGTCAGCGGGGCGAAAAACCGGCCGGCGTGGGTCCGACCGGCTCGACGAGGGCCGGCTCGGGGCGCCTGTCCAGAAGCGCGGCCAGCTCGCCGCGGGTGGCGGCAGCGAGGGCGATGTCCACGATCTCGGCGTCGAAGAGCAGCCCGCGCTGCTGCTCGAGTTCGCGCAGGGCGAGGTCCAGGCCCAGGCCGGGCCGGTAGGGGCGGTCCGTGGCCATGGCCTCGAGCAGATCGGCCACGGCGAGCGTGCGCACCTGCCACATCAGGTCGCCGCCGGTGAGGCCCTGCGGGTAGCCGGAGCCGTCCAGCCGCTCGTGGTGCTGAAGCACCGCGGCGGCCACCGGCCAGGGGAAGCTGATGTCCTTGAGGATGTCGTAGCCCATCTGCGGATGCTGGCGCATCAGCTCCAGCTCTTCGGGGCCCAGGCGCGAGGGCTTGGAGAGGATCTCGGTCGGGATGCCCACCTTGCCGATGTCGTGGAGCAGGCCCATCAGCTGCAGCCCCTGCAGCTCATCGGCCGAGCGGCCGAGATGCTTGCCGAGGAGAAGGGCGATGGCCGCCACGCGCACCGAATGGCCCTTGGTGTAGGGATCGCGCAGCTCGACCATGCGCCCCAGCGCCTCGCAGGTGCCGATGAGCGTTTCTTCCATGGCGCGCTTGGCCTGGAACCCGTCGTGGCTGTGGCGGCCCATGCGTGACTCCGAATCGGGGGGACGCCGGGGGCCAAGCCAGGATCGTTCCAAGTGACGGGGCCCCGTCCCTCGTGGTCAGGCGTGGGTAGCGGCTACCAGATCTAGTGGATTGGCCTCCATAACTCGTTCGATCACAGCGGGATGCGGCGCAATCTTGAAGAAAGGTCTTGCCAAGATCGCCCCGAGGCGGCAAAAGAGTGGCGCTGCGGAAGAACCCCGACTCATCCGGTGTGGGGAGGTCCCGTCGATGATCCGCGAGAAGCTCGTGCGCATTCGCAAACGCGGGCAGGAGTTCACAGGGACGCTCTCCTACTATTCGCCCTTTCTCATGAAGAAGCGCCGCGAGGCCGAGTTGCCCGGACGCGGCGGCGAGCTCTTCCTGGAGCTCAAGAGCTTCGACATCGCCTCCCTGCTCACGGTGAAGCAGGAAGTGCTGGCCGAGGGGCGGGGCTACGATCACTACGACAGCTTCCAGTGCCTGCAGGCCCAGCTCGACGAGCAGGGCGCCGAGATCCTCTCCTGCGGCAACTGCCAGTTCTTCCTCTTCTCGGGCATGGCCCGCGACATGAGCAACGGCTCGCGCGGCTACTGCCTGCACGGGCGCCTCGGCCAGAACCTGCGGCCGCGGGACATCCGCGAGATCTTCCACTGCTGCGAGTACTTCGAGTACGGGCCCCAGGACGAGCGCGAGGCCTTCCGCCAGCGCTGGCGCACGAGCCTGATGGCGCGGCCGATGGACCAGCGGCCGCGGCCGGATCAGCGCTATGCCGACCTGCCCGAGGATCCGGAGGGCCCGCCCCTGCGCTGAGCAGGTGTTCCCAAGACAGTTGTGAGGCGACCGCGCTTGGACTATAGTGCGCGGGCGGCGCGCGGACCCCAGCCCCCCGCGCGGATGGACAGCACTCCCCGGTCCCGCGCCTCGGCGGCCGGAGACTTCCCGGACGGACAGCGATGTTTGACCCCAAGGATCCCATTCCCCAGCATCCCGATCGCATGGCCGTCCGGCCAGGTCCTGGCGACCTGCCAGCGCTGCCGGGCGACCTGCTGCACCTACATGGCCATCGAGATCGACGCGCCGACCACGCTCGCCGACTTCGAGAACATCCGCTGGTACTGCGCGCACAAGAGCACCTGGGTGTTCAAGCAGGACAGCTCCTGGTTCGTCGTTCTCGATGCGGTTTGCGATCAGCTCCAGGCCGACTACACCTGCGGCATCTACGACAAGCGGCCGCAGGTCTGCCGGGATCACAAGTTCGGCGAATGCGACTACTTCCTGCGCGGGGATTTCGACGTGGAACTGCGCAGCATCGAGGCGGTAGAGGCCTACCTTCGCAAGCGCTTCCCCAGTCACTACCGACACGAGAAACGGCCCGCCCGCACGCGGCGGCGAGCGGCGGGCGGCGAGGGCCGGTCAGGAGGCCAGTGATCGCGCGCTGGAGGATGGCAGCAGGCGCCCTGGTTCTCCCGGCCCTGCTGGCGAGCGCCTGCGGCGGCGAGGATCAGGACCTCTACGCCAGGCTGCATCGCGCCCAGCGGGCCTACTGGCAGGCACTGCGACTTCAGGAGCGCCTGGACATCTACCCGAACCGCAGCTTGGCCGAGGACTGCATCGAGCGCTACCTGGCCGTGGCGCGGGACAATCCGCCGACCGCGCTGCCGCGTCCCCTGCCCATCGCCGAGCGCGAGGGCGTGGAGGTCAAGCTGGCGCGCGTGGGAGCGATGGCCGCCCTCGGGGCGGCCGGCATTCAATGGGAACTGGGCGAGCGGGAGGCGGCCGTCGGCACTTTGCAGGGCGCCCTGCGCGAGGATCTGCCCCTGGGCGCCCTCGCCGAGCGGCGCCTGCGCGCCACCCTGGCCGGCTACCTGCGCCAGATGGGCCGGCCGCGCGAGGCGCTCGCGGCCTACGCGAGCCTGCTGGCGCCCATCGCGCCAGGCCTGATCGCCGGCGATGCGGCCTACCCGGACGCCGAGCTGCTCGCCGTGCCGGGGCAGATGGCCGAGCTCGCCCTGGCGGCGCCGGATTCGGCGCTGGCGGCGGAGACCGCCGGGCTGCTCTGCGACTGTCTTCGCCCGCCTCGCCCGCGACTACCGGGGCGAGGAGCCGGCCTTCCAGGGCCTCCTGGCCTGGACGGATGTCGCGCTGCGCCTCGGCCGCTGGGCCGAGGCCGAGGCCGCGCTCCAGGACCTGGCGCGGGACTTCCCCGCGCGCGAGCCCTGGCGGGCCGAACTGCAGCGCGCGCGCCTGCTCGCCGCGCATCTGGACCGGCCGGCGGAGGCCGAGGCGCTGCTGCTGCGCTTGGCGGCCGGCACGGGCGAGGCGGCGGTGGCGGGCGGCACCGAGTACCTGCGCTTTCTGCTGGCGCGCGGGCGCCTGGCCGAGGTGCCGCCCCAGCTCGAGCGCCTGCGGCGACAGACGATGAAGCGGGAGGAGCGGGCCGAGTTCCTCTACCTGTGGGGCCTCTACGAAGCCCGGCAGGGCACCTGGGACAGCGCCCGCCAGCGCTGGGGCGAGGCGGCGACGGACATGGCCTACACGGCCTACGGCATGCAGGCCCAGTTCGCCGTGGCGATGACCTGGGCCGAGCGCGGCGAGACGCGCTTCACGGCGAAGGCGCTGGCGCGGCTCTTCGAGGCCTGCCGGCGCAACACGCGGCACACGCCGGGCAGCCAGCTGGCGGCATTTTCCCTGGCCCTGGAGGCCAGGGCCGATTCCCTGCTCGGCACGCTCCCTGCGTCCGACGAAGCCGTGCGCGGCCTGCTCGCGCGGCGGCATCCGGCGCGGGAAGGATCTTGAGCCCCGCCGAGGCGGGCGGAGAATTGCCAAGGAGAGCCGATGGCTACCGATGATCTCCTCAAGGAGCTGCTGGGGCAGGGGAAGAAGAGGGAAATCGATCCCCTCCAGTACCCGCGCCTCATCTGGCGCAAGAAGCACCTGGTGGTGGCGCCCCTCGTCGTGGCCTGGGTGATCGCGGCCGTCGGCGTCAATACGATTCCGCCCACCTACGTGGCGACCAGCTCGGTGGCCATCCAGCACGACGCCAACTTCACCCGCGACCTGTCCATGCTTCTGGACCAGCAGGCCAACCGCCGCCAGCAGGAGGTCGCGGATCTGGGTGCCGTACGCGCCGATCTGCGCAACCAGGACTTCCTGGACGACATCATCGCGACGCTCTCGCTGGATCAGACGCCGATCCTGCGCGAGAAGGCCGAGCGCCTGGTGACCGGACCGCTGGCCGGCCTCGATATCGAGGACGTGGTGCGGCGACTGGCGGCCGAGGAGGTCCGCGAGCGCACCGAGGCGTTCCTGGGTACGGGCGGCGTCTACAACATCCGCACCCAGGACCACGACCCCACGAACGCCTACCTGCTGAATCGGGTGATCACCCAGAAGTTCGTCGACCTGCGCCGGCAGCGGGAGCTGGCGGAAGTGACCGCCAAGGGGGACTTCAGCGACGAGCAGGTGGCGATCTACAAGGAGAAGCTGCACCGGGCGGAGACCGAGCTGGAGCGCTTCCAGGGGACGCAGCAGCAGACCCTGGCCGAGGGCAACCCCGTCTCCGCCGGCAACGTGATCCTGGCCCAGGAGGTGATGCGCAGCTACGAGCAGGAGCTGGCCAATCTCGAGAGCCAGGTGGACCAGACCCGTTCGGCAGCTGCGCGGCCGCTTCGGCGTCGTGCCCACCAGCGACCGCCTGCTCTCGGACCGCGACCTGCGCGCGCTGAACAACAAGCAGATCCACAGCATGCTGCAGAACCTGATCACCTACCTCGGCCAGCAGCGGCTCCAGGGCTCGCTGACCGACCTGGTGGAGGACGCCAGCGTCGGCGCCGATCGGCAGGCCTACCGCGATCGGCTGGCGACGCTGGCGGGACAGGTCTACGCCGGCAACTCGCCCAGCGAGCGCGAGCTGATCGTGAACTACTACTACCGCCTGATGCTGGTGAGCAGCTTCCAGGAGATCGTCGATACCCTGACTCGCTACGTGGCCAACTACCGCCAGAACATGGGCGGGCAGCCGGCCTACCAGGCCGAGTTGCTGCGGCGACAGTCCGAGGTGTCCAAGTACCGCGAATTCCTGGACGCCTTCCAGCAGCAGTCGACCAGCGCCCAGATCACGCGCGCCATCCAGTCGAGCCAGCTCGCCACGCGCATCGAAGTCCGCGACCAGGCGGTCAAGCCCATCAAGCCGGTGAAGCCCAACAAGCCGCGCCTCCAGGTGATGTTCGTCCTCGTCGGCCTGGTCACGGGCCTGGCGGTGGTCTTCCTGCTCGAGTTCTTCAACCGCTCCTTCGGCGACGTCAAGGATGTCGAGGCCTACCTCGGCGTGCCCGTGCTGGGCACGATTCCGCCACTGGCCCGCGGGCCGGGCAAGGCGCGCCAGCAACGGCGCAAGAACACGCTGCTGTGGATCCTGGCCATGATCGTCTTCGCCATGGCAATGGCGGGCAGCATGGTCTTCATCAAGGGCATGAACTCGCGGATCGAGCTGCACCTCGACCGCGAGGCCGCCGAGGAGCTGATGCCGTGAGCGACAAGACGCCCGCCGAGAACGATACCGCCGCCCCCGAGCCGTCCGGCCGCCAGCGGCGCCGCCAGGGCGGCGCGAAGGCGCGCCCCGCCTCCGCTCCGGCCAACAACGAGGCGATCCCGGGCAACGCCGACGAGACGCGGAGCATCTATGCCGTCTACCAGGAGGAGAGCCCGGTGGCGGTGGAGTTTCGCCGCAGCTACGCGAAGCTGAGCTATCACATGAAGCAGGAGAACAAGCACTGCTTCCTGATGACCAGCGCGATGGAGGGCGAGGGCAAGTCGACGGCGGCGGCGATGATGGCCATCACGATCGCCCGCTACCGGAACACGAAGACCCTGCTGCTGGACGCCGACCTGCGCCGCCCGCGCGTGCACGAATTCTTCGAGCTGCCCGCCCGCGACGGCTTCGCCGACGCCTTGCTCGGCGAGCGCGGCATCATCGAGACGGTCAAGGACACCCGCTTCGAGAACCTGAAGGTGATCACCTGCGGCAAGCGCGTGGCCAGTCCCACCGGACTGCTTCAGGCCGACCGCATCGCCAACATCATCAGCGAGCTGAAGTTCTACTACGACACGGTCATTCTCGACTCGCCGCCCGTGCTGCCCGTCAGCGACGCCGCCCAGATCGCCACCGAAACCGACGGCGTCATCTTCGTCGTCATGGCGGGGGTCACCCAGCGCGACGTGGTCAAGCGCGCGGTGGACATCCTGCGCGACGGGCGCATCCAGGTGCTGGGCACCCTGGTCAACAACGCCACGCAGGTGCTGCCCTACTACTACTCCTACGACTACTACGACTACCGCTACTAGCGAGCGGACCGTCAAGACCGCGTTGGCGCTCTAGTGGACCTCGACCCGGCGGCCGCCGCCAAGGCAGCTCCGCTCAGCGCGGCAGCGCCATGATATCCGTGAGGATGTGCCGACGAAGATCTCCACCATCGTCATGCCGCCGGCCGTGTCCCGGCACTGGAGATAGAAGCGATGCTCGCCGAGGCTGAGTTCGGCGACGACCGAGGTGTAGTCCAGCGACCAGTGGGTCCAGGAGCCCTCCTCCCCGGTGTCGGCGAGATTCCAGCCGTAGCGATAGCCGTCCACTTCGCCGCCGTAGCCATCGGCACGGCCCTGCCAGTGCAGCTCGAGCCGGAAGCCCTCGTAGACCGTGAGGTCCCACGCGCCGTCGCCGCTGTAGAATCCGCGGCTGCCGAAAGTGGGCTCGCTGACGACAATGCTGGGCGTCAAGCTGGACAGGGCCCGGAAACGCCGCAGGTTTCGGCCATCGGCGAAGTGACTGGTGATGGCGCCCGCTTCGTCCTTGGCTTGGACGAAGAAGCAGTAGCGCCCGCCCTCGCCGCCGGTGTAGGGCACGAGGGGGCCGACGCGCGCATGGCGACCGCCGGCGGGATTCTCCAGGACATCCTCGCCGAAAGCGCGCCAGGGGCTCCAGGCGCTGTCGGGCAGCTCGAGCAGGAGGCCTGCGGTTTCCAGCCCGGGCAGATCCGCGGCCGCAAACAGCGCGAAGCGGCTGGAGTCCGGCAAGATCACCGTGCCGTCGCCCACGGAATCATTGCCCGTCCAGGCGAACAGCGTGACCGCCGCGAAGTCATCCCAGCCGCCTACCTCGCCCAGATCTGTGGGTCGGTTGATGCGAAGCGTCGGCGCCAGGGTGGTGGCGGTGAAGCCGCGGTAGGCGGGCACGATGGAGACGGCGCCGTCGTCATCCACGGCCCGCACGAAGAAGGTGTGCTGGGCATGGAAGAGGAAGTGGTCTCCATAGAAATAGATGGAGTCCGCCGGTTCGCTCAGATCCGGCACCGCATCCGCCGCGACGACGAAATCGCCTTCGTGGTTCTCCGTGGCGGTCCAGGCGTAGCCGAGCGCGGCCAGGCGGGCATAGAGGCCCGCGTCGATGAGCAGGGGCCCCGTGAGCTCGTCGTTGGTCATGAGGTACTCGTAGCGATCGACCTCGCCGTCGCTGTCGCTGCCGCTCCAGGCGAAGTGCACGCGGTAGCTGCTGTCCGGATCGCCTTCCGGTGGGCCGGCGGTGAGCGCGACTTGCGGCGGCTGGTTAGGCGCGGGCCCCGCGGCCTCGTTGCGCGCGCAGGCGCTCGCCAGCATCGACAGTCCGAGCCCGAAGGCGATCCAGCGCTTGATTCCGCAACACGACATGGGAGCCCTCCCTTCCCGGATGACCGAGCCCCGCCACCAGCGACGTGGCGCGCATCAACATCCAATACTGCAGCCGCGCGCCTTCAAGGTCCATTCTGCTCAGCGCGGCAGCGCCATGATATCCGTGAGGATGTGCCCGATCAGCCCGCGGGCATCCTCGTCCGCCAGGTAGTAGGGCGTCAGGCCCAGCAGCACGCTGGGCGAAGCCGCCTCGCCCAGGCCCACCACGGCGAGGGCGTGGCGGCCCGGGCCGCCCCTGCTGTAGCAGGCCTCGCAGTAGGGCGCGCCCCCGGGCGTCGTCGCCGCGTGCTCGGCCGCGGGCGCCCGGCCCCAGCGCGTCGTCGAGTCCGCCGGCACATAGTAGAGAAGCGGCCGGTACTCGCTCTCGCGATAGGCCAGCGGTGGCGAGTAGGCGGCGGCCAGCCAGTCCCAGTTGTAGATCTCCGCATCGGCCAGGCCGAAGCGGCCGGCCGCGGGCGCGAAGATGGGCCAGGCGGCGGCGAACCACTGATAGACCTCGGGCCGGAAGCGCAGGGTGTCCGGGGGCGCCCAGCCCAGCGCATTGCCGAACTCGGCGAGGCTGGCGCGCTCGACGCCCGCGCCGACGAGGCCCCAGTAGCTGCGATCCGTCGGCCAGTCGTCGCCCGCATCGGGCAAGGGCGCGCGGGTCGGCGTTCGCCGGCAGCACGCTGGCATCGATGCCGAACCAGCGCCAGGGCAGGAAGCGCTGGCCCGCAGCCTGGGATTCGGCGGCGCTCGCCTCGCTCAGGCGCAGGTCGCGCAGGAAGGCGAGCGGCTGGCGGCGTTCGTAGGCGGGATCGCCCATCTCGCCGGCGACGGGCAGCAGGTTGTGGAGCGGACGCGAGCCGCAGAGCAGCAGTCGGCCGCCCGCCTCGAGCCAGATCGACAGCAGGTCCTGATGCTGAGCGCCGACCGGCGTCGGGATCGACGAAGCCCGCCAGGCGCTTGAGCCCCGATTGGCCGGCGAGGGACTCCTTCACTTCCCAGATCGCGCGGCGCGTAGCTGCCGAGCTGGGCGAGATCGGGCGCCGGCTGGGCGACGGTCAAGCGGAGATGGTCGATGCCGGGTTCATAGCCGCCGTAGTCGGCGAGGAGCGCGTTCCACCAGGTCTCCATCTCGGCATTCGTGAGGGAGTAGTTGCCCCAGGTGGCGGGGTCGCCCAGAGGCCAGCCCTGGTAGGGGTCCTCGCCGGCGAGGTTGTCGTAGTCGTCGATGACGAGCAGATCGCGCTCCAGCGTGATCGGGGTGAACTGCAGCACGAGCTCGACCGCGGTGATGTTGCCCGACAGGTCGCGGCAGGCCACGCGCAGGCGGTGTTCGCCCCCCGGGTAGTCGGCCTGCGTGCTCGTGGCAGTCAGCGACCAGTCGCTCCATTCCTCGTCGTTCTCCGGATCGAGAATGTCCCAGCCGAAGCGGTAGGCCGCGATCTCGCTGCCGTAGTCTTCGGCGCTGCCGCTCCAGCTGAAGGAGACGGGGACCGCGGCCGGCGCCTCGAGGTCGAGGGTCGCCGAATGCTGGAAGACGCGCAGCCCGCAGACCGTGCCGAGCAGGCGCAGCTGGGGCGCGAGGCTGGTCACCACGCGCAGGCGGCGCAGGTTGACGCCGTCCTGGAAGTGGCTGGTCACCGCGCCGGCCTCGTCCTTGGCCTGGACGAAGAACTGGTAGAACCCGGCGCTGCCGCCGCCCGCGATCGATTCCAGATCGCGCAGCAGCACCTGCCGGCCGCCGGCCTCGCCGTCGGCGTCCTGATCGCGCCAGCCGCGCCAGGGGCTCCAGGCGCTGTCGGGCAGGGTGAGCAGGAGGCCGCTCTCCTCGTCCAGCGGCAGGTCCGCCCGCCGGAACAGGGCGAAGCGGCTGGAGTCGGGCTCGATCACGCTGCCGTCCTGCAGGGAATCCCAGCCCGTCCAGCGGAAGCGCAGCACCGTGGCGACGGTCTCGTCGCCGCCGGGCAGGCCGAGGTCCGCGGGGTGGGTGATCTGGACCTCGGGCGCCAGCGTGGTGGCGGTGAAGCTGCGGTGGGCGGGCAGCGCCGAGACGGCGCCGTCGTCGTCGAAGGCGCGCAGGAAGAAGCTGTGCTGGGCGTGGAAGCGCAGCGGGTCGGGCTCCCAGTAGATGGAATCCGCGGGCGCGCCGAGATCGGGGAACTGGTCGGCGCTCACGACGAGCTGGGCCTGGAAGGCGGTGGTCGAGGTCCACGTGTAGCCGAGGGCGGACAGGCGAGCGTAGATGTCCGCGTCGATGATGAGCGGGCCCGTCACCTCGTCGTTGGTCAGCAGCCACTCGAAGCGGACCACGCGGCCGTCGGGATCGTGACCGAACCAGTTGAAGTGCACGCGGTAGAAGACGTCCGGATCGCCGTCCGCGGGGCCGCCGCTGAGCACGGCCTCCGGCCGCTGGTTGGGGCTCGGCGTGCGGTCCCTCTCGATCAGGGTGCAGCCGGCGCCGAGCAGGGCGATCGCGACGAAGGTGGCCAGGAGCCGTTGCATCGGCCCTATCCCTTCCCGGGGGCAGGCGCGGGGAAAGCGCTCACTGATTCAACATAGCGCAAGCGGCTGCGCGCCGGCAACGCGTTCCTCAGAAAGGGAGCGCGGGGCGCACTGCCGGCTGCAGCGTGCGCGCGAAATGGCCCAGGCGCTCCAGCGCCGCCGCCTCGCTCTCGCCCGGGTCCAGGGGCGTCGAGTAGCGGATGAAGGCGGCGTCGATGGGTCGGCCGAGCAGGCCGCCCAGGGCCAGCTCCGCCTTCAGGCGCAGCTCGCTGGTGGTGGCGCCGCCGCGGGTCAGATACTGGTAGAGCACCACGCGGTGCTGCTTCTCCCGCTGGATGAGCAGCTCCCCGCTGGGCCCGCCCAGGCGCTTGCTCTTGGCGGCGCTGAGGATGTTCCAGCCGCTGCCGGGGTAGCAGTGCCGCGGCGAATGGATCTGGCTGCCGAAGCGCTGCTGCGCGAAGTAGCCGATGAAGAGCCAGTAGGAGTGTTCCCCCTGGCGATAGCTGCGGTTGAGGGTCTGTGAAGCCTGCAGGATGCCGGCGATCTCGTCGTCGAGGGGATCTTCGCTGCCGGTGATGTCGCCGATGCTGAGGGGAATCGCGGTCAGCCGCGCCTGGTAGACGTGGCCGCCGTTGCGCGTGGCGAGCGCCGGCCCCAGGCCGAGAGCCGGCCAGCAGCAGGGCGAGCAGCACGATCCTCACGCGGATGGGGGCTGCCACCGGAAGCCTCCTCCCAGGATGAAGAGCAGAGCCACGCCCAGGCCGAAGGTGGCCAGGCCCATCGCCGGGTGCAGTGCGCCTTCCAGGAAGCCGGGTCCGGACAGGTGGATGAAGACGGCCGTCAGCACGATGCGCAGGGCGGTGGTGGCCATGGCGATGGGCACGGCCAGGGCCACCAGCAGACCGCGCAGGCTGCGGCGCATGGGGAAGAGGCCCGCGGCGAGCACGGCGAAGGTGATCAGGGCGAGCAGGCTGCGCAGGCCGCTGCAGGCCGTGACCACGTCCAGGCTGGTCTCGCGCAGATGGATGATGTTGCCCGTCTGGACATGAACCACGCCGAGGAAGTCCAGCGCCTTCGCGCTGGCCTCGGCGCTGAGCAACTGCAGCGGGAAGGCGACCCGATAGAAGAAGGCGTAGGGCAGGGGGATCATGAACAGCAGAAAGAAGAGCGGGAAGCGCAGGACGCGAAAGCTGCGCGGGCCGTAGAGGCCGCGCACGATTCCCCAGAAGATGAAGAGCAGGGACAGGCGCAGGGTGAACAGCTCCGCGGCGGCGGTGCCGCCCACGAACAGCGCGAAGCCCGGCAACAGGTAAGGCAGGCCCGCGCGCAGGCTGGGCTCGCTCACCCGCGGCAGCCGGTCCAGGCTGCGATAGAGCAGGAAGGCGGCCAGGGGTGGAACCAGCAGGCCGTGCGTGTAGTTCTTGTCGCTCATCCACTGCTGGACGAGCTCCACGAGCACATCCCGATAGAGCGCCAGGAAGGCCGCCAGGACGAGCAAGGTGAGCACCGCCTGCACGGGGCCGCCCTGCGGGCTGGCCAGCCGCTTCAGCTTTCCCAGTTTCATCGCTTCAATTTCCTGGCCTGCCGGCCGATCTTGAGTTAGGACAGACGAGGGGCGCCGGCCCCTCGGCGGCCGCCGCCAGCGCCCGATCCAGGACAGAACCGTGGCCTATTTCTTGACAGCCCTCTTCGGCTTCTTCGCCATCTTCCAGCCGGGCGTGCTGTGGCCGGCGATGGCCTCGACGCGTCCGCTCTTCCTGGTCGGCCTGCTGGCGCTGCTGGCCTGGGGCGTGGCGCCCAAGGCCCCGGATCCGCTGCGGCCGCGCACCCGTCTCGGCTACTTTATCACCGGCTTCGTGATCGCCCAAATCCTATCGGTGCTGCAGTTCCTCTACATTCCCATGGTGATCGAGACCGCCCTGATGTGGGGCGTCCTGCTGCTCGGCTACTTCCTGATCTCGAGCCAGGTGGACACGCCCCAGCGCCTGCGCAACTACTGGGCCCTGGTCCTGCTTGCCGCCACCTGGCTGGCCGGGCACGCCATCTGGGTCTACCACACCCAGCCGCTCTCGCATCCCCAGCTCGTCGGCGGCCGGCTCAGCAGCTACGGCGCCTATAGCGGCGCCAACGACCTGGCCCTGATCATCGTCTGCGCCTGGCCGCTCATCTTCAAGTATCTCGATCTGCAGCGAAACGCGTTCGTCAGGGTGATCGCCCTGCTCGCCATGGGTGTGCTGCTCTACGCGGATCTGCGCACGCTCAGCCGCGCCGGCCTGATCGGCCTCTCGCTGGTGATGGGCCTCTCCCTCCTGCGCGGCCGCTCGCTGGGCAAGCTGGGGCGGGGGGTGCTGCTCGTGCCCGCGGTGATCGTGGTCTTCATCGTGGGCAGCAAGCTGCTGCTCACGCGCAGCGACGCCAAGGACTTCAGCGGCCAGGACGAGAGCGTGCAGCACCGCTTCGACGCCTGGTACGCCGGCTTCCAGATGCTCAAGAGCAGCCCCCTGATCGGGGTCGGTTCGGGCAACTTCGCCGACCTCTCGGACGATTTCGGGGCCGGCCGCAAGATCCAGGCGCACAATACGGTGATCAAGGTCTTCGCCGAGAGCGGCCTCATCGGCGGCATTTGCTACTTGGGGATCATCATCACGGCTTTCCAGATGCTCTGGCGCAGCTGGCGCCGCTTCCAGCGCATCAAACCGGATGGGCCCGAGTTCCTCTGGGCCGAGGCCCTGGGCATCAGTCTCATCGGCTTCTGTTTCAACACCATCTTCTCCGTGAAGGCCCACGAATGGTTCCTCTACATGGTGGTGGCCTCGACCACCGCGATCGACCGCCTCTATCCGCGGGCGGCCCTGCTGTACGCGCTCAGGGCCGAACAGGCGCTGGCCGGCATCGCCGAAGCCCTGCCTGCGACCGGCGCCTCGCCGGCAGCAATCGCGAATCCGGGTGGTTTTCCGCCCGCTTTTTGCTATAGTTATCCGCTCGCAGGAGGCGCATTTCCAGGCGGTTCGGTCCGCATTGCGCCAGTCGAGGGCACGAGTGGACCGGAGGGGTGAGGCCAAACCCTGATTGCCCGCGGGGCGGTCGGGGGAGCAATCGTCAACCGCAGACAAGCACGAGGCGCAGCACCATGTCCAAGCAACCGACTCACGAAGCCGAGATCCGGGGCTACCGTCCGACGCCTGAGCAGATTTCCCAGTACAACCGGCGCGACTTCCTCAAGCTGAGCGCGCTGGCCGCTGGCGGCGCCTTCGGCGCGCTGTCGCTGCCCGGTCTGGGCATCGTGCCCGAGGCCTGGGGCGCCCCGCCGGCGAATCGCGTCGTGCGCATTCACTGCGGCACCATGCAGGATTGGAATTTCAGCGATCCGCTCTTCTACAACTACGTCAAGCAATCCGTCTACGACGACATGTTCGCCCGTGGCATCTCCTCCCTCACGGGACAGCAGAACGTCGTCAACGCCTGGCAGAACCTGCTCGTCGGCTACCAGCCGGGCCACAAGATCGCGATCAAGCTGAACCTCAACAGCTACGACTACAACGCCAATCAGACCTGCGAAATGGCCTATGCCGTGATCGAGAGCCTCAAGCAGTTCGGCGTGCCCGCGGCCAACATCAAGGTCTTCGACGTCGTGCGCAAGCTGCCCGACTACTGGCGCGCGCGCTGGGATTCGGACGTGGCCTACGTCAACAACGTCAACGTGAGCTGGGACGGCAACGCCACCGTCTACTTCCCGGCCATCGACACCACGCACCGCTTCCCCACCGTGCTCAGCCAGGCGGATCACGTCATCGCCGTCGGCCTGCAGAAGGGACACAAGTCCTACGTGACGGGCAGCATGAAGAACCACTTCGGCAGCCAGGAGCTGCCGGCCGAGCTGCACATCGATCGCTATGAGAACATCTGCCAGCTCGCGGCCTCGCCCTTCGTGCAGGGCAAGCTGCGCCTGATCGCGATCGAGGGCGCCTTCATGACCTGGGACCACGAGGGCCACCCCTTCGAGGAGACCGAGGCCACCAATCTCTTCCCCCTCGGCATCAGCGGCCACAGCAGCCCGAACTACATGATGTTCGGCACCAACATGGTCACCATCGACAGCGTGCTGGGTGGAATCCAGAACTACGAGCGCGCCGCGCGCGGCGAGGATCAGTGGCCCAACGAGTTCATCTCGATGGCGGCCGCCGCGCCCTATAGCCTGGGCACGCGCGAGAATCCGACCTTCGTGGCGAATACCGCCGGCTGGAGCCAGGTGGACCTGCACTTCAACAGTTACGAGTACATCAGCTACGATCTCCCCCCGGCGGACCGCAGGCAGATCGACGCGCTCAACCTGAAGCTGCGCGCTGGCCACATCCACTGGAGCCAGTTGCAGCACCTCGTCGAGCGGTACAACGAGCGGCTCTAGGTCCTGGCGGGCGATCGCCCGCCGCCGCAGGTGAGAGAGAGAGCTTGGAGACCTTCGCCTACCTCCCCGTAGCCGGGGAGAAGATCTTCACGGTCACCCACCGGCCTGAAGCGCGCAGCGGCAGCGGCGGCGTGCTCATGCTGCATCCCTTCGCCGAGGAAAAGCTCTGGACCGGGCGGGCGAGCACGCTGCTCGCGCGGGAGCTTGCCGCAGCCGGCCTGCCCGTGCTGCGCTTCGACCATCGCGGCCACGGCGATAGCGACCGTGAGCACCATGAGCTGACCCTGACCAGCATGATCGAGGATCTCGCCGCCGCCGCGACCGCATTTCGCGCCGCTGAAGGCGTCGGCGAGCTGCACCTCTTCGGCTGGCGTCTGGGCGCCACGCTGGCCCTCGCCCAGGCCGGCGCCCTCGGCGCGGCATCGCTGGCCCTCGTCGGTCCATTGGCCAAGGGCGGCGACTTCCTGCTCAAGGCCCTGCGCAGCAGCTTGACCACCCAGCTGGGCATCTACGGCGAAGTGCGCTGGGATCGCGACACCCTGCTCGCCGACATGCGCAAGACGGGACTGCTCAACCTCGACGGCTACCACCTCTCGGCCCGCTGCTTCGACGAGCTGACGGAGCTCTCGGCCGAGACGGCGAGCTACGCCGGGCCCGGCCTCGTGCTCGCCCTGACCCGCCGCGAGGACGCTCCCGCCGACGCCGACGCGCGCGCGGTCTTCGCGGGCCTCGCGGGGCACCCGGCCTCGCGGCTGGCGACCCTCGTCCACCCGCAGCTCTGGGGCGAGCAGAAGCGCTTCGCCACCGGCGGGCCGGCGCTCTTCGCGCCCCTGCTGGAGTGGTTCGCCGGCGGCTGGCGCGGGGAGAGCGCCTCGTGAGCGGGCCACTCATGGCAAGTCCGACCTCTGCGCTGAATGAGGAGATCGTCCTGTTCACGAGCGGCGGCCATCGCCTGCCCGGCATCCTCAGCCGACCGGCGCAGCCGCTGGCCGGCGCCCCCGGCCTGCTCCTGCTCAGTCCCGGGCTCAAGCACCGCGTGGGTCCGCACCGGCTGCACATCAAGCTGGCGCGCTTCTTCACCGAGCGGGGCCTGGCCGTCTTCCGCTTCGACTTTCACGGCACCGGCGACGCGGAGGGCGAGCTGTTCAGCGACGAGGTGCCCGTGCTCCACGAGGCCGTGCAAAACGGCCACTTCGCCGAGAACGCCTTGGATGCCCTCAGCGCCTTCTGCGCGCGGGCCGGCCTCGAACGGGTCATCGCCTGCGGTCTCTGCGGCGGCGCGATCACGGGCCTCTACGCCGCCGAGCGCGACCCGCGCGTGAGCGGCCTCATCGGCTTCCAGCTGCCGGTCAAGGTGCTGGATCAGGAGGCCGACTTCGCCGATCAGATCAGCGGCGAGTTCTCGGACTTCATCCTGACGCTCTACCTCAAGAAGCTGGTGAGCCCGGCCGCCTGGCGCAATTTCTTCGCGGGCAAGAGCGAGTACCGCCTCATCTGGAAGACCGCCGCCCGCCGTCTGGGGCGCCTGGTCGGCCGCCGCGCGCCCGCCGCGCCCGCGGCGAAGCGCGAAGTGCCCGCGGGCATGAACCGCAACTTCCTGCGCGCCTACGACGCCGTGGCCGCGCGGCTGGCCATGCTCTGGATCTACAGCGAGCAGGAGCGGGCGCGCTACGACTTCGAGGGCGACTTCGAGCAGGTCTGCCTGGCCGGCCGCGAGCGGCCCTACGCGAAGGTCGTCATTCCCGAGAGCAATCACGAGTTCGCGCCCGACGCGGCGCAGCAGCGCCTCCTGGCGGCCATCGACGCCTGGCTGGCCGCCACTATCGGCACCCGGGAGGGGACTGGGGCATGAAGCGCACGGTGCTGATGATCAGCCACGGCTATCCGCCCGTGGGGGGGAGCGGCATGCTCCGCACCCTCAAGTTCAGCAAGTACCTGCCCGCGCTCGGCTGGCAGCCGCAGGTGCTCACCCTCCAGCGCACGCGGCATCCGCGCCTGGATCCGCGCCTGCTCGCCGAGGTGCCGGCGGGCACGGGCGTCTACCGCTCGCCGGTCTGGAATCCGCTGGACCTGCTGCTCTGGCTGAAGAGCCTGCCGGCTCGCCTGCGCCCGGCTCGCCGCGCGGCGGACGGGAGCAAGGGCGCGGGCAGGGCGGCCGGCGAGGGCGACGGAGAGGCGGCCGCGGCCGGGCGCGGCGGGCCGCTCGGTCTCCTCGTCGACCTGCTCACGACGCCCGACGGCTACAGCGGCTGGCTGGGGCCGGGGCTGGCGATCGGCGTCTGGACCCTGCTGCGCCATCGCCCGCGGGTCATCTACAGCACGAGCCCGCCGCCCACGGCGCACCTGCTCGGCGGCCTCCTCGCCGGGCTGGCGCGGCGGCCCTGGGTGGTGGACTTCCGCGATCCCTGGACCCTGCAGTTTCCCGAGGAGCTGCTGGCTGCGCGCAAGGGCCGCTGGAACCTCCGCCTGGAGCGCTGGGTCCTGCGCCGCGCGACCACCGTGATCTGCAACACCGAGCCCCTGGCCGCCGCCCTCCGGGCGGCGCACCCGGAGCTGCCCGCGGCCCGCTTCGTGGTGATCACCAACGGCTTCGATCCCGAGGACTTCGCCGCCGAGCCCGGCGCGCCGCCGGCGGCGGGGCCCTTCCGCTTCGTGCACACCGGCGAGTTCTTCCCCGCGCGCAATCTGCGCGTGCCCGATCCCTTCCTGGCCGTCCTGCGCGACCTCGCCGAGAGCGGCCGCCTCGATCCCGCCGCCCTGCGCGTGCGCCTCGTCGGCAGCGGCGAGTACACGCGGCTGCCCCAGTTCGCCGCGCTCATGGAGTCGCCGGCGCTGGCGGCCATGGTGGAAGTGATCGATTTCCTGCCCCACGCCGAGATTCCCGGCGAGCTGGCCGCGAGCCATGCCCTGCTGCTCTTCCAGAATGGCGAGAGCTTTCACATGCAGGTGCCGGCCAAGGCTTTCGAGTATATTCGTGCGGCGCGGCCCATCCTGGCCATCGCGCCGCCGGGGGCGACGGCGGCGCTCGTCGCCTCGGTGGACGGCGGCCGCGCCGTGGCGCCCGATGACGCGGCGGGCATCGCGGCCGCCATCCTCGCGCTCATCGCCGAGCGCGGGGTGCTGCCGCGCCGCGGGCCCGAGGAACTGGAGCGCTTCGGACGGCCGGGCCTCGCCCGGCGACTGGCGCAGGTGCTGGATGACGCCGCGGGCAGCGCCCGCAGCGCGCAGGGAGGTTGACGGGTGCACATCCTCTTTCCGTATCTCGCCCGCTATCGCGCCGTGAACTGGACCCGCTACCACCATCTCTTCGGCCAGCTCGCGGCCATGGGCCACCGCATCAGCGTCCTGCAGCCGCCGGCCGCGGATATCGGCGAGACGAATTTCCAGGAGATCGACGTGGAACTGCCCGAGGGCATCGCGCTGCGGGACGTGGCCATGCCCGGCTGGTTCTGGGGGCGACGCTGGCCCCTGGACAAGCTGGTCAAGAAGGGCAGCTACGGCCTGGTTTGCCGCGACACCGTGGAGCGCATCGTGGCCGAGGATCCCGTCGACGCGCTCATCGTCTACAACCTGCCGCAGGCGGGGCTGCTCGACATCCACGCGCGGGGGCGCAAGCTCGTGCGCGTCTTCGACCTGGCCGACGACTACGAGGCGATGCTGGCCAAGGAGCTGGGGCGGCTGGCCGTCGGGCCCTTGCTCTGGCAGGGCCGGCGCACCCTGAACGGCATGATCGAGGCCGCCGACCTCGTGCTCAGCGTGAGCCACAGCCTGGCCGAGGACTATCCCAGCCGCCACATCGAGGTGCTCCCCAACGGCGTGGACTTCGCGCGCTTCGACGCCGTGTACGCGGCCACCGCGGGTCGGGTGGGCCGCGAGGGCGAGGGCCGGCGCCCGGTGGTCGGCTATCTCGGCGCCTTCGAGTACTTCATCGACTTCGCGCTCATCCTGGACATCGCCGCCCGCATGCCCGACACTCGCTTTCGGCTAATCGGCGCCGGGCGGGACTTCGAGCAGGTGCGCAGGTCCGCCGCCGAGCGCGGGCTCGAGAACGTCGAGTTGCCGGGGGCAGTGCCCTTTCACCGGGTCCCTGCCGAAATCGCGGCGATGGACGTCTGCCTGAATCTCTTCGTGCCCATCCCGATCAGCCACAAGGCCAGCCCGATGAAGCTCTTCGAGTACCTGGCCATGGGCAAGCCGGTGCTGACGACGGACCTGGACGAGGTGCGCCGCTACGACGTCGACTTCCTGATCACCGTGGGGAGCGCCGACGAGGCGGCCGCCGCCTTGAGGCGCCTGGCGGCCGATCCCGCCGAGCGCGCGCGCCGCGCCGAGGCCGGCCGGGCCTGGGTGAAGGCCGCCTTCGACTGGAAGGACATCGCCAATCGCCTGGTGGAGCTGATCGAGCGCACCGCCGACCGCATGAACTGAGGCCGGGCTTGCGCCCCGCCTCCTGCCTGGAGGAAGAACCGTGCTTGGACGACTGACGATCCTGATCCTGCTCGTGGTGCTGGCCGGCGTCGCCTACAAGGCCTGGGCCTATCGCAAGGGCGCGCTGGCCGCGATGGCCAAGGTGGAGGTGATCAGCGAGCGCTTCACGAAGAGCGACTTCTTCGCGGCGGAGAACCGCCAGTGGCTCGAGCGCGGCGAGCGGCCGGACGTGGTCTTCATGGGCGCCTCGATCACGAAGCGCTGGGACCCCGAAGGCAAGCTGGGCGCGCTCAAGGTAGCCCAGCGCGGCGTAGGCGGGCAGTGGCCCAGCCACTACCTGCTGCGCTTCGCCAGCGACGTGCTCGACCTGAAGCCCCGCGCGGTGGTCATCAAGGCCTGCGCGATCACCTTCCGGCCCGGCGTGGACGAGGCGGGCACGCGGCGCGCCCTGCTGGACATGGTCGCCCAGGCCGAGGCGGCTGGCGTGAGGCCCGTGCTCGCCACCTGCGTGCCGGTGCGCGAGGACGGCAACGCCGTCTACGGCTCCGACGGCAAGAAGCAGCCCAGCGGCATCAACGACCGCCTGCTGCCCTACAACGACTGGCTGCGCCAGCTCGCCGCCGAGCGCGGCTACGGGCTCATCGATTTCTACCAGGCGATGGCCGACGAAAAGGGCTTCCTGCCCGCGGACATGGCCGTGGACGACATCCATCCCAACGAGAAGGGCTATGCGGCGATGACGGCGGCGGCCCGGCCCGTGCTCGAGGGACTGCTCGCGGCCGGCGGCAACTAGGGTGGCGCGCGCGCCCATCCACATCTGCCACGTGCAGACCACCCTGCGCTCCGGCGGGCTGGAGAACGGCGTGGTCAATGTCGTCAACGGCCTCGATCGGGAGCGCTTCCGTTCGACGGTGGTCTGCCTGCACGATGCGGGCGCCCTGGCCGCGCGCATCACGAACCCGACCGCGCGCGTGATCAATCTCGCCTACCCGGACCGCCTGGCCCCCGAGCTGCCCTTCCGCCTGGCCAAGCTGTTCCGGCAACTGGCGCCGGACATCGTGCACTGCCGCAACTACACGCCCAACCTCTACGGCACGCTGGGCGCGCGCCTGGCCCGGGTGCCGGCCGTGATCAACGGCGAGCACGGCATGGTGCAGCTGGTCGGCTGGCGCAAGAAGCTGGTGAGCCGCGCGCTCGCCGTCATGGCCGACCGCGTGCTCTGCGTTTCGCCCGGCCTGGGCAACTACCTCGTCGGCACCCTGCACTACCCGCCGGGCCAGGTGCAGGTGATCATCAACGGCGTCTCGCTCGAGCGCTTCGATTCGCTGCGCGTCGATGCCGCCGCCAAGCGCCGCGAGCTGGGCATTCCCGAGGACGTCTGGCTGCTGGGCACGGTGGCGCGCTTCTTCCCCTTCAAGGACCATCCGGCCATGCTCGATCTGCTCGAGCGGGTGCCCGAGGTGGCGGGGCGGCCCCTGCACGCGGTGATCATCGGCGACGGGGACCAGGCGGACTGGTTCCGCGCCGAGACCGCGCGGCGCGGCCTTGCGGACCGCATGCACCTGCCCGGCTTCCGCAGCGACGTGGCCGAGTGCTACGCCGCCTTCGACCTTTTCTGCCTGCTTTCCTACGGCAACGAAGGAACGAGCAATGCGATTCTCGAATCCATGGCCGCCGGCACGCCGGTCGTCGCCACCCAGATCGAGGGCAACCGCCACCTGATCGAGAGCGGCGTGAACGGCCTGCTCGTGCCGCCGCTGGGCGAGGCGAAGCGCGCGGCCCTGGCGCGCGAGATCCCGCGCCTGCTCCGCAATGCCGCCGAGCGGCAGCGCCTGGCCGAGGCCGCCGGCCGCGAGGTGCGCGCGAAGTTCCGTCTCCAGCGCATGGTGGACGACTACGCGGCATTCTATGGCACCCTCGCGGGCTAGGCTCGACCGCCTCGGCCTGGCGCAACTGGCCATCGTCTACCTGGTGTGGGGCAGCACCTACCTCGCCATCCGCGTGGCCGTGCGCGAGGGCGCGGGCTTCCCGCCCCTGATCATGGCCGCCATGCGCGTGGTCCTGGCGGCGGCGATCCTGCTCGGCTGGGCGCGGCTGCGCCGGCAGCGCGTGCGGGTGAGCCGCGGAGAGTTCTGGCTGCTCGCGGCCACGGGCGCCCTGCTCTGGCTGGGCGGCAACGGCCTGGTGACCATCGCCGAACAGCACGCCGACTCGGGCTTCGCGGCCCTGCTGGTGGCGGCGATGCCGATCTGGGCCGAGTTGATCGCGATCCTGCTCGATCGCCGCCTGCCGAGCTGGCGCACCGTGGGCTCGGTGCTCATCGGCTTCGCCGGGGTGGCCGTGCTGTCCTGGCCGCTGCTGCGGGCGGGGACGCGGGCCGATGTGCTCGGCGTGGTGGCCCTGCTCGCCGCGCCCTTCTTCTGGGCGCTCGGATCGATCTGGCTGCAGCGGCGGCGGCCCGATCTCGGCATCCTGGCCATCTCCGGCTGGCAGCAGGGGCTGGGCGGGCTGGCGCTGCTGGCCGCGTCCTTGGCGCTGCGGGAGCCCCTGCCGCGCCCGACGGGCGAGGCCTGGCTGGCCTGGGCCTACCTGGTGCTCTTCGGCTCCGTGCTGGCCTTCACCAGCTACATGGGCACGCTGCGGCGCCTGCCCTACCGCGTGGTCGCCACCTACACCTATGCGAATCCGGTGATCGCCGTCTTCCTGGGCTGGCTCCTGCTCGACGAGCGGGTGACGGCCTGGACGCTCGCCGGCGCGGCCCTCGTCGTGGCGGGCGTGGCGGGCGTCTTCCAGAATCGGGATTGACGCGCGGCGGCGCCGCTGGCGCGGCCTGATGCCCGATCACGGCGCAATTCTCGAATCGAAGTCTGGAATTCGGCATTTCGGGGTGCTCTATGCTATAATTCGAGGGGGTGAGAGGGGAACGAAGGGAGGCCACCATGTCCAGGCTGAATCTCCGCGCGCTGCTTGCGCTCGTCGTCCTGATCGCGGCCGCCGGCGGCGCCTTTGCGCAGGACTGCGCCGTCGATTTCGAGACGCTCGACTTCGGAGCCGCGCTCCTCGGCGAGCAGCGCCTGCGCTCGCTCACGGTGACCAACACCGGCACCGCCAGCCTGCCCCTGGACATTCCGGCCTTACCTTGCCCCGGCGTGCCGGCCTTCACCGTGCTCACCAGCGGGCACTTCGATGTCGCGCCCGGTGCGAGCCGGGTGATCCAGATCCGCTTCACGCCGGCGGCCGTCGGCGCCCATGAATGCGAGCTGGACCTGGGCACGAACGACTGCCCGCCGGTCGCCCTGACGGGCTGGGGGCAGGAGATCAGCGAGCCCGCGGGCAATCACATCGGTCTCTATCGCGACCCCGAAGCGCAGGTCTGCCAGGCGCCCCTGGACGGAGCCAACCAGGTGCTGCAGGTGCGCATCCTCGCCGTGCTGCCGGACTTCGCGGGCGCGGGCATCACCGCCTGCGAGTTCCGCATCGCCAACGTGCCGGAGAACGGCCTCCCGCCGGCGGGCAGCTACACGGTGAACTGGAACACCTCGCTCGTGATCGGCGACGATCTCGAAGAGGGCATCGCGCTGGCCTGGCCCGCCCCGCAGCCGGGGCCCATCGTCGAGCTCGGCTACATCGTCTTCCGCAGCTTCGAGCAGACCGACTGGATCGGCCTCGACCACACGATGACCGTGGAACGCTCCACTCTGGGGCGATGCGCTCGTCATCGTGGACGACAACTACAACGAGCTGGCCGTGGGCGGCGGCGCCTTCACCTTCAACTGCACGAACCCGCCAAGCTGCCCCTGCTTCGAACCGTCCCCGCCGCTCTGCGTGCTGCAGCCCCCCTCGCTGAACTTCGGCGTCGTGAACGTGGGCAACAGCTCGGAGCAGAGCTTCACGATCTGGAACCAGGGCGACGGGCCGCTCGCCGGCTTCGTCAGCGCCGACTGCCCGGACTTCTCCATCCTGGCCGGCGCCGGCACCTTCAGCGTGGCGAGCGGCGAGGGGCACACGGTCTACGTGCGCTTCGCGCCCCTGAGCACGGGTCCGAAGACCTGCATCATCGATCTCGGCAACAGCTACTGCTCGGAGCTGGTCTGCACGGGCAGCGGCTACGCGCCGGTGCCGATCTGCCAGCTGACGCCCGACCACCTTGCCTTCGGCGATCTGGCGGTCGGCGCGACGCAGAACCTGAGCTTCGTCATTCGCAACACCGGTGTCGGCCTGCTGGAGGGCACTGTCAGTGAGGACTGCCCGGACTTCTCCCTCATCGCCGGGGAGGGCGCCTACTCGCTGGCCGCCAACCAGACCCGCACGGTGACCCTGCGCTTCGCGCCCAGCGCGCCGGGGGCCTACGAGTGCGCCGTCGATCTGGGCAGCGAGTACTGCGATGCCGTGCCCTGCACGGGCGCGGCCCATGAGCCGGTCCTTGGCTGCACGCTCGATCCGGACGCGCTCGATTTCGGGGACATCGCCCTCGGCACGAGCGCCGATCTGCAGGCCGAGCTGCGCAACACCGGCGATCTCCTGCTCGAAGGCACGATCAGCGTGAGCGATCCCAACTACAGCGTCGTTCAGGGCGGCGGGGCCTACAGCCTGGCGGCGGGAGCCCTGCGGCAGTTCACGGTGCGCTACACGCCCCTGGACTACGGGCCGCATCCGGCCGTCGTCGAGACGGGCAATGCCACCTGCGGCGAGCTGCCCCTGGACGGGCAGGCCCACGAGCCGGCGCCGACCTGCGAGATCCTGCCGGCCAGCCTCGATTTCGGCGAACTGCTGCTGGGCAACTCTGCCAACGGCAGCTTCACCCTTGCCAACGATGGCGATGGGCCCCTGGTCGGCGACATCACCCTCGACAGCGAGCACTTCCACCTGCTGTCGGGCGGCGGTCCCTTCACCCTGCCGGCCGGCCAGGCGCGGCAGGTCACCCTGCGCTATGATCCCGCGAGTTACGGTCCGCACGGCGCCGAGGTGGAGCTGGGCGCGGCGGCCTGCGCGACGGTGCCGCTGAGCGGCTTCGCTCGCAATCCGGTGCCGGCCAGCGATCACATCGGCCTCTTCCTGGACGAGGCGGGCACCCTCTGCGCCGGTGACTTCCCGATCGGCATTCCCGACACCGTCTTCGTGATCGCCAAGGTGCCCAGCTTCGCCGACCCCGGCATCACGGCGGCCGAGTTCCGCGTGGCCGGGCTCGAGGCGCTCGCCGGTCTGGCCGAAGTCACCGCGACCTGGTTCTACCCGCCCCTGGGCGGCGACATCGCCATCGGCATCCGCTTCGACTTCGGCGCGCCACTGCCCGGAGAATTCGTGGCGCTGGGCTGGCTGACGGTCTATCCGCTCGTCAACCTGCCCGACAACCTCGTCCTGCGCGTGGAGCGCTCACTCGACGGCGATCAGCTCCGGGTGAATGACGGCGCCGGATTGGGCTGGGACCTGGGCGGCGGCCGCTTCACGCTCAACTGCCTGGATCCCGAGCTCTGCGACTGCCTGGACTTCGAGGCCGGCGCCTGCGCGCTCTCGAGCACGGAGCTGGATTTCGGCACCGTCAGCTACGGCAACAGCGCCCACCGCAACTTCACGATCAGCAACGTCGGCTACGCGCCGATGGCCGGCGATGTGCAGATCAGCGGCACCTACTTCCACATCACCGAGGGCGAGGGGCCCTTCCTGCTCGATCCCGGCGAGATGCGGCTGGTCCGCGTCAGCTTCCAGCCGGGCGGCGTGGGCATCTTCGAGGCCACCGTCACGACGGGCCTGGCGGATTGCCCCGAGGTGCATTGCTTCGGCACCGCCACGGGCGGCGGCGGCGGCAATCCCTTCCTCGGTCTCTACGGCGACCAGAATGCGGTCTACTGCGAGCTGGACGTGCCGCTCTACCAGCCGGCGTCGGTCTACGTGACCGCGCTCTTGCCCTACTGGCTGCCCGGCATCACGGCGGCGGAGTTCGCCATCGACAACCTGCCGGCGTCGGGCAACGGCGGCATCGTCACCTACAACTGGAATACAATGCTCGTGATCGGCGAGCCCGGCTACGGCGTTGCCCTCGCCTTCAGCCCCTGGCTGCCGGGCCCGCTGGCGCAACTGGGCACGATCGAGCTCTTCCCGATCAGTCCGAACTGGATCGGCGCTGACCACCGGATGACCATCGTGCCCAGCCAGGGCAGCGGCAACATGGTGGTCGTGGGTACGGACTACGTGGAGTACTGGTGCGAGCCGGGGCACATCACGCTCAACTGCGAGGGCGGCCTGCCCGGTGGTTGCGACTGCTTCATCACCATGCCCGTCGCGCTGAGCGCCTTCAGCCTCGAGGATCTGGGCGGCAGCGCCCGCATCCGCTGGAGCCATGAGGGCGGCGGCGACGCCGAGTTCCGCCTCGAGGGCGAGCGGGACGGCTTCTCCTGGCTCGTGCCCTGGCAGGAGACGGCGCCGGGTCAGTACGCCGCCGAGGACCGCGCCGCGGCCTTGAGCAGCGCGGGCAGCGTGCGCTACCGGCTCTGGGGCCGCCTGCCCGGGGAGACCTGGCAGCCTCTGCGCGACGAGCAGCTCGCGGTGGCGGGACTCGCCCTGCGCACGGCGCTGCTTGCCGCGCACCCGAATCCCTTCAATCCGAACGTCACGGTGCCCTTCACGCTGGGCCAGGCCGGCCGCGTGCGCCTGGCGGTCTACGACGTGGCGGGCCGGCAGGTGAGGTCGCTGCTGGATGAGGAATCGGCGGCGGGGCCGCACGCGCTCATCTGGGACGGCCGCGACGAAGCGGGCCGCGCTGCCGGCTCGGGCGTCTACTTCATCCGCCTGCAGGCCGCGGGCGTGAACGAGAGCCAGAAGCTGGTGCTGCTGCGCTAGGCGGCGGCTTTTATCAAAGGCGGCAGGGCCACCGCATCGAGCGCCCTGCACGGGGAAGGAGATGGCGGTGAAAGGACAGCTGCGCCTCTGGGGATTGCTCCTGCTCGCCACGGCAGCCCTGCCGCTCGGAGTCGCCCGGGCGCAGGACTGCGCGGTGGACTTCGAGACGCTCGACTTCGGCGCCACGCTCCTGGGCGAACAGCGCCTGCGCGTGCTGACGGTGACGAACACGGGCACGGCCGCGCTGCCGCTGGACGTCCCCGCGCAACCCTGTCCCGAAGCCCCGGCCTTCACCGCGCTCACCAGCGGGCACTTCGATGTCCCGCCCGGCGAGAGCCAGGCGATCGAGATCAGCTTCGCTCCCGCCGCGGCCGGTGCCTACAGCTGCGAACTGGATCTGGGCACGAACGATTGCCCCCCGGTGACTCTTGCCGGCTGGGGTCAAGAACCCAGCGAGCCGCTGGGCAACCACATCGGCCTCTACCTGGACACGGACGCGCAGATCTGCCAGGGGCCGCTGGACGGCCCCGGGCAGATCGTGACAGTGCGCGTGCTCGCCGTGCTGCCGGACTACGAGGGCTCGGGCATCTCGGCCTGTGAGTTCAGCGTCGCCGGCCTGCCCCCGAGCGCGCCGCCGGAGGGCTTCTGGTCGGTCACCTGGACCACCGACCTGATCATCGGCAACCTGGAGACCGGCATCGCCCTGGCCTGGGGCACGCCACAGCCCGGGCCCATCGTCGAGATCGGCACGATCACCTTCATGTCGCTCCAGGCCGACGACTGGATCGGTCCCGATCACACGCTCGCAGCCCTTCCCGGCTTCTCGCACGCCGACTTGATCGTTGTCGATGCCGAGAGCGCGACGGAGCTGAGCGTCGGCGGGGGCCGCTTCACCTTCAACTGCAGCGATCCGCCGAGCTGTCCCTGCTATGAGGGAAGCGAACCGGTCTGCCAGCTCCTGCCCAACTCGCTAGGCTTCGGCAGCCTCGATGTCGGCGAGAGCGCCGAGTTGGATTGCACGATCTGGAACCTGGGCGGCGGCGTCCTGTCCGGCTTCGTCGGCGAGGATTGCCCGGACTTCGAGGTCGTCGCCGGCGCCGGGGCCTTCAGCCTGGCGGGCGGCGAGGGACACACGATCACCGTCCGCTTTGCGCCCCTGGTCAGCGGCAACCTGCACTGCGATGTCGATCTCGGCACCGACCAGTGCTCGGAGCTGCGTTGCTTCGGCACCGCCTTCGCGGGAGAAGCGAGCTGCGAGGTGACGCCCGAAAGCCTCGACTTCGGCGCCACGCTCCTGGGCGAACAGCGCCTGCGCGTGCTGACGGTGACGAACACGGGCACGGCCAGCCTGCCCCTGGACATCCCGGCTCAACCCTGCCCCGAGGTGCCGGCCTTCACCGTGCTCACCAGCGGGCACTTCGATGTCGCGCCCGGCGCCAGCCGCGTGATCCAGATCCGCTTCAGTCCGACAGCAGCCGGTGCCCACGAGTGCGCGCTGGACCTGGGCACGAACGACTGCCCGCCGGTGACTCTCAGGGGATGGGGCCAGGAGATCAGCGAGCCCGCGGGCAATCACATCGGCCTCTATCGCGATCCCGAGGCGCAGATCTGCCAGGGACCCCTGGACGGCTCCAGCCAGGTCGTGCAGGTGCGCGTGCTGGCCGTGCTGCCGGACTTCGCGGGCGCGGGCATCACGGCCTGCGAATTCCGCCTCGCCAACCTGCCCTTCAATGGAGTGCCCCCTGCCGGCAGCTACACGGCCACCTGGAGCACCTCGCTGGTCATCGGCAATCTCGAGGACGGCATCGCGCTGGCCTGGTCCAGCCCGCAGCCCGGGCCCATCGTCGAGATCGGCTACCTCGTCTTCAGCAGCTACGAACAGACCGACTGGATCGGCCCCGACCACACGGTGAGCGTGGCGCCCGCCCTCAACGGCAGCGGTCTGGTCATCGTGGACGACAACTACGACGAGCTGGCCGTCGCCGGCGGCGCCTTCACCTTCAACTGCAGCGATCCGCCGAGCTGCCCCTGCTTCTCCCCCTTGGAGCCTGTCTGCGTGCTGCAGCCGCCCTCGCTCAACTTCGGCGTCGTCTCCGTGGGCAGCTCCTCGCAGCAGCAATTCACGATCTGGAATCAGGGCGAGGGCATCCTCGCCGGCTTCGTCGGCGAGGACTGTCCGGACTTCTCCATCACCGCCGGCGCCGGACCCTTCAGCCTGGCCGCGGGCGATGGGCGTGCGGTCTACGTCCGTTTCGCCCCCGAGAGCAGCGGTCCGAAGACCTGTGCCATCGAGCTGGGCAACACCTACTGCCCGGAGCTGATCTGCAGCGGCACCGGCTATGCGCCGGAGCCCCACTGCCAGGTGACGCCCGCGAGCCTCGAGTTCGGCGACCTCGCGGTGGGCGCCACGCAGGACCTGAGCTTCGTCATCCGCAACATCGGCGTGGGCGAGCTGACGGGAGTCGTCAGCGAGGATTGCCCGCACTTCTCCCTCATCGCGGGGGCAGGCGCCTACTCTCTGGCCGCCAACCAGACGCGCACGGTGACCCTGCGCTTCGCGCCCAGCGCGCCGGGGGCCTACGAGTGCGCCGTCGACCTGGGCAGCGAGTACTGCGAGGCCGTGCCCTGCACGGGCGCGGCCCATGAGCCGGTGCTATGGCTGCACGCTCGATCCGGCCGCGCTCGACTTCGGCGACATCGCCCTCGGCACGAGCGCCGAGCTGCCGGCCGAGCTGCGCAACACGGGGGATGGCCTGCTCGAAGGCGCGATCAGCGTGAGCGACCCGAACTACAGCGTCACTCAGGGTGGGGGAGCCTACAGCCTGGCGCCGGGCGCGACCCGGGCCTTCACGGTGCGCTACACGCCCCTGGATTTCGGCCCTCACCCCGCCGTCGTGGAGACGGGCAATGCCACCTGCGGCGAGCTGCCCCTGAACGGGCAGGCCCATGAGCCGGCGCCGATCTGCCTGATCGAACCGGACAGCCTCGACTTCGGCGAGCTGATCCTGGGCACCTACGCCAACGCGAGCTTCAACATCGCGAACACCGGCGACGGCCCCCTGGTCGGCGATGTCACCCTGGACAGCGAGCACTTCCACCTGCTCACCGGCGGCGGCGCCTTCACGCTGCAGCCCGGACAGGGACGGCAGGTGACGCTGCGCTACGATCCCGCCGGCTATGGCCCCCATGCCGCCGAGGTCGACCTGGGCGCCTCCTCCTGCGCGATCGTCCCCCTGCGCGGCTTCGCCCGCAATCCGGTGCCTGCCGGCGATCATATCGGCCTCTTTCTGGACGAGGCGGGCACTCTCTGCGCGGGCGACTTCCCGATCGGCACGGCCGACACGCTCTTCGTGCTGGCCAAGGTGCCGAGCTTCGCCGAACCCGGCATCACGGGTGCGGAGTTCCGCGTCGCCGGGCTCGAGGCGCTCGCCGGACTGGCCGAAGTCGACGCGCTGTGGTTCACGCCGCCTGCGAGCGGCGACATCGCCACGGGCATCCGCTTCGACTTCGCAGCCCCGCAGCCGGGCGAACTCGTCGCGCTGGGGTGGCTGACGGTCTATCCCCTCGTCAGCCTGCCCGACAACCTCGTCCTGCGCGTGGAGCGCTCCCTGGACGGCGACCAGCTGCGCGTGGACGACGCTGACGGGCTGAGCTGGGATGTGGGCGGGGGCCGCTGCACGCTCAACTGCCTGGATCCCGGGCTCTGTGACTGCCTGGACTTCGAGGCCGGCGCCTGCCAGCTTTCCGCTACCGAGCTGATCTTCGGCCTGGTCCATTACGGCAACACCGCCCACCGCGACTTCAGCATCACGAACATCGGCTACGGGCCTCTGGCCGGCAACCTCCAGATCAGCGGGCAGTACTTCTCGCTGAGCCTGGGCGCGGGCCCCTTCCTCCTCGATCCCGGCGAGACCCTGAATGCGCGGGCCAGCTTCCACCCCGGCGGCATGGGCGTCTTCTCGGCCCTGATCACGACGGGCCTGGCCGATTGCCCGTCGATCTCCTGTTACGGCACGGGAACGGGCGGTGGCGGGGGCACGCCCTTGCTCGGGCTCTACGGCGAGGAGAACGCGGTCCTCTGCGAGCTGAACCAGCTCCCCTTCCAGACCGCTACGGTCTACGTCTTCGCGATCCTGCCGGAGTACTTCGCGGGGATCACGGCCGCCGAGTTCAGCATCGCCAACCTGCCGGAAGCGGGCAGCGGCGGCATCATCACCTACAACTGGCACACCCCGCTCGTGATCGGCGAGGCCGGCCACGGCATCGCCCTGGCCTTCAACCCGCCGCTGCCCGGGCCGATCGCCCTGCTCGGCACCATCGACTTCTTCGAGATCCAGGAGAGCTGGATCGGCGTGGACCACCGCATCACCATGCGCGAGAGCCTGGACAGCGGCAACCTCGTGCTGGTGGGCACCGACTACGTCGAGTACTGGTGCGAGCCGGGCCATTTCACCTTCAACTGCACGGGGTCCCTGCCCGGCGGCTGCAGCTGCACGATCGCAATGCCGGTCGCGCTCGCCGACTTCAGCCTCGAGGACCTGGGCGGCGCCGCCCGCATCCGCTGGAGCTACCTGGGCGGCGGCGACGCGGAGTTCCGCCTCGAGGGCGAGCGGGACGGCCTCTCCTGGCTGGTGCCCTGGCAGGAGACGGCGCCGGGCCAGTACGCCGCCGAAGACCACGCCGCGGCCTTGGCGAGCGCGGGCTCGGTGCGCTACCGGCTCTGGGGCCGCCTGCCCGGCGAGGACTGGCAGCCCCTGCGCGACGAGCAGCTCGCGGTCGCGGGCCTCGCCCTGCGCACGGCGCTGCTCGCCGCGCACCCGAATCCCTTCAATCCCGAGCGTGACGGTGCCCTTCACGCTGGGCGCGGCGGGTCGGGCGCGCCTGGGCGTCTACGACGTGGCGGGGCGGCGAAGTGCGCCGGCTGCTGGACGCCGAGCAGGCGGCGGGCCCGCATGCCTTGGTCTGGGACGGCCGCGACGAGGCGGGCCGCGCTGCCGGCTCGGGCGTCTACTTCATCCGCCTGCAGGCGGCGGGCGTGAACGAGAGCCAGAAGCTGGTGCTGCTGCGCTAGCCGGCGTCCGTGTAGGCGCGCGTGATCTCGGGCTTGTCGTCCCACTCGCCCTGGTAGGGCCGGCGCAGCTCCTCCTCGGCGTAGTAGCGCACGAGGGTGGACAGCTCCACGAAGAGCAGGAGCAAGGTGAAGAAGCTCCCGAAGAGCAGCAGGTGCAGCATCAGCTCGGGCCGGAAGTCCATGACGATGGTGCGGCGCAGGAGCATCAGCCCGTGGATGGGCAAGGCGAGCAGGAAGGGCACGAGCACGAGGACCAGGCTGACGCTGGCGTGCTTCCATGCGAAGCGGAAGCTGCCGCGGATGGCCGCCCACCAGCCGCTGCTGAAGGCCACGTAGAGGAAGGGCGCGTAGAGCAGGGCGATGGCAGCCACGAAGCCGAAAGCGTAGGCGGCCAGCAGGGACAGGCGATCGGGCACCTGGTCGCCGAACAGGGGCAGCAGCACCCGCTCCACCGCCGCCAGGGGCAGCAGAAAGCACGCCAGCAGCACCAGGTTGATCAGGATGAGCCCCGGCCAGCGGGCGAAGGCGCGGCGCCAGGGCGTCTCGCGCCGCAGCTTTCCCCTGGTATGCCAGTTCAGCAGTTGCAGAAGGCTCACGCCCTGCAGATAGACGCCCAGGCTGGCGGCCAGAACCAGGTAGAGGCGCCGGTGGAGGTCCGGCAGGACGAGAAAGAAGCGCGGGTAGTCCGTGGCCTCGGGGCCGGACAGGGCGTGCAGCAGCCAGCGCAGCCAGCCGCCGCCGGGCCGGGCGATGAGCGCGACCAGGATCCCGAGCGCGATTCCCTGCGCCAGCCAGAAGATCAAGAGAGGAAACCAGTTCCGCCACGAGCGCAGGCTGGCCAGCGCCTCGTGGTAGATGCTGCTCACCCTCTGGATCGGAGTCTTCAAGGCGCGCTCCTGGAAGCGAGTCGCGCGCGCAGCCTAGACCAGGCTCGCGCCCGCCCCAAGCGATATCATGCCATTTTCATGGCGGCGGCCGGGCAATGTTGCTATAGGTTTCAGGATTTGCCCGGAGATGAGACTGCGCATGACCCCCAGCACGAGCTCGAACAATCGCCCCACCGCCATCGCGGTCGTGGTCGGCACCCGCCCCGAGGCCATCAAGATGGCCCCCGTGATCCGCGAGCTGCGCGCCGCGCCGGCCCGCTGGCGGCCCCTCGTCGTGGCCACGGCTCAGCACCGGGAGCTGCTCGATCAGGTCTTCCGTCTCTTCGACATCCAGCCGGACCGCGACCTGGACATCATGCAGGCGGGCCAGAGCCTCTTCGACGTCACCGAGCGCGCGCTGCGCGGCCTGGAGCGGACCTTCAGCGAGCTGACCCCCGACATGGTGCTCGTCCACGGCGACACGACCACCACCTTCATCGGCGCCCTGGCCGCCTACTATCTCAAGATCCCCGTCGGCCACGTCGAGGCGGGCCTGCGCACGGGCCGCCGCTACAGCCCCTTCCCCGAGGAGATGAACCGCCATCTCGCCGGCGTGCTCACCGACCTGCACTTCGCGCCCACGCACAAGGCGGCCTGGAACCTGCGCAGCGAGGGCGTGGACGGCAACGACATCCTCGTCACCGGCAACACGGTGATCGACGCCCTGCTCACCGTGGCCGCGCGCCCGGAGGCGCCGCCCGGCCTGCCCGCGCTGCCCGACTTGACGGGCCGGCGCCTGCTGCTGATGACGGCCCATCGCCGCGAGTCCTTCGGCGCTCCGCTCGAGCGCGCCTTTGCCGCGCTGGCGGCGATCGCCGACAGCCATCCGGATTGCCTGCTCGTCTACCCGGTGCATCCGAACCCGAACGTGAAGGAACCGGCCGCGCGCATCCTGGGCGGCCTCGCCAACGTGGTCCTTTGCGAGCCGCTGGACTACGCGCCCTTCGTGCACCTGATGAAGCGGGCCCATGTGATCATCACCGACAGCGGCGGCGTGCAGGAGGAGGCGCCCAGCCTCGGCGTGCCGGTGCTCGTGATGCGCGAGGTCACCGAGCGGCCCGAGGCCGTGGAGGCCGGCGCCGTGCGCCTGGTCGGCACGGACCCCGAGCGCATTCGGCTGGAGCTGAGCCGCCTCCTCGACGACCCGGCCGCCCACGCCGAGATGGCGGGCGCGGTGAACCCCTACGGGGACGGCCAGGCCGCCCGCCGCATCGTGCAGCGTCTGGCCCACCGCTTCCACGGGGAGAACCTGCCCGAGCCCTTCGCCGTGGAGGCCTGATGCGCGGAGATCGGCCGCCTGCGCCGCGCCGCCCGCCGCCTGCAGGGGCGCCTGGCGCGCCGGCCCGATGTGCCCTCGCCGGCGGCGGCCCTCGCCGGCGGCGCCCTCCTGCCCGCCTACCTGCGCAAGGGCCGGCCGGATGCCGCCCGCCTGCGCGAGGCCTTTCGCCCCCTTCACGATGAGGGCGCTCTGGCCGCCCTGGCGGCTTCGCCCGCCGCCGACCGCGGCCTGCTCGACCTGGCCGCCGGCATCCTGGCCGGCCGTCTGCCCTACTTCGACCGCAGCCTGGATGCCGCCCTGCCGCTGGACTGGCTGCAGGTGCCCGACGGCGAGCGCTGGCCCCTGCTCCCGGCCGCGGCCTACGAGCCGAGGGACTTCATCGCCCACGGCGACGTGCGCGGCCTCTGGGAACTGGGGCGCCTGCAGAGTCTGCCCCTCCTGGCGGCCGCCGCGCGCCTGGCATCGCCCGCCGACCCGCGCGGCGCTGCGCGCTACGGCGAGGCTGCCCTCGAGCTTGCCGCCGACTTCCGCGCCGCGAATCCCCTGGGCTGGGGGCCGCACTGGATCGCCGGGCTGGAGAGCGGACTGCGCATCTTCTCGCTCCTGTGGACCTGGCAGCTCCTGCCGCCGGCGGCCCTGAGCGATCCGGCCACCCTGCTGCTCGCCGCGGCGCTGCGCGAGAATGGACGCTTCACCGCCGCGCACCTGTCCGAGAAGGCCATCGCCAACAACCACCTGCTCGGCGAGGCGGCTGCCCTCTACTGCCTGGGCGCCGCCCTGCCCATCTTTCCCGAGTCCGCGGACTGGAGCGCGCGCGGCAGGGCCATCCTCATCCGCGAGCTGCCCCTGCAGCTTCTGAGCGACGGCGTGCTCGCCGAGCAGGCCGTCGAGTACCACCGCTTCGTGCTCGACTTCCTGCTCCAGTGCCTGCTCTGGGGCCGGGCGGGCGGGGATCCGGCGGCGGAGGATTGGCTGCCGCCCCTGGCCGCGATGCTTCGACCCCTGGCCGCGCTGACCGGGCCGGACGGCCTCCTCGTCTCGCTGGGCGACGACGATGCCGGCCGCGTCCTGCGCCTCGAGGAGAGCCCCCGCCGGGATGCCCGCGGGCTGCTCGCCCTGGCGGGGCGCCTGATCGGCACCGAGGCCCTGGGGCCGGAGGTGGCCCCGCTGGCGCGCAGTCTACCCCTCGCCGGCGAGGCGCTCTGGCTGGCGGGGCCGGCCCTCGCGGCGGGATCCGCCGCCGGCCGCGGGCGTTCCAGCGGCGCGGCCGCCAACGGCAGCGAGGAGCACTCCCTCTCCCTGCTGCGCTTCCCCACCGCGGGCTGGCACAGCGCGCGCTGGGGCGAGCCCGCCGGCCCCGCGGGGCTGCCCGGCGGCCAGCTCGTGCTGAAGGCCGGACCCATGGGCAGGGGCGGAGCGGGCCACAGCCACGCCGACGCCCTCTCCCTCTGCCTCGCCTTCGGCGGCCGGCCCCTGCTCGTCGAGGCCGGCACCTACCTCTACAACGGCCCCCAGCGCTGGCGCGATCACTTCCGCGGCGCTGCCGCCCACAACCTGCTCCGCGTGGGGGGGCGCGACCCGGCCGCGCCCCTGCCCGCGCCGGACCGCTTCGGCTGGGCGCGGCGCTGCGCGGCGACCCTGGAGGAGAGTCCGACGCCCTGGCCCGGCGCCCTCCTGGACTGGACGGCCCGCCGCGAGGGCGATCGGGATGCCCAGGGCCGCCCGGTGGCCGTTAGCCGCCGCGTCGCCCTGCTGGCGGCGGATCTGCTCGTCGTGCTGGACGGCTGGATCGCCCAGGCTCCGCTGGAGCTGGAACTCCTCTGGCAGGCGGCGCCGGGGCTGGCCCCCCTGAGCGATCCTGGCCCGGCGGCCGAAAGCGCCCTGCCCGGCCTGTCCGTCCAGCGCCTGGCCCTGGCGGAGGGCGCGCGGGCGCGACTCTGGATCCAGAGCTTCCTGCCGGCGGGCCTTGACAGCGCCCTGCGGATAGGGGATGAGGAAGCACCCGCGGGCTGGGTATCGCCGGCCTACGGGGAGCGCCTGCCCGCTCCCCAGTGGCGGCTGGCCGGCCAGGGGCCGGCCACCGGCTTCTGTCTCAGCCTGCTGGCCGACCCGGCCGGCGGCCCGCTGGCCAGCCGTCTGGGCCTGGACGCCGCGGGCGGTCTCGAGCTGGAGATCCAGCGCCAAGGTTCCGCTGCCCAGCGGATCGCCCTCGGCGCCGTAGCGCTACCGGCGGCGATCTAGAGGCGCCGGGCGACGGGGCGCGGACCAGGTCAAGAAAACGAGGATCATGGAGAGCCAGCAACGGGGCATCGTCATCACCAATCTCTTCCCGAGCGCGGCGGAGCCGACGCGAGGCATGTTCGTCTGGCAGGAGACGCAGCGCCTGAGCGAGCGCCACGGCTACGACCTGCGCGTGCTGGCGCCCCTGCCCTGGGTGCCGCCCTTCCTGCGCAGCAATGGCCGCTACGCCTACCACGCCGCGCCTGCCGAGGAGCGCATCGAGGGCCTCGAGGTGCACCACCCGCGACACCTCGTCACTCCGCGCGTGCTCCGCTTCTGCTATGGCGACTACGTGTACTGGGGGCTGAGCAGGCTCTTCGCGCGCCTCCATGCCGCGCGGCCGGTGGATTTCCTCATCGCCCACTACGCGTTCCCGGACGGCTACGCTGCCCTGCGCCTGGCCCGGCGCTACCGGCTGCCGCTGCTCGTCAAGGTGCGGGGTTCCGACGTGAATCTGTTCACCGAGAGCTACCTGCGCCGGCGCCTGACCCTGGGCACCCTGCGCGGCGCCGATCGCGTGGTGGCCGTCAGCGCCGCCCTCAAGGAGCGCATGGTCGAGCTCGGTCTGCCTCCGGAAGAAGTGACCGTGATGCCCAACGGCGTCAACGTGGAGCGCTTTGCGCCCCGCGACCGCGCGGCCTGCCGCCGCGAGCTGAAGCTGCCCGAAGCGCCCTTCCTCTTCCTGTTCGTCGGCACCCTGCGGGAGATCAAGGGCGTCACCACTCTGCTCCAGGCCTTTCGCGCCCTGCCCGAGGAGCAGCGCCGCCGCTCGCGACTGGTCTTCATCGGCGAGGGCGAGCTGGAGACGGAGCTGAGGAACCGCATCGAGCGCTTCGGCATGAGCGCGCAGGTGAGCCTCCTGCCGCCCGTGCCTCACGCCGAGATCCCGCGCTGGGTAGGCGCCTGCGACTGCCTCGTGCTGCCCAGCACGATGGAGGGCTATCCCAACGTGCTCGTCGAGGCCCTCGCCGCCGAGCGGCCGGTGATCGCCTCGCGGGTGGGCGGCATCCCCGAGATCGTCGTCGACGGCGCCACGGGCATCCTGGTGCCGCCGGGCGAGGCCTGGCCGCTCACCGATGCCATGCTGCGCATGGTCGAGGGCTTCGATTTCGATCCGGCGGCGGGCACTGCCGGCCGCCGGCGCTGGGACGATGTGGCCGACGAAATGCACGCGCTCATCGCCGCCATGCGCGCCGAGCGGAAGCGGGGGCGCGCCAGATCATGAGCCTGAGCGCCGGCAAGCGGATCCTGGTCCTGCACCGCACGCAGGGCCACGGTGTGGAGGCCGTCCACCTGCGGGGCATGGTGGACGCCATGCGGGATGCCGGCCATCGGGTGGAACTGCTCGGCCCGCCGGGCGCCGATCCCTACGCGGCCCCGGGGCCCGCCGGGCGGCCCTCCCTGGCCGCGCGCTTCGCGCGCCGGGCCCCGGAGCTGCTCTTCGAGCTGGCCGAGCAGGCCTACGACCTCCGCCTGGCCGGCCGCCTGGCTGCCCTGGCCGCGGACTTCCGGCCCGAGCTGATCTACGAGCGCTATGCCTTCTTCGGCAGCGCGGGTGGCCGGCTGGCCGCTCGCCTGAGCCTGGCCCATGTGCTCGAGATCAACTACACGGTCGCGGATCCGCTCGTGCGCAAGCGAAGCCGGCTGCTGGCCGGCGCCGCGCGGCGCAGCGAGGGGTCGCTCTTTCGTCGCGCCGCGCTGCTGGCGGCCGTCTCGAGCCGTCTCGTCGAGCGCGTGGCCGCCCAGGGCGTGCCCGCGGAGCGCATCCTGCTGATGCCGAACGCGGTGGACCGCCGCTGGTGGGAGGCGGCGGCTGCGCAGCGGCCCGCGACCCTGCCGGAGCGGCTGCGCGGGGAGCCCGTGGTGGGCTTCGTGGGCGGCTTCTATCCCTGGCACGGCGTGGATCGCCTCGTCGAGGCCCTGCGGCGCTGTCGGGCCGCCGGCCTGCCCGGCGGGCTGCTGCTCGTGGGGGACGGTCCCGAGCGGCCGCGCATCGAGGCCGCCGTGGCCGCCGCGGGGTTGGCCGAGCGCACGCTGCTCACCGGCGCGCTGCCGCACGGGGAACTGCCCGCCTGGATCGCGGCGATGGACATCTGCGTCATGCCGGATTCCAACGACTACGGCTCGCCGATGAAGGTCTTCGAGTACATGAGCCTGGGTCGGCCGGTGCTGGCGCCCGCGCTG
Source organism: uncultured bacterium (assembly GCA_963695095.1). Lineage (GTDB taxonomy): Bacteria > Krumholzibacteriota > Krumholzibacteriia > JACNKJ01 > JACNKJ01 > VGXI01. The sequence goes on along the minus strand of CAVOFT010000001.1, from coordinate 3,371,624 downwards.
CCGCCCCTGCGCGATGCCATCGACGACGACGTCGAGGGTCGGCTCTTTCCCGTGGCGGACGCGCGCGCGGCTGCCGATTCCGTGGCGCCCCTCGAGGCCGGGCTGGCCGCCCTGCTGGCCGATGCCTCCCTGCGCGCGCGCCTGGGCGCGGCGGGGCGGCGGCGCGTGGGCGAGCGGCACACCTGGCAGGAGAACTGGCGCCGCGTCGAGGCGGCGCTGGCGGCGGCGTCCGGCGACGGGCGGCGCGCGTGAGCCGCCTCCTGCACGCGCCGCAGCTGGGAGCCGCTCGCCTGGGGGCGGGGCTCTTCGGTCTCCTGGCGCCGCAGCGCGCGGCCCTGCTGCGCTTCGACCTCTGGCTGGAGCCCTGGCTCGCCCGTCGCCTCGAGCTGGGCGGCCGCCCGCCGGCGGTGCCCGCGGGGACCCCGCGCGATCTGCTCTTCTGCTTCGTCGACCACTTCGAGCCCGGCACCAAGGGCGCGTCCCTGGAGCGCGCCCGCGAGCGCTTCGCCGCCTGGACGGAGCTCTATCCGCCCCTCGCCCGCCGCTTCGCCGACGCCGAGGGCCGGCATCCCCAGCACGGTTTCTTCTTTCCGCCGCACTACTTCCGCGAGGAGTACCTGCTCGGCCTCGCCGCCATGGACTGGCAGGGCGTCGGCGAGACGGAACTGCACCTGCACCACGACCACGACACCAGCGTCAGCCTGCGCAGCCTGCTCGAGGAGACCCTGGAGCGCTACGCCGACTACGGCGTCTTCCAGTGCCAGGGCGATCCCGTGCGGCGCGCCTACGGCTTCATCCACGGCAACTGGGCCCTGGACAACAGCCGCCCCGAGTACTGCGGCGTCAACGACGAGCTGACGATCCTGCGCGAGACCGGCTGCTACGGGGACTTCACCTTCCCCAGCCTCTACGCCGCCCAGCCGCGGCGCGTGAATGCCCTGTACCGCGCCATCGACGACCCGGCGGCGCCCAAGAGCTACGACGACGGTCCGCTGATGCGCGCCGGCCGCCGGCCCGCGCCGAGCGAGTTCGCGATGATCACGGGCCCCATCGGGCTCAGACCGCGCCGTCGCTTCCCCTTCTTCAGCGTGGAGGACGCGGACGTCACCGGCGAGGGACCGGGCACGCCGGCGCGGGTGCGCAGCTGGGTGAACACGGGCATCCACGTGGCCGACCGACCGGAGTGGATCTTCGTCAAGGTGCACACGCACGGGGCGCCGGAGCGCCACCGCGATGCGCTGCTTGGCGAGGGAGCGGCCCGCATGTTCGAGACGCTCTGCCGGGAGTTCAACGACGGCGAGCGCTGGCGCTTGCACTTCGTCAACGCGCGCGAGATGGTCAACATCGCGCGCGCCGCGGAGGACGGCGCCGGCGGGAACGCGGGGGAGTTCCGCGACTACGAGATCCCTCCCTACTTGACCCGCGCCATCCGCTGCAACCGTCGCTACCGCGCCGAGCGCTTCGCGCCGGCGACGGGCGACGCGCTACCCGCCCTGGCCCTGCATGTGCCGGAGCCCGGCGCGGACCTGGAACTGGCCTTTCGCACGGGCGGCCTGCGCGCGCTGCGCGGGCCGCTGGCCAGCCTGGCGCTGGCCGGCGAAGCGGAGGGCGCCTGGACTCTGGAGGCCGCCGGCGACGGCGATCTGGAGCTGGAGCTGGCAGGGAACCTGCAATTGACCGGGGTCGGGGAGCCAGCGCCGGGCGACGGGCAGAGCCGGCGCTGGCGCCTGCCGCTCGCCGCCGGCGCTCCCCTGCGCGCCACCATCCGCCGCGGCGGGGAGCGCCGAGCATGAACGAGGAAGCCCGATGACACCCAAGGACATGCCGTCGCTCAGTCGGCTCCAGCGCTTCGTGGTCAGCCACCACGAGTCGCGCCCCCTGATGGCGGCCACCACGCTGCTGGCGCCGCGGCGGCTCTTCGCCTCCTTCATGCGCCTGACCGAGGCGACTCCGCTGGGCTGGCTGCGCGGGCGCGGCGCCCTCACGCTCAGCTTCGACTGCGACTACAGCAAGGATGTCGAGACCTATCCCTTCGTGATCGAGATGCTCAAGCGCCATCGCATCCCGGCTTCCTTCGCCGTGGTGGGCATGTGGGTGGAGCGCTATCCCGACCTGCACAAGGCCCTGCTCGAGGACGGCCACGAGATCATCAACCACACCTACAGCCATCCGGATAACGAGGAGATCAACCCGGGCCGCAAGTTCCGCCTGATCAGCCGCGAAGAGAAGAAGGACGAGGTCGCGCGCGCCCACGAGGTCATCCGCAAGGTGATGGGCGTGGACTGCGAGGGCTGCCGCATCCCGCACTTCAAGGACCTGTTCACGCCGGAGATCTACGGCATCCTCGCCGAGCTGGGCTATCGCTTCGACTCCTCGACCCTGATGACGGGCTCGCTGGGCGGCGGCCGGCCCTTCCTCGGCCCCGAGGGCATCTGGGAGTTCCCCCTCACCACCTGCCCCAAGCACCCGCTCACCGTGCTCGACACCTGGCACAGCCTGCACGTGGGCCATCCCTTCTACAAGTGGAGCCACAACACGGCGCGGGAGTTCTGCGACCTGCTCTGGGAGACGGCCGAGGCGGCCATCGCCCACGGCAACTACGTGAACATCTACCTCGATCCCTGGGATCTGCCTCAGCTCGATGGCTTCGAAGCGCTGCTGGCCCGCATGGCCGAGCGCCGCGACGAACTGGAGCTGCTCCTGTACCGGGACATCCTCGCCCGGCTCGAGGAGCGCGACCCCGGCCCGGGAGGCGCTTCCTGATGTGCGGTATCGCGGGCTTCATCGACCGGCGCCGCGCGCCGGATCCCGCCCTCCTGCGCCGGATGACGGCGACGCTGGGCCACCGCGGGCCGGACGGCTTCGGCGTGCGCGTTGAGGGCATGGCGGCCCTGGGCCACAGCCGTCTGGCCATCATCGATCTGTCGAGCGGCGACCAGCCGATGGCCGACCCCTCGGGGCGCTACTGGCTCGTCTTCAACGGCGAGATCTTCAACTACATCGAGCTGCGGGCCGAACTCGAGGCCGCCGGCCATCGCTTCCACACCACCAGCGACACGGAAGTGCTGCTGCGCATGCTGATGCTGGCCGGGCCCGATGCCCTGCCCCGCCTCAACGGACAGTTCGCGCTCGCCCTCTGGGACGCCCGCGATCGCTCGCTCCTGCTGGCCCGCGACCGCTTCGGCATCCGGCCCCTGCACTTCTGGCAAGGCGACGGCGTCTTCGCCTTCGCCTCTGAGGTCAAGGCGCTCTTCGCGCATCCCGAGGTGCCGCGCGAGATCGACCGCGAAGCGCTGCTGCAGCTGTTCCGCTACTGGACGCCCCTGCCGGGCCGGACGGCCTTCGCGGGCATCCGCGAACTGAAGGCCGGCCACTGGGCGCGCCTGGCGGAGGACGGCAGCTGGCGCGAGGAGCGCTGGTGGCGCTTCCCCTTCCGCGCCGGCGAGCCGGCGCCGCGGCGGCCCGAAGAGGCCGCCGAGGCCCTGCGCGAGGCCCTGCGCAAGGCCACCAGCCTGCGCCTGCGCGCCGATGTGCCCGTCGGCGCCTACGTCAGCGGCGGCATCGACAGCTCGCTGCTCGCCTCGCTCATCAAGGACGAGAATCCGGGCATGCACACCTTCTCGATCCGCTTCACGGACCAGGTCTTCGACGAGCGCCCCTACCAGGATCTCATGGTCGCAGCAGCTGGAGCAGCGAGCACCACTTCGTCGAGGTGAGCGGTGCGGACATTGCCGCGGCCTTCCCGCGGCTCATCCGCCACAGCGAGAAGCCGGTCCTGCGCACGGCGCCGACGCCGCTGATGCTGCTCGCGGAGAAGGTGCGCGAGGTGGGCGTCAAGGTGGTCCTCACCGGCGAGGGCGCCGACGAGGTCTTCGCCGGCTACGACCTCTTCAAGGACGCCAAGATCCGCCACTGGTGGGCGCGGCGGCCGGAGAGCCGGCTCAGGCCGCTGCTGCTCACGCGCCTGTATCCGACCAGTCCCGTGCTGGCGCGGGCCGGGCGCGCGGACTACCTGCACCAGTACTACGGCCGCTGGATCCACGATCCGGCGGACCGCGGCTTCAGTCACCGCCCGCGCTGGGAGACCACCCTGGGCGTGCTGGACAACTACCTGCAGCCGGAGCTGGCCGCCCTCCTGGCCCGCGTGCCGGCCTGGGATGCGGAGTACCTGGACGCGCTGCCGCCCGACTTCGACCGCTGGAACTGGCTGGACCGCGCCCAGCTCCTGGAGAGCGAGACCCTGCTGGGAGGCTACCTGCTCAGCAGCCAGGGCGATCGGCCGGCCATGGCCCACAGCGTCGAGGGCCGCTTCCCCTACCTCGACCGCGACGTGGCGGCGCTGGCCGCCTCCCTGCCCTGGCGCTTGCGCCTGCCGGTCCTTCACGAGAAGGACCTGCTCAAGCGCGCCGCCCGCGGCGTGCTGCCGCCGGCCGTGCTCGAGCGGCCGAAGCAGCCCTACATGGCCCCCGACGCGCCCTGCTTCTTTGCCGAGGGCGCGCCGGACTGGGTGCGGGAGATGCTTGCGAGCGAGCGCCTTGCTCGGTATGGTCTCTTCGATCCCCAGGCGGTGGCGGCCCTCGCCGCGAAGATGCACCGTCGGCGCGGAGGCCAGATCGGTTTCCGGGACAACATGCTGCTGGTGGGGATTCTCTCCACGCAGTTGCTTGTGCACACATTCATCGACAGCAGCCCGGCCGATGCGAGCACGCCGGATGCGAGCTTCCGCGAGGCGCTGCCCCTGGGCAGCCCCGCGGCCCCTGCGAGGTAAGCCGTGAGCATGGAGACTTCGATCCGCCAGTTCATCGTCGAGAACTTCCTGGCGGGCAAGGACGACGCCAACTTCAAGAACAGCGACTCCTTCATGGAAACCCGGGTCATCGACTCGACGGGCATCATGGAGCTGCTCGAGTTCGTGGAGGAGGAGTGGGGCATCAGCGTGCAGGACAGCGAGCTCACGCCCGACAACTTCGACTCCGTCGCCAAGGTCGCCGGCTTCGTGCAGGGCAAGCTCGGCTAGCCGGCCCGGGATGAACGCCGTCTGGGAGTACCTCGCAGCCACCCGGCGCGCCCACGGCGCGCGGGAAGCCGTGGTTCAGGGCGAGGAGCGCTGGACCTACGAGGCCCTCGCCTTGCGCGCGGGCGCCCTGGCCACGCGCCTGGACGGCCTGGGCATCCGGTCAGGCGATCGCGTGGCTCTGCTCTGGGAGAACTCGCCGGCCTACGTCCAGATCTACTTCGCGGTGATGCGCCTGGGCGCCGTGCTCGTGGCCCTCAATCCGGTCAACGAGGAATCCTACATCAACAAGGTGCTGGCCGACTGCGAGCCGGCGCTGCTGATCGCCCAGGAGAAGTTCCTGCGCCGCTTCGCGGCGGGGCTGGATCCGGCCCTCCTGCCGCCGCGCCTGCTCCTGGACGCGCCTCTCGAGCTCGAGCTCGCCGGCGAGGTCGGCCTGCTGGATGCGAGCGAGGGCGAGGCACCGGCGCTCACCGGCCCGGGGCCGGCGGATCTGGCGATGATCCTCTACACCTCGGGCACGACGGGGGCGCCGAAAGGCGTCTGCCTCACCCAGCGCAACCTGATCGCCAACACGGACTCGATCAACGAGTACCTCGCGCTCGACGCGACCGAGCGCGTCCTCGTGCTGCTGCCCTTCTACTACTCCTACGGCCACTCGCTGCTGCTCACGCATGTGGCCGTGGGCGGCTGCCTCGTCATCGACAACCGCTTCGGCTTTCCCAACGCGGTGCTCGACACCGCCCTGCGCGAGCAGGTGACCGGCTTGCCCGGCGTGGCCTCGACCTTCAACATCCTCATGCAGCGCAGCCGACTGCCCGAGACGGGCCTGCCCAGCCTGCGCTACTTCACCACCGCCGGCGGCGCGCTGCCGCCCGCGGGTCTGGCGCGGCTGCGCGCCATGCTGCCGGCCGCCAAGCCCATCGTGATGTACGGCCAGACCGAGGGCACTGCGCGCCTCTCCTACTTGCCGCCGGCGGACGTCGACCGCAAGTCCGGCTCCATCGGGCGCGGCATCCCGGGCGTGACCCTGGCGGTGCTGGACAAGGAGGGCCGGCCCCTGCCGCCCGGCGAGACGGGTGAGATCGTCGCCGCGGGCGAGAACATCATGCGCGGCTACTGGGGCGATCCGGCCGAGACGACGAAGGTGATCGACGAGCAGGGCCGGCTCTGGACCGGCGACCTGGCCCGCGTCGACGAGGAGGGCTACCTCTGGGTGGTCGGCCGGGAAAAGGACATGATCAAGAGCGGCGCCTTCCGCATCAATCCCAAGGAGATCGAGGACATCGTCCAGGAGCTGGAGGGCGTGCTCGCCTGCGCGGTGGTCGGCGTCGGCGACGACTTGCTGGGCGAGAAGATGGTCGTCTGCCTGGTGCCGGGGCCGGCCGCAGCGCTGGACCCGGCCGCGGTGCTCGGTCATCTGAAGCGCCGGCTACCGCACTGGAAGCTGCCCCAGGCCGTGCGCTTCTTCGAGGAGCTGCCGCGCACGAGTTCGGGCAAGATTCGCAAGCACCTGCTGCAGGCCCAGCTCGAGGCCGAGCCGTAGCATCCGGGCGCTGCCGGTCGGCCGGCGAGCGCCGAAAATGCCGCCAGGCCGCTCCCCTGACGGAGGGGCGGCCTTTCCTTGTGTCTGGCGGGCGAGTGGCAAGCTGCTCTTCGGGCGAGAAGCAAATACAGGTCCAGGACTCCCGGAACCAGGAGGCCGGCTCCCGGGCTTGCAGGCCCTTGCCGACCTTGCCGTTCAGGCCCCGAGCGGGAAGCGGTGCCGGTGTCCGACAAAGCACTAGACACTGCCTGTGGGGCTGCTTACTGTCCTTGGGATTTCCGATCGGGGGGGAAGATGCCTGCACGCAAATTCTATCGCTGGCCCGGCCTTGGTCGCCCTCGGCTCCACCGGGGCTGCTCGCCGGCAGTTGTGCTGCTCCTGACCGCGCTCCTGGCCGCCACCTGGCCCATTCCCAGCGCGGCCCAAACCGAGATACCCCTGTATCGCCTGGGACCCAGCGACGCCCTCAATCTGCGTGTGTGGCAGGTGCCCGACCTGGACCGCAGCCTCACCGTGGACGAGAATGGCCGCTTCACGGTGCCCCTCATCGGCGACGTGCAGGCCGCCGGGCGAACGGCGCCCGAGATCGAAGCGGAGATCGTCGAGCGCATCCAGGTCTTCCACCGCAACGTCAGCCGCGTCTCGCTGGAGCTCACCGCCTACAACAGCAAGGCCTTCTACGTCCTCGGCGCCGTGATCACGCCTGGTCGCTATGCGGCCTGGCCGATGCCGGATGTCTGGCGGGCGATTCGCGAGGCGGGCGGGGTCGCTCCCGACGGCGACCTCAGCCATGTGCGGGTCTATCGCCTGCGCGACGGCCAGCAGGTGCTCGAGACCTACAACATCGAAGCCCTGACCGCTCAGGAGGGTGTGCTCGCGCTGCCGGAGCTCGCGCCCGGCGAGACGGTCGAGGTGCCGCATCGGCCCGTCAACCCCGCTGGCTACGTGGGCAGCGACGGCATCTACGTGTTCGGCCAGGTGCTGAACCCCGGGGTCTACCGAGTGGAGGCCGGGGCCCGCGACGTGCTGGGCTTCGTGCTCCAGGCAGGCGGTCCCCTGAGCGACGCGGATCTGGGCAAGGTGGTCCTGCTGCGCCCGCGCCCCGACGGCAGCCTGCTGCGCCTGGAGATGAATCTCAAGGAGTACCTCGCCGACGCCGATGCCAGCCACAATCCCAAGGTCCAGGTCGGCGATACCATCTTCATCCCGCGCCAAACAGCGGTGATCGGGCTCATCCGCTCGAATCTGGCCATCTTGACGACCTTCGCCACCCTCATGACCAGCTTCATCCTGCTGAGGAACAACTAGGTCATGGCGGGCCCGCGCCTTAGCCGCACCCTCTGGCTGTCCCTGGCCGCGGGCCTGCTGGTGATGCTGATCCTGGCCCTGTTCGCCGATCTCGGGGCGACCGCTGCCTCGCTGCGTGGCCTGCGGCCGATCTGGCTGCCGCTGCTGCTCGCCTTCTCGCTGGCCAACTACCTCACGCGCTTCGGGCGCTGGGAGTTCTTCCTGCGTCGCCTGGGATTGCGCCTTCGGCGAGCCGACAGCGTGGCGGTCTTCGTGGGCGGCTTCACCTTTTCGGTGACGCCGGGCAAGCTCGGCGAGGTCTTCAAGTCCGTGCTCCTGAAGCATATCAACGGGGCGCCCCTGGCGCGCACGGCGCCAGTGGTACTGGCCGAACGCATCACGGATCTGGGGGGGCTGCTGCTGCTGGCGGCGCTGGGCGTCTGGAGCGGGCGCCAGGGCGGCCTGGCCTGGCTGGCCGGTGCCTTCCTGCTCATTCTGCTGCTCGTCGTGCTGGGCTCCGGGCGCATGGAGCAGGGCCTCCTGGGCGCTCTCGGCCGCCTGCCTGCGCTGCGGGCGCGCAGCGCGGCGATGCGCGGCGCGCTCGCGAGCGCGCGGGTCCTGCTGCGGCCTCGCGACCTGCCCCTGCTGCTTCTGGTGAGCGCGCTTGCCTGGTTCTGGGAGGGCTGGGCCCTGGTCTACGCAGCGCGGGCCTGCGGGCAGCAGCTCGCCCTCGGCCAGGCCGTGGGCTTCTACTCGCTGGCAACGCTGCTGGGCGCCCTGGCCTTCGTTCCCGGCGGCCTGGGAGTCACGGAGGGCAGCCTGGCCCTGATGCTGGGGCGTGGCGCGGGGTTGCCCGCGGGCCCGGCGGCCGCCGCCACGGTGATCATCCGCGCCAGCACGCTCTGGTTCGCCGTGGGTCTGGGCCTGCTGGCCTTGCTCTGGCTGGATCGGCGCTGGCACCTGGGCGCGCGGCTCTGGGCAGGATTCGATACCTCAAGCGCAGCTCGCGAGGCGAAGCCCGAGCTGGAAGCGAGCGGGAGTTGATGATGATGGCAACCTCGAAGCAGCACGCCCGGCACCTGCGCCTTCTCGGTCTTGGGCTGCTGGCCCTTGCTTTGATCGGCCTGGCCGAGGCGCCGCCGGCAAGCGCCCAGGAGCTGGGCGTGCTCTCTGCGGAGGCAGGCCTGCCCGTCACTTTGGATGGCCCGCAGCCGCTGAAGGCGATGACGCCCTTCAGCCTCAGCAACGGCGCGGCCTACACGCGCCTGCGGGTCGGTGGGCGAGGCTTCGAATCGCGCCGGGCCAGACTCGGCTGGGACGCCCAAGGCCACCCCGTGCTCACGAACGATGCCGGCCGCCGCGCCCTGCTCGGCATCCTGCTGCCCGGCGCGGGCAGCATGGTCTCGGGACGCCGGCTGCACGGCGCCGTGGAGCTGGCGAGTGCGGCCTATCTCGGCCTGGGCATCGTCTGGGCCGGGGACGATCGCGATGCCGCTCTGGCCGACTACGAGCGCTGGCGCAGCCTGGCCGAGGACGCCAACGATCCGACGACCTACGAGCAGGAGGCGAAGCTCGCGCTGGCCAGGTGGTCGGAGTCCAAGCATCACCGGGACCGCCAGCTGCGCTTCGCGGGTGCGTTCCTCGGGCTGAGTGCGGTCGAGGCCTGGTGGTTCAACCGACCTCTGGATGCCGAGACTCGCGGGCAGCAGCTCGGGCTGCAGGTGCCGCGGCTCTCGCGGGGCAAGGCGGTCCTGGCCTCGATGGTCTTGCCCGGCATGGGGCAGGCTTATCGGCACCAGTGGCGGTCGAGCGTTTATCTGGCGGGCGAGGTCTTCCTGGTGCAGGAACTCCTGGATACCTACAGCCGCCGAGACCTCCACGAACTCCACTTGGAACAGACGCGCAGCTTCCTGAGCCAGGGTGGCCTGGAGGCGACGGAAGCCGAGCAGCTACGCCACCTCGAATCGCGACTGCAGGAGGCGGAGGACGATCTTCACCTCCTTGCCGCCATGGCTGGCGGCCTGTGGCTGGTGAACACCCTGGACGCCCTGCTCAGCCACCCGGAGGGGGCGCGGCCGCGGGGCCAAGTGCCCAGGCTGAGCCTGCTGGCGGCCCCAAGCGGCGCGCCCGCGCTGGGCCTGAGTGCGCGCTTCTAGCCGGGTGGTGACGCCTCGCCGGCCTCAGTCGATAGAGCACAGGATCTAGCGGTTAGCCACCCTAACCAGCCACCCTATCTAGGGTGTACGGCGAATCCAAGTAGGCGGTATTGATGTCTGAATTCAGCGAATCAGGTGGGCCTTCTTCTTATATTTTCGTGATTTAGCATCTGACCCACTTGCGGCTCCAAGGAGCGGGGTTGTATACTGAAGCCCGGTAGGAAGTGCTGTCCGGAATGGATTCCGGTAGGCAGACATGAACCCGGCGGGTGAGAGCGGCGGCGGAGTGTGACGCCATGGCTCGGGCTCGCGGGATCTCGAGGGGCACAGGGGGAAACACAGGATTCGCCCTGATTTTTTTTAGCCGGCCGAATCTGTGCAGAATGTGGGAACCCTTACATGCCGGCGTTCCTCGACTTGGTATCCTGATTGCGTCAGTGCCTTGGCACCCCATGTGACGAACAGCAGGCGTGGTCTACGATGAAAAAGACAGTCTTTGCCGACGACTTCCTGGAGTCCTTCCGCAGCAAGGCACGGCCGGAACTCAGCACGGTCATCGATCTCGATGCTGACCCCACGCTGACCTGGCTGAGCAGCTACCACAAGCGCGGTCCCATCCCCAATGAGCGCTTCCTCAGCCCGCTGACGCGCCGCGCCATCCGGGGCTTCGACATCGTGGCTTCGTCCTTGGCCCTGATCCTCCTGAGCCCCCTCTTCCTGATCCTGGCCATCCTCATCAGGGTGGAGAGCCCGGGTCCGGTGATCTACAAGCAGTTGCGCACGGGTTTGAACCTGCGTACCGACGACCGCCGGCGAAACACGAAGATCCGCGTGCTCGACGAGCGTCGGCGACTGGACCGGCGGCGGACCGGCGTGCCCGGCCGCCCCTTCCAGATCTACAAGTTCCGGAGCATGGTGACGGATGCTGAAAAGAACGGCATCCAGCTCGCGAAGAAGAACGATGCCCGCGTGACTCGCCTGGGCAAGCTCATGCGCCGGACCCGCATCGACGAGCTGCCCCAGTTCTGGAATGTCCTCAGGGGCGACATGAGCATCGTCGGCCCGCGCCCGGAGCGCCCGGAGATCATCGCCTATCTGGCCGAGCAGATCCCGGGCTATACCGACCGCCTCGGCGTCAGGCCGGGCATCACCGGCCTGGCCCAGATCCGCAACGGCTACGACACGGATCTGGAGCACATCCGCCGCAAGATCACCCTGGATCGCTACTACATCCAGAAGTGCTCGCTGGTGAACGACCTGAAGATCATCTTCCGCACCCTGCGCGTTGTCGTGCGCGGCGAAGGCGCGATGTAAATCGCTGTCTTTGAATGGATTACTGAGTGGCGGGAGTCCGGACGGGCTCCCGTTTCCCTTTGCCGTCGGCCTAGAGGCCCAGCGGATTCTCCGGGATCGGCGCCAGCTTCAGTTCCTGGATCCCCCAGGCGGCGGCGCTCGAGGAATCCGGGAACCAGATGTCGGCCCGCCGGGCATAGCGCCCGCTCATCGTATCCTCGACGATGAACTCTCCCAGACCCTCCACGTGCACCCGGTCGCCCCAGCTGAAGGGGGCCTCGGGGTTGAATTGCTGCAGCAGGTCCCGGCTCAGGGCGATGATGCCACGCCGAACAGGGGTCCCGGTCGCCGTCAGGTGGGGGGTGGCGTCACACTGGGCCGCGCTGCTGGAGTAGCCGGTCACGGTGACGGCATAGATGGGCGCACTGAGCAGGCCTAGCCATTCGTCCACCACAGCCCAGGTCGGGGAGGCGAGCTGCAGCCCCGAAGCGGAGTCCGCCTCCGGGCCCGCCTCTGAAGCCTGCTGCTGCCAGGGCTGGGCAGGGCGCAGACCCAGGGTGAGCACGAGGGCAAGGACAGGCGCGAGGGTGGTCTTCATGAACGGCCAGTGGTTGGGGTCAAGCGCTGAGTCTGGCAGACGGGGGGAGTGCGGTCAAGCCCCTGTCGAAGGAATTTGTGCAGCCTCGGCACTATTGGCAAGGATTATGCATTAACGGGAAGTTCTCACCATCCTCTGGCTTCGCCTTGCCGCGCGCCCGGCGCTGGCCCACATTCTCAGGACGATGATGCGCAAGGCCTCCGACCTCCCCGACTACAGACTGCCGACGGTGGCCTCGCACCGCTTCGAGCGCTTCATCGCCAAGCCCAACCGGATCTTCGTCAATCGGAACCTGCGCATGGGCAGCATCCGCTGGGTGGGCTTCGACATGGACCATACCCTGGCCCTCTACAACCGCAACTTCATCGAGGCCCTGGCCTTCGATCTCGCCAAGGATGCCCTCATCCGCGACCATGGCTACCCCGCCCTCCTGCGCGAGGTGCGCTACGACCCGGACTTCGGGATCCGCGGCCTGGTGGTGGACAAGGAGAAGGGCAACATCCTGAAAATGGACAAGTTCCAGTATGTTGCCGAAGCCCTGCACGGACGCCGGCGTCTGGACAAGGACAAGCGGAAGGACCTCTACACGAGCGACGGCCTGCGCATGTCCGGCGACCGCTTCTGGAGCAACGATACGCTCTTCGGCCTGCCGGAGATCTCCCTCTACGCCGGCGTGGTCCAGGCGCTCGAAGCCGAAGCCCAGAGCGAACCGGACTACCGCCGCCTCTTCGACGAGATCCGCAGCAGCGTCGATCAGGTGCACCGGGATGGGACCTTGAAGAGCCTCATCCTCGATCGGCTGGGGGAGTGCTTCCTGCGCGATCCGCGGCTGCCGGCGGCCCTGGACAAGCTGCGCCGCTCCGGGAAGAAGCTCTTCCTGCTCACGAACTCGGATCTCGAGTACACGGAGGCCGTTCTCGCCTACGTTCTGGCGGATGGGCTGCTCGAGCGGCCCTGGTGGGCCTACTTCGACCTGATCGTCACGGATTCCCGCAAGCCGGGCTTCTTTTCGGAGCAGGCGGCCTGGCGGCCAGTGGAAGGCGACTGCCACGGCGTTCCCTGTTTCGCCGGCGGCAACGTCCAGCTCCTCCAGCAAGAGCTCGGGGCAGCGGGGGACGCGATCCTCTATGTCGGCGATCACATCTACGGGGACATCCTGCGCTCCAAGAAGAGCTGCGGCTGGCGGACGATGATGATCGTCGAGGAGCTGGAGCACGAGCTGCGGGCCATGGAAGCCAGCGCCCCGGACACCGAGCGCATCGACGGGCTGCAGGCGGAGAACGAGGCCATCCTGGAGCGCCTCCTCGAGGTGCGCGAGGCCCTGGACGCCGCCCGGCAAGCCAAGCTCACCGGCTACCGCTCCCTGGCGCCCGAGGCCATGCGGGCCATCGACGAACGCCTTGTCCACCAGAGCGCCGAGGAACGGGCGCTCGACCAGCAGCTGACGGCGAACCTGCTGGCGATCAAGGAGATCGAGGCCGGCATCCGGCGGCGCTTCAACCCCTACTGGGGGCCCCTGTGCAAGGTGGAGAACGAGCTGAGTCGCTTCGGGGACCAGATGGGCGACTTCGCCTGCCTCTACACCTCGCGCGTGAGCAACGTCCTCTTCTACCCGGCCGACAAGTACTTCCTCAGCCCCGAGGAAGTGCTCCCCCACGAGATCTAGGCCCGTCCTCAGTGGATGAGCAGCGGCGCGTCCAGCTTGAAGGCCAGGCGCAGGGCCCGGTGCATCCAGCGAAACTGCAGATAGGTCGAGCAGCTGCGGGAGAAGTCGACGACGCGCTCCTCGCTGAGGTGCGCGTAGAGCAGTCCGGCCAGGAAGTCCATGTAGATGCTCACCAGCTCCCGAGGAATCTCGCGGCTGTAGCCGGTCTCGGCGTGGCTGGGGGAGGCGAGGCCGAGCAGGGCGTGCAGAATGTGGTCGGTGGAGATGCCGTCGCCGGCCCGCTGAAAGGCCACGGGCTCCCGGCGTTCGAGCAGGCGGCTGCCGCCGCGCAGCTCGGTGGCCCGCAGTCGGGCAATGGTGGCGCCGTCGAAGGGCGAGTCGCTGCGGAGGATCAGGTTGAGGAGGGTCGGCCACTCTTCCACACCGCGGCGGTCGATGACGCGCTGCAGCCGCTCGGCGATGAAGTCCTCGAAACTGGCCAGCAAGGGGTAGTTGATCCGCCCCACGCAGCCGAACTCCTCGGCCTTGGGATCCAGGTTGGCCTGGCAGTCCTGGCAGATGCGCAAGCGCTGGCCGATGGCGGCGCCGACCTGGCGCACATCCTCGATGGTGAAGCTCTGCGGCTCGCTGAACTCGCCCTTGTAGGAGGGCATCTGCCATTCCTTGGCTTCGAGGCCGCGGCGGCTCAGCTCCGGGTGATCCTGCAGGTACTTGTGAATCATGAAGAGGAAGGTCCAGCGGCGCAGCCCGGGCTCGCCGAGTTCCTCCCGATTGCGGCAGGGAAAGGGGATGACGTAATCGATGCCCAATGCGCGACCCTTTCGCCCGCGGCGTCAGAGGGCCCGGATCGCCGCGATGGGATCCAGGCGCGCCGCCTCCCAGCCGGGATAGAGGGTGGCCAGCAGGCAGACCGCCAGCGTAATGGCTCCAACCCGCAGGAAGTCAATGGGATTCAGCAAGACTGGGACCGTCTCGAGCACGAAGAGGTCCCAGGGGATGTGCAGGGGATGGCTCTGCAGGAAGAGCCCGAGCAGCCAGCCGCCCGCGAGGCCGGCCAGCACGCCGAGCAGTCCAACCAGCCAGCCTTCCAGCACCACGAGGCCCAGGATGCCGCCGCGGCTCATGCCCAGGGTGCGCAGGATCCCCAGCTCGGCGCGCTTGGCGCTGACCATCAGCGTCAAGGCGCTGACGATGCCCAAGCTGGCCACGGACACCGTGAGCAGGAGGAAGAGGTACATCATCACCTTCTCACGCCGCATCGCGTCGAAGAGCACCTGGTTGCGCTGCTGCCAGGTCTCCGCGCGGAAGCCGGCCAGGGCCGGCAGGCTGAGCAAGCTCTCCGCTACGGCGCCTGCCCGCTCCGGACGCCGGCAGCGGACGCCAATGCCCTGGGCGGCACCGGTCACCTGCAGGAAATCGGCGCAGACGGCGATGTCGGCAAAGGCGCGGGTCGCGTTGAACTCATAGAGCCCCGCATCCACGAAGCCGACGAGGCGGAACCAGGCCTCGCGGCCGCGCAGGGAGTCCAGATCGCTGGTGGCCAGGGTGCTGGCGTCGGGTACGACGAGCCGCAGTCGCTCGCCGAGGCCGAGCTGGAGATTGCGCGCGAGTTCCTCGCCGAGGAGAATGCCAGGCTCGCCGCTGTCGCCCTCGGGGAGGATCCAGCCGGGGTGGGGCGCGAAGCCGGTGAAGTCGGGATAGCTCATGGCGAGCACGCCCGTCACCGCCGCCTCGCGGGCGGGGGCGATGCCGCTCAGGGTGGCCGTCTCCATGAGTTCGTGCCCGCTGGCGCCGGCCGCGACCGCGAGCACCTCGGAGCGGACGAAGGGCGCAGCGGCCGCGACGGCGGGGCGTGCGGCCAGAGCGTCCAGGATGCCCTCCGGCGCCGCGATCGCGCCGCTGCCGGCTGGCCGCAGCTCGATGTGCGCTTCGCCGTCGTTGATCAGGCGGCGCAGTTCCGCCTCGAGCCCGTTCATCACGGAGAGGATCACCGTCAGCGCGAGGACGCCGACAGTGATGCCACCCATGGCGACCAGGGCCGTCATCGTCACAGCGCGGCCGCGGCGGGGGCTACCGAGCTGTCTGAGGGCGAGAAACCAGGTGAGGCGCATGTTCTCCGCGCGGTGGCTAGTTTCCCCGCTGCGCTTGGTCGCGCGCGATCAGGTTCTCCTGCCGCTTGATCTCGGTCTGCGCGTAGCTGCCCCACTGGGGGTCGCCGGCGATCGACTCGAAGATGCCCAGCGCTTCCTCATAGCGGCCCAGCTTCTCCAGGCTCTTGCCCTTGGTGCAGAGCAGGCCGGCCCGCTCGGTGGCATCCTTGACGAGCGGCAGCGCGGCCTGGATCACCTCGATGGCCTTTGCCGGCTCGCCCATGTCGTTGTAGATATTGCCAAGGTAGCGGTGCGGGAGGTTCCTGTCCGGCCGCGCGCTGGGCTCCAGGTCGGCGATGAGATCGACGGCCCGCTGCAGATAGCCCTGGGCCTTCTCCTGGCCGCCCGGCATCTCGTTGTGCACGAGGCCGAGCATCAGGTTGATGTTGTAGTCGCCCTCCTGCTCGGCGTAGGCCTTCTCCAGATGGATGAGCGCCTTGTCGAATTGCTGCTTGTTGAAGTACAGCAAGCCGAGGTTGTAGCGCCCATCCAGCTTCGCCGGATCGTACTCGAAAGTCTTCTCCAGGTGGGTGATCGCCAGATCGTAGTTCTTGTTCTGTCTGTAGAGCGTGCCCAGGGAGAAGTGGGCGCGCGCCAGCAGGGACGTGTCCTGGCTCTCCGCATTCACGACCTGGTTGAGGACCTGCAGCGCTCGGCCCTTATCTTCCTCGTTCCGGGAGCGGAGGTAGAGGCTCGCCAGGTTGACCTTGGCGAAGTTGTTGCCCGGATCGCAGCCGGGACTGCCCGGCTTGCCGACGATCTCCTCATAGGTGGCCTTGGCCCGCTCCTCGATCTTCAGGGCGAGATAGACGTAGGCCAGGCTGTTGGTGACGCTGCAGTCCTCGGGAGACAGGCTGTGGGCGGCCTCGAAGCCGGTCTTGGCGTTCCGCCAATCCTGGAGTTGCATGGCCGAGCTGCCCAAGCCCCTGGCGGCCTGCAGGTTGCTGCTGTCCTGGGTGAAGGCCTGCCGGAAGCTGGCAACGGCCTGACGGTACAAGCCGTTGCGGTAGTACTCCTCGCCGCTGGCGACAAGCTGATCCACCTCGCTGGGCTGGGCGATCCCATCGGCAGCGACGAAGGAGAGGCAGAGCAAGGCGGTGGCGAAGCGGAACGCAGATTTCATGTCGATCCTCATCAGAATTGGGGAATCCGGTTCGAGGCAGGGGCAATATACAGGAGCCTCGAAACCGCATCAAGCCCGGCCCTGCCCGCTTCGCTTTGCTTCCGGGCTGCCGGGCCCGCATATTGCGGGCAGCCGGGGCTGGACCCGGCTGCCCGTCCACAGCAGTGAAGGCCATGAAAAGCAAACGATTCCAACGCTTGGGCCTCCGGCTTGGGCTCCTGCTGGGGCTGGGCGGGGCCCTCGGCCTGGGCTCCTGCGGGCGGAGCCTGCCGCCGGAAACCCTGCCGCCGCGCCTGCTGTACTTCGCGCCCAGCGGCGAGGACACCCTCGTCCTGGACGAGCAGGGCACCGAGCGCTTCATTCTCAGCGCCCAGGCCAGCGCTGCCGCGATCTACCGGGCGCTCCTGCCCGACACCGTCTCCCTGGCCGGCGGGGAGTTTCTGTTCAGCCCCGCCGATTTCGGCCTCATCTGGCCCCTCATCCGCGAGGACAGCCTGATCACCGTTCGGATGGAAATCGAGGACGCCGGCGTCACCCTGGGCCGCAGCTGGCCGCTGCGCGTGAGCGTCACCCCGGGCATCGAGTTCATCGTCGTGCCGCCGCAGGTCCAGCTTGCGGCCGTGGTCAGCGATACGCTCAGCTTCAGCATGGACATCGTGAACGCTCCGGGTCCCGTCGAGTACCGCTGGCATGTGAACGGCACCCGCGTGGGAGACGCTGCCAATCTGACCTTCATTCCCCAGGATGAGGGGGAGAACCTGGTCGAGGGCCACGCCTGGGTGCCCGGGACGACCATCGATCTGTACCACTACTGGCGGGTGGAGGTGTCCCCCTGCAGCGATCAGGAAGCGCCGACAGCCCCCGGCGACCTGCGCATCGGCCCGGGACCGGCGCCGGGCGATCTCGTCATCCGCTTCAGCGCGTCCGAGGACGCTCCTATGGGCGCCCCGGCCCGCTACGAGGTCCGCTTCTGGGACAGCCTGCTGCCGCCCGAGCAGTGGAGCACGACCAACCTGATCGGGTTGCTGCCGGCCACGGCAGGCGCCGATGAGGAGCTCTTCACGATCCCGAACCTGGCGCCGGGGCGGCTCTTCTTCGTGCGGGTGCGCGCCCAGGATCGCTGCGGCAATCGGTCCCCGTGGAGCGAGGCCGCCGGGGGCAAGGTCGCCGGCTATGCCGTGGGCGGACGGGTGCTGGACTGGGAGTCGGGCTCGGGGGTGCCCAACCTTGAAGTGCGCTACGGGATCGGACGCACGCAGGATGAGGTGCGCGTCTTCACGGACGCCGAAGGCCGCTTTCACTGTGCCGATGTGCCGGCCAAGGCGGCGAGCCAGAGCAATCCGCCGGGCCTGATCCGCGACGAGCCGGGCGTCGGCGTCGGCGCTTACTACGACATCGTGGACACGCGGGCCATCGGGGACTCTCTGCATTACGAGCACGGCACCTTTGGCGGCGGGCCCACCCAGACCGGCGTCTATCCCGAATTCCTCGCCTACCTGCTCAGCATGGGAGTGACCGGGGGCCTGAACGACCTGGGCGAGGGCGTGCTTGTTCATCCGCGCTACCCGATCCCGATCTACCTGCCGCCGCTGACAGCGGCCGGCATCGCCTACCACGAGCTGGCGCGCAACGCCCTGGACATCTGGGAAGCGGACTGCGGCCTGGATCTCTTCGTCGAGGTGGCCTCGCCGGCAGCGAGCGCCGTGGACATCGTCTACACCGATGAAGGCTACAGCAGCCACCGCTACACGGCCTGGGAACCCGGGACGGGCGTGCCGCTGCGCAGCGAGATCCGCTGGGTGGCGAACGGCCAGCCGGGCTCCGAGCAGACCCTGCAGCGGGTCATCCTGCACGAGCTCGGGCACGCGCTCGGGCCGCAGCGACACAGCAACGAGATCCAGCACGTGCTGGCGACGACGAACACCGTGGATCGGCCCTCGGGCGACGAGCTGAAGCTGCTGCACATCCTCTACCACATGCCCGCGCGGCAGGACCTGAGCCTGCTCGTCGCGGACTAGCGCCGGATCTAGCGGATGAGCTGGAGCTTGCGCGTACCGGCGAGGGCACCGTCTCGCGTGAGGCGCGCCAGATAGACCCCGCTGGGGAGGCTGTGGCCGGCCTCGTCGCGCCCATCCCAGGTCACGAAACCCGGACCCGCTGGCAGGCTGGCGATCAGCAGGCGGCGCAGCCGGCGGCCGGTGGCATCGAGGATGTCGATCTCCACGCGCCCCGGGCGGGCCAGCTCGTAGCGCAGGCGCGTGCTCGGATTGAAGGGGTTGGGGAAGGGCGCGAGCAGCCGCGCGGCGACCGCAAGCGGGGCCGACCCGGCCACGCCGGTCTGCCCGTAGCCGGCCGCGGCGAGCACATCCTCGAGCAGGGGACCGGCCAGGTTGGGCTGGCTGGGGGGGAAGGGATCCTCGCCGTCTTCATGGTACTCGCGAATGGCGTCGGTGCTGATGCAGCCCCAGCTCGTGAACGAGAGGTCGGCGATGACCAGGTAGACCTCCTCGCCGATGAGCGTGCTGCAGTCCCAGAGGCGCAGGCTCATCGCGTGGCTGTTCTCGCCGGTCTCGCGGAAGAGCAGCGTCTCGTCGCTCGAGCGCACGAGGCCTACGAACACGCGCTCGACATTGCCGCCGCCGCCGACCAGGAGCTGCAGGCGATTCTCCGCAATCGTGAAGGGAGCGCCGCGCAGCAGGCCCACGGTCAGGACCCCCTGGGTGTTGCCTTCCTCGCCCTCCACGGGGGCCGGGAAGTCCTCGTAGGTGGCCAGGTAGCTGTTGCCCTCCAGGTTGCTGTGCCCGGCGCCGCGCTGATGGGGGTTGTCGCCCCAGGTCGGCTGATTGTCGAAGGCCGAGCCGAAGACCACGCTCCAGCCGGGCAGCGCGGGGCCGAGGGGGCTGATCTGAGCGGCGCCGCCGGGACCATCCAGCGCGATGTGGTCGAAGCGATAGTAGAAGATCGGACCGTCGGGGGACGCCAGCGCGTTGTGGCGGCTGAAGACGACCTCATCGCCGAGATCCGAGATCTCGGGCGCATTGCCGGCGTCGATGATCGCGAGGTTGTCCTTGCTCCAGGCGCCGGTCAGGGTGGGCGCCGTGATGTGGCTGGTGCCCTGCACCGTCTCCTCCGTGAAGAAGAGGTGATAGAGCCCGTCGTTCTTGACCAGCTGGGGGCTCTCGAGCACGGCGGCGCTGTTGTTCACGAAGAGCGGCGGCTGATCGGACCAGCTGGCCAGGTTCTGGCTGCGAGCGAAGGAGATCGCGCCCAGCCCTGCGGCCGTGCTGGCGGTGTTGAGCAAGTAGTAGTAGAGGTCGCCGGTCTCGTGGAAGACCTCGGGATCGCGGCAGTTGGCCCAGGTGCCGGCGGTCCAGTTCGACCAGGCGCCGGGGCGGTAGATGGGATTCAGGGGCCAGCGCGTCCAGTCGAAGAGGTTCCAGCCGTAGGCAAGGCCCGTCTGCTGGGCAACGGACTGGCTGACCCCGGTGTAGAAGAGGAACCAGGCACTGGTGTCGAGATCCTGGATCAGCTTGGGCGCCCAGATGAACTTGCCTTCCCAGCCTCCCGGAGGTGTCTCGCTGACGGGCAGGATGCTGTCCTGCCGCGACCAGTGGCGCAGATCCTCGCTCGTGAGGTGGCCCAGCCAGCGCTCGCTGCGCAGATAGTCGGGCGGATTCGGGGGAAAACTGTGAATGTAGAAGACGTGGTAGACGCCATCGACCTTGACCAGGGCGTGGTCCTTGCACTGCACCCCGAGCGCTTCGACGAAGTAGGGCTGCTCGAAATCGATATCCAGCGCAGCGGCGGCGGATCCGGCCAGCGGAGCCGCCAGCGCGAAGAGCGTGGCGAGCAAAGCAGCGCAGAGCCGCAGGCACCGGATCCGACCAAGGGTCATGCAGCACACCTGCGCGGGGTTGTGGTGGAGCACACGATGGACCAGATTATATCAGACGAATTCGCTTAAGGTCAATCACCAGGGGCGCTCCAGGCGAGATGTCTCGGAGCGCCACCGGGAAGGAAGGCGGCGGGAGATGTTCGGCATTGGACGGCTGCGCATGGGCCGGATCGCCGGGATCGAGGTGGTCCTACACGGCAGCTTCCCCCCTTTCCTGCTACTTCTCGCCCTGCTCTACGGCCTCGGCGGCGGCTGGCGCGAAGCGGCGATCACCTTGCTCAGCCTGATCGTACTGTTCGCCCTCGTTCTACTCCACGAGCTGGGGCACAGCCTGGTGGCGCAGCGACTGGGCGTGCGCATCCGATCGATCACGCTGATGCCCCTGGGGGGAATCGCCCTCATGGATGCGCTGCCGCGGCGCCCGCGCGATGAGATCCTGATCGCGCTGGCGGGGCCGGCGGTCAATCTCGCCCTCGCCGCGCCCGTCTTGCTGGCCTTCGCGCTGGCCGCGGGGCCGCTTGATACCTCGCTGCTCCTGGGGGATGGCCTGCTCGCCCGCTTCCTGCACGCGAATCTGGCCCTTGCCCTCTTCAATCTCGTGCCAGCCTTTCCGCTCGACGGCGGGCGCGTGCTGCGCGCGGGGCTTGCCCTGCGCCTGTCCTACCTGCGCGCCACCGAGCGGGCCGTGCTGCTCGGCCGCGTCTTTGCCGGCCTGCTGATTCTGCTACCGCTCCTGGGACCGCAGTACCTGTTGCTCGGACTGATCGGCGTCTTCTTGTTCGTGGCCGGCGGCCGTGAGCTGCGCGGCGTGCGGGCGGACGATCTGCTCCGCCATCAGCAAGCGGGCGAGTACCTGGATCCCGCGCCCTGGCTGCTGGCGTCGCGTGACTCAGCGGTGGGCGAACTGCAAAGCGCCCTCGCTGTGCGCGAGGGTCTGGCCTGGGTCGTGGTGGATCTCGAGGGTGGGCGCTTCGGCCTGCTGTCACGGCGCGCCCTGCTCTCGGCCAGCCTGGTCATGCCCGTACGGCTGCCGCTTGCGCAGCTCGTGGAGGAGGGGCTGCAGCCCCTTGCCGCCAGCCTGCCGCTCGGCGAGGCGCTGCAACGGCTGCGCGCGAGCGGGCGCGAGGCCTGGCCCGTGCACGCTGAAGGGCGCATCCGCGGGGTGCTGCGGCGGGATCTGCTCGAGGATCGGCTCGAGGCCCTGCGCCGCGGCCGGCGACCGGCAGCGCCCACGACCTCAGCGTAGCACGGGCTCGGCCAGGTGCATCACCGCGCCGACGATCGCGCGCGTGCCGTGGGTCAAGAAATCCAGCTGCAGGGCGGGCAAGCTGTCGCCCATATCATTGGCGAGCGGAGAGGCGTCTTCGGGCCCCTCGTGTATCCAGAACGCGGGCATGTCGTAGTACCAGAACGGAAGAAAATCGCTGCTTCCCCCCGGGTTCCCCGAGTTCCGCATCATCGTGTCGAGTGCCACGCCGTGACCGGCGAGTTGCGCCCAGGGCAAGGCCGCCGCCGCCAGCGGGGCGCTGAGGGCGTTGCAGATCAGGTTGGCATCGGGGAGATCGGGGTCGGAGCCGAGCATGTCCACGTTGATCATGCAGACGAGGCTGTCGGGCCCGGTCTCCGCGAACCAGTAGTCGCGCACGCGCGTGCTGCCCTTGAAGCCGATTTCCTCGCCGGCGAAGAAGATGATCTGCACCGTGCGCTCGAGGGGCCGGTCGGCCAGCACGCGGGCGAGTTCGATGAGGGCGGCCACGCCGCTGGCATTGTCGATGGCCCCCGGCGCGCGCGCGCTGGAGTCCTGCCAGCTCTCTGGATACGAGGTGGTGTCCCAGTGCGCCCCGATGAGGATGAACTCCTCGGGTCGGCCGTGGCCGGGCAGGGTGACCACGACATTGGCCGTGTGGATGTCGCGCAGGCGATGGAAGGTGAAGCTGTCGGTGACAGCGGGCGTGCCCTGGGCCGCCAGCGTGGCCAGCAGCCAGTTGATGGTGGCGGCCGTGCCGGGATCGTAGTGCATCCAGCGCGAGTGGATGCTGCTGAGTGCCGCGACATGCGCGTAGAGGCGCTCGGCGTCGACCTGCTTGGCCGCGCCCTGGATGGCGCGCTCGCGGCTTGGTTCGGGCCCCTCGCGCCCGGAGCAGCCGAGGACCAGGGCGAGGGCGAAGAGCGAGACCAGGAAGGAGCGCCACATACCTGGAGAGTAGGGCCGGAGCTGCCATTGAGACAAGGGATCCGGCCGGAATGATGCTTGCGTGATCCCTGGGGGACTCCTAGACTGCCCTGGCCGCGACCCGCGCCGCGAGGATCCGGACCCCCGCCACCGCAAAGGAGCCATGATGAATTGCCCTCGCTGCACCCAGCCGGCACCCGCGGAGGCCAGCTTCTGCCCGACCTGCGGCCTCGACCTGAGCACGCTGCCCAGCGAAGCGGATCTCCAGAGCGCCCTCGACGGGGCCGAGGCGCTGGGCGCCGACCCCCCGCTCGAGAGCGCAGCGGGCGAGGATCGAAGCCACAGCTTCTGGCCGCGCGCCCTGCGCCTGCAGGGCACGCGCTTGCCCAAGCGGCCCTACCTCGCCGCCACGCTCGCCTTCTTCTTCGGACCGTTCAGCTATCTCTACCTCGAGCAGCCCAACTGGTTCTGGTGGGGTCTGCTCGGTGGCCTCGCCCTTCTCTTCGTCAGTCGCGGCGAAACCCTGCCGCTCCTCGTCGTCGGCTACATGCTGCACGCCTACGACGTAGCGGTGATCCTCAATGACGAGCAGCCTTCGCGGGCGCGCGTGGAGTCGCTACCCGGAACGCAGACGCTCTAGGGCGGGAGGGGGCTCGAGATGGATCGCAACCTGGCACTCGAGATCGTTCGTGTCACCGAGGCGGCGGCGATCGCCTCGTCTCGCTTGCTGGGACGCGGTGATCCCAATGCTGCCGATCAGGCCGCGACCACGGCGATGCGGGAGGGCTTCGCGAGGATCGCGATGGACGGCACGGTCGTCATCGGCGAGGGTGAGCGCGACGAAGCGCCGATGCTCTACATCGGCGAGCCGGTGGGCACCGGGGAGGAGCCGGCGGTGGACATCGCCCTGGATCCCCTGGAGTGCACGAACAGCGTGGCCTACGGGCGGCCCAATGCCCTCTCGGTGGTCGCCGTGGCGCCGCGCGGGCAGTTCCTGCATGCCCCCGATACCTACATGGAGAAGATCGCCGTGGGGCCGGCCGCCGTGGGCGCCATCGACATCCGGCGCAGCCCCGAGGAGAACCTCCATGCCGTCGCCGAGGCCAAGGGCCTGCCCGTGCACGATCTCACGGTGGCCATCCTTGACCGTGAGCGCCACGAGCAGCTCATCGCCCGCGTGCGCAAGGTGGGCTGTCGGATCCATCTGATCCCGGATGGCGATGTCTCGGCGGCCATCGCCACGGCGGTGGAGCAGGCCACGGTGGACATCCTGCTCGGCACCGGCGGAGCGCCGGAGGGTGTGCTCGCCGCGGCCGCGCTGCGCTGCCTGGGCGGGGACATGCAGGCGCGCCTCGCCTTCCGCAACGAGGCCGAACGCGAGCGCGCCCTGGGCATGGGACTGGTCGATCCGGGCCAGATCTTCCATCTCCAGGACCTGGCCATGGGCGAGAACATCATGTTCGCGGCGACGGGGATCACCGATGGCGATTTCCTGCGCGGCGTGCGCTTCTACAAGGGCGGCTGCAGCACGCACAGCATCGTGATGCGCAGCCATTCGCGCACGATTCGCACGATCGAGGCGCAGCACTTCTTCGAGAGCTGAGGCGGCATGGACTGGATCGCCCTCCTCGAGCGCATCGAACCCTATTACCGGTGGCGGCGCGAGCAGCACCCGCCCTACCCGGATCTCACGCTCGAGTGGGGTCTCTACTCGCTGCTGCGCGGGCAGCTGCTGATCGAGAGCGATCCCCCGACAGCCGATACCCTCCTCGCCGCGGCCGCCGAGGCCCGAGCGAGTCTGGCCGCGCAGGCGGCCGGCTTCGCGGATCGGCAGCTCTGGGAAACCTGGCTCGCCGCCCAGGGCGGGCTGCGCCCGAGCGCTCCGCCGCCGGCCGCCGAGGCCGTGGCCGAGGAGCTGCGCCAGGCTTTCTCAGTGGGCGCAGAAGAAGGAGAAGCCCTGCTCGCCACCGTGGCGCCTCTGGCGAGCGAAGCGCCGGCAGCGCGGCGGGCGCTGCTCTGTCCAGCCTTCCGCCGCCTCTTCGCGGCCATGGGCGAGTTCTTCAGCTATCGCGCCGAGGCGGAAGCTGGTCGCCGGCTCTATGCCTGGGCCGCCCTCTGCGGACGGCAGCCCGATCGGCACTGGCTCTACCGCGCTCGCTGGGAGCGGCGAGCGGGCGAGGCGAAGGCGGCCTGCGATCTGCTCGAACGCGGTTGCCAACGCTGGCCGCAGTCCATCGAGCTCCTGCGCGAGCTGGCGGCCGAGCGGGATCGACGGGGTGAGCTGGCGGCGGCGGTGACGCTGCTCGAGCGCGCCGTGGCCCTGCAGCCGGACTGGCCGGACCTGCGCTACGATCTCGCCCGCCTGCTCCAGGAGAGCGAGCATCGCGAGGCGTCGCTGCTGCAGCTCGGCAAGGCGCTGGAGCTGAACCCGAGCTATGCGCGCGCCGCGCTGGGTCGGGCCGAGCTGCTGGTGGGAATGGGGGAGCTCAGTGCCGCCGAGCAGCAGCTCGCGCGCCTTCCCGAGGGCAAGGGGGATCTGGCCCAGGTGTATGCCCTGCTCAGCCGCATCTATGCCGAGCGCCAGGACCCGCGCCGCGCCGAAGCCTTCGGCGTGCTTGCCCAGCAGGCCAGGGAGCGGGAGAGCGACGCCGTCGGTTGAGCGCCGTTTCCAGGACAAGCTCCTGATTTCGCATCGTTTCGGACCCCGATCACCCGTGCATTTGCGCCCCCGCCCCGCCGCCGGATCTGCTAGAATAGTGGCCTCTCGTGAGGTGAGCGATGCCACGTTTCCCCATGGCCGCGCGGGTTCTCCTAGGGGCCCTTGCCGTTCTCATGCTTCGGACTTCCGCAGCCGATGCCCTCCTGCTCGCCGACTTCGAGCGCCCCTTCTTCTTCGAGACGATGGGCATCCAGTGCAAGGACCACGCGGTGGTCAAGCACAACGGCATCTATCACGTGTTCTACATCCAGAGCCTGCCGCCCGACGGCCACTACCTGCGCAAGGAGCAGTGGTTCGGGCACATCACGAGCCCCGACCTCAGGCACTGGACGCGCCAGGACAGCGTCCTATCCGTCGACATCCCCAATCCGCCGGCCTGGGAGTCGGAGTTCGTCTGGGCGCCGAAGATCATCGACGATCCCAACAGCGGCGACTGGCTGATGTACTACACGGGCTCCAACTGGGGCCTGACGCAGCAAACGGGCCTCGCCTCGTCCTACGATCTCTTCCACTGGTATCGCTGGGCGGGCAACCCGCTGTACCGCCCCGGCAGCTGGGCGATCTGGAGCCCGGGCCAGTGGTCCAACTGCCGCGATCCGGAGCTCTTCCACGAAGACGGCAGTTCCCAGTGGTATCTGCTCAACTCGGTCAGCGTCGCGCCGGACAGCATGGGCGGCATCAGCCATGCCATCAGCAACAACCTGGGCCCCTGGACGGACCTCGGCGCCTTCTTCGTCAACGATAGCAGGAATGTTCTCGAAAGCGTGCAGCTCGTGAAGCGCGGGGGCTACTACCACCTGTTCTTCACGGAAGGGGGCGAGCAGCAGATCAGCCACATCGCCAGTCCCAGCTTCACCGGCGCCTGGTCCAAGGCCAATCGCACCTACATCGACGAAGGCCATGCCAACGAGATCACGAGCATTCCCGGCGAGCCCGACCTCTGGAGTCTGCATCGCGGCCTTGAGCTGCGCGACGGCACCCGCTTCTTCTTCCGCTTCGGGGATGTGAGCTTCGATGAGCCCGGGGGCGAGCCCACGATCAGCTACCACGAAGGCTTCGCCGACAACTGGACGACCGTCTTCGGCACCGCCTTCAACTTCCAGCCGACCTGGGGCGACAATCCCTACGAGCGCAACGGCGTGCCCACGGGGATGCAAGGCAACAGCTATGTCGCCACCTATGAGTTCTTCCACGACCCGGACATCTATCCGCCCGGTCGCATCCAGGGCAATGTGCCCACCGGCCTGATCCGCAGCGACGACTTCACCGTGAGCGGCGATCGCATGAAGCTGCTCGTCGGCGGCGGCAACAAGCCCGCCCTCACCTTCGTGGCCTTGGTGCGCGCCAGCGACGAGCGCATCCTCTTCTCGGAGACGGGCATGGACAGCCATGTCCTCACGCCGCGGCTGTGGAACCTCTCCAGCCTCGCGGGGCAGACCGTCTTCCTCGTCATCGCGGACCTCAGCAGCCAGAGCTGGGGCCATATCGCCGTTGACAGCATCGAGGAGTACATTCGCTCGGGCGAGGATCCGCAGCCGCCCACGGCGCCGCTTGCCCAGGGTCCCTATCTCGGGCAGGTGATCAGCGACGCCGGCTTCGGCTGGACCGCCGCGCCTGAGCTCCCGGACGCTGGGGCGGGGCGTCTGCTCGCGCCGCACCCCAATCCCTTCAATCCGAGCACGCGACTGCGCTACGAGTTGAACGCAGGCGGCCGCGTCAGGCTGGAGATCCTCGACGCCCAGGGGCGGGCGCTGCGCACGCTGCTCGACGAGGCGCTGCCCGCCGGCCCGGGCTTCGCCCGCTGGGACGGCCGCGACAGCCGCGGCGCCCGCGTCGCCAGCGGCGTCTACTTCGCCCGCCTGCGGCTGGACGACCGCGATCTCGGCCGCCAGAAGCTGCTCTTGCTCAAGTAGCAGGGACGCTGCGCGTTCGCGCGAGCAGCTGTCGCAACAGGGCGACAGTTCCCGTCCTGCATGCCGCCCCCGCGGCCAAATCGCGCTATCCTCCTTATATGTAGATTCCGTCCCCGGAGGGTCATGCGCACCCGGATCCCCAATGGCAGGCGCTGCGCTGTTGTCCGCCGCTTGGGCGTCGCCCTGCTCCTGCTCGCGCTCGTGCCGCACAGGGTGACCAGCGAGCCGGCGCCCCTGCCCGTCGGGCTGCCCGCGCGGGATTCCCTGCCCTTGACCCTGGAGACCTGCCTGGCCCTGCGGGGGAGTGAGCTCTTCGTCCTCGATCTCGATGGCGACGGCGCACCGGAGCTCGTCACCTGCGGGGCAGGCCCCGATACGCTCAGCCACAGCTTCGTGCTGGCTTCGCGGCTGGAGGGCTCGGTGTCGCGTCCTCTCAAGCAATGGAACTTCGTCGCCGGCCAGGGCGGCCTGGCCGGCACGGCGGATCTGCTGGCCGGCGACGGACGCCAAGAGCTGCTCTTCTGGATCCGCGACGAAGGCGGCTTCCGGCTCCGGGCGGACGCCCTGCGCCTCGGCCCCGGTGGATTGCGGACCGAGACGCTCTGGCGCAGCGAGGCGATTCCAGTGCCGACTGCCGGCGCCGGCGCCGAGTTCGCCCCGCAGATGCACGGGTCGGGGCGGCTCGATGCGGCGGCGGATCTCTGGGTCGCCCTGCCTGTCGCGGGCTTTGGCCTGGCGCCCCGCGGCCCGCTCCTGCTCGATGCGCAGGGTCGTCTGCGCCGGCACGCCGCCGCCGCCCCGAATGTCTACATCACGGCGCTGGCCGACCTCGACGGCGACGGCCGGCCGGAGCTCTTCCTCGGCACGCATGCCACCTGCAACGGCCAGAGGCTGCCCGGCGAGGACGACTGCCACTCCTACTGGCGGGTGATCGATGCCGACGCCCGCCGCCTGCTTGACGTCGAAGCGGGCGGCGCCTTCAGCGAGGCCCAGACCCAGCCCATGCGCATCGCGGGGCAGGCCCCCGCCATTGCGGCGCTGCTGCTCGGCGAGGGTGAGCACTGTCCCCTGCGCATCTACGCCGCGGACGGTCGCCTCCTGCGCGAGCGTAGCCTGCCGGCGGCCCTCTGGCGCAGTCTGGTCGTCGACTGGGACCGCGATGGCAGCGATGAATTGCTGCTCGGCCTCACGGACGGCCGCTTGCTGCTCCTCGATCGCGATCTGCAGTTGCTCGCCGACTGGCGCTTCGCGGCCGCGGTGGGCCCACTGGCGGCGGTGGATCTGCGCGGCCGTGGCCGGCCGGATCTCCTGATCGCGGTCGGCAATCGGCTCGGCCTCTTCGACCAGACGCTGGCGCCGCTGGCGCTCTGGGACGGCGAGTTGCTCTACTCGCATCAGCTGCCTCAGCAAGCGACCGGCTGGGTCAGCGCGGAGGGTCGGCGCTTCGTCGCCATGAGTCGCGGTCAGCCGGGGGCTTCGCTGCTGCTCGAGCTGCTGCCGGGGGCGGCCGCGCAAGCGCGGGGCGAGCCGGCGCGCTGGCTTCTGGCGCTCATCGCAGCTGTCGCAGGCCTGGCCATCGGTTCGCTCGCAGGGTCGCTCTGGCTGAAGCGGGGAGGGTCCGCGGCCGGCGCGGCGACGGCGGCGGAGTGCTGGCGCCCGCTGCGCGACCAGCTCCGTGGCTTTCGCCATAGTGCCGCCGCCCGTGGCCAGCTCGACAGCCTGATCTTCGCCCTGCGCAACAGCCAGGGGGAGCGGGACACGGCGGCGCGCTATTTCCCCCGCCTGCGGGCGGCGGCGGCGGCCTTTCGGTTGCAGACGCTGCCCATCCTGCGGCAGATCGGCGACCTGGCCGCGGCCGGAGCCTGGGACAAGCTGCGCTGCCGGGCCTTCCAGGCGGACGCCGAGCGGCTCGCGCAGCTCGCCTCTGTTCTCGCTCCCGACCGCTTGCCGCCTGCCAACGAGCTGGCCGCCGCGGAACGGGCGGCGCGGGCGATCAGCGCCGGAATCGAGGCCCTGCACCTGCAGGTTGACGCGCGACTCGCCGTCCCGCCCGCTGCTTTCATCGGCCTCCTGCTCACCCGCTTCGCCGCCGTTGGACTCTCGCTTCGCCTCGATCTCGCCGGCGACTGGCGGGACGAGGCGCCAGTCGCCAATCCGGATGAGGCCGATCAGCTCTTCGTCCTGCTCGGGCAACTCTTCCGGCAGCGCGCCCGCGGCGGAGCGGGAGTGCTCCTGCTGCAGGCGCGGCGCGAGCCCACGCAGCTCCTGGTCGCTTGCCGGGACGATTTGGCAGGATCGGCTCCGGGCGCGGCCGACCTGGAGCGGCTCGGCATCGCGGCGGCGGCCGCGCGCCTGCACTGCGGCCTGCGCTGCCAGGACGGCGGCGTGCAGCTGGCGTTCATCCTCGCCGAAGGGCCGGAGCGCTCGCGGCAGGTCGCCGCCTCTGATTCATGATGATGATCCTCGAATTAGCGCTATCTCCTAAAGATGAAAGCTGATAGACTCGATGGGTCACCCATCGAATGGGGCGCCATGCTGCGGACGACGCCGCCTCGCCGGCCCCTGCTGTCGGCCTGCCTCTGCCTGCTCCTGTTCCTGCCGGCCCACCGGGGGAACTCGGCGGTCGGCGATGACAGGCCTCGCAACGCCCTGCCGGCTCCCGCCACCCTGCCCTGGCGCCTGGCCAAGGAGGGCTCCTTCGCCGCCACGGAGTTCCGGCTGGCCCAGCTCCTGGGCGACGCGACGCCCGAGTTCCTGGCCAGCGGCCGTGAACCCCTGGGCGAAGGGCTGAGCAGCGTCCTCCTCTTCGAACTCGCGGCTCCCCAGAATCCGATCTGGCAGTGGAACTTTCCCCTCTATCAGGGCGGCCTGGCCGGCGGTGGCGATCTGGACGGGGACGGTGCCGAAGAGCTGCTGTTCTGGCACTACGACAGCGAGCACCGGCGCCTGGGCTTCTGGCTAGAGCGCCTGCGGCGGGGCGCTACGGGAACGGTGCAGTGCGACACGCTGCTCGTGCTTGCCGACATCGCGGTGGGACATGAGGGCTCGGGCCACGAGCACTTGCCGCGCAGCCATCTCGAGGGCCGGATCCTGGCCCCGGAGGGCCGCATCCTTGTCCAGACCATGGCGGGCTTCAACTGGCGGAGCGCGCCGCGCGGGCTCCTGGTCTACGACCTGCAGGGAGTGTTGCGCACGCAGATCCGCCTGCCCAACAACACCTTCGGCTATCATCTTGCCGACCTGGATGGGGACTCCCAGCGCGAGCTCTTCCTGTCCAGCTACGCCAGCGGCAATGGCGACTCCTGTGCGCGCGGCAGCGATGACCATTCCTACTGGCGGGTGATCGACTTGACGGGCCGCGATCGGCTGAACGTGCAGGCGGGCGCGTTCGCCACCCTCGCCGCCACGCAACCCCTGCGTCCGAGCGCGCAGGCGCTGCCCCTGGTGCTGGCGAGCCTGAGCCGCTCCCAGGCTGACGAGCTGCGCCTCTACGACGCCGCGGGGCTCCTGGTGCGGGCGCGGCCGCTGCCAGGTGGCCTGACCGGCCCGCCCCTGGTGGCGGATCTGGATGGCGACGGCGCGGAGGACGTCCTGATCGGGCTGGCCGACGGCAGCCTGCTTCTCCTCGACAGCCGGCTCGAGGAGCGCGCGCGCTGGTGGTTCGCGCCTTCCGTCCAGCCCCTCTGCGCAGCCGACCTGACCGGCGATACCTGGCCGGAACTCGTCCTGCGCGTCGGCGATGACCTGCTGGTCTGCGACCGGGCGCTCGTGCCGCTGGCCCTGTGGCCAAGCGGCCTGACGGAGCGCTTGGTGAATCCCCTTATCCAGCTGCGCTGCTGGCGGGGCGGGGACGGGATTCCGCGCCTCGCGGTCGCCGGCCTGGCTCCGCAGCAGGTCGGGATGCTGCGGCTCGAGCCCAATCCCGATTTTGCCGGACCGAGCCCGGTCACAGGGACGGAGCCGAAGTCAGGATGGGGCCGCCTGCGCGGCCTGCTCATTGGCCTCCTCGCCGCTGCGGCGCTGGCGATCCTCTGGCTGGTCCTGCTTCTGCGCCGGCAGCAGCGGAGCTTGCGGCCTGGCGGCTGGGGCGACTCCGCCTCGAGTGCGCTGCCGACTCCCGAGCAGGAGGAGGCGCTGTGGCAGGAGCTGGATGAGGGTCTGCGCCTGTTCGCCCATGGCGGCAGTCTCTCCGCGCGGCTACCCAGCCTGGCCAAGCGCGTGGGTCACCTGCGGGATCAGGACACCGCCGAACGCCGGAGGAACCTGCTGGGCACCGCGGCCGAGGTGCAGGAGACGCTGGGCGAACTGCTCAAGCTGGCGCCGCTGGCAGGCCGCATTCTCGGCGACGACCCGGAAGCGGAGAGGGTGCTCGCCGGCGCCAGCGCACTGCGGGAGGCGCTGGGACGGCTTCGAGCCGATGGGGACCCGCGGGCAGTCGCCATCGAGCAGGGCGCAGAACTGCAAGATCGCTGTCAGGACTTGAGCCAATGCTCGCGGGCGCTCGCCGAGCGCGTCCGCTTGCGGGCGCAGAAGCCGGTGCTCGACCAGCTGCTGCAGCTGCTGCCCACGCTCCAGGGACTGACCGCCGCCGCCGGGGTCCCTTTCGAGCTCCGATTGACCGGCGACCTCGCGCAGCGTCGTCTCAATCTGAGATTCGCAGAATTCGCAGACGCGATCAGCGGCCTCGTGGAGATCGGCTTGACCCGCATTCCGCGGGAAGGCGGGGTGTCGCTGCGGCTCTGTCTCGCTGTAGAGCGGGATGTCCTCCAGCTCAGTGCCGAAACGCCGGGCGGCAGTGACAGCGAGGCGACGGCGGCGCGCTGGGCAGCCTTCAGCGAGCGGCAATCGGAGCTCGCCGACGCTCGGCGGGAAGGCGATGCCCTGCGACTGCGACTGCCCATGCGGGACGAGGGCAGGCCCACCGCGAGAACCCGCAGCGCAGTGGCCGGCCTGCTCGCGCTGATGGCGCTTCTGGCTGCCGCTCGGCCCGCCGGCAGCACTGAGCCGAGAGGTCCGACCACGCATCACTTCCGCGTGCAGGAGTCGATCACCTTCGAGGCGGCGACGGCCCACCTGCTCTGCGCGGACCTGGAGGGAGATAGTGCGGACAATGCCGCTCTCCTGCTCCACAGCGAGTCGTCTTCGGCAAGCTGGCTGCTGCTGCAAAGGGCGCAAGGGCGGGCTGGGTCCGAGTCGATCCCCCTGGCCAGTGCCGGCAGCTGGAGCCTCCTGGGCGCAGCGGACCTGGACGGCAGCGGGCGGAGGCAGATCCTGCTCAGCCGCTGGGCCGACGACGCTCTCGAGCTGCATAGGCTCCGGCTGGCATCCCCAACGCAGGCGGCGGGAACGGAACGCCTGCTGGCGCTGCCCGCGGCCGCCCGGCCGGCTGCCGGCTTTCCGGCGCCGCGCTTCAATCAGATGCTCGCGTTGCCGGAGGACGAGGGCTTCTTGTTCGCCTACACGCAGGCGGGCCTGGACCCGCCTGGCGGCCTCCTCGCCTACTCGCCGGCGCGGGGGATCCTGTGGCAGCGCGATCTCTCCGGCCCCGCCCATCTGGAGGGCCTCGCCGATCTGGACGCCGATGGACAGCTCGAACTGCTGGTCTCCGTGGCCGCGAGCGCGGGACCGCGGCCGCCACCGGGTCTGCAGGCGGCCGGCACGAGCTGGTGTCTCGATCTGGATGGCGAAGGCCGCGTGCTGCGCGGCGAGGCCTGCGGCCAACCTGGCTCGAGTCTACGGCGGCACGTGCTCAGGCAAGTCGCCAAGCATGTCCTGGGCGAGCTCAGGGTCCTGCAGTCAGGGCAGGCCGGGAACACACGGCTGGAGTATCGTCCCGCGGACGGCTCGCCGACCTTGGTGATCGAGCCGCCCTGGCCCTGTCAGGATGTGGCCGTTCTCGATCTGGACGGCGACGGCAGCGACGAGTTCGTGCTGGCGACCGGCGGCTTCGGCGCCGGGGAGGGCGAGCTCATCGCCTACGACCGCCGTCTCCAGGAACGCGGCCGTTGGTCCCTGCCGGGGCGGCCGCTCGCCCTGCACACGGCGGATTTCATCGCGGACGGCCCGAGCCAGTTGCTGGTCGTCCTGCCCGACGACCTGCTGCTGCTGGATCGGCACTTCGTGCTGCGCGCGCGCCTGCACGAGAGTCCCGGCGGTGCCCGTGACATCCGGGAGCTGGCGCTCTGCTCCCCCGGCCAGCGGAAGTCCGGCGTCGCCCTGCTCGGCATGGGCCAGCTGCTCCTGCTCCGGATCGCGCCGGGCTCGGGCCATGGCGTCTGCGATCGGGATTGGTTCGTCTGGCCGGGTCTCGGGGCCCTTCTCGGCCTCGCGCTCGGCCTGGCGCTACCCTGGCCACGCTACTGGTGGCGGCGCCGGGGCGAGCCCGATATCGGGCCCTGGCAGCCCCGAGCCCTCCTGCTCGGGCTGCTGCAGGATCTGCGCTGCCGCGAGGGGAGGCGGGAGCGCTTCAGCGCCCTGCGCGAGGCCTGCCTGCTCGCCGCACGCGGCGGAACGGAAGCGAGCCGCCGTGCCGCCGCCGACCTGGCAGCCCTGCGCGCTCCCCTGGCAGCCCTGGACGCAGCCTGGCCTGCAGAGCTCGAGCCCCGTGGCCGCGGCAGCTTGCGAGCGCTGCTGGCGCCCAGCGGCACGGAGCTGCGGCCGAAAGACTGGCTCCGGCTGGCGCGGGAGCTGGAGCGCCTGGGTCCCCGGCTTTGTGGGCTCGAGGCGAGGCTGGCGGAGCGGCTGGGCGCGGACCCGGTGGCCTGCTTCCAGACGGCCCTGGCACGCTGCCTGCAGGCCGAGCCGCCACTGGATGAACTCAGCCTCTCCATCCTCGGTGGACAGGCGCCCCCGGTGTTCTTCGAGCCGGCGCAGCTCACGATCGTCTTCGAGAATCTCATTGCCAATGCGCTCGAGGCAATGAGCGCCGGCGCGTCCCGTCGCCTCCACTTGCTGGCCGAAGTGCAGGGCGACCAGCTCCGCCTTCTCTTCGAGGACAGCGGTCCCGGCGTCGCGCCCGGCAGGCTCGCGCGGATCTTCGAGCCCTGGGAAAGCAGCAAGGTCCCCCTGGGGGGAGACGGCCTGGTGATCGCCCGCAAGCTGGTCGTCGGCTTCGGCGGTCGGATTGCCTGCCTGCCCGGACCGGGCAGCCTCGGCGGCGCCCGTTTCCAGCTGCACCTGCGCCTTCTGGGTAATCTGGAATAACTTCCAAGAATCTTCCCTCCGCTGTGATTCTTCCTCCCGAGGAGTGTCACCTTTCTGTGTACGGAACTAGCTACCGGCTTGAGCACCCAGGCAGGAGGGCCTAGTCTAATTGAGACAATCCCAGCAAGGCTCGACGAAGGGGTTTCTACTCCAGTGTCACACCGATGTTGAAGAAACGCTGGCCGCGTGTGCGATCCCGCCCGGGCCGGGCCAATGGGGGGATCAACATGACACTCAATGACAAGGCCGAGCTCGTTCTCGAAGTTCTCCGCGGGGCGGAAATTCCCGCGCTGGCCCAGGCCCGGCGACTGCCGTCGCGCACCCTCAATCGCTGGGTGCGCTGCTTCCTGCGGGCGGGGATCGCGGCGCTTTCCCATGAAGCGGTCGGCGTCGAGAGTCGACTGGCCCCCATCATCCCCCTCTATCCGGAGCTGGGGCCCAAGGGCAAGCGCCAGCGCGCGAACCGGCGGGGAGGTCGCTGAGATGGGGCTCGAGCCCGGCGACAGCGTCCATGGCACCGCGCTGAGAATCGCCGACGGCGCCGATGCCGCCAAGGCGCGCATTCTCCTGGTAGACGATGTCCCCGAGCCCTTCCTGACGGACATGCACATGGCGCTCGACAGCGACTACGAGCTGGACTACGTGGCCAGCCCCGGCCAAGCCCAGCAGTACCTCCTGGGGCACAGCGTCGAGGTGATCCTGCTCGACCTGCAGTTCGATCGCTTCCTGGCCGGGTTCGACCTCCTGGAAGATCTACAGATCAATTACCCCGAGATCCCGGTGATCATCATCTCGGAACACATCGAGCCGAGAAACGTCGTGCGCGCCATGCGCCTGGGCGCCGTCAACTACATCTCCAAGACCTGGAGCGAGGAGGAGCTCAAGCTGATCCTGCGCACGGCCCTGGAGCTGCGCCGCGGGCGCATCCGCATTCAGGCGCCGGGCGAGGGCGCTGCGGTGGAGCTGCTGGGCAACAGCCCGGCCATCGTCCGCGTGCGCGAGGAGATCCGGCGCCTTGCCTCCTGCGATCGGCCGGCGCTGGTCACCGGTGAGAGCGGCACGGGCAAGGAGCTCTGTGCGCGCGCCCTGCATGCCCTCGGGGCGCATTCCAGCGAGCCCTTCCTGGCGATCAACTGCGCCGCCTTTTCGCCGACGCTCCTGGAGAGCGAGCTCTTCGGCCACGAGCAGGGCGCCTTCGCCGACGCTCATCGCCGCCGCGTCGGCCGCCTCCAGGAAGCGGGGCAGGGGCTCGTCTACCTCGATGGGATCGCCGAGCTGAGCCTGGAAGTGCAGCACAAGCTGAGCCGGATGCTCACCGAGCGCCGCTTCCGCCCCCTGGGCAGCCGGCAGGAGATTCCCTTGCGAGCCAGGATCGTCGCCGGCAGCAGTCGCGATCCCGTGCGGGAAGTGCGCGAGCGGCGCCTCCTGCAGCCCCTGCTGCTCCAGCTGGGTCTGCGCCTGCACCTGCCTCCTCTGCGCGAGCGCGTCGAGGACATCGAGCCGCTCGCCCACCATCTGATCGCCCTCAAGGCGAGGGAGATGAAGCGCCCGGTGCCGGCGCTCGAGATCGAGGCCCTGCGCCTGCTCCAGCGCCAGCCCTGGACGGGCAACGTGCGCGAGCTGGGCACCGTGATCGAGAATGCGCTCATCCGCCAGCGCGACGGGACCCTGGCCGCCTCGGACTTCCAGCTCATCGCTCCGGAAACCTACGCCGGCTTTTCCTACAAGCAGGCGAAGGCCGCTGCCGAGCTGCGATTCCAGCGCGAGTACTTCACCATGCTGCTGCGCGCCGCCCGCGGCAACATCACGGAAGTGGCGCGCCTGGCGAGCCTGCCCCGGCAGACCATCTACCGGCTGCTGAAGAAGCTGGGTCTGCGGCCGGCGGATTTCCGGGTGCGCTGAGCCGGGGAGGCCCTGGTGCCCGGGGCCCCGCCCTGGTATCCTGGCCGCATGGACCTCTTCGCGAGCAAGGCGCCGGCCCCTCTGGCCGAGCGCATGCGGCCCCGCGATCTGGACGAATTCCTCGGCCAGCGCCAGCTCCTCGGCGAGGGCAAGCCCCTGCGCCGCTACCTGGAGAGCGGGGCCCTGTCCAGCTCGCTCATCCTGTGGGGACCGCCGGGCACGGGCAAGACCACCCTGGCGCGCATCCTGGCGGGCATCGTCGCGGCGGAGTTCGCCACCTTCAGCGCCGTCACCTCCGGCGTCAAGGAGGTGCGCGCCATCGTCGCCGCGGCCCGGGACCGCCAGGCCCTCAGCGGCCGGCGCACCCTGCTCTTCGTCGACGAGATCCACCGCTTCAACAGGGCCCAGCAGGATGCCTTCCTGCCCCATGTCGAGGACGGAACGATCATCCTCGTCGGTGCCACCACCGAGAATCCGAGCTTCGAGGTCAACAGCGCGCTGCTCAGCCGCAGCCGGGTCTTCACCCTGCAGGCGCTGGACGAGGAGGACATCCTGGTTCTGCTCGAGCGCGCGCTGTCCGACCCGGAGCGCGGCCTCGGCGCGCAGGGGGTCGTCGCCGAGCCGGGCGCCCTTGCGCTCATCGCCGGCGCCAGCAACGGCGACGCGCGCGTGGCGCTCAACTCGCTGGAGATGCTGGCGGCGAGCCTTGCGGGCGATCCGCCGCAACTTGAGGTGGCCGCCGCCGCCGAGCTGATGCGCCGGCGCAGCCACCGCTACGACAAGGCGGGCGAGGAGCACTACAACCTGATCAGCGCCCTGCACAAGAGCCTGCGCGACTCGGACCCCGACGCCTCGCTCTACTGGGCGGCGCGCATGCTGGCCAGCGGCGAGGATCCGCTCTACCTGATGCGCCGCCTCGTGCGCTTCGCCAGCGAGGACGTGGGCAACGCCGACCCGCGCGCGCTGCAGCTCGCCGTGGCCGGCATGCAGGCCGTGCACTTCCTGGGCCTGCCCGAGGGCGACACCGCGGTGGCGCAGACCGTGCTCTACCTGGCCACGGCGCCCAAGAGCAACCGCGTCTACACGGCGATCAAGGCCGCGGCCGCGGACGTGGAGGCCCTGCCCGACGCCCCCGTGCCCCTGCACCTGCGCAACGCGCCCACGCGACTGATGAAGGAGCTGGGCTACGGGGACGGCTACGTCTACGCGCCCGACGACAGCGCGGGCGGCCTGCGCCAGGACCACTTCCCCGAGGATATCGGCGCGCGGCGCTACTACGAGCCGAGCGGCCACGGCCACGAGGCCCGCATCCGCGAGTTCCTCGCCTGGCGGCGCGAGCAGCGGGGCGAGGCGCCGTGAGCGGCCTGTGCATTCGGCCCCTGGCCGCCGCGGACCTGCCGGCCGCCGTCGCGCTCTGGGCGCGGGCGGGGATCGAGCTCGGCACCAGCGATCGTCTCGACGAACTGGCGCGCGTCCTGGCCCGCAACCCGGAGACCTGCCTGGGCGCCTGGGATGCTGCCGGCGCCCTGGCGGGGGCCGCGCTGGGCACCTTCGACGGCCGCCGGGCCAATCTCTGGCACCTGGCCGTGGCGCCCGAGCGCCAGGGCGAGGGGCTGGGCCGCGCGCTGATGGAGGCGCTCGAGGCCGTCTGGCGGCGCGAGGGCGTCGTGAAGATCACCTTCACCGTGCTCGAGACCAACCGCTCCGTGCTCGGCTTCTACGAAGCCCTCGGCTACCATGGGCGCAGCGAGCTGTTCTGCGTGAGCAAGGTGTTCAGGGAGGACTGATGGCCCAGCGGCGCGAGTGGTGGGAGCGTTTCTTCAGCGGCCCCTGGCTGCGCTACCAGCTGGCCATGGACGAGCCGGCCCTGGTCCGCCCCGCGGTGGACCTGCTCGAGGCCGTGCTCGACCTGCGGCCGCCCCTGCGCGTGCTGGACGCGCCCTGCGGGGACGGTCGCCTGGGCCGCGAGTTCGCGCGCCGCGGCTACCGGGTGACCGGGCTCGACGCCACGCCCGCCCTGCTCGCCGCCGGCCGGCGCAAGGCGCGGGCCGAGGGGCTCGAGCTGGACTGGGTGGAGGGTGACATGCGGCGCGTCCGCTGGCGCGAACGCTTCGATCTCGCGCTGTGCTGGTGGGGCAGCTTCGGCTACTTCGACGAAGAGGGCAATCGCCGCCAGCTGCGCGCGCTCGCCCGGGCGCTCAAGCCGGGCGGCGTCCTTGCCATGGACCTGCACAGCCCGGAGACGATCTTCCCCAGCTTCGCGCGCCAGCAGTGGAGCGAGCGCGGCGGCGTCATCCTCACCAACCAGACCCGCTACGACGCGCTGGCGGGGCGCGTGGAAACGGATTGGACCCTCTTCCCGAAGGAGGGCGGCCGGCGCCGGCGCGCCAGGAGCAGCATCCGGCTCTACACGCTGCGCGAGCTGTGCGCCCTCGCCGAGGCCGAGAACCTGGGCGACTGCCGCGCCTTCGGCGATTACGAGGGCGCGCCCTTCGAACTCGACGCCAGGCGCCTCGTCTTCCTGGCGGTCAAGGCCCTCCGATGAGTGCGGACCGGGCTGTCCGCTACCTTCCCACTCCCTCGGCCTCCGAGCAGTGGCCGATATTGCCTTGTTTCTTGCCACATCTCTCAATTGCAACACTGGATATCTCCAGCTTCGACAGGACTGGACCGGTATTTTGCCCTTGCCCGCCCGGCGCCCCTCGCGCGAGGGCCCGACTCAGGCTACACTCTACTCCCCAACGCACACACCCCCCCACAACTCGGTCAGGAGCAGGTTTGCGCCGGCAACGGTCCCTTGGGTTCTGCGCTCTGCTGATCGCCCTCGCTGTCTCCGCGGCGACCGGGGCGGCCGGGCCGCAGGCGCCGGTGCTGGGGCCCGACACCCTGGGGGCCGGCCGCCGGGCGGCGCTGCAGGCGGAGCTGGGCACCTTGCGGGCGGCCCTGGCGCGTGAGGGGCTGCGCTGGCAGGCCGGCGAGACCGGGATGCTCCGCCTGGACCCGAGCGAGCGGCGCGCGCGGCTGAGCGAGCGGCCCTGGCCCGAGCCCCCCCGGCATCCATCGGCCCCGCTGCGGCCGGGCGCCCAGGCCGGCCTGCCGGCCCGGCTCGACTGGCGGGCGGCCAATGGCAACTTCGTCAGCGGGGTGCGGGATCAGGGCCCCTGCGCGGCCGGGTGGGCCTTCGCCAGCACGGCCGCCCTCGAGAGTGCCTTCCTGCGCGCGCTGCGGGGAGGAAAGCTGCCCGACTTCGATCTCGCCGAGCAGCAGCTGCTCTCCTGCCTGGACGACTACGGACTCAGCCAGGGCTGTGCGGGCGGCTGGCCCGAGGACGCGCTCTGGCTGGCCGAGAGCGAGGGCCTCCTCGAGGAAGGCCGTCTGCCCTACGCCGCGACCGAGCGGCTCGCCTGTCCCGATAGCGCTGCCCGGCGCTTCCGTTTTGCGCCGGCCGGCCTCGTCTGCGCCGCTGCCGATCCCCTGGCGATCAAGCGCGCCTTGCGGGAGCAGGGCCCCCTGATCACCACCATGGCCGTGCACGAGGGCTTCTTCGCCTACGCCGGGGGCGTCTACCGGGCCTCCGGCCCCCTGGTCGGCTACCACGCGGTGGCGATCATCGGCTACGACGACGCGCAGAGCTGCTTCATCGCCAAGAACAGCTGGGGCGAAAGCTGGGGCGAGGGCGGTTTCTTCCGCATCGCCTATGTGGCCGGCTGCGGCTTCGGGGACTGGACGCGCTCGGTCGCCTTCGCGCCCGAGGGCATGGGCCCCTTCGCGGCGATGGCGGTCTCCGCCCAGCGCCTGCAGAGCGGGCAGGCGGCGCAGTTCATGGATCGCTCGCTGACGGCGGCGTCGAGCCTGAGCAGCTGGGAGTGGGATTTCGACGGCGACGGCACGGTGGACGCCACCGGGCCGGGGCCGCACAGCCGCGTCTTCCGCCGGCCCGGGCGCTACCAGCCCACGGTGCGCGTGCGCGATGCCGCCGGCCGGGAGGACCTGGCCCTTCTCGCCGGCGGGATCGACGTGGCCTTCGCCGGTCCGCTCTGGCGGGTGGATGCCGCGGCCCAGCATGGCGTCGACGAGGGCGACGGCAGCGCGGAGCGCCCCTTCGCCGCCATCCAGCTCGCCCTGAACGCCGCCGCCAGCGGCGACACGGTGCTGATCCTGCCCGGTCGCTACGGCGGCAGCATGAACACGGAGCTCTTCACGGGAAGCAAGGACCTGGTGATCAGGGCTGCGAGCGAAGCCGGCAGCGCGATCCTGGACGCGGGCGGCAAGCGGCGCCACTTCCGGCTCGCCGTCACGGGAGCGCCTGGAGCATCGCCGCGCCTGAAGCTGCAGGGTCTCAGCCTCTGGAACGGCCTGGATGCCGAGCGCGGCGGCGCCATCCTCAGCGAGGGCGTGGCCCTCAGCCTGGAGGACTGCGAGCTGGCCGGCTGCACGGTCGTGGCCGAGCAGGGCGGCGGCGGGGCGATCTGGACGGACGCCGCGCTGCGCATGCTGCGCTGCGTGCTGCGCGACAATCGCAGCGGCGGCAGCGGCGGCGCCCTGCACGTCGCCGGCGGCAGCGTGGAGCTGGACGGCTGCGTGCTGGCGGCCAATACGGCCGCCGCCGAAGGGGGAGCCCTCAGTCAGGCCGGCGGCATGCTGGCCGCGGCCCGCTGCCGCTTCCTCGACAACCGCGCCGGGCTGCGCGGCGGCGCGATGGCGCTGCTGGGCGTGAGCGCCGGGCTCGATGCCCTTCGCTTCAGCGGCAACGTGGTGGAGAGCGGCCCCGGGGACCTGCGCGGCGGCGGCGCCCTGGCCTGGGAAGCGCCGGGCGCGGACCTGCTCGTCACCAACTGCCTCTTCGCGGACAACGAGGCCCCGGTGGGGGGCGCCCTGCGCGTGGATGGCGGCCGCTTCTCGGCCAGCCAGCTCACCTGCTGGGGCAACCGCGCCGGCGAGCGCGGCGGCGCCCTGGCGCTGCTCGCGGCCGCGGGGCCCGCGCCCGAGATCAGCAACTCGATTCTCTGGGGCAATCTCGCCCCGGTGGCGGCGGAGGTCCTGGCTGCTGGGCGGGCCGAGCTGCGCAGCTGCCTGGTGGCCGGGGGTCTCGGCGGGCCGACGCAGCTCAGCGCCGATCCCCGCTTCGTCGATGCGGCCGGCGGAGACTTCCAGCTCGCGGAGGACAGCCCCTGCCTGGGCGCCGGCGATCCGGCGGGGGCGCCGGCCCTGGACCTGGCGGGCGAGGCGCGGCCTCGACCCGCAGGCAGCGCGCCCGACCTGGGCGCCTTCGAGTCGGCGCTCACGGCGCCGAGCACCGGCGCGGGTGCGGCGCCGGTGGGCCTCGTCTTTGCCGGGGCCTATCCCAATCCCTTCAATCCGCAGACCACCTTCACCTTCAGCCTGCCGGCGGCGGGCGAGGTGACGCTGGAGATCTTCGAGTCCTCGGGGCGCCTGGTGTCCACGGTGCTCGACGGCGAGGCCCTGGGCTCCGGCGGGCACCGCGCCACCTGGCTGGCGCGCGACGAAGCGGGCGAGCCCCTGGCCAGCGGCATCTACCTGGCGCGGCTTTCGCTGCGCGGTGCGGACGGCAGCGCGGAGCAGGCGATGCAGAAGATCATTCTCGTCAAGTAAGGCGCGCGCCCGCTGCGGCTCGCTCACCATACCTCCTGGGATGCGAAGGCCCTCCCCTCCAACTCCGCTTCACAGGAGTTGTCGGGGAGGGCCTTCGCATCCCTTGCCGCATCGAGGGCGGGCCGCGGCGGTCACAGCGCACACACCACGCATGCCAGGCCCGGGAGTTGCCACGTGGCAACTCCCGGGTTCGATTCGCTGTCGGGCTGCTGACGCCCTACTTCCTGAGGATTCGCACGATGCCGTAGATGCCCTGGCTACCGTCCCAGGGGATCACCGTGGCCCCCGGTAGAGCGTCCTCGGCGATCGCGCCCACCACGAGCGTGGGTTCGGACTGCTCGCGCTGCCAGGGCATCGGCCAGGATCGGCGTGATGTCCAGGTAGACCGTGGCGTCCTCGTCGCGGTCGGCGGCCAGCTCGGCCACGTACTCCGTTTGGCCGGCGGGCATCACGGGTGCGCCGGACACCCAGGCCGCTGTCTGCACCTCAACGAAGCGGGCGCCCTGCGGGGCCTCAGGTGCAAGGAGCAGCTCGAGCGAGGCCTCGAGCAGATCCTCGGCCGCGAGGTCGCCCAGGTTCAGGGTGAAGGTCTCCAGCGTGCCTTCGCCGTAGCTGAGCACACCAACGGACTGCGTGCTGACGGGAATCTCGAGCACCGCCGCCCCGGCCAGCGCGGGGACGAGCAGCGTCACGAGAACTGCGAAGATTCTGCGCATGGCCACACCTCCTACTTCAGGACCACGAGTTTGCGGCTCTGGCTATCAGAGCCGATGCTCAGCTTGGCGAAGTACACCCCCGAGCTCACGGGATGGCCTCGCTCATCGCGACCGTCCCAGCGCAGGCTGTGCTCACGGCCATCGGCCCGCCCGCTGAACAGCGTGGCGAGATGCCGGCCACTGAGATCGTAGATCGTCAGCGTTGCAGCGGCGCCGCTCGCAGGCAGAGTGAACTTCAGCTCGCAGCTCGGATTGAAGGGATTGGGCACC
The DNA here is from genome assembly GCA_963695095.1 of uncultured bacterium. Taxonomy (GTDB): domain Bacteria; phylum Krumholzibacteriota; class Krumholzibacteriia; order JACNKJ01; family JACNKJ01; genus VGXI01. The sequence continues at coordinate 3,328,387 of CAVOFT010000001.1, read as the reverse complement.
GGCTGGCCAAGGGCCAGCGCCCGCGGCGAAGCCCCCGGCAAGGCAACGATGCTCAGGTCCGGGCCGCCCGTGCCGCCCGGGCACGTCGTTGCGATGGAGTCTTGCCAGGCCACGCTGCCATAGAAGAGCCCGGAGGTCGGACTCGCCGTACCCCAGTAGTTGCCCACCGCCATGGCGGTGTAGCTGCTCCGGTTGTAGACGCGGTAGTCCGTCGAGTCGGCGGTGTCGATGCAGTTGTCCCCGTACATCCCGGCGACCGGCGGACTCAGGATGTAGCCGAGCTCCGCCGTTGCCGTCTTGCCGGGGATGTAGACGCCCATGTCGCCCGCATCGATGACCTCGGAATCGCGCATGTACACACCGCCGGAGCCGTTGAGGCGAACTGCTGTGCAGAAGGCGTCGAAGGTGCAGTTGGCGAGGTCCGCATCCGCGCCGCTCTCGACCACGAGGCCGTAGGTCGGCGAACTGGCGCAGCTCAAGGTGGTCGCGCTGCTGGCGCTGACATTCGTGATCGTGGCCTCTCCGCTCAGACACTTGATCGCCGTGCGCGCGGCGTAGACGAGGACATCATCGAGCAAAGCATCGCCGTCGATCTGGATGGCGGTCCATGTGCTGCCTGCGCGCTGGTGCAACTCGCACCCCGTCATCTCGTCGTTGTCACTCAAGACGACCGTGGAGGCGTCGTGGATCTTGCAGTCGACGATGCTCACCGTATCTGCCGCGCTGAAGTCGAGGCCCGTGGCGGCGGCATCGGGGCCCAGGGTGATCGTGCAGTCCGATAGATCGATCTTCGCCGCGGTGTACTTGCAGGTCAGCCCGCTGAGGCCGCTGACCGAGAGGAAGCTGGCCTCGAGGACGCCGTCATCGGCAATCTCGATGGCATCCCAGCCATCGAGGATGGGCACCACATTGACCTGGCCATCCTCGGTGTCGCCGTTGAACGCAAGCCGGCCTTCGACGGCGAAGCCGACCTCGTCGACGCCGCTCGAATCCGGATCCGCGCACCAGATCCAGGTGCCAGGATCTATCGACAGCGTCGCGCTTCCGTCCACCGTCAGCAAGCCGCCCAGGCAGTAAGGGCCGTCCTCGACCTCCCAGGTCGTGTTCGAGCTGATCGTCAGGTCGCCGGTCTTGTCCTCGGCCCAGCAGGAATAGGTGTACGGAATCACATGGGCAACGGCCTTGCCCCCGGATGCGGTCACCTCGGTGAGCGATGCAACGAGTGCGACGGCCTTGAAAGCGCTACCGAAGCAGGGCACCGTGAAAGCCAGCGTGTCCCCGGCAGCGAAGTTGTCGTTGTAGGCGACCTCGTCCACCAGCACGGCCTCGTCGCCGTAGATGTCCAGGCTGTCCGTGTGCTCCGGATAGCCGAGCACCCAGAAGTGGAGGTAGTCGTTGTCGGCTTCGTCCCACTCGCGATACTCGCCCGGGTTGAAGCACTCGACGCTGTCCTCGAGCACTACGCGAACCTCGAGGTCATAGCAGCGACCCGATGCCTGCACGGCCTCGGCGGCTCGGAAAGGCAGAATGCTGAAGGCGTAGCTGTCGAAGGTCAGCTCGCGGCGGAAGTTGAAGAGGTCCTGATACGGGCAGCCGAAGTCCGAGCCGTAGAGCGCACTGTCGACGACGGTCAGGTCCTCGTCGACGTCGACGTAGTACGGCTGGCTCAGCGCATCGTCCTGGCAGTAGCCGTCGTCCTTGAGCTTGTAGAAGCCGAAGTTATCCCGCGGCGAAGCACCTGCGTGCAGCGGCATGTGCACGGAGGCCTCCGGGTTGTCGTCGATGAGATGATCCGCGTTCACCCACATCGATAGGGCATACTCGCAGAACAGCTCGCGGAGACGGGCGTCGCCGGTGGTCTCTGAGAAGCTGTTGCCGTATGTCTCAAAGCCAAGGTGGTAGGCCAGGTAGTCGAAATCGTGAGGGCCGACGTTGGAGGAATCCGTGCAGGTCTCGTCCCAGTGGATCCAGTCGTAGAGCAGGCCCTCGTCGTTGAAGTGATCTTGCAGGTAGGCGCTGAAAGGAAAGTAGATCCAGCGGCGGTCCGAGCCGTTGGCATGCCCGCCCCCGGGGACCTTCTGACAGGTCTCGTACCAGTCCTCGCGCCCGATGCCGACGGTGAAGGGCTGCTCCCAGAAGGTGCCGTACCAATCCTCGGCGACCATGCCGTTGAAGTACTCCGAGCTCTTGGCCATGAACTCGTGCGTGCCGTGGTCCCAGGAGCTGCCCGAAACCCACTCCTCGCCGAAGCTCGGGCAGCCATTGGTGCCGCTGGCGCCGGTCGAGTAGTAGCAGGTGTGGCCCCATTCGTGGGCGAAATGGTCGCTCGCCACCTGATCGGCGGTCAGCTCATCGCTCTGCAGCCCCAGAATGACCGTCGCTGTACGTGGCGTAGGAGCCCCCGCCATTGCGAATGAAGATGTCGAAGTGGCCGTGATCGTGGGCGCTCCCGCTCCAGGTGTACTCGAAGTGGATTGCCGCATAGAGGTCGTTCTTGTCCGCGCCGAACATCTCCGCCGTCCGGTGGGCATAGGAGCCGGCAGGCGTCGTCGCCCCCGTGGAATCCGGCATCACCAGGTTCGCGAAGGCGATGACCTCCTCGTCCGGCCACCACTCCTCCGTTCCCCAGTCCCAGTAGACGTGGAGGTCGAAGACCGCGTTGAAAGCGGCGGGCAGCACCGAATCCGGCACCTCCGAGTACCCTTCGCGGTCGAACTGGTAGGCATCTCCGTAGGTCGGCAGCAGGCAATCCGTGATGGCCATTCCAGGGCGGGCGCCCAAGAAAATAGCCAGCGCGGCGGCAAGCAGCCCACCGTAAACGCTTCTGCTGAGCATCGCACACCTCCTCATTGTGCCCCGTCCTTGGGGCCCCGAGCAGGTTATAGGAGGCTGCGGATTTTTTTTTCAATGGCGGATTTCTGCCAAGGCTTGTCACTGGGATTGCCATAGTGTACACTCTAATCGGCCGCGACTCCGAAGGCGGGTAGAATGCGCAAGTTGTCGATCTTCTTGGTCTGTAGCCTGGGTGTGACACTCGCAACGATTTTCTCGGGCATCCAGGCCGCGACTCTAGAGGTGCGCCCGGATGGGTTCGGGAGCTATCCAACACTGCAGGCCGCGATCGACGCTGCCGCCCCAGGAGATACCGTCCTAGCTCTGCCGGGCACCTTCGCTGGGCCGGGGAACCGCGAGTTGGACTTCGGGGGAAAGGACCTTGCGCTGGTCGGACGGGATGGAGCAGCCTACACATCCATCGACTGCCAACATATAGGCCGGGCCCTCACTCTTACTTCTGGGGAGACGACCGCAGCACTCTTTCGCGGCTTCCGGATTGTCAATGGGGGGAACAGCGAAATCAACGGAGGCGGGATCCGGTGCGAGGACTCGGGGCTAACGGTCAGGGATGTGCGTATTGCAGGTGCCGGAGCGAACTCGGTGGGGGGAATCGATATCGTCAGCGGCTCGGCGGACATCGAAGGCGTCATCATCGAGAGCTGCCTCATCGGGGGTCCGGCGGGTGGCATCGGCCTCTACTGGGCGACGTCGACGTCGATCCGGAACTGCATCCTGGCCAACAACTCATCGAACGGCTACGGTGGCGGCATCCATGTCTACTACAGTCAGGTCAGCATGGAGGGCGTGCACTTCATTGGAAATCATGCCGGCATCTCGGGTGGCGGCCTCATGGCCAACGGGTCAGAGGTTTCTCTGCTGAACTGCGTCTTCTCGGGAAACGATGCGCGCGATGGTGCTGCTGTGTCGATGCGTGGCTCTACACTTGCAGCCCAAGAGTGTGTCTTCGTTGGCAACTATGCCTCGCGCTGGGGTGCGGCGCTCTACTATGACTCCCAGGGCAATCCTTCCGGCGGGCTGGTCGAGAACTGCGACTTCCGCGGCAACAACAGCGCCTATGGCGGCATCATCCAGTTGATGAACGACGCGTTTCCGGTGCTTCGCAACCTGACGATCGTGGGCAATAACCATGGCGACGGCATCGGCGCCGGCTGCTGTGGCATCAATGCCGCCGATGTTGAAAACTGCCTGATTGCCTTCAACAATGGCGGCTACGGCATCAGCGACGATCCAGTGGGCGGAAGCTGGCTATGGCCGGTCTGCTCAAACATCTACGGCAATGAGTTTGGGGAGTACGAGAATGCCGATCAGACGGGTGTAAACGGCAATGTCTCTGTCGACCCGCAGCTCTGCGATCCGAGCTACGAGACGCTTGGCTTGGCCGACAGCTCGCCCTGCCTGCCTCAGAACAACGCCTGCGGCGTGCTCATGGGCAACCATGGCGCCGAGTGCACGCTGACCGCTGTCGGCGCGCCGGCGCCGCGCGGCGTCACGCTAGAGGCCAACTACCCCAATCCCTTCAACCCGAGTACCGCGATTCCCTTCGTCCTGGGCGAGCCGATGGCGATCACCCTGGCCGTCTTCGATGTGAGCGGTCGCCTGATCTGCACGCTGGCCGCCGAGGCGAGCTACCCCGTTGGCCGCCACGAGCTGCGCTGGGATGGCCTCGACGCGGTAGGCCAGCCCGCGCCTTCGGGCGTCTATTTCTATCGCTTGGGAACTCCAGCCGGCGCGACCGCCAGACCCATGCTTCTGGTCAAGTAAGGCGCGCGGCGGTCGCTAGGCGAGTTCGTCGCTGATGGCGGCGATGCCCGCGAACATGCGCCGCGCGGCGGCCACGAGCAGATCCGCCTGCGGGCCCGCGAAGCCGACCGCCTCCATGTCCTGCTTGAAGCGCGCCCAGAGCGCGGGCTGCGCCTCGCCATAGGGGTCGAGGTAGCGGTCGCCCTGCGCCGGGCGCGAGGCCGAGCGCGGGCACGAGCCGGCGGGCGATGAAGCGGTTGCCGTTGTTGCTTCCCTCGAGCACGTAGTGGAAGCCGAGCAAGGCGAGCGGCGTCTCGCGCGGCGGCGCGCTCGATCTCCGCGATCAGGGCCGCCGTGGCGGGCAGGGGCGCGTGGCCGGCGGGATCGTCGTCCAGGATGGCGAGGTCGGCGAGCAGGTAGGGCTCCTGGAACTGCTCCTCGCGCAGGGGCGCGAAGGCGGGGTCGCTGGCCCAGAGCCGGCGCAGGGGCGCCTCCAGCGCGCGGTGGACCAGCAGCATCTGCCCCAGCCAGTCGACATACTCGTCCCGGCTGAGTTCGCCGCTCAGCATGCGGCGCTGGAAGGCCTTGCCCTCGGCGCTGGCGTGCAGGTCGCGCGTCTCCTCGCGCAGGCGGGTCATGACGGTGGCGTCGGTCATCGCGATCTCCCTTAGAAGCCCAGGTATCCCCAGAACATGATGGCCAGGGGCAGCAGCAGCCAGAGCAGGCCCTTGATGAGGAAGAAGAGGAAGGCGGCGGCGCCGAGCCTGCCGACCCAGCGGCGCTTCCCTCCTGCCCGCTTGCTACCGGGCTCTGCCATCGGTGGCCTCCCTGCCGGCGGAGCCCAGGGGCCCCAGGTGCGCAAGAATGGCCAAGATATTCCGCGATAGCGAAGCGGTCAAGCCCCTGCGGCTGCCGGCGCGGGCTCAGCGCAGGGGCACGAAGCGCACGGCCAGGAGCCGCTCCGTGTGCGCCCGGCCCTCCAGCTTGCGGATGCGCAGCAGCTCCTGTGGCTCCTCGCTCCTCGACGCGCGGCCCGATGGGGATGAGCAGGCGGCCACCCTCGGCCAGCTGATCGACGAGCGCGGGCGGCACCGCGCCGGCCGCGGCGCTGACCAGGATGGCGGCGAAGGGCGCGGCCTCGGGCCAGCCGGCGCGGCCGTCGCCGACGCGCAGGTGGACGTCCGGGTAGCCCGCCGCGGCGAGGGCCCGCGCGGCGCGCGCGGCCAGGGCCGGATCCAGCTCGATGCTGTAGGTTTCGGCGCCGAGTTCGGCCAGCAGGGCGGCCTGGTAGCCGGAGCCCGTGCCCACTTCCAGCACGCGCTCACCCGCCGCCAGCTCGGCCTTCTCCAGCATCAGGCCCACGATGTAGGGCTGGCTGATCGTCTGCTCGGGGCCCAGGGGCAGGGGGCTGTCCGCGTAGGCCTGGTCCTGCCAGTCGGCGGGGACGAAGGCGTGGCGGGGCAGCTCGGCCATGGCGGCCAGCACGCGGGGGTCCGCGAGGCCGCGCCGGATGAGCTGTTCGTCCACCATCCGCCGCCGCGCGTGGGCGAAATCCATGGTCTCCTCCCGGGGGCCGCGCGTAGGGCCTGCACTCGGCCCTCTGGTCCATTTGACCTGTCCCCGCGCTTCCCGTAGATTCAGGCACTGCCATCCTAGCAGGAGGTTCCGCATCGATGAAGCTGCGACTGCTCGCCCTGGTCCTGATCCCCGCCCTGCTGGCGACCGCCGGCTGCGGCCGCCGCTCGGAGCGCGAAGCGACGGTGAGCGACAGCGCCGCCGCGGTCACGCCCGGGGTGCCCGGCGTGCCGGCCGAGCTCGGCGGTCCCGGCTTCGATGCCTGGGCGACGGCGCATCCCGAGGCCGGCTGGCAGACGGCCAAGGCCACGGTGAGCGGCAACCCCGCGGCCGTCAAGGGCGGCCGCCTGCGCATGGCGATGCAGGAGTTCCCGGCCACCCTGCGCACCGTGGGCAAGGACTCCAACAACGTCTTCATCAGCGCCGTGGCGGGCCTGCTCTACGAGAACCTGCTCACGCTCGACGGCAACACGCTCGAGATCGTGCCCGTGCTGGCCACGCACTGGAAGCTCTCCGCCGACAAGATGACCTTCAGCTTCCGCCTCAATCCGGCCGCGCGCTGGTCCGACGGCGCGCCCGTCACCGCCGACGACGTCGTCGCCACCTGGCGCCTGCTCAACGACGAGGGCATCCTGATGCCCTACACGAACATCCTCTACGGCAAGTTCACGGAGCCGGTGGCGGAGAGCCCCTATCTCTTCCACGTCACGACCACGGAGGAGAACTGGCGGCACTTCCTCTACTTCGGCATCTCGATGCGCGTGCTGCCGGCCCACGTCATCGGGGGGATGACCGGAGGCGAGTACCTCGAGAAGCTCCAGTACACGCCCCTGCCCGGCACCGGCCCCTACGCGCTGGAGACGGCGAACATCGACAACGGCCGCAGCCTCCGGCTCACGCGGCGGCCGGACTGGTGGGGAGCGAAGCTGCCCGAGAACGTCGGCCTCTACAACTTCGACGAGATCGAGTGGCTCGTCATCATGGACGAGCGGCTCTGGCTCGAGAAGTTCAAGAAGGGCGAGCTGGACGTCTATCCGGTCAGCCGCGCGAGCTGGTGGGTGAACGAGTTCAACTACGACGAGATCGAGCGCGGCATCTGCCTGAAGCGGAAGATCTACAACGAGAACGTGCAGGGCGTGGCGGGCCTGGCCTTCAACATGCGCGAGTGGCCCTTCGACGACAGCCGCGTGCGCGAGGCCTTCGCCCACCTCTACGACCGCGACAAGCTCATCGACAAGCTCTTCTTCAACGAGTACGAGAAGCTCTACACCTACTTCCCGGCCAGCGTGTACGAGAACCCGAACAACGTGAAGTACGAGTACGACCCCGAGCGGGCCAAGCAGCTGCTCGCCGCGGCCGGCTACAAGAAGCGCAACGCCGAGGGCTGGCTGGCAGGACGGCAAGGGCCGCATCATCGAGCTCACGCTCACCTTCGACAGCCCGAGCTGGGAGCGCATCCACACGGTGCTGCAGGAGGACCTGCAGAAGGCGGGCATCAAGCTCAACCTCAAGCAGCTGACGGCCACCACGCAGTTCCAGAACAACATGGAGCACAACTTCAAGCTCGCCTTCCAGAGCTGGGGCGGGCTGTTCTGGCCCAACCCGAACAGCACCTTCCACTCGAGCGTGGCGGACCAGACGCCCTCGACCAACATCACCGGCGTCAAGGACGCCTTCATCGACTCGCTGGCCCTGATCTACGACCACGAGTACGACCAGGCCAAGCGCGAGGCCTTGATCCAGAAGATCGACCGCCGCCTGTCGGAGATCTGCCCCTACGCGCTGGCCTGGTACGGCCCCTTCCAGCGCCTCGTCTTCTGGAACAAGTTCGGCTATCCGGAAGGCTACATCGGGCGCACCGGCGACTACCTGGCCATCCAGACCTACTGGTACCTCGATCCGGCGCGGGACACGGCGATGCGCGCGGCGATCGCCGACCCCGGCAAGCGCCTGCCCGCGGGCGAGGTCGAGGACACCTACTGGCCGCGCAAGCTCGGCAAGCGCTAGGGGATCCGGCGCCGCATGACCAGCTACTTCATCCGCCGCTTCCTGCTCGTGGTGCCCACCTTCCTGGGGATCACGCTGCTGGTCTTCGTGATCATGCAGCTCGTGCCCGGTGGGCCGCTCGAGCAGGAGCTGCTCAGGCTCCAGGCGGGGATGATGATGGGCGGCGAGACGGCCGGCGCGAGCGCGGACGCCATGGGCGGCATCGAGATTCCGCCTGACGCGCTGGCCGAGATGCGCCGCTTCTACGGCTTCGACAAGCCGGTGCACATTCGCTACCTGCGCTGGCTGGGCCTCTGGCCCCGCGAAATGGATGGCGCCACGCTCACCCCCGGCAAGTGGGAGCAGATCGAGCGGGGCATCAAGGCGCGCGCCCTGCCCGTGGCCGAGGGCGCGAGCGAGTACCGCCTCGAGTGGGACCTGGCGGAGCTCAGCGAGCGCTGGCAGATCGCCGAAGTCCGTGCGCCCGCGGCCGGCGAGACGGATTCGACGGTGGTGGTCGCCTGGCTCAAGTTCGCGGGCACCTGGGTGCGCAACATGGAGGACAGCACGGCCCTGGCCGCCGGCGAGTGGACCGAGCTGCCCGGCCTCGTGCGCGCGCGCGCCGTCCGCGGGCCCGCCGGCAACTGGCAGCTCGAACTGGACAAGGAGGCGGTGACCAAGCGCTGGCGGATCACCGAGGTCAAGCCGCCGGACGCGGAGAGCGCCGAGCCCCAGCTCACCGTGGCCTGGACGCGCTTCAGTGGGCTGCTCACGGGAGATATGGGCAAGAGCTACGTCTACGCCGAGCCGGTGGCGCATGTGATCAAGAAGCGCTTTCCGGTGTCCATCTACTTCGGACTGATCGGCTTCATGCTCAGCTACCTGGTCTGCGTGCCCCTGGGCGTGGCCAAGGCGATCAAGCACACCAGCCGCTTCGACATGGCGAGCAGCGCCATCGTCTTTCTCGGCTACTCGATTCCGGGCTGGGCCCTGGGCGCCGTGCTGCTCGTGCTCTTCGGCGGCGGCAGCTTCTGGAACGTCTTTCCGCTGGGCGAATTCCGCAGCGCCGGCTGGGAGCAGCTCAGCCTCGGCGCGAAGATCCTCGACCAGCTGCACCATACCATTCTGCCCGTGATCGCCTACATGGTGGGCAGCTTCGCCACGCTCACCGTGGTGATGAAGAACTCCCTGCTCGAGAACCTGGGCCAGGACTACGTGCGCACGGCCTTCGCCAAGGGCCTGCCGGAGCGGCGCGTCATCTTCGTGCACGCCCTGCGCAACAGCCTGATCCCGATTGCGACCGGCCTCGGCCACCTGCTCAGCCTGGTCCTGGCCGGCAGCTATCTGATCGAGAAGGTCTTCAACATCCAGGGCTTCGGCCTGCTCGGCTTCACCAGCATCATCAAGCGCGACTATCCGGTGGTGCTGGGCATCCTGGTGATCAGCTCGCTGCTGAGGCTCTTCGGCAACATCTTCAGCGACATCCTCTACGCGGTGATCGACCCGCGCATCCGGTTCAAGTAGGGGGGGCGGTGGCAGCTCAAGGCGCAAAGGGCGAGCAGGTCGAGCGTCAGCCTCTTTCGCAAGCGGCTGCGCAAGTTCCGCCGCATCAAGCGCGGCTGGTACTCCTTCCTGCTGCTCACGGGATTCTACGCGCTCTCCTTCCTGCTGCCCTTGATGGTGAACAACAAGCCGCTCTTCGTGCGCTACGAGGGCAGGACCTACTTCCCGCTGCTGCACTTCTACCCCGGCAGCACCTTTGGCGGCGAGGGCGGCGAGGAGCCGAACTATCGCAAGCTGGCCGCGCGCTTCAGGGCCGAGGGCAGCGGCTTCGCGCTGATGCCGCTCTACCCCTACCACCCGAACGAGTCGCTGCTGGAGTTGCCCGGCCAGCCGCCGCACCATCCCAGCCGCGCCCACTGGTGCGGCACCGACAACCGCGGCCGGGACGTCTTCGCGCGCCTGCTCTACGGCTTCCGCATCTCGATCAGCTTCGCGCTGATCACGACGCTGGTCTCCTACGTGGTGGGCATCACCATCGGCGCCCTGCTCGGCTACTACGGCGGGCGCTTCGACATCAGCGTGCAGCGCTTCGATCGAGATCTGGAGCGCGATGCCCTTCCTCTACACGATGATCATCATCAGCTCCATCCTGCAGCCCAACTTCGCGCTGCTCGTGCTGGTGCTCACCCTGCTTCGGCTGGATGGGCATGACCTACTACGTGCGCGGCGAGTTCTACCGCGAGAAGGCGAAGGACTACGTGGCCGCCGCGATCGCCATGGGGGCGTCCAACCGGCAGGTCATCTTCCGGCACATCCTGCCCAATGCCCTGACGCCGGTGGTCAGCTTCGCGCCCTTCGCGCGTGGTGGCCTACATCGGCTCGCTGGTGAGCCTCGACTTCCTCGGCTTCGGCCTGCCGCCGCCGACGCCGAGCTGGGGCCAGCTCGTGCAGCAGGGCATGGACGAGATCACCAACGCCTGGTGGCTGGTGCTCACGCCGCTGACCGCGCTCTTCTTCACCCTGCTCATGGTGACCTTCATCGGCGAGGCCGTGCGCGAGGCCTTCGACCCCAAGGTCTTCTCGAGGTTGCGCTGAGATGAGCACCCGCAAGAAGCTCTTCGAGGTGCGCGGCCTCACCACCCGCTTCCACACGGAAGCGGGGGTGGCCACCGCCATCGACGGCGTCGACTTCGACATCTTCGAGGGCGAGGTGCTGGGCATCGTCGGCGAGTCGCGGCAGCGGCAAGAGCGTCACCGCGCTCAGCCTGGTGCGCCTGATCCCGAATCCGCCCGGCGAGATCAGCGCCGGCGCGGTGCTCTTCCGCGGGCGCGACCTGCTGAAGCTCAGCTACGAGGAGCTGCACAAGATCCGCGGCAACGAAGTCGCGATGATCTTCCAGGAGCCGATGACGAGCCTGAACCCCGTCTTCACCGTCGGCTACCAGATCAAGGAGATCCTCGCGCTCCACGAGAAGCTGAGCAAGGCGGAGATCCAGCGGCGGGCCGTGGAGATGCTGGACCTGGTGGGCATCCCGGATGCCGCCCGGCGGCTGAAGGACTACCCGCACCAGTTCTCGGGCGGCATGCGCCAGCGCGTGATGATCGCCATGGCGCTGGCCTGCAATCCCGCCCTGCTCATCGCCGACGAGCCGACCACGGCGCTGGACGTCACCATCCAGGCGCAGATCCTCGACCTGATGCTCGAGATGAAGCGGCGCCGCGAGGAGGCCGCCGTGATGCTGATCACGCACGACCTGGCGGTGGTAGCCGAGACCTGCGAGCGCGTGATCGTCATGTACGGCGGCGAGATCCAGGAGGTGGCGCCGGTGGCCGAGCTCTTCGCGCGGCCGCTGCATCCCTACACGCTGGGCCTGCTGGACAGCCTGCCCCGGCCCGATCGCGAGACGCGCACGCGCCTGCGCACGATCCGCGGCATGGTGCCCAGCATCCTCGACATGCCGGCCGGCTGCAAGTTCTGCACGCGCTGCGACCGCGTGGAGCCGCGCTGCGAGCGCGAGGAGCCGGCGCTGCGCGAGCTGGCGCCGGGGCACTTCGTGCGCTGCCACTTCGCGGACGGGGAGGTGGCGCCATGAGCGAGCCGCAATCGACGCCGCCGGTCGGCACAGCTCCGGCCGCCCCCGGGGGCGGAGCCTTGCTCCGCGTCGAGGGCCTCGACGTGCGCTATCCCATCTTCGGCGGCATCATGCTGCGCAAGCAGGCCGAGGTGCACGCCGTCGACGACCTGAGCTTCGCCATCCGCCCCGGCGAGACCCTGGGCCTGGTCGGCGAGTCCGGCTGCGGCAAGAGCACGGTGGGCCGGGCCCTGCTCAACATCCTCTGGACCACCGCGCCCGACGTGGAGATCAAGGGCCACGCCTACTTCGCCAGCGAACGGGGCGAGGTGGATCTGCTTGGCCTCGGCCGCCGCAAGCTGCGGCCCTACCGCAGCGACCTGCAGATGATCTTCCAGGATCCCTACAGCTCGCTGAACCCCCGGCTAACGGTCGGGCAGATCATCGAGGAGCCGCTCACCCTCCACAAGCGCGGCATGAGCCGCGGCGAGCGCATGGAGCGCGTGGGCTGGCTGCTGGACAAGGTGGGCCTCAGCGCCGAGCAGAGCCACCGCTATCCGCACGAGTTCTCGGGCGGACAGCGCCAGCGCATCGGCTTCGCGCGCGCGCTGGCCACGAACCCCAGGCTCATCGTCGCCGACGAGCCGGTGAGCGCGCTGGACGTCTCCATCCAGGCGCAGGTGATCAACCTGCTCATGGACCTGCAGGAGGAGTTCGGCCTCACCTACCTGTTCATCGCGCACGACCTGAGCGTGGTGGTGCACATCAGCACGCGCATCGCGGTGATGTACCTGGGCAGCATCGTGGAGCTGGGGCCGGCCCTCGAGGTCTACCACCACCCGCTGCATCCCTACAGCAAGGCGCTGCTGTCGGCGGTGCCGCTGCCGGACCCCCGCAAGTCGCGGGCGGGGCGCATCATCCTCAAGGGCGACGTGCCCACGCCGATCAACAAGCCCAGCGGCTGCGTCTTCCGCGCCCGCTGCCCGATCGCGCGGCCGGCCTGCGCCGAGGCGCGGCCGCCGCTGGTCGAAGTGGCGACCGAGCACTTCGCCGCTTGTCCCTACCACGCCGAGATGTAATCGCGGGGTTGGCTCCCCAAGGCGAGAAGCGGACCTTCATGCGAAGGCCCCCGGACCAAGGGAATCAATCCTCCTTCAAGTCCGCCACCAAGCCATCGCCGAGTTCGGTAATGCCGAAGGCGAGATCTCCTACTCTGCGCAATCCCTGCGGGTACCACGCGTACTTCGGGCGCAGCTGCTTCGTCACGGGATCGTAGAACTCCCCGGAGCCGCGATCCAGGTTCGGAATGAGCACGGCTTCCGAAAGCTGTCGCAGCTGACGCAACTGCTCGAAGCCGGCGTTCAACGCGTTGTAGAACTCGGAGATCCGGTACAGGGTCGATACGTCCAGCAGATTCAAACCGCCGCTCTGCAGGACGGCTTCCCACATGTGCGGGTGCACGTTCAGCGGTTCGATCATCGGCTGCAGCGGCGGCATTCCGCCTGCAGCGATGCTCGAATCATAGTAGGCAGCAACCTGAGGGATCGTCTCGGCGGCCCGACGGGTGCGGACGGTGATCTCCTCGATTTCGAGCAAGAGTGCTTGCTGGATCTGATCGCGATGCGCAACTGTTTGCAGATGCTGTTGGTGTTCGGATAGAGCGAAGGCAGCATAGACTCCTACGAAGACAATGAGCAGCTCCAGCGCCCACCTGCGGGCGGACGCCTGCCATTGTCGCTCCTTTCGAGCGGGGGGGATCGTCGACTGATCGTCGCTGCCATCAAGAGCTTCAGGATTCATGATAAACGGAGGATGCCTCGTGTTGTCTTGAGTGGCCCCGGAGCCGCTGATTGCTACCGGATGTTGGACGAGGCAAGATCCTAGCACCGAGGCAGGGCAGTCACAAGTTCCTATCGATTCGACTGCAAGGACGTGGGGATCCTGCCGGCGTGATCGTTTGGGGGCTGCTGTCGCAGGGGGATGTGGCCTCGGGACACCTACGTCGAGTTCACGATCGGCGGCACCGCTACCGAGAGCAGCGCCTGGTCAAGCGTCAAGGCTTTGTACTAGCATCGAAACGGCTGTTTGACGCCCAGCCCGCAGCCCTGAAGCTGCGGGCTCTTGCTTTCCCGGGCACTGAAGGGCGAGGATGACCGCGCGAGTGGCTGCTGCAGCGCTGCTGCCTTCCTCACGGCACCGGGGCAGGAAGGCGGGAGTACACACGCGCTGAGCTTCTGGCGGACGAGTTCGGGCTTCGAAGTCGACTTCATCGTGGGTGACATGGAGCTGGCCATCGAGTGCAAGGCGTCCGAGCGAGCGGAGCGGGAACCGCTGGCCTCACTTCAGATGCAGCAGCTTCACCGAGTCCTGGTAGTCGCCCGCGCTGAGCCGGCAGAGGTAGATGCCGCCGGGGAGGGCCTGCGCGTCGAGCTGCGTCACGTAGGATCCCGCCTGGCGCTCGTCCGCAACCAGCGTCGCGACCCGCCGCCCGAGGGGATCGTAGACCTCCAGGGTGACGAAGGCCGCACGGGGCACCTTGTAACGGAGCGTGGTGCTCGCCGTGAAGGGGTTCGGGTCGCTCTTCAAGAGGGCGACCGGTGGCGGGGGCGTCTCCCCGGCCGCGGTGGGGCCCAGGCCCATGCGCGCGTAGTAGACGTCCTGCTCGCCGTTGAAGGTGGCCGCCCAGGCGAGGCTGAAGCCCGTGTCGTCGGACAGCATGTGGAAGTAGTCGCCCATCTTCTGCTGGTTCGGCCAGCCGACGTGCGGATCGAAGGCCTCGGACAGCCGCTCGTTCTCCGACCAGGTCAGCCCGCCATCGGTGGAGTAGGCGTAGTAGAGAGAAGACAGGTAGGTGCCGGGATTGTCCCGCGTGTCGAGCCAGACGGCGTCGATGCGGCCGGAAGGGCTGGTGGACAGGGTCCCGAACCACTGCCAGGCGTTGCCGGTGTCGTCGTTCACGCGGACGGGCGCGCTCCAGGTGGCGCCGCCATCCGTGCTGCGCGCGAACTTGATGTCGAGCGGGTCGGACCCCGGCGGATTCACCGAACAGAGCACGCAGAGTGCGTAACCCTGCGGGCCGCCATCGGGGATGGTCGCGATGTGGGCCTGACCGAGCAGGCCCCCGGGATTGGGGCCGGTGTTCGAGTCGATCGAGCCGCCCAGGGCGAAGGCTGTGGAGGTCCAGGTGACGGCCTGTCCGGCCTGCTGGGCGTTCGCCGAGCGCGTCACGACGAAGTCGTCGCCGAAGAGGGGCACCCCGACCGTGTAGAGCGCGCCGTCCGGAGCCACCGTGAGCGTGCCCCAGTAGGGGTTGTCGGGAATCGTGGTGCAGCTCTCGTAGAAGCCGCCGCCGTCCGTGGACCGGGTGAAGGAGCCCGGCGCGCAGCTGCTGAAGTAGGCGTTCCAGAAAGCGTAGATGTGACCGTCGCCCACGCCGCCGGACTTGTCGATCGCCATCCACTGCTTGTCGCCGCCGCGGGCCGACACGCCTGAATCCCAGCTCATCCCTCCCGCGAAGGAACGGAAGACGTCGCAGAGGTACTCGTCGCCGTTCTCGACCGTGAGGCTGTTGTAGTAGAGGCCGCCGTCCGCGTCCGAGTCCAGCACGGGATCGGAGCGGAAGACGCCGGGTTCGATCACGCCGGGGAAGGTCCAGGTGAGGCCGCCGTCGGTCGTGTAGGCGTAGCCCGCCTGGCGGAAGTTGCTGCTGATGGTGTCGAACTGCCGCCAGCCGATCACGATCTTGTCGGGATCCGTCGCGTCGACGGCGATGGAGGGCTCGTTGGCCGCATCGCCGACGATGTTCTGCCCGAGGGCATCGACGTTCACCTGGACGGTGATGAACGAGCGCGAGCCGAAGCGCATGCCGGGCGAGCGGGGATGCTCCGCGCGGGGCGAGGCGATGTAGGGGTCGTCCGGCACCTCGTGGTGATCGGCGATCCGCGACGGCGCGCGCTGCGGCTCGTTCCCGCGGGACGGGGTCGCCAGAAGCAGGGCCAGGAGGCAGAACAGGGCGGACCGGCGGAGAGCTGTCGAGTTCTTCATGCAGTAAGTAGACCATAATTGATCCCTTGAGTCAATGCGACCACCGCTGGCGAGCGCCGCACCAAGGGATCCGCAGCGCGCGCGCGCGTTGACAGCCGTACAAGCCGGACGCATACTCGAAGCCGCTCATTTTCCTCCTCCACGCCGTTCGCCGCGCCTGTGCGCGCACTCGGAGGCCCGCATGTCTCGCTTCGTTGGTGGCTCGCTGCGCTCCCTCTTCGTTCTTGCGATGCTGCTCGCCGCCGCCGCTCTCGCCGGCGCGGGCGAGGAGAAGTCGGGCGGCGACAAGCAGTGGTCGGTCGAGGATCCCGAGGGCGACTGGGGCTGGCAGGAGGTGGCGATCGACGTCCACGAGGGGACCTGGATGACGGTGGACGTCTCGCCCGGACGGGCGCGAGCTCGTCTTCGACCTGCTCGGCGACCTCTACACGCTGCCGATCGCGGGCGGCGAGGCGACGGCGATCACCGCCGGCGTCGCCTGGGACGATGCAGCCGCGCTGGTCGCCGGACGGCCAGTCGATCGCCTTCACCAGCGACCGCGGCGGCGGCGACAACATCTGGATCGTCGACGCGGACGGCTCGAATCCGAGGCAGGTAACGCAAGGAGAGCACTCCGGCTCCTGAACAGCCCCGTCTGGACGCCCGACGGCGAGTGGATCGCCGCGCGCAAGCACTTCACCAAGTTCGCGCTCCGCCGGCGCCGGCGAGATCTGGCTCTATCACCGCACGGGCGGCGACGGGCTCCAGCTGACCGAGAAGCCGAACGACCAGAAGGACCTGGGCGAGCCGGCCTTCTCGCCCGACGGCCGCTACCTCTACTTCAGCCAGGACACGACGCCGGGTCCGTCCTTCGAGTACAACAAGGACGCGAACGGGCAGATCTACGTCATCCGCCGCCTCGATCGCGAGACGGGCGAGATCGTCGACTGGGTGACCGGCCCCGGCGGCGTCCATCCGGCCGACGCCCTCGCCCGACGGCAAGCGGCTCGCCTTCGTCCGCCGCGTGCGCTTCCAGTCGACGCTCTTCGTGCAGGACCTCGCCTCGGGTGCCGAGCGCGCGCTCTGGCCCGGCCTCGACCGCGACCTGCAGGAGACCTGGGCGATCCACGGCGTCTACCCGGCGATGGCCTGGACGCCCGACGCGAAGCTCGATCGTCGTCTGGGCGGGCGGCAAGCTCCGCAGGGTGGACGCTGAAACGGGCGCCGTGGCGACGATTCCCTTCCGCGTGCAGTCGACGCGCAAGGTGGCGAAGGCGCTGCGCTTCCCGGTCGCGGTCGCCCCCGACACCTTTCGCCCGACGATGCTGCGCGGCGTCGAGGTGGCGCCCGACGGCAAGGCGGTCGTCTTCGAGGCGCTGGGCCGGCTCTGGATCCGGTCCTTGCCCGCGGGCCAGGCGCGGCGGCTGACGCGACAGGAAGACCACTTGGAGGCCTTCCCCGCCTTCTCGCGCGACGGCAAGTGGATCGTCTACGCCAGCTTCGACGACCAGGCGCTGGGGGCGATTCGCGTCGTCGCCGCAGCGCGCGGCGAAGGCAGAGTGCTGACGCCGGAGCCGGGCCACTACTTCGAGCCCACGTTCGCGCCCGACGGCAAGACGGTCGTCTACCGCAAGGCGGGCGGCAACTGGCTGCGCTCGCGCGAGCTGGGGGCGGGCGCCCGGCATCTACGCCGTCGCGGCGGCGGGCGGCACGCCGGCGCTGGTGACCAAGGACGGCGCGGCGCCGCACTTCGGCGCCGACCCGCGCCGGGTCTTCGTGCTGCGCGAGGGCGAGGAGGACAAGCGCTCGCTCGTCTCGCTCGAGCTCGACGGCTCCGAAGAGCGCACGCACGCGAGCTCGGCGGCCGCGGTCGAGTTTCGCGTCTCGCCGGACGGCAAGTGGCTGGCCTTCGCCGAGCGCTACCAGGTCTTCGTCGCGCCCTTCGTGCCCACCGGCAGGTGCGTCGAGGTCGGCCCCAAGGCCGATGCCGTGCCGCTGGCCAAGGTGGCGCGCGACGCGGGCGACAACCTGCGCTGGTCGGGCGATGCGCGGCGGCTGCACTGGTCGCTCGGGCCGCAGCTCTTCACGCGCGACCTCAGCGACTCCTTCGCCTATCTCGCCGGCGCGCCGGAGCCGCTCCCCGCGCCGGCCGCGGCAGGGATCGACCTCTCCTTCGACCGTGCCCTACGGCAAGCCGGCGGGCACGCTCGCGCTCGTCGGCGGCCGGCTCGTCACCATGCGCGGCGACGAGGTGATCGAGGACGGCGTCGTGGTCGTCACGGGCAACCGCATCGTGGCCGTCGGCCGGCGCGGCGAGCTGGCGATCCCGGCCGGGGCGAGGACGATCGACGTGGCGGGCAAGACCGTCATCCCGGGTCTCGTCGACGTGCACTGGCACGGCGCCTTCGGTTCCGACCAGTGGATCCCCGAGGAGAGCTGGCAGCTCTTCGCCAACCTCGCCTTCGGCGTCACCACCGCTGCACGATCCCGTCGAACGACACGCGCACGGTCTTCGCCGCCGCCGAGCTGCAGAAGGCGGGGAAGATCGTCGCGCCGCGCATCTTCTCGACCGGCACCATCCTCTACGGCGCGCTCGGCGCCTTCCGCGCCGACATCGACTCGCTCGACGACGCGCGCGCGCACCTGCGGCGGATGAAGGCCGTGGGCGCCATCACGGTGAAGAGCTACAACCAGCCGCGCCGCGAGCAGCGCCAGCAGGTGCTCGACCGCCGCGCGCGAGCTGGGCATGATGGTCGTGCCCGAGGGCGGCTCGCTCTACCCAGCCAACATGACGATGGTCGTCGACGGCCACACCGGCGTCGAGCACGCGCTCCCGCTGGGCGCGATCTACGACGACGTCGAGCAGCTGTGGGGCGGCACGGAGGTCGGCTACACGCCGACCCTCGGCGTCGCCTACGGCGGGCTCGACGGCGAGAACTACTGGTACGCGCACACCGAGGTCTGGGCGGAGCAGCCGCTCGCGCGCTTCGTGCCGCGCCCGCTGCTCGACGCGCGCGCGCGGCGGCGCGGTGACGGCGCCCGACGAGGAGTGGAATCACATCTACGAGGCCGCGCTGGCGAAGGCGCTGCTCGACGCCGGCGTCCGGGTGCAGCTGGGCGCCCACGGCCAGCGCGAGGGCCTCGCCGCGCACTGGGAGCTGTGGATGCTTCGTCCAGGGCGGCATGACGCCGCACGAGGCGCTGCGCGCCGGCACCCTCGCGGGCGCGCGAGTACCTGGGGCTGGACGACGGACCTGGGCTCGATCGAGCCGGGCAAGCTGGCCGACCTCGTCGTGCTCGACGCCGATCCGCTCGAGGACATCCGCAACTCGACGGCGCTGCGCTACGTGATGGCGAACGGGCGTCTCTACGATCCGCAGACCATGAACGAGCTCGCGCCGGAGCCGCGGGCGCGGGGGAAGTTCTGGTGGGAGTGAGCGCGGAAAAACGGCGCGCATCGCGGCGGCGACGGGAGAACCCAAGTTGAAGCGTTCGGCGCTGCTCCTGACCATCGCCGTCGCCGTGGCCGGGCCGGAGATCGGCCATGCCCAGGCGCCGGAGCCGTGGGCGATCTCCGCCGAAGCCGTCCTTCCCGGCGGCGCGCCGGCGAATCCCGACATCGCAGAGCTGCTGCGACGCTTGGCGAGCCCGACCGGGGAAGGGCTGCCCGTCAGCGAGGCGGAGTTCCTCGCCTACTGCGCGCAGGCCGATCCGGAGGTCGACCGCCAGGCGCTCTTCCGCTACGCCGTACCCGGCAGCAAGCGCAATCAGGATCAGGATCATGCCGAGTACGCGCAGAAGCTCATGCAGCCCGAACGGCTGCAGGCCGGCGTCGACTTCCTGCGGGAGCACGACGCGCTGCTGCGGGCGGCGGAGGAGCGCTACCGGGTCGCCCGACAGGACATCGTCGCGATCCTGATGTGGGAATCGGGGCTGGGGCGACACGTGGGCCGCCATCGCGTCTTCAACGTGCTGCTCGCCCAGTTGCTCTATCTCGAGCGGGCCATGCAGGTCGCGCTCGACGAGCAGCGGGCGACTGTCGGACCGCCCGCCGCTGCCGAGCTGACGCCGAAGGAGCAGGCCGGCCGCCTTGAGAAGCTGAACAAGCGCGCGGTCACCAATCTGGTCGCGCTGCTCAGGCTCGCCAAAGCTAAGGGGCAGGATCCCACGCGCATGCTGGGCTCATGGGCGGGGGCGATCGGGTATCCCCAGTTCATGCCGGCCTCGTTCAAGCACGCCACGGACGGCGATGGCGACGGGATCATCGACCTCAATCACTGGCCCGACGCCGTCTTCAGCGTGGGCAGCTACCTGCGGGCGAACGGCTACGGCCAGAGCGCCGCGCCCAGGAGGCGCGGCTTCCTCCGCTACAATCCCATCGGCTCCTACGCGGACGGCGTCATTCGCTACGCCGACGCGATTCGGGAGCGCGAGGCCCTCGCCTCCGCAGCGCCCGATCAATCGGGAGCCGGTGGCGCCGGGTCGCACTGATCGCGCGCGGCGCGTCGGGCGAGAGCCGGCGCGGTGGTCCGCCATCGGACGCAGCGCAGGGCCGCGAGCGATGCAACCACCCTTGCGCACTCGCACGCGGTCTGCTCGGCTCCGCGCTTGGTCCTTGGCGTTCGCTGGCTCTGAGGAGATGCAATTCCACACCTTCGCCGCGGGATTGCACGTTCCTCCGCCAGGCGGAAGCCGCACGGCGCTGCAAGAACCTTCCGACTTGAGCTATACTTGGCACGGTGTTCTGCAAACACGGGAGGATGAGATGGGTGTCGCCAATGCAAGAGCACGCGTCGGTTTCGCCACGCTGTTGATTCTCGCAGGTGCACCGGCGCATGCGCAGGTGTTCGTGGACAACTTCAATGACAATCACATCGCGACCGATGTATGGACGGTCGAGCTCTACGGCTACGGGGCACAGCTCCACGAGCAGAACCAGCGACTCGAGTTCTTCATGCCCGCGAATGCCTCAGGCGGGGAATTCGGCGCGCGCTTGATCAGCCGCTTCGAGCTGCGTGGTGACTTCGACATCCGCGTCAACTTCGATTTGCTCACGTGGCCCCTGTACAATGGCGTGCGTGTGGCCATCGGCTTGACCGATGCCAACTTCGACGACTACGGCATGGAGCGCTCCAGCCTCTCCGCTATCGAGCCCCTCGGCGCCCATGAGGTCTACGTGGCCGACTTTGGTCCTTTCGTGCTCGTCCCAACGAGCGACTTGAGCGGCAGTCTGCGCCTGGTGCGGTCGGGATCCACGCAAACGGGGTATTTTGGCAGTGCAGGCACTTGGACCCCAGTGCTCACGGATTGGGCGCCGAGCGGTGACATTGCGATCCAGCTCCATGCCTGGAGCCACGACTACGCCTTTCGGGACTGGACCGTGCGGGCTGCGCTCGACAACTTCACGGTGATCGCCGGCGAGCTCATCTGGCCAACGACGCCAGTCGAGCGAGCGTCCTGGGGCGCGATCAAGTCCCTCTATCGGTGACGCCGAGGCTGCTGCAGAGCGATGTGGCCGCCAGGCTTGCCGCGGCGCCTCCTCGCTGCGCGATGCCAGCAACGGAAGGCCCCGATCCGCTATGAACCGCGGCTTCACCTACAGCGAGCGGATCGACGCTCGCGGCGCCGGCCGCGCGCTGCTCGACTACCTGGCCGAGCGCTACACGCACAGCAGCGGCGCGGAGTGGCGCGCGCGCATCGCCGCAGGGCAGGTCTGCGTGGCTGGACAGCCGGCGTCGGCCGAGCAGGTCCTTGCCCGCGGCGACACGCTCAGCTGGGCGCGTCCGCCCTGGGAGGAGCCCGCGGCCCCGCTTACTTTCGAAGTGATCCATGAGGATCCGGCATTCGTTGCCGTCGCCAAGCCCGCCGGCCTGCCCACGCTTCCGGGCGGCGGCTACCTCGAGCACACCCTGCTCGCCCTCGTGCGCGCTCGCTACCCCGGCGCGGCGCCGCTGCACCGTCTCGATCGCGGCGCCTCGGGGTTGGTGCTCTTCACGCGGAAGGCCGCTGCCGCGCGCGCGATCGCGCAGGCCTGGCGGGCGGGGCGCGTCCTCAAGGTCTACCGCGCGCTCGTCGCGGGCGAACCCGAGCGGGAGGACTTCACGATCGAGGCGCGCATCGGGCGCGGCGCACACCCGCTGCTGGGATCGGTCTTCGCCGCGAATCCCGCGGGCCGCGCCGCTCGCAGCGGCGTGCATGTCCTCGAGCGACGGCAGGGGGCGAGCCTCGTCGAGGTCAGCATCGAGACGGGCCGGCCGCACCAGATCCGCATCCACATGGCGGCCGCGGGGCATCCGCTGGTGGGCGACCCGCTCTACGCCGCGGGCGGCGGCCTGCGGGAGGGGAGCGCCGCGCTGCCCGGCGACACGGGCTATTCGCTCCACGCCATGCGCCTCGCCTTCGCGCATCCGGAGACGGGCGAGCCCGTGGGCATCCTCTGCCCGCCGCCGCAGCGCCAATTGCAGATTTGATGGACCGCATACTCCGAGGCGTCAAGCCCGATGCATTGTATCTAACGCTGCCAGGCCCTACCTTGACGGCATCTGCGGGCGAGCCGCGGCCGCTGCTTTTCCCCTCACGCTTACTGGAGGCCTCATGGCAACGAAGAAAATCATCGCCGTCGTCGGCGCGACCGGCGCCCAGGGCGGCGGTCTCGCGCGTGCGATCCTGGCACGACACCCAGGGACCCTTCGCCGCTGCGCGCCATCACGCGCAAGGTCGATTCGGACCCGGCGAGGGCCCTGGCCGCGGCCGGCGCCGAGCTGGTGGCCGCCGACCTGGACGACGCCGCCTCCGTGCGCCGCGCCTTCGCCGGCGCCTACGGCGCCTTCTGCGTCACCAACTTCTGGGAGCACTTCTCGCCGGACAAGGAGATGGCCCAGGCGAGACCGATGGCCGAGGCCGCGGGCGCGGCCGGGGTACAGCACGTCGTCTGGTCCACGCTGGAGGACACGCGCAGGTGGGTGCCCCTGGACGAGCGACCAGCATGCCCACGCTCATGGGGGAGTACAAGGTGCCGCACTTCGACGCCAAGGGCGCAGTCCGACCACTTCTTCGCCGATGCCGGCGTGCCCGACGACCATTCTGCTCACCTCGTTCTACTGGGACAACCTCATCCACTTCGGCATGGGACCCCAGCCCGGCGCGGACGGGGAGCTGGTCTTCGCCCTGCCCATGGGCGAGCGCAAGCTCCCGGGAATCGCGGCCGCGGACATCGGCCCCTGCGCGTACGGCATCTTCAAGCGCGGAGCCGAGCTCGTGGGCAAGACCGTGGGCATCGCCGGGCGAACACCTGAGCGGAGCGGAGATGGCCGCCGCTCTCGGCAAGGCCCTCGGCCGCCCGGTGCGCTACGTCGCCGTTCCCTTCGAGACGTACCGCGGCCTCGACTTCCCGGGGGCCGAGGACCTGGGCAACATGTTCCAGTTCAAGCACGACTTCGAGGCGGACTTCTGCGCCGCGCGTTCGGTCGAAGAATCCCGCCGGCTGCATCCGGAGCTTCAGGACTTCTCGCGCTGGCTCACAGTGAACAAGGATCGCATCACGCTCAGTCAATCCGCCGCGGGCTGAGCGTGCCGCCGCCGGTCGTTAGCCTCAGTGCACGCGCTCGTACTCGGTGCTGCGAACCAGATCGGAAGGCCACATCTCGATCCGCGTCTTGACCTGCATCCGCTCGCCGCCCGGCAGGAGCCTGCGTTCCTCTTCGAAGTCGTAGGCCTTGGGCCCCTTCGGCGTGTTGAACAGGCGGTGTCCGCGCGTGACGAGCTTCTGGCCGTCCCAGGTGGCGGAACTCCACTGCTCAGCATCCTGCTTGGGGCCGCCCGTGCCGGCCTTCGGGATCAGGTCGTAGTGGAAGCGACCCGTCGGATCGGCGGACTGCACCGCGAACGAGAGCTGCGTCGCCGTCTGCTCGATGCGCACGGGCTCCTCATGATTGCCGATCGAGCCCTGCCCGCGCCAGGCCTCCGTCTCCTGCGCGGCGAGGCGCCAGGTGCCCGAGAAGTCCGGCAGGGTGCCGGTCGCCGCCGGGTTTGCTGCGGACGGCGGCGCGGCCTCCGGCCGCGAGCGATCCGCGAGCCCCACCGCGTCCACGGCGCCCGCCGGCTCCGCGTCCGCCGGCAGGAGGCCGGCCAGCCAGTGGACGATGTTCAGCACGAACTGCACATTGTCGGTGCCCGCGACATTCATCCCGATCCGCTGCGGCTCGCGGTCCGGTTCGGTGACGATCTCGGCCGTCAGCATGCCGGGCTCTCCGATCACGACGACACGCCCCTGGCCGGCCACGAGCGCGACGCCGACGGCGCGGCCCGCCGCCGGCAGGGCTAGCCGGTGCATCGCCTCCAGGTCGTCCCCGGCGGCCTGCGCCGAGGGCGGCAGGTCGAGGGCGGCCGGGGACAGCAGGAGAAGCGGCGTCGCGTCCCGCGGGCCCCGCAGCGACTGGCCCGTGAAGGCGATCAACCTGGTGATCTCCTCCGCGGCACTGCGGCCCGCCATGATCGGATGCTCGCCCAGCCTGCCGCCTGCCCGCGTGAAGTCCATGACGAAGGGACTCTGCTGACCGGCCAGCGCCAGCGTGCTGTCCAGGGTGAAGCCCCTGCCCATGTCCACGCCGAAGCGCTGGGCAAGGCACGCGGCGGCCTCGCCGAAGGGCGTGTGCCCGGCGATCAGGAAGAGGCGGCCGCCCGCCTCGACCCAGACGTGCACGGCCTCGATCTCGGCGGGGGTGAAGGCCGCGCGAGCGACCGAGGCCTCGGTCCCGGCGACGAGGTCATCGCCCGCTGCGTTGACGATCACGAGCAGGTCGCAGGCGGCCAGTAGCGAGCGCGTGAAGGGCTGCGTGCCGGGCGTGAGTCGGCAACCATCGGCCTCGAGCAGCGCAGCGAAGGGGCGGTAGCGCCCCTGCAGCGAGTGGAAGTTGTGGTGGGCTTCGTCGAAGAGCACCCGCAGCGGTCTTTCGGTGAAGGCCGGCTGCGCGACGGCGACATGGAAGGCCGGGTCGGCGACTTGCTGCACGCCGGCCGCTGCCGGCGCGGCCGCCACGGTGAAGGCGAGCAGGATCGGGAGGCGAAGTGGTCTCATGCCGTGAATCCTCCGGAGCGTCGGTGAGAGTGGCTACGGGCTGTTGGGGGTACGCCCGTTTGGACCGGGAGGGACTGCGCAGGGTTTCGCGAGAATGGCGAGACCGGCAGGGCCGGGGTGGGCTGCCGCCTGCACCTGCGGGTTGCCGACCCGCTCAGCGCCGCCGGGCGATGCGTCCCACGGCCATGGCGATGCGCACCCGCGCGTAGTTCTGCAGCGTGACGAAGGCCTCGGCGGTCGTCGGCACCTGGGGCTCGGCGATGAGCAAGAGCGGGATCAGCGCCGTCCAGCGCAGCAAGCCCGTGGCGCCGAAGAGCACCTGCTCGGACTGCAGGTGCATTGGCCCGATGTCGATCGGCCGCGGCAGGAAGGCGCCCGAGAGCAGCATGGTGACCATCATGGCGAGCCCCGCGCAGGCGCCGTAGAGGCCGGCGTAGGCCTGTCTCCGGTTGGCCGGCGCGATGGCGAGCACGAAGTTCGTGCCCACGAGGCCCGCTCCCGCCCACATCACTCCCGAGAAGAGGGCCTCCACGTAGAGGATGCCGTAGTCTCCCGGCCCCACGAAGAGCCAGGCCTGGGGGATGAAGCCGCCCATGATGATGGACAGCGCCATCGCCGTGCGGTTGCCCAGCCGGTCGACGAGGCGACCCCAGAAGCTGAGCGACAGCAGCGAGGCCGCGGTGCTGATCGCGCTGTAGATCTGGATCTCGACCAGGGGCATCGCCAGGTTGTCGATCATGAAGGGCTGCCAGAAGGGCGCGCCGACGCCGACGGCGAGCATCCACCAGACGGCGAAGACGAGCAGGCGGCGGAAGTTCGGATCGCGAAAGGGCGCCAGGAGCAAGGTGGCGGCGCTGTCCACCTCGCGCGGCTTCGGCTGCTCGGGCTGGCGCCACAGCAGCAAGCTGCCCGATGCCGCCGACCAGCGCCGCGCCGGCGAAGAGCCAGGCGAAGGCCGGCAGCAGGTTGTCGGCGCGGGCCCAGGCCGGCCGGGCGAGCAGCGGCCAGGCGCCCGCCTTCTGCATGCCGTCGACGAGCAGGCCCAGCGCCGCGCCGGCCAGGGTCCCCGCCACCAGCAGCCACTGCGAGCGCCGCGCGAAGAAGCGCCCGCGGATCGACTTCGGGATGAGGTCGCTGATCCAGGCCACCCACATGTTGGCGCTCACGGCCTGGGTCACCGCACTGAGCAGCAGCAGGACCAGGAAGAGCGCGAGTGCGGCGGTCGGCGCCAGGAACAGGGCGCCGAGTCCGAAGCCGAACACGAGGAGGCGGCTGCTGGCTGCCCAGGCCACCACGGTGCCGCGCCGCGAACGGCGATTGCGGGTGAGCAGGCTGCCGAGCGGCTGGAAGAGCAGCGCGAACTGGCCGATGGCGGCGAGCAGGCCGAGCTGCAGCGGGCTGGCGCCGAGCAGCAGCGCGAACTTCGTCGTGAAGACGCTGCCCGGCTGGGCGATCGTGAAGTGCACCTGCGCCAGCGCGCCTTCCACGGTGGAGATGCGCGTCGCGCGGCGGACGAGCTCCTCGTCCACGGCCTCCGGCAGATCCTGCTCGTTCACCATGCGCGCTCCCCAGCTACGACCGCGCGAGAGAAGCCCGGCGTGGGCCAAGCTGTCAAGCCGCTGCATGCGGCCAGCGGGGCGGCAGACTCTGCACGGCGCTTGCACAGGTGAGCTTGTCCGCGGCGGCAACGCGCGGGCCTGGCGTCCAAGGCGTGGCGGCTCAAGCGCTTGCCGAGGGCGCCGCCGAAGGCCCGCCGCCCGGGTGGCGGCCGGCGGTCGATCCCGATCCGCCGGCTGGACGAAAAGCGTCCGCCACCTTCGCCGCCCCAGCTCGGGGGTGCCTGGTGCCAGCTCGTCAGCGATCCCGCCGCCTGCGGCCTGCTGCCTTCCTGCTCCTGGTCCTCTGCGGCCCTGCCCTCCCGGCTCCGGGCACCGCGCTGCCGGCCGCTGAAACCGCACCGGCGCTGCTGGCAACCCAGATCGAGGGCGAGCTTGCGCGGCAGCGCGACTTCATGGCGGCCTACGCCGGCGACCCGCTCTTCCGCCATCACGAGCACTGGTACCGGCCCTGGCAGGACAACGCGATCGTCGCCCTGATGGATCGCACGGTGGCCAATGTCGACGGCCTCCTGCTCACCCAGCTCGTGGATCTCGATGGCCAGCTCGTCGCCATCAATGCGCACGACGCCGCCGAGCAGCCCCTGGCGACGCAGAGCCTCTACATCGACGACTATCGCCAGCGCCCCTGGTTCCTCGCCCTCGCGGCCGCGGGCGCCAAGGCCCAGCCGCGCATCGATGGGCCGGATGATGACCCCGATCTGCTGCGCGTCTACCCCGAGGAGGAGGGCTGCCTGCGCGTGACGGTGCCCGTCTTCGCGGGTCGGCGGCTCGTCGCCCTGCTCAGCCACTGCCTGCGCTTCGCGCCTCTGGCGGCCCGCGTCGAGGCTGCGGCCGGCGAGCCCGGTGCCGAGGCCGGCAGCGCCGTGGCCCTGCTGGACGGCGAAGGCCGCCTGCTGGCGGGCGGCGAGCCCGCTCTCGGCAGCCTCGAGTATGACGTGGCCGACTACCCGATCGTGCTCGGAGATGGCGCCACCTGGACCCTGCGCGCCTATCAGCCCCACGCTGCAGCCTTCCAGCGCCAGTGGCAGGTATTGCTGGCGACCCTGCCCAGCCTGACGGAGATGGCCCCCTGGCCGGGCCGCGTCTTCACGACCTCGGCGCTGGTCGTGCTGCTGCTGCTTGGGCTCGGCCTTCTGAAGCGGAGGCTTGCCGTCCGGCTTCCCCTGCCCTCCAGGCGGCCCCCGATGGCCGCGCCGCGCGGACCGCTCACGCCGGCCGAGAAGGCCTACGAACTGCTCGCCACCGTGCTCGGCACCCTGCAGGGCACGCTCCACGCCCTGGCCGACGGCAGCGAGGCCCTGGCCGAACATCGCCGCGATCCGTTGGGCGGCCGGGGACCGGGCTCCGCGCTGCACGCCCTGCGGCGGGCGGCCGGACTGGCCGAGTTGCTGCGGGGCCTGGAGTCGCAGGCCGGCCATTGCCGGGAGGACGCCGCGCTCGCGCCCGCCGTCAAGCAGGGCGTGGACGTCTTCGCGCGCCTGGGCCGCGAGATCGGCCAGCTGATCGATCCCCTGGCCGAAACGGAGCAGCGCCTCGCGCGCCTGCCGCGCAGCGGCCTGCGCGCGGGCGTCGACACCCACAGCTATCAGCAGCTCACCAGCTCCCTGCACCTCACGGTGGGCGTGATGACGGCCCTGCAGAGCGGACTCGGGCGCCTGCCGCAGCGCCTGCTGCGGGGCAAGGAGGCGTCGCGGCCGGCCGAGCTGGCCGCCTGGCAGAAGGGCATCGATGAGTTGCAGGAGTTGCTGCTCACCCTCGCCCGCCAGCTCGGCGCCACGCGCAAGCTGCTCGAGCTGTTGCCGGCGGCGACGGGTTCGGTGGTCTCCGTGCGCGACGTGAGCATGGCCCCGCTGCGGGAAACCGGCGCGACATCGGCGCCGAGGGAGCCCGCGCCGACGCGAATGTCCGCCCGCCCCGCGGCTTCCGCGCCCGCGCCGGCCTTCGAGCTGCTGTCGCAGCGGCGGGCACCCGCCAAGACGGCGCCCTCGCCCCCCCGCTTCGAGATCCTCGGGGGCGCGCGCCGGAGCTAGGCGAGTCGCTAGAGCGTCTGGCAGCTGCCGCGCGGAATCCAGCCCTCGAGGGCCTCGCCGAGGCTGACGCGCATCCAGTCGCCGCGCTCCTCCTCGATGCGCAGCTCGGCGCCGGCGTGAACCTCGAAGAGGGTGAGGAAGTCCGCCCCCGGTCCGCTGGTCACCTGCACCGCCGGCGCGAGGAGCACAGCCTCGCGGCCGCTCCAGTCCTGCCACTCGGCCGTCCAGGCCGCGATCGAAACCAGCGGCAGCACGATGCCGAGCGCGATGAGCGGCCAGCGCAGGCGCGGCCAGCTTGCCCAGCGCAGGATGCCGGCCACGGTCAGCAGCGCGGCCAGCCAGAGCAGGACCAGTCCCGAGACCGCCAGCTCGCCCGGGGAGACGCGCGCGCGCAGCCCGCGCCAAGCCCTGGCCGCGGCGCTGCCGCCGGCCGCCATCTGGTCGCCGTCGGCGCGGCGGGCCCGGGCGAGAGCGAGGTTGTCGCGCAGCTCGCCGTCGCGGGGCGCCAGGCGCTGGGCGCGGCGATAGTTGAGGACGGCGCGGCCCATGTCGCCCTGCTGGTAGGAGGCGTTGCCGAGGTTGTAGTAGAGCCGGCTGTCGGCCAGGCCCTCGCGGCCCAGCGATTCCCAGACGCTCATGGCCCCGGCGATGTCTCCGGCCTCGTAGCGAGCCGCGGCATCGGCCATGCGCTGCGTGGGATCGCCGGCGGCCCAGGCTGCGCGAGGCGCCGCGGCCAGGCCAACCCCGCAGAAGGCGACGCCGGCGAGCAGCGCGAAGAGCCCGAGCCCTCGCGGCAGGCGCCGCCCGCTGCGCCTCGCCGCCGTCTCGCCATCGAGGCGGGCGATGAGCAGCCGCGCGCGCTCGAGTAGGGCGTCCATGCGCGCGCCCTGCATCTCGGCCGCGCCGGGCGCGAAGCGGGCGAAGTCGCAATCCTCGAGCAGGCTGCGCGTGAGGCCGCAGGCCTCCTCGCTGGCGCCGGCCGCGCCGAGCGCGCTCTCGGCGGCATCGTCGGTGAGGCCCGCCGCGGAGAGCTTGAGCCGATCGGCCAGATAGCCGCGCAGGCCGCCGGCCAGCGCCGTGCAGAAGCCCTCGTAGTCGCCCGCGGCCCGGGCTTGCTCGGCCGCGCGCAGGCGGCCGGTGGCGCTGCGCAGCGCGCCGCGGGCGCGGGTGCCGGCCGCGTCGGCGAGCTCGGCGTCGCGCCGCTGCCGCCAGATCCAGGTGCCCGCGACCAGGGGCCAGGGGGTGAGGAGGAAGAGCCAGAAGCCGAGCGAGCGCGGAAAGCGCGCACCGTCGCCGGCCAGCAGGGGCTGGGTCTTGATGTGGTGGATGTCCTTGCCCAGCAACTCCACGCGGTCGGGCCTGAGGTCGCCGAAGACGACGGGCGCCGCCTCCTGCCCGGTCGAGGGCGCCACGCTCAAGGTCGTGGGCTGGGTCGTCGCCGTGCGATAGCGGCCCTGCTCGGGATCGAACCAGGCGTACTCGAGGCCCGGCAGCGCGAGGCGACCTTCCTCGCGCGGGACGATGACGCGCGTGAAGCGCTTCTCGACGCGAATGCGCTCCCCGTCCACCTTGGTCTGACTCTGGAGCTCGGCGTCATAAGCCTTGAAGGCGGCGCCTGGCGACCAGGTCGGCTCGCCGAAGGCCCGCGGGTTGCCGAGACCGGTCAGGCGAATGGTCACCGTGAGCGGTTGGCCCACCGCATAGGGGCCGGGGTCGACGCGCATGTTCACGCTGAGCTGCTCGGCCACGGTGCCCTGGAAGGCGGCGGGGCGCCCCTCGCCGGGCAAGGGCAGCACCTCGACGCTCAGCTCGGGCGTGCGCAGGAGCTTCTCCGGCCCCGCGTCGAAGGCGAAGAAGTCCCAGCGGCTGCGATCGCGCAGGCGCACCTGCACGCCGGCGGCGCCCACCTTGAGCGTGCCCGGTTCGCTGGGAAAGAGGGCCATGCGCAGCTCGGTGGCCGCGTAGCTCACGCCGTCGACGGAGCGGAAGCCGCTGATCTCGTCGCCGAGCGGCTCGGTCCAGAAGCCGGTGAACTCGGGCGGTGCGTACTGCGGCGTGCCCAGGAAGCTCACCGTCGGCTGGCGGAAGAGGGCGAAGTGGTGGGTGAGTTGCTGGCCCACGTAGACGCGATCGCGGTCCAGCCAGGAGCGGACGAAGACCTCGCGATTGCCGGCGCCGGCGTCCTGGCGACCTGGGCGCCCGGCGGGCGGGGCGGCAGGTTGTCCCGCCGGTGGCGATCCCCGCTGCGGCGCTCCGCTGCCGGCCGGCGCCGCCTGCAAGGAGAAGGGCTTGGTCTGGTAGACCTTGCCCTTCACGCGCACGGGGATGGCCGGGATCTCCAGCTTGCCGCTCCTGAGCGGCACGAGCGTGTAGCGGTAGATCTTCGAGCTGCTGGTCTGGCCGTTGACGAAGGAGAAGCTGCTGGAGCTGGACGTGCCGGCGAGGGCGAAGTCCGCCAGCGAGGGAATCAGCGGCGTCTCGCTGCCGCGCATGGGGCCGTCGATGGTGATCGTGAGATTGAAGGACTCGCCCTCGACGAGGTTGCGCGTGTCCAGCTCGGCCTCGATGCGCACGTCGTCCTCGGCGCGCAGGGCGGGCGCCGGGCCGATGGCCAGCGCCGCGACCAGGATCCAGAACACGAGCAGGGGCCGCCGGCGCATGGCTACCAGTCCTTCTCGATGCGCGGATCGCGGGGCTGCAGCTGACGATTGCGCTCGGCCTGCAGCTCCTTCTCCTCCTCGAGCATGGCGTCGAGCAGGCGGCGGGCGTCCTCGGGGTCCATCTGCTCGCCCTCGGGCAGCGGCTGCATCTGCTGCTCCTGTTGCTGCTCCTGCTCGGCGTCCTGCGGCTGTTCCTGCTTCTGTTCCTGCCGCTCCTCTTGCTGTTGCTGCTGCTGGCTCTGCTGGTCCTGGTTCTGCTGCTGATCCTGCTGTTGCTCTTGCTGCTGTTGCTGCTGTTCCTGCTGCTGCAGCTCGGCCAGGACGCGCTCGTAGTTGTGGCGCGCGTCCATGTCCTCGGGATCGAGCAGCATGGAGGCCATGTAGGTCTGCAGGGCGGGCTCGAGCTGGCCGCTCACGGCCAGGGCATTGCCCAGATCGTAGAGGACGCCGGCCTTCGCAGCGGGGCTCTTGGCGAAGCGCAGGGCCTGCTGGTAGGCGGCCAGGCCCTCTTCCATCTGCCCGGAGCGGGCGAGCGCCCCGGCGAGATTCTGCTGGAGGACGGCGTTCTCCGGCCGCTTGAGCGCTTCCTCTCGATAGAGCTTGGCGGCCTCGTCGAACTTCCCCTCGCTGGCCAGCGCGTTGGCCTTCGCATTGGCCCGCGCCGTGCCGACGGGAACGCGCGGCGGCTCGGGGGCCGGCTCGGCCGCGCCGGCGCTCGCCGCGGCGAAGGCCAGGAGCAGGGCCGCTAGAACCGTCCGGACCATACCGTCTCCTCCTTGCGGCGCTCGGCGAGCGCGAACTCCACGGCCAGCGCTGCCAGCGCGAGGCCGACGAAGAGCGGATAGCGCTCGATGGGCTTGCGCGCCTGGCGGCCGCTCAGCTCGCGGGTCTCCATCTGCGCGATGGTCTGCTGCAGGTGATCCAGCTCGAGGTTGCCGCCGCCGGACTCATAGTAGGCGCCGCCGGTCGCGGCTGCCACCTTTTGCAGCGTCTGGCGGCTCAGGCGGGTGAAGACCGGCTTGCCCGAGCGATCGCGCAGGTTCTCCCGCAGCAGACCGGTCTCGGGATCGCGCAGGGGCACCGTGGAGCCGTCCAGCGTGCCGATGCCGATGGTGAAGATGACCACGCCTTCCTCGGCCGCCTCCTTGGCGGCGGCCAGGGCGTCGCCCTCGTGCCCCTCGCCGTCGGTGATCAGGATCAGCACCTTGAAGCGCTTCTCGGGGCTGCCGAAGGCGGTGAGCGAGCGGCGGATGGCCTTCTCGAGATTCGTGCCGGGGACGGGCACGCTGTTCACGCTGACCCCGTCGAGGAACAGCGTGGCCGCCGAGGCGTCCAGGGTGAGCGGGCAGCTCGTGATGCTCTCGCCGGCGAAGGTGACGAGCCCCAGGCGATTGCCGCGCAGCAGCCGGAAGAGGTCCTCCACCTCGCGCTTGGCCGCGCCCAGGCGGTTGGGCTTGAGATCCTCGGCCAGCATGCTGTTGCTCGTGTCCAGGGCGACGAGCACATCCAGGCCGCGCCGCTTGACCTCCTGCAGATCGGAGCCGATCTGCGGCCGCGCGAGGGCGAAGAGCGCCAGCCCGAAGCCCGCCAGGAAGAGAAAGAGCTTCCAGCGCCGCCGCCCGGCGCTGAAGCCGGGCACCAGGCGCGCCAGGAGCGCGGGATCGGCCAGGCGCGCCCGCGCCCGCTCCCGCGCGCGACCGGCCAGCAGCGCGACGAGCAAGGCCGCGGGCAGCAGCCAGAGCAGCAGCAGGTAGTGCGGCTCGCCGAAGCTCATGCCGAAGAGGAGCCCCGCCATCACAGCGCGCTCCGGAGCAGGGTGTGGGCGAGCAGGAACTCGAGCAGCAGGAGCAGGACCGCCGGCAGGAGGAAGCGCAGCCCGGCCTCATGGTAGTCCACGCGCTCGACGCTGCTCACCTCCGTGCGCTCGAGCTGGTCGATCTCGGCGTAGATGCGGGCGAGGGCCTCGTTGCTCTCGGCGCGGAAGTAGCGGCCGCGGGTGAGGGCGGCGATCTCCCGCAGCACCGTCTCGTCGAGGTTGGAGATCACGTACTGGTAGCGCTTGCCGAAGAGCATGTCGTCAACGGGATAGGGCACGCGGCCGTCCTTGCCCACGCCGATCGTGTAGATCTTGATGCCCATCGCCGCCGCGGCGCGGGCGGCCGTGAGCGGATCGACGCTGCCGGCATTGTTGTCGCCGTCGGTGAGCAGGACGATCACCTTGCTCTTGGCCGAGGACTCGCGCAGGCGGTTGGTGGCCGTGGCCAGCGCGCTGCCGATGGCCGTGCCGTCCTCGACGACGCCCATCTTCACCTGGCCGAGGAACTGGTCGAGCAGGCCGTGATCGAGGGTCAGCGGACACTGCGTGAAGGCCTGCCCGGCGAAGGGCACCAGGCCGATGCGATCGTTCTCGCGCTTGGCGATGAACTCCGCGGCCTGGGCCTTGGCCTCCTCCAGGCGATTGCGCGGCCGGAAGTCCTCGCCCTTCATCGAGGTCGAGATGTCCAGGGTGAGGATGATGTCCACGCCCTCGCTGGTCACCTCACGCGTGCGCGTGCCGCCCTGGGGCCGCGCGAGCGCGAAGGCGAGCAGGGCGATGGCCGTCAGGCGCAGCGCCGGGGGCAGGTAGCGCAGGGCCACGCGGCCGCGCCCGGCCTGCCGCCGATGCAGGGCCGTTGCCGACACCGTGAAGACGAGGCGATGCCGGTCCCGCCGCCACCAGCGCCAGGCGAGGAGCAGGGGCACCAGGGCGAGGGCCGCCAGGGCCGCCGGGTAGACGAAGCGCTCAATCATGCCGCCGCCTCCCCGGGCGCCTCGGCGGGCGCGGCAGCCGCGGACGCTTCCTCCAGCGGGCGGGTCGCCTTGATCAGGCGGCGGGCGGCGGCCATCGAATCGAGGCATTCGGCGCGCGTGGGCTCGCGGCGGGCGAACTTGACGAGATCGCCGCGCACGAGATCCTCGAGCAGGGGTTGCGTCAGATCGGCGTCCAGGTACAGGCGCCGCGGCCCGGCGGGTCCGCCGGCCAGCGCGCTCTCGATCTCCTCGCGGGTCCAGTCGCTGAAGGGCAGGCTGAAGCGTCGCGTCAGGTAGTGGCGCAGGATGCGCGAGAGCTCGAAGTAGTAGTCGGCGAAGGCGCCGCGGGCGGGCAGGTCGGCCAGGGCCAGCGCCTCGAGCGCGGAGAGGGCCTCCTCATCGGCAGGCACGGGCGGGTCCGCCGGGGCCAGGCGCGCCGCCCGGCGGCGGCGATACCAG
This sequence comes from uncultured bacterium, assembly GCA_963695095.1. Taxonomy (GTDB): domain Bacteria; phylum Krumholzibacteriota; class Krumholzibacteriia; order JACNKJ01; family JACNKJ01; genus VGXI01. The sequence goes on along the minus strand of CAVOFT010000001.1, from coordinate 3,293,998 downwards.
AGGAGGAGCCAGAGCAGCAGGGAGAGCAGGAGGGCGATCGGCAGGCCCCAGCGCGCGGCGAGGCGCAGCCAGTCGCCGCGCAGCACGCCCGGCGCCTTCCAGTCGCGCAGGGCGCTGCTGTCAGGGCCGCTGGCCAAGGTGGACAGGCAGGCCAGCGCCAGGGGCGCCGTGTTCAGGCTGCGCGGCGCCGTGTCACCCGCCAAGCGGTAGCGCAGCAGCTGCGCGGGGATGAGGAAGCTGTCCGGCACCGCGCAGGTGAAGGCGAGACGGTACTCGAGCGTGTCGGCGCCGGCGCCGCGCAGGGTGTCGGCGGCGAGGAAGTCGGCGAGGCCGATGGCGGCGCCCGCCGCCTGCCGGCTGGCGAGTTCCTCGGCGAGGGCGGCGTTGCCGAGCTGCGGCGGCAGTGGCAGGAGTGAACGGGCCTCGCCCAGATCGAGGACGAGGCTGTCCAGGCGCGCGCCCGGGGCGAGCAGCACGCGCCAGCGCAGCTCGTTGCGCTCGCCGACGGCCTGCAGGTCGCGCGCCAGGCGCGTCTGGACCTCGATGCCCTCGGCGCGCACGGTGTCGAGCCGGGGCCGGGCGCCGCCGGTGAGCTCCGCGAGGCTGGGCAGCTCGAGCGCTTCGAGCGCGGCGCGGGGCAAGACCGGGAAGGAGGGCCCTTGCGGGCCCGCGCCCGGGCCCATCTGGGCAGGCGCCGCCCCCGGGGGCGGGCCCGGCCGCCCGGGTGGGGCCTGGGGCACCGTAGGCCGCTGGGCGAGCGCGTCCACGCTGCCGAAGGCCAGGGCAGCCGCCAGCAGAGGGGGCAGCCAGGCGCGGGCGCCGGCGCGGCCGGCGCGCCCGAAGCCCTTGGCCAGGCGCTTCGCCCGCCGCCGAAAGAACTGCACCAGGGGCCGCGTGTAGTCCTCGCTGGCGTCCAGTCGGATCTCATCCACGCCGTGGCGCGCGCAGAGTTGACTGAGCCGCGCGCTGTCGGCAGCGGCCTCCTCGCTGAAATGCCGGCGCACCCAGCGGTCTCCGGTATCGATCCAGACGCGCTCGCCGGTCTCGGCGTCGGCGACCTGCAGCAGGCCGACGTCGGGCAGGCTCGCCTCGAGCGGATCGCGGATGTTCAGGGCGACCAGGTCGTGGCGGCGCGCCGCCAGGCGCAGGGGCGTCTCGAAGTTCTCGGCGAGGAAGTCGCTCACGAGGAAGATCACCGCGCGGCGCTTGAGCAGGCGGCCCACGGTCTCGAGCGCCCCGGCCAGATCGGTGCCGCTGCCCGCCGGCTTGAAGTAGAGCAGCTCGCGGATGATGCGCAGGACGTGCCGGTGGCCCTTCTCGGGGGGGATGTACATCTCCACGCGATCGGTGAAAATCAGGCAGCCCACCTTGTCCTGGTTGCGGATGGCGCTGAAGGCGAGCACGCTGGCCACCTCGGCGATGACCTCGCTCTTCAGGCGCGTGCGGCTGCCGAAGAGGCCGCTGGCGCTGGCGTCCACCATCAGCAGCACGGTCAGCTCGCGCTCCTCGCGGTAGCGCTTGATGAAAGGCCGGCCCATGCGCGCGGTGACGTTCCAGTCGATCGAGCGCACCTCGTCGCCGGGCGCGTACTCGCGCACCTCGTCGAACTCCATGCCCGTGCCCTTGAAGACCGAGTGGTACTCGCCGCCGAAGAAGTCGTCGACCAGGTGGCGAGTGGACAGCTCGATCGCGCGCACCTTGCGCAGGATCTCGGGCGGAATGCGCTCGGTCTCGGCCATGGCGGCTAGGGCACCTCGACGCTGTCGAAGAGGCGGCTGATGATGGCGTCGCTGTCCAGGTTTTCGGCCTCCGCCTCGTAGCTGACGATGATGCGGTGGCGCAGCACGTCCAGGCCCACCTTCTTGACGTCCTCCGGCGTGACGTAGCCGCGCCCGCGCAGGAAGGCGTGGGCGCGCGCGGCCCGCGCCAGATAGAGCGTCGCGCGCGGACTGGCGCCGTAGGCGATCAGATCCTTGAGTTCGCGCTCGGGCTCGCGCGTGGCGAAGACCAGGTTGATGATGTAGTCCTTCACCTTCTCGTCCATGAAGAGCTCGGCCACGAGCTGCCGCGCCGCGAAGATGCGCTCCAGCTCGATCACGGGCTGGACGCTGGGCACATCGAGGCCGCCCATGCGGGCGAGGATCTCCTTCTCCTCGGCGCGCGTCGGGTAGGTCACCTTCACCTTGAGCATGAAGCGGTCGACCTGCGCTTCGGGCAGCGGGTAGGTGCCCTCCTGCTCGATGGGATTCTGCGTGGCGAGCACGAGGAAGGGCTCGGGCAGGGGGTGGGTCTCGGCGCCGAGGGTGACCTGGTGCTCCTGCATCGCCTCGAGCAGCGCGCTCTGCACCTTGGCCGGCGCGCGGTTGATCTCGTCGGCCAGGATGAGGTTGGCGAAGATCGGGCCCTTGCGAGTGGAGAAGCCGCCGCTCTTGGGGTCGAAGATCTGCGTGCCGAGCAGGTCGGCGGGCAGCAGATCCGGCGTGAACTGGATGCGCTTGAACTGCGCCCGGATCGTGCCGGCGAGGCTGCTCACGGCCAGGGTCTTGGCCAGGCCGGGCAGGCCCTCGAGCAGCACATGGCCGCCGCAGAGGAGTCCGATGAGCAGGCGGTCGACCAGGTAGTGCTGGCCCACGATGACCTTGCCCAGCTCCTCGCTGATCGCCCGCACGAAGCGGCTCTCGCGCTCGACGCGTTCGTTCAGCACCTCGACGTCGTAGTTGCTCTCCATGCGGACGCCTACCCCTGCTAGCGGTTAAGTGACTGTGTTTTCTAGGATTGGAATGAAGTCCAAAGCGTGGGCCCTTACGCCAGGTCCCTTGCGAAGTTCCGGAAGATATATCACGGCAGCGGCCTGCCGACAAGTGCTGCCCGGGCAGGGGATTGGCGGGCAAGCGGGCGATCGTGACGGGGTGATATTTCTAATACCCGCCGCGACACCTAAACAGGCAGCAGAAAGGGCTTATCACCGCCTGCTAAGCCGGCCCCGTCCATGAACTTGTCCGGCGACATTGCTGATGAAGCCCCGGAGAATTTTCCTTGGAAAATCCCCTTGCCAGGTACGGCGGGCGCGAGGCTATTGTCCGGCCGTGATCGCCTTCCCCAGCGCAGCGAGGTTTCATCCATGGCCGGCATCCAGGACGTCTGCAGCCAGACCTTCGACAGTGTCATCCGAGATTCGCAAGTTCCTGTCCTGGTTGATTTTTGGGCGGATTGGTGCGCCCCTTGCAAGGCGATGGAGCCCCTCCTCGTGGAGATCGATCAGCTCCTCGGCGGTCGCGTTCGCTTCGTCAAGGTGAACGTGGATGAGGCCCGGCAGATCGCCATCCGCTATCACATCCAGAGCGTGCCGACGCTCTTGGTGTTCCAGGAGGGGCGGCCGGTGGACACGATCACGGGCGTGCCACCGCGCTTCACCCTGAGGGATCGCATCGAAAAACATGTGTTGTAGCTGACACAGCCTTCTAAGCCCTTGTGATTGCAAAAGGAAAGCGGAAGAGGCGGGCGGTCTCGAAAGAGGCCGCCCGTTCTCGTCTTCTTGCGCCCGCCGGGGGCCGGTGCTAGCCTGCCGGCGAGGCGCGGGCCCCGCGCCGATCGGAAAGGGCCATGATTCGCATCTACTTACGGCTCTTGCGCTACCTGCGGCCCTACTGGCGGCGGGTGGCGCTGGCCTTCGTGGCCATCTTCTTCTATGCAGTGCTCAGCGGCGCCTCCCTCAGCCTCCTGGTGCCCTTCCTGGACAACCTCTTCCAGGCCGGCGGCGCCGCCCCGGCCAGCGAGCAACCGGCGCCCCTCGCCGGCGAGCTGCCCGCCCAGCCGAACGCGGCCGAGGAGAAGGTGGGCGAGGTCCTGGCCCGGCAACTGCCCGTGCTTCACGAAGCCCGCGGCTGGGCCGAGCAGCGGCTGGGCTCGCTCCGCGCCTGGCTGGACCGGGGCGACGCCTTCGCCCGCCTGCGCCGCCTGGTCGGCCTCATCGTCCTCGTCTTCCTGCTCAAGAACCTCTTCGGCTATCTGGATCCCTACCTGGTCAACTGGCTGGAGCAGCGCTGCCTCTTCGATCTGCGCCAGGATCTCTGCCGGGTGCTCCAGCAGCAGCCCCTGGGCTGGATCAGCCGCCAGAAGAGCGGCGAGCTGATCAGCCGGGTCGTGAACGATGTGAACATGCTGCGGGGGGCCATCATCGGCGCCACGGCCACGATCGTGCGCGAGGGGCTGATGATCCTGATCTTTCTCGGCTTCCTGCTCGTGCTCAACTGGCGCCTGGCCCTGGCGGCCCTCTTCGTGGTGCCCGTGAACGCCTGGCTGATGCGCCGGCTGGGCAAGCTGCTGCAGAGGGACAGCACGCGCATCCAGGTGCGCATGGGCGAGATGGCCGGTCACCTGCAGGAGACGATCAGCGGCGCCCGGGTGGTGAAGGCCTTCGGGCGCGAGGAGGCGGAGATCGCCCGCTTCCGGCGCTTCAACTGGGACTACTTCCGCAGCTACGTGCGCCTGCGCGCCCTGGGCGCCCTGAATGCGCCGCTCAGCGAGATGCTGAGCACCCTGGCCGTGGTCTTCATCGTGGCCTATGGCGGCAGCCACGTGCTGGCGGGGCGCATGGGGGCCAGCCAGCTCATCCTCTTCCTCGTGGCGGCCATCTCCCTGGTCGGCCCCCTGCGCAAGGTCTCCGAGCTGAACCAGATGCTGCAGGACGGCTACATGGCCGGCCGGCGCGTCTTCAGCCTGCTCGACGAGGTGGGCGAGGCCCAGCTGCTGGCCGGCGGCGCCGCGCCGGGGCCGCTCACCCAGGCCATCCGCTTCGCCGGCGTGGGCTTCGCCTACGAGCCGGGCCGGCCGGTGCTCGCCGGCATCGACCTCGAGCTGCGCCGGGGCGAGGTGGTGGCCCTGGTCGGGCCCAGCGGCAGCGGCAAGAGCACCCTGGCCGACCTGCTGGCGCGCCTGCGCGAACCGAGTGACGGCGTGATCACAATGGACGGGCGCGATATCCGCGAGTTCAGCCTGCGCGGCTGGCGGGCCAAGCTGGGCATCGTCACCCAGGATGTGCTGCTCTTCAACGACAGCATCCGGGGCAACATCGCCTACGGGCGGCCCGAGGCCAGTCAGGCCGAGATCGAGGCCGCCGCCCGGGCGGCCCGCGCCCACGACTTCATCCTGGCCGCCGCCCGGGGCTACGACACGGTGATCGGCGAGCGGGGCCTGCAGCTTTCGGGCGGCGAACGGCAGCGCCTGGCGATTGCGCGGGCCATCCTCCGCGACCCGGAGATCCTCATCTTCGACGAGGCGACCAGCGCCCTGGACAACGAGAGCGAGCGCCTCGTGCAGGAGGCCATCGAGCGCCTGATGGCCGGCCGCACCACGCTGGTGATCGCCCACCGGCTCTCCACGGTGCAGGGCGCCCACCGGATCGTGACCCTGGCCGAGGGGCGCATCGTCGAGCAGGGGCGCCACGCGGAGCTGCTCGCGGCCGGTGGCCTCTACAAGCAGCTCTACGAGCTGCAGTTCACGGGCGGTCCCGGCGGCGCCTGAAGGCCAGCGCCCGGAGCCACTAGGGCGTCCCTTCCGCGGCCACGCGACCCGACCCGATGGTAATGGGCTTGAGAATGTGGATGACCTGGGGCTCGGGGCTGCAGGCGTCGTAGACGTAGCAGTCCAGCGTGAAGTCACCGGTCTGGGTAGGCGTGCCGCTGAGGCTACCGTTGCTGAAGCTGAGCCCCGGCGCGTTCAGCCCGAGCAGGGTCCAGGCGAGGGGAGCTTCGCCGCCGCTGACTTGCAGCGTCGTGCTGTAGGGAACATTCAGGAGGCCGAGGGGCAGCTCGGCATCGTCGTAGAGCAAGGGCAGGCACTCCCCGGCGCCTGCCGCCAGCACCGTGAGCGTCACGCTGTAGGGGAGACTCTGGGCGCCGATGGGGCAGGCGTCGAGCAGGCTGCCCGTAATCGTATAGCTGCCGGGAAAGAGCGGCCGCCCCGTGATCTCGAGCGCATCATGCTCGACGAAGAGACCGGCGGGCAGCGCTTCGGCACGCCAGAAGGCGCGGAGCGGGGCCGTGCCGCCGCTGGTTACGAGGGTGCCCAGGTAGTCCGCGCCAGCCATGACCGTGCTCGGGGCGAGGCCCAGGACGGCCAGGGGCTCGCAAGTCGCATCGCCGGGCAGGATGCTGATCGAGCAGAACACCTCGACCGCTTGAGGTCCCTGCTCGCAACTATCGCTGGCGCGCATGGTGAAGCTGTAGTCGCCGCTGGTCGTGGGCGTGCCGGCGATGAAGGAAGGGGTCTGCTCGCTCTGGGCGAGACCGGGCGGCAGCTGCTCAGGATCGACGATCTGATAACTCAGAGGTTGATTGCCACCGGTTACTTGAAGTGCGCTACTGAAGCGGTGGCCGACAGCGCCGACGGTCTTGTTCAAGGACCCGGGAATCAGCGGATAGCAGTGATCAGCGGACACCTCGAGGCTGAGGTCGAATAGCCGAGCCGAACTGGCGTCCGGGCAGTCGTCCTCGAAGCGCAGCCTGAAGTCGAAGGTCCCCGCAAGCGTCGGCGTGCCGCGCAGATTGGGCAAGGTCCCGAAGAGCGTCAGGCCTGGCGGCAGGGAGCCGGACACCAGGCTGGCTTCGTAGGCACCGAAGCCACCGTCCAGGTCGAGCTCGACGGTGATGAAGTGGTCGAGGGCGAGCAGCTGCGGGCCGTAGTCCGCCAAGGTAATAGCCGGGCAGTTGCCCGGAGCGATGGCCAGGAACTTCAGATCCAGGTTCTTGCCCTGGCTGCCATCGGGGCAGTCATCCGAGATCCACAAGCGAGACTGCCAGTAGCCTTCTTCGCTGATCGCCCCCATGACACTCAGTTGAGCGCCCACGATACTGGCCCCCAGCCCCGGCGGCAGGGCGCCCGAGACCAGGGAGACGCTGTAAGCGGGTTCCCCATCGATGTCCCAGACGCTCTGCCAGTTTGCCCCCGTGGAGAGCAGCACGAGAGGCGGGGTCAGGTCGGGAGCGAGCTCGAACGCTTCGCATTCGCTCCCCGGATCGGTCGGGGTCTCGCTATCGGAATTGCAGAGTCCGCCCATCAGGAAAACGGCGTAGAAGAGCAACAGGCTCAGCAATGACAGCCGGCGGATCCAGTCCATGCGCACCTCCATGCGAGGCAAGAGAGAGGTTGCTGGCGATCCAGACATAAACGAGAATATCCGAAATAGGGGCCACAAGGAGTGAAATCTCTTACGAATTGAAGGAAATCGGTATGTGCGGCTTCTGCTTCGGGCGGGCCAAGGGCCCGCCTGGGCAGCCCTCCCCGCTTGACAGGCGCACCGGCAGAGCCGTATGGGATGAGGTCGAGGGTAAGGCGCCCGCCTCGTGCCGCATTCTCCTGCCCAGGAGGTCCCTGCCCATGCCCAAGGCCAGCCCAGGCGCTTTCGAGCCCAGCGAGCAAGCCGTGCGCAGCCTCATCCATCGGGCCGAAGCCCATCCCCTCGGGCAGGAATTCCTGCTCAAGGGTTCCCTCGACGCCGTCGCGGCGACCTTCGAGGTGCATGCCTTCGTGGTGGATCGCGCTCGGGAATTGCTGGGCCAGGCCCGCCTCGGCAGCAAAGGCCCCTGAGGCGCCCGCGCGGGCGTGACAAGCAGGGCCGGCGGGACTATTTTGAGAGTGCCTTCTCAGGAACCCGCTCGCCGCGCCGACGAAGAGGAGCCCCCATGAGCAAGAGCGCGAAGCGCCATTCGCCCGACACCCTCTGCGTGCACGCCGGGGTGGGCGAGAACGAGCACCGGGCGGTGGTGCCGCCCATCTACCAGACATCCACCTTCAAGTTCGACAGCGTGGCCCAGGGGGCGGCCCTCTTCGCGGGCGGCGCTGACCGGGGCGAGGGGCACATCTACACGCGGCTGGGCAACCCCACCGTGCAGGCGCTGGAGCGGGCCCTCGCCGAGCTCGAGGGCGGCTACATGGGGCTGGCCTGCGCGAGCGGCATGGCGGCCATCCACACCACCTTCGCCGCCTTCCTCAAGGCGGGCGACCACGTGGTCTGCAGCGAGTCCGTCTACGGCCCCGTGACCAGCCTCCTGAACGGCCTCTTCGCGCGCCTGGGCGTGGAGACCACCTTCGTCGACAGCGCGGACCTGGCGGCGCTGAAGGCCGCGATCCGGCCGACGACTGCCATCGTCCACATCGAGACGCCGGGCAACCCCATGCTCTGCGTGACGGACCTGGCCGCCGCCGCCGAGCTGGCCCACGCCGTCGGCGCGCGGCTCACGGTGGACAACACCTTCCTGACGCCGCTCCTGCAGCAGCCGCTGGCGCTGGGGGCAGACGTCGTCATGCATAGCCTGACGAAGTTCCTCAACGGCCACGCCGACGTGGTGGGCGGGGTCATCGTGCCCAAGAGCGAGGCCGACTGGAAGCAGCTCCGGCCCACGCTCAACCTGGCCGGCGGCACGCTGCCGCCGCATGACGCCTTCCTCGTGCACCGCGGCCTCAAGACCCTGGCCCTGCGCATGGCCCGCCACTGCGCGAGCGCGCAGACGATCGCCGAGTTCCTGGAAGGGCATGCTGCCGTGGACTGGGTGCGCTTCCCGGGCCTGCCCTCGGACCCCGGCCATGCGCTCAGCCGGAAGCAGACCACCGGGCCCGGCGGCGTGCTCAGCTTCGAGCTGAAGGGCGGCCTCGAGGCCGGCCGCGCGCTGATGGAGGGCGTCGAACTGGCCGCGCTCGCCGTGAGCCTGGGCGGGGTGGAGACCCTGATCCAGCATCCGGCGAGCATGACCCATGCGGGCATGAAGCCCGAACTCAGGCGTCAGGCCGGCATCACCGACGGCCTCGTGCGCCTGAGCGTGGGCATCGAGGATTGCGGCGAGATCCTGGCCGACCTGGAGCAAGCGCTGGCCAAGTTGCCGGCGGTTCAGCGCGCCTGAGCGCGACTGGCAGTACACGCCGGGCCTGCCCGGCCAGCACCCGGCCGAGAGGGCTCGGCCCGCAAGCGAGGACCCAATGACGGAAGCGACCCTGAACGATCGTGTCGAGGCGGCCCTGGACATCATCCGGCCGGCCCTGATCATGGACGGCGGCAACGTGGACCTCGTGGACGTCACCGAGGACGGCGTGGTGCTCGTGCGCCTGGTGGGGGCCTGCCACGGCTGCCCGGCCAGCACGATGACCCTGCGCGCAGGCATCGAGGCCACGCTCAAGCAGCAGGTGCCCGAGATCACCCGCGTCGAGAACGTGTTCTGACGCTCACTTCGCTCCTCTCGCGGGCGAAACAACGCCCGCGACCCGGAGCGAGGCTCGCTTGCGATCAGAGCGGAGACAGACGCGCGACTCGGACCACAGCGAGCTAGCGCGCCTACTTCAGCAGAGCGAGCTTCGTGCTGGCCGAGCGGCCCAGCGCTTCAATTCGGCACAGGTAGATGCCCGACGCTGTCCGCACCCCGCGGTCATCCCTGCCGTCCCAGACCACCGAGTTCGCGCCCGCGTCGACGACCCCGCCAACGAGCGTCCTGACGCGCTCGCCCCGCAGGTCGTAGATGGCAATCGCGATCGCTCCCCGCGCGGGCATCGCGTAGGCGATCCGCAGGCTGGGATTGCCCGGATTCGGGAAGCTGCGCACCCAGAAGTTGCCACCCGGCGCGGCCGGCACGGCCGTGGGCTGTCGCTGCGCTGGGAAGCCGGTGTGCTGCGCGGCGCCGCTGGCCTCATGGGCGTGCAAGCGCCGCGGCTGCTGCGAGAGTGGATCGCCCGGTACGACTTCCTCGACGCCCGGCACGAAGGACCCGTCCGCGAAGGCAATGAGCTCGAGGTCGGGGTTCAACGCATGGACCCAGTGCCCATCGGTCGCCGTGAAGGCCAGCGGCGGCAGGCCGGCGTCCAGCTCCACCTGCAGCTGGTCGCTCACGCGCGTGAAGGTGAAGCGCGGCTGCACGAGGAAGGTCGAACTGAAGGTGCCGCCGTTGGGATGGGTCTTCGTCGCCTCGAGCGTGCCCACCGAGGGCTGGCTCACGGATAGGCCGACGCGGATGTTCCAGGGCTCCGGCTGCGTGCCGCCGTTGTAGGTCACCGTGATCGGCTGGCAGGAGACCAGGTGCAGGGCGAGGATCTCGATCGGGATCTCCGCCACGGTGCCGAGCGGCGCGCCCGGATCCATGAAGCCGCCGTGCCGCTGGATCATTGTCGAGGCGTCGCCCAGGAGCGTCGGATCGATGGGTTCCCCGGCAGAGTACACGGTGCCGTAGAAGGGGTCCGAGCCGGGATAGAAGAAGTCGGCGGGCAGGGGCGGCAGGCTGCCGGTACCGAAGGCCACGAAGCTGCCGTCGGGCTCGGTGCCTGGAATCGTGGCGGCGGGATCCGCGGGCGGCAGCGGCGGGCTGGCCAGCCCCGCGACGTCGACGCTGAGCCCCGTGTCGGAGAGCTGCTGCGCGAGTCCGGTGGCGTCGAGTCCTTCGATGACCAGCACCGAGCCGTCGGTCGGCACCGCGCCCAGCAACCCGAGGTCCGCGAGCGACGCAAAGCGAACCACGGCGCCCTGCGCCATGAGCTGCGAGAATACCTGCTGCTCGACGATCTGGGCCGGCATGCCGGGCGCGGTCGGCACCATCACGGCATGGCCGCCCGCGTTGAGCGCGAAACGGCCGGGCGCGCCGGTGGCGTTCAGACCGCTCGCGACGCCGCTCAGCGAGCAGAGGGCGAGTTCATCCGTCGGTGTCACGTAGGAGAGATTGGCGTCGGGCTCGTTGGTCTCGTCGCCGAAGATGCTCATCGACGCGACCCGCCAGCCGTTCAGGCCGGTGGCCCAGACCTCCGTGCCTTCACCGCTGAGCTTGATCTTGCCCTCGAACTCGGGCGGCAGGCTGAGGCGAAAGATCTCGGCCTTGTCCTCAGCGGTCCAGTCGGGGGGGCCGGTGATCTGCATCTCGATGATGGCGGTCTCCGTGACCTGGGTGCCATCGGGGAGAGTGGGTCGCGCGATCGTGATCGACATGCGGATCCAGCCGCCCTGCCCAGGCGCGCCGCAACCAACGCCCATCTCGGCGCCCAGAGCAGGCAGGGCGAGGGCCGTTCCGGCCAGCAGCAGGAGCAGGCGAGGGGCGAGCGTTCGGAATTGCCGAGGGAATTTCATGTGAGGTCCTCCATCGTCGCTGCGGCCCGCGTGGGGCCGTGAATCAAGCGCCCGGAGTACCCGGAGATTCCGCAATTCTACCATGTACCAAGCTAGATTGGTCTGTAATATCACTCATATTGTGTGAATTCCTACATTGCATGATTCCGGCGCCGGGCGTCCATGGCGACCCTGGGGCCGCCCATGTCGATGGCGCGCAGGAGAGCGATCGTGCGGGGCATGAGGCCCCTCGCGCGGGTCGGGCCCCGCGGCGCTAGCGGCCCCGTCGCACGAGCCGCGCGAGGACGAAAACCAGCGCGACCAGCGCCATCGAGTACTGCATGAGCAGTGAGGCGCTGCGGAAGAAGGGATGGCCGTTGAAGTACTCGTCGGCGCTGAGGTCGTTGGCGTGGAAGGCGAGGGCGACGCCCCCGCGCGCGAACTCGCCGGCGATGGCGAGTCCACCCAGGGCGCCCGAGCTGCCGAGCGCGGCGCCGCCCACGGCGAGGAACCCGAAGGCGAGGCCGCCCACTGCGGCCAGGCCCATGACCAGCCCGCCGATGGCCAGGCCGCCGGCCGCGAGGCCGCCCACGCAGACGGCGCCCGTCGCCAGGCCGCCCGCACCGAAGAGCACGCCGATGGCGATGTCGCCGATGGCGATCCAGCCCTTGGCGATGCCGCGCCGGTAGCCGCCGTCCAGGTGCTGGCCGGTGGCGATGTGGACGAGCGGCAGTCCGAGCAGGCGAGCGCGCGACTGGTAGTTCATGGCGAGCTACCTCGGGGGCTGCGGGGCAGGCTGAAGAGCGTACTCCATGTGCGCTGGGCGAGGGAAGTCGGGCGGCGGAAATTCATCGATTCCGGGCTGCGCTGTCCGATGGGAAACCGTTGGAGCGCCCCGCGGGCTTGTCACGTGACAAGTCGGGCCCGAGTTGCCACGTGGCAATCTCCCCGGCGCTCACTGCGAGGTCTCGGCGTTTGCGGCGTCCGATTGCCGGCCACGCGCGTTGGCGGTATCCTGGCGGCATGCGTCGATTGACAGGGATGCTGACAGCCTGCCTGGTTCTGCTTGTCGGAATGCCCGCGCAGGTGGCGCTCTGCACGGAACCCGCTCCCGGGGGCGGGTCCGGCGTCGCGCCCGGCGAGTCGATCGCGCTTCTCGATGTCCAGGAGCTGCGTCTCGTCGCGGTCGACGCGACCGCGCCTGCGCGGGAGCTGCGCGCGGACCTCTGCATCGCGGGCGGCGGGCTCGCGGGCAGCGCGGCGGCCCTGGCTGCCTGCGAAGCTGGCCTTCGCGTGATCCTCACGGAGGAGACGCGCTGGCTGGGCGGGCAGCTCAGCGCGCAGGGCGTGCCGGTGCTCGACGAGAACTACTGGGTCGAGACCAGCGGCGCCACGCGCAGCTACCAGGACTTGCGAGCGCGCATCCGCGCGCACTACCGGCCGCAGCTGCGCGCGCCGGACACGGCCGGCGACTTCAATCCGGGCAACTGCTGGGCGAGCCGACTGGCCTGCGAGCCCGCGGTGGGAGCGGCAGCACTCGACAGCCTGCTCGCGCCGCAGGTCGCGGCGGGGCGGCTCACCGTGCTGCGCCGGCACAAGGCCTTTCGGACGGAGTTGGCCGGGGATCGCCTCCTCGCGCTCGACGCGGTGGATCTCGACACGGGCGCGACCTGCCGCATCGCGGCCGCCTACTTCATCGAGGCCACGCCGCTGGGCGATCTGCTGCCACTCGCGGGCATCGAACACGCCGTCGGCGCGGAGGCGCGCAGCGAAACCGGCGAGCCCAGCGCGCCCGCACGGGCCAATCCCGACTGCGTGCAGGCCTTCACCTACTCGTTCATCCTCGAGAAGCGGTCGGGCGAAAGCCACCTGCTGCCGCCCGCGCCCGGCTGCGGTGGGGAGCGTGGGGCCTTTGCGCCCGCCGAGCTGGCTTCGCCTGGCCTCTTTGCCGCGGCCGGCGATGGGCTCGCTCTCGAGGAGGTGCCGCCCGGTGCACCGGGGTCGCTCTGGACCTATCGCCGGCTCATCGACAGCGAGCTCTTCACGCGCGACGCGCAGCCCTACGAGCTGGCTCTGGTGAACCTGCCGGCCATCGACTATCGAGGCGGCAGCCTGCTGGCGGGCACGCCCGCTGAACAGCTCGCCCATCTGCAAGCCGCCAAGCAGCAGAGCCTTTGCTTCGTCCACTGGGTGCAGACGGAGTGGCCGCGCGGGGCGGGCGGGCGCGGCTATCCCGAGCTGCGCCTGCGCCAGGACCTCTTCGGCAGCGAGGACGGCCTGCCCCTGCACCCCTACATCCGCGAGGCGCGGCGCATCAAGGCGATCACCACCGTGCGCGAGCAGGACGTGGCGGCGGCCCAGCTGGGCGGCGCGCTGCGCGGACGCTTCTTCGCTGATGCGGTGGGCATCGGCGCCTACGGCATCGACATCCACCCCGGCCCCTGCGATGAGGTGCTGCCGCCTCCGGCCACGCGGCCCTTCCAGATTCCCCTGGGCGCGTTGATTCCGCGGCGCGCGGAGAACCTGCTCGCGGCCGGGCTTTGCATCGGCACCACGCGCATCGCCGGCGGCTGCTACCGCCTGCATCCGGTGGACTGGGCCATCGGCGAGGCGGCGGGTGCGGCGGTGGCCGAGTGCCTGGCTACCGGCCTCACGCCCCGCGCCCTTCGCGAGCGCCCCGAGCGCCTGCTGGCGCTTCAGCGCCGGCTTGTCGAGCGCGGGGCGCCGATCTACTGGTATGCGAATGTCGGCACCCAGGATGCGGCCTTCGCCGAAGCCCAGATGGCGCCCTTCCTGAGCGCCGAGCGCCGAGCGGCGCTGGAGCGCAGCTCGGACTTCGCACCAGCGGGTGCCGGGTACTGAAGCCAGGGTACCCGCCTCGCCGCGAGCCATGCTACCTTCGGCCCATGCCCACCCTCCTCTTCGACATCGGCAACGTGCTCTGGAGCGACGAGGCCGGCGACGCGCTGACGCTGGCCAACATCGGCACCGCCCTGCGCGCCCGCAGCTTCCGTGTCACCGATGACGACCTCGCCGCCGCCCACGCCCAGGCCGTGGCCGACTTCGCGCCCAGCGCCTGGCGCGCGGTGATCGCCACGCTCACGGGCGGCGATGCCGCGCTCACGGCCATCATCATCGGGGAAGTCCGCGCGCGCTGGGATGCGCTCAGTGACGCCGAGTACGCCGGCTTCACGACGCCCTTCGCCGCCACGGCGCCCCTGCTCGAGGCGCTCGCCGCGGCCGGGCATCAGCTCGTGCTCGCCAGCAACAACTCGCCGCGGGCCCTGATGCGGCTGGAAGCGCTGGGGCTGCTGCGCCACTTCGCGGTGAAGGAGGTCTCCGAGACCCTCGAGCTGGCCAAGCCCGACCCGCGCTTCTTCCTCGCGCTGCTCGCGGCCGCCGGCGCCGATGCCGCCGACTGCCTCATGGTGGGCGACCGCATCGACAACGACGTGCTGCCGGCCAAGCGCCTCGGCATGCGCACGCTGCGCCTTGTCCACGGCTCGCATGCCGCCCAGGAACCGCGTGGGCCTAGTGAAGCGCCGGATCTCACGGTTGATCGCCCGGACCAGCTCGCGGGGGCCATCGCGCAGTTGCTTGCGGTCTCCCCGCGCTGAGTGCGCCGCTGCGGCCCCTGCGCCAAAGGGGTTCCCGCGGGCCTGTCGCTGCGCTAGACTGCCGGCCAGCGAAAGGAGCCCCATGCGCCGCGCTGCCCGCTTGCTCTCGCTCGCCCTTGCTGCCTTCGCGATAGCCGCCGCCCTCGCGCCGGCCGCCTTCTCCGCGCCGGACCTCGACGCCGCTGCGGCCCGTCTCGCCGACACCATGCAGGCCGACCGCCACTGGCTGCACGCCCACGCCGAGCTCTCCCTGCGCGAGATCGAGACCCAGGCCTATCTCCGCAAGCAGCTCGCCGCGCTGCCCGGCGTCGAGCTGGTGCCGGGCGATTGGGGCACGGGGCTGGTAGCGCTCATCCGCGGCGGCAAGAGCGGGCCCCTGGTTGCCTGGCGCGCGGACATGGACGCGCTGCCCCTCACCGAGGCCACCGGCCTCGACTTCGCCTGCACGCGCAGGGACACGGTCAGCGGGGGCCGTGAAGCCGGCGTGATGCACGCCTGCGGGCACGACATCCACATGGCCGTGGGCCTCGGCCTGGCGCGGCTCGCGAGCGCGCTGCGCGCCGAGCTGCCCGGCACGCTGATGCTCGTCTTCCAGCCGGCCGAGGAGATCGGTGCCGGCTCCACGCAGCTGCTCGCCGCCGGGCTCTTCGCCGAGGGCCGGCGGCCCAGGAGCATCCTCGCCCTGCACGTGCACCCCACGCTGGAAGTGGGGCAGATCGGCTACTGCCCGGGCTGGGCGACGGCCAACGTGGACGGCTTCGTCCTCACCGTGAAGGGCGAGGGCGGCCACGGCGCCTATCCGCACCGGGGCACGGATCCCGTCACCCTGGCCGCCGAGATGGTGATCGCCTTCCAGACCCTCGTGGCCCGCGAGATCGACGTGAACCGCCACGCCGTCATCTCGGTGGGCCGCATCGAAGGCGGAGCGAAGAGCAACGTGATTCCGAGCGAGGTCCTCATCGAGGCCACCGTGCGCAGCCAGGACGACAGCACGCGGCAGGCCCTGGCCGACAAGGTGACGCGCACCGTGAACGGCCTCGCCGCCGCCGCCGGCGCGCCCGAGCCGGCGCTCGAGTACTACTTCGGCACCGCGGCCGGCTACAACGACCCCGCCCTCGTCAAGCAGGTGATGGCCGTGGTCGAGCGCGTGCTTGGCCCCGCGGCGCCGCAGGCCTACCTGCCCGGCATGGGCGGCGAGGACTTCGCCTACTACGGCCGCGAGGTGCCCGGCTTCCAGTTCCGGCTGGGCACGGCGCCGCCCGGCGGCACGAGCGGAGCGGCCAGTCTGCACACGGCGACCTACACGCCCGACGAGGCGGCCCTGGAGATCGGCCTCCGCGTGGCGGCGGCGGCGCTCTGGGACCAGCTCGAGCGCGGCGACTGAGGAGGCCCGCCATGCGCATGCTGCGCATGGACCACACGCATCTCGACCAGGTAGCGCCCCTGCCGCTGCCCGCGGACTATCAGGTGCGCCCCTACGCCTACGAGGACTGGGACGCCTGCATCGCGCTGATGCTCCGCTGCCCCGATCCCGCCTACACGGCCGGCCCCTGGGACCAGGGCCTCTGCGAGCGCTCCATGCTCTTCGCCGCCGACCCCGGCGGCACCTACGGCGAGGGGCGCGGTCAGCTGGTCTACCGAGGGGATACCCTCGTGGCCATCGCGCTCTCGTCGGCCACGGGCTACCTCAATCAGGTCTACACGCTGCCCGCCCACCGGCGGCGGGGGCTGGCGAGCGCGGCCGTAACGCGCGTGCTCGCGCTGCTCGCGGCGCAGGGCCTCGCGCGCTGCTTCCTGATGGTCTTCGAGGAGAACGAGGGCGCCCAGCGCTGCTACGAGCGCCTGGGTTTCGTGCGCAGCATGCCGCCCCTGTCGATCGGCGCCGAGAGCGGCGCGGAGGGGGGCGCCTAGCGGGGCCGGCACGCGCGCCGCACGGGCTAGCTCGCGGCGGCCTCCAGGGAGAAGGCGTTGCCCTCCGGATCGCGGCCCTTGGCGACCAGCAGCCCCGGCGCCGCCGCGAAGGGCGGAGCCAGGCGCGCTCCGGCCGCGCTGAGGGCCGCGCCGGCGGTGGCGATGTCCGTCACCTGGAAGACCAGCGTGGGCGCATCCTCGCCCTGGCGCCCCTGGCCGCCCGCATGCAGGGCGAGCGTGCAGCCGCGGCCGAGGTCGAGAGTCACCCAGACCTCGCGGGCCAGCACCTCATTGTCGAGACCCGTGGGATGCGTGAGTTCAAGGCCGAGCGCATCGCGGTAGAAGGCGACCATGCGCGCCATGTCCGAGACGTAGAGAATCAGCTTGTCGAAGCGGACGAGAGGCATGGCCGGTTCCTTTCGGCTGTGGCTGCGCGAGCGCTCGGGACACTGCGCGCCTAGTCGATCAGAGGATCCACGTCCTGCCAGCGCGCTTGCAGGCCGATGGGCTGGATGCGCCGCCGCTCGTGAAACCAGGCGATCGGCAGCTCGAGGTCGAGGGTGCCGGCATCGTCCAGACCCCAGCGCAGGCCGGGCGAAAGGTGCCAGAGTCGAAGCCGGCGCCAGCGCCCGGGCTCCTCGCGGGCGAAGAGCTGCAGGTGCCCGACGCTGAGCTGGCCCCAGCGGCCCCTGGCGCTGGGGCGGCTCGCCGACTCGCCGTCGACGGGCCAGCGCCGGGTCAGGTCGCCCTGGACGCCGAAGGTGGGGACATCGGCGATCGCCCAGAGCAACTCGCCGCGCAGGGACCAGGCCTTGCTGGCCAGATGCTCGACCCCGGCGCTGATCAGGAGGTGCCCGCTCAGGGTCAGGCCCACGACGATGCGCGTCTGGTTGTCGAAGTCGTAGCGCGGAGCGACGTCCGCGCGCGCGGGCGCCGCGGTGGCGAGCGCCAAGCAGAACAGCAGGGGGGCCGTCATCAGTGCTCTCCCTCGCGGATCAGCGCCGCCCCCGCGATCAAGGGCGGCGTGACGAGCAGCGCCCCGAAGCTGAGGCGCGTCTCCTCCGGGCCGCTGCGCAGAGCGGCCAGGGTCAGCGCGGCGAGCAGCAGGAGAAAGAGCCCGCCGACCAGAGGATAGCGGCGCGCGATGAGCACCGCCACCAGGAAGCCGAGCAGCATGAGGCCGAAGGCGATCCAGGCGGCGCGGGGCAGGCCCCAGCGCAGGCGCGGTTCAGCGTTCATCGGGCACCGTCCCGTCGTCGAGTGCAAAGAGGGTCTCCACTGGCACGCCGAAAACCCGCGCCAGGGCCAGGGCGAGTTCGATGGAGGGCCGGTAGCGGCCCCGCTCGATGGAGAGAATGGTCTGCCGGCTCACACCCACGCGCTCGGCCAGCTCCTGCTGGGTCATGCCCGCGGTCGCCAGCCGGTGCTGCTTCAGGTGGACCTTGATGCCGGTCTTGGGAGCCATGCCCGTAGTGTACAGCTAGCTTTACATATTGTCAAGCGGGCTGTACATCGCTCAGGCGGGCGGGGAATTCGAGGCTGGCCCGGAACTCCCCGCCCGGGCTGCTCGCCAGAGCGAAGTCCACGCCCAGCAGGCCGGCGATGCGCCCCGCCAGGGCCAGACCCAGCCCGAAGTGGCCGCCCTCGGCCTCGCGGGCGGTATCGCCGCGGGCAAAGCGCTCCATCAAGCCAGGCAGCTCGGCGTCGCTGACGGCGCTGCCGCTGTTGGCGATCGTGCAGCGCCAGCCGCCCCCGGGGGCGGCGCCCAGCGCCACGGCCACCTGGCCACCGGCGTCGGCGTGAACGACGGCGTTCTCGAGCAGGTTGCGCAGCAGGGTGGCGGCCAGCTCGGGATCGGTGGCCGCCGGCGCGCGCTCGGGCAGCTGCCAGTCGCGCCCGAGTCCGCGCTCCGCGGCCTGCGCGGCCAGGGGCGCCCAGAGTTCACTCAGGAGCTCGGTCAGATCCACGGGCCGCGCCTCGGCC
Source organism: uncultured bacterium (assembly GCA_963695095.1). Classification (GTDB taxonomy): domain Bacteria; phylum Krumholzibacteriota; class Krumholzibacteriia; order JACNKJ01; family JACNKJ01; genus VGXI01. Next base: position 3,275,413 of record CAVOFT010000001.1, on the reverse strand, counting down.
CGCACCCGCCCCGCCTCCAGCTGCGCTAGCTGCAGCAGGGACTCGACGAGCTGCTGCAGGCGCAGCGACATGACCAGCGATTCCTCGAGCGCGCGCCGGTAGTCCTCAGCGGGGCGCGCCTGCGAGAGCTCCACCTCGATCGTCGTGCGCAGGCCGGCCAGCGGCGTGCGCAGCTCATGGGCGATGTCGGCGCTGAAGGTCTTCTCGCGCGTGAAGGCCGTCTCGAGCTCGGCGAGCAGCGCATTGAGCCGCGCAATCACGGGGGCCAGCTCCGCGGGCGCCCCCGCTGTCTTGACGCGCACGGCGAGGCGCCGCTCGCCCAGGCCGGCGATCTCCCCGGCCAGGCGGTTCAGGGGCGAGAGCGCACGCCGGATCACCGCGGCCTGGATCAGCACGCCGAGGGCCACGGCGCCGATCCCCACCAAGAGCAGGGCGAGGCGCAGCTCGGCGAGCAGGGCTGCGATCGGCTGCGTACCGCGGGCGAGGAAGATCACCAGCGTCGCCACCGAGGCCGGATCGGGCGCGCCGGGCTCGTCGAGGTCCACGCGGGGGCGGAAGCTCAGCAGCGCCGCGCGCAGGCGCCGGCTTCGCGGCCCGCGCAGGTTGCTGAAGCGGGGCTCGCCGGCGCGCAGCTCCGCGGGCGGCGCGATGACGAGCCCCTCGCAGCTCGGCGACGCGTAGAGCAGCTTGCCACTCGTGAGGCTCACCTGCAGCAGGGCCGGGTCGATCTCGGCCTCGAACTCGCTGAGGTCCAGGTCGTCGTAGCCGAGATCGATGCCATCGGCGTCCTGCTCGACGGTGGAGGCCAGCAGCCGTGCCTTGCTCGCCAGCTCGCGGTCGAGCTGGCCGTAGAGCGCCCGCCGCGCGCTGCGCTCCAGCACGAAACCGGCGCTGGCCAGCACGAGCAGGAGGCCGAGCGTGGTGCCGCTGAGCAGGGCGCGGTGCATCGAAAGGGGAGCCTTCATTCGTCTCCTGCGAGCAGGTAGCCCTGCCCGCGGCGGGTATGGAGGAGGCGCCGGCCGCCGCCGGCTTCGAGCTTGCGGCGCAGATAGCCGATGTAGACGTCGATCACGTTGCTGCCCGGCTCGGCGGCGAAGTCGTAGAGGCGCTCGGCGATCTCGCCGCGCGTCACCACTTCGCCGGCGCGGTAGGCCAGCAGCTCGAGCAGCGCATACTCGCGGGCGGTGAAGTCGATGGGCCGACCGGCCCGCCGCACCCGCCGCGCCGCGGTGTCGATCTCGAGGTCGCCCACCTGGATGCGCGACGCCGTCCGCCCGTAGCGCCGGCGCAGGAGGGCGCGCAGGCGGGCCGTCAGCTCCGCGAAGGCGAAGGGCTTGACCAGGTAATCGTCGGCGCCGAGATCCAGGCCGCGCACGCGATCCGCGAGGGCATCGCGCGCCGTGAGGATGAGCACGCGCGCCGGCAGGCGCGCCGCGCGCAGCCGCTCGAGCACGGCGAAGCCGTCCAGGCCGGGCAGCATGAGATCCAGCACGATGGCGTCGTAAGCGCCGGTCTCGGCGTGGTCGAGGGCGGCCGGGCCATCGGCGACCGCGTCCACGGCATGGCCCGCCTCGCGCAGGCCCTTGGTGAGCGAGCGGCGAAGGGGCGTGAAGTCCTCGACCACCAGGATGCGCATGGGTCGAGTCTAGCGCAGGGGCCGCGGGGGCGCCATCGCCCATCCTCTCATCGGGCTCTCATGCGCGCTCGCTACACTGAGTGCAGTTGAAACCGGCTCCCCTGCCGCCCTGCTCGTGACGGCCTCGAACCGGGCTGCCGCGAATGGACTGGAAACCAGGAGGAAGCGACACAATGAGAACACCGATCGGCCTGGGCCTGCTGGCGCTCGCCCTGCTGAGCCCGTCTGCCTGCAGCGACAAGACCACCAGCCCCGAGGAAGAGCCCTGCGTGGTGGACGAGAGCTATGACCCCGCCATCGTGCCGGCGGATTTCGTCGCCGGCATCGACAACCCGCTCTGGCCGCTGCTGCCGGGCACGCAGTTCGTCTTCGAGGGTGGGGACGAGACGATCACGGTCACGGTGACCGCCGACACGAAGGAGATCCTCGGCGTCACCGCCATGGTCGTGCACGATGTCGTGACGGTGAGTGGAGAACTCCTGGAGGACACCTACGACTGGTACGCGCAGGATACGGCGGGCAATGTCTGGTACCTCGGCGAGGACACGAAGGAGTACGAGAACGGCCAGGTGGTGAGCACGGCGGGTTCCTGGGAGGCGGGCGTCGACGGCGCCAAGGCCGGCATCGTCATGCATGCCGTCCAGCCGCCGGTCGGCATCCCCTATCGCCAGGAGTACTACGCCTGCGAAGCGGAGGATCTCGCGGTGGTCGTGGCCTCCGGACAGAGCGTGACCGTCCCCCATGGCAGCTTCGCGGACTGCCTGCAGACGCGGGAGTTCACGCCGCTGGATCCCGATGCAAACGAGCACAAGTACTACGCGCCGGGCATCGGGCTCGTGCTGGAAGTGGACATCGGCAGCGGCGCTCGTGTCGAGCTGGTAGAGGTGTCTTCGCCCTGAATCGGCCCGGCCTCGCCGTCGCGCCTAGCGCAACAGCGTCAGCCGCTGGCCGGCCTGCTCGCGCTCGGTCTCGGCGCGCAGCAGGTAGACGCCGGCGGCCAGGGCGCGACCGGCATCGTCCCGGCCGTCCCAGGCGAGGGTGAGTTCACCGCCCGCAGCCGGGCCCCGGTGCAGGGTGCGCAGGCGCCGGCCGTCGACGGCGAAGATGGCCACCTCCAGGCGCTGGCGGGCGCCATCCAGGCTGAGCGCCAGGCGCGACCGCTCGCTGAAGGGGTTCGGGCTGGCCGGCGCGAGGCGCAGGCCGGCGGGCAGCAGATCGACGTCGGTGCTGTCGCCCGTTTCCAGTCGCCAGAGCCGATCGCCGGTGAGGATGTAGACCTCGCCGGCCGCGTCCTCCCCGAAGGAGAGGACATTGCCCAGGGCCTGCCCGGTGAGAATCTGCGTGGCGACGTCCGTGTCCGGATCATAGGCCCAGACCCGGCCGGTGCAGAAGTCGCCGAAGAGGTAGAGCCCTGCCAGTTGCGGGATGCTGCCCCGGTAGCGGTAGCCGCCGGTGATCGAGCAATTGCCCCCGGCGTGGCTGTACTCGTGGATGGGCAGCACCAGGCTGCCGTCGTTGCAGTTCGAGGACGGGTTGTAGCAGTGCGCGCCCTCCATGAAGCGCCAGCCGTAGTTCTCCCCGCCGGCGCTCGCCGCCGGCTGCCAGTCCACTTCCTCCCAGTTTCCCTGGCCGACGTCGGCGATCCAGAGGTCATCGTTCGTGCGATCGAAGCTGAAGCGCCAGGGATTGCGCAGGCCGTAGGCCCAGATCTCGTCCCGGCCGGCCGCGCCGACGAAGGGATTGTCGGCCGGAATCGCGTAGGGGCTGCCGCCGTCCACGTCCAGGCGCAGCAGCTTGCCGAGCAAGGTGTCCAGATTCTGGCCGTTGCTGCTGGGATCGCCGCTGGAGCCGCCATCCCCCAGGCCGATGTAGAGGTAACCGTCGGGGCCGAAGGCCAGCATGCCGCCGTTGTGGTTGGAGAAGGGCTGGGCCACCTCGAGCAGCTCGAGGCGGCTCGTCGGATCGGCCCGGTCGGGGTTGCCGGCATCGACACCGTAGCGCGCCACCAGGCTGCAGCGGTTGCTGCCGGCGCAGACGGTCCCGTTGCTGCTGTGATAGACGTAGAAGCGGCCGTTCAGGGCATAGTCCGGGTGAAAGGCCAGGCCCAGCAGGCCCTGTTCGCCGCCGTCGACGACGAGCGCGCTGATGTCGAGGAAGGGCGTGGGCAGCAGGGTGTCGCTGGCCAGATCGAGGATGAGGATCTGCCCCGCCTGCTGCACGATGAACAGCCGCTCGGTGTCGCCGGGAGGCGCGGTCGCGAAGATGGCATCGCTCAGACCGCCGACGGTTTCGACGGCCTCGTAGGCCGGAGCGGCCGGGGCCAGCCCCAGCGCGGCGAGGGTGGCGAGGGCTGCTGTGGCGCGGAAGTTGGGCATCGCAGGGCTCCTTGTCTGGAATATCTTACGATTACCAAGATACCCAAATCCGGAGCCCGCGCCAGCGCTCAGTTCCCGAGACCCAGGCGCCAGACCTTGCCACCCCCCTCCATGATGTACAGCTCGCCCTCGTGGTCCCGTCCAAAGGAGGTGATCGGCCCCAGGTCGCTCAGGATTTCCTGCCACTCGCCGGAGTCCGGCGCCAGGGCCCAGACCTTCCCCGCGCACCAATCCGCGAACAGGTAGTGCCCGCGCAGGGCCGGCAGCGAGCGGCCCCGGTAGAGGTAGCCGCCGGTGATCGAGCAGCCCTGCCCGTGCGAGTACTCGTGCACGGGGTCGACCAGGCCCGGCTGTTCGCAGTCCACGGGCGGGTCGTAGCAGTGCGCTCCCTCGCGCAGGCGCCAGCCGTAGTTCTGCCCCCCCTGGCCGGCGGACTGCCGGTTCACCTCCTCCCAGGCTTTCTGGCCGACGTCGGCGATCCAGAGATCGCCGGTGGTCGGGTCGAAGCTGAAGCGCCAGGGGTTGCGCAGGCCGTAGGCCCAGATCTCCGGCCGCGCGCCCTTGATGCCGACGAAGGGATTGTCCGGGGGCAGCCCGTAGGGCTCGCCGGGCGGCGCCGCGTCCAGGTCGATGCGCAGCAGCTTGCCGAGCAGGCTGCCGAGGTCCTGCGCGCGATTCTGGGGGTCGCCGGCCGAGCCGCCGTCGCCCATGCCGATGTAGAGATAGCCGTCGGGCCCGAACTCGACCATGCCGCCATTGTGGTTGGTGTAGGGCTGCTCGATGCTGAGCAGCAGCCGCGCGCTGGCCGGATCGGCGGCGTCGGGGCCGGCCGCGCGGTACTCGACGATGCGCGTCGCGCCCTCGCGGTCCGTGTAGTTCACGACGAAGCGCCGATTGGCCGCGTAGCCCGGGTGGAAGGCCAGGCCGAGCAGCCCGCGCTCTCCCCCGCCCCGGGCGTCGGGGTCGAAGACCTCGGCGCTGAGGTCCAGGAAGGGCGCCTCGCGCAGGCGGCCCTCGACGAGGACCCGGATCCGGCCCGACTGCTCGACGAGGTAGAAACGCGTGCTGTCGCCGGGCGCCTGGGCCAGGTAGAGGGGCTTGTGGAGACCCGTGGCGAAAGGAAGGGCGCGGTAGGGGCTGCTCGGCCCCGAGCAGGCGGGGCCGGCGGCGACGAGCAGGACCGGGGCCAGCGCGGCCCCGAGCAGACGGGCTATCGGCGAGCAGGAGATCAGGCGCATGGTCTCACTCCGGGTGGGGGATGAGCCGAGCCAAGCACGCCGCGCAGAGCGCTGCCAAGGGATTCCGGATGCCGCGCGGGCCGCCACCGAAGCAATTGCCTCGCCGCGTCGATCCAGCTAGACTCCCGGCTCCCGCCCATCCGGGCGGCCCAACCCGGGAGGCCGGCATGCCCCTGCGGGCGCGCAGACGATTCTCTCCGGCGGCCCTGGCTGCCTGGCTCCTCCTCGCGGCCACGAGCTGCGAGGAGAGCCGCTCGCCCTCGGCGCTGGTGCTGCCGCCGGTCCAGCCGATCAGCTACCTGGCGGGTCCGGTCGCCACGCCTCAGGGTCTCTTCGTGGGCGAGGCCACCGTGCTCAGCCTGAGCGCCACGCTCTCCGTGCGCGAGGAGTGGACGCTGGATGAGCTGCGCGTCTACCGCGTCAGCGCCGCCGGCGACAGCCTCGAGCATCTCGGCAACCTGGCCGACGACGGCAACCTCCTCGCGGGCGACGACATCGCGGGCGACGGCCGCTTCGGGGGGCGCCTGCCGGCCATGAGCATCGGCAGCGCGCAGACCCTCTACCTGCGCCTGCTGGCGCTGGCCAGCGGCAGCATGGGTGGCGAGGCCTCGCTGTGGTCGGCCATCCTGCCCCTGCCCGTGGCCGCGCCGATCGGACAGGCGCAACTGGACGCGCTCTTCGCCCTGCTCGACGAGGCCGAGGCCGACTGGGCCGCCCTGGTCGCCGGCGGCAGCAGCGATGCGACCGCCAAGGCCGAGGTGGCCGCCTGGCTCGGCGCGCAGAGCGGCGTCGCCGAGGCCTTCGTGAGTCCCGACGGCAACAGCCTCTGGGCGCGCCTGGTCACCGGTCTCCATGCCGGGATCTTTCTGCCGCGCTGGGCTGACGGCCCCGTGCTGGGTGGCGGCCGTCGCGCAGCGGCCGTGGCCGCGCGCCCGGCCCCGCCGCGGATCGTCCCGCCGCCGGGGCGGCTCGCGCGCCCGGCGCCGCGCAGGGGCGCCCGCGCCGCCGACGATCCCGATCGCGTCCACTCCAACCAGATGCTCCTGCTCAGCCCCTTCCACACCTGGCTCGAGAGCGAGGGCGGCGATCCCAGCACTGCCATCGCCGCGCAGCTCGGCCTGGCCGAATGCCCGCACTTTCCGGTGCTCACCCTGCGCGATGGGGAAGCCGATGTGGCCGCCTTCGCCGGGATGGCGGCGAACGGCGGCATTTGCCTGACCACGCATGGCACCCTGCTGGACGCGGATCGCGTCTGCCTGCTCACGGGCGAGCGCGCCACGCTGGCGAGCATGCTGGACTGGTACTGGGATCTGCACGGCATCGCCCCGGGCCTCGCCCTGGTGAGCGTCGACGGCGAGAAGCGCCTCGGTGCGCTGCCAGCCTTCTTCGCGCGCCACTGCCAGGATTTCCCGAACAGCCTCGTCGTGCTGGCCGCGTGCTCGAGCATGCGCGGCGAGACGCTGCCCGCGGTGCTTGCCGAGGCAGGGGTGGGCACGCTCATCGGCTTCGACGATACCGTGGGTCTGGCCTTCGCCAGCAGCGCCCTCACCGACTTCTGGACGGCCCTGCTCGGCGACGCGGGCACGGCCGGCGCGGCCCTCGATGCCGTCAGCCCGGCCAGCGATCCCGGGCATGCGGGGGCGCAGATCCGGCTGCTCGGCAAGCGCGCCCTCTACTTCGGCAGCGGCCTGAGCAATGGCGACTTCGAATCGGGCCAGCTCACCGGCTGGAGCGCTGCGGGCGACGCGCGGGTGATCACCCAGCTGGGCGAGGCCCTGCCCCAGGGCCGCTACATGGCCATCATCTCGACGGGGCTGGGCAGCCAGACGGACGTCGGCTCGCTCAGCCAGACGCTTTGCCTGCCCGCCGATGCCGACACCCTGCGCCTGGCCTGGAACCTCTTTTCCGAGGAGTTCCTGGAGTGGTGCGGCAGCGTCAACCAGGACAGCTTCGACATCTTCCTCGTCGATGATGCCCAGATCCGGTATCCGCTCTTCCGTCGCCGGATCGACGATCTCTGCGATCAGGTGACGCCGGCCGGCATCGCCTTCGACCAGCAGCCCAGCGAGGACGATGCGGGGGTCTACGCCACGGGCTGGCAGGAGCTGGCCATCGGGATCGCCGACTTCGCCGGCACGACGGTCACCCTGCATCTCGCGGTGGGGGATGTCGGCGACAGCCTCTACGACACGGCGGTGCTGCTGGACGGCATCGCGATCGCCACGACCGGGACTCGCTAGCATGCTCCGGCCCGGCAGCGTCCTGCCTCAGGCGGCGGCGTCCACGCCGGTCTCGCCCTCGCTGCGCGCGATGATCGCCGCGCCGCAGCTGTCGCTGTAGACGTTCACGGCCGTGCGGTACATGTCCAGTGGCCGGTCCACGGCGAGCATGGCGCCCACGATCACGCCCACCTCGGGTCCGCGCAGGCCCACCGCCTCCAGCACGAGGAAGATCATCACGAGGCCCGCGGAGGGCACCGCCGCGGCGCCGATGGAGGCGAGCAAGGCGGTGAGCACGACGACCGCCTGCTGGCCGATGCTCAGGTCCAGCCCCAGGGCCTGGGAGATGAACAGCACCCCCGCGCACTCGTAGAGGGCCGTGCCGTCCATGTTGATCGTGGCGCCCATGGGCAGCACGAAGGAGGAGATGCGGTTGGACACGCCGACCTTCTCCTCCACCGTGCGCAGGGTCACCGGCAGCGTGGCCCCCGAGGACGAGGTGGAGAAGGCCACGGCCAGGGGCTCCAGCATGTTGCGGAAGTGCAGGCGCGGGTCGATGCGGCCCAGCAGGAGCAGCAGCAGGGGCAGGATCACGAAGAGGTGCAGGGTGAGGCCGCCGGCGACGGTGAGCATGTACAGGCCCAGGGCCTTGAAGGCGCCGAAGCCCGTCGTGCCGACCATGCGCGTGATGAGGCCGAAGACGCCCAGCGGCGCCAGCGCGATGATCCAGCCCGTCAGCTTCATCATCGCCGCGAAGCCGGCATCGAAGAAGCCGGTCAGCGCGCTGCGCGGTCCGGCGGGCAAGCTGGCGATGGCCGCCCCGAAGAGGATGCAGAAGAAGATGATCGCCAGCATGTCGGCGCCGGCCAGGGCGGCGACCAGGTTCTCGGGCACCACCTGGTTCACGATGTCCATCACCGAGCTCGGCGTCTCCAGCACGGGCAGCTCGCTCTTGGCCGCATCGACCAGGTTCGCGCCCGCGCCCGGCCGGATCAGGTTGACCAGGCTGAGGCCGATCAGGATCGCGAGCAGGCTGGAGAGGATGTAGTAGCCGAAGGTCTTGCCGAAGAGCCGGCCCAGGCGCCCGCCCTCCCCTACCGATGCCACCCCCGATACGATCGAGAAGAGGATCAAGGGGATGATGATCATCTTGAGCAGGCGGATGAAGAGCGTGCCCAGCCAGGCCACGGGCGGCACGACGGCCTCGCCGCCGAGGGCGCCGAGCGCGGCACCCAGGGCCATCGCGATGAAGATCTGCCAGTGGAGCTGGCGGTACCAGGGACCCTTGCGTCGCATGGGGAGGGAGCCTAGCGGACCGGCGCTCCAGGCGCAACCCGCGCGATCAGGCCAGGGTTGGCCCGGGAGGGTGCAGGGAGCCGGGTCAGTCCTCGCCCAGCAGGCGGGCGAAGAAGGTGCGGCTGGTGCGGGCCGTGATGGCGTAGCGCGGCAGGCTCATCGGCGAGCTCTCCTCGCTGCCGACCCGGCCGAAGCGCAGGCCGAAACTGCCGGCGAAGCCCGCGGCGCGGGCGATGGAATCCGTGCGGGCGGTGGCGCTGCCGTAGGGCCAGGCGAGGTAGCGCGGCGTCGTGCCCAGGCGCTCGCCGAGGACGCTGCGGCTCTCGCGCAGGTCGGCGGCGATGCGCTCCAGCGCGACGGGCTCCTCCAGCCAGTCGAGCACCTCGGCCACGGCGTAGTAGGCATCCTCGTGCCAGGTCTTGTAGTGCATCGCGTGGGTGTGGCTCTGCACCTCGAAGTCGCCGCTGGCGGCGAGCTCCCGCAGTTCCGCCCAGCTCATCACCTCGAGGTCCGGAGGCGCGGGGCCGTCCATCCAGCCGTCGACGATGAAGAGCACGCCCTTGAAGCCGTACTTGCGCATGAGGGGCCAGGCGATCTGGTGGACGCTGCGATCGCCGTCGTCGAAGCTGATCACGACCGCTCGCTCGGGCAGGGGCGCGCGCCCCTCGGCGATCTCCAGCAACTCATCCAGGCTGAGACTCTGGTAGCCGCGCTCGGCAAGGAAGCGGAGCTGGTGCTCGAACTGGCCGGCGGGCGTGGTCCAGGTCTCCACGTCCTTGACGAGCGGCAGGCCGAGCAGCACGGCGCCGGCTGCCCTGAGCGCCCGGGCCGGCGCTCCGTGATCGGAGAAGTAGTGATAGCAGAGCACGGTGACGCCCTGCTCTTCGCCCGGCAGCTGTGCGCCGTTGAGGGCGGGATCGCGATCGGCATTGGGCACCACCGCCCGGGCGGGATCCTCCTGCCGACCGCAACCGGCCCAGGAGCCGGCGAGGACGGCGAGAGCGAGGGCCATTGCCAGTTGCGCGAGCGAGGGGCGCTTCATCAGAAGCCGAGCCGGAGGCCTGCGGCCCACCACTCCCGGCGATAGCCGCCCGCGCTGTCGAGGCGGCTCTTGCCGCTGCCGCCGGCCGCCCACAGGCGCGCGCGCGGCGCCGGGTGCCAGCCCAGTTCGGCCGACCAGTCGCCGATGCCGACGGCGTCGCGGTCCTTCTCCTTCTCGCTGCCGCCGCCGGCCTCGAGGCGATAGTCCAGGCGCGGCCCCAGCACGCCGGTGGCCACGGCGCGCAGGACGGCGGCCTGGACGGCGTCGGGGCTCCAGTAGCCGAGGCCGCCGGTGAACTCGTAGTCCAGCCAGCGCAGCTCGGGCTCGATTTGCAGCTCCAGGACGCGGCTCTGCCGCCAGCCCCAGCGCAGGGCGATCCGCGCAGTGGCGCGGCGGTTGTCGTCATCCACTTCGGCCAGCCCGCCGCCGATCACCAGCGTGAGGGCGCGCGTCAGTCCGATGTCGACGCCGGCGGTGGCGCCGCCCACATGGTTCTCGTGGGCGAGGGCCAGAGGCGTGGGCGCGGCCTGACGGAAGAGGCCGAGGTCGGCGCGCAGGCGGGCTTGCGGCCGCCAGGTGGCGCCCAGCTCGCCGGTGGCGAGATGGTAATCCGCCGCGAGCACCGCCGGCGGATCGGCGGGCGGATAGCTGTCCACGTAGGCGAGATCGTAGTGCGACCAGGCGGCGTTGGCCTGCAGGGTCCAGGTGGCGCCGGCCCGCCAGCGCAGGCCCGCACCGAGGCGGGGGATGGCCGTCTCGTAGCCATAGCCCTCGAAATCGGCGCGGCCGGCGATCAGCTCCCAACCCAGACGCGGCGTCAGGTAGCCGCCGGCGCTCAGGTCCACCCAGGGCCGGTCGGTGGGATCGCTGTCGTGGATCTTGCCGCCGGCGATCTGCACCCAGGGTGCCAGCTCGGCGCGGATCTCGTCGCGGATCGCGCGGCGCTCGCTATCGATGGGCCAGCGGGCGCTCTCGAGCAGGGCCAGCGCGCGGTCCTCGCGGCCGCGCCAGCGCTCGGCCTGGGCGAGGCCCAGCTCCGCCTCCTCGCGCTGCGCGTCGGGCGCCGGATGCGCGGCGAGATAGGCCGTGTAGGCGGCCGCGGCCTCGTCGTGGCGGCCCATCCAGTTGAGGCATCGCGCACGGCCGAGTTGCCAGTCGGCGCTGCTGCGATCATCCGCGAGGGCCTGATTGAACAGCGCCAGCGACTCGGCCAGGCGATCGGCCCAGAGCAGTTGATAGGCGCGCTCGCCGGCCAGGGCCGGGGCGAGCGCGGAATCCGCCGCCGCCGCCGCCTCGTAGAGCGCGATGGCTTCCGGGTGGCGGTCCGCCGCGGCCGCCGCGCGCGCTGCGGTGAGCAGCGAATCGGCGGGGCTGGTCTCGCCGGCGTCGGCCAGGGCGGGGGCCGCGAGCAGCGCCAGCGCGAGGGCGGCTACAAGCCGCGCACGGGTTTCCATCGGGTCACCCCCTTCCCCGGGCTGCGGAAGAGACCCTTGGGGGCCGAGATGAAGGTCACGATGGCCATCAGCATCCAGTAGATCAGCGGGTAGAGCACGGCGACGCCATAGTACCAGCCCAGGCGCTTGTCGTAGCGGCGATCGAGCAGCACGCCCGTGCCGAGCTGGAGCAGGCAGATCGTGGCGATGATCATGCCCCAGAGATTCGGGATCGGGCTCGCGCCGACGGGAGGGTAGCCCATCGCATAGCTCAAAATCCAGATCGCGGTGAGGATGACGAAGTCGTAGGCCCAGAGCATGGACAGCAGGCTCTCCGAAAGCACGGGCCAAAGGCGGCGATGCTCCCAGCTCAGCGCGCGGCCGCCATGGGCGCGGAGCACCTGGGCGAGCCCCAGCGCCCAGCGCCGGCGCTGGTGCCAGAGGCCGCGCAGGCTCCGCGGCACGTTCATCCAGACCACGGCGCGCGGCTCGTAGCGGATGTCCCAGTGGCGCAGCTGCAGGCGCCAGGTGAGGTCGATGTCCTCGGTGGCCATCTCCGGGCGATAGAGGCCGACGTCGAGCAGGGCCCAGCGGTGGAAGGCGCCGACCACGCCGCTCATCGTCATGATGCGGCCGAAGATGCGCTGGGAGCGCCGCTGCAGGCTGATGATGCTCGTGAATTCGATGGTCTGCAGCTTGGCGAGGAAGGTGGTGCGGTTGGCCACCCGTGGGTTGCCGGTGACGGCGCCCACGCGCGGCGTCTTGAAGTGCGGCACCATCACCCGCGCCAGCTCGGGGCAGGGCCGTGCGTCGGCGTCGATGATGATGATGATTTCTCCCCGCGTCACGGGGATGGCATCGTTCATCGCCATCGCCTTGCCCTCGTTGAAGACCTTGCGCACGAGGCGGAAGCGCGGATCGGCGAGGAAGGGGCGCACGGCGGCCACGGTGGTGTCCGTGGAGGCATCGTCGACGACGACGATCTCCAGGTCGGGATAGTCGATCTCGGCGCAGCCGGCCAGCGTGTTCGGCAGGCCCGCGGCCTCGTTGAAGGCCGGGATGAGCACCGTTACCGAGGGTGGTGGTTCGGGCAGCTCGTAGAAGTCCGTCTCGGGATCGCGCTCCCGGCGGCCGGCATAGAAGAGCGAGGTGACGATCCAGATGATGGAGGAGAAGACCGGATACCAGGCGAAGAACACCAGGGCGATGAAGTAGATGCGCGAATGCTCGACGATATCGAGCAGGTGCAGGAGGTCCATGCTAGCGCGCCTCCTCCATGCCCGGCTTGGGCTGGTCGCCCTTCGGCGCATCAGTGACGGCGCGATAGCGCTTGCGCTCGCCGTCGATCTCGATGGTCAGCTCACGGGCCGTCTGCAAGCTGCGCAGATCGGTGCCGGCGAGCGAGCGGCCGAGGAAGTCCTCGAAGAAGTCCTCGCCCGGGTCGCGGCGGCCCTGGCGGCGCTGCCGCCAGCGCCTGGCGAGACTCAAGTTGTGCAGGATCCAGAGGTAAACGAGCAGGGGCACCAGCACCAGGGTGATGGCGACGAAGCCCAAGGCCACCCGCAGCCCGCTGCTCATGGGCTGGCCCAGCACGAGGATCCAGTAGTCGACGAAGAGGATCCAGCTGGCGGCGGCAAAAAGGATGTGCAGCACCCGGCGGATCAAGCCTGCCTCCCGATTCCTCGTGATTGCCCAGACGGCCTCGGGAGATCCGGGCGCGGTGCGAGGCCGCGGCAATCTACGCAGTCGGGGTGGCAACAGCAATCCGGATGCCGAAGGGCTTCCCATCGCGTGATTTCCTTGACCGGACCGGCGCACGGGGCTACTGAGTGGCAGAGCGCGGTCGGCGTGGGGGGGCTGGGCCTGGACCTGCGGCCCGGCGGGCGGATCATCCGGCTGTTCGGGGCCTCCCGGGCAGTTCCTCAGCGTTGACGCCGGTTGCGCCCGCTCGCGACCGTGAACCGGACGGGGCCCGACCCCGGGAAAGGTGTCGCCGTGTCTGCGATCCTGCTGCGGGCCCTGCTCGCCTGCGCGCTCTGCCTGGCGGCGCTGCGGCCGGCGCTCGCCCTCGATACCTACGAGGTCTACCCGCTCGGCTTGAAGGCGGCCGAGGCCTACCTGGTGCGCTACGGCCAGGGCGCCGACAGCGAGGACCTGCGCGGAATGCTGGCGATCACCGGCGCGGCGGTCGGCATCTCCGCGCGTTCGCATGCCTATGTCTTCACGGGCCTGTCCAGCACTGACCGCCACGAGGGCGGCCTCGACTACCTCACGCTCGGCTATTTCCAGACGCTGATGGCGCAGACGGCCTTTTCCCTGGACGGCTGGGCGGAACTCAGCGCCTACGGCGCGGGCCTGGGCGAGGCCCGCCGCGGCGTGGGCGTCGAAGTGAACTACGACGGTCCCCGCGGCGGCCTCTACTGGCGGGGGACACAGCACTGGGAGCGCGATGTGGACCCGGAGGACGAGGCCGTCATCGGCCGGCGGCGGCGCTTCAGCTACGGCCTGCACCTGGGCGTCGGCCCGGCCGGCCGGCTGCTGGCCGAGTTGCGGCAGGAGAGCCTGGCCGGCTACCAGAGCCTCGCCGACGGCCGCCGCACGGAGAGCTGGGCCATCGGCTTCAATCGCATGCTCGGCAAGACCACCGAGCTGATCCTCGAGGCGCGATCCGTGGCGCCGCCGCCGGACCTGGACCTCGACCGCAGCTGGGATCTGAGCGCCGGCTGGGTGGTGGTCTGGTAGATGGGCGAAGCCACCGGCGGCAAGCTGCGCTCCCTGCTCGGCGACTCCTTCTACGTCGCCTTCGGCTCCTACGCGACGCAGGGCTTCTCGCTGCTGATCAACCTGGTGCTCGTGCGCAAGCTCAGCCTGGCCAACTACGGCCTCTACTCGGTGATGCTGTCAACCTATGCCATGGGCACCCTGCTCTTCTCGCTGGGGGCACAGGCCATCATCCAGCGCTACCTGCCCGAGCTGATCGCCCGCGGCAACCGGCAGGGCGCAATCACGCTCAAGCGCATCGCCCCCCTGGTCCACCTGGTGGCCAGCCTCATCATCGCCGCCGTCTGCTGGGGCTTCCAGGACCCGCTCGCCGTCTGGCTCAATGCGCCCGAGTTTCCAGGGCTCCTGCCCTACTTCTTCCTCTTCATGCTGTTCAAGTTCGAGGCATTCATCTACGAGGAAATGCTCACCGCCCACCGCAGCCAGAAGTTCCGCAACCTCGCCCTGGCCGGCTTTCAGGCCCTGAAGTTCGCGCTTTTCTGGCTAGCCCTGCCCCAGGACGGTTCGATCGAGACGGTGATCCTCTACCTCGTCCTCAGCAACGCGCTCCTGCTGGGCCTGATGATGACGCGCGCGCTGGGCTTGAATCGGGATCTGCCGGAGGGCGTGGACGAGCCCCTGCCCTGGCGGCGCATGATCCGCTACGGCCTGCTGCGCTACACGACCACGCTCACGCTGGTCGGCTTCTTCGCCGACATCGACATCTGGTTCATCACCCACTACCACAACACGGAGGCGGCCGGCCTCTACGGCTTCGCAGCCAGAAACGTGCACATGCTGGCGAACCTGGTGCCGACGAGCTTCCTGCTCTCGGTGCTGGTGCCGGTCTACGTGCGGGAGTACACGAAGCGACAGGATCCGCAGCAACTCATCCGCGTCTTCGCCTTCTTCAACAAGGTGGTGACGACCTTCCTCGCCCCCACGCTGGTGGGCTCGCTCCTGCTCGCGACACCGATCACGGCCCTGATCTTCGATCCCAAGTTCCTGCCTTCGGTGCCGGCCTTTCGCGTGTTCTTCCTGGGGATGTTCGTCTTCTACTTCTGCAACACGAGCAGCTTCTTGCTGGTGGTGCTCGAGCGCCCGGAGATCACGCTCTACAGCCGCATCTTCGTCATCTACAACGTGATCATGGACATCGTGCTCATTCCGCCCTACGGCATCATGGGCGCGGCCATCGCCACCGGCAGCGCGATGGCGATGGGCTACATCTTCACCTACCTGATGGTGAAGCGGGTGATCCCCATCCGCATTCCCTGGGCGGCCACCTTCCGGATCTTCGCCTACTCGGGGATCATGGCGCTGGCCATCTGGCCGGTCCTGGCCTCCGGCTGGATCAGCAGCGTGCCGCGCTTGCTGATGGCCGTGGCCTTGGGGGTGATCATCTACGGACTGCTCGCCTGGCGTCTGCCGGTCTTCACCCGGAGCGAGCGCGAGCACCTGAACGGCGCTCTCCGGCGGCGAGTGTTCCCGATCTAGGCGGCCAAGGAAATCACGATGACGGATCACATCGATCGCCTGCGCCGGTTCGTCGACGGCCAGCTGCGGGATCGCTCATCCCTGCGCGTCCTCGAGGCGGGCTGCGGCCGGCATCGGCGACGTGGGCCCCTTCAAGACCTGCATGCGCGGGGCAATCCGCTTTCGTGCGCTGCGCCGCTGGGCGAAGCAGGCGGGCCTGACGCTCGCGCTGAGCCTGAACCGGATGCCGATCGAGCGCAGCGAGGTCATCATCTTGCTGCGGAATCCGGCAGCCGCCGATGGGTAGCGACTCTTGCGCGAAGCCGTCGCTTTTCCCCGCTCCCTCACATCACAGCTCTTAACTTAGGAGCTGAAGTCCGGTATGATTGGGACGAGGGTGCGGACCGGGCGCCTCGAAGGGGACAACGATGGGCTGGCGTGGCTGCTGCACCAAGGGCTATCTACTTGCCTGTGCACTGTCATGTCTTCTGACATCCACCCCTCTAGCTGATGCGCCACTCCGCTTCGTGAGCGCCAGTGGCGATGATGCAGCCGACGGCCTTACGCCAGCCACCGCTTGGCAAACGCTGGATCGAGCCGATGAAATGGCGCCCTCCGGCGCGGAGATCCATGTGGCGTCGGGCGTCTATCGCGAGAATTCCGCCGGGCTTGGATACCTTCGCCTCGAATCCCCGCTGGCGGATCTGGCCTACATTGCCGATGGCGAGGTGATCCTGCAGGCACAAGCGCCGAGCGCCTGCGTCATGGACATTGCGACAGCCGCGGATCCGAGCTTCTTCGGCTTCACCGTTCACGGTGCCGATTCATGCGCCCAGTTGGTGCGGGGTGCCCCGTTCTCGGTGGAGTTTCGCGGCTGCCGATTCGTCTGCGCCTTGATCGCCGGATTGGACTTCACCGGCGGCGGCGGTCTGATTGTTGATGGCTGCGAATTCGGAACGGTGGCCGCGCCCCTCGTCGCCACAGCGGTACGCCTGCTCGACTGCGCCGCCGTGCGCATCGCGGATTGCGACTTCTTCGTGGTTGGGGCCGGGGTCCTGCTCGCGAATCGCTGCGGCGACCTCTGTCTGACCGCCAACGACTTCGGCTGCCCCGAGCAGCCGCTCGACCTCGGGTCGCAGTGGGCGGTGTTCGTGGCGAACTCGGATCGCGTCCAGGTGAGCGACAATGCTCTCTTCCTCGGTGCGGGGCACGGTCTTGGCTTCCCCGCGGGCGCCCTTTCGATCACCAGCGCGACCATAGCCGGCAACACGCTCTATTCAACGTCGCTGGCGAATCAGTACGGGATCATGGTGGGCTCGGAAGCGCCCGTCGCGATCGAGTACCGCGGCGTTGAGATCGCTCACAACCGCGTTTCCCTGCCGATACCGGTGGCGGACACCGCCAAGCACGACCTCTTCGTGGGCTATACTCTCCAGCCCAGCGTGCATGACAACGAGATCATTGGCGGGGGCTACGGGCTGGTCATCAAGGGGAATGATGGGGCAGACGTCCGCGACAACTCGATTGCGGGGACCTGGCGCAATGGGATTCTCGACAAGGCCGGCTGGGACTGCGAGTTCCATGGGAATAGCATCGATACTGCCCGCGGGCGTTGCGCCCGGCTCTGCAACGATGATGCAGCGGGGCGCGAGGTCAGGGGATCTCGTTGGTATGGCAACGAGTATCGCGGTGGGGCCATGGCCTACGAGATCAGCGCGCCTGTAACGCCCGCGGCCAATGCGCTCAGCAGCGATGCCAACACCATTCAGATGAGCGAACATGGCGATCCGCTGCTCGTAGTCCTCGGCGGCTATCAGGATCTGTGGACGGCTCAAGCCGCTTGGGATTGGGACGTGACGAGTGCCCTTATCGCCACCGACGAAGCTCCGGAGCCGCGCGGGGAGGACCTTCAGGTCGGAGGTTCTCATGCCCTGCTTCGCGTGGATTGCAGCGAGCTCTGCGCCGGATGGCTGGCCTACGGGACCGGCGAACTCAGCGATACCCTGCACGTCGACGCAGCCGAAATGACCCTGGCATTCGCCCTGAGCGAACTGCTTCCGGGCACGACCTACCAGTATCGCTACGCGCTCATCGACAGCGATGGCGATAGCTTCCTCTCGGCCCCCGCGAGCTTCACGACCGAGGCGAGCAGTGCCGCGCCGCCGGCAGCACTCGCGCTGTTCCTGGGCGCAATCCATCCCAATCCAGGTCGCGCGGGCAGCCGCTTCACGCTACAGCAGTCGGGGGAGCGGGAGCTTGATCTTGCCTTGTTCAGCATTCAGGGCCGGCGGCTGCGCACGCTCCATCGCGGTCGCGGCACGCCGGGGATGCGGGACTTCCAGCTCGATGGCAAGGATACCGAGGGGGAATCGCTGCCCGCCGGGATCTACCTGGTCCGCGCCTGCGATGGTCAGGCCTCGGTCACCCGGCGCTGGGTGCTCCTGCGCTGAGTCAGCCGCGGCGGGCCGTGGCGCCCTCGCGCCACGGCCCGGCGGGCATCTAGCGGTACAGCGACTTGACGCTGCCGAAGCTGCTGTCCTCGGTGGGCACCGCGCACTCGGTGATGTCGATCGTGGCGCTGTAGATGACGCCGCTGACGACGAGGGCCGCGTCGCGGTTGTAGACCTGCAGCTGGTTGCTGCCGCAAGCGATGAGGCCGGTCACGTCAACGGGCCCGACCTGGGTCTCGGTGGCGTAGCTGCCGGTGTTGATGCTCGGCGTCACGGCAACACCATTGAGGTAGACGCCGTCGAGGTTGGGCCCGCCATAGATGCCGTCGCCCAGCGCGTCGTCCGTGGAGAAGCAGAAGCTCAGCACGGCCGACTCGATGCAGCAGGTCTCCACGTCGAAGTTCTGGCAGTAGAGGCCCGAGGCCGGCGTGGCGAGGGCATCGGTGCCGACCCACCTGGCCAGCGGGTCGCAGGCGAGCTGCTGGAGCCAGGGACCGATGGGCGTCGTGATGACGACGGCGCTGCGGGGGCCGCAGGCGGCGGCGAAATCCGCCGACGTGAAGGGATTGGCCGAGAGGGCCGCGCCGCCGGTGCCCAGGAGCAGGCTGATCTGCGGATCCGGATTGCCGGGCAGGGCGTTGCCGCTGCGCAGGGTGATCAGCTCGGCGGCGCTGGCATCGCCAAGCCAGAGCAGTCCCAGCGACAAGGTGAAGAGCGAGGGGAGAAGGCGACGCACACGATGCTTGATCGCGAACATGGCTGTAGCCTCAGTTGGTTAGGGTGCTTTTGGATGGCGCAGGCCCGCCTCGATACCAGACATCCGGCACCGAATACGCGGTATAGCGGACAATTTTAGGCTAAATCTGATCGCGCTGCAAGGGGGATCGCAGGCCGCCCAGCTCTATTCTTCTCGATGCCGAGCGCTGAGGATCGTGGCCGGGGAGTCCGGCCGCCAGGGGCAGCCGTCCCAGTCCCCGCAGGCCTCGCCCGGAGCGAAGCCGGCGGCGACGAGCGCGGCCTCCTGCTCGGCGCGGACCAGGGGCAGCAGGGGAATCGTATCGGCGAGCGCCAGCCCCGGCCCGGTGAGCGAGAGCCGAAAGCCCAGCTGCGCGGGCGCCGCGGCGAAGTCATAGTCGCGGCGGAAGAGCAAGGTGCCGCCCCTGCCGTCCGGGATCTGCCGCTCGGGGAAATCGGCGCGACCGGCAGCGAGCACGCGGTCGAAGTTCACCGTCTGGGTGATCAGCAGCCCGCCCGGCGCGAGCAGCGCGGCCAGGCCGGCCAGCCCAGCCGCGAGCGCACCCGGCGCCACGAGATGGGCCAGCGTATTGCCCAGGCAGAGCGCGGCTTCGAAGGGGCCCTTCAGCGCAGCGGCAGCGGCCTCGAGGCCGACCACGGCCACCGGCGTGCCGGCGCCCAGGCGTTTGCGAGCGAGCGCGGCCATGGCGGGATCGGGCTCCAGGCCCGCCGCGGCGAGTCCCCAGTCGCGCAAGAGCTCCAGGTGGCGGCCCGTGCCGCAGCCCGCGTCCAGCACGAGGCGCGCGCCGGCCGCCGCAAGCCGAGCGCGCAGGAAGGCGGCCTGCATCTCGCTCACGGGAAAGAGCTGATCGTAGTGGGGGGCCAGGCGGCCGTAGATGTCCATGCCCCCAGCGTAGCCCGGCCGCGCCGCTCGCTGAAGCTCTTTCCCGCGCGGTCCCCGAGCTGCTAGCTTCGGCCAATGCCCAAGCCGCTGCCCCGCATCGAGCGCGAACAGATGATCCGCCTCTGGCTTGCCCGCCAGGGACTCCTCGGCCCGCGCGGCCGGCGGCTCACTCGCGCGCAGTTTCTCGATCACCTCGAGCGCTGCGGGGCTCTGCAGCTCGACAGCGTCAACGCCCTGGCCCGCGCTCACCTGCTCACCCTCTGGAGCCGCTACGGCACCTATGCGCCGGCCGCGCTCGACCGCTGGGTCTACAAGGAGAAGCTGGCCTACGAGTTCTGGGGCCACGAGGCGAGCATCCTCCCAGCCGGCAGTCTGGCCCTGAGCCGGCGGTACATGCGCGACTGGGATCCTAGCGGCAAGTGGTGGGCGAGCATGCAGTCGCCGCTGGCGGTGAAGCGGCGCGTCTTGCGGCGCATTCGCGACGAGGGTCCCCTGGAGAGCGCTGACTTCGAGGGCGACGGCAAAGGGGGGAGCGGTGGCTGGTGGGGCTGGAAGGAGGCGAAGATGGCCCTGGAGCTGCTGTGGCGCCAGGGACAGCTCGCCGTGCGGGAGCGGCGGCACTTCCGCCGCGTCTACGACCTGGCCGAGCGCGTCTACCCGCCCGGGCCCACGGCCAGCCGCCGCGCCTACGAGGACAGCTGGGTCCTCGTCGGCCTGGCCGGCAACGGTGTGGCCACGCTGCGGCACCTGGACAACTACATGACCGCGCCGCGCCTCGCCCCCGCCCTGCGCCCGGCCGTGCTCGCGCGCCTGCTGCGCGCCAAGCGCATCGTGGCGGTGCAGGTGCCGGGCCTGGGCGAGCCGGCCTATGCCCTGCCCGAGCATCTGGACGGCGGTCTCGACCTGCCCGCCCCGCGCGGCACCCACCTCATCTGCCCCTTCGATTCGCTGCTCTGGCAGCGGCGCCGGGCCGAGGAGCTGCTGGACTTCCGCTACCGCATCGAGATCTACACGCCGGAGGCCAAGCGCCGCTTCGGCTACTACGTGCTGCCCATCCTGCACGAGGGGCGGCTGGTCGGCCGGCTCGACCCGCGCCTGGACCGGCAGGCCGGGCGCTTGCGGATCAACGCCATCCATCTGGAGCCCGCCGTGCGCCGGGATCCACTGCTCGAGGCGGGCCTGGCCGAGTCCCTGCGGGATCTGGCGGGCTTCGTCGGCGCCGAGCAGCTGGACCTGCCGGCCGGCTGGCGCCGGCTCCCCATCTGAGGCCGCCTGGAGGACGCTTGAGAGTCGCCGCCCTGCTTTCGCTCCTCGCGGCCCTGGCGGCGGGCGGCTGCGCTCGCCAGACCCTGCAGCCCAGCCCGCCGCCGCCCCTTGTCGTGGAAGTGCCGCCGCCGCCACCCGACCCCGGGTACCGCTGGCTGCCGGGCCACTGGGAATGGACGGGCCGCCGCTACGCCTGGATCGAGGGGCGCTGGCTCCCGGCGCCCCCGGGGGCGGAGTGGGAGGACGGCCACTGGATGAAGCGCCCGCGGGGCTGGATCTGGCTGCCCGGTCACTGGCACTGATTCCTGGCGCCGACGCGGGGATTGACCTCGGTTTCCTCCCACACTATCCTGGGGTAGGTTCCGAGCCGAAGGGCCTGCCTGCCGCCGCGCGGCAAAGGGCCTGAGGCCGACAGGGTGCCGCGGGAAACGGCGGCGCCTCCCGCATTGGAAAGGAGCCCCGTGCCTGCGAACGAGCGCCCGCCCCTGGTGGACCCCTTCGGCCGCCGCATCAGCTATGTCCGCCTCTCGGTGACGCCCTACTGCAACTTCCGCTGCAGCTACTGCCAGCCCCATGGGCCGGTGCTGCCCGTCGGCCCCCGCGACGAGATGACGCCGCTGGAGATCGAGCGCCTGGTCTCGGTCTTCGTGGCGCTCGGCGTGCGCAAGCTCCGCCTCACCGGCGGCGAGCCCACGCTGCGCCGGGATCTCCTGGAGATCGTCCAGCGCCTGGCGGCCCTGCCCGGGCTGGACGACCTGTCGCTCTCCACCCACGGCATGTTCCTGGCGCCCCTGGCGGCGCCGCTGGCCGCCGCCGGCCTGAAGCGGGTGAACATCAGCCTGGACACGCTGGACCGCGCCCGCTTCGCGGGCATCGCCGGCCGCGACGCTCTGGACCGCGTGCTGGCCGGCATCGCCGCCGCGCGGGCGGCGGGGCTGACGCCGATCAAGCTCAACACCGTGCCGCTGCGCGGCGTGAACGACGACGAGATCGGCGCGCTGCTCGACCTCGCCGTGCGCGAGCAGCTCGAGCTGCGCTTCATCGAGCTGATGCCGCTGGAGGTCGCGCGCGAGACGCATGCCGCGCAGCACCTGGGCGGCGAGGAGCTGATCGCCCTCCTCGCCGAGCACGGCCACTGGGAGCAGCTCCCGCGGGGCCTTGCCGACGGCCCTGCCCGCCGCTACCGGCGCACGGCGGACGGGCTCACCGTGGGCATCATCGACCCGCTCAGCCCCAAGTTCTGCTCCAACTGCAATCGCGTGCGCATCACGCACAAGGGCGAGCTGCGCAACTGCCTCTTCGGGGCCGGCAACCTGCCGCTGCGCCACCTGCTGGCCGAGGTCGAGTGGCCAGCGGCCATCGAGCGCGCGCTGCGCACGGCGATTCTGCGCAAGCCCGAGCATCACCGCCTCGAGGAGATGGACGACGGCGAGCTCTTTTCCCTGGTGCGGGTGGGAGGCTGAATGATCGTCGAGTGCTTCACGGTGGGGCCCTTTCAGGAGAACACCTGGCTGCTGGCCGAGGCGCCGGGCGGGGAGGCCATCGTCATCGACCCCGGCGGCGAGAGCGAGCGCTTGCTGGCGCGGGTGGCGGCGCATCGGCTCACGCTCAAGGCCATCGTCAACACGCACGGGCACATCGACCACATCGCCGGCGCCGGCGAACTGGCGGCGCAGCTGGGCATCCCCTTTCGGCTGCATGCCGACGACCACTTCCTCGTCGAGCACGCCGACGAGGCGGCGGCCATGTTCGGCATGGCTCCCCTGGCCAAGCCGCCCCTGGATGCGCCGCCCCTGGCCGACGGCGAAACCTTCGCCGTGGGTGCGCTCGCCGTGCGCGTGATCCACACGCCCGGCCATTCGCCGGGCGGCTGCTGCCTGCTCGTCGGCGGGCACCTCTTCGCCGGCGACACCCTTTTCGCGGGCTCCATCGGCCGCACGGACCTGCCGGGGGGCGACCTCGACACCCTGATGGATTCGATCTTCCAGCGACTCATCGAGCCGCTGCCGGCGGCGACGATCCTGCACAGCGGCCACGGGCCCGACAGCACGCTCGCCGATGAAGCGGCGACGAATCCCTTCCTGCTGGGCTGGAGGCGCTAGCCCAGGCTGCAAAGGAGCAAGCGATGGCGAAGAAGGCTGGCGTGCTCGGCTCCGGCGTCGTGGCCCAGGTGCTGGCCGCGGGCCTCGTCAAGCACGGCTACGACGTGATGCTGGGCACGCGCGACACGGGCAAGCTCGGCGGCTGGCATCAGGCGGCGGGCAAGGGCGTCAAGCTGGGCAGCTTCGAGGAGGCGGCCCAGCACGGGGAACTGCTCGTGCTCGCCGTGAAGGGCACGGCGGCCACGGCCGCGCTCGATCTGGCGCAGGCCAGGCACCTGGCGGGCAAGGTGGTCATCGACACCTGCAATCCGATTGCCGACGCCCCGCCCGAGGGCGGCGTGCTGCACTTCACCACCGACCTCGAGGACTCGCTGATGGAGCGGCTGCAGCGCCACAGCCCGGAGGCCCGCTTCGTGAAGGCCTTCAGCTCGGTGGGGAACGCGCACATGGTCAACCCGGACTTCGACGGCGTGAAGCCCACGATGTTCATCTGCGGCGACGACGCCGAGGCCAAGGCGCGCGTGACGGCCCTGCTCGAGCAGTTCGGCTGGGAGAGCGAGGACATGGGGGGCGCCGTGGGAGCGCGAGCCATCGAGCCCCTGTGCATGCTCTGGTGCATTCCGGGCTTCCTGCGCGGCGAGTGGGGGCACGCCTTCAAGCTTCTCCGGCGCTGAACCTCCAGCGCCGCTGAGACCCTCCCGCTCGCGCCGCTGCACAGGCGCTCGCAGAAGGGTCTCAGCGGCGCCACCCGCCCAGCGTCGCGAGGCCCGCGGGCGTGGCCTCACTCGCCGCGAGAGTTGCGAGAATCCGGATCCTGAATGCCGGCGGACATTCCGGCGTGGCCAGCATGGGCGCTCCTGGGTTACAATGATGATCGCTTGCTGGCCCGGCCTTCCCCGCTGCCGCCGGCCGCAACGCTCGCCGCCCGCCGCTTCTCGCTCCAGGAAGGACGATCCCCATGACCCTGGCCGCCCCCCGCGCGCTCGTGCTGCGCATTGCTTGCTGTCTCCTCGCCCTGCCGACCCTGGCCTTCGCCTTCCAGCCCGTTCCGCAGCAGGCGCTCGAGATCCCGCTCGGCCTCGGCGAGGCCATGCTGACCGGCGACTACGCCACGGAGATCGCCGCCCGCGAAACCGAGCAGCGCCTGCAGGCCCGCCTGGGCCTGCCCTGGCGCGTCAGCGCCTGGAACCGCGTGTCGGGCAGCGCGCACCTCGTGCACGGGCCGAGCTTTGCCCTCGGCGAGGCGCCCGGCGACGCCGCCGGCCTCGAGCGCCTCGCACGGCAGGCCATGGCCGCGCTGCCCGAGCTCTTCCCCGGCGACCTGGAGGGCCTCGTCCTCAGTGCGGCGCCCCACGCCCGCGGCAAGTGGGTGGCCCACTTCCAGCAGACCTGGCAGGGACTCGAGATCTGGGAGGCCCGGGCGCGGCTCGGCTTTGCCGACGACGGCCGCCTGATGTTCGCGAGCTCGGACCTCTTCAGCGACATCGCGCTCGATCCGACGCCCGCGCTCGCTGCGACCGAGGCCCTGGCCATCGCGGCCGCCGCCCTGCCGGCGGCCTCCGTGCTCGAGGGCGCGCCCGAGCTGATGGTGCTGCCCCTGCCTCGCGCGGCGGGCGGCGCCGATCTGCGCCTGGCCTGGCGGCTCAGCCTGCGCACGGAGGACCCGCTGGGCCTCTGGGTCACGCATGTGGACGCTCGGGACGGCCGGCTGCTGTGGCGCTACAACGACATCCACTTCGCCTACGGCGGCGACACGGCCAGCGGCACCCAGCCCGTCACCTGGTGCGACGGCGAGGTGATCGCGCCCATGCCCTACCTCAGCGTCGACGTCAGCGGGCTGGGCAGCACGACGAGCGACGCCGCGGGCGACTGGAGCATCGCCGGCAGCGGCCTGCCCCGCACCGCGAGCTGCGACCTGCAGGGTCCCTACATCCACGTCGCCGACAATCTCGGCGGCGCCGAGGCCTTCTTCAGCGGCTCGGTGGCCGACGGCGCGCCGCTCACGGTGGCCTTCACGGATGCCAACTCCCAGGCCGACGAGCGGGACGTCTTCGATGCGGTGAACGACATCCACCTCTTCTTCCAGAGCTTCGCGCCCGAGTTCGCGTATGCGAACGGCAGCATCAACGGCTACGTCAGCCGCACGGACGGCTACTGCCCGGGCAACGCCTGGTGGAACGGCAGCATCAACTTCTGCGCCGCCTCGGGCAACTACGCCAACACGGGCGAGATCCAGGGCGTCGTGCAGCACGAGTACGGCCACGGCGTGCAGGCGGCCATTCTCGGCTGGCAGGGCAACGAGGGCCTGGGCGAGGGCAACGGGGACGTGCTCGCGAACATGATCACGCAGGAGTCGATCATCGGCCGCGGCTTCTACACGAGCAGTTGCGCGACGGGCATCCGCAACTCGGACAACAACCTGGTCTACCCGGATCATGTCGTCGGCCAGGAGATCCACAACGCGGGGCGGGTGATCGCAGGCTTCCACTGGGATGCCATGGTCGTGCTCCAGGAGGTCCACGGTGTGGCCGAGGGCACCCTGCGGGCGGCCGGCACCTGGCACTACGGCCGCGTCCTCATGCACCCGACCCTGCAACCCGATCAGGCCTTCGCCACCTTCCTCGCCGATGACGACGACGGCGACCTCGCCAACGGCACCCCGGACTACTTCGCCTACTGCGCCGCCGCGCTGAATCACGGCTTTGCCTGCGACCTCATCGAGACGGGCGTGGCGATCGGCCACACGCCCTTGCCGGACCGCGAGACCTCTCCCAACCCGATTGCGGTGACGGCCATCGCGACCTCCAGCAACGGGCTCATCGCCGCCGACGGCGTGCGGCTCTACTGGCGTCGCGTGGGCGAGGCCTGGCAGAGCGCGGCGATGCTGCCCACCGGCCTCGGCGACTCCTACCAGGGCCTGATGCCCGCGCAGCAGCCCGGGATCGTCGAGTACTACCTCAGCGCCGAGGACATCACCGGCGCCTCGGCGATGGAGCCGCGCACCGGCCCGGCCGGGCCCCATGACTTCATGGTGGCCTGGCGGCTCGCGGATGGCGAGTCGGGCGCGGGCTGGACGACGGCCATCTCCGGCGGCGCCGATCCCGCCGGCGGCTGGACGCGGGTGGATCCCGTGGGCACGATCGCGCAGCCCGAGCACGACCACTCGCTGCTGGGCAACTCCTGCTGGATCACCGGCCAGCACACGGCCGGCCAGCCGGTGGACGCCGACGACGTGGATGGCGGCTGGGTCACGCTGACCAGCCCGGTCTACGACCTGAGCGGCGCCTCGACGGTCACCCTGCGTTACTGGAAGTGGTTCTCCAACGACCAGGGCGCCGCGGGCAGCACGGACTACTGGAAGACGAAGACCTCCAACGATGGCGGCAGCACCTGGTACACGATGGAGTTCAGCGGCACGCCGTCCAACGCCTGGGTGCCCTTCACGGTGAACATGCTGGGCCTGTTCCCCGTCCCCGATCAGATGGCCTTCCGCTGGGAGGTCTACGACATCGACGCGGACCATCTGGTCGAAGGCGGCCTGGACGATGTCACGCTGCTCGCCATCTGGGAGACCACCGGCGTCGGCGAGGACTTCGAGATCGGGCTGCCCACGCTGCTCGAGCAGAACGTGCCCAATCCTTTCAACCCGGTCACCGAGATCCGCTTCAGCCTGGCCACTGCCGGCCGGGTGCGCGTGGAAGTGCTCGATGCCCAGGGCCGCCGCCTGCGCGAGCTGGCCGCGGGCGATTACGCCGCGGGCCAGCACCGGCTGCAGTGGGACGGGCGGGACGGCGCCGGCCGCCCGGTGGCCAGCGGCGTCTACTTCTGCCGCCTGGAGACGGCCGCGGGGGCGCAGGCGAAGCGCATGCTGCTCATCAAGTAGCCGCTGCAGGGGTCGTGCCTGGCGCCG
Organism: uncultured bacterium; assembly: GCA_963695095.1. GTDB lineage: Bacteria > Krumholzibacteriota > Krumholzibacteriia > JACNKJ01 > JACNKJ01 > VGXI01. The sequence goes on along the minus strand of CAVOFT010000001.1, from coordinate 3,248,571 downwards.
CTTCACAGGCGCCCGGCCACGACCCCTGCAGCGGCTCCCCGCCGAGGAGCCGGCGCCTCGCCTGCGCCCCGGCGGCTCGGTTCTTGGCATCGACGCGCGCTGATCGTCGGCGCGCGCATTCATCCAAGGGAGTGATCGCATGACGGGCATCCTGAAGTTCGCAGCCGCGCTGGGCATTCTCGGCCTGCTGCTCGCCACCTTCCTCGCGCCGGCCGGCGCCTTCACGCCCGCGGATCAGAACGCGCTCTACGAGATCCGCTTGCCCGAGTACGACACCCTGGGCGGGCAGAGCTACGGACGCGACGTCGGCATCCTCGAGACCGCGCGGGCGCTCGAGACCCGTTACGGCGGCCGCTGGAGCGTCTACGCCTGGAACAACCTGAGCGGAACGCCGCGGCATGTCTACGGCAGCAGCGTGCAGCTGGCGGCGAGCGTCGACGACGCGGCGGCGCTGGAGAGCCTCGCGCGCCAGGTGATCGCGACCAACGCGGAGCTGCTCCGCGCGGACAACGCGCAGCTCCGCCTCGCCGCCACGCCGCATGCGCTGGGCAAGTGGGTGGCCCACTTCCAGCAGACCTGGCAGGGCATCGACGTCGAGGGCGCCCGCGTGCGCGTGGCGATCAGCGACACGGGCAAGCTGCTCCTGATGGGTTCGGACTACCATGCGGACATTGCGCTCTCGCCGACGCCGGCCCTCGGCGCGGCGGCGGCGGAGGCCATCGCCAAGGCGGCCCTGCCCTTCGACCCGACGACGGACAGCGTCAGCGCCCAGCCGCGCCTGCTCGTGCTGCCCGTGGCACTCAGCGACACCGCGGTGGAGTACCACCTCGTCTGGCGGCTGACCCTGCGCACCGCGCAGCCCCTGGGCGCCTGGGTGACGGACGTCGACGCCCACACGGGCGAGATCCTGCAGCGAACGAACGACATCCACTTCGCCTACGGCGGCGACACTGCGGCCGACACCCAGGTCTACGGCTGGTGCGACGGGCCGAGCGATGTGCCCATGCCCTACCTGCGCATCAGCGTCGACGGCGCCGGGAGCACGACGAGCAACGCGGCCGGCGACTGGAGCGTGGCGGGCAGCGGCGGCGCGCGCACGGTGACTTCCGATCTCTTCGGCCCCTGGGTGCGCGTCTACAATCAGAACGGCGACGAGGCCGCCTTCAGCGGCCTGGCCATGGAGGACCTGCCCTTCACCGTGCGCTTCGACGACTCGAATGCGCGCCAGGACGAGCGCGACACCTTCGACGCCGTGAACGACGTCCACGACTTCTTCGCGCTCTTCGACCCCGGCTTCGCCTATCCGAACGTGCGCATGAACGCCTACGTGAATCGCACCGACGGCTACTGTCCTGGCAACGCCTGGTGGGACGGCACCATCAACTTCTGCGCCGCCGGCGCCGGCTACGCCAACACCGGCGAGCTGCAGCAGGTGGTGCACCACGAGTTCGGCCACGGCGTGCAGGCGGCGATTCTCGGCTACCAGGGCGATCAGGGCCTGGGCGAGGGCAACGGGGACATCCTCGGCAACCTGATCACCCAGGATCCGGTGATCGGCCGCGGCTTCTTCGCGGGCAACTGCGTGAGCGGCATCCGCAATTCGCTGAACACCCTGCAGTACCCGGCCGACGTGCTGGGCGTGGAGATCCACGCCGCCGGCCGTGTGATCGCCGGCTTCAACTGGGACGCCATGGTGCTGCTGCAGGCCGAACTCGGCGGCGGCGCCGCCTGGGACAGCCCCGGCACCATCGCTTCGGCCGAGCGCTGGCACTTCGGGCGCCTGCTTCTGCTGCCGACCACGCAGCCCGATCAGGTCTTCGCCACCTTCTTCGCTGATGACGACAACGACAACATGGACGACGGCACGCCGCACTTCGACAGCTTCTGCGCCGCGGCCGAGAACCACGGCTTCGAGTGCCCCGAGCGCTTGATCGGCGTGCTCTTCACGCATACCCCGGTGGGGGACACGACGGACGCGGAGAACGACTATGCGGTGACGGCCGAGGTCATCTCCACCTACGCACCCATCAATCCTGCGTCGGTGACACTTACCTGGCGCGTGGACGGCGGCACCTGGACCGAGCTGACGATGGCGCCGGCGGGCGGCAACAGTTACAGCGCGAGCATTCCGGCCCAGGAAGCGGCCCAGGTCGACTACTACCTGAGCGCCGCCGACGAGCTGGGCACGCCGGGCAGCGAGCCGGACGATGCGCCGGCGGCCTTCCACAGCTTCGTGGTGGCCTGGCTCATCGATCCGCTCGAGTCCGCCGACGGCTGGACCGTGGACCCCGACGGCACCGATGCCGCCGCGGCCAGCAGCGCCTGGGTGCACGTGGATCCCATCGGCACCAACATCCAGCCCGAGGACGACCACACGCCGGCGGGCACGCTCTGCTGGGTGACCGGCCAGACGAACGACGTCGACAACGGCCGCACCACGCTGCTCTCGCCGGTCTACGATCTCACGGGCGCGACCAGCGCCTCGCTGCGCTACTGGAAGTGGTTCGTCACCGACAGCACGAACGACGAGTTCGATCTCTGGCTCTCCAACGACGGCGGCGCCACCTGGCTGCGCGTGGAGCACGATCCCAGCGGCACTCCGGGCTGGGAGAACGTGATTCACGATCTCAGCGCCCACTTCCCCGCGCTGGAGCTGCTGCGCCTGAAGATCACGGCCGAGGACTTCGGCGCCGTGAACGAGGTGGAGGCGGCCGTGGACGACATCGCCATCCTCGCCAGCTTCGAGGACCTGACCGGCGTGGGCGACGGCCTGGAGATCGCCTTCCCGCAGCGGCTCGAGCAGAACCGGCCCAATCCCTTCAATCCGGTGACGGAGATCAAGTACAGCCTGCCCAGCGCCGGGCGGGCGCGTCTGGCGGTCTACGATGCCCGGGGCCGCCTGCTCAGGGTGCTCTTCGCGGGCGAGCAGCCGGCCGGGCCGGGCAGCGTGAGCTGGGACGGGCGGGACGGCGAGGGCCGCGCAGTGGCCAGCGGCGTCTACCTTTACCGCCTGGAGACGGCCGCGGGGACGCAGGCGAAGCGCATGCTTCTGATCAAGTAGCCGCCGCGCGGGTCGTGCCTGGCGCCGCTTCACAGGCGCCCGGCCACGACCCGCGCAGCGGCTTTCCGCTTGGGAACAAGCGCCTCGCGAGCGGCCCGCCGCAGCTCTACGATGCGGTAGCAGGCCCCATCCCGCGACCTGAGGCCGCCCCCGGGGGCGGGTGGGCTCGAGTTTCCCGCGTGGGCGTTGCTTTGCCTCTTTGTCGGCTGCATTCCAAGTATGCTATAATGAAGTGCTTCCCGCCTTCTCGTGCCCCACAACGCAGGTCAGGTTTTCGCCTGCCTTCGACGCCCACCGTCTAGACGGCAACTCAGCGAAGGAGTGCAACCCATGAGATCTCGGATCTTCGGGACCCCCGGCTGGGCCCTGCTCGTCGCAGCAAGTCTCTTGCTCGCGGCCGTCAGCGCCTTGGCCTTCACCCCGGTCAGCCAGAACGATCTCTATGAGATCCGGCTACCGGCGTTCAACACCCTCGTCGCCCAGAGCTATGGCCGCGATGTCGGCATGCTCGAGACCGCCCAGACCCTGGAGGCCCGCTACGGGGGTCGCTGGAGCGTCTACGCCTGGAACAACCTGAGCGACACGCCCCGGCACGTCTTCGGCACCAGCGTGCCGATGGCGAGCGGCATCAGCGGCCCGGCGAGCCTGGAGAGCCTGGCCCGCCAGGTCATCGCCGCCAACGCCGACGTGCTGCGCGCGGAGGGCAGCCAGCTCCGCCTGGACTCCACCCCGCACGCCCTGGGCAAGTGGGTGGCCCACTTCCAGCAGACCTATGCCGGCGTGGACGTCGAGGGCGCGCAGGTGCGCGTGGCCTTCAGCGACACGGGCAAGCTGCTCCTGATGGGTTCGGACTACCATCAGATCAGCGGCCTGTCGACAACCCCCGCGCTCGGCGCGGCGGCGGCCGAGGCCATCGCCATCCAGGCCCTGCCCTTCGATCCGGCAACGGACAGCGTCACCGAGAAACCGCGGTTGCTCGTGCTGCCCGTGGCGCTCAGCGAGACCGAGGTCGAGTACCACCTCGTCTGGCGCCTGTCGGTGAAGACCTATGAGCCCTTCGGCGAGTGGGTGACGGATGTGGACGCCCACAGCGGCGACATCCTGCAGCGGATCAACAACATCGACTTCGCCTATGGGGGCGACACCTCCGCGGAGGCCCAGATCTACGGCTACTGCGACGGCTCGACGATGACCGACATTCCCTACCTCACGATCAACGTGAGCGGCGTGGGCAGCACCAATAGCCTCGCCGACGGCAGCTGGTCGATCGCCGGCACGGGCGGGAACCGCACGGTGACGGCCGGCCTGATCGGTCCCTACATCACGGTGTTCAACTACAACGGCGCCGAGGCGGCGTTCTCGCGGCACGGCGCAGGAGAACGTGCCCTTCACCGTGGCCTTCACGGACGCGAACGCCCGCCAGGACGAGCGCGACGTCTTCGATGCCATCAACGACATCCACGACTTCTTCGATCTCTTCGACGCCGGGCTTCGGCTACACGCAACGCGCACATCAACGCCTACGTGAACCGCTCGGACGGCTACTGCCCGGGCAACGCCTGGTGGGACGGCACCATCAACTTCTGCGCCGGCAGCGCCAGCTACGGCAACACCGGCGAGCTGCAGCAGGTCGTGCACCACGAGTTCGGCCACGGCATCCAGGCCGCCATTCTCGGCAGCCAGGGCAACGAGGGCCTGGGCGAGGGCAACGGCGACATCATCGGCAACCTGATGACCCAGGATCCGATCATCGGCCGCGGCTTCTACGTGGGCAACTGCGTGAGCGGGATTCGCAACTCGCTGAACACCTTGCAGTACCCGGGCGACGTGGTGGGCCAGGAGATCCACTACGCCGGCCAGGTGATCGCCGGCTTCAACTGGGACGCGATGGTGCTGCTGCAGGGCCTCTACGGCGGCGGCAGCTGGGATGCGCCCGGCACGGTCAAGAGCGGAGAGCTCTGGCACTACGGCCGCGTGCTCATGCACCCCTTCTACCAGGCGGATCAGGTGTTCGCCACCTTCTTCGCCGATGACGACAACGCCAACATGGACGACGGCACGCCGCACCATGCGCAGCTCTGCGAGGCGGCCGAGAACCACGGCTTCGATTGTCCCGCGATCCTGGTCGGCGTCTTCGTCTACCACGAGTCCCGTCCCTACTCGTCCAGCCAGAGCGTGGGCTATCCCGTGATCGGCCAGGCCGTGTCCCTGGGCGGCGGCAGCATCGTGGGCGGCAGCGTGGAGCTGAACTATCGCGTGAACGGCGGCGGCTTCAGCACCGTGCTCATGAACGGCACCGGCAACCCCGACGAGTTCGCGGCCACGATCCCGGCGCAGGCCTGGGGCAGCAAGGTCGAGTACTACATCGAGGCGGCCAACACCCTGGGTGCGACGGGCACCAGCCCGGCGGCGGCGCCGGCGGCCCTGCACTACTTCGAGGTCGACGACGGCTTCGCGGACGAGATGGAGCTGCCGACCGCCTGGCATCTCAGCACCGTGACCGGCGAGACCGCCGGCACCGGCAACTGGGAGCGCGCGGATCCGCAGCAGACGACCGCCCAGCCTGAAAACGACCATACGGCGATCGGCACGCTGTGCTGGGTGACCGGCGCGCTGGCAGGCACCGGCGCCGGCAGCTACGACGTCGACGGCGGCGCGACCTTGCTCTACTCGCCGAAGTTCGAGCTGGCTGGCGCTTCGGATGTCTCCGTGAGCTACTGGCGCTGGTACTCGAACGACCAGGGCAACGCCCCCGGCGAGGACTACTGGACCGTGCAGGTCAGCAACGACGGCGGCGCTACCTGGACCAACGTCGAGTACACGACGGCCAGCAGCAATGCCTGGGTGAACATCGTCTTCGATCTGGACACCTACTACGCCACCCCGGGCACGGTGCAGTTGCGCTTCAAGGCGGAGGATGCCGGCAGCGGCTCCCTGGTGGAGGCGCTGGTGGACGACTTCCTGCTCATGGGCAGCTTCGATCTCTCGGGCGTGGACGAGGGCGTGAGCACGCACTTCGTCACGCGCCTGGACCAGAACAGCCCCAACCCCTTCAACCCGAAGACGGAGATCCGCTTCAGCCTGAAGCAGGCCGGCCAGGCCAGCCTGCGCATCTTCGATGCCCAGGGTCGCCTGGTGAAGAGCCTGGCGGAGGGCAAGCTCGAGGCCGGTCCGCAGAGCATCGTCTGGGACGGCACGGATAGCGCAGGCCAGCGCGCCGCGAGCGGCGTCTACTTCTATCGTCTCGTGACGACGGAGCAGACGGTGAGCAAGCGCATGGTCCTGCTCAAATAGAGCGCTCGCGTGTCGCACCGGGCGCCGCTTCACAGGCGCCCGGCTGCGACACGCACGCGCTCTGATTTCGCCAAGCAAAGGGGGGAGCCGGTGGCTCCCCCCTTCATGTTGCCGGCTCGGCTCTCGTCACGTGACAAGTCCTGCTTGCCGGTCTGGGCTCCGACCGCCTAGTCTGCGGTCATGGACCGCACGCTCTTTCTCGTCCTCGTCGGGGTGCTCTCGCCCTTCCTGGCCAGCTTCTTCTCCGTGCTCATCTATCGCATCCCGCGCCGCGAGGGCTGGGTGGCAGGCCGCAGCCACTGCCCGGCCTGCGGCCACGCGCTGGGCCTGCCCGAGCTGCTGCCCATCCTCGGCTGGCTCGTCTTCGCCGGCCGCTGCCGGCACTGCCGCGCCCCGGTGGCCTTCCGCTACCTGCTGCTCGAGCTGCTGGTGCCGGCGCTGCTGATCCTCGCCGCCTGGCGGGACGGCCCCACGCCGCTCTTCGCCCGCGACGCCCTCTTCATCAGCCTGCTCGCGGTGCTCAGCTTCATCGACCTGGACACCATGGAGCTGCCCCACCGCTTCACCCTGACCGGCGTGGCGAGCGGGCTCGCCTTCGCCGCCTTCGGCGTCGGCCCGCACTGGCCGCGGGCCCTGATCGGCGCCGGCGTGGGCTACCTGCTGCCGCTCCTGCTCAGCCTCAGCTACAAGCGCGTGCGCGGGCAGGCGGGGATGGGCGGTGGGGACTTCGTGCTCCTCGCCATGATCGGCGCCCACACCGGCCTGGGCGGCGTGCTGCTCGCATTCTTGGTGGGAGTGACCGCGGGCGCGGTGGTGGGCCTCGTCATGATCGCCCGCGCCCGCAAGGGGCAGGGCATCGGCCGGCTGGCCATCCCCTTCGGGCCCTTCCTGGCGGTGGGCGGCCTGGTGTCGCTCTTCTGGGGGCCGCCGATCATCGCGGCCTACCTGCGCCTGTCCGGCTTCGCCCGCTAGCAGAAGAGCCGGCGTCGCCGCCCGGCTCCTCGATCGTGATCGCAAAGACCGCGACTAGTAGAGGCGCTTGATGGCCGACCAACTTCCGCCGGCGACCGCGGTATTGACGCCCTCCACGTGCACCGTCAGGGGCCGCCGCCGCTCCTCGTGAGCGCCGCCGCCGGCCGTGGCGCCTCCGAACCAGGCCGCCTCCCAGGCATAGTCGCCGGCGCTTGCCGGCGCGCTGGCCTGCAGGCCGACCGGGAACTCCACGGCGCTGGCGCCGCCATCGTCACCCGTGCCCGTGGGCCCGGTGGCCAGGGCGACGACGACGTCATTGTGGTCGTAGAGGATGCCCCGGATCCAGCCCTCCTCGGCGCCCCCGGTGAGGGTGACGCTCACGGGTGCGCCGGGCAGGTAGCTGGCAGCGTCCAGGCTGGCCTGCACGTTGCCGCGGTGCTGATGGCAGCCGTTGCAGGTGGGCGTGTCGTCGCTGTGGCAGCTCGCACAGCGGTTCGTGAAATAGCTGGGGTAGGCGAAGGCGGAACCGGCCATCGCGATCGACAGGAAGAAGGCAAAGAGGATGATAGCCGTGCGCTTCATGGTGACCTCTGGGGTGAGGGTAGGGTCAGCTGCTTCCAACCGGACTCATAGATCCAAATTAGAGGCCAGCTTAGCCGCTCGCCAAGAGATTCACTATATTGATACCGGAAATAGAAGGTTTACTGTTGCCGGGGGTTTCCAGCGATGGGCTCGCTCTTGCCCGGGCTGCCCTCGGCCAGCTGGCGGGCCTTGTCCACCAGCCGGCGGGCGCGCTTGGGGCCGCCGCTGGGGGCGGGCGCTCCCTCGCGGGGCTCGAAGATGTCGCTCTGCATCAGCCCGTGGCGGTGCAGGGCGTAGCGGGCCAGGGTCTCCAGGGTGAGCAGGCCGTACTCGAGGCTGCGCGCGAAGTTGATGCTGCTCGCCTCCTCCATGTAGCGCACGGGCACGGGGATATCGCCCACGCGGAAGCCGAAGTAGACGGCCTGGGCCAGGAACTGGCTGTCGAAGACGAAGTCGTCGCTGTTGCGCTCCCAGGGCAGGGTTTGCAGCACCTCGCGCCGATAGCCGCGCATGCCGCTGTGGAACTCGCCCAGGTTCTGGCCCAGCCAGAGGTTCTCGACGATCGTGAGCCCGCGGTTGGCCAGGTACTTGTAGATCGGCATGCCGCCGGCCAGGGTCTCCCGCCGCGATCGGATGCGGTTGCCCAGCACCACGTCCACGTGGCCGGCGCTGAGCAGGCCCGCCAGGTGGGGCACCAGGCGGGCGTCGTACTGATAGTCCGGGTGGATCATCACCACGACATCGGCGCCGCGCTCCAGGGCCGCTGCGTAGCAGGTCTTCTGGTTGCCGCCGTAGCCCTTGTTCGTCTCGTGCTCGATGACGGTGAGCCCCAGGCGCCGGGCCAGATCCACCGTGCCGTCCTTGCTGCAGTCGTCGACGAGGATGATCTCGTCCACGCTGCCGGCCGGGATGTCGGCCAGGGTGCGCTCGAGGGTGGTCTCGGCGTTGTAGGCCGGCATGACGACGATGACCTTGTCCCTGGGCATGGGGCTCCTTGCGCGATGGCGCGAGTCGGCTCGGCGCCTGCAGCGGACGCCAGGATACATCAAAGCGGCGGGCAGGGCGAACCCATCTTTGCGGCCGCCGCCAAGTGCGCGGCCGCGCTCAGGCCAGCCTGGCGAGACCGGGCCTCACGGCAGGTCGGCGAGGTAGAGCTCGTAGTTCTTGCCCACCCGGGACCGGAAGACCAGCTGCCGCCCATCGGGCGAGACGCGGGGATCCAGGGCCGCCGGCATGTCGAGCCAGGGCTCGAGTTGCAAGCTGTCGAGATCGACGATCCCGATCCGGTAGCCCTCCGCGGGGGCGCTCAGGGTCAGGTAGGAAACCACGAGCCGCCGCTCGCCGGGCAGCCAGTCCACGCTGCTCAGGAAGTAGCCGGGAAACTCGTAATCCTCGCTGAGGGCGCTGATGCGGGCATCGACGATGCGCAGGCCGGCCGTCGCACCCACGCGCAGCACCCAGGCGATCTTGCTGCCGCTCGGACTGGGCCGGGGACTCTGGTAGCTGCCGTTCCCCTGCTCGAGAGGCTGCAGGTTGTCGCCCGTGCGGGAGATCACCATCGGCGTGGCATTGGGAGTCCCGTTGTTCGAGAGGGAGTAGTAGATGAGCCCGCCGCTCACGCTCCAGGCGGGGTCGCCCTCGTACAGGTTGCCGCCCTCGGTGGTCAGCTTGGCCTCCTCGCCGTCTTCCAGGCGCATCACCCAGAGCTTGTGCCGGAGATTGGGCAGGGTGCGCGCGAAGACGAGGTAGCGCCCATCCGGCGAGACGGCCGCGTTGAAACCCTCGCGGGGAGTATCGGCGATGGGGCCCACCTCGCCCGTGGCCAGGTCCATGCGCAGGAGAGTGCGCGGACCGCCGTCGAGAGCATCGTAGTAGAGGGTCTTGCCGTCGGGACTCCAGGCGCAGGGGCCCTCGTCAGCGTCCGTGTGCGTCAGCCGGCGCACACCCGGCGGCAGGATCACCGAATCGGGCGGGGCGGCCGGCCGCTTGCCGCTGAGCTGCTGGGCCTGGAGCATCACCTTCTGCAGGGAGCTGAGGCCGCTGGTATCGGGAGCCGCTGCCGGCGCGGGGACCGCCTCCGGAGCCTGGGCGGCGGCCGGCAGGGCAAGGGCCGCGGCGAAGGCGATCAGCAGGAAGCAGGCGGTCAAGGCCATGCGGCCAAGGCGGATGGCAGAGCTCATCGGTAACCCCTTCGGTGCGGCGGTGGGCCGGGGCGCGCCCGCTCCGGCTGGCGGCCAGCCTAGCATCCGGGCGCGGTCCCTGACAAGTCGGCGACTTTCCGGCTGGCGCTGGCGACCGGAATCGCCTATAGTCTGGATCTCCCTCTTCATTCCCACTCCATTTGCTGTAGTGTAGTGAACGATCAGTTCAAGATCGGAGTGTGCCCATGGCGGACCGCATGAAGGATCTCTTCGAGGAGATCGTGACCACCCTGCGCGAGGACATGAAACGCCAGGGCTCGAGCATCGACCCGCTCCACTATGTGGAGGAAGAGGTCCTGCGCTGGAAGGCGGCCCGGAAGAGCGACGACGGCATCTGGTTCTCGCTCATTCTCCAGATGCTGCGCTTCGGATTCGGCAACTACGGCTTCACCTACGACAAGCAGCCCCTGCTGCAGGAGCACCTGGCGGACTTCGAGGCCTTGGCCGACCTCGACGAGAAGGGCAAGCGCAAGCTCGCCGAGGTGGAGGGCCTCGAGCTCAATCTCCAGCGCGTCCGCTCCATCGCCAAGAACGCCCGCACCATGCGCACGCTGCGCAAGGACTTCGGCAGCGTCGTGGACTTCCTCTCCTCCTTCGAGAGCGAGGAGGACCTGGCCGCCGGCGTCGAGGAGATGTTCAGCTACATCAAGGACGAGGGCGCCGTCGAGTTCACCCGCGAGATGGGCTGGAAGACGCCCGGCTCGAGCCCCGCCGTGCGCCGCGTGCTCAGCCGCATGCGCGACCTCGTGGACGGCTCGATCGACGCGGCCGGCATTCGCGCCGCCATCGTCGCGCTGGCGGCGGCCTCCGGCCGCGACGAGGAGACCGTGGACTTCCTGCTCCAGCTCTTCGCCTCGGGCGACGCGCGCATCGGACTGGCGCCCATCTGCGACGTGAATTTTGCCTGCTATCGTTGCCGAGTGAGCGATAGCCAGTGCGCCGAGCGCCGTTACGAATTCGGCACCGGCCGCGAGATCGTCCGCGAAGAACAGGAATAGACGGCTTCGCGCGTCCGCCTGCGCCCTCGCCGCCCATCCTCCGCGCCGGCCGGCCCGCGCGCCGCCCGGGCGGGCATCCCAAGGCATCCATGGGCAGCCGCTGCCCCCGCGCCGCCCGGATCGGCGGGCCGGCCCGCCTGCCGCGGCGGTTTGTCATCGCCCTTGCTTTGCTGCCGGGTGATGATCCGCAACTACGGCATCGGCAACCGCGCCATCGCGCTCTCGACCCAGCAGGCCTCCGAGCTGAGGGTGGACGCCCTCGTGCTGCCCTGGTCGGGGCCGGACTCGCCCCGCCCGCCCAGCGCCGTGCTGAAGATGGCCGGCGAGACGGTCCTGGGCGAGATCGCCGAGTATGGCGGCGAGCGCGAGGTGATGCTCACCTCGAGCGGAGATCTGCCCCAGCGCTTCCTCTTTCATCTCTGCCTGCCGGCCGAGGAGAAGGCCGACCTGGCGGTGCTCGAGGACCGCTTCCGCGAGTGCTTCTTCCAGGCCGGCCTGCTCGGCCTGCGCGAAGTGGCCATCGCCATCCTCGACTTCTCCCCTTATGTGGAGAGCTTCTCGGATCTCGTCACGCGCGTCTGGACGACGAGCCGGGAGTTCCTCAGTCGCGAGCGCGGGCCGCGCCGCCTGCTCTTCCTCGTCGACGACCGCGACCTGCGCGGCCAGTACCTGCGCCACTTCCTGGATCGCAAGCAGCTCGAGGACCGGCGCTGGGAGGGCGAGGAGCCGGTGCTCGCCACACCCCTGCCGCCGGGCGCCAGGCAGCCGCTGCCGAGGCCCTTGCGCGCCCCCGGCCTGGCGACCGAGCAAGTGCTCAGTCTCGAGTTGAGCGAGCTGCTGCCCGCGCCCGAGCAGATGGAAGCGGCCCTGGCGGACCTGCTTGCGGACTACAGCGAAGCGCGCGACCCGAGCGAGAACCGCCTGCGCCTCGTCGGCCCCATGGCAGCGGCCCTGGCCGCCGGCCTGGCCCAGCGTGGCGGCGAAGACGGACTCGGCGAGCGCCTGCGCGTGCTCGGCGCGCCGGTGGTCCTGCGCCTGCCCTGGGAGCTGCTGCCCAGCCAGCGCGATGGGGTCTTCCTCGGCGAGACGCACCTGTTCACCCGCGGCACCAACTTCCTCCACTTCCGCCGCCGCAATCTGCGCCCCGAGACCGACGGCCTGCGCACGAGCCTGCGCGTGGTGGGGGAGAGCGGCGCGGCGCGCCGGCTCGCCCAGGGCATCCAGGAACTGGTGGAGACCAAGGGCCTGGATGTCTACTGGAGCACCGAGCAGGAGGCCAGCGCCCGCCTCATCCATTGCCTCGACGCCTCGGCCCTGGAAAGCCTGCTGGCCGAGGGCCGGCCCGACTGCGAACTCGTTCTGCTGGACCTGCCCCCGGGCGGCGGCCAGGAGGCCGGCGACCCCGACCTGCTCGGCGAACGCGCCGGCGAGCTGCTCGCCCACGGCTGTCGCCACGTGCTCGTGCCCCTGGCGCCCTTCCGCGAGGTGAGCGAGCGCGACGCCTTCCGCGCCGCCCTCTACGAGCGCCTGCTCGGCGGGGCCACGGTGGGCGAGGCCCTGCAGTATGCCCAGCGCGTGCTCATGGAGAGCCATGGCCTGGATTCCGGCTGGTGGCTCTACCGGCTCTTCGGCCAAACCGATTGCGCGCTGTTGCCGGCGCGCAGCCGCAACCGCGAGGCGAGCACGCTGGTCACACCCTGATTCCCCTGCTATCTTCCTTCACAGCCTCCCATGCCAAACGCCGGGGCTTTCGGGCCCCGGCGTTTTTCGTTTGGCGCGATGGCGAGCGGCGGCCTAGTGCGCGTGCTTGTGGCCGTCGCCGGGCTTGTGCTCGTGATCCTGCGCTTCCTCGTCCTCGCTCTCGAGCTGCTGCAGGAAGGCGCTGATGATGTCGTCCATGTCGGGGCGGCCGATCTCGTCCAGCTCGTAGGTGACGCGCGTCGAGGGCTGCTTGATCGTCATGATGCGCCGCAGGTCGATGGGCGTGCCGATGATCACCGCGTCGCAGTCGACGGCGGCGATGGTGGCCTCGAGATCCTGCTTCTGCTGGCCGCCGTAGCCCATGGCCGGCAGCAGCACGCCGATGTCCTCGTACTTGGCGAAGGTCTCCTTGAGCTTGCCGACCAGGTAGGGCCGCGGATCCACCGGCTCGCCGCCGAACTTGAGGGCGGCGACCATGCCCGCGCCCAGCTTCATCTCGCCGTGGGTGAGCGTGGGGCCGTCCTCCACCACCAGCACGCGGGCGCCGGCGATCAGCTCCGGATCCTCCACGCTGATGGGGCTGGCGGCGTCGACCACGATGGCCTCGGGGTTCAGCTCGCGGATCGTCGCCCGCACCGCCTCGATGTCCTCCAGGCTCGCGCTGTCGATCTTGTTGATGACGATCACGTCGGCCTGCAGCAGGTTGGTCTCGCCGGGGAAGTAGCCGATCTCGTGCCCCGGGCGCAGCGGATCGACGACGACGATGAGCAGGTTGGGCAGGTAGAAGCTGGTGTCGTTGTTGCCGCCGTCCCAGAGGATGACGTCAGCCTCCTTTTCCGCCTCGCGCAGGATGGCCTCGTAGTCCACGCCGGCGTAGACGACGTGCCCGGCGGCGATGTGCGGCTCGTACTCCTCCATCTCCTCGATCGTGCAGTCGTGCTTGACCAGATCGTCGAGGGTGGCGAAGCGCTGCACGGCCTGCTTGGCGAGATCGCCGTAGGGCATCGGGTGGCGCACCGCGACCACCTTCTTGCCCATGTCCTTGAGGATCTCCATCACCTTGCGCGTGGTCTGGCTCTTGCCGCAGCCGGTGCGCGTGGCGCAGATGGAGATGACCGGCTTGGTGCTCTCGATCATCGTGTCCTGGGTGCCGATCATCGTGAAGCTCGGTCCCATCGCGTTGACGAAGCAGGCGGCGTGCATGACGTGCTCGTGGGTGACGTCGCTGTAGGCGAAGACGACCTCGTCCACCTCGTGCTCCTCGATCAGCTCGCCCAGCCTCTCCTCCTCGTGGATGGGGATGCCCTTGGGGTAGAGCTTGCCGGCGAGCTCGGCCGGATAGCGCCGGCCCTCGATGTCGGGAATCTGGGTGGCGGTGAAGGCGACCACCTCGACGTCCGCGTTGTCGCGGTAGAGGCAGTTGAAGTTGTGGAAGTCGCGGCCGGCCGCGCCCATGATGATGATCTTCTTCCTTGCCATGGAGTGGACCTCGGATCAGGGCCGAGTCGCGTCCACGCCGCCGGAAGGGGCGCGGGAAGACCCCGCCAGGGAATCGTAACGAGCGCATGATAAAGGGGTTGCGGCCAAAGTCAAGATGCCCGCCCGCGCTTCCCGCCTTGCGCGGGCGCCCTCGCGCGGCTAAGGTGTTGCCCATGCAGAACATCCTGGCCGGCTACTCGAAGGCGCTCTATGCCTCCTGGTTCTACTACAAGCCCGCCCGCCTCCTCCTGGACGCGGGCGAGGGCATCATCCACTCGCTCGGCAAGCGCATCTTCGGCATCCGCAAGGTCTTCCTCACGCACGGGCACGAGGACCACATCGCCGGCCTGCCCAGCCTGGTCAACCTGCGCAACCTGAGCAACGGGGATCGGGAGATTCCGCTGGCCGTGCACTACCCGGCCGGGGACCCCTTCATCGGCTACCTGCGCGAGTACCTGGACAAGAAGCAGCGCCATCGGCTGCAGTACGCCCTGACCTGGCACTGTCTGGCGCCGGGCGACGAGGTGGTGGTGGACATCACCCGCCGCAGCACGCGGGTGAGCGCCTTCGCCGTCGACCACACGCGCGGCTGGCAGAGCCTCGGCTATCGCATCGAGGAGCGGCGGCAGGCCCTGCGCCCCGAGCTGGCGGGCGCCGATCCGCGGGAGGTCAAGGCGCTCATCCTGGCGCGCGGCCGCGAGGCCGTGGTGGAGACCGTCTGGCATCCCCTGCTCGTCTACACGGGCGACACGCAGCCGCTCCGCGATCCGGCGCCCTGCGCGGGCGCGGACCTCTTGCTCATCGATTCCACCTATCTCGACGCCGAGGAGATGGCCGGCAGCCGCCATGCCAACATCGACGCCAGCTTCGCCACGGCTGCCGCGGCCGGCGTGAAGCACCTCGTGCTCATCCACCTGTCCGGCCGCCACCTCAAGCGCGACATCCTGGACGCCATCGATCGCGCGGCGGCGCGGCATGGCCGTCCGCCGCGGCTGGGCTACTTCTTCGAGGGTCGCTATCTCGAGCTGCGCGGCAGCGAGAGCGAGGCCGGCGCCGACGGCGGGCCTAGAGGCTGACGATCTGCCCCGCGGCGGCTTCGGCGAGGAAGCTGGCCGCGCCCGCGACGGCATCGACGCGCGGAGCGAGGGCGCTCGCATCGATCCCCAGCAGCTGCAGGGTCCCCGCGCAGGCGTAGAGCTTGAGCCCGCGCTTGCGCAGCGCCTCCAGGCTCTCGGCAATGCCCGGCTGCCCGGCCAGGGCGGCCGCTGCCGGCCCCGCGACGAAGGCCGGCAGCGGCCCCTCGTCGAGGCTGTTCGCGGCGAAGCGCGCCACCGCTTCCCAGGTCAGGAAGAGCGCGGTCGGCCTGCCCAGGGCCAGGGCGGCCGCAGCCAGGTTGAGCGCGGTGAGCGCCCGATCGCGGTCGCCGCTCAGGAGCAGGATGTTCAGGCTGGGGGCATTCGCGTCCGCTCATTCGTGACCTCCGGGGCGTCTCTGGCTTCTCCCGCTCGCGCCGCTTCACAGGCGCTCGCAGAAGAACCAGAGACGCCTCGCCGCAAAGCATGCCGAAGTGAATGCCCCCAGCGCAAGGGATGCGTGCAGAGCGCGGTGCTATGGGGGAACGTGCGCGGGGCGGGCATGAGGGGCTTCTGCGAGCGCCTGTGAAGCGGCGCGAGCGGGAGCCCCTCATGCCCGCTTCACGCTAGATGTTCTTCAGCACCGCGCTCTGCACGGTGATGTAGTGGGCCGTGCCCATCGAGATGATGCGCGTCTCCCGCCGACCCTCGCGCGGATTGCGCCGATCGATGAGATTGAAGGGCCGATTGGCGAGCCGCATGTCGACGATGGCGCGCTCGCTGCTGCCGGCGGCGAGGTCGAGGATCTCCTGGATCTCCGGCTTCACGCTGCTGCGCTCGATCGCGAACTTGAAGTCGTCCGTGCCGATCAGGTAGCGGTCGACGTCGTTGGTCAGGTTCCCCGTCACGCTCACCGTCTGTCCCAGCATCCAGCCGAAGGTGCCGTCCTCCTCGGGGTCGGCGTCGCGCACGCGGACGTAGGCGCCCTGCGCGTCGGTGTCGAGGGCGTCGACGCGGCTGGGCGCCGCGCCGGCCACCGGCACCTTGCCCTGGTAACGCAGCTCGCCCTTGGGGGCGACCTGGTCCCCGCCGACGAAGATGCCGGCGAGCTGCATGCGGCCCTCCCGCGCGTCCACGCGCAGGGTCACGGGCTCGTTGTTGTGGGCTTCGATGGAGGCCTTCAGGTTGCCGATGCCCTCGATCTGCACGTAGAAGCCGCCCTCGAGAATCACCCGGTTACCGCGGATGTAGAGGGGGCGCTTGATGATCAGCTTGGAGCGGTGGCTGTAGTTGGGCTCGAAGAAGTAGGAGAGATAGCTCTGGCCGGCATAGGGCGTCTCCGCCGTCTTCATGATGCTCTGCAGGCTGCGGCTGACGTAGTGATCCGCGCGGCCGAGGTAGACGACGCGCCCCACGATGGCGAGCAGCAGCAGCACGCCGAGGCGCATCCCCACGCCCTTGGCGAAGGCCGCCGGGCCCCGCTTGTAGAAGGGCAGATTGGAATCGATGATGTGCGTGAGCTCTTCGGCGAAGTTGTCCTCGAGGCTGACTGCACGCCGCGCATCCTCGGTGCTGGGCACGTGCTCGGCGCCGTCGGTCACGGCGGCGCCACGCGTCTCGTCGAGGAACTCGCGCAGGCGCACGAGGCGTCCGGGCGGGCAGCCGAAGCAGAGCTCGGGGCCGCCGGCGCTCTTCACCGTGAAGTACTCGTCTGCACGGAGATCCTCGTAGGACTCCATGCGCGTCAGCGCCTCGTCGGCGGGGCAAAGATTGAGCTTCGCCCGGAGCTGCTTCTCTTCCTTGCCGGAAAAGGCACGGACGCGGACCTGGCAGTCCTGCCCCTGCTTGTGGATAGCTATCCGCATGCGGGATTCGGCCATCGGGCGCACCTCCGCCATCCCTAGGGTCTCAGCTGGTGGGGCGAGGGGAGTCGGAAAACCGGGGCAGTCTAGCGCAGGGTTCTCGGGATTGCAACCGCCCGCCTCCAAAATAGCGGGCCGGCGACCCTGTTGCAAACGCAGCGATTGCGGACCGCTGTCGAGCCGCGGCCGGGGCCTCGGGACGGGCTGTCGCCGATTGTTTCCATGCGTCAAGCCTAGTTGTCAGCGCTTGGCCCCCGGCCTGGCGGGCGGCGGCTTCCCGGCCGAAACGCGAGCCCCATCGTCCGACCTGCCTCGGCCATCGATCAGATCCGATTGATTTACATGGCTTTACAACTGTAACCTAGACATGACAATCGCCCATCTGCTAGACTCCGAGCCATGAGAGATTCGCTCTCGGGATCCGATTCTGGATTGACTCGGGTGCGTTTCACCTTGGTTTGACATCATCTGTTCCTCAAGGAGGACTCGCAATGCTGAGAAAGCTAGTTGTTGCGCTCGCCGTCTTGGCGATCGCGGCGCCGGCCTTTGCCTTTGTGGCGTCGAAGGACGGCTCAGTGGTCATCATTCCGAACAGCAGCCCGGTGGATCAGCCTCTGGGCGACCGCGCGGACGTCGAGTACAACACGGGCGGCGCCATGTTCACCCCGGCAACCACCGCGGGCAATGCCTCCGGCTGGGCCTACTACACCATGAACGTCTACACCAACGGCGCCGCCCAGGACATCGAGTTCCTCGAGCTGGGCTTCCCCACCAACGAGAACAGCGCGGACCCCATCGTGATGCCCGTTGAGTGGAACATCGACCTGAACAACAACGACGTCTACTCCGTGGCGGATCCTTACACGCATGCCTGGGACGGCGTGGGCACCTTCACGCCCACGGGCGTCATCGACACCTCGCCGCCGACCGTGTACAGCGTGGTCGACGTCTCCGCCGCCAACCTGGTGCTCCCCGCGGGCGCTTCCATGGTCTGGGGCTACGAGAATGCCGGCCTCTGCGGGCAGATCACCTTCAATGGCGTCGAGACCATCGGCTGGTACGTGAGCTTCTGGGACAGCGACGAGCCCTACGGCCGCACCGGTCTGCAGCAGTTCACGGCCGACTACCTGACGACGGCCACCGAGGAGGCCACCCTGAGCCAGGTCAAGAGCCTCTACTAGTCCCTAGCTGAAGCTCTTCCTCCAGGAGTTTTTGCCGCTTTCTGGACCCCCGGCCCCATGCCGGGGGTCCTCTGCTTTGATACACCCTTGATACAGGCAACCCCGCGATTCTAACCTGGCTTGGCCGAAATCCTCCCCCGAAAGCCCGCCCCCCAAGACCCTCTATAGATTGCCCGGACCCGCTATGCTATACTGTGCCCAGCGGTGCGTCAGCGGATCCTCTCCTCCGAGGGCCGATGGACGCACCAACGGACGTCTGTGAACTGACAGCAAATTTCTCCTGGAGGAGACCATGTTGAAAAAGCTATTCGTTGCCTTCGCCATCCTGGCGATTGCCGCGCCGGCCTTTGCGCTCGTGGCGTCCAAGGACGGCTCCGTGGTGACCATCCCCAACGGCACCGCGGTGGATCAGCCCATTGGCGATCGCACTGACGTGATGTACAACACCGGCGGCGCCATGAACACGCCGGCGACCACCAACGGTTCGGCCTCTGGCTGGGCCTACTACACGCTGCACATCTGGACGAACAACACGGGCGAGCCCCAGACCCTCGTCGAGCTGGGCTTCCCCACCAACGAGTACAGCAGCGATCCCATCGTCATGCCGGTGGAGTGGAACGTCGATCTGAACCAGACCAGCATCTACAACGTCACCAATCCCTACACCTGGGCCTGGGACGGCGTGGGGACCTTCTATCCCGCGGGCGTCATCGACACCTCGCCGCCGACCGTGTACTCCATCATCGACATCAGCGGCGAGGGCCTGGTCCTGCCCGCCGGCCAGTCGATGGCCTGGGGCTACGAGAATGCCGGCCTCTGCGGCCAGATCAGCTACAATGGCGTGGAGACCATCGGCTGGTACGTGAGCTACTGGGACAGCGATGTGGGCTACGGCCGCACCGGCCTCCAGCAGTTCAAATCCCTCGGCTTCACGGCTACCGAGGAAGCGACGCTGAGCCAGGTCAAGAGCCTGTACTAGCTTCGCGAGGCGGTCGCCCCCTGCGGGTGATCGAGCCTGAAACGACGCGGGACCCCGGGCAACCGGGGTCCCATTTTCTTGGGGGAGCGGTTCAGCCGCGCGGCGGTGCCGGCAGGGCAGCCGCCGAATCCGCCGGGGCGGTGGGAGTGGCCGTGTCCGCCGGCGCCGTCGGCGGGGGCGTCCACTCGCCGGGCAGGCGGGGCGGCGGCGCCAGGAAGACGGGCAGGCCGTTCTCATCGCGGGGAATGCGCCCGCGCTCGTAGACATAGAAGTCCGTCATCTGCGTGGCGGTGGAGCGCAGGTAGAGAGTGCCCTCGGGCATCAGCTCCAGCACCCAGGCGGCGGACTGGCCCTGGGGATCGGCAATCAGACTGATCTTGCCGTTCTCCTCCCCGGTGATCGCAAAGGGAAAGCTCTTCGTGTGGCGCCCGCGCGAGTAGGTGATCAGGCTGTCGCCGATGCTCAGCTCGATGATGCGGCTCATCGTGTCCACATAATTGCGCAGCGCCGTCGGGTCCCGCTGGGGCAAATGCTCGTCCGCCAAGGCGCGCAGGTAGCTCAGCTCGAAGTTGATCCGCCAGGTGCCGACGAAGGGCGCGATCGAGGGCGGCTGTCCGGCATCGGCCAGGGCGGCAGCCGGCAGGCAGGCGAGAGCGGTGAGCAGGAGGCTGCGGCGCAGGCCGGTCATCGGTTTCTCCTTGGCAGGCGGAAGGGGCGAGGCCGGTTCAAACCTCGCCCGGGGGCGAGGTTCCCGACGCGCCCCCGCACCTAAGCACGCCCGGCGCAGGCGTTCAAGCGCCGGCTGCGGGCGCCGCCTCCCCCTGCCAGCGGGGCACGAAGGGGATCAGGTGCTCGAAGCCCAGCTCGGCGAAGAGGGCCCTGCACTCGGCGCGGGGGGCGCCGGTGTAGGCGAGCGCCGCCGGTGCGACATCCAGCGGCAGGTCGCGCTTCAGGGTGACCAGCTCCTGCGAGAGGTAGGCGGCCTCCCGGTGCTCGACCAGCCGAGCGGCCAGGGTCTTGGCGCCGCGGATGGGCAGGTCCGGCACCGCATCGAGGCCGGCGTAGACGCCGTCCAGACTGCCCAGGGCCTGGAGCAGGGCGGCGGCCGTCTTGGGGCCGACGCCCCGCACGCCGGGGACGTTGTCGCTGGCGTCGCCGGTGAGGGCGAGGTAGTCGACCATCTGCGCCGGCGCCACGCCGAACTGCTTGGGCACGGTGCGCGGCGTGAAGCGCTTGCCCCGCGCGGGATCGTGGATGCTCACCTGCTCGTCCACGAGCTGGGCGAGGTCCTTGTCCCCCGAGATGATGCGCACCGCGCAGCCCGCGGCGCGGCAGCGGGCGGCGAGGGTGGCCAGCACGTCGTCGGCCTCATGGTCGGCCACCTTGAAAACCGGCAGGCCGAGGGCGGCGGCGAGGGCCTCGCACTGGGCGAACTGGGGCAGCAGGTCCTCCGGCGCAGCGCCGCGATTGGCCTTGTAGTCGGGGTAGAGGGCATTGCGAAAGCTCTTCGGCCCCGAGTCGAAGACCACGGCCAGGTGGCTGGGGCTCTCGCGCACGATGAGGCGCAGCAGGAAGTCGAGAAAGCCGAAGCTGGCGCCGGTGGGCTGGCCGGCCGGCCCGCTGCGTGCGGCCTGGGCGTAGTAGGCGCGGAAGATGTAGGCCATGGCGTCGACGAGGGTGACGGTCTCGGGCATGGGCCTCCTCGGGAATGAAAGGGGGGCGGCAGGGCCGCCCCCAGTCTAGCAAGCTCAGCGCGGCGTGGGAAGCCGGCCTACTGGCCGACCAGCCACCAGCTCAGGTAGGAGTCCTCCACTCTCAGCTCGGGATCGCCTTCGCCGTAGGACGTGTTCTCGCTGTGCAGCGCGATCTGGCCCAGCCCGGGGCAGTAGAGATCGACCTCGCTGCCCGCTTCCATCGTCTCCCAGGTACCCTCGACATTGGACTGGAGCGTGTAGGAGAGCGTGACCTCGGCGCAGTCAGGGAAGACCCAGCTCCCCTGCCGCTCTCCGCCGGGCCGCCAGCCGGCCCGCGACTTGGACCGCAGGAGGTCGGGGGCGACGTCGCGGATGTCCGTCACCTCTGCCTCGTAGATGACGCGGGCCTGCTGGCCGTCGATCGTGAAGGTGGACTGACCCGCCCAGTTCTGGCCCAGGGTGAGCGGCAAGTGCAGCCACTCGACGGGCGGCGTGAAGGTGAAGGCATCCCAGGTCCCCTCGTTCAGCTCGTTGCGACCGTTCCAGAAGATGCTGCTCGCCGTGCGGCTGTAGTGGCTGATCTGATCGAGCAGGGTGTAGTCCTCCGGCTGGCGGTCGCCGTAGTCGGGGCGGTAGCGCGAGAGATCGAAATCGCCGCCGGTCACGTTCTCGGCCTTGATCAGGTACTCGTCATCCCAGCCCTCGCCCATGCGGTAGTACTCCCACCAGTCGCTCGGCCCGGCGGGGAAGAAGTCGGCCGTGCCCGCGGTGGTGAAGCTGTAGACCGGCGGATCGGCGCTCCAGTTGCCGACCGCGTCCTGGAAGGGCCCCAGGTCCACGAAGAGCGTGCACCCGGCCGGCAAGCGCAGGAGCGGCACGGTGAGAACGGTACCGTCCGGGCTCAGCGTCGGATCGTCGTAGATGAGGACGGAGAGGCGCAGGTCGAGTCCGTCCGGAGACTCGAGGCCCCGAATCGGTTCCGAGAAGGTGATCGTGATCTGACCGATCGTGCGGCTCACATTCGTGGCGCCATTGGCCGGGCTGTAGCTGAGGATGCTGGGCGGCGTATTGTCCACCCCGGAGCCCGTCGTGAAGCTGAAGACGTGGTCCTCGCTCAGCGTGGCGCCCGGGCCCGAGGCCGCCGCGCTCTCGTCGATGGTGACCGTGTAGGTGGTGCTGGCCGCGAGGTTCGCGGTGAAGTCGAGCGTGAAGTTGTCACCGTCGAATTCAAACGTGTAGGCAGCGCTCGGGTTGACGTTGATGGCCGCCTCCGTGCTCGCTTCGTCCATGCCCATTGAGAACTGCACATGGACGCTGGCATTGAGGGGCACGCCGGTGGCGTCGTCGGCCGGATTGGTGGAGAGCACCACCGGGTAGCTGGGCAGCGTGGTGAAGCTGCTGGTGAAGGCCGTCGCCAAGGGCTCGCCCTCGGCGCTCTCGGCGCCGGTGCCGACGGTCAGGGTGTACACGACGCCGCGCTCGAGGTCTTCGAGGGGATCGATGCTCAGGATGCCGGCCAGCCAGTAGGCTTCGAAGCTGACATCGACACGGGTCGGCGAACTCAGCGTCGTCGCCGCCTCGACGCTGGCCTCGTCCATGGGCACGCTGAAGCGCACGAGGACATCGTCCCCGGGGTCGACATGAATGGCCCCATCGGCGGGCGTCACGCTCGTCACCGTCGGGACCGTGGGTTCTGGCGAGGTGCTGTCGTCGCTGCTCGAGCAGCCCAGGCCCGCAAGGGCCAGGACCAGCAGGATGCCCAGCGCGGGCCGTGCATGCTCTCTCATCGGGTTCCTCCCTGGGTGCTGGCGCTCCGGTCGGCTGGGGGAGCGTGGCCTCAGCGTGGAGGCCGCCGCAGCCGGGCGCCGGGTTCAGCTCCGCTCCCGAGGAAGAGCCTAGGACAGAATGCGCATTCTGTTAAGCAATGATCGCGGCGGTGGGGAGGCGGCGACCCGGGCCGCTTCCCGGCCCGGGTCCACTGCGCAGGGGGGCACGGCGATCAAGCCTCGGCGGGCGGCTCGTCCGCCGGCGCCGCCTTGCCGCCGGGCACGGGCCGGCCGAGGGCGGTCAGGCCGCCCAGGGCGCCCAGGCCCATGGTCTCGACGGCCGTGGAGGGCACGATGATCATGCTGCCCTTCTGCTTGAGCCCCTCGAAGACCATGTTCATCGCCCGCAGGTGCAGGGCGACGGGGTTGTTCTGGTAGGCCTCGCTGGCCTTGGCGAACTTCTCGGCGATCTCGGTCTCGGCCGTGCCCAGGATCACCCGGCTCTGGCGCTCGCGCTCGGCCTGGGCCTGGCGGCTCATGGCGTCCTCGAGGCCCTTGGGGATGACCACGTCGCGGATCTCGACGCTCTGGATCGTGATGCCCCAGGGGTCGGTCTTGCGGTCGAGCACCTGCTGGATCTGCTGGCCGATCTTCTCGCGGTCGGCGAGCATCTCGGAGAGTTCGTGGCGGCCGATGGCATCCCGCAGCGCGGTCTGCGCGCTGAGGATCACGGCCTCGACGAAGTTCTCCACCTCGAGCACGCTCATCTTGGCGTCCCAGACCAGCCAGAAGGCGATGGCGTCCACGTTGACCGGCACCGTGTCGCGCGTGAGCGTGGTCTCGGCGCGGAAATCCGTGCAGCGCACGCGGTGATCGATGTAGGCGTCGACACGCTCCACGAGCGGCAGGATGGCGAAGAAGCCCGGGCCCCTTGAGGCCGCGGAACTTGCCCAGGCGCAGCACGACGCCCTTCTCCCACTGCTGGGCGATCTGCACGGAGGCCGCGGCCAGCAGGCCCAGGTAGGCCGACAGGTGCAGGGGCCAGATGGAGGCCTCCTTGAAGGCGAAGCGCAGGATCACCCAGTAGACGACGCCCAGGGCGATCAGCTTCTGCCACTTGGGGACCAGGATCAGCCCCGAGCCCATGACGATGGCGGCCACGACGCTGAGCACCTCCGGCCGCATCGCCAGTGTCGCGCCGGCGGGCTGGACGAGCCGGAGCTGGATCACCGCGCCCAGCCCCATGATGGCGATGAGGATGACCAGGTTGAAAGCGCCGAAGCGGAAGTCGCCCCTGATGGCCGGTCTCAGCTCCGGAGCCGCCTTCTTGGATATGTCCGGGATGACCATGTTCATCACTCCTCCTTGGCCGCGGCGACGGCGGGCAGGCGATCGGTGAGTTCCGCCGCCAGCTCGGCCGCGCCGAAGCCGAATTCCGCTGCCTTCGAGAGACACTCGGTGACCAGATCGCGGATCTTGGCCGCGCGCAGGGCATCGGGCACGGGCGGCTCGCCGTCGGCGACATAGGTGCCCTTGCCGCGCAGGGTGTGGACCACCCCCATGCGCTCCAGCTCCAGGTAGGCCCGCGCCACCGTGTTGCTGTTGACGCCCAGGTCCACGGCGAGCTGGCGGACCGTGGGCAGCTGCACGCCCGGGGGGAGGCCGCCGCCGGCCGCGTTCAGCTTCACCCAGTCGACGATCTGGCGGTAGATGGGCAGCCCGCTCGCCGTGTCCAGGGTGAGAGGCCGCGCTTGGTTCTTCATTCGCCCTCCGGCGGACTAGTTCAATGTTGTACTAATACTACAGGGAACTAGGTCAAGCGTCAAGTCCGCTTTCAGCCGGCTGAGGGGCCCGGACGGGCCGCAAAGAGAAGGAGCCCGGCGGGCGCCGGGCTCCAGAGCGAAGGAAAGGGCCGGCAGCCGGCGGGCTCAGCTCACCTCGGCCGGGTCCACGTGCTTCTGGACCTCGCGGGGGATGAACGCATCCAGCTCGGCGTGCTCGCGGGCCTCCTTGAGCACCCAGCGGCTGATCACCAGGCGCTGGACCTGGTTCGTGCCCTCGTAGATCTGGGTGATCTTGGCGTCGCGCATGTACTTCTCGATCGGGTAGTCCTTCATGTAGCCGTAGCCGCCGAAGATCTGCACCGCGTCGGTGGTCACCTCCATGGCCATGTCGGTGGCGAAGAGCTTGGCCTCGGCGGCCAGCTTGGTGATGTTCGGCGGCGCCGGCGTCGATGTGCGGGCGGCGGCGTAGACCAGCTGGCGCGCCGCCTCGACCTTGGTCGCCATGTCGGCCAGCATGCCCTGGATCATCTGGAAGCTGCGCGATCGGCTGCGCCGAACTGCTTGCGCCGGTTCGCGTAGACCGAGGCGTACTCGAGCGCGCCCTGGGCGAGGCCGACGCGCCTGGGCGGCCACGCCGGGGCGGGCGCGGTCGAGCGTCATCATCGCGTGCTTGAAGCCGATGCCGGTCTTGCCGCCGAGCAGGCGGTCCTCGGGGATCGCGGCAGTCGTCGAAGTGGAGCTCGACGACGGGCACGCAGCGGATGCCCATCTTGTCCTCGACCTTCCCGATCGTGAAGCCCGGGGTCGCCCTTCTCGACGATGAAGGCGCGAGATCCGCGCGCGCTGCGCGTCTCGGGATCGGTGACGGCGAAGACGCGTGTAGAGGTCGGCGACGCCGCCGTTGGTGGTCCACTTCTTCTCGCCGTTGAGGACGTAGCTCGTCGCCGTCTTGCTCGGCGCGGGTGCGCAGGCTGCCGGCGTCGCTGCCCGCGAACTTCTCGGAGAGGCCGAAGGCGATGAGCTTCTCGCCGGAGGCGATCTCGGGCAGGTACTTCTTCTTCTGCTCGTCCGTGCCCGACGAGCAGGATCGGGAAGCGAGCCGAGCGCGTTGACCGCGTAGACCACGCCCATGCCGCCGCAGGCGCGGCGAGAGCTCCTCGACGCACGAGGCAGAGGTCGAGCACGCCGGCGCCCGCGCCGCCGTACTCCTTGGGGATCCAGACGCCGAGCAGGCCGGCCTCGGCCAGGGCGTCCTTGATCTCCCAGGGGTACTCCTGGAGCTCGTCGTACTTGCGGGCCAGGGGCCGCACGACCTGCTCGGCGATCTCGTGGGCCTTCGCCTTCCAGCGCAGGTTCTCCTCGGTCAGAAAGGGCAGCATCATCTACCTCGTTTCCTGGGTGTCGGGTGCAGATGGAGTGGGCGGGGCCAGTATAGCAGGCCGCGCGGTCAGGTAAAGCCCCACCCCGCTGAGGAAGTCCCTGCAAGCAGAGGCTATCCAAAACTGCCAGGAATAGGGTATAATGGAGCGCTTCCACCATCGACACTGCAGCCTGGCCCCCGCGCATCCGTCAGCCACGGAGGATCCCCATGCGGAGAACTGCTACCTGCTTCCTGTTCGCCCTCGCTTCCCTGACCCTGCCCGCCGCGGCCCTCGCGCTGGAGCTCTGCGCGCCGTCGGCGGCGCAGGCCCCCGTGCTCACGGTGCGCGAGGCCGGCGTCGACAGGCTGAAGCTCGACTGCGAGCTGGTCAATCTCGCCGTCGAGGACTTCAGCATCGAGGGCGCCACCTACCAGGCCCTCACCCTCGCCGACGGCGCCATCGCGGGCGAGGACGGCCGGGCCGGCCTGCCCAGTTTCACGCGCTTCATCGCGCTGCCCGCGGGCATGCGCGCGCGCCTGGTCGCCGTGACGCCGAGCGAGCGGCGCTTCGCCGGCTTCCGCGTGCTGCCCGTGCAGCCCGACGGCGCCGATCGCTTCGTCATTGATCGCAGCTGGTACGCCTCGGGTGAGGCCACGGCGCCCGGCGCCCAGCTCGGCGAGCCGGGCGCGATGAATGCCTTGCGCCTGGTGCCGCTGACGCTCCAGCCGGTGGGCTACGATCCCGCCAGCGGCGAGCTGCGCGTGGCCGAGCGCCTCGAGATCGAGATCGAGTTCACGCCGGATCCCGCCGCGCCGCTGACCGAGCGCCCGACCTTGATCCCCGAGTCCTTCGACCGGCTCTACCGCGACCTCGTCGTGAACCTCGAGCAGAGCGAGCTCTACCGCGCCGGCGATCCGCCGGTGGGTCCCGGCACCTATCTGCTCATCTATCCCAACGTCACCGGCGTGCTCACGCGCCTGCAGCCGCTCATCGATCTGCGCCTGCGCCAGGGCTACCACGTCCTCGCGGTGTCGACCACCGACCACGGGCACGACCACCGGCGCCATCAAAAACTACATCCAGAACATCTACGATACGGTGAGTCCGCCGCTGGAGTTCGTCACCCTGGCCGGGGACGCCTCGAGCACCTATCTGGTCAACACCTGGAACGAGACGCTCAGCGGCTACAACGGCGAAGGCGACCACTACTACACCACGCTGGCGGGCGGCGACGTCCTCGCCGACGTGCACATCGGGCGCCTCAGCTATCGCAGCACGACCGAGCTGGACATCATCGTCGCCAAGATCCTCAACTACGAGACCAACCCGCCGCTGGCCGACAGCGGCTGGTTCACCCGCGCCAGCCTCTGCGGCGACCCCAGCCAGTCGGGGATCGGCGTGGTCTACGTGAACCAGTGGGTGAAGACCCAGCTCCTCGACCATGGCTACACGCAGGTGGACACCATCTGGAGCGGCAACTTCGCCAGCCAGATGACGCAGCAGGCCAACGCCGGCCTCACCGTCTTCGGCTACCGCGGCTACCTCAACATGAGCGGCATGACGAGCAGCGCCATCCAGGCCCTGAGCAACGGGGGCGAGCTGCCCTTCGCCGTGGTGGTGACCTGCGGCACCGGCTCCTTCAAGAGCGACGCCACGGCCATCTCCGAGGCCTGGACGAAGGCGCCCAACGGCGGTGGCATCGGCGCGGTCGGCACGGCCACCTGGGGCACGCACACCCGCTACAACAACACCTACTACAAGGGTTGCTGGGACGGCGCCATCAACGGCAGCGATCACCGCCTCGGCGTGGCGCACACGCGGGGCAAGCTCGAGCTCTATCGCACCTATCAGCTCGCGGAGCCGAGCCGGGTGGAGATCTGGTCCGTGTGGAACAACTTGATGGGCGATCCGGCCACCGACATGTACACGGGCTACCCCGCCCCGCTCACGGTCAGCTATCCGCCGACGCTGCCGCCCGGCGCCAACGCCGTTCCCGTCAGCGTGCGGAGCGCGGGCCAGGCCGTCGCCGACGCCCGCGTCACGCTCTACCGCAGCGGCGTTCTCAGCGAGACGGGCTACACCGATGGCCAGGGCCAGGTCGTGCTGCCGCTGCCCACGAACCTGAGCGCCGGCGCGCTGCTGGTCACGGTGTCGGGGCACAATCTCTTCGCGCACCTGGGCAGCATGAACATCGCCCCGCAGGCGATGTACGCGACCCTCGCGGATCACCTGCTCGACGACGACGCCGCGGGCGCGAGCCTCGGCAATGCCGACGGCCGCCTCGGACCCGGCGAGCGCATCGAGCTGGCCCTGGCGCTCGAGAACCTCGGCAGCAACGCGGCGACGAACGTCAGCGCCAAGCTGGGCAGCACGGACCCCTATGTCAGCATCCTGGAAGCAACGCAGGGCTTCGCGAACATCCCCGCGGGCGGCACGGTCTGGGGCGATGCGCCCTTCCTCTTCGCCCTCGCGCCCGATGCGCCCAACGGCCATCTCGTCGATCTGGTGGTCACCGTCACCAGCGGCCTGTCGACCTGGACCTCTCTGCTCCGCCTCGACGTGGCGAGCGCCGCGCTCGACTATCAGAGCTTCGCCTGGAGCGGCGGCGCGGGCCTCGATCCCGGAGAGGGCGGCACGCTCAGCCTGACGCTGCAGAACACGGGCAGCGCCGTCGCCAGCGGGGTGAGCGCCACGCTCGTCAGCCACAGTCCCTGGGTGACGGTCGGCGACCCTGTCGGCAGTTTCCCGGACTTCGCCCTCGGCGCCGGCGGGAACAACGCCGGCGATCCTTTCACCCTCAGCGTGTCCAGCGCCGCCTTCCCGGGCCATCTGGCCAGCTTCAGCCTGCTGCTCAGCTACAACGAGCGCGCGATCGAAGAGGTGGAGTTCCAGCTCACGGTAGGCAGCGCCAGCCTGGGCTCGCCCACGGGTCCCAGCGCCTACGGCTACTACGCCTTCGAGAGCACGGACACGAGCCATCCCCAGGCGCCCGTCTACAACTGGGTGGAGATCGCGCCCAACTACGGCGGCGCGGGCACGAGCGTCGGCCTCACGGACTTCGGCAGCTCGGACGACACGAACACGCTGCCCCTGCCCTTCACCTTCCGCTACTTCGGGCAGGACTTCGACGACATCTCGATCTGCTCCAACGGCTGGGTGGCGATGGGCTCGACCTACCTGGTGGGCTTCCGCAACTACCCGCTTCCCGGCGTGGGCGGGCCGCCCTACATGATCGCGCCCTTCTGGGACAACCTCTACCAGAGCGGCAGCGACCTGGTGTACTACCTGTCGGACACGGCCAACCACCGCTACATCGTGCAGTGGAGCCGCCTGCGCAACGACTGGGGCAACTCGCAGGAGAACTTCGAGCTGATCCTGCTCGATCCGGCCTTCTACCCGACGGCGACCGGCGACGGCGAGTTCATCTTCCAGTACCAGCTGGTGAACAACGTCGACAGCGAGAACGGCTATGCCACGGTGGGCATGATGAACGGCGACCGCACGGACGGCCTGCTGATCAGCTACTGGAACCAGCACCCGGCCTCGGCCGGCAATCCGGTGGCGAACCGCGCCATCCGCTTCCTGCCCTTGAACGACGCGCTGATCGCCGAGGCCACGGCCCTGCCGGCCAGCATGGAGACGACGCTGTGGATCGGCGGCAGCACCGACCGCACGCTGCAGGTGCAGAACACGGGCGCTGCGGGCTCGCTGCTCTACTTCGCCCTGGACACCGCGCCCCTGCCCGGCTGGCTCGGCGCGATCGGCAGCACGGGCAGCGTGCCCGCGGGCGGCAGCGCCGGCATCCTGCTCCACTTCGATGCGACGGGCCTGGCCATCGGCAGCTATGAGACCACGCTGGCCATCAACACCAGCGCCGGACCGCTGCTCGTGCCGGTGATGCTCATCGTGAACAGCGACGGCACCGCCGCCGACGCGGCGCCCGCCGCGCTGGCGCTGGGCCAGAACTACCCGAACCCCTTCAATCCCACGACGGCGATCAGCTTCGGTCTGCCGGCGCCCGCGGCCGTCCGGCTCACGATCTTCGACGTGAGCGGCCGCGAGGTGACCACGCTTGCCGAAGGCGAGTTCCCCGCGGGCTGGCATAACCTGCAGTGGGACGGCCGCGACAGCGCGGGCGCCGCGGTCGCCACGGGCGTCTACCTGTACCGGTTGGAAGTGGGCGCGGAGCGGATCCAGCGCAAGATGCTGCTCGTCAAATAGCGCGCCGCCGCGTCCTCCCGCGCGCGAAACAACGCGCGCGACCTGGACACGAACTCGCTTGCGAAATGAGCCTCGGCGCCGGATCCGCGCCGGGGCCTTTTTTCGGCTTGCCCGGGCGCTGCGCGGCGCACAGAGTGCCGGCATGGGCACCCTCGTCATCGGCGACATCCACGGCTGCTGGGCCGAGTTGCAGGCCCTGCTCGACAAGGCCGGGCCCGGCGCGGAGGACCTGATCCTCTCGGTGGGGGATCTCGTCAACCGCGGGCCGGACTCGCCGCGCGTGCTCGCCTTCTTCCGCGACACGCCGCAGGCCGCCAGCCTGCGCGGCAACCACGAGGAGCGCCACCTCGAGGGCTCGCTCGATCGGACGCCTTTGGGCCTTGCCCACGAGCTGGCCCGCCTGCAGTGGAGCGAGGGCGACTACCGCGAAGCCTGCCGCTACATGGCCGGCCTGCCCCGCGCCCGGGCGCTGGACGAGGCCCTGGTCGTCCATGCCTACTGGGAGCCGGGCCGTCCTCTCGCGCGCCAGCGCGCGGACGTGCTCACGGGCCTGCCCGGCGGCCTCGAGCGGCTCTGGTCGCAGCACGAGCGACCCTGGTACGAGCTCTACGATGGCGAGCTGCCGCTCATCGTCGGCCATCTCGACTATCTGCAGACGGGCAAGCCCTTCGTGCACGCGGAGCGCATCTGGGGTCTGGACACGGGCTGCTGCCGGGGCGGGCGGCTCACGGGCCTCCTGCTCCCGGCCTTCAAGGTGATCAGCGTGAAGGCGGGGGCGCGCTACTGGCAGCTCCAGCGACAGGACTACGGAGCCCTGCGCCGCTTCGACCTCGCCGCCCACGCCGATCTCGGCTGGTCCGAGTTGCGGGCGCTGCTCGACGAGATCGACTGCCGCGCGGACCTGCCCGCGGGCCTGGCCGAGCGCCGCGAGCGCCTGCACCGCTTCCAGGCCCGGGCCGAGGCCGGCCTGGACCTCCTGCTCGAGAGCCTGGGCCGGCGCTGCCGGGGGCTGCTCGCTGAGCTGGAGACCGAGCCGGGCTTCGCGGCGCTAGCGGCCGGCCAGCGCCGCCGTCGCTTTCGGGAGCGGGCCGGGGACAGCCGCGAGGGCCGCCTGCTCATCCTGGCCCACAAGGGGCGTCTGGGCCGGGAAGCCCTGCGCGAGGCCTACGGCAGCCCCCGCGAGCTGCTCGCGGCCTGCGCGGAGCTGGGCCTCCTGCTCGCCGATCACGCGCAACCGGAATAGGGGCGACCCGCAGTTGCGATAGTCGGCGCCCAAGCGCGCCCAGGGCCTAGTGCCTTGCAGCCGGGCCGCCAGCGAGTATCATTATCCCAATGTCCGCTTAGCCCCCTGGGGCGGCCCGCCCGGGGCTCCCCGATCACCGCCAGCGCTCAGGAGCAGTCGATGAGCCCCTTCAGTCAGATCAGCCCGCCCACGGCCGGCGAGGCCATCTCCCTCAATCCCGACGGCAGCCTGCACGTGCCGACCACGCCGATCCTGCCCTTCATCGAGGGCGACGGCATCGGCCCCGACATCTGGCGGGCCAGCCGGCGCGTCTTCGACGCGGCGGTGGCCAAGGCCTACGGCACGGAGCGCCGCATCGAGTGGTTCGAGGTCTTCGCGGGGGAGAAGAGCTTCGCCCGCTTCGGCGAGTGGCTGCCCGAGGACACCCTGCGCGCCGTGCGCCAGTACCGCGTCGCCATCAAGGGCCCCTTGACGACGCCCGTGGGCGGCGGCATCCGCAGCCTGAACGTGGCGCTCAGGCAGCAGCTCGACCTCTACGTCTGCCTCCGGCCGGTGAAGTGGTACCAGGGCGTGCCCAGCCCGGTGAAGCGGCCCGGGGACGTGGACATGGTGATCTTCCGCGAGAACAGCGAGGACATCTACGCCGGCATCGAGTGGGAGGCGGGCAGCCACGAGGCGCGCCAGCTGATCAGCTTCCTGCAGAAGGAGCTCGGCGTGCGCAAGATCCGCTTCCCGGAGACCAGCGGCATCGGCATCAAGCCGGTGAGCAAGGACGGCACGGAGCGCCTGGTCGCCGCGGCCATCGAGTATGCGCTCAAGCACGGCCGCAAGAGCGTCACGCTCGTGCACAAGGGCAACATCATGAAGTACACCGAGGGGGCCTTCAAGAACTGGGGCTATGAGCTGGCGCGGCGCGAGTACGGCCAGCGCTGCTTCACCTGGACCGAGTACGACGAGATCGCCGCCCGCGACGGCGCCGAGGCCGCCGAGCGCGCGCAGCAGGCCGCCAAGGACGCGGGCAAGCTGATCATCAAGGACGCCATCGCGGATGCCTTCCTGCAGCAGATCCTCACCCGCGCCAAGGACTACGACGTGATCGCCACGCTGAACCTCGATGGCGACTACGTGAGCGACGCCCTCGCCGCGCAGGTGGGGGGCATCGGCATCGCGCCCGGCGCGAACATCAACTACAGCACCGGCCACGCCGTGTTCGAGGCCACGCACGGCACGGCGCCCAAGTACGCCGACCAGGACAAGGTGAACCCGGGCAGCGTCATCCTCAGCGGCATGCTGATGTTCGAGTACATGGGCTGGGGCGAGGCGGCGGCGCTGATCGAGAAGGGCATCGCCGGGGCGATCGCGGCCAAGACCGTCACCTACGACTTCGAGCGCCTCATGGAAGGCGCAACGCTCCTCAAGTGCAGCGAGTTCGGGGATGCGGTGATTCGGCACATGGATTAGCTCACCCGACACGCCCTCAATTGACGCGGCCTGCCATCTCCCCTCGCGCGCGAAACAACGCGCGCTCGAGGAGACAGCAGGCCGCGTCTGTTGGGGCCGTGCCGGGTCGGCCCCGGCGGCGATTCCGGGTAATCCTGCTTCCCTTGCCTGAAATTGTCCTTTCCTCCCGGACAGGCTTGTCCTACTCTGATCGGCGGCCGAACCTGCGGACCGGACTGGCCGTCCGCCGCGGGGCAACCCCAGCCCGGGAGTGGAAGCCGTGAAAGGACTTATACTTGCCGCGCTCTGCCTGGTCCTGGCGGCCGGCGGGGCCGCCGCCCAGGACATGCACAAGGGCGTCCTCGGCGAGGACGCCTGCCTGAGCTGCCATGTCGAAGAGGGCGATCCGGCCATCGATCGCGCCAACTGCCTCGGCTGCCACACGGCCATCGAGAAGGGCCTGGCCCGGGGCGCCGGCTACCACTACACCAGCGTCATCGGCAAGCAGCAGGACTGCGGCGCCTGCCACCGCGAGCACGAGGCCGAGGGCCAGCGCCTGGCCGTCTGGAGCGACGAGGCGAGCAAGCGCCGCTTCGATCATGCCCCCACGGGTTTCACGCTCACGGGCACGCACGCCAAGCTGCTCTGCGAGCGCTGCCACAACATGGAGCGCATGGCGGCCGGGGCCAGCGACCGCGAGAACCCGGCGCACAGCTTCCAGGGCCTGGACGCCGACTGCGCGAGCTGCCACGAGAGCCCGCACGGCCGCGCGCTGAATTGCGCGGACTGCCACCAGCCGACTCGCTTCGCCGACTTGCGCACGCCGTCCACCTTCGACCATGCCGCGGCCACCGGCTTCGTCCTCGAGGGCGCCCACGCCGAGGCGGCCTGCAGCGAGTGCCACCAGGACACGCGCTTCGCCCGCGTCGGCGTGCGCTGCGCGGACTGCCACCAGGATGTCGCCCATCGCGGCGAGCTGGGCTTCGACTGCGCGCGCTGCCACACGCCCCACGACTGGAAGCTCTCGGCCTTCCGCCTCACCGAGCACCAGCAGACGCGCTTTCCCTTGCTGGGCCGCCACGCGCTGATCGACTGCGAGGCCTGCCACACCAGCGTGCAGCGGGACGAGTTCGTCGGCCTGCCGACCGACTGCTTCGCCTGCCACGCCGCTGATCACGCCGGCACGGCGAACCCCGACCACGCCGCGGTGGGCTTCGGCATGGACTGCCAGCAGTGCCACTCGGTCTCGCACTTGTTCTGGAACGAGGCGCGCTTCGTGCACACGGCGAGCTTCCCGCTCACGCAGGGCCACGCCGGCGTGGACTGCGCGAGCTGCCATGTGGCCGGCCAGGCCCTGCCCGCGCCGGACGATTGCTTCGCCTGCCACCGGGCGAACAACCCGCCGCACGTGGCCGGCGGTTTCCCGACGGACTGCCTGCTCTGCCACACGCCCACCAGCTTCGAGGGCGTGGACAGCTACGCGCATGCCGCGTCGGGCTTCCCGGGCGGGGTGGGCCAGCACGCCCAGGCCGAGTGCCTGGATTGCCACACGTCCGGGATCTACGCCGGCATGCCCTCCGACTGCTTCCTCTGCCACTCGGCCGACTACGCCGGCACGCAGAACCCCGATCACCAGGACGTGGGCCTGCCCACGAGCTGCGAGTGGTGTCACACGCCGACAGGCTGGCACGACGTGCTTGCCGGCAAGCGCTGGGAGGTGCCGCGATGAAGCGCGCGACGACGATGCTGGCGCTCGGCCTTCTCGCCCTGGCCGCAAGCAGCGCGGCGACGACCGAGACGGCCATCCTTCACCTGAATGACGCCTCGGTCTACATCGACAAGGGGGCCGTGGACGGCCTCGCCGAAGGCGACCTCGTCACGCTCGAGCGCGACGGCGCGCCGCTGGCCACACTGCAGGTGGCCTACGCGGCGCCGCACTCGGCCTCCTGCACCGTGCTCGCCGCGAGCGGGCCGCTGGCCGCCGAGAGCGGCCTGCGCCTCGCGAGCAGCGAGGGCAAGCCCATTCCCACGGATCTGCCGCTCCACGGCAAGCCGGCGCTGGAGCCCGCCGGCGCGCCGCCCTTCACTCTGACCGGCCGACTGGCGGTCGAGTGGCGGCGCTTCACGGACGACAGCGACGCCGAGGAAGACTTCACGCAGCCGGCCCTCGCCGCGCGACTCAAGGCCGAGCGGCTCTGGGGCCAGCCCCTGGAATTCCGCCTCCACCTGCGCAGCAAGCAGAACCAGCGCAGCCGCGCGCTGGACAGCGAGCGGCCCAAGGAGGAGTGGCTGCACCGCGTCTACGAGGCGGCGCTCGTGTGGAACTGCCCCCAGGGCCGCCTGCGGGCCTCGGCGGGGCGACTCACCAGCAGCGACCTGCCCGGCGCGGGCAACTGGGACGGCGGCGAGCTGCGCGTGCGCCTGAACCCGCGCTGGTCCGTGGGCGCACTCGCCGGCAGCCTGCCCGGGCTCGCCGACAGCAGCTTCGACAGAGACAAGCAAGGCTACGGCAGCTACCTGCTGTACTCGGCTGGCGCCCCGGGGGCGAACGCCTATCGCGGCAGTCTGGGCTGGGTGGGCCAGTACGACGGCCATCTCGCGAGCCGCGAGTTCCTGAGCACGCGCAACACGCTGCGCTACGGGCGCGTCACCCTGCAGCAGCTCGCGGAGCTGGACCTGAACCGCGACTGGCGCGAAGAGGCGGCGGGCGAGAGCACGACGCTGAGCCGCTTCAATGCCGGCCTCCACCTGCAGGCCAGGCCTTGCCTGCGCCTCAGCCTCAGCTACGATCGCTGGGAGCCCGTGCGCACGCTCTTCACGCGCGAGATCCCGGACAGCCTCTACGCGCGGAGCCTGCAGCAGGGCCTCAAGGGCGGCGCCACCCTGCGCCTGCCGCACCGCGTGAGCCTGGGCGCGAGCCTCGGCTATCGCGACCGCGAGGACGAGGACAAGCGCCCCGTCTTCGCGAGCTGCGATCTCGGCGTGGGGGACATCGCGGGCAGCGGCGTCGAGGCCGCGCTGCACTACGCCTACGCGGACGGCCGCTTCGCGCGCAGCCATGTGCCGAGCCTGGACCTGAGCCGCGCCTTCGGGCATCGCTTCGACCTGGGCCTCGGGCTCGGCCTCATGCGCTACGAGGGCGTGGAGGCCGAAAGCGCGATGGCCGACCAGGAGGGCCAGTGGCTGCGCCTCCACGGCGGCTGGCGCCTGAGCCGGGCGCTCGACCTGCAGGGGACCATCGGGCACACGGGCGGGGACATCGGCGCCGGCAATCTGATCCAGATGCGACTGGCCTACCGCCTCTGACCCGGCCCGACGCGGACAAGTCGCGGCCTGTTGCCTCCCCTCGCGCGCGAAACAACGCGCGCTCGAGAAGGCAACAGGCCGCGCCCGTTCATGCCGTGCCGGGGCAGGGGCGACCCGCGCGGGGATGTACCGCGGGCCTGCCCGCTGGGGCGTTGCAGGCGTGCTGCTGGTGTGGGTGAGGAGGCCCGGGACCTTACTCGAGCGCGCGTTGTTTCGCGCGCGAGGGGAAGGTCCCCGGGCCTCCGCTTGCTATCGCAGCAGCACGACCCGCTGCGAGGCCGCCGCGGGCAGGCCCGTGGGCCGTGCCAGGTACACGCCCGCGGGCAGGGCCGCGCCGCTGTCGTCGCGGCCGTCCCAGCGGGCTTCGCCCGTGCCGTCCAGCTTGAGCGCGCGCAGGCGGCGGCCGCCGACATCGTAAATCTCCACGCTCGCGGCCTCGCCCGCGCCCGGCGGCAGCGTGAGGCGCAGGCTGGCTCCCTCGCCGGCCCGGAAGGGGTTGGGCCAGGCGCTGAGCGCCGCCAAACTGCCGGGCAGCGGCTCCACCGCCGATCCCTGGAGCACGTTGGCGACATTCCATTCGCAGAAGACGGCGAGGGCCGTGCGGCACATCTCCTCGAGGAAGCGGCCGAGCGCGAGGTTGTGCTGGGTGTCGATGACGTAGCTGTTCTGGTAGGTGTCGCAGCAGTTGTCGTACTGGGGCGCATGGTCGTCGCCTTCCCAGAAGCCCACAGCCGGGCGGTCGGCCTGCCAGAAGGGGAAGACGTCGCTGTTGGCCCAGGACGAATGGACGTGGTCGACGGCGACGTTGATGTCGCTGTACTGGTTGATCCAGGTCACGACGAGGTTCTTGAACCAGGTGCTCTGCGTGTCGTAGAAGAGCTTCATGTCCCAGCCCGTGGGCGGCTGCGCGTCGGGCGTGTAATCGTAGCCCACCATGTCCACGTTGAAGTAGCCGGCCACGTTGATGCCGGCGGCCATGAGACGGTCCACGTGGTGACGGCTGCCGCGCATCCAGAGTTCCTCGCCCGCCGAAGAAGCAGAGCTCGACGTCCTGGCGAAACGGCTTGTTGCCGAGAATGCGGCCGATCTCGAGCAGGGTGGCCACGCCGCTGCCGTTGTCGTTGGCCGAGGGCGCCGGGGCCTCGGGGTCGTCCCAGCTCGTGGGGGAGCTGCGGCTGTTGATGCTGTCCCAGTGCGCGCCGATGATGATGGTGGCGTCGGCATTCTGTCCGTCGCGGCGGGCGATGACGTTCCAGCAGGGCACCGTGCCCAGCGTGTCGTGCACGATGGTGAACTGCTCGAGGCCCACGTCCCAGCCGTAGCTGACCAGGGAGTCACGCAGGGCATTCACGATCCACCCCGTGCGGGCGAGCTCGGAACCCACGAAGCGCGTGCCCTGGGCGGGCTCGGCGGGATCGGGATCGCCGATGTTCTCCAGCCACTTGATGTTGTTGAGCATGCGCAGGCGATCGACCTGGTTCTGCAGGCTGACGATGTAGGGATCCTGCGCGAGGGCCGGTGCGGTGCTGAGGCCGAGGGCGAGGACGAGGAGGAGATAGCGCACGGGGACCTTCCTGCTGGCGGCCGAAATGAGGGGTGAACGGGCTCAGTATACCCCATCTCCGCGCAGCGCGGAAGGCGCCCGGCGCAAGCGGCAAAGCGGGTCGGCATAGCGGGTAAGCGCCGGCCGGCCCGGAGCCGGCCGGGAAGGCCGGGTGCCCGCCGGGCTCGTCGGAGGCGGCCTGCCCAATCCGCTTCGCCGTGGGAGCTTTCCGCTTGCGCCGGCCTTTTCGTTGACCCGCCGCCGGCCGGCGCGTACAAAGGGGGCCGTGAACACCCTTCTGCAGACGAGCCAGTACCTGGGCCGGAGCCTGCTTGGCCTCCTCGAGGAGATCGGCGGCGGGGCCATCCTGAGCTGGCGCGTGTTGCAGGTGACGCCGCAGCTGCCCAAGACCTGGCGGCTCACCCTCGATCAGATGCTCGAGATCGGCAACCGCTCGATGCCGCTGGTCTTCGTCGTCTCTGTGTTCACCGGGGCTGTCACCGCCGTGCAGGCCAGCTACCAGTTCCAGGCCTGGGTGCCGCTCATCCTGCTCAGCAGCACGGTGCACCGCTCGGTGATCATCGAGCTGGGGCCGGTGCTCACGGCGCTCGTCGTGGGCGGGCGCGTGTCGGCCTCCATCGCCGCCGAGCTGGGCACCATGAAGGTGACCGAGCAGGTGGACGCCCTCGAGGCCATGGCCATCGACCCCGTGCGCTACCTGGTGCTGCCGCGCTTCTGGGCGGCCACCCTGATGCTGCCCGTGATCACGGCGCTGGCCAACGTGCTGGCCATGGGGGGCGCCTACATCGTCGCCATGCTCACGGTGGACGGCATGACCCACCACCTGTTCATGGAGGGGGTCAAGCTCAACTTCTACGTGAAGGACCTGGTGGCCGGCCTGACCAAGGCGCTCTTCTTCGGCATGATCATCGCCGCCTCGGGTAGCTTCTACGGCCTGCGCGCGGGCGGCGGCGCCGAGGGCGTCGGCCGCGCCACGATGAAGGCCGTGGTCGCCAACTGCCTGATGATCCTCGTCCTCGACTACTTCCTGGCCGCGGTGCTCTTCCAGATGCTCTTCGCCGGAGGCAAGTGATGATCCGCGTGCGGGGGCTCTGCAAAACCTTCGCCGGCCAGCCGGTGCTGCAGGGCGTGGACCTGGACATCGTGCGCGGCGAGACCCTGGTCATCATCGGCAGGAGCGGCAGCGGCAAGAGCGTGCTGGTCAAGCACCTCCTGGGCCTGATTCATCCCGACGCGGGCAGCATCAAGTTCGATGACCAGGAGGTCACCGGCCTCAAGGGCGAAGCGCTCTACGCCCTGCGCCAGCGCTTCGGCTATCTCTTCCAGGGCGCGGCGCTCTTCGACTCGCTCACCGTGGGGGAGAACGTCGGCCTCGGCCTGCGCGAGCACGCGAAGCGGCCGCCGGCGGAGATCGACGCCATCGTGCGCGAGCGCCTGGCGATGGTGGGCCTCGAGGGCATCGAGGACAAGAAGCCCGCCGAGCTGTCGGGCGGCATGAAGAAGCGCGTGGGGCTCGCGCGGGCCATCGCCATGGACCCGGACGTGGTCATCTACGACGAGCCGACCACGGGGCTCGATCCCATCATGGCGGACGTGATCAACGACCTCATCCGCGAGCTGCAGAAGCGCCTGGCGATCACCTCGGTGGTGGTCACCCACGACATGGTCAGCGCCACCAAGATCGCCGACCGCGTCAGCATGCTCTACGAGGGGCGCATCATCTTCACCGGCACGCCCGCCGAGCTCGGCGCCACGGAGGACCCCTTCGTGCGCCAGTTCATCGAGGGACGCAGCCAGGGGCCGATCAAGGTCCGTTAGGGAGGCCACGTGAGAAGCAACGTCGAACTGCGGGTGGGGCTGCTCGTCATCCTGGCCATCGTGGCCACGAGCACCTGGCTGCTCTTCCTCAAGGAGTTCAAGTTCAGCGTGGCCACCTTCCCGCTCACGGTGGAGTTCGAGCAGGTGGCGGGCCTCAAGCCGGGCGCGCCGGTGGAGATCCTCGGCGTCGTGCGCGGCAAGGTGCGCAGCGTGGAGCTGATGCAGGACCGCGTGCGCGTGGGGCTCGAGATCGAGGAGGGCACCTTCATCGGCGCCGATGCGCGCGTGCTGCTGGTGACGGACCTCTTCGATCCCACCTCCCTGCGCGTCGTGCCCGGCCGCGAAACGGCAGCCGTGCAGGCCGGCGCGCGCTTGCGCGGCGAGAGCGGCGCGGACTTCGCCCAGCTGATGCGCGAGGGCGCCGAGCTGGTGGGCAGCCTGTCGTCGCTGGCCGCGCGGCTGGACAGCGTGAGCGGGGGCGGCCGCCTGGACAGCCTGGCCGGCGACCTCGAGGGCGGCGTGCGCGAGCTGCGCGCCTGGACGGCCGAGAGCCGCACGCAGACCCGCGCCGTGCTCGCCCGCGTGGACGGCCTCACCGCCAACTTCGATCGCTTCCTGGACGAGAATGCCGAGCCCGTGAGCCGCACCGTGGCCGACCTGGGCCAGGCCGCCCTGCGCGCCGACTCGCTGGCGACGGATCTGTCGCGGCTCGCCCAGAGCCTGAGCCGAATCAGCGAAGGGCTCGAGGCCGGCGAGGGCAGCCTCGGCAAGGCGCTCGCCTCGCCCGCCCTGCACGATTCATTGGTGCGCACCGTGGGTCGCCTGGACAGCCTGATCGCCGAGGTCAAGGCGAACCCGAAGAAGTTCGTCAGCTTCTCGCTGTTCTAGGGTGAAGGCCGTGGCGCCCCAGTGAGGATTGCCCTGCGGCCGCGAGTTCGGCGGGAGGTGGAGCAAGGCAGAGCGATTTGCCATCCAGGCCGGAGCCGTCTATACTGTGTCTGCGCAGGGATGCTGGAGTACATGCGGGGTGGCCGGTGCGCCGACTTCTGGGAATCGTCGGGATCATCATCCCCAGTGTCGCGATGGCGGCGGTGGGCTGGGGGGATGGCGCGCCCTGCGCGGTAGACACTCGCCTACCCGAGATCGAGTTGATCTTCCCGATGGCCGGCGACACCCTCCGCGCCGGTGAATCCGTCGCTCTCCAGTGGCGCGTGATCGAGGACAGCCTCGACTTCGACGAGCCGCCCCTGCAAGCGCCGATCGTTGTCCGTCTCCTCGACGGCGAAGAACTCTTCGCCGAATGGACGCCGCCCCCACAGCCGGGCTCCGACTACTCACTGGGATTTGCCGATGTCTGGCCGCTGTTCACCCTGGACGCGCGCTGGTCAGTCTCGGTCGTCGACTACTTCGGCAATGCGGCGAGCGCAACCAGCGGTCGCTTTGCGGTCTTCGGAAGTGGCGATGGGACGGACGTGCCGCCGCCTCCGATGACTCCGCAATTGGAGTGCTTTCCCAATCCGTTCAATCCGCAGACGACTCTGCGCATCTACCTGCCCGCGGCCCAATCGGCCCTGGTCACCGTGCACGAGCTCAGCGGCCGCAGAATCGAAATCCTGCATGCGGGGCCGCTGGCAGCCGGCTGGCACTCCTGCCCATGGGATGCCCGCGGGCAGAGCAGCGGCCTCTACCTAGCCCGACTCGAGTGCCCGGGCGGGACGCAGAGCCTGAAGGCACTCCTGCTGAAGTAGGGGCGACATGCGCCATCTGCTCATTATCGCAGCCGTTCTCGCCGCAAGCCCTTTGCCGGTGAAGGCCATTGCGCCGGCGGTGAGCAACGTTCGCGTCACGCAGTTGCGCGATGGCAGTCAGCAGGTCGCCGTCATCTACGATCTCGTCGACCCTGACAACGCGACCGTCGCGGTTTCCGCCGCTGCCAGCGTGGACGGCGGCGCTACCTGGAGCCTCAGCGTCCAGAGCGTTCTGCCCCTGCCCGGCATGGAGACCCCCCACTTCGGCGCCGGCGTGGAACCGGGGCAAGACAGGGGATTCCGCTGGGACCTGGGCGAGGACTACCCGGAATTCTTCAGCTCCCGGCTCACGCTGCGGGTGATGGCCAGCGACCTCTCCGCTTTCACGCGGGTCTTTGGCGGATCGGGCTACGAGATCGGCTATCATCTGATTGCCGCGCCCGGCGGCGGCTACCTCGTGGTCGGCAGCACCACATCCTTCGGCAGCGGCGGCAGCGACATCTGGCTGATCAAGACGGATGCCGATGGCAACGAGGAGTGGCAGCGCACGATCGGCGGTCCTGAGGACGAGGTCGGCCTGCACGGTGTCGCGAACCCCGCGGGTGGCTACTTCATCGCGGGCACGGTGGAGTCCTGGGGTCTGGGCGAGAGCGACCTCTTCCTGGTGGAGATCGACGCCACCGGCCTGCCGATCTGGGGTCGGAACTACGGTGGCATCAAGGCGGATCACTTGCCCCGCGTGGCGGTGCTGCCGGACGGGGATATCCTGCTCGGTGGGAGCGTGCGCCGCCTGGACATCGACTCCTTCGGTGGCGAGTACTGGCACGACGATCTCTATCTGGCGCGCCTGGACTCGCTGGGGGCGCCGCGCTGGGAAAGCCTCGAGGATGGTCCCGGATTCTACCACGATGCAGCCGACGAGCCTCGTTTTGAAACCTCCGACCTCCTCATCGGCATCATTCCCTTGGCGAGCGGCCGCAGCCTCGCAGCAAGCACCTACGACACTGGGGGTGATGGTTCCTATTACCAGGCCGTCTGGCTCGTGGAGTATGACGCCAATGGCAACGTCGTAGGCACTAGCCGCCCACTCTATAACTGGAATCACTCCTCGGAGAGCGTCTTCCAGACCAGCGACTTCCAGCCTGCGCCCGGCAATGGCTACCTGCTGTTCGGCACGTTTAGCGCCACCGCTTACGGAAATCGTCCCTATGGTTTCCAGGCCGGATCGATCCCCTGGCATCGAGTCTACGAGCAGTGGGATTTCCGTCCCCACGCGGCCACGGCCAGTGCCGATGGCGGATTCATTGTGGCCGGTCGCTCTCCAG
The DNA here is from genome assembly GCA_963695095.1 of uncultured bacterium. GTDB lineage: Bacteria > Krumholzibacteriota > Krumholzibacteriia > JACNKJ01 > JACNKJ01 > VGXI01. The sequence continues at coordinate 3,205,918 of CAVOFT010000001.1, read as the reverse complement.
AGTACCCTGGTGGCGAGCCGGCGATCGTGAGACTCGCTGCAACCGGCGACCCGCTCTGGCACCGCGTCTACGCGGACTGGGGGTTTGGGCAGGCCTGGGGTGTCATCGAGTCTGTGGACGGAGGCATCCTCATCACCGGCTCCGCCGACGGCGATCTGCTGTTGATGAAGGTCGATCCCGAGGGCAACCCCGCCAATTGAGTCGTCGGCTGACCTTCCCCCTTCGTCCACGCCGACTCCGGAGTTGGTGCTAGGCTCTCTTCGAGCTCACAGCATCGGGAAGTTAGCGCCTAAGGAGCACGAACTTCGTGCTCGTGCTGGCGCCGCCCGCCGTGGCGCGGGCGAGGTAGACGCCGCTGGGCACGGGCTCGCCCTCCTCGTCGCAGCCCGACCAGCTCAGCGCGCGCTCCTCGTCGCTGCCGGCGCCGAGGCCGGCATCGATCATGCGCGCGCAGAGGCGCCGGCCGCGGAGGTCGAAGATCTCCAGGCGCAGGGGGCCCGTGGCCGATGGCGCGAGTGCGAACTGCACGGGAGCGCTGCTCGGATTGGGCCAGGCGCGCAGGCGAGCACTCTCGTTGGCGCCGGCAGGCGGCGGCTCTTCCGCGGGCGGGGGTCCGTAGACGTACTCACCATCGCGCCCGAAGGCCACCGGGCTATCGGCCGCGAGCACCGCCACCGCCTCCGGCGCCCAGATGCGGAACACCGGCACGTAGCAGGACAGGCGCACCGTGTCGCCCTCGCAGCCGGCCGAGGCGCGCGCGCTGAGCTCGATGAGCGGCGTGCCGCTCTCGACGAGCCGCGTGCCGTCCACGAGCAGGGTGCGCGTGGCCGCGCCCTCGCGCTCGATCAAACCCCAGTCGCCCTCCAGCAGCGTGTCATCCACGATGAAGGGCCGCTCGCCGGCCGCGACCAGCAGCCTGCGCTCGCGGGCGCCGTCCGTGATCACGAGGCGCCGGCCGTCGAGGAGGTTCTCGGAGACCACCACCGGCTCGGCCGCGCCCGGCGCCAGCGGCGTGAGCTGCCAGAGGAAGTCCGCCTGGGTGGCCGTCAGCCCCGCCGTGAAGACGCGGCTATCGGGATCCACGTTCTGGTTGTCGAAGAGGCTCTCGCCCCAGTCGACGAGCGCCGCCTCCGCGCCGTGGAGCTGCAGGCGCAGGCTGCCATTCGCGCCCGCGGCGTACCAGAGGCCGGGTGCACTCTGCGCGATGGCGAGATCCTGATCCATATGCACGCGCCAGTCGATGCGCTGCAGCGCGGCGGGCTCGGGCTCCAGGCGATCGCGCAGGAAGACCGTGGGCGGCTCGCCCGGCGCGCCGGCGAGGAGCAGCAGCTCGCGCAGCGCGCGGCGCATGGGATTGCCGCCGTCGTAGCCCCAGGACCAGTCGATGCCCTCCAGCGGCCAGTCCGGCGCGTTGAAGGGCGAGTAGGTGCTGTAGGCCGCCGTCATGTCGGCGCGCAGCAGCTCCCAGCGGGGGCCGGCGATCGCGCGGCGCAGCTTGCCGTCCGTGCCGATGGAGCTGCCCGCATTGTGCTGCCCGCGCCCGCCGACCACGGGCAGGTTGTGCGCCCGCGTCTCCTTGGCCGGATTGCCGGCGCCGTTGTCCAGCGCGAAGCCGTGACCGAAGGCGCGCAGGGTGAACTGGCCGACGTCCTCCTGATAGTGCCCGCCGCGGAACTCGCAGGCCTCGAGCGTGACCATGAAGGTCTCGGGCAGCGGATCACCCGGCCAGCCGACCCGGTGCACCCAGAAGCCCGCCTCGGCGAAGAAGCGGCTGGCGGGCAGCGCGGGAGCCTTTTCCGCTCCGCTCGCGTGCCAGAGCAGGGTGGCGACGGGGTCGCTGAAGAAGCCCCAGCCGTGGCCGAGATCGCCCGAGGCGCGGCGCAGGAGCCAGCGCGCGAAGTCGGGATCGGGGGCGAAGCGGGTGCCGAACTCGAAGAGGCTGTGGTGGCGGCCGACGATGAAGTCCTGCGTGTTGTGGTCGTTCCGGTTGAGGAAGCGCCCCCCGCCCAGCTCCAGGCTCTGGTAGGCCACGGCCTCGAGCACCCCCTCGAGCAAGGCGGGATCCCAGGGCCGGCCCTCGAGGCGATCCAGCGCGCGCCAGGTGGGCAGCAGCGTGCGCATCGCCCAGACCTGATAGCCCAGGCCCTCGCGGTAGATGCCGTCGGCGCTGTACATCTGGCCGAGCCCGAAGCCCAGGTACTGCTCGGCGGCGGCGCGGGCCGCGGCCAGCTCCGGGCTGCCCGGCAGGTCCGCGTCGAGGGCGAGCACGGCGAGCATCATCATCGCCCCGATCGAGATGCCCTTGTTGCTGACGTAGGGGTTGTAGAGGAAGCGCGTGAACTCGAAGTCCGTGGCCATGACGCCGAGGTAGAGCAGCATCTCGTCGGCGATCTGCTCGCGCTCGGGCTCGGTGGCCGCCCAGCCGGCGAGGTCGTAGCCCCAGGCCAGGTTGTGCAGGCGCAGGGTCGGCGCGAGCGTGGCCAGGAAGCCGTCCAGCTCGACGTCGTAGGTATCGCACTGCCAGATGAGCGCATCGATGACGGCGCGGGCATCGTCGAGGGCGGCCGGCCCGGGATCCAGTGTCGACAGCAGCGACAGCTGCTCGATGTAGGTGTAGCCATAGTAGTAGTCGAGCAGGGTGGCGGGATCCCAGGTGACGAGCACGAAGGCCCCGTTTCGGGCCTCCTGCCAGACCTGCGCGCGCACTGGATCCGCCTGGATATCCGCGTAGAGGGCGGCCTCCTCGCCGGCGCCGAAGAGCAGGCGCGGATGCTGCTCGCTGTGCGGGGGCAGGGCGGCGGCGCGCCCGGCAGGGCCGAGCCAGAGGCTGCCGAGCAAGGCAATGCCCAGCGCGATCCGGAGGGCCCGGGTCGCGAGCCGGCGGTGAGGGGGGCGCGTCGGCTTGCTCGTCGGCATCCACGATCTCTCGAGAGGGCCGCCGGGCAGGAGCCCGGGGCCGTGACCCCGGTAGGATAGCAGCCCGCGCGCCATGCGGGCAAGCGAGGTCCCTGTTCCCTGCGCGCGCGCCTGTGCTAGGATGTGCCCATGGCCAGAAAGAACACGCGTTTCCTCTGCAAGGAGTGCGGCACCGAGAGCGCCACCTGGCTGGGCCGCTGCCCGCACTGCGGCGCCTGGGACAGCCTCACCGAGCTGGCCCGCGTGATCGGCAAGGAGGCCGCCGCCCGTGGCCCGCGCAGCGCCGTGCAGGCGACGATCGGCCCCGCGGCGGTGCCCCGCCCCCTGGCCGAGCTGCCCCTGGACGCCAGCCGCCGCCTGGCCAGCGGCATTCCCGAACTGGACCGCGTCCTCGGCGGCGGCTTCGTGCCGGGTTCCGTGCTGCTGGTGGGCGGCGACCCCGGCATCGGCAAGTCCACCCTGCTGCTCCAGGCTGCGCAGGCCATGGCCGGCGTGAGCCGCCAGCCCGTGCTCTACGTGAGCGGCGAGGAGAGCCCCGGCCAGGTGCGCCTGCGCGCCGAGCGCCTGGGCGCCCTCGCGCCGGCCCTCTACTTCCTGGCCGCCACCGAGCTGGCGCCGGTGCTGGCGGCCATCGAGCAGCTCGCGCCGGCGCTGGTCGTGCTCGACTCCGTGCAGACCCTTGGCGACGCCGAGCTCGAGGCCGCCACGGGTTCGGTCACGCAGGTGCGCCACGTCACGCAGGTGCTCAGCCGCGCGGCCAAGGAGCGCGGCTTTCCGCTGGTGCTCATCGGCCACGTCACCAAGGAGGGCCAGATCGCCGGCCCGCGCCTGCTCGAGCACATGGTGGACGCCGTCTTCTACTTCGAGGGCGAGGAGGCGGGCCTGGGCCGCATCCTGCGCGCGGTGAAGAACCGCTTTGGCCCCACGCACGAGATCGCCCTCTTCGAGATGACCGGCGCCGGCCTCATCGCGGTCGAGGACCCGGCCGGCTTCCTCGGCGGCCGGCATCTGAAGGGCGAGCTGGGCTCGGCCGTCACCGTCACCTTCACGGGCACGCGGCCCCTGGCCGTGGAGCTACAGACCCTGGTGAGCGCGCCGCGCTACGGCACGCCGGCGCGCGTGGTGCAGGGCGTGGACCCGCGGCGGGTCTCCCTGCTCGTCGCCGTGCTCGAGAGGAGCGCGGGTCTCGAACTCGGCGGCAGCGACCTCTTCGTCAGCGTGGCCGGCGGCCTGCGCCTGGACGACCCGGCCACGGACGCCGCGCTGCTGCTGGCCCTGGCCTCGGGCTTCGCCGGCCGGTCGCTACCGGACGCCACGCTCGTGCTCGGCGAAGTGGGCCTGCGCGGCAACCTGCGCCCGGGCAGCCATCTGGAAGAGCGCTGCCACGAGGCCCTGCGCCTGGGCTTCGAGCGCGTGCTCGTGGCGGCCACGGCCACCCTCGGCAAGGATCTGCCGGCCGGCGCCGTGCAACCGGTGGCCGACGTGCCCGCCCTGCTCGCCGCCTGCGGCCTGGCCCCGGCCGGGCGGGCGGCCAAGGCGAGAGGCGCCTCACGCGAGTGATGTCCCGGGCTTTCGATGCCATCCACGCCTGCCTGGGCCTTTGAATCGGAGGGCCCTCCGCCTGTAGAGTGGGCGTTCCGATCCAGAGATCTTCCCAGACCCCAAGCCCGGAGGCGATCATGGTCCTCAAGCGCATCGGCGTGCTGTCGGCCGGCAAGGTGCTTGCCCTGCTCTATGCCTGCATCGGCTTCATCGCCGGCTGCTTCGTCTCGCTCTTCGCCACGCTGGGCCTCTTCGCCGCCCTCGCGGACAAGAACCTGCCCGGCCCCTTCGTGGCCGCCTTCCTGGGCCTGGGCGCGCTGATCATGATGCCGCTGCTCTACGGAGCGCTGGGTTTCCTGATCGGCGTGGTGGGCTCGGCCATCTACAACGGGCTGGCGCGGCTCGTGGGCGGGATCGAGCTGGACCTGCGTTGAGACTCGATCGCCACGGCGAGGCCGGACCCCACCTGATCGTGCTCCACGGCGGGCCCGGCGCGCGGGGCTCGGCGTCGGGGCTCGCCCGCGGTCTCGCCGCGAGCTTCCGCGTGCTCGAGCCCTGGCAGCGCGGCGCGGAGGACGGCGGTCCGCTCACCGTCGATCAGCACGTGGCGGATCTGCGGGCGCTCGCCGCCGCCGAGTGCCCGGGCGAGCGGCCGGCCCTCGTTGGTCACTCCTGGGGCGCCATGCTGGCCCTGGCCGCGGCCGCCGCCGATCCCGAAGCCTTCGGCCCTCTGGTCCTCGTCGGCTGTGGCACCTTCGATCGAGCTGCGCGCGGGGAGTACCTGCTCGCGCTCGAGCGGCGCGGCGGCCAGGGCTTTCTCGCCGAGCTCGCGGCCCTGGAGCGCGACGAGGCCGATCCCGAAAGGCGGCTCCTCGCCAAGGCCGAGCGCTTCGACAGGGCCTTCGGCGTCGATCTGGTCCCCGAGACCAGTCACGCTGCGCTCGATGCGCGCGCCCACGCCGATACCTGGGCCGATATGCTGCGCCTGCAGGCGGCGGGCGTCTATCCCGCCGCTTTCGCCGTGATTCGCTGTCCCGTGCTCATGCTGCACGGCGCGGAGGATCCCCACCCCGGGCCCTTGATTCGAGACAGCCTGCTTCCCTATCTGCCCCAGCTCGAGTACCGGGAGTTCGCGCGCTGCGGCCACTACCCCTGGCGGGAGCGGTTTGCACGCGTGGACTTCTTCGCTCAGCTCGACGAATGGCTCGCCCGCCAAAGCGACTGACAAGAGCAGGCCCTGGGTGTATGCTGCTCGCGCCACCCGAGCGCGAGGAGACGAGCATGTCCGGAACCCCCTGGCCGGCCCTCCTGCTGCTGGCGGCCCTCGAGGTTGCGCCCCGGGCCGCCTGGTCCCTGCCCCCCGCCGGACCCGCGGCCGGCACCCCGCCGCCGGGAATGGTCGCCATCCCCGGCGGGCGTTTCGCAATGGGCGCCGAGGGCGACGAGGGCGACAGCCCCCTGCACCAGGTCGAGCTGAGCGCCTTCTTCCTCGACGCCCGCGAGGTGACCTGCGCGGACTACCAGCGCTTCTGCGCGGCCACGGAGCGCGATCTGCCCATGTTCTGGGGCATGGCGGACTTCCACTGCGGGGCCGACTTCCCCGATCACCCCGTCGTCGGCGTGAGCTGGAGCGACGCCCAGGCCTATGCCCGCTGGGCCGGCAAGCGCCTGCCCACCGAGGCCGAGTGGGAGTACGCCGCCCGCGGCGGCCGCGCGGAGGCCAGCTACGCCATCGGCGATACGCTGAGCGGCGAGCTGGCGAACTACGCGAAGACCACCCCCCGGGGCACGCGCAAGGTGGGCAGCTACGCGCCTAATCCCTACGGTCTCTACGACATGACCGGCAACGTCGTCGAGTGGACGGCCGACTACTACGACTGGGATTACTACGGCGAGAGCCCGCCGCTGAACCCGGCCGGCCCGGCCAAGGGCAAGTTCCGCGCGATCCGCGGCGGCGGCTGGTTCACGGGGCCCGGCTGCTGCAGCCTCGACTTCCGCAACGGCCTGCGCGGCAACTGGCGCGACTTCAACGTCGGCTTCCGCTGCGCGGCCGATTCGCCGGGGGCCAAGCCCATCTCCGTGCGCGCGGCCGACGGCGTGGTCGTCTACGGCGATCTCTACCTGGCCAGCGCGGACCGGCGCGGTCCTCTCGTGATTCTCTTCCACCAGGCGCGGGCCAGCGCCCAGGGCGAGTATGCGGCCATCGTACCGAGGCTCCTCGCCGCCGGCTACCATGTGCTCGCTGTGGACCAGAGGAGCGGCGGCTCGCACTTCGGCGGCGCTAACCGCACGGTGGCTGCCCTTGCCGACAAGGAGCTGGGCTACTGCGCGGCCTACCCCGACCTGGTCGCGGCCCTGCGCTATGCGGATGCGGCCAGCCTGCGCGGCAAGCGCGCCGTGCTGGGCAGCAGCTACAGCGCGGGGCTCGTGCTGCGCCTCGCCGTCGAAGAGGCCGACGCTGTGGACGCGGTCATCGCCTGCTCGCCGGCCTCGGGGCCGCCGATGGCCGACTGCGAGCCGGGACCCTGGATCGCCCGCGTCGAGCAGCCCGCGCTGGTGCTGCGCCCGGCCAGCGAGATGGCCCGCGACAGCGTGCGCGAGCAGCTCGCCGCCTGCAAGCAAGCGGGCATGCGCACCCACGTCGCCGAGGAAGGCGTGCACGGCGCTTCCACGCTCGATCCCGCGCGCTGCGCGGACGCCGAGGCGAGCTGGCGCGCCGTGCTGGACTTCCTCGCCGAGGCCTTCGCGCCGAAAGACGAAGCGCCATGACCCTCAAGGACTTCCTCGAGCGCCAGGCGCGCTGGGCCTACGAGGAGGATCCGGAGATGTCCCTGGTGTCCGCCCTCGACGGGCTCACGCCCGAAGAGCTGGTCTGGCGCGCCGACCCGGAGCTGTGGACCATCGGAGAAATCCTCTACCATGTGGCCACGGCCAAGATCGATTACTGCCGCCAGGGCTTCGGCCAGTGGCAGGGCAGCTTCGAGCGCTGCGTGGACGACCTGCCCGCCCTGCTGGAGCTGCTCGCCCGCGCCCAGTTCCACCTGCTCGAGTGCCTGGCGAGCTGCAACGAGGAGAGCCTCGGCCACGCCGTCCGCACCCGCTATCACGGCCAGAGCGCGGCCGACTTCTTCGGCGTCATGATCGCCCACGACGTGGCCCATGCGGCCCAGATCCGCGCCCTGCGCCGCCGCTACGGCTCGCGCACGGGCGGCTTCTACCCGGTATGAGGGGCGGAGGCGGCGTGAACGAGGTGCTGAAGGTGCAACGTGAGAAGAAGGGCCGTGGCGGCAAGACGGTGACCCGCGTGAGCGGCCTGCCGCTCACGGGCGCTGCGCTCGCGGACTTCGCCCGCGAGATGAAGCAGCGCTGCGGCACGGGCGGCGCCCTGGAGGGCGCCGACCTCATCATCCAGGGGGACCAGGTGGAGCGCGTCCTCGCGCTGCTCGCCGCCGCCGGCTACCGGGCGAAGAAGGCGGGGGGCTGAGATGCAGCGACTCTGCGGCGCCGTGCTGGCCCAGTATCGCCTCGATCCCGGCGACGACCTGCATGGCCTGCCGCACTGGGCGCGCGTGGCCCGCAACGGCTACTGGCTCGCGGCAGCGGCGGGGATCGCGCCCCGCCTTGTCGAGCCTTTCGCGCTGCTGCATGACGCCTGCCGCGAGAACGACGGCAGCGATTCCGGGCACGGCCCGCGGGCCGCGGCGCTGGCAGGCGTGCTCTCGCCCGAGCTGCTCGAACTGGAGGCCGCCGAGATCCTGCTCCTGCGCGAAGCTTGCGCCCGGCACACGCGGGGGCGCACGGTGGCCCACCTCGCCGTGCAGGTCTGCTGGGACTCCGATCGCCTCGATCTGACGCGCCTCGGTTATGCGCTCGATCCGCGGCGGCTGTGCACGGAGGCGGCCCGCGCCGTCGCACGTGATGAGCTGCGGCTGCCGCCTCTGGACCTCGATACCTGGCTCGCGAAACGCTGGGGCGTGGACACCGAGGGGCGTCCCCGGCCGGCGAGCGTGCTTACACCCACCGGAGAGGATGAAGACCCATGAGCGACGCCTTCCAGGACCACTACCCCGACGACCTTGCCCAGTGCTACGGCTGCGGCCGGCTCAATGCGCGGGGCCTGCAGCTCAAGACGCGCTGGGCGGACGAGGCCGCCGGCGAGACGATCACGCGCTTCACGCCGCGGCCCGAGCACACGGCGGTGCCAGGCTTCGTCTACGGCGGTCTCGTCGCCTCCTTGATCGACTGCTCGGGCACGGGCAGCGCCGCCGGCGCGGCCTATCGCGACGCCGGCCGCCGGCCGGGCGAGGGCCCGCCCTTCCGCTTCGTCACCGGCTCGCTCAAGGTGAGCTACCTCAAGCCCACGCCCCTGGGCCCCGAGCTCGAGATCCGCTGCAAGATCGAGGAGGTGAAGGGGCGCAAGGTCACCGTGAGCGCGCAGCTCAGCGCCGCCGGCGTGGTTTGCGCGACGGGCGAGGTGGTGGCCATTCAAATCCCTGGTAATTTTGGCACTTAGAAGAATCCATGCGCCTTGAAACGCAGCTGGTTTCTTGACATATCTAAGCTAGCGGCTTAGAATTGTCATATGCAATACGTCGAGAGATCCCTGACCGGGCCCCTGCTCCGCGCGGCGGCAGCCTTCCCCGCCCTTGTCCTGACGGGGCCGCGCCGCTCCGGCAAGACCACCTTGCTTCGCCATTGCTTCCCCGATGCCGGCTACCTGCTGCTGGAAGCCCCCGATGTGGTGGAGCGCGTGCGGAGCGATCCGCGGACTGCCCTGGCGGAGATTGGCCGGCCGGCGATCCTCGATGAGATCCAGAACGCCCCGGAGCTGCTGAACTATGTCCGGGCGGAGATCGACGCTGCCCCGGAAGGCCGGGGGCAGTGGGTACTCTCCGGCTCGCAGGAAGCGACGCTGATGCGCGGCGTGACGGAGTCGATGGCGGGCCGCGCGGCCGTCTTCCAGCTCCTGCCCTTCGCGCACCCGGAGGAGCCACGCGTGTCGCTGCTCGGCGGCGGCTTTCCGGAGGTAGTCGCCCAGCCCTCAGTGAGCGATCTCTGGTACCGGTCCTACATCCAGACTTATCTCGAGCGCGACGTCCGCGCGGTGCTCGCCGTGAAGGACCTCGCAACATTCCGGCGCTTCCTGGCCCTGCTGGCCACGCGCCAGGGGCAGATCCTCAACAAGACCGCGCTGGCGGCGCCGCTCGGGCTCAGCGTGCCCACCGTGACCGAATGGTTGGGTGTGCTCGAGGTCACCGCCCAGATCCTGCTCGTCCCGCCCTTCTTCGAGAACTTCGGCAAGCGCATCACGAAGTCGCCGAAGCTCTACTTCGCCGACTCCGGCATGGCCGCGCATCTGCTGGGCATCGAGAGCGAGCAGGCCTTGAGCCGCTCGCCCTTTCTCGGACCCCTGTTCGAAGGTCTGGTGGCCGCGGAGATCGTCAAGCAGCAGATCCACGCCGGCAGGGCCCGCGCCCTCTATCACTTCCGGGATCGCCAGGGACTCGAGGTGGATTTCCTCGTCCCGCTGCCTGAGCAGGGCCTGGCCCTCATCGAGGCCAAGGCCACGCGCACGCCGCGGCCGGACATGGCGAAGTCGCTACTCCAGCTCGCACGCAGCATCGAGGGTCGCAGCGTCTCGTCCTATCTGGTGCACGAAAGTGGGAAGGCGCCGATCACCGCGCCTGGTCTGGGCGGCGGCGTGCGGGCGATGCCCTGGACAGAGCTGTCGGCCGTACTCGTGTGAACGACAATCCCTCCTCGGAAGTTCGAGGTCCAGCAGGTGGAGATCAGCGAGAAGGAGACGCCATGAATCGCATGCTCTGGATCGAGCGCCGCTTCGCCTTCGACTTCCCACCCGAGCACGCGCCCGAAATCCTCGAGCGCCTGCGCGGCACGCCGGCGCGGCTGGACGAGCGCGTGGGGGCGCTGCCCGCGGCCCTGCGCACGCGGCGCGACGGCGAGAAGTGGTCCATCCAGGAGCAGGCCGGCCACCTGATCACGGTGGAGGCGCTCTTCCTCGGGCGCCTGGACGACTACGCGGCGGGTCTGGCCGCCCTGCGTCCCGCCGAGATGAGCGGCAAGGCCACCTTCGCGGCGGACTACAACGCGCAGCCCATCGCCATGGTTCTGGGGGAGTTCCGCGGGCAGCGGGCGCGCTTCCTCGCGCAGGTCGAGGGCTTCGACGCTGCGCTCTTCGCCCGCAGCGCGCAGCATCCGCGCCTGGACCGGCCGATGCGCCTGGTCGACATGCTCACCTTCCAGGCCGAGCACGACGACTACCACCTCGCGCGCATCACGGAGCTGATCCGCCGCTTCGGCTGACCTTGGTCGGTCAACGGGCATGCGCACAAGCGGCGCCTCCGGGCGCCGGCTTGCGGCGATGGCACTTCTCTGGCGATGTGCTTGACCGCCGCGAGCTCTCATAGTATATTGTGAGCTTCCCCACCTCCCGCGTCCTCGATCCTGCGAGGACTCTCCATGTCCGAGTTCGTGCCGAATCTCCCCGCCGCCGCAGTGGATGCCCACCTGCGCGCCGCCGTTGCCGCCTTGCGCCGCGCCGAACAGAACGCCGTCCTCTGGTTCGCCGAGTTGATGCGCCGTCGCCTCTACCGTGACTGCGGCTACTCCAGCATTCATGCCTACGCCGAGGCCGTGCTGGGCTTCGGGCAGGCGAAGACCTATCAGTTCATCCGCTTGGCGGAGTCGTTCGACGAGCTACCCCAGTTGCGCGCCTCGGTGGAGGCCGGCGAGATGCCCTGGACCAAGGCCCGCAGCGTGGCCGCGGTCGCTACGCCGCGCTCCGAGGGGCAGTGGATCGCCCTTGCGAAAGCGAGCAGCGCGCGCCAGCTCGAAGCGCGGATCCGCGAGAGCCGCAGCAAGGCGCCGCGCGATCCCGGCCAGGGCGACCTGTTGGCACCTAGCGCCGAGCGGGTGCCCGCCCCCGCGCATACACCCGTGCCTGCCCCCGCGCCGAAGGTGCAGGTCAGCTTCACGCTAGAGCCGGAGCAGCATGCCCGCTGGCTGGCCATCGTCGAGCGCCTGCGCAAGCAAGGACACGCCGAGACGAGGGAAGAGCTGCTGCTGGCTGCCTTCGCCGCCCTGGCCGAGGCGGAGTGTACACGTGTACAAATCGAGCCGCCTTACCAGGTCGTGATCTACCGCTGCGAGGAGTGCAGCGGGGCTCGCTTGCCCGATGGACGAGCCCTGGCGCCAGCGGTGGCCGCGCAGACGGCCTGCGACTGCCGCGTGCAGCGCGAAGGCGAGCGCAACCGGGCGTCGATCCCGCCGTCGTTGCGCCTGCAGGTGCTCGCTCGCGACCGCCACCGCTGCCAGGCCCCGGGCTGCCGAACCACGCGCTTCCTCGAGGTGCATCACCGGGAGCCGCGCCGGCAAGGCGGCCGCAACATCGCGGCGAACCTGATCACGCTCTGCGCGGCCTGCCATCGCCTGCTGCACGAGAGCGGTGGGATGCTTGCCGCGGCCACTGCGGTAGCGAGCTTGCCTGGCACCGGCTGATCGACGCTAGCTTGAATGCTTCAATCGCCCGCTCATGGCGGGCGAGGACCCGCGTGTGCGCTTGCCTGAGTACGAAGCAAGGCTAGGCCAGGCGGGTCACTGGCGCGCTTGCCGACAACGTGACCGGCAGTTGGGGCGGCGGCGAGAGCTGGGGCGACGTCTGGATCTACGGCAATGTCATCATCGACCGCGACATCTGGGCCGAAAACCAGCAGGACTGGGGGATCAGCTTGGCCGGTGGGCGGCTGCGCCACGGCGCACCCGCTGTTGCTGGGTTGAGCCGCCGGCGTTGGCCTACATGTTCCGCCGGTACTGGCCGCCCACCTCGTATAGGGCTTGACTGATCTGGCCCAGGCTGGCCACGCGCGCCGTCTCCATGAGCTGCGCGAAGACGTTGCCGCCGCCGAGCGCCACCTCCTTCAACCTCGCCAGCGAGGCCGCCGTGGCCGCCGGGTCGCGCCGCTTGAGCGCCTCCACGTTGGCGATCTGCTCGGCCTTCTCCGCGGGCGTGGCCCGCCGCAGCTCCATCTCCTCGGGGATCAGGCTCTCGGCGTCCGGGTTGAGGTAGGTGTTCACGCCGATGAGCGGCAGCTCGCCGCTGTGCTTGCGCAGCTCGTAGAGCATGGACTCATCCTGGATCTTGCCGCGCTGGTACTGCGTCTCCATGGCGCCGAGCACGCCGCCGCGCAGGGACAGGCGCTCGAACTCGCTGAGGATGGCCTCCTCGACCAGCTCGGTCAGCGTCTCGACGATGTAGCTGCCCTGCCAGGGGTGCTCGTTCTTGGTGAGCCCGAACTCGCGGCTGACGATCATCTGGATCGCCATCGCGCGGCGCACGCTCTCCTCGGTGGGCGTGGTGATCGCCTCGTCGTAGCTGTTCGTGTGCAGGCTGTTGCAGTTGTCGTAGAAGGCGAGCAGGGCCTGCAGCGTGGTGCGGATGTCGTTGAAGGCCATCTCCTGCGCGTGCAGCGAGCGGCCGCTGGTCTGGATGTGGTACTTGAGCTTCTGGCTGCGCTCGCCGGCGCCGTAGAGATCGCGCATCGCCACGGCCCAGATGCGCCGCGCGACGCGGCCGATCACCGTGTACTCGGCGTCCATGCCGTTGCTGAAGAAGAAGCTCAGGTTGGGCGCGAAGTCGTCGACGGCCAGGCCGCGGGCGCGGTAGTACTCCACGTAGGTGAAGCCGTTGGCCAGGGTGAAGGCCACCTGCGTGATCGGGTTCGCGCCCGCCTCGGCGATGTGGTAGCCGCTGATCGACACCGAGTAGTAGTTGCGCACCTGCTGCTCGATGAAATACGCCTGGATGTCGCCCATCATGCGCAGGGCGAACTCGGTGGAGAAGATGCAGGTGTTCTGCGCCTGGTCCTCCTTGAGGATGTCCGCCTGCACGGTGCCGCGCACGGTGCTCAGCGTCTCCGCGCGCAGCTTGGCCAGCTCGGCGGGATTGGGCGCCCGGCCCTGCTTGGCCGTGAAGGCATCCACCTGCTGGTCGATGGCGGCGTTGAGGAAGAAGGCCAGCATCATCGGCGCGGGGCCGTTGATCGTCATCGACACGCTGGTGGCCGGGTCGCAGAGATCGAAGCCCGCGTAGAGCTTCTTGATGTCCTCCAGCGAGCAGATGCTCACCCCCGAGTCGCCCACCTTGCCGTAGATGTCCGGCCGCTCGGCCGGGTCCTGGCCGTAGAGCGTCACCGAGTCGAAGGCCGTGGAGAGGCGCTTGGCCTCGTCGTTCTTGCAGAGGTAGTGGAAGCGCTGGTTCGTCTTCACCGGGCCGCCCTCGCCCGCGAACTGGCGCTTGGGGTCCTCGCCCTCGCGCTTGAAGGGGAAGACGCCCGCCGTGAAGGGGAAGCTGCCGGGCACGTTCTCGAGCAGCAGGTACTCGAGGCGCGCGCCGTGGTCGGCCAGGTCCGGCACGACCACCTTGGGCACCTTGGTGCCGGCCAGCGATTCGCTCGTGAGGTCAACGGTGAACTCGCGGCCGCGCACCTCGTAGCGGAAGCGCTCGCCGGCATAGGCCTCGCGCAGATCCTGCCAGCCGGCGAGCAGGGCGGCGGCGTCGGGCGCGAGCTGGCGCTCGAGTTCGCCGATCCTGGCCGCGAAGGCGCCGCTGTCGCCGGCCGCGCCGAGTTCCTCGCGCGCGGCGCGCAGGTGCTGGAGCCGGCGCGCAATCGCCGCTTGCTCGCGAGCGCGGCGCTTGTAGCCGCGCAGGCAGTCGGCGATCTCGCCCAGGTAGCGCGTGCGCTCCACGGGGATCAGGCTGTGGCTGCGGCTCGTCGTGGCGATCTGCGCGGCGGGCAGGCCGCAGCGCCAGGGGGCGCCGCACTTCGCAGCCAGGAGTTCCACGAGGCTAGCGTAGAGGCCGTTCACGCCCACGTCGTTGAACTGGCTGGCGATGGTGCCGTAGACCGGCATCGCCTCGGGCTCCAGCTCGAAGCGCTCGCGGCTGCGGCGCAGCTGGCGGCGCACGTCGCGCAGGGCGTCCTCGCTGCCCTTCCTCTCGTACTTGTTCACGGCGACGAGATCCGCGAAGTCCAGCATGTCGATCTTCTCGAGCTGGGTGGGGGCGCCGAACTCGGCGGTCATCACGTAGATGGTGACGTCGGCCACGTCCACGATCTCCGTGTCGCCCTGGCCGATGCCGCTGGTCTCCACCATGACGAGGTCGAAGCCCGCGGCCTTGACCACGGCGATGGCGTCGCGGATGGTCTCGGGCAGCTCGCTGTGGCTGCCGCGGGTGGCCAGCGAGCGCATGGTGACCTGCGGGCCCTCGATGGCGTTCATGCGGATGCGGTCGCCCAGCAGCGCGCCGCCCGTGCGGCGCTTGGAGGGGTCGGCCGAGAGCAGGGCGATCTTGGCCTCGGGGTTGTCCACGCGGAAGCGGCGCACGAGCTCGTCGAGCAGGCTGCTCTTGCCGCTGCCGCCCGTGCCGGTGACACCCACGACGGGCGCCTTCGCAGCCTCGGCCCGCGCGCGCAGCGCCGGCGCCAGGCGCTCCCAGCTCGGCCCGCCGATCTCGGCCAGCGTGATCAGGCGGGCGACGGCGGCGTGGTCCTCGGCCGTGAGCCGCGCGGGATCGGGGATCGCCGCGCCCTTCTGCTCGGCGGCGGGCAGCTCGGGCAGCTTGAGCGTGAAGAAGTCGCTGCGCTCGAGCAGGTCGTCGATGATCCCCGCCAGGCCCATGCGCCGGCCGTGCTCGGGGTCGTAGACGCGCTCGATGCCGTAGGCCTCCAGCTCCTTGATCTCGGCCGGGCGGATGACGCCGCCGCCGCCGCCGAAGATGCGGATGTGGCCGGCGCCCCGCTCGACCAGCATGTCGCGCAGGTACTTGAAGAACTCCAGGTGGCCGCCCTGGTAGGAGCTGACGGCCACGGCCTGGGCGTCTTCTTCAATTGCTGCTTCGGCGATTTCGGCCACGGAGCGGTTGTGGCCGAGGTGGATCACCTCGGCCCCGCCCTGCTGGATCATCCGCCGCATGATGTTGATGGCGGCGTCGTGGCCGTCGAAGAGGCTGGTGGCGGTGACCACGCGCACCTGGTGGGTGAGGCTGTAGCGCTCGCCGGGCTTCTTGGCCGCGGTGCGGGGGGCGTCTAGGGCCATGGGCTTCACCTCGCAATGAAGAAGGCGCAGGGGATAAGTTCGCACATCCCCCGCGCCTTTTCCAGTCCAGCCGCCCCCGGGGGCGGGTCTAGCGCAGCTTGACGAGTCGTCCCTGCTGCTCCGCGCCGCCCGCGGCGAGATGGAACAGGTAGACCCCGCTGGGCAGCTCGCGCCCGGCCGCATCGCGGCCGTCCCAGGCCAGTCGCCGCTCGCCGGCCGGGCCCTCGCCGAGGGCCAGGCGCCGCGCGAGCCGGCCCGAGGCATCGTAGATCGCGAGCTGGGCCTCGCCCGGCCGCACTTGGATGAAGCGCAGCTCCGTGCCGGCGCGGAAGGGATTGGGCATGCCGGTGATGCGCAGACCGCCGAGCGCCGTCTCCGCCACCCCGGTGCCGTTCAGGAGCTGATCGATGGCCGCGCCCAGGTCGGGCCGCGGGCCGATCTCCTTCGTCGGGTCCAGGTGCGGCACGCCCGTGTCGTGGAGCAGGCCGCGCAGGGCGGCCGGCGTCATCGGCGTGCCCAGGTGCGCGCGGCTGATCCCCTGCAGGCAGAGGCCCGAGCCCACGATCATCGGCGAGGCGCCGCTGGTGCCGCTGAACTGCGCGGTGTAGTAGAAGTTGGGTCCGCCGGTGCTGTAGAGGTCGCCGTAGCCCGTCGTCACGATCGACGAGCCCCAGCCATGCACGTCCATGCGCGTGCCCCAGTTGGTGAAGTACTCGGCGACGCGGCCCGTCGGCGTGCCCGCGCCCACCATGATGGCGCCCGAGTCGCGGATGCTGCGGTCGAAGATGCCGCCCCAGACCGCGCTGTCCAGGTTCTGCGCGCCGTTGGCGCCGGCTTCCACGCAGACGATGCCGAGGCTCCAGCAGCTCGTCCAGATCACATCGTAGTTCACCTGCACGTACTCCATCGGCGTGGCGTCGCGGCCGGGCGGGTACATCTGCAGCTCGATGAGCCAGACGTCGCCGGCGCTCAGGTGGTTCACCGCGTCCTGGAAGCGGTGGGGCACGTTCGGCCACTCGCCCACGGTGATGGCCTCCACGCCCCAGTTCGTGTCGGGGGCGAAGCCGTTCACGCCGTAGCCGTTGTGCATGCCGATGATCTCGCCCAGCACGGCCGTGCCGTGGTCGATGTAGCCGGGGTCGATGGCCGCGCCGCCCTGGAAGAAGAAGGTGGCGGGGTTGAAGTCCTCGTGGGTGAGCGTCCAGCCCAGCTCGACGTCGATGAAGTGCATGCCGGCGCCGCGGCCGCCGGGGGTGGCCCAGGCGGCGGGGGCGTCCATGCCGGTCGGTGGGTTGTAGAGATAGCCCTGCTGGCCGCTGAAGTCGGGCGAGGGCAGGGGCAGGGTCGGGTCCCCCGCGCGCGCCGCCGCGCCGAGGATGGCAGCCGGCTCGCAGATGGGCGCCGGATGGGCGATCTCGACGGCCGGGTCGGCGTTCAGCGCGTTGAGCATCGCGGCCAGGGCCGCGCGGCCGCCGGCCACTTCGACATCGAACCAGAGCGCGAGGTCGGGGCCGGTGACGCCGCTGGCCGCCTCGCCGGCGGCCTTGAGGGCCGCGCTGCGGGCGGGATCCATGTCAAAGGTGGAGCGCAGCGCGCTCGCGCCGGCCAGCAGCGCGTTCACGGCGCTCAGGTTCGCGCCGCGGGTGGAGACGAGCCGGCCCGCTTCCAGCCGCACCGCGCTGCCCTCGACGAACTTCACATGCAGCCAGGCCGGGTCGAAGGTGGCGAGATCCGCCTCGCTCCAGGCACGCGCGGGGCCGACCGGCCGCGTCGTCGTGTCCAGGGCGAAGGCGAGAGCGGGGATGAGCAGGCAAAGCAACAGGGCGAGCGCGGCGAGACGCTTCATGGGGCAGACCTCCCGAGGGTGATGGCCCCTGATTATAGCACGCCCAGCGCAGCTCCCTGTGCTAGATTGCCGGCATGCTGGATCGCCTCTGGATCATCGTCGTCGCCGGCGGCAGCGGCAGCCGCCTGGGTGCGGAAACCCCCAAGCAGTTCCTGCCGCTGGCGGGGCGCCCATTGCTGCTCCATTGCCTGGAGCGCTTTGCGGCGCTGGTCCCCGCCGAGCGCATCGTGCTGGTGCATCCCGCGGGCGAGGCGGCGCGCGTGGCGGCGCTCCTGCCGCCGGCGCTGGCCGGCCTGCGCCGCGTCGAGGGCGGCGCCACGCGGCAGACCTCCGTGGCCGCGGGACTGGGCGCGATTCCGGCGACTAATGGCTTCGTGGCCGTGCACGACGCCGCGCGCCCCTTTCCGCCGGCGGCCTCGCTCCCCGGCTGGGTGGAGCGCCTCGCCGCCGCGGGCTCGCAGGCGGGCCTCTTGCCCGTGCTGGCCGTGCCCGACACCGTGCTCGAGGTGAGCGAGGGCCGCGTGCGTGGGCGCCTGGATCGCACGCAGCTCGGCCGCGCGCAGACGCCCCAGCTCTTTCCGCTGCCGCTGCTGCGCGCCGCGCATGCCGCTGCGCTCGCCCGCGGCGAGACGGACGCCACCGACGACGCCGGGCTGCTGCTCGCCCTCGGCAAGGAGCTGATCGCCGTGCCGGGCGATCCCGCGAATCTCAAGATCACCACGGCGGAGGACCTGGCCGCCGCCGAGCGCCTGCTCGGCGCGCCCGCCCTGCGCGTGGGCCAGGGCTTCGACTCGCATCGCTTCGACCCCGCGCGGCCGCTGATCCTGGGCGGCGTCACGGTGCCGAGCGAAGTCGGCGGCCTGGCCGGCCACTCGGACGCCGACGTGCTCACGCATGCCGTCATGGACGCCCTGCTTGGCGCGGCCGCGCTGGGCGACATCGGCCGCCACTTTCCCGATACGGATCCGGCCTACGCGGCCGCCGACAGCCTGGCCCTGCTCGCCCGCGTGCGCGAGTTGCTGGCGGCCGAGGGCCTCGCGCCCTGGCAGCTGGACGCCACGCTCATCGCCGAGCAGCCGAAGCTCGCGCCGCACATCGAGGCCATGCGCGCGCGGCTGGCCGAGTCGCTGGCGCTCCCGATCGCGCGCGTCTCGGTGAAGGCCAGCACCAACGAGCGCATGGGGGCCATCGGCCGTGGCGAAGGCATGGCGGCCATGGCGATCGCGCTGGTGCGGGAGTTGCCGGCATGAGCGCCCCCGCAAGCAAGGTGCGCGTGCGCTTCGCGCCCAGTCCCACGGGCAGCGCCGACAGCAGCCTGCACATGGGCGTGGCGCGCACGGCGGTCTTCAACTGGCTCTTCGCGCGGCGCATGGGCGGGGCTTTCATCCTGCGCATCGAGGACACGGACGTCGAGCGCTCCAACGCCGCCAGCGAGCGAGCCATCATGGAGAGCCTGCGCTGGCTGGGCCTGGACTGGAACGAGGGGCCCGACATCGGCGGCCCCGCCGGCCCCTACCGGCAGTCCGAGCGCCTCGCGCGCTACCGCGAGATAGCGGCGACGCTGGTGGCCGCGGGCAAGGCCTATCCCTGCTTCTGCAGCGAAGAGCGTCTGGCGGATGGGCGCGAGCGGGCGCGGGCCGAGGGCCGCTCGCCCCGCTACGACGGCACTTGCGCCGCGCTGGACCCGGCCGATGCCGCCGTGCGCGCAGCGCAGGAGCCGCACGCCATCCGCTTCCGCGTGGCCGAGCGAGCGGTCACCGTGCGCGACGCGCTTCGTGGCGATGTCACCTTCCAGGCCGGCACGCTGGGCGACTTCGTCCTAATGCGCGCCAGCGGCCTGCCCGTCTACAACTTTGCCTGCGTGGTGGACGACGCGGCCATGGCGATCACGCATGTGCTGCGCGGCGAGGACCACCTGTCCAACACGCAGCGGCAGCTTCTGCTCTACGAGGCGCTCGGCGCGGCGCCGCCCGTCTTCGCGCACCTGTCGATGATCCTCGGCGAGGACCGCACGAAGCTGTCCAAGCGCCACGGCGCCGTGTCGGTGGAGCAGTACCGCGCGCAGGGCTATCCGCCCGAGGCCATCGTGAACTACCTGGCCCTGCTCGGCTGGAATCCCGGCGACGGCCGCGAGGCGATGACGCGGGATGAACTCAGCGCCGCGTTTTCGCTGGAGCGGCTGAACAAGGCCGCGGCCGTCTTCGACGCCGCCAAGCTCGACTGGCTGGCCGGCCTCAAGATCCGTCACGCCGGGCCCGAGGCCCTGCTCCCCGCCGCGCGCGCCTTCCTGCCGGGCGAGGACGACGCGCGGCGCCTGCTCGAGATCCGCGCCGTCATCGATCACCTGCGCTGCGCCGCCGACCTGCCGCGCGAGCTGGCCTCGCTGCGCGGCCCGGCGCCGGAGCCGGACGAGGAGGCGCGGCCTTGGCTCGGCAACACGGCCCTGTTTGCCGCCCTTGCCGACTTGCTGGCCGCCCCCGGGGGCGACCTGACGGCCGAGGAGTTCAAGGCGGCGCTTAGCGCCGCGGGCAAGCAGGTGGGCGCGAAGGGCAAGGAACTCTTCATGCCGGTGCGCGCCGCGCTCACCGGCCGCACGCATGGGCCCGAGCTGCCGGCCGTCGCGGCCATCCTGGGCCGCGAAACCGTGGTGACCCGCCTGCGAGGTGCAAGCGCATGAGCCGTCCCCTGCCGCCCGAGATCGACAGCATCGCCCGGGGCTTCTGGGCCAGCCGCGTGCTGCTCACGGCCATCGAGCTGGACCTCTTCACGCACCTTGGCGATGGCGCCACGGCGGCCGCGGTTGCCAAGCGGGCGGGTACCCACGCGGGCGCGACCGCGCGCCTGCTGAACGCGCTGGTGGGCCTGGAATTGCTCGCCAAGGACGGCGAGCGCTTCGCCTGCACGCCCGCCGCGCGGGACTTCCTCGCCGCGGGCGGCGCCGCCGACACGCGCGCTTCGCTCCGCCACCTGGGCAACCTCTGGGAACGCTGGAGCACGCTCACCGACTGCGTGCGCACCGGCGCCCGCGTCACCGGCCCCCAGCGAAGCGACGACCCGGCCTGGACCGCTGCCTTCATCGGCGCCATGCACCGGGGCTCGGGGCTCCGCGCGCCGGGACTCGTGCAGGCCCTGTCCGCCGAGGGCCTGCTCGCGGGACGGCGTCGCCTGCTGGACATCGGCGGCGGCTCGGGCGCCTACTGCCACGCCCTTCTGGCCGCGCTGCCCGAGGCTCGCGCCACGCTCTTCGATTTGCCCGAGGTGGTGGAACTGGCCCGCGGCTATGCGGAGGCGGCGGGTCTGGCCGCGCGCATGGACTTCCGCGCCGGCGATCTGCGCGAGGGCCGCTTCGGCGAGGGCTACGACCTGGCCCTGGTCTCCGCCATCTGCCACATGCTGAATCCGGCCGACAATGCCGCCCTGCTGGCCGCCCTGCGCGCGGCCCTGGCCTCGGGCGGCCTCGTCGTGATCTCGGACTTCATTCTCGACGAGAACCGCAGCACGCCCGCCTTCGCCAGTCTCTTCGGCATCAACATGCTGGTGGGGACGGGCGGGGGCGACAGCTACGCCGAAAGCGACTACCGCGCCTGGTTGGCGGGGGCGGGCTTCCGCGATGTCCGCCGCCTGAGCCTGCCGGGACCGGCCCATCTGATGGTCGCTCAGGCCGGCTGATTCCGGCAAATCTGTCGTTTGATTTCTTGGCACAATTCCGGTATCCTGTTCGCTTGGACGAGCGAATTGCCTCAGATACCGGGAGGCCCCACGAATGAGAACTCTGCTTGCCGCTCTCGTGCTGCTGGCGCTATCGGCACTGCCGGCCGCGGCCCTCTGGAGCCCCGTCCCCGAGCCCGGCGAGTTCGGCGGCATCGAGGCGCTGGCCGCCGGCGACGACGCCCTCTACGCGGGCGACTTCCTGGGCTTCGTCTACACCAGCCTGGACCACGGCGACAGCTGGGCGCTCACGGCGCCGGGCTTGCCGGCCAGCGCCTACGCGCCGGTGGCGGGCCTCGTGCAGGCGGGGGACTGGCTCGTCGTCACCCGCCAGATCGACGCCAACCACAACTACCGCTCCCAGCGCCTGGCCGGCCTGTGGCAAGCGTGGCAGCCCCTGGCCTACCAGGCGGGCGAGCTCTTCAACTTGCAGGCTCAGGGCGGCGCGCTCTTCGCGAGCCTGGCCGGCGCGCCGCATCGCAGCGAGGACCTCGGCGACACCTGGCAGCCGATCGCGCAGCCGGCGGGCGCGGACATCAACCGGGTCTTCCCGGCCGGGCCCTATCTCATCGGCGTCGAGGACGAGATCAACGCGGGCGGCATCTTCCGCTCGGCGGACGGCGGCGCGAGCTGGACGGAGATCACCGGCCCGCTGAGTTCGTCCTACCTTTGCGCCCTCACGGTCTTTCGAGGCGAGCTGATCCTCAGCGTCTACCACAACGGCGGCGTGGGCTCGCTGTGGCGCAGCCCCGACTGGGGCGCGAGCTGGCAGCAGGTGACGGGTCTGCCCACGGGCACGCGCAACCTGAACGGCCTGGCCGTCCGGGGGAACCTGCTCGCCTTCGGCGCTTCGGGTGCGCTGAACGGCCAGAGCATCTACCTCACGGCGGACTTCGCCGACTACCAGGCGTATACCGGCGACTTGCCCAGCTTCGCGCATCCCGTGAACGACCTCATCGCGCAGGGCGGCTGGCTCTTCAAGAGCGGCGGCTCGGTGACGCGCTACCGTGCGCTGCTGCCGGATCTCACCGCCGTGGACGCGGCGCCGACCGCGCGCGCGCGCCTGTCCGCGCATCCCAACCCCTTCAATCCCACGACCACCCTGCGCTTCGCGCTCGCGGCGCCCGGTGCGCTGCGCCTGGAGGTCTTCGACCTGCGCGGACGGCGCGTGGCCACGCCCTTCGCGGGCAAGCTCGACGCCGGCGAGCACGCCATTGCCTGGGAGGCGAAGGATGCCGCGGGCGCCGCCCTGCCCGCGGGCATCTACCTGGCGCGGCTGGCCGGCGACGAGGGCGAGCAGTTCAGCAAGCTGGTGCTGGTCAAATGAGCCGCAGGCCCGCCTACAACTTTTACCAAACCCTTCCTTGCCCTGTGTTGTCTCACCTCTCGGCGGCGCGATTTGAAACCCGGCGTCGCGTTGAACGCTAGTTGCCGGCGGCTTCCCCGCCACCCCCGCTCGAGAGGTCTCACATGCGCCGACTGCTCCTGCTCGCCGCGGCCAGCCTCCTGCTCGTCGAGGCGGCTGCGGCTCAGCCCGCCGACCCCGGCCTCCCCAGCCGCTACCCGCGCCGCAGCTACGAGACGCTGCACTGCGGCAGCGGTTGTCCGAGGATCGACGGCTTGCTCGACGACCCCTGCTGGAGCCTCGTCGAGTGGGCGAGCGACTTCGTGGAGTACCAGCCCGAGCAGGGCCAGCCGCCCAGCCAGCAGACGGCCTTCAAGGTTCTCTACGACGACCGCTATCTCTACCTCGCCTACCGCGCCTTCGACAGCGAGCCCGAGCGCATCGAGAAGCGCCTGACCCGCCGTGACTGGTTCCCCGGCGACTGGGTCGAGGTCAACATCGACAGCTACAACGACCACCGCACGGCCTACTCCTTCACGGCCAGCGTCTCGGGCGTGCGCGGCGACGAGTTCATCTCCCAGGACGGCGACAGCTGGGACGGCAGCTGGGACCCGATCTGGGACTTCAAGACGGCCGTCGACGGCGAGGGCTGGACGGCCGAAGTGCGCATTCCCCTCAGCCAGCTCCGCTATCAGCCGCATCTCGAGCAGACCTGGGGCATCCAGGTGCAGCGGCGGGTTTTTCGCGAGGAGGAGCGCTCGCTCTGGCAGCCCAAGAGCCAGGAGGAAACGGGCTGGGTGAGCCGCTTCGGCGAGCTGCGGGGACTGGTGGGACTGCCCGTGCAGCGGCGCATCGAAGTCCTGCCTTACGCGGTCACGCGGCACGAGCGCTTCGGCGCGGAGGCAGGCAATCCCTTCACCGACGGCCGCGACGGCCAGATCACGGGCGGCCTCGATGGCAAGATCGGCGTCAGCAGCAACCTGACGCTCGACCTGACGGTCAACCCGGACTTCGGGCAGGTGGAGGCCGACCCCTCCGAGCTGAACTTGAGCGAGTTCGAAACCTTCTTCCAGGAACGGCGGCCCTTCTTCATCGAGGGGAACGACATCTTCGACTACCGCGTGGCGCCGGCGATGGCCGGCGGGCGCAACACGCGCGACATCCTCTTCTACTCGCGGCGCATCGGCCGCCAGCCGGGCTGGCCCTGGTGGACCCGCGATTACCCCGAGCATGTCGACATGCCCGAGGCCAGCTCCATTCTCGGCGCCGCCAAGTTGACGGGCAAGACGGGCAGCGGCTGGTCGCTGGGCATCCTCGAGAGCGTGACGGCCAGCGAAAACGCGCGGACGGCCTACGCCGGCGAGGAGGGGGACGTGGCCGTCGAGCCGGCCACGAACTGGTTCGCCGGGCGCCTGCAGCGGGACTTCCGCCGCGGCGACACGCGCATCGGGGGCATGCTGACGGCGGTGAACCGCCAGGCCGAGCCGGGCCTGGAGTTCATGCACCGGCAGGCCTACGCGGGGGGCATCGACTTCTACAGCACGCTCTGGAGCCGCGAGTGGCGCGTGGCCGCCAACCTGCTCGGCAGCGATGTGCGCGGCGATTCGCTGGCCATGGCCCTGTCCCAGCGCTCCTCGGCGCGCTACTTCCAGCGACCCGACAACGATTACGAGTACTACGATCCCGATCGCCGGCACCTGGCCGGCCAGGCGGGGTCGCTGCGCTTCGGCCGCCTCAAGTCCACGGGCTGGCGCTTCGAGACGCAGGTGGGCTGGCGCTCGCCGGGCTTCGAGATCAACGACCTCGGTTACCAGCGCGAGGCGGACGTCATCAACCAGAGCACCTGGCTCGGCTGGGCGGCCCAGCCCTGCGGTCCCCTGCGCCGGCTCGGCATCAATTCGAACCAGTGGCTGGACTTCGACTTCGGCGGCACGCGCCTGCGCCGCATGGCCAACCTGAACACGAACATCGAGTTCCGGAACAACATGTCGATGGGCCTGGGTTACACGCGCTCCGGCGAACAGATCAGCAACAGCGCCCTGCGCGGCGGGCCGGCCTTCAGGCTGCCCGGCGAGTACGAGCTGAACCTCTGGTTCAACTCGGACCACCGCTCACGGGTGAGCACCAATGCCGGCTTCTACTTCAACGTGGCTGACGAGGGCAGCGGCGCCTATCGCGAGTACTGGGTCGGGCTGAGCATCAAGCCGAGCAATGCGCTGCAGTTCAATGTGAACCCCGGCTACACGCGCTACCGGGCCGAGCTGCAGTACGTGGGGACGGACGGCTTCGGCGGCGAGGCCCGCTACCTCTTCGCCGATCTCGACCAGGAGACGGTCGACGCTCACCCTGCGGGCGGACTACGCCGTGAGCCCCAATCTGACGCTGCAGGTCTACGGCTCCCCCTTCGTGACGGCCGGCCACTACGGGGACTTCAAGCGCATCACCGATCCGCAGGCCGCGCGCTACGGCGATCGCTTCCACCGCTACGGCGGCGAGGAGATCGCCTACGATGAGAGCGAAGGCGCCTATCAGGTGGACGAGGACACGGACGGCAGCGCCGACTACTCCATCGACAACCCGGACTTCAACTACCGCGACTTCAACTCGAACGTCGTCCTGCGCTGGGAATTCAGCCCCGGCTCCCTGCTCTATCTGGTCTGGAGCCAGGCGCGGAGCGACGTCGTCAGCCGGGGCCGCCTCGACTACGGCAACGACCTGAACGGGCTCTTCAGCGAGCACCCTCACGACGTCTTCCTGCTGAAAGTGAGCAAGTGGCTCAGTCTCTAGCTTGACCCGCCGACACTGAGCGAGGATCCTCCAGCCGGGCGTCCGCAGGCGTCCGGCTTCCTGTTGCGCACGCGGCTTGCTTCATCCGAAACTGACGAGAAGGACCGTCGGGAGTAATCATGGACCCCTCCGCGCTCTCCTGGGAACAGCCCTACCGCTCGCGGCGGGAGCCCGTGTTCGCGCGCAACGTGGTGGCCGCCAGTCAGCCGCTCGCGGTGCAGGCCGGCCTGGAGATGCTCCAGGAAGGCGGCAACGCGGTGGACGCGGCCCTCGCCGCCGCCATCGCCCTGACGGTGGTGGAGCCCACGTCCAATGGGCTGGGCAGCGATGCCTTCGCTCTCGTCTGGACGGGCGAGCACCTGCACGGCATCAACGGCTCCGGTCGCTCGCCCATGGCCTGGAGCCCCAGCCGCTTCGCCGGGCGCGAGAAGATGCCCGAGACGGGCTGGGACGCGGTCACGGTGCCGGGGGCCGTGCACTGCTGGGTGGCGCTCGCCGAGCGCTTCGGGCGCCTGCCCTTTCTGCAGCTCTTCGGGCCGGCCCTGCGCTACGCCCGCGAGGGCTTCCTCGTCCCCTCGATCACGGCCGCGGCCTGGGGGCGGGCCGCCGAACGCTTCCGCGAGTTCCCCGAGTTCGCCGCCGCCTTCCTGCCCGGTGGCCGCGCCCCCGTGACCGGCGAGCGCTTCCGCTGTCCCGAGCAGGCCGACACGCTGCGCCGCATCGCCGAGAGCCGCGGCGAGGCCTTCTATCGCGGCGAGGTGGCCGGGCGCATCGTGGCCGCGTCGCGCGCCGGGGGCGGTGCGCTGGTCGCCGAGGACCTGGCTCGCCATGAGTCCGAGTGGGTGAAGCCCCTGCACATGGATTACCACGGCGTGCGCGTGCACACGCTGCCGCCCAATTGCCAGGGCATCGCCACGCTGATCGCCCTGGGCATCCTGCGCCACCTGGAGCCGCAGCGGCATCCGGTGGACTCGGCGGCGGCCCTGCACCTGCAGGTCGAGGCGATGAAGTCCGCGCTCAACCTGCTGCACGGCCTGGTCGCCGACCCCGACTACATGAGCATCGAGTCCGCCAGCCTGCTCGACGACGGCCTGCTCGAGCGCTGGGCCGAGGAGATCGACCGCGAGAAGGCGACCTCGCGCGAGCTGGGCATTCCCGGCCCGGGCGGCACCGTGACGCTGAGCGCAGCGGACGCCAGCGGCATGATGGTCTCCTTCATCCAGTCCAACTACATGGGCTTCGGCTCCGGGATCGTCGTGCCGGCCACCGGCATCGCCCTGCAGAACCGCGGCGCCGGCTTCACGCTGAAGCCGCGGCACCCCAATGCCGTGGCCGGGGGCAAGCGACCCTTCCACACCCTGATGCCCGGCTTCGTCACCAGCGAGGGCCAGCCCTTGATGAGCCTGGGCGTGATGGGCGGGCCCATGCAGCCGCAGGGCCAGCTCCAGGTGCTCCTGCGCGTGCTCGACTACGGGCAGAACCCCCAGGCGGCGACCGATGCCCCGCGCTGGCAACTGCTCGCCGACGGCCGCCTCGCTCTCGAGGAAGGCATCGAGCCGGCCGTCGCCGAGGCGCTGGCCGCGCGCGGGCATCTGATCGTGCGCAACCGGCCGCCGCGGGACTTCGGCGGCGCCCAGGCAGTGCTGCGCCTGGCCGACGGCTACTGCGCCGCCTCCGATCCGCGCAAGGACGGCCAGGCCGCCGGCTTCTAGATCCCTTCGGCAGCGCCCGCGCCGGGCGGCTTGGCCGCCCGAGCGCTCTCGTGTATGCTGGTGCCTTCCGGGACACGGAGGGGCCATGGCTCGCATGCCGAAGTTCAAGCTGGCCGGCCGGCAGCAGCGTGAGACCATGGGTGCCGATGGCGCAGCGATGCTGCTGAAGGTGGGCCGGCGCTGGACGCTCGCGCCGACCCTGGTCGCTGGCGGCGCCTTCATCTTTCCCCACGCTTCGATCGCGATCTGCGGGCATCTGATCGCCGCCGTCGTGCACGCCGTGCTGGACGTGGGGGCGCGCCGGGTGATCGCCCTCGGCGTGCTGCACGCGCTCACGGAGGATCTCGACGCTGCCCGCAAGCGCGTCGCGGCCGGGGGAAACCCCGCCACCGAGGCGAGCTGGGGCATCCAGGGGCCGGGCCTGGCCGGGCGCGAGGACTGGCGCGACGAGTTCTCGCTGGATCACTTCGGCTGGCTGCTGGCGGCCGAGTGCGCCCGGCGTGGCTGTGCGGAGCCGGAGCGCATCGAGTGTTATCCCTATCTCGCCGGTGGCGCGCCCGAGCGCTTACCCAGTTTCGCGGAGCTGGCGGCGAGCGCGCGGGCCGCGGGCACGGTGATCGTCGCCACGGGCGACCTGTTTCACCACGGCCGAGGCTACGGCGACGATGCAGAGAGCGCCCTCGCTCCCGAAGCCGGTGGCTACGAGCTGGCCACCCGGCGCATTGGCGAGGGCCTGGATCTGCTCGCCCGCGGCGAGTACGCCGCCTTCAACCGGCACTGCGTGGAGACGAAGAGCGACGCCCGCGACGTGGGCCAGGTCCTGCGCGCGCTCCTCGGGCCCTGCCGCTGGGAGCTGATCGACATCGTCGCCGACGACATGAGCGACTACTACCAGGCGCCCGAGCCGACCTGGGTGGCCGGCGCGCTGGTGGCCTTGACGCCAACCACAGAGGAGGACCAGGCATGAGTACCCTCTGGAGCCGGCGCCCGGCCGCCGACGAGCATCCGGCCTACTACACGCGCTATGTCGAGCAGGTGCGGGTGGGCAAGCCGCCGGCCGTCTTCGGGCGCCAGCTCGCCGAAACCTTTACCCTGCTGGAAGGCCTCACCGAAGAGCAGTCCCTGGCCCGCTACGCGCCGGGCAAGTGGAGCATCAAGGAAGTGCTGGGGCATCTCGCCGACAGCGAGCGCATCCTGGCCATGCGGGCGCTGTGCATTGCCCGCGGGGAGACGGCCGAGCTGCCGGGATTCGACGAGAACGCCTACGTGGCCGCCGCCGGCTTCGACGCGCGACCCTGGCCCGCCCTGCGCGAGGAGTTGCGCCGCGTGCGCGAGGCGACGATCGCGCTCTTCGACGGTTTCGACGCTGCCCAGCTCGAGCGACGGGGGCGGGCGAACCAGGGCGAGTTCACCGTGCGGGCCCTGGGCTGGATCATCGCGGGGCACGAGGCGCACCATTTGGGCGTGCTCAGGGAGCGCTATCGGCTCTAGCGGCCGGTCGCGCTGCGCCGACGGGGGGCGCCGGCGGCGCTTGGGCCGCGGCCCATCAATGGGTTATAATGAACAGCCACCACCCCTCACCGCGCCGCGGCCTCCTCAGGCGCGCGGCCCCAAGGACCGCCATGCGCCGCCTCGCCCGCCTGCTTGCCCTCTGCCTGAGCCTGGCCCTGCCCGTTCTCGCCGCCGCCGCCCCCGGGGGCGACCCGGCGCTCCAGACACCGGCCCCCTCCGGTCGCATCGTGCTGCAGCTCGCCGAGGGTCTGCGCATGGATGCGGCGGGGCCGGTTTCGCGCGAGGCCGGCCGCGCGGAGGCCTTCGCGGCGCGGCTCGCCGCGCTTGCCCCCGACAGCCAGCTCGCGCCTCGCTTCAGCGCGCCGCTTGCCGTGCTCGACGCCCTGCGCGCCGGCGCCCGCGACGCGCGCGGCGAGGCCCTGCCCGACCTCGCGCGCTACGCCCAGCTCGAGGGCGCCTTCGCGCCCGGCGACCGCGCGGCCGGCCTCTCCCTGCTCGCGCTACTCGCCGCCGATCCCGCCGTGGCTGTCGCCTGGCTGGAGCCCGTGGCGGTACCCGCCGCGCTCGGCTTCGACGCCTTCACCGGGGACGTGCCCGCCCCCGGGGGCGGGTCGCCGGCAGGCGCCGCGGCGGGCCGCGCCGCCGGCGGCGACCGCGACACGCCCGACTTCAGCGACCAGCAGGGCTACCTCGACGACGCGCCCCTGGGCGTGGGCGCCTGGTCCATGGCCCCCGAGCCCGGGGCCCTGGGCGCGAGCGTGAGCATCGTCGACATCGAGGGCGGCTGGCTCTGGAGCCACGAGGACCTGCCGGCGCCCCTCGTCGAGATCGGCGCGCAGATCGCGAGCCTGAGCTGGCGCAACCACGGCACGGCCGTGCTCGGCGAACTCCGCGGCACGGACAACGGCTTCGGCGTGCGCGGCATCGTGCCGCAGTCGGCGGTGGGGGCCTCCTCGATCGGCAACCAGTCGGTGGCCGACGCCATTCTCAACGGCGCGCTGGCCCTGGAGCCCGGCGACCTCGAGCTCATCGAGCTGCACGCGCCGGGGCCCAACGCCAACGGCTCGGGCCAGTTCGGCTACGTGCCGATGGAGTTCTGGCAGGACAACTTCGACGCCATCCGCACGGCGACGGCCATGGGCCGCATCGTCTGCGAGGCGGCGGGCAACGGCAGCCAGGACCTGGACGATGCCGTCTACATGGGCCTCTTCGATCGCAACCTGCGCGACTCGGGCGCCATCATGTGCGGGGCGACCTCCGGTTCCTCGCTGGATCCGGCCTCCTTCACGAACTACGGCAGCCGCGTGGATCTGCACGGCTGGGGCTACTCGGTGGTGAGCTGCGGCTACGGCACCCTGCAGGGCGATCCCCTGCCCGAGGAGGAGTGGTACACGGACAGCTTCAGCGGCACCTCGAGCGCTTCGCCCATCGTGACGGGCTCGGTGGCCGCGCTGCAGGGCATGGTGGAGAGCGCCTACGGCTTCAGCCTGGACGCCACGCTCGCGCGCGAGATCCTCGTCGCCACGGGCACGCCGCAGAACAGCCCGGCGATCCACATCGGCCCGCGGCCCGACCTGGTTGCCGCCTGGGCACATGTCGAGGCCACCGGCATCGGGCGCGTGAGCGGCACGGTGACGGATGCCGTCAGCGGGCTGCCGCTCGCGGATGTCGCCATCGAGGTGGCCGAGACCGGCGCCTTCGGCAGCACGGATGCAAGCGGACACTACACCTTCGTGCTGGCGGCGGGCAGCTACACGCTCGCGCTCGCGGACTTCTTCCACGCGCCGCTGGCCACGGGCGTCGCGCTCGCCGACGGCGAGGACGAGCTGCTCGACCTGGCGATGACGCCGCTGCCCCTCGTGGAGCTGAGCGGCCGCGTGAAGAGCGAAGCCGCGGCGCCCCTGGCCGGCGTGCGGGTCGAAGCCGTGGACACGCCGCTGGCCGCCGCGCTCACGGACGGCGAAGGCATCTTCGCCCTCCAGGGCGCGCCCGAGGGCGTGGACTTCCCGCTCTTGCTTGGCGGGCTGCCGGGCCACGGCGCGGGTTGGCTGGGCGGCTGGGACCTCGGCCTGCTGGGCAGCGGCACGCGCGCGTTCCTCGCCTACACCCTGGTCCTGCCCGATGCGGATGAAACCTTCGAGGCCACGAACGGCGGCTTCACGATCTCGGGCGATCCCCTCTGGAGCTGGGGCACGCCCGTGGACGGCGGCCCGCCCGCGGCCTTCTCCGGCAGCAAGTGCTGGGGCGTGGGGCAAGCGGCCGACTACGGCGACGACGTGGCCGGCAGCCTGCTCAGCCCGGCCTACGATTTCGCTGCCGCCGATCAGCTCCTGCTCAGCTTCCACATCTGGCGCGGCACGGAGGCCGGCTTCGACGGCGTGCGCGTGCAGGTGGAAGAGGCCGGCACCTGGTATCCGCTAGCGCCGCAGACGGGCTACACGGACATCCTGCTCGGCGGGCTCGGCAACGCGCCCGGCTGGTCGGGCACGAGCAGCGACTGGGAGCCGGTGGTCTTCGTCCTCAGCGAGCATCTCACCGCGGCCACGCGCTTTCGCTTCGACTTCGGTTCCGATGGAGGCGTCACGGGCGATGGCTTCTGGCTGGACGACCTCAGCTTCTTCACGGGCAGCATCGTGACGGCCGCGCCTGATGCGGCGCCGGCCGCAACGGTGGCGCTCGGCGCCTGGCCCAACCCCTTCAATCCGGCGACCACGATCGCCTGGTCTCTGCCAGCCGCCGGCGCGCTGCGCCTGGAAGTGCTGGATCTGGCGGGCCGCCGCCTCGCGCTGCTCTTCGATGGCCCGGCTGCCGCCGGCCCGGGGAGCCTGCGCTGGGATGGCCGCGATGCGGCGGGCCGACCTCTGGCCAGCGGGGTCTACTTCGTGCGCCTGGAGGCGGGGACCTTCACGGCGAGCGAGAAGCTGATCTTGATCAAGTAGACGCACCCAGCTCTGTCGTGGAGCTTGCGTGCTGTACAGCGGCGAGGAACCCCGCGTCGTCGCGCTTCTGGTGCCGTCCAGGCCTCAGGCAACGGTGTAAGTATCCGAGCAGAGCGGACTAGACGCTGCCTGTCGTACAGGCAAGGCCATGCCAAGATAAACGTTAGCTAGCTAACGAATAACCAGCAGTTCCTGGCAGTGATTCCATGAATGTACTTTCCAAGCAGCGGTGAAGTACGCGGAGCCGGAGCCCCTCTGGCCGATGTTCTTGGCGCCGGTCTGATCAACCCTTACCGCTCTTTGACGGAATGGGGCGGTCCCCGCGACAGCGAATTGCCCGGTGTCGTATGGAGCGGCGAGATCTGGGTCTCCGGGGACTACGTTGTGCCTGAGGGCGCCATGCTGACCATCGCGCCGGGCAC
The DNA here is from genome assembly GCA_963695095.1 of uncultured bacterium. Classification (GTDB taxonomy): domain Bacteria; phylum Krumholzibacteriota; class Krumholzibacteriia; order JACNKJ01; family JACNKJ01; genus VGXI01. The sequence goes on along the minus strand of CAVOFT010000001.1, from coordinate 3,174,074 downwards.
GACGGTCTACATCGCGAATTTCGACAACGAGGCCGCCGGCATCGACCCGCAGCACGTCGAGATCTCGGCCGGCGAATCCGCGCAGCGGGCACCACCGGATCGCCCGTTCAGTTCGTCTCCTTCGGCCCGGATGCCGAAGGTGCGGCCGAGCTCGTCTTCCGCCAGCTTGGACCCGATAACTCGCAGCCGGTAAGCCTCGAACGCTGCACCTTTGTCGGCTTCTCCGCCCTCAGCTTCATCGGGTCAGAGAGCGCGGATTCAACCCTGGTGCGCGGTTGCACGTTCACAGATCCGGGCACGGAGAGCGCGGTGCTGGTCTCCGTAGAGGACGCCTGGCTCCGGGGCTGCACCTTCGAGTCGGGCTGGACGGTGATCCCCGGGGACAATGCCCACCTGGAGTGGTGCAAGTTTGAGCACGTGCTGGGAACGGCGTCGCCCCTGCCGCCGCTTCAACTCGAGGGAGGCGGGAACCATGTGTTTGTCGAGAACTCCATCTTCCGCGACGCCGAGGTCGCCATCCGCGCGGTGGGCGGCACCGCGGATACGCTCTTCCTCGACACTGTCCTCGTCGAGCACGCCTACGATCCGCAGGGGATCGATCGCGGTGAGCTGGGCGTGGATGTCCAGGGCGGCATGGTCAAAGCAACCGGGCTGACGGTGCGCGGCTACACGGTAGGCGCTAGCCTCCAGGCTCGGGGCGCTTCACCGCCGAGTACTCGAGCTTCACGGACTGCTACTATGCTGCTGTGAATACTGCGTGGAGCGACAACCTCATGTTCTTCGGCTATTATCAGGAAGATCCGCCGCTGGCCATGGGCGGCTACAATATCTTCGAGGATAACGAGAAGCTCAACGTCTGCAACTTCCACTACTCCGGTACCGTCCAGGCGCGGAAGTGCTGGTGGGGTAACCCCTCCGGACCACCAGTCAAGAGCAACCGGGGCCGCGTGGATGCGCTCTTCCCCCTGCTCGTGGATCCCAACCTGACGCCACCGCCGGACTTCATGGTCCTGGTGGAGGAGCCCAGCCCGCCCTTCACGGTAGGCCGGAACTACCCCAATCCCTTCAATCCGGTCATCGAGTTCACGATCACGGTTCCCCGCGGGGGCGGGCTGGTTCGAGCGACGGTCTACGATATCCGGGGCCGGGTCGTGCGCCAGCTCCTGGACAGGGCGCTCCCGAGCGGCGAGCAGCGGATCGAGTTCAACGGCAAGAACGACGCCGGCGAGGCCCTGCCCTCGGGCATGCACCTCTGCCGGTTCAACTTCCGGGACCGCGAGGAAGTGGTGAAGGCCACCCTCGTCAAGTAGAACCCACCACCAGGAGAAGGAGGAGCCATGAGTGTAGCGCGACGGCCTATCCTGGGGCTAGCGCGACACCCAGATTCCCGCACCCCTCCTCCTGACATCGTGTCGCCGGTCCGGCAGACTCCCGCCTTTCGCGGGAGGAGGGCCGGCCGTGACGCTCACGCAGGAGGCACGCATGAGTCTCAAGCACCTGGCCGAGCGCGGCCAGAGTCGACGCCGGATCGCCGAGATCCTCGGCGTCGATGAGAGCACCGTCCGCTATCACCTCCACCGGCAGGCCCTTGGCGCCACCGATGGCCGAGCCCAGCAGAAGCGTTTGGCCGACGGCTGGGCCGAGGCGATCACTTGCTACCTCGAGGCCCTCGCCGAGGGTCCGCTCAATCTGACCGCCCTCCACGACTGGCTGGTCGCCGAGCACGGCTTCCCCGGCTCCCTGCGCGGTCTGCAGCGCTACTTCCGCGCTCACTACCCGGCGCCCGCCCAGCGGGCGCGCCGGCGGGTGGAAACGCCGCCCGGCGCCCAGGGCCAGGCGGACTGGGCCGAGTGGCCGCGCCTGTGGATCGCCGACCGGCCGGTCTACGCCTACCAGTTCCACCTGCGACTGAGCCACAGCCGCTACGGTGTGCGCGTCTGGTCGCCGCGCAAAGACCAGCTCGCTTGGCACCAGGTCCACAACGCGGCCTTTCGCCGCTTGGGCGGCGTGCCGGCCACCGTGCGCGTCGATAACGAGCGCAGCGCCGTTGCTCGAGGCGCTGGCCCCTGGGGCGAGCTCAATCCCAGCTATCGGCGCTATGCGGCGACAGTGCGCTTCCACATCGACGCGTGCCCGCCCCGGCGTCCCGAGTACAAAGGCAAAGTGGAGCGGGGCATCCGCGGCGACCGCCTCTGGGCCGCGGTCACGGGCCGCCACTGGGAGAGCTGGAGCGAGCTGCAGGCCTGGACCGATCAGCAAAGCCTGCAAGAGGCCGAGCGCAGGATCTGCCCGGCGACCGGCACGAGCGTGCTGGCCGCCTGGCAGGCCGAGCTGCCTTTCCTGGCGCCACTACCGCTCCTGCCCGAGCCCTTCGACCTCGTCGCGACCCGCCCAGTGGCGCCCGACTGCACGGTTGCCTTCGAGGGCCGGCGCTACTCGGTGCCCTTTCGTTTCCTCGGCCAGCGGGTTGAGCTACGAGGCTGTGCCCAGGTCGTTCAGGTCGTCGCTGATGGCAGCCTCGTCGCCGAGCATCCTCGTCAGGGGCGCGAGCGGATCCTCATCGACCCGGCGCACTACGAGGGAGAGAGCACGGCCACAGTGCTCGCGCCGACGCCGCTGGGCCGGATGGGCAGGCGGCTCCAGGAGATCGCCCAGATGGCGCCGCAGCAGCGGCCGCTGGACCTCTATGCCGCCCTGGCGGAGGTGGCCCGATGACCACCAAAGCCGTCAAGCCCGCCCTGGACCTGGACCGACCCGGATGCGCCTTGGTCAGCTCGGCCTCGTGCGCGCCGCCGATCACCTGGACGTGCTCATCGCCGAGGCCGTCAAGGAGGGCAGCGCGCCCCACGCCTTCCTCGATGCCCTTCTCGATGCCGAGCTTGGCTGGCGGGAGGAGCGCCGCATTCGCACGAGCCTGCGCTTGTCGGGGCTGCCCACCGGGCAGACCCTGGCCAGCTTCGACTTCAGCTTCCAGCCCAGCGTCGAGCGCAGCCGCATCGAGACCCTGGCCACCTGCCAGTGGATCCGCGAGAACCGCACGCTCTTGATCCAGGGGCCGCCCGGTGTGGGCAAGACCCACCTCGCCGTGGCCCTGGGTGTCAAAGCCATCGAGCACGGCTTCGGCGTGCACTTCTCCCGGCTCGAGGATCTGCTCGTCGCCCTGAAGCGCGACGCTGACCTCGCCAGCGCGCGCTTGCGCCGAAAGAAGTACCTCGCCTCGAGCCTCCTGGTGATTGACGAGGTGGGCTTCGAGCCGATGAGCCGGCAGGAAGCGAGCCTCTTCTTCCGCCTGGTGAGCCATCGCTACCAGCGGGGCAGCATCCTGATCACGACCAACAAGGGCATCAAGGACTGGCCGGAGATCCTGGCCGGGGACGAGGTGCTGGCGACCGCCATCCTCGACCGGCTCCTGCACAACAGCCACGTGCTGAACATCAAGGGCCGCAGCTACCGGCTGCGAGACCTCGAGCAGGCGGTCAACCGGCAGGGCTGAGGGGAGGCTGGATGTCGCCCAACGCAGGAGGTGAGCCGACAAGCGACTGTCGTTCCGTCACTTCACCGAGGAGAGGGTGCGGGAATCTGGGTGTCGCGTTACTGCGGGAAACTGGGTGTCGCTTGACAATGAGCAAGGGATTGACGATCGGGGCGCTGCTTCTGCCACTGGCGGGGGCTGCCCAGACGGAGCTGCTGGTCACGGAGCAGCCGCTGACATTCACCGAGGTGGCGACTAGCGGCCACCGGATCGCCTATGCGACAATTGAGGTGCCGGATAACGCCGCCAGCGCACGACGAGCGGCGGATCTGCACTTAGCGGTGGCATGCCCTGGGGCATTGGGGGAGTTGAGCCTCTCGGCCGCCAGCCTCTGGACCGAGCTGCCGACTGACTGGGAGCTGACATTGAATCCGGCAAGCGGCATGACGGGCCTCTTCTTCCCCACCGAGGGAGAGAGCGCCTTCCATGCCGAGATCGGGAAGCTGCACATGGACTGGACGGGTCCACAGAACGCAATCCTCGTGCTCGCCTTTGAGTGCGGTGACATCGTCTGCGAGTGCTCGCCCTTGATCGCAGCAGGCGAGCTTCGGCTCTCCGCAGTATCGGCGGAGGCACCATGAGCAAGGGGTCCTTCGCTGGACCGGCACTCGTGCTGATGCTAGTGGCCTCGGTTCGCGCAGCGCCGACCGCCGCCGCTTCGCTTGATGTGCCCGAGGACTATGCGACGATAGCGGCCGCCTTAGCTGCGGCGAGCTATGGTGACACCGTGAGCATCGCAGCCGGTACCTACTGCGAGCACGACCTGGAAGCGGCCGGTCGCTGGCCTCGGTCGCGGCCCTGAATCACTTCAGCGTGGTGTTTGACGGGGAGAATCTAGCGCGTGATCGGAGATGGGTCAGTTACACAGGATTCTGGACACACTCGTGGAGTCTGGGTTGGCCCGATGTGGTTCGGCCCCTCTACGGTCCATATCGACAACTGCATCGTTGCGAGCAACGAAGCTGCGTCCGTCGGAGGAGGCATTGCCTGCTTCTCCTCGGAGTACAGCGGTTACGCGTTCGTCACGTGCACAGATGCCTTCGCTAACCAGCCCGCCAACTACTCCGGGATGCTCGACCAGACCGGCCTCAACGGCAACATCTCCGTCGATCCCCGCTTCTGCGCTGGCGCCGGGCCCGAGGACTACCCCCTGCGCAAGGACTCGCCCTGCGCCCCCGCGAACAACACCTGCGGTGTGCTGATGGGAGCTTTCCCCGTGGGCTGCGGCTCCACGGGCACCCAGACGACCAGCTGGGGCCACATCAAGAGCCTGTACTGAGCCGACGGACAGGCCCGCCGCCAGCCGCGGAAATCCCGCTCCCGATCATATGATCTCCCTGTGACAGCACGGGCCTTTGGTCTGGCGCTCAGCACCCAAAGCTGCGAGACTCCGGTCGGCTTCCCGCCACCCAGAGGTGTCGCTATGTCGACCGCTCCCGCGCTCGCGGATCTGCGCGCGCGCTTTTTCGAGCACAAGCAACTCGCCGAGCGCGCCCTGGAACGTCTCGGCGATGAGGACTTCTTCCGCAGCCTGGACTGGGAGTCCAACAGCTCCGCGCTTCTGGTGAAGCACGTCGCCGGCAACCTGCGCTCGCGCTTCACGGACTTCCTCACCAGCGACGGCGACAAGCCGGACCGCCACCGCGACCGCGAGTTCCAGCGCGAGCCGGACGACACGCGAGACTCGCTGATGGCCGCCTGGCAGGCCGGCTGGGCCCGGCTCATCGAGGCCCTGGACGGCCTCGGCGAAGGGGATCTAGGCCGCCAGGTCAGCATCCGCGGCGAGCCGCACAGCGTCGAGAATGCGCTCCACCGCAGCCTGGCGCACACGGCCTACCACGTCGGGCAGATCGTGCTGCTGGCCAAGCACTACACGGCCGAGAGCTGGTCCTCGCTCAGCATCGCCCGCGGCGCCTCGGAGCCCTTCAGCAAGGAGATCCGCGACAAGTTCGGCGGCGCGTGATAGGGTCTCGCCTCTGGGACCGCCATCTCGGGAGTGCGCATGTTCGACAAGCTGGACGCCGCGGCGCGGCTGCTCCTGGGCCGGGGCGTCGCCGCCGCCCTCATCGTCCTCACGCTCTGGCTGCCCGGCAACCTGCTCCTGAACTACCTCGTCGAGCAGCGCGGCTGGGAGGAGATGTCTCCGCCCCTGCTGTCCATCGGCCTCGCCTACGACCTGCTCTGCGCGCCCCTCGTTGTCGGCGCGCTCTTCGCGCTCATGCGCGAGTCGCTCTACGGCGGGAAGGCGGGCTACGCGGGCGCGATGGCCGCGGCCTGGCGGCGCTACGGCCTGCTCTTCGCCAATCGGCTGATCATCCAGATTCTCGTGGGCGTGGGCCTCGTGGCCTTCATCGTGCCGGGACTCTGGCTCCTGTCCCGCTGGGCCCTGGCCGACGCCGTCGTGCTCTTCGAGGGCCTCAGTCCCTCCGAGGCGCGGGCGCGGAGCCTGGCTCTCACCGAGGGGCATCGCCTGGAGCTGCTCGCCGCCTGGCAATTGCCGGTGCTGGCCGTGCTCGGCCTGAGCTGGTGGGTGGACCTGCGCTTCGGCGAGGCGCTGAGCGCGCGCTGGTGGGTGGCGGGGCTCGTCGACTGCGGCTGGGACCTGCTGCTTGCCTTCCCGGTGGCCCTGCTCTTCATCTACTACGCCCAGGCCCGCGTGCGCGAAGCCGCTACGCGGTCGGGGGAGGCCGCGGCGTGAGCCCGCCCGTCGATCCCCGCGCGCTGGCGGACCTCTTCGTCTACACGCTGCCCGGCGGCTGGACCGTGCTGGCCGGCAAGACCGACGCCGACAACGAGCGGCTCAGCCTCAAGATCGCCCGGGCGCGCGACTGGTGGTTCCACGTGCGGGGCATGCCGGGCAGCCATGTGCTGCTCCAGGTGGGGGACGCGGGCGACGAGCCGCCGCGCGAAGCGCTGGAAGCCGCCGCCGCCGTGGCCGCCTGGCACAGCAAGGCGCGGGCGGGCGGGACGGTGGCGGTGTCGGGTACCCAGGCCCAGTACGTGACCAAGCCCCGCGGCGCGCCGCGCGGCACGGTCGAGATTCGCAAAGAGCGCGTCTTCAAGGTGCGGCCGGCCCTGCCGGCAGCGGAAGCCACGGCCGACTGAGCGCCGCCGCCCGCCCCCGGGGGCGGGCCGGCCGGCTGCCGGACTAGCTGAGGAGGATGCCATGATCGAAGCCTCGCCCTACCGCGTGCCCTTCGATGGGAAGTTCGACGCGCGGCGGCATCCCACGGGCGCGCCCCGGCAGGCGCCGGGGGCCAAGGCCTGCAAGGAGGCGCTCGCGAAGCAGGTTGCCGAGCTGACCTCCCTGCAGCAGCTGCTCTACGCCGAGGGCCGGCACTCCCTGTTGCTCATCTTCCAGGCCCTGGACGCCGCGGGCAAGGACAGCACGATCCGCCACCTGCTCACCGGCGTGAACCCCTCGGGCTGCCGCGTGACGAGCTTCAAGAAGCCCAGCGTGGAGGAACTGGCCCACGACTTCCTTTGGCGCTGCAGCTGCCATTTGCCCGAGCGGGGCATGATCGGCGTCTTCAACCGCAGCTACTACGAGGAAGTGCTCGTCGTGCGCGTGCACCCCGAGTTCCTCGTCGCCCAGAAGCTGCCGCGGGAGCTGCCCCTGGAGGAGCTCTGGCAGGAGCGCTATGCCTCCATCCGCGACTACGAGCAGCACCTGGCGCGCAACGGCACCATGGTGCTCAAATTTTGGCTCAACGTCTCGCGCAGGGAGCAGCGCCGTCGCCTGCTCTCGCGCCTGAACCGCCCGCACAAGCAATGGAAGTTCGACCCCGGCGACCTTGCCGAGCGCCGGCGCTGGGACGACTACCTCGCCGCCTTCGGCGAGACGCTCGCCGCGACCAGCCGGTCCTGGGCGCCCTGGTTCGCCATCCCCGCCGACGACCAGCCCTTCGCCCGCCTGGCCGTGGCCGAGATCGTGGTCTCGGCGCTCCGGCGCATGCGCCTGCGCTATCCCGAGCTCTCGGCGGAAACCAAGGCCCAGTTCGCCGAGTCCCGGCGGGCCCTGGAGGCCGACGGCTAGGCCCTGCGAATCGCTTGGGCGGCCGCTCGAGCCCATGCTAGGCTGCGCGGCCAGGGGACATCATCTCGCGGAGGCAGCATGGCGCGCATCGTGGTTCTCGTTGGCGGCCGCTCGAACGAGCGCGCCATCAGCCTGAAAACGGGCCTGGCCGTGGCCGGCGCTCTGGAGGGGCTCGGCTGGGATCTGCGCCTGCTCGACACCGGCCGTCCCGAGCGGCCGGCCCTGCCCCTGGCCGCGTTCAAGGCCCTGCCCGAGACGCGCGACGGCGCTGGCGGGCCGGCGGCCGAGGCCCTGCCCGCGCCGCAGGCCCTGAGCCAGGCACTCGCCCCGCGACAGGAAGGCGGCGGCTGGCGGCCGGATCTCGTCTTCAACGCCCTGCACGGGGGCAGCGGCGAAGACGGCACCGTGCAGGCCCTGCTGGACTGGCTCGGCGTGCCCTACACGGGTTGCGGCATGGCCGCCAGCGCCCTGGCCATGGACAAGTGGCGCAGCAAGGCGCTTTTCCGCGACGGCGGCCTGGCCGTGCCGGCGGGCTACCTCATCGAGGTGCCGGCCCGCCGCGAGGGCGATCCCCTCTATATTGAGGAGCTGGCCCGGCGCATCGAGGCCGATCCCGGCTGGCCCGCGGTGATCAAGCCCAACCGCGAGGGCTCGAGCGTGGGCCTGGCCGTGCTGGAGAGCCGCGAGGCGGCCCTGGCCGCGCTGCCCGGCGTCCTCGCCGTCTCGGGCGAGCTTCTCGTGGAGACCTTCATCCCCGGCCGCGAGCTGACGGCGGCCGTGCTCGGCGGCCGCGCGCTGCCGCTCGTGGAGATCCTCGCGACGGGCGGCCTCTACGACTACGAGCACAAGTACGAGAAGGGCCGCACCCGCTACGCCTGCCCGGCCGACCTGCCGGCCGCGCTGGCCGCCCGCGTCCAGGCCGACGCGCTCGCGGCCTGGCGCCTGCTCGGCTGCCGGCACCTGGCCCGCGTGGACTTCCGCCTCGCACCGGACGGCACGCCCTTCTGTCTCGAGGTGAACACGATTCCCGGCATGACGGAGACCAGCCTCTTCCCGATGGCGGCTGCGGCCGCCGGGCTTGACTTCCCCGCCTTGGTGGCGGAGATTGCTCGCCTTGCCCTGGAGAACGAGCGCGCGTGAAGACCCTCTACGGTGTCGTCCATCTGCCGGCCCTGCCGGGCAGCCCCGAGAGCCGCCTGAGCCTGGAAGCCATCGAGGCCCGGGCGCTGAAGGACGCCCGTGCCTATGCCCGCGCCGGCTTCGACGGGCTCGTGGTGGAGAACTTCGGCGACGCCCCCTTCTGGCCGGGCCGTGTGGGCCCCGAGACCGTGGCCGCGATGACCCGCGTCGCCCGGGCGATCCGCCTGGACCAGCCGGGCCTGGCGCTCGGCGTGAACGTCCTGCGCAACGACGGCCTGGCGGCCCTGGCCGTCGCCCAGGCGGCCGAGGCCGAGTTCATCCGCATCAACGTGCTCAGCGGGGTCTCTCACAGCGATCAGGGCACGCTCGCGGGGCGGGCGGCCGAGATCCTGCGCCTGCGGCGGGCGCTGGACAGCAGCGTGCGCCTCTTCGCCGACGTGGACGTCAAGCACGCCGTGATGGCGGCCCACCGCGACCCCCTGCACCAGGCCGAGGACCTCGTCGAGCGCGCGGGGGCCGATGCGCTGCTGGTCTCGGGCCGAGCCACCGGCGAGGAGCCGGACCCGGAGCTGATCGAGCGCCTGGCCGCCCGCTTTCCGGCCATCCCCGTGCTGGTGGGCAGCGGGCTCAGCGCGGAGAACGCGAGCCGCCTGCTGGAGACGGCGGCCGGGGCGCTGGTGGGCACGGCGGTCAAGCAGGGCCGCGTGACCCGCAATCCCGTCGATCCCGGCGCCGCCGCGGCTCTCGTCGCGGCGCTGCGCGGCTCGGCCTCCGCCGCGGCCGAGGGCGGGCGCCCGGAATCCAAGGCCTGAGGGGGGGCGGCCATGTCCTTGCGCGTTTACGATCCCATCCGCCGGACGAAGGTGCCCTTCCAGTCCATCCAGCCGGGCCGGGTGGGCATGTACGTCTGCGGGATGACCGTGCAGGGCGAGCCCCACCTGGGCCACATGCTGGCGGCGCTGACCGGCGATCTCGTGCGGCGCTACCTGGAATTCTCGGGCTTCGAAGTCACTTTAGTTCAGAATTTCACGGATATCGACGACAAGATCATCGCCCGCGCGGCCGAGGAGGGCCTGCCCTACACGGCCATCGCCCAGCGCAACATCGACCTCTACCTCGAGCAGGCCCGCGCCCTCAACATCCTCGACGCCCACGTCTTTCCGCGGGCCACCGAGCACATCCCCGAGATGCTGGCGCTCATCGAGGCCCTGATCGCCCGCGGCCACGCCTACGAGGCCGAGGACGCCGTCTACTTCAACGTGCGCTCTTATAATGACTACGGCCGGCTCTCCGGCCGCCGGGTGGACGAGCTCTACAGCGGCGTGCGGGTGGAGGTCAGCGAGGGCAAGCGCGACGAACTGGACTTCGCGCTCTGGAAGAAGGCGCCCCGCGAGGAGCCCGGCTTCGACAGCCCCTGGGGCTGGGGCCGGCCGGGCTGGCACATCGAGTGCTCGGCGATGTCCACCAAGTACTGCGGCCAGACCCTGGACTTCCACGGCGGCGGCCTGGACCTGAAGTTCCCCCACCACGAGAACGAGCGGGCCCAGTCGGAGGCGGCCAGCGGTCAGCCCTTCGTCAACTTCTGGCTGCACAACGGCTTGGTGACCGTGGGCGGCGAGAAGATGTCCAAGTCCCTGGGCAACTACACCTCCGTTGCCGAGCTCCTGGAGACCTGGGACCCGGAGGTCATCCGCTTCTACTTGCTCTCCACGCACTTCCGCAGCCGGGCCGAGTTCGAGGCCGGCCAGCTCGAGCGAGCGAAGTCAGGGCTGGAGCGGATCCGCGAGTGCAGCCTGGCCCTGCACGAGCGCCTCGCCGAGGCGCCGCAGGCGCTGGAGGCCAGCAGCCCGGCCAGCCGGGCCCTGGCCAGCGGGGCCGCCCAGGCCCTGGAGCGCTGGCGCGAGGCCATGGACGACGACTTCAACAGCGGCGGGGCCATCGGCCACCTCTTCGAGCTGGTGCGGGAGTTCAACCGCCTCGTGGACGAGGACGACCCCGGCCTGCGGGCCGATCGGGCGGCCCTGACGGCGGCCCGGGACGCCCTGGCGACGATGACCGGGGTGCTGGGCCTTTTTCGCGAGGGCCTGCCGCGGGAGCGGCGCCTGGCCCTGCCCGCCGAGCTGCTCGCCCTGCTGGCGGAGCGGGACGCCGCCCGGGCGGCCAAGAACTGGGCCGAGGCGGACCGCCTGCGGGCGGCCATCCTGGCGGCCGGCTACCAGGTCCTGGACGGCCCCGAGGGCTCGCGGCTGCGCCCGCTCTGAGCTGGCGCCGTCCCCGCCCCTGCAGGGGCCTGCGGCCTGAAAGCCCTTGACAACGCGAAGTTACGGGCCTATCATGCCGCTTCGGCTTTCTCTTTGCAAAAAGCTGGGGCGCGGTCCACTTCAATCATTCGTCCAAGTCAGGCCAACGCGGTCTCGCTGCGCGCGAGCAGACGAGACGCCGTGGACCGTGCGCCGTTTTGCCGAGAGACGGCTGCCGAGGCTGGTGTAGCTCAACTGGTAGAGCGCCTCACTTGTAATGAGGGGGTTGGGGGTTCAAGTCCTCTCACCAGCTCCTCGGTCGGAACGGAGGGGTTCCCGAGCGGTCAAAGGGAACAGACTGTAAATCTGTCGGCGATGCCTTCGGAGGTTCAAATCCTCCCCCCTCCACCCGACAGGCTCCGGCTCGAGACCGGAGCCGTGATTATGCGGGAATAGCTCAGCTGGCTAGAGCATCAGCCTTCCAAGCTGAGGGTCGCGGGTTCGAATCCCGTTTCCCGCTCCGTATGTGAAGGGTCGCGCGCCCAGATAGCTCAGTCGGTAGAGCACATCCTTGGTAAGGATGAGGTCGTCGGTTCGAATCCGATTCTGGGCTCCTGATCGAGAGCGTGCGCGGCAAAGCGACAGGGACCGAGCGGGCCACGAGCCCCAGTGCCGTCAGGAGGTTGATTCGCCATGGCGAAGGAGAAGTTCGAGCGAAACAAGCCGCACGTGAACGTGGGGACGATCGGGCATGTTGATCACGGCAAGACCACGCTGACGGCGGCGATCACCCAGCGCCAGGCGCAGAAGAAGCTGGCGGTGTTCACGCCCTTCGACCAGATCGACAAGGCGCCCGAGGAGCGGGAGCGGGGCATCACGATCGCGACGGCGCACGTGGAGTACCAGTCGGCGAAGCGTCACTACGCGCACGTGGACTGCCCTGGCCACGCGGACTACGTGAAGAACATGATCACGGGCGCGGCGCAGATGGACGGCGCGGTGCTGGTGGTGAGCGCGGCCGACGGCCCGATGCCGCAGACGCGGGAGCACGTGCTCCTGGCGCGGCAGGTGAACGTGCCGAGCATGCTGGTGTTCATGAACAAGGTGGACATGGTCGACGACCCGGAGCTGCTCGACCTGGTGGAGCTGGAGATCCGGGAGCTGCTGACGGAGTACAACTTCCCCGGCGACGACACGCCGATCATCCGCGGCAGCGCCCTGCGGGCGATGGAGAATCCCGGCAACGAGGACGACCAGAAGTGCATCGACGAGCTGGTCGAAGCGATCGACAGCTTCGTGCCGCAGCCGGTGCGGCAGACGGACAAGCCCTTCCTGCTGCCGATCGAGGACGTGTTCTCGATCACGGGTCGGGGCACGGTGGGCACGGGCCGCGTCGAGCGGGGCAAGATCAAGGTCGGCGACAAGGTGGAGCGGATCGGGATCCGGGACACGATGACGACGACGGTGACGGGCGTCGAGATGTTCCGCAAGATCCTGGACGACGCGCAGGCTGGGGACAACGTGGGTCTCCTGCTGCGGGGGATCAACAAGGAAGACCTGGAGCGGGGGATGGTGCTGGCGGCGCCGGGGAGCGTGACGCCGCACACGAAGTTCGAGGGCGAGGTCTACATCTTGACGAAGGAGGAAGGCGGCCGTCACACGCCGTTCTTCAACGGTTACCGGCCTCAGTTCTACTTCCGGACGACGGACGTGACGGGAGTCGCGGAGTTGCCGGAGGGGACGGAGATGGTGATGCCGGGTGACAACATCAAGATGAAGATCGAGCTGATCACGCCGATCGCGATGGAAGACAATCTTCGCTTCGCCATCCGCGAGGGGGGCCGGACCGTTGGCGCCGGCGTCGTGACCAAGATCAACGAGTAGTCCTGCCGCCGCGCCGCCCCAGGGAGGGCGCGGCTGGCACTCGTCACGGGAGCCGAAATGCGTGAGATCGTCAAGCTGCGTTGCAGCGAGTGCAAGAAGACCTGGTACACGACGACGAAGAACAAGCGTCTGCATCCGGACCGCATCGAGCAGAAGAAATACTGCGCGCGCGAGCGGAAGCACACGATGTTCAAGGAAGCCCGGTAGGGCTCCACAGGCCAGTAGCTCTAATGGTAGAGCATCGGTCTCCAAAACCGAGGGTTGGGGGTTCGAGTCCCTCCTGGCCTGCCTGATCGGGGCGGGGTCTCGGTAAGCGAGAGAGGTGAGCGAGCGATGATCGAGCGGATCCGTACATACCTCCGCGAAGTGTGGCTGGAGATGGGCAAGGTGACCTGGCCCACCCGCGACGAGCTCAGGGAGAGCACGCTGGTGGTGATCGTGGCGTCCATCATCGTGACGGCCTTCATCTTCGTTGTCGACCGCATCCTCGATTCGGGGCTCAGCGGTCTGATCCGACTCCTCAGTTAGCCCGACGGACAAGGCGAACCATGCTTGAAGAGCACAGCGCAGAGGACAGCCAGGAAGAGGCGGCGGACGCCGGGCCCGAGCCGGTGGTGCGCCCCTTTGCCGTGGAGCCGGAGGCGGAGTCCGTCGCCGAGGTGGCGAGCCTTGCCCCTGCCGCAGGGGATGAGGGCGCCCGCAATCCTCGTCTGCGCTGGTACGCCGTCCACACCTACTCCGGCCACGAGAACAAGGTGCGCAGCAACCTGCTCAAGCGCGTTCAGGTCGAGGGCCTGGACGAGCGTTTCGGCCAGGTGCTGGTGCCGACCGAAGAAGTGACGGAGATGAAGCAGGGGAAGAAGACGGTCTCGAGCCGCAAGTACTTCCCGAGCTACATCCTCGTCGAGATGGAGATGTGCGACGAGGCCTACCACCTCGTCAACCAGATCAGCGGCGTCACGCGCTTCGTCGGGCTCGATCCCCGCGATAGCAGCCGGCGCCCCGTGCCGCTGCGTCCGCACGAGGTGGACCGCATCCTCGGCCGCATCGAGCGGCCGCAGGAGCACCGGGTCACGGAGATTCCCTACCGGGTGGGGGACCATATTCACGTCATCGACGGGCCCTTCAGCGAGTTCAACGGCGTCGTCGACGACGTCAACGAGGAGCGCGGGACCCTGAAGGTCATGGTGACCATTTTCGGGCGCGAAACGCCGGTGGAACTCGACTTCCTCCAGGTGGAGCCCATCTAGACCCGCGGTTCGGCCCTCGGCGGGCGGGCTGCAGGGCGCAGGAGCAGAGGCATATGGCCAAGAGCAAGAAGAAGATCGTCGCGCAGGTCAAGATCCAGATCAAGGGCGGCCAGGCCAATCCGGCGCCGCCTGTCGGTCCGGCCCTGGGACAGCACCAGGTGAACATCATGGAGTTCTGCAAGGCCTTCAACGCCCAGACGCAGAACGCCCAGGGTATCGTGACCCCCTGCGTGATCACCGTGTATGGCGACCGCAGTTTCACCTTCATCACGAAGACGCCGCCCGCGGCGGTGCTTCTGCTGCGGGCCGCCAAGCTCGAAAAGGGATCGGGGGAGCCCAACCGGACCAAGGTGGGCAAGGTGACCCCCGCCCAGCTCAAGGAAATCGCAGAATTGAAGGCCTCAGATCTCAATGCCGCGGATATCAACGCGGCGGTGGAGATGATCGCGGGCACTGCCCGCAGCATGGGAATCGAGATCAAAGGGTAGCTTCGATCGCCGGGTGCATGGGCCTTCCATTGAGGGGGAAGGCAAGCTTCTCCATCTCCCGGTCCCGACAGCCCTCTTCGACATCAACCGTTTGCTGCTGAGCTGATCGTGAGGACCTTACGATGAATCGTGGGAAGAACTACCGCGACGCTGCCACGCTCCGGAAGTCGGAGGCGGCCTACACCATCGCTACGGCGGTGGACCTGGTCAAGCAGATGGCCAAGGCCAAGTACGACGAGACGGTCGAGGTCTCCGCGCGGTTGGGCGTGAATCCCCGGCACGCGGATCAGATGATCCGCGGCACTGTCGTCCTCCCCAACGGCACCGGTCGCACGGTCCGGGTGCTGGCCCTGGTCAAGGGCGAGCACGCCGAGGCCGCCAAAGCGGCCGGCGCCGACCTGGTCGGCGCCGACGAATACCTGGAGAAGATCCAGGCCGGTTGGGCCGACACCGACGTCATCATCACGACGCCGGACATGATGAAGGACGTGGGCAAGCTGGGCAAGATTCTCGGTCCGCGGGGACTGATGCCCAACCCGAAGAGCGGAACCGTCACCCAGGACGTGGCCAAGGCCGTGCGGGAAGTCAAGGCGGGCAAGGTGGAGTACCGCATCGACAAGGGATCGAACATCCATGTCCCTGTCGGCAAGGTCTCCTTCCAGGGGCCCCAGCTCGAGGAGAACGTGCGAACGCTCTTCCTGGAGCTGGCGCGCGTCAAGCCCGCGTCTGCGAAGGGAAAGTACTTCAAGTCGGCCTTCATTTGCTCCAGCAATGGCCCTGCGGTCAGGCTGGATGAAGCCGATCTGGGTGCGCTCAGCTAAACACCGTTCGAGATCAGGAGGGGCAGCATGCCCAATCCGAAGAAGGTCGCGCTGGTCGACACGCTGACGGAGGATCTGGCATCGGCCGCCACCGTCGTGTTGAGCGACTTTTCGGGCGTCAACGTCGAGGAGATCTCCGAGTTGCGCCGTCGCTGCCGGGTGGCTGACGTCAAGTTTCGCGTCGTCAAGAACACCCTAGTGGGGCGCGCTGTGGAGGGGACCGCAAAGGAAGCGCTGAATGCGCACTTCGGGGGGCCGACCGCCATTGCCTACAGCAAGGATCTGGTCGCTCCCGCCAAGGTGCTCAAGGAGTTCTCCAAGGAGTTTGGAAAGCTCGAGCTGAAGGCCGGGTACGTGGATGGGCAGGTCGTCAATGCCGCCAGTGTCCACGCCCTCGCCGACCTGCCCGGGCGCGAGCAGCTGCTTTCCCAGGTGGTGGGGACCGTGCAGGCCCCGCTGTCCAGCCTGGTGCGCACGCTGAACGCGACCATCGTGGGGCTGGTCAACGCTCTGGACCAGATCGCCAAGCAGAAGGGCGCCGCCGCCTAGGCGCGCGGGCGCGTATCGATACACCCGGCATACGTTCGGAAAACACAGGAGTCAGTCATGTCGCAGAAGGTCGACCAGATCGTTGACCACGTTTCGGAGCTCAGCGTGTTGGAGCTCTCCGAGCTGGTCAAGGCCCTTGAGGAGAAGTTCGGCGTCACCGCCGCGGCGCCGATGATGGCGATGGCCGCCGCCGCCCCCGCCGCCGCCGAGGTCGAGGAGAAGACCGAGTTCGACGTCGTCCTCAGCGCCGCAGGGGACAAGAAGATCCAGGTCATCAAGGTGGTGCGCGCCATCACCGGGCTGGGCCTCAAGGAGGCCAAGGATCTCGTCGACGGCGCGCCCAAGGCCGTCAAGGAGGGCGTCTCCAAGGACGAGGCCGCAGGCCATCAAGACCCAGCTCGAGGAAGTCGGAGGTGTGGTTGAGCTCAAGTAGCTTGCCCGCCCACAGGTCCGTCCGCAGTTCTGATCGGTGCCCGGCGCGAGGTCGCACCCCGGGCACCGGTCTGTCTATTTCCGTCCTGCTTCCGGGAGGCCGCCCGTGAGTGTCCCCACTCAGCTGCCGAAGCGCAATTACGCCAAGATCCAGCCGGTGATCGAGATCCCCGATCTGCTCGAAGTGCAGATCGAGAGCTTCGAGGATTTCCTGCAGACGCGGGTCCCTCCGCGCCAGCGCGAGAAGAGGGGGCTGGAGGGCGTATTCCACGCGATCTTCCCGATCGAGTCCAGCCGCGGAGACTTCATCCTCGAGTACCTCGAGTACTCGGTCGGCGAGCCGAAGTACTCGGTCGACGAGTGCCAGGAGCGCGACCTCACCTTCGTCGCGCCGCTCAAGGCCAAGCTGCGCCTGATCGTCAAGGAGGCCGAAGAGGTCGAGGGCGAGCGGCGCGTGAAGGACATCATCGAGGCTGAGGTCTACCTCGGCGAACTGCCGCTGATCACCAGCAAGGGCACCTTCATCATCAACGGCGCCGAGCGCGTCATCGTCAGCCAGCTCCACCGCTCGCCGGGCGTCTTCTTCAGCGACAGCATCCACCCCAACGGCAAGCGCCTGTTCAGCGCCCGCATCATTCCCTACCGCGGGTCCTGGGTGGAGTTCACGACGGACATCAACGACACGATGTACGTCCACATCGATCGCAAGAAGAAGCTGCCGGTGACCACGCTGCTGCGCGCGATCGGCTTCGCCAGCGACGCCAAGCTGTTCAAGGCCTTCTGCACCGGCGAGGCGATGAGCCTGGCCAAGCGCCCGGCCAAGTCCGACGCCGAGCTGATCGATCGCATCCTCGTCGCGCCGGTGATCAATCCGGAGACGGGCGAGATCGTGGCCGAGGCGGGCACCCAGCTCACCGAGGCGCTGCTGACGGTGATGCGCCAGGCGAAGATCTACGAGACCGAGGTGCTCGCCCGTGCCGAGGACGTGCACGGCAACATCATTCTCAACACGATCGCCAAGGATCCGACCAAGATCGGAAGAGGACGCGCTCAAGTACATCTACAACCTGCTGCGTCCGGGCGATCCGCCGAACATGGAGACGGCGCGCGCGCTGCTCGACCGCCTCTTCTTCAACGAGAAGCGCTACGATCTCGCCGGCGTCGGCCGCTACAAGATGAACACGCGGCTCGGGCTCAAGGTGCCGATCGACGACCACGGTGCTGACGCCGACGGACTTCGTCGCCGTGATTGCCTACCTGCTCGACATCAAGGCCGAGCAGGGCCACGTGGACGACATCGACCACCTCGGCAACCGCCGCGTGCGCTCGGTGGGCGAGCTGCTGAGCAACCAGTTCAGCCTCGGCCTCTCGCGCATGGCGCGCATCATCCGCGAGCGGATGGCGCTGCAGGACGGCGAGAGCATCACCCCGTGCGACCTGGTCAACGCGCGCACGATCAGCGCCGTGATCCAGTCCTTCTTCGGCAGCAGCCAGCTGTCGCAGTTCATGGATCAGACCAACCCGCTCTCGGAGCTGACGCACAAGCGGCGCCTGTCGGCCCTCGGCCCCGGCGGCCTCACCCGCGAGCGCGCGGGCTTCGAGGTGCGCGACGTGCACTACACGCACTACGGCCGCATGTGCCCGATCGAGACGCCGGAAGGCCCGAACATCGGCCTCATCACGAGCCTGTCCACCTACGCGCGCATCAACCCCTTCGGCTTCCTGGAGACGCCCTACCGGACGGTGACCGATGGTCGCGTCACCGATGAGATCGTGTATCTGAGCGCCGACGAGGAGGACCGGGCGGTGATCGCCCAGGCCAACGCGCCCATCGACGCCCGCGGCCGCTTCGTCAATCCGGACGTCCTGTCCCGGCTCGAAGGGCGAGTTCCCGATGATCCAGCCGGAGGAGCTGGACTTCATGGACGTCGCGCCGGCGCAGCTCGTGAGCGCGGCGGCGAGCATGATCCCCTTCCTGGAGCACGACGACGCCAACCGCGCCCTGATGGGCTGCAACATGCAGCGCCAGGCGGTGCCGCTCCTGCGTTGCGAGACGCCGCTGGTGGGCACCGGCATGGAAGAGCGCATCGCGCGCGACAGCCAGGCCGTGGTGGTGGCCAAGCGGGCCGGCAGCGTGGTCAGCGTCACCGGCGAGCGCATCATCGTGCAGCCGGCCCGCGGCCGCGCCGCCGATCTGGAGGACTTCTCCGAGTTCGAAGGGCAGGACGTCTACAATCTGCAGAAATTCCACCGCTCGAATCAGGACACCTGCGTGAACCAGAAGCCCATCGTCAAGGTGGGGGACAAGGTGCGCGGCGACCAGGTGCTGGCCGATGGGCCGGGCACCTCGGCGGGCGAGCTGGCGCTGGGCGTGAACACGCTGGTCGCCTTCATGCCCTGGGGCGGCTACAACTACGAGGACGCGATCCTGCTCAGCGAGCGCCTGGTGAAGGAAGACAGCTTCACCTCGATCCACATCGAGGAGTTCGAGTGCCAGGTGCGCGAGATCAAGGCCGGGCGCGAGGAGATCACGCGGGAGCTGCCCAACGTCGGCGAGGATTCGCTGAAGAACCTCGACGAGCACGGCATCATCCGCGCGGGCGCCCGCGTCAAGCCCGGCGACATCCTGGTCGGCAAGGTGACGCCCAAGGGCGAGACGGAGCTCTCCCCCGAGGAGCGCCTGCTCCGTGCCATCTTCGGCGACAAGGCCGGCGATGTGCGCAACGCCAGCCTCAAGGCGCCGCCGGGCATGGACGGCATCGTCGTCGACGTCAAGGTCTTCTCCCGCAAGGAGCGCGGCGACAGCACGCGCACCGAGGAGAAGCGCCGCATCGAGCGCCTGCGCCGCCGCGCCAAGGAGGAGCGCAAGCGCATCCTCGGCCTGCGCGACTCGCGCCTGCGCGAGCTGATGATCGGCCAGCTGAGCCAGAAGCTCGTCAACGCCGAAACGGGCGAGGTCGTCCTGCGCGACGGCCGCAAGATCACGGAAGCCCTGCTGGCCGAGCTGGACCTGGACGGGCTGCACTGGGGCCTGCCCATCGTCAAGGACCTGCCCACCGACAAGCGGATCAAGCGTCTGATGGACGCCGCCGCGCGCGCCTTGCAGAAGGTGGATCAGGAGCTGGAGAAGGAGAAGGAGCGCGTGGAGATGGGCGACGAGCTGCCGCCCGGCGTCATCCAGCTCGTCAAGGTGCTCATCGCCCGCAAGCGCAAGCTCTCCGTGGGCGACAAGATGGCCGGCCGGCACGGCAACAAGGGCGTGATCGCCAAGATCCTCCCCGAGGAGGACATGCCGTATCTCCCCGACGGCACGCCGGTCGAGATCGTGCTCAATCCCCTGGGCGTGCCCAGCCGCATGAACGTCGGCCAGGTGCTGGAGACCCACCTCGGCTGGGCGGCCAAGGTGCTCGGCTTCCAGGCGCAGACGGAGGTCTTCAACGGCGCCACCGAGACGGAAGTGAAGGCCGCCCTCAAGGAAGCCGGGCTGTCCGAGGACGGCAAGACGGATCTCTACGATGGCCGCACGGGCGACGCCTTCCACGAGCGGGTGATGGTCGGCTACATCTACATGATGAAGCTGTCCCACCTGGTCGACGACAAGATCCACGCGCGGAGCATCGGCCCCTACAGCCTCGTCACCCAGCAGCCCCTGGGCGGCAAGGCCCAGTTCGGCGGCCAGCGCTTCGGGGAGATGGAGGTGTGGGCCCTGGAGGCCTACGGCGCCGCCCACACCCTGCAGGAGCTGCTGACGGTCAAGAGCGACGATGTCGCGGGGCGCAGTGCCATCTACGAAGCCATCGTCAAGGGCGAGAACCCTTCCAAGCCGGGCGTGCCCGAGTCCTTCAATGTGCTCGTGAAGGAACTGCAGGCGCTCTGTCTCGACGTCGAACTCGACACCAGCACCTCGTCGGCTTGATGTCCATCCACCCGGCGCGCCGCGCGCCGGCAGGAGGTTAGCGTGTTCCTCAGCTTCCGCCATCGGGAGACCGAAACGCCGGATTTCAAGGCGATCAAGATCTCGCTTGCGAGCCCGGAGGCCATTCGCCGCTGGAGCTTCGGCGAGGTCACCAAGCCGGAGACGATCAACTACCGCTCCTTCAAGCCGGAGAAGAACGGCCTCTTCTGCGAGAAGATCTTCGGGCCGGTCAAGGACTGGGAGTGCGCCTGCGGCAAGTACAAGCGCATCCGCTACCGCGGCGTGATCTGCGACCGCTGCGGCGTCGAGGTGACGCTGTCCCGGGTGCGCCGCGAGCGGATGGGCCACATCGAGCTGGCCGTGCCGGTCGCCCACATCTGGTTCTTCAAGGGCCTGCCCAGCCGCATCGGCCATCTGCTCGGCATGACCATCAAGGACCTCGAGCGGGTCATCTACTACGAGTCCTACCTGGTGATCGATCCCGGTACCACCACGCTCACCGAGCACGAGCTGATCAGCGAAGAGCGCTACTACGAGCTGCTCGACGAGGGCTTCGAGTTCGAGGCCAAGATGGGCGCCGAGGCCATTCAGGCTCTGCTCATGAAGCTGCACATGGACGAGCTATCCATCGAGTTGCGCGATCAGATCGCCACCGAGACCTCGCAGCAGCGCAAGCAGGAGGCGCTCAAGCGCCTGCGCGTCGTCGAGGCCTTCCGCAACTCCGGCGGCAACAAGCCCGAGTGGATGGTGCTCCACGTCGTGCCCGTGCTGCCGCCCGACCTGCGCCCGCTGGTGCCCCTGGAGGGCGGCCGCTTCGCGACCAGCGACCTCAACGACCTCTACCGGCGCATCATCAATCGCAACAACCGCCTCAAGAAGCTGATGGAGATCAAGGCGCCCGAGGTCATCCTGCGCAACGAGAAGCGCATGCTGCAGGAGGCGGTCGACGCGCTCTTCGACAACAGCCGCCGCAGCCGCGCCGTGCGCGGCCACGGCAACCGGCCGCTGAAGAGCCTCAGCGACATGCTCAAGGGCAAGCAGGGGCGCTTCCGCCAGAACCTGCTCGGCAAGCGCGTCGACTACTCCGGCCGTTCGGTGATCGTCGTCGGCCCGGAGCTGAAGCTCCACGAGTGCGGCCTGCCCAAGAGCATGGCCCTGGAGCTGTTCAAGCCCTTCATCATCCGCAAGCTGGAAGAGAAGGGCTACGTGCAGACGGTCAAGAGCGCCAAGAAGCTGGTCGAGCGCGAGCGGCCCGAGGTGTGGGACATCCTGGAAGAGATCATCAAGGACCATCCCGTGCTGCTCAATCGTGCGCCCACCCTGCACCGGCTCGGGATCCAGGCCTTCCAGCCGGTGCTCGTCGAGGGCAAGGCCATCCGCCTGCATCCCCTGGTCTGCCAGGCCTTCAACGCGGACTTCGACGGCGACCAGATGGCCGTCCACGTGCCCCTCTCTTTCGAGGCGCAGCTGGAGTGCCGGGTGCTGATGCTGTCCGCCAACAACATGCTCTTGCCGTCCAACGGCAAGCCGGTGGCGACCCCGCACCAGGAGCAGGTGCTGGGCTGCTACTATCTGACCAAGGCCAAGGTGGGCGCCCGCGGCGAGGGGCATCGCTTCAACAGCCTGCTCGAGGTCACGCAGGCGCTCGACCACGGCGTCATCGCCCTGCACGCCCTGGTCCAGGTGCGGACGGCGGACGGCTGGCTGGAGACGACGCCGGGCCGTGTCATCTTCAACGCCAGCGTGCCGGACGAGCTGGGGTACATCAACGATCGTCATGGACAAGCAGCACCCTGACCGCACTCGTGCAGCGCAGCCACCTGGAGCTGGGCGGCGAGAAGACGGTCTACTTCGTGGACGATCTCAAGGACCTCGGCTTCAAGTACGCCACCCTGGGCGGTATCACGATCGGTATCGACGACCTGCTCATTCCGGCCGACAAGCCGAAGATCCTGGCCGAAGCCGAGCGGGACGTCAGCCGCATCATGGCCGAGTACGACAGCAAGAAGATCTCGGAGGGCGAGCGCTACAACCGCGTCATCGATCGCTGGACGACGGCGCGCGACACCGTCGCCGACTCGATGATGGAGGCGATCGAGGCCGACCGGCAGGGCTTCAACCCCGTCTACATGATGGCCCACTCCGGTTCGCGCGGCAGCCGCGACCAGATCAGCCAGCTCTCGGGCATGCGCGGCCTGATGGCGAAGCCGCAGAAGAAGATGACCGGCCAGGTGGGCGAAATCATCGAGCAGCCGATCAAGAGCAACTTCCGCGAGGGGCTCACGGTGCTGCAGTACTTCATCTCGACCCACGGCGCGCGCAAGGGCCTGGCCGACACGGCGCTGAAGACCGCCGATGCCGGCTACCTGACGCGGCGCCTGGTCGACGTCGCCCAGGACGTGATCATCACCGAGCAGGACTGCGGCACCATTCGCGGCCTCGACATGCGGGCGCTGGAAGAGAGCGGCGACGTCATCGAGAGCTTGATGGACCGCATCCTCGGGCGCTTCACCGCGGATGACATCGTCGATCCGCTCACGGGCGAGCTGCTCATCGAGGCGGGCACGCTGATCGACGAGACGAACGCGAAGCTGATCGAGCTCAAGGGCGTCGAGATGGTGAAGATCCGGTCGGTGCTCACCTGCGAGACCCGGCGCGGCGTCTGCGTCAGATGCTACGGGCGCAACCTGTCCTCGGGCACCCTGGTGGACATCGGCGATGCGGTGGGCGTGATCGCTGCCCAGTCGATCGGTGAGCCGGGCACGCAGCTGACCTTGCGCACCTTCCACGTCGGCGGCATCGCCGGCCGCATCGCGGAGGCGACGGCCAAGATCGCGCCCTGTGACGCCGAGGTCGAGCTGATCAACGTCCGCTCGATCAAGAACGCCGACGGCAAGCAGGTCGTCATCGGCCACAAGGGCGAGATCATCGTCAAGGTGCAGGAAGGCACCAAGGAGCGCATCCGCGCGCATTTCCAGGCGCCCTACGGCGCGGTGCTGGATGTGAAGAGCGGTTCGCAGGTGAAGCAAGGCGATGTCCTCTTCACCTGGGATCCCTACGCGGAGCCGATGGTCAACACGCGCAAGGGCGACGTGCAGTTCATCGACATCGAAGAGAGCCGTACGCTGAAGGAGGAGACCGACGAGAAGGGCCGCCGCCAGGCGGTGATCACGGAGGACCTCCAGAAGGAGCTGCACCCGGAGATCAAGATCGTCAACAAGGACGGCAAGGTCCTCGAGAAGTTCTTCCTGCCCACGAACGCCATCCTGCACGTCAAGGACGGCGATTCGGTGATGGCGGGCACGATCCTGGTCAAGGTGCCCAAGGACCTCGGGCACACGGGCGACATCACGGGCGGCCTGCCGCGCGTGGTCGACCTGTTCGAAGTGCGCAAGCCCAAGGACGCCGCGATCGTCACCGCCATCGACGGCACCGTGGAGATCGGCGGGGTCACGCGCGGCATGCGCCGGGTGACGATCAAGCGGGACGCGGATACGCAGGAGGAGTACCTGATTCCCCAGGGCAAGCACATGCGCGTGCACGACGGGGACGAAGTGGCCGCCGGCGACCGCCTCACCGAGGGTCCGATCAACCCCTTCGACATCCTCAACATCAAGGGCGTGCAGGCCGCGCAGGCCTACCTGGTCAACGAGATCCAGGAGGTCTACCGGCTCCAGGGCGTGGGCATCAACGACAAGCACATCGAGACGATCGTGCGCCAGATGCTGCGCAAGGTGCAGGTGGAGAATGCCGGCGATTCACGCTTCCTCGAGGGCGACCAGGTGGAGCGCGCCGAGTTCCAGGAGGAAAACGACCGTGTGGTGAGCGAGGGCGGCAACGCGGCCACCTACCGGCCGCTTCTGCTCGGCATCACGAAGGCCTCGCTGACCACCGAGAGCTTCATCTCGGCGGCCAGCTTCCAGGAAACCACCCGCGTGCTCACCGAGGCCGCCATCAACGGCAAGACGGACTATCTCTACGGCCTCAAGGAAAACGTGATCATGGGCCGGCTGATCCCGGCCGGCACCGGGCGGAAGGAATACGAGTCGCTGCACGTGGCCGAGGACGAGCTGCGCAGCCTCCAGTCGGCGGTGGCGGCCCGCAAGGCCCTCGAGGAGGAGGCCATGGCGGCCGTGGCCAGCAAGGCCGAGCAGCAGGCGCAGAGCCTGATGGATGAGGGGCTGATGCTCTTTCCCGAGGACAGCGGGGAGGCGGAGGCCCTGGCCGGCAGCGGCGCCGACGTCGAGAACGGGGAGGCCTAGGGCGGCGCCGCGCCACCGGGGGCGCCGCCGGCGACCTGCGGGAGGGGCTAAGCGCCGCGCTGACAAGGGAAAAAAGCAGGGTTTGCTTGACAAGCGCGAACTGTTCGTGTAGATTGGCGATCTTGCTTGTGCCTGCTGGCATGAGCGATCCGACTTCCTAAGTTTAAGCGCAACAATGAGTTGCTTATCGGACTCGGTGGCCGAGCCCGCCGGAGTACGAGGAGTGCGAGCGTGCCGACGCTGAATCAGTTGATCCGCAAGGGCCGGAAGGTCGTCGCGAAGAAGAGCAAGTCGCCGGCTCTGCAGTCCTGCCCGCAGAAGCGGGGCGTCTGCACGCGCGTGTACACGACGACGCCGAAGAAGCCGAACTCGGCCCTGCGCAAGGTGGCCCGCGTGCGCCTGACCAACGGCATCGAGGTCACGGCCTACATTCCCGGCGAAGGGCACAACCTGCAGGAGCACTCGATCGTGCTCATCCGCGGCGGCCGGGTGAAGGACCTGCCCGGCGTGCGCTACCACATCGTGCGCGGCACCCTGGACACCAGCGGTGTCGACGGCCGCAACCAGCGTCGCTCGAAGTACGGCGCCAAGCGTCCCAAGTAGGAGGCCGGTAGAAGGACCATGCGTCGCAAGATCAAGATCAGCCGCGAGACCACTCCCGACCCGCGCTTCAGCAGCGCCATGGTCTCGCAGTTCATCAACTACATGATGAAGGGCGGCAAGAAGAGCACGGCCGAGGCCATCTTCTACAAGGCGATGGACATCATCGAGGAGCGCTCGGGCAAGAAGGGGCTGGAGGTCTTCACGACGGCCCTCAACAACGTCAAGCCGCATCTCGAGGTGACCAGCCGCCGCGTCGGTGGCGCCAACTACCAGGTGCCCGTCGAGGTGCGGCCGTCTCGCCGCACCGCCCTGGCGCATGCGCTGGCTGCTGCAGTTCGCCCGCAGCCGGCCCGACCACACGATGGGCGAGCGCCTGGCCGCGGAGTTCCTGGCGGCCTACCGCAAGGAAGGCCCGTCCATCAAGAAGCGCGAGGATACGCACCGGATGGCCGAGGCCAACAAGGCCTTCGCCCACTTCCGGTTCTAAAAGAAGAAAGGTCCGAGGACTCACATAGCCGCCGGCGGCGGTGAACGCGGATCCCTCGCATCGGGGATCCCAACCGCCGGAGGACGATGTCTGCAGGTTCGGGTCCTGTGAAGGATACCCCTCCTGAGATCTTGAACTGCAGTCATCGTGCGTTTGAGATCTCAGGAGGGGTATTCAGGTTTCTGCCATGAGCAGTGGAGAATCACTCGAGCGGATACGCAACATCGGCATCGCGGCCCACATCGATGCCGGCAAGACGACCACCACCGAGCGGATTCTCTACTACGCAGGCATCATCCATCGCATGGGAGAGGTGCACGACGGCGCCGCGACCATGGACTGGATGGAGCAGGAGCGGGAGCGAGGGATCACGATCACCTCTGCGGCAACGACCTGCTACTGGCGTGAGCACCGGATCAACATCATCGACACCCCGGGGCACGTCGATTTCACGATGGAGGTGGAGCGCAGCCTGCGGGTGCTGGACGGCATGATCGCCGTCTTCTGCGCCGTGGGCGGCGTGGAGCCCCAGTCGGAGACGGTGTGGCGCCAGGCGGACCGCTACCACGTGCCGCGCCTGGCCTTCGTCAACAAGATGGACCGGGTGGGGGCTGATTTCGGAGCGGTGGTGGAGGCGATCAAGACGAGGCTGGGGGCCAACGGCGTGCCGGTGACCCTGCCCTGGGGGAGCGAAGAGAGCTTCCTCGGCCTGATCGACCTGGTGGAGATGCAGGCGCTGCGCTACGACGAGGAGAGCCTCGGCCAGCGCTACGAGGCGGGGGCGATCCCTGCGACGCTGTTGCCCGAAGCCGAGCAGGCGCGGGAGCGGCTGGTCGGAGCCGCGGCCGAGTTCGACGATGAGCTCGCCGAGGCCTACCTGGGCGGGCAGCCGATCGAAGCGGCGCTGCTGACGCAGGGCGATCCGGAAGGGCGACGCTCGGCCAATCGGGCTGGTACCCGTCTTCGCGGGATCGGCCTTCAAGAACAAGGGTGTCCAGCGGCTGCTCGACGGCATCGTCGACTACCTGCCGAGCCCGCTGGACCTGCCGCGGTGGAGGGCGAGCTGCCGAGCGGCAAGGGCCGGCACCAGTCGGCCGCCGGATCCGAAGGCGCCCTTCTCGGCCCTGGCGTTCAAGATCGCCAGCGATGCCTTCGCGGGGAAGTTGACCTTCTTCAGGGTCTACAGCGGGACCGCTGAAGGCGGGTGAAATG
Organism: uncultured bacterium; assembly: GCA_963695095.1. Taxonomy (GTDB): domain Bacteria; phylum Krumholzibacteriota; class Krumholzibacteriia; order JACNKJ01; family JACNKJ01; genus VGXI01. The sequence goes on along the minus strand of CAVOFT010000001.1, from coordinate 3,147,222 downwards.
GCGCTGAACGCAAGCACGGGGAAGAAGGAGCGCATGGGTCGCCTCCTGACGGATGCACGCCAACAAGCGGGAAGAGGTGCCTCAGGCCACTGCCGGCGAGATCGTCGCCGCGGTCGGCCTCAAGTCCGTGCGTACGGGCGACACCCTCACCGCACTGGCGCATCCCGTGGTCTTCGAGTCGATGGACTTCCCCGAGCCCGTCATCGACATCGCCATCGAGCCCAAGACCAAGGCCGACGAGGAGAAGCTGAAGCTCGCCCTGGAGCGCCTGGCCGAAGAGGATCCCACCTTCCAGGTCCGCGTGGACAAGGAAACCGGCCAGACCCTGATCGCCGGCATGGGCGAGCTGCACCTGGAGATCCTGCGCGATCGCATGGTGCGCGAATTCAATGTCGCCGCCAACGTGGGCCGGCCGCAGGTGGTCTACAAGGAATCGGTGGCGGCGCGCGGCGAGGCCGAGCATCGCTACCAGCGGCAGCTCGCCGGCAAGGGCCTCTTCGCCCACGTCAAGCTGGCGATCGAGCCTGCGGGCCGCGGCGCGGGCTTCATCTTCGCCAACGCCGCCGCGCCGGGCGAACTGCCGGACGAGTACATCGCCGCCATCGAAAGCTCTGCGCGCGGCGCGATGAGCTCGGGCGTTCTCGCCGGTTACGAACTGGTCGACTGCCGCGTCACTTTGCTCGGCGGCAGCCACCACGAGGTGGAATCGACGCCGCAGGCCTTCCAGGCCGCCACCGCCATCGCTTTCCGCGAGGCGGCCCTCAAGGCGGATCCCGTGCTTCTGGAGCCGGTGATGTCCGTCGAGGTGATCACCCCGGGCGACTACACCGGGGACGTCGTGGGCGATATCAATGCCCGCCGCGGCCGCGTGGAGGGCATGCTGCCGCGCCTGGACACGCAGGTGGTGAAGGCGGCCGTGCCGCTGTCGGAGATGTTCGGCTACATGACGCAGTTGCGCTCGATGACGCAGGGGCGCGCCGCGTACACGATGCAGTTTTCCCATTTCGAGGCTGTCCCTAAGAACATTGCCAGCCGTTTCGTCGGTTTCGGGGTCTAGGTACCCCCCAGAGGAGGTTGATTCGCCATGGCGAAGGAGAAGTTCGAGCGAAACAAGCCGCACGTGAACGTGGGGACGATCGGGCATGTTGATCACGGCAAGACCACGCTGACGGCGGCGATCACCCAGCGCCAGGCGCAGAAGAAGCTGGCGGTGTTCACGCCCTTCGATCAGATCGACAAGGCTCCGGAGGAGCGGGAGCGGGGCATCACGATCGCGACGGCGCACGTGGAGTACCAGTCGGCGAAGCGTCACTACGCGCACGTGGACTGCCCTGGCCACGCGGACTACGTGAAGAACATGATCACGGGCGCGGCGCAGATGGACGGCGCGGTGCTGGTGGTGAGCGCGGCCGACGGCCCGATGCCGCAGACGCGGGAGCATGTGCTCCTGGCGCGGCAGGTGAACGTGCCGAGCATGCTGGTGTTCATGAACAAGGTGGACATGGTCGACGACCCGGAGCTGCTCGACCTGGTGGAGCTGGAGATCCGGGAGCTGCTGACGGAGTACAACTTCCCCGGCGACGACACGCCGATCATCCGCGGCAGCGCCCTGCGGGCGATGGAGAATCCCGGCAACGAGGACGACCAGAAGTGCATCGACGAGCTGGTCGAAGCGATCGACAGCTTCGTGCCGCAGCCGGTGCGGCAGACGGACAAGCCCTTCCTGCTGCCGATCGAGGACGTGTTCTCGATCACGGGTCGGGGCACGGTGGGCACGGGCCGCGTCGAGCGGGGCAAGATCAAGGTCGGCGACAAGGTGGAGCGGATCGGGATCCGGGACACGATGACGACGACGGTGACGGGCGTCGAGATGTTCCGCAAGATCCTGGACGACGCGCAGGCTGGAGACAACGTGGGTCTCCTGCTGCGGGGGATCAACAAGGAAGACCTGGAGCGGGGGATGGTGCTGGCGGCGCCGGGGAGCGTGACGCCGCACACGAAGTTCGAGGGCGAGGTCTACATCTTGACGAAGGAGGAAGGCGGCCGTCACACGCCGTTCTTCAACGGTTACCGGCCTCAGTTCTACTTCCGGACGACGGACGTGACGGGAGTCGCGGAGTTGCCGGAGGGGACGGAGATGGTGATGCCGGGTGACAACATCAAGATGAAGATCGAGCTGATCACGCCGATCGCGATGGAAGACAATCTTCGCTTCGCCATCCGCGAGGGGGGCCGGACCGTTGGCGCCGGCGTCGTGACCAAGATCAACGAGTAGGGTGAGCAGGCGGCCGCGCGGCCGACGCTGGGGTAGCCCGCAAACGGAGGCATGAAGTGTACACGGGTCAAAAGATCAAGATCAGGCTCAAGGCCTACGAGCACAGCACGCTCGATCGCTCGGCGTTCGAGATCGTCCGCACCGCGAAGCGGACCGGCGCCGAGATATCGGGGCCGATTCCGTTGCCCACGCAGCGGACGCTCTACACGGTGCTGCGCTCGCCGCATGTGGACAAGAAGTCCCGCGAGCAGTTCGAGATGCGGGTGCACAAGCGCCTCATCGAGATCACCAAGTCGACCCCGGCCACCCTCGACGCCTTGACCAAGCTGGATCTGCCGGCGGGCGTGGACATCGAGATCAAGGTCTGACGCCGCCCCCCGCTTCCTGAGCGAGCGGGGCCGGCGAGGCAACTGGAGAAGCAATGCCGAACGCAAATCTATACGACGGCAAGGGCAACAGCGCCGGCACGGTGGAGTTGCCCGATGCCCTCTTCGGCCGGGAGCCCAACGCGCACCTGCTCTGGGAGGCCGTGCGCAACTACCTGGCCAACCAGCGCCGGGGCACCGCGCATACGAAGGACCGCTCCGAGGTGACCGGTTCGACGATCAAGCTCTTTCGCCAGAAGGGCACGGGGCGGGCGCGGGCCGGTTCGGCCAAGAGCCCGACTCGCCACGGCGGCGGCACGGCCTTCGGGCCGAAGACGCGGGACCACAGCTATGCGATGCCGCGCAAGGCGCGGCGCGCCGCCCTCCTGGACGCTCTCAGCGACCGCGCTTCCGAGGGCGGCGTGCTCGTGGTGAAGGACTTCGCGCCGACGACGCCGCGCACGAAGGACTTCAAGGCGCTGATCACCGCCATGGGCCTGAGCGAGGGGCGGGAGAAGATCCTGCTCGTCCTGGACGAGTATCATCTGGAGCTCTGCAAATCGGCGCGCAACATGCGCAACCTGGACTTCATCGTCGGTCGGGAGCTGAACGCCTATCAGGTGCTGTGGGCGGACAAGCTGGTCGTGACGGCGCCGGCCCTGGAGCAGATCAAGGAGGTGTTCGGGTCATGAAGAACGCCTACCACATCGTGCGGCGGGCTCTGCTCACCGAGAAGAGCACGGCGCTGCGGGGGCTCAACAGGTACGTCTTCGAGGTGGACCGCCGGGCGGACAAGCCGGAGATCAAGCGGGCCATCGAGCAGGTCTTCAAGGTGACGGTAGAGGACGTGCGCACGATGAACGTGCGCGGCAAGGTCAAGCGGCTCGGTCGCTACTCGGGCAAGCGCCCGGACTGGAAGAAGGCGGTGGTCACCCTGGCCGCCGGCCAGTCCATCGACATCGTCAACCAGGGCTGATCGCGCGGCGAGGAGAGAGAGCATGGGAATCAAGAAGTTTACGCCCCGGACCCCCAGCCAGCGCTACCGCACGGTCTCCGACTTCGCGGAGCTCACGACGGACAAGCCGGAGAAGAGCCTGCTCGAGCCGCTGCGCCGGAGCGGCGGCCGCAACAATTCCGGCCACATCACGATGCGGCGGCGGGGCGGCGGGCACAAGCGCATGTACCGCATCATCGACTTCAAGCGGAACAAGCCGGGCGTGGCGGCGACGGTGGCCACGATCGAGTACGATCCCAACCGCTCGGCGCGCATTGCCCTGCTCCACTACGTCGACGGAGACAAGCGCTACATCTTGGCGCCCAACGGCCTGAAGGTAGGCGATCGCCTGGAGGCGGGGACGGGCGTCGAGATTCGCGTGGGCAATGCGATGCCCCTCAAGGAGATCCCGCTCGGCTCGACCGTGCACAACGTCGAGCTGAAGATCGGCAAGGGCGGCCAGCTGGCGCGCAGCGCTGGCGCCTTCATGCAGCTCATGGCCAAGGACGGCGACTACTGCCTGCTGCGCCTGCCCAGCGGCGAGGTGCGGCAGGTGCATGGCAACTGCTTCGCCACGCTGGGCCAGGTGGGCAACATCGATCACGAGAACATGGTCCTGGGCAAGGCCGGCGCCGCGCGCTGGCGCGGGCGGCGGCCCAAGGTGCGCGGCGTGGCGATGAACCCGGTTGATCACCCGCACGGCGGCGGCGAGGGCAAGACCTCCGGCGGGCGCCATCCGGTGTCCCCCTGGGGCACGCCCACCAAGGGCTACCGTACTCGGAAGAAGAACAATCCCACGGACCGCTTCATCGTCCGTCGGCGGAAATCCAAGTCCGCCTAGCCAGACTGAGGAGGCAAGGAATTGTCGCGTTCACTGAAGAAGGGTCCCTACATCGATCTGCGGCTGCTGCAGCGGCTGGAGATGATGAACGCCAAGAGCGAGAAGCGCGTCATCAAGACCTGGGCGCGCCGGAGCACCATCTCGCCGGAATTCGTGGGGCACACCCTGGCGGTGCACAACGGCAACAAGTTCATCCCCGTCTATGTCACGGAGAACATGGTGGGGCACAAGCTTGGTGAGTTCTCCCCGAGCCGCACCTTCCGGGCCCATGCCGGCAAGAAGCAGTAAGTCGATCGGAGGTTAGTCATGCCTGCCAAGGCAAGCGCCAAGTACATTCGCATCTCGCCGTTCAAGATGCGCCAGGTCGCCAACATGGTGCGCGGGATGAACGTGAACCAGGCGATGAGCACGCTCAAGTTCATGAACAAGGGTGCGGCGCTGCCCATTTACCGCGTGATCAAGTCGGCGTTGGCCAACGCCACCGATCTCGCCAACGAACAGAATCCCGTCGATGTCGACCGCCTTTTCGTGGCGACGATCCGGGCAGACGAAGGGCCGACGATGAAGCGCATCCGCGCCCGCGCGCAGGGCCGGGCTTTCCGAGTGCGCAAGCGGACGAGCCACCTCTTCGTCGAACTCGGCCAGAAGTAAGAAGGAGGAGCACCGTGGGGCAGAAAACGCATCCGACCGGCTTCCGTCTCGGCGTCATCAGGACCTGGGACTCGCGCTGGTTCGCGGGCAAGAACTACGCCGACTGGCTCAACGAGGACGTGCTGATTCGCCGTTTCGTCCGCCAGCGGCTGTTCCGTGCGGGAATCGCCCGAGTGACCATCGAGCGGTCGACCAAGAAGGTCACGGTGAACATCCACACCGCCCGCCCGGGCATGGTCATCGGCCGCAAGGGCCAGGAAGTGGACATGCTCCGCGATCAGCTCAACGTGCTGACGGGAAAGCAGGTCTACCTGAACATCAAGGAAGTGAAGAAGCCCGAGTTGAACGCGCAGCTGGTGAGCGAGCACGTCGCCTCGCAGCTCGAGAACCGCGTCAGCTTCCGGCGGGCGATGAAGAAGTCGATCACCTCGGCGATGCGCATGGGCGCCCGCGGCATCAAGATCCAGTGCGGCGGCCGCCTCGGCGGCGCCGAGATCGCCCGCGTCGAGCAGTACCACGACGGCGAGGTGCCCTTGCACACCCTGCGTGCGGACATCGATTTCGGCATTTCGACGGCGAAGACGACCTTCGGCACCATCGGCGTCAAGGTCTGGGTCTACGTGAATGACGTCTTCCCGCGGGACTTCAAGCGCGAGCTGAGCAACCAGGTGCAGGAGGCCATCTAGCCATGTTGATGCCGAAGCGCGTCAAGCGGCGCAAGATCCAAAAAGGGCGCATGCGGGGCTTCGCCTACCGCGGCAGCACGGTTTCCTTCGGCCAGTATGCGATGCAGGCCGAGGAGCCCTGCTGGATCACGAGTCGGCAGATCGAGGCTGCCCGTGTGGCGATCACGCGCCACATGAAGCGCGGCGGAAAGCTGTGGATCCGCATCTTCCCCGACAAGCCGATCACGATCAAGCCCGCCGAGACCCGCATGGGCAAGGGCAAGGGCAATCCGGAGTACTGGGTGGCGGTCGTCAAGCCCGGGCGGATCGTCTTCGAGCTCGAAGGCGTGGCCGAGGAGACGGCCCGCGAGGCGATGCGGCTGGGCGCCGCCAAGCTGCCGGCAAAGATGAAGTTCCTGAGCCGCGAGGCGTGAGGAGTTGGCCATGAAGCTGAGTGAACTACGGGACCTGGGCGAGCAGGAGCTGGCCGTCAAGGAGAAGGAGATGTTGGAGGAGCTTTTCAACATGAAGCTCCGCCACGGTCTCAGCCAGCTCAACAATCCGCTCGGCATCCGCAAGGCGCGTCGGGACCTGGCGCGGATCAAGACCCTGCTGGCCGAACGCCAGCGGGAGCAGGCTCTCTGAGGATAGGAGTCGAGGATGGAAGAGAACGCCCGGAATCTGCGCAAGACCCTGCTGGGCACCGTCGTCAGCGACAAGATGCAGCAGACGGTGGTCATCAGCGTCGCGCGGCGCATTCCGCATCCGCGCTACAAGCGTTATTACAACCGCACCAGCAAGGTGGTGGCTCATGATGCGGAGAACAGCTGCCGCATCGGGGATCTGGTCCGCGTGATGGCCACGCGTCCCTTGAGCAAGACCAAGCGCTGGCGCGTGTGCGAAATCGTCAAGCGTGCCGAGTAAGGGAGCGAGGGAGAAATGATCCAGCAGGAGACCATGTTGGTCATCGCGGATAATTCCGGCGCCAAGAAGGCCCAGTGCATCAAGGTGCTGGGCGGGACGCGCCGCCGGTACGCGTCCGTCGGCGACATCATCACCGTCGCCGTCAAGCAGGCGCTGCCCAACGGCACCGTGAAGAACGGCCAGGTGGCGCGCGCGGTCGTCGTGCGCACACGCAAGGAAGTGCGGCGCCGCGACGGGTCCTACATCCGCTTCGACCAGAACGCAGCCGTCATCATCAACCAGCAGAACGAGCCCGTGGGCACGCGCATCTTCGGCCCGGTGGCGCGTGAGCTGCGTGAGAAGCGATTCATGAAGATCGTTTCGCTCGCCCCTGAAGTGCTCTAGCGAGGTGCAGTCGTGAAGATCGGCAAGAACGACACCGTGGAAGTGATCGCCGGCGCTCACAAGGGCGTGAAGGGGAAGGTGCTCAAGGTCTTCCCTGCCAAGGAGCGGGTGATCGTCGAAAACGTCAACATGGCGAAGCGGCACCGCAAGCAGCGCAGCCAAAGCGAGCCGGGCGGTATCATCGAGCAGGAAGCGCCCATCCACGTGTCGAATCTGCGGGTGCTCGAGAAGGGTTCCCGTCCCTAGCGCCAGCGGCGCCCGGCCACCCGTGCCGGGTCGCGCGCGCGAGGAGGAAAGGAAACGGACATGGCGAGGTTGAAGGCATTCTATATGGAGACCGTGGCCCCTGCCCTGCAGGAGAAGTACGGCTATGGCAACCCGATGCAGGTGCCCCGGCTCAAGAAGATCGTCGTCAACATGGGCGTCGGCGAGGGCTCGCGCAACGAGGCCATGCTCAAGGCGGCCGAGGGCGATCTGACGAAGATCACCGGGCAGAAGCCGCGCTTGAACCCGGCGCGCAAGTCGGTTGCGAACTTCAAGATCCGCGAGGGGATGCCCGTGGGCCTCAAGGTCACCCTGCGCGGGGATCGCATGTGGGAGTTCTACGACCGCCTGGTCAACGTCGCCTTGCCGCGCGTGCGCGATTTCCGCGGCGTGCCCGACAAGAGCTTCGACGGCCGGGGCAATTACAACCTCGGCCTCAAGGAACAGATCATCTTCCCCGAGATCGACTACGACAAGATCCTGCGGATCCAGGGGATGGACATCAATTTCGTCACCAGCGCCGAGACGGACGAAGAGGCCATGGAGCTGCTCAGGCTGCTCAACATGCCTTTCCGTCGCAACTAGTCCCTAGCGGGGAAACGCACAGAGGTATCAGCGTGGCCAAGAAGTGCTTGATCGTGAAGTCCAACCGGAAGCCCAAATTCCAGGTCCGCAGCTACACGCGCTGTCGGCGCTGTGGGCGCCCGCGTGGCTACATGCGCAAGTTCGGCATCTGCCGCATCTGCTTTCGCGAAATGGCCCTGCGTGGGGAGATCCCCGGCATCGTCAAGGCCAGCTGGTAACCGGACTCCGAGAAGCGAAACGAGGGTTAGCTCATGTCGATGACCGATCCCATTGCGGACTTCCTGACGAGAATTCGTAATGCCAGCCGCGCGAAGCATGCGCGCGTGGATATCCCGGCTTCCCGGATCAAGGGCGAGATCGCGAAGATCCTGCGGGAGCAGGGCTATGTGCGGGACGTGAAGTTCGTGGAAGACGGCAAGCAGGGTCTGCTGCGCATCTATCTGAAGTACAACGATGACACCGGGCCCGTCATCGAAGGCCTGCAGCGCATCAGCAAGCCCGGCCGGCGGATCTACTCCACGAAGGGAGAGATCCCGCGCGTGCTCGGCGGTTACGGCCTCGTCGTTCTATCCACGAGCCAAGGCATCCTTAGTGGCAACGAAGCCCGCCAGCGAGGCGTCGGCGGCGAAGTGCTCTGCCAGGTCTGGTAGCTAGATTCGGAGGCAATCTCATGTCGCGCATTGGCAAGAAACCGATCCCACTGCCTGCCAACGTCACCGTCGACGTCCAGGCGGACGGCGCCTGCACCGTCAAGGGGCCCAAGGGTGAACTCAGCCGCCGGCTGAATCCGGAAATGAAGATCGTGGCCGATGCCGGGGAGCTGCGCGTCGAGCGGCCGAGCGAGACGCGGGTGCACCGGGCGCAGCACGGACTCACCCGGACCTTGGTCGCCAACATGATCGAGGGCGTTTCAACGGGCTTCGTCAAGGAGCTCGAGATCGTGGGCGTCGGCTACCGCGCGGAGCTGAAGGGCAAGGAGCTGCACATGGCGCTCGCCTACTCGCATCCCGTGGTGGTGGTCCCGCCAGATGGCATCGCCTTCGAAGTGCCGGCGCCGACGCAGATCCGCGTGCTGGGACGCGACAAGGAACTGGTCGGACAGACGGCCGCCAACATCCGCGCCTGGCGCAAGCCCGAGCCCTACAAGGGCAAGGGCATCCGCTACAAGGGCGAGACGATCCACCGCAAGGCCGGCAAGGCCTCGGCGAAGGGCTAGGAGCAGCAGCCATGTCAATCACGACCTTCGATCGCAAGGCACAGCGTGCCAAGCGGCACCAGCGCATCCGCAAGCAGATGTCCGGCACGGCCCAGCGGCCGCGGCTAGCCGTCTATCGCAGCCTGACCAATATCTACGCGCAGCTGATCGACGACAATCGGCGGCTGACGCTGGCCAGCGCCAATAGCCTCAAGCTCAAGGCGACGCCCAAAGAGGGCGAGTCGCATAAGGTGGCCACCGCGCGTGAGGTTGGGCGAGCCATCGCCGCCGCGGCGCAGGCCCAGGGTATCAAGTCCGTCGTCTTTGATCGCGGCGGCTTCCTCTTCCATGGCCGGGTCAAGGCCCTGGCCGAAGCCGCACGCCAGGCGGGACTCGAGTTCTAGGCAATCTAGGGGGTACAAAGGTGATCCGTGGAGGCAGAGATCGGGACCAGCGACCGCGCCGTCGGCGCGAGCAGGAGGAGGAACGCTCCAACCTGATCGAGAAGGTCGTGGCCATCAATCGCGTGTCCAAGACCGTCAAGGGCGGCAAGAACTTCAGCTTCACCGCCTTGGTGGCGGTGGGCGACGGCAATGGCCAGGTGGGCACCGGTCTCGGCAAGGCCCGGGAAATCTCGGAAGCCGTGCGCAAGGGCACCGAGGCCGCCCGCAAGCGGATGGTCAGCGTGCAGCGCTTCGACAACCGCACCGTGCCCTTCCGGCTGGTCGGCCACTACGGAGCGGGGCGCGTGCTGCTCAAGCCCGCGTCGCCCGGTACCGGCGTCATTGCCGGCGGTCCGGTGCGTGCGGTGCTGGAAGCGGCGGGCATCTCCGACATCCTGACGAAGTCCCTCGGGTCGAACAACCCGCACAACCTGGTGCGGGCCACGATGGAGGGACTGGGCCGGATGCAGTCGGCGGCGGATGTCGCCAAGCGACGGGGTATCTCCGTGAGCCGGATGTTCGGCATCCGCCACGAGGAGGAGGCATAGCCATGGCCAAGCGGCGCGTACTCAAGGTGACGCAGACGCGGTCCATCATCGGCAACAAGCTCAAGGCCAAGCGCACGATCGCGGCACTGGGGCTGCGCCGGATGCACCACACGGTGACGCATACGGACACGCCGCAGATCCGGGGCATGGTGTTCAAGGTCAAGCATATGGTGAGCGTCGAGGAGACGGAGGAGTAGCATGAAACTCAGCGATCTCAAGCCGGCCCCTGGAGCCACCCACCGCGCCAAGCGTGTGGGTCGCGGCCCGGGCAGCGGCCGCGGCGGCACCAGCGGCCGCGGTCACAAGGGTCAGCTCGCCCGCTCGGGCACCAATCATCGCCCCTGGTTCGAGGGCGGGCAGATGCCCATTCAGCGGCGCGTGCCCAAGCGCGGCTTCACGAACATCTTCCGGCGGGAATTCCAGCCGGTGAACGTGGGGCAGCTGGTGCGCCTCCCCGAGGGCAGCGAAGTGACGGCCGAGACCCTCTACGCGAATGGCCTCATTCGCAAGCGCAATCGGCCTGTGAAACTGCTCGGCGACGGGGAAGTCGCCCGGGCGCTGACAGTGCGCGTCGATGCCTGCAGTGCGAAGGCGCGCGAGCTGATCGAGAAGGCCGGCGGGACGGTCGAGGTGGCGGCCTAGCCGCGGAAGCGGCCGGCTGCCTCACAGACGAGGAGACACGCCCAGATGCTCGCTAGTTTTCAGAGCACGTTCAAGATCCCCGATCTCCGCCGGCGCATCGTCTTCACGGCGCTGATGCTGATCGTCTACCGCTTGGGCAGCCATATCACGCTCCCGAGCGTGAACCGTCTGGCCATCGAGGAGTTCTTCCGCGGCCAGGGCGGGGGCATTCTCGCGCTCTACGACCTCTTTGCGGGGGGCAATCTGTCCAAGGCGACCATCTTCGCCCTCGGCATCATGCCCTACATCAGCGCGTCGATCATCCTGCAGCTGCTGCAGGCGGTGATCCCCTACTTCGAAAAGCTGGCGAAGGAGGGCGAGGAGGGTCGCAAGAAGATCAACCAGTACACGCGCTACGGCACGGTGCTACTGGCGGCGCTGCAGAGCTTCGGCGTCGCGGTTTTCCTGGAGTCGATGGGCACGGATGTCGTCTCCGGCGTCTGGCTTCGGCTTCAAGTTGATGGTGATGCTGACGCTCACCACGGGCACGATCTTCGTCATGTGGTTGGGCGAGCAGATCTCGGAGCGCGGCATCGGCAACGGGATCAGCCTGATCATCACGATCGGCATCATCGCCCGCTACCCGCTCGACCTGATCAACACGGTGCAGGCCCTGCGCACGAAGCAGATGTCCTACCTGGGCGGGCTGGTGATGCTGGCCATGATGGTGCTGGTCATCGCCGGCATCATCTACATGACCCAGGGCCAGCGGCGCATCCCGGTGCAGTACCCGAAGCGGGTGGTGGGCCGGCGGGTCTACGGCGGGCAGAACACGCACATTCCGCTGCGCGTGAACACCGCCGGCGTGATCCCGATCATCTTCGCGCAGTCGATCGTGATGTTCCCGGCGACGATCTCGAGCATGTTCCAGGGCAACGTGACCATGGACACCATCACGCGCTTGATGTCGCCCGGGTCGCCCTTGTACATCATCCTGTACACGCTGATCATCATCTTCTTTACCTACTTCTACACGGCCATCGTGCTCAATCCGGTGGACATGGCCGAAAACATGAAGAAATTCGGCGGCTTCATTCCCGGCATTCGGCCGGGCAAGAGCACCGCCGGCTTCATCGATCGCGCGTTGAGTCGGATCACGTTGCCGGGTGCCGTCTTCCTGGCGTTCATCGCCGTTCTGCCCGACATCCTGATCCGCCAGTTCCACGTCCCCTTCTACTTCGGCGGCACGGGGCTGCTGATCGTGGTCGGCGTGATGCTGGATACCCTGCAGCAGATCGAGAGCCACCTCTTCATGCGGCACTACGACGGATTCATGAAGAAGGGTCGCTTGCGGGGGCGGAGGTAGGCGTGCATCTGATCATCCTGGGAGCGCCGGGCTCCGGCAAGGGAACCCAGGCGGTGAGAATCAAGGAGCGCTACGGACTCCCGCACATTTCGACGGGGGACATCCTGAGGGCGGAAGTGGCGGGGGACAGCGAGCTGGGCCGGCGGGCGAAAGCCGTGATGGACGCCGGGCAGCTGGTGGGCGACGACATCGTGCTCGCCATGGTCGGCAAGCGCCTGGCGCAGCTGGATTGCGCGGACGGATGGATCCTTGACGGCTTCCCGCGCACACGCGCCCAGGCCGAGGGACTGGAGCGGCTGCTGGCGAAGCGCTGACCTCGAGGTCGATCTGGGGCTGCTGATCCAGGTCGAGCCCGAGGACGTGATCCGGCGCCTGAGCGGCAGACGCGTGAATCGCGCCACCGGGCGCATCTATAGCCGGGAGGAGTTGCTGCCCCTGGCGGACGCGACGGGGGAGATCCCGGCGTCGGGCGCTGCGCCCGATGGCGGCGACTTCTACCAGCGCGACGACGACAAGGCGGATACGATCCGCGATCGGCTGGCGGTCTACGAAGAGCAGACCCGGCCGGTGATCGATTTCTACGAGAGTCACGACAAGGTCGTGCGGATCGACGGCGCCCAGCCCATGGCACGGGTGACGGACGCCATCTTCTCGATCCTGCGTGATCGCTTCGGCAGTCGGGAGTCAGCGTGATCCGACTCAAGAGCAAGGCGGATATCGAGGCCATGCGGGCGGCAGGCATCATTTTGCGGCGGGCGCTGACGAGCGCCGGCGCCGCGGTACGCCCGGGCGTTACCACTGCCGAGCTCGACGAACTCGTGCGCGCGAGCATCGCGGGCGAAGGCGCCCGCGCGGCCTTCAAGGGCTACAATGGCTTTCCCGGGCACGCCTGCATCTCCGTGAATGAGGCGGTGGTGCATGGCATCCCCGGCGAGCGGGTGCTGGCCGAAGGGGATCTGGTGAGCATCGACGTCGGGGTAGAGAAGGGCGGCTACTACGCCGACGCCTGCGAGACCTATCCGGTGGGGCGCATCAGCCAGCAGGCGCAGCGGCTGCTGGAAGTTACGCGCGCTTCCCTGGCCGCCGGCATCGCCCAGGCGCGCCCCGGCCGGCGGCTCAGCGACATCTCGCATGCCGTGCAGGCCTGCGTCGAGGGCGAGGGCTTTTCGGTCGTACGCGACCTCGTCGGTCACGGCATCGGCTGGGCGCTGCACGAGGAGCCCCAGGTGCCGAACTTCGGACCCGCCGGGCAGGGTCCGGAACTGGTGCCGGGCATCGTGCTGGCGATCGAGCCGATGGTCAACGAGGGGCGCGAAGCAGTGCGCACTCTGCCCGATGAGTGGACGGTGGTTACTGCGGACGGCAAGTTGTCCGCCCATTTTGAGCACACGGTGGCCGTCACGGAGCAAGGGCCCGTGATTCTCACCGCCTAGGCGCCGTAGGCGCGGAGGAGAATTGGCCAAGCAAGGTGCAATTTCGGTGGAAGGGACCGTGATCGAGGCGCTCTCGAACGCCATGTTCCGAGTCGAACTCGAAAACAATCACACGGTACTCGCCCACGTAGCCGGCAAGATGCGCATGCATCTGATTCGTATCCTGCCGGGAGACAAGGTGACGGTGGAACTCTCGCCCTACGATCTTACCCGCGGGCGCATCGTTTACCGCTACAAGTAGCGTCGCGCGCGCGATGCGGGGAAAGAGGTGGTCATGAAGGTCCGAGCCTCGGTCAAGCCCATGTGTGAGAACTGCAAGTTGATCCGCCGCCGCGGCGTGCTGCGCATCATCTGCAAGAAGAATCCCCGGCACAAGCAGCGCCAGGGTTAGTCAGGTAGTTAAGGAGGAACTGTTTTGGCCCGAATCCAAGGCGTTGATCTGCCGGCCAACAAGCGGATCGTCGTCGGCCTCACCTACATCTACGGTGTAGGGCGCCGCACGAGCGAGAAGGTGCTGGCGCAGACCGGCATTAGCCACGACCTCCGCGTGAAGAACCTCACGGAGGAGCAGTCGGCGATGCTGCGCGACGAGCTGAACAAGCCCGAGTACAGGACCGAAGGTACCCTGCGCACCGAGATCTCCATGAACATCAAACGCCTCATGGACATCGGCTGCTACCGGGGTCTGCGGCATCGGCGGGGGTTGCCCGTTCATGGCCAGCGCACGAAGACGAACGCGCGCACCCGCAAGGGCCCGAAGGCGCGTCCGGGCGCGAAGAAGCGCACACGCTAGTTTACCACAGGAGCGGACGGCGCCGATGCCGCGCTCCCGGCAGGGTTGAGGGCCCCCGCGAGGGGACCTGTCCGTAGATTCTGAGGAGGAATCACAATGGCTACGCCTCAGGCCCGCGCCAAGAGCGGCCGCAAGAAGACTCGCAGGATGGACTCGCTGGGTGTCATCCACATCAAGTCCAGCTTCAACAACACGATCGTCACCGCCACCAGCCTGGCCGGCGACGTCTTCACCTGGGCGAGCGCAGGCACCTCGGGCTTCAAGGGCAGCCGCAAGAGCACGCCTTTTGCCGCGCAGCTCGCGGCGGACCGCTGCGTGCGCGACGCGATGAACATGGGTCTCAAGCGCTGCGAGATCCACCTCAAGGGCCCCGGCCCCGGGCGCGAGGCGGCGATCCGCTCCATCCACGCCACCGGCGTGGAAGTGAGCGGCGTCAAAGACAAGACGAGCATGCCCCATAACGGTTGCCGGCCCAAGAAGCGGCGCCGCATGTAACGAACGCGGGTAGGTCGCCCCGCGGGGGGCCGAGCATTAGAGGAGGTCGAGCGCATGGCGCGCTATCGTGGTCCGAAGCACAAGATCAGTCGACGCTTCGGTGAGAACATCTTCGAGACGGACAAGAATCCGCTAGACAAGCGGCCCTATCCGCCCGGACAGCACGGGCGCAATCGCCGGCGCAAGACGTCCGAGTATGGGCTACAGCTCGTCGAGAAGCAGAAGGTCAAGTACATGTACGGCGTGCTCGAGCGCCAATTCCGTCGCTACTTCAAGGAAGCGGCGCGGCGTCAGGGCGTCACGGGCACCAATCTGCTCAAGATGCTGGAGGCGCGGCTGGACAATTTCGTCTTTCGGGCCGGATTTGCGGCGACCAGGCCGCAGGCGCGGCAGTTCGTCAACCACGGTCATTTCCTGGTCAACGACAAGTCGGTCGACATTCCCAGCTACGAACTGAAGCCTGGCGACCGTGTCGGGCTGCGGGAAAAGAGCCGCAGCAATCCATTCATCTTGGAGTCCATCAAGAAGCGGGCGGCGCGGGGCCGAGTGCCCTACGTCAGCTTCAACGAGACGGCGTTCGAAGGCACGTATCTCAATGAGCCCGAGCGCGGGGACATGCCCGTGAACGTTCAGGAGCAGTTGATCGTCGAGCTCTACTCCAAGTAGTCGAGCCCGCCGCGAGCGAAAACGCCTTTGCCACCGCGCGAGAAGGAGGCTTTCCACATGAAGTGGAAGAACGTGCTCATGCCGAAGCAGGTGGAGATCCAGAAGTCCGGGGAGACTCCCTACTTCACCCGCTTCACCGTCGAGCCGCTCGAGCGGGGCTTCGGCCTCACGCTCGGCAATGCCCTGCGGCGCACCCTGCTCAGCAGCCTGCAGGGCGCGGCTGTGGTGGCGGTGAAGTTCGAAGATGCCCTGCACGAGTTCACCAACATCCCCGGCGTCATGGAAGATGTCAGCGATATCGTGATCAATCTGAAGCAGCTCGTCTGTCGGCTGCACAGCGATACTTCGCACAAGCTCTACCTCGACATCAACCGGCCAGGCCCGGTGACGGCGCGCGACATCACCGAGGATTCCGCGGTGGAGGTCGTCAACCCGGATTTCGTGCTCTGCCACCTGAACGAGGGCGCCCACCTGCGCGCCGAGCTGCTGGTCAGCGACGGCCGCGGTTTTGTGCTCGCGGAGAACCACGAGCTCTCGGACGTCTCGATCGGGGTGGTGCCGGTGGACGCCATCTTCTGTCCGGTACGCAAGGTCAACTACCGCATCGAGGATACCCGCGTCGGCCAGCGCACGGATTACGATCGCCTCATCTTGGAGATCGAGACGAACGGCGCCATCTCGCCCGAGGAGGCCCTCGGCTTCGCCGCGAAGATCGTCAAGGACCACCTCTACCTCTTCATCAACTTCGATGAGGAGCCGATGGCGGTTGCCGAGGAAGAAGTCGATGAGGAACTGGAGCGCATGCGTGAACTGCTCGCGCGCAATGTCGAGGAACTGGAGCTCAGCGTGCGCAGCGCGAACTGCCTGAAAGCGGCGGACATCAAGACCATCGGCCAGCTGGTGGTCAAGAGCGAGAGCGAAATGCTCCAGTACCGCAACTTCGGGCGCAAGAGCTTGAAGGAGATCAGTGAAATCCTCGAGGGCATGGGTTTGCACTGGGGGATGGATGTCAGCAGCTTGCTCGTGGGAATGACCGCGGGTGTCGAGAAGGAGAAGGCCCAGGCCTAGCCTGGACCGCTACGCCTAGTCTAGCGAGGAACACGTCATGCGACATCAAGTCAGAGGCAACCGCCTGAATCGGCCCACCGCGCAGGCACGGGCCATGTTGCGCAACATGGTAACCAGCCTGTTCGCCCACGAGCGCATCGAGACCACCCTGCCCAAGGCGCGCGAAGCGCGGCGCTACGCCGAGCGGATGATCACCTTCGCGAAGCGCGGGGACCTGGCGGCGCGCCGCCAGGTGGCGCGCTTCCTGATGGAGCCGCAGGTGCTCCAGAAGCTCTTCGCCGAGCTGGGGCCGCGCTACGCGGAGCGGCCGGGGGGCTACACCCGCATTATAAAGGGTGGCATTCGCAAGGGGGACGACGGGGATATCGCCTATCTGGAGCTCGTCGGCGCGGAGCTGAAGAAGAAGAAGGCCAAGAAGGGGGCCAAGGGCAAAGAAGCCGAGAAGGCCCCGGCTGCGGAGAAGCCCAAGAAGCGGAGCCTGCCCCGCGCCGCGGAGCCGCCGCGCGCCGGCTAGGCCCGCGGGAGAGCATTCCTCGGTAGCTCAATTGGCAGAGCATGCGGCTGTTAACCGCAGGGTTGTAGGTTCAAGTCCTACCCGGGGAGCCCAGGGTGAGCAATGAAGAGCCCCTCGCCGCACGGCGAGGGGCCAGTTGTTTTTTTCCAGCTCCTGGCCAGGCAAAGGCTTCCCGACGTACTCAGAGTGGGCTTGCTATATTGGAAAGGCCCAATCGTCATGGACTTGACCAGGCTGGAAGCTCCGGGCCCTCGCATTGACGGATCAGGTTGTGTAGGGTAGAATTATTAGGCTAGGTGATTCCGTGATTCCATGGAGTTCCTTGATTTGCCTCCAATCAAGAGAGGTTCTACGATGAGAATTCTGCTCACGCTTCTGTTCGTGCTGGCCCTGGCAGCGACCGTGCAGGCCGGTGATGCGGACAAGCTCGACCAGATCGACGGCATCGCTGATGGGCCCGGCCGCATCCAGATCCAGGGCACCCTCACCACTGCCGATCCCACCTGGCACCGGTGGCGCGGCGTGGATTACAATCAGGTCAGCCTGGACTGCAATCTGGCCATGACCTACGAGTACACCGCTGACCCGCACTACCAGGTGTTCTGCGTGCAGGCCACCGACGCCAACCCGATCCAGATCTGGACCGCGCCGATTACCGGCCAGTTCGATACGGTCCTCTACCTGTACTGCGATCCCTTCGACGCCATGAACTCGACGGCGAATTGCGTCACCGTCGATGACGACAACGGTGATGGCCTCCTGAGCTTCATCGGAACGGCGACCACCGTGACGCTAGCCCCGGGCGCGGCCTACTGGCTGGTCATCTGCGGCTATGGCGCCACATCTTTGGGCGAGTTCCTGATCGAGACCAGCGACAATGTCATTCTCTGCACCACGCCGGCGGAGGAATCCACCTGGGGTGCGATCAAGACCCTGTACTAGTCAGGGCAGCCCGCGCTTCCGGCGCGGAAGGCGACATCGCGAGGGCGCCGGCTCGAGGAGGGCTGGCGCCTTTGCTTGTTGATGCGCCGACCATCCCGCCGCCGAGCGACCGCGATAGCAGACCTGCTCAGCCTGCGACCGGCGCCGCCATGTGCACGAGGGCATCGCCCTGCCCGACCAGCGGGTTCATCGTCAGTCCGATGACGATGCCCGCCTCGCGCGCCCGCAGGGGCAGCGTGGCGACGCCGAAGGGATCGCTGATCGTGCCCAGCGTCTCGCCCTTGGCCACCTCGGCGCCCAGGCGCGTGCCGGTCTGGAAGAGCCCGCTGCGCCGGGCGCGCAACCAGTGGCTGCGGTGCAGTTCGCGGGAGGGCGCGGCCGGAGGCGAAGCCGATGGGGGCAGCATGCCCAGCGCCGCCAGGACGCGCCGGATCCCGCTCTCGCCCGCCGCGATGACCTCCGCCTCGAAGCGCATGCTGCTGCCGCCCTCGAAGAGCAGGGTGTGGATGCCCCGCCGCGTCGCGGCGGCGCGCAGGGAGCCGGCAGGCGCTTTGCCGTTGAGCATCGCGGGCGCGGCGAAGGCGACCGCGCAGCGGCGGGTTTCCGGCTCCTCCAGATCGGCGCGGATCTGAGGCAGGTTGATGCGCGGCTCCGCGGCGGTGTGCAGGTCGATGCCGAAGTCGCAGCGGCCGACGATCTCGCTGATGAAGATGTGGGCCAGGCGCGCCGCCAGGGAACCCGTGGCCGAGCCCGGAAAGCTGCGGTTGAGGTCGCGCCGATCGGGCAGGTAGCGCGAGCCGCTCAAGGCGCCGAAGATGTTGACGAAAGGAACGGCGATCAGCGTGCCCGCCAGCTCCTTGGGCGCGAGCGTTCCCAGCAGCCGGCGGATGATCTCCACGCCGTTCAGCTCGTCGCCGTGCACGGCCGCGCTGACCCAAACCGTGCGCCCGGGCGCGTGTCCGTGGAGCACCATCGCGCGCAAGGTGAGCCAAGTCCAGGGGTCGGTGGGAATCCGGGCGACGGGCAGCTCGCAGATGCGGCCGCTGCCAGGCGGGATCGCCTCGCCGCTGAAGTGAAACGCAGGCCGATCGCTCATGCCCGCCCTTCGCGCCGGCCGCGCTGCGCGGCCGGCGGCGGCAGCAGCTCCTTCATGACCTGGCGCTTTCCGTAGCAGACGAGGATGTCGCCGGGCAGGATCGTCGTGGCGCCCCGCGGGGCGGGCAGCATCAGTCCGGACCGGCGAATCGAGAGCACGAGCACTTCGAGGTCGGTCAGGTGCATCTCGCGCAGGGTCTTGTTGGCGAGCGTCGAGTCGGCGGTGATCGGCAGTTCGGCCACGGAGTAGCCCTGGCCGAGGGAGAGTTGCTGGCGCAGGTCGATCTCGGGCAGCTGCGTCTGCTCCTCGAGGTGCTCGATGATGGCCCCGGCCACGTCGACCCCGGTCGCCTGCTCGATGCCTTCGAGTCCGGGCGAGGAATTGACCTCCAGCACCTGCGGGCCGTCGGCGCCCTCCAGGATATCGACGCCGGCCACGCGCAGGCCGAGGATGCGGGCCGCCTTCACCGCGGTGCGCTCGTAGTCCTCGTCCAGCTCCACCGCCTCCGCCTTGGCGCCGCGGTGGATGTTGCTACGGAACTCCTGCCCCTGGGCGCGGCGGCGCATGGCCGCCACGACGCGACCGCCCGCCACGATGGCGCGGATGTCCTTGCCCTTGCTCTCGGCGACGAACTTCTGGATCAGCACGTTCTGCTTGCTCACCTGCAGCATGTGGACGATCGCCTCGGCGAGGGATTCCGTATCCGCCAGCACGACGCCGATGCCCTGCGTTCCCTCCAGCAGCTTGACGATGACCGGCGCGCCGCCGACCCTGGCAATGGCGTCCATGACGTCGCCGCGGTCCCGCGCGAAGGCGGAGGGTGGAATGCCGATGTCGTGGCGGCTGAGGATCTGCATCGCGCGCAGCTTGTCGCGCGACATGGCGATACCGGTGGCGGAGGTCAGGGTGAAGACCCCCATCTGCTCGAACTGGCGGACGACCGCGTTGCCGAAGAAGGTGATCGAGGCGCCGATGCGGGGGATCACCGCATCGTAGTGGGCAAGGGGGCGGCGGTTGTAGAACAGGCGCGGCTTCTCGGCTTCGACGAAGATGGAGAAGCGTAAGGTGTCGAAGACCCGCACGGCGTGCCCGCGGGCCTGGGCCACCTCGCGCAGACGGCGTGTGCTGTAGCAGCGCGGAGCGCGCGAAAGTATCGCAATGTTCATGGCTCATCCTTGGCGGACGCCGCGCGCTTGCGGGCGCGCGCCCGCCGGGGGGGCTTGGCAATATGGTAAGGGCGACTGGGGTCGACGAGGAAGTCTTCCGCGAGGGCCAGGCGGCCGAGGAGCATTCGCGAGCGCATGCGCTGGCGGGGGACGAGGCCCACCTCGATCTCCTTCTCGTGATCGCCGATGCGGATCCGCACCTTCACCAGCAGGCGATCTCTGGCGTGGCCGAAGCTGGAGCGAATCTTCACTCGCCGGCAGATCTCGGTCTCGATGCTGCGGCTGAGGGCCTCCCGCTGTCGGTCCAGGGCCACCTGAAAGCGGACGCGGTCCCCGGGCAGCTCCTCGATGGCGGATACATCGATGGCGCTGCTGCGGGCGCCGGTGTCGATCTTGGCCTCAATGGCGGCGATGCCCCAATCGGGAATGGCGACCAGCTCCCGACAGCCGATGAGTAGGGGATCCTGACTGCGTCCGTTGCTGGCCACGATGCCTTCCGAATCTGGAAGTTATTGGATGGCCAGTAATTACAACACAGGGCGGGCTTCCACTCAAGCCCATTTGCGCCGAGATCTCGGAGCGCGGGGCGCCGCCAGGCTTCCGCCTGGCGGCGCTGATCGGGGCTAGGCGCGCTGGGAGGCCACGGCGGGGACCGCCTTCCAGCGCAGGAGCCGCAGAAGGGCCGCCACGCCGACAAGGATGTAGACCGCGCGCGCCAGGGCCGCCTCTGGGCCGCCGAAGAGGGCCGCGACGAGATCGAACTTGGCCAGGCCGACGAGGCCCCAGTTCAGGCCACCCACGATGATGAGGATCAGGCCGAGGACATCGAGAGTCTTCATGGTGGTCTCCTTGAACGGCTGAGGTTGAGACCTGGAATGTACCGTACATCCATTGCTCTGTCAAGCTATTTACTGTACAATTCATGGACATATGGTATACCACCGTAGGGGCCGAGAATCAGAACGGAGAACAGCATGGCCGGCTTCCAATTCCGCCAGGAACTCTGGCTGCCCGCCCCGCCCGGACGGGTCTTTCCCTTCTTTGCCGACGCGCGGAACCTGGAGACCATCACCCCGCCCTGGCTGCGCTTCCGCGTCACCAGCGACGGCGAGATCCCCATGGGCGAAGGCGCCCGCATCGACTACCGCCTGCGGGTCCACGGGCTGCCCCTGCGCTGGCAGAGCGAGATCACGGCCTGGGAGCCTCCGCGGCGCTTCATCGACAGCCAGATCCGGGGGCCATACCGCTTCTGGATCCACGAGCACCGTTTCGAGGCCGCGGCCGGTGGCACTCGGGTCCTGGACCGGGTGGACTATCTGCCACCAGGCGGGTGGATCGCGGACCGTCTCCTGGTCGCGCGGGACATCCGCAAGATCTTCGCTTTCCGGGCCGAGGCCCTGCGGCGGCAATTCCCGGCGAGCGGCTGAGGAACTCGGCTTGGGCACACATGCTGCTAGGCGGGGAGCGGCCCTTGCCCAGAGGTGATCGTGTCCAAGCATCGCGATAGTGCCCTCGCCGAACCGACGGCGCCTCCCGATACCGGGCTCGTCCGGCCAGCGCTCGACGCGGCCTGCTATGCCGCCGAGAGCTACCGACTGCAGGTCGAACTGGTCAAGCTGCAGGAGTGGATCAAGGCGCGCAGGCTGCGCGTGGCGGTGATCTTCGAGGGCCGCGATGCGGCCGGCAAGGGCGGGGTGATCACGCGCTTCGTCGAGGTGCTCAATCCGCGCAGCTGCCGGGTCGTGGCCCTGGGCGTGCCCAGCGAGCGCGAGCGCACGCAGTGGTACTTCCAGCGCTACGTGGCGCAGTTGCCGGCTGCCGGCGAGATCGTGCTCTTCGATCGCTCCTGGTACAACCGCGCCGGCGTGGAGCGCGTGATGGGCTTTTGCAGCGACGAGGAGCTACAGGAGTTCTACCGGAGCTGCCCCGAGTTCGAGCGCATGCTCGTGCGTTCAGGCCTCACGCTCATCAAGTACTGGTTCTCGATCAGCGACGAGGAGCAGGAGAAGCGCTTCCGCGATCGCGCGCGGAATCCGGTCAAGCGCTGGAAGCTCAGCCCCATGGACATCGAGTCGCGCCAGCGCTGGGAGGACTACTCCCGCGCCAAGGACGAGATGTTCGCGGTCACCGACATCAAGCAGGCGCCCTGGTACGTCGTCGCCGCCGACGACAAGAAGCGCGCCCGTCTGAACACGATGCACCACCTGCTCAGCCTCTTCCCCTACGAAGACCTGACGCCACCGCCAGTGGCGCTGCCCGAGCGCACGGAGGGCCGCGGCTACGTGCGGCCCCCGATGGTGGACCAGACCTTCGTGCCCGAGGTCTACTAGCCCGCCCGCAGCTCTTCCCACGCGAGCGTGAAGCCCTGCCGGCCCAGGTGGGCGGCCTCGCGGGCGAGGTCTGCCCGCGTCAGGGGGTGCCGGTGCAGCCATCCCGCCGGAAAGCCCAGCCGCAGGGTCGTCCCCTTCGCCCGCAGGCGCAGCGCCGGCAGGGGTTCGGGCTGGCGGCTGCGGTAGAGCAGCGCCGCCAGGCGCAGGAGAAGGCACAGGCGCAGGCCGGATGCGCCCCGTCCGCCGGGCAACTGCTGGAAGACGGCGGTCAGCAAGCGGCGACGGTGGCTGCGCACCAGCGCGGCGAGCATAAGCTGCTCGTCCGCCGAGAAGCCGGGCAGCTCGCTCTTGGCGATGAGATAGGCGCCATGGTGCTGGTAGCCCGCGTAGGCCACGGCCAGGCCGACCTCGTGCAGGGCAGCTGCCCAGCCCAGCAGGCGCCGGCCCTGCTCGAGATCGAGATCCCAGTCCGATCCCACCTCCGCGAGCAGCGTGTGGGCGGCGTGCGCGACCCGCGCCGCCTGCCCGCCGTCCACGCGGTACTGGGCGACCAGGCGCTGGACGCTGCGATCGCGCGCGTCCTGATGCTGGATGCGCCCGAGCAGATCGTAGAGGACGCCCTCGCGCAAGGCGCCGCTGGAGGGACTCATGCTCTCGATGCGCAGGCTCTTGAAGCAGGCGATGAGGATGGCCAGACCGCCCGGCAGGACGGCCCAGCGATCGGCGCTCACCGCCTCGCTGGTCGGCCCCGTGGCGGCCAGGGCCCGCACGGTGCCGCCGGCCACCAGCTCGGCGCGGAGGCGCTTGAGGCCGTCCAGCGTGATACCGGGACCGCCCCAGCCGCGGGCGGCGAGGATCTGCGCGATCGCGAGCACTGTGCCCGAAGACCCGAGACAGGCGGCCCAGCCCGCTTCGCGCAGGGTCTCGCGAATGGGCCTGAGCTCGAGGGCGGCGGCCGTCTCGGCTTCATGCCAGCCCCGGCGGCGCAGTTGCCCGCCGGGGAAGTAGCGGCTCGAATAGACCACACAGCCCATCTGCTGGCTGAAGCCGAGCCGGCTCTCGCTGCCTTCGCCGATGATCAGCTCCGTGCTGCCGCCGCCGATGTCGATGACCAGTCGCCGCCCGGCATCGAGGGGCGAGGTCTGGGCGACGCCCAGATAGACCAGCCGCGCTTCCTCGTGGCCGGCGAGCACTTCGATGGGCAGGCCGAGGGCCGCTTCGGCCCGGGCGCGAAAGTCACCGAGCCCGCGGGCGCGGCGAAAGGTGTTCGTGGCCACGGCGCGCAGGTAGCGCGGCTCCAGGTGGCGCAGGCGCTGGCCGAACTGGGCGAGGCAGACCAGGGCCCGCTCCTGGGAAGCGGGGCTGAGATGCCGATCGACGTCGAGCCCCTCCGCCAGGCGCACGGGTTCGCGCAGGCGGTCCAGGACCTGGAAATCGTGACCGAGCCAGCGCGCGATGACCATGTGGAAGCTGTTGGAGCCGAGATCGACGGCGGCGACCGTCGGTCCGTTGCCCTCGACGCCGGACAGAGCGCCGGCAAGCTCGGTCATGGCCTCACTCTGCGCGGCCCAGGCGGCGCAGGATGGCCGGCGTCAGCAGCCAGCGCAGCTCTCCGCCGGGCGGCATCCAGTCGACGAGGGCGGCCCCGGCCTTCTTGATTGCCGTGAAGGTCTCGTCCGTGGCGCTGCTGGCGGCCGCGAGCAGGGCGTCCAGATGCGGGCGATGGCCGACGAGCAGCACCTGGCCGGCGCCGAGCGCGCTCAGACGCTCCAGGGTCAGGGCGGGGTCCACCCAGTAGGCCAGCTCCGGCCATTCCTCGACCGCCAGCGGGCGCGCGCCGCGGCCGAGGACCTCGGCCGCGATGGCCGCCGTCTGCAGGGTGCGCAGGAGGGGGCTGCTCAGCACGCGCTGGGGAGCGAGGCGCAGGGCTCGGAGGCCGAGGGCGGATTCGCGCGTGCGCTGCTCGCCCTCTGCCGTGAGCTGGCGCTGCTCTTCCGGCGGGCAGTCGGGGTCCTCGCGATCGATGGCGATGCCATGCCGGAAGAGTATCAGTTCCACGGGGGCCTCCTCGGGCTGCCTCGCCCGCACACTAGCACGGCCCGCCCCCGAGCGGCAGGGGATTCCCCACTGCCCGCGTGACAGGGAGCGAAGCAAGCGCTAGTCTGGCCTTGGCGGGAACGCCGGCAGCGAGGTGGTCATGGCCTTGGCGCTGAAGGATCGGCTGGAGAGACTCCGGGTGGAACTGGCGCCGCGGGCCGAGGCCCTGGCGCTGACGCTGAGCGGACCCTCACTGCCCCTAGCCCTTGAGCTGCCACCTGCGGCTGATGACTGGGCGGAGTCCGCGCTGCGGGTCCTCGCCGAGGCTGCCTGCAGCCGCGGCGCCGCCGCCCGCTGTGGTGGAGTTCTGTCGCTCGGGCTAGGAGTGGTTCGCGGCCAGGAGGGCGGCCGCCTGCGCACTTTCATCCTCGATACCTTGCCCGGCCTGCCGGAACCAGCGCAGGCCGCCGCCTTCGCCTACCTGGCCGGCGAGGCGCCGCCGCCTGAGCCCGATCCCCTCGGCGTAGCCGCCCTGCGCAAGGCGGGCGGGCTCGCCGAGCTGGACTTTGCCAGCGGAGCCGCGGGCAACCTGCTCTGGGCTGAACGCGCCCAGGTCGCCGCCGCCGCCACCGCCCTGCCCGGCTGGACGCGGCGCCCCCGCCTGGATGCGGACGACCTGCGCCGGCGACTGGGCGGCGATGAGCGGATCGCGCAGCTGGTCGTCGCCACCTTCCGCGGCGATGCGCCGCAGCAGCTGGCGGCTCTGGCGGCGGCGCTGGCGACGCGGCCAGCGGAGGCCCTGCGCCTGGCCCACAGCCTCAAAGGCGCCGCCCGCAACGTGGGGGGGCTGATGCTCGGCGAAGTGGCGGCCGCCCTCGAGGTGGAACTGCGCGAAGGGCGGCCGGCCTGGGCCGGCGCCTGTTTGCCTCGCCTGCGCTGGGAACTGGCCCGGCTGGACGCGGCCCTGGCGGCCGGCCCGATCTGAGCAGACCCCTTGCGAGCGGCCCGCAGATTGCCGAAACTGGAAGCGAGCGTCGGCGGTGAGCGCCGGCGCAGGCATTACCCGCAGCCGGAGGCAGAAGGATGCTGAGCAAGGAGATGGAAGGCGCCCTCAACGAGCAGGTGAAGAACGAGTTCTACTCGGCCTACCTCTATCTCGCCATGGCCGGCTGGTTCGCCGAGCGCAACCTGCCCGGCTTCGCCCGCTGGATGCGCTTCCAGTTCCAGGAGGAGCAGATGCACGCGCTGCGCCTGTTCGACTACATCCTGGACCGCGGCGGCAAGGCGCGCCTGGGCGACATCGCGGCGGTGGCTCAGGAATGGGCCAACCCGCTGGCAATCTTCGAGTACACGCTGGCGCATGAGCGCGAAGTGACCGCCTCCATCAACCGCCTGGTCGATCTGGCCATCAAGCAGTCCGACCACGCGAGCAACGCCCACCTGCAGTGGTTCGTGAACGAGCAGGTGGAGGAGGAGGCCTCCGTGGAGGCGGTGGTGCAGCAGCTCCGGCTGGTGGGGGATGCCGGCCATGCGCTCTTCATGATCGATCGCGAGATGGGCCAGCGGCCGGCGCCGGCCGCAGCGCCCGCCGCCGACGGCGCGGCCTAGGCGCAGCGGGCAGTCGGGTCCGCCTCGGCTCAGCTCCAGCGCAGCAGTAGCGTGCGCGGATCGAGTTCCAGGTGCAGCTGGGCGAGGTCGGCATTCTCGTGGTCCTTCACGAGCCGCAGCACCACATGGTCGCCCTGCGGCTCGAGGTGCACGATCACCGAGAAATAGGTGTCGAAGCGCGCCACTTCGGCGGGAACGCCGCGGCCGTCGTGCTGCTGCCCCTCACGGTGGTGCAGCGCCGTGATCCACAGCTCCAGCTCGAAATCCTGGGCGAGCTGCTTCAGCGCCGCCATCTCGGGCTCGGCGAGCGCCACGAAATCGGGGTAGCCGTCCAGGACGATGGCCTCCGGCTTGAAGGCTGCATGCTGGCCGAGAAAGCCGAGACTCTCGCGCAGACGATCCAGCGTGAATTCCTTCAGGCTCCGGTAGCTGAGGACGTGTCGGTGCCGCTCGACGGCGAGCCGGGTCTCCACCTCGTCCTCCAGCTTCTGGCTGCGCGCCAGCTCCGAGAAGATCTCGTCGTAGAAGGCAATCACGCGCTCGACGCTGTGCTGGAGCGTGACGTGCAGCACGGCGCGATCGCGCATGAGGTCGTCCAGGGCGATGTCGGTGAGGAAGGCCGTCTTGCCGACGCCCTTGCGGCTCGTGACAACGCCGATGTTGCCCTTGCCGAGCCCTCCGTGCAGAGAGCGCTCGAAGACGCGCAGGGGGCTGCGCTTGTTCAGCTGCTTGCGGTAGACCACGGCCCCTCCTCCTACTTGCTGCCGGCCTGGCGCTTCTCGAGATAAAGCTTGCGCAGCTCCTCGGCAACGTCTGCCGGCGCTGGCGCATAGCGCTTGAACTCCATGGTGAAGCTGGCCTTGCCCTGGGTGGCCGAGCGCAGCACGGTAGCATAGCCGAACATCTCGGCCAGCGGCACCTCGGCATCGATGCGCACGAAGTCCTCGTCCTCGGTAGTGCCGAGCACGATCGCCCGCCGCTGCATCAGCGTGCCCATCGTATCGCCCTGGAATTCGCGCGGCGTCTCCACCGACACCAGCATCAAGGGCTCGAGCACCCGGGGCCCGCTCTTGGGATAGTACTCGCGGAAGGCGCCGCGGGCCGTCTCCTGGAAGGCATTGTCCGAGGAGTCGACGGCGTGATAGCCGCCGTCCAGGAGGGTGATCTTCATGTTCACCACCGGCGCGCCGATGGCCTGGCCCTTGGCGAGCATCGAGCGGAAGCCCTTCTCGACCGAGCTGATGTACTCGCTGGGGATGTTGCCGCCCGTCACCTTGTTCTCGAAGGCGAAGTCGGCCTCGGCCCAGGGTTCCAGTCGGCATTGCACCTTGCCGTACTGGCCCGAGCCGCCGGTCTGCTTCTTGTGCACGTACTCGAAGTCCACCGCGCGCCCGGGCGTTTCGCGGTAGGCCACCTGCGGCGCGCTGGTCTCCACCTCCACCTTGTACTCGCGGCGCATGCGCTCGAGGTAGACGTCCAGGTGCAGTTCGCCCATGCCCTTGATCACCGTGTCGCCGGTCTCGGGATCGGCCGCCACCTGGAAGGTGGGGTCCTCCTTGCTGAAGCGCTGGATCGCCTTGGACAGGCTGTCCTGGGACTTCTTGTCCTTGGGTTTGACGGCCAGGCTGATCACCGGCTCGGGCACGTGCATGCTGGCCATCGAGGCCACGAAGCTGCCGTCGGTGAAGCTGTCGCCCGAGGCGCAATCGATGCCGAACAGGGCCACGATGTCGCCGGCGGCGGCGCGGTCGATGTCCTCCATTGCGCTGGCGTGCATGCGCACCAGGCGGCCCACCTTCACCTTCTTGCCGGTGCGGACGTTCACGATGGAATCGCCCTTCTCGAGCTTGCCCTGGTACAGGCGGATGTAGGTGAGCTGGCCGTAGGTGCCGTCCTCGAGCTTGAAGGCGAGGGCGAGCAGGGGATCGGCCGGGTCGTTGCTCACGATGAACTTGCTCTCGCCGTTCTCGCGGTCGGCGCGCGTGGCCTCGTTCTCCACCTCGGTGGGATCGGGCAGGTAGCGCACGAGGCCATCCATGAGCAGCTGCACGCCCTTGTTCTTGTAGGCGGAGCCGATGAAGACGGGCGTCAGCTCGCGGGCGATCACGCCCTTGCGCACGGCAGCGTGCAGCATGTCCTCGCTGACGCTGCCGCCCTCGAGGGCGGCCTCCATGAGGCCGTCATCGAACATCGAGGCGGCGTCCACGAGCAGTTCGCGCCGGGCCTCCGACTCCGCGCGCAGGTGCGCGGGGATCGCCTCCTCGCGGAGGTCCTCGCCGTTGGCGCCGTCGAAGTAGACGGCCTTCATGCGCACGAGATCGATGATCCCCTGATGATCGGCCTCGAGGCCGATGGGGATCTGCAGCATGACGGCATTGTGGCCGAGCTTCTCGCAGAGCTGCTCGGTGACGCGGGCCGGGTTGGCGCCCGAGCGGTCGCACTTGTTGACGAAGGCGACGCGGGGCACCTTGTAGCGGCGCATCTGACGGTCCACGGTGATGGACTGGCTCTGCACGCCCGCGACGGCGCAGAGCACGAGGACGGCGCCGTCCAGCACGCGCAGGGCCCGTTCCACCTCGATCGTGAAGTCCACGTGGCCGGGCGTGTCGATGATGTTGATGAGGTGGCCCGCCCACTCGACATGGGTGGCCGCCGAGGCGATCGTGATGCCCCGCTCGCGCTCGAGCTCCATGGAATCCATCGTCGCGCCGACGCCGTCCTTGCCCTTCACCTCGTGGATGGCATGAATCCGGTTGGTATAGAACAAGATACGCTCGGTGAGCGTGGTCTTGCCCGAGTCGATGTGCGCACTGATCCCGATGTTGCGGAGCCGGCTCAGCTCTCCGTTCATGACTTGCTCCTAAGTGACCTTGAATCGCCGCGGCGCTGGGCGGCGGCATGCGCCCGGAGGCGGGAGCGGGCAAGATAGGCGACCGAAGCGGTCGCGCAAGGGCAGATCCGTTATTATTTCAGGCTTTGTGGTCCTCACCAGGGCCTTCGGCCGCCTCGGGCTCGCCGGGCGCGGCCGCAACCGGCGTCGCCGGCGCCTCCAGCAGCTCGGCGAAGGCTTCGCCGTAGAGCTGCCAGACCGTCACGAAGAGGGCGGCCAGGATGGGCCCGACGATGAGGCCGACGACCCCGAAGAGCAGGATGCCCCCGAGGGTGCCGAACAGGATGAGCAGCTCGTGCATCTCCGTGTCGCGGCCGACCAGGCGGGGGCGCAGCAGGTTGTCGATGCTGCCGACGACGAGGCCGCAGAAGACGATCAGGCCGATGCCGGCGCCCAGGTGGCCATCGAAGATCAAGAGCAGTCCGGCCGGCAGCCAGACCAAGGCGGTGCCGATGCCCGGGATCACCGAGAGCAGGGTCATCACGGCGCCCCAGAAGACCGCGCCGGGGATCCCCGCGACAGCGAAGGCCAGCCCCGCCAGACAGCCCTGGGCGAGCCCGATGAGCAGGGTGCCCTTGAGCGTCGCTCGACTCACCGACACGAATCTGGCCACCATCCGTCGCTTGTCCGGGGCGGCCATGGGCAGGTAGCCGAGGATGCGCTCGAGCAGCCGGTTGCCGTCGATCAGGAAGAAGTAGAGCGCGTAGAGCAGGATGCCCAGGTGGAAGAAGAAGCTCACCGTGCCGCGCGTGGTGGCCGAGAGGCTGTCGACGAGGAAGCTGCCCAGGCTGCCCACCAGTTCGCCCGCCTTCTCGAGGAGCGGCTGACGGTAGGGAATCAGCCGCTCAGCCCCCGGCAGCCCCCGCAGGGTTTCCAGAACGAGGTCGGGCTGTTCCAGCCGGCTCTGGATCCAGGGCAACGCCGCCTGGCTGATCTGATAGGCTTCGGCGGCCACCATGCCCAGGAGCAGGCCCAGAGGCACGAGGATGAGCAGCGAGAGCAGCACCAGGGTGAAGACGCTGGCCAGGGCGCGGCGACCGCGGCTGAGACGCAGCAGGCGCCCGTAGAGGGGACTTGCCAGTCCCGCGAGAATGGCCGCCAGCAGGAGCGTGAGCAGGAAGGCCCGGATCATGGCCAAGAACAGCCCGCTGATCAGGACCAGCAGCAGAACCAGGAAGATCCGGCTGAAGCGGCGCTTGTCCATGGCGCCAGCCTAACCGATCCGGGTGCCGACGGCCAGTCCCAAGCCGCGGGTCGATTGGCTAAACCGCTGGGATCCCAGGGCTTCGGACTGCCGGCTGGCAGGATCCTGCCCACGCCGCGCTGAATGTGCTAGAATACTGACTGCCCGGTGGCCTTCCCCCTCGCGCGGCCACCGGCGCGCCCGCTCAAGTACAAGATCGCCGGGAGGCACCTTTGCCGCGACACTCCATTGGCGCACTCCTCGGGATGGTGATCTGTCTGCTTCCGGCAGCCAGGGTGCCGGCGGCCCTGCACGAGGTCGTTGCCGGCGACGGACCGCCCATCCAGGCCGTCATCGACGCGGCTGCGCCCGGCGACACGCTGCTGCTCAAGGGCAGCTTCTTCGGCGCGGGCAACGTGAACCTCGATCCTGCCGGCAAGGACCTCGTCTACCTGAGCGACACCGGCACGCCGGCCAGCCTGGCCGGCGCCGGGCAGACCCTCTTCCGCTTCCAGAGCGGCGAGTCGGCGGCGACCCTGCTCGTGGGGCTCAGCTTCAGCGGATCGACGACTGCCATCCTCTGCGGCGGGAGCGTCTCCCCGCGGCTGCAGGATTGCGTCTTCGCCCAGAACTACGGCAACGCCGCCTCGGGCACGGGCGGCGCGGCGCTCCGCTGCGAAGGCGCGGCCGCGCCTCTGCTCGAGCGCTGCCGCTTCGAAAGCAATGCCCACCTGCGCGGCGGCGCCGTCTGCGTGCTCGGGACGGCTGCCCCGGTCTTCCTCGACTGCAGCTTCAGCGGCAACACGGCGGCCTGGGGCGGCGCCGTCTACAGCCTCGGCGGCTCGCCGCGCTTCGAGCGGGTGGACTTCCTGGGCAATAGCGCCTACCCGCTGCCGGACACGGGTGGCCAGCTCGTCGGCGGCGATGGGGGCGCCTGCTTCATCGCGGACGGCGCGCCCGCCTTCAGCCTCTGTCTCTGGCAGGGCAACCAGGCCTTGAGCCTCGCCGGATCACCGAGCGAAGGCGGCCATGGCGGCGCCCTGCGCTGCGAGGGGGCGGCGCTGCCGAGCGTGGACGGCTCCACCATCCACACCAACACGGCCGCGCGCGTCGGCGGCGCCCTCTCGCTGGACGGGGCGGCGCTGGCCACGCTGAGCGCCTGCCTGCTGGCGCTGAACCTGCCGGACGGCCTGCACGGCGCCGGGTCCGCCGCCCTGGCCATCACCTGCTGCGACGTCTGGGGCGGCGGCGCTCCCGGCTACGCCGGCACCCTGGCCGATGCCACCGGCAGCGGCGGCAACCTCGCCACCGACCCGGTGTTCTGCGGGGCCGCCGGCGACGGTACGCCGCTGGGCCTGCACGAGAGCTCGCCCTGCCTGCCCGGGGGCAACGGTTGCGGCGTGCAGATGGGCCGCTTCGGCGAGGCGTGCACGGGCAACATCCACGTGCACGAGGTGCCCCTGGAGTATGCCACGCTGCAGGCGGCCATCGATGTGGCCGTGCCGGGCGACACCGTGCGCGTCGCGCCCGGCACCTACACCGGAACGGGCAATCGCAACCTGAGCACGGGCGGCAAGAACCTGGTCATCCTGAGCTCGGGCGGACCGGCCGTCACCGTCATCGATTGCCAGACGGCGGCCCCCGGCTTCCTCTTCGTGAGCGGCGAGACGGCGGCGACCAAGCTGAGCGGCTTCACGATCAAGAACGGTCGCCACACGACCGGCGCCGGCATCCTGTGCATCGGCAGCGCGCCGACGCTCGAGAATCTCATCCTCATGCAAAACCACGGCCTCACGGACGGCGGCGGCCTCGCCTGCATCAGTGCCTCGCCGACCGCGATCGATCTGGTCATTCACCACAACACCGCTGCGGACGATGGCGCCGGCCTGTTCTGCGCCGCCGGCGCGGCCCCGAGCTTCCAGGGCTGCCAGCTCTACGACAACAGCGCGGCGAATCGAGGCGGCGCTCTCTACTGCCTGGCGTCCACGCCTGAGTTCGTGGCCAGCGTGCTGGCCTTCAACAGCGCCGACAACGGCGGCGGGGCGATCTGGGCGGATCAGGCCAGCCTGGTTACCCTGACGCGGAGCCTGGCGGTTTTCAGCTTCGAGGGCGGCGGCCTCGAGGCCGCCGGCGGCGCCGGCTTCGCCGCGAGCTGCAGCGATGTCTTCGGCAACGCCGGCGGCGACTGGAGGGGCAGCGCCGTCGACCTGAGCGGCCAGGACGGCAACTTCAGCGCGAACCCGCTCTTCTGCGCGCCGCTCACCCGCGACTTCCATCTCGATGCGGACTCCCCCTGCGCGGCCGCCAACAACAGCTGCGGCCTGGACATCGGACCGCTGCCCGTGGGCTGCGACAACATCCACCGCGCGATCGCCGGCCGCATCGCGGACCCGGGCGGCTCGCCCCTGGTCGGCGCCGGGGTCTACGGCAGCTTCTACGAGGCGCACACGGACGCCGGGGGCGACTACCTCGTCCTCGTGCCGGACCACTGGACGGGGATCATCGTGCCCCTGGCGCAAGACTACACCTTCACGCCGCCCTACCGGAGCTACACCGACGTCATCGCCGACATCTCCGGTCAGGACTTCCTCGCCCAGCGCGGCACCTTGCACCGCGTGCCGGCGGAGTACGCGGACATCCAATCCGCTCTCGACGTCTCGGTCGACGGCGACACCGTGCTCGTGGCGCCGGGCACCTATCGCGGCCCGGGCAACAAGCGGCTCGACTTCGGCGGCCACGACGTGGTGCTGCGCAGCGAAGGCGGGGCGGCCCTGACGATCATCGACTGCGAGCTGGCCGGCCGGGCAATCAACTTCGAGCACGGCGAGGGGCCAGGGGCCGTCGTCGACGGCTTCACGATTCGCGGCGGCCACGTCTACTACGAGTGGGAATCCAACAACGGCGGCGGCATTCGCGTGAGCAATGCCTCGCCCACCCTGCGCAATCTGGTGATCGAGGACTGTCGCGCCAAGGGCGCCGGCGGCGGCCTGGTGCTGGGCGGCTCGCTGTCGCAGGTGGAGGGACTGGTCCTGCGCCGCAACCAGGCCTACGGCACGGTTACCGGCAACGGCGGCGGCCTGGCCAGCTTCGGCGGCGCTCCCCAGTTCAGTCACCTGCTCGCGCACGACAACCTGGCTGCCGAGAGCGGGGGCGCCGTCTACCTCAGCGGCGGCGCGCCGCAGATCGCCCAGTCCACGCTCAGCGACAATCAGGCCGCGCGGGGCGGGGCCATCGGCCTGGCCTACGCGGCCACGCTCGCGCTCGAACGCCTGCTCGTCACCTTCAACGAGGCCCAGAGTGGCGGCGCTCTCCACGAGGCGGACGCTCCCAGTTCCACGCTCTGGACTTGCAGCGACATCTTCGGCAATGGCAGCGAGCCCTATGCCGGCTACGCGGAGACGCCGGGCGGGGACTGCTTCGCTGCGGATCCGCTCTACTGCGCGGTGACGGGAGCCGAGTACACGCTCGCCGATGCCTCGCCCTGTCTGCCCGAGAACAACGACTGCGCGGCCCTGGTGGGCCTCTACACCGTGGGCTGCACGCTGACGGCGAGCTTGCCGGCGCCCAGCGGCTTCTACCTGGCGCCCAACCATCCCAATCCCTTCAACCCCGCCACCGAGTTGCGATTCGGTCTGCCGGCGGCGGCTCGCGTGACGCTGCGCATTCTCGATGTGCTGGGCCGCGAGGTGGCCCGGCCGCTCGCCGCGGCGCCCTTGCCCGCGGGCGAGCATCGCCTGCGCTGGGAGGCCCGTGGCGCCGACGGCGCGCCGCTCGCCTCGGGGGCCTACTTCTGTCGTCTCGAGGCCGGAGGCCTTCGCGCCAGCCGCACCCTGCTGCTCGTGAAGTAGCGTCGCTCCGGGCTCGCACTCGCGCTAAATCCATGCTATCTCTACAGAAGCGCCACCGGCGAGGGGAGGACGGGGTGCGGCCGGAGTTTCGCATTGCCATGCAGATGGCCTTGGTCTGCGGGCTGCTGATCGGCAGCTCCGGCCGCGGGTCGGCGCGGAGCGAATCGGCGCCGCCGGCCCTGGGCACGAAGGTCATCGACGGCCGCTTCGTCCACAACGTGGGCGAGCTGCAGATGAACGTGACCAACTACGGCCTCCTCGGCTCCTTCCCCGGCGAGAACCTGGACATCTCCTGGGCGCCCTCGGCCCAGTGGCCGGCCGGCAGCGGCGTGGAGTTCCTCTATATTGCCGGACTGTGGGTAGGCGCGCGGCGCAATGGCCTCCCGCGCGTGAGCACGGCCTGGCCGGATCCCGAGTTCTTTCCCGGCGACCACGGCTGGGACAGCATTCATGCCAGCTTCGCCGGAGCGCCGGGCGGCAATCGCCTGCAGAGCGCTCAACCCGACGACGATGCCGATGGGGCCGTCGACGAGGATCCTCTCGACGGCGAGGACAACGACGGCGATGGGCGCGTGGACGAGGACTTCGCCGCCATCGGCAACCAGATGTTCCGCTGTCGCTACCGCGACGATCACCCGCAGGCCCTGCTCGGCTCGCCCGATCACAGTCCGCTCGGCATCGAGGTCACCCAGGAGAGCTATCAGTGGGAACAGGCGGACCTGGCCGGTGCGATCGCCTTCGAGTACCAGGTGCGCAACGTGAGCGGTGGCCAGCTCGAGGACGTCTACATCGGGCTCTACGTGGATCCCGATGTCGGCCATCGCTCCAGCGCCAGCGGCTTCGATGACGATCGCGTCCGCCTGCGTCGCGAGACCCTCTGCGTGACGCAGCGGCCGGCCAGCCGAGCCTTCAGGGTGCAGCTCGTCGAGGCCTGGGACGGCGACGGCGACGCGGCCGCCAGCCGCCCCGCGCCGGGCCGGCTCGGCCTGATGCTCCTTGAGCACAGCACTGATCTGCTCGGCGAGTGGGCGCCCTGGTTCAGCGGCACTCCGGAGCTGAACGCCTGGCACCGCTTCTCACGCATCGCGCCTTTCGACGAGGGCGGCGAGGCGGTCAATGACGATCAGCGCTACGAGCTGCTCAGCCGGCGCCACTTCGACGCACCGGACGAACGCGAGCGCGACTGGCGCTACCTCATCTCCGTGGGGCCTTTCCAGCTCGCGCCCGGCGACAGCGCCCGCGTGCGGCTGGCTTTCCTCGCGGCGGCGGACGCCGAGGACCTGCTCGATCTCGCCACGCAGCTCGCCTTCGCCGAGGAGGGGCTCTGGCTCGACGTGGACGAGGATCCCGATACCGGCAAGGACTGCGCCGAGTCGCTCATCTACGATCCCTTGCGCACGATCGAGTGGTGGGATCCCTGCGGGATGAGCCCCGATCCGCTGGTCGTGCCCAAGGGCAGCCGGGTGTGGGTGAACGCCGACTGCCAGTGGGAGAGCTTCACCAACAGCCGCTGCGACAATTTCTTCCCATGGTGCACGGGCGTGGGCGGCGCCGAGTACCGGCTGCCCTGGCTCACCGCCTCGGCGCCGCCGCCGCCCTCGCTGCGTGTCTGGCCCAGCGAGCGCGGCAATCAGCTCTTCTGGGACAACTTCAGCGAGCAGGTGCCCGACGAGCTGACCGGCGACTACGACTTCGAGGGCTACCGCATCTGGCGCGCGGACGACTGGACGCGGCCGCAGGGCACGAGCGCCGCCACCGGCCCGCCCGGAGACCTGTGGATGCTCCTGGACGAGGTGGACCTGGTCAACGGCCTCAAGCCCGATCGCAGCCTGGACCTCCTGCGTTACCAGCCCAATGTCGATCCCACGCTCGTGACCTGGTACAGCGAGGTGCTGCTGGAGATGCCCTGGCTGCAGCGCGCGCGCGACTGGCTGCCGCCGGCGGGCTTCAGCATCGCCGACGCGGATACCGCCATCGGCCTCGCCCGCGACGTGCTCGGGCTGCCGCAGGGGCGGCGCTACTACCGCCTGCGCGACGTCGACGTCAATCTGGGCGTGCCCTACTTCTACGCGGTGACGGCCAAGGACCATCTGCCGATCCTGGACGCAAACGGGCATGTCATCGGTCTCGCCCGCGGCCTGGAGGGGAGCCCGAGCAACGGCTTCCGGCTGGCGGTGCCCCAGAGCGCGAGCCAGCCGAGCTGGGCCTACGACGCCGATGCCGTCTACGTGGTGCCGAACCCGGCCACGCGGGAATCGATGGCGCCCTGGGCGCTGGAACCCAACGCGCAGGACCCGAGCGGACTGAAGGTGGAATTCCGCCACTTGCCGGCCGCGCCCTGCACCATCCGCATCTGGACGCTGGCCGGGGATCTCGTGCAGGTGCTGCACCACGATGCCGCGGCGGCCATTGCGGGCGGGGACTACGCGGCCACCGGCACTCGAACTTGGGACCTGATCAGCCGCAACGGCCAGCAGGTGGCCAGTGGCGTCTACCTGTTCACGGTGGCGGCGCCCGGCTATCCCGACAAGCTGGGGAAGTTCACGCTGATCCGCTAGGCGGCGCGCCTGGACTACACGAACTCCAGCTCGTAGTGGTAGATGCCGCCCTCCAGGCGCGTGCTCACCTTGCAGCCGCTGTTGTGGAAGACCGAGCGCATCGGCCGGTTCTCGCGCAGCACTTCAGCCGTGAAGCCGCTGATGCCGTTGCGGCGGGCGATCGTGATCAGGTTGCGCAGCATGTAGGTGCCGATGCCGCGGCGCTGCCAGCCGTCGCGCACGGTGAAGGCCACCTCGGCGCGATTGGTGACGGGGTCGAGGTAGTAGCGGCCGATGGCCACGAGCTCATCGCCATGAGCCTCGGGCACTGCGCCCACGATGGCCACATCGCGGCGATGATCCACGAAGACGAAATCCAGCACCTGCCGCTCGGGGATGCGCGTCAGCGCCTGCATGAAGCGGTAGTAGACGGTCTCCCGGCTGAGCGCGTAGAAGAGCTCCTTCATGCGCGGCTCGTCCGTGGGATGGATGGGCCGGAAGTTGATCTGGGTGCCGTCGTCCAGGACGAAGCTGCTGCGCAGCTCCTGGGGCCCGACCACGAGGCGGTCGCCCACGGCGAGCATCTCCGGCCGCACGTACTTGAGATCCACGGCGTCCTTGAGGAGCTGCGCGCGATAATCCGGATGGGCAATGCTGATCAGGGCGAGGGCCCGATTCTGCACGCTCTTGCCGTGCAGGTAGGCCACGCCGTGCTCCGTGACGACGTAGTGCACGTCGCCGCGGGTGGTCACCACGCCGGCGCCAGGCGAGAGCCGGGCGACGATGCGCGAGATGCTGCCGCCCTTGGCCGTGGCGGGCAGGGCGATGATCGCCTTGCCGCCGTGGGAGCGAGCGGCGCCGCGGTTGAAGTCCACCTGGCCGCCGATTCCTGAGAAGAAGCGGCCGCCGATGGTGTCGGCGCAGACCTGGCCGGTAAGGTCGATCTCCAGCGCCACGTTGATGGCCACCATGTTCTGCTGGCGACTGATCACGAAGGGATCGTTGACGTACTCCGTGGGATGGAAGGCAAAGGTCGGGTTGTCGTCGATGTAATCGTAGAGCCGTCGCGTGCCCATGCAGAAGCTGGCGACGACCTTGCCCCGGTCCAGCGACTTGCGGGCGCCGGTGATCACGCCCTTGTCGATGAGGTCGATGATCTGGTCGGTGAGCATCTCGGTGTGGATGCCGATCTCCCGCTTGCCGGCCATGAACTCCAGCGTCGCGTGGGGAATGCGGCCGATGCCCAGCTCCACGGTCGAGCCGTCGTCGACGAGGGCCGCCACGTATTCGCCGATCTTGCGCGTGAGGTCGTCGGGCTCGACGGTCTGGAACTCGATGAGCGGCTCGTCCACCGGCACCAGCCAATCGATGTCGTTGATGTCCACCAGGCTATCGCCATGGGTGCGCGGCATCTGCGGATTGACCTGGGCGATGACGAGGGCGGCATTCTCGGCCGCGCTCTTGACGATGTCCACCGAGATGCCGAGCGAGACGAAGCCGCGCGCGTCCGGCGGACTGACCTGGATCAGGGCGACGTCCAGGGGCAGCTGGCCCGAGGCGAACAGGCGCGGGATCTCGGACAGGAAGATCGGCGTGTAGTCGCCGAAGCCCTCCTGGATGGCATCGCGCACGTTGGGGGCGATGAAGAAGCTGTTCACCCGGAAGGTGCCCGCCAGCTCGCGCTGGGCGTAGGGGGCATCGCCCATGCTGAGCATGTGGACGATCTCGGTGTCGGACAGGTCCGGCGCATGCTCGGCCAGGGCCTTGACGAGGGCCTGCGGCGTGCCGCAGCTCGTGCCGATGAAGACGCGCTGGCCCGGCTTGATCTTGCCGATCGCAGTGTCGGGGGTGAGGATCTGATCGTGATAGGTCTGCTGCCAGTTCTCGTCCATCTGTGGTCCTGTCGTTGGCGCCGTACGCATGGTCTCTCCCGGCCTCAAGCCAGGGTGATGCGGGCGTCGGCCACCACGGGCTCGCTGCCCAGCTCGCCCACGATGTAGGGATTGATGTCCAGCTCGGCGATTTGCGGAAAATCCGTGGCGAGCTGGCTGATGCGCTGCAGGCCGCTGGCGATCGCTGCCAAGTCGACGGCCTCCTTGCCGCGGGCACCCTTGAGCAGGGCGTAGGAGCGGGTGCCCATCAGCATCTGCATCGCCTCGTCGGCGGTGATCGGCGCCAGGTAGAAGGTGACGTCCTTCATCACCTCGACGAAGATGCCGCCGAGGCCGAACATCATCATCGGGCCGAACTGGGGATCGCGGGTCATGCCGATGATGACCTCCGTGCCGCGTGCGCACATCTTCTCGACGTAGGCGCCGTCCAGGCGGGCGTGGGGCACGCGCTTGGGGATGCGCATCATCATCAGCTCGAAGGCGTCGCGCACCTGGTTCGGCGTGGCCAGGCTGAGCTGGACGCCGCCCAGGTCGGATTTATGCACCACCTGCTGGGAGGCGATCTTCATCGCCACCGGATAGCCCACGCGCTCGGCGATCTCCACCGCCTCATCCGCGGTGGTGGCCAGGCGGCCGGCCGGCACGTTGAAGTCGTAGGCGCGCAGGATTTCCTTGGCGGCGACCTCACCCATCTGCTTGCGCCCCGTACGCAGGTGGCGGCTGAGGATGCGCTCGACGCGCCGCCGGTTGACGGGGAAGCGGGTGACGATGCGCGGCGGCCGCTCGCGCCAGGCGGCGTACTCCACCATCGCCTTGAGGGCGCGCACGGCTCGCTCGGGGGCGCTGTAGTCGGGCAGGCCGGCCGCCACCAGCTCGTCGCGGCCGGGCATCACCTCCTGGCCGCCCATGAAGACGGCGAGCAGGGGCTTGGCGCCATGCGCGTGCTGCGCGATCGCGCGGGCGATGGCGGCGGGGTCGGTCATGGCTTGCGGGGTGAGAATGACGATGATCGCATCGATCGCTGGCGCCGATTGGGCAGCGGCCACGGCCATCGCGTAGCGGTCGGGACCGGCGTCGCCGAGCACGTCGATGGGGTTGCCCACGCTGGCGGCTGCGGGTAGCTGGCGGGCCAGCTCGGAGCGCAGCTCCTCGCCCAGGCTGGCCACGACGAGGCCCGAGGATTCGACGGCGTCGGCGGCCATGATGCCTGGCCCGCCCGCATTCGTGATGATCGCCACCCGGTTGCCGCGGGGCAGGGGCTGCATGGCCAGCGCCGTGGCGGCGTCGAACATGTCCTCGAAGCCCTCGGCGCGAATGACGCCCGCGCGCTTGAAGGCAGCGCCGTAGGCGATGTCCGCGCCGGCCAAGCTGCCCGTATGCGAGGAGGCCGCCTTGCTACCCGCGGCGGTGGTACCCACCTTGAGAATGACCACGGGCTTGCGGGCAGCCACGGCCTCGGCGCGCTTGATGAAGGTGTCCCCGGCCGTGATGTTTTCGAGATAGCCGACGATGACCCGCGTGGCCTCGTCCTCGGCCAGGGCTTCGAGGAAGTCCGTCTCGTCCAGATCCGCCTTGTTGCCGATGCTGATCAGCTTGGCGAGGCCGAGATGGCGGCCGGCTGCCCAGTCCAGGATGGCTGTGCAGAGAGCGCCGGACTGGGACAGCACGCTGATCGATCCCACGCTGGGCGTCTGCTTGGCGAAGGAGGCATTCAGCTTAGCCTGCGTGTTGATGAGCCCCAGGCAATTCGGGCCCATCAGGCGCACGCCGGCACGGCGGCAAAGCGCGGTGATCTCCGCCTCGAGGGCGGCGCCTTCCGGACCCGTCTCCTTGAAGCCGGCGGTGATGACGATGATCGCTCCGACCCCGGCGGCGATGGCGTCGGTCACCGCGCCCTTCACGGCCGGGGTCGGCACGGCAATGACCACCAGGTCCGGCTTCTCGTCCAGGTCGGCGAGGCTGCGCAGGCAGGGCAGGCCGAGCAGGGTGTCGGCCTTCGGATTCACGGGCACGATGCGGCCCGGGAAGCCGGCGGCAATCATGTTGGCAAGGACGGCCTGGCCGACCTTGCCGGGCGCAGCGGAGGCGCCGACGATGGCGACCGAACGCGGCATGAGCAGGGCCTCGAGCATGGGACTCCCTTCGCGAAAAGACGGCGGGGCGCCCGCAGCAGGCGCTAGCCAGCGTGACCGGCGAAGCGCTGCAGGGCGCGCACGTAGAGGGCGCGCTCGTAAGCCGCCGGCTCCGCCACCGACTTCTGGCTCATGCTGCCCTTGAGCTGCTCCACGGAATCGTACTCGCGCTCCTCCATCCAGGTCTGCATGCCGCCGAGCAGTTCGGCGAAAACCTCCGGCCCGCGCTGGTAGATCGCCGAGGCCAGCATCACGGCGTCGGCGCCGGCCATGAGCATCTTCAGGCAGTCTGTCGCGGTATGGATGCCGCTCGTGGCGGCCAGGCTGGCGCGCAGGTGCCCGTGCAGGATGGCGATCCAGCGCAGGGGCAGGCGCATTGCCTGCGGCGTGCTGAGCAGGATGTTCGGGCGCACCACCAGCTCATCGAGGTCGAGATCGGGCTGGTAGAAGCGGTTGAAGAGCACCAGGCCGTCGGCGCCGGCCGCGTCGAAGCGGGCGGCCATCTCGGCCATGTTGCTGAAGAAGGGGCTGAGCTTGAGGGCCACCGGCATCTTGACGCTGGCCTTCACCCGGCTGAGCACGTCGACGTAGAGCTGCTCCACCTCGCGGCCCGATAGCTGGGGGTCGGTCGGGATGAAGTAGACGTTCAGCTCGATGGCGTCGGCGCCGGCCTCCTCCATGTGGCGGGCGTAGGCCGTCCAGCCGCCTTCGGAGACGCCGTTGAGGCTGGCGATGACAGGGATCTCCAGGCTCGACTTGAGCGCGCGCAGGGTCTCCAGATAGCGCTCCGGGCCCAGGCGGTAGTCGCCCTGGGCCGGGAAGTAGCTGAGCGCCTCCGCGTAGCTCTCGGTGCCGTGCGTGAGGTAGTGGTCGATCTCGCGCGACTCGGCGAGGATCTGCTCCTCGAAGAGCGAGGGCATCACGAGGGCCGCGGCGCCGGCATCTTCGCAGCGGCGGGCCGCGTCGAGGTCCAGGTTGACGGGCGAGGCTGAAGAGCATGAGCGGGTTTCTCAGCTCCAGGCCCAGGTAGCGGGTCTTCATCTCCATCGCGGTTCCTCCCGGTCAGTCGTCGTTGGTGCCGGCGGCCGGCTTGTCGTCGCCATTGCCGAAGTGGAGCCCGGCCAGCTGCTCGTAGAAGTGCCAGCGGGCGTGCACGTCCGACTGGGCGCGCTTGATCAGCGCCGCCGACGCCTCGGGCTTGCTCTTGGTGAGCATCTTGTAGCGGGTCTCCTGGTAGACGTAGTCCTTGAGGGCCATCGTCGGCGCCTTGCGTGTCGAGCTGGAGCGGGTTCTCGCCCGCCGCCGCCCGCTCCGGATTGAAGCGGTAGAGCAGCCAGTGCCCGCTCTGGACGGCCGCCTTCTGATTGTCCGTGCCCTTGCCCATGTCGATGCCGTGGGCGATGCAGTGGCTGTAGGCGATGATCAGGGACGGCCCGTCGTAGGCCTCGGCCTCGACGAGCGCCCGCACGGTCTGCGCGTCGCTGGCGCCCATGGCGATCTGCGCCACGTAGACGTTGCCGTAGCTCATCGCCATCATGCCCAGGTCCTTCTTGCCGGCCGGCTTGCCGCCGGCGGCGAACTTGGCCACGGCGCCCATCGGCGTCGCCTTGGACATCTGGCCGCCGGTGTTGGAATAGACCTCCGTGTCCAGCACGAGCACGTTGACGTTCCGGCCCGAGGCCAGCACGTGATCGAGGCCGCCGTAGCCGATGTCGTAGGCCCAGCCGTCGCCGCCGATGATCCAGACGCTCTTCTTGACGAGCATGTCGGCCAGGTCGGCCAGGCGCTTCGCGCGCGCGGCTCGGCGATCTTGCCCAGGCGCTTCGCGCAGCTGGCCACGCGCTCGCGCTGGTCGTGGATGTCCGCTTCGCTCTGCTGCGGCGCGCGACAGGATGCGCGTCCGCCAGCTCGTCGCCGACGCTTTCGGCGCAGCTCGGCGAGCAGCTCCCGGGCCATCTCGCTCTGCTTGTCGATGCTGAGCCGGAAGCCGAGGCCGAACTCCGCGTTGTCCTCGAAGAGGCTGTTGCGACCAGGCCGGGCCGCGGCCGTCGTCGTCCTGGGCCCAGGGCGTCGTCGGCAGGTTGCCGCCGTAGATCGACGAGCAGCCGGTGGCGTTGGCGATGATCATGCGGTCGCCGAAGAGCTGGCTGACCAGCTTGACGTAGGGCGTCTCGCCGCAGCCGGCGCAGGCGCCGCTGAACTCGAAGAGCGGGCGCAGGAACTGGCTGTCCTTGACCTTGGTCAGGCGTTGAGCTGGCGCCGGTCCAGCTCGGGCAGGTCGAGGAAGAAGTCGAAGTTCTCGCGCTCGCGCTCGCGAATGGGCGTCAGGGGCTCCATGTTGATCGCCTTGAGGCGCACTTCGGCCTTGTTCTTCGCCGGGCAGACATGGACGCAGAGGCCGCAGCCCGTGCAGTCCTCGGCCGCCACCTGCAGCGTGTAGGCCTGGCCGGCCAGCTCCTTGCCCTTGGCCTCGGTGTGCTTGAAGTCCGCGGGCGCGCCGGCGAGGGCTGCCGGGTCGTAGACCTTGGGCCGGATGGCCGCGTGGGGGCAGATCAGCGCGCACTTGTTGCACTGGATGCAGATCTCGGTGTCCCAGACCGGCATCTCGAGGGCGATGTCTCGCTTCTCCCAGTGCGCGGTGTCCGTGGGGAAGGTGCCGTCGGGCGGGAAGGCGCTGACGGGCAGCTCGTCGCCGTCGCCGGCGATGATCTCGCGCGGTCACCTCGCGCACGAAGTCGGGCGCGCGTCGGCGACACCGCGGGCGCCAGCTCGCGCGTGCTGGTCACCGCCGCCGGCAGCGTCACCTCGTGGAGGTCGGCCAGGGTGCCGTCCACGGCCGCGTAGTTCTTGCGCACGATCTGCTCGCCGCGTTTGCCGTAGGTCTTCTTGATGGCGTTCTTGATCTGCGTCGATCGCCTCGTCGCGCGGCAGCACGCCGCTGATCGCGAAGAAGCAGGTCTGCATGATCGTGTTGATGCGCTGCGCCCATGCCCGTCTCGGCGGCCACCTTGTAGGCGTCGATGACGTAGAGCTTGAGGCTTCTTGGCGATGAGCTGCTCCTGCACGCTCCGGGGCAGGGTGTCCCAGACCTCGTCCGGCCCCGCCTGGCGTGTTGAGCAGGAACGCTGCGCCCGGCTTGGCCTTGGCCAGCATGTCGTACTTCTCGAGGAAGACGCTCTGGTGGCAGGCCACGAAGTCGGCGTCCTGGATCAGGTAGCTGCCGCGGATCGGCTTCTTGCCGAAGCGCAGGTGGCTGATCGTCATCGAGCCGGCTCTTCTTGGAGTCGTAGACGAAGTAGCCCTGGGCGTAGCTGTCCGTGTTCTCGCCGATGATCTTGATGCTGTTCTTGTTCGCGCCCACGGTGCCGTCGGCGCCGAGCCCGTAGAACATCGCCCTGGAAGGTGCCCTTGTCGGTCGATCGTCCAGCTCGGGTCGTAGTCGATCGAGCTGTGGCTGACGTCGTCCACGATGCCGACGGTGAAGTGGTTCTTGGGCGTCGGCTTGCGCCAGCTCGTCGAAGCACGCCCTTGCACCATGGCCGGCGTGAACTCCTTCGAGGAGAGGCCGTAGCGACCGCCGACCACGTGCGGGAATGGCGAAGGGCAGCGTGCCCGTCTGCAGTGCCTCGCCGAGGGCGGTGAGCACGTCGCTGTAGAGCGGTTCGCCGAGAGCGCCCGGCTCCTTGGTGCGGTCGAGCACGGCGATGGACTTGACGGTGCGCGGCAGGGCGGCCAGGAAGGCGTCTGCGGCGAAGGGCCGGTAGAGCCGCACCTTGAGCACGCCGACCTTCTCGCCGG
The DNA here is from genome assembly GCA_963695095.1 of uncultured bacterium. Taxonomy (GTDB): domain Bacteria; phylum Krumholzibacteriota; class Krumholzibacteriia; order JACNKJ01; family JACNKJ01; genus VGXI01. The sequence goes on along the minus strand of CAVOFT010000001.1, from coordinate 3,102,673 downwards.
CCGCCGTCAGGGCATCGACCGTCTCGTGGGCGGTCTCGGCGCCGGAGCCCATGATCACCAGCACGCGCTCGGCGTCGGGCGCGCCCACGTAGTCGAAGAGGTGGTAGTGGCGGCCGGTGAGCTCGGCGAAGTGGTCCATGGCCTGCTGCACGATGGCCGGGGCAGGCGGTGTAGAAGGGGTTGACCGCCTCGCGGGCCTGGAAGAAGACGTCGGGGTTCTGGGCCGTGCCGCGCAGCTACGGGTGGTCGGGGCGTCAGCGCCCGGGCGCGATGGGCGCGCACGAGCTCGTCGTCGATCATGGCGCGCATGTCGTCGTCGGCAAGCTGCTCGATCTTCTGCACTTCGTGGGTGGTGCGGAAGCCGTCGAAGAAGTGGACGAAGGGCACCCGCGCCTCCAGCGTGGCCGCCTGGGCGATGAGGGCGTTGTCCATGACCTCCTGCACCGAGCCGCTGGCGAGCATGGCCCAGCCGGTCTGGCGCACGCCATCACGTCGCTGTGGTCGCCGAAGATGGACAGGGCGTGGGTGGCCAGCGTGCGGGCGGAGACGTGGAAGACCGTGGCGGTCAGCTCGCCGGCGATCTTGTACATGTTGGGGATCATCAGCAGCAGGCCCTGGGAGGCCGTGAAGGTGGTGGTCAGGGCGCCCGTCTGCAGGCTGCCGTGGACGGCGCCGGCCGCGCCGCCTTCGCTCTGCATCTCGACCACGCTGGGGATCGTGCCCCAGATGTTGCGCTGGCCCTGGGACGAGTAGTCGTCGGCCAGCTCGCCCATGTTGGAGCTGGGCGTGATCGGGTAGATGGCGATGACTTCGTTGACCTTGTGGGCTACGTAGGCCGCGGCCTCGTTGCCGTCGATGGTCACCCTGCTCCGGCTCATGCTGGACCCTCCATGTGGAATTCAGGGTCCAATTTACTGAGGGCTTTGCAGGCGCGCCAGCGGCCAAAGCAGCTTTTCGATGCTTGAATGATAAGTGGCAAACTGTGATTTAGCGGATATCCTGCTGGGGCGGCCCGCCCCCGGGGGCGGGTCGGCCAGGATCCCCTGGGCGCTAGTAGAGCGCCTTGATCGCGCTGAAGGAGGAGCGCTCGACCCCTGTCGTCGAGCAGGCCACCGGGAAAGCGCCGATGAGCTGCCCGCAGGCACTGTGGTCGGCGGCGGCCGGCGACATGTCATAGAGCTCGAAGTGCTCCGCGGCGGCGTTGCAGAAGAGAGGATCGGCGATCAACTCATCGGCGGCGAGGGCGGCACCGGAGAGCGCGCCCGCCGCGTTGTCCCAGTAGAGGTTGCAGGCGTGGCCGCCGCCGCCCTGGTAGAACTGCAGCCCGTAGCCGGCCTGATCGGCAGAGAAGATGTTGCGCTCGACGATGGCGGCGTCGCTCTGGTGGATCACCACCGTTGCCCGTCCGGGCGAGCGGTTGTCGTGGAAAGTGTTGTTCCGGATCAGACCCCCCGACAAGTAGAGGTAGATGGCGCCGGCGACGTCGTAGCTGCGATTGCGCAGGAAGAGGCAGTCCTGGACATCCAGGACGCTGCTATGGGCGGCGATGGCGCCCGAAAAGACCCCCGTGCGGTTCTCGATGAACGAGCAGCGCTCGAAGCTGAGATGGCTGCTCTGGATGGCCACGGCAGCGCCGCTATGGGTGGGGGCGTAGTTCTCGATGAAGCTGCAATCGACGACCTCGACGATGCTGGCATGGCCGATGGCGAGGCCGCCGCCCTGGTAGTCGGCCCAGTTGTCCTCGAACACGCAGTCGCTGATCAGCAGACTGTTGCAGTAGTTCACACGGATGGCGCCGCCCTCTCCAGCGGGACCGACGTCCGCCCGCCTGAGCGAGAAGCCCGAGAACTGGCCGCCGCCTCCGCTCACGTAGCGCAGGAGCTCGAAGGCGTAGTTGGCATCCAGGACGGTGGCCGCCGCGCCTTGGCTGCTGACGAGGGTCAGCTGCTTGTCGACGAGCAAGGGCTCGCTATAGGTGCCGGGCCCGACGAGAATGGAATCCTGGTTCGCAGCGGCCGCGAGCGCGGCGGTGATCGTGGTGAAGTCGCCGCTGCCGTTCTGGGCCACGGTCCAGGTGGCGGCGGCGCTCCAGCGAGCGGCGGGCAGGCAGCACAGGGCACAGGCCAGCAACAGCAGCCTCCGCATCATTCCCTCCCCATCAGTGATTGCAGGCACGACAAGAGTATAGCCCGACTGGCCGGATAGGACAACCCCAGGGCGGCCTACTGCGTTGTTCCGCGCGCGCCGCGGCGCTATACTTAAGCCGCTCCAGCCCCCGGAGGTCTTTCATGTCGACCCGCCTGACCGCTTGTCTGCTCCTCGCTTGCCTGCCCGGCGCCGCCCTCGCCGATGGCGGCGATCAGCTCTGGCGCTTCCAGGGCATCGAGGACATCAATGCCATGGCCACGCTCCCGGATGTCGACGGCGACGGCGTCAGCGACATCGTCATCGAGACCTATGACGCCGGCGCCGCGGGCGATCACCTCTACCTGGTTTCCGGCGGCCAGGGCGACCCGCCGCCGGTGCTCTGGTCGATCCGCCCTTCGAGCGGTGTGAGCGACGGCGGCGGCGACGGCGACGAGTGCCTCGAGATCTGCCCCGACCTGTCGGGCGACGGCTTTCCCGACGTCCTGCTGGGCACGGCCTGGGGCAATCGCAGCGTGCACGCCGTGGACGGCCGCACGGGCGAGCTGCTGTGGACCTTCGACTCCTATCTCACGATCGATTCCGGCTGGGTCTACGACGTGAGCTGGCTGGCCGACCTCAACGGCGACGGCCTGCCCGAGGTGGCCTGTGCACTGGGCAGCGACGCCAACTGCGGCTACCTGCTCAGCGGCGCCGACGGCAGCGTCCTCTGGCGCTTCCCGGCGGCCGACGCGCTCTATCGCGCCCTTGCCCTGCCCGACGTCAACGGCGACGGCAAGCAGGATGTGCTCTTCTGCGCGGGCGACAACGACCACTACGTCTACTGCGTGAGCGGCGGCAGCCTGGGCGGCGTCGGCCAGCTCATCTGGCAGCGCAACATGGGCGCGAGCAACTGGGCCACGGCGCTGATCGACGACATCGGCGGCGACGGCGTGGCCGAACTCGTCGTCGGCTCCTGGAGCGCTTCCGGCCAGGTGCGCTGCCTCGACGGCGCGACAGGCGCCCTGCGCTGGACCTTCGACAACGGCAGCTACAACTACATCATGCGCCTGGTCACCCTGAGCGACGTCAACGGCAACGGCTGGCGGGACATCGCCATCGGCTCCTGGGAGCGCGCCCTGCGCGTCATCGACGGCCAGGACGGCACGCTGATCTGGCAGGCCTGGGCCGGCACCCTCAACGGCGGCGACTTCTGGGCCGTGGACCGCGTGGACGATCTCACCGGCGACGGCATCGACGAGGTCGTCGGCGGCTCCTTCGACACCAAGACCTACCTCTTCAACGGCGCCACGGGCGACACCCTGTGGATGTTCAACACGGGCGCGCGGCTCTACAGCGTGCGCGGCACGGCGGATCTCTCCGGCACGGGCAGCCCCGACGTGCTGGCCGGCACGCAGTACCTGAGCAGCGGCGGCTGGGCCTATGCCATCGAAGGCGGCGCCGATCTCACGGCGGCTCCCGCGCTGGCCACCGCCAGCGGGCGCGCGCTGCGCGCGGGCTCCGGCCGCGTCGAGCTAGACTGGCGCTGCAGCGAGCCCCTGCCCTTCAACGTGTACCGCCTGCCCGCGGGCGACGCCGCGGATCGGGCCGAGCGCCTGGCCCAGGCCGAGGCCTTCGCGGCCGGCGCGCTGTCGCGCCGCGAGGTCCTGGCGGCCATCGGCGAGCAGCCGCTCGCGCTGCCCCTCTGTCTGAATGCCGCGCCGCTCCTGCCGGTGGAGGCGAGCGGCGACTGGCGCTATCGCCTGAGCGACGCCGCTCCTGCGGGCGCCTGGCGCTACGAGCTCTACGGTCTCGACGCGGAGGGCAAGGAGTTCCTGCTGCTGAGCCTGACACCCGGCCTCGCCCCCGCAGGCGGGCCCCTGCTGGCCGCCGCCCTGGCGCCCAATCCCTTCAATCCGCGCACGGCGCTCTACTTCGAGCTGGCGGAGCCGGCCACCGTGAGCCTGGCGGTCTATGACCTCAGCGGCCGCCGCCTGGCGAGCCATCCGGCCCGGGACTTGCCTGCGGGAGAGCAACGCCTGGACTGGGAGGCCGTCGACGCCGCAGGCCGTCCCCTGCCGGCGGGGCTCTATCTGCTCGAGCTCAAGGCCGGCGCCCAGAGCCGGAGGCTGCGCGCGATCCTGCTCAAGTAGGCCCGAGCTTGACTTTGGCGCGTGCGCCCGCTTGACTGCTTCCAGCCCGGGCGGCATGGCGCCCTCCGGGCCCGCCACCGCCCTCCGAGGTGCCCATGCGTGCCGTGAGCGTCACCTATCGCTGCAAGAACCTGCGCAAGATGAAGCGCTTCTACACCCGCGTGCTGGGCTGGGACGTGAGCGACGAGGGCCCGAACTTCTGCTACCTGGACACGGGCGGGCTGACGCTGGGCTTGGTGTCGGCCGAGCCCGGCGGCTGGGACGCGCCCACCGGCGACTCGACCTTCCTCGACGTCGAGATCGACGATCCCATCACCCTGCGCTCGGTGCTGGCGGTGCGGGGCGTGGAGATCTTCAAGGAGGAGCTGACCGACTCGGCGCTCTTCCTCCATGTGCGGGATCCGGAGGGCAACCTGATCAGCTTCTTCAAGCCCACCAGCCATTGAGGACCGTCGCCATGCCCGCTCGCCGCCCGCCCCTCCTCGCGGTCCTGCTCATCTTTGGTGGCGTACTTGCCCAGGCGGCAGCCGCAGGCGAGAGCGGCGCCCTGCGCCTGCGCGCCGGCACCCTGCGCGCCGGCGACCCTGCCCTGAGCGCCCGCGGCAGCGAGGCGAGCGACGATCTGCGCATCTTGCGGTTCGACCACGCACCTGGCCGTGCGGATCGCGATGCGCTCGCCGCCGCCGGCGCCGAGATCCTGGCCTATCTGCCCGATGACGCCTATCTGCTCCGCGCGGACGCCGCCGCCGGGGTGCGCCTGTCCGCCCTCGCCGGCGTCGCTTTGCTCACGGACTGTCGCCCGGAGTGGCGCCTGGCGCCCGAGCTGGCCGCGCTGGCGGCGCGCGCGGGCGGCAAGTCGGTGGCGATCACCTTGAGCTTCGCGCCGGGCACGCCCATCGCCCTTCGCGCCGACATGGCCCTGGCCCTCGGCGCCGAACTGCTGGGCAGCAGCGCACGCTCGGCACGGCCGCGGCTCTGGCTGAGCGCGCCGTCCGCGCTGCTGCCGGCGCTAGCCGCCCTGCCCGGTCTGCTCTGGGCTTCGCCCACGCTGCCGCTCACCGACCGCAACGATGACAGCAGCTGGAGCGTCCAGAGCGCGGCAGCGGATCAGCGGCCGATCTGGGATCGGGGCCTCCATGGCGAGGGGCAGATCGTCGGCCACATCGACTCCAACTTCGCTCCGGCCAGCTGCTTCTTCGCCGATCCGGACGGCGAGCCCATCGGGCCCGCGCACCGCAAGGTGGTCTTCATCGGCGAGTACGCCGGCTGGGGCAGCAATCACGGCACCCACACGGCGGGCACGGTGGCGGGCGATGCGCTGCCGATTGACGATCAGATGGGCGCGCAGAAGCGGGGCGGCGCCTGGGCGGCACGGCTGGCGCATTCCAACTACGTGCCCACCGGCGTCTACGACGTCTATGCGGACTTCGCCCTGCACCACGCTGCCGGCGCCCGCGTGCACACCAATAGCTGGGGCGCGGATGGGATCACCAGCTACACCGAGCTCTGCGTGGACATCGATGCCTTCAGCCACGACCAGGAAGAGGCGCTGCTGATCTGGGCCGTCACCAATGCCGGCTTGCTCTATACGCCCGAGAACGCCAAGAGCACCCTTGCCGTGGGCGCGAGCTACACCAATGACAGCTTCGGCGGCGGCTACCATGGCTGCGACGAGCACTACAGCGGCGGCATGGGCCCCACGGCCGATGGCCGCCGCAAGCCGGAGCTCTATGCGCCCGGCTACGCGATCGATTCCGCGAACCGGGCCCTGCCCTGCGGCTGGACGACCAGCAGCGGCACCTCGATGGCCTGTCCCGCCGTGGCCGGGGCGGCGGCGCTGGCGCGCCAGTACCTGGTGGAGGGTTGGTGGCCGAGCGGCGCGCCCGTGGCCGCCGACTCGCTCGTGCCCAGCGGCGCCCTGCTCAGGGCGCTGCTCATCAACAGCACCCTGCCCATGGACAGCCTGCCGGCGGGCTATCCCAATGACAGCGAGGGCTGGGGGCACCTCGTGCTCGACGAGGCGCTCTACTTCGCGGGCGACAGCCGCGAGCTGTGGCTGGCCGAGAAGCGCAATGCCGAGGGGCTGGAGACGGGGGACCTCCTCATCTACCGGCTCGAGGTCGAGTCCGCCGCCGAGCCGTTGGCCGTCACGCTGGCCTTCACGGACCCGCCCGCGGAACCCTTCGTCGCCGAGCCCGTGGTCAACGACCTGGACCTGGAACTGCGCTCGCCCTCGGGACAGCTCTACCTCGGCAACGGCTTCGACGCGGAGCTGGGCGAATCGGTGCCGGGTGGCGAAGCCGATGCGCTCAACACGGTGGAGCGGGTGCTGATCATCGCTCCCGAGGCGGGCCCCTGGGAGATCCGCCTGCGCGGCCGCCGCGTGCCCCTGGGGCCCCAGGGCTACGGCCTGGCCGTCAACGGGGACCTCGGCGCCGAGGTCTTCACCTACAGCGAGAATCCCGCCTTCCTCGCTCTCGCCGGCAGCTACCCCAGTCCATTTCGGCCCGGCGCGGCCCGCGCCGACGTCACCCTGCGCTTCGAGCTGCGCGCGGATCAGCGCGCCAGCCTCTTCATCTACGATGTCGCCGGCCGCCGCGTGCGCAGCCTCGCTGTCCGGGAGCATTTCCTGGCGGGCGTGAGCGAGCGCAGCTGGGACGGCCGCGACGATGCGGGCGAAGCCGCCGCAAGCGGCATCTACTTTGCTCGCTTGGAGATGAATCGGGGTGAACGCTCGCGGGCGGCGCGCATCGTGCTGATTCGCTAGGGTTCGCCCACCCTGCGGCTGCCGCCGGAATTCCCGGTGCGGCAAGACTTGCCCCTGCGGGAGCCTTCTTGACAGCCCCCCGGGGGCGTGCTATTCGGCGGCATGGCCATGACGAGCTACCTCGACAAGCTGCGCAAGCTCTCGCGCAACCTCTGGTGGACCTGGCATCCGGAAGTGATCGCCATCTACCGCGATCTCAACCCGGCGCGCTGGCGGGGCACCCACCACAATCCCCTCGCTTTCCTCGAGCACTTCGAAGAGTGGGAGCTGCTGCCGCGGGCCGAGGAAATGGCCATCGACAGCCGGATCAACTACGCCTTCCACCGGCTGGAGGACTACCTGGCCTCGCCCGGTCTCGGCGACATCGGCGGGCCCGGCTCCCTGCCCGCGCAGCCCGTGGCCTACTTCAGCGCCGAGTTCGGCCTGCACGAGTCCCTGCCCATCTACTCGGGCGGTCTCGGCATCCTGGCCGGCGACCACATCAAGAGCGCTTCGGACCTGGGTCTGCCCCTGGTGGGCGTCGGGCTCTTCTACTTCCACGGCTACTTCCGCCAGCATCTGGACGCCGAGGGCCGCCAGCAGGAGGCCTACGGCGGGGCGGATCTGGAAACCCTCGCCATGGCGCCGGCCATGACCAAGAAGGGCGAACCCCTGACGATCGCCGTCGAAACGCGCGACAGCGTCATCCACGCGCGGGTCTGGAAGGCGGCGGTGGGCCGCTGCACCCTGCTGCTGCTCGACAGCAACGTGGACGCCAACGACGACTTCAACCGCCAGCTCACGAGCACGCTCTACGGCGGCGACCGCCGCACGCGCATCCGCCAGGAGCTGCTGCTCGGCGTCGGCGGCCTGCGCGCGCTCGGCGCGCTGGGCATCGAGCCCGGGGTGCTGCATCTCAACGAAGGCCACAGCGCCTTCGTCGTGCTCGAGCAGGCGCGGCGCTTCATGGAACGCGACGGCATGAGCTGGGAGGACGCGCGCGCCGAGGTGTCGCGGATGACGGTCTTCACCACGCACACGCCCGTGGAGGCCGGCCACGACCGCTTCGCGCCCGAGCTGGTGGACGAGGCGCTCTCGCCGCTGGCGGCGCGCATGGGCAAGTCCATCGACGAGGTCGTCGGCCTCGGCCGGATCAATCCGGGCGACCACGCATCGCCCTTCTGCATGACGACCCTGGCGCTGCGCTCGGCCGACCGCACGAACGGCGTCTCGGCCCTGCACGGCCGCGTCAGCCGGCGCATGTGGCATCGGCTCTGGCCCGATCGGCCGGAGCGCGAGGTGCCCATCGGGCACATCACCAACGGCGTGCACGTGCCCACCTGGATCGCACCCGCCATGGCCAAGCTCTACGAGCAGCGCATCGGCAGCGACTGGCAGGAGCGCATTCACGAGCCCGAAACCTGGCGGCGCATCTACACGCTGGACCCCGGCGAGCTGTGGGAGGCCCACCAGCTCCTCAGTTCGCGCCTGCTCGGCTTCGCCCGCCGCCGGCTGGTGGCCCAGGTGACCCGCCGGCGCGAGGGCAAGGAGGCCGTGGCCGACGCTTCGCGCTCGCTCTCGTCACGGGCGCTGACCATCGGTTTCGCGCGGCGCTTCGCCACCTACAAGCGCGCCGATCTGCTGCTGGACGACGAGGAGCGGCTCCTGCGCCTGATGGACGACGAGGCCCGGCCCGTGCAGTTCATCTTCGCCGGCAAGGCGCACCCGGCGGATGAGCCGGGCAAGTCCAAATTGCAGCGGCTTTTCCAGCTCAGCCGCGATCCGCGCTTCAAGGGGCGCTTGATCCTGCTCGAGGACTACGACATCAACGTCGCCCGCCACATGGTCCAGGGCGTGGACCTCTGGCTCAACACGCCGCGGCGCCCCATGGAGGCCAGCGGCACGAGCGGCATGAAAGTGGTCATCAACGGCGGGCTCAACTGCTCGATCCTGGACGGCTGGTGGGCGGAGGCCTACGACGGCTCCAACGGCTTCGCCATCGGCGCCAATCGCCACCACGGCAATCCCGAGCTGCAGGACGCCCAGGACCGGGAAGCCCTCTTTCAGCTCCTCGAGGAGACGGTGCTGCCCATCTATTTCGACCGCAATGCGGAGGGCATTCCCCTCGGCTGGGTGGAGATGATGAAGAACAGCATCGCCACGCTGGCCTGGCGCTTCAGCGCCAACCGCATGGTCCGGGACTATCTGCTGCAGTGCTACCAGCCTGCGGCGGGGGCCCTGCAGCGTTCAGGCGACTAGCGAGGCGTTAAGCAGACCTGTCGCTCCAGTTGCGTGCCGTCATCCCCCGGAAAATTCCTTGGAAAGTATGGGGAATTACCAACCAGCATGCTATACTGTCTCCGTTCGGCCGCTGACCGGAGGCCGGGAACTCCTATCCGGGGCGGCTGGCGCCGAGCCTGCTCAACGAGCCCGGGTTTTTTATCGACACCAGTTTGCTGCAACGGGACCTCTGCATGCGCCGACACCTGCTCCTGCTCACCGCCCTGATCGCCCTCGCCGCCGCATCAGCGAGCGCGGCGATCTATCCCGCCGGCACCGCGATCAGCTACTCGCGCCAGTTCCCGACGGCCTACATCCCCATGGGGGTTCCGGCTGCGGTGCACGTGGAGTTCGTGAACAACACGAGCGGGCCCCTCAGTGGTCTCTTCTATTCAGAGCAATTCCCGGATTGGCTGAGCGTCCAGGCCGGGACGGTGCGCCTGAACGGCCAGGTGACCACCTGCAGCTACGAGTACGGCGACGTGCTCATCGTGGGCCGCCGCGCCCACCGCTGGGTGATCGATAGTCCCAGCGCTCCGGGCGGCCGGGCCGTGCTGGGGCCGGGGGACCGCATCTCCATCGACTTCACCATCCGCGCCACGCGCGTGGCCGCCTTCCAGGCCAGTTCCGACGGCTGGTTCGCCCTGCTCAGCACGGGCGAGGAGTTCCCCGTCCACGGCTGGGACGTGAGCGCGCCGGTCATCCGCTTCGTGCAGAATACGGACAGCTCGCCTCTGGCGGCGGGCAACCGGCTGGCGCCGGCCTACCCCAATCCGTTCAATCCCAGCACCACCCTTCGCTTCGAAAGCGAGGCCCAGGGGACCCTGCGCCTGGTCGTGGTCGATGCTGCCGGACGCGCGCTGCGCGAACTGGCGGCGGGGACCTTCCCGGCCGGTCATCACAGCGTGGAATGGGATGGCCGCGACGATGCCGGCGAGCGCCTGCCCTCCGGCCTCTACCTGGCGCGCCTCATCGGTGACCAGGGCCTGGTCGGCAGCCAGAAGCTGATGCTCCTCAAGTAGACCGCGGACCTAGCGCGTCACCGTCTCCTGGAAAGCAATCCCCAGCGTCTCCAGCTCATCGAGGACCGGGTCGTAGATGCCCGGCAGCACCGGCACCTGCACGCCGAGCTCGCGGATCGTGCCGTCCAGGATGTGGCGCACGGCAATGGCCGCCGGCAGGCTGACCGTCCGCGACATCGCCGAGTCGGCTCCGGGCTGCCCGAAGTCCACGAGCGAGGAGACGATGCGCTCGGTCCCGCCCTCCGGATACTGCGCCGTCACCTGATGCTGGAGCACGATCATGTCCCGCTCTCCCGCCGCATAGGGCAGCTTGAGCAGCAGGCGATCGGCGAGCACGTCGAGCGGGCTTTGCTCGGCCGGACCGGGAATCGCCTCGTCGGCGAAGAGGCCCAGCCATTCGAAGCGATCGAGCAGGTTCGCCTCGGGACCGACGCCGAGGAAGCGCACGGCCGCCTCGCGCGGCTTGCGGCCTTCGCAGCCGACGAGGGTGCAGAAGAGCTTGGCGTAGGTATAGCCCTCCACCGCGTGCGGGTGGATATCCAGCCAGCCGCAGTCGGCCAGGGCCTTCCAGGCCGCGCAATGACCGGGGTTGCGGAAGGTGCCGCGGAAGATCGTCTGCGCCCGCGTCAGGCCGTAGATCTCGCGGTAGCCCATGCTGTCGCGATTGGGATAGACCTCGAGCTGGCCGAGCCCCTCGACCGTGAGATGGTGGACGTCGCCGAAGAGGTCCGGCCCCGGCACCTCGCGCAGGTCGCCTTCCCACAGGTAGCGAGCCGCATTGCGGCCGGCCAGCACCACTCCCCGCGGGCTCCAGCTGAACTTGTAGCCCCAGGGGTTCGTGTTCGCCTCCGGCGCCGGCAGGCCGCCGCAGTTGGAGATGAAGCCCTGCACCCAGCCGCCGCGCTGGGCGACGCCGTTGATGATGCGCATGGCCGACATGTGGTCGATGCCGGGGTCCAGCCCGATCTCGTTGAGCAGGAGCACGCCGGCCTCGCGCGCCGCCGTGTCGAGGGCGCGCATCTCGGGGCTGACGTAGGAGGTCGTCACCAGGTGGCGGCCGAGCTCGATGCAGAGCTTGGCGACCATGACGTGATGGATGTAGGGCAGCAGGCTGACGATGAGATCGTGTTCGGCGACGATGGCGCGCAGCGCCGCCCCGTCGGCCACGTCCAGGGCCACCGCGCGGCCGCGGGCGTGGCCGGCGATCATGCGCTGGGCCTTGTCGACGGTGCGCGTGGCGACGGTCAGGCTGATGTCCGGCCGCTCGAGCAGATAGCTGACCATGGGCCGCGTGACGAGACCGGCACCCAGTACGAGTACGCGCTTGCTGGTAGTCATCGTGTCCTCCCCACATCACGGTGTCGGATTGGAGTGCGCTAGGCGTCCAGGAGAAATTCCTCCAGGTAGCGGTACTCCGGAGTGAGCGCGCCGCGGTGGGCGATCACCGCGCGCGTGAGTTCGGGCGGCAGCCCCAGCTCGGCGAAGGGCCGGCTGAAGTCGGCCGCGGCCAGGCTCGGTGCGAGCCGCGCGAGCGTGGCGCTGAAGGCATCCGAGGCGTCCCGCGGCAGCTCGCAGGGCAGATTGTCGACGGCCATCACGGCGATGCCGCGCCCCTCGACGCCGTCCTTGTAGGTATCGGCGATGGGGTCGTAGACGAAGCTGGCCTGGTCCGGCTCCGTGGCCTTGTAGGTGAACTCGATGCTGCCGCCGATGTCGCAGCTGATATCCCCGATGACGCGCAGGCTGCGCTCGCCGGCGCTCCAGAGTCGGCGAGCGGCGGCGCGCGTGACCAGGCGCGGGTAGCGCGGCGTCCAGTAGATGCAGTTCACGAGGGCCGTGAGCCGGGGCAGGTAATCCGCGAAGCGGCTGCGATAGCGCTCCGGGTTCTCGTAGTAGTCGGCGAGCACGAAGTCCTCGCCGGCCGCGGCGGGCAAGACCAGGTCCTCCTCCTTGAACACCACCTTGAAGAGCCGATCCCGCACCGGCTTGCGGGTGCTGAGCTGGCCGAGATCCGCGGGCGCGATCTCCTCGTGGGGGAAGAGATCGAAGACCTCCTGCGCCCCCTGGCTGACGTTGCCGTAGCCGGCGAAGCCGATCACGAAGGGGCAGAGGTCCGGATCCAGGCCGGCGCGCACGGAGAGCCCCATCTCGAGCAGGACTTCCTTGGCGTGGGCGAGATCGGGGTAGGCGTAGGCCGGCTTGACGCCCTGGAAGGGCGAGTCGAAGCCCTCCCAGCGCAGGCGCCGATCGAGAGCGTAGAGCGTCTCGATCATGCCGGCCTGCCCGGCCTGACGACCGAAGAAGACGAGCCGCCGGTTCTTCGCATCCACGATGCGCTCGTAGTCGATCAGCGTGCAATCCAGGTCCAGGATCCGCTGCAGCAGCGGCATGTTGTGCTCCTGGCCCTTGATGACATGGGCGAAGAAGACGTAGGCCTTCTCCGCTTCGAGCAAGTCCAGGGGGATCTCCTTGATGGCGAAGATGACCCCGGCCCGGCTGAGATCCTGGTCCAGTTCGCAGCCGGCCTCCGCGTACTGCTCGTCCTTGTAGGTGCGGATGGGCGAAGGCTGAACGATGAAGCTGAGCCCCTGCTCGCGGATGAGCCGGCCGAGATCGGCGGGCACGAGGGGCGCACGCCGCTCCCAGCGGTTCTTGTCCTCCCGGCGGATCCCGATGACCTGGCTCATGTGAAGCTCCGGAAGCGAGAGGAGATTGCCGGCGGCTGGAGGGCCCCGCACGGGGCGGGAGCAGGCAGGCCGAAGTGTATGATACATCGGGTCTGGCGCAGGTCAAGCCGTGTCGGCCGCGGGGCCGGCGTCCCGAGACGCCGGCCCCGCAGTGTGGGATCGCCGCGATTCGCTCTCACCCTCCTGCGTCAGCGATCCCCGAATTCTGCGGCCCCGGCGCCGTCAGTCCGCCCTGGATGAGGGCCGTGAGCAGGGCGGCCGTCCGCTCGCGCTCCTCTCCCAGGCCGGCGAGCAGCAGGGCCCCCAGCAGCAGTTCCTGCAAGGCGGCGGCGTCGACCGCGCGCAGGCGGCCCGCTTCGGCGCCGGCGGTGATCGTCGCCGCGAGCAGATCGGCGCCCGGTCCCCGCTCGCCTCCGGACAGCGCTTCACCCCCGCGCAGCCGTTCACCGAGCAGCAGCGGCGCCAGCTCGGGGCGCGCGGCGAGCAGCGCGGACAGGGCCTGTGGCCAGGCACCGAGTCGCCGGACCGGATCCCGCTCGCTGCTCAGGGCTGCGGCCAGGTCCCGGGAGGCCGCTGCCAGCTCCTCGGCCAGGACCTCGCGGTAGAGCCCCAGCTTGCCCCGGAAGTGGTAGTTGATCAGGGCCTTGTTGACGCCGGCCTCCCGGGCGATGGCCTCCACCCGCGCGCCGTCCAGGCCCTGCCGGGCAAAGGCCCGGCGGCCGGCGTCCAGGAGTCGGCGGCGCGTCGCTTCGGTCATGCCCTGATTCGGCTTTGTCCAAACGTTTTAATTAACCGGATGGACAATACTTGCGAACGAGGAAGCTGTCAAGGGAGAAGCCGGGGATTTCAGCGGAAGAGGGCCTTGAGTCCGCTCACGGACTGGCGGGCGACGCCGGTCGGGAAGGGCAGCGCGTAGGCCACCCAGATGTCCTTGTTGCCCATCGGGAAGCCGGCGTAGACGATCTCGCTGCCGGCGGCGTTCCAGGCCGGCGATTGCTCGATGTAGCGCGTGTCCGTGAGCTGGATCAGGGCGCCGGCCGTGAAGTCCCAGACCCAGAGATCCCAGTCCACCGGGTCATCGCCGCCGGCGAAGGCCAGATAGCGGCCATCGGGCGACCAGCTCGGGTCGCTGCCTACCAGCATGCCGATGGGGAGCTCCTCGGCGCTGCCGCCTGTCGCCGGCACCCGGTAGAGCCGCGTGTTGAGGAAGTCGCCCGGCTCGCGGCCATCGAAGGCCACCCACTGGCCATCGGGGCTCCAGCAGGGATGGAAGCACTCCACCGGACCCGTGCAGAGCCGCTGGGCCTGACCGGGGTCGGCGAGCTCGAGCACCCAGATCTCGGTGAGGCCCTGGTTGCCGCGATCGCTGGAGAAGGCCACGCGCTCACCGGTCGGGTCCAGCGCGCCGAAGTTGTCGTAGCCGGCCCAGGTGGTGAGATTGATCTCGCTGCCGTCTGCGCTGCTCTTGAGCCAGAGGTCCATGTCGTCGCTGCCGTGGCCGTTGTCGCGGCGGGAGGTGAAGACGATCCAGGGGCCGGCCGGACTCCAGTTCGCGTAGATGTCCACGCCGGGGCTCTCGGTGAAGTTGGCCAGCCGGCCTCCCCAGGCATTCACCGTGTAGATCTCCCAGTCACCGCTGAAGGGTGAGGAGAAGGCCACCAGCTGGCCGTCGGGGGAGAAGCTGGGAGCGCCGTCGGGCTCGGGGCTGGCCGCCACCTGCCGGAAGAGCGTGGCCCCGGCGGGCGCAGCGCTCAGGCAGAGCGCCGCGAGCGCTGCGTGGGCAAGCAGGCGAGCCAGGGCGTGGCGCACGGGTCCTCCCGATTGGGCTGCCTGAAGTCTAGGGCGCGGCGCCGGCGGCGGCAAGCCGCCTACCGGAGGAGGACCAGGCGCAGCGTCGTCGCGAGCTCGGCGGCTTCGGCCCGCGCCAGATAGACGCCGCTGGCCAGGTCCCGGCCGGCCTCGTCGCGGCCGTCCCAGACGAGGCTCAGCTCGCCGGCGCTGCTGGGCCCAGCCCAGAGCCGGCGCAGGTGCCGGCCATCGACGCCATGGATGTCCACCCGCAGGCCCTCCGCGCGGGGCAGGCTCAGGCGCAGGGTGCTCGTCGCTCGGCAGGGGTTGGGATAGGCGACCAGGTCGAGACCGGACGCCGGCAGCGCCGGCGCCGCCGTGGGCGGGCTCACATCCGCGAGGTAGAGATCGCCGCCACTGCCGAACTGATTCGCATGGACGTGCTTGCCGCAGCCCGCGAAGTAGGCCGGATAGCGGCCGCCGACGATGTCGTAGGCCTCGGCGTCGACATCGTAGATCGAGCCCGTGGTGTTGACCGTGAAGAAGGGCTCGGCCTGCGTGGGCAGGAAGGCGCTGAGCTCGGGGTTGAGCCCTTCGGCATCGCCCCAGCTGCCGATGATGCCGGCGCCCTCCGTCATCGCGCTGGCCACGGGCAGATCCTGGTAGGTGCCGCTGGAGGGGGGGAAGAGATAGGTCCAGGCCGGCGTGCTGATGGCGGCGTCGAACCACATCACCTTGTTCCGGTTGTAGCTGGTGGTATACCAGCCGGCGATGAGCTGGCCGTTGTTGTCCAGGGCGCAGGTGCCGAGGTACCAGTTGGCCCCGCCGCCGTTGTTCGACCAGCGGTACTGATAGGCGCTGCCGTTCCACTCCCAGACATAGAGGAGCGTCCAGCCTGCCGCGAGCCAGTGGCCGTCCGGCGAGAAGGCGAGGGCGTCCGAGCTGGCGTTCACGTTGCCCGTGAAGAGTGGCAGGCCGGTGCTGGGATCGAGCACGTGCAGGGTGGCGCCGTTGCGCAGGGCGATGCGCGTGCCGTCCTCGCTGACGCGCAGGGCGCGGGCGAATTCGCCGGCGGGGGCGACGAAGCTGGAGAGCAACGCGCCCGTGAGGGGATCGAGGGCATAGGTGGTGCTGCTGGCGGCCGTATTCACGGCCAGGGCCAGCAGGTTGCCGACGGAGGCGATGCGCAGGCAGCCCAGTGGCGCGCTGCAGTTGGGGATCTCCTTCTCCCAGAGCGGGGTGGGCGGGACGCCCACCGTCCACATGTGCAGCCTCACCCCCGCGATGGCCGGCACGGCCTCGACGAGGGCGAGGTAGCCAGCGCCCGCGGTGACGTAGTTCTCGCCGCCCGCGAAGGTCCAGTCGGGGGTGCCGTTGAGATCGTCCGCGAAGAACTCGGCCACGCAGGAGGCGCCGTTGTTCGTGCCCGCGAAGACGGCGGCATTCAGCATCGCGCAGCTCGTGTAGATGTTGCCGGGGATGCTGCGCTGCCAGAGCAGCGCGTCGCGCGGCGTGAGCGGCGGCGCGGGCAGGCCGGCGTCGGCGCCGCGCTCTTCTTGGAAGAAAGCGCCGTCCTCGCTGTGGACGACGAAGCGGCGGCCGGCATCGGCGGCGGCGCCGCTGGCGACGAGGGTGAGCAAGGCGACGGCAAGGATCAGGCGACACTTCATCTGCGACCTCCCCGGTTGGCGGAACGGCCTTGAGTATAGCGCATGGCGCATCCCGCGTCTTGCCAAGCCGGCCATCGCCGGGCCTATACTGGCCGGTCCTCAGCCCGGAGGTTTCCCGTGCCCCTTCGCCTGCGCCCGCTCGGCCTCGCCCTGCTTGCCCTCTGCACGCTCCTGGGAGCGCTGCCCGCCGGGGCGGCCACCGGCGAGGCCCTCCTCGAGCTGGCCTTCGCCCGCGCCGACTCGGCGGCCGCCCGCTTCGCGCCCTTCCGCTTCCACGAGGAGACGCGCACGCGAGTCAGCAACGGCGACGATGTGCTGGAGCACGAGGAGCGCGCCTGGCTGGACGGCATCCAGTGGGGGCCGGATTCCACCGAGGTGCTGGCCGAGGGCGGCGAGCTGGTCTACGACCGCAAGGCCAAGCCCGGCGAGGAGCCGGAAGCAAAGGCAAAGGACGGCGACGAGGACGACGGGGACGAGCGCAAGCTCGACCTCAGCTTCGACTTCTTCACGGCGGCGCGCCGCGGCGAGTACCGCTTCGAGCCCGGCGAGTCTCGAGGCGCGCGCGGCGACCGGCGAGCTGGCGCCGCGTGAGCCTGAGGCCGCGCAGAAGAAGCGCAAGGGGCTGTGGACGGGCAGCTCTGGCTGGCGATCCGGCACCGGGGCGCTGGTCGCGCGCGGAGCTGAAGCCGGCCAAGGGCAGCTTCGGCGTCAAGCGCCTGGACCTCAGCGGCCGAGCTGGCGGAGCGTCGGCGGGCCGCGACCTGCCGCGCTGGATCGCCATGGACCTCGAGGTGAAGATCCCCATCATCGTGCACAAGCACATCCGCACGCGGACGGAGTTCTCGCAGTTCACGCCGGCCCCTTAGCCCGCAATGCGAAGGGGGAGCCTCTCGGCTCCCCCCACGGATTCGTCCATTCGGGGAAGGAATCCTAGCGACTGCCGGCGGGTTCGTGCTCGGGCTCAAGCACCGGCATCGTCACGGAGGCGGGCTTGGGCGGCTTCAGGCTGAGCGCGATGCCGGCCGCGACCAGGCAGAGCACGCCGCTGATCAAGAAGGCCGGCAGCCAGCTGCCGCTGTCGCGGAAGGCTCCGGCCATGATCGGCCCGACGATGCCGCCGACGCCGTAGGCGGTGAACATCCAGCCGTAGTTCTGGCCCACGTGCGCGGTGCCGAAGAAGTCGGCGGTGGCGGTGGGGAAGAGGGCGAAGTTGCCGCCGAAGTTGAAGCCGATGATCGTGGCGCCCAGGAAGAGCAGGGCCGGCGTGCCGCCCATCCAGAAGAAGAGCAGCATCATGACGCCCTGGCTCGCGGTCATGATCGTGATCGAGCGCTTGCGGCCGAGGCGGTCGCTGAGCGCGCCCCAGACGATGCGGCCGATGCCGTTGGCCAGGGAGTAGAAGACGGCCATCGCCGTGCCGGCGATGGCGGCGGCCTCGACCTCGCTGTGGCCGCTGCCCTTGAGGGCGTCGATGCCGAAGAGCTGGATGATGCCGATGGTCATCAAGCCGGCCATGCCGCTGAAGATGAAGATGGACCAGAGCATGTAGAACTGGCGCGTCTTGAGCATCTGGTCGGGCAGCATGTTGAGCTGGCCGGTGATCTTGTTGCCGACCGTCTGGGGCTCGGGCGGCGACCAGCCCTTGGGCTTCCAGCCGGCGGGCGGGTTGATCATCACGATGCTGCCGAGGCTGACGGCGGCGAGGAAGATGATCCCGTAGAGACCGAACACGTCCTGCACGCCGATCTTCTCGATCAGGTGGCCCCAGGCGCCGGCCAGCTTGATCCAGATGAGGGCGCCGAAGCCGAAGCCGGCCACGGCGAGGCCCGTGATGAGGCCCTTCTTGTCGGGGAACCACTTCATGCCGACGGCGATGGGGCAGACGTAGGCGAGGCCGATGCCGGCGCCGCCGATGAGGCCGATCGAGACGACCTGGCCGAAGAAGCTGCCGCCGATGAACTTGGCCAGGATGTAGCCGAGGCCGAGCAGCAGGCCGCCGGACAGGGCCACGCGGCGGGGGCCGATCTTCGCCTGCCAGCGGCCGGCGAGCACCATCACGATGGCGAAGGTGGCCAGGCCGACGGAGAAGACCACCTGGGTCTGCGTGGCGCTGAAGTTGAAGGGGGCCTTCTTCAGGTGGGGCGTGAAGACGCTCCAGGCGTAGATGGCGCCCAGGCAGAGCTGAATGATCAGCGCACCCAGCGCCACCAGCCAGCGGTTCATGACCTTGGCTTCCTTCTCCATGCTGTCCTCCCGGCCCGGCCGGCCGTGCTTTGGGAAAATTTTCACGCTCAATATAGCCAAGGTTATCAGGCTTTCAAGACATGATTAGCCGTAAACTCGCCCCCGGGGGCGGGTGGGCAAGTGCTTGCGCGGCTTTGGGATGGGCTGGGAGCGCGGCCCTGGCGAGGCTAGGGGCCGCTGTGGGGCCAGCCCCGGCGGCTCCCGGGGGCGGCACGACGAAGGCAGCCAGACGGAGGCTCGACCCAGGTCCATTGCCGGGGGCGGCGTTCGCCGGGGCGGGAGATCGACGGATCCAGGTTGGCGTCAATCAGCCGGTGTTCGGCAAGTTCGCTACCGGCAGTGCGGCGGCAAGCCCCGCGCCGCTCTCGTGCAGAAGTCGGTGGCAGGCCGCGCAGAGGGTGATCAGGTTCGCCGTGCTGTTGCGGCCGCCCCGCCGGCGCGGCTCGCGGTGATGCACCTCGAGGAAACGCGTGGAGCGGCAGCCCGGGGCCTGGCAGCGGTGGCCGTCGCGCGCGAGTACCTGCCGGCGCAGAGCGGGCGGGATCGATGCGCGATTAGGCTGGCCTTCTCGCTGCGTTCGGCAGTCGCAGGTTGCCTGCGCGGCCACTGCCGGCGCCAGGGGGCGCCCGTCGGGCAGGCGCGTCGCGCCGCAGTCCTTGCAGCGGTAGATCACGACCTGGTAGGGCGGCTCGTTTTGTACACGTGTACACTCGGACTCGGCCAGCGCGGCGAAGGCAGCCAGCAGCAGCTCGGCCTTCTCCTCGGCGTGCCCTTGCTTGCGCAGCCGCTCGACGATGGCCAGCCAGCGGGCGTACTGCTCCGGCTCGAGCGTGAAGCTAACCTGCACCTTCGGCGCCGGTACGGGGATCGGCGCGGGCGCGGTCGGCAGCTCGGCGGCTGGCGCCAGCAGGTCGCCCTGGCCGGGCAGGCGTTGCGCCTCGCGGCGGCTCTCGCGAATCTTCGACTCGAGCTGGCGCGCGCTGCTCGCCTTCGCGAGCGCGATCCACTGGACCTCGGAGCGCGGCGTGGCGACCGCTGCCACGCTGCGGGCCTTGGTCCAGGGCATCTCGCCGGCCTCGACCGAGGCTCGCAGCCGGGGCAGGCCATCGAGCGACTCCGCCAGCCGGATGAACTGATAGGTCTTCGCCTGCCCGAAGCCCAGCACGGCCTCGGCGTAGGCATGAATGCTGGAGTAGCCGCAGTCGCGGTAGAGGCGCCTGCGTATCAGCTCGGCGAACCAGAGAACGGCATTCTGCTCGGCGCGGCGCAACTTAGCGACGGCCGCGCGCAGGTGGGCATCCACCGCGGCGGCGGGGAGATTCGGCACGAACTCGGACATGGAGAGCCCTCGCGAGATCGAGGACGCAGGAGGCGGGGAGGCTCACAATATACTATGAGAGATCGCGACGGGCAAGTGCATCGCCAATAAATACCATCGCCGCAGGCCGGCGTGCTCACGGGCACCGGCACGGGCTCAGTTGCGGCAAGCGTCCCGTCCCCCCTCCTTGATCCGTTTGACGGACCAAGGTCAATCCCTGGCGCGCGGGACCAGCAGGACTTCGGTCGTCTTCGGGTCGAGCGCCGCGTTCACCAGTGCGCAGAATGCAGGGTAGTCGGCGGGCGGAACACGGACGCCGCTCCATTCGAGGTCGTAGTGCACCGTGAGCCGCCGGCCGACCTGCTCGCGCCGGGCCACGAAACGACCGCCGGGGCAATCGGCGCCGATGGATGCCTGCGCCACGGGCTCGAAGCCCGCAGGCAGATCGAGGATCCAGCTCAGGTGGAGCTGCACCGCGGGCCGCGGCGGGAAGAGCAGAGCGCGGCAGACGCTCTGCGAGCGCTGCATTCCAGCTGGGAGGAGCGCCGTCAAGGGCACGGGGGTCATTGGCAGCGCCAGGCGCACACTGCCGGGTTCGTTCGCTGCGGGCATGGGGGCCCGGCCGGCCATCTCCACAGGTACCCTCAGGTCACCGACGCCGCCCTGCAGGCTGAGCGCGTCGACGCGGCAGCTGTCAGTCCAGCTCGCGCACCAGTCGCGCAGCCCGGTTTCCGGGGCCTGCATGCCGGCCCAGAGATCCACGGGAGCGAAGGAGCCTCTCAAGGCGAAAGTCGCTTCCGCGAGATTCCAGTAGTAGTTGAGCTTGGCCTCGAAGGTCCGGTTGGCGACCTGACCCCGCTGCCTCCGACCATGGAAATAGTAGCAGGAGCCGAACTCCTCGTTGTGCCTGCGCAGCCTCCCCTCCGCGGGAGCGAGGTACCCGATCCCGGCGTCGGTCTGCAGCCAGGGCGCGTCGAGGGCCGCCAGGGGCAGGACCTGCTCGCCTGTCTGCTGCCACCTGGCAGTCAGACACAAGCTTGCTTCTAGCCCGCGCGTCCGACCGACGGCGATCATGAGTGCGGCGCGCTCGAGCGGCGTGGCCATCGAGGTTTCGAGGGTCCGGGCCACGCTGCGCGGCGCGCGCCAAGCCCAGTCCGGACCCTCGAGCAGGGTCGTGCGCTCGCCGAGGGCGGCGAGAATCGCGACGATCGCGTCGCGGTCATCGAGGAAGGGGCGCTCCAGCTCGCGCTCGACCACAGCGAGCCAGCCGCCGAGACCCATCGTATCGGCGACAGCAGCCTCGAGGCTCGCCTCAATGGCTTCGACAACGGACTGCCAGCTCTCCAGGGGGGAAAAGTCCAGGTGCGGCAGCTGATCGCCAAGGCGATAGGTCGCCTGCCCCGGCGCAGCCGGCAGGTTCTCGAAGTGCCACGCGTGGCGCAGACCCTCGCTCGTGCCAGCGGGCAGCGCGATCAGCCCACCCTCGGGGTTGACCAGCTCGGCGTACAGCCCCTCGGCGGTCACTTCCATCTCGAGCACGGGGAAGTCACCCTGGGGGAAGAGCAGCGCGCCCTCGGGCAGGCCGGCCGGCGCCGTGTCCACGATCTCGGTATCGAGCCAGAGCGCGCAGCCCGGCTCCAGGCCGACGTGCGTGATCACCAGCTCCTGGATGTCCAGGAAGTCCGGCGCCTGGGCCAGCTCGCCCGGCGTGACCGTGTTGAAGGCATTGGCCGGCGAGTCGATGTACTCCCCGTTCGCGAAGTAGGTGCGCGCGGCGTGCACGTCGATCTTCTGCCGCGCGCTGTCGAAGCGCAGGCGCGGATCGGCGAGGCGCTCCAAGGCCCACTCGCTCGTGACGCGCAGCAGGCGCTGGTGGCGATGGCTCATCAGGCCATCGGCGTGGTGATAGTAGTGGCCCTCGAAGAGGACGAGGCCATCCTCGCCGACTGTCGGGGCGGGCGCCCCGATTGCGCGCGCGGCGACGGCGCCTTCGTCGAGGGGCGCGGCGGCCGCCGGCAGCGCGGCGGCGAGGCAGAGGGCGGCGAGCAACGCGAGCGTGAGGTGGCGCTTCATCGGGCACCTCCCTGGCGGCTGGCCCGCTTGCCGGGCGAACTGGCGTGGAGGCCCGCGTCGGCCCGCTCCTGGATGGCATCGGCCACGGCCCGGAGGCCCGGCCAGCCGGCCGCTGGGATCAGGCGGCGGTCCACTTGCAGCACGGCCTTCAGGCCGAGCTTGCCGCGCTGGGGTGTCCACTCGCAGTGGAACGAGGCCTGCGTCTCCTTCAAGTCGATCGCGGCCGGCTTCGCCCACTCGTTGCCACGTGGCAACTCGAGCGTCTCGCTGAGTTCCACGCGCTGGCCGGCCCAGATGAAGTAGGGGTGCTGCCGCTCCTCGCCGGCGGGCAGGCCCGCGAGGCGCCAGAGGCCGCCGTTGCCCGCGAGCAGGGCCAGGCCCGGCGAGCGCAGGGCCAGGCTGTCGCCGAGGTTCTCGGCCCAGCCGGGCAGGCGATAGCGCAGGCGCAGGCTGGTGTCGCGGGTGAAGTCGCGGTGGTCGCTGAAGGCGAAGTCGACGAGTTCGGCGCGTGGCGAGAGCGCGCCCAGCCAGTTCTCGAGATAGGGACGCAGGTCGCGGGCCGCGCGGTCGGCGACGGCGCTGCGCAGGCGGCCGTCACTCACGCCGCGGCCGAGGAACTCGAGCGTGCCCTCGAGCGCGCCGTCGGCCGCAAGACGGGCGGTGCTCGTCACGCTGAGCAGGTTGTCCTCGGCACTGAAGGAGGGGATCTGCATCAGGTCCTCGCCCTCGAAAGTGCCGATCACGTAGTCCTGCTCGCCTTCCCAGCGGCTCCAGGTGGGGTTGTTCCAGGGCGCCCAGGTGGGGTCGAGCATCTGGAAGCTGCCGTCGGGCTTCTTCAGCGCGACCACGCAGTGGTTGAACTGGTCGGCGGGGATCTCCTCCACGCGGGCGCCGGCCATCGTCATCGCGCCGTAGGCCTCGTAGCCCGCCGCGCGCAGCATCGTCACCAGCATGCCGGCGATGTCCTTGCACACGCCGGCGCGGTCGCGGAAGGTCATCGCGCCCGGGTGCAAGGTGTAGCCCTCGCCCTTGCCCATCGTGAGGCCGAAGTAGCGGATGTTCTGCGCCACCCAGTGCAGCAGGGCGGCCACCTTCTCCTCGTCGTCGGCCAGGCCGCGGGTGATCTCGGCCACCTTGGCGGCGATGGCCGGGTTGCTGGCGAAGGTGTACTCGTTGGTCTCGGCGAACCAGCGGCTCTTGGCCTCCCAGTCCTCGGTGGTGGCCATCACCACCTTGGGCACCACGTCGCCGGCGTCGGGCATGCGCGGCTCGTGCTTCATCGCCGGCACGTCCTCCTTCCAGAAGCTGTAGTCATGGCGATCGCCGGCGAAGCGCAGGCTGCTCATCACTTCTCCATTGTAGACGCTGTACTGCAGCGGCTTGGCGGCCGGCAGGCTCACCTCGTAGCGCCGCTCGCGCTGGGGCAGCTCGCCCTGGAAGAGCTGCACGTCGTAGAAGTGCCCGCGCATGGGCGGGATGTAGCGCTCGTCGCCCGCGGCGCCGGCGGCGAGCCGCGACGCCGTGCTGTCGTGAAGGCCCATGGCCTCGGCGCGGGACAGGGGAGTGGGCGGCTCCAGCTGGCGCGGCTGCTCGGGCGCCGGGGCTTGCGCATCGGCGGCGAGGTAGGCGATCAGGAAGCCCTTGCTGTAGGTGAGCGTCTCTACGCCGTCGCCAACAGCCAGCGGCGGCAGGCCGAGCACCTTCATCCGCGCGCCCCAGTTGATGAGGTCCGTGGGCTGGGGCACGTCGCGGGCGGCCGCCGGGTCGATGTCCACGCAGCTCGAATCGGCGCGGTGCACGCGCACCAGCCGCAGGTCGAGCAGGTTGCTCGCGGGGTCGTAGTCGAAG
The DNA here is from genome assembly GCA_963695095.1 of uncultured bacterium. Taxonomy (GTDB): domain Bacteria; phylum Krumholzibacteriota; class Krumholzibacteriia; order JACNKJ01; family JACNKJ01; genus VGXI01. The sequence goes on along the minus strand of CAVOFT010000001.1, from coordinate 3,078,720 downwards.
CGCAGGGCGCGCCAGCGCCAGGGCGCCCGCTGGCTCCAGCACCTTGACGAAGCGGTGCCGGTAGCGGTGACCGAGCCCGCTGTCCTCGACGATCACGCGTTCGCGATCGAAGAGCACGAGCTGATCGGCGTCGCCGACGAGAGCGGCCGGCGCCTCGGCGGCGAGCAGGGCCGCGGCCTCGGCGGGGGCCAGCGGCAGAGGCGGCTCGAGCGCGGTAGCAGGGAGGGCGAAGGCGATCAGCGCGGAAAGCGCGAGCAGGCGCGGGCAGGAGCGCATCCCGGTCTCCTTGGCAAGGGGCGAGTGCACGGGGGCATAGCTTCGCCACTCTAGCGCGGGGCTGCCCGCGCGTCCAGCAGGAGCGCGATTGACGCACGGCGCTGGTTCGTTACACTGCCTGCGGTGCCGGGAGGTGCAGCCATGCGGAATCGACTCGCCCTGTTCTCGCTCGCCGCCCTGCTCAGCGCGGGTTGTCGGGGCGAGGGCCATCACCTCTACCCGGGACCGGCCCTGTCCGTGCAGGACCTGGCCCGCGTGGAGTGCTACCGTAAGGGCACCACGGTGGAATTGCTCGCCGTGGACGAGCAGGCCTGCCCCAAGAACTACGTCTACCTGAAGCCGGGCAGCTACCGCCTGCGCCTGGCCGGCCCGCCCAACATCGCCGCGGCCGATGCGCCGCCCGAGGAGCTCTCCGCCGACCCGGACAGCCGCCGGCCGACCCTGGAACTGGAGCTCGAGGTAACGGCGGGCATGCACTACTTCCTCGGCGCCACGCTCAAGGAACTGGCATTCCTCAGGTCCCGCTCGGATCAGACCCGCGTCTGGGAGGAAGGTTTCTACAAGAGCTGGACCCTGGATCTCTACGCCCAGCCGCAGGGGGCCCTGGGCGTGCCGTCCCTGATCAAGAGCTACCCGCAGGCGGCCGAGTAGGGCTGCCGGGCCCTGGCGCCGCCCGCCGCTTTGGCTACCTTGAGCGGGTGCCTTGCCGCCGGGCGGGGCCCAGCACCTCGAGGCCAAGGAAGCCGCCATGAAGCAGGTCACCGTGCTCGGCGCGGGCAAGAGCTCGCCCTATCTCATCGCCAAGCTGCTCGAGATGGCCGCCGACTGCGACTGGTTCGTCACCGTGGGGGACCTGGACCAGGAGCTGGCGGCCTCGCGCGTGAACGGGCACTCCCGCGGCGCGGCGGTGCGCTTCGACATCAACGACGCCCTGCTCCGCGACGCCCAGATCAAGAGCGCGGACCTCGTGGTGAACATGCTGGCGCCGCGCTTCCTGGACCTGATCGCCTGGGACTGCGTGCAGCACGGCAAGCACATGGTCTCCGTGTCCTACCGCGACCAGGCCCTGCGCGAACTCGATGCCGACGCCCAGCGCGCGGGCGTGCTCCTGCTCTGCGAGCTGGGGCTGGATCCCGGCATCGACCACATGTCGGCGATGCGCCTGATCCACCGCATCCGGGGCGAGGGCGGGCGCATCACCAGCTTCTGCTCCTACGGCAGCGGCATTCCCTCGCCCGCGAACGCCAACGACTACCCCCTGCGCTACGTGGTCACCTGGAACCCGCGCAACGTGGCGATGGCCGGCGAGCGCGGCGCGCAGTACATGGAGGACGGGCGCATCAAGATCGTGCCCTGGCACCACGTCTTCCACCACACCTGGCGGGTCGAGGTGCCGGGCGTGGGCACGCTCGAGGCCTATCCGAACCGCGATTCGCTCTCCTACCTGCAGGCCTTCGGCCTCGAGCACGTGCGCACGATGATTCGCGGCACCCTGCGCTGGCCCGGCTGGAGCGAGACCTGGGCGCAGATCGTCAAGCTGGGCCTGCCCAACGAGAGCGCGCGCATTCCGCAGCTCGCCGCGCGCAGCCCGCGCGAGGTGGTGGAGATGTTCCTGCCCCTGAACGTCTCCGGGCCCAAGATCGAGGCGCGCATCGCCCGCTTCCTGGGCATCAGCCCGACCGGGCGCATCATCGAGAACATGCGCTGGCTGGGGCTCTTCAACGAGGAGCCCTCGGGTTGCAAGGGCGACACGGCGGCTTTCCTGCTGGCCGAGCTGCTCGAGGCGAAGCTGCCGCTGACGCCCACGATGCGGGATCTCGTGGTGCTCCTCCACGAGCTGGAGGTGGAGTATCCCGATCAGGCGCGGCCGGCCGAGCGCATCAGCTCGACCCTGGTGGCCGAGGGCGAGGCCGGCGGCTTCACGGCTATGGCCAAGACGGTGGGCCTGCCGGCGGCGCTCGCGGCGCGGCTGGTCCTCTGCGGCGAGCTGCACCTGCGCGGCAGCCAGATCCCCACCCACCCGTCGATCTACACGCCGATCATGGCGGACCTCGCCGCCGACGGCCTGGAGTTCAGCGAACGGGTCGAGACGCTCGCCTAGTCGTCGATGATGATGGTCGGATCGCCGCCGTCGTCGGGGACGGCGCTGCCCGTCTCCAGCACCACCTTGTAGATCTGCGCGCCCAGCGGCGCTTCGGACTGAACGGTGCCCATGCTGGTCCCGTGGCGGGGCACGCTCAGGGTCGGCACGCCGATGATCGCCGGATCGCTGAACTCGATCTGCGCCTCGTTGTCCCCCATGCTCCAGTAGATGAGGTCGCCCCGGCGCACGTGGAAGTGGCCCGGCGAGATCAGCCAGGCGTCCTTCCGCGCCGGGTCGTAGTGCCGGCGAATCGTCACCGTGTGGATGGCTCCGAGCGGCAGGATCACGTGCAGATAGACCAGGAACTCCGCGAGGGGGTCCTTGACGCCGGCTAGCGCCGTGGTCCCGGTCTCCGCCGCCTTCATCGTCGTCGCTGACTTGGGCATGGCTCTCTCCTTAACTCAGGTACACTTGCTTGCTCATCACCATTTCTCGCCGGCCGCTGCCGCCAGGGCCACCCAGCGGGGATCCGCCCGCAGCGCGCTCAGGGTGGGCGCCTGCTCGATTCGGCGCGCGGATAGACCTCGCCGCAAGGCCTCGGCGAAGCAACTGAGCGCCTCGTCCCGCTGGCCCAGGCGCTCGTAGCTGTGACCGACTTGATAGAGGGACTCGACGTCGAGCGCTTCCGTTCGCCGAGCATTGCCGAGCAGCTGCAGCGCGCGCTCGCGATCGCCGAGCGCGAGGCAGTAGCCGGCCAGAATGCTCATCACGCGCGCGTCGCGGGGGTTCACCTGCAGCCTTGCCTCCGCCAGCCCCGCCGCCCGGCGGTAGGCCGACTCGGCCTCCCCCCGTCGCTCGGGGAGGCGCATCAGCGTGTCGCCCAGGTTGCCCCAGACCCGATAGTCGTGAGCGTGGATGGCCAGCGCCTCTTCGATGTGCGCGACGGCCTGCTCGTAGTCGCCGTCTCGGTACTCCACGGCGGCGAGATTCGTCAGGGCGCGGTAGTTGGGCTTGATCGCCAAGGAGCGCTGGAAGGCCGCCCGAGCCTGCTCCAGCTTGCCCTCCTGGAAGTAGATGCCCCCGAGCTGGTTGTAGCCGAGGAAGTAGTTCTCGGGGGCGGCGGCGATGAGCGCCTCGAACTGGCCGACGGCATCGGCGAAGCGGCCTTGATGGTAGTAGTAGATGCCCAGTTCCTTGCGCGTCGTGTAGTCGCCGGGTCGCGCCGCCAGCAGGGCGAGGTAGCTCGCCTCGGCCTGCGCCGTGTCGCCGAGCGCCGCGTAGGCGGCGGCCAGGCCGCGCTGCGCGCGCAGGTCCAGCGAGTCGCGCGCCAGCACGGTCCGGAAGTCCGCGAGTGCGCGCTCGTACTCGCCGCGGCCGGCGTGGATGCCCGCTCGCGCGAGCAGGCCCTCAGGCAGGCCGGGATCGATGGCCAGGGCGGCGGTGCAAGAGCTGAGCGCCGCCTCGGACCAGGACTGCTCGCGCGTCAGCTGGTAACGCTGCCAGCCGGCCTCCGCCTGTCCGGCCAGGGCCGCGGCGAAGCGGGGATCCCCGGCGACGGCCTGGCCGAAGGCGGCCAGAGCGCTGTCCACGCGGGCCAGACGCTCGGGGTCGCCGAAGAACTCGAGGTTCTGCAGGTAGCCGAGCCCGGTCAGATAGTCCGCGAAGGGCTGGGCGGTCGATTCCTCGCTCGCCCGCACGGCGCCTGGATCGGCCTTGCCCAGCTTCAGCTGGAGCAGTCCCACGAGCTGAGCCAGGGCCTCGGTGCGCAGGCGCAGGGCATCGTCCCGGGGTACCGAGAACTCGGCCGCAGCGAGCTGGAGCGGTCCCCGCGGGTCGATGAGGGTGAGCGTGAGCGCGAGGGCCTCGCCGAAGGGGGTCATGCTGCCGGCCACCACGAGATTGGCACCGAGGATGCGCTGGGCGTCGCGGGAGCTGGCCACCTCGCTGTCCTCGATGTCGCAGACAGGGATCACCGAGAAGCTCCGCTGCAAGCGCTCCAGCCGCGTGAGCTGCGTGTTCAGATGCTGCACGAGGCCGTCGGCGAGGGCGTGATCGCGTTCGCTGCCGCCGATCACCTCCATCGGCAGCAGCGCCAGGTAGATGTGCGAGGGCAGACCGCTCTGGCGGCAACCGCGCTGGGTGGCCAGCACCAGCGCGGCGGCGAGCAGCGCCGCGGCCAGCAGTAGCAGGGGGCGCGGCAGGCGGTAGCGGGAACGAAGCGGCGGCGCCCGCGGCGCCGACAGCGCCGCGAGGTCCGCGAGCAGGGCACCGGCATCGGGGTAGCGGCGCTGGGGATCCCTGCTCAGGCAGCGGTCGATCACGGCGGCGAGGCCAGGGGGGGCTGCGACGAGCGCAGGCAGGGGCGGCGGGTCTTCGTTGCAGACTGCGTAGAGAGCGGCCAGCGGGGGTCGGCCGGCGAAGGGCGACTGGCCGCTGAGCATCTCGTAGAGGACGATGCCGAGCGCCCAGAGATCGCAGCGCCCGTCCACCGGGGAGCCGCGCGCTTGCTCCGGTGCCATGTAGGCCGGCGTGCCCGCCACCGCGCCCGAGCGGGTCAGCTCCTCGGCACCCGCCAGCTTGGCGAGCCCGAAGTCCACCACCTTGACGCGGCCTTCGGGGGTGAGCCGGATGTTGCGCGGCTTGATGTCGCGGTGGACGATGCCGGCAGCGTGCGCGGCCCGCAGGGCCTCGGCGATCTCGCGGGCGATGCGCAGGGCCTCGGCCGGGGGCAGGGCTCCGGCGGCGATGCGCGTCGCGAGGTCCTGGCCCGGCACGTACTCCATGACGATGAAAGCGCGGCCTTCGGCCTCGTCGATCTCGTGCACGGTGCAGATGCCGGGATGGTTGAGAGCCGCCGCCGCCTGCGCCTCGCGCAGGAAGCGCGCGCGTTCGGAGGGGTCGCCGGCGCAGGGCTGGCGGAGCAGCTTGAGGGCTCGCGTGCACTGCAGCCGCGTATCGCAGACGCGGTAGACCTCACCCATGGCGCCGCTGCCCAGCAGCGCCTCGATGACGTAATGCGAAATGACGGTCCCCGGTCGCACGTCGTGCCTCCCAGACCACCGATGCCCGACTTGCCCCGCTGGAGCACAGCCACGGGCCACGCTAATCCGATTCTAGCGAATCGATAGCGGAAAGGAAAGCGACCAGATCAGCAATTTGTCAGTCTTGTTACACGAGCTTCAGTTCTTTTGCGGTGGCCGCAAACTGGTCGACGTACTCGCCCAGCACATCCAGGCCGCCCTGCCAGAAGGCGGGGTCGCTCCAGTCGACGCCGAGGGCCGCCAGCAGCTTGGCGGGCGACTGGCTGCCGCCGGCGGCCAGCATCTCCTCGTAGCCCGTCAGGAAGCGCGCGCCCTGCTGCTGATAGCGGCGATAGAGCGAGAGCACCACCAGGTAGCTCGCGCAGTAGGCGTAGACGTAGCCCGGCACGTTGACGAAGTGGCTCACGTACATCCAGAAGCTGTCGGAGTCCTTGGCCGGGGTCATCGTCTTGCCGAAGTAGGCGCGCTCGGCCTCGGCATAGTGGCTCGCGATGTCCGCCGCGCTCAGCTCGCCCTGCTCGCGGCGGTGGTTGTGCACCGCGTTCTCGAAGCGGTTGAACTGCATCTGGCGGAAGGTGGTGGCGAAGCCGTCCTCGATGATCTCCTGCAGCATGTAGAGCCGCTCGCGGGGGCTCTTCGTGCGCGCAAGCAGCTTGCCGTAGAGCAGCGTCTCCATGAAGACCGAGGCCACCTCGGCCATGACCAGGCTTTCGACAGAGCCCAGGGGGCCCTGCTTGCGGCTGAGCTCCATGTGGACGGCGTGGCCGAACTCGTGGGCGAGCGTGGCCACGTCGCGGGCCTTGCCCGTCCAGTTGAGCATGACATAGGGCAGGCCCTGCATGTTGGGCATGCAGAAGGCGCCGCCGCGCTTGCCCGGGTAGGGGGGCACGTCGACGTGCTGCTTGGCGAAGAGGTCGCGGGCGATGCGGCCGAAGCTGGGGCGGGTCTCGGCGAAGAGCTCGCCGACCATGGCCATCGCCTCGCTGTAGGGCACCTTGCGCTGGCGAGCGCCGGGCAGGGGCGCCCAGACGTCGTAGGACATGAGCGCGGGCAGGCGCATGACCTTTTGCTTCAGGCGCAGGTAGCGGCGCAGGATGTCGCTGCGCTCGAGGCAGGCCGTGACCAGCGCGTCGACCACCGGATCCGGGATCTCGTTGGCCAGGTTGCGGCGCTGCACCCAGTGCTCGTAGTTGCGCACCTCGTCGCCCACCTTGCTGCCGGCCAGCACCATGTTGAAGGCGAAGGTGAGCGGCTTCTGGGCTGCGAGCAGGCCCTTGGCGCGGGCCTCGCTGGCCAGGCGGCGCGTCTCGCGCTTGGGGTCGCGGAACTTGGCGGCCAGCTCGGACTCGGTGAGGGTCTTGCCCTTGAGCTGGTACTTGATGTCGGCCAGCACGCTGCCGTAGTAGCGCACCCAGGCGCCGGTGCTCACCTGGCTCAGCTTGGCGGCCAGCACTTCCTCGGGCTCGCTGAGCGTGTGCTTCTTGTAGGCGCGGGCATGCTCGAGGAAGTGGCGGTAGCGCGCCAGGCGGAGGTCGCGGATGAGCCCGCGGGCCTTGGTCTCGGCGACGCCCACCCACTCGACGCGGAAGAACTCGAGCTGCGCGGCAGCCTTGGTGTGGCGCTCCTGCACGGACTGCAGGAAGGCGCCCCAGCTCGGGTCGTTGCTCTTGGTCGAGAACTCGAGCTGGGCGTAGATGAAGAGCCGGTAGGAGATGTTCTCGATCTTCTCCAGCTCGCCGAGGGCGCGGGCCAGCGAGGGCGCGGCGAGACGGGCCACCTTGCCGCGGTACGCCTTGGCGAAGGCGGCGCAGGCGCGCTCCAAGCTTCTGAAGTCCCGCTCGAGCTTCGGGTCCTTGCGGCTGGCGTAGAGTTCGCGAAGGTCCCAGAGCGGCTGCTTGGCGGCGGTCTTGCTTGTCTTGGCGGAGCGGGCTGTGGCCATCGGTGTTCCTTTCCCTCGTGTGATGGCGCCGCGCGCGGGAGGCGCGGTCGGCCAGGCGAGCGCAACGGAGGCAGTGTACTCGGATTCGGCCGGCTGGCAAGAGCCTCGAGCTAGAACCTGTCGAGCGCGCTCGGCAACTCCTCAGGCGAAAGGTACTCGAGCACGAGATCCCCCTGGCCCACGATCCACAGGTCCTCGTCTCGTCCCCAGAGCCCCATGCTCGCGTTCTCGGGGAAGCCCGTCGTCAGGTGCTGCCAGACTGCGCCATTGTAGTGATGCAGCTCGTCCGCGGCCGAGCCGAGCCAGATGTTGTCGGGTCCGTCCGTCCAGACCAGGGTGAGATCGCCCGTGGCGCTCACGGCCATCGGCAACCAGTCCTCGCCGTCGAAGCGCAGGACCGTGGCGTCGTCGCCCACGGCGACGATGTGCTCGTCGCCGCTGCCGCAGATCGCGTTCAGATGGACGCCGGTCCCGCTGGCCATGGGCGACCAGTCGAGGCCGTCGTAGTGGGCGATGGTCCCGTTCTCTCCAACCACGTAGACCGACTGGGCCGAGGCGCCCCAGATCCCGCGCAGGTGCTGCGGGGGCTGGACGGCGATTTCCGGCACCCAGTGGCCCGCGCTGCTGAAGACGGTGCCGTAGTCACAGGCGACGAAGATGTTGCCGACATCCGCCACCCAGAGATCGCGAGCCGTTTCCATCGAGGCGAGCCACTGTGTCTGCCAGGCCGCGCCGTTGAAGCGCGCGAGGAAGCTGTCCATGCCCTGCCTGCCGATGGCCCAGACGGAGTCCGCCGCAAGGCAGCAGAGCTGCGTCAGCTCGATCGCGCCCGTGGCCGGCTCGGCGTGCCAGTCCCCGTCGTAGCGCATCAGCCGGCCGCCGAGGATGCCGAACAGCGTGGACTGCGGATCGCCCATCACGTCGCTCCAGCTCTCGGCAGCGTACTGCTCGCCGGTCCAGCCGCCGTTTTCAAAGCGATACTCGGCGCCGTGGCCGCCCACGGCGAGCGCACGCGGGGCGCCGTTCTCCTGCCAGGCGCAGACCGCCTTCAGATCCGCGTCGGTGTCGGCCTGGAGGATCTGCCAGCTGTCGCCGTTGTAGACGCAGGTGATCCCCTCGTTGCCCACGGCCACGGCCCAGTCCGTGGCGGCCCAGCTGATGTCGTTGAGGTGAAAGCCGGGGCTGAACGCGGTTGCGAAGTGCAGGCCGTCGTCCGTGCGCAGGATCTCCTCCCCAGCGACGGCCATCACGCGATCGTCGTCCAGACCGCTCATTCCGGTGACGGGCACCGTCGTCGCATGGACGTAGCAGGGGGCGTTCGGGCAGTCGGCCTTGTAGATGCCGTCCGCACAGGCGCGGAGGTCGAAGGGCCCGAGGTCGTAGATATCCACTCCGTAGCTGAGCGGGCCCGGTGTCCAGTCGAAGCCGTCGTAGTCCCAGGTCGTGTCGCCGATGCCCACCTCCGCCACGGTATTGGCGTAGCCGAGGATGCAGCGGGCATCGCCGGTCCAGGCGGCCTGCACACGATTCCGCACGCCCCAGCGGTAGTGCAGGATGACGGGCGCGGGGTCCGCGCCGACGCTCTCGCCCACGAGCAGGGCGCCGTGCAGATCGCCGAAGTAGTGCGCGCCGCGCAGCCAGGAGGTGCTGCCCGTCGGCAGACGGAAGCGGCGGCCCTCGGTGAGGATGAACGCCCGGCCCTGGCTGCCCACCGCCAAGCTGAACGCCTCCCCGTGCCAGAGGCCGTAGAGGCTGGACGCATGGCGCAGGACATCGAAGGGCGCGATCGACACGGGATCGCCGACGATCTCGGGGCCGGATGTCGAGGTTTCGTCGCAGTCGCTGCCAAGGAGCGGCAGGGAAAGGAGCAGCAAGGCAACTGTCCAGGTGATCCGCCGCAGCCAGGATTCGCTTCCCATCATCGCCCCCTTCGCCTCGGGACCCGAGCATCCCGCCCCCGGAATCCATGCTGCAAGTATAGCGAAGATCCCGGCGACTGCCGAGCGATTCCGGGCGGGCGCGGCGCGCAGCGGTCGGGGATGCGACCCGGGCGGCCGTCTTGACAGGCGCCGCCGCCGGCCCTATCCTGGGTGGCGATTTTCCTCGGTAGCTCAATTGGCAGAGCATGCGGCTGTTAACCGCAGGGTTGAAGGTTCAAGTCCTTCCCGGGGAGCCGATTATCCTTGGATTCGATCGCCGCGCGGTTCGGTCGCGAAGGCTGGCCTTCGGCGGCGCTACGATCACGCGATGAAGGCCTCCTTCGCCAGCCGGCGGCGGAGGTCTTTGCTTGCGCGCTGGTGCGGACAGCCTTCCCCTTCCCGAACTCCGACAATTCCCCTGGACATACCTAGCAGCGCTATGTATAATGCCGCAAGGTATGGACATCAACAAGGACCTCGTCGCCGCTTCGGCCACTCCCCTCGTGCTCGCGATCCTCGCCGAGCATGACAGCTACGGCTATGCCATCCTGAAGCGCGTCAGCGAACTCTCGGGCGGGCAGCTGGCCTGGAGCGACGGCATGCTCTACCCGGTGCTGCACCGGCTCGAACGGCTGGGCTACATCGCCGGGAAGTGGCAGCAGTCGGAGACCGGGCGGAAGCGCAAGGTCTACCGCATCACCCCCCAGGGCAGAGCGCAGCTCGCCAGGGAGCGCCAGCAGTGGCAGGCCGTCGACGACGCGCTGCGCAAGGTCTGGTCGCTCCTGACCCTGCGGATCGCGCTCCCACCCCTCGCCCCAAGGATGCTGAGCGAATGACCATGGACACTGAGCGGCTCGAAGGCCAGATCGCCGAGTGGCGGGCCTTCGTGGCGCGAGGCAAGGCGATCGCGGGCCCCGACGTCGAGGAGCTCGAGGGCCATCTGCGCGATCAGATCGAGGCGCTCAGCGCCGCGGGCCTGGACGGCGACGAAGCCTTCCTGGTCGCGGTGAAGCGGATCGGCAGCCTGAACGCCCTGTCCCGCGAATTCGCCCGGGAGCACTCGGATCGGCTGTGGCGGCAGCTCGTGCTCGGTGGGGACGGCTCCGGCGCGAAGCCGCTGCGCAGCGAAGCGGCCCGTCGTCCTGGCGCTGGCCGCGGCGGCCGCTGCGGCGATCAAGGTCCCGGAGCTCTTCGGCGTCTCCATCGCGAGCGAGGCGCCGGTCTTCTACATCCGCAACCTGGCCTTCTTCGTGCTGCCGTTTCTGGCCGCCTATCTGGCCTGGAAGCGGGGCCTGGGCGCCGCGAGCTTCCTGCGCCTGCTCGTTCCCTTCGCCGCGACCGCCCTGGTGGTGAACCTCTATCCATTTCAGGAGACGGACCACACCTTCGCCCTGGCGGCGATCCACCTGCCCATCGCGCTCTGGCTGGTGGTGGGCCTGGCCTACGTCGGCCTGCGCTGGCGCGACCATGACGAGCGGATGCACTTCATCCGCTTCTCGGGCGAGCTGTTCATCTACTACGTGCTCATCGCGCTCGGCGGCGGCGTGCTGGCGGCCTTCACGGCGGCGATGTTCCAGGCCATCGGCCTCGACGCGGAAGCGCTTCATCTCGCAGTGGCTGGTGCCCTGCGGCGCGACGGGCGCCGTGCTCGTCGCCGCCTGGCTCGTCGAGGTGAAGCAGGGCGTGATCGAGAACATGGCGCCCGTGCTCACGCGGATCTTCACGCCGCTCTTCACGCTGTTCCTCGTGGTGTATCCTGGCGACGATGATCTGGACCAATCGCGGCATCGACGTCCAGCGCGAGGTGCTGATCGGCTTCGACCTGCTGCTCGTGGTCGTGCTCGGCCTCCTGCTCTACTCGGCTTCCGCGCGCGATCCGCACGCGCCGCCCGGCCCCTTCGATCTCCTCCAGCTCACCCTCGTCCTGAGCGCGCTCGTCGTCGACCTCGTGGCCCTGGCGGCCATCGCGGCCCGGATCTCGGACTTCGGCTTCACGCCGAATCGCACGGCGGCGCTGGGCGAGAATCTAATCCTGCTCGTCAACCTGGGCTGGTCGGCCTGGCTCTACGCGCGCTTCCTGCGCGGGCGGGTGCCCTTCGGCGCGCTCGAGCGCTGGCAGACAGGCTACCTGCCCGTCTTCGCTCTCTGGGCGCTCATCGTGGTGGTGGTGTTCCCGCTCATCTTCCGCTTCGCCTGAGGCGGGGCACCCGCTTCTTTGGCGATTGCATTGGCGCCAGCTGGGCGTAGAGCTCCTGCAGCTTGCTGCGCAGGACCTCTTTGGGCGGCAGAACTGCCTTGTACTCGGCCACGAGTGCTGGCGATGCGCTGCGAGCGAGGGCGTATTCGACGACCTGGCTGTCCTTGCTCGCACACAGCAGAATGCCGATCGAGGGCCGCTCGTGCGACTTCTTCACGTTCCGATCGAGCGCTTCCAGGTGGAAGCCGAGCTTGCCGAGATCCTCGGGCTGGAACTCGCGGGTCTTGAGTTCGCAGGCCACGAGGCAGGCGAGGGCGCGGTGAAAGAAGACGAGGTCGATGGCGAAGTCCCGGTTTCCCACCTGGATGGGGTACTCCGAGCCGACGAAGCAGAAGTCGCGGCCGAGCTCGGTGATGAAACGCCCGAGGTTCTTCAGCAGCGCGCTGTGCAGGTCGGCCTCGGAGTGGCCATCCCGGAGGCCGAGGAATTCGAGGCTGTAGGCGTTCTTGAACTCCTCGGCCGCCGCCGGGTGCGATTGCGCCATCGCTGGTGAGACTGTTTCGGGGCCCAGCTCACTGCGGACTGCGGCGCCGCTGCGGATCTGTCGCTCGAGCTCCCGGGACGACCAATGGTTCTTGATGGAGGCGAGAAGGTAGAAAAGCCGCTCCTCCCGGTGCGTTGTCCGGCCGAGGATCAGCAAATGATGGGTCCACGGCAATTGTGTCAGCAGTGCTGACACTTTCTTGTCGCCCCGATAAGCCTCGTAGAACTGCCGCATCCGGAACAGGTTACGCCGCGTGAAGCCCCGCAGCCCGGGGTACTGGCGACCGATCGCCGCCGCGAGCGCATCGACGACGCCCTCTCCCCATTGGGCCGCCGCGATCTTCCTACTGATGGTCTCGCCGAGCTGTCAGTACAGCCCGACGAGCTCGGTGTTGACGGCTAGGTAGGCCCGCCGGCGGGCGTCCTCGATTGATCAGCGCCTTGTCGGCAACCCTATCACGGCTGCGATTGGCTGACAAGGGTTCGGAGCGGGCGCTAGTCCGGCAGTCGCCCCTCCGCGGCCAGCTTGCGCACGGCCGCCGAGCTTCTCGGCGTTGCCGACATCGGCCCAGAAGACGCCGTCGGCGCGGAAGGCGCGAATGTCCGCGCCCTCGCCGGCCAGGCGCAGGTAGGCGTCCACGATGGGGAAGGCGCCCGTCTCGCTCAGGCGACCCAGGAGCGCGGGGCCCGCCGCGTGGATGCCGCAGAAGGCGAGGCGCTCGGCGCCCGGCACGGCGCGTCCGGCCCATTTGCGCCGGCCGCCGGGTGATTCCTCCCAGCCGACCAGGCGCCCCTCGGCGTCGAAGAGCAGGCCGCGGCCGCTCGTGCGCGGCTGCACGGCCAGCGTCGCCAGGGCGCCGCTCGCACGGTGCTGCGCCATCAGCGCGCCGAGGTCGATCGCGCTCAGCACATCCACGTTGTGGATGAAGAAGGGCTCCGCCGCCCGCGAGCAGGGGCGCCGCGTGCTTGAGCCCGCCGCCCGTGTCGAGCAGCTCCGTCTCGCGCGAGAGCGCGACCGGCAGGCCGAGGCGCGCGCCCGCGAGCCAGGCCTCGATCTGCTCCGGCAGATGGTGGACGTTGACCACCGCCGCGTCGACGCCCGCGCGATCGAGCCGCGCGAGGACGATCTCGATGCAGCGGCCGCCCGCCGACCTCGATCAAGGCCTTTGGAACGCTATCGGTGAGCGGCCGCAGCCGCGTGCCGAGGCCGGCCGCGAAGACCATCGCCTTCACGAGGTCTCCCCGAGCTCGCGATGGCTGAGCGCCACCGCCACGCCCCGCGCCTCGCAGATGCGCGGCCAGGCGCTCCGCGCAGTACACCGAGCGGTGCTGGCCGCCGGTGCAGCCGAAGGCGACGCTGAGGTCCGTGAAGTTGCGGCCGCGGTAGTTGTCCACCGCGTCGTCGACCAGCGCGCAGACCCGGGCCAGGAAGGTCTGCGCGGCCGGCTCGGCGTCGAGGAAGGCGGCGACGGCCGCGTCGCGCCCGGTGAGGGCGGCGAAGCGCGACTCGCGTCCGGGGTTCGGCAGGAAGCGGCAGTCGAAGACCCAGCCGCCGCCGTGGCCGGCGAGATCCTCGGGCAGGCCGTCGCGGTAGGCGAAGCTCGCCACGCGCACGGTCAGCTCCAGCGAGGCGCCTCCGATCTGCCGCAGCGCCGAGGAGCCGACGAGCCGGCGCACGACCTCGCCCAGGGCGGGCAGCTCGGCCGGCAGCGGTGACTCGAGCGAGAGCCGCTCGAGATTGCGGATCGCGTAGGGGATGCTCTGCAGGAAGCGCGTCTTGCGCTCGTAGTAGCCGCGCAGGCCGTAGGCGCCCAGCGCCTGGAAGATGCGCACGTAGGCGAAGAGCGGGTAGAGCGCGAGGAAGGCGCCGCGGTCGAGCGGCGCCAGCGCAGCGGCGGCCGCCAGGTACTCCGCGAGCAGCGCGTCGCGCAGGTCGAAGGGCAGGTCGGCCTTGGCGTCGTAGAGGATCGAGGCCACGTCGTACTGGAGCGCTCCGCGCCGGCCGCCCTGGTAGTCGATGAACCAGGGCTTGCCGTCGCGGACCATGATGTTGCGCGACTGGAAGTCGCGGTAGAGGAAGTGCTCGCGCGGCGCGCTGAGCAGCAGCTCGGCGAAGCGGGCGAAGTCGTCCTCCAGGGCCTGTTCGCTGAAGGGGATGCCGGCCAGGCGCAGGAAGTAGTACTTGAAGTAGTTGAGATCCCAGTGCATCGACTGGCGATCGAAGCTGGCCCGCGGGTAGCAGACGGCGTAGTCGATGCTGCGCCCCGCCTCGATCTGGAAGCGCGGCAACAGACGCAGCGCCTCGCGATAGACGGCGACCGCCTGGGCATCCGGCGCGGAGCCCTGGCGCCCGGCGCTGAGGACCTCGAAGAGCGTGGCGTCGCCGAGGTCCTCTTCCAGGTAGACGCCGGCTGCTTCGTCCTCGCCGTAGATCTCGGGCACGGGCAGGCCGGCGGCGCGGAAGCTCCGCGAGAAGGAGAGGAAGGCCCGGTTCTCGAGGGGATCCGGGCCATGAACGCCGATGGCCGTGCCGGCCGCGCCGCGAAGGCGCAGGAGGCGCCGGCCGGAGGCGTCGCCGTGCAGGGGCGTCGATCCCTCGACGGCAGCGCCGAAGCGGCGCCGGTACAGCTCGCGGATTGCGGTTTGCGCGCCTAATTCCATGCGCCGATACTGCGGCAAAGTCCGCCGTCCGACAACGCCTTTGACGGGGGAGGACAGGCAATGCTTGCCGCCCCGGCACGCCCGTTGCACACTCGGCATGCCCCCGATCGCCTGAGGAAGTCCGCGCAAGCCCGAGGTGCCCCATGCGTCCACGCCATCTCGCCGCCACGCCATCGCCGGGCCCTCTTGCCGGCAGTCTTGCCGCGCTGCTCGTCCGCCTCGGCCTGCTTGCGCTGCTCGGCTTCGGCGCCGGCTGCGACCGGGACACCCGCGATCCCGTCGGCCCCTCCGACCCGGGCGACGAGGACCCGCAGCCCGTGCTGGCCTTTCCCGGCGCCGAGGGCTTCGGCGCCCAGGCCACCGGCGGCCGCGGCGGCCGGGTGATCAAGGTGACGACCCTGGCTGCCTCCGGCCCCGGCAGCCTGCAGGAGGCGCTGGACCAGGGCGAGCCGCGCATCGTCGTGTTCGCGGTGTCGGGCGTGATCGAGGCGGACCCGATCCGGATCCGGCACGGCGACCTGACGATCGCCGGCCAGACCGCGCCGGGCGCCGGCATCACGATCAGGGGTCGGCTCTACGGCGCCGACGCGGCGAACAACCTCATCGTCCGCCACCTGCGCATCCGCCCTGCCTTCGCGGGCGAGGGCGGCGGCTCCTATGACGGCATCCAGCTCGTCGAAAGCGGCCTGGCGATCTTCGACCACGTTTCGGCCGCCTTCGCCGTGGACGAGACGATGGGCATCTTCACCGTGACGGACATCACCGTGCAGTGGTCGACGCTCTCCATGTCCGCGATCGAGGGGCATCCCGAAGGCCAGCACAACTACGGGCTGCTGTCGAACCGGCCGCGCGTGAGCCTGCATCACAACCTCTTCGCCCATCACAGCACGCGCAATCCCGCCTGCGCGCGGGGACCGGTGGAGGTGAAGAACAACGTCGTCTACAACTTCCACCGCGGGTTCACGCACCACAACCCGCCCTCCGGGCAGTTCAACATCGTCGGCAACACCTACAAGCAGGGGCCCGACGGCAGCGCCAAGCCCTTCGCGCTCGACGACACGCCGGGCGAGGGACTGGCCTACGCCATCGCCGACAACTTCGTGGACGACCCCGGCGACTATCTCGGCATCGTCGCCGATCCCTGGGCCGACGCGCTCTTCCTCGACGTCTACGGCAGCCTGGGCAAGGGCGAGGAGTACCGCGCGACGCGCGAGCACGACTTCGCGGCTGCCTATCCCGACTACATTCCGATCACCACGCAAACGCCCCAGGCCGCCTACGCGGCAGTGCTCGAGCAGGCCGGCGCCTGGCCGCGCGACATCGTCACCCTCACGGCCGTCGCGGAGACCGAGCAGCGCACCGGCGAGTGGGGCGCGCGCATTCCCGCCGACCTCATGGCGGGCCTGACGCCCGGCACGCCGCCGCCCGACGGCGATGACGACGGCATGGCCGACGCCTGGGAGCGAAGCCACGGCCTTGATCCCACGGACGGCAGCGATCACGCCACGCTGATGCCCTCGGGCTACACGGCCATCGAGGAGTACATCAACGCGCTGGCCGATCAACTGCTGCCCTGATCGGCGCGCAGCGTCCCCGCCGGGCAGATCACGACCCGGCAGGGCGGCTTGTTTTGTACACGTGTACACTCCGCCTCGGCCAGGGCCGCAAGCCGGCGCGCGGAGGCGCCGTTTGTGCGCATGCCTCTCAAGGACCCAAGGCTAGCGCGCTTCGCGGCGCTTCGGCTTCAGCTCCTTGATCGCCTGCGCGTAGCGGCGTCCCCAGGCGCGTTCCTGCCTCGCGCCGCAGGCGCACGTCCTGCCGCAGCGCGTAGGCGTGGGCCTCCTTCTCGAGCTTGCGCCAGTGCGCGAGCGCCTCGGCGCCGATCGCGCCCGCCGCCATCGCCGCCTGCACGGCGCAGCCCGGCTCGCCCTCGTGCCGGCAGTCCGGGAAGCGGCACTGCGGCGGCCAGCGCGGCGATCTCCGGGAAGACCGCGTCCAGCCCGTCGCTCGTCGAGCGAGCTGCAGCTCGCGCATGCCGGGCGTGTCGAGCAGCAGCCCGCCGCCGGGCAGGCGCAGGAGCTGCCGGTGGCTGGTGGTGTGGCGGCCGCTTGCCGTCGTAGGCGCGCACGGCGCCGGTGGCCATCGCGCCTCGCCGAGGAGGGCATTGATCAGGGTGGACTTCCCCGTCCCCGAGGAGCCGAGGAAGGCCGCGGTCATCCCCGGGCCGACCGCCGCGCGGATGGCCGCGACGCCCTCGCCGCGCAGCGCGCTCACCGCGTGGACGGGCACGCCGGGGCAGGCCAGCTCCACGTCGAGCACACGGTCGGCCACGTCCGCGCAGAGATCCGCCTTGTTCAAGATGACGCCGGGCGTGGCGCCGCCGGCGTGGATGCGGGCCAGGTAGCGCTGGATGCGGTGCAGGTTGAAGTCGGCGTCCATGCTGCTCACCACGTAGACGAGATCGACATTGGCCGCCACCACCTGCACCCGCCTTCGCGCCCCGCGGCGCCGCGGGTGAAGACCGTGCGCCGCGCGAAGACGCGCTCGATCAATGCGATGCTGTCCGGGCCCGGCGCCTCGCGCAGGGCGACCCAGTCGCCGGCCGTGGGCGCTTCGCTCTCCGCAAGCTCGCGGCGCAGGCGCCCGGCGAGCTTGGCCTGGCCGGCGGTCGCTCGCCGTCCACACTTCATAGGCGCCGTGGTGCTCGGCGGCGACGCGGGCGGGAATCAGCGCGGGCTCGGCCCACGCCTCGAATTGTGCTTGGAAATAGGGGCCGAAACCCAGGGCCTTCAGATCGCTCATTGCGGTGCTCTCCATTTGCGTGCGGTTGGGGTGTGCACGAACGGCGCAGAACCCGGCCGCCGGTGCGCGTATCGCCCGGCGCGGTCTGCGCTGGCAGGGGAGCAGGCGAGAGACGAAGCAGCGGCGCACGGCCCTTTGGCCGCGTGGCCTTGCCGCTTCGCCCTAGGCCTGTCCCTCATGGAGAGCAACGGTCGACATCAGCCCTTTCCGGGATAGCCCGCGGGTGAAGCCTCAAGGATAGCGGCCGCGGCGCCGGCGTCAAGCGTCGCCGGCCGGCACCTCGACGGCGTCCCGACGCGGTGCTACACTGGGACCGCATCGAGTCAGCCTTTGCGGTGTGCGGGCAGGAGGCGGGGGCATGCAGGGTTTCGCGCGCGGCTTGTGGCTCCGGCTGGCCTGGGCTGGGCGGCGTTGCCACCTTTCTCCTGGCCTCGGTCCTGCCCGAGCGCGGCCAACGTCCCCCCCGAGTCGGCGCTGCTCATGCCACGTGCAGGAGTTCGCCGGCCCTGCGAGACGGACATCGTCGACTGCGAGCAAGTCGTCAACGACGCATCGGCGCTGGGCACCTGGGAATTCCTGCTCTTCTTCAGCCGATCCACTGGCAGCAGGCGGGCCAGCCGATGGACATCCGGGCGGTCGACTGCGATCTGGTCTGGCCGGAGGGCTTGGCAGTTCGTCGACGGCGACCGTGTGCGGCGTCTGGGGGGCGATCTGGAATCTCCTCCCGCCCTACGCGCTTCCACTGCGACTGAACTACTGGGTCACTCGATCCCCCGACCTGCCCATCAGCTTCCACGAGGTGTTCCTGATCGCCCGCTTCGTCTTCGACGTGAGCGGAGCCGGGGCGCTTCGGCTTCGCCAGCACCTGGGGCAAGCACCGTCACGCTCGACTGCGGGAATCCCTTCCCGAGCTATGCCGAGGGCTGCGGCGCCGAGGTCGGCTTGCCTTGCGAGTACACGCACATCCCCTGCGGCTACGGACCGCAACTGCGTGATCGACTTCGCCCATCCAGTGCTGAGCTCAGCGCCGCACCCGGCGGCAGGCCGTGGGCGGAGACGGAGATCTGGGCGGGCATCTGTGCTCGCTGGGTGCGGTGACGCCGCTGGCGGACTGGCTCGAGCACCTCGACGACTACCATCGGCTTCAACCATCACCGGCTGGCTGTCACCGCCGACGCGAGCGGCCTCGCCGTCGGCGACCGACGCCAGCCTGGGTGCGCGCGGCCAGCCCTATGGGGCGCTGCCTGCCGGTCACCTTCATCGTCGGCGAGGACGACGCCGACGGCGTCGCCGAGCTGGGGCGCGATCAAGACGCTCTACCCTGATGGGCGGCTCGAGTCGCGCAAGCTGGGGTGACGGTTGCGCGTGCTGCCGCGCTTGCCGCCGCCTTGACGCTCGGCCTGCTCGCGCAAGCGCTGGCCTGCGCGACGGGGAAGCGCCGGGTGCCACCCGGCCGCGCGACGCCTTCGCGCGCAGCCTGCCCGCTCGTCTTCGACTCCGAGCGCATCTGCCTGAGCATCGTCGGCGACAGCCTCGAGGTGCGCGGCAGCTACCTGCTGCTTGCGGGGGGGAGAGCGAGGCGCTTCCCGCTCTTCTATCCCTTCCCGCGCGACTCGCTGCTCGGCGGCTGGCGCTTCGTCTCGCTCGCGGTGCGGGCCGGCGCCAGCGGCCCCGCGCTGCCGGCGCGCTGGGAGGCAGTGCCGGGCCAGTGGGTCGTGCGCTGGTGGCTGCCGCCTTG
This sequence comes from uncultured bacterium, assembly GCA_963695095.1. Lineage (GTDB taxonomy): Bacteria > Krumholzibacteriota > Krumholzibacteriia > JACNKJ01 > JACNKJ01 > VGXI01. The sequence continues at coordinate 3,059,521 of CAVOFT010000001.1, read as the reverse complement.
CCCGAGCGATACGCTCGTCGTCGAGGCGATCTATCGCCAGCAGCTCCCGCACCGAATACGCGCGCTACATCGTGACGACCACCAAGGCCTGGGGCAGCCCGCTGCGCGAGCCGCCTTCGAGATCCGCTTGCCCGCCGGCGCCGAACCGCTCGAGTTCAGTTTCCCGTTCACACGGCGCGAGGGCGAGGAGACGGTCTGGACCTACGAAGCCACGGATTTCCTGCCCGAGCAGGACATAATCGTCCGCTGGCGGCAATGAGGCGGATCTGGCCGGCAACGCAGGATCGCCGGCCGCGGCAGGGCGGGTAGCGCGCTTTGACAGCGGGGCTCCGCGGCCGGAACCTGAAACCCCATGTTCCTTGCACCCGGCACGCGCCCGGCGGCTACGAGATCCTCGCTGCCCCTCGGCGCGGGCGGCATGGGCGAGGTCTACCGCGCCCGCGACGCCGGCTCGGCCGCGAGGTCGCGCTCAAGGTGCTGCCCGCGGCGTGGCCGCGCGCCGAGCGCCTGGCCCGCTTCGAGCGCGAGGCCCGCGCGGTCGCCGCGCTCAACCACCCCAACATCGTCACGCTCCACTCGATCGAGGAGGCCGAGGGACGCCACTTCCTGACCATGGAGCTGGTCGACGGGCAGGGCGCTCGACAGCTGGTCGCCCCGGCGGCCTGCCGCTGGCCCGCCTGCTCGAGCTGGCGATCCCGCCTGGCCGACGCCCTCGCCGCCGCGCACGAGAAGGGCGTCGTCCACCGCGACCTCAAGCCCGCCAACGTCATGCTCACGCGCGAGGGCCGCGTGAAGGTGCTCGACTTCGGCCTCGCCAAGCTGGCCGGGTGAATGCGGCCCTGGCCGAGACGCGCACGCTCGCCGCCGTCGAACCGCATCTCCGTCGCCGGGCCAGGTGCTGGGCACCGTGCCCGTACATGGCGCCCGAGCAGCTCCGCGGCGAGGCGGTCGATGCGCGCACGGACCTCTTCGCGCTGGGCATCATGCTCTACGAACTCGCAACGGGCCGGCGCCCGTTCGCCGGCGCGACGCTGCCGATGTCAGCTCGGCGATCCTGCGCGACCCGCCGGCGCCGCTCGCGAGCCTGCGCGCGGAGCTGCCCGCCGACCTCGAGCGCATCATCGGCCGTTGCCTGGTGAAGGATCCCGAGCGACGGTTCCAGACCGCGAAGGACGTGCGCAACGAGCTGGAAGCTGCTGCGCAGCAGCATGGAGTCGCGCCCGCCGGCGCCACGTCTCGACTCGGGCGCCGCCGCAGCGGCTGCGCAGAAAGTCCCTTCGATCGCCGTGCTGCCCTTCGTCAACCGCAGCCGCGACGAGGAAGACGAGTACTTCGCCGACGGCCTCGCCGACGAGCTGCTGGGCACGCTGGCAAAGATCAGCGGCCTGCGCGTGGCGGCGCGATCCTCGGCCTTCAGCTTCAAGGGCAAGGATGCAACGGTCTCGGACGTAGGGCATGCCGCTCAACGTGGCCAGCGTTCTCGAGGGCAGCGTGCGCAAGGTGGGCAACCGCGTGCGCATCGCCGTGCAGCTCGTGAAGGTGGCCGACGGCTACCAGCTCTGGTCGGAGACCTACGACCGCACGCTGGAGGACATCTTCGCGGTGCAGGACGACATCGCGCAGTCGGTGGTGAAGGAGCTGCGCACGACCCTGCTCGGCGAGGCCGCCCACTCGAAGGCGAGCGGCGAGGCGCGGGCCGAGGTTGCCGCGGCGGCCAGGGGCCGCGGCGAGAGCAGCGAGGCCCACCGGCTCTTCCTGCAGGGACGCTTCCTCGTCGATCGCCTCGGGCGCGAGGACATCGCCAAGGGCATCGAGTACCTGCGCCAGGCGCTTGCCATCGATCCGGGCCACGCGCTGGCCTGGGCCTGTCTCTCGCGCGCCCACTGGCACGAGGCGGGCTATAGCTGGACTCCCCTGGCGAAGGGCCACGGGCTTGCGCGGGAGGCGGCCGAGCGGGCGCTGGCGCTCGAGCCCGAGTTGATCGAGGGTCACCTGGCCTTGGCCACGCTCCAGACATCCTACGACTGGGACTGGCAGGCCGCCGATGCCTCGCATCGCCGGGCCCTCGCGATCGCCCCCGGCCGCGCCGATGTCCTGCGCGGAGCCGCCACGCTGGCGCGCGATCTGGGCCGCGTGGATGAGGCCATCGTGTTGGGGCAGCGGGCTGTTGAGCAGGATCCCCTGAGCGCCGGCGGTTACGCAGGGCTCGGCATGAGCTATCGGGCAGCCGGGATGCTGGCGGAGGCGGAGGCCGCCTATCGGCGGGTACTGGAGATCTCGCCGCAGCGAGTCGGGACGCGGATGATGCTGGGTTCGGTTCTCCTTGGCCAGGGTCGGAACGAGGAGGCGCTGGCTGAAGCCGAGCGCGAGCCCGAGGAGTGGGCGCGACTCATGTCCCTCGCCGTCGCCTATCATGTCCTCGGTCGCCAGGAAGAATCTGACCGTGCGCTCGCCACGCTCGTCGCGGACTATCCGGATGACGGTGCCTACCAGATCGCGGCTGCCTTCGCTCTGCGCGGGGAAGTCGAGCCGGCCTTCGCCTGGCTTGAGCGCTCCTATGCCCAGCGCGACGCGGGTCTCAGCGAGGTCAAGCGCGAGCCTTCCTTTGCGTTGCTGCACGCCGATCCGCGCTGGGCGGCCTTCCTGGCTAGAATGGGCCTCGCGGACTGAGGCAAGCCTGTAGTGGCGAGCGGGGCGAGATCGCCTGGGTGCAGCTCGGCCCGCTGCGCGCGCTGGAGTCCATCGCCATGACCCTCGACGAACTGGAAGCCCTCCGCCTGGCCGATCTGGAGGGGCTCTATCAAGAGGAGGCCGCCGCACGCATGGGCGTGTCGCGTTCTACCTTCAGCCGCATCGCGGCGGCCGCTGCCGGGCGGGCTGGGAGGCACCCGAACAAGGAGAGGATCCATGAAACTCTGCATTCCCGTCACCAAGGACGCCGGCCTGAAGAGCCCCGTCTGCGCGCACTTCGGCTCAGCGCCGCTCTTTCTCGTCGTCGACACCGAGAGCGGCGACTGCCGCAGCATCGCCAATCAACAGACCAGCACCATGCGCACGGGATGTGCCAGCCGCTGGCCGTCCTGGCCGGTGAGGCCATGGACGCGATCGCCGTTGGCGGTATCGGCAGCAGGAGCGCTCGGCAAGCTGCAGGCCGCGGGCCTCCGGATCTACCTTGCGGGCCAGCCCACGGTCGCCGCCACGCTTGCCGATCTGGAGCGCGAAGCCCTCGTCGAAGTGGACCCCGATGCCACCTGCGGCCTCCATGGTCATGGTCACGGTCGCGGCGAGGGCGACTGAGCGTCGCTGCCGGATCTGGCCCCGCCGGCCGCTGACCGCCTAGGGATTTCTGGACAGATGGGCAGCGAGTGCGGCCAGGGTGCCTTCCCAGCCCGCTTGCATGGAGGCGTGGCCGTCGCGGAAGGCCTGCTGCTCGGCGGCCTGCGCCGTCGGGGGCGCTGCAGAGGGTCAGCCGTGTGTCGCTCCCGAAGGCCGCGAAGTCGAGGCTGATCTGCGTCTCCATGGGCCAGTCGGTGGCGACCGGGTGGCGGATGACGCGACCCTCGGCGTCCGCGAAGGAAGCGACGAGGACGAGCCGGTCGGGCGGCTGGATCTCACGGTAGACCCAGCGCTCCCAGAGCACCCGGCCATCCGGGGCGGCGAGGCCGTAGTGGCAGATGCCGCCCGGGCGCGGGTCGTTGGCCATCCCGATCACCGTGAAGCCGCGCGGCCCCCACCACTGGCGCAGGCGCGCGGTCTCCGTCCAGGCGCGGAAGACGAGGCTCGGCGGCGCGGCAAGCTCGCGAGTGAGCCGCAACTCGCTCGCGGCCGCCTGGGCGCTCCGGCCTGGAGTTGCGGCCATCTCGCCCTCCCTGTTCAGGTTATTCGGCGCAGCGCTCGCGCGGGGCCGGCAGCACTCACAGCTTCATTATCCCGCAGCGCGCTCTCCCGCGCAAGCCTGGCGGGCAACAAGTGCTAATCAGCCTTATCGCTCCGATATCGGCGAGGGGCGCTCCGGCGCGCGTCGAGGCTCCAGGGTCCTGCCCCGGCAGCGGAGAAGTAGAGCCAGACGAAGCAGTAGAGCGCGGCCGCCACGCCGCCGTTCTGCACGGGCCAGAGGCCTTGCGGCTGGTGGAACTGGAAGTAGGCCACGGCCATCTCGCCGGCGAGCAGGAAGGCGACGGGCCGCGTGAAGAGGCCCACGAACATGAGCAGGCCGCCGCCCACCTCGAGCAGGCCGCCGATGCCGATCTGCGTGAGGAGCTTCGCGGTGCTGCCGTCCGGCGGCATGCCCATCGGCCAGGCGAAGAGCTTCATCGTGCCGGCCTGCAGGAACATGAGCGCGGCCACGATGCGCAGCAGGCTATGCAGGGCGGGACCCGAGCGGATCCACTTCGCGAACAGGCCAGTCTCGGCCATGGCGGCACCTCCTGAGTTGCCGCAGGTGGGCATGGCAGGCTGCCGGCTGTCAAGGACAGGGGTTGGGGGGCTGGCAGCGCCGAGGGGGAACGCCGCCGCCCGGCAACCCGGCGCTAGCGGTTTTCCTGCTCGAGTTCCCGGATCAGGCTCTGCAGATCGCCGGCCTCGAGCTGGATGGCGCCGCCCGCGTCCACCTTGACCTCGCTGATGCCGGGATGCTGGCTCTCGAGCTTGCGCAGGACGGCCTGCTGCTGGCGCGTCCGGGACAGCAGGCGCGAGCTCTGCCTGGCGAGATCGCGCAGCTGCAGACCGCCGAGAATGGTGTTCGCGAGATCCATCGGATTGCAGGGCTTGGCCAGGAAGCGATAGACCTCTCCCTCGTTGATGGCGCGCACTGCGGCTTCGAGGCTCGCCTGGCCCGTGAGGATGATCCGAATCGTCTCCGGATGCTGCTTGCGCACCACGCTCAGCAGTTGCGAGCCCGACATCAGCGGCATCTGCTCGTCGGAGACCACCACGTCCACATGCTGCTCAGCGAGCGCGGCCAGGGCCTCGGCGGCCGAATTCGCCGTGAGGATCCGGAAGGGAAACTTGCGCAGCGCCACGCGCAATCCGGTGAGGATCTTCGGCTCGTCGTCCACGAAGAGCACCGTGCTGAGGGTGTCGCTTGCCGGCGGCGTCTGGGCGTCCGCGGTCACGGAAGTCTGGTTCATGTCGATCCTTCTCCAGTCGGTGACTGGTGGGAGGGGAGCGGCGTCGCCGCGGGGACGACGGGGACGAGCGGCAGGCGAATCGTGAAGCAGGTGCCCTTGCCGAGTTCGGAAGTGAAGCGCAGCGTGCCGCCGTGCTTCCCGACGACGATCGCATGGGCGATGGCCAGGCCCTGTCCGGTGCCCTTGCCGACCGCCTTGGTCGTGAAGAAGGGCTCGAAGACGCGATCGCGGACGGCCTCGGGAATGCCGCCACCCGTGTCTTCGATGTCGATGCGCGCGCAGTCGCCCTCGCGGGCCGTGCGCACGCGGATGGTCCCCAGCGCGCCGCTCGTGCCGACGACATCGCCGATCGCATGGGCGGCGTTCACCAGCAGGTTGAGGAAGACCTGGTTCAGGTCGCCGAGGTGGCAGATCACCGGCGGCATCTCGCCGAATTCGGTGACCAGCTCGGCCACGTACTTGTACTCGCTGCGCGCGATGGTCAGCGTGGATTCGAGGGCGCGATTGAGATCTGCCGCGGCCTTCTCGTTCTGGTCCGGATGCGCGAATTCCTTCATCGCGCGCACGATGGTGGAGATCCGCGAGACGCCGTCCTTGGCGTCGGCCACGGCGCCGGGGAAGTTCTCGAGCACGAAGTTGATGTCGACGGCGGCCTCGACCGCCGCGATCTGCGCGCGCAGCTCCTCGTGCTCGGCAGTGGCCGGCAGGTCGGCCAGCCGCCGCCGGACTTCGCGAGGAGGGACTCGATCGGCGCGATGCTGTCGCCGAGGAACTGGATGCTGTCGCCCACGAACTGCGCGGGCGTGTTGATCTCATGGGCGATGCCGGCGGCGAGCTGGCCGACCGCCTGCAGCTTCTGCGACTGGCCGAGCTGCTCCTCGAGGCGGCGCTGCTCCGCCTCCGCCAGCCGCTGGGCGGTGACGTCGGCGATGAAGCAGGCGAACTGGCCCGGCGCGGGCCGGAAGGCCGACACCGCGAAGCGCTTGCCCATGGACGCGACCTCGTCCTCGAAGTGAGCCGGCTCGCCGCTCAGCGCCACCTTGCCGTAGGTGTCGATCCAGGAGCGGTCGAGGTCCGGCAGGACCTCGAGGACCGTCCGCCCCAGGATCGCCGCCGCCTCGAGGCCGGTCATGCGCTCGAAGGCCGGATTGGCGGCGAGGAAGCGGTAATCCACCGGCCGCCCGGCGGCGTCGCAGATGATCTCGTGCAAGGCGAAGCCGTCCAGCATCTCGCGGAACAGCGTGCGGTAGTCCTGCTCCGCGCGGCGGAGGGGGGTGATGTCGTAGTAGGTGCCGAGCACGCCGACGATGGCGCCGTCGGCGGCGCGGAGGGGGAGCTTGCTCGTCAGCAGGTGGATCTGCCCGCCGTCGGGCGTCGTCTGCGGCTCCTCGATGAGGAGTCTGGCTTGCCCGCCTTCGATCACGGCGCGATCGTCGGCTCGATAAAGCTCCGCCTGGTCCCGCCAGCCCATCGCGAAGTCGTCCTTGCCGATGACCGCCTCGGGCCCCGCGACCCCCGCATCCCCCGCGAAGGCCGCATTGCAGCCGAGGTAGACCAGGTTCTCTGTCTTTCCAGAAGACCCGCACCGGGATGGCATCGAGAACACCCTGCAGCACTTCGCGCGATTCCCGTAGCGCCTCCTCGGCGCGCTTGCGCTCGCTGATGTCGCTGCAGAAGCCGATGAAACGGGACTCCGACAGCTTCACGGCGGAGACGGACCACCAGCGCAGCTCGCCGCTCTTGGTGCGGAAACGGAACTCGTCATGCGCCTCGCCTGCCTCGGCGACAGCCTGGAGTAGCGCATCCCGGCGGCGATGCCCTCTCGGCCCAGGAGATCGGGGATCCTCATGGCCAGCAGCTCGTGCTCCGCGTAGCCGGTCATGCGGCAGGCCGCCGGGTTGACCTGGACGTAGCGGCCCCGCTCATCGGTGACGAACACGCCGAGGGGCGTGTTCGCGATGTAGTCGCGGTGCCGCTGCTCGCTTTCCTGCAGCCTGCGATGCTCCTGCTTGAGCTCGGCGATGGCCCGGCGCGCGCTCTCGACCACGATGTTGACCAGCGTCCCGAGCTTCTGCACGCGCGCATCGGCGGAGTCCGTATGTACACGGAAGTCGAAGTTGCCGTCGGCGGCCTGGGAGAGCTGATCGGCGAGGCTGTCGATGTCACGCGCCAGCGCTTCCCTCAGCTCCAGCTCAGTTTGCATGGCGACCTTTCCCGGTGAATCGCTCAACAATTCATCGGGTGCTGCCGCCAGGACTTTATCGGAATCGCAAAGGTGACGCTAAATAGTTACGTCTGCGACTCTTCCGGTGGCTTGATCGCGCGAAATGCGCGCCAGAGCAGCAGGTCGTAGGCGATCTTCATGCCGGCGCCGATGACGAGCGGCAGGTAGAGCGACCCGGGGTCCATCAGGCTGCCGGCCAGGGCGGGCGCCACGGCCCAGCCGCCCAGGCGGACGAGATTGGTGATGCCCGAGGCGACCGTCCGCTCCTCCGGCTGGACCACGGCGAGCACGTAGGAACTGCGGGTGGGGACGTCCATCTCGACGAGCCCCTCGCGCAGCAGGAAGAGCGCAGCCGCCACCGGGAAGCTGGGCGCGAAGGCGACGGTGACCAGGAGCAGGCTGGAGGGGATGTGCGTGAAGACCATCGTGTTGACGAGGCCGATGCGGCCGGCCAACCAGGCGGCGGCCAGGTGCGAACCCGCGTTCATCAGGCGCGAGAAGAAGAAGAGCAGGCCGATCGCCATCTCCGGCGCGGCGAAGCGCGCGAAGAAGAAGTAGGAGAGCAGGGTGGTGGTCAGGAAGCCGCCGGCCAGGCTGTCGATGCCGAAGAGCGCCGAGAGGCGCAGGAGCAGGCCGCGGCTGCGCGGCGACAGGCGCTGGCGGCGGGCGCCCGCGCCCGGCTCGATGCCGGCGCGCAGGCGCAGGTAGAGCAGCGCCATTGCCAGGCCGAGTCCGGCGCAGAGGAACAGCGCGACGCGGTAGCCGCCGGCGCCGGTGGCGTCCCCGGAACGCAGCACCGAGGGCAGTCCGGCGAGCAGGGCGCCCAGCCCGTGGCCGATGTCCTGCAGCATCGTGTAGACGGCGATGGTGCGCGTGCGGCCGGCGTCCGTGGTCGTGGCGGGCAGGGCCGCCTGCTCGAGGATGAGCGCCGCGCCGCGGTCGCGGCCCATGCCGTTGAGCATGGCCACGAAGGCCGTGAGGGCGAGCGCCAGGGGACTGTCGCTGAGCGCGAAGGCCACCGTGCCGAGCGCGCCGATGGCGGCCGTGCCCGCCAGGAAGCGCCGCCGACCCAGGCGATCCGCGAAGGCGGTGGCGAGGATGGCGGCCAGCGCGGCGCCGGCGAGGCCGGCCGAGACGATGCGGCCGATTGCCGCCGCGTCGTGTCCCATGCGCGCGAGGTAGAGCCCCAGGGTCACGCCGATGAAGCCCGTGCTCAGGGCGCGCAGAAAGGCGGTGGTGTAGAGAATGCCGCGGTCGCGCATGCCGGCCTCCCTCAGATGAGTCCAGCGCCGAGCGCCAGGGCGATGGCGAGGTAGGGGATCAAGGCGCTCCTTGGGCTGCCCATCGGTAACCGACATCGGGGTGGGCTGACAAGAGGGGGCTTGTTGAAGTGGGAATTCGATATCGGAGACATTCGCAGATATGGTAGATTTTCCCGTGACTGAAATCCCCGCTAGGCGGAGAGATGGCCGGGAGGTCCCCATGAATCGTATCGTCTATACTTGCATGCGTTAGCCTTTCTCCGGGGCCGGCCCTGGCCAGCCTGATCAGCTCCACCGCGGCGGGCGGCTTCTGGGCCGTGGGGAGCACCTGGGTCGGGGGCGTGGTCCCCGGACCCGGGGATGAGGTCATCATTGCCGGGCCGGTGCACGTGACCGGTACCCAGAGCTGCGCCAGCCTGCTCGTCGAGCCGGCCGGGCAGCTGCACGCCGCCAGCAGCGGACCGGCGACCCTGAGCGTGGCGGGGGCGGTCACGAACGATGGCCTCATCGAGAACGGCTCCTATTTCTTCACGCTCGAGCTGGGCGGCGATCTCACCAACGACGGCAACTGGCTCAACAACCTGACCCGCATCACCGGCAGCGCCGATCGCAGCCTCAGCCAGGATGCCGCCGCCGTCTTCGCCAGCAATCTCGTCTTCGCGACGGGCGCCGCGGGCGACCTGATCGTCGAGACGCCCTGGGTCAAGTCCGGGGACCTCGTCGTCACCGGTGGGCGCTTGCTGCTCGGCGCCAACTGCCCGCTTACCGTGGACGCCGGGCGGATCAGCGGCGAGTTGCGCATGAACGGCAACCCGCTCTACGTGGTGTCCTGGACCTACCTGCAAAACGCCACCCTCGACGCGGCCGTGGTCTTCGGCGAGGCGGAGATCGCCGGCACCGCCCACTTCACGGGCGGAGCCACCATCAAGGACGGCCTCTTGCCCTCGTCGCTGACCGGGGGCGGGCACATGACCGTGGCGGGCGGGCTGATCAACGAGGGCGTCATCACGAATACGAGTTATGGCCTCAGCATCAACATGGCCGGCGACCTCGTGAACAACGGCGAGATCAGCTGCAGCTCGCTGCAGTTCGATGGCGCCAGCGTGCATCACCTGAGCATGGGACCCGCCGGCGTCTTCGACGTGAGCATGTTCCTGCCCGAGTTCCAGGGCGGCAGCATCGTCGCCGACACGCCCCTGCTCCTGCGCGACGGTCTGGGTCTGTCCGAAGGCGACCTGACGCTGGCGCCCGGCGCTGATCTCACCCTGCTCGGCTGGGGTTCGCTGGCGGCGGCACCGTCTACGCGAATGGCAACACGATCGACATGCACAGCATGAGCGCGCTGATCGGCGTCAGCATCGACCAGGCGAAGCTCCGCGGGCGCGTGCAGGTCAGCAACGAGGCGGCCTTCACCGGCGGCACGACCATCGCGGACACGCTGCAGGGCTGGGCGACCGGCTGGGGCACGGCCGTCGTGAGCGCGAGCGATCTGCTGGTCAACGACGGGCTCATCCGGGACAGCGCGCAGGTGCCCATCGATCTGCGCATCCTGGGCGACCTGCAGAACAACGGCGCCATCGACAACGTGCGCGTGGTGGTGGCCGGCAATGCCGATCAGGTGATCGGCGCCGGCCCCGGCATCGCCGCACCCGAGTTCGTGCTCGAATCCGGACTGAACGGCGGCAGCTACCAGTGGTTCAAGGACGGCCAGCCGCTGGCCGGCGAGACGGCCGCCCAGCTCACGCTGGCGGGTGTCTGCGGCGGACTACGGCGGCTACCACTGCGAGGTGGACGGCGGCAGCTACCTGCCGCGGAGCATCGCCATCGGCGAGTTCGCGGATCCGACCGCCGCGCCGGAGCTGCCGTCTCGGCACGGCTGGCGCAGAACCACCCCAATCCCTTCAACCCGGCCACCGAGATCGCCTTCAGCCTGGCGGCGGCCGGCAGGCGCGGCTGACCGTGTACGACCTGGCCGGACGCGAGGTCGCCGGCCTTGTCGACGGTGCGCTGCCCGCCGGCGAGCACCGCGTGAGCTGGCGTCCGGAGGGGCTGGCATCAGGGATCACCTGACCGCCTCACCGCCGCCGGGCGGGTGCTCGTGGGCCGCGCCACGCTCCTCAAATGAACTTCCCCCGCCTCCACCCGCGCGCGACAGAGCTGCGAGGCGAGCGCCAATCGAACACACCCCATAAAGAACCCGGCGCGAGATCCGTGCCGGGTCCTTCTTTGCCCGGTGAGCGAGTCGCCTCCAGCCCGAGCACGTTTGTCGCGCGCGGGTGGAGGCGAGGGGGCTCATTTGAGAAGGATCATCCGGCGCGTCTCCTGCAGCTCGCCGGCGCTGATCCGGTAGAAGTAGACGCCCGAGGCCTCGCCGCGGGCGTCCCAGTGCAGCTGGTGCAGACCGCGCCGCGCACCTCGTCCACCAGGGTCGCCACGACCGGCCCGGGACGTCGAACACCTGCAGCCGCACGCTCGTCTCCGGCAGTGCGAACGTGATCGTCGTCTCCGGGTTGAACGGATTCGGGTGGTTCTGGTCCAGGGCGAACTGGGCCGGCAGCGATCGCCGCGTCTGCGTGACCCGGGCCCCGCTCCCGCGCCGCCCGCGGTCAGGCCGCGGAACTCGATCTCGTCGATGTACACGTCGTCCGGTTGCCGCTAGCGTCGCACATGAAGCGCAGCTTGGCGTTGGTCGGGAAGTTGTACTGCCCGCGGAATCGGCACGGTGCCAGTAGAAGGTGTTGTTGTCGAAGTCGATCCCGCGGGCGAACGTCGCCACCGTCCGCCAGGTGGTGCCGTCGTAGTACTGGACCCAGAAGTCCTCGCTCGAGTTGTCCATGCTGTACGGCATAAAACCAGAAGTCGACCTCGAGCTCGGTGTAGCCGGTCACGTTGTAGCTGGCCGTGTGGTAGAACGACGACGCCATGCCGCTGTTGTCCTGGATATCGGCGCGCGCGCTGCCCTGGTGGGCGTAGGTGCCGCCGGTGTAGCGCGCGCAGTCGCCGCCGCCGTCGGTGTAGCTGCCGAAGCCGCCCTCGAAGTCGTCGTAGGTGATGGTCGTCCAGTGCCGCCCGTCGGGCTCGCTCACCGTGATGTAGCCGTCTTGGTCTCGACGTCCGAACCGGACGGCGTTGGTCGCCGTCAGGCTGACCGTGTAGGTGCCGGCCGTCGTGTAGGTGTGGACGGATTCTGCGCGGTACGACGTGCCGCCGTCGCCGAAGGTCCAGCTCCAGGACGTCGGCGCGTCCGTCGACGCGTCGGTGAACTGCACCGCCAGCGGGGCGTACGCCGGAGGTGGGGTGCCGCTGAACGCCGCCACCGGCGGCGGCGCGGCGCTGCCGTGACGCTGATGTCGTCGAAGGCGAAGCCGTCGGTGGTGATCGGGTAGTTGTCGTACTGCTGGAACTTGACCACGAACGTGCTGTTCAGGCTGAGCCCGTCGGCCGCGCCGAGCGCGTCGACGTCGAGGGTGAAGTTGTTCCAGACGTTGTTGGTGTAGCTCGCGCCCGTTGAGGTCGAGGACCTTGACGAAGCTGCTGCCGCCGTTGTCGGAGAAGAAGACGCCGTCCTGGGTGTGGGTCTCGTCGCCGAAATCCTTCCACCAGAAGCTCAGGTCCACCTGCGCCAGCCCGGCCAGGTTCAGGTGCAGCCACGCCTCGTTCTGGGCTGTAGGTGCCGCCGTTCGAGCTGTCGTCCATCGCAGGTGGTAGCGTGCCGCCGTGCGGGCGTGTTGGCCGTGGTGATCTGGATGCGGCCCTGTCGGTGGTCGAGCCGTCGTCCAGTACTGGTCCAGCCCGCCGGTCTCGAAGCCCGTGGCGTAGGGCAGGTTGGCGTAGGTGCCGGCCGGCTCGGTCACCGTGATGTAGTTGGTCTTGACCTCGGCGTCGGAGCCGTCGGCGTTGCTCGCGGTCAGGGTCACCGTGTAGGTGCCGGCGTTGGTGTAGGTGTGGCCGGGGTTCTGGGCCGTCGAGCGTGCCGCCGTCGCCGAAGTTCCAGCTCCAGCGACGTGGGCGCGCCGCTCGACTGGTCGGTGAAGCTGACCGGCAGCGGGGCGTTGCCGCTCGTCGGCGAGCCGACGAACGCCGCCGTCGGCGGCACGGGCCGCCGCCGCCGCCCACCGCCGCTGCGGCGTCGACCATGCCGTAGCCGCTGTAGCGGTCCCAGCCGGTGCCCGACTCGACGTTGACGATGTCGCTGGCCGTGTTGACGAGCTGGTTGCGGATCTGCGCCGGCGTCCAGGTCGGGATTCTTCGACTTGATCAGCGCGCAGACACCGGCCGCGTACGGCGTGGCGCAGGACGTGCCGTTGAAGAACGGCTCGTAGTCGCCGCGGCGATAGCCGCCGCTGCCGCCGATGTCCGTCGTCGGCAGGATGGTCGGGGCGATGACGTCCACGGCGCCGGCCGCGTCCGGCGGTGTGACGCCGTAGTTGGAGCCCCACCAGCGCTCGCCGTCGCAGGTGTAGCCGTTGGGGTCGGTGCTGACGCCGGGGTTGCACTCGGCCGCTGCTGCTCGAGCCGCTTGCGGTCGCCGCAGGGCGAGGCGGCGCCGACGCCGATCACGTTGGCGTGGATGGCCGGGTAGCTGATGGTGCTCGTGTTCTCGTTGCCCGTCGCGGCCAGGATCACGCAGCCGGCGTTGTAGGCGTAGTTGATCGCCGTGTCGGTGGCCGGGTCGCTGCTGATCGCGGCGCCGAGGCTCATGCTGATGATGTCGGCGCCGTTGTCGGCCGCCCAGTAGAGGGCGTTCTGGATGGAGCTGAAGTACATCGAACCGGCGCTGTTGGCCACCTTGCAGGGCATGATGCTGCAGCCGGCGGCGATGCCGGCGGCGCCGAGGCTGTTGTTGCACCGAACGCCGCCACACCGGCACAGCAGGTGCCGTGGCCCGCGCTGCCGCTGAGTTGTCGTCGGGGTTGCTGTCGTTGTCGCCGAAGTCGTAGCCGGCGACCAGGCGCAGGTCGGGGTGGTCGATGTCGACGCCGCTGTCGAGGATGGCGATGACGACGCTCGGCGGTGCCGTAGCCCTGGCTGCCGTCCCACGCGGCCTGGGCGTTGGCGTCGAAGCCGGGGGTGCCCACCGTGTTGGGCCAGCGTGTGGTCATAGGTGCCGCCCCAGTCTAGCCGGGCAGCTGGGCGGTGTTGTTGTGTCCCCAGTGATCGGCGTACAGCGGATCGGTGGGCACCGCCGCCGGGAAGGCGACCCAGTCCAGCGAGACGGCCGCGACGTCGGGCAACGCGCTCAGGGAGGCGGCCACGTCGGCCAGGTCGCGCCCGGTGTCGAAGCGCAGGAGGTACCAGCGGTCCACGCCCAGGGCGATGGCCCGGGCCTCGTCGCGCGGTTGGGCGTAGGGACGCTCCACCGAGCGCACGCCAGCGGACGCGGTCAGCGCGTCGACGGAGGGCAGGCCGGTGGCGGCGTTCGGCGTGGCCGCACCTGAAGGAGAGGTCGAGCTGCGCCCGTTCCATGGCGTCGGTGGTGAACTGCACGAGCAGGCGATCCTGCGCGCAGGGCAGCATGGGCCGCCGGGTCCGGCTTGGTAGCGAATCCGGACTGGGCGGGAGCGAAGGGGCGCGGCGCGAGCGTGCGCGCGGCGTCGGCATCGAAGGCGTTGAGTGGATCCGCGCCCATGGCCGCTGCAGGCAGCAACCAGAGGAGCACGAGCAGACCGATCGCGAACTTCTTCATCGGTGATCTCCCCTCGAACAGGTGATGGACTGTGGCCATGCTGGATGTCAGGCGAAAACCAAGACCAACCTGCGTGGGGCCCCGCCCGCTGGGTGGGGCCCCGGATGCCGGGTCGATGTGCGCAGCAATTCTATTCCCTCCGGGGAGCGGCCTGCAAGCGGAGGCATGCGGCGATCGGCCGCTGGCGTCGATTCCCCGCCATCGCGTATACTGGCCGGAAGCTTGCTTCGCGTCCTCCCGCGGCGCCCGTCCGCATCGATCCCATCCGGGGAGTCCGCCCGTGCGCATCCTGTCGACCGCCTGCCTGCTCGCCCTCCTGCTGCTCGGCGCCCAGCCCGCCCTCGCCTTCCACGAGGGCGGCGTGGCGGCCTGTGGCGCCTGCCACATCCTGCACGGTAGCGAGGACGGCCTGCCCGCCGATCCGGGCGTGCCCGGGGGCGTCAGCGGCCTGCTGCGCTTCGCCTCCTCCACGGACCTGTGCCTGTCCTGCCACGCCACCGCCCTCGGGGCGGTGCTGGCCGGCGATCCGGCCTACCCGCCGCCCGAGCGCGGGCCGGGCAATTTCATCTTCCTGTTCGCACCCAACCTGAATGACGCTCCGGACGGGCTCCTCTACCCGATCGGCGGCCATCGGGCGGGTCACAGCCTGGTCTCGGCCGACCTGGGCCTCTTCGAGGATCCGGAGCACCCGCAGGCGCCGGGCGGCGACTACCCCGCCGATGCGCTCGGCTGCACGAGCTGTCACGATCCCCACGGCAATACCAACTACCGCCTGCTGCGCGGCGCGGGGGAGCAGGACGCGGCCGGCTACAGCTTCCACTATCCCGCCCCGCAGGGCGCGGGGCCGGCGCTGGACGGACCGCCCGAGGCGCTCGCGAACCACACGGCCTACCAGGCCGGCTGGTCGGAGTGGTGCGCCAACTGCCACGGCTTCTACCACGATGAGTCCGGCGCCGGCTTCGGGCATCCCGTGGACCGGCCGCTGGACGGCGAGGCGCGCCAGTCCTACAACGGCTACGCCGGCCCGGACAACCCCACGGGCGGCGACTACTGGACCGCCTACCTGCCCGAGGTGCCGCTCGAGCAGGCGAGCATGGCCGTGGACGGCACGGCCGGCGCCTTCCAGGACTGCCGCGTCACCTGCATGAGCTGCCACCGGGCCCACGCCACGAGCGCGCCGGCCGCCACCCGCTGGGATCCCAACGTGAACTTCCTCGACGAGGACGGCCAGGTCTCCGGCTCCTATCCCCTGCCCGAATCCCTACGCCCACCCCGCCCAGCGGGCGCTCTGCGTGAAGTGCCACTACGAGGAGTCCACCGAACACGGGCAGGGCGCCGCCTGCATGAGCTGCCACCGCGACCTGCACGACTGAGGGGCTGGCCTCCGCGGACGCGCCTGTGCTATGGATGGGGATCCCCCACCGAACCCAAGGAGTGCCGCATGGCCCACTTCACCCTCAAGGGCAACCCCTTCAACACCGTGGGCGACCTGCCCGCCGTGGGCACCGCCGCCCCCGACTTCACCCTCGTCAAGTACCGACCTCAGCGCCGTCACCCTGGGCGAGCTACAAGGGCCAGCGGGTGGTGCTGAACATCTTCCCCAGCCTCGACACCGACGTCTGCGCCGCCAGCGTGCGTCGCTTCAACGCCGAGGCCGCGCGGGCTGGACGACACCGCCGTCCTGTGCGTGTCGCATGGACCTGCCCTTCGCCCACAAGCGCTTCTGCACCAGCCGAGGGCCTGGACGCACGTGGTCTCCGCCTCGCGACTTCCGCGACGGCGCCTTCGGCCGGGCCTACGGCGTCCGCATCGCCGACGGCCCCCTGGCCGGCCTGCTCGCCCGCTCGGTCGTCGTGCTGGACGCCGCCGGCAAGGTGCTCCACAGCCAGCTCGTGCCGGAGACCGTCGAGCGAGCCCGACTACGACGCCGCCCTGGCCGCTCTCGCCTAGCCCTCGCCCCCGCCCGCGGCCGGTCCCCCGCGACCTTGCTGCCGAAATGCCTGCCGCCGGCCGCCGGGGCAGGCGAGGGCACCCGCCCGGCGGCAGGCGAGGGCAGGATGCGCCCTTACTCGGCACCGCCTGAACCCCGATTCCGGTCAAGAAGCTGCCCCGGAGAGCCGATTCCCCTAGCGGGCAGGGGGCGCTCGCCCGACCGCGAGCGTCCGCCTTCGCCCTGACCGCTCGGGTTCGCCGATGGCAATCAAGGTCTCGCCCTGACCGCTCGGGTTCGCCGATGGCAATCAAGGTCCGGGATGGGGAGACCATGGTTCAGAGGCCGCGCCGGCTCAGTCTGCTGACTCGCCCTCGCCGCGCTGCTCGCCGGGGCGGCGGCGCCCTCGCAGCGCCCTGCTACGTCGCCAGCGGCAGCTACGTCGGCGACGGCGGCAATGCGCGCGCGATCACGGGTCTGGGCTTCCAGCCCGTCGTCGTCATCGTCAAGGGCAACCGCAACGATGGCGCCGTCTGCCGCAGCACCGACATGCCCGTGGGCTACTGCAAGCACCTCTCCGGCGCCTGGGACCTGCAGGCGAATCGCCTGCTCAGCCTGGATCCGGATGGCTTCAGCATCGGTTCCGATGCCGATGTGAACGCCTCCGGCAGCAACTACTACTGGGTGGCCTTCAGCGCCGGCGACGAGATCCGCGTGGGCAGCTACACCGGCTGGAGCATCGCCAACCAGACCGTCACCGGCCTGGGCATCGATCCGGACCTCGTGCTCGTGATGGGCGAGGGCGCCACCCGCGCCTGGCACCGCAACCGGGAGATGACGGCGGGCTACAGCCTGCCCTTCAGCACCGAGACGGCGACCACGAATCGCATCATCGATCTCGTCGCCGACGGCTTCCAGGTCGGCACCTCATCGGACGTGAATGCCGCCTTCACGCGCTACCACTACATCGCCTGGAGCCAGTCGCCGGGTCACCTGGCCGCAGGCCGCTACTGGGGCAATGGCCTGGACAACAGCGCCGTGGAGCTGGGCGGCTTCCAGCCCGACTACGTCCTGGTGAAGTCCGGCGGCTCCACCAGCGGCGCCCAGCGCCCCTCCGCCCTGGCCGGCGACGCCACGCAGAGCTTCGATGCGCTGGCCAACTACGCCAACGCCATCCAGGCCCTCACGGCCACGGGCATCGAGCGGGGCTCCAGCGCCGCGGTCAACCAGAACGGCCAGGCCTTCTTCTGGCTGGCTGCGCGCGGGGCGGACCACGCCGAACTGAGCCTCGCGCTCGAAGCCGATGATCTCACGCCCCAGCCGGGGCAGACGGTCCTCCTCACCCTGAGGCTCGCCAACGCTGGTCCGCGCACGGCCCAGGGCGTCGAGCTTGCCGTGCCGGAGCCGGAGGGCCTCGTCTTCAGTCCGTCAGGTGGAAGGCGTAGCCGGGGACGCCGGCGCCGGCGCCTGGGCCATCGCTCCGCTGCCGGCGGGCAGGCGACGAGCGTGCGCGATCAGCGCGCGGGTGCCGAGTCGGTGGTCGGCACGATCGCCGTCACGGCAAGCATTGCGGCGGCGGCCCTGCCGGATCTCCACCCCGCGGATGACAGCGCCACGCTCCTGCTGCAGTTGCCCGGCGCGGACCTGAGCCTGGCCCTCAGCGCCCTGCCCTCCGTGGTGGAAGAGGGCGATTCCCTGTGGCTGGCCATCGATCTGCACAATGGCGGTCCGGACGCCGCCACCAACGTCCAGGTGCTGTTCGCGCTGCCGGCCGGGCTGGGCTACCTGGCCCATCAGGCGAGCGCCGGCAGCTACAATCCCGCCTCGAGCAAGTGGCAGCTCGCCACCTTCGCGGCCGGCGCCACCGCGACGCTGCGCATCCAGGTCTGGGCCCTGCCCGGCAGCGAGGGCGGGCTCTACACCGCGACGGCCGCGGTCACGGAAGCGCTGCCCCCCGATCCCACGCCGGCCGACGCGGCCGCTGCCGTCGACATCGCCGTCACCGCCTTCGAGCTGTTCACGCTCTCCGCGCTGGGCGACACCTGGATCGAGGAAGACCATCCCTACGACGAACACGGCGATGAGATTGAAATGAAGGTCCGGCGCCGGTCGGGCGCCGACCGCTGGACGCTCCTCGGCTTCGATCTGACGAGCGTTCCGCCGGCGAGCCGCGTGCAGTCCGCACTGCTGCAGGTGACCGTGCAGTCGAAGGACGACAGCGGCTTGCCCGTGAACATCCATCGGGCGACAAGGGCCTGGAACGAAACCACCATCAACTGGAACGGCTTCGGGGAGGCCGTCGATCCCGAGCCGGCCGCCAGCTTCCTGCCGCTCATCCAGCAGATGTACAGCATCGAGATCGGCGGGCTGGCCGCCGACTGGGTGGCGGGCACCTCGCCCAATCAGGGCCTCGCCTTCCTCGCCAGCTCGTGGGACAGGGAGTCCAAGTACTACACGAAGGAGGAGGCCAACTCGAGTCGCCGTCCCCGCCTGCTCGTGTACACCTCGGGGCTCGCCGACCTAGCCGTCGCCCTGGGCGTCGATGACGCCGAGCCCGACGTGGGCCAGCGCCTGCGCTTCACGGCCACGGTGCAGAACACGGGCCCTCGCGCCGCGGACGGCCTCGCGCTGCGCGCGGCCCTGCCCGTGGGTCTGGAGTTCGCCGCCGCCGCCCCCAGCGCCGGCGCCTACGACGCCGCCCGCGGGCTCTGGATCCTGGGCCGGCTGGCCCAGGGCGCCAGCGCCACCCTGCTCCTGGATGCCGACGTCCCTCCAGGCAGCGCCGGCCTCACCCTGGTCGACAGCCTCAGCGTGGCGAACTGCGCCCAGGCCGACCCCGATCCCGGGGACAACGCCGCGGCGATCAGCCTGCGCGTACGGGCCGCCGATCTCGCCCTCTCCCTCGCGGTCGATGAGCCCAATCCGCTGCCGGGTGCGCTGATCAACTACGAGCTGCGCGTGGACAACCTGGGCCCGGATGCGGCCACGGCCGTCGTCCTGCGCGACTCCCTGGCCGCCGGCCTCGCCTTGCAGAGCGCGACGCCGAGTCAGGGCAGCTTCGATGACCTCGGCGGGCTCTGGCAGGTCGGCTCCCTCGCGGCCGGCGCCTGGGCCACCCTCGAGCTGGCCGTGCAGCTGCAGGCCGAGGGCGAGCTGGAGCACCTGGCCTGGCGGGTCGGCGCCGATCAGGGCGACCCGGTGGCGGCCAACGACACGACGCGCCTGACGGTGACCCCGGCCGCGGCCGACCTCGCCCTGGCCATGAGCGTGGACGACGATACGGCGGGCGAAGGCGAGCCCCTCAGCTTCACGCTGATCGTGACCAACCTGGGTCCCCAGGCGGCCACCGGCGTGCAGATCGGCGACCTGCTGCCGGCCGGCCTGCTCTACCTGGGCGACACGCCGAGCCAGGGCATCTACCTGCCGGCCAGCGGCCTGTGGGCCCTGGGCGACCTGAGCGCGGGAGCGAGCGCGACCCTGGTTCTCGACGCCACGCCGGCCCCCGGCACGGCGGGCAGCGAGATCGAGAACAGCGCCGAGCGCATCGCCTCGACGCCGGCCGATCCCGAGCCCGCCAACGACAGGGCCGGCGTCCGCATCGCGGTGGGCGGCACCGACCTCGCGCTGGAGCTCAGCCTGGATGCCGAGGCGGCCGACCCTGGCGACCTGCGCCTGCTGACCCTCGTCCTGCGAAATCTGGGCTCTCAGCCGGCGAGCGGAATCAGCGTCCGTGACAGCCTGCCGGCGGGCCTGCTCTTCGAGTCCGCCAGCCCCGAGCTGGGTGGCTACGATGCCGGCGCCGGCCTCTGGAGCCCGGACACGCTCGCCGCGGGGGACAGCCTGCAGCTCCGGCTGGAGGCGCGGGTGGCCGGCGGCTGGGCGGGCCAGCAGCTCCTCACGCGGGCCTGGATCGCGGCCGCCGACCAGGCCGACCCCACGGCCGCGAACGACTCGACGAGCGCGGCCCTCCTCGTCCGGGCCGCTGACTTGACCCTCGGCCTGGAGATCGACGACGACTCGCTCGAGGTGGGCGAGGCCTGTGAACTTCTCGCCACGCTGGCGAACGCCGGCCCCCAGCCCGCGGTGGGGGCCGGCGTCCTCATCGAACTGCCCGCCGGGCTCAGCTTGACGGGCCACAGCGCCGGCCAGGGCGCCTTCGCGCCGGCGACCGGCATCTGGACTCTCGGCGAGCTGGCGGCCGAGAGCGCGGCGGCCCTCACGCTGCAACTCGAGGCCAGCTTCGCCGGCGCCGGCCAGACCCTGACGCTCTCGGCCGCGGCCGGCGCGCAGACGGAGGACCCGGCGCCCGAGGACAACAGCGCCGCCCTCGCCATCGTCATCGGCGAGGCCGAGCTGCCGCGCGTCCTGGTGAGCGCCCCCGCGCAGGCCGGCCAGTCCCTCTACCCCGGGGGCAACCCGGTCGCCGTCTTCGAGCTGCGCCTCGTCAACGCCACTCCCGAGGCGCAGACCCTGGATACGCTGGCGGTGCGCAACGCGAGCACGGGCGCCGGCAGCGCGGCCCAGCTCGATGCCGACTGGTCGGCACTTCTGCTCACGGCCCAGCTCGCGACCGAGGGCGGCGAGCCCGTGGACTTCAACGAGCCCCGGGCCAGCGCGGCGATGAGCGCCGGCGCGGCCCGCTTCACGGGCCTGAACCTGACGATGGCCCCCGGCGACACGCTCCTCCTGCACGTGCGCGGCGGCGCCTCGCTGGCGGCGCGCGACGGCGACCGCCTCGATCTGCGCCTCGCCGGTCCCGAGGACCTCGGCTTCGCCCAGCCCTGCTCGCTCGGCGCGGCCTGGCCGCTCGCCCCCGCGGGCGACTTCCCCGTCGACGGCATGGCGGCGGCGCAGCTGCGATTGTGGGCTCCGGGCAACGCCACCCTGATGACCGGCACCCTGAACGCACTGGTGATGGACCTGCGCGTGCCGGCCAACGGTTATGCCGCCGACGTCCTGCAGAAGATCAACGTGGTCAACTGGGGCAGCGCGCAGGCGGGCCTGGACATCGCCGCCCTGCGCCTCTGGCGCGACGACGGCGACGGCCTCTTCGATCCCGCGCTCGACGCGCCCCTGGGCGAGCTGGTGAGCACCGTGGCGCGCTGGGAGCGCTACGGCCTCAGCGAGAGCGTGCCCGTGGGCGGCCTGCGCCTGTTCGTCACTGCCGACATCGCCCCTCTGGCCACCGAAGGCGCCACCGTCGCCCTCGGCCTGCCGGTCGATCCCACCGATACGGCGCTGGGCATGGCCAGCGCCAACGATGGTCCCATCGACCGCAGCGTGCCGGCGGCCCAGACCCAGTGGATCAGCGCCGACGATCGCATCACGGTTTCGGCCTCACCCCTGGCCGAGTCGAGCGCCGCGCCCGGGCAGGAGCGCCTGCCCCTGCTCGCCCTGCAGTTCAGCAACAGCTACGCCGTCGCCAAGACCCTGGTGCGCCTCGACCTCGTCGCCGCCGGCAGCGGCAGCGGCACGCCCGCCGAGCTGGCCGAGGGCCTCGAGCGCGTGGCGCTCTGGGAGGACAGCAACGGCGATGGCCTGCCCGACGGCGGGCCACCCCTGGCCATGGCCGGCCTCACGGGCAGAGAAGCGAGCCTGACGGGCTTCACCTGGACCCTGCCGGCGGAGAGCCTGGGCCGCCTGCTCGTGACCGCCGACCTCTCGCTCACCCGTGCCGCCGACGGCGATCGCCTCGGCGCCATGGTCGAGGCGGCCGAGGCGCTCGGCTTCGCCGACGCCACCTCGGCGGCGGCCCTGTATCCCCTCGGCGGCGAGGGCGCGATCCTCGTCGACGGCATGGTGGCCGCCCAGCTCACGAATCACGGTGCCCCGGTGGCCACGGTGGGTCCCGGCGAGGGTCCCGTGCTGGCCCTGGATTTCCATCTGCCCGCGAACGGCTATGCGGCGGACGCCCTGCAGCACCTCACCGTGCGCGACATGGACGGGTCGGCCGGCGGCGACGAGCTGGGCAATCTCGAGCTCTGGGCGGACGGCGGCGATGGTCTCTGGGGCGCGGGCGGCGGCGACGATGCCGACCTGGGCGTCCTGGCCTGGCTGGGCAGCTCCTGGCAGAGCGCTTTCTCGGCGATTCCGGTGCCGGAGGCGGGCCTGCGTCTGTTCGTCGGCTTCACGGTGTCGCCCGCGCTCGCCGACTCGGCAACCCTGCGCCTCGGCGTGCCGGTGGACGGCATCGTCATGGCCTCGGCGAACGACGGCCCGCGCGATCTGCCCCTGGTCAACCCCGAGTCGCAGCTGCTCAGCACGGCCACCCTGCTCAGCAGTCTCGGCATCACGCCCGCGGGCAGCATCGTCGGTCAGACGCTGAACGTCGCCATGACCCTGCGCAATCTGAGCGCCGAGTCGATGTCGGGCATAGCGCCTTCGCCGCTCGTGTCCCAGGGCGCGGGCGAAGTGGGGTGGCTCAGCGGCCCCACGCCGGCCACGCTCGCGCTGGATCCCGGTGAGAGCGGCCTCGTCAGCTGGACCTACACTGCGCTCGCCGCCGGCCAGGTCGCCCTGCGCGGCAGCGCTTCGGGTCTGGGCGAGCAGAGCGGCCTCACGCACCTGTCACTGGAGAGCGTCTCGAGCGCCCATCAGATCTGGGTCGAGGCGGACAGCCTCGCGCTGCACGCCACGGCCTCGCTGCCTTTCGTCGTCAATCGCGGCCAGACGGACGTGCTGCCCCTGCACCTCACCTTCAGCCACCAGGGCGGCGGCCAGGCCTCGGACGTGAGTCTGGAGAGCCTGCGCCTGCGTCTGCGCGCGCCCGACGGCGCGGGCATCGCCCCGGCGGCCCTGCTGGCCGGCCTGCGGGTGAAGGAGGGCGCGCAGGTCTATCTCGCCCGCAACGCCGGGGCCATGGAGACCAGCGGCGACCTGCTCGATCTCGAGCTCACGCAGCCCGTGCGCGTCCGGGCGGGCGAGCCCGTCACGCTGGATCTCGCGGTGGATATCGCGGCCGCCACCCTGGTGCCCGAGTTCAGTCTCCTCATCGAAAATGCCCAGGCCTTCGGCGCCGTCGACGCCACCAGCGGCGCGCCGGTCACGGTGGCCCTGGATGCCGGCAGCTACCCGATCACGGCGGGCCCGGCCCGCGTGAGCGCCCCGGCCGAGAGCCTGCTCGTCAGCTCGGCCCCGGACACCCTGCGCCCGGTCGGCCAGGGTCAGCCGGCGGTCCTGCTCGAGACGCTCAGCTTCGAGAACCCCGGCGTCATGGGCATCACGGCGGATCTGCGCCTGCTTGCCTTCGCGGTGGCAGGCGTGGACAGCGCGGGCACGGCGCCGATCGCCCTGGGCGGGCGCCTGTCGCGCCTGCGCCTGGTGGACGAGAGCGGCGGCCTCCACGGCGAGCGCATCCTGGCGCCCGGGCAGACGGGGCCGCTCGTTCTGACCTGCTCGCCGCTCGTCGCCATCGCCGCCGGCGCCCCGCGCCGGCTTCTGCTCATCGGCGACCTCGCGCAGGGAGCGCCACTGGGCCTGTTCCGCCTGCGCCTGGAGCCGCCGAGCAGCCTGCAGGTGCACGACGCGATCTCCGGCGCGCCCGTGCCGGCGGCCTATGCCGAGCCCTTTCTGCTCGGCCATCCGCTGCGGGTCGAGTCCACGGCGGACCGGCTCATCGCCCACGCCCTGCCGGTGGCGCCCGATAGCGCCGGCGTCGGCGCTCGCGATCTGGCGGTGCTTCGCGTGCGCTTGCGCCATCCGGGCGGCAGCGGGGACGGCGGCCTGCGCGCCGCAGGCTGCAGCCTGCGATTCCTGGACGCCCTGCGCGATTCGCTGGTCCCCGGCCTCCATGCCGAGCGCCTGCGCGCCGACTGGAACGGCGCGCCGCTGGCCGAACTCAGCAGCCTGCCCAGCGCCGGCGGCAGCGTCTACCTGCCGCTGGGGGACCGCATCCTGGCCCCGGGCGAGACGGCCGAGCTGACGATTCGCCTCGATCTGGAGGCCTCGGCGCCCGCCGGCTTCCTCGAGCTGGCGCTGGATGGGCCGGGCTGGTGGTCCTTCGATGTCAACACCGGCCAGCCCGCTCTCCTTGCCGCCGAGCCGGGCGAGGCCCTGCCGCTGCTGTCGGGTCTCATCTGGCTGGAGGAGGCGCCGCGGGACCTCTTGCTCGGGCTGGCCAGCCGCCTGCCCACCCTGCTCGCCGCCGATGGGCAGGAAGTGCCCTGCGCGCTGCTCAGCTTCGCGAATCCCGCCGCCCCCGGCGCGGGGGCCGTAGCACTGGCCGGATTCGCGCTCGCGGCAGAGGACCGCGCCGGCGCGGCGCTGGCACTGGGTAGCGCGGTGAGCCGACTGCGCCTCTACCGTGGCGAGCAGCTCTGGGCCGAGAGCGCCCCGCTGACTCCCGATTCGCTGAGCGCCTGGATCGGCCCGAGCGCGCCGGTGGCCATCGAGCCCGGACCGCCGCTGGCTCTCGAGCTACGTGCCGTCCTCAGCGAGGACTTCTCCGGCGAAAGCCTGCGCCTCACCCTCGCGGCAACCGATGTCGCCCTCCTGCAGCCGGAGAACCCGCTGCTCGCCGTGGCCCTGCGCCCGGCGGCGGGGCAGGAGTTCCCGCTCAGGACGGCGGTGGGCAACTTCAGTCCGCGCTCCCTGGCCGAGAGCTACAGCAACTTCCCCAATCCCTTCGCGGCGGGCCGCGACGAGACCACCATCGCCTACTACCTCGAGCGGCCGGCGCGCGTGAGCCTCAAGTTCTGGACCGGGCGCGGCGAGCTGGTCTGCACGCTCCTCGACGGGGCGCTCAAGCCGGCGGGCCTGCAGCAGGACGATCGCTGGGACGGGAAGAACGGCCGCGGCACCGCGGTGCAGAACGGCGTCTACCTGGCCGAGCTCCAGGTGACCTACGCCGATGGCGACAGGGAACGCCTCCTGCGCAAGGTGGCGGTGCTGCGATGAGCAGACGCCTGCGCATGGGGCTACTCCTGCTGCTGGTCCTGCTCGGACCGGGCGCGGCGCGCGGGGAAAGCGCGGACGCCGGCGGGCAGTCCATCTTTGCCTACGGCGCCGGCGCTCGCGCACTCGGCATGGGCGGGGCGGCGACGGCCGCGGCCGAGGGCGCCGAGCTGGTCTTCTGGAACCCGGGCGCCCTCGGCCTGCTGGAGCGGCGTTCGCTGCAGCTGGGTCACGCCAGCCTCTACGGTCTTGCCATGCAGGAGCAGTACGCCGCCCTGGCCTGGCCGAACTGGCGCTGGGGCGTGCTCGCGCTCGGCTTCCAGAGCTACAGCGTGGCCAGCATCGAGGGCCGGGACGAGAGCAACCTGATCACGGCCACCGATCTCGAGGATCTGGAGCAGCAGCTCAGCCTGGCCTATGCGCGTCCCTTCGGCAGAGGCTGGAGCCTGGGCGCCGCCGTCAAGCTGCGGCGTCAGGAGCTGGCCGGCATGAGCGGCGGCGCGATCGGGCTGGATCTCGGCCTCCAGCTCAAGCCCGCGCTGGCGCTGGGCTGGGAGCGCCCGGCGCTGAGCCCGCTGCGGCTGGGCCTGCGGCTGGGCAACGCCGTTCAGCCGCGCCTGCGGCTGGACAGCGACGCGGTGAGCGATCCGCGCAGCCTGCGCATCGGCCTCGGCTATGGGCGCCCGGTGGCGGGCCTCGGCGTCGATGCCGCGCTCGACCTCGAACGGGTGGAGCAGCGTGCGCTCGGTCTGCACGCCGGACTCGAGTTGAGCTACAGCCTGCTCGCCCTGCGCGCGGGCTGGGGCTACGAGCGCCTTCAGGCCGGCGCCGAGATCCGCTGGCGGGACTGGGGTCTCAACTACGTCTTCGAGGACAATGCGCTGGAGAGCGTGCACCGCTTCGGGCTCAGCCTGCGCTTCGGCGCCGACCTGCCCAGCCAGCGCCTCGCCGCCGCGCGCGCGCAGGACGAGGCCCTCCAGGCGCGTCTGGACAAGGCCTTCGCCGCCAAGCAGACCGCGCGCGTCGACGAGCTCCTGGCGATGGCGGCGGCGGCGCGGGAGGCGCAGCAACAGGAAGATGCTCTCGGGCACCTGGCCACCCTGCTGGCGCTGGACCCGACGAATGCGCGCGCGCTGGCCCTGGCCGCGCGCTGTCACGCCGACATCGCCGAGGGCCATGAGCGCGCCGAGGATTTCGGCAGCGCCGCCCTCGCCTACCACCGTGCCCTGGGCTACCTGCCCGAGCAGCCGCAGCTCAGCGCCGCGCTGGCCCGCTGCCAGGCGGAGAGCGGTCGCCGGGCCCAGCGCAGCGCCGCGCTGCGCGAGCGCTTCGCGGCCGGACTGGACGCCTTCGGCGCCGACCGGCTCCGGGAGGCGCGCGCGGCCTTTGCCGAGGTGCTGGCCCAGCAGCCCGCGGACGCCGAGGCCGCCGCCATGCTCCGCCGCGCGGAAGAAGCCATCGCGGCCCGCGTCGCCGGTCGCCTCGAGCGGGCACGCAGCTTCCTGGAGCGCGGCCTCTTCGACGATGCGGCCCTGCGCCTGGCCGAGGCAGCGGAGCTGGCGCCAGCGGATGCCGGCGTCCTCGGCCTTCAGCGCCGCCTCGCCGAGCTGCGGCGTACCGATGGCGCCCGCCGCGAGGCCGCGGCCCGCGCACCTGCCGTGGCTTCCGCCGCGCCCGCGCCGCCCGTCCGCTCGCTCTCGGCCCGCGAGCGCGCGGAGCTGGCGGAGCTCTATCGTCGGGGCGTCGACCGCCGCGGAGGCGGGCCGCGGCGAAGAGGCCCTGCGCTACTGGGAGCTGGTCTGGACCAAGGATCCCCATCACCAGCAGGTGGCCGAGCATCTCAAGCGCGAGTACCTCGTGCGTGGCATGGAGACCTTCGCCGCCGGCCGTCTGGAAGCCGCGGCGGCGCTCTGGGAAAAGGCGCTGGCCATCGACCCCACGGATGAGCGGGCCCAGGGCTACCTGGCTCGCGCTCGCGCGCAGCTGGCGCGCAGCGAGGAGATCTTCAAGCGATGAAAGCAAGCCCAGCACTCTCGGAGCAGGTGGGCGCGGCGGCCACGCGGCCGCGGCGCATCCTCGGCCTGCGCTTGATCGTGACGACGGTGGCGGCCCTGCTCACCGCGGCGGGCGTGCTGGGCGTCGGCGTCGTCGCCGAGCGGCAGAGCCGGGAGACCCTGAGCGCCGAGCTGCGCTCGCGCCTGCTGCTCACGGCGCGCAACCTGGCCATGGTGGGCTCCGGCGCCCTGCTCAGCGACTACCCCGAGCTGACCTTGCACCCCCTGATTCGCGAGATGCAGCGCGAAGAGCCGGCGCTGGCCCTGGCCGTCGTCGTCGACCACGAGGGCATCATTCAGGGCCACTCCGATGCACGGCTCCTGGGCGAAACCTACAGGTCGCCGGAGCGCGTGGAAGCCCTGGCCGGCGCGGTGGCCTTGCGCCCGGGCGAGACCCTCGGCGAGGGGGCGACGCTGCTGCTCGCCGAATCGCCCGTGCTGCATCCCGGTGGCGAGCCCATCGGCAAGGCCGTGGTCGGCATGCGGCGCAGCTACGTTGCCGAGCGCGTGCAGGCGGCGCGGCAGGAGCAGCTCCTCGTCATGGGCGGCATCCTGATCCTCTCCCTCGCGCTGATCCTGCTCCTGATGTCGCGGCTGCTCAGGCCCGTGGGCAGCCTGCGCCGCGGCCTGGAGCGCATCGGCCGCGGCGATCTGGAGACGGCCCTGCCCATCACCGGGCGCACGGAGTTCAGCCTGCTTGCGGCCGCCGTGAACGAGATGGCCGGGCGCCTGCGCGGCGCCCAGGTGGAGCTGGTCGAGAAGGAACGGCTGGCCCACGAGCTCGGCCTGGCGCGGGAGATCCAGTCGGGGCTGCTGCCCGAGGGCGAGCTGGTCGCCGGCAACTTCCTGATCGCCGGCGCACACCGCGCCGCCGCGGAGGTGGGCGGCGACTACTACGACTTCCTCACCTTGCCCGACGGCCGCGTGGCCCTGGCCATCGCCGACGTCTCGGGCAAGGGCCTGGGCGGCTGCATGATCATGTCGATGCTGTCGGCGCTCTGGCGCTCGCATGCGCCGCGCTACGGCTCGCCGCGCGAGCTGCTGCTCGCCCTGGACGTCCAGCTCGCGGCCACGCTCAAGCCGGGGCAGTTCGTCACCATGTTCTACGGGCTGCTGGACGTGGAGAGCGGCCGCCTCCGCTTCGCCTCGGCGGCGCATAGCCCGCTGCTGCACCGCAAGGCCGACGGCAACATCGAGTGGCGAGTGACGCAGGGCATTCCGCTGGGCGCGGTGTCCACGGCGATGCTGGCGCGTTCCCTCCACGACGAGGAATTGCAGCTGGCGCCCGGCGAGCTGCTCTTGCAGTACACGGACGGCATCAACGAGGCCTTCAACCCGGCCGGCAAGCAGTTCGCGCTGACGGGCATCGAGCGCTGCGTGCAGCAGGCCGGCGGCCGCGGCGCCCAGGCCCTGCTCGAGACCCTGCACCGGGCGGTCGTGGCCTGGAGCGCGGACGGCCAGCCTTCCGACGACGAGACCCTGCTCGTGCTCGCGCACCAGGGCAGCCCCATCGGCAATGGGGGCAGCCATCCCGACACCGAGGGCGTCCTCGCCTGCCTGGCACGCGCCGAGCGCGAGGGCCGCCATCTCGCCCTGTCCGCTGAACTGGCGGGTCTGGCCGCCCTGCACGACTGGGTGCGGAGCTGCCCCCGGGTGGATGCCCTGCCCCCCGCCGACCAGGGACTCGTGGTCACCGCGGTCTACGAAGCGGCAGCGAACGTCGCCGAGCACGCCTGCGGGCTCGACCCTGTCCAGCGCTTCGATCTCTGGTGGGTGGCGCCGGTGGGTCCGCAGCCGGCCGGCCTTGCCGGCGGCTACTTCCTGCTCCGGGACCGCGGCCGGGGCTTCCATCCGGAAGCGCGGGTGGCCAGCGATCTCAGCGATCCCGCCATGCGCCGGCGCGGCCGCGGCCTGGGCCTGGACATCATCCGCGGCGTCACGAGCGGCTTCGAGTATTTCCCGGCCACCGAGGCAGGCAACCTGACCCTGCTCGCCTTCAGCAACAGCCCATCACCCCTGGCAAAGGAGCCTATCCATGCTCGCTGATTTCACGCTGTCGCCGCTGAGCACCCACGGTCCCGTCGCGCTGTTCAAGGCGAGCGGCCGCCTGGACGCCAGCGCCGCGCAGGAGCTGCGGCGGCGCTGCCTCGAAGCCCGCGGCGCCGGCCACAAGCATCTCGCCCTGGACCTGGGCGAGGTGAGCTTCGTGGCGTCCAGCGGCATCGGCGCGCTGCTGGCGCTCACGGAGGAATTCGGCAAGGACGGCGCGCTCTACCTGGCGCCGATCTCGCCGGCGGTGCGCTCGGTGATTCAACTGCTGAACCTCGAGCCGTATCTGGCCATCTACGACAGCTGCGAGGCGGCGCTGGCCGTTCCCCGCTAAGCCGCGCTCTTCCGCGGCGGCCCCTGCGGCCGCCGGCCGACGGGTCGCAAGGAGGTGGGCTGATGCCCGCGAAGCCAGTCAAGCGTGCGATGTTCCGACCGCGGCGCCTCGGCCTGCGCCACCTGATCATCGCGGCCGGCGCCCTGGTCGTCGTGATGGCGCTCGTCGCCGCGGCCCTGCTGGCCGGCTGGCAGAGCGCCTCCAGCGCAGCGACGGAGCAGCGCGCGCGGCTCCTGATGAGCGCCCGACATCTCGCGCTGGCGAGCGGGCCGGCGCTGGCGGGGCCCACGCCGGCGCTCGTCCTGCAGCCCTTCGTCGGCACGCTGCAGAAGGAAGATCCCAGCCTGGTCTACGCGGTCGTGGTCAACGCCCGCGGCGAGATCAAGGGCCATGTCGATCCGCGGCGGGTGGGCGAGCGCTTCGCGGCGCCGGAGCCCGCCAGGCCCCTGGCGGCGGGCCAGGTGCTGCGCCCGGGCGAGACGCTCGGCGAAGGCCCCAGCCTGCTTCTCGCCGAATCGCCGGTGCTCGACCGCGAGGGCGCTCGCCTCGGCCGCGCGCTCGTGGGCTTCGATCGCCAGGCGCTGGCCGCGCGCGCCCGCACGGCGCTGGTCGAGCGGCTGCTGATGCTGGGGCTCCTGCTGATGCTGATCGTCGGCGGCCTCGGGCTCGCGCTCAGACGCTTGCTCGCGCCGCTCGCGCGCCTGCGCGCGGGGCTCGATCAGCTGGACCGCAAGCCCGTGGAACTGGCGCTGCCCGCGGGCGGCTGTCGCGAGCTGATCGAATTGCTGGAGGCCTTCAATGGGCTGGGGGCTCGCCTGGCCGAGCAGCGCGCGCCGCAGGCCGAGCCCGCGTCGGCGGCGGGGAGTGCGCCCGCTGCGGCCGGCGCCGCGGGCGCGGCGAGCGCGAACGCGGCGGGGCCGAGCGCGGCCGAGCGGGAGATCCTGCGCCGGCTGGCCCGCGCGCAGAAGGAGGGCAAGCGACTTCAGCTGCCCGCCAGCATCGAAGCCCTCGGCGAGCTGCGCGGCTGGGTGCGCGCGAGCCTGGAGCAGGCCGGGCTGCCGTCGGCGCAGACCAGCAACCTCGTCGACACGGTGCACGCCCGCGCGGCCGGCCTGGCCGAAGAGGCCTACGAGCTGGATCCGCGCCAGCGCATCGAGTTGTGGTGGCTGGGACCTGCGGCGACGACGGGCAGCGAGCACGGCGCCTCGAGCGGCGACGATTGCTGTTTCATCCTGCGCGAGAAGGGCAAGCCCGGTCCGGCGCGGAAGGGCTACTGCCCGGGCACCGAGGCGGGGAACCTGACCCTGATTCCGGTGACGCTCATGCCGCAGCCGGCGCCGGAGTTTCCGCGCTAGGCGGGCGGCTAGAGGAAGCCCAGCTCCAGGCGCGCGCTGTCGGACATCATCGCCACGGTCCAGGCGGGCTCCCAGGTGAGCTCGACGCGGGCCGACTTGACGCCGGGCACGCCGGCGAGCTTGCGCTCCACCTCGCCGGGCAGGGTGCCGGCCACGGGGCAGGCGGGCGAGGTGAGCGTCATTGTCACGTGCAACTCACCGGCGGCCGCGTCGGCTTCCACCGCGTAGACCAGCCCCAGCTCCCAGATGTTCACGGGGATCTCCGGATCGAAGACCGTGCGCAGCACGTCGATGGCCGCCTCGCGCATGGCTTCGGCGGGTTGGAGCTCCTCGGCGTTCGCGGCGGGGGTCTGCTTGTCGGGCTTGCCGTCCATGTTCACTCCGTGCTGGCTTCGGCGGCGCCGTCGAGCGCCGCCTCCAGGGTTCGCCAGGCCAGGGCGGCGCACTTGACCCGCACCGGGTAGCCGCGCACGCCGGCGAAGACGGCCAGCTTGCCCAGCCGCTCGGGGTCGGCCATGGCCTCCTCGTCCGTGAGCATGGCGAGGAAGTCGTGCAGGAGCGCCCGCGCTTCGGCGACGGTCTTGCCGCGCAGGGCATCCGTGAGCAGCGAGGACGAGGCCGTGAAGATCGCACAGCCCGCGCCCTCGAAGGCGAGGTCGGCCACGCGCTCGCCCTCGGTCTTCAGGTAGAGCGTGAGCTTGTCGCCGCAGAGGGGATTGTGGCCCTCGGCGCGGCGGCAGCCGGCGTGGCCCTCGGCGCAGCCCTCGATGCGGCGGCGGTTGCGGGGATTGCGCCCGTGGTCGAGGATCAGCTCCTGGTAGAGGTCGCGCAGGTCGCTCATCGCGGAAAGAGCTCCCGGATCTTGTGGAGCCCGGCCGCCAGGGCGTCCAGGTCCGCCGTCGTGTTGTAGAGGCCCAGCGAGGCGCGCGTGGTGGCCGGCACGCCGAAGCGCTCCATCACCGGCTGCGCGCAGTGGTGGCCCGCGCGCACGCAGATGCCCTCGCCGTCCAGGATGGTGCCGATGTCGTGGGGGTGCACGCCCTCCATCACGAAGGAGAGCACGCCCAGCCTTCCCGGGGGCGGTGCCGATCAGGCGCAGGCCGGGGATGGCCTCGAGCAGCGCCGTGCCGTGGGCGAGCAGCGCCTGCTCGTGGGCGGCGATGGCCTCGAAGCCGATCGACTCCACGTAGTAGATCGCCGCGCCGAGCCCGATGGCGCCCGCGATGTCCGGCGTGCCGGCCTCGAAGCGGTAGGGCGGCGGCGCGAAGCTCGTCTTCGCGAAGGTGACGGAGCGGATCATGTCGCCCCCGCCCTGGTAGGGCGGCAGCTCCTCGAGCAGGGCGGCCTTGCCGTAGAGGATGCCGATGCCCGTCGGCCCGTAGAGCTTGTGTCCGCTGAACACGTAGAAGTCGCAGTCCAGGTCCTGCACGTCGACGGCCAGGTGCGGCACGGCCTGGGCGCCGTCGACGACCACCGGGATCCCGCGCTCGTGCGCGAGCGCCGCCATCTGCTTGATCGGATTCACCGTGCCCAGGGCGTTGGACACGTGCACGGCGGCCACCAGCTTCGTGCGCGGGGAGAGCAGCCGCGTCCAGGCCTCGAGGTCGAGCACGCCCGCGCTCGTCGATGGGAGCGACGGTCAGCTTCGCTCCTACCGCCTCGCAGAGCATCTGCCAGGGCACGATGTTCGAGTGGTGCTCCATGTGCGTGAGGAGGATCTCGTCGCCGGCGC
This sequence comes from uncultured bacterium, assembly GCA_963695095.1. Lineage (GTDB taxonomy): Bacteria > Krumholzibacteriota > Krumholzibacteriia > JACNKJ01 > JACNKJ01 > VGXI01. Next base: position 3,026,874 of record CAVOFT010000001.1, on the reverse strand, counting down.
CCACGCGCTGGCGGCCGAGGGTCTGCGCGAGCAGGTTGATGCCCTCGGTGGTGCCGCGCAGGAAGACGATCTCGCGCGTCTCGCGGGCGCCCAGCAGCCGGCGCACCTTCTCGCGCGTGCCCTCGTAGATGCGCGTCGCCTCCTCGCTGAGCAGATAGACGCCGCGGTGGATGTTCGCGTAGCCCTCGCTGTAGAAGCGGTGCAGGGTGTCCAGCACGACCTGCGGCTTCTGCGCGCTGGCCGCGCTGTCCAGGTAGACCAGCTCGCGTCCGCGCACCGCGGTGCTGGAAGATGGGGAAGTCGGCGCGCAGGCCCTCGGCGAGCAGGGCCTCGTCGCGGCGGCGGCCCGGCGCTCGCGCTTCCAGTCGCGCGGCCCCCGGCGGGTCGGTCGCGAAGTCCGCATCCAGGCGCCTGCCCATGCTCATGGCGCCACCTCGATGAGCGCGCTCTGCGGCAGGCGCGCGAGCAGGGCCGCCGTCAGCTCCTGGCGCAGGGCCGGCGGCGCGATCGATTCGAGCAGCTCGCTGGCGAAGGCGTAGGTGAGCAGCGCGCGCGCCGCCTCGGCCGAAAATCCGCGCGTGCGCAGATAGAAGAGCTGCTCGTCGCTGATCTGGCCGGTGGTCGACCCGTGCGTGCACTTCACGTCGTCGGCGTAGATCTCCAGGCGGGGCATGCTGTAGGCGGTGGCCTCCGGCGACAGCAGCAGGTTGCGATTGGTCTGGCGGGCGTCGGTCTTCTGGGCGTCCTCGGCCACGTAGATCAGCCCGTCGAAGATGCCGCGCGCACGCCCGTTCAGGATGCCCTTGTACAGCTCCTGGGTCCGGCAGTCGGGCGCGTCGTGGCGCACGCGCGTGCGCAGATCGCGGCGCTCGTCGCCGTCGCCGAGGTAGAGGGCCTCGAGATTGCAGTGGGCGCCGCTGCCGGCGAGGGTGAGCTGCAGCTCGCGGCGCGCCAGGGCGCCGCCGAGGAGGATCTCCTGCGAGGCGTAGCGGCTGCGCGCGCCCTGCTCGACATGGCTGGCGCCGATGTGCCAGGCGGCGGCGCTCTCGCCGAGCAGCTTGAGATGCTCGAGCGCGGCCTCCTCGCCGATGAAGAGCTCGCCGACGGCGTTCGTGAAGTGGGCGCCCTCGCCGGCGCTCAGGAAGCGCTCGATCACGCGGCTCTTGCTGCCCTCGCCGGCGCCGACCAGGAGCCGGGGAGCGAGCATGCGCCCCGTCGCCGCGCCGCTGCTGATGTGGATCAGCTCGACGGGCAGGGCCGGCTCTGCACCGGGGGCGATCTCGATCAGCAGGCCGTCCTGCCACCAGGCGCTGTTGAGGGCGGCGAAGTCGGCGTCGGGGGCCGCCGTGAGCCGGCCGAGCCCGGCGGCGATCAGGCGCTTGGGGCTGACGGCGGCGAGCGGCAGTCGCGACGAGGCCCGCGGGCAGCTCGCCCGGGGCCGAGAGCTCGGGCCGGTAGCGGCCATCGACGAGGACGAAGCGATGGCTGGCCAGGGCCGTGAGCCCGGCGAGCGCCTGCCGCGCGGCGGCGAGCTCCGCGGCGCCGGTCTCGGCGGGCTGGCCCCGCCAGGCGGCGGCCGCGAAGGGCCTGAGGTCGGTGTACTTCCAGTCCTCGCGCCCGCGGCCCGGCAGGCCGGCGGCCGCGAAGCGCGCCGCGGCGGCCGCGCGCAGGTCGCCCAGCGCGGGCTCCTCGCGGCGGGCGGCGGCGAAGGCGGGGAAGTCCGCGATCAGGGTGGCGGCGCTGCCGGCGGCGCTCTTCCCCTGCGTCTCGCTCTGCTTGCTCATGCTCCGCCTTTCTCCCGCTGTCCGTTCAGGCCGCCGAGCTGCCGGCGCCTTCGAGCCACGCATAGCCCTTGGCCTCCAGCTCCAGGGCCAGCTCCTTGCCGCCGGAGCGCACGATGCGGCCGTCGGAGAGCACGTGCACGTGGTCGGGGACGATGTAGTCGAGCAGGCGCTGGTAGTGGGTGATCACCAGCGCCGCGCGCTCGGGGCCGCGCAGGGCGTTGACGCCCGCGGGCCACGACCTTGAGGGCGTCGATGTCGAGCCCGGAGTCGGTCTCGTCGAGGATGGCGAGCTTGGGCTCGAGCACGGCCATCTGGAAGATCTCGTTGCGCTTCTTCTCGCCGCCGGAGAAGCCCTCGTTGAGCGAGCGGTTCAGCAGCTCGGGGTCGAGGTCGAAGAGCTTCATCTTCTCCCGGGCGAGGGCGAGGAAGTCCATGGCGTCCAGCTCCTGCTCGCCGCGGTGCTTGCGCAGGGCGTTCAGGGCCGCGCGCAGGAAGTAGATGTTGCTGACGCCGGGGATCTCCACCGGGTACTGGAAGGCCAGGAAGACGCCGGCCAGCGCGCGCTCCTCGGGGGCGAGGTCGAGCAGGTCCTGGCCGTCGTAGAGGACCTCGCCGGCCGTGACCGCGAAGGCCTCGCGGCCGGCCAGCACCTGGGCGAGCGTGCTCTTGCCCGAGCCGTTGGGGCCCATGATGGCGTGCACCTCGCCGGGCCGGATCGTCAGGTCGATGCCCTTGAGGATCGTCTTGCCGTCGACGCCGGCGTGCAGGTTGCGAATCTCGAGCATGCGCTTCGTCACTCCTTTGCGGCTCGCGGGCGCGCGGCCTCAGCCGACGCTGCCTTCGAGGCTCACGCTCAGCAGCTTCTGCGCCTCCACCGCGAACTCCATGGGCAGCTCGCGGAAGACCTCCTTGCAGAAGCCGTTGACGATCATCGATACCGCGTCCTCGGTGCTGAGGCCGCGCTGGTTGCAGTAGAAGATCTGGTCCTCGCCGATCTTGGTGGTCGTCGCCTCGTGCTCCATCTTGGCCGTCGGGTTGCCGACCTCGATGTAGGGGAAGGTGTGGGCGCCGCAGCGGTCGCCCAGCAGCATCGAGTCGCACTGGGTGTAGTTGCGCGCGCCCTCGGCGCCGCTGCGCGATGCTGCACCAGGCCGCGGTAGGTCTGGTCGCCCGTGCCGGCCGAGATGCCCTTGGAGACGATCGTGCTGCGCGTGTTCTTGCCGAGGTGGATCATCTTGGTGCCGGTGTCGGCCTGCTGGCGGTTGTTGGTCAGCGCCACCGAGTAGAACTCGCCGACCGAGTCGTCGCCCTGCAGGATGCAGCTCGGGTACTTCCAGGTGATCGCCGAGCCGGTCTCCACCTGGGTCCAGGAGATCTTGGAGCGGTCGCCGGCGCAGGCGCCGCGCTTGGTGACGAAGTTGTAGATGCCGCCCTTGCCGTCCTTGTCGCCGGGGTACCAGTTCTGCACCGTGGAGTACTTGATCTGGGCGTCGCTCGAGGGCGACGAGCTCGACCACGGCGGCGTGGAGCTGGTTCTCGTCGCGCATGGGCGCGGTGCAGCCCTCGAGGTAGCTGACGTAGGCGCCCTCGTCGGCGACGATCAGCGTGCGCTCGAACTGGCCGGTGTTGGCCGCGTTGATGCGGAAGTAGGTGGACAGCTCCATCGGGCAGCGCACGCCCTTGGGGATGTAGACGAAGGAGCCGTCGGTGAAGACGGCGGAGTTCAGCGCGGCGAAGAAGTTGTCCGTGTAGCGGCACCACCGAGCCCAGGTACTTGCGCACCAGCTCGGGATGCTCGCGCACCGCCTCGGAGAAGGAGCAGAAGATGATGCCCAGCTCCGCCGAGCTTCTCCTTGAAGGTGGTGGCCACCGAGACGCTGTCGAAGACGGCGTCCACGGCCACGCCGGCCAGCCGCTTCTGCTCGTCGAGCGGGATGCCCAGCTTCTCGTAGGTCTCCAGCAGCTCGGGGTCGACCTCGTCCAGGCTCTGCGGGCCGTCCTTCGTGCTTCGGCGCGGAGTAGTAGCTGATGGCCTGGTAGTCGATGGGCGGGTACTGGACGTTCGCCCAGTGCGGCTCGCGTCAGCGTCAGCCAGTGCCGGTAGGCCTTCAGCCGCCACTCGAGCAGCCACTCGGGCTCCTGCTTCTTGGCGGAGATGAAGCGGATGACGTCCTCGTTCAGGCCGGGCGGCACCGTGTCCGACTCGATGTCGGTGACGAAGCCCCACTTGTAGTCCTGGCGGGCCAGCTCGCGCAGGAGGCGTTTCGCTCTCGCTCGCGGCGGCGGCGGCCGCGTCCACGCCGGGTTGCTCTTCGCGCATCAGGACCTCCTGCCCTGCTTGCCGGCCAGCGAGCCGGCCATCTGGCGCAGGGTGACGTTCTCCAGGGCGCCCATCACCTGGCGGTTGATCCAGCCCCAGTTCTCGCGCACATCGCAGGTGGGCTCCAGTCCGCAGGTGCAGCCCGCCTCGCTCGCGCACTCGGTGACGGCCACGGGTCCCTCGAGGGCGCCGACCAGCTCGGCCAGGGTGATCGCCTCCGCCGGTCGCGCCAGGGTGTAGCCGCCCTTGGCGCCGCGCTGGGAGTTGAGCAGCTCCTGCCGCGCGAGCAACTTGAGCAGCTTGCTCACCGTGGGCAGGGGCAGGCCCAGGGCCTCGGCGAGGTCCCGGGCCGTGACGCTGCCCGGCGGCTCCTGGGCCAGCCGGGTCATCAGGGCGATGCCGTAGTCGGTGAGCTTGGCGACGCGGATCATGGAATTGCTGCGACTTGGTTCAATTTGGACTGCATCGGTGCTGTTTGCGAAGAGAAGCTACTAAGCCCCCGCGGGGGGCGCAAGGCGAAAACGCACGGGATTGGTCCAGATTCGTGAGGACCTGCCGCGAACTCCGCTGCGCAGCCCATCGGCACTCCGGAAAACGCTGCGGCGCCGGCCGCTCGGATCGGGCCGCGTTCCTCGTAGCGGTGGATCACTACCTGGTAGGGCGGTTCATTTTGTACACGTGTACACTCTGCCGCGGCCAGGGCGGCAAAGGGCGCTAACAGCAGCCTTGCCCTCGCCTCGATCCGTCGACCCTCCGCCCAGGTGGCGCCGTTCCCTGCGATGCGCATGCCTCCCGACGGACGAAGGCAAGTCGACCTCACGCCACGGCCATCGACGCAAAGGGGGCCGCCGGCAAACGCCGGCGGCCCCTTCGGTGAACAGGATCGTGCGCGGCCCTAGCGCACGCGCACCAGCTTGGCGCTGTGCGACTCGCCGCCGGCCCGCAGGCGGGCCAGGTAGACGCCGCCGGGCAGGATCTCGCCGGCGTCGCTCTTGCCGTCCCAGGTGAGCAGGTGATTGCCGGCCGGCGCGGAGCCGTCCAGCAGCCTGCGCACGCGGCGGCCGTTGACGTCGAAGATATCGATGGCCGCCGCGCTCTCGCGGGGCAGGCTGTAGCGCAGGAGCACGTCGCCGGCGAAGGGGTTGGCCGAGGCCGGCTGCAGGGCGAAGCGCTGCGGCAGCGGCAGGTCGCCCACGGCCACGGTCGTCCGATCCTGCACGGTGATCCGGTAGGCGCCGCCCTCGTCGTTCTGGTTGTAGACGACGACGCCGTACCAGTCGGCGTGATCCGCCGTGAAGTCGATGAACTCCGGGCCGCCCACGCCCTCGTTGTCGGCGCTGACGGCGGCGCCTTCCTCGCTCGCGTAGTAGGCCGCGCCGTTCGAGGCGAAGAGGGCCACGCCGAAGTCGAGCGAGCCGCGCGTGAGATCCTCCACCCTGAGCCGGAGCTCGTCGCCGTCGTAGAGCCAGAGGTCCCAGATCTCGACGACGTCCCCGGCCGGCCAATCGAGATCGTAGAAGTTCGCGCCGCCCGCGGCGAAGCTCAGCGTCTCGCCGCCGCTTTCGAACTCCATGTCCATCTCGCCGAAGCCGGCCCGGCGATAGAAGCGCGGATAGACCGTCCCGCCGCTGCCGATGTGGTTGTAGTCGCCGACGACGAAGTCCACGCCGCCGCCGGACTGGTCGCTCACGGCCAGCGTGCTGATCGTGTAGGCGTCGTCGCCGTAGAGCCAGACGCTGGCCTCGCTGCCCGAGGCCGGCCGCACGCCGAAGACCGTCCACCAGGCCCAGGGCACGGTGTTGCTGGCGAAGACGATCTCGTCGTAGCGGGTGTCCGCCACGTCTTCGCTGAGGGCGATGTCGGGGCCGGCCATGATCGCGTAGCCGCCGTCATACTCGTCCTCGGTGACGGTGACGAAGCCGAGCCAGCCCGTCGCCGGCGCCGTGGCGTTGAACCACTCGCCGCCGTCTGCCGGCGGGTGGTAGTTCGACAGCCCGATGAAGCTGGCGCGCCGCTTGTAGTAGTCGCCGCCGTTGTTGCTGTACAGGTAGAGCGCCGTGTCGAGATCGGGGTCGCTCTGGTACTCGCGGAAGAAGTAGTTCTGGCCGGCGTTGCCGTAGAAGTCCCAGATCTTCGCCACGTGGTCATGGGCCCAGGTGAGGCTGCCGGTATAGCCCGACAGGATCTCCGGGTCGTGCTCCCACTCCGTGGTGTGGTTCCCCGTGCCGCTGGTGCGGTTCACGCGCCAGTGGTCGCGGTTGAGGGGGGCGTAGTTGTAGTCCACGGCCACGAGCTCCGCCGAGCCGGGAATGTACTCGCTCGAGGTCTCGAGCAGGCTGAGGTAGTTCTGGTCCGCATAGAGCGCGCCCGTCACGTCCGTGCCGGCGTAGGGACGCGTGCCGACCACCGACCAGTAGTAGGCGTTGGGGTCGTAGTTGAACAGGCGCAGGTCGAGCGCCGAGAGGAAGGGCGTCTCCTCCGCCAGCGTGTAGGGCGTCGGGCCGATCTGGATCTCGAAGCTGCCGTTCACCGTGCTGTTGCTCCAGGCGACGAGGCCGTAGACGTCGTCCGCCGGCACCAGGAAGGTGAAGGACTCGCCCGAGCCGGCCCCGTAGGCGTCGGCGCTGGCCACCGCGCTGGTGCGGCCGGCGAAGTAGGTGGCGCCGTTGCTCTTGTAGAGCGCGAGGCCCACGTCCATGCCCGCGCTCAGATTCCAGGCGTAGAAGGTCAGCTCCTCGCCCGCGAAGAGCGGCACATCCCAGACGCGCACGACGTTGTAGTCGCTCCAGCTCACCGAGCGCGAGATGCCGTCGGGATAGAGCATGCTCGTGCCGCTCTCGAAGGTGAGGTTGTAGCCGGCCGTGTCGCCCGAGTAGCGGCGCACCTCGACGTGCTCGTTGCCGGCACGGTTGTGGTTGTAGTCGCCGACGATGAAGTCCACCGGGAAGCCGGTGTAGGAGTTGGCCACGTAGTTGTTGTGGTTGTTGTCCAGGTACAGATAGGGGTCGTAGTCGGCCGTCGCCGGACTGCGCAGGCCGACCACCGACCAGGTGTTCCAGCGCTGGTGGACGGCCATCCCCTCGTCGACGTTGTTCCAGTAGAACCAGCCGTTGTGCCAGAGCTCCCAGATATTGGTGAAGGTGCTGCCGGTGACGCGCCGCTCGACGATGTCGAGCTGGCTGTCGCCGTTGCCGTCCCACCAGGCCCAGTGCTGGCGCGTGTAGTCGCAGATGTTGGTGAAGGTGTTGTTGATCATCACGCAGCTGACGTCGATGGGGCAGCTCGCCAGCTGGCAGTTGCCGTTGTTGACGTCATAGTCGAGGTACCAGCTCTGGCAGAGGCCGCAGTTGATGCCGCCGTTGCACTGGCCGCCCTCGACGTACTCGTCGCAGGCGCCGAAGCTGTGGCCCATCTCGTGGGCCCAGACATTGCCGTTGCTGTCGAGATAGAGACGGATCTGCGCGGTGCCGTAGCTGGCCCAGGCGCGGCCGGTCACGTGCACCTGGAAGGAGGCGATCACGTTGTCGTAGCCGCCATCCCAGTTCTGCAAGTAGAAGGTGAGGTCGTCCACGCGGGTGCCGTCGCCGTCGGCATCGCCGAAGCCGAGGGCGATGAGCGCGTCGTTGACAACGGTGTCGTTGGTGCCGCTGTCACCGATCGTGTAGGGTAGGTCGGCGTGATAGAACCAGTAGGTGCCGCCGCCCTGGTTGTCGAAGCTGAGGTTGGCGCCGTAGGGCGCGTTGTCGATGAAGAAGTCCTTGGCGACGATCGCCTTGGCGTTGGCGGCGTCCATGTCCGTGCCCGTCCAGGTGCCGCCGTCATGGCTGATGAAGATGTGGATGACGAGCGTGCTGCCGCGGCCGTAGTGCGCGGTGTCGTTGTCGTCGTTGGCGCGGCCGCTGAGGCCGTCGCGCAGGTTGGCCTCTTCGGCCATGCCCTCGACGTCCTCCCAGACGCTCGGATCCTGCCCCAACGGGGCCTGAGCGGCTTCCAGGCGAGCGGCCGCGATGTCGGCCGGGCTGGACTCGCCGCGGCTGGGAGCCAGCGGATCGGCCAGAGTGCTGGCGGTTCCCATGCCGAGCGCGAGGGCGGCGAGCAGGGCGGCGTGGCGGAGCGTCTTCATCGCTGCACCTCCGCGTCCTGGGCCTGCTGGGGATCGGCGGCGGGGGCCGGCGCTGCGGTTTCAGCGCGAGCCGCCGGGTCCGCCGGCGGCGCCGGGTTGGACGTGGCCGGGTAGCTCGTCTCGAGCTTGGCCAGTTCCTCGGCGCTGGGCGCGCTGGGGCCGATGAGCTGCAAGGGCTCCAGACCGCCGCCGACGCCGGCGGGGCCGGCCAGGTCGGGCATGGGCACCGGAGGCTGGCTGCGCAGGCGGTCCAGCTTGGCCGCGCGCTGCATCTCCGGGGGCGCGAGCGCCGCCGGCTGCGGGCCGATCACGTAGAGGGTGCCGGCCGCGCGCGAGGCCTCGACGGCCGCGCGGGCCATGGCCAGCTTCGCCTCCTCGAGGGCGGAGGGCATGGCGGGCGCTGCGTCCAGGCCGGCGTCGGTGAGGTCCGAACCGCGGTCGAGCGGGTCGACGGGGTTCAGGGTGAGCAGCTCCAGCGGGCCATAGGGCAATCCGTCCGCGGGAAGCAGCGGGGCGGCGGGGGCCTGGATCGCCTCGGCGCTCTGCGCGGGCGCCTCGGCGGGCCGACCGCGATCGGGTTCGTCGCCGGCCGCCCGCGCGGGCGGGGCGAACGCAAGTCCGGCAATGGTCAGCAGGACCAGGCCGGCGGGGGGGGCAGGGATACGCATGATTGGCTCCTTAACAGTGGCGGGGACGGGGAGGACCTTGCTTGCGAAGCCCGAGTGTCTACAAGTCTAGCCCAAGCGACCGTAAGGAGCAGTACAAAAGGTGGTAAAGTGTAAAAAGTCCTGTTTATCCCTATTCCACGCTCCCCAGCGGACGCAGCCGCTGGAGGGTGGGGAAGGCGTCGGTGGCCAGGGGAAGGAAACCGAAGGGGCGGTAGAAGGCCTCCGCGTCGCGGGTGCGCAGGCGGATGGCGCGGGCGCCGCGGGCCAGGGGATGGCCCAGGAGCAGGCGTAGCAGGGCGCTACCCAGGCCCCGCCCCCGCCAGTCCTCGCGCACGACGAGGTCCAGGATCCAGGCCAGGCGCAGGCCGTCGCCCAGCACGCGGCCGGTGCCGATCAGCTCGCCGCTGGCGGCGTCCTCGGCCCCGAGCCAGCCGGGGGATGACGCATGCGCCGCGGCCAGGGCCGCGGGCGACTCGCCCTCGGTCCAGTAGCGGCCCGCGAGCAGGGCGGCGGCGGCCTGCGCGTGCCGGGCGCCCGGCGCACAGCGCAGCCGCGCGCCGGCGGGAGCCGCGAGAACGGCGGGCAAGGGCGTGTCCGCATTGGCGGCGAGGATGCGGTCGATGGCCGCCAGGTCCTCCGCGCGGCCCCGTTCCCAGAGCCGCTCGAGGATGCGCCGCCGCTGCTCCGGGCTGCGGTTCTGGCCGAGCTTGCTCTTGCCGCTCAGCGTGGCCAGCGGCATGCGCAGCACGCGCGTGCCGGCCACGGCGGCGCGGTAGAAGTCCGCGTTCTGGGCGCCGCCGAGCGGCCGATGTCCGCCCTCGGGCTGGTACTTCGCCATCAGCGCCTGCAGCAGCCTGGCCTTCTCGTCTGGATCGGCGACCTCCACCGGCACGCCCGTGGCCAGCACGCTCTCGTAGTAGGTCGTGGCCGGGCAGGCGCGCTCGGGATCGATGAAGTGGCTGGGGATCTCGGCCACGCGCTCGTGCGCGGCCACCTGCACCGGATGGCCCGGCAGGAAGCCCTTCTCGCCGGCCAGCGAGCCGTGCCAGACGAGCTCGCCCTCGACGAGGACGACGTGCAGGGCGCGCAGCAGCGGCGCGCCCCCCGCATCGACGGCGGCCAGGTGGACGGTCTCGGCGCGGGCCAGCAGGGCGAGCGCGGCATCGGGCGCGAGGCGGTGGCGGTCGGGGATCATGCCGGGCATGCTAGCGCGCCGCGGGCGCGGCGGCAATGGGACCGCTCGTGGCGGCAATGAGACCGCTAGTGGCGCCGCAGGAGTTCCTGCTCGCGGCGCTCCTGGGCCCAGCGCTTCAGCGTGCGCGCCAGGGCGCCCCGCTCGACGGGCTTGGCCAGGTAGTCGTCCATGCCGGCGGCGAGGCAGCGGTCGCGGTCGCCCTTCATCGCGTGGGCGGTCAGCGCGATGATCGGCGTCCGCCGGCCCGGCATCTCCAGGGTGCGCAGCATGCGCGTGGCCTCGAAGCCGTCCATCACGGGCATCTGGCAGTCCATCAGGATGACGTCGTACTCGCCCCGCTTGTAGGCCTCGATGGCCTCCAGGCCGTTCGTGGCGAGGTCGGCGCGACAGCCCAGGCGTTCGAGCTGGAGCAGGGCCACCTTCTGGTTGACCGGGTTGTCCTCGACCAGGAGCACGCGGGCGTCCAGGCGCAGATCGCCCACCGGTTCCGCTTCGCGAGGGGCCGCGGCAGGGGGCAGGTTCGACGAGCGGGGCAGGCGCAGCGCGACCCAGAAGGTGGCGCCCTGGCCCTCGTTGCTCTCCAGGCCGATCTCGCCGCCCATCAGCTCGACGAGCTGGCGGCTGATCGCCAGGCCGAGGCCGGTGCCGCCGAAGCGGCGGGTCGTGGAGCGCTCGGCCTGCGCGAAGGCCTGGAAGAGGCCGGCCTGGGCGGCGGCAGGAATGCCCGGCCCCGTGTCGCGCACCGTGAAGCGCAGCTCGCCCTGGCCGCCCGCGAGCGGCGTGGACTGGCAGCGGATCTCCACCTCGCCGGCTTCGGTGAACTTGATCGCGTTGCCGACCAGGTTGAGGATGATCTGCCGCAGGCGCCCGGGATCGCCCAGGAAGCAGGTGTCGCTGCCCGTGCTCTTGCGCAGATGCACGGAGATCTTCTTCTCGCGGGCGCGGAAGCCGAGCAGCTCGATGACCTCCGCGCAGAGGGCGGCCGGCTGGAAGGGGATGGCCTCCAGTTCCAGCCGCCCCGCCTCGATCTTGGAGAAGTCGAGGATGTCGTTGATGAGCGTGAGCATCGTCGTCGCCGAGGCGCGCACGGTCTCGATGTAGTCCTGTTGCTCCCGATCGAGCGGCGACTCGGCGAGCAGGCCGGTCAGGCCGATGATGCTGTTCAGCGGCGTGCGCACCTCGTGGCTCATCGCCGCCAGGAACTCGCTCTTGGCCTGGGTGGCGGTCTCGGCCGCGCGCTTGGCGGAGAGCAGGGCCACCTGGTCCTCGTCGCGGCGGCGCAGCAGCTTCTCGAGCTGGCGGCTGCGCTGGTTGAACCAGTAGACCAGGGTGCCCAGCTCGCCGCCGTCGGAGCTGGCCAGCTCGAGGCAGCCCACCTCCTGACTGGCGAAGGAGGCCTGGAGCTGGCGCGTGAGGCCGCTGAGCGGGCTGATCAGGATCCAGCGCAGGAGGAGATAGGCGATCAGGAGGCAGAGCAGGATGAGACCGATGGTGGACAGGGTCAGCATGCGGCCGAAGAACTCCGCCGAGGCGATCGCAGCGCTGCGCGGCGTGACGGCGACGATCCACCAGTCCGTCTCCGGCACCTGGAGGATGGCCGCCACGGCGGCGCTGCCCAGCAGCGGATCCTTGGCCACCGAGAGGTGCAGGCAGCGGGGATTGCGCTGGCCGGGGCTGGGCGGGGGCTCGGCGGCGAGCTGGGCGATGGCGTCGGCGTAGGGCCCGAAGCCGGCGTCCTTCAGGGCCAGGGACTCGAGGCTGGCATGTGGCGAGGCGCCGGCCTGCAGCCTGGCGCTGAGCTCGCGCACGGCGCTGCCCCGCGGCCAGGTGATGAAGCGCCCCTCGCGATCGAGGACGAGGGCGTAGCCCTCGAGCGTGGCGGCGGCGTCGTCGAGCAGCCAGTCCATGCCGGCCAGCCAGATCTCGACCGTGGCCACGCCGTAGAACTTGCCGTCCCGCCGCATCGGCACGGAGCAGGAGAGCGTGGGCTGCAGCCCGGGCAGCGCGCTGGCGGCATAGGACCAGGTCGGCGCGGCGATGTGGCGCAGGGCGGCGGGCTCGTACCAGGGCGCGCGCAGGTAGCCGGTACCCGCCGGGTCGTTGTAGTCGTCCACGTAGAGGAGCTTGCCGTCCGTGTCGCGCCGCCAGCAGAAGCTGCGCCGCTCGCGCGCGGGATCGAAGGCGCGGGGCTCCGGCCAGAGGCCGCCGCCAGCGATCGTCTCTTCCTTGTCCTCGGGATCGAGCAGGCGCGGCAGCAGGCGCCGGTGGAGTTCGGCGTCCTGGGGCAGCTGCTCGCCGAGTTCGGCCAGCGAGACGGCCCGCCCGCGCGCGGCGACCAGGCGGGTCTGGTAGTCGGCGACCAGGGCGCTGCCCGCCAGCTTCGACTGCACGCGGGCCTGCTCCTCGAGCAGGCGCCGGCCCACGCTGCCGATCACGAGGGCGCTGGCGAGCGCCAGCCCGGTCAGCAGCATGGCGAAGACCAGCGGGATCCGCACGAGCAGGCTGTCCCGCCAGCGGAAGCTGGGCAGGGGCTGGGCGGAGACGTCGCGCGGGCTCGCGACAGACTGGCTGCGAGGGGGCATGGAGGCCGATCTCCTCAAGCGGGATTCGCGTTCCTCCACTTTATCGGCAGGGGGACGGCGCGGCCTTAGCCCCGATCCGCGGGAGGCGGCGCCTTAACTGATTTGCAACAAGGCTGTTACAGGGTTTGCGCCGCCGGCGGGGCGAGCGCGCCGGCAGGCCAGGGAAGCGCGAGGCAGCGCATGCCCTTTCAGGGAAGGCGGAGCCGCCCAACCTTGATCCGTCAGGAGGCATGGCATCTGCGGCCCTCTGGCTCCGGCCAGATGCCCTGTCGCGATGCCGGGGGTCTCGCTGTCAGCGCCAATCAGCCCGTGTTCGGCGAGCCCGCCACCGGCAGGGCGGCGGCCGGCAGGGCGGGGGCCGGCAGCGCGGCGGCCGGCAGCGCGGCGGCAAGTCCCACGCCGCGTTCGTGCAGCAGTCGGTGGCAGGCCGCGCAGAGGGTGATCAGGTTCGCCGCGCTGTTGCGGCCGCCACGCCGGCGCGGCTCGCGGTGGTGCACCTCCAGGAAGCGCGTGGACCGGCAGCCTGGCGCTTGACAGCGGTGCCCGTCGCGCGCAAGCACCTGTCGTCGAAGAGACGGCGGGATCGACGCCCGGTTTGGCTCGCCTTCCCGCTGCGTTCGGCAGTCGCAGGCCGCCTGCGCGGCCACCGCCGGCGCCAGGGGGCGCCCGTCGGGCAGGCGAGCGGCGCCACACTCCTCGCAGCGGTAGATCACGACCTGATACGGTGCCTCGCTTTGTACACGTGTACACTCCGCCTCGGCCAGTGCCGCGAAGGCAGCCAGCAGCAGTTCCTCCTTCGCCTCGGCGTGCCCCTGCTTGCGCAGGCGCTCGACGATTGCCAGCCAGCGGGCGTGCTGCTCGGGCTCGAGCGTGAAGCTGACCTGCACCTTTGGCGCCGGTGCGGGGACCGGCGCGGGGGCGGGGATGGGCCCAGGGGCAGGCGCCAGCAAGTCGCCCTGGCCGCGATCGCGCCGCGCTTCGCCGCGGCTCTCGCGGATCCGTGCTTCTAGCTGACGAGCGCTGCTCGCCTTCGCGAGGGCGATCCACTGGCCCTCGGAGCGCGGCGTGGCGACCGCCGCCACGCTGCGGGCCTTGGTCCAGGGCATCTCGCCGGCCTCGACCGAGGCTCGCAGCTGCGGCAAGCCATCGAGCGACTCGGCGAGCCGGATGAACTGATAGGTCTTCGCCTGCCCGAAGCCCAGCACGGCCTCGGCGTAGGCATGAATGCTGGAGTAGCCGCGGTCGCGATAGAGGCGCCGGCGCATCAGCTCGGCGAACCAGAGCACGGCGCTCTGTTCGGCGCGGCGCAAGGCGGCGACGGCCGCGCGCAGGCTAGCATCCACCGCGGCGGCGGGGAGATTCGGCACGAACTCGGACATGGAGAGACCTCGCCAGAACGAGGTCGCGGGAGGCGGGGATGGCTACATTATACTATGAGCCAGCGTGGTAGTCAAGCACATCGCCATGAAGAAAAGCAGTCGCCGCAAGCCGGCGGGCGGAGGAGCCGCTGGTGCGCCTGCCTTCCAGGGGACCGAGGCTAGCGCTCCTTGACGATCTCCGGCTTGTTCCGCTCGGCGATGATCAGCGTCGCGCAGCTGCCCGCCAGCAGGGCCGCGAGCAGGAGGACGATCCAGATCCAGGGACGCTCGCGTAGCCATGCGCGCATGTCAGGGCCCCCTGAAGCGCAGCGCCAGCCGGCGCTGATTGCCCGATTCCAGCTCGGTGACGAGCAGGTCGAAGTCGAAGGTCGCCGTGTAGTCCGCCCGCGGCAGCGTGGCGAAGAGCGGCAGCTCGCCGTCCTCCAGCGGGCCGAGGGCCAGCTCCGGCTGGGGGATGATGAAGCTGAGCCCCGCCGGCGCTCCCGGCGCCGGCTCGATGCGATAGCGGTGGGCGGCATCCGTCTTGTTCTGCAGGTGCAGCGTGTAGAGGTTGCGGATGGCTCTCGCCCTCGATGGCGAAGGGCAGGCCGGCCGTGCGCAGGAGCGTTGGCCTGGAAGGGCTCGCGGCCGGCCGCCTTGAAGCCGAAGGCCGCCAGGCCGACGAGGCCCAGCGCGGCGTAGACGAAGACCCGCGGCCGGCAGGAAGCGACGCCGCTCGCCGGCGAAGCCGCGCTGGGAGTCGTAGCGCACGAGGCCGCGCGGGCGTTGCCGATGCGCGCCATCACGTCGTCGCAGGCGTCGATGCAGTTGGCGCAGCCGATGCACTCCATCTGCAGGCCGTTGCGGATGTCGATGCCGGTCGGGCAGACCTCCACGCAGCGGTAGCAGTCGATGCAGTCGCCGCCCTCGTCCACGCCCTTGTGCCGCGGCTCGCCGCGCTGCGCGTCGTAGCCGATGATCGACCGTGTCGTCGTCGATCAGGGTCGACTGCAGCCGGCCGTAGGGGCAGATGATCAGGCAGGTCTGCTCGCGGAACCAGGCGTAGTTGAAGTAGAGGACGCCGGTCCAGAACATCGACCAGACGAAGGCCGACCTGTGGGCGGCGGGGCTGCCCTGCACCACGCGCGAGCAGCTCGCGCACGGGAATGAAGTAGGACAGGAAGACGTGGGCGATGAGCCAGGACAGGGCGAGGAAGAGCGCGTGCTTGAGGACCTTGCGCCAGAGCTTGTCGGCCGTCCAGGGGCCGAGGTTGCGCCGGATGCGCGGCGTCGCGCGGGCCCTCGATCCAGCGCTCGACGCGGCGGAAGACCCCTTCCATGAAGACGGTCTGCGGGCAGGCGTAGCCGCACCAGATGCGACCCCAGAGCGAGGTGACCACGAAGAGGCCGAAGCCCAGGCCCGTGACCAGGAAGAAGACCAGGTAGAAGTCCTGGTTGGTGAAGGTGAGGCCGAAGAGGTGCGCGCTGCGGCCGGGCAGGTCGAGGTGGACCGCGGGCTTGCCCGTCGAGCTCGATCCAGGGCAGCACGGACGTAGACGGCGACGAGCAGCGCCCAGAGCAGGTTCTTGCGCACCTGCCAGCGGCCCTGCACGTCGGCGGGGTGGAGGAAGTTGCGCGACCCGTCCGCGTTGATCGTGTAGACGGTGTCCAGGTCCGGCCGCCGGCGCTGCGCGGCGCGTCCGCGCCTTGCGGCTTCGCTCAGTCGCCGACTCCGCGTTCGTTCGCACCGGCGGGCTACTCGACGAGCTCGCCCTCCGGGGCCTTGCCGGGCACGTTCGTGTCCGCGCAGCGTCAGCACGTAGGCCGTCACCGACTCCACGCGCTTGGGCCCGAGCTGGTTGGCCCCAGGCGGCCATGCCCTTGGCCAGCACGCCGTCGGTGATCGACCTTGTGGATGTCCAGGGGCTTGCCGCCGTGGATCCAGTAGGCGTCGGTGAGGTTGGGGCCGACGAGGCCCTCGCCCCGCGCCGGTGGCAGACCACGCAGTACTGCGCGAAGAGCTCCGCGCCCTCGGCCACGCGGTCGGGGATGCGTGGCCATCAGCGCCAGCGCCTCGTCGGTCGAGCCTGCCGCCGGCCATCGGGCGAGCTGGGCCTCGGCCGCCGGCGGCATCTCCGCCTCGTAGCTGCGTCACGCGGCAGTGTCGCCGACGCCGAAGGTGTGGAAGAAGAGCCAGTAGCCGAGGGCGAAGACGATGGTGCCGTAGAGGATCCACAGCCACCAGTTGGGCAGGCGGTTGTCGTACTCCTGGATGCCGTCGAAGTCGTGGTCGAGGACCTGGTCGGGCTGGTAGTCGTCCTTGCGCTCGGTCATCTCAGCTCACCTTCCCTTCGGCGTCGCCGGGCGCGGTCCGACGAGGCGTTCCTCGTCCAGGGGCAGCGCCGGCCAGGCGCTCCGTGCGCGCGCGGCTGCGCAGGCCCACGAGGACGTAGACCAGCACGGCCGCGAAGGCGGCCAGGAAGAGCAGCAGGCCGACGAGGGGCCAGACGAGCAGATCGGCTGCCGGCGAAGAACTCCTGGAACATGCTAGTCGCCTCCTCGCGCGGGTCCGGCGGTCGGCTGGGGGCCGCGGCCGAGCCGCTGCAGGTAGGCGATCAGCGCCGTCAGCTCGCTGTCGGGCGCGAGCGTCACGCCCTGCGTCTGCGAGATCGGCCGCGATCAGCGCGCCCTGGCTCGAGGCCGTCGGCCGCGGCGCCGGCGATCTCCTCGTCGGCGTAGGGCACGCCGAGCGTCCGCAGCGTCTGCCAGCTTGCTCCGCGTGCCCGCGAAGTCCACGCGGTCGGTCCTTGAGCCAGGCGTAGCTGCGGCATGTTCGAGCCCGGGCGAGGTGGAGCGCGGGTCGATCAGGTGCAGGTAGTGCCAGAGGTTCGGCGTACTTGCCGCCCACGCGGTGCAGGTCCGGGCCGGTGCGCTTGGAGCCCCACTGGAAGGGGTGGTCGTAGATGAACTCCTCCAGCGCGCGAGTAGTCGCCGTAGCGCAGCGTCTCGTGGCGGAAGGGGCGGATCATCTGGCTGTGGCAGATGTAGCAGCCCTCGCGCACGTAGAGGTCGCGGCCCTCCAGCTCCAGCGGGCTGTAGGGCTGCTGCGATGCGCGGGTTCTCGGCCAGCGGCCGCGGCGGCTGGTCGGGCACCTTGCTCGGAGATCACCACGGTCGGGACGATCTCCACGATGCCGCCGACGAGGATGGCCACCAGCACCAGCACGGTGAAGGCGAGCGGAGTTGCCCTCCGATGCAGCCGGTGCCAGCTCTCGCCCGAGCCGCGCTTGCGCGCCGAGGGACGAGGATGGCGGCGATGGTCACCACCGCGATGCCGGCCAGGGCCACGGCGCTGGTGATGACGCCGCGCGACGCCCAGCAGCACGGCGAGGATGATCACCGCGCCGGCGAAGAGCACCGGGCGCGCCGAAGAGCAGCTTCCAGGCCGAGGGGCCGCTGGGCGCCAGGGCCGGCACCGTCGACCTCGTACGGTGGCCTTGCTGCCGCGGCGGATGGTCATCGACCAGGTTGACGATGCCCAGCAGGAAGCTGAGGAAGAAGAGCGAGCCGCCGATCAGCCGCATGTGGTACATGCAGCGGCTGGCCAGCAGGCCCTCGACGAAGTCGGGGTACTTGAGGAAGCCGTCGGCGTCCAGGGCGCGCCAGAACAGGCCCTGGCTGATGCCGCCGATCCACATCGACGACGACGTAGAGCAGGATGCCGACGGTGCCGATCCAGAAGTGCAGGTCGGCCAGGCGCGTGGACCAGAGCTTGGTGCTTCCAGAGGCGCGGCACCAGCCAGTAGAACATGCCGGCGGCCATGAAGCCGTTCCAGCCGAGCGCGCCGCCGTGCACGTGGCCGATGATCCAGTCGGTGTAGTGGCGCGAGCGCGTTGACGCTCTTGATCGAGAGCAGCGGGCCCTCGAAGGTGGACATGCCGTAGAAGGTGACGGCCGACGACGAAGAACTTGATCACCGGATCGGTGCGCAGCTTGTCCCAGGCGCCGCGCAGGGTGAGCAGGCCGTTGAGCATGCCGCCCCAGGAGGGCGCCCAGAGCATGAGGCTGAAGACCATGCCGAGCGTCTGCGCCCAGTCGGGCAGCGCGGTGTTGAGCAGGTGGTGCGGGCCGGCCCAGATGTAGATGAAGACCAGCGACCAGAAGTGCACGATCGAGAGCCGGTAGGAGTAGACCGGCCGGTCCGCCGCCTTGGGCAGGAAGTAGTACATGATGCCGAGGATCGGCGTGGTCAGGAAGAAGGCCACGGCGTTGTGGCCGTACCACCACTGCACCAGCGCGTCCTGCACGCCGGCGAAGATCGGGTAGCTGTGCAGCGAAGCTGGTGGGCAGCTGCAGGTTGTTGACGATGTAGAGCACCGCGATGGTGACGATGGTGGCGATGTAGAACCAGAGCGCGACGTAGAGGTTCTTCTCGTTGCGCCTGGCCAGGGTCCAGAAGAAGTTGACCGCGAAGACCACCCAGATCACGCGCGACGGCGATGTCGATGGGCCAGATCAGCTCGGCGTACTCCTTGCCCTGGGTGAGGCCGAGCGGCAGGGTGATGGCGGCGCGCCACGATGATGAGCTGCCAGCCCCAGAAGTGGATCCAGCTCAGGAGGTCCGAGGCCATGCGCGTCTTGCAGCAGCCGCTGGGTGGAGTAGTAGATGCCGGCGAACATCATGTTGCCGACGAAGGCGAAGATGGCCGCGTTGGTGTGCAGCGGGCGCAGGCGGCCGAAGGTCAGCCAGCGACGTGCCGAAGTTCGCCTGCCAGAACGAGAGCTGCGTGGCGATGATGACGCCCAGCAGCAGGGCGACCGCGCCCCAGACGATCGTGGCGATGGAGAAGGCCCGCACGATGTCGTCGTCGTAGACGACGGTGCGGGTCTGCGGCATTAGCCGCGGCCATTGACTACTCCTCCCTCCTTGGGATCCGCGGGCACGGGGCCCTTGTCGTCGCTGTCGGCCTTGGCGGCCGCGGCGCCCTGCTCGCCTGTCCTCGCGCAGCGGGCAGCAGCGAGAGCCGGTCGCCGTGATCGAAGTCGCCGCCCTGCAGGCGCGCGAAGAAGAAGACCAAGCCCAGCGCGACCAGCGCGAGGCTGATCGAAGACGAGGCCGATCACGACATCCATGCCAGCCTCCGGCCCGAGAGCCGCCAGGCGGTGAAGGCGACGATGCCGACCGAGCTGACCGGCATCAGGATGGCCGCCACGACCGGGGTCACCAGCCCCGCCAGGCAGAGCGCCACGGCGGCCACGTTGTAGACGAGCGCGAAGATGAGATTGTCGCGCAGCACGCCGCGCAGGCGGCCGGCGGCGGCCAGCGCGCGGCGGAGGGCGGCGATGCCGTCGCCCAGGAAGTAGAAGTCGGCCTTGCCGGGCAGCACGGGCCGGTCCACGGCCGGGGTGGCGGCGCAGAGGGCGGCCTCGAAGCTGGGGCTGTCGTTGAGGCCGTCGCCGACCATCAGCGTGTCGCTGGCGTCGAGGTCGCGCACGAGCGCGGCCTTGGCCTCGGGCGTCGAGGCCGCCGTGGGCCTGCTCGCGCCGGGATGCCCAGCGCCGCGGCGGCGCGGTCCACCTTGGCCTGGCGTGTCGCCGCTGAGCAGGTGCAGCGCGTAGCCCTGCGGCGGCAGAGCGCGGCGAGCTCGGCGGCGGCGTCGGGCTTGTAGTCCTCCTCGAAGCGGAAGGCGGCGAGCAGGGCGCCGTCGCGCGTGAAGCAGCGTTTCGCGCCGAGTCGCCCCCGGGGGCGGGTTCGCCACCGGCCGCGCGGGCGAGCGCGAAGGCCGGGCGGCCGAGGCGGTACTCGCCGTCGGCGTCGGCGCCCAGCGCAGGCCCTGGCCGGGCAGTTCTTCGCCAGCCATCGCCGGCTTCGGCCGGGTCGAGGCCCGCCGGCGCCGCCGCCCGCGCGCCAGGGCCTCGGCGAGGCTGCGGCTCACCGGGTGGTTGCTGCGCGCGCACATCGTCCAGAGGGCGGCCTGCTCGGCGGCGGGCAGGGCCCAGAGCGCGCGGCGGGACTCGGGCGCGAGGCGCAGGCGGTCGAGCGTGAGCGTGCCGGTCTTGTCCAGCAGCACCTTGCGCACGCGCAGGGCCTTCTCCAGGAAGCTGCCGCGTGCGCAGGAACACGCCGCGGCGGCGCAGGGCCGTGTGGATCAGCTCCTCGGCCAGCGGCGTGGCCAGGCCCAGCGCGCAGGGGCAGGTGACGACCAGCACGGCCACGGTCACCTCGAGGGCGCGGCGCAGGTCGCCCACCACCCAGAACCAGATGGCGAAGCCGAGCGCGGCGGCGCTGAGCACCAGCGTCACGTAGACCGTGCTCACGCGGTGCCACCAGCTTGGGCGCCAGGCGCCCTCGCCCTCGCGGCTGCGCAGCAGGTCTCCAGGCGCGAGTCGGCGAAGTCCTCGCGCGGCCGCCACGGCGAAGCCCTGGCGGCTGGCGTTGAAGGCGCCGGCGGGCAGGCGGTCGCCGGGCGGCGAAGTGGGCGGGGGCGGACTCGCCGGTGATCCAGTCCAGCGAGAGCTCGGCCTCCTGGCGCAGGAGGATGCCCTCGACGGGCACCAGGTCGCCGGGGGCGATCCAGAGCTCGTCGCCGGCCCGGAGCGCGGCCGCGCCCACGGCCTCGAGGCGGGCCTCGCCGGCCACGCGGCGCTTGGCGGTGATCAGGTCCGCGCCGCCGCCCGCGAGCAGGGAGTTGCGGTTGCGCTCGAGGATGCGCTCCTGCGCCCAGCGGCCCACGAGCATGAGGGCGACGAAGACGGTGAGGGTGTCGAAGTAGGCCGCGTGCGGGCCGCCGCTCGAAGTAGGCGTAGACCGAGCCCGCGTAGGCCAGCAGTCATGCCGAGGGCGATGGGCAGGTCCAGGTGGGCCACGCGGCGGCGCAGGCCCGCGAGGCGCGCCGCGCAGGAAGACCGGCCCGCCGACCGACCATCGACACGGTGGCCAGGCCCAGGTTCAGCCAGCCGAAGAAGCGGAAGAGGGCGCCGTCCGTGGGCGCGAGGCCGAAGTAGTAGGTGAGGCTGAACATCATCACGTTCATGGCGACGGCGATGCAGACGGCCATGCGGAAGAGCAGCGCGCGCGAGCGCGGGGCGGCGCTCTTGCGCGCGGGGCCGAGGCGGTAGCCGAAGCGCTCCACCTCGGCGAGGTAGCGCTTGAGCTCGCCCGCGGCCGGGTTCCAGGTGAGGTCCACGCTGCCGATGGCGGGGTTGATGCGCAGCTCGATGCCGGCCGCCTCGCGCTGGAAGAGCTCCTCGATGAGCCAGACGCAGGCGGCGCAGTGGACGCCCTGGATGTCGAGGGTGAGGCGCAGCAGCGGGTCGGCGCCGGGCGCCGCGGCGGCTTCGGCCTGGCCGGCGGCGGCCGCTTCGGCAGGGCCAGCCGCGGGGCCGCCCCCGGGGGCGGGTCCAGCCGCGGCGCGCTCTTCGATGAGGCGGTCCAGCCAGGCGAAGCTGTCCGGGCGCAGGCTGGGCACGGGGGCCTGTGGGCCCTGGCGCAGGTCGTAGTAGCGCGTGAGGCCCTCGCCGTGGAGCAGCTCGTAGACGGCGCGGCAGCCGCGGCAGCAGAAGGGGCCGTCCTCGGCGCGCCAGCCCTTGCCGAGTTCGCCCGCGCAGTGGAGGCACTTCCCGGCGGCGAGGGCGGCTTGCCAGGCGGCTTTCTGCGCCTCGGTGGGTTCAGGCGGCGCGAGCCCGGGCAGGGGGCAGGCGGCCAGGGGCGGCTCGGCGGGGGCGCCGGCGCCTCGGCTGCCCGCGGGGGCCTCGCGATGCTCGGGGGATGAGGGCATGCCATCCTGGGGACAGGGCTCGGGTTAGGCCGCGGCGGCGGGGCCGACAGGCGGCGCCGGCAGAATACCGAGCAAAGGGCCTGTAATCAATGGTTCAGTGGTTGCAGGATGTTGGAATTGCGGGCGGCGGGGTCGCCCCCGGGGGCGGGTGGCGTTGCGGCCGTGTCAGAGCTAGCTGGCACAGCTTGTCACAGCTCCCTGTCACAGCTTGTCACAGCTCGGCGGCGGGGGACGCTATCGGGGCGGGCCCGCGGAGGGTCCCGGCGGCGGAGTCGGCGCGGGCCCGTAGCTGCGATTCGGGTCCGTGAGCTGCGGAGCGCCCTGGGCCACGATCAACCCTCGGTCCACGAGCAGCTTCAGGTCGCGCTGGAGGGAGCGGCGACTGACATCGGGGAAGAGCGGCTCCAGCTCGCCGAGGCTGATGCTGCCCGCCTCGTGGATGGCAGCCAAGACCGCCGCCGGGCGCGCGCCGAGCTTCTGCTCCTTCGCTAAAAGGTCGGCGCTGATGACCGCCGTACCCCGCACCTTCACTTCCTCGAGTTGCTGCGCAAGGCCGTAGACGAAGTACTCGAGCCAAGGGGTCAGGTCCATGCCCTGCTTCCGAACGCTCTGCAAGGCGGCATAGAAGGCGCTGCGATCGCGGTCGTAGAACTCGCTGAGTGTGAAGAGCCGCTTGAAGTCGTAGCCGGCGCGGTAGAGGCAGAGCGTGGAGAGTAGGCGGGAGGTGCGGCCATTGCCGTCGACGAAGGGATGGATGTGCACGAGCTGGAACTGCGCTATGCCCGCGACGAGCACGGGGTGCACTGCGGACTCGTCGCGGAGCCAGCCGACGAGATCCGCCATCATGGGCGCTACCTGCTCGGGAGAAGGCGGCGTGTAGATGACCTCGCCCGTGCGGCTGTTGATCACGTAGTTCTGGGTCTTGCGGTAGGCCCCCGGTTGGGCGGCGCCGCCGCGGACCCCGCGCACCAGCCGCTTGTGGATCTCCCGGATGAGGCCTTCGGTGATCGGGTCCCCGCTGCCGAGGTACTCGGAGACGAGCTCGAAGGCGTCCCGGTAGTTCAGAAGCTCGCGGACGTCGTTGCGATCGGCCTCCGCAACGGCCTCGCCGGTCCAGAGGCGGCGGGCCTCGTCCAGGGTCAGCGCGGTGCCTTCGATGTGGGTGGTGTGGTGGGCCTCTAGCAGCAAGGCCTGCTGGCTCATGCGCGCGATCCAGGCCTCCGAGAGCTTGGCTGCCTCGAGAAAGCCCCGCGCGCGCTCGATGGCGGTGAGCGCCGCCGTGATCGGATTCGTGACGGTGAAACGTGGAGCGAAGGCAGACATGTTCAGCGTTCTCCTGCAGGCGAGCGGGAGGCTGGACGGGACACTGCGGCGAATCGGGTCGCGACAGGGCGCTTCACCCGCTGGGGGGGCGGGCTAGCGACGCCAGAGTACCGGGCGCGGGAGCTCATATCAATGACCGATTGGCGCCCTCAGCGGCGATTGCGGGGGTGATGGCGCGCAGGGCGAGCCGCGCGAGGGCGGTCCAGGGTGCGGGGCCTCGAGAGGCGACGCGGATCAGCGGATCATTTGAGCAGGGTCAGCTTCCTCGTGGCCCGCAGCTCCCCGGCCTCGAGGCGGTAGAGGTAGACGCCGCTGGGCAGGGCCTGACCCGCATCGTCGCGCCCATCCCAGACCAGCGCCTGCTCGCCGGCATCCCTGCGCGCGCCGTCGAGCAGGGTGGCCACGCGGCGGCCGGCGATGTCGAAGACGCGCAGGCTCACGCGCGCGGCCCGCGGCAGCACGAAGCGGATCTGCGTGCTGGGGTTGAAGGGATTGGGGAAGCTGCCGACCCGGAAGGCCGCGGGTGCCCCGGCTTCGGCCTCCACGCCGGTCAGCACGCAGGGCTCGCCGATCGCCCCCATGGTCACCCGGCAGAGGTTGCCTTCGGGAAGGCAGGGCGAATCCTCGCGCAGAGCGTAGTTGCCCAGCTCCGGCGTGCAGAAGCGCGGATCGACGAAGAGGTTGCCGTAGAAGCCGGTGAGGTCGGCGATCTCGCCGCCGAAGTCGCCCAGCGAGTTGTTCCAGAAGCAGGAGCTGGATACGAAGGCGTCCATCTCCGAGCCGGCCGGGTCCGAGACGTCGTACATGTTGAACCAGCCGCCGGGACACGCAAGCGCGAAACCCTCGTTGTCGGCGAAGATGCTCCGCGAGACGGCGAGCCAGTTCACCCATTCGCCGGTCATGGCCGACATCGTCAAAATGCCCTCGCCCGCCGTGCTGCGGTTGCCCACGAGCGTGAGGCCATCGAGCTTCGCGTTGCTTGGCCACATGCAGTCCTGGATGTAGATCGCCGCCCCGGACTCGGCCTCGTTCCCCACCGCCAGCAAGCCGCTGCTCGCGCCGCCGTACTCGAGCAGAAACAGCCCGCCGCCGCGATCGGCGCGGTTGTTCCTGAGGACCAGATCCTGGAAAGCGATGCCGGAGGCGCTGACTCCGCCGCCATCCTGCGCGGCGAAGCAGTTCTCGACCACAACGTCCACCAGGCTGGGAACGATGCCCGCGTCAAGACCGCCGCCGCGGTAGTTCGAGTAGCCATTGCGCAGCGTCAGGTGCTCCAGGCGCACGTAGCGGGCCTGGGCGATGATGCAACTGCCCTGCTCCTGGGCATCGATGACCACGCAATCCGCACTGCCGCCTTCCCCCCGGATCAGGCACGATTCGCGCGGAGACAGCCCGTGCTCGTAGTAGGTGCCGCAGGCCACCAGGACCGTGTCCCCTGCGGCCGCCGCGGCCAGCGCCGACTGGATGCTGGGGTACTCCGCCGGCACATGGAAAACGCTCGCCACGGCCGGCGCCGTCGCCGCCAGTGCGCTGAGCAGCAGGATGCCGATTGCGGCCTTCATCGCTGACCTCCCGCGCGCAGCGTGTCGCAGCCCTGGCCGAGAGCGCCGATCAGGACAGCGCAGCCATTGTTCTCGGGCAGGCAGGGCGATCCCGCCTGCAGGCCGAAGTCGCCGCCGCCGGGATCGCAGAGCAGGGGATCGGCCGCGAAATTGCCGTTCGTCCCGACGGGATCGTTGATGCTGCCCCAGACGCGTGGCGAGTCGTTGCCCCAGAAGAGGCAGCAGTCGTAGGCGGGCGCCGGCCAGAGGGCGTGGTTGAAGAGCGCGCCACCGCTCGTGGCGTGGTTGTCGGCGATCAGGCTGCGCGTGATGCTGAGCTGCGGCGGATTGCTCGACTTGTGGCTGCTGATGCCGCCGCCGCTCCAGCCCGCCGTGTTGCCGACCACCGTGCAGCCTTCGACCCGGATCGTGCCGTTGGCGATGTGCAGGCCGCCGCCGTAGCGGAAGGCGAAGTTGTCCGTGAACAGGCAGTCGCGGAAGGTGGGGGCGCCGCCGATCGCGAAGGCGCCGCCGCCGATGCCCTCCAGGCCGGGGGCCTCGTTGCCGCGGCAGTGCACGCGCTGCACGAGGGCGGACGAGCTTTTCAGCAGGAGCCCGCCCCCGGCCTCGTCGCTGAGGCAGTCCTCGATGACAAGGTCGCGGAGTGTGGGCGAGCCGTCCTGCACGTAGATGCCGCCGCCGCCCTTGTACGGCGGCGTGAGCGCGGCCGAGCTGTGGCCGTTGCGGATCGTCAGGCCGCCGATGAGCGTGGCCGGCGATTCCCCGTCGAGCAGAGTGAATGCGCGGCCCTGGCCCTGGCAGTCGATGATGGTGGCCCCGGCGCTCCCTGTCCCCAGCACCGCGATCGCCTTGCCGCCGCAACTGAGGTTGCGGTTGGCCGGCCCCGTGTAGACGCCGGGCGCCACCAGCACGGTGTCGCCGTCGAGGGCGAACTCCAGCGCCTCGGCCAGGGTGGCGAAGTCCTGCGGCACGCGGATGGCCGTCTGCGCATAGGCGAGGAAGTCCTGGTTCGGCAAGTCGACGATGAGCGGACCGATGAGGCGCTCCACCGGGTCGAAGTGCAGGCTCATGAGCACCGGATGCAGCACGCCGGTCCAGCCCTGGACGGTGTCGAAGGCGTAGTGCCCCGCGGAGTCCGTCAGCAAGGGGTCGTAGAAGCCCTCGATGGCGACCCCCGCCACCGGCTGGTTGCCCGGGTCGAGGACGGTGCCCGAGACGGTGACCATCACGAGATCGCAGGCCGTGCCGTGGGCGCCCATGAGTAGCCCGCAGTCGCTGTTGGCCGGGGCGCAGGGCGAGTTCACGCTCAGGGTGGGCGGCTGGTCGGGGCCGCCGAGCTGACAGAACATGGGTTCGGCCTTGATCATGCCGTCGGTGCCGGTGGGATCGCCGAGCGCGCCGCCGAAGTCGCCGAGGGCGTTGCCGTAGACATCCGAGCAGGCCAGCGTGACCGTGCCGCCCGGCCAGGCGAAGATGCCGACCTTCGTCGAGAAGGCGACGATCGCCTGGGCGATGTCGGCCGAGCCCTCGGCGCTGAGCTCGAAGCCCTCGCCCCCCGTGCGCGCGATCGTCACGTTGCGAGCGGTGAGCGCACAGGCGTCCTCGGTGCGAATGCCGTCGGTGGCGTTGTCGACGATGGTCACCCATTGCAGGTCGAGCGCGGCGCCGTCCCCGTGGCCGTAGATCACAGCCCGCGGATTGAGCGGGCTCAGCCGGTTGCCGCTGAAGTAGGCGTTGCGGAGGACCAGGGTGCCCGCGCAGTCCACCACGCCATAGCGCGCGTAACTGCCGGTGACGCGCAGGCCGTCCACGGTCAGGCTCGCACCCGAGTTGATGTCCAGCGCGTTGTAGAGGCCGCCCTCGCGCACGTCGACATCCGTGGCGCTCGCGCTCGCCGCGTAGACCGCTAGC
Source organism: uncultured bacterium (assembly GCA_963695095.1). Lineage (GTDB taxonomy): Bacteria > Krumholzibacteriota > Krumholzibacteriia > JACNKJ01 > JACNKJ01 > VGXI01. The sequence continues at coordinate 3,000,269 of CAVOFT010000001.1, read as the reverse complement.
GCATCGGAGGTGCGCACGCAGAGCAGGCCGTGCACCGCGCTCGTCGAGGTGTGGAAGGCCACGCCGTGCACGCAATCGAAGAGGCGGATGTCGGCGAGCGTGGCCGAGGCCTGGTAGGCGTGAAAGGCGTAGCCATCGATGTTCTTGAGGGTGAGGCGCTCGATGCGGGCCGCGGCCGTCTCGCCCTGATGGAGGTAGAAGCCCTGGTGCTGACCTTCGCCATCGATGGCCGAGCTGTCGGGCGGCGCCGCTCCGCGCAGGACGATGTCCTTGCCCCCGAAGCCGAGGTCGGTGTTGCCCGGGCCGGTGAAGACCATCGCGGCAAGCTGGACCGTGTCCCCCGGCGCCGCGGCATCGACACCCGCCTGGATCGTGGGCTGGTCAGCGGGGACGTGGATCGTGGCTGCGGTTGCAGCCGATATCGGAAGAACCATCAGGATAGAGAATGCCGCAAGCGACCGTCCGCACATCACCCACCTCCTGGTCGCGCCAAGTATAGCGGCTTTTCACGCCGCCTGCGCGGCATTTCGGTCCGGGCAAAGGTGCCCACGTCAGGCGAGGAGGCCCGTCCAGCGGAGGAGGAGGGCGATGAGGCCGAGCAGCATGAGCGTCCCGAAGACGCGGAAGGTGTAGCGGGTGGCGCGCTCGGGCAGGAAGGTGTCGAAGGCGTAGCCCTTCTCGGCGCCGTAGCGGACGGCGAGCGCGGTGAGGGGGCAGCGGCGGCCGTTGCCGAGGAAGACGGCGCTCTCGACGGCGAGCAGCGCGAGGGCGATCCAGAGCGCGGGGCCGAAGCGGCCGGTGAGGGCGGCATGCCAGATGACGGCGATCGCGGCGACCATGACGAGGTAGATCGTCGTGTGGAGCGTGCGGATGAGGATGAGGGCGTGGGGGTTGGTCAACCGCTACCTCGAGGGAAGGTCATGCACTCGACACTGGCCTGAACGGCGTCATGTCCTCGCCATGTGGGCGGACTGGTATCGGCAACCAGCCCTCTGGCACTCCTCCAATCTTGTCATCCAAGGAACCGTTTCTCGTTGTGCCAATGGAGCATTGCCGGATCTGGATGCTCCGCCCTGTCGGCTGGCAAGGCGATCTTCTCCCCATGAAAGGGATAGTAACTGCGCCCATTGCTGAAGTCCTCGCGCAAGCGAGGGCTCACCTCAATGTTATGGCCGGGAGTGATGGTTAGGTAGCCTTTGTCGAACAAGCGATGGATGTCGCTGCGAAGCAGAAGTCCGTTGCCGACCTTGTGCTCGCCGCCCTCGGCGAAGGGTTTGATGTGCGCCGCTTCCAACGCGGGCAGGGAGTGCTCAGTGGAAACCGCACAGGCGCGACGGTAGCTCTCCAGCACCACGATACGAAAGCTCCCCTGGCCAAGTCGCGGCGCGATGAGTTGAGGCTCGCCATAGCGCCGTTCGTTCTCCCGCCCCAGGGGAAGCTGGAGCACCTTGCTCAAGGCTGCGGTTGCCGCCTGGCAGGCATCCCAGATGCGCAGCCCCTCCCCTCGGTCGAGGCCGTAGCTCTTGCCCTGCACGACGTTTCGGGGCCAGTCGGCCGGCTGGGGAATCCAGAGCTCCCTCGGGAAGAACAAAGGCTGGGCCAGGACCAAGCAACCGACCGCGTAGTTGCCAGCAGGATCCTTGGGCTGGCCGGAGCGATAGCGTTCGATGCGAGTCCTCATCGCGGCGTAATCAGGCGCGCCGTTGGTCACGCCAAACGAGTCCCAGGCGAGCCACGCCGGAAGGACGGAGTGGCGCACGAAGTGCCCGTAGCCCGCGATGACGTTGTGCGGCGACTTCAGCTTGAAGAGGAGCGGCTCGCCCGGCTTCAGGACGTGGAAGCCCCGGCCTCCCGACGGCTGCCAGAAGTTGACCTCTTCGACATCCTCCAAGCCACGGAGGAACTGGAACCAGTCCGTATCCGTGTTCGCCAGCCAGCCGGTCATGGGCGACCCTGCGCCAGCTGCGGGGCATTCCTGCTGGCTGTGAGCTTGGCGAAGCGCTCGAGGAACGCCTGCTCGGCCTGGAGCGGTGTCATCGGGCGGATCGGATCCGTGAGAGGCAAAGCGCTCAGCTTCCAATCGGCAGGGGGCTGTTCCATGAGGTCGCGGGCCTCGGTGGCCAGCAAGATCTCATCGATCTTGCCCACCTCGTCGGGAATCGGCCAAGCCAGGCCGAAATGCTCCGCGGCTGCCTTGAGCAGGCGATCCTCCATCTCCGCGATAGCTGGGAACTGCTGCTTGACTGGCCTGGCGATGTCCCCGATGTAGGCCTCGGCAACGTCGTGAAGCAGCCCCCAGAGGGCATGCTCCGGCGCACATGCGCGCGAGACGCGCACGCAGTGCTCGGCGACCGAGTAGAACTCCCGGCAGTGGCCATTGAAGCGGCAGAGGAGGCTGAGCGAGTGGGCCGCATCACGGATGTCGATGTCCGCCGGTTGCGGGTCCATCGGCCAGAACTGGCAGCCGCGGTAGGTCTGGATCCAGGTGTCGTCAGTGCGCATGCCCGCCGCCGTCCGTTGTTGCCGCCGTCGTCTCCAGGCGGGTCCTGATGAACTGCTCGGTCTCCCGGTCCATGAAGTGCACGTAGCAGCCCTTGAGCCCCCGCGAGAGCAGGACGCGGTAGGTGTTCTTCACGAGTTCCGCGAAGCGATCGCCCGAGCGCTTCACGACCGTGTCGCAGGACTGCTCGCGATCCCCGATCCAGGCGTTCTTCTCCAGATCGTAGCGGAGATCCGGGCCCCAGATCACGCCGACGTAGTCGAACTCGAAGCCCTGGGCCGTGTAGATGCAACCCACCTGATCGATGCCGCCGGGCAAGTGTGCCCAGAGCGTTTCCTTCGGAATCCCGGCCGCCAGGCGGCCCGCGCTCGACTTCGCGTTCCAGGGGCGCCGGTACTCGCCGATCCGGACATCCTCCACGAGCGTGCCGTCCGAGTTCGGCTTGGACCACGGCCAGCAGAAGCCTGCCGACATGCGCGCTGAGAATCCCTCCACGGACTTGGCGCGGATCGCGTCTTCGAGGGATTGCGGCGAGTCGAGGATACGGAAGTCGAAGCCTTCGCTGCCGTCCCAGAGTACGTTGGCGGTGCGCACGAGGCCGAGCGTGTTCTCCAGCCAGCGTACGAAGCCGTCCGAACCCGCGCAGCGGAACTGTGCCTCCAGCTCGAAGTCGAGGATCCGGCAGCCCAGCCGGCTGGCGTGGGCGCGGATGAACTCCGACGATCCGATCTCGTTCGGCCGCACCACCTGCCGGTCGTCTACAAAGAACACCCCGATCCGGGAAGCTTCGACGAGCTCCTCGATCTGAGGCTTCGTGCTTTGCATGACCCTCGGGGTGAAGCGGTTGTTGCTGGTCTCGCGGATGCGGTGTGCCTCGTCGGCGATGAGCACGTCGATGTCACCGGCGCCGGCCTCGGCATAGCTGTTGAAGTACTTGAACTGCGCCGAGCCCCGTGAGCCGACGATCCGGCGCAGTGTCTCAGTGAAGGCCTTGGAGCCCGTGGAGTAGTGTGCGTTGCGTCCCTTCCGCAACAGGTCGGCCATCAGGTTGAGGGCGATCACCGACTTGCCCGTGCCCGGCCCGCCCCGGACGATGACCACTGTCTTCCGCCGGTCGCCCATGCCCGCCTCGGCGCAGGCCAGCACCTTTCGGTAGACCACCTGCTGCTCGTCCAGGAGGACGTAAGCTGGGTTGCCCTGGATCATGCCGGCTACATGATCCATCAACTTCTTGCTGGGTCGGTACTGGCTCTGTGCGACGCGATCGAGGACCTCCCGTCCTTGCCCCGCCTGCAGGCGATCGCGCAGGTAGCCGCTGATCGCGTCGAAGTCGTCAGCCGCGTAGGCCGGGCTGACGGCTAGGATCTGCTCGAACTTGGGGGCGAACAGATGATCGCCCTCCAGCGCTTGGTAGTTGTGCAGGTAGGAGCAGGAGTCGAGCAGGACTGGCGCGGCTCCCTCATGAAAGGCTGTGTGCGTGTCTGCGAGGTAGCGGTGATATTGCCTCACTTGAACCGAGGGGTGCAGCACGTCTCGCTCTGCACCCCCCACCCATGTACACACCAAGTCCTCGCCGGGGGTCTCGCTGCAGCGGTCCCACTGCTTCAGCTCGATGAGCACGGCACGATCGCGCCGGCTCGTGTCCTGCCCGCAGACCAAGCAGTCCAGCCGGCGAGAGGTGAGCGGCAACTGGTACTCCAGGAACACGCCGTGATCAGTGAGGCTCGCGTCCTCGAAGACGTCCGTGACCGCACGCAGGGAGTTCTGCCATGAGCGGACTTCGGCCTCGCCCGACTCGTAGCGGTAGTAGGCGAAGAAAGCCTGCTTCAGCATGCCGGCGATCTGATTGCGAGTAGCAGCGCGCATGAAGTCGGCGGACATGCCACTGTAGAGCTGCACGGACACCTCCAGAGTTGGTGCCGAGATCATTCCACAAGGCGTTCTTCGCAATCCATATAATCTACCCGACCTGGATCTCGCGCAGGAATCGATTCACTAGTAAACCACAACCTCCCCGAACCTCAAATGCCCCACCCACCCAAACGCCGCCGCGCCCCGCAGCAGGAGCTGCGCCGCGATCAGCAGCACCAGCACGGCCGCGACGCGATTGAAGCGCCCCTGCACGCGCGGGCTCAGGCGCCCGACGCCGAGGGACAAGGCCAGCATCACCGGCACCGTCCCCGCGCCGAAGAGCAGCATGGCCCCCGCGCCGCGCCAGGGACTGCCCGCGGCCATCGCCCCGAGCGCCACCACGTAGACCGGCCCGCAGGGCAGGAAGCCGTTGGCGACGCCCAGGCCCAACTTCCCAAGCAAGCCGCCCCGCCCGATCAAGGCCCGGAAGCGCGTCACTACAAGGCCCGTGAGCCGCGCGCCGCCCGGCCAGTGCCGCGCCGGCAGCCAGCCGCCCGAGGCCGAGCCCGAGCAGCGCCATCGCCAGACCCACCGCCAGCGACAGCCCGCCGCGCAGCCACTGGCCCTGCCCGGCCAGGTCCGCGGCCGAGCCCACCAGGCCCAGGGCCAGCCCGATGAGCGCGTAGGCGCCCACGCGTCCCAGATGATAGAGCAGGAAGCCGGGGACGAGCCGCCGCGCGCTGCGCGCCCCCTCGGGCTGCGCCATCGCCACGGCGCCCACCAGCGGCCCGCACATGCCGATGCAGTGGCCGAGGCTGATCGTCAGCCCCGTGCCGAGGAGCAGCCACGGGTCGAAGCTCGGCCCGGCCGGCATCAGCGTCGGACTGCAACAGCTATCGGCGAGAAAACCCAGCACCACGGCCTCCTACGCGTGCGGCCAAGCAACCCACGACTCAGTCCTCGGCCGGCAGGCTCTTGTGCGCGCCGTCGCAGAAGGGCAGCCCGCCCGTGTGCTTGCACTGGCACAGGGCCACCTTCTTCGGCTCCGCCAGCGTGAACACGTGCGGGCGGAAGGCCGTCGTCTTGTGGCTGCCGTCGCAGAAGGGCTGGTTCTTGGACTCCCCGCAGGCGCACCAGGCGTGCGTGCCGGCGGCGAGTTCGAGCACGGCGGGCTTGCGCGCGGCGATCTTGGGCTCGGGCATGGCGTCGCTCCTTCCGGAGAGGGGCCCCCAGTGTGCCGCCCCCGGGGGCGGGTTGGCAAGGGGTAGCCGCGCGCGGTGAAGTGAAGGTGTGCCCCGGCTAGATGAGGCCCTGGGACTTCGAGGATGGCCACCGCTTCGCCCTGGAGCCTGTTGGTGATCCTCGCTCCGTAGTGGATCTTCTGCAAGGTCGGGGCGGGCATGTCTTCGACAGCCCTGAGTGCTCCAGATGCAAGCCCGTTCTCTATGCGCTCAATGCTTGGGATTCTGGCCCGATCGTACTCGATGCAGCTTCTCCGCGTTATCCTGGGGTGCTCTCCGCGCTCCAGAATACAGCTCGGATCCTTGTAAGGCCTGAAGGTGCTAACGTTTACGACGACAATCCCATCGGGATTGTCGGCCGGATCTGAAATCACGACATACAGGTGGGGCGCGGGGCTGGACCTTGCCTGGAAGTAGAAGGCGGTCCCAAGTCGAATCGCTTGCCCGCCTGGGCTCAAAGGAACTTGGAGAGCTCGCTGTCCCGCTCTGCCTCTTGGATCAGTTCCCTGGCTTGGGCCTCTGTCCAGCCCACCTTCTTGAGGATAAGCTCAAACGGGATCTCCGCGGCTCGGCTATCGCCGGGGTAGGTTTCCTTCCATTCGGGAAACTCATGGGTGGCATCAACGATGTCCCATTCGTCCATGCTTGAGTACTGGGATACTGCCCACTGAAGCGCGTCAATCTCGAACTGGCTTAGGGCTCCGTTTCCTGGATCGCGCACGATCTTGATTTTGGTTTGGTCGGTTTCAATGAATCCAAACCACTCGGCAGAGCGATCATGGCGGTTCTTGATCAGATTCATCACGTGGTGGTTGACCGGCCCCTTCTCAAGCGCGAAGAAGCGGTCCCCGGAAATCGGAACTCCCCGCTGCTCAATGCAGCGGCGCTCGGCGATATACAGGAGTTTGAGAATGCGCAGGTAAGATGACGGCGCGGAGCCGGAATCCGCTCGCACCAGTACTGCAGTTGCCTGAAGCGCCTTGCGGAAATCGAAGACGTATGGGTTCAGTGGCGTCAAAGCAACCCCTCCGATTCGGGGAGGCGGGAGGGAAGGGGGAAATCGGGCCGCCTCGCCGATCTCGACCGTATTCTACAGCAGAAGCGGAACCCGTCGCAACCTACGTGCCGCCTTCAAGGCATTCCAAGCCAACCGATTGACCGCGCTTGCAAACTGACCCATTAGCCCACTCGCCGGCAGCGCCTCAGATCGACCGCAGGTCGAGTGCCGCACTCAGGCGGCGAGACGGGAGGACCTGAACGATACGGGACAGCTCGGCGATCGTGAACTTGCGCCGCCTCAGGCCGTCCTGTAGCGCCTCCATTGCCACTTCCGGGCCAAGGAGGCGCTCGAAGCGGAAGCAGTCGACCACCGTTCGCGCGGGGGACGTGATGCGCGCCGGCACGCCTTCGAACGCGGTGTCCTCGACGCCGAGTGTCCAGGCGCTGCCGCTGAAGCGCACGACCCGCAGCTTCAGTTCGCGCAGGCGGGGCACCCGCGCCTTGTGGGGGATCGCGAGCCACACCGCCGCCGGCGCCTGCGTGCCGATCTCGTGGATGCGCAGCGCGGTGAGCAGGCAGACCACGCTGGTGGGCACCCGCGCGCAGGCCATGGCGACCGAGTAGTCCGCGCTGGGCTCGGCGTCCGCGAAGCGGTAGAGCCCGCGGCCGACGCGCTCGATCCGGCCCGACCGCAGCAGCGCCGGCAGCCGATCGCGGGTGAGGCCCGCCTGCTTCGAGCTGGCTCGGCCGGAAGAAGGCGCCGAGACCCGCTGCACGGAGGAGCTCCAGCGGATCGGCGGCGCCCTTCGGCTGCCTCGTTTTGTCGGCACTCTGACGAGTCATGCCGACATTTTGCGTCGGGTATCTGAGCCGCTGTCAACGCGAAATGTCGGCAGAGCGGGGTAAGTGCCGACATTTTGAGTCGGCCGGGCTATCCACGCCGTGAATGATATCCATTCACGCCGTGAATAGCCCATCGAAATGCTTCTTAAACAGTGAGTTAGCATTCAATCCGCCCCCGGGGGCGGCCCGTCAACACGCCGCTCTTGCCCCGACCCGCGGCAATGGTCTAGCGTGGCGGCGCCGCCGGCCGCGGGCCGACCCGCTATCGGGGGCGACCGCCGACCCGCCCCCGGGGGCGGCCGCCGGAGCGCCGGCAGGGCCCAGCCCGCCGCGGAAGGAGCCTGCGTGGAAGCGATGACGAAGCCGGCCGTCCCGCGCTCGCTGATCCTGCGCGCCGTTCTGCTGCCGCTCCTCGTGGCGATCTTCTTCGTCGTCGGCCACGCGCTGGGCCTGGGCTCAGGGCTAGGCGAGCTGCGCCTCTGGATCGCCGCGCACGATCGCCTCGGCGCGCTGGTCTTCATGGGCCTCTTCGCCCTGCTGGGCATGTCCGCCCTGCCCGGCCTGCCGCTCACCCTCGCGGCCGGCGCCCTCTTCGGCACGCTGAAGGGCCTCGTCGTGGCCAGCGCCGGCACCACGCTGGGCGCCGCCCTCGCCTTCCTGCTCGCGCGCGGCCTGGCCCGCGACTTCGTGCACCGGCGCCTCGCGCACCGCCGCGGCTTCCAGGCCGTCGAGCGCTGGACGGCCTCGCGCGGCGCCCTGTCCGTGGCCCTCGCCCGCCTCTTTCCGGTCTTCCCCTACAGCTTGCTCAACTTCGCCTTCGGCCTCAGCAGCGTGGGCTTCTGGACCTACCTCTTCTGGACCTGGCTGGCCATGCTGCCCGGCCACCTCTTCTACGTGGCCGGCAGCGACGCCCTGGCCCAGCTCCTCGCCGGCGGGCCCCTGCCCCTGCGCCTCGTGGCCATCGCGCTCGGCGTGCTCGCGGCCCTCGCCCTCCTCGTGCCCTGGGCGCGGCGCCGCCTGCGCGAGGGTCCGAACGGTGGCGATCAGGACAACGAGAGCGGAATGGGTTGATTCGTCGACACTTGCGGGATAGCTGCCGCGGGCCGATGTTGGCGGGGTGCGCTTCTCAACGCTACTCCTCGCCCTGAGCCTCGCCGCGCCCGCCGCGGCGAGCGCGGAGACGGAGCCCGCCATGCGCCAGCCCCTGCCCGACGCCGCGGCCATCGCCGCCCTGCCCGCCGACGGCGGCCCCGACTTCAACCGCCTCGTCTTCGAGTCCAGCCCCTACCTGCGGCAGCACGCGCGCAACCCGGTGGACTGGTATCCCTGGGGCGAGGAGGCGCTGGCCCGCGCCGCGCGCGAGGACAGGCCCATCTTCCTCTCGGTCGGCTACTCCACCTGCCACTGGTGCCACGTCATGGAGCACGAGTCCTTCGAGGACGCCGAGACGGCGGCCCTGATGAACGCGCACTACGTCTGCGTGAAGGTGGACCGCGAGGAGCTTCCCGACCTGGACGCCGTGATGATGACGGCCACGCAGCTCTTCACCGGCCGCGGCGGCTGGCCCAACTCGCTCTGGCTCACCCCCGACGGCAAGCCCTGGTTCTGCGGTACCTACTTTCCGCGCGAGGACCGCGGCCCGCGCCAGCCCGGCTTCAAGACGATGCTCGTCGACCTGCGCCAGGTCTGGGACGAGCGGCGCGACGAGGTGCTCAAGCAGGCCGAGGCCGTCGCCGCGGCCATCGTCGCCCAGGGCGAGCTGCCCGCCGGCGGCAGCGAGCCGGGCCGCGAGCTGGTGGACGCGGCCCTCGGCCAGCTCGCCGCCGATTTCGACTCCCTCCAGGGCGGCTTCGGCAGCGCGCCCAAGTTTCCGCCGCACCAGGCCCTCGCCCTGCTGCTCGCCGAGCACGCCCGCTCGGGCGATCCCGCCCTGCTCGACCTCGTGACGCGCACGCTGGCGGCCATGGCCGCCGGCGGCATCCACGACCAGCTCGGCGGCGGCTTTCACCGCTACAGCACCGACGCCCGCTGGCTCCTGCCCCACTTCGAGAAGATGCTCTACGACAACGCGCTCCTGCTGCCCGTCTACGCCGAGGCGGCCAGGCGCACCGGCCGCGCGGATCTCGCCGCGGTGGCCCGCGGCATCGCGGGCTGGGCCCTGCGCGACATGCGCGACGCCGCCGGCGGCTTCCACGCCGCCCTGGACGCCGACAGCGAGGGCGAGGAGGGCCTCTTCTACCTGTGGCGCCCGGCCGAGCTGGCCGCGCTGCTCGGCGAGGCGGACGCCGCGCGCTTCGCCCGCATCTACGGCGTGGAAGCCGCGGGCAATTTCCGCGAGGAAGCCAGCGGCCGCTCGACGGGCGAGAGCATCCTCTACCTGCCGCAGCCGCTCGCGGAGGCCGCCGCCCGCGAGGGCGTCGCGCTCGACGCTCTCGCCGCCTGGCGCGAGACGCTGCGCGCGGCCCGCGACGGCCAGCGCGTCTGGCCCGAGCGCGACGACAAGGTGCTCACCGCCTGGAACGGCCTCATGATCGCGGGCCTCGCCCGCGCGGGCCGCCTGCTCGATGAGCCCGTCTGGATAGCGGCCGCCGCCCGGACGGCGGACTTCGTCCTCGGCTCGCTGCGCGCGGACGGCCGCCTGCTCGCCGTCTGGCGCGAGGGCGAGGCGCGCCTGGCCGCCAACCTGGACGACCACGCCTTCCTCGCCCTCGGCCTGCTCGAGCTCCACGAGGCCACGGGCGACGCGCGCTGGCTCGCCGCGGCGCGCGAGCAGGCCGACACGCTGCTCGCGCACTTCGCCGACCCCGCGGGCGCCGGCTTCTTCTTCACGGCCGACGACGAGGAGGTCCTCTTCCTCCGCCGCCGGGATCCCTACGACGGCGCCTTGCCCAGCGGCAACGGCGTGGCGGCGCAGGTCCTGCTGCGCCTGGCCGAGGCGAGCGGCGTGGCGCGCTACCGCGAGGCGGCGCGGGCCGCCCTCACGGTATTCCAGCCGGTGATGGCGCGGGCGCCGCGGGGCACGCTCAGCCTGCAGGCCGCGCTGGCCGACTACCTCGCGGGCGCGGCGCGCGGCCTCGCGCCGCTGGCCGGCGCGGAGGGCCCGCCCGAGGACGCCCGGCGCCAGGCGCCCGTCGCCGCCGAGCTCTACCTGGGCCGCGAGAGCCTGGCGCCCGGCGAGAGCCTGCCGCTCCTGCTGCGGGCCGTGGCCGACGCGGGCTGGCACCTGGAGGGCGGCGCCGGTGGCGAGGCGCTGGCCCCGCCGCGCCTCGAGCTCATCGCGCGGCGAGGGCCTCAGCCTCGGCGAAGCGCAGCGCCTGCCGGCGCCGGTGGGGGAGCTGCGCTTCCGGGCCCTGCTCGCGGCCGGGCCGGCGGCCGCGCCCGGCCCGCGCGAGCTGCGCCTGCGCCTGAGCTATCAGGCCTGCGACGATCAGCGCTGCCTGGCCCCGGCCGCGCTCACCCTCACGGCCGGCCTGCGCGTCGAGACGGGAGCGCCGGCCGCGCCGCTGCGCCATGCCGCGCTCTTCGCGAGCGGGGCCGGCGGGGCCGGCCGCGCCGGCGAGGCCGGTCGGCCTTGACGGGCGCGCCTGCGCCGTCCACTTTCGCAAGGGCCGTTGGCAGCCGCAGGGCGGCCGCCGGCAGCCCGGACCCGACGAAGGAGAAGCCATGAGCAAGGTCACTGAAGAGGCGGTGCTGGCCGCCCTGCGCCACGTGGAAGACCCGGACCTGAGGCAGGACATCGTCAGCCTGGGCTTCATCAAGGACATGAAGATCGCCGGCGGGCGCGTCGCCTTCTCGATCGAGCTGACCACGCCGGCTTGCCCCGTGAAGGACCTGATGAAGAACGCGGCCATGAACGCCGTGAGCGAGGTGCCCGGCGTGGAGTCCGTGGACATCAAGATGACCGCCCAGGTGCGCGGGCATCAGGGGCCGAGCGCGGGCACGGCCGCCGGCACGGGCCCGGTGGGCGGGCAGGTGCCGGGGGTCAAGCACATCGTGCCCGTGGCCAGCGGCAAGGGCGGCGTGGGCAAGAGCACCGTGGCCGTGAACCTGGCCGTCGCGCTCGCCGCCCAGGGCGCGCGCGTCGGGCTGATGGACGCGGACATCTACGGGCCCAGCGTGCCGGCGCTGATGGGCATCACCGAGGCGCCGCAGGTGAGCGGGGGCCGCATCGTGCCCGTCACCCGGCACGGCGTGAAGGTGATCTCCATGGGCTTCTTCATCGACGAGAAGCAGGCCGTGGTCTGGCGCGGGCCCATGCTCGCGAAGGCGCTGGACGAGTTCCTCGGCAACGTGGAGTGGGGCGAGCTGGACTACCTCATCGTCGACCTGCCGCCCGGCACCGGCGACGTGCAGCTCAGCCTTTGCCAGAAGCTGGCCCTCACGGGCGCGGTGGTGGTCTCCACGCCGCAGGACGTGGCGCTCAAGGTGGCGCAGAAGGCGATCACGCTGTTCGAGATGCTCAAGACGCCCGTGCTCGGCCTCGTCGAGAACATGAGCTACTACGCCTGCCCGCACTGCGGCGAGCGCGACGACATCTTCGGCAACGGCGGCACGAAGCGCGCGGCGGCGGCCATGGGCCTGCGCCTTCCTCGGCGAGCTGCCCCTGGCCGGCGGCATCCGCGAGCGCGGCGACCGCGGGCTGCCCAGCGCCATGGACGCCGAGAGCCCGCACGGCAAGGCCTTCCGCGACCTGGCCGCGCAGCTCGCGGCGCAGATCAGCATCCGCACGCACAGCGGCGAGCTGGGGGGCGAGATCAAGCTGAGCTTCTAGCCCGCCCCCGGGGGCGGGTGCAAATGCGCCCAGCGGGCTGCAGAGAGGTGGGCATGGCCGACGACCCCCGCACGCGTCCGACATCGATCAGCCGCCACGGCGAGCACGACGTCGCCATCGACTGGGCGGACGGGCACCGCAGCGTCTATCCGGCGCGCCTGCTGCGCCTGGCCTGCCGCTGCGCCGGCTGCGTGGACGAGGTGAGCGGCTCACCCCTGCTCGATCCCGAGCGGGTGGCCGCCGATGTGCATCCGGTGAGCCTGGCCCTCGTGGGGCACTATGCCGTGCAGCCCGTCTTCAGCGACGGGCACAACACGGGCATCTTCACCTTCGAGCACCTGCGGGCCCTCTGCCCCTGCCCGGACTGCGCCGCCGGCTCGCCGCACTAGCCCGTTCGAGCGCTTGGGCGGTTAGTTGCCGGTTTTTGAAAGTCAGTGCGACTGACCTTTCCACGGGCGCCGGCCGGCCATACATGGTAGGATTATCCTGATCTCAGGTCGGCCTGCGCGCGCAGGTCAGGCTCCTTCACTGCCCATGGGAGGGTTCCATGAAGCGTCTCCAGATCACCCTGGCCGCCGCGCTGCTGATGCTCATCAGCGCGCAGGCCTTCGCCCTGGTGCCCCGCACCGTCATCGCCGAGATGGGCTCGGCGACTTGGTGAGTCTACTGTCCGCGTGCATACGCAGGCCTGGCCGTGATGTCGGGCCGTTACGACGGGACAGAGTTCAATTCCATTCGCTACCTGAGCAGCTCAAGCGGCGGTCTCGGCAGCTGCCCTGACGGCATGGCGCGTCTCAGCTACTACGGCGTCAGTGCCTTCCCCACCCTGATCTGGATGGGCACCGAGGTGCTCGTGGGTGCCGGTACCGACGTCATCGACGGCGGGCCCTACGATGCCATCGTGCAGGCGCACATCGCCGACGCCACGCCCTGGGCGATGGAAGTCACGGGCTACAGCTTCGGCCCCAGCCCCTATGCCACTGTGAAGGTCGATCTCGAGGACGATGTCGCCGACATCAGCACGCTGCGCGTGCGTGTGTGCATCATCGAGAACGACTGCCTCTACAGCGGCGATTACGAGCAGGACGTCCTGCGCGACATCGTCGCGGACGTGCCCGTCACCATCAACACGGCCGGGCAGACGCAGACCGTGACCGGCAACTTCACGATGGATCCGCTGTGGAACCCCGCCAACATGCGCGTCGTCGCCTTCCTGCAGCGCGACAGCGACAAGGCGATGCAGCAGTCCTGCACGTCGGTGCCCACCGGCGACTGGGCCTTCCGCTACTACTCGCTGGGCGACCGGGTGGCGGTGGCCAGCGGCAGCCATGAGTTCGGCGACTTCGCCCTGTTCAACGTGGGCGACGCCACCGACACCTACGATCTCAGCCTGGATACCGGCGACCTGCCCGGCAGCTGGAGCGCCTACATCACCGATGGCGTCAGCAACTACAGCGCCCTCCAGGTGACGCTGGCGCCCGGCGAGCGGGCCACCTACAACGTCGTCATCGAGACCGGCGCAACGGGCGGCGGCGCCGCGGAGCTGGTCATCCACAGCCAGGGCAACCGGACCGACGATCGCCGGCTGCGCTACTCGGCGATCACGGCGGATACGCAGGTGCTGCTGGTGGACGACGACGGCGGCGAGACCTTCGAGTCGAGCTACTACGGCCCCGCGCTGGGCAGCACCGGCCGCAGCTTCGCGATCTGGGATCGCAGCGGCGCGGCCCTGACCGGCGCGCTGCTGTCGAACTTCGACGTCGTCGTCTGGAACGTCGGCTTCGCCTTCCCGACCCTGGACGCCTCCGACCGGGCCGCCCTCGGCGCCTACCTGGACGGCGGCGGCGCGCTCCTCGTGAGCGGGCAGGACGTCGGCTGGGAGCTGGCGACGCAGCTGGGGTCCTCAGTGCTGGCCTGGTATCGCCAGTACCTGCACGCCAACTTCGTGCTCGATGACACCAACGACTACACCCTGGACGGCGTGGCCGGCGATCCGATCAGCGACGGCATGATGCTGACGATCAGCGGCGGCGACGGCGCGAACAACCAGGAGTACCCGGACGCGATCAGCGCCTATGATGCGGCAGCGCACGTGATCTTCAGGTACGGCACCACCTACAATGGCGCCGTTGCCGCGGACACGGGCACCTATCGCGTCGTCTACCTGGGCTTCGGCTTCGAGGCGATCAACAACGCCGCGGATCGGGCGCTGCTCATGCAGCGGGCGATGAACTGGCTGAACCCGGATCTGACGGGCGTGCCCGAGGAGCCGGCAGCCTTCGCGCTGCGCCTCGAGCAGAACCTGCCCAACCCCTTCAACCCGAAGACGACGATCCGCTTCACGCTGCCCAGCGCGGGCGACGCGAAGCTGCTGGTCTTCGACGCCAGCGGCCGCCGCGTGGCGACCCTTGTGGACGGGCCGCAGACGGCGGGACCGCAGGAGATCATCTGGAACGGCCGCGACGACGCGGGCAACACCCTGGCGACGGGCATGTACTTCTACCGCCTCCAGCACGCGGACGGGGAGCAGACCCGCAAGATGCTCTTGCTGAAGTAGGCGCGCCTTCGCGTCTCCAAGCGCGCGTTGTTTCGCGCGCGAGGGGACGCGGAGAAGCGCCTGCATCGGGGAGGGGACCTGCGGGTCTCCTCCCCGTTTTCGTTCGGGGGTGGGAGACGCGGATCCGGGCCGCCCCATCTTGATTCCCGGGTCCGATTGCACTAGATTGGCGCCGGTTTGCCGCGCCTAGGCCGCCCCCGGGGGCGGGTCGCGCGGCCCCCGCAGGCGTCCGTCCACACCCACCCAGCGAGGCTAGGCATGGCCACCCGACAGATGAAGCGAATCCTGGTCACCG
Source organism: uncultured bacterium (assembly GCA_963695095.1). Classification (GTDB taxonomy): domain Bacteria; phylum Krumholzibacteriota; class Krumholzibacteriia; order JACNKJ01; family JACNKJ01; genus VGXI01. The sequence goes on along the minus strand of CAVOFT010000001.1, from coordinate 2,985,212 downwards.
GCGCCGTCGGGCAGATCGGCTCCGAGCTCACCGTCGCCCTGCGCCAGAAGTTCGGCGGCGAGAACGTCATCGCCACCGGGCGCAAGACGAAGCCCAGCAAGGAGTTGCTGGACGGCGGCCCCTTCGCCTTCATCAACGTCTCCGACAAGGCCTCCGTGGCCGAGGTGGTGGACAAGTACGCGATCGACACCATCTACCACATGGCGGCCATCCTCTCGGCGGTGGGCGAGGAGAACCCGGCGCTCTGCTGGGACGTGAACATGGTCGGCCTCAAGAACGTGCTGGACGTGGGCGTGGAGAAGAAGCTCCTGCGCATCTTCGTGCCCAGCTCGATCGCCGTCTGGGGCCCGGGCGCCCCGCTGGAGATGACGCCCAACGAGACCGTGCTCAAGCCGACGACGATGTACGGCGTCACCAAGGTGGCCGGCGAGCTGCTGGCCGACTACTACGTCAAGCGCTTCGGCCTCGACTGCCGCGGCGTGCGCTACCCGGGCATCATCAGCCACGAGACGCTGCCCGGCGGCGGCACCACGGACTACGCCGTGGCCATCTACTACGACGCCGTCAAGCAGGGCCACTACACCTGCTTCGTGCGCGAGGACACCAAGCTGCCGATGATGTACATGCCCGACGCCATCAAGGCCACGCTGGACCTGATGGACGCGCCCTTCGAGTCGCTCAAGCACCACAACGACTTCAACATCGCCGCGATGAGCTTCTCGGCCGGCGAGCTGGCGGCGAGCATCCGCAAGGCGATGCCGGCCTTCACCTGCAAGTACGAGCCGGATCGCCGCCAGGCGATCGCCGACAGCTGGCCCAATTCCATCGACGACAGCGCCGCGCGCGCCGAGTGGGGCTGGAAGCCGGCCTACGACCTCGACGCCATGACCAAGGACATGCTGGCCGCCCTGCAGAAGAAGCAGGCGGCGGGCCTGCTGGCCTGAGCGCTCCCTCTATCTCAAGACGCACCGCGCGTAGCGGGCAGGAGGATTCCATGTTCGACAAAGTGCGCACCGAGCTGAAGACCACGCTGGCCGAGATCGAGGCCGCGGGGCTCTACAAGCGGGAGCGGATCATCGTCAGCGACCAGAAGGCCTCCATCAAGCTCAACACGGGCGTCGAGGTGCTGAACTTCTGCGCGAACAACTACCTGGGCCTGTCCAACAACCCCGAGATCATCGAGGCGGCCAAGGCCGGCATGGACACGCACGGCTTCGGCCTGTCCTCGGTGCGCTTCATCTGCGGCACCCAGGACATCCACAAGGAGCTCGAGGCGAAGATCGCCGAGTTCTTCGGCACCGAGGACACCATCCTCTACGCCGCCTGCTTCGACGCCAACGGCGGCCTCTTCGAGGTGCTGCTGGGCGAAGAGGACGCGATCATCAGCGACGCGCTCAACCACGCCTCGATCATCGACGGCATCCGCCTCTGCAAGGCCAAGCGCTACCGCTACGCGAACAACGACATGGCCGACCTGAAGGCCCAGCTGGACGAGGCCAAGGCGGCCGGCGCCAAGCGCATCATGATCGCCACCGACGGCGTCTTCTCGATGGACGGCACCGTCGCCCAGCTCGACAAGATCTGCGACCTCGCCGACAAGTACGACGCCATGGTCATGGTCGACGACTCCCACGCCACCGGCTTCTTCGGCCCGACCGGCCGCGGCACGCGTGGAGCACTGCGGCGTGCTCGGCCGCGTGGACGTGATCACCTCCACCCTCGGCAAGGCCCTGGGCGGCGCCTCGGGCGGCTTCACCACCGGGCGCCAGGAGATCATCGACCTGCTGCGCCAGCGGTGCCGGCCCTACCTGTTCTCGAACACCGTGGCGCCGGCCATCGTCGCCGCGGCGCTCAAGACGCTCGAGATCATCATGGCCAGCACGGCGCTCCGCGACAAGACCGAGGCCAACACCAAGTACTTCCGCGAGAAGATGACCGCCGCCGGCTTCGACATCGTGCCCGGCGTGCACCCCATCGTGCCCATCATGCTGGGGGACGCCAAGCTCAGCCAGCAGTTCGCCGAGGCCATGCTGGCCAAGGGCATCTACGTGATCGGCTTCTTCTACCCCGTGGTGCCCCAGGGCAAGGCCCGCATCCGCGTGCAGATCTCCGCGGCCCACGACCGGGCGCAGCTGGACAAGGCGATCGCGGCCTTCACGGCCGTGGGCAAGGATTTGGGCGTCATCAAGTAGGCCCTTTGCGAAAACTTCACTTAGCCGGACTTGTCGCTCCGGTATGGAAGATGGTATGATGAAGCGTTCCGCCAGGGCCGGCCCGGAGGGCGGGCGCGGCGGGACTACGCGCGTACCCGTTGGAACATCAAGCATCGCACCCTAGGGGGATTGGCATGAAGAAACTGCTTCTACTTCTGGCTCTGGTCGCCTTGGCGGTCCCCGCCGCCGCGGAGACCTTCACCTTCGGCTGGGAGGATGGGACGAGCACCCTGCTGTCCGTCTTTCCGCTTTCGCCTCCCGGAATGCTCACCTACAACGTGACCTCGCCCGAGCCCGTCTACGCTGGCATGTACAGCTTGAAGACCGTGGACGATTACACCAGCACGCCTCAGGGCTATGTCTGCTGGATCCGTGGCTTGATGGATGGCGACGTCGTGACGGCCAGCATCGCCCGCTACGACGACACGCCCGCTGTTTCGCCGAGCGGCCGCATCTGGGGCCACTACAACGACAGCCCGACGGACGTGAACGCCTACAACGGCAGCGCCAGCGGCAACAGCGACTACGGCCTCGGCCTAGGCTGGGACGTCACCAGCTACACCTGGACCATGACCGGCGGCCATACGGGCCTGGTCGTCGAGGTGCGCACCTACACGGATCCCGGCTCCACCATTTACTGGGACAACCTGGTGGTGGAGACTCCGACTCGCGAAGGCATCTTCTGCGAGTTCCCGGGCGGCTACATCCCGGTCGAGGGCGCGACGATCAGCAGCATCAAGGCGCTCTACTAGTCTAGACTGCAGCGATCCGCTCTTAGGCGCCTCACCTGCCTCGGCGGGTGAGGTGCTTTTTTCATGGCGGCGACGCCGCCCTCCGGCAAGGAGTCCCCATGTGGTGGGAGCGCGACAGCAGCGACCTGGATGAAGCCGGTCGGCTCCCGACCTGGGAGATGTTCCGCCGCATCCACCCCTACGTCCGCCCGCACCTGGCCGCCTTCCTGACGGCCTTCGCGCTCGGGCTCGTCGGCGTCGCCCTGCACCTGGGGCAGCCCCTGGTGCTGCGTCACATCATCGACGTCGACGTGCCGGGCGGCGACCTGGGCGGCCTCTTCCGCTCGGCCCTGCTCTACCTGGGCCTGATGGTGGGCATGGGCCTGGCCGCGCTGGCCTCGGGCATCCTGCTCGGCAAGGCGGGCGTGATGGCGGTGAACGCCATCAAGCGCTCGCTCTTCGGGCACTTCTTCCGCCTCGGCGTGCTCTGGCTCGAGAAGCTGCCCGTGGGCACGCTGGTCAGCCGCATCGAGTCCGACAGCCAGCGCCTGGTCGCCCTCACCAGCACGATGATGATGCAGATCCTGCACGCCCTGGGCACCCTGGTCGGCGCCCTCGTCGTGCTGGCCAAGCTGGACATGCGCCTCTTCGGCGTGGCGGCCGTGGTGATCCCGCTCATGCTGGCCGGCACCTTCGCCATCTTCCGCCTGATGCGGCCGCGCTTCCGCAAGGAGCGCTCGCTCTACGCGCGCCTGGTGGGCCTCGTCGCCGAGACCCTGCCCGCCGCGCGCTTCCTGCAGGCCGTGGGCCGCAGCGACTGGGCGCGCGAGCGCGTGGCGGCCGAGAACCGCCGCTACAACCGCTTCTCGGTGAAGCTCTACTTCCTCGAGTACGGGCTCTTCCACGCCCTCGGCTTCCTCGAAGTCGCGATGACGGTGGTCGCCCTCTGGCTCGGCGCCCGCTGGGTGGGGGAGGGCACGATCACCGTGGGCACCCTGGTCGCCTTCGCCCAGCTCATCGCCCAGATCTACTGGCCGATCATCGCGCTGTCGGAGCAGCTCGCCGAGATCCAGCGCGCGGGCGGCGCGGCGGATCGCATCTTCCAGGTGCTCGACACGGCGCCCGCGGTGGCGGCGCCGGCCGAGCCGGTGCCGGTGCCCGACGAGCCGGCGCTGATCCGCTTCGAATCCGTGGGCTTCGCCTACGAGCCCGGCAAGCCGGTGCTGCACGACGTGAGCTTCTCGCTCGCCGCGGGCGAAACCGTGGCCCTGGTCGGCCCCACGGGCGGGGGCAAGAGCACCCTGGTCAGCCTGCTCTGCCGCTTCATGGATCCCAGCGAGGGACGGATCACCATGGACGGCAACGACCTGCGCGACTTCGATCCGCGCGAGTTGCGTCGGCGCCTGGGGCTGGTGCTGCAGGACCTCTACCTGTTCCCGGCCAGCGTGGCGGACAACCTGCGCGCCTTCCGCCCGGAGATCGGCGAGGGCCAGGTCGAGGAGGCCGCGCGCACGGCGGGCCTGGACGAGGTGATCCGCCGCCGGCCCCAGGGCTACGCTTCCTTGCTCGAGAGCCGCGGCCGCGACCTCTCCTATGGGCAGCGCCAGCTGATGGCCTTCGCGCGCGCGCTCGCCGTGGACCCGCCCATCCTCGTCCTCGACGAGGCGACGAGCAGCGTGGACCCCGGCACCGAGCGGCGCATCCAGGAGACGCTCGAGCGCCTCACCCGCGGGCGGACCACCCTGGTGGTCGCCCACCGCCTGTCCACGGTGCGGCGGGCGGATCGGATCCTCTTCGTCGATGGGAGCATAACTGAGAGCGGCAGCCACGCGGAGCTGATGGCCCAGGGCGGCCGCTACGCCGACCTCGTGGCCCTGCAACTGGAGGAGGCGCGCGGTGCTGAAAAGAGTGCTTAGCTGGTTCGCGCCCTTCTGGCGGCGCGAGCGGGGCGGCCTCAGCGTGGTCTTCCTGCTCACGGTGCTGGGCATCGCCACGCGCACGCTCTATCCGCTGATCTTCAAGTTCATCATCGATGCCCTGGTCGTGATGGATGCCGAGGGCCGGCCCAACCTGGGGAGCGCGCGCAACTGGGTGCTCGTCCTGCTGGCGATGGGCTTCCTGCGCAGCCTGACCCAGGCCTTCCTGCCCTCCAGCCGCGCCTGGATGAACCTGGCCGTGGCCATGCGCATCCGCCTGGAGGAGCTGCGGCGCATCCTGGCCAAGCGGCACGACTTCTTCCAGCGCTTCAAGCCGGGCGATCTGGTGGCGCGGCTCACCGACGACATCGACCAGGGCGACAAGCTGGGCTGGTACGCCTGCTCGGGCGTGTTCCGGCCCATCGAGGCGGGGCTCACGCTGGCCTTCAGCCTGGCCGTCATGTTCGGCCTGCACTGGAAGCTGACCCTGGCTTCCACGCTGCCCCTGCCGCTGATCGTCTGGCTGCTCTCCAGGACGGAGACGCTCCAGCACCGCCGCTACAACGAGCGCCAGCAGGCGATGAGCCGCACGGTGGAGACCCTCGAGGCCGGCTTCTCCGGTTCGCGCATCGTGCTGGGCTTCGGCATGGAGGGCGCGCAGGAGCGCCTCTTCGACGGCGTGCTGAAAGAGCGTGAGCGCACCGAGAAGCGCGTGGTCACCCTGCAGGCCGTGCTCGAGGGCTTCTTCTCGATCATGAACCAGGTGGGCCTGGTGATCGTGCTCTTTCTCGGCGGCTGGTTCGTCTTCACGGATCCCCGCTTCACCCTCGGCGACTTCTACGCCTTCGTCGCCTACCTGTCGGGCCTGACGATGCCGCTGTGGACGATCAGCTGGTTCTTCGTGAGCACGAGCGTGACGCACACCTCGATCAAGCGCATGCAGGAGCTGGAGGCGGCGCCCGAGCGCGTGCCCGGCAGCGAGGATCTGCCCGAACGGCACCCCGTGCTCAGGATGGAGCAGCTCTCCTTTGCCTACCCGCGGGCCGAGGGCGAGCCGCTCGCCGTGCTGCGCAATGTCACGCTCAGCGTGCGGCCGGGCGAGACCGTGGCCCTGGTCGGCCCGGTGGGCTGCGGCAAGTCCACCCTGCTCGAGTGCGCCACCGGCCTGCTCACGCCGGACGCGGGCGAGGTGCGCCTGGGTTCGCAGCCCCTGGCCGCCATCAAGGACGAGGTGCGCGCCCGGCACATCGGCTACGCGCCGCAGGAGCCGCAGCTCTTCGCCGGCAGCGTGGGCATGAACGTGAGCCTCGACCGCGAAACCGTGAGCGGGGACGCCGTGCTGCGCTCGCTGCGCACGGCGCGCCTGACGCGCGAGGTGCCCGTGGACAAGGAGGTCGCCCAGGGGGGCAAGGGCCTCTCCGGCGGCCAACAGCAGCGGGTGGCGATCGCCCGCGCCATGGCCGGCGCGCCGTCCGTGCTGGTGCTCGACGACGTCACCAGTGCCCTGGACGCTCGCACCGAGCAGCAGTTCTGGGGCCACCTGCGCAGCCAGCTGCCCGATGCGGGCATCCTGGTCTCGACGCACCGCGAGGCCACGGCCCAGCGCGCCGATCGCGTGCTCTGGCTCGAGGGGGGCAGCATCCTGCACGAGGGCACGCATGCCGGCCTGCTCGCCGAGCACGAGGGCTACCAGCGCCTCTTCGCCACGCAGTAGGGGCGCCGCGATGGGAGGGCCGCCGGCGCCCCGCGCCGGCTACTCGCAGAAGATGCGCACGGTGTCCTTGCCGTCCTCGACGTCGACCTGCAGCTCTTCGAGCGCCGCGATCAGCTCCTCCGCGTCCTTGCCGCCCAGGCTCTCCAGGTCGATGCCCTTGGCCTCGATCTTCGCCTTGGCGTCCTTGGGCAGCATGGCGCCCAGCTTGATGCCCGTGCGCACGAGCTTGAGCGGCACGCGGATGTTCACCTTCTCGCCGCTCTCGCTGTCGACGACGACGCGCAGGTAGCGGGGGAGCGGTCGGGCGGACTCGCCCTCGCCGCCATCCGTGCCGGCGGCGGTCTCCGGGTCCGCCGCCGACCCGCCCAGCGCGGCGCGCAGGCGATGCCGGCGGCCCCAGCCGTGGCCGTGGCCCGGACCGCCCTGGCCGCGCCCCTGCAGGCGCTCCAGCAGGCGATCGGCTTCCTCGGCGGTGATCTTGCCGCCGGCCAGCAGCTCCAGGACCTTCTTGCGTTCTTCGGACATGGCAGCCTCCTCGGCTGGTCCTTGGGTCAGTCGCGCTCGCCGGGCTCGAGCCGCGCGAGGGCCTGCTCGACGTCGATCTCGCCGCGCTCGAGCGCTTCGAGCACCTGCAGCTCGGGCGTGGGCACCTTGAACTGGCGGTCGAGCTTGGCGGCGAGGGCATTGAGCCGGTTCTTCACCGTGGGGTAGCTGATCGCGAAGAGCCGCTCCATGCGCCGGATGTTGCCGTGCTGGCGCAGGAAGGCGGTGAGGAAGAGCTGCTCCTCCAGGGAGAGCCGGGCCAGGGCCGACACCTCGAAATCCCCGTCCAGATTGACCCCGCAGGGTTCGCAGTGGACCTGGCGGATGCGCATCGGCTGGCCGCAGCCCGGGCATGTCGCCTTGGAGATATCCATCGCCACCTCGCCTTTCATGGCCATTATCGTCACATAGCTTGAGAATATCAAGCTTCGAATTGAATATATCTCGTTTTTCATGCAAGCAATCGGCAGAAGTTCATTTCTCGAACTTTGCCAAACCGGAGGGATTGCGCTATCCTAGCATTCGGTCTGGCTCCCGCCGGATGGGCCCGCTCAACCCTTTCGCAAGCGAGGTCGGCCTTGCGCTGGCTTGGCGACTACGCGCCCTTCATCTGGCTCGACCGGATGGGCCTGAACGCCCTCACGCGGCGAATCGCCCCGCGGCCGCTAGTGCTCGAGTATCCGCGCCTCGCCGAGGGGCCTGCCGATCCGACGGGCTTTCCCCTTGCCCTCTTCAAGTGGCAGCTCGCCGTGCTGCACACCTCGGGTTTCCGCTTCCTCGGCATGGACGACTTCGCCGAGGCGATCGCGCGCCCGCGGTCGGGCCGGCTTGCCGTGCTGGCCTTCACCGGTGGCCTGCGCAACACCGTGCGTCTGGCCTACCCGGCGATGCAGGTGCTCGGCGCCCGGGGCATTCTCTACGTGGCGCCCGAGCAGGTGCCGGCCGAACCTCTGCCCGCGGAGACAGGTCCGAGCGCGCGGGCCAGCTGGTGCGAATTGCGCGCCCTGGACCCGGCCCTGCTGCAGGTGGGCAATCACGGGCGCAGCAGCATCGACTGTGCGGGCCTGGCGGGCGAATCGGAGATCGAGCGCGAGATCTGGCGCATGGGCCTGGACATCGAGCAGCAGCTCGGCTACCCAGTGCGTCACTTTGCCTGTCCGCCCGGGGGCGAGGGGTTCATCGATCCGGCGCGGCTGGCCGCCTTCGGCTACACCTCGGTGCTCTTCCCCGCGACCGGCGCCATGAGCACGGGCCGGGATCCCTTCGCGCTGCGCCGGCTCGAACCCGAGTGGGCGCTGCTGCGCTTCAAGGCGCAGATCAGCGGCACCCTGGCCTGGATCGACCGCGGCGGGTCGACGTTGCCGCCGGCGCGGCCCGCGCCGGCGCCGGAACCCGCGCGGGCGCGGGCGGCTGCGGCGGGCGCGAAGGGGGGCGGCGAGCGCGCTGGGAGCGATGCGGAGGCCTTGAGCAAGCCGGACGGCCGCCGCCGGCGCGGGGATCAATCGCGCCGCTGAGTCCAGCGCAGGGTGACGGGAAGATCGGCGTCGAAGCCATCGATGCGCAGGAGCCGGCGCGCGCGGAAGCCCGGCACCCCCGACTGCACCCAGAGCGTGTCGGGAATCGTGCAGATGTCCCGATCCCAGCAGTAGGCCCACGCGCCGATCGGCAGCTCGCTGAAGGGAATGCGGAAGCTGCCGTCGGCGTCCGTCGTGAGCAGGGGGCCGATCTCGCCACCGAAGTCCCAGCTCAGCGAGTTGCGCAGAAGGCCGCCCTGCTGCTGCACGTCATGGAAGCCCTCCCGCGTGATCTCCAGGCGCGTGCCGTAGAGCCCGTTCGGGAGAGGGGAGCCCGTCTCGTCGGCCCAGTCGAAGAGAATGCTGTGTTCGCCGCCTGGCAGCATGGCGCCGTCGATCAGCACACGGCGAGGCCGGTAGAGGAAGTCCTGCACGAGGAAGCGCACGGTGCTGGCCTCGCTGAGCTCGAAGCGGAGATCGGCCACCTCGCGCGCGGCCCGCGGCGAGCCGCCACCGACTTCCGCAGGCGGCCAGAAATCCGGAGCCACCGGCACGCCGTAGATCAAGCCCACCGGGGCGCCGGCCACGGGCAGGCCGTCGGCGTCCAGCACCGTGCCGACGATGCCCGGCGGCGGGCCCGCCGGCGGACCGGCCGGGTCTTCATCGCAGGCGAGGCCGGCGAAGAGCAGCGCCACAGCGAACAGCCACAGAGATCCGCGCATCGGTTTCACCTCCGCCACTGCCAAGCCTACAGAAGAAGCGGGGGCCGCGGCAAGCGGCCCTCAAGGGGCTGCCGTGATCTCTTGGAGGGAATGCGCAGCAGCGCCTCCGCTGGCTCAGGCCAGAGGCCTTGTCGGGATGCGGATCCCGGTCAGCGTCGATCAGCCGGGCTTCGGCAAGGCCGCGGCCGGCAGGGCCGCTGCGGGTAGGGCGGCGGCAAGCCCAGCGCCGCTTTCGTGCAGCAGGCGGTGACAGGCTGCGCAGAGGGTGATCAGGTTCGCCGTGCTATTGCGCCCGCCCCGCCGGCGTGGCTCCCGGTGATGCACCTCCAGGAAGCGCGTTGCTCGGCAGCCCGGCGCCTGGCAACGGTGGCCGTTGCGCGCAAGCACTTGCCGTCGAAGAGACGGCGGGATCGATGCCCGGTTGGGCGCGTCTTCCCGCTGCGTGCGGCAGTCGCAGGCCGCCTGCGCGGCTACCGACGGCGCCAGGGAGCGCCCGCCCGGCAGGCGGGCCTCGCCGCAGGCCTCACAGCGGTAGATCACGACCTGATACGGGGGCTCGTTTTGTACACGTGTACACTCGGCCTCGTTTTGTACACGCCTACACTCCGCCTCGGCCAGGGCAGCGAACGCAGCCAGCAGCAGCTCGCCCTTGGCCTCGGCGTAGCCTTGCTTGCGCAGGCGCTCGAGGATGGCCAGCCAGCGGGCGTGCTGCTCCGGCTCGAGCGCGAAGCTGACCTGCACCTTCGGCGCGGGGGCGGGCTGCGGGGCAGGGGCAGGCAGCGGCTCGGCGGCGGTCGCCCGCTCGGCGGCAGGTGCCAGCAGGTTGCCCTGGCCGGACGGGCGTGGCGACCGCCGCCACGCTGCGGGCCTTGGTCCAGGGCATCTCGCCGGCCTCGACGCACGCTCGCAGCTTGGGTAGGCCGTCCAGCGCCTCGGCGAGGCGGATGAACTGATAGGTCTTCGCCTGCCCGAAGCCCAGCACGGCCTCGGCGTAGGCATGAATGCTGGAATAGCCGCCGTCGCGAGTCGGGCCGCTGGCGCGGAACCAGCGTCGGCGCGCCGCTTCCCGCCTCTGAGGTCAGGGTAAGTGCACGGACCAAGCTCTCGGCAGGGACCGACCGCACTGCCTCCACGCCCGAAGTCCGCAATGAAAACGGGGGCCGCGGCAAGCGGCCCCCGGGGGCGGATCGCGGTCGAAGCGGACGCGCGGCGCGGGCCTACTTGTCCGGCTCGAGGAAGGGATAGCGGTAGTCCGCGGGCGGGATGAAGTTCTCCTTCACCGTCCGCGGGCTCACCCAGCGCAGCAGGTTGAGCTGGCTGCCGGCCTTGTCGTTGGTGCCGCTGGCCCGCGCGCCGCCGAAGGGCTGCTGGCCGACCACGGCGCCCGTGGGCTTGTCGTTGATGTAGAAGTTCCCGGCCGCGTTCACCAGGGCTTCGCGCGCCTCGATCACGGCCGCGCGATCGCGGGCGAAGACGGCGCCCGTGAGCGCGTAGGGGCTGGTGGCGTCCACCAGCGCCAGCGTCTTCTGCCAGTCGCGGGTCTCGTAGACGAAGATGGTCAGCACGGGGCCGAAGATCTCCTCCTCGAGCAGCTTGAAGTGGGGGTCGTCGGTGACCACCACCGTGGGCTCGATGAACCAGCCCTTGCTGCCGTCCGTGCCGCCGCCGGCGATGATCTGCGCCCGCTTGCTCTTCTTCGCGTAGTCGATGTAGCCCTTGATGTCGCGGAAGGCGCCCTCGTCGATCACCGCGTTGACGAAGTTGGTGAAGTCGGCCGGGTCGCCCATCTTGATCTCGGCGAGCATGGCCAGCAGCTTCTTCTGCACCCTGGGCCAGAGGCTCTTGGGCACGTAGGCCCGGCTGGCCGCCGAGCACTTCTGGCCCTGGTACTCGAAGGCGCCGCGCAGCAGCGCCACGGCCAGCTCATCGGGGTCCGCGCTCGCGTGCGCGACCACGAAGTCCTTGCCGCCGGTCTCGCCCACGATGCGCGGATAGCTCTTGTAGCCGGCGATGTTCTCGCCCACGGTCTTCCACATGCCGTGGAAGACCCTGGTCGAGCCCGTGAAGTGGATGCCGGCCAGCTCGCGGTGGGCCATGACCAGCGGTCCCACGGCGCTGCCCGGCCCGGGCACGAAGTTGATGACGCCGTCCGGCACGCCGGCCGCCTGGAAGAGCTGCATCAGGAACCAGCCGCTGTAGATGCTGCTCGAGGCCGGCTTCCAGACCACCACGTTGCCCATCATCGCCGGCGCGCTGGGCAGGTTGCCCGCGATGCTCGTGAAGTTGAAGGGCGTCACCGCAAAGACGAAGCCCTCCAGAGGCCGCTGCTCGAGCTGATTCCAGGTGCCCTTGGGGCTCACCGGCGGCTGCTCGGCGTAGATGGCCTCCATGTACTTCGCGTTGAAGTTGAAGAAGTCGATCAGCTCGCAGGCGGCGTCGATCTCGGCCTGGTAGGCGTTCTTGCTCTGGCCGAGCATGGTCGCAGCGTTCAAGGTCGAGCGCCAGCTCGTCGCGAGCAGGTCCGCCGCCCGCTTGAAGATGGCCGCGCGCTCCTGCCAGGGCAGGCGCGCCCAGCTCGCCCGGGCCGCCAGCGCGGCGTCGATGGCCTGCGCCACCTCGGCCTTGCCGGCCAGGTGGCAGCGCGCCAGCACATGCCCGTGCGCGTGGGGCATGACGCAGTCGGCGAGCCGGCCCGTCTTCACGGCCTTGCCGCCGATGACGAGCGGAATCTCGATCTCCTTGGCCGAGAGCTCCTTCAGCTTGGCCTGCAGCGCCTTGCGCTCGGGACTGCCCGGGCGGTAATCGAGGATGGGTTCGTTGACGGGAGCGGGGAGCCGAAAGATGCCGTGCGCCATGGCGCCTCCTTGCCAGCGGATCGCAGGCCGCTCGCAGCGGGCCGCCCGCGGGAGGAGGTCGACTCTCCGCGGCGGCCCGGGGACGCGGCCGAAACTGCTCTATTAACGCGAAATCCCCGGCGCCTGGCAAGCCCCGGGGATTCCGCGTCTGGTCTGGCTTCGCGCTAGTAGAAGCTCTTCACTGCGCTGAAGCTGGTGTTGTCCCCTGGTGGCAGCTCCCCGACGCCGGTGGTGCCACAAGCTACGTCGAAGGCGCCGACGATGACCTCGCAGGTGTTGCCGGCCGCGGCGCAGGGCGAGTCGGCGTCAATGGAGTAGTCGTCGCGAGCGGTGGCGCAGAACAGCGGATCCGCCGAGAAGTTGCCGTTCTCCTCGGGTCCACCGTAGGCGCAAGCGTGCCAGTTGCCGCCGGCGTTGTTCCACAGGTCGGAGCAGGTGATGATGAAAAGATTGGGGAAGCCGCCAATGCAGCCGAAGGCCAGGCCGGGGCCATTGACCACGATGCAGCGGTCGAGGACGATGGTCGCCGCCGCGATCGAAGAGATCGCCGCGCCGTTCGCCGCGCCGCAGCGGTCGAAAGTGCACTGGATGAGCGCGAACTGGGCGGGCACATCGATCGCCACGGCACCGTAGAAACCGTGGCAGTCCACGAAGAGGCAGCGCTCGACCACCCGGTCCGCCAGGCCGTCGTCGGCGCGGATGCCGGTTTCGGGGCCGATGAAGACGCAATCCTCGGCGAACATCCAGGCGAAGAGCAGATAGACGCCGGTGCTGCCGCCCTCGAAGCGGCAATTCCTCAGATTGAACAGCCCGGCGTTGCGCGCGCTGATCCCCACGCCGTTGTCGACGAAGGCGCAGTCCTCCACCTCGAGGCGGGTCTCCGGAAAGGGATTGCCGGGGACGGGCGTGCGGATGCCGACGGGGTTGCCCAGGAAGCGCAGATTCTCGAAGCGGAACAGATCCAGGTTCTGCGGATCGATGACTTCAAAGAAGGCGCCGGTGCTGCCGGACAGCTGGACCTCGCCCGTTCCGCGGAAGCGGAGGCCACCGGGGGGAAGGATGTGTGGCGCGGGCACGCTGTAGGTGCCCGCGGCGATGACGATCTCATCGCCAGGGGCCGCAGCATCGATGGCCGCCTGGATCGTGGGCTGATCCCCCGGCACGTGGATCTCCGCCGCAGCTGCGGCCGAGGCCAATGCCAGGATGCCGTAGAGCGCAAACAAGTGAACGCGCACGCTCTCCTCCCTTGGGCGGTCCCTTCCGCGAGAGCCCGCTGCGCGCGCCCGCGGACGCTAGTAGAGGCTCTTCACCGCGCTGAAGCTGTTCTCCTCGGCGGCCGTGAGGCCGCAGCCCACGCCGTAGGCGCCGATCGTGACGCCGCAGGCATTCCCGCCCGGCGCGCAGGGCGAGTCGGCGTCGAAGGCGAAGTCGCCGTTGGCGAGATCGCAGTAGAGCGGATCGGCGCTGAAGTTGCCGTCCACGCCGAGCTGGCCGGCGGCGCAGTCGGTCCAGTCGCCCTCCGCGTTGTTCCAGGCATCCGTGCAGCTGATGTTCAGCACGCCGCCATCGGTGCAGGAGAAGGCGCTGCCCGGGCTGCCCGTCACGATGCAGCGGCTCAGGTTCAGGGTGCTGGAGGCCATCTCGACGTTGAGCACGGCGGCGCCGCTGCGGCCGTTTGCGTGGAAGGTGCAGCGACTGAAGTCCACGGGCCCGCCGAACTCCACCTGCACGGCGGCGCCCTTGGGCGCGTCGTTGCCGACGAAGAGGCAGTTCGAGAAGCTGCGCGGGCCGAAGGGCGTGTCCGAGAAGATGGCGCCGCCCATGACGCCTGCCGTGTTGTTCCGGAAGACGCAGTCGGCCACGTCCAGCACGGCGCCGCAGCTGCTGATCGCGCCGCCGGCCCAGGTGGCATGGTTGTCCTCGAACAGGCAGTCGCGCAGGATCAGAGGCCCGTCGCCGCAGCCGTGGATCCCGTTCTCGTTCAGGCGGAAGACGCAGTCGCGGATCTCCGCTGCGAAATCCATGTCATAGGAGATGCCGATGGCGAAGCCCTCGAAGGTGAGGTGCTCGAAGATGACGGGCAGGTAGTCGGCGTCCAGCGAGCAGATGAAGGCGATGCCGCCGCTGCTCGGACCCAGGATCACTTCGCCCGTGCCGCGGATCGTGAAGCCGCCGTGGTCGATGAAGGCCTCGCTCGCATAGCTGCCGGCGGCGATGACGATCTCGTCGCCCACAGCCGCGGCATCGATGGCCGCCTGGATCGTCGCGTAGTCGCCGGGGACGTTGAGGATGGCCGCCGAGGCGGCACCGGCCACGAAAATGGCGAACAAGCAGGCCAGGGCCAGGATGGAACGAGTCATCACACACCTCCCGAGCAGTAGCTGCATACGATTATAGCAGCCGGCGTCGGCGCGTGCAGCACGCGATTTCGGGTGACCGCTGGCCATGCGTCGAATCAGTATAGCGACTTGACGGAACTCCAGCTCGCGTTCGCGGAGGCCGTGGTCTCGCAGGCGACCGGCAAGGCCCCGATCTGCAGACCGCAGTCGTTGTTGCTGGGCGCGCAAGGCGATAGCGTGCTCAGGTGGAAGTCGTTGCCGCTCGGAGCACAGAACAGGGGATCGGCGCTGAAGTTGCCGTTCGTACCCAGCCAGTGGGCGATCTCGGTCGGATAATCCAGACCGTTGCCCCAGATGTCGTTGCACTCATCGAAATTCGTGGCGACGTTCTGGTGGAAGGTGATTGCGCGGCCGATGGCTCCGGTCAGGATCGAGTTGTTGAGCGTCAGCGAGCAGTAATCGTAGATGTGGATGCCGGTGTTCAGGTAGGACGTGCCGTGGCCGATGAAGCTGCAGCCGATGACAAGCAGGCTGACATGGTCCTCCAGCTTGAACCAGGCGCCCCAGCGGCTCAGGCAATCAACTACCAGGCATTCCTCGATCTGGCTTGTCTGCTCGCCTTTGAAGTGGAAGGCGCCACCTCCGCCGGGTGAGGCGGCATTCCCGGTGAAGGTGCAACGCCGCACGTTGAAGCCACTGCTGCCGTTCGAGATGGCGCCACCGTCCTCGGCGTGGTTGCCTGTGAATTGCGAGTCCTCGATCGTGATCGTGCCGAAGTCGCAGCGCAATGCGCCGCCGGCCACGAGCGCCTCATTGTCCTCGAAGCGGACGTTCAGCATGTCGACGGCGGCATAGGGAATGTAGACGGCGCCCCCGCTGCCCTGCGTGAACCCGTGGCGCAGGGCCAGATTCTCGAGCCGATTGACGGGTTGCCCGGGCCAGCCTGTCGCGACGGATATGAGGCGGCCTGCCCCCGCAGCGTCGAGGATCACCTCGCCCTCGCCGATCAGCGATACACCCGCGGGGAGCACGAGCATGCTCGGGAAGGCAGGGGTCTCCTGCATCGGCTCCGTGTAGCTGCCCGCAGCGATCAGCAGGACGTCGCCCGGCGCGGCCACCGCGATGCCCGCCTGGATCGTGGGCTGATCGCCCGGAATGTGGATGACTACCGCGCCGGCCGGGACGGCCAGCAGCAGCGCACAGGCAGCCGCGATCGTGGAAGTCGACATCTCGCCCTCCCCGCTAGGGTCGCTCGCTCTGAATCCACGCACACGGGAGAGTATAGCAGCGTTCAGGCGCGCTGCCAGCGGCGGTTAGTCCTCCCGCGCCGAGCGCGCAGCGCTGGCGTCATCGGGCAGGCTGTCCACGCAGCCCACGTCGAGGGCGCCGATCAGTTCGCCACAGGGATTGTTCGCCGGCGCGCAGGGGGAACTGGGATCGAGACTGAAATTGCCGCGCTGCAGGCCGCAGAAGCCCGGATTGGCCGAGAGGTTGCCGCCCTCGGCGGCCTGCGCGGCGAGCATGCCCGTCCAGTCGCCGCCGCGATTGCCGAAGACATTGCAGCAGACGAGCATGGCGGCGCCGTCGCGCAGGCCGCTCAGGGCCGGCGCACCGGCGAAGCAGAGGATGCTGGTCTCGATGAAGGCGCTGCCCAGCGAGCCGCGCAGGGCGATGCCTCCGCTTTCGGGCTCGCCGGGCAGGCCGAAGAAGGTGGACTGCCGAGCGGAGAGGAAGCCATCCTCCACGCAGGCCCAGCCGCCGCGGTCCGCGCTGCCGTCGATGACGAGGCAGGAGTTCAGCTGGCCCTGGCCGCCGGGGCCGAGATAGAGCGCGCCGCCGGCCGCGGCGTCGTCGCCGATCAGCGTGCAAGCAGTGAGCTGGGCGGCGGCGTTGGTCAGGAAGATGCCCCCGCCGCGCTCGCCGGCGCGGTTGCCGTCGAAGACGCAGGCCTCGAGCGCCAGATTGCCCGCTTCGGCGTAGATGGCGCCGCCGTCGGTGCGGGCGATGTTCTCCCGCAGATTGCAGGCGACCAGGCGCAGCAGCGCCGCGCGCTGGTAGATGGCCCCGCCGGCCC
This sequence comes from uncultured bacterium, assembly GCA_963695095.1. Lineage (GTDB taxonomy): Bacteria > Krumholzibacteriota > Krumholzibacteriia > JACNKJ01 > JACNKJ01 > VGXI01. Next base: position 2,968,591 of record CAVOFT010000001.1, on the reverse strand, counting down.
AGGCGAGGCCGCCGCGCAGCGAGACATTCTGGATCACGGTGCCCGCCGCCCCGGGTTCGATGAGCAGCACGCGCGCCGCCAGACCCCCGTGCAGGATGGCCTCATCCTCGCCCTCGCCGCCGCCTTCGCCGAGGATGATCAGCGGGCGCTCGATCACGAGCGTCGTCGGGCCGACCCTGGTGGGAATGGGTGCATCGCAGTAGAGGCCCGGCGCGAGGAGCAGGGTGTCGCCCTCGAGGCTCAGCGCGATGGCGATCTGCAGAGCGCTGGGCTCGGGGCTCACCCGCACGCTGCGCGCCAGGGCGGCAGCATCGAGGGCGATGAGGATGAAGATGGCCAAGGCGACGCCGAAGATGGCGTGGAACCGGGTGCTGCGCGGCATGGATGTCCTTCAATGGCTCCGACACGACCGCGTCAAGCATAGCACGCCGCGCAGGCGCAGGGGAAGGCGCCTAGCCGCCGCCGAAGAGCTTGCGGTACACGGCGAGGGCCTGCGCGGCATCCTGCGCCCCGTCGAGGCGCAATCGGCCATCGGGAAAGACGCAGATGGATTGGCCGTCCAGGGTCAGGCGCAGGACATCGGCCCCGGGGGGCGCGGCCTTCAGGCGGCGCGCGAGGGCGTCGAGGTCGGGTGGGGGCGTGCCCGCAGGTGGGGTTACCTGCACGGCGCGCGAGCAGATCAAGGCGATGCGCGGCTCCGCGCGCGAAGCCGCGAGCAACGGGAAGCGCCGCTGCTGGCAGACCCCGCAGCCCGCGCGCGGATGCGCGGCGCGCAGGCGCCCCTGTTGCCCGCGCCAGAGATCCACGGTCCACAGCTCGCGGCGCAGCGCCTCGCTGCGACCGCCGAGCAGCTTGAGCGCCTCGGCCAGGCTCCAGGCCGCGGCCTGCAGCACGGCGGCCTGCAGCACGCCGACCACGTCGCAGCGCTCTTCCTGCTCGGCGGCGGGCGGCTCGGGATAGAGGCAGGCCAGACAGGCCGTCTCGCCCGGCACGATGGGCAGGCTCAGGGCGGTGGCGCCGATGGCGCCGCTGTAGATCCAGGGGATGGCTTCCCGGCAGGCCAGCTCGTTGATCAGCGCGCGGGTGGCGAAGTTGTCCGTGCCGTCGAGGATGAGCTGGGCGCCGGGGGCGAGCGCCTCGAGCAGCTCTGGCGTGGCCTCGGCGACGCGCGCGTCGAGGGCGAGCGCGGGGTTGATCGCGGCCAGGCGATCCGCGGCGGCGGCCGCCTTCGGCCGGCCGATGTCCGTGCGTGCGTAGAGACACTGGCGGCCGAGGTTGCCCGTCTCCACGAGATCGCGATCGACGAGCGTGAGCGCGCCGATGCCCGCGCGGGCCAGGCCCTCGGCCAGCGCGCTGCCCGTCGCCCCGACGCCCACGACGAGCGCGCGCGCCGCGCCGAGGCGCGCCTGGGCCTCGGCGCCGAAGGGGCGCGAAGAGCTGCTGTCGGCGGTGAAGTCGAAGTCCAAGGTGGCTCACTCCTGATTCTGCTATACTCGCTCGACGCATGATAACGGAGGCTGCCATGCCGCGCCAGCGTCTCGCCGCCGCTGCGCTCTGCTTGCTCTTGCCCGCCCTCGCCGCGGCCCAGCCGCCCGGCCCCGTGCGCATGTGCGCCGAGTGGGAGCCGGTGGAGGGGGTCATGATCCGCTGGCCGCTGGGCATTCCGGGCTCGCTGGTTGCCGAGATGGCCGAGGACGCGAAGCTCTACGTCGTCATCCTTTCCACCCAGGTCGCCGGCGCCACGGGCAACTTCACGGCCTGGGGCGTCAACATGGCCAATGTCCGGTGGGTGATCGCCGACAGCTACTCGCACTGGAGCCGGGACTGGGGCCCGCAGTGCCTCTTCGATGGGAGCGGGGATTGGGGCATCCTCGACCCCTGGTTCGATGGCTATCCCTGGATTCCGCGCGAGACCACGGGCTACGAGCAGGACGACGACACGCCGGCCCAGTTCGCCGCCTACCTGGGCGGCGAGCCGCTCTGGCAGCCGCCCTTCTATCTCACCGGCGGCAACATCATGTGGGACGGCCATGGCCGCGCCTTCTGCTCCGAGGCCCAGCTCAGCGAGAACGATCACCTGAGCGAAGCGGCCTTCCGCGCCGCACTGGCGAGCTGGTGCGGCGTGGACGAACTCGTCGTGCTGCCCAACACCGAGGGCAACGGCATCCAGCACATCGACTGCGTGGCGAAGTTCCTCGACGAGGAGACGGTGATCGTCAAGCAGCTCTCCCCGAGCCACCCGGATGCGCCCTACGTGGAACAGAACGCCGCGCTCCTGGGCGGCCTGACGAGCTGCTATGGCAATCCCCTGCGCGTGCTGCGCGTCGACTGCGGGCCCATCGGCGGGGTGGGCGTGGCCGCCTACACGAACGCGCTCATCCTCGGCAAGAAGGTGCTGGTGCCGCTCTTCCAGTGCGCTGGCGATGCGCCGGCGCTGCAGCTCTACCGCGATGCCATGCCCGGCTACGAGGTGATCGGCTTCACGGGCTCCTGGTACTACTACGACGCCCTCCACTGCCGCGCGATGGGCATCTTCGACCGCGGCATGCTGCGCGTGGACGCGGCGCCGCCGCCGGTCGAGATTCCCGCCGCCATGGCCTGGCCCGTAGCGGCCTTCGTCGACGACCGCAGCGAGGCGGGGCTGGATCTCGCCGGCTGCGCGCTCCACTGGCGCCTGGCGGGGGAGACGGACTTTGCGCTGAGCGCCCTCGTGCCGATCGGCGGCGACAGCCTGCGCGCCTGGCTGCCCGCGCAGGCGCCGGGCGCCGAGATCGAGTACTACCTGGAAGCCGCAGACCTCAGTGGCAGGGTCGAACGCCGGCCCGTCGCCGCGCCGGCGGCGCTCTTTAGCACGGCGGTGGCCGAGGACGAGACGGCCGTGGACCCGCTGCCCGCGGCGCCGGCGCTCGTCGCGTGGCCGCAGCCCTTCGTGAACGAGCTGCGCCTGGCCGCCCCCGGCGCGCGGGGCGGCGACGCGAGCGTGGCCGTCTTCGATATCCGCGGCCGCTGCGTCCGGCGCCTGGCCTTGCCGGGCGGGCGCGGCGTCTGGGACGGTCGCGATGAAAGCGGCCGGCCCACGCCGACGGGCATCTACCTGTTGGAGCGAATGGACGCTGCCGCTCGCGGCGGCGTCAAGGTGCTTCGCCTCCGCGCGCGTTGACGCGCCAGCGGCGAAGGGTCCGGTTTGAATCGGGAGGTGGACGATGCGACGTGCAGTGCTGGTGACGGTCCTGATCTGCGGCGGCCTCGGCATCCAGCCGGCGGCCGCCGATCTGTTTTTCGACAACTTCAATCGTGCGGATGGCCCGCTCACGGCTCCCTGGGAGCCGCTCGCGTCCCTGCTCTACATCCAGGGCCAGCGGGTGGTGGCCCAGGCCAACACCTACGGCGAGATGATCTACCGGGAGCCCTGCGGCGAGTGCTACAGCGCGGAGGCCTCCGTGGCGGCGGATTTCGGCTTCTCCTCGAGCACCGACTACGGCGGGCACTTCCGCTTCTTCATCGGCGGCGGCAGCCAGGAAGAGGGGCACTACTGGGGCTTCATCGCGAAGATCGGCCTGAGCGCTGTCGCGATCTACAGCTACGACGAGACGAGCGGCGAGCAGGAGATCGTCAGCGTGACCTCGCCGCTGGAGTACGTCTACGCCTACCGCATGACCCTGGCCTACGATCCGCTGGCGCAGACCATTGCGCTCACGATCGTCGAGGACGGCGGGCCGACCGTGCTGGCGCTGTCGGAGCCGCGGGCCAGCGAGCCCTTCTGCTACTGCATCATCGTGATCGACAACATGGAGGTGATCGGCGACCAGGGCTGGCTCGATGATGTCGCCTTCGCGTACTCCTGCGATCCGACGGCGGCGCCGCCGGCCACCCCCGCGCTCGCCTTGCGGGCCTGGCCCAGTCCCTTCACGCGCTTCGTGGAACTGCGCGCGCTCGCTGCGGATCCGGGTGCGCGCGCGGCCATCTTCGATGTCGCCGGGCGCCAGGTGGCCGAGCTGCCGCTGCGCGAGGGCGGCGCGCGCTGGGATGCTGGGGACCTGCCCGCGGGCGCCTACTTTGCCCGGCTGGCGGGACAGCCCGACGGACAGGCGGTGAAGCTGCTCAAGCTGCCCTAGGCGGCCCAGGCGGCGGGAAAAGAAGACGCGCCGCCTCCCGAGGGAGGACGGCGCGTCTTCGCTTCGCTGAACCGGTTGAATCGCTGCGTCTACTTCAGGAGCACGAGCCGGCGGCTCTCGCGACCGCCGGCGTGGATGAGCTGGGCCAGGTAGACGCCGCTGCCCACGGGCCGGCCCGCGTCATCGCGGCCGTCCCAGTGGAGTTGATGGCTGCCGGCGCTCAGATGACCTTCCTGCAGCGTGCGCAGGCGCCGTCCAGCCACGTCGAGAATCCGCAAGGCGACATCGCCCGGTGCGGCGAGCCGCACGGGAATTGCCGTCTCGGGGTTGAAGGGGTTCGGGTAGGGCTGCCCCAGGCTGGGCGCCGCGGCCAGTTCGGCCACCGGGGTCTGCGCAAGATCAGTGAGCGCGACGGCGGCCGCCTGCTGCACCTCGCGGAAGCCCGAATTCGTGCTCACCTGCTGCACGAAGCAGACGATCTTGCAGAACTCGGGCCGGTACTCGTGCGGCGGCGCGCCCATGGGCAGCGTGAAGTCGGCCGTGACCACGGCCGTCTGCGGGAAGTCGCCGCTGAAGGTGACCGGCGAGCCGGCGAAGCTCGGCAGAGCGTCGCGCATCGTGTGCTCGTGCCAGTCGATGCCGTTCGTGGCCTCGTAGTAGACCTCGCTCTCGGTGAGCACGATGTGCAGCACGTAATCGTTGGTGAGAGCGCTCGTCGTCGTCGCCGTCGCGGTCACGGAGACGGCGCGGGTCTGCGGGTCCCAGCTGCCCGTGATCTCGAGGCTGAGATCGGTCGGCACCGCCAGGCGATTGTTGTAGCTGGTGGTCATCCCGGCAGTAGCTGGTCGAGGACGTGATCCCGTCCACCTTGATCCTGGGCACGCTGGCGATCGCATACCAATCGATGCGGCCCTGGTTGTCCGTGATGTTGTGGGTGTAGAAGGGATCGACCGGGTAGGGGAAGTTCGCATGCCAGAGGATGGCCACCGTGTCGGTCGGGTGATCGTCGACGAACTGCAAGAAGATTGGCTCCGCCAATGCGCAGGCGGGTCAACCGGTGTTCGTGAACTTCTCGAAGAGCATGGTGCGGGGAACGGCGATCGCCTGGCTGGCCGTGGCGAGCAAGGCCAGGCCCAGCACCAAGGGCGATAGGGAGCGACGCATGGGGACCTCCGGTTCGGAATCGGGGATTTGCTTCCAGTGCGGTTTCGATGCCCACCGACGGCCGGAGGATTCAGCATCGCTTACCGGAATCATCGATTCGAAGATCGGCAACGCGGATCGGGGTTGATCGACGCCGGCCACGCTGTCAAAATGGAGCAGCAGGAGCTTCGGAACCTATCCGGGAGGTGGGGATGATGAAGGGATTCGCTCTCGTAGCGCTGTTTACTCTGATTGCCGCGGCCCCAGCCGCAGCGACGCCGGTCGGTCCCGGCGATGTTTCCGGGATATGGACGGCGGCGGGCTCGCCCTACGTCGTCGCCGGGCACATCAGGATCCCCGCTGGTGAGACGCTGAGCATCGAGCCCGGCGTCGAGATCCGCTTTGACGGCAACTACGTGCTCGCCGTGGAGGGTCTCATCCAGGCCGCGGGCACAGCGGGTGACTCCATCCTCTTTGTTCCGCACATCGCCGGCACGACCTGGGGGCACATCGAGATTCCCGCGGGAGCGGATGGCGGCTCGAGCTTCGCCTACTGCCGCATCACTGGTGCGGACGCCCGGGACAATGTCGGCGCCTACAGCACCGACGGCGGTGGGCTGATGGCTGGGCGCTTTCGTGGGCGTCACCATCAACAACTGCGTCATCGCCTGGTGCGCGGCCGACCATGGCGGCGGCCTCTACATCGGCTCCGGCAGCGTGGCGGAGAACAGCGGTATCCACCACTGTCAGGCCCTCTCCGCGGCGGTCCGAGAGCCGGGGCGGTGGCGTCTACATGCAAGGCAGCGCGCGCCTGCTGAATTGCAGGATTACCGACAACGTGGCTGACTTCGTCGGCGGCGGTATCAGCACTGACGTGCTTCTCAGGCGAGGTGAGCGACTGCGCAATCGTGGGAAATGCCGTCGACGGCCACGGCGGTGGGCTGGCCCTCGAGCACTACAACTCCCAGGCCATCGCTCCGTGGCAACGAGATCGCCTTCAATGATGCCGGCACCCAGTGGTTCTCCGATGGCGGCGGGATCTACGTCTGGTACGGCAGCGGCGAACCTGATCGAGAACACGATCGCCGACAACACGGCCCCGGCGGGGGCAGGTATCGCCTACGGCCATGCAATCCTCGACGTGACCCGAAACCTGATCGCGTTCAATCACGGCAGCGCCACCTTCGATATCGCGGCGAGCTCGAACAGTCGCCTTCGCGCAGACCTGCGTGTGGGGCAACACGGGCGGCGACGATTTGGTGGGCAGCGAAACCGGCACCCTGATCGCAAATCCGCTCTTCTGCGATGAGCCGGGTGGCGACTTTGCGCTCTGCGCGGACAGCCCCTGCCTCCCGCTCGGTATCGGCGCCTACGGAGCGGGCTGCGCGGCCTGCGCGACCGCCACGGCCGAATCGAGCTGGGGTCGGGTGAAGTCGCTGTACTGAATCAGTAGAGCGACTTGATCGCACTGAAGCTGTCGGGCATGTCCGTTCCCGAGTGGGTCCAGATCCAGGCCTCGTCGAACGCCAGCGTGTAGCCCGCCGCCAGGTAGTCGCCCGCAGCCGCATCGCACCCGGCAGCGCAGTCGCCGGGACGGCGGAACCAGGGCAGGGCCAGGCCGCCATCGAACTCGAGCCGGCAGTAGAAGCTCCGCCCATAGTCGCCGCGGATGAAGCGGAAGTCCACGATGGCGGCGGAGAGCCAGAGATCCCCATTGCCGAAGGCTGCGGGCGGCTCCGCCCCGGCGTTCGTCGCCAGGTAGTCCGCGTCGTGCTCCAATCCCGCGTAGATCTCCAGGCGACCGCCGGAGTAAAGGCAGAAGTCGTAAATGTCCGCCTCCTGCTCGCCCCAGGAGATGAGATCGCGGAGGAGCACCGTGTATTCGCGGCTGCCGGGCCAGTAGGGAATCCCGCTATCGGCAAAGACCCTGTCGACAAGGCCGGCGATCCAGAGCGTATCGCCGAGCGCGGCGGGACCGAGGCCGCCGCTCTCCCAGCCGAAGGCGGCGAAGCGCACGCTGCCCGCTGCGGGGGCGCACTGGAAGCTCGCTGCGACGAGCATCCCGGCCAAGCCGACCCGGAGGAGGCAATTTGGCACGATTCCCCCTTCCGACACCCGACTTCAGCATAGCCGCCGCCGCTCGGGATGGCAATTCCGGTGATTGACCCTCTGCCCGCTGCCGTGCCAGAGTAGGCCATCTTCCCCGCGGCGCGCCAGCCTTGGCGCCGCCGCTGCCTTTCCCGCATCCCGAAACGGAGGTGCCGTGAACGGTACCCGCCAGGAGAGCCAGATCGCGCTCTTCATCGACTTCGACAACGTGGCCCTGGGCCGCGCCCCCCGCGGCCGCAGCAGCCGCTTCGAGATCAGGCCCGTCCTCGACCGTCTGCTCGAAAAGGGCAAGGTGGTCGTCAAGCGCGCCTACGCCGACTGGTCGCGCTACCCCAAGGAGAAGGACGACCTGCACAGCGCGGGAATCGAGCTGATCGAGATTCCCAAGCCGCGCATCTCGGGCAAGAACAGCGCCGACATCCGCCTCGTCGTCGACGCCATGGAGCTGTGCTACGCCAAGGAGCACATCGACACCTTCGTCATCATCTCGGGCGACAGCGACATCACGCCGCTGGTCAACAAGCTGCGCGAGAACCGACGCATCATCGTCGGCATGGCGCTCCGGGAGGCGGCCAGCGATCTGCTGGTCGACGCCTGCGACGAGTTCATCTTCGTCGAGGATCTCGGCAAGGCCATCGCGCCCAAGGCGGCCAGAGGTACGCTCGAGAAGCTGCCCATGCCCAAGCAGAAGGCCTTCCAGCTGCTGCTGTCCACCGTCACGGCCCTCATGCGCGAGGGACGCGGCACGCTCTACTCGTCCCTGGTCAAGGACACGATGAAGCGCAAGCAGCCCTCCTTCAACGAGCAGAACGCCGGCTTCTCCACCTTCGGCGACCTGCTCGAGGACGCCGCGGCGCAGGGCCTGATCGAGGTGACCCGCGACAGGAGCGCCGGCAACACCTTTGTCGTTGCCGGTCTCGGACGCGGGGCCAAGGGGAACTAGGCCGTGCGCGAGGCCTTCCGGCAGCGGCTCGTCGAGGGCGTCCTGCTCGTCGACGGCGCCATGGGCACCTGCCTCTACGACCGCGGCGCGCACCTGGGCCGCTGCTTCGACGCCCTCAACCTCGAGGACCCGGACCTCGTGCGCGGCGTCCACGCGGACTACCTGCGCGCCGGCGCGCAGGTGCTGCAGACCAACACCTTCGGCGCCAATGCGCACAAGCTGGGCCGCCATCACCTGGCCGAGCAGATGGAGGCGATCAACCGCCGCGGCGCCGAGCTGGCGCGCGAGATCGCGGCCGGCCGGCCCGGCGTGCAGGTGGCCGGCGCCATCGGCCCGCTCGGTCTGCGCCTGGAGCCCTGGGGGCCCACCAGCCGTGAAGAGGCGCGCGCGGCCTTCCACGAGCAGGCGGCCGCGCTGGCGGCCGGCGGCGTCGAGCTCTTCGTCCTGGAGACCTTCGCCAACCCCGGCGAGCTGGTCGAGGCGATCCACGGCGCGCGGGCGGCGGCGCCTGAGCTGCCCATCATCGCCCAGCTCACGCTGACCGAGGAAGGGCTGACGCTCTACGGCTCGCCGCTCACCGACGTGCTGCCCTTCATCGTCGCCGCCGAGCCCGATGCCGTGGGTCTCAACTGCACCGTGGGCCCGGAGATCATGCTCGAGGCGCTCGAGCAGCTGCGCGGACTCACCGCGCTGCCGCTCTCCGTGCAGCCGAACGCCGGCTATCCGAAGCGGATGGAAGAGCGCTACTTCTATCTGTCCAGCCCCGAGTACTTCGCGCGCTACGGCCGGCGCTTCGTCGAGGCCGGCGCGCGCATCGTCGGCGGCTGCTGCGGCACCACGCCCGAGCACATCGCCGCCCTCGCGCGCAGCCTGCGCGCGGTCAACCCCAGCCACCCCACGCACGCCGTGCGCTTCGCGGCCGCCGCGCCCGAGCGCGTCGTGGCGCCCGTGCCGCTGGCGGCCAAGAGCCGCCTCGCCGCGAAGATCGCCGCCGGGGAGAAGGTCTGCAGCGTGGAGCTGCTGCCGCCCCGCGGCTGGGAGCTGACGAAGATTCTCGCGCTCACGAGCGACATGGCCGCGGCGGGCTTCGACGCCGTGAACATCCCCGACGGCCCGCGCGCCACGGCCCGGCTCAGCCCGCTGGCGATGGCGGTGACCGTCGCCCGCGAGCTGGCCGGGATCGAGCCCGTGCTGCACTACGTCTGCCGCGACCGCAACCTGCTCGGCATGCAGGCCGATCTGCTCGGCGCCTACACCCTCGGCCTGCGCAACCTGCTGCTGATCACGGGCGACCCGCCGGTGGCGGGCGACTATCCGCAGGCCACGCCGGTCTTCGACGTGGACTCGATCGGCCTCACCAATCTGGTGCACCGGCTCAACCACGGCCACGACGTGGGCGGCCGCGCGATCGGCAAGCCCACGGGCTTTCTCATCGGCGTCGGCGCCAACCCGACCGCGGTGAACCTGGAGCGCGAGATCGAGCGCTTCCGCTGGAAGGTGGACGCGGGCGCCGAGTACGCGGTGACCCAGCCGGTCTTCGACCTCGATGCGCTGCGCGCTTTCCTCGCCGCCGTGGCCGACGTGCGCATCCCCGTCCTCGCCGGCATCTGGCCCCTGCAGTCCGCCCGCAACGCGGAGTTCCTGGCCAACGAGGTGCCGGGGGTGAGCATTCCCGAGCCCATCATGGCCCGCATGCGCCGCGTGGCGGGGGACCCCGAGGCCGAGCGCGCCGAAGGACTGGCCATCGCCCTCGAGATGAGCCGCGCCGTGCTGGGCGAGGTGCAGGGCCTGCAGATCAGCGCGCCCTTCAACCGCGGCGAGGTGGCCCGGCGCATGCTCGAGGCGCTGGGGCCGGACCTGGCCGCGGCCAAGGTGGAGGGCGCCTGATGCGCCCGGATGCGAGCGATCGCCTGCGCGCGCTGCTCGCCGAGCGCATCGTCGTCATCGACGGCGCCATGGGCAGCTTCATCCAGACGCTCGACCTGAGCGAGGCCGACTTCCGCGGCGAGCGCTACGCGGCCCACCCGCGCGACCTCAAGGGCGACAACGACCTGCTCAGTCTCACGCAGCCGGCCATCATCCAGAAGATCCACGAGGCCTATCTCGACGCCGGCGCGGATATCCTCAGCACGAACACCTTCAACGCGACGGCGATCAGCCAGGCCGACTACGGCCTGGAGGCCGACTGCGAGGCGATGAATCGCGCCGCGGCGGCCATCGCCCGCGCGGTCTGCGACGCGGGCGAGGCGAGGGAGCCGGGCCGCCCGCGCTTCGTGGCGGGCTGCCTCGGCCCCACGAACAAGACCCTTTCGCTTTCCCCGCGGGTCGAGGATCCGGGCTTCCGCGCGGTCAGCTTCGACCAGGTGAAGCGGGCCTACGCCGATGCCGCGCGCGGACTGGTGGCCGGCGGCGCCGACATCCTGCTCGTCGAGACCATCTTCGACACGCTGAACGCCAAGGCGGCCCTGCTCGGCATCGCGGAGCTCTTCGCCGAGCTGGGCGCGCGCCTGCCGCTGATGATCTCGGTGACGGTCACCGACCGCTCGCTGCGCACGCTCTCGGGGCAGACGCTCGCCGCCTTCTGGGCCTCGGTGGAGCACGCGGCGCCGCTCGCTGTCGGCCTCAACTGCAGCTTCGGCGCGCGGGAGATCCGGCCGGCCCTCGCCGAGCTGGCGGCCTTCGCGCCGCTGCCCGTGAGCGTCTACCCGAACGCCGGCCTGCCCAACGCCTTCGGCGAGTACGAGGAGACGCCGGCGGTCACCGCCTCGCTGATCCGGGAGTTCGCGGCGAGCGGCCTGGTCAACCTGGTGGGCGGCTGCTGCGGGACGACCCCCGCGCACATCATCGCCATCGCGGAGGCCCTGCGCGGCCTCGCGCCGCGCGCGATCCCGGCGCCGCCGCCCGCTCCGCGGCCCACGCGCTTCAGCGGGCTCGAGCTGCAGGAGATCCGGCCCGGACAGCAACTTCTTCATGGTGGGCGAGCGGACGAACGTCTCCGGCTCGCGGCGCTTCGCTCGATTCATTCGTGAAGGCGACTACGCGGCCGCCCTCGATGTGGCGCGCGAGCAGGTGCGCGGCGGCGCCAACATGCTGGACGTCAACCTCGACGACGCGATGATCGACGGCCCCGCGGCGATGACGCGCTTCCTGCAGCTCCTCGCCGCCGAGCCCGAGATTGCGACGCTCCCCGTGATGGTCGACTCCTCGCGCTGGGAGGTGCTGGAAGCCGGCCTCAAGTGCCTGCAGGGCAAGGGCGCGGTGAACTCGCTGAGCCTGAAAGACGGCGAGCAGCTCTTCCTCGAGCGCGCGCAGCGCGTGCGCGCCTACGGCGCCGCGGTGGTGGTGATGGCCTTCGACGAAGCGGGCCAGGCCGACACGGCCGAGCGCAAGGTGGCCGTGCTCGGCCGCGCCTACGATCTGCTCACCCGCGAGGCCGGCTTCGCCCCCGAGGACATCATCCTCGATGCCGCCGTGCTCGCCGTGGCCACGGGCCTCGGCGAGCACGAGCGCTACGCGCTGGCTTTCCTCGAGGCGCTGCCCCTGCTCAAGCAGCGCTGCCCCGGTGCGCGCCTGAGCGGGGGCCTCAGCAATCTCTCCTTCGCCTTCCGCGGCAACGACACGGTGCGCGAGGCGATGCACGCGCTCTTCCTCAGCGAGGCGATCGCGGCCGGGCTCGACATGGGCATCGTCAACGCCGGCCAGCTCGCCCTGCCAGAGGAGGTGGCGCCCGCCCTGCGCGAGCAGGTGGAGGACGTGCTCTTCTGCCGCCGGCCCGACGCCACCGAGCGGCTCATCCGCTTCGCCGAGGGCGTGGAGGCGCACGTCGCGCGCGAGGAGGCCGCAGCCGCCTGGCGCGCGGGCAGGGTCGACGAGCGCCTGGCCTATGCCCTGCGCCACGGCATTCTCGATTACCTGGAGGCCGACCTGGCCGAGGCGCTGGCCGCGTCGCCCAGCGCGCTGGCCGTGATCGAGGGCCCGCTGATGGCCGGCATGGACGAGGTGGGCGAGCTCTTCGGCGCGGGCAAGATGTTCTTGCCGCAGGTGGTCAAGAGCGCTCGCGTGATGAAGCAGGCCGTGGCCTGGCTCGAGCCGGAGCTCGCCGGCGCCGCGGCGGGCCGCGCGAGCCGCGGCAAGATCCTGATGGCCACGGTGAAGGGCGACGTGCACGACATCGGCAAGAACATCGTCGGCGTGGTGCTGGGCTGCAACGGCTACGAGGTGATCGACCTTGGCGTCATGGTGCCGGCGCCCACGCTGCTGGATCGCGCGGTCGCCGAGGGCGCGGACATCGTGGGCCTGAGTGGGCTCATCACGCCGAGTCTGGAGGAGATGGTCACCGTGGCCGCCGAGATGGAGCGGCGGGGCATGGCGCAGCCCCTGCTCATCGGCGGCGCCACGACGAGCGCCCTGCACACGGCCGTGAAGATCGCGCCCGAGTATAGCGGGGGCGTGATTCACGTGAAGGATGCCAGCCGCGCCGTGGGCGTGGTGGGCCGCCTGCTCGATGCCGCCGTCGCGCCCGACTACCTGGGCGAGATCGCCGCCGAGCAGGAGCGCCTGCGCGCGGCGCGGCGCAGCGAGGTGAAGCCCTTGATCAGCCTCGTCGCCGCCCGGGCGGACCGCCTGCAGATCGACTGGAGCCGCTACACGCCGCCGGTGCCCGCCTTCACCGGCCCGCGAGAGCTGCGCCCCGCCCTGGCCGAGCTCGTGCCCTTCATCGACTGGACGCCCTTCTTCTTTGCCTGGGACCTGCACGGCCGCTTCCCGGCGATTCTCGATCATCCCCGGCATGGCCACGCCGCGCGCGAGCTCTACGCCGACGGCCGCGCGCTGCTCGAGGTGATCGTCGAGGAGGGGCGCCTGGAGGCGAGGGCCATCTACGGCTTCTGGCCGGCGCACGGCGAGGGCGACGACATCCTGATCGGCGATCCCGCGGCGCCAGGCTCCGCGCTGCTGCGCCTGCCCATGCTGCGCCAGCAGGGCGAGAAGTCGCCCGAGAAGGCGCACTTCTCGCTGGCGGACTTCGTGGCGCCGGCGGGGGACAGCCTCGGCGCCTTCGCGGTGACAACGGGCATTGGCGCCGAGGAGCTGGCGCGCCACTACGAGCGCAGGCAGGACGACTATCGCGCCCTGCTGGCCAAGGCGCTCGCCGACCGCCTGGCCGAGGCCGGCGCCGAGTGGCTGCATGCCGCGGCGCGGCGCGACTGGGGGATCGGCGAGGAGCCGCCGCTGGCGATCGAGCGCTTGATCCGCGAGGAGTACCGCGGCATCCGGCCGGCCTTCGGCTATCCGGCCTGCCCCGACCATGCGCTCAAGTTTCCGCTCTTCGAGCTGCTGGGCGCCGAACGCATCGGCATGGCGCTCACCGAGAGCGCGGCGATGACGCCGGCGGCCAGCGTCAGCGGGCTCTACTTCGCGCATCCGGCGGCGCGCTACTTCGACGTGGGGCGCCTCGCGCCGGACCAGGTCGAGGACTACGCCGCGCGGCGCGGCGTGCCGGTGGCCGAGGTCGAGCGCTGGCTGGCGCACCGGCTGGCGGGCGTGCAGGCGACGCGGGGAGGCAGCGCATGAAGAACCGGGTGGTGTGGTGGGAGATCAACGCCGTCGACGGCGAGGCGCTCAGCGCCTTCTACCGCGCGCTCTTCGACTGGAAGCTGCCGCAGGACCCGGCCAGCGGGATCTGGGAGCAGAAGGGCAGCGGCAAGCCGGGCGACATCGGCGGCGGGATCTTCACGGGCAAGGGGGCGCTACCCACGCACCGCTGCCTCTACGTGGAGGTGGAGGACATCGAGGCCAGCTGCGCCCGCGCCCGCGAGCTGGGGCGCGAGATCCTGCAGGGGCCTTTCGCGGTGGCGGGTGTCGGTCGGTTGGCCTTCTTCCGCGACCCCGAGGGGCACATGCTCGGACTCATCGAGCGCGAGCGGGGGCAGCAGCCGCCCGGCTGAGTTGCCACGCGGCAACGCGGCGCGGCTCGCGCGAGGGGCTTCTCGCTGGGGCTCTGCGCAGCACACCGGCGCTGTACACGTGTACAATCCCCTTGCTGCGCCCTGCTTCGCCCTGGTAGAATTGGGCATTCCCGAGCCCGAGGAGTCCGGCGGCGAGTCCTTGCTAAGAACCTAATCCAGGCCGCTGACGCGCGCTCCCCGCGCGGGTCAGCGTCGGGCAACCGGCGGGCCGGTCCGCCGAGGGATGTGAGGTTCTCATGCGCGCCGCTCTTGCGATCCTCGTTCTCCTGCTTCCCCCCACCGCCCATGCCGCCACGCACCGCGTGCCCAGCGAGTACGCCACCATCCAGGCCGGCATCGACGCCTGCGCCGAGGGCGACACCGTGCTCGTCGCGCCGGGGACCTACACGGGTACTGGCAATCACAACCTCAGCTTCCACGGCGTAGACCTGGTACTGACCTCCGAGGCCGGTGCTGAGGCGACGGTGATCGACTGCGCCGACAACGGCCGCGGCATCGAGTTCGTCGCGGGTGAGACAGTCAGCAGCGTCTTCAGAGGTTTCACCGTGGCGAGGGGGGCACTCGGTCCAGGCAGTGCCATTCGGGTCGAGGGTAGCGCGCCCAGCCTGTGCGATCTCATCATTCGCGATTGCTGGCTGCCAGGCGGGTCATGGAATGGCGGTGCGATCTACCTTGCCGGCGCTGCTCTGACGCTAGAGAGGGTTCGCTGCCTCGATAACAACGGCTACAGCAACTGGGGCGGCGTGTTCCGCGGTGGTGCGCTGTATTGCAGCGACGCAGATGTGACACTGCGGGAGTGCTGGTTCCTGCGCAATCGACTCCACTCCGTAAACCAGGAAGGCTGGGAGGATTGCATCACCCGTGGGGCGTCAATTGCTGCCTACGGATCGGGTTCATTGCGCGTCGAGTACTCCGTGTTTGCCCACAACTTCGCCTACGCCCACTGGGGCGATCACCTGGGCCAAGCGATCTACACGGAGGTGCCGACAACACTCAGGAATTGCTTGTTCTATGATCAGCGGTACCTATCGCAGCAAGCCGCCGCAGTCCATTCCGTTGAACATGTCACGGTCAGTCGTTGTGTCTTCGTGCACAACAGCTTGCCGCTCCATGGCGCCCGGCGAGTAGATCGGACGGTCTTCCACGACAATCTGTTCCAGGAAGGCGAGGAGGGAGTCATCTTTATCGATCCCGCGCTCTGCGATCCCGCAGGCGATGACTTCCACGTTGCCGCCGAGTCCTGGTGCTTGCCCGAGAACAATCCCTACGGCGTGCTGATCGGGACCCACAAGCAGGCGTGCCATGGGCAGGCCGTGCCAACGAATCTGACCGCAAGCGAGGACAACTGGGAGGGCATTCAGCTAGCCTGGGAGTGGAGCGGCAGCGGCAACCTCGGCTTCTCTATCTTTCGCGATGCTGAACTGATTCTGGCCGGGGCGGATCCGGGGCAGACTGGCCACCTCGATGCCGATTGCAGCCCGGGTGATCACGAGTACCAGGTGCGCGCGGAGCATGCTGAGGGACCTGGGCGCTCCGCGAGAGCAACGGGTCATCGCCCCGGCGAGCAGATCGCCTTAACGAAGCCCCTAGCGGGCACAGAGGTCGATGCAGGCAGCAATCTCGAGATTCGCTGGACGACAGCAGAAGGCCCAGCCAGTGTTCGCATCGAACTCTCACGCCAGGGTGCCTCTGGGCCATGGGAGGTTCTCTATCCCAGCCTCCCTGCGGCTCAGCATGGCCAGCTCTGGCCAGCAATTGGTCCGTATTCCGACACGTGCCTTCTGAGAATCTGCGATGCAGGCGATGGCGAACCAGCCGACACGTCGGGTACCTTCACCATCTCCAATCCAAACGTCTTCATCCCTGCGGACTACCCGAGCATCCAAGAGGGACTCAGCCACGCCGACATCGGCGACACGGTCTTCATTGCGCCGGGGACGTACATGCCACCGAGCGGTGGCTGTGTTCTGCGCGCTGGGGTCGCCCTGATCGGCGTGCCGAGCGCACCGCAAACGGTCATTCTCGATTGCGACGGTGTCTCCAGCGGGCTCCGCGCGAGCGGGCTGCCCGCCGGCTGCTACGTCGCCGGTTTGACGGTGCGCAACGGCCGCGGCAGCGGCGGTGGGCTGTACTGCACCAACTCGACCGTCACGCTAGAGGACTGCCGCTTTGAGCTATGCATAAGTTCCGAGAACGGTACTGCGTACATCAACGGCAGCACTGTGCGGTTCGAGCGCTGCACTTTCCTCGGCAATCGTGCCGCCCGGAATGGTGCTGCCATCCACAGCTCAAACAACCAGTTGATACTGCATAACTGCATCATCGCTGACAACTGGGCCTCCTGGTATGGTGGTGGGCTCTACATCTCGTACGGAGGCTACACGGAGGTGGCGGGCTGTACCTTCGTCGCCAATGGTTGCAGCTTCGACGGTGGCGCCGCCATCGACATCAACGCGCCGATCAGCCTTGAGAACACCCTGATTGCTCGCTCTCTGAACCACCCCGGCGCCTACACGGACTACCCTGCCCATCTGCTCGGCATCACTTGCTGCAACTTCGTTGGCAGCCAGGTGGGGGACTGGGAGGGAACCCTGGCGCCGTTCCTTGGCCAGGATGGCAACATCTCCGTTGATCCCCAGTTCTGTGGCGCGTTGGGCAATGGCACCTACGGTGGCAACTACCAACTCCAGTCCGACTCCCCCTGCCTTCCGGAGAACAATGACTGTAGCGTGCTGATCGGGGCTCTCGGACAGGGTTGCGATGTGACCCCCGTCGCCCTCGCCAGCTTCACGGCGACGCCGACCGCCGGCGCCGTGGATCTTGCCTGGGAAGCCGACGCCCTCGCCGACTTCCGCCTCACCGGCACACGCGGCGCGGCGAGCTGGGACGTCGCCTGGCAGGCCGCCGGCTCCGGCCGCTTCAGCGCCCACGACGAGAATCCCCAGCTCGCCCCCGGGGGCGAGCTGAGCTACCGCCTCGAAGGCCGCCTGCCCGGCGAGGACTGGCAGCTTCTGCGCACGCTCGCGGTCACGCTGCCGCCGGCCTTCGCCACGCGCCTCTTGGCCCCGCATCCGAACCCCTTCAACCCGGCCGTCACGCTGCCCTTCACGCTCGCCGTGCCGGGGCGCATGCGCCTGGAGATCTTCGACCTCGCCGGCCGCCGCATTGCCACCCTCGCCGACGGCCCCTTTGCCGCCGGCGAGCAGGCTCTCACCTGGGACGGCCGCGACGCCGCCGGGAACCCGCAGGCCAGTGGCGTTTACTTCATTCGCTTTGCCGCGCTGGGGCACACGGAGAGCAAACGCCTGATCCTCCTGCGCTGAGCCGGCGACTCAGCGCCTCACGTTCCCCTGCTTGCACCTCCCCCGGGACTTGCCACGTGGCAAGTCCCGCTCATTTGTACACGTGTACAATCCACCGGCATTTCGCTAGGCTGCAAGCATGGACGCGCTCGAGACCCTGCTCGCCACCCTCACCCCCAAGCCCCGCGCCGTGAGCACCGCCGAGGCCGCCGCGCTGCGCGAGGCCTGCCCGATCCTTCGCGAGGAGCCGGTCTTCGGCGGCGAAGTGCTGCGTCTGTTCGCCTGCGGCGAGCGCTTCGTCGCTCTGGAAGCCGGCGAGCGGGGTGAAGCGCTCCTGCGGGCCTGGCCCGAGCGAGCGGTGGCCGAGGCCTGGATCGACAAGCGCCTTATCGACTACGAGCGCCTCTGGGACGGCTGATGCAAGCGCCTCGACTGCGAGGACTAGCGCCGGCGGCGCCAGCGAAGGAGAAGCCAATGCAAGCCAGCCGCAACGCCTACGGGCTCTATCTCGACCTCCCCGGCAGCGTGGCCCAGTGGCGGCCGAAGCGCCGAGGCCCTGCTCAAGGCCGAGGGCTTCGGCATCCTCACCGAGATCGACGTGCAGGCCACCCTGCGCGCGAAGCTCGGCCCTGGAAGTGCCCGCCCAGCTCATCCTCGGCGCCTGCAATCCGCCGCTGGCCCACGGCGCCATCGAGGCCGAGCCCGACATCGGCCTGCTGCTGCCCTGCAACGTCACCCTGCGCGAGGTCGCCGGCGGCAAGACGCGCGTGGGCGTGCTGGACATCGCCAGCCTGATGGGGATGATCGACAATCCCAAGCTCGCGCCCATCGCGGCCCAGGTGAACGAGCGGCTCGCCCGCGTGCTCGCCGCCCTCGGGGCGGAGGCCTAGCGCGTGGGCGCCGCCCGCCGGGACACGCCCTTCCTCGGCGCCTTCGGCTGGCGGCTCTTCCTCTCGCTCGCCCTGCTCAGCCTGCTCACCGCCGCCGCCGTGGGCGCCCTCGCCTACGCTCGCGCCCGCCAGGCCATCGAGGCCGAGGCGATGAGCCACATGCGCGGCGTCGCCCGCGAGCGCCGTGCGCGCCTGGAGAGCTGGTTCGAGGAGCGCCTCGGGGACATGGCCCTGCTGGACACCCTGATCGAAAAGGAGCTGGCGCGGCCCGCGCCCGATCGCGCGGCACTCGACGCGCAGCTCGCCCTGCTGCTCGGCCGCCAGAGCGCCTATCGCCGCTGCCTGCTCGTCGGTCTCGATGGCGAGATCCTCGCCGAAGCCGGCGCGCCGGCGCCCGAGCACCGCCTGCCGCCCACGCTGCCCGAGCTGGGCCTCGCGCTCGAGTCCGGCGGCCCCGTGCTGGGCGGCGTCGCGCTCGACCCCGACGGCGATCCGGTGATGCACCTCGCCCAGCCGATCAGCGTGGCGGGCGAGCTGCGCGGGGTGCTCCTCGCCGTGATGCGCCCGGGCAGCACGATCCAGCCCATCCTCGCCGACACGACCGGCCTGGGCGCCACGGGCGAGACCTACCTCGTCGGCGCCGACACCACGATGCTCACGCCGTCGCGCAACATGCACCATCCGCCCGCCCTCACGCACAAGATGCCCACGGCCGGCGTGCACGCTGCCCTCGCGGGCGCCAGCGGCAGCAGCGTCTACCGCGGCGTGCTCGGCGACGAGGTGCTGGGCGCCTGGGAATGGCTGCCCCGCCAGCAGTGGGCCCTGCTCGCCGAGATCGGCACCGCCGAGGCCTTCGCGCCGCTGGGCCGCCTCGCGCGGCAGATCGCCCTGCTCGGCCTGGCCGCCGTGCTCATCGCCCTCGCCCTCGCCGTCACGCTCTCCCGGCGGCTCTCGCGGCCCTTGGTCGACCTCGCCCTGGCCAGCGAGCGCGTGGCGGGCGGCGATCTTGCGATGCCTGAACTGCTGCGTGGGCCTGGCGAGATCGGCCGCCTCGGCGAGCGCTTCGGCGAGATGGTCGCCGCGCTTGCCCGCGGCCGCGAGGCCCTCGCCCGCAGCGGCCGCGAGCTGGCTCGCGCCGAGCAGCAGGCCGAACTCGGCCGCGTGGCCGCCGGCCTCGTCCACGAGATGAGGAATCCACTCGCGGCGATGAAGATGAACCTCTCCAGTCTCGCCCGCCGCGCCGCGCTCAGCGCGGTGGAGCGCGAGCAGCTGCAGATCGCCCGCGAGCAGGGCGAGCGCCTGGAGCGCATGCTGGGCGAACTGCTCGATTATAGCCGCCCAGTCGTCGTGCATCTTGCCCCGCTCCTGGCCGGCGATCTGCTGCGCGAGGCCGGCGGGCTCAGCGCCGCCGAGCGCGAGGCGCGCGGCCAGCGCCTTGCGCTCAGCCCGCCCGATCCGGACTTGTACTTCCACGGCGACCCTGAGATGCTTCGCCGCGCTCTCGTCAACCTGCTGGACAACGCTTCCCAGGCCTCAACAATGGGCGCGATGATCGCGCTCGAAGCTGTTGGTGAAGGAGCGTGGCTGCGCCTGACCGTGAGCGACGAAGGCCGCGGCATGGGGCCCGCCCTGCGCGCGCGGCTCTTCGATCCCTTCTTCACGACGCGGGAGGGGGGCGTGGGGCTCGGCATGAGCACGGTGCAGAAGTGCGCCGAGTTGCACGGCGGTCGCGTCGCGGTGGAGAGCGAAGAGGGCGCCGGGAGCCGCTTGAGCTTGCTGATCCCCCGCGAACCGGAGCTGCGCCCATGACCGAGCCCGCCCGCGACCTGCTCATCATCGACGACGACCGTGCGCTGCGCCGCAGCCTCGAGCTCGAGCTGGCCGGCCGCGGTCTCGCGCCGCGCACGGCGGCTACCCTCGCCGAAGGCGAGGCCCTCTGGCGCCTGCGCGAGCCGGAGCTGGTCATCCTCGACCTCATGCTGCCCGACGGCGAGGGCCTGGAGCTGCTTGGGCGCATGAACGCCGAGGGCAGCCGAGCGCGCATCATCATGATCACCGGCCACCACGACATGGAAAAGGCCCTGGCCGCCATGCGCCTGGGCGCCTTCGACTACGTGCACAAGCCGTTGGACGTGGACGAGCTGGACCGCGTGCTGGAGCGGGCCCTCGCCGAGATCGCCGCCGCCGAGAGCGCGCCGGCCGCCGCCGAGTCCATCGGCGGCGAGAGCAACATGCTGCGCCTGCACGGCCAGAGCCGCGCCCTGCTCGAGCTGCACAAGGCCATCGGCCAGGCCAGCCGCGGCCGCGCCACGGTGCTGATCCGCGGCGAGAGCGGCACGGGCAAGGAACTGGTGGCGCGCATCATCCACCGCAACCTGGCGCCGGGCGCACCCTTCGTGGCCGTCAACTGCAGTGCGCTGGTGCCCACCCTGCTCGAGAGCGAGCTCTTCGGCCACGAGCGGGGCGCCTTCACGGGAGCCCTCGCGCGCCGCAAGGGTCGGCTCGAGCTGGCCGGCACGGGCGTGCTCTTCCTCGACGAGATCGGCGACCTGCCGCTGGACCTGCAGGCCAAGCTGCTGCGCGTGCTGCAGGAGCGCCGCTTCGAGCGCGTGGGGGGCAGCGAGTCGCTCGGCCTCGAGGCCGTCGTGCTGGCCGCCACGCACCGCGATCTCGAGGCCATGGTGGCGGCCGCCTCCTTCCGCGAGGATCTCTACTACCGGCTCAAGGTGGTGGAGATCCGCGTGCCCCCCCTGCGCGAGCGCCGGGAGGACATCCCGGATCTCGTCGCGGCCTTCCTCGCGCGCTACAACAGCGAGTTCCACCGCCGCATCGAGCGCGTGCCGGCCGACACCCTGGCCCGCCTGGCCGCCCACGACTGGCCGGGCAACGTGCGCGAGCTGGAGAACCGCGTGCAGGCGGGCATCATGGCCAGCAGCGGCGACAGCCTCAGCATCGAGATCCCGGCGCCGCCGCCCCCCGCCGCGGCGGGCGCCACCGCGTCCGACTGGCAGCGCAGCCTGGCCGAGGTGGAAGCCGCGCACATCGCCCGCGTGCTCGCCGCCTGCGACTGGAATCAGGGCCGCAGCTGCGCCGTGCTCGGCATCAGCCGGCCCACCCTGCGCAAGAAGATCGCCGACTACGGGCTCAAGAACCGGCCCTAGGCTCCGCGCCGGGCGAGGCTCGCGCTGCGGCCTCGCTTGAAAGCCCCTTGCCCGCGGCCTTGAAAGCTCTTTTCCTCGCGGCTCGCGTGCGGCGCCGCGCGCCCCCCTAACTCCTCTGCTCTCAACGCCGACACCCGGCAGCGGGCTCGGCACGGCCATTGCGCTCTCTTCAGAGCAGTGCCCCCGCCGCTGGGGGCCGCGCCTCGTGTGAGATTCGGTCGTGAGGAGCCCCGATGAGATTCCCCAGATGGCAATGGCTGTTGCTCTGCGCCTTCGCGGCGACCGGCGGGCCCGCGCTGCGCGCGACTGCGGACACTCCCGCCGCGCTCGATACAGCGGGCGTCGCTCCGCCGGTGGAGCGCTTGGTGGCGGCGGCGATGCAGCGGGCGCCGGCGATCGCCGCAATGGCGGCCCGCGCGGAGGCCGCTGAGCAGCGGGTATCCGCTGCCGGCGCGCTGCCCGACCCCATCCTCGAACTCATGCTCCAGGATGAGAACTTCCCCGAGTGGACGGTGGGGGACATGCCGATGTCGATGATCGGGCCCCAGCTTGCGCAAGGCATTCCCTTCCCCGGCAAGCGCAGCGCTCGGCGCGCCGCTGCCCGCGAGGCGGCCTCGGTGAGCGAGCGCGAGCTCGAAGTGGTGCGACGGGAGGTAGCGCGCCAGGTGCGGGAGCTTTACGCGCGGGTCTACGCGATGGACCATGAAGCAGCCGCGCTGGACGGCGGCCGCGAGCTGCTGGCGCTTCTGTCGGCGACGATCAGCGGGCGCCAGAGCGTGGCCGAGTCGGATCTGGAGGCGGTGTTCAAGACCCGACTGGCGCTTTCGCGCATCGAGGAGCGCGCGCGGGATCTCAGCGCGGAACGGGCGATGGCGGTGGCGGCGCTGAACCGGACTCTCGACCTGCCCGCCGAGGCCCCGCTCGGACTCGTGACCTCGCTTCCCCGCCCCGCGGCGCCCGCGGCGGCCTGGGACAGCCTCGCCGTCGCCGGCTCCGGCGATGTCGCCGTCCGCAGCGCGGGGGTCTCAGCAGCCGCCCAGCAGCTTCGCGCAGCGAAGCTGGACCTGCGTCCCGATTTCATGGTCGGCGCCGGTCTTGGCTTCCGCGGCGAACTGGACCCAGTGGTGAACCTGCGCCTGGGTATGGAGATTCCGCTCTGGGCAGGCAGCAAGCAGAAGCCCCTGATCCGCGCCGCCCGTGCCGAGCTTGCGATGTCGCAACACGAACTGCGTGACGCTGAGGCCGCCGCGCGTGCGCAGGCGGCTAGCTTGCGCGCGGACTACGAGCGCAGCGAGGAGCAGATCGTTCGTTACGAGGAATCGTTTGTTCCGCAGACGGGCTTTGCCTTCGACGCTGCGCGAAGTGCCTACCTGGGCGGGCGCGGCGACTTTTCCACCGTGATCGAGGACTTGAATCTGTGGCTCGAGGCCCGCGCCGGGCTCGCCCGGCGCGTGGCCGATCGGTTCATCGCGCTCGCCCGCCTCGATGCACTCACCGCTCCCGCCCCCGAAAGTGGGACGGAAGGAGATCTGAAATGAGCCGCAGCCACTACTCTCGGTGGATCGCTGTTCTGGTCCTGACCCTGTCCTTGCTTTGGCTGGTCTCTTGCGGCAATGGCGATCAGGACTCCACGCAGCAGTATCACTGCCCGATGCATCCCACCTACGTGGCGGATCGCCCCGGCGACTGCCCGATCTGCGGCATGGATCTCGTGCCGATCCCCAAGGCCGAACCGGACTCATCGGGCGCGACCATGGCGCACGGTGAAGACGCCGCGGCGATGGCCCATTCTGGTGGGCATGGCGCGGCAGGACCGGGGGGCGCGCAGGCAGCGGCCGTTCCCGGCTACAGCACGGTGCGCGTCAGTGCCGAAGAGGTGGCCCTCGCCGGCGTGCGCACGACAGTCGCCATCCAGGGTCGCCTCTCGCGGAGCGTGCGGGCGGTGGGCCTCGTGGTCGCTGACGAGACCCGCACCCACGAAGTCCATACGCGCGTCTCCGGCTGGGTCGAGAGCCTCTTCGTGGACTTCACCGGTCAGCTCGTGCGCAAGGGCGATCCGCTCCTCGGCCTCTACTCGCCGGAGCTGGTGGCAAGCCAGGAGGAGTACCTGCGCGCGCGGAGGGCCGCCGCTCGATTCACGGAGTCGAGCCTGCCCGAGGTGCGGCAAGGGGCCGATGATCTCCTGGCCTCCGCCCGCGAGCGGCTGCTGTCCTTCGCCGTCCCGCCGACGCTCCTGGATCGCTTGGACGCAGGCGGCGAGGCGCAGCGCATTGTCACCCTCGATGCTCCCGCGAGTGGCTTCGTGACCACCAAGGGAGTGTTCGCGGGCAGCCGCGTCGAGCCGGGCATGACGCTGTTCACGATCTCCGACCTGGCCAGGGTCTGGATCGACGCCGAGATCTACGAGCAAGAAGCGCCGCTCGTGCGCCTGGGGCAGGCCGTGGACGTCATCCTGCCCTACGACCCCGCGTTCAGGAACACGGGCAGGCGTGAGCTACATCTACCCGACTCTCGATGCCGCCACCCGCACGATCCGGGTGCGCGTGGAGATGGCCAATGCCGACTTCGCCCTGAAACCCGGCATGTACGCCAACGTCGAGCTGGGCCTCGAGTCCGCCGAGGGCGTGCTCATCCCGGACGATGCCGTGCTCGACTCGGGTCTCGCGGCAGGTCGTCTTCGTGGCGACCAGCGCCGGCGTCTTCGAGCCGCGTGAGGTCGACGCTCGGCGTGCGCACCGATGGGCAGGTCCAGGTGCGCGCCGGCGTCGCCGCCGGTGAGCAGGTGGTGGTGCGCGCCAACTTCCTGCTCGACTCCGAGTCGCGGCTGCGCAGCGCCATCAACGCCGCCGGCGGCGCGACGACGAGCTCCATGCCGGGCATGGAGATGGGCGACGGGAGCCAGCCATGATCCGGCGCATCATCGCGTTCTCCGCCACCAACCGCCTGCTCGTCCTCTTCGTGATTCGCGGCTCTCTGCGTGTTCGCCGGCGTGCACGCTGCAGCGGATCCGCCTGGATGCGCTGCCGGACCTGTCCGACACGCAGGTCATCGTCTACTCGCGCTGGGACCGCTCGCCCGACATCATCGAAGACCAGGTCACCTACCCGATCATCACCGCGCTGCTCGGCGCGCCGAAGGTCAAGGCGATTCGCGGCTTCTCCGACTTCGGCTTCTCCTACGTGTACGTGATCTTCGAGGACGGCACCGACATCTACTGGGCGCGCTCGCGGGTGCTCGAGTACCTCTCCAAGATCCAGTCCCGGCTGCCCGAGGGGGTAGCGACGGAGCTGGGTCCCGATGCCACCGGCGTGGGCTGGGTCTTCCAGTACGCGCTGGTGGACAGCGCCGGCACGCACTCGCTGGACGAGCTGCGCTCCTTCCAGGACTGGACGCTGCGCTACGCGCTGCAGTCGGTGCCGGGAGTGGCCGAGGTCGCCTCGATCGGCGGCTTCCAGAAGCAGTACCAGGTCACCGTGGATCCCAACCGGCTCGCGGCCTACGGGATCGCCACTCGGCGATGTGATCGAGGCGATCCGCGCCTCCAACAACGAGGTGGGCGGCCGCCTGATCGAATGGGGCGGGACCGAGTACATGGTGCGCGGCGCGCGGCTACTCGCGCTCGATCGGCGACCTGGAACAGATCGTCCTCAAGACGGACGCCGACGGCGTGCCCGTCCTCATCAGGGACGTGGCCCGCGTGGAGCTGGGGCCCGAGATCCGGCGCGGGGTGTCGGACCTGGACGGCCTCGGCGACCACGTGGGCGGCATCGTGGTCATGCGCCACGGCGAGAACGCGCTCAACGTGATCGAGCGGGTGCAGGCAGAAGCTGCATGACGTCGAGCCCTCGCTGCCGGCGGGAGTGAAGATGGTCACCACCTACGACCGCGCCGACCTGATCGAGCATGCCATCCACACGCTGAAGCACGAACTGCTGATCGAGATGATCATCGTGTCCCTGGTGATCCTGCTCTTCCTCTGGCACATCCCCTCGGCCGTCGTGCCCATCCTCACCATCCCGATCTCGGTGCTCTTGACCTTCATCCCGCTCTACTACTTCGGCATCACCGTCAACATCATGTCGCTCGCCGGCATCGCCATCTCGATCGGCGTGCTCGTGGACGGCGCGATCGTGGAGGTGGAGAACGCCTACAACAAGCTCCACGAGTGGCAAGCGGGCGGGCGCAAAGGGGACTATCACAAGGTGCGTCTCGAGGCGCTGCAGGAGATCGGCCCCTCTGTCTTCTTCTCGCTTCTGGTCATTGCGGTCGCGTTCATCCCGATCTTCGTGCTGGTGGATCAGGAAGGCCGGCTGTTCAAGCCGCTGGCCTGGTCCAAGAACCTCACCATGGCGCTGGCCGCGGTGTCTGGCCATCACGCTGGATCCGGCCCTGCGGATGATGTTCACGCGCATGGATCCCTATCGGTTCAAGCCGAGATTCCTGGCCAAGCTGGCCTCCGGGGCGCTCGTCGGCACCTACCATGCCGAAGAACGCCATCCGATCAGCCGCACGATCTTTCGGGTCTACGAGCCGGCCTGCCGCTTCGTGCTGCGCCGCCCGCGCACGGTGATCGCCGCGGCGTTCCTGCTGGTGGCAGTGAGCATTCCCGCCTACTTCAGGCTGGGGTCGGAGTTCATGCCGCCGCTCAACGAGGGCACGATTCTCTACATGCCGACCACGCTGCCCGGCATCTCGGTGGCGCAGGCCCAGGATCTCATGGAGACGCAGGATCGGGTGCTCAAGTCCTTCCCCGAAGTGGAGCGGGTATTCGGCAAGGCAGGGCGTGCCGACACCTCCACCGACCCCGCGCCGCTCTCCATGATGGAGACCACGGTCGTCCTGAAGCCGACCGACGAGTGGCGTTCGAAGAAGCGCTGGTACTCGTCCTGGCTGCCCGACTGGCTCAAACCCCTGGTCCGGCCGATCTGGTCGGATCACATCTCATGGGACGAGCTGGTAACCGAGATGGATCAGGCGTTGCAGATCCCGGGCGTCACCAACGCCTGGACGATGCCGATCAAGGCCCGCATCGACATGCTCACCACCGGTGTGCGCACGCCAGTCGGCATCAAGATCTTCGGCTCGGATCTCAAGGTGATCGAGGAATTGGGCGCCCGCATCGAGGGCATGGTCCGCGATATCCCCGGCACGCGCAGCGTGTTCGCCGAGCGCGTGACCGGGGGCTACTTCGTCGATATCGAGCCGCGCCGCGATCAGCTTGCTCGTTACGGGCTCAGGATCGACGACGTGCAGATGGTGGTCATGAGTGCGATTGGCGGGGAGAACGTGTCGACCTCGATCGAGGGGCGCGAGCGGTACTCGATCAACGTGCGCTACCCCCGCGAGCTGCGGGACGACATCGACCGCCTGCGGCGCGTGCTCATCGCAACCCCCACCGGCGCGCAGGTCCCGCTGGGGCAGGTGGCCGACCTGAGTCTCGTGAACGGGCCGGCCATGATTCGCGATGAGAACGGCTTCCTGGCCGGCTACGTCTACGTCGACATCGCCGGCCGCGACGTCGGGGCGTTACGTCGACGAGGCCAAGCAGGTCGTGCGCGAGCAGTTGAATCTGCCGCCGGGCTACGTGATCCAGTGGAGCGGGCAGTACGAGAACATGATCCGGGTCAAGGAGCGGCTGCGGTTGGTGGTGCCGGCCGTGCTGTTCCTCATCTTCCTGCTCCTGTATGCGAACACGCGTTCCATCTTCAAGTCGCTCGTGGTGCTGCTGGCCGTGCCGTTCTCGGCGATCGGGGCGATCTGGCTCTTTCACATCCTCGGCTACAACGTCTCCATCGCAGCGTGGGTGGGGATGATTGCGCTTCTGGGGCTCGATGCCGAGACCGGGGTGTTCATGATGCTCTTCCTGGATCTCTCCTACCATCGCTACCGGGACGGCGGCCTCCTGAAGACCGTGCGCGACCTCGATGAGGCCATCATCCACGGCGCGGTCAAGCGAGCGCGACCCAAGATGATGACGGTGGCGGCGGCGTTCGTGGGGCTGTTGCCGATCATGTGGTCCACGTCGGCGGGCGCGGACGTGATGAAGCGCATCGCCGCGCCCATGCTCGGTGGCCTGGTCACGTCCTTCCTGCTGGAGCTGCTCGTCTATCCCGCCATCTACAAGCTCTGGAAGCGACGGACGGAACTGCGGGGGCTGCCGGAATGACGCGCGCGGACCGGCGCCGGGACGGGGAGCGGTCATGACTGAGTTCCTGAGCAGCCTCCGGAATGCGCTCGGCCACTTCCATCCGGCCCTGGTGCATTTCCCGATCGCGCTTCTACTGACCGGGGCCGCCCTCGAAGCGCGGCAGAGCATTCAGGGCGCCAAGGTCGGCTCCGAGCTCGCACTGACCCTGCTCGTCCTGGGCGCGGGCGCCGCCCTCGCCGCGCTGCTCTCGGGTCTCCTGCTCTTCCACCCGGAGGACTTTCGGGGACGAACCCTGGCAGCGGTCCACATCCATCGGGTGCTCGGGCTTGCCACCGGGGCGGCTGCGCTGGCCGCGCTGGCGGCCGGAAACCTGGCCAAGGGTCCGGCGCCGACGCGGGCCCGGCTCCTCGTCTACCGGGGTCTTTACTATGTCGCCGCCGGGCTCGTGGGTCTGACTGGCCACTATGGCGGCTGGGTCGTGTTCGGATGGGGAAAGATCTGGACATTCTAGTCACAGCGTACTCGTCAATCAGAAGGAGAAGCTAGCTATGAAACCAAGCACGATCCTAGGCAGGGCGATGCTGGGTACCCTGGTCATCGCGGCAGGCGCCGCCTGGCCGATTGGGCCCGCCAGCGCGCAGCACATGGACGAGCACCCGCATGCCGGGCAGGAGCCGGCGAAGGAAGCCGCCATGGGTCACTCCCACGAAATGGCGCAGCTCCACGGCGGCTCGGTCACAATGACTCCCACGCACCACTTCGAGCTGCTGTGCACGCCAAAGGAGGCGCGGCTGTACGTCTACGACGACCATCAAGCCCCTCTCGTGAACCTCGAGCACATGAAGGCCTCGATGATGCTCCAGGAGAAGGCCGGCAAGCCCATGACGGTCGCCATGACCTACGTGAAGCCGGATCCCGCCCACGGCCGCAGCCAGGGCTTTTTCAGCGCCGCGCATGACTTCAGCGGCGTCGCCAAGAATGCCGTGAAGGCCGTCTTCACGATCGAGGGTCTGGCCGAGAAGCCGGTGGAGTTCAAGTCGGCGCTGTCCCTCGGGGAAGAGGCGATCTACGCGTGCCCCATGCATGCGGACGTGACGGGAGAGGATCCCGGGCGCTGCAGCAAGTGCGGCATGAAGCTGGAGAAGATGAGCGGCCACATGGCTGGCGGGCACGGGCACGAGGCGGGCGAGTCGCCGCACCAGCACTAGCGATGATCCGCCTCCGCCGCCGCCTCAAGCTGGATGTCCCGCTCCTCGCCATCGCCGCGGTCGCGCTGGCCGGGCCCTGGGGCGCCACGACCGACCGGATGCAGCCGGCGACGGCGAACCCCGGGGTCCCAGGCGATCCGATCAAGGGCGAGCGTCTGTTCGAGCGGCTCGATTGCATCCGCTGCCACTCGGAGCCGAGGACGGGGCGAGGCATCAATGTGCCTCCCCCGCTCTCGGTGGCCGGGAGTCGCGCCAATCCGGCTTGGATGGCCGACTACCTGCTCGATCCGCATCCGCTGCGCTATCGGGACGAGGATCTGCTCCCCGATCTGCGCATGCCCCGCGCCGCGGTGTCGCGCAGCGAGGCCGTCGACCTGAGCGCCTATCTGGCCGGCCAGATCGACGAGGCGCTCGCGCCGGCCTGGTGGCCGCCGCCGGCGCCCTCGGCGGCGGAGTCGCTGGCGGCAGAGGGAGCGGCCCTCTTCCAGCTGTACCAGTGCCTGGGCTGCCATGAGCTGGGCGGAGAGGGGAAACGGGTCGGACCGGCGCTCGATGAGGTCGGCGAGCGGAGACAAGCCGGATACATGAGGTCGCTGCTCCTCGACCCACAGTACGTCGTACCGGGTACTGCCATGAAGGATCTCGATTTGTGGGACGAGGAGGCGGACGGCGTCGTCGCCTTCCTCCTCAGCTTGAAGGGCAAGAGCAAGGCTGAATGAGTCGCCCTGCAGCTCCGTTGCCTACTGCACGGGGCTGTGGAATCGCTTACACCCAAGAAAGGGGGCAATGTCATGGCGGGTCAGAAGAAGCACGGGCTGGAGATGCCGCCGTCATCCCTCCATGATCCTGCGACGGAGAAGGACCCTGTCTGCGGAATGGCGGTGAAGGCCGATTCGCTCCATCATGCGCGCCACGCCGGCATCGAGTACCGCTTCTGCAGTCAGGGGTGCCTGGCCAAGTTCCTGGCGGATGTGGAACGCTACACTCGCGGTGGAGCCAGCGGGCAGGATCTCGCAACCACCAGCGCGCCCGGTGACTATACCTGCCCAATGCATCCGGAGATCCTGCGGGATGGGCCCGGGAGCTGTCCCATCTGCGGCATGGCGCTCGAGCCGAGGTCCGGCCAGCCGGCGGGTGAGGATCCGGAATTGCACGACATGACTCGCAGGTTCTGGGTTTCGGCGGCGCTATCAGTCCCGCTCGTGCTCGTGGCGATGAGCGATCTCTGGCCCGGTCGTCCCCTCGAGCCTATGCTCCCCGGGAACGCGCGGGTCCTGCTGGAGCTACTCCTCGCCTCTCCGGTCTGCCTGTGGGCCGCATGGCCCTTCTACGTCCGGGCCTTTCAATCCGTGAAGCGCCGCAGCCTCAACATGTTCACCCTCATCGGGCTCGGAGTGAGCGTAGCCTACTTCTATAGCCTGATCGCGGCGCTGCGGCCCGGACTCTTCCCGCCCAGCTTTCGTGACGCGTCCGGCGGTGTCGGGGTCTACTTCGAGGCCGCTGCCGTCATCGTAACTCTCATCCTGCTCGGTCAGGTGCTCGAACTCAGGGCTCGCAGCCGGGCCGGCGCCGCGATCCAGAAGCTCCTCGGCCTGGCCCCCAAGAGTGCGCGCCGCCTGCGCGGGGATGGCAGCGAGGAGGACATCCCCCTCGAGGCCATCCGAGTGGGGGATCGCCTTCGCGTCCGCCCCGGGGAGAAGGTCCCGGTGGACGGCGTCGTCATCGAGGGTGCCAGCTCGATCGACGAGTCGATGGTCACCGGAGAACCGATTCCGGTCCAGAAGCGGCCCCGCGATCAGGTCGTCGGCGCCACCATCAATGGCACCGGGTCTCTCATCATGAGCGCGGAGAAGGTCGGCGCCGATACGCTTCTTTCGCGCATCGTGGCCATGGTGGCCGAGGCGCAACGCAGTCGAGCACCCATCCAGAAGCTGGCCGACCTCGTCTCGGGCTACTTCGTGCCGGCCGTGATCGCCGTCGCCGTGGCGACCTTTGCCATCTGGGGCCTGCTGGGCCCCGAGCCGCGCATGGCCCACGCGCTGGTCAATGCCGTCGCCGTGCTGATCATCGCCTGCCCCTGCGCGCTCGGCCTCGCCACCCCGATGTCGATCATGGTGGCCACGGGCAAGGGCGCAACGATGGGCATCCTCTTCCGAAACGCAGAGGCCATCGAGGTCATGAGGAAGGTGGACACCCTCGTGGTGGACAAGACGGGCACGCTCACCGAGGGCAAGCCGAGCCTTGTCACGCTCCACCCCGTGGCGCCTTTCCCCGAGCCGGAGTTGCTGCGCCTGGCGGCCAGTCTCGAACGCGGCAGCGAGCACCCCCTGGCCGCCGCCTTGGTCCAAGCGGCGGAGGATCGGCAGCTTGTTCTTGTGGAGGCGAGCGACTTCGCGAGCCTCACCGGCAAGGGCGTCAGCGGCAAGGTCGACGGGCGCTCCGTCGCGCTGGGTAACGCCGCCCTCATGGGCGACCTCGGGGTGGAGTTCGGGCCGCTGAGCGAGCGGGCGGAAGCCCTGCGCGCCGAGGGACAGACCGTGATGCTCGTTGCGGTCGACGAGAAAGCCGCCGGGCTCCTCGGCGTGGCCGACCCCATCAAGAAGAGTACGCCGGCCGCCATTGAGGCGCTGCACGATGAAGGGATCCGCATCATGATGGTCAGCGGGGACAGCCTCGTCACCGCCCGTGCCGTGGCGGGACAGCTCGGCATCGACGAAGTCGTCGCCGAGGTGCTGCCGAGTCAGAAGGTCGACGTGGTCAAGCGCCTCCAGGCGGCGGGCCACACCGTTGCCATGGCGGGCGACGGCATCAACGACGCCCCGGCTCTGGCCCAGGCCGAAGTCGGCATCGCGATGGGCACGGGAACGGACGTGGCCATGGAGAGCGCGGCGGTCACTCTGGTGAAGGGCGATCTGATCGGAATCCTGCGCGCGCATCGCCTCAGCCGTTTGACGATGGCGAATATCAAGCAGAACCTGTTCTTCGCGTTCATCTACAACGTGATCGGGGTGCCGATTGCGGCCGGGGCTCTCTATCCGGTCTTAGGCCTGCTGCTCAGCCCCATGATCGCCGCCGCCGCGATGAGTCTCAGCTCTGTCTCGGTGATCGCCAATGCCCTGCGCTTGCGCGGAGCGCGGATCTAGGCTGGCCTGGGCCTCGAGTCCGGCCGCCCACGCCCGCCTGATCAGGCCTCGCGCGTGGTGGTCGGCTGCAGGTAGCCGCTGACGTCGATGCCCAGGTACTCCGAGACGCCCGGCACGGTGGAGAAGACCTGGAAGTCGTAGCGGGAGTCCACGGCCTTGGTGTAGAGCATCGACAGCGCGGTGGGCTTGGGCAGGTCGACGAGTACCGCCCAGCGGCCGCGCTTGAGCTGCTTGGCCACCGCATAGTCGGCGAGCCCCTGGATCTCCTCCATACCAAGGGCGGCCTCCACCCAGCGGATGTCGACGAGCCCGTTCATCGTGCGCAGGTAGGCGGGATCGCCGTCAAGGCAGTCGAAGAACTGCCGAAACTCGGCCGCGTCGATGCGTCCCTCGAAGCGGGCGACGACGAGCTGCGTCTCGGGATGGATGAGATAGGCAAACACACCGACCTCCCCGGTCCTGCGATCCTCGCCTGAGCTTAAGCCGATCGGGGGCCGCTGGCAAGCCTGCGCAGAGATAAATTCCGCGAGTGGCGAGGCGGCTAAACGCGCCGCCACTTTCCTGACTCGCCCAGCTTCGCCAGGGCCTCGGCGCGGGCGAAGAAGCGCGTCAGGCCGCAATCCCGGCAGAGCACGAGCAGGAATTTCTCAGTCGTGAGAAAACCGCCGAGGCCGGGCAGGTAGTTGGGGGCATGGCCGCCGCCCGCGCTGACGGGTTCGCTCTGGAAGAGCTGATTGCTGTTGCAGTTCGGACAGGGGGCGAAGCGCATGGCCATGGTCAGTGCTCCGGATTGGCTGGGGTCGCCGCCTCCGTCGCCCCGGGCGGGGCGAGGAAGAGCTCGGCATCGAACTGGCTGAGGTCTGTCTTACCTTCTTGCCAGCCGATTTGATTCACCAGGAGCAGCGCCCGCCAGCCGCTGCCAAGGGCGGGCAGGGTCAAGGCCGCCGCCGGCAGGTCCTCGCCGCGCGGCTGCTGGCGCAGCGCCGCCTGGAGCGCCGCCAGATCGAAGGCCAGCAGCTCCGCCTCCTCCCGGAGCAGCCGCAGCCGCTGGCCGTCCTCGACCAGGGTCCAGGCGGCCTCTCCGACCCGGAAGCCGCCGCCCTCCGCGTGTGGCCCCAGCGTGACGCCGACGACGAATTCGTAGCCCGCCAGCCGCAGCGCCTCCCCGCCGGGCCCGCGCTGGTAGAAGTGGAAGCCGTCGCCCTCGCGTTGCCAGTTCTCCACGTAATCGAGATCCAGTCGGCGCATGACCAGCCGACCGAGTGCAGCGCTGTCCTGGCGGTTGGGATTGCGCGGATTGAGTTCGGCAGCCAGCTCGGCCTCGAGCTTGGCGTCGAGATAGGGAGCCAGCGCGCGCGGGCCATGGCGATCGAAGAGGTAGTGGAGAACGGCGCTCAGCTCGCGGCGCGTCTCCTCGTCCACCGGCGCCTGGGCCGCGACGAAATGGCCGTCGGCGAGCATGCCGCCCGCGCTGAGCAGGGTCTCCAGGCGGTCGAGCTGGCTGTGGCGGCTGACGCTGAAGGCGCCCCAGGGCCCGGCGCTGGCGGCCAGGGCCAGCAGGCAAAGCGAGAGTGGCAGGGGGCGCAGGCTCTTCAGGCGGCCGAGCGCGCCGAGCAGGGCGATGGCGCCCAGCCACAGGCCGAGCAGGGTGAGGAAGTAGCGCGGCTCGGTGACGCCGTACTGGCCGATGCGCTTGGCCACGGACATCAGCAGCATGGCGACGGCCGGCAGGAGCAGGATGAAGTAGGCGCGCGCATAGACGGCCACCCAGCGCTGCCGGCCTTCCAGG
The DNA here is from genome assembly GCA_963695095.1 of uncultured bacterium. Classification (GTDB taxonomy): domain Bacteria; phylum Krumholzibacteriota; class Krumholzibacteriia; order JACNKJ01; family JACNKJ01; genus VGXI01. The sequence continues at coordinate 2,934,674 of CAVOFT010000001.1, read as the reverse complement.
CTGAGCGGGTGCAGCAGGGCCAGCGAGGCCAGGCCCGCCGCGCCGACGCTCGAGACCAGCCAGCCGATCCAGCCGCTCGGCCACTGGGCGGTGGCGAGCACCTTGACCAGGTAGGCCGTGAGCAGGGCGAGGTAGACCGCCACCAGCGGCGCCAGGATGTACTGCGCGAAGATGCGCAGCACGGTTGGATGATCGCGCAGGGACTCGAGCGCGGCGGGGCGCTCGGGCACGCCGGCCAGGAAATACCAGGTGTTGAAGAGAAACAGCGTGATCACGTAGAGCCGCGGATAGACGTCCCCGTCCACCTTCAGGCCGAAGAGCTTGTCCAGGGCGAGCAGGGCCACGCTGAGGCCGATCATCAGCACGAGGGAGAAGATCAGCCCCGCGAGCAGACGCAGGAAGAGCGCCTTGTTGAACTGCCAGAAGGCGTACTCGCCGGCGAGGCGCCAGAGCGGCAGGAAGCAGACGGCCAGGTGCGCCGCAATGTTGAACAGCGCGAAGCGGATCAGCTGCGTGCCTTCGAGTCGCGCCGGCAGCGTGAGGCCGTAGGCGACGAGGGCCGCCAGGCCCAGGGCCGGCAGCAGCCAGCGCCGCCAGCGCAGCGTCCAGCGCTCGGCCGTGAGCGCGAGGGCAAGCAGGAGCGGGATGCCGAGCTGGGCGGCCATCAGCAGTCGGATGAGCCGGATCTCGCCGTCCCGGGCGCCGATGAGGAAGACGGCGGCCGCCGCGCTCGCGAGCGCGGCGGCCAGCACCAGCGGGAAGCGCCGCGCCGTGGCGGCAGCGGCACTGAGTACGAAATCCACCGAAGGCAGGCGCATCGATAGCCTCCACCGCTGTGGTCGGCCGCCCGCCGGCGTCGGCGGGGCTAGCTCAACCGATCGAGCAGGCCAAGCAGGTCCACCACGCGATTCGAGTAGCCCCACTCGTTGTCGTACCAGGCGATCGTCTTGACGAAATGGCCGTCCACGACGCGCGTGAAGGGCGCGTCGAAGATCGACGAGTGCGGATCGCCCACGATGTCCGACGAGACGATGGGCGCTTCCGAGTACTTGAGGATGTTGCGGAAGCCGTCGCTCTTGGCCGCCGCCCGCATGGCGGCGTTGATCTCCTCGGCGCTCACCTTCTCCCTCATCACCGTCACCAGATCGACGATCGAGCCGTCGGGGATCGGCACGCGCATGGCCAGGCCGTCCAGCTTGCCGGCGAGGGCCGGCAGCACCTTGCCCACGGCCTTGGCGGCCCCGGTGGTGGTGGGGATGATGTTCTCCGCCGCCGCCCGGCTGCGCCGCCAGTCGCTGTGGGGCACGTCGGCCAGGCGCTGGTCGTTGGTGTAGGCGTGCACGGTGGTCATCACGCCGCTGATGATGCCGAAGTTCTCGTGCAGCACCTTGGCCACGGGCGCCAGGCAGTTCGTCGTGCAGCTCGCGTTGGAGACGATGCGATGCTCGGGCTTCAGATCGCCTTCGTTGACGCCGAGCACCACCGTGCAGTCGATCTCGTCCTTGGCCGGGCACCGTGAGGATGACCTTCTTCGCGCCCGCCGCCAGGTGCTGCTCGATCTCGGCCCGCTTGCGGAAGCGGCCGGTCGACTCGATGACGAAGTCCACGCCGAGGGCGCCCCAGGGCAGATCGGCCGGGCTGGGGATCTCGGTCATCTTGACCGTCTGCTTGCCGGCGCGCATGACGTCGCCCTCCACGCGGATCTCGCCCTGGAAGGGGCCCATCACGGTGTCGTGCTTGAGCAGATAGGCGAGGGCGTCGTTGTCGGTGATGTCGTTGATCGCCACGACCTCCACGCCCGGCGTCTGGTCGAGGATGCGGAACACGCTGCGTCCGATGCGGCCGAAGCCGTTGATGCCGATTCTCATCGCTGCACCTCCTCCGCCTCGAAGGCGCCCAGGGTGATCACCGTGTCCAGGATGCGCGCCGCGTAGCCCCAGCCGTTGTCGTACCAGGTGATCGTCTTGACGAGGCCGCTGGGCAGGGCGATCGTCGCCAGCGAGTCGAAGACCGCCGAGTGCGCGTTGCCGATCACGTCGCTGGAGACGATCGGCTCGTCGCTGTACTCGAGATAGCGGCCGAGCGGGCCCGGCGGACGCCTTGTGCACGATGGCGTTGACGGCCTCCTTGTCCAGGCTCTGGCCGAGCTGCATGCTGAGATCGAGGTTGGAGCCGTTGGGCACGGGCACGTTCACCGCCATGCCGTCGATCTTGCCCTTGAGGTGGGGCATCATCGTCTCGACGACGCCTGGCGACCAGGTCCAGTTGGGGATCAGATTCTGGGCCGCGCTGCGGCTGCGGCGCAGGTTGGGCGTGATCGTATCCGAGAGCTTCTGATCGCTGGAGTAGGCGTGGACACTGGTCATCAGCGCCCGCTGAACGCCCACGGCTTCGTCGAGCACCTTGAGCATGAGGGCCAGGGCGTGCGTGGTCGTGCTCGCGCAGGAGACGATGCGGTCCTCGGGGCGCAGGGTATTGTCGTTGACGCCGTGCACGATGGTGCGGTCGATGGCGTCCAGGGCCGGCGTGCTCAGCACGACGCGGCGGGCGCCCGAGCGCAGGTGACCTTCGAGCTGGCGCGCGCTCGCGGTAGGCGCCGGTGGAGTCGACGACGACGTCCACGTTGTAGGCGTCCCAGGGCATGTCCTCCGGCGCGACGCCCTTGAGCAGGCGGGCGCGCTGGCGGCCGGCGCAGAGGTACTTGCCGTCCAGGCGGACCTTGCCGTCGAAGTGCCCGTAGATCGTGTCGAATTCGAAAAGATAGGCCATGGCTTCCGGCGCGCCGAGGTCGCTGATGGCGACGATGTCGAGATCGTCCCGCTGGGCGGCCTGTCGGAAGAGATTGCGGCCGATGCGGCCGAAGCCCATGATTCCGACCCGCAGTGACATCGCATACCTCGCTGGCTTCAGGATGGGGAGCTGCGCCTGCCCGCTCGGCAGGCGGCGCGAAGGTAGCCTCTGGCGCCGACACTGGCAACGACTATCACGGCATCCTGCGGAGTGTTATACTGGAGGGGCCTCTTGTCGGGCATCCGCGCTCCCCAGCGCTGAAAGGACGGCGTGGATTGAACAAGCCGCACCCGGCCCGTCTCGGGTCGGGCATTGTCGTATTGGTCTGGGCCATGGCCGCCGGCAGGCTGCCCTTGCCGGTTGCTGCGGACGAGCAGCCACTGCTCGATGTGCAGCCGCCGGCTGCTGGAGCTCGCCCTCGAGCCCGGCGGCAGCGCGCTGCTGCCCCTCTACGTCGCCAACCTGGGCGAGCCCGGCAGCCAGCTCCTGTGGACGGCGGCCGTCGACGATCCCTTCCTGCCGGGCGGCCGCAACATCGGCGGCTCCACCTTCACGGCCGATCCCGACGCCTACCAGCCCGGCCAGACCCTGCAGTTCACCCTCTCGGTGACCAATGCCAGCCCGGACTACGACTGGCTCGACGGCATCACGCTGGACTTCCCGCTGGGGGCGAACGTGCTCGGCTCGACCCACTTCGTCGGCGGCAGCGGCGGCGTTCTCGCCACCACGAATGCCACGGGCAACGGCGCGCTGGTGCGCTGGATCGACGCCAACGGCGGCTGGGGCAACGTCTACGGCGGCGAGACGGTGACCGCCACGGTCACCGTGGTCTTCGCCCCCGAGCTCTACGGCAACCTGGGCCTGCCCTGGACGATGAGCGGCGACGGCTACGGCAGCCCGCCCCATGACATCGCCGGCAAGCTGGTGCTCGCCGGACCCGGCGGGCCGGGGCTGGACCTGCTCGTGCCCGACGGCGGCGAGGTCTGGGCCCTGGGCGAGAGCCAGCAGATCCGCTGGAGCAGCTGGGGCGGGATCGACGCGGTGGATCTCTCGCTGAGCCGCGACGGCAGCCAGAGCTGGGAGCCGCTGGCCGTCGGCCACCCCGCCGGCCTGCCCTTCGACTGGGTGGTGACCGGGCCGCTGTCGGCCGCTTGCCGCGTGCGCGTCGCCGACGTGGGCGGCGCCTGCGAGGACGAGAGCGCGGCGAGCTTCTACATCCACCGGCCCATCGACTGGCTGGAGATCGCGGGGCCGGCGGCGGGCAGCCTGGCGGCGGGCGAGGTGGATACCCTGTGGGTGCAGGTGGACACGGAGGGCCTGCCGCCGGGCGAGGACCAGCTGGCCGGCCTGCGCTTCAGCTCGAACGATCCGGCGGGGGACCTGATCGTGCCCGTGACCCTGCACCTGGGCGCCACGGCGGCACCCGAGGCCCCGCCAAGTGCGGCGCTGCGCCTGGAGGCCTGGCCGAACCCCTTCAATCCCAGCGTCCGCCTGGTCTTCGCGCTCGCCGCGCCGGGCCGGGCGCGTCTGGAAGTGCTGGACTTGCAGGGCCGCCGGCTGCGCCTGCTCGCCGAGGGCGACTGGCCCGCGGGCGAACAGGCGGCAAGCTGGGACGGCCGCGACCAGGCCGGCCGGCCGCTTGCCAGCGGCGTCTACCTGGCGCGCTTGGTCGGACCGCAGGGCGCGGCCACGCGCAAGCTCTTGCTGATGAAGTAGGCGCTGCCGCGCCTGCCCGGCGGACCGGCCGGCACGAGCACTTGCCATTCGATTGTTCTCCACTTCGGCCTTGCGATTTGCTAGGGTTGTGCCATGAGGAAAAAGCTCACGGGGATCGGCCTGCTGGCCTCGCTGGTGGCGGGGCTCTACGCGTCGATCATGGTGGTGGGCGAGGAAGCCCGCCTGGTGGACGTGCTGACGCTCTTCTTCAGCGGCATGGCCGTGGGGGCCGCGTTCGTCAGCTACGTGCAGATGGCGCGGGCGAAGGGACGGGAGCATGCACTGCCGGAACCGGAACGCCAGACCTAGCCGCGCTCGCGGCCTCCTGATCGCGCTCGCCTGCTTGCAGGCCCTTGCGCTCGGCTGCGACGAGGACAAGCGCAGCCTGAACCCGCCCGAGGGACCCGACTACCTCGCCAACGACAGCCCGGGCAACGTGATCGCCAACCTGGTGATCGCCATGGAGGCCATGGATGCCGAGGGCTACGCCGCCCTGCTCTACGACGGCATCGAGCCGGCCACGGATGGGCTGACCTATGCGCCCTACAAGTTCTACTTCGACCGCAGCCTGGACCCCACGCTGCCCGACACACTGAGCCGCGCCGAGGAGTTGGCATGCATGGAGCCCCTGCTCGGGGGCGAGCCGGGGAATCATGAGGGCGACCCGGTCCCGGGAGTGAGGTCGCTCGCCGTCCAGCTTACGGGTTTTGGAGCATGGATGGAGCTGGTGGGAGGAGAGGCAGCGGGCGACTCCTGCCCGGAGTCGGTTCAGCAGAGGGGCTTCTTTCACGCCTCGCTCATTACCCTGAAGGCGATGGCGGATTGGGGCATCAATGCCTTCTACGTGCAGCACCAGGCCACTTTTTGCTGCATTCCCGTGCAGGTTGGTGGCGACATTGAATGGCGTCTGTGGAAGTGGTGGGACGTCTACTATCTCGGGAGGACTGTGCCCGATCCCCCCGAGCGGACCGAGGATGCGACTTGGGGACAGGTGAAGTGGCTCTACGTGCCCGAGTAGTAAGGGGGGACTCGATGCGCTGGGTACGGCTGTTCTGCTTGAGCCTCCTGCTCCTCGCCGGCTGCGGTGAGGATGCGAAGCACAGCCTGACTCCCACGCCGCCCGGCTACTGGGCGAACAGCGGCCCAGATAGCGTGGTGGCGAACGTCGCCCTCGCCTGGACGGCCATGGATGCCGCAGGCTACACCTCCCTGCTCGATGCGGGCTTCGACTTCTACTTCTTCCGGGATGATCCGACCTTCACCTACCTCTGGGGCCACGAGGAGGAGATTGACTGCGCCGAGCGTCTCCTCAGCGGCCAGCCCGGCGCAGAAATCGGCGACATCGCCATGCCGGGAATCGCCTCGATCGCGATGACGCTCAGCCCAGAGGGTGATTGGGAGGCCGTCACCCCCGAGGACCTGGAGGGCCACAGCGTGCCGGACGGGACGCTGCGCCGGAGCTACGCCCTCGAGATGCTGGTCAGGCTGCGCGAGCCGATCGAGGGCACGGCGATCAACGGCCTGCACGTCGCCGCCATTGCCCTGCTCTACTGCCGGCCTCTGGACGCCGGCGATCCGCAGGAATGGAGGCTCTGGCGCTGGGAGGACTTCACCGGGATGACACCCAGCCCGGAGCCAGCTGAGGAGAGACCGGGGCCGGTCCGCTTCTCCTTGAGCGGTCTCAAGCTCTACTTCGAACCCGACGACTAGGGGGCGCGCATGAAGACATCGCGAAGGTGGCGAGCTGCGCTTGCAGTTCTTGCGTTGGCCGGCGGCCTCCTCGCCGGCTGCGGCGAGGACGCCGAGCGCACGCTGAACCCGCCCGAGGGGCCGGACTACCTTGCCAACGACAGCCCGGACAACGTGATTGCCAATCTCGTCATCGCCTGGGAGGCCATGGATGCCGAGGGCTACGCCGCCCTGCTCTACGACGGCATCGAGCTGGCCACGGACGGGCAAGCCTACGCGCCCTACAAGTTCTACTACGATCGCAGCCTGGACCCCGATCTGCCCGTGATCGACCTCTACGATCGGGAGCTCGTCCGCACCGGGGCGCTCCTCGGCGGCGAGGAGGGGATGGACAGCCAGGGGCACGCGGTGCCGGGCGTAAGGTCCGTGAGCATGGACCTGAACCCCATTGGCGTCTGGACGGCCCCGATCGGCCCCGATGTGGACGGGGACCCCTATCCCGAGGATGCTCGCTGGCGGAGCTACACCACGAACTTCCTGATCTCGCTGAAGGGCAACTACGGCGAGAACACGAGTGCCTGGCTCGTCCAGGACTGGCTGATCGTGCACTGCATTCCCGTGCAGGTGGGCGCGAACACCGAGTGGCGGCTCTGGAAGTGGCGGGATGTCGTCACCCTGGCCCGGACGCTCTCCACGGCGCGGGCGCGGACTGAGGAATCGTCCTTCAGCAGTATCAAGGCGCTCTACTGACGAGTTGCGGGGGGTGGACATGCGCTTCGGACTCTTGCTCTGCGTGGGTTCGCTGCTTGCCGCGGGCTGCGGGGGGGACAATCCCGCAGGCGTTCAAGGCCCGCCCGACTATCTGCCCAACACGAGCCCCGAGAACCTGATCGCCAACCTGGAAATGGCCTGGGAGGCCATGGACGTCGGCCGGCTACGCCAGCCTGCTCTACGGAGGCGAGCAGACCGCCACGGACGGCGCCTTCTATGCGCCCTTCAAGTTCCACTTCGTGGAGAGCGTCAGCCTCGACTTGCCCGCGTTCTGGGTGAAGTCCCGGGACACGCTCTGCGCCGCGCGCCTGATGAGCGGCCTGGCCGGCGACGGAGTGCCGGGTATAAAATCGGTGGCGCTTCAGCTCAGCCCCATCGGCGACTGGGGCCCGATGGGCGGCGACGAGATCGCCGGCGACCCCTTCCCGACCGAAGCTCGCTGGTGCCTGCACGCGGTGAGCATGCTCATCACGTTGAAAGCAGCAATCGGTGGCGGCGACACCGACCAGCTGTCGATCAGCGGCCGCTTCCTCTTCCAGTGCGTGCCGGTGGAGGTGGAGGGCGTCTCCGAGTGGCGGCTCTGGAAGTGGTGGGACGAAACGGACCGGCGCGCGGGCGCCATTCCAGGCGGCGCTGCGGAGAAGTCCCTCAGCGAGGTGAAGGCCTACTTCGCCCCGCCGGCGCCGGCCTACCTGTCCAACGACAGCCCGGATCACCTGATGGCGAACCTCCTGCTCGCCTGGGAGGCCCTGGATCCCGTCGGCTACGCGGCCCTGCTCTACGACGGCAGCGAGGCGGCCACGGACGGCGAGCACTACCTGCCCTTCAGCTTCTACTTCGATCAGGCGGCGGACCCCAGCCTGCCGGTCTCCTGGCCCTGCCAGGACGAGCAGACCTGCACGGAAACCCTGCTGGGCGAGGAGCCGGGCGAGGGCCTGGCCGGTCTCAGGGCGCTCGCCGCGGACTTCATGGGGTCCGGGGACTGGCAGGCGGTTACGGGTGGCCAGGTGGGGGAGGATCCCTGCCCGGAGGACGCGCTCTGGCGAGCCTACGACACGAACATCCTCATGACCCTGAAAGCGACGATCGCGGGCGGGCCCTCGGCCTTCCTCGTGCAAGATCGCGCCATCGTCCACTGCTTCCCGGTGCAGGTGGGCGCCGGCACCGAGTGGCGGCTCTGGAAGTGGCGGGATGTCGCGACCACCAGGCGAGTGCCGGCCTCATGGCGGCGGGTGGAGGACACCACGATCGGCGAGATCAAGGTGCTCTACGGCCCCTGAGCGGCCGCCGAAGCCCGCCGATTTCCGATTCCACCTCTGGAAATAGGGCCCAAGTGCTTTCCCAACATGGCCTTCCCAGGGCGAATCTGCCGTTGTCCGGGCTTCGCAATTCTGCTAGAATCATGTCTTCCCCGTGCGATATCCGCCGCAGGGTAAGCTACTGCTCACCGTTTCTCCCATGACTCACCGCCCACGCCCCGGGGGTTGGAATGAAAAGACTGACACTGTCGCTGGTTCTGCTTCTCGCTGCCGCCTCGGCCGCCCTGGCCGCACAGCAGGTCGTCGTGCAGGACGGCGATGGCCTTTACGACATCGAAGTGCTCCAGGCCAATCTCGAGCGCACCGTCGTCCACTACGCCATCAATGCCTTCACGCTGGAGACCGTCTTCATCGACGGCCGCGAGTACAGCGTGGTCGACCTGGGCAACCGGGCCCAGCGCCTCGAGCTGGGGCTGCCGGGCCTGCCCACCCTGCGCGAGTCCATCGTCATCCCCGATGACGCCGCCATGGGCCTGCGCATCCTGGACGCCCAGTACGTGGACCTGCCGGGCATCGACGTGGCGCCGTCCAAGGGCAACCTGACGCGCAACGTGGATCCCTCGCTCGTGCGCTACGAGTTCGCCGACTTCTACGGCGAGAACGCCTGGTACCCGGCCGAGTCCGCCCGGCTGGACGAGCCCTACATCATGCGCGACACCCGCGGCCTGGTCGTCGAGGTGAACCCCTTCGCCTACAATCCGGCCACGCACACCCTGCGCGTCTACACGGGCCTCACGGTGGAGGTCGCGGTCACCGGGCCGGGCATGGTCAACGTGCTCACCCACCGGCCCGCCAAGGCCGTGGCGGAGTTCGAGCGCATCTACGAGCGCCACTACCTGAACTACGAGCAGTCCGGCCTGGGCGATCGCTACGCCTCGGTGCCCGAGGGCGACTGCCTGCTCGTCATCGCCTACGACGCCTTCATGAGCGCCATGCAGCCCTTCGTGGACTGGAAGAACCAGATGGGCATCGAGACCACGATGGTGCCCGTCTCCACGGCCGGCGCGACGGGGACGGCGCTCAAGGCCTACGTGCAGAACATGTACGACACCGACGAGCTCTGCTACGTGCTCCTCGTGGGCGACGGCGCCCAGGTGCCCTACATCACAGTGTCCGGCGGCGCCTCGGATCCCTCGCTGGCGCTCCTGGCCGGCACCGACAGCTACCCGGAGGGCTTCGTGGGCCGCCTGTCGGCGACCACGACCGCCGAGGTCACCAACCAGATCACCAAGTTCATCGAGTACGAGCGCGACGCCCAGGCCAGCGCCGACTGGTACAAGAAGGGCGTGGGCATCGGCTCCGCCGAGGGCGCCGGCATCGGCGACGACGGCGAAGCCGACTGGCAGCACATGGACGTGATCCGCGGCAAGCTGCTCGGCTTCACCTACAATCAGGTGGACCAGATCTACGCCACCAATGGCGGCACGGCGGCCATGGTGACCACCGCGGTCAACTACGGGCGCAGCTTCATGAACTACTGCGGCCACGGCAGCACGACGGCCTGGAGCACGACGGGCTTCTCGAACACGCACGTCAACGCGCTGACCAACGACAACAAGCTGCCCTTCATCGTCAGCGTGGCCTGCGTCAACGGCGCCTTCATGAGCGCCACCTGCTTCGCCGAGGCCTGGCTACGCGCCAGCCACAACGGCGAGCCCTCGGGCGCGGTGGCCATGTACGCCTCGACGATCAACCAGAGCTGGGCGCCGCCGATGTCCGCGCAGGACGAGGTGACGGACCTCTTGCGCGCGGGCGCCAAGCGCAGCTTCGGCGGCCTCTGCTACAACGGCTCCTGCCAGATGATGGACGAGTACGGCAGCACGGGGCAGACCGAGTACAAGTGCTGGACCATCTTCGGCGATCCTACCCTGCGCGTGCGCACGGACACGCCGACGGCGATGAGCGTTTCCCACGACAGCCAGATCCTGCTGGCCGCCACCGACTTCACGGTGAACGCCGAGCCGGGCGCCCTGGTGGGCCTGAGCAGCGGCGGCACCTTCCTGGGCTCCGCCATCGCCGATGCCGGCGGTGTGGCCATCGTGCCCATCGTGCGCAGCCTGCCCGAGGGCCAGATCACGGTGACGGTGACGAACTTCAACCGCTTCGCCTACGTCGGCCAGGTGGACGTGCTCGTGGACCTGACGCCGGTCGGCGATTCGACGCCCGCGGCCGTCGCCCTGGGCCAGAACCACCCGAACCCCTTCAACCCCAAGACCACGATCGGCTTCGCGCTGCCGGCGGCCTCGCGGGTCGCCCTGGACGTGTTCAGCGCCAGCGGCCAGCACGTGGCGCGTCTCCTGGACGGCTACTTGCCGGCGGGCATGCAGCAGGTGGTCTGGAACGGCACCGATGACGCGGGCCGCAGCGTGGGCAGCGGCGTCTACTTCTATCGCCTGTCGGCCGGGACCTGGACCGAGACGAAGAAGATGATGCTCTTGAAGTAGGCGCCCTCGTTTCCTCTCGCGCGCGATACAACGCGCGCGAGCCGGAAACGAGCTCGCCAGCGCAAGCAGATGAGAACCACACGGGGGGAGCCGAGAGGCTCCCCCTTTTTCTCTTCGGTCCCCGGCAGCGGGCAGGGGACTCCTTCAGTGCGCAGGCGGGAACCGCGCGTTCCCCCGTTCTATCTCTTGAATTCTTGATTCAATTTAGATACCACATGCTCTTTTTTCCACAATCGGATTAGGTCTCCATGCTATGCTTGTCCGGTAGCGCGGCGCAGGCTGCTTGCCAAGGCCAGGATCGAGGGGGCGAACCGCAGCCCTCTCGTCGTGCTTCAAGGGGAATCCCCCGTCCTTGACGCTTCATGCGCACTTCACGCCATCGCCGGCCGAGATGTTATCGGCCCCGTGCAACCGTGAGTCGTGGGCTGCTCAGACATCCCTAGAGGAGGTTCCTTCGATGAGACGCGTTCTCCCCTTCGGTCTCCTGGCTCTGCTGCTCTGGGCCACGGCCGCCGTGGCCACGGTACCGCAGCTAATCAGCTACCAGGGCATCCTGCGCGACGACGGCGGCAGCATCGTCGCCGACGGCAGCTACACCCTCACCTTCAAGCTCTACAACGTGCCCGCGGGCGGCTCCGCTCTCTGGACGGAGACCCACACGCTCTCCGTTCAGGACGGCGTCTTCAATGCGCTGCTCGGCAGCCTGACCTCGCTCTCCCTCAGCTTCAACGACACCTACTGGCTGGGCGTCGCCGTCGGGGCCAATCCGGAGCTGACGCCGCGCATCGTGCTGGCCTCCGCACCTTACAGCCTCAACGCCGATCGGCTCGATGGCCTCAACAGCAGCGATCTGGCGACGGCCACGCACGCGCATACGCTGGATGCGCTGAGCGATGTGAGTGTGCCGACGCCCAGCAGCGGCCAGGTGCTCACCTTCAACGGGACTGCCTGGGATGCACAAACGCCTGTGGCCGGCGGCGACGACTGGGACAACAACGGCGGCGACGTCTATCGCCCGTCGGGCAAGGTGGGCCTCGGCGTGGTGCCGGCGCGGCCGGTGAACCCCGATGGGAAGACGGCGGAGCGCATGGGCCGGCACGCCTCCCTCTCCAAGCTGCAGATCTATGCCGCAACCCCGAACGAGGAGGGCGGCCTCTACGCCAGCTTCTACGACCTCGACGACAACAGCGATGCCCGCGCGGCCATCTATGGCCTGCGTAGTTCCAATCTGAGCAATCCCGGATTCTCATTCACCCCCAACGGGATGAACAGCGCCCTGATGGGCTATAACAGCTGGGGCGACAGCTACAGCGCCGGTGTTGCGGGCTTCACCTACTTCGACAGCCCCCACACGGCCGGCGTGATCGGCGGCAACCAGGGTGGTGGTTCCTGGGCCGCCCTGGGCTACCTGGACGCGGCCTCTGTAGGGTGGGGCATCTACACGCCGAGCAGCGCCTACATCGGCGGCCGGGTCGGCGTCGGCACCTCGGCTCCCGACCGCCCGCTCGAGGTGAACAACCCCTCGGGTCCCGCCATCATGGGTGAGGTCACCTATGTCGGCATGGCGGACTACATTGGCGTGGAAGGCCGCTCGGTGCCGAGCGACTACTTTGGAATCGGCGGAAAGTTCACGGGCGGCTACACCGGCGCGGTCGGTGAAGTCAGCTCCACCGGCCTCAACTCCTACACGGGCCTCATCGGCCAGGTCTTCGGCACCGGCACCAAGTACGGGGTTTACGGCTACGCCCTCGGCAGCAACACGAACTACGGCGTCTTCGGCTACGGCGCCGGCGGCACCACGAACTACGCCGGCTACTTCAGCGGCAATGTTCACGTGACAGGCACACTGAGCAAGGCCGCTGGCTCCTTCACGATCGACCACCCACTCGATCCCGCGAACAAGACGCTCAGCCACAGCTTTGTCGAGAGCCCGGACATGATGAACGTCTACAACGGCAACATCGTGCTCGGCGCGGATGGCAGCTCCTGGGTGGAGATGCCCGCGTGGTTCGAGGCGCTCAACCGCGACTTCCGCTACCAGCTCACCTGCATCGGCGGCTTCGCGCCGGTCTACGTGGCGAGGGAGATGGACGGCAATCGCTTCCAGATCGCCGGCGGCCAGGCGGGCATGAAGGTGTCCTGGATGGTGACGGGCATCCGCCAGGACGCCTATGCGAACGCCAACCGCATCCCCGTGGAGGAGATCAAGGACAGCAAGAACCAGGGCCGCTATCTGAGCCCCGAGGCCTTCGGCATGCCCGAGAGCATGGGCGTGGGCTACGAGGAGCACCGCGCGGCGCTCGTGAAGGGAGCCCGGTGATGCGGCAGCTCTCGATGCTCCTCGGTGCGACCTGCCTGCTCGCTGCGAGTGCCATGCCGGGGCGTGCAGCGATCGTGATGTCGCGCAGCGTCGTCGGCAGCGGCGCGGGCGGCGGCGCCGGCAGCGGCTACCAGATCAACGGCACCGTGGGCCAGGCGGCCATCGGTCGCCTCGGTGGTCCGTCCTGGTTGCACGAGGCCGGCTTCTGGTCGGGGCCGCCGCTGCCCACGGCCGCCGAGACCGTGCCCGGCAGCTTCTGGATCGGTCAGAACTATCCCAACCCCTTCAACCCGACGACCACCATCCGCTACGGCCTGCCCAAGGCCGCGCGGGTGGAACTCGCGCTCTACGATCCGACGGGGCGCCGGGTGGCCCTGCTCGTGGATGAGGACCAGGCGGCTGGCGTCCAGGAGGTGACCCTGCGCGCGGATGATCTCGCCAGCGGCGTCTACTTCTACCGGCTGGTAGCCGGCGACTACCGCGAGACGAGGAAGATGCTGCTGGTAAAATAGGCCCCAACCCATGCGCCATCGTGCACGCAGGGGGAGCCGCGAGGCTCCCCCTTTTTGCTTGCCCTTTGCCCGGGCCACGCTACCTTGACCCTGTGAAAACCCTGCTCCTGCGCAAGATGCCACCGCTGGAGGTCTTCCGGCGGCTGCTGGGGACGCCGCTGGCCGAGCGCCTGGCCGGCGAGGGCTATCGCATCCTGGTCATCAATCCGGGCTCCACCTCCACCAAGGTTGCCTACTTCGAGGGCATCGACAAGCGCGGCGATTTCGAGGTGCACGTCGGCCCCGATCAGGAGGACACGGCGGAGGAGCGCGCCGCCCTCATCCTGCGCTGGCTGGCCGAGACGGGCGTCGACCTGGCCCGTCTGCAAGGCATCGCCTCCCGCGGCGGCGTGCTGAAGCCCATTCCCGGCGGCACCTATCCCATCAGCGAGGCCCTGCTCGCGGACCTCGCCCAGCCGCGGCTGGCCCACGCCTCCAACATGGGCGTGCCCATCGCCCTGGCGCTCAAGGACCTGGGCGACATGGGCGCGCGCGATATCCCGATCACCGTCACCGACCCGCCCGTCATCGACGAGGTGGACATCGAGTGCCGCATGACCGGCCTGCGCGACTTCAAGACCGACGGCACGGCCGTGCACTACCTCAACCACCGCGCCGTGCTGCGCCTGAGCGCCTGGGAGTTCGGCATCGATCCGGTCGAGGCCAGCGTGATCAGCGCCCACCTGGGCGGCGGCATCTCCATGGTTCGGCACCATCGCGGCAAGGCCGTGCGCGTGATCAACGCCTTCAGCGGCCTGCCCTCGATGAACCGCAGCGGCAACCTGCCCATCCACGACCTCCTGCTCGCGCTCCAGGAGCACCGCATCAGCCTGGAGGAGCTGGACAAGGGCGTCTTCCGGCAGGGCGGGCTGCTCTCGCTGGCGGGCACCAACGACTTCAAGACCCTGCTCGGTTTTCGCGAGCACGGCGCCACGCGCGAGCAGGCCGACAAGATCAACCTGCTCCTGCGCTTCTTCGCGCAGCGCATCAGCGAGGGCATTCTCTCGCTCGCCGCGGGCTGGGGGCGGCCGGACTACGTCGTCATCACGGGGGGGCTCACGCGCAGCGTCGAGCTGGCCGAGCGCATCGAGGAGCGCGTGGGGGGGCTCCTGCCCATCGTGCGGCTGCCTGGATCGGCTGAGCAGGAGGCGCTGGCCGCCGGCATGGCGCAGGCCCTCATGGATCCGAGCTGCCTGCGCTTCTACGAAGAGGAACGGGACATGCTGGCAGCCTACCGCGGCCGCGAGAACCGGCTCATCGAGCAGCCGGTCTTCCGCCGGGCCGTGCTGCGGCGGCGCCAGGGCAGCCCCATCCGCAGCCTGGACGAGCTGATCCAGGCCACCCGCGAGCAGGTGAATCGCTTCTTTCTGCCCACCATCGCCATCGCCGGCGCCGACAACGACGACGCGCTCGAAGCCGTGCGCCGCGCCACCGAGGAGGGCGAGTACAAGATCGCCCGCTTCCTGCTGGTGGGGGACCTCGCCGCCACCCGCAAGCTGGCGGCGCAGGTGGGCCTGGACCTCGCCCGCAGCGACTTCGAGCTGGTGGAGAGCGTGGATCCCGTGGCCACCTGCCTCGAGCTCTACGCCGCCGGGCGCTGCCAGGTCCTGATGAAGGGCTCGGTGAAGACGGAGGAACTGCTGGCGCCGGTCTTCCGCTGGCTCAAGGAGCAGGGGCGCCTGCCCGAGGGCGCGCTCTTCAGCCATGTCGCCGTCTTCCAGCGCGCCGAGCAGGGGAAGCTGCTGCTGCTCAGCGATGCCGGCGTCAACGTGGATCCCGACCTCGACAAGAAGCGGCGCATCCTCGAGAACGCGCTGGTGGTGGCGCGCAGCCTCAACCTGCCGCGGCCGCGGGTGGCCGTGATCAGCGCCATCGAGAAGGTGAACCCGCGCATCGAGAGCAGCGTGGAGGCGGCCCAGCTCGCCGCCGACTTCGCCGGGCGCGAGGATTGCCTGGTCGAGGGGCCGCTCAGCTTCGACGTGGCGGTCGATGCGGCGATCGCCGCCGAGAAGGAGTACCACGGCGAGATCCGCGGCAACGCGGACATCCTCATCATGCCCGGCATCGACGCGGGCAATGCGGTCTACAAGTCGCTCACGGTCTCCAGCGGGCTCAACACGGCCGGCGTCATCGTCGGCTGCGGCATCCCCATCGTGCTCACGAGCCGCGGCGACACGGCCCTCACCAAGCTGGCCAGCCTGGCCCTCAGCCTGCGGCTCTTCTTCAAGAAGCAGCAGGCCGGCGCATCCGGATCTCGCACTCCCGAAATCCCCTAACCGCTTTGTTTGCGGCCTTCTTGACTCGATCCGAAATTGGACTATCTTGGTCCCGTAGCCAACCGACCACGATGGGACTCTGTGAAGGAGAGGAAGACGATGCACAAGCTGCCCGACCTGCCCTACGACTTCGACGCCCTGGAGCCGCACATCGACGCGCGCACCATGGAGATCCACCACGGCAAGCACCACGCCGCCTACGTCGCCAACCTGAACAAGGCCCTCGAGGCCGCCGGCGGCAGCCACGGCGACATGCCGCTCGAGAAGCTGCTCGCCGACCTGAGCGCCGTGCCCGAGGCCCAGCCGCACGGCCGTGCGCAACAACGGCGGCGGCCACTGGAACCACACCTCTTCTGGAAGGTCATGAGCGGCAAGGGCGGCGGCGAGCCCACGGGCGCAGCTGGCCGAGGCCATCGCCGCCGACTTCGGCTCCTTCGACGGCTTCAAGGAGCAGTTCGCCGCCGCCGGCGCCACGCGCTTCGGCAGCGGCTGGGCCTGGCTCTCCGTCGAAGGGCGACAAGCTCGTCGTCTCGAGCTCGCCCAACCAGGACAGCCCGCTCATGGACGGCGCGGGCACGCCGATCCTCGGCCTCGACGTCTGGGAGCACGCCTACTACCTGCACTACCAGAACCGCCGGCCGGACTACATCGGCGCCTGGTGGAACGTCGTCAACTGGAGCGAAGTAGCGAAGCGCTTCGAGGCGCTGAAGAAGTAGCGCCATCATTCCCGAAGGTCGGCGGGGCTCCTCTCCCGGGAGCCCCGCTCTTCATTGCGCCCTGGATCCGCTGCTCAGATGCCGCAGCTCGGCGCCGGCGAGCGCGAGAATGCCGCCGGCGCGCGCCCGGCAGTCCCTGAGCAGCGCGCTGCCGCCGACGAGGTAGAGATCGTCGCCGCCCAGCGCCGCCCGATTGCCGGTGAAGGTGCAGCTCTGCAGGTGCACCGTGCTCTCCCAGGTCGCCGCCAGGCCCGCGCCCCAGTCCGCACGCCCGCCGACGAAGGCGCAGCTCTCCAGGCGCAGATGCCCACCCTCGCAATCCAGCCCGGCTCCGCGGGCCGCCGCCGCCCGCAGCACCGTGAAGCCGCGGATCAGGCTGCGCGCCTCGCCCTCGGCGCGCAGCAGGAAGCCGCCGCCGGCGCCCTCGCAGTCGATGAGCGTGCCGCCCGGGCCGGCGCCGATCAAGGAGAGCGCCTTGCCGCGGGTGTCCAGGGCGCGGTTGCCCGGGCCGCTGAAGATGCCGGCGGCCACGCGCACGGTGTCGCCCGGCTGGGCGGCGTCGAGCGCTTGCTGGATGAGCGGGAAGTCCCCCGGCACGCGGAGCGTGGCGGCCCGGCTTGGCCCGGACGCGGCCAGCGCGAGGGCCAGCACGAGGGCGAGGCGAAGGGGGCGACGAATCACGGCCGGGGCTCCAGGGGGAATCCTGGGGACGAACCGGCCTGCTTCCGCCCCGATTGTAGCAGATTCGGCCGCGCGCTTGAAGCCCCGGGGCCCGCGCCCTATGCTGGCGGCCCCGATCCGCCCGAGCCCCAGCCCCAGCGCGAGGCCCTGCGATGAGCGCCCTACCCGTCGTCACCCTGCTGCCCGGCGAAGAACGCCGCCTCCGGCGCGGCCACTGCTGGGCCTATGCGGGCGAGATCGCCGCGGCGCCCGAGGGGCTCGTCGCCGGCGACAGCGTGCTGCTCGTCGACGCGCGGGGCGAAGCGCTGGGAGCCGCGCTCTGGAACCCGCAGTCGCTGATTCGCGCGCGGATCTACGCGCGGCGGCCACTGCCCTTCGCCGATCACCTGCCGCAGGCCCTGGCCCGCGCCCTCGATCTGCGCGAGCGCCTCTACGGCGCGCCGCACTACCGGCTCGTCTACGGCGAGGCGGACGGCCTGCCCGGCCTCACCGTGGACCGCTTCGGCGCCCTGCTCGTCGCCCAGCTCGCCTCGGCGGCCAGCGAGGCGCATGCGCCGGCCCTGGTCGAGAGCCTGCTCGCCCTGCCCGGCGTGGGCGGCCTCGTCCTGCGCCGCGACGCGGGCGTGCGCCGCAAGGAGGGTCTCCCCGAGCTGCCGCCCGAGAGCTTCGGCGAGCTGCCGGAGCAGGCCTGGGCCGAAGAAGGCGGCCTGCGCCTCGCCATCGACCCGCTGGGCGGGCTCAAGGGCGGCTGGTTCTGGGATCAGCGCGAGAGCCGCGCCTGGCTGCGCCGTGCGGCGCAGGGCCGGCGCGTGCTGGACCTCTTCTGCCACAGCGGCGGCTTCGCGCTGCAGGCGGCGGCAGGCGGCGCCGCGAGCGCGCTGGGCCTGGACCGCTCAGAGCCCGCCCTCGCCCTTGCTCGCACGAGCGCGGAGGCGAACAGCTTGGGCAAGCGCTGCCGCTTCCAGGCGCTCGACTTGCTCCACGCCGGCAAGGGCGCGGCGGGCTGGCCCCACGGCGACTGGGACCTGGTCGTGCTCGATCCACCCGCGCTGGCCAAGGAGCGCGGCGAGGTGGAGGGGGCTCTCGGCGCCTATGCCCACCTCAATCGCAAGGCCGCCGGGCGCGTGGCGCCGGGCGGCGTCCTGCTCACCTGCTCCTGCACCTATCCCATCGAGGAGCAGATCTGGCAGGGCCATGTGCTGCGCGCTGTGGCCAAGAGCGGGCGCGCGGCGCGCATCCTCTACCGCGGCGGCCAGGGCGCGGACCACCCGGTGCTGCCCGGCATGCCCGAGACGCGCTATCTCTCCGTGCTCGCGCTTCAGCTCGACTGAGCGCGCGGGGCTGGCAGCAGGCTGGCCGTGAAGAGCGCGAGGCCCATCACCACCACCACCGTGGCGCCCGTGGGCAGGTCCAGCCAGTAGGAGGCCAGCATGCCGGCCAGGCTGGTAGCGATGCCGAAGCTCCAGGCGAAGGCCAGGCGCCGGCCGCCCTGGGCGCCGCGCAGGGCGGCGAACACCGAGGGCACGATGAGAAAGCTGAAGACCAGCAGGACGCCGGCGATGCGCACCGAGCTGGTCACAACCAGCGCGAAGACCGCATAGAAGAGGAAGTCCCAGCCGAAGAGCCGGCGCCCTACCTGCCGCGCGCCGTCCGGATCGGCGCTGAGCTGGCTGAGCGGACCGTGCATCCGCCAGAGCAGGGCTCCGAGCAGGCCGTAGAGCAGGGCCGTCTTCAGCACTTCCTGCCAGCTCACCCAGAGCAGCGCGCCGACCAGCATCTGCTCCACGTGCTCGGCGCCGTGGGGGCTGCGCGCGGCGATGATCAAGGCCGCGCTCGAGGCGAACACATAGGCGATGCCGATCACCGCCTCCTGCGGCACGCGGCGCAGGTGCTGGCGTGAGAGGGCGAAGAGGCCCGCCGCCCCCAGCGAGGCGGCGAGCCCGAGGAAATAGGCCGGCCGGCTCTCCAGCTCGACGCCGAAGAGCAAGCCGGCCGTGGCGCCGAGGGCGGCGAACTGAGCCATGGCGAGATCCACGAAGATCACGCCGCGCTGCAGCACGTGGCCGCCGAGGTAGGCGTGAATGAGCACCAGCACGACGCTGGCTGCGAAGGGCGCGGCCATGATGCGCAGCAGTTCCATCTCAAGGCTCCTCGATTGCGGAGGCTAGCGTGCCAACCAGGGTGTCGAACCAAGTGACCAGCGTCTCCGTGCCCGGCCGGCTGCCGGGCGACTGCGGCAAGGCCAGCGCCCGGCAGCCGCCGCGCGCGGCGAGGCGTTCGGGCACTTCAGGGTGGGTGAGGTCGGCATAGATCACCAGCGCCACGCCGCCGGTCTGGATACGCTGGACGAGCTCGCTCACGTGGCGCGGCGAGGGCGGGATGCCCGGCCGGTCCTCGATGTAGTCCACGATGCGCAGGCCGAAGCGCCGTGCGAAGTACTCCCACTGCTTGTGGTAGCTGATCACCGCCCTGTCCACCGCGGGCGCCAGGCGCTCCCGCCAGGCCGCCAGGCGCGGCTCCCAATCGGCGCGGAAGCGAGCCGCGGCGTCGCGGTAGCCGGCGGCGCCGGCGGGGTCGAGCGCGGCGAGGCGCTCGGCGACGGCGTCGGCGAGCTCGGGGTAGAGCCCGGGATCCACCGTGTAGTGCGGGTTGCCCTCGGGGTGCACGTCGCCCTGGCTGCGATCGATGCTGCCCGTGGGCACCTCGAGCGGCTCGATCGCGCTGGCGAGATCGAGACTGCCCCTGCCCCCGGCGAGCAGCGCCGGATTGCGCGCCCCCTGCAGCAGCAGCGGCAGCCAACCCACCTCGAGCTGCAGGCCGTTGTAGACGACGAGATCGGCCTTCAGCAGGCGGCGGCTGTGGCTGGGCTTGGCGGCGAGGGAGTGAGGGTCCTCGTCGGCGCGGGCGAGGGCCGTGACCTCGACGCGCTCGCCGCCGACGGCCTCGACGAGCAGGGCGAGTTCGGGCAGGGTGGCCGCCACCTCGAGCGCGGCGGCGCGCAGAGGTGGGGCCACGGTGAGCGTTGCCGCACAGAGGAGCAGCGCGGTGAGGGCGAGTCGTATGCGCATGGCCGTCCTCCTAGTAGCGGTGCGCCGGGTGGCTGCCGATGGTGAAGTTCACCTGCGCGCGCAGGCCGGTGTCGCGCTCGCCCGCGATCTCGCGGGAGAGCAGATCCAGTCGCCAGGCCTGGAACTCGCTGGGCACGAAGGCCAGCGAGGCGGTCCAGGTGTCCGTATCGGGCAGGGCTCCGTGGCTGTGCCCTTCATCCACTTCGGCGGCGGCCTCCGCGTGCTGGGCGGCGCGGAGCAGATCGAAGCGCCCGCTGAGCCAGAAGCGCCGCGTCACGCGACCGCGGATAGCGGCGTAGAGGCCATCGTCGTCGAGGATCTCTCCGCCGTCGTCCAGGCTGTCGTGGCGGCGCAGCCACTCGGCTTGCAGCTCGAGCGCGCGCGGGTTGGCGCCGCCGCCGGTCCACTTCACGGTAAGGTCGGCGCCGAGGAAGTGCCGGGTGCCGATCTCCAGCGCATCGTCGTGTTCGTGCGCGGTGTCGCCCGTGAACCAGGAGCCGCCGGCCTCGAGCGTCGTGCGGTCGCCCAGATCCCAGAGCTGGCGCAGGCGCAGGCCGCCGGACCACTCGTCCGCAGGGGCCTCGGCGTGCTCGCCGTAGACGGCCTCGCCCAGCGGCGCGGCCGTGGCGGTCAGCTCCGCGAACCAGGGCAGGGGGGTGAGCCAGGACAGCTCGATGGCGGCACCGGAGAGCCCGTGCTCGCCGAGCAGGGCGTCCCAGGCCACGGGTCGCTCGACGAAGGGGTACTGGTGCGTGTGCAGGGTGTTGTGCTTGCCGAACTCCCAGTAGAAGGCGCCGGCGCGCAGGCCCAGCCCGCGCGGGAGCTGGAGAAGCTGGAGAAAGGCCTCCTCGGCCTCGATGCTCTCCGTGCCGTGCATGGCGAGCGTCACGCTGGCGCGGGCGTAGGGGTCCACGCTGGCCGTGAATTGCAGCTCGGTTTCCTGGACGGCGAAGCCCTCCGTGGCGCTGGCGTGCTCGTGCTCGGCAGCGATGCTGTCGGCCGTTGCCGCGGCGATGAGTCCCTCGCGAAAGACGAGCAGGGTGTTGACGCTGATGGCGGGGTTGAAGTCGCGGCTGACGCCGCTGGCGGTGGACGAGGCGCTAGCGCTGCCGGCGCCGGTGAGCAGGGCGGCGAGAGCCGCCACGAGCTGAAGTCGGTGCATGAGAATCCTCCCGGCCGGCCTGGCCGGCCTTCCGAGCCCTGCGAGTGCTGGTGGACTGCGCGCTCAGACGGGGAGGGGCGGGGCGCGGCTCGCGATACCCAGGGGGCGGGAGCTGGGGCCGGCAGGGACAGGAGCGGGCAGCGGCTGCTCGGGGCAGCGTCCCTCCGGCGTCGGCAGGTGGATGCCGGCCCACTCGACCTGCTCCAGCCCCTGGAAGAGTGAGCAGAAGCGGTGGTCGCCGTTGGGGTCATGGCTCCACTCGCCCGCATGGACCAGCAGGTCGTGCGCGCCCTGACCGAGCAGCCAGAAGCCGAGCAGCAGGATGAGCAGGCGGGCGCGCCAGCGGTGGACCATGGCCGGAGGGTAAGGGTTGGGGCCGCGGGCGCGCAAGGCGTCGGGGCACGCGGTCCGGATTCCTGTCGCCGTCACCGAATTCATCTTGTCTCTGGACTTAGCCTGGACTAACTTCAGATTTCTGCGACCCGAAAGGCGGCGGCATGCACGTCGGCGAACTCGGCGAGAGCCTCGAAGACTACCTGGAGATCATCCTGCAGCTCGAGCAGGAGAAGGGCGAGGCGCGGGCCAAGGAGATCGCCCAGCGCAAGGACGTGCGCATGGCCTCCGTGACCGGGGCGCTCAAGCGCCTGGCCGCCGAGGGCCTCATCGACTATCGCGCCCGCGAGACGGCCGTGCTCACGCCCTCCGGCCGCGAGCTGGCCAATCGCGTGCTGCAGCGCCACGAGTTCATCACGCGCTTCCTCAACGAAATCCTCGGCGTGCCCCTGGACACCGCCAGTCGCGAAGCCTGCTCAATCGAACACATCATCAGCATCGAGACCCTGGACCGCCTGGCCGGCTTCGTCGAGTTCCTCGGCGGCTGCCCGCGGGCAGGCGGGGATCTCGTCGAGCGCTTCCACGACTGCTACGCGGCCAGCCGCCGCGAGCAGGACGGCGAAGCGGGCGCCCTGATGGCCTGCCGCACCCGGGCCTGCACCGAGGCCTTCGGGCCCGAGGTCGTGGGCCTCTTCGCGCGCGGGCGCGAGCTGACCACGCTGGACCGTCTCGCGCCCGGGCCAGCGCGCCCGCGTGGTCAGCGTGCGCGCGGCCACGGAGATCCGCCAGCGCCTGCTGGACCTGGGCCTGCTGCCCGGCGTCGAGGTGGGCATGCAGGGCGTGGCGCCGCTGGGCGATCCCATCGACATCAAGATCAAGGGCTGCCACCTGTCGCTGCGCAAGGCCGAGGCGGCCACCATCGGCGTGGAGCGGCTCTAGATGCGCACGTCGGGTAGCACGGCGGCCTTTCCCGGCGAGCTGCTGCGCGGCCGCGAGATCACCGTGGCCCTGGCCGGCAATCCCAACTCGGGCAAGACCAGCCTCTTCAATCGCCTCACCGGCGGACACCAGCACGTCGGCA
Organism: uncultured bacterium; assembly: GCA_963695095.1. Taxonomy (GTDB): domain Bacteria; phylum Krumholzibacteriota; class Krumholzibacteriia; order JACNKJ01; family JACNKJ01; genus VGXI01. Next base: position 2,911,757 of record CAVOFT010000001.1, on the reverse strand, counting down.
ACTATCCTGGAGTAACCGTCGAGAAGAAGTGGGGGCGCCTGCGCGGCGTGGGCGGGCCGATGCAGATCGTCGACCTGCCGGGCACCTACAGCCTCCACGCCCACAGCGACGAGGAGCGCGTGGCCCGCCGCTTCCTCATCGACGAGCGGCCGGACGTCGTGGTCGACGTGCTGGACAGCTCCAACCTCGAGCGCAACCTGCACCTGGCCGTCCAGCTCATGGAGCTGGAGGTCAATCTCGTGCTCGTGCTCAACATGGCCGACATCGCCCGCGGCCAGGGCCAGCTGCTCGACGTCGAGCGGCTGGGCGAGCTGACCGGGGCCATGGTCGCCGAGACCGTGGGCCACAAGGGCGCCGGCATCGACGAGCTGCGCCAGCGCCTGCGCCTGGCGGCGAGCCGCCGCGCCGAGCTGCCGCGCGTGGACTACGGCAGTGACCTCGAGCCAGAGATCGCCGCGCTCGAAGCGCGCCTCGCCCCGCTCGGCGAGCTGCGCCTCCCGCGCCGCTACGCCGCCGTCAAGCTGCTCGAGGGCGACATGGAAGTGCTGGCGGCCGTCGAGGCGCAGGTGGCCGATCTCACCGCCCTGCGCGAGCACCTGGCCGCCGTCAACGAGCGCCTGGCGCGCCGCCTGGGCGACCCCGTGGCCGTGCTCATCGCCGATCGCCGCTACGGCTTCGCCGCCGGCCTGGCGCGGGAGGTCACGCGCCGGCCCGCGCGCGTGGATCGCGTCACCGAAAGCGAGCGCATCGACGCCGTGCTCACGCATCGCGTGCTTGGCCTCCCATTGTTCTTGGCGTTCATGTACGGCCTGTTCTGGCTCACCTTCAGCCTCGGCGCGCCGCTGATGGACGGCATCGACGCCCTCTTCGGCTGGCTGGGCGGCCGGGCGGCGGCCCTCTGGCCGGCCGGCCGCTTCGTCTGGCTCGAGAGCCTCGTCGTCGACGGCATTCTCGGCGGCGTGGGTGGCGTGCTCGTCTTCCTGCCCAACATCGTGCTGCTCTTCCTGGGCATCAGCCTGCTCGAGGACACGGGCTACATGGCGCGGGCGGCCTTCATCATGGACCGGGTGATGCACCGCTTCGGCCTGCACGGCAAGAGCTTCATCCCCATGCTGATCGGCTTCGGCTGCACGATACCGGCGATCATGGCCACGCGCACCCTGCCGAGCCGCCGCGACCGCCTGGTGACGATGCTGATCCTGCCCTTCATTTCGTGCGGCGCTCGCCTGCCGATCTACCTGCTGATGATCCCGGCCTTCTTCCCGCGGGCCTGGCACACGCCCGTGCTCTTCGGCCTCTACCTGCTCGGCATCGGCCTGGGGCTGATCGTGGCGCGCATCTTGAGCCGCAGCGTGCTGGCCGGCCTGGCCACGCCCTTCGTCATGGAGCTGCCGCCCTACCGGCGGCCGACGGGCCGCAGCATCAGCATCCACGTCTGGCAGCGCGCCTCCATGTACCTGCGCAAGGCGGGCACCTTGATCCTGGGCATCTCGGTGCTGCTGTGGATCCTGATGAGCTTCCCGCAGCCGGAGAGCTACCGTGCCGATGCGCTGCTCGGCCCGGGTGCGGACCCCGCGGCGCTCTCCGCGGCGCGGGCCGCCGAGGCCCTGGAGTTTTCGCTGGCCGGGCGCATCGGCCAGGCCCTGCAGCCGGCGATGGCGCCGCTGGGCTTCGACTGGCGCATCAACACGGCCTTCCTCGGCGCCTTCGCGGCCAAGGAGGTCTTCGTCGCCCAGCTCGGCATCATCTTCGCGATGGGGGACCCAGCGCAGAACTCCAGCGGCCTGCGCGCGGCGCTCGCCGGCCACTACAGCCCCCTGCAGGGGCTCTCGATCCTGGTCTTCGCGCTGCTGGCCACGCCCTGCATGGCCACCTTCGCCATCACGCGGCGGGAGTCCGGACGCTGGAGCCTGGCCGCGGCGCAGTGGCTGGGTCTGACGGGCCTCGCCTACCTGCTCTCGCTGGCGATCTTCCAGATCGGGAGCCGGCTGTCCCTCTAGGCGGTCCGACAGCCGTCAACCGGGAGGGCGATGTCTCAGAAAAATGACGATTGAACAATCCCTTGGCCGCACTCAAGAGGAATTTCCACTGAATGGTTGCGATCTGCTATAATCATCCTCCAACCGGAACCAGCGGTCCTGCCGCGGGAGGCTCGAGCATGCGTAATGGCGCTGCCCTTCGCGCTCTGGCCATGGCCTTGGCTCTCCTCGCGGGAGCCGGGCAGGCCTCGACTCACGAAGCGTTCTCCCCCTGTCCCGATCCCCAAGCCGCGCCGCCTTACCAGCCCGTGCGCAATGACATCCTGAACGAGGGCTTCGAGGGGAGCTTCCCGCCCGCGGGCTGGGCGGTGATCCACCTGGGCAGCACCTTCACCTGGGAGCGAAACGGCACCTTCAAGCACAGCGGCGCCTATTCGGCGCGCGTGCACTACGGTTCGCCGGGCCTGCTCCAGGACGAGTACCTGGTGACGCCGGCGCTGGACTTCTCCGCGCTGCAGTCCGCCTACCTGGAATTCTACGAGAAGCAGGACTACTGGCCGGGCTTCGGCGAGCACCACTACATCGCGGCGAGCACGACGAGCCAGACCGATCCGGCCGCCTTCACCATGCTCGTCGACTGGACGCCGGCCAACCACGAGATCGGTGACTTCACCGCGGACCCCGTCACCCTGGCCTTGCAGGCCTATGCGGGCGAGCCGGTGGTCTACCTCGCCTTCCGCTACTACGGCGACTACGCCGACGACTGGTACATCGACGATGTGCGCGTCTACGAGCCCTTCGACCATGACCTGGCCCTGCTGGCGCTCACCCCGGACGGCGAGCAGTTTGCGGCCGGCGGCACGATCGCCCCGTCCGTGCTGGTGACGAACAAGGGTGCGCTGGCCGAGGATTTCGATGTCGAGCTCCGCATCGAGGAATCGGGGACGCTGGTCTACAGCGAGATCCTGAGTCATCATCTGGAGCCGGCCGAGCAGGCGACGCTCGACTTCCCGGACTTCCTGGCCGCCGCGGGCCACTACTACCATCTGCACGCTGAAGCGCTACTGCCTGCCGACGAGGCGCCGGGCGACAACAGCCGGGAAGCCTCCTGCGATAGCTACACGCTGCCGCATGTGCCCCTCGGGTGGTTCCACACGAACGCAGGCTGCGGCTACTGCGCCGCACCCGAGTTTGCCTTCGACGCCTGGCTGCCCGGCCAGGGCAGCTCGGTGGCGTCTGATCCGCTGCCACACCTGGTGGCCCAGCGGCGCCGACATCATGTGGCTGCAGAACTCCGTCCAGAACCAGCAGCTGATCTCTGGGCTACGGGGCGCGACTTCACGCCGCACTTCTGGATCGACGGCGTCGTGGATCTGGGCTGAGGTGGAGAGCACCTATCACAGCGGCATGACGGCGCGCAAGAACGTGCTCAGCCCCGGCAGCATCAGCCTTGCACTGGCGTGCGGCCGACTCCACGCTCGTGGTCAGTCTGGACCTGGACCGAGCCGCTGGACCCGGCCGGTGACTATCGCCTGCAGTCGGCCGTCACCGAAGACAGCATCTACTCGTCGGCGGCAACGGACACAACTGGCACCAGCCAGGCCCTGCGGCGCGTCTTCCCGCTCGACCTGGCGGCATTCCCGTGGATCCCGCGGTCGGTGTGCAGAGCTTCAGCGTGCCCATCGCGTTCGCGAGCTTCTGGCAGCCGGCTCGCGCTCAACGCCACGGTATTCCTCCAGGAGCAGACGAGCCGGCGCATCTGGCAGGCCGCGACGGGTCGCCTCAACGCCCTCAAGGGCCGCCTCAGCATCGATCCCGTCAGCTGCACCACCAACGTCGCCGAAGCCTGCACGCTGCGCGTGATGATCGACCCCAGTCAGGTGCCCGTGAAGGGCGTCGACGTTGTCGTGGACTTCGACGAGAGCGTGGCGGAGCTGACTGCCATCCATGCGGGGAGCTGGGTCACCAGCTCCGGATTGCAGAGCTACTTCCACGACTACACGGAGAGCGGCAGCAGCACGGCGCACTTCTCGCTGGCCTTTCTCGACGGCGCTCGGGAAGGGGGCGGCGAGGTGGCGCTGCTCGAATTCAGCGGCCTGGCCGCGGGCTCCACGCCCCTGGTCTTCATCCAGGAGAGGGTGCGCGACGCCAACAACACCGAGCTGGGCTATGCGACCAGCAGCGGCGACTCGCTGCACGTGATCGACGATCTGACCGCGGTGGAGGAGCCGGCGGCGGCCATCCTTCGCCCTGCGCATCCTGGGCAATCAGCCCAATCCCTTCAATCCGAGCACGCTGATCAGCTACGAGCTGCCCGCGGCGGGCCGCTGGCAGGTGGCGATCTTCGATGCCCAGGGCCGTCGCCTGCGCACGCTGGCGGACGAGTGGCAGCCCGCGGGCCGGCAGGAGGTGCGCTGGGACGGCCGCGACGAGCGCGGCGTCGCGCTGGGCAGCGGCCTCTACCTGGTGCGGGTGAACGGAGCGAGCGGCGGCGTCAGCGGGAAGCTGCTGCTCCTCAAGTAGACGCTCGCCGGCTGCCTCTCGCTCGCGAAACAGCGCGCGCGACCCGGAAGCCGGCTCGCTAGCTTAACAGACAGGGGGAGCCGAGCGGCTCCCCCTTGGCGTTACGCGGAGTTCCGGCCTCAGGCGAGCTGAGAGCGCAGGTGGAGGGCAAGATCGCGGGCATTGGCCTCGATGTCATAGGCCTCCTCGATGCGCGCGCGCGCCCGGGCCGCCATGGCCGCGGCCGCCGCGGGATCGCCGAGCAGGCGAGCCATCGCCGCCGCGAATTCCTCCGGCCGCGCGGGATCGGCGAGCAGGCCGCTCTCGCCCTCGCTCACCAGCTCGGGCAGGCCCGTCACGCGCGGGCCGACCACGGGCACTCCCGCCGCCATCGCCTCCATCATCGACACGGGCACGCCCTCGCTGTGGCTGGCGAGCACGAAGAGGTCCGCGGCGGCGAGGTGGCGCGCGATCTCGCCGTGATCGACGCCGCCGTGCCAGACGACCGCCTCGGCGATGCCGAGCCGCGCGGCGAGGGCGGCCAGCTCCCGGCCGCGCCCCTCGTCCTTGCCGATGAGCTCGAGCCGGAAGTCGACGCCCCGCCCGGCGAGCAGCGCGCAGGCGGCCAGCAGGCCCTCGTGGTTCTTGACCGCGTAGAGCGAGGCCACGCAGAGAATCCGCGCGGGCCCCTCGCGGCGCGGCGGGCGCGGCTGGTAGGGGAAGTCGGCCAGGCGGATGCCGGTGCGGCTGAGCAGGATGTGCTCGGGGGGAAGCTCGGCGCAGAGGGCGCGCAGCACGCCGCGGTTGTACTCGGAAACCGCCACCACGAAGTCGGCGCCGCGAATCTTGCTGCGCAGGCTGTGGCGCCGGGCCGGCTGCACGGTGGCGCTGCCGTGGGCCGTGAAGCTGAAGCCATTGCCGTTCAGGCGCTTCGCGCAGAGGCCGGCCGTCGCCGCCTTGAAGGCGAAGTGGGCGTGGATGTGGCCGGGCCTGTCTCGCACCGTGTAGGCGAAGACGACGCCCACGGCGAGCTGGGCCAGGTTGCGCAGGGCCTTGGCCGGGCCGGCGTCCTCGAAGGCCGTGCCGAGAAGACCGGCCAGCGCGCGCGGCCGGCGGGTGGCATAGTGGAGCCAGGCGCGCAGGGCGAGCCCCGGCGGAATCGGGCGCAGCGTGCGCACGCGCGGCAGGAACTCGCGCGCCGCGGCCGGGCAGGGGCCGGCCCCGAGCAGCGAGACGATCTCGAAGTCGATGCCCGCGGCGGCGAAGGCGCGCATCTCGTTGGTGATGAAGGTGACCGTGTCCGTGGGGAAGCGGTCGAGGACGTAGAGCAGGCGCGGCGCGCCCGCCGCCGAATGGCCAATGCTCATGTTCACGGTGCCCCCGCGCCGGCGTCGGCGAGAATGGCCGCCGCGAGCCGCGACCAGTCGCGACCGCGCACGCGCTCGACGCGCGCCGCCCGCTTGGCGGGCGCGTCCGCGGCCAGCTCCTCCTCGACGAGACGGACGAAGTCCTCCTCGCCCTCGGCGATGCGCAGGAGATCCCCGAACTGCTCGGCCAGCTCGCGAATGCGCACCGAAACCACCGGCAGGCCGAGGGCCAGGTACTCCAGGGCCTTGACCGGAAAGCTGCTCGCGATCCACTCGGTCTCGTTCCAGTTCATGATGCCGATGTCGAAGACCTGCGCCCAGGCCGGCAGCTCGGCGTAGGGCACGGCGCCCGTGAGGTGGACGTTCGCGAGCCCGGCGAGTTCGCCGTAGTCGCCCACTACCCGGCCGATGAGCACGAGGCTCCAGTCCGGATGCCGCTCGGCGATGAGGCGCAGGATGCGCTTGTTGTTGTGGTTGGTGAGGCTGCCGAAGTAGCCGACCACGGGGTGCGGCAGGCGCGCGAGCGCGGCGGGCAGCGGCAGCTTGCCCTCCGCGGCGGCGTGGAAGTGGGCGAAGTCCACCCCGTGCGGCTGGTAGACGAGCTTGGCCGCCTCGCCGCTGCGCGCCCGCAGATCCTCGTAGACGGCCCGCGAGGCGCAGTAGACCCGGTCGGCCTCGGCGCAGATGGCCAGGTCGTAGCTCTCGAAGAGGGCCCGCGCCCGCTCCGCCCGCTCGGGCGGCAGGTCCGTGAAGGCGCTGTTCTTGTCCGCGAAGCGATAGAAGAAGCGGTGGTGGGCCAGGCGCCGCGCCACGAAGAGGGCGTGATAGGTCGAGGAGGACCAGATCAGGGGCCGCCGGAGGCCGAGCAGGCGCAGGGCCAGCCACACCTGGGCGGTGAGCAGGGCGGCGTTCGCGCGATCGCCGCGGGCGCTGAAGAAGAGCGGCAGGTAGAGGGGACTCAGCACCCAGACGCCCGGCTGCGGCCGGGAGAGGAGGCGCAGGTGGGTCTTCAGCTTGTGGCCCACCTTGCGCAGGAAGGCGCGGCGCTCGTCGGCTCCGGCCAGGGAGGGCGCGCGCATGGGCAGCGGGTTGACCCAGAGCAGGCGGCGGCCGATGGCCAGGCGCAGGGCGATCTGCCGCGTGCTGGTATAGCTGGACTTGTACCAGTCCTCGCCGAAGCAGAGGATGTCGAACTGGGCGCTAGATGCGGTGGGGGGCACGGCGGCCTCGCGGCGGCTTCCGGTCCGCGTTGGCGACGGCGCGGGCTTCAGCCGACCTTGTGCTGGGCCGCCTGCGGCGCGTAGGCGGCGTGGATCTCCTCGAAGTTCCAGAACTCGATGCCGGGGTTACCCTGGCGCATGGCGGTGATGGTGTCCTGCACCAGCTTGAGGCTGGCCGGCGTCGAGTGGTAGCGGTGGTGGAGCAGCCAACCGATGGCGTGGATGTGCCGCTTGGCGGCCTCGAAGCGCTGCATCAAGTCGGCGAGCCCGTGCCAGTCGCACTGGTTGCTGCCGTAGTTGCCATGATAGCGATCGATGTAGCTGATGGCCATGTCGATCGTGAAGACATGCGTGCCCGGGTAGATCTCCAGGTGATGGCTGATGTGGCGGTTGAGGATCTGCCCCTTGCCCAGCAGCCGCCCGATCACGTAGAAGAGCCGGCGCGACAGGCGCGGGTTGTAGTGGCCGTTGAAGATGGTGTAGCCCAGGTCGTCGACGGCGCGGATCGTCGCCTGGTTGTAGGGCCCGTAGGGAAAGTTCACCGCCGGGAACCAGTGGTCGCCGAAGCGGCGGTCCATGATCTCGCGGCCGCGGCGGAGGTCGTCGTGCTGCTCCTGGTAGGCCCGCTTGCCGCCGAACTCCCCGCCGTAGTGCTTCGTGTGGTTGTAGCCGTGCTGCATGATCTCGAGCAGGCGGCCGTGCTGGGCCTTCTTCTCGAGCAGCCAGTCCACGCAGGCGTCCGTGACATTGCCCGGCTCGACGGCGTGGATGATCGGAATGCCCTCGGCGAAGAGCAGCTCGCTGACGGCGACGAGCTCGGGAGTGAGTTCGTTGACATCGTCATTGCGGAAGAAGGCGACGATGAGGTCCGGACTCGCTGGCCCCTGAGTGTTCGGCATACGCTTATCCATCCTCGATCAGACGCTCGTAGTATCCGAGGCTGTGCGTGACCAGCCGGTTCAGGGAGAATTCCGCCTCTGCCCGCCGCCGCCCCTGCCCCCCCAGATTGCTGGCAAGTGGCTTATTCCGCAAGACCTGTACCACAAGTGCCGCAATTTCCACGGGATCCCGGGTTTTCAGCAGGAAACCGGTTTCGCCATCGCGGATCAGTTCCCGGTTGCCGCCGACATCCGGGGCCAGGACGGGCAGGCCGGCGGCCATCGCCTCCAGGACGGTGTTGGAGAGCCCCTCGCTGCGGCTGGTGAGCAGGGCCAGGTCTGCAGCGGCCAGGAGGGCGGGGATGTCCTGGCGCTCCCCGGCCAGCCAGAGGCCAGGATCGGGCCGGGCGGCCAGCTCGGCCTGCAAGGAGGCCGCTAGCGGACCCGCGCCGACCAGCCAGAAGCGGCAACTGGGCAGACTCTGCCGCACGGCCCTGCCCACGGCGAGGAAGAGCCCGGGGTCCTTCACCGGGTGGAGTCTGGCCACCATGACGACCACGGAATCGGCGGCTCCCAGGCCCAACTCCTCGCGGAGGCGCCGGCGGGCCTGGGCATCGGGCCGGAAGCGCTCCGTGTCCACGCCGTTGGGCAAGAGCAGGTGGCGGCTTCCCCCCGCCTCGCCGGTGCGGGCCAGGCAGGCGGCGCGGCCGCTGGCCGAGTTGTGGAGGATCAGGCTGCTTCCGCCAGCCAGCAGGCGATCGAGCAGGGTGTCGCCCGGCCCCGCCTGGAAGCCCATGTCGCGGAAGCTGGCCACCACCGGGTGCTGGCCGGCCAGCAGGGCGGCCAGGCGGCCGACATGGTTGGCCTTGAGCAGCCAGGTCTGCAGGATGTCCGGACGCTCACGCCTCAGGAGCGCCGCCAGGGCGATGAGCTGGCCGAGGGGCCCGCCCTGGGCGGCCCGATCCAGCTCGGTCACCGGGCAGCCGGAGGCGGCGAACTCCGCGGCCAGGCCGCCGCCGGCCCTCAGGCTGACCACTTGCTGGGCGAAGCGGTCCGCAGGCAGCGAGCGGCACAGCGCAAGCAGCTGCCGCTCGGCGCCGCCCGTGTCGAGCTGCGTGATGACATGGAGAATGCGAATGCGCTCGCGCACGCCCGGGCCCGTCCCGCCGCGGCGGGCTGGCCGCGGACCGCCCCAGTGTAGCGAGCGACGGCCGGCGAGCAATGAAAATGGCGTCTCGCCCGGCCTCAGGCGCGGGCGGGCTTTGGCCCTTCCCCCCCGCGGGCCCGGCCGCTAGGATGGGGCCGCCGCGGAGGTGCATGCGATGTCCAAGGAAACCCTGCCCAGCGCCTTCAGCTTCACCGGCTTCGATCGGCTGATGCCTTTCCGCATCCGCGATATCCTGCTGGTGTCCAGCCTCTACGATTCCTTCGTGATCGAGCAGGACGGCCGCCTCACCGAGCTGCTGCTGGGCGAGTACGCCCAGCTCAATCTGAGCTACGCGCCGATGGTCACGCGCGTCTCCTCGGGCGAACAGGCGCTGGCCCGCCTCCAGGAGCAGCGCTTCGATCTGATCATCACGATGACCCATCTCGGCGACATGGAGGTGCACGACTTCGGCCGCCGCGCCAAGCGCCTACGGCCGGACATGCCGGTGGTGCTGCTCGTCTACAACACGCGCGAGCTGGCCATGCTCAGCGAGCAGGACCTGAAGCCGGACATCGACCGCGTCTTCGCCTGGCGCGGGGACGCCCGCATCCTGCTGGCCATCATCAAGTGCATCGAGGACTCGGTGAACGTGGCGGCGGACGCCTACGAGGGCCAGGTCCGCTGCATGCTGCTGGTGGAGGACTCGGTCGGCTTCTACTCCTCCTACCTGCCCATGCTCTACACGGAGCTGATGCGGCAGACCCAGGCGCTGATGGCCGAGGGCATCGACATCATGGACAAGCTGCTGCGCATGCGCGCGCGGCCGAAGATCCTGCTCGCGGAGACCTTCGAGGAGGCCGAGCGGATCTACGAGGACTTCGCCGACTACCTGCTCTGCGTGATCACGGACGCCAGCTTCGCGCGCGGCGGCGCCATCGATCCGCGCGCGGGCGTGGAGTTCATTCGCAGCGTGCGGCGGGCGGATCCCGAGCTGCCCGTCCTGCTGCAGTCCTCGGACGAGCAGCGGGCGCAGGAGGCGCACGCGCTGGGCGTGAGCTTCCTGAACAAGGCCTCCCCCACCCTGCTGGCCGATCTCAGCGGTTTCATGAAGGCCAATCTCGGCTTCGGCGATTTCGTCTTCATGCTGCCCAGCGGCACCGTCGTCGGCCGCGCCCGCGACCTCACGGCCATGGCCCGCCTGCTCAAGGAGGTGCCGGGCGAGTCGCTGCGCTATCATGCCCGCCGCAACCACTTCAGCAACTGGTTCATGGCGCGCACGGAGTTCGAGCTGGCGCTGCGCATTCGTCCGGTGCGCGTGAGCCAGTTCGCGGACAACGAGGAGCTGCGCCGCTACCTGCGCGAAACGCTGGCGGAGTATCGCAAGCTCAGCCGCCGCGGCCGCGTGGCCGACTTCTCCCGCCAGCACTTCGACGCCAGCAGCAGCTTCGTGCGCATCGGCAGCGGGTCCCTCGGCGGCAAGGGCCGCGGCCTCGCCTTCGTGGACGCCCTGCTCTCCCGCTACGACTTCCGCGAGCGCTTCCCCGATGTGCGCATCACGGTGCCCGAGTGCGCCGTGCTGGCCACGGGCGTCTTCGACCAGTTCATGGAGGAGAACGACCTGCTCGGTCGGGCGCTCGCCGCCCGGGACGATGCGGCGGTGGCCGCCGCCTTCGTCGCCGGGCGCCTGCCGGAGCCCGTGCGCGACGATCTGATGACCTTTCTCGACGAAGTGCGCTATCCGCTGGCCGTGCGCTCCTCCAGCCTGCTCGAGGACAGCCAGCACCAGCCCTTCGCGGGCGTCTACACCAGCCACATGCTGCCCAACAATCACCCGGACGACGAGCAGCGCCTGGACCAGCTCTGCCACGCGATCAAGCTGGTCTTCGCCTCCACCTACTACGCCACGGCCAAGGCCTACCTGCGCGGCACGCCCAACCGGATCGAGGAGGAGAAGATGGCCGTCGTCGTCCAGCGCATGGTGGGCGGTCTGCACGGCGACCTGCTCTATCCCGCCATCGCCGGGGTGGCGCAGTCCTACAACTTCTACCCGCTCTTCGAGGCCAAACCCGAGGAGGGTTCGGCCTCGGTGGTGCTGGGGCTCGGCAAGAGCGTGGTGGAGGGCGAGCGCAGCCTCTGGTTCTCGCCGGCGCACCCGCAGCGGCTGCCCCAGTTCGGCAGCACGCAGGACATGCTGCGCTCCAGCCAGCGCGAATTCTGGGCGCTGGACCTGAGCCGCCCGGAGCTCTTCCCCAGCACGGACGGCAATGCCTCGCTCGTGCGCCGCGACCTGGAGCGCGCCGAGGCCGACGGCACCCTCGCCGCGGTGGCCTCCACCTACATGCCCGACAACGACGCCGTCTACGACGGCATCGCGCGGCCCGGCGTGCGCCTGGTCACCATGGCCGGCGTGCTCAAGGGCGACCGCTTCCCGCTGCCGGCCCTGCTGCGGGAACTGCTTGCCCTCGGCAGCCGCGGCATGGCCGCGCCCGTGGAGATCGAGTTCGCCGCCCAGCCCGGCGCGCGTCCCGGCGAGAGCGGGGAGTTCGCCGTGCTGCAGATCCGGCCCCTCGTCGTGGGCCGCGAGGAGATCGATCTCGATCAGCGGGTCACCGATCCCAGCCGCGTGCTCATCCGCTCGGGCTCCGTGCTCGGCAACGGCGCCATCGAGAACCTCTGCGACCTGGTCTACGTGCGGCCGGACAGCTTCGACCGCGGCCGCACGGCCGACGTGGCGCTGGAGTTGCGCGGCATGAACGAACGGCTCGGCGAAGAAGGGCGGCCCTACCTGCTCATCGGCCCCGGGCGCTGGGGCTCCCGCGACCGCTGGCTGGGCATTCCCGTGGCCTGGTCGGACATCAACGGCGCCCGCGTGATCGTGGAGACCGCGATGGCCGACATCGCCGTGGAGCCCAGCCAGGGCAGCCACTTCTTCCACAACCTGACGAGCTTCGAGGTGGGCTACTTCACCGCTCACGAGGGCCGGGACGGCGTCAAGGTGGACTGGGACTGGCTGCTCGCCCAGCCCGCCGCCGCCGAGACGGAGTTCCTGCGCCATCTGCGCTTGTCCGCGCCCCTGGCCGTCTATCTCGACGGCCGCCACGGGCGGGGGGTGGTCCTGCGCGCCTGAGCGGGCCAGCGCTCGCGCGTCGGGGCGGCCGCGATGAAGCAGGCTGGCGTTTGGGGCATGGCGTCCATTTGTTGCGTGTCGCTAGTGGCGGCGAGCAGGCCGCAGCCAGGGTGCTCATGCTGCGCTGAGAGTGAGTGAGCGGGGCGCCAACGGCCAATTCCGCGCTTCTTCCTTGACACTGCCCGAGAATCAGAAGCATCGTGATCTTGGTCGCGAGTGCTGGTCCTTCCCGTCCCCATTAGTTAGGAAGGGGGCTCTCCATGCGCTTCTTGATCGCTCGCGCTGCGATCCTGGCCAGCAGCCTGGCAGTGGCCGCAAGTGAAGCTGGCTGCATCCCGGCACAATCTCCCTGGACCGTGGGTGCTGTCCGGGAGCGCCAGCCAGGCGAGGTATCCTTTGAGGATGCTTCAGGGTATCTCTTTCCGTCGCCGGACTTGAACAGCGCTCATGGCCCAGATTCCCTGCTGGCGCTCGTCCGCATCGAAGACCACCGCCCCCACCTCGAGCTTCAGGATCTGCGGACGGGGGAAGCTGTGCCGCTGATTGATGGCAATGCTTCCCTACCCAAGTGGTCCCCGGACGGCAAGTACATCAGCTGCGTCTTGTGGAAGTCCGCTGCAGAGTATCACGAGCTTGTTGTGCTCGAGCTTGCGTCCCGGCAGATTGTGATCGACCCGCCTCTCCCCGTAGCTGGAAGCTGGTCGAAGTGGTCCCCGGATGGGGAAGCCCTCGCGGTGAATGGTGGGATCTACGGACAGCCCCTGCAATTGCTCTATGTTGTGTGGGTCCCTTCGGGCGAGGTGAGCGTTCTCGACACGCTCAAGGTCGTTGCAGACTACGATTATTCATGGTCGCCAGATGGGCGCTGGCTCGCCTTCACTAAGCCAATGGCCCTTGACTCTATGGGTGAAGATCCCACGGCCGCGGATCTATGGATCGCCGAGCCCGCAACCGGAGGTGTTTGGCCGCTCTTGGAGACGCAGGAGTGGATCGAACAGAATCCGCTCTGGATCACCAATCAGACGATTCTCATCGACCGCATCCCCTGGAAAGGCAGCGAACCCGGGGTCCAGCAAACGGTAGTCGTGGAGCTCAAGCGACCGGAGCGGCCAGGAAGAGAATAGGAGGATGGGAATGGCAGCGACTTCGAACGCGACTTGGGCCAACGGCTCCCGCCAGCGGCGCAGTTGCAGGATCCTCGCAGTTCTCTTGGTCTGTGCAGCTAGTGTTCCTAACCTCGGGCACATACTACCTCGTCGTCGACGGCGAGGAGGGAAGCTGCGGTCCATTCCGACTAGTCGGCGAGGTGGCGGCGACGCTTACGACGGTGCCATCCACTGAGAGCGCGAGCGAACCGAGCCTGCTCCTCGTGGTGCGACCAAATCCAGCGCGCGGTGCGATCGTGTTCCAGGCCGAGTTGCCGGTGCGCGCCACCGGAGCGGGCGTGCTAGAGATCTATTCTGTGGCAGGGGCACGCGTCTGGAGCGAGCATGTCACTGCTGACGCGATCGCCCACGGGATCACCTGGGATGGTCAAGCGGGTGACGGTACGGCGCTCCCGTCGGGGATCTTCTTGGCGCGCCTGCAGGTCGGCGCAGCCATGGGGCAGGCAAAGATCACGATCACGCGATAGGCTACCTGACCTCTCGCCGCGTGATAGAAGAAAGGCGGGGCGCTCGCGCACCCCGCCTTCTCAATTGCATGCGCGGCGTCGCCGCCGCGCTGAAATGCTGCCGAACTACACCAGGCCCTGATCGAGCATGGCGTCGGCGACCTTGATGAAGCCGGCGATGTTGGCGCCCTTGACGTAGTCCACGTAGTTGCCCTTCTCGCCGTACTTCACGCAGCTGGCGTGGATGGCCTTCATGATCCCGTGCAGGCGGCCGTCCACTTCCTCGCGCGTCCAGGTCAGGCGCATGCTGTTCTGGGTCATCTCCAGGCCGGAGGTGGCCACGCCGCCGGCGTTGGCCGCCTTGCCGGGGCCGTAGAGGATCTTCGCGTTCTGGAAGACGTCGATCGCGCCCGGCTCGCTCGGCATGTTCGCGCCCTCGGAGACGCAGATGCAGCCGTTCTTGATCAGCGTCTTGGCGTCCTCGGCGTTGATCTCGTTCTGCGTGGCGCTGGGCAGGGCCACGTCGCACTTGACGCCCCAGGGACGCTTGCCGGCGAGTGTACGTGGCGCCCTTGAACTTCTCGGCGTACTCGCTGATGCGGCCGCGCTTGACGTTCTTCAGCTCCATCACGTAGGCGAGCTTCTCGCGCGTCGATGCCGTCGGGATCGTGGATGGAGCCGCCGGAGTCGGAGAGCGGTGACCACCTTGCCGCCGAGCTCGAGCACCTTCTCGGTGGCGTACTGGGCCACGTTGCCGGAGCCGGAGACGGTGCAGGTCTTGCCCTTGATGGAGTCGCCCTTGCGTGTTCAGCATCTCCTCGGCGAAGTAGACCGGGCCGTAGCCGGTGGCCTCGGGCCGGATCAGGCTGCCGCCCCAGTTCAGGCCCTTGCCGGTCAGCACGCCGGTGAACTCGTTGCGCAGGCGCTTGTACTGGCCGAACAGATAGCCGATCTCGCGGCCGCCGACGCCGATGTCGCCGGCGGGCACGTCGGTGTTCGGGCCGATGTGGCGGCAGAGCTCGGTCATGAAGCTCTGGCAGAAGCGCATCACTTCGTTGTCGCTCTTGCCCTTGGGGTCGAAGTCGGAGCCGCCCTTGCCGCCGCCCATGGGCAGCGTGGTCAGGCTGTTCTTGAAGACCTGCTCGAAGGCCAGGAACTTGAGGATGCCGAGGTTCACCGTGGGATGGAAGCGCAGGCCGCCCTTGTAGGGTCCGATGGCGCTGTTCATCTCGATGCGGAAGCCGCGATTGACCTGGACGTCGCCCTTGTCGTCGAGCCAGGGCACGCGGAACATGATGACGCGCTCGGGCTCGACCATGCGCTCGAGGATCTTGCCTTCCTTGTACTGCGGGTTCTCCTGCACGAAATCCCAGACGGACTCCACGACCTCACGCACGGCCTGGTGGAATTCCTTCTGCTCGGGATTCTTGGCGATGACGCCTTCCATGAAGCGATCGACCGACATCGCTTACTCCTTTGTGTTGACGCGTGGCTTGGGTAGAGGTCGGAGCGGAACCGCGTTCGGCCCCTGAGAACCCCAGGAAGAAACACGCTCGCCCCGGGTTATGCAAGACTACCGGATCTTGATTTGCTCGCCGAAATGGGCCCCGCCCGGCCGCGCCGCCGCCGCCGGAAGAGCCTTCGTAATGCCTTGTCATCGAGCGGCTTATACCCGCTTGAGGCCCTGTTCCAGGTCCGCGATGATGTCCTCTGGGTGCTCGCCGCCCACGCAGAGGCGGATCATGTTCGGCGCCACGTCGGCCATCGCCCGCGCGGCCTCGCCCTGCTGCTGGTGGGTGCTGATCGCCGGGATCGTCGCCACGGACTTGATGCGGCCCAGATCGGTGGCCCGCCAGATCATCTGGAAGCCGTCGAAGACGCGCCGCGCCGCCTCGCCGCCGCCCTTGACGCGGAAGCTCATCAGGTGGCCGTAGCGGTTGACCGGCTCGCCGCCGGTCTCCAGCTCCGAGTCCACGAGCTTGAGGTAGCGCTTGGCGACGGCGTGCTTGGGGTTGTCCGGCAGGCCGAGGTAGTCCACCTGCTCGATCTTGGGATGCGCGGCGAGGTACTCGGCCACGGTCTGGCTGCTTTTGCTTACCAGGTCCATCTTGCTGCGCAGGGTGCGCAGGTCGTTCATCACCATGACGGCGTGCAGGGGATTCATGCTGGGTCCGTTGTCGCGGTAGGGCAGGAACTTCACCCAGCTGGCGAAGTCCGCCTTCATCTCCGGGTTGTCGATGTTGCTGACGATGTCCTTGCGCGCCACCAGCACGCCGCCCACGCCCATGCCGCTGCTCGTCATGCTCTTGGAGACCGAGTGCACCACGATGTCGGCGCCGTGGGCGAGCGGGCGCAGCAGCGCCGGCGTGGCCACGGTGGCGTCCACGATGAGGGGAATGCCGTGCGCGTGGGCGAGCTTGGCCAGGGCGGCCAGGTCGACGAAGCTGATCGTCGGGTTGCTGGGCAGCTCGACGTAGACGAAGCGGGTGTCGGCGTCGATGCGGGCGGCCCAGGCGTCGATGTTCATGACATCGCTGATCCAGCGCACCTCGTGGCCGCGGTCCTGGTCGCGGCGCACCGAGAACTGCTGGAAGGTGCCGCCATAGACGTGGCAGGAGGAGACGAAGTTCATCCGCTCGGCGGGGTCCTTCGTGCGCTTGACGAGGAAGGGATCGACGGCGGCCATGATCGCGGCCATGCCGCTGGCCGTCACGACGGCGCTCGTCTCCAGACCCGTGCCGTAGCCCTCGAGCAGGGCCAGCATCCACTCGAGGTAGTAGGTGGTGGGGTTGGCGATGCGCGCGTAGCACCAGGTGGGGATGAGGTAGGCCAGCGCCGCCTCCATGGCGTCCGCGTCGGCGTAGTGCTCGCTGGTGGACAGGTAGGCCGGCTCGATGATGGAGCCCTGGTTGTTCTCCAGCGCCTCCTGCATGGTGTAGAGTCCGTGCACCGCGATGGTGTCGAAGCGGCAAGCCCGCATGCGCTCGAGGGCCGCCTCGCGCCGGGCCATCAGGGCGCGCCCCGCTTCCACCCGGGCGCGGACGCCGGCCGAGTACTGGCTGAGATCCGTGGACATGCCCCCTCCTCCAGGTTGATGAGCGCTTCCAGTAGAGCAGATCCATTTGGCGGAAGCAAGCTGCTGGGCGCTATCAGGCATGGATTGCGGGCGAACCGACGAACAATCAAAGGTGGCCACCCCTGGTCTCCTACGGTTCCGAGCGGGCAGGCTGGCCGGGGGCTTGACGCCCGCTCTCCGCTCCGGCACCATGCCGGAGGCACTGGTCCTGAATCCCGCTCCGGCGGGCAGCGTGGGAGGCAACATGGAGCTACTGGAGAGCGGGCGGGGGCGGCTCCTGCAGGAGCCCGACCTCGACGGCTTGCGCCGCTGGAACCGCGAGCGCAAGTCGATGGCCCTGGTGGACAAGCTCGTCGACGAGCACGAGGCGGTGCGCCGCTGCGTGGCCGACGGCGACTACATCGGCTTCGAGCTGTACGGCACCTGTCGCGCGCCGCTGAGCATCGTGCGCGAGATCGTCCGCCAGGGGCGCCGGCATCTGCGCCTCGTCGGCCAGGGCCTGCAGGACGTGGACTGGCTGGTCGCCGCCGGCATGGTGGACGCCATGGACATCACCTACAACGCCTACGAGGTGCACGGCCTCTCCAACGTGCTGCGGCGCGCCGTGGAGAAGGACGGCCTCGAGGTGGTGGAGTGGAGCAACGCCGGCATCGCCTGGCGCTTCAAGGCGGCGGCGATGGGCGTGCCCTTCCTGCCCATCAAGAGCATGCTGGGCACGGACACCTTCAGGCGCTCGGCCGGCAAGGTGGCCCTGGATCCCTTCGGCAACGGCAAGGTGATGCTGCTGCCGGCGCTCGTTGTGGATTGCGCGGTGATCCACGTGCACCGGGCCGACAAGTACGGCAACTGCCAGCTCGACGGCATCAGCGGCTTCGCCCTGGAGATCGCCCGCGCCAGCAAGAAGGTGCTGATCAGCGCCGAGGAGATCATCGACACCGAGACGATCCGCCAGTATCCGGAGCGCAACGTGATTCCCTACTTCCTGGTCGACGCCGTCGTGCACGCGCCCTTCGGCAGCCATCCGGGCGAGATGCCCTACCTCTACGGCCGCGACGAACCGGACATCCTCGCCTGGCTGGAGGCGGCGAAGACCGCCGCGGGCACGGAGGCCTACCTCGAACAGACGATGCGCCGGCTGCCGGATCATGCGGCCTACCTGAAGTCGATCGGCGGCGGCGCCAAGCAAGAGGCCCTGCGCGGCCTCGCGGTGGGGAGGTAGGCCCTGATGACGAGCGATCGCTACAACGGCACCGAATTGCTGATCTGCCTGGCCGCCCGCGTGATGGAGGACCGCTCCAGCGCCTTCATCGGCACCGGCGTGCCCATGCTGGCCGCCGCCCTGGCCAAGCGCCTCTACGCGCCCGATCTCGTGAGCGTCTTCGAATTCGGCGGCATCGGCTCCAGCCTCAAGTACCTGCCCCGCGGCGTCGGCGAGTCGAAGACCTTCTACCGCGCCCTGGTGGCCACGGGCATCTGCGACGTCATGGAGACGGCCGCGCGCGGCTTCGTCACCTACGGCTTCCTGGGCGGCGCGCAGATCGACATGTACGGCAACCTCAACTCCACGGTGATCGGCGACTACGAGCACCCGAAGGTGCGCCTGCCGGGCAGCGGCGGCGGCAACGACGTGGGCAGCTTCTGCTGGCGCACGATCGCGATCATGCGGCACGAGCCGCAGCGCTTCATTCCCAAGATCGACTTCGTGACCACGCCCGGCTACCTGACGGGGCCGGGGGCGCGCGAGGCCGCCGGCCTCTTCCCGGACGCCGGGCCCTATCGCGTCGTGACCAATCTTGCCACGCTGGGCTACGAGGAGGCGAGCAAGCGCATGCAGCTCATCGCCGTCAATCCGGGCGTCACGGTGGACGAGGTGGTGGCCGCCACCGGCTTCCCGCTCCTGCTGCCGCCGCAGGTGGAGGCGAACGCGGCTCCGACGGACGAGGAGCTGCGCGTGCTCCGCGAGGAGATTGACCCCGAACACCTCTACATCTAGACTTCGGCGCGGGGCGGGCGGCGGACGCTCGCCCCGCGCCGGAGGCTCCCTTGCCCACCAACCTGCCGCCGCACTACCACAAGGCCGAGGACCGCTTCAAGGCGGCCCGCGAGCCCGAGGAGAAGATCGCCCATCTGCGCGAGATGATGGCGATCATGCCCCACCACAAGGGCACCGACAAGATCCGCGCCGAGCTGAACCGCAAGCTCTCGGCCCTGCAGGCGCAGATCGAGCAGGCCAAGAAGACCGGCAAGGGCAAGGTCCACAACCCCTACTACCTGCCCCACGGCGACGCGCCCCAGGTGCTCATGGTCGGCGCCCCCAACGCGGGCAAGAGCAGCCTGCTCGCCGCGCTCACCGCCGCCCGCCCCGAGATCGCGGACTACCCCTTCACCACCAGCCTGCCCCAGCCCGGCATGATGCGCTGGGAGGACATCGCCATCGAGCTGGTGGACACGCCGCCGGTCCTGCAGCGGCCGCTCGAGCCCTGGCTGCTGGACCAGGCCCGCGCCGCCGACCTCATCCTGCTCATCGCCGACCTCTCGGCGCCCGATTGCTGCGAGATGGTGGAGACCATCGACGCCGGCTTCGAGGAGCGGGGCCTGCGCCTGGTGGACAAGGTCGACACCGCCGACCCCCTGCGCGCCCAGAACGAGCGGGCCACGCTGCTCGTGGCCACCAAGGCGGACCACCCGGACGCGCCGGTCAATCTGGACTTCCTCACGGAGCTGATCGGGGGCCGCTGGCCGCGCGTGCTGGTGTCGGTGACCCGCGCGCAGGGCCTGGACAACTTCGCCCACACCGTCTTCGCGGCCCTGCAGCTCGTGCGCATCTACACGAAGGCGCCCGGGAAGCCGCTGGCCGCCGGCGCACCCTACCTGCTACCCATCGGCAGCACGGTGATCGACGTGGCGGCCAAGGTGCATCGGGAATTCGTGGAGCGCTTCGCCTCGGCCCGCCTCTGGGGCTCGGGCAAGTTCGACGGCCAGACGGTGGACCGGGCGCATCCGGTGGCCGATGGCGATGTCCTGGAGTTTCATCTCAAGTGAGCGCCCGCGGGCGCTGACAGCGAAGGGAGACCGGATGACCCGCCTGGCGATCCTGCTCGTGCTGCTTGCCGCCCTGCCGGCGGCGGCCCAGACGCCGCCCGCCCAGACACCCCCCATCGGCGAGGACCTCAGCAAGGACTTCGACAAGTTCTGGGAGGAGGAGGAGTTCAAGGACGACTACCTGGACGGCACCGGCACCGGCGGCGGGCCGAGCATGGTCTGGCGGGAGCTGGACCTGGAGGCGGCCAACCGCGCGCTGGCGGAGCACCCGGCCGGCCTCATCGCGCTGCCCGAGAAGACCCTGAGCTGGGGCGGCGCCGGCTGGTTCAGCATGCACAGCGGCGACAAGCTCTTCGTCGCCCTGGGCGGCGGCGGCTACGGCGGCGCCGCCGAATCCCGGCGTGGCGACGACTTCAGCCGCTTCAGCCGCGGGGCCGGCTGGTTCGACGTCAAGGGCGTCCTGCCCCTGCACAAGCGGATCTTCGTGGAGGGCGGCCTGGCCCTCGGCGGCGGCGCCAGCGAAGTCACCGTGGAGCGAAGGGCCGGCGACACGGGCATCGTCCAGGTCTACCTGCGCGGGGAGCAGCTCTTCCTGCTGCTGCGGCCGCACGTCGGTCTCGACCTGCGCCTCGCCCGCTGGGTGGGCATCCTGACCGAAGGGGGCTATGAGCTGGCCAGCGGCGACTGGACCCTGGAAGGGGAGACGGCCCTCGTCGGCGCGATCGATCTCGAGGCGGGCAGCGGGCCCTACGTCGCCGTGACGATCCGCTTCGGAATCTGAAGAATAGGGACCGGAAGGTCCTGAAAGCCCGCCAAATCGGGCCCTGAGGCCCCCTGAGAGCCCTTGCACGCGCAGGCCGATTCGTGCCATACTCTGCATGGCTGAGGCATACCGCAGGCCAGTGTTCATGTGCGCACAAGGTAGTTGCGGAGCTTCCATTGCCACTCAGCTTGATTACGCTACAGGAGGAACAACATGCATTCCAAGCTACTGATGGCCCTCTTTGCGCTTCTGATGACGGCTTCGCTGGCTTCGGCCGCGACGCTCGATAGCGCGTCCCCGATGGGGAACGGCGGTCCCGGCGTCACCACGAGCCGCGACGTCACCCTGTTCTGCCAGATGCCGGATCCTGCGGGCACCGGCCTCTCCAGCCAGATCGATCTCGTGTATCCGTTTGATTCCGGCTGCGCCGACGACTACGTCGCGGCCAGCGGCACCTCCGTCGATGCCATGGACTGGTGGGGCCAGTACTGGAACTACCCCGTCACCCCGGGCACCGTGGACTACTACGTCGTGACCTTCTACCTGGACAATGGTGCCTGCTATCCCGGCGCCCTGCACTCCACGCAGGAAGTTCACACCTTCACCGAGACCTATGACGTGACCAACGGCTGGTATGCGGTGTCGGCGAACATCACGCCGGTTGCGCAGACCGCCGGTCAGCGCTACTGGGTCGAGGTCCAGGGCGTCATGGTGTTCACGGACGAGGGCCAGTGGGGCTGGCAGACTTGCATCGCCGAAGGCGGCGACTGCGGCGCTCCCCTGCAGGGCTTCCCTCTCCTGGACATCCCCTACTGGACCGTGCAGCCCTACGTCGGGATGGCCTTCTGCCTCTACAGCGTGACCACGGCTGTCGAGGATGCCACGATGAGCTCGGTCAAGTCTCTGTACTAGTTTGAGTTGAGCGATCCTTCGGGATCGCGGCGAAGCAGGACGGGCGGGGGCCGCAAGCCCCCGCCCGTTTTCGTTTTCGATATGGGGGTTTCCGCGCCCCGTGGCCGTCTCCGGGACTGGACAACCCGCCATTCTCTATGGTTAAATTATGCAGCGGTGGGGCCTTGAGTCCCGCCGACCGCCTCTTGGGAGGCCGCTCCTGGGCGGCCCCCGATGGCGGCGAATCCTCACAACGTTCAAGGGGATGACACCAGATGAAGAAAATGCTCACTCTGCTTGCGATCCTCGCGCTGGGCGCGACGACGGCGCTGGCCGCCGGTCCCTCCTCGATCGAGACCGACGGCTTCGGCGCCGATGTCGAGATGGGCCGGGCCATCTTCTACTCGCAGCCCGCTTCCACTGGCCCGTACAACCTCTCCGCCGGCAACTCCTCGGTGGCCTATGCCTCCGAGATCGCCGATGGCATTCCCAACAGCCTGGTCGGCCAGTCCTTCAACGAGGTCGGCGTCTATGGCATCCAGTGGGGCGCCGCGGGCGTCACGCCCAATGGCCTCTACATCCGCATCTACAACGGTCAGTGCCCTCCCGGCCAGACCGCGGTCACGACGCACTACTTCACCTGGGCCCAGATGACCACGGTGAATCAGAATGATCCCAGCTACTGGATCTACTACATGGAGGCCCAGCTGCCGGCGCCGATCACGATCACGACCGGCATGTCGATTGGCTTCCAGATGGACACGGGCACGGTGCAGGCTGCTCCCTATGCCGGTGTGCTGAACACCGACATCATCTACGGCTGCGGCGAGGCCTATCGCGACGGCGCGTTCTGGGGCTATCCCCGCTGGACGCCCTACAGCCAGACCAGCACCACGGGTCCCCGCGATGTCGCTTACTCGCTGGGTCTCGAGACCACGGCCACGGACAATTCGACCTGGTCCAGCGTCAAGGCGCTCTACTAGGCTCGACCCCGGTTCTTGCAGCGAAGAAGGGAGTCCGGTTCGCCGGACTCCCTTCTTCTTTTCCCGCTGCTCGGCGCCGCCGCGGCCGCCGGCGCTTACTCCAGGTCGAACTGCACGCCCTGGGCCAGCGGCATGGCCCGGCTGGCATTGATCGTGTTGGTCTGGCGCCGCATGTAGAGCTTCCAGCTGTCGCTGCCCGACTCGCGGCCGCCGCCGGTCTCCTTCTCGCCGCCGAAGGCGCCGCCGATCTCCGCGCCGCTGGTGCCGGCGTTGACGTTGGCGATGCCGCAGTCGCTGCCGGCCGGGCCCAGGAAGCGCTCGATGTTGAGGAAGTCCCGGCTGAAGATGCTGCTCGACAGCCCCTGGTCCACGCTGTTGTGCTGGGCGATCACCTCGTCGATGTCGGTGAAGGTGAAGGCGTAGAGGATGGGCGCGAAGGTCTCGTCGCGCACGATCGCCATGTCGCGGGGGCCGCGCACGATGGTGGGCTGGACGTAGGAGCCGGGCCGGTCCAGGCGCTCGCCGCCGGTGAGGATTTCGCCGCCCTGGGCCTTGGCCGCCGCCAGGGCCTTCAGCATGTCGTCCACCGCGCCCTCGTCGATCAGCGGGCCCATGAGGGTCTTGGGATCCAGGGGATCGCCGATGGGCACGCGCCCGTAAGCCGCGACCAGCCGGGCCAGGAAGGGCTCGGCGATGGACTCGTGCAGGAAGAGCCGGCGCGTGCTCGTGCAGCGCTGGCCGGCCGTGCCGACGGCGCCGAAGATGACCCCGTTGAAGGCCATGTCCAGGTCCGCCGAGGCGTCCACGATGACGGCGTTGTTGCCGCCCAGCTCCAGCAGGCTGCGGCCCAGGCGCCGGGCGACCACTTCGCCGATGTGCCGGCCCATGCGCACGGAGCCCGTGGCGCTGATCAGGGGCAGGCGGCGGTCGGCGATCATCAGCTCGCCCACGGCGGAGCCGCGCCCGACCACCAGGTTGAAGATGGAGGGCAGCCCGTGGGCCTTCATCACGTCGTTGCAAAGGTGCTGGATGGCGATCGCCGTCAGCGGCGTCTTGCTGGAGGGCTTCCAGATGCAGGTGTCGCCGCAGACGGCGGCGAGCATCGCGTTCCAGGCCCAGACGGCGACGGGAAAGTTGAAGGCCGTGACGATGCCGATGGGGCCGAGGGGATGCCACTGCTCCATGAGCCGGTGGCCGGGGCGCTCGCTGGGCAGGGTGGGCCCGCCGATGGTGCGCGAGAGGCCGACGGCGTAGTCGGCGACGTCGATCATCTCCTGCACTTCGCCCAGGCCTTCCGTGTAGATCTTGCCCATCTCGTAGCTGACGAGCTTGCCCAGGGGCTCCTTGTACTCGCGGAAGGCGTTGGCGAACTCGCGCACGATGAGGCCGCGCTGGGGCGCGGGCACCAGGCGCCACTCGTGAAAGGCTGCGAGGGCTTCGGCGGCGACCTTGTCGTAGTCCGCGGGCCCGGCCTGCAGCACCGTGCCGATCCGGCTGCCGTCGCCGGGCGAGAAGACGGCCAGCTCGCCGCCGCCCGGCTTGGCGATCCACTCGCGGGTGCTGGCCCCGGAGTTGACCTCGGTGAGCCTCAGTGTGCGCATGAAGTCCTTCATCGATCATCCCCCCTGTGTGCATGGGCGCGCCTGGGCCGCGACCCGATTTCCTAGCTCCGCCAGACCGGCAGACCCTTCAATAAGAAGCGGCTCTCCTCGCTCGTCAATGGGGCGGGCTCGAGCTGGCGGGCTCGAGTGGGGGCTCGCGGACCTGCGGGCCGAGCGCCTGTGAAGCGGCGCTCGGCCGCAGGCCCGCGAGTCCCTTACTTGAGAAGAGTGAGCTTGAGGCTCGTCACCGGCCGGCCGTCGAGGCTGAGCCGCGCGAAGTAGAGGCCGCTGGGCAGAGCCCCGGCGTCCCAGCTGAGCTCGAGGGGGCCGGCCGCGGCCGGCCCGTCGAGGAGCCGGGCTACCTCGGCGCCGACGGCGTCGAAGACGCGCAGCTCGGCGCGCCCGGCGCTGGGCAGGCTGAGGCGCAGGCTCGTCTTCGGGTTGAAGGGGTTGGGGTAGGCGGCCAGGCGGGCGG
The DNA here is from genome assembly GCA_963695095.1 of uncultured bacterium. Classification (GTDB taxonomy): domain Bacteria; phylum Krumholzibacteriota; class Krumholzibacteriia; order JACNKJ01; family JACNKJ01; genus VGXI01. The sequence goes on along the minus strand of CAVOFT010000001.1, from coordinate 2,887,094 downwards.
CGGGCGCCGCCGGATCCGGCTCCACGCCGGTGAGGTCGTCGGTGACGGCCACGACCTCGAAGTCATCGATGAGCGCTTCCACCAGGCTGCCGCTGCCCGTGTCGCTGGCGATGAAGCGCAGGCGCATCTGGCTGGTGAGGGGCAGGATGGTCCCCAGGTCGTCGAAGACGGCCTTCACCCAGGGATAGGCGCTGTCGGCGACGATCTCCAGGCTCACCCAGCTCGCGCCGCCGTCGTTGGAGATGTCCACGAGGAAGTCGTCGTCGTGGCTGGTCTCGTCCGTGTACCAGCGCCAGTAGGAGAGCCCGGCCCAGCTCGCGCCCTCGAGGTCGAAGAGCGGCGAGAGCAGGGTGGTCTTGCCGCCGTCCACGTCCTGGTCGCCCGCGCTGCCGCCGGGGGCGCCGTTGCCCGTGACGAAGCAGAGCACGCCGGGATCGGGCGTGTGGTCGTACTCCGGCTGGTAGCTGGTGCCCACGGGATCGGCGCGGATCCACAGGCCCGTCGTGGCATCGTCGCCGGCGGCGCCCAGGGTCCAGCCCAGGTCGGCCTCGACGTCATCGCGGAGCACGGCCGTGACGCCCGTGCGGAAAGCATGGAGCAGGGCCGGCGCGCCCTCGGGCGCCGTCGCCGTGTAGCCGGACTGGTCGGCCGCGCTCAGGTAGTACTCCACCAGGCTGCCCGGCGCTTGCGCCGGGAATCGTGGCCGCGTACTCGTCCGGCTGACCGGTGGCCGCGAGCGGCAGCGTCAGGAAGGAGCCGCCGTTCGCGCGATAGTGGAGGAGCAGGCTGGCCGGCGCGAGCGGCGCGGCGGCCTGGATGAGGGCGCTGACGGTGAAGGGCCCCAGGCTTTCGCTGTGCGCGAGCGCCTCGTGCTGGATGGCGATGTGGAAGGGCCGCGCCATGACGGCGAAGGTGGCGACCGCCGCCTTCACGTTCTTGAACATGAAGTCGAAGTTGTTGGCGCTGGTGCCGATGATGTCGTTAGCGGTGTGGATGTAGGGGCTGTAGGCGTTGCTGTCCTCGAAGAAGAAGATGGCCCGGAAGCCGTTGCCCCAGAAGGAGGCGTGGTCGCTGCTGCCGCCGGACAGGTAGCCTTCGACGGCGGCCAGCTCGGGCACGTAGGCGGCGATCGCCGCGTAGGCCAGGTCCGCCAGCGGATCGCTGGAGGCGTTGCTGATGATGTCGATGTCCTCGGCGTCGCTCGTCGCCTTGTAGCAGAGCATGTCCAGGTTCAGCATGCCGACGATGTCCATGCCCGCCGCCGCGGCCGCCGCGGCCCAGGCGTCGCTGCCGACCAGGCCCTGCTCCTCGCCGCTGAAGGCGATGAAGATGGTCGTGTACTCGAACTCACCCGCCGCGAAGGCCTTCGCGGCCTGGAGCACGCCCACGGTGCCGGTGGCGTTGTCGTCGGCGCCAGGCGCATAGCTGTCGCCGCTGAAGTTGGTGGAATCGTAGTGGCCGCCGATCACGACGTAGCGATCGGGGTAGACCGCGCCCGGCTTCACGCAGACCACGTTGTCGTTCCAGCTGTTGTAGTCGTGGAAGCTCACGTCCGTGTAGCCGTAGGCGAGGAACTGGTCGCGGATCCACTGCGAGGCCGACAGGCCGCCCGCGTACTGCGAATGGCGGGTGCCGAAGTTCTGCAGGGTCTGCACCTGGCTCTGCAGCTCGCTCTGGACGACGCCCGCCACCATCGCGGCGATCTGGGGATCGACGTCCCGCTGCGGAGAGGGCTCCACCCAGGGGCTGCGCACGAAGCGCAGAGGCCGGCGGAAGACGCGCTGGATGTCGGGCAAGCAGCTCGGCGTGAGCGCCAGGTCCCCGGCCGGCACGCTGAGCAGGCGATAGCTTGCGCCCGTCCACAGCAGGCGCGCGCCCGCGGGATCGGGGTGCTGGGTGTGGAGCACGCCCGGCGCGTGGCGATAGGCGATCAGGTACTCGCGGCTGCCGTCGTCCATGGCGTCGAGCACCTCGACCGCGCGGCCCCAGGCGGCCAGGCGCGCCAGCTCGGCAGCGTCCGCGAAGGCGAGGTAGCCGTCGCCCTCCGGCAGCTCGGCGACGAGCAGGAGCCCGTGGTCGGCCAGGGCGGGTCCGCTCTCCCCGGAGCCGGCCACGCGGACGAGCCGCTTGCCCGTGCCGCCGTCGGCGAGCGCGAGGGGAACGCAGCAGCAAAGCAAGGCCAGGGCGGCAACGAGGCGCTTGGACATGGGGACTCCTTGGCGCGAGGGCGAGTGGCAGGGCGCCGCGGGCCGCATCCACGGGGGCAGAGCGGCGCGCCCAGCGGCCCTAATCATACCAGGGAGTAGCCAGGGGCGGCAAGCGCCGGTCTGAGCCGGCTAGAAGCTCTGCTGGAGGCCGATTTCGAGGCGGTCGCCGCTGTGGCTGAAGCTGCCCACGGGCGGATCGCGGTCCACCGGGGCGTCGTAGCGGTCCAGCTCCTGGCGGCTGCCTTCCGCGTAGAGCGCCACGTTGGCCCAGAGGGGCCAGTGCAGGCCCAGGGCGGCGCGCCAGCCGTGGCCGTACTTGACGACTTCGTCGAGCGGGCGATAGTCCTCCCAGCCCGCCTCGTAGCCCAGGCTATAGCCGCTGCTCTCGGCGTGGATGCGGCTGACGAGCAGGCCGGCGCTGACCTGCGGATGCAGAAAGCCCAGGCTCGGCAACTCGCTGCGCAGGAACAGCTCGCCGAAGGCGGTGAAGGCGCTGAAGCGGTAGCGGACGGGGTAGGCCGCGCTGCCGAGCGAGACCTCGCGCGCGACTTCGCTCTTCCGGCTCGCCGCCAGGGCGCTGCCGAGGCGGAAGGGTCCCCAGACCCGGTAGTCGTAGCGCAGGGTCCAGGTGTTCAGCTCGCCGCGATCGAAGAAGTCCCCGTAGGCCTCGTCCGCGAGCTCGAGCACGCCGAAGCTGATGGCGAAGGTCGAGCGCAGCGGGTCCCTGGGTTCCTGCAAGCCGCGGCCGGCCGCGCGGGCCGCGGCCGGCGCCGCCAGGCCGACCAGGATGGCCACGGCGGCGGCGAGGAAGGGATCGCGCAGGAGTGGCCGGCGCAGCATGAGCACCTCGGGAGTAGTAGCGGCCGGCTCCCGGGCAGGGAGCCGGCCCTGAGTCTAGCGGGGCGCCCTGCCCCCGTCAACGGGCGCGCTAGCGGCCGGGGCAGGCGGCGGCCACGGCGGCATCGATGCCCTTGTCGCCGTAGGCCTTGTCGAACTGGGACGCGAACTCGCCGGCCAGCTTGCGGGCCCGGGCGGTGAAGGCGGCCTTGTCCTTCCAGGTGTTCACCGGCTTCAGGATGCTGGGATCCGCCACTCCCGGGCAGCTGGTCGGCACCAGCACCTTGAAGATGGGATCGGCCTCGCAGTCCACGCTGTCCAGGGCGCCGGCGAGCGCGGCGTTGACCATGCTGCGCGTGAGGTTGATGTCCATGCGGTGGCCTTCGCCGTAGGCCCCGCCCGACCAGCCGGTGTTGATGAGGAAGACCTGCGTGCCGTGCTCGTCCAGCTTGCGGCCGAGCATCGACGCGTAGTCGTCCGGGTTGCGGGGCATGAAGGGGGCGCCGAAGAAGCGCGAGAAGGTGCTCACCGGATCGACGATGCCGGTCTCCGTGCCCGCCAGCTTGCTCGTGTAGCCCATCAGGAACCAGAGCATGGCCTGCTCGCGGGTCAGCTTGCTCACCGGCGGAATGACGCCGTTGGCGTCGGCGGTGAGGAAGAGGATGGCCTTCGGATGGCCGGCCATCGAGCTCGGCTTGATGTTGCTGAGATAGCTGAGCGGATAGCTGCCCCGGCTGTTGGGCGTGAGGCGGGCATCGTAGAGATCGAAGCTGCCGTCCGGCCACATCATCGTGTTCTCGATGACGGCGCCGTGCTGCTCCACCGGCGCTTCGTGGAAGCAGGCCTTGTGGATTTCCGGCTCCTTGGCAGGGTCGAGGTCGATGAGCTTGGCGTAGCAGCCGTGCTCGAAGTTGGCGATGCCGGCCTCGCTCCAGCCATGCTCGTCGTCGCCGAGCAGGGCGCGGCCGGGATCCGCCGACAGCGTGGTCTTGCCCGTGCCCGACAGGCCGAGCAGGAGAGCGCTGTCCCCCTTGGGCCCCTCGTTGGCGCTGCAGTGCAGGGGCAGGATGCCCGCCGGCGGCAGGATGTAGTTCATCACGGTGAAGATCAGCTTCTTGACGCTGCCGCAGTAGGCCGAGCCGTAGACGACGCCGAGGCGCCGATCGAAGTCCATGGCCACCACCATCGTCGAGGTGTGGCCCAGGCGCGGATCCTCGCGCAGGCGGCCGGCATAGCGCTTGGGGTCGAGCTTCTCGTAGGGCAGGGCGATCAGGGTGAAGGGCCTGTCCTTGAAGACGCTCTGCTTGACCTCCGCGTCCGACCAGGGCCGGAACATGTTGTCGGCGAAGACCGAGTGCAGGGCGTGGCTGCTCACCATGTGCACGGGCAGGGTGTAGGCCGGGTCGGCGCCGACCAGCCGGTTGATCTTGTAGAGGCGGGGCAGGCGCGTGAAGGCGGCCAGCGCGTCCTCGAGCACCATGTCCATGGTCTCGGGATCGAGCGGGATGTTGTTGGCCGCGCTCCAGTCGATAGTCTGCTCGCTCTCGGGGCGGCGAACGATGACCGTGTCCTTCGGGCTGCGGCCGGTGGACTCGGGCGGAGTCCAGGTGACGAGGGCGCCGCACGTGGCCGCCACGGCCTCGCCGTTGGCCAGCGCCGCGCGGATCAGCTCGGCACGGGGAGGATTGTCGTGCACGGCCTTGCCGCGGCTGGTGAGCAGGCCGGCCAGCTTGTCCTGGAAAGTCATATCCCATCTCCTTGCACGGTCACGGGTGCAGGCGGGTGCGGATCCCGCCACGATTGGGCCCACAGTAGTGCGCAGCCGGGGGGAGCGTCAAGCCGGGGGCGACGTCAATAGAGGGCCAGCCGCGCGGCCGGGCCGTCCGGCGCGAAAAGGGCCGCAGGTGGGCCCGCGGCGGTGACGCGGCCGGAGGCGAGCAGCACGGCGTGCTCGGCGAGCTCGAGCAGTTCCCGCGTCGAGTGGGAGACGTAGAGCACCGGCACGCCGAAGGCCTCGACACCGCGGGCCAGGAAGCTCAGGATGCGCAGCTTCAACTCCGCATCGAGACTGGCCAGCGGCTCGTCGAGCAGGAGCAGGCGGGGAGCGGCGAGCAGGGCGCGACCCAGGCCGACGCGCTGCCGCTCGCCGCCGGACAGGCCGGTCACGGGGCGCGCGAGCAGGCCGGCCAGGCCCAGCACCTCGACCACTTCGCCCCAGGCGGGGCCCGCGCCCTGCCGGCGCCGCAGCCCGTAGCGCAGATTGCCCGCCACGCTGAGGTGGGGAAAGAGCGCGCCGTCCTGGAAGACGTAACCGAGCTGCCGCCGCTCCGGCGGCAGGTCGATGCCGGCGGCGGCGTCGAAGAGGGTGACGCCGTCCAGCTCGATTCGCCCACTCTCGGGCCGGGCCAGACCGGCCACGGCCTCGAGCAGGCTGGTCTTGCCGGCGCCGCTGGGACCGACGATGGCGCAGACGCGCGCGGCGATCGTCAGATCCACCTGCAGACGGAAGTCGCCGCGGCGCAACTCGAGATCCAGGCGCAGCACCTCAGCGCTCCCGGCTCGCGCGCGGCTGCAGGAGCTGCACGCCGAGCATCGCCGCCAGGCTCACGGCCACGCAGACCAGGACGAGCCGGCCGGCGGCCGCCTCGCCGTCCGCGCTCTCGATGAGGGAGTAGATGGCCAAGGGCACGGTTCGCGTCTCGCCGGGGATGTTGCTCGCCAGCACGATCGTGGCGCCGAATTCGCCGAAGCCGCGCGTGAAGGCGAGCAGGAGGCCGGCGAGAATGCCGCGGCGAGCGAGGGGCAGCGTCACCGTGAAGAAGCAGTCCAGACGGCTCGCTCCCAGGCTGCGCGCGGCCAGCGGCAGCCGCGGGTCAACGGCGGCGAAGGCGACCTGCGCGGCGCGCACGAGCAGCGGGAAGGAGACCACTGCCGCCGCGAGCGCGGCGCCCTTCCAGTCGAAGGCGAAGTCCAGCCCGAGGGGCGCCAGCAGCCGGCCCAGCGGCCCGCGCCGGCCCAGCAGCAGCAGCAAGAGGTAGCCGGTGACCAGGGGCGGCAGCACCAGAGGAATCTGGACGAGGGCATCGACCAGCCAGCGCAGGCGGCTGGCGCCGCGGGCCAGCCAGGCGGCGATGACGAGGCCCAGCGGCAGGGCGACCAGCGTGGCCACGAGGCTCACGCGCAGCGAGAGGCTCAGGGCCTGCCACTCGGCCGCGCTCACCGGCCTTCCGCCAGGGTGAGGAAGCCGTGCCTGCGGAAGATGGCCGCCGCGCGCGGGCTGGTCAGCCAGCGGTAGAAGCTCAGGGCCGCGGGCGCGAGTTCCTCGTCATCGTCCTCGGGCTCGATGAGCGCGAGCGGGTAGCGGATGGGCGGCGCGAGCCGGCCGTCGAGGACGGCCACCACTTCCACGTTGCCCGCCTGCGCATCGGTGAAGTAGACGATGCCGGCGTCCACGCTGCCCTTCTCCACGTAGGCGAGGGCCGCGCGCACGTCCTTGGCCGGCCGCAGCTCGCGCTTGACCTGCTGCCAGAGCCCGGCGCTCTGGAGCCAGGCGACGGCGTAGATGCCCGCGGGCACGTGATCGGGATCGCCGATCGCCAGCCCGTCGATGCGCTGGGTCAGATCCGCCGGGGAGTCGATGCCGGCCGGATTGCCGGGCGGCACGACGAGCACCAGGCGGTTGGCGAGGAGATCCAGGCGGCTGTCGGAGCGCACGCGCTCGGTCTCGTGGACCAGGTAGTCCATCCACTGCTCGTTGGCGGACAGGAAGAGCTGGGCGGGGGCGCCTTCGCGGATCTGTCGCGCCAGCGTGGAGCTGCTGGCGAAGACCGGCAGCACGGGGGGCCGGCCGCCATCCGCCTCCCAGGCCGTGACGATCTCGGCGACCGCATCGGTGAGACTGGCGGCGGCGTAGAAGTGGATGCGTTCCGGCCCGCGGCGTCCGCAGGCGGCCCCGAGCAGGGCGAGGAGAAGAAGCGCCACGACGGCGCGGGAACGGATCATGCGCGACCTCCGCCGGCTAGGCCGCGAGCCTAGACGGCCTGCCGGCGCGAAGCAATGAAAAGCCCGCCCGGCCTGAGCCGGGCGGGCGCCTGTCACTGAGGGGTGAGCAGGTGAGCTACTTGGCGTGCTTGGTCAGGTACTCGGCCACGCCCGTGGAGGAGGGCTTCATCGCCTCCTCGCCCTCGGTCCATCCGGCCGGGCAGACCTCGCCGTGCTTCTCCAGGTGCTGCAGGGCGTCGACCATGCGCAGGGTCTCGTCGATGTTGCGGCCCAGGCCCAGGTTGTTGACGGTGGCATGCTGCACCAGGCCCGCCTTGTCGATGAGGAAGGTGCCGCGCAGGGCGACGCCGCCGGGCAGGAGCACGCCGTAGTCCTCGCTGATCGTCTTGCCGAGGTCGGCGACCAGCGGGTACTGGATGTTGCCGATGCCGCCCTGCTCGACGGGCGTGTTCTTCCAGGCCCAGTGGCTGAACTGGCTGTCGACGGACACGCCGATCACCTCGACGCCCTTCGCCTTGAACCTGGCCAGCTTGCGGTTGAACTCGATGATCTCCGTCGGGCAGACGAAGGTGAAGTCCAAGGGGTAGAAATAGAGGACCACGTACTTGCCCTTGTAGTCGGAGAGCTTGAAGTCTTCATTGAAGCTGTTGTCCGGCATCACGGCGACGGCCTTGAAGTCCGGGGCCGGCTGGCCCACCTGCACGGGCACCTTCTGCTCGATCATCGCTGGCATCCTTCAATCACCTCACGTTCCTGGTTGGCTGGTCGCAGTCCTCGCAGAGGCCGAAGAACTGCAGTCTGAATTGCGTCACTTCCCGATCGATGCTCCGGATCATGGCTTCCTTGACCGTGGACGGCAGGCCCGGGTAGACGTCCTCCACCTTTCCGCAGCGCGTGCAGAAGAAGTGGTGGTGGGGCTCCAGGACCGCGTCGTAGCGCCGGCCCTGCGGGCCGGCGGGCAGCTCGCGGACGAGGCCCTCGCCCACCAGCCGGCCCAGGTTGCGATAGACGGTGCCCAGGCTGAGGGCCGGTAGCCCCTGGCGCACCGCCGCGTGCGTCTGCTCGGCGGTGGGGTGCGACCGGGTGCCCTTGAGGAAGCCGAGGATGGCCTCGCGCTGCTGTGTCTTGCGCATAATCAGGAACCATTCTTGGAAGTGCTGCCAAGATAGGCGAAATCGGGTGCCTGACAAGGGTTAAAATGCGAATCATTCGCGACAAGGAGACAAGGGACTGCTCTTGTCGCGATGTCGGGCGCCCGGCCGAGCGCCGGGGCTTTTCCCGCGGCGCGGCCTGCGCTAGCTTGGAGCTGCAAGTCCCCCTGCCCCGAGGTGTGCGATGATCCAGCGCTCCGTCCTCATTGCGCTCTGCCTCTGCCTGCCCCTGCGGGCGGCAGCCCAGCCGGCCGTCCGCGAGCACGCGCTCCGCGTCCAGCTCGACCCGGCCCTCCACGGCCTCAGCGCCGCCGATACGCTGCTGCTGTCCGCGCCCGCCGCGGCGCTCGAGTTCAGCCTGCACGCGGAGCTCACGCCCGAGGCCGGCGAGGCGGGGCTCAGCCTGAGCGAGCTGCCGCCCGACAGCAGCCTGGGCGACGGACTGCGCCGCTGGCGTCTCGTGCGCGCGGAAGGCGCGGGCGCGAGCGAGCGCTGGCTGATCCGCTGGCAGGGCAAGGTCTACCAAGATGTGAGCGGCACCGTCTTCGGCCGCGAAAAGGTGGGGGCGGAGATCCGCGCCACAGTTGGCGAGGAGGGCATCTACCTGGCGGCCGGCGCGGGCTGGTATCCCCTCGTCGGCGAGGGCGCCTCGGCGCACCGGGTCACGGTCGTGCTCCCGGCCGGCTGGAGCAGCATCACCAATGGCCGTCGCGCGCGCGATTTCACGGCCGCCGGTCGCCGCGAGACCTCCTGGCAGGCGCCCGAGGCCAGCGAGGGCCTGGACCTGGTCGCGGGCCGCTTCCGCGTGGACGGGATCCAGCACGGCCCCACGCTGGTGGAGACCTACTTCTTCCCCGAGGACTCGAGCCTGGCCGCCGGCTACCTCGAGGCCTGCGCGGACTACCTCGATCTCTACGAGGGTTTCCTCGGGCCCTACCCCTTCGCGAAGTTCGCCGTGGTCGAGAACTTCTTCCCCACGGGCTACGGCATGCCCTCCTGGACCCTGCTCGGGCAGCAGGTCTTGCGGCTGCCCTTCATCAAGGCCACCAGCCTCGGCCACGAGATCGCGCACAACTGGTGGGGCAACTCCGTCTTCATCGGCGAGGGCGGCAACTGGTGCGAGGGGCTCACCGTCTACACCGCCGACTACCTCTACAAGGAGCGCGAATCGGCGGCGGCCGCGCGGCAGTACCGGCGCACGACGCTCAAGGACTACACGCACTACACCCGCGACGGCCGCGACTTTCCCCTCAGCGAGTTCGTCAGCCGCCACGACGCGCCGACGCGGGCCGTGGGCTACGGCAAGAGCATGTTCGTCTTCCACATGCTCGAGGAGCGGGTGGGGCGCGAGGCCTTCCGCGCCGCCCTGCGTCGCGTCGTCGCCGAACGGCAGTGGCAGGCGGCGACCTGGGCGGATTTCTTCCGGGCGATCGAGACCGTGGGCGGCCTCGCCCCGGGCGCCCTCGAGGACGAGCGCCGGCAGTGGCTGGAGCAGCCGGGCGCGGCCCAGCTCGCCCTGGGCGAGGTGACGGCGGCGCCGCAGGGCGACGGGTGGATCCTGCGCGGCGAGCTCGTGCAGGAAGGCGAGCCGCTCATCCTCAGCGTGCCCCTGCGCGTGGAGAGCGCCGGCGGGCCCATCGACTTCAGGGTTCAGACCGCCGTGGCGCGCCTGCCCTTCGAGCGCCGGCTCAGCGCCGAGCCCCTGAGCGTGGCCGTGGACCCCGACTGCCACGTCTTCCGCCGCCTCTATGACGAGGAGATGGAGGCCACGCTCAGCCTCGTCCTCGCCGACGAGGATCCGCTCTTCCTGCTCGAGCCCGGCCTGGCGCCGGAGCTCGCCGCGGCCGCGCGCGAGTTCGCCGCCGCCTTCGTCGAGGGCGAGCCGCGCCTCCGCGAGGCCGCCGCGGACGAAGGCACGGCGAGCGCGGAGCGCACGGTGATCTGGCTGGGCACGGCGCCCCCGCCGGCCGCGATCGGCGAGGCAGCGCCGGGTCTCAAGCAGACGCCCTTCTTCACGATGTTCCAGGGCCAGCGCTTCGAGCCGGGTGGCCACGCCCTCGTCTACGCCGGCAAGCGCGGGGAGGGCGGCGGCTATCTGGCCGTGCTTGCCGACGCCCCCAGCGAGCTGCGGGCCATCGCCAGCAAGGTGCCCCACTACGGCAAGTACAGCTACCTGGCCTTCGTCGGCGGGCAGAACCAGCTCAAGGGCAACTGGGAGCCCGCGGCAGGCCCGCTGCTGCGCCGGCTGGCCGCCGCCGACTAGGCCGGCCGGCGCCGGGCGAAGAGGGCTGGATTGCGGCGGGCGATCGCGCGATAATCGAGGCATGCTGTCGCCCGCTCGCGTCCTGATCGGCTGCTCCCTCCTGGCCGCGCTTGCCTGCCGCCCCGCGGGTGGAGGGCTGCGGCTCGATCCCGAGGGCCTCACCCTGCTGCGCCTGGAGTACCTGGAGCGGGCCGAGCAGCTGCCGGCCCTGCGCTTCGACCAGGTGGAACTGCCCACCGACGAGCGCCTGGGTGCCTTCAGCCCATTGCGCTGGGAGCTGCGCGCGCCCGATCTGCCCGGTGACGAGGCCCTGCGCCGATTGCCCTACGCCGATCCCAGCCTGCGCCTCCGTGACACGCTCGCGCGCAACCTGCAGTCCTTCGGCTTCAACACGCAGCCGGTCGCGGGCCGCCCGGTCCTGCACCTGACCGTCGTCGTGGAACAGCTCGTCCTGCGCAGCGAGGCGGCGCCGGTCGACCGCCGTCTGTGCGAGCTGCAGCTGGTCGTCCGCCTGGCCGAGGCGCCCACCGATCTGGAGCTCCGTCGCTATGGCGTGCGCGGGCGCAGCGAGCTGCCTGGATCCTGGCTCATGCTGCGTGAGGGCCATGCCCAGTGGGCGCCCCGCCCGGGCGAAGCGGATCCCCTCATCGAGGCGGCCATCGCCGCCACGGAGGACTTCCTCCAGCAGAGCCTGCCCTTCTGGAGCGAGCCGGCGAACTGGGAGGACGGCAGCATCAGCCTGACGGGCCTGGACCCCGCCGCAGCGCAATCGCCGTGAGCAGTCCGCTGAGGACGAGGCCCGGGAAGATGGGCCGGATCCCGAGCGGGTAGAGGCCGGTCACGGCCTCGACGATCACCCAGCCCAGACTCACGCCGCCTCCCGCCAGCATGGCGGCGAGGATCCAGGCCGGCGCCGGCGCCCGCGCGCGGAAGCTGAGGGCGAGCGGGAATAGCAGGGCGGGCGTGCCGATGCTGCCCAGGTCGTGCCAGAGGCCGACGATGGACTCCCGCCAGAGCGCGAGGCCCACGCTGAGGATCGCCGTCACGAGCATGCCCAGGCGGCTGTAACGGGTGGCGCTGCCCCGTTCGCCGCGCAGCCGCCAGAGGATGTCCCGGCCGAAGGTGATCGCAGCCAGGAAGGCATAGCTGTCGATGGTGCTCATCACGGTGGCCAGCATGCCCACCGTGAAGAGCGCCTGCGCCACGGGCGGCAGTAGCTTCTGGGCGAGCAGCGGATAGGCGGCCTCGGCGCCCGGCCCGCCCGCCGCGGCCAGCTCCGGCAGGGCGACGCGCGCATAGAGGCCGCAGAAGGTGGTCAGGAAGTCGAAGAGCATCCAGAAGCCGATGGCGATCAGCAGGCCGCGGCGGGCCGTGGCCTCGTCCTTGGCCGCGAAGCAGCGCTGGTAGAAGACCGGTTCGACCAGGGTGGCGCTGGCGATGAAGTACCAGACGAGCACGGCCTGCAGGCCCTGACCGCCCGTGGCGCTCAGATGGCCGGGTGGCAACTGCGCGGCCAGCCAGCCGAGGCCGCCGAGCTTGACCATGGCCGCGCTCAGGAGCAGGCCGAAGCCGAGGAACATGAGCACGAATTGCACCTTGTCCGTGAAGATCACGCCGCGCATGCCGCCCCGGTAGATCTCGACCAGGCTGAAGAGCGTCCCGGCGAGGAGCGCGGGCAGGAGCGGCAGCCCGGTGAGCTGGCTGATGATCACGCCGAGGGCGAGCATGTAGGCGGCCGGGGCCGTCATCACGAAGACGACGATGCTGCCGGTGAGGGCGACGGCCGGACCATAGCGGGCGCGAAGCTGATCGGGGATGGTCAAGGCGGGCGAGCGCCGGGCCCGCCCGGCCAGGAAGAGGGCGAAGATGAGCGCGTAGAGATAATAGGGCACGCCGAAGACGAGCCAGTTGGCGAGGCCGTAGCTGTAGCTGTACTCGCCGACGCCGAGGATGCCCCCGTACCAGCTCGATACCGTGGAGGCCACGAAGGCGGGCAGGGTGAGCGAGCGGCCCGCCAGCAGGTAGTCGCCCTCGTCGTCCACGCGCGGCCGGAAGTAGCGGGCGACGACGAAGACCAGGAAGAGCGCGTAGACGGCGATTGCTGCAGCAGTCACCGCTTCAGCTCCAGCGCTGGTCGCGATCGCGCAGCAGCGAGACGCTGAGCAGGAGCGAGCCCTGCCCCACGCGGATGCCGAGCGGCGGATCCACCACGCGATTGGAGACGGTGGCCGGGCCGCCCGGCGCCAGGCGGGCGTCGTGCAGGGGATAGGCGGCACCGGCCAGGTTCACCTCCTGGACGGGGCTGGCCAGAGGGATCAGCGAGAAACCGGTGCCCACCGGCAGCTGCCAGTGGGTGAAGGACTGCGGCGCCAGGCGGATGCTCACGCTGTACTCGTCGGCCAGGCAGACGCTCATGCGATCGGCGAAGCGCTCGACCAGCGAGACGTTGAAGAAGCTGTGGTCCAGGCGCGCGCCGGTGGCGCCCAGCAGCACTGCCTCGGCGAAGAAGTGCTTGAGCGCCCACATCAGGGCCTTCTCCGAGTCCGTGCTCTCTTGCTCGGCGACGTGCAGGGCCGGCAGGCCGTCGACGCGGTCGCCCGTGGGACCCTGCTCGAAGTGGGCGCTGTCGTCCCGGCGCAGCGAGTCGAAGTCGCCGATCACCAGGTCCGGCAAGCGCGGCAGGCGCCGGTAGGGGCGGCCGGCGGCGTCCGCGCAGAGGAAGATGTCCGCCTCCGCGAGCCAGTGCCGGAGCACCGCGAAAGGCGGTTGTGGACCGTCGCAGAGCAGCACCGCCCGCCGCCCCAGCTTGGGGAAGAGCATGCGCGCGATGTTGGCCGGATGCCGCGGATCAGAAGGCGTAGCGTACCCCCGCCAGGAAGTGGCTCTTGGCCGCCGGCACCTTGTAGTTGCCCTCGCCCCAGGCGTCGTAGTAGCCCCAGGTCTCGTACTCCACGTCGAGCGCGTTGTAGAGCTTGAGGTCCAGCTCGGCCCCCGCCAGCGACGCCAGGCCGAGGGCGGCCGGCCGCAGGGTGAAGCCGACGTCGAGCACCTGGTAGCCGTCGATCGTGCGCGCGCCCAGACCGCTGGAGTCCAGGTGCTGGCGGCCCGCGCTGCGCAGGCTGAAGCGGCTGGTCAGGGGGCCCCAGTCCGAGTCGAGGGCGAGCGTGGCGAGATGCTGCGGCGTCCCGGCGATGGGATTGCCGGAGAGATTGAGCCGCGTGCCGTCCGCCTCGTAGAAGAAGAAGCGCTCGAACTTGTCCCAGGAGCGAGCGAAGGCCACATCCAGCCGGTGGCTGCCCGCCAGGTCGGCGAGGCCGGGCAGCCGATTCAGCAGCGCCGTGAGGCCGAGCTCGAGGCCGCGGTGCAGGGTGAGATCGGCATTGCCGCGCACGCCCTGGCCCTCGTCGGTCAGGGCGCCGTAGTCGACGATCTCGTGCTCGAATTCCATCAGGTAGCCGTTCAGCGCCAGCGAGACGGCCTCGCTGCGCCAGGCAGCCCCGGCCTCGTAGTTGCGCACGGACTCGGGCTCCACCTGCGGATTCGTCCAGAAGATGTACTGCAGCTCGTTGCCGACGTAGTAGGGCGTCCCGGTGGCGAACAGGGGTTCGGCGCCGAGATCGCTGCCGTCCGACCAGGCGTCGAAGAGCTCGCTGTCGGCCGGCTCGCGGTGGGCGATGCCGAAGTGGCCGTAGAGGCCCAGCTCGCCGCCCCCGGGGGTCCCCGGCGCCCGCCAGTGGAGGCCGCCCTTCGGGTTGAAGAAGCGGTAGTCCACCTGGTAGCGGTTGCGCAGCTCGCCCTGGAAGTTGCCCGTGGCCTGCTGGAAGAAGTCGTAATCCTTCTGCTGGAACTGGAGATCGACGAGCGCCGTCAGGCCCAGGCCGAGCGTGAACTGCTCGTTGGCGAAGAGCGACCAGGCCGTCTTGTCGCCCGTGTACTCGTGGTAGGGCGGCAGGTAGATGACGGCATCCGTCGCGAAGCCCTCGACCGCCTGCAGATTGCCCCAGTGCCGCGAATGGAAATCGTAGACGTCGCCGCCCAGGATCAGCCGGCTCGGCCCCTTGGTCCAGGTGAGCCGGCTGAGCAGGCCGCGCTGATCCTTGTCCACCCACTTGCGGCGGACGAGGTCCGTGGGCACCGAATCGGGCACGCCGAGCGCCGTGTCCAGGGCGTAGGTGGCCGGATCGGCGTCGGCCTTGAAGTTCTCGTAGAAGCCCTCGCCGTGGATCCAGTAGAAGCTGCTGGCCAGCTCGAAGCCCTCGCGCAGATCCCAGCGGTGGTGCAGCTCGTAGTGGGGCTGGCGGAAATCGTCCACCGCGTTGGCATAGGTCTCCGGATTCCCACGGCGGTTCTCGATGAGCTGCCGCTGGCTCAGGCCCCACCAGGCGTGATGCGTCAGCTCGCGGCCCGTGTAGATGTTCACCTGCGTCGAACTGCCGGGGGTGAGGTAGCGCCCGCTCCAGAAGACGCCCCACTGATCGCTCGCCGAGCGCTCGCGGTAGCCGTCGCTCGCCACGTGGCTGATGCGCAGGCCGCTCGCGAAGCGGCCGCCGAGGAGGCCGCTCTGCCAGGCCAGCGACTGCTTCCCGGTACCGAAGCTGCCCCCGGCGAGCGCGAAGCGGCCGCCGCGTTCGTCGGCGAGCACTTCCGTGACCAGGTTCACCGATCCGGCGATGGCGCTCATCCCGCCCAGCGAGTTGCTGACGCCGCGCTGCACCTGCACGTCCTCCAGCGAGGCGGCCAGGTCCGGCATGTCCAGCCAGTAGACCTGGTGGTCCTCGGGGTCGTTGAGCGGAATGCCGTTGATCATCACGCCGATGCGCTTCTGGTCGAAGCCGCGCAGCTTGAGGTAGGTGTAGCCGACGCCGTTGCCCGCATCCGAGGCGGCGTAGAGGCCGGGCGTGCTTTCGAGCAGGAGCGGCAGGTCCTTCTCGGCGGGACCGGTGGCGATCTGCTCGCGCGTGAGATTGGTCTGCGTGAGGTGGATCTGCGGGCTGTAGCGCGATGCCGTCACGACCACCTTCTCCCCGCGGTAGTAGAGGGGAGCGAGCCGCAGCTCGAGCTCACCGCCCGCCCGGCGGGCGGCATCGACCAGCACCACGCGCGGCTCGTAGCCGAGGTGGCTGATCACGAGGGTGAAGGCCTCGCGCGGCGGATCGATGAGGCGGAAGCGTCCCTCGGCGTCGCTCGTTGCCCGCAGGCCGAGCGCGGGCACGAAGAGGGCGGCCGCCTGCACGGGGGCGCCGGTGCCGGCGTCGAGCAGACGACCGCTGAGGATGAGCTCGGCGGCGGCGTCCGGCTCCGCGCTGGCGGTCAGGGCCCCGGCGATGGCCAGGGCAGCGAGGAAGGCGGCGGCGGCTACCGCCAGGCGACAGCGATCGGTACGCATGATGCGCCTCCGGTGGCTTGCGTGAACATTGCCGCAAGATCCCGGACACAATAACGGGGCACCCGATTGGATGCCCCGCAGATGCGATAGCACCCGTTTCCCTCCGCCGGTGTGAACCGGATCAGGTTCGAGGGGTTTGATCTCAGGCCGGTGGCCACCCCCAACGGATCTTGCAGGGTCATCGTAGATGCTGGCCGCCCCGCTGTCAAGTGAGCCACCCCTTGCCCGCGGGGGCGGCGCGGGCTAGAGTCCAGCCGACCATCAGCTGCGAGGTTCGCGATGCGCCCGCGTCTTGGCTTCCTCTTCGCCCTCCTGATCAGCCTGGCCACCGCGCTGCGCGCCGAGGAGCCGGCGCCCACGGACTGGACCGAACTCCATGCGGGGCTCGCCCTGGATGCCCGGGCCTGGGAGGGCCGTCGGCTGACCGTGACGGGTGTCCTGGTCGGGGACTTCTTCAGCGATCTCTACCTGGCCGATCCCCAGGAGCGGCCCCTGCCCGGCCTGCGCGTCAGCAGCGGGGAACACACGGCCGAGCTGGGCGATCTCGTCCGGGTGACGGGACTGCTGCGCCTGGAGCCCGAGGGCCCCGTGCTGGCCGTGGCGGATCCCCTGCGGGATCTGGAGCCCCTGCGGGAGCAGGGCCTGCGCCGGCAGAAGAGCTGGGTGGCGCGGCCCGGCGATCTCATCGCCGAGCCGGCCCTCTGGGGCAATCGCCTCGTGGAGTTGCCGGCGCTGACGGTGGTCGCCATTCGCCGCGACGCCAATGGCGTGCCCTGGCTGGCCACCCTGGCGGGCGAGGGCGGCGAGCTCGGCGTCGAGCTCGCCGACGGCCAGCATCCCGTGCTGAGGGAAGGGGACCAGTTGCCCGGGCTGCGCGGCATCTTCGCACGTCGCAGTGACTACTGGAATCTGCGCCCCCGCTCCAGCGAGGACTGGCTGCGCGTCGAAGGCGGCGAGCGGGGCCGGCAGCCCGTCGCCCGGGAGCAGGCCTTCCGCGGCCGCAGCAGCGAAGCCAAGGCCGGCGGCCTCTGGGGCAAGCAACCGGCCGCGCGCCTGCTTCTGGACGAAGTCTGCTACGATGCCGCCGAGCCCGGGGAGGGCGAGGGCGGCGAGTCCTTCGCTCTCGTCAATGCCGGAGATCGCAAGCAGCGCCTGGACGGCTGGTCGGTCACGGACAACGAGGGCGTCTGGCGCTTCCCGGCCGGGAGCACGCTGGCGCCCGGCGCCGTCATCCACGTCGCGCGCAACATGGAGCGCTTCACCTGGGAGTTCGGCTTCCCGCCGGACTTCGCCTTCGATCGGCAGCCCACGCCCGGCGATAGCCTGCTCATTCTCGACAACGGCGGCGACGAGCTGGTGCTGCTGAACAAGCAGGGCCGCGTGGTCGACGCGCTGGTCTGGGAAGCGGGCTGGGCCGAGGCGCAGTCGGGCTGGTCGGGGCCGGCCGCCCAGCCCTTCCGCTTCAACGACTACCTGCCCGCCGAGGGGCAGGTGCTCTGGCGCAAGCGCAGCCTGGAGAGCGGCCGTCGTCTGGACACCAACGCGGCCGCCGATTGGATCAGCGATGCCCTGGATCCCGAACTCGGCATGGGCGTCGCCTACCCGGGCTGGGATCGCGAGCGCTTCCTCGACACGGCTCGCTGCGCCGCCACCGCCGAGGTGACGGCCTTCGTCTCGCCGGACAACAGCTTCGCGGGCCTGCGCGACTTTCTGCGCGCCGCCACCACGAGCCTGGAGATCGAGACCTACCTGTTCACGCACGCCGGGCTCGCGGACGAACTGGTGGCGGCCATGGAACGGGGTGTGCGCGTGACGATGCTCCTGGACGGCGAGGTGTTCGGCGCCCGGGGCGGCACTTACGACGTGGTGCGCGCCGTCGCGCGGCGCATCGACGAGCATCCCTCGGGCCGCGGCGCCGTCTTCTTCTGGCGCAACGGGGACGACCCGCGCCACACGGGCATGGACGCCGATCATTCCCGACCGCTACAACCACTGCCATCAGAAGTTCATCATCGCCGACCGGCGGCGGCTCCTCCTCGGCAGCGACAACTTCACGCAGAGCAGCCTGCCCGACGACGACATGGCCGACGGGACCAGCGGCGCGCGCGGCGCCTTCCTGGTCACCGATGCGCCCTGCGTACTCGAGCGGGCGATTGCCGTGTGGATGGCGGACTTCGATCCCAACCGCCAGCGCGACATCCACCGCTACGTGCCGCGGGAGGGGCTGGAGGAGCGGACCCCGCGGCCGGGCAGCCCGCGCGCCGGCTACGCGCCCGTGCAGCCGGAAGTCTTCAGCGAGCGGCAGCAGGCGCGCTTCGAGCTGAGCCAATCGCCGGACAACGCCCTGCGCCCCGATCGCGGCTACCTGGGCCACCTGCGGGAAGCCGGCCGTGGCGACCTGGTCCTGGTCGAGCAGCAGTACGAGCGCGCCTGGTGGGGCTACGGCGAGGGCCGCGCGCCCAATCCGCGGCTGGAGGCCTACCTGGCCGCGGCCAGGCGGGGGGCCCGGGTCCGCGTGCTCCTCAGCGGCACCGGCGACGACGAGGACGGCGCCAAGAATCGCCTCACCGTCGAGCGCTTCAACGCGATTGCCGGGGAGGAGGAACTCGATCTCCACGTCGCGCTGGGCAGCTTGCCCGGCGAGCGGGCGGGCCGCAGCGCGCCCATCCACAACAAGATGCTGCTCGTCAAGGCGGGCGGCGCCCACTGGTGCCACGTGGGCAGCGCCAACGGCAGCGAGACGGCCAGCCGCATGAACCGCGAGCTGGGCCTATCGATCGACTCGCAGGCGCTCTTCGCCTATCTCGCCGAGGTCTTCACCGCCGACTGGCTGCGGGCGGCCGATATGGACCCGCTCGCCGGGCCGGAGGACTGAGGCCGGAGGCGCTCCGCGCTCAGTCCACGAGCGGCGGCGCCGGCGCCGCGCGCGAGCGCGGCGGCAGCTCCCGCTCCGGCGCGCCCGCGGCGCCCGCCTCGCCGGTCGCCTCCAGGGCCGACTTGAGCAGCACCGGTCCCAGCAGCTGATTGAGCCCGATGCTCGCCACGGCCACCGTGGCCACGGCCGGGCCCCAGTCGGGAAAGCGCAGGGCCAGGGCGCGGGCAAGGCCCAGGCTCACGCCCGCCTGCGTGATGAAGCCGAGGCCGAGCTTCCGCTGCGTCAGGCGATCGGCGCCGGCCAGCCGGGCCGCCAGGGCGCTGCTGAACTGGACGGCGCCGAAGCGGATCGCCACGAGCGCCAGCGCGATCGGCCAGGTCGCGCGCAGCGTCTGCAGGTCCAGGGCGGCGCCGGCCATGGCGAAGAAGACCGCGAAGACCGTCAAGCCGCCGCGTTCGATGGCGTGCAGGAAGACGTCGCCCTGCCGGCTGAAGTTGCGCACGACGAAGCCCATGGCGATGCAGATCAGCATCGGCTCCAGGTGAAAGCTGGCCCCGAAGCGCGCATCCAGCCACTGCGTGAGGGCCTGGCTGGTCTCGCTGACGACGATGGCGACGAGGAAGAGGGTGAGCAGATGGTGACTGCGCAGGCGGCGGAGCCACGCCGACAGGGCGACGCCGAGCGCTGCGCCCACGGCGAGGCTGCTGCCCAGCTCCGCGAGCAGGCCGCCCAGGTAGGCCAGATCGAGCGGGCTGCCGGCCAGGAGCGCGCTGGCCAGGCTCAGGACCAGGGCGAAGAGCAGGATGGCGAGGATGTCCATCGCCACCGTGAGGCCGAGCACGGCTTCCGTGAAGGGCCCCTGCGCGCGCAGCTCCTTGACGATCGCGATGGCGCTGGCCGGGCTGCGTGCCGTGGCGAGGGCGCCGAGCAGGGCGGCCACGAGCCAGAGCTGCGTCCTCTCCATGCCGCGCGTGAAGGCAAAGAGGGGGCTGATCGCGAGCACCAGCAGGGCCGTGGCGACGAAGATGAGGCCGAGCTGGCAGACGAGTCCCCAGGCGAGCAAGCGCCGGCCCCGCCTGAGGGCGCGCAGCTCGAGTTCGCCGCCGGCGCTGAGCGCGATGAAGGTGAGGGCCAGCCCGTCGATGGCCTCCAGGCGCTGCAGGCTCTCCCGGCTCACCAGCCCCAGCAGATCCGGTCCGGCGAGCAGTCCGGCGATGAGGTAGCCGGACAGGCGCGGCAGTCGCAGTTGCGCGGCCAGTTCGCCGAGCAGGTAAGCCGCAAGGAGCAGGAAGCCCAGCGCGACGCTGGCCTGGCCCGTCGGCAGGCCAGCCATCGGGAGGAAGGCGCGTTCGGCCAGCCAGACGAGCAGGGCGAGCAGCAGCAAGAGAACGAGCTGTCTCATGTCGGCTGCCCCGGCGAGAGGCCCTGGCGCGTGAGCCAGGGCGCGATGAGGGCGGAGAGCAGGAAGCCGATGAGCAGGATGGACATGCTGGCATCGGCGAGCGTGCTGCGCTCGAGGGATTGCAGGCTGGCCACCATGGCCACCGATACCCCGCTCTGCCCGCTGAGAGCGAGACCGGCGCCGAGCGGCAGCCGTGAGCGCCGCCAGGCCAGGCGGCCGGCGAAGGCCAGGGCCAGGACCTTGGCCGCTACGCGCAGCACGAAGAAAGCGACAGCGACCAGGAGCGCCCAGCGCGAGCCCAGGTGCCAGCCCGCGCCCACGAGGAGAAGGAAGATGGTGTAGAAGGGCCTCTCACTGGCGGCGGCCAGGCGCCAGGTGTCGGCACGATGGCCGAGCAGGTTCACGGTGACGACGCCGGCCACGAAGTTGACGAAGAGCGGCGGCTGGCCGAGCACCTGCGCGAGACCGCCCGAGAGGGCGAGGAAGCCCAGCAGCACCAGCAAGTGGTGGGCCGGCCGGCGGGTGCCCTTGAGCAGCAAGGTGAGGAGCAGGCCCAGGACGAGCCCGAGCAGCGCGGCCAGGCCCAGCCCCCGCAGCGCCGGCCCGGCTCCGGCCGCGGGCGTTCCCAGCCAGGCGCGCGCGTGCAGCAGCCCGGCGAGCATGGGCAGGGCCAGCAGCGGAATCAGCGTGTCGATCTCCGCGCAGAAGCGAAAGAGCGGCGCCGAGGCCGGAGCGACGCCCCGCCGTTCGCGCAGGGCCAGGGTGAGCAGGTGCTGGCTGCTGTCCGCGCCGGCGGCGGCGAGGAAGAAGGCGGCGCCGCTGCTGCCCGGCCCCGGGCCGAAGAGCTGCGCGAGCAGGGCCTGCAGGGGCAGGTAGAGCAGGGCCATGGTAATGAGGCCCTGGCCGAGGCCGGCGCCGTAGAAGCCCAGCGGGACGCGCCGCAAGAGCGCGGCCTCGAACTGAAGCCCCACCAGGAGGCCGATCCAGCCGAGACCGAGGATGACGAGCGGCTCCAGATCGCCGAGCAGGGCGGCATCCAGGAAGCCCAGCCCCTGCTCGCCCAGCGCCCAGCCGAGCAGGAGGAATTCAGCGCCGACGAGCGTGAGGGCTCGGCTGCCGGGCAGGCGCAGGCGCCTCCGCGACGCGGCGCCGAGTCCGAGCAGGAGGAGCAGGATCAGGGCCAGGAGGACCTTCACGGGCGGGTCCTAGGGCTGGGCCAGGGTGGCCTCCTCGATCATCACGGTGTAGCTGTAGCCGGAGCCGAAATCGCGGTTGGTGGCGACGACGCCGGTGGCCGTCACGATGTCGCCGAGCTTGGCGCCCGCGCTCGTGGTGACGGTGATGTCGTCGGCGCCGGCGGTGCCGGCGCTGCCGTCGCGCAGGTGCAGCCAGTTCTTGCCCAGGATGTTGGCGTTGAACTTGACGACCTTGCCGCGCACGGTCACGCGCTTGCCGCTGAAGTCGGCGGGCTTCGCCACCAGGGCGGCGATGGCCGTGCCGCCGGCCGGCGGCTCGATGCGGGCCATGGGCGCCGCCGAGGGGGCCGGGGTCCCGGGCGCCATGGCTGCCGCCGGGGCCTTGGCTGCCGCCGGCGCCTTGGGTGCGGCGGGCGCTGCCGCGGCCGCTCCGAGCTGGCGGATCTCGTTGGTGAAGTAGACGACGGCGAAGGTGCGCTTCAGGGTCTCGCTCTTGAAGTCCTTCATGGGCATGGCGGTGGAGAAGGCCACCTGCTCGCCCACGGCCACGGCGAAGCGCGGCGCGGCCGCCCAGGCCTCCGTGCGGCCATCGCCGACCCGAACATAGGTGTAGGTGTCCGTGCTCATCGTCTCCAGGACCTTGCCCGAGAACTCGGCCGGCTCGGCGGCGAGGGCGCCGGTGGCCAGCGTGAGCAGGAAGACGCCGAGGATGGCACTCCGGTGGAGCAGCTTGGCGCACATGGCGGATCTCCTTCTTGTGAAACGACTTCGATCTCCGGCCGGCGCCACCTGGGCTGCGGCTGGATCCGCGTCACTCAAGGTAGCAAGGCCCATCGGCCGGGGCCAGGGATTCCCGCGGAGCCCTCGGGAAATCCCCGGGGGAGACTGGCGATTTCTCCTCTTCCGTTGTATCGTAGTCGGGTAACTGGACAAATCGGTCCCATTATCGGCCTCACCTGCAGGTATCCCGCCCCGCCCGCCCGGCGGCGGCGAAGGCAGACAGCAACCCGTGACCCAGGAGGAGCGGAACCGTGGCAGACATGACCCTGGAGAAGATCTATCCCGTCCCCGCCTCGGCGCGCAAGGGCGCGCACGTCGACAAGGCGCAGTACGAGGCGATGTACAAGCGCTCCATCGAGGATCCCGATGGCTTCTGGGCGGAGATGGCCGACGCGCATCACCTGGCACAAGAAGTGGGACAAGGTCTCGCAGTGGGAGTTCGACACGCCGGACATCAAGTGGTTCGTCGGCGGCAAGCTCAACGTCAGCTACAACTGCCTGGACCGCCACGTCGAGGCCGGCAACGGCGACCAAGGCCGCGATCATCTGGGAAGGCGAGCCAGCGGCGACGCGCGCAAGTACACCTACGCGAGCCTGCTCGCCGAGGTGTGCAAGTTCGCCAACGTCCTCAAGAGCAAGGGCGTGAAGCAAGGGCGACCGCGTCTGCATCTACATGCCGATGATCCCCGAGCTGGCCATCGCCATGCTGGCCTGCGCGCGCATCGGCGCCATCCACCGCATCGTCTTCGGCGGCTTCAGCGCCGACAGCCTCAGGGACCGCATCGACGACAGCGCCTGCAAGGTGCTCATCACCACCGACGGCGGCTACCGCGGCGGCAAGGTCGTCCCGCTCAAGGCGAACGCCGACGAGGCCCTGCGCAACACGCCCGAGCATCGAGACCTGCATCGTCTTCAAGCGCAGCGGACATCGAGATCGACGATGAAGGCCGGCCGCGACTGCTGGTGGCACGAGGAGATGGCCAAGGCCGATCGCCGAGTGCGCGCCCGAGGGGATGGACGCCGAGGATCCGCTCTTCATCCTCTACACCTGCGGCTCGACCGGCAAGCCCAAGGGCGTGCTGCACACCACCGGCGGCTACCTGGTCTACGCCGCGCTCACCCACGAGCTGGTCTTCGACTACCACGACGACGACATCTACTGGTGCACGGCCGACATCGGCTGGGTCACCGGCACAGCTACATCGTCTACGGGCCGCTGGCCAACGGCGCCACCACGCTGATGTTCGAGGGCGTTCCCAGCTACCCCGACTCCGGCCGCTTCTGGGAGGTCGTCGAGAAGTACAAGGTCACCATCTTCTACACCGCGCCGACGGCCATCCGCGCCTGCATGCGCGAGGGCGACGAGTGGCCCAAGAAGTACGACCGCAGCAGCCTGCGCCTCCTGGGCACGGTGGGCGAGCCGATCAACCCCGAGGCCTGGCGGTGGTACTACGACGTCATCGGCGAGAGGCGCTGCCCGATCGTCGACACCTGGTGGCAGACCGAGACCGGCGGCATCCTGATCACGCCGCTGCCCGGGCGCGATCGACCTCAAGCCCGGCTGCGCGACGCTGCCCTTCTTCGGCGTCGAGCCCGTGCTCGTGGACGCCGAGGGCAAGGTCATCGAGGGCGCCGGCAGCGGCAACCTCTGCATCAAGCAGCCCTGGCCGGGCATCATGCGCACCGTCTACGGCGACCACAAGCGCTTCGTCGAGACCTACTTCGCGGCCTACCCGGGCATGTACTTGACCGGCGACGGCTGCCGCCGCGACGAGGACGGCTACTACTGGATCACCGGCCGCGTCGACGACGTGATCAACGTCTCCGGCCACCGCATCGGCACGGCCGAGGTCGAGAGCGCGCTGGTCAGCCACCCCAAGGTGGCCGAGGCGGCGGTGGTGGGCTTCCCGCACGAGATCAAGGGCCAGGGCATCTACGCCTACGTCACCCTGAACGCGGGCGAGGAGTACGCCGACGCGCTGAAGAAGGAGCTGGTCGGCCACGTGCGCAAGGAGATCGGCCCCATCGCCACGCCGGACGTGATCCACTGGGCGCCGGGCCTGCCCAAGACCCGCTCGGGCAAGATCATGCGCCGCATCCTGCGCAAGATCGCCGAGGGCACGCCCGATCAGATCGGCGACACCTCGACGCTGGCCGACCCCAGCGTGGTGGAGAGCCTGATCGCGGAGTTCAAGAAGTAGGGCGCTCGCGAGCGCTCGCTCGCGGCCTCTCGCGCGCGAAACAACGCGCGCGACCCGGCCCCAAGCTCCCGCGCACGAGAGAAAGAGAGCCCCCGTCCAGGTGCGGACGGGGGCTTTCGCTTGCGGAGGGCGCCCCCTGGCGGAGTATGAAATGATCGACATAAAGTATGAAATACTTTACATCGGTCGCAGGATCTGCCATGCTGGTGGCCTCTCATCGCAGGAGGTCTCGCCAGTGTCCACCCAACAGAAATCCGCGCTCTACCAGCTCATTGTCGGGCTGCTCGCCGTGGCTGCCTACGTGGTGCTGCACATCGCCGTGAGCCCGAAGGTGGCGCCGGCCGCCATGGCGCTGCTCGCGCTCACGGGCGCGACTCCGCTC
This sequence comes from uncultured bacterium, assembly GCA_963695095.1. GTDB lineage: Bacteria > Krumholzibacteriota > Krumholzibacteriia > JACNKJ01 > JACNKJ01 > VGXI01. The sequence goes on along the minus strand of CAVOFT010000001.1, from coordinate 2,862,412 downwards.
CTGTTCCGCCGCGAGCTGGGCGATGAGCGCGAGCGCTACCTCGCCCGCCGCGCGGCCGTATTCGGCTTCGCGGCCTCCTACCTCTTCGTGGTCGCCATGTGCATGGGCCTGTGGTTCGCGCGCGCGCGGGCCGGTGTCGCCACGGTCGGCGTCTGGGTCTTGCCCCTGGTCGTGATGGGAGCCTTCGCGAGCCTGGTGATCGCGCGGGCCCTTGCCCTGCTGCTGCTCGCCGCGCGCCCGCTGGACGTCGCCGAATGAGCCCGCCGCCCATCGGCAATCGCATCCGCCGCCTGCGCTTCGAGCACGGCGAGATGACCCAGCAGGAGCTGGCCGATCGCTGCGGCGTCTCGCGGCAGACGATCCTGGCGCTCGAGGCGGAGCGCTACGGGCCGAGCCTGGCCCTGGCCTTCCGCATTGCCAGGGTCTTCGCGTCGACGGTGGAAGACGTGTTCACCTGGGCGGGGGAGTAGGGCGAGCGGCGGCCTGGCCAAGCGGCTTGGGGGTTGCTCCCGGCGCCTGCCCGCGCTAGAATCATGAACTCGAATCTATTGCCGAGGAGGAGGATGGGATGAAGAAGGGAATGGCGATCGTGCTGGGCCTGCTCGGGAGCGCCGCCGTCCAGGCGGCCACGATTCACGTGCCCGCCGATCAGCCCAGCATCGCCGCCGGCCTGGCGGCAGCGGGGGCCGGCGACACGGTACTCGTGGCCTGCGGCGTTTACGCGGAGTGGGACCTCGGCCTGCCCTCCGGGGTCACCCTGCGCGGGGAGACCGGCATCGGCGACTGCGTCACCATCGACGCCGGTGGCAACAGTCGCGCCCTGCTGCTCGTCGACACCGGCGCAGGCACGCGGATCGAGGGCCTCGTCATCACCGGCGGCAGCTTCACCTCCGGGCCCGCCATCTACTTCTGGAATGCAGCCGCCGAAGTGAACGATTGCCGGATTGTGGGCAACGTCGGCGGCGGCTACGGAGGCGCTATCTACTTCCGCGAGAGCGGCGCGGATGTCGTCCTCAACGGCTGCTGGTTCGAGGGCAATGTCGCCGGCGAAGACGGCGGCGCCATCTACGGCTACGGCGGCAGCAGCCTCGTCGTCAACGGCTGCACCTTCGTGGACAACCACGCCTATCGCGACGGCGGTGCCGTGGCCCTCTATGCCATCGATGCCGATTTCACGGCGTGCACCTTCGCCGCCAATGGCTGCGACGTGCGCGCCAGCGCCATCGTCACGATCGACGCGGCGGCGAGCCTGGAGCGCTGCCTGTTCACGGACGGCCTCACCGGCGGCGCGGTGTTCGCCTACGGCAGCGGGACCTTTGCGTGCAGCTGCACGGACATCTACGGCAATGCCGGCGGCGACTGGAGCAGCGACGTCGTCGATCAGCTGGGCAGCAACGGGAACATCAGCGAAGATCCGCTCTACTGCGATGCGCCGGGCGGCGATCTCACGCTGCGCAGCAGCTCCCCTTGCACCTCCGCGAATTCACCCTGCGGCCTCCACATCGGCGCCTGGGACCAGGGCTGCACGGACACGGCGGCCGCGCGCGCGAGCTGGAGTCAGGTGAAGAGCTTGTACTAGCGCGGGCGCTCAGCGCCCCGCCAGCTCCACGCGCACTTTTTCCTGCTCCAGATTGAGCGCCCGGATCGGGTAGGGGATGACGATGCCTGCCTCGGCGTAGGTGCGGCTCAGCGCCTTGATGAACTCGTGCTTGATGAGGAAGGCGTCCGTGAAGCTGTTGCCGCGCATGATGACGTTGAAGTTGATGCTCGAGTCGCCGAAGCCGTTGTAGCGGATGAAGGGCTCGAAGTCGGGGACGCCGCCGGCGACGGTCTGCATGATCGTGCGGGCCACGGCGCAGGTCACCCGTTCGACCTCGGCGAGGTCGCTCGCGTAGTGCACGCCCACCGGCACCAGCACGGCGAGGTCCTGGGTGGGCTGGTAGTAGTTGGTGATGATGCTCTGCGCGAGGCGGCTATTGGGAATCAGCACGAAGTTGTTGGGCAGCATCTTGATGCGGGTGACCCGCCAGTGGATGTCGTCGATGAAGCCCTCCTCGCCCGTCTCCAGCTTGATGAAATCGCCCACGCGCATGTTGCCGGCCAGGGTGAGCTGCATGCCCGCGAAGAGATTGGAGAGCGTGTCCTGGAGCGCCAGGGCAACGGCGAGGCCGCCGATGCCCAGGGTGGTCAGCACGGGCGTGATCGCGATGCCGAGGTTGCTGAGCAGCACGAGCCCGCCGACCGAGAAGGTGACGATCTTGACGGCGTAGCGCAGCACGCCGGTGGCGGGGGCGGCGGTGCCGGCGGCCGTCGCCGGTGTGCGGAGCAGAGCAACGCCCAGATTCGCGGCCCAGACGGTGATCGACAGGATCAAGCCGGCGGTCAGGAGCTTGGCGAAGACCGTCGCTGCCGCGGGCGGCAGTTCCACGATGCGCGCCGCGATGAAGAGGCCACCCAGCAGGAGCCAGACCGGCAGCGACCGCGCCAGCGAGCCGACGATCGCATCGTCGACGTGGGAAGCCGTCGCCGCAGCCAGTCGGGCGAGGCGGCTGAGCAGCCAGTGCCGCAACAGAAAGCCCAGGAGAAGGCTGAGGGCGATGACGCCGCCCCCGATGATCAGCGCGCTCGCGCCAACGCTCCAGCTCATGTCGAACCCCCTGCTCGCGGCCGGGGCGACGTCGCCTCGGCGCTCCGATCCTTCATAACACATCGAGCAGGGAGTGGGAACCCACACTGGTCGCATGCTGGGCCGGCAGCCCGTGGCGCCGGCTACTCGCCCGCGGGCACCTGCGGGTGGCTCAGGGCCTCGATGATGGCCAGGACCTGCGCGGTCGGTGCGATGATCTGCAGTCCCGCGTTGTAGCCTTCGCCGCTGGGCGCGCGCCGGCACCATTGGCAGTCGCCGGCCACTGCGAGGCAGGTCTCGCCGGCGATCGGCTCCCGCAGCTCGACGCGCAGGCCGTAGCGGGTGCCCGGCTTGAGGGCGCAACTGCTGCGCATCATCAGGCCTGCCGGCGTGAGATCCATGAGGTAGCCGACGCAAGCGCCGCGGTCGACGAGCTCCACGGACAACATGTCAAACATGAGATAGCGCCGATGTTTGCGTCTGTTTTCCATCGCCACACCTCCGTGGAGCTTTATCGGCGGCTGGGGCGAAAGGGTGAATCCGAAAGTTCACCGACGCTGCGATCAGGGAACGAGCGTGAGGCGCGCGGCGGCCCCTTCGGGAGCGGCCGCGAAGCGGCCGGTGGCCTCGAGCAGCGCCGCGAGGTCCACGCCCAGGCTGCCGCCGCCGGCAGCGGCGGCATGGCGCCTCGCGCGGCGCAGGAGGCTCTGCGCACCGCGCAGGTGGCCAAGCTCGGCCTGCAGGTGGACCGCCGCGCACTGGATGAGGGCCTGCAGGCAATGGCCGGTCGGCGTCTGCCGCCCCGCCGCATGCCAGAGCGCCTCGAAGATCTCATGGGCTTCCCACCAGAAGCGGTGGTTGAAGAGGTCCGCGGCGAAGAGGAAGTCCGCGTTCGTGCGCCAATCCGCCCTGCTCAGGTCGGCCGGCGCCGTCGGGGGCAGCCCGAAGGAGTGGCCCGCGGGATCGCGCGTCGGGTGCGCAGCGCGTCCGGGCAGAAAGCGATAGGGGGGCAGGGGTCGATCGGTGTAGCGGCCCGGATCCGGCATCGAGGCGACTCCTGGCAACTGGCGGCAGGAGTCGGGTGCTCCCCGACTCCTGCCGCAGATCTTGGCGGCGGCGCTAGCGGCTCTTCGTGGCCCCGCGCAGGCTCTCCTCGAAGATCGTGACGCCCGCGGTCCACCACGGACCGTCTTCGGCGTCGACAAGCACCCGGTTGCGCGAGACGACGCTGAGCTCGCCCTGGGCGCTGACGACGAGATCGAAGACGTGCCAGTAGTCCTCGTAGTAGTTCTGGTCGCTGCCCTCGTAGCCGCCGCCGTCATGGAAGCTGCCGGTGGCGCTGCTGGCATTCCAGGTGCGGTAGATCCCGCTCGCCTGCAGCGTGACCCGCGTCGGCGAGGCGGCGATCGTGGTCAGCCCATCGTAGTGGTGCACGTAGTAGGAATAGGTGCCGGCGTAGAGCTGCGTGCCGGAGATGATCTCGGGGCCGATGCCGTCCGTATCGTCCGTATTGAGATTGGTGTAGGGATTCGCCAGCAGGCTACCCTCGCTGTCGTAATAGATGTGGTAGAAATCGTAGGCCGGATTCCAGGTCATGGGCACGAGCAGGTGGGAATCCAGATCCTCGGGCTCCGCACCCCAGCTCAGGGTGATGGAGAAGGCCGGCAGGCTCAGCACCAGGGGATCGGGTAGAGCCTGTGTGTCCGCGGTGCCGACATCCAGGGTCTCCGTTTGGCTGGCGGCGGTGCCCTTGATGGCGTGCAGTCCGGCCGAGCAGTCCTTGATTGCCCGCACGCTGAAACGTCCGTCGCTGCCGCTGTAGGCCTGATCGGCGAAGGTGCAGCCGATGCCCTCCGAGTAGATGCGCGCACCGGACACGGGCAGGCCGTGGGCATTCCGCACCAGTCCCGTGATCTCGCAGATGTCCGCGGTCGGCAAGTCCCAATTCCAGATGGTGAAGTGCTCGACGTCGGCGACGTAGGTGTCGCCCACCAGGATCGCCTCGCCTTCCTCCACCCAGACGCCCCGCTCCTCGTCGAAGTACCACATCGGGATCGTGGCGGGCGCCAAGCGCCTCGCCCCCGGCGGCACCTGGAGGGTGAGCTCGGCCGTGACGCCGTCGGCCAGGAAGAGCGGCTCGCTCAGGGCTCCGCGCAGCTCCACGCCCATGATCCCGTAGGAAATGAAGGGAACCGTGCCGCCGCCCGCCGCCTCGCCCTCGAAGTCGCCCGGGAAGGCATTGTAGAAGAAGCCGTCCTCGGGCAGCGCGACGCTGAGCTGCACCTCGGCCGTGCCCGTGTAGGGGGATCCGGTGGCGGTCACGAGGGCGTTGGCGGGAAAGCTGGCCGAGCCATCGCCGTCGCCGGTGCTCGCCGTGCCGCCGGCCACGGCATCGAGAAACAGCGTCTCCACCAGCAGCAGCTCGACGCTGGGCAAGTGGGTCGTCTCGCCGGCCAGGATGTCCACCCGGCGAGAGGTGCCCAGGTAGCCATCCATTTCAAACCCGAGCACGGCGTCGCTGGCGACCGGCACGTCGACGAAGACGAACCAGCCGTCTTCGTTGGTCTGGGTCGTGCGCGAGCCGAGGCTGACGAACACATCCGCGAGCGAGCCGCTCCCTGCCTCTGCCACGATGCCGCTGACGCTGCCGACGATGGGGCTGTCCTCACCGGGCGCCGTGGGCTTGTCGTCGCTCGAACAGGCCACGACCAGGAGCGTGAGCCAGATCATCCCCGAACTCAAGAGAGAGCGCGTCTTCATCCTTGCCAGCCATCCTTTCAAGTCGCCTGCCAACCACCATGCCACAGCCACGAATGGGGCTGTGGATTCTGAATAGCCACAACAGCATGAACTGCCGGCGGGCGGGGGTCAATGAGATCATTGGCCCCCGCCCGAGGGGAGAGGGCGGAGATGGCCGTCTCGCGAAACGCCTAGCGCAGGCGGCTAGGCGCCATCGCGTCGTCGTGGCACTCGTGGCAGATGGGCGCGGCGGCGTAGTCCTTGCCGGGGTGGCAGTCCTGGCAATCGAGGCCCTCGTGGAACTCCCGCAGATTCACGCCCACCTTCATAGCGTGGTCGAAGCTCGCCGCGTTGAAGTCGTCGGCGCCCCACTCGCCATGGCAGCCATGGCACTCGCGCGGCATGTGACCATGCGTGCGACGATCCTCGTGACAGCGATCGCAGGCGAGGTCCTTGTGATAGGACTTGAGGGGCATGCCGGTGTATGCGTGGTCGAAGGTCCGATTGGCCTCCTGGGAGTGGCAAGTGCTGCAGCGCCCTGCATTATGGCACTTCGTGCAGGTATTGATGTTGCTGAAGTTATGCAGCCGCGGGGAGAATTTCGTGGCATCGGTATCATGGCAGGATGAGCACTGGTCGCTGCCGTGGCATTCGAAGCAGCTGAGGCCGTAGTTCTCCGTGTGCTGGTCGTGGTCGAAGGTGACGTAGGGCGCGGGCTCGTAGCTGGTCTTGAAGCTCACGCGCTTGGGCAGTTCGCGGTGCTGGAAGGCGTGCATCTTGTCGCTCGGCTTCTTGGGCGGCATGGCGGCCAGCGTGCCCTTGCCCCGGGGGGCGTGGCAGACCTCGCAGTTGGTCTCGTGGCTCCATTCCTTGTGGCAGAACATGCACTGGCGGTGATAGGCCGTCTTCAAATCGGGCACGCCGACATGGCGCCCGGCCAGGTGCGCGGGATGACAGCCGTAGCAGTTGCCTACCCAACCCTGCGGGTTGGCATGATGGCAGAGGCGGCAGCTCGAGCCGCCCATGCCCGACATCTTGGCGTGCTGCGCGTGGTTGAAAATGACCGGCTCGTAGCGATCGACGAGTTGATCGAGCACGCAGGTTTGCGGCAGGTCCATGGCTGCGAAATCCGCCCAGCCCGGCTGGTGGCCCTCGCGGGGGCAGTCGCTGAGGCAGGGCTCCGCCGGCGTCGGCTTCTCGCAACTATGGCACTTGATGCATTCCGCGGCACCGGCGGCGGCCGGCAAGCTCAAGAGGGCAACGATCAGCAGCGCGCGCAGGGTGTTCATGCGTGACTCTCCTCTTCGCCGGTCGGCAGCACCGGGAGGTAGGTGACGGCGAGGCGGTAGACGAGGACGAAGGCGGCCACCAGGCCGGCCGAGACAGCCCATTCGCCGAAGCTGGGCAAGTAGGTCTGCTCGGCGTAGGGCGGCCGGTAGGCGACGATGAAGACGTTGATGCGGTTCAGGGCGACGCCCAGCACCATGGCCGCAGCACCGGCGAAGAGCCAGCCGGGACGGCGGCGCAGGCGCGGGTGGCCGAAGACCAGCACCGGCAGCACGAGTCCGACGATCATCTCCAGCCAGAACGCCAGCGCCGCGCCGGTGGGCTGGAGGGCGGGGGCCCAGGCCTCGCGCAGCGTGAGGTCGCCGACCTTGAAGGCCAGGTAAAGTGCGACCAGCGGCGCGGCGATGCGGGCAATGGGCACGAGCAAGTGCATCTCGAAGGGCCGGCGGAAGCCGCGCGAGGCCAGCAGCGACTCGAAGATGACCATCGGCAAGCCGACGGCGAAGGCCGAGAGCAGGAAGAGCAGGGGGAGCAAGGGCGTCCACCAGAGCGCGTTCATCTTGCTGGGCGCGATGACCATCAGGTTACCCAGCGAGGACTGGTGCAGGCAGGACAGCACGACACCGGCGATGATGAAGAGGAAGAGGGCACGATCCAGGCCGCGCTTGAGGCTGCCCACCGCGCGCCGCGCGCGGCCGCGGGGACTGAGCACCTGCTCGAGGCGCTCCAGCACGATGGGCGCAAACTCCACGTAGAGCACCGAGAGGTAGATCATCACGCAGATGCCGACTTCGAAGAGCACGGAGTTGCCGTTCCACATCGACGGCAGCATGGGATGCCAGACCGCCCAGTAGCGGCCAAGATCGGCCAGCAGGCCCAGCACGACGAAGGTGTAGCCGAGCGCCGCCGTGAGCAGGGCCGGTCGGATCGCGGCGTGGAAGCGCTCCTTGCCGAAGATGTAGACCAGAGCCGCGCTGGTGAAGCCGCCTGCCGCCAGGGCGACGCCGGTAGCGACGTCGAAGCCGATCCACAGCCCCCAGGGATACTGGTCGTCGAGGTTGGTGGTGCTGCCGATGCCGAAGAGGAAGCGGCGGGCGCCGAAGTAGGCGCCGAGGGCAATCACGGCCAGGGTGAGCAGCATGCCCCGCGTGCGCAGGGGGTGAAAGATGGGCTTCGCCTCGTGGCTGCTCATTCCTCATCCGCTCCGCGGCGGTTCAGCCACATGATGCCCCCCAGCAGGCCGTAGAGCGCCAGGGGCGGAAAGAAGTTCTTGAAGACCGCGTGCTGCACGCGCTCGGTATAGTGGCCGGGCGCCACGGACTCGAGCTCCGGGAAGCCCAGGGTGGTCAGCGGCGCGCCCGCCAGGTAGAGCCAACTCGTGCCGCCGACCTCGTGCTCGCCGTAGATGTGGTCGTGATAGCGATTCGGTGCCTTGGCGATGCGGCGGCGGGCGTAGTCGATCAGGTCGGCGCGGCCGCCGAAGATGAGGCAACCTTCCGGGCAGATGCTGACGCAAGCCGGCCGCCCACCGGCGGCCACGGTCTTCTCGAAGCAGAAAGTGCACTTCATGACGCGAGGCGTGAGCGGCTCGTCGTACTCGTAGGTGGGGATCTGGAAGGGGCAGGCCACCATGCAGTAGCGGCAGCCGATGCACTTGCCGGCGTCGTAGCGGACGGGACCGCCGGGATCCTTCTCGAGCGCACCCACGATGCAGGCGCTAGCGCAGGCCGGCTCCAGGCAGTGCATGCACTGGAACTTCACGAAGCGGGGATCGCCGCCCTCGGGGGTCGCATAGGCGTTGACGACCGTGTGCAAGCTGGCGTCGGGCCGGCGCAAGGCCGACAGGGTCGCCGAATTCGCGTAGTCCTCGATGGGGAGGTTGGCCATCGCATTGGTGTCGCGACAGGCCCACTCGCACTTGCGACAGCCGACGCAGAAGGTGCTGTCCACCAGGACGCCGATGTCCTCGCCGTGATCGCCGCCGGAGCGGCTGGCCAGGGTCGCGCTCGGCAGGGCGCCGCCGAGGCCAGCCAGGCCGAGGGACTTGAGAAACGCGCGCCGATCCTGGTCCATGCTGCCGACCTCCCGCCCATCGCTAGCAAGGGGATTGCCGAGTTCAGGACATCGTTGTCCTTGTGAAGATATTCACAGGACTGGAAATGTCAAGAGGGTGATTGATAAGCTAAATGCATCTATTTCAATGTATTACATCGATGAAGCGATCGCTTACTTCTGAACTGCCTGGTCAGTGGCCGCCCGAGAGGCTTGCGCTATGCTGTATTCAGACCGAATCGTCTGAGCTACAGTGAGGGCCGGCAAAGGGGGTCCAGCATGGCCTATCGCTCTCTGGAGGGGCTCTTTCACTGTGATCGCCGTGGTTTCTTGAAGCTGGGTGGGGCGGTCGGCGCCGGGCTCCTGCTCGGCCGTCCGGCCGCCTGGGCCGCCGATGAGGCGCCGGCCGAGCCGGCCACGAACATCGACAAGGCCCTGGCCGCGCCGCGGGTCGCCCACTCGCTGCCCGGCGCGCAGCCGGGCCGGGTGGTCGAGGTGCACGATGCGGCCGCGCTCGCCGCGGGCGCCGTCGATGCGGCAGTCGTGGCGGCGATGTTCCGCCGCGGCCTCAGCGCGCTCACGGGACTGGACGCCGCCGCCAGCTTCAAGCGCCTGTTCACGCCGGCCGATGTGGTGGGCATCAAGGTGAACCCGGTCGGCGCGGGACTCATCAGCACGCATCCGGAGCTCGTCGATGCCGTGATCGCCTGGCTGACCGAGAACGGCCTGCCGCGTGCGAACATCGTCATCTGGGACCGCTTCGACGTGATGCTCGCCGAGGCCGGCTTCACTGCCGAGCGCTTCCCTGGCGTGGGTATCGAAGGCCTGCAGACCATGGACGAGGCGGCCTTCGCGGAAGGTGCGGATCAGAGCGGCTGGCTGCGGCCGGACGGCCGGCACGTCAGCGCTGGCAACTTCGAGGATGAGGTCTTCTACTGGGCCGATGCGGCCGCGCCCAGCGACCCGAACTACCTCCACCAGCACGTCTTCAACGATCTGCGCTCGCCCTTCGGCAAGTTGCTCACGCAGCGACTGACGAAGATCATCAACCTGGCCGCCTTCAAGAACACGGGCAACGGCATCTCGATGGCCACCAAGAATCTCGGCTACGGGGCCATCTGCAACACGGGCCGCCTGCACCAGCCGCTCTTCTTCAAGGTCTGTACGGAGGTGCTGGCCTTCCCCGTGCTCCGCGACAAGCTGGTGCTCAACATCAACGAGGGCCTCGTCGGCCAGTACGACGGCGGCCCCATGGGCAACGCCGCCTTCACCTGGGACTACCACCGGCTCTTCCTGGCCACGGACCCCTTCGCGCTGGACCGCGTCTGCCACGACCGCATGGTGGCCAAGCGCAAGGAGATGGGCGTGGCCGTGAACGAGCATCCGCGCTTCACGGACTACCTGCGCTACGCCGAGGCGCTGGGGCTGGGCATCGCCGACCCCGCGCGCATCGAGCACCTGGAGGCATGATGCGCGGCCTGATCCTGGTCCTGGCGATGGCGGCAGTGGTCCGCGCCGCGCCGGCTGCCACGCCCCTGACGGCGCCGCCAGCGCCGCCCGGCTGGGCGCTGGCGGGGCAGCCGCGGCTCTACACGGGACGCGAGCTCTACGGCCATATCAACGGCGGCGCTGAGCTCTTCCACGAGTTCGGGTTCATCGATCTGCTCGTGGCGAGCTACGCCGATAGCGCGGGCCGGGCACTGGATCTCGAAGTCTATCGTCTCGCGGATGCGCGCGCCGCCTACGCGATCTACTTGCTCAAGTGCGGTGCCGAGGCGCCGCTCGCGACGCTCGCCCGCCGGCACAGCGCCTCGCCTTCTCAGGTCACGCTGGTGGCGGGCGATTGCTTCATTCAGGTCAATAATCCCGGCGGCGAGGCCGAGCGCCTCGTCGCGATGGCCGCACTCGCGGACGCGGCGGGCGGCGAGCGGCCCGCGCCCGGCGCCGACCCTCTGCTCGCGCGCCTGCTGCAGGGCGGCCTGCGGCCGGGCAGCGAGCGGCTTCTGCGCGGAGCCTTCGGCACGGAGGCCTATCTGCCCTTCGCCGGCGGCGATGCGCTGAGCTTGGATGGTCGCGTCTGGGCGGTGCTGGGGGAGTACGGCGAGGGCTCGCCGCCCGAGCGCTTCTTCATCGCGGCCTATCCGGACAGCGCGGCCACGGTCAGCGCGCTGGCGGCCCTGGCCGAGACCTGCCGTAACGACGCCACGCTGCTGGCCCTTGGCGAGCGCTCCCTGCAATTCCAGGATTACGCCGGCCGCTTCGGCCTGGCCTGGCTCGTCGGGGATACCCTGCGCCTCTGGGTCGGCCTCGGCGCCCTGCCGGGCGAGGCGCCCTAACCGCCGTAGGGATCGGCTCCCAGGTCCGCGCCGCCGCCGAGCGGAAGCGCCCCGGGCAGCAGCGGCTGATTCGCGGGATGGCGGCTCTCGCCCGCGCTGGTGATGCGGATCGCCGCCCGATCTGCGAAGGGGCACTTCGTCTCGCAGATGCCGCAGCCGGTGCACAGCGCTGCGTCCACGCGCGGCTGCTTGAGCCGCCGCCGCTCGCCGCCGCGCAGCTCCACCTCCGTCTCCACGAAGTAGATGGCCTTGGTCGGCACCGGGCAGTGCTCTTCGCAGACGATGCACTCGCGGCCATAGGCGTAGGGCAGGCAGCGGGTGGTGTCGAGCGTGGCGAGGCCGATGCGCAGCGCCTGCTTCTCGGCGAGAGCCAGCGGCTGGATGGCGCCCGTCGGACAGACCTGCCCGCAGAGCGCGCAGCCGTGATCGCAGTAGCCCAGGCGCGGCACGAGCACCGGCGTCCACAGGCCCGCGAGCCCGGCCTGATCGAAGGCGGGCTGCAGTGCGCCCGTCGGGCAGGCCTTCATGCACAGCCCGCACTGCACGCAGCGGGCGAGGAAGTCCGGCTCGGCGAGCGCCCCCGGCGGCCGGATCAGCTCGGGGTTGTAGGTCTTGCCCCGTGCGAGGGGCGGCAGCTTGAAGAGGAAGAGCGCGCCGAGTCCGGCCAGGCCCGCGCCGAGCAGCGCGCGCCGGCCCACATCCACGCGCGCGGCCGCGGGCCGGCGCCAGGGCCACTGCCACCGGAAATCCAGGGCGTCCTCTCCGCAGCTGGCCACGCAGTTCCAGCAGCCGAAGCATTCCTCGGGCAGCCACTGGCCGGGCTTCTCGGGTTGCGCGGCCGCGGGGCAGCGGAGCAGGCAGCGCTGGCAATTGCCGCAGTTGCCGGAGGGCGTGAGGCGCAGCGCCGTGCGCCCAGCGCAGGCGCCGAGCAGGGCGCCGAGGGGGCAGAGGTAGCGACACCAGAAGCGCGGGCGCAGGAGGTTCAGCAGCAGCAGGCCGATGAAGATGAAGAGAATCAGCGCCCCGCCGGCGAAGACCAGGCTCTGCCCGGCGAAGAGCTCGTCTCGGCAGAAGCGATAGATCGGCTCGCTGAGGGCGGTCAGGTGCCAGGGGCCCAGGTGTGGATCGGCGTCGAAGATGCCGCCGGCGCTCGCCTCGACGGCCCACTGCAGGGCGGGCAGGAGGCCCGTCGCCAGGCTGCGGTAGAGGAGCGACTGCGGATCGACGACGCCTACCCAGTGCGCGCCGCCGAGCGCCATGACCAGCAGCGCGGCGAGCAGCCAGTACTTCGCGCGTTGCCAGCGCGAGAACGCGTCCGTTTGCGCGCGCCGCGCCGGCCGCCGCCCGCCCAGCCAGCTCAGGGCGTTGTGCAGGGCGCCCAGCGGGCAGAGCCAGCCACAGAAGACGCGACCGAGGAGCAGGGTGAGCGCGAGCGTGGCCAGGGCGAGCAGGGCGAGGCCGGCCAGGCGATGCCCGCCCAGCCAGTTGCCGACGAGCACCAGCGGATCGATGTGGAAGTAGAAGCCCAGCCAGCCCGACGGCGCTCCCGCTGCCGGCGGCCGCGTGGCGAGCAACAGCGCGACGAAGAGCGCCAGGCTCGCCGCCTGCACGCAGCGGCGCAGCCAGACCAGCCGCCGCGCCCGCGCCCGCGCGGTCACGAGACGGCGATCTCCGCGCCAGCGAGCGCAGGGTAGTCCAGGCTGCCCAGGCCGGCCGCCACGCCCGCCGTCAGCGTCTTCTGCTCGGCGGGGTCGAGCTCCAGGAGCGAAGCGCCGAGAGCGTCCAGCGCCACGATGTCGGTGCCGGCCGCGACCAGACCCTTCACCGCCACGTCCTCGAGCTTGCCGCCCTGGGGGCCGTGACGCAGCAGGATCCGCGTGGCGTCCAGGACGCAGAGCCGCGGCTTCATGAAGGCCGTGATGTCCACCAGGCAGCTCGCGAGGTCCTGGTGCCAGGCGCTGCGGTTGCCGCCCACCACGCCCATGTAGTTCTTCATGCAGGCCGTGGTCCGCGACAGACCGTGGTGCTTGAGCACCGGCACGTTGATGACGAGGTCGGCCGCGAGGATCTCGGGAAAGACCTCCCACTCCTTGAGGCGCGCGCCGCCCAGGGCCACGCGTCGACAGCGCGCGGGATCGAGGGTGACCATTTCCCCGCCGGCGGCGGCGACGGCCGCGCCGATACCGCTGGTCGCATAGGTCTGGCGCGGTTCCTGGCAGGGGTGGTCGCCCACGCGCACCGACTTGGCGCCGGCCTCGAAGCAGAGGCGCACGAGCGTGCCCACCACGTCGGGATGCGTGTTGGCCGCCTGGGCGGGGCTGCGGTTCCAGCCGATGTTGGGCTTGATCCAGATGCGATCGCCCTCGCCGACGAAACGGCCCATGCCACCGATCGCAGCCAGCGCGCGCTCCGTGAGGCGCTCGGCCGCCGCGGTCATGTTCGCATCACCAAGGGTCTCGCCCTGCCAGCGGGCGATGGCCATCGCCCGCGGCGCGTCCTCGCCGGCGAGCAGGGAGAGGGGGCTCAGGGCGAGGGCGGAGCCGGCGGCCAGGCCCTGCAGGAATTCGCGGCGGTTCAGCGGGGACATGGGCGACCTCCGGACCGAGTGGGTTAGCGGACACTCCACTCCGCAAAGGTACACCCGCGGGGGCGGCCTTGCCAAGCCGGCGCGCTAGTGCGCGTCCAGAGGCCCGAACAGCTCCCGGCCGGCGACCCCGCCCGTGGCAGCCAATTCCCGCCCGAATCGAGTCGCGCAGACCTGCCAGCGCTCGCGCACCGAGTACAGCAGGGCGCCGGCCAGGACCGGCCGGTCCGTGGCCGCCGCCAGGTCGGCGGCGCGCAGGGCGTACTCGGGCCGCCCCTGATCCAGGCGCAGGGCCCACAGCTCGCATGCCAGGGGCAAGTGGCGAAAACCACGGGTCTCCAGCGACACGGCCAGACCATCGAGATCGCCGGCGAAGTCGGCGGGTCGGAAGCCGGCGGCGAAGAGCAGCAGGGCCAGCAGGAGGCCGAGCGCGTAGCGGTCCGCAGGCACCAGGCGCGGTCGCCGCTGGGCGCTGGCCAGCAAGCGCGCGCCGTCCAGGGCGCCGGCGATCCAGAGCAGGGCGCCGAGGGCGAGGGCGATGGCCGCGCCGGCCAGCCAGGCCTCCACGGCGCTGCTCACGCCCCAGGGCCCCAGCTCCCGCCCCAGTCCGGCGAGGATGAGCAGGGCCTGCACCGTGAGCCCCGCATTGAAGAAGGCGAGCGCGGCTCGACCCGGGCGCCCGGCGATGAGCAAGCCCAGGCCCGGCACGGGCAGGCCGAGCAGCGCGACCGCGGGGCCGCGGCGCATCCAGGCCGGCAGTCGCTCGGGATTCAGGCGACGCGGGCCGGCGATGAGCGACAGCTCGCGGCACCAGGCCCCGAGCAGGAACACGCCGCACAGGAGTGCCATGCTGAGCCGGGGCGCTGCGGGCAGGCCCGCCGCGACCGGCGGCAACTGCAGCAGCACCCAGAAGAGGCCGGCCATGAGCGCGAGCACGGCGAGGGTCTGCTCCCAGCGGGCCGCACCGCCGAGCAGGGTCCCCAGCGGTCCCAGTCCATAGACCCGGGCCAGCAGGCGCAGGGGCTTGGGTTCCGGCCGCCGCCGCCGCGCCAGCGGCGCGGCGACGATGCGGTGTCCCGGGGCCTCCACGGCGGGCGGGGGCGGTGATTCCGGCCCGGGATCGCCCGGGATGATCCAAACCTGGCGCTTGCCGTCCGAGGGGGTCATGGCAGTCCTCTCCGTTCGCGATGGCGGTGCAGCGGTCGACCTCTCCGCAGGGGCAACGCCCATGCCCGCCCGCGGTCCCCTGCCGGCAGCGCCAGGGAAGCAGAGGGCCCCGGGCGCTGTCCTGCCGCGCGTCCTTGAGCGCAACGACGGGAAGGGGCATACTGAAACGCCACCGCCAGCCCGCCGGGTGCTTTCGCCATGCCGCCTGCGCTCATCGTCAGCAAGCTGGATCCGCCGCGGCTGCCTGCCCTGCACCTGGAGCGGCCGCGTCTGGACGCGCTGTGGGAGGCCTGTCGGGGCCGGCGCCTGCTGCTCGTCACGGCGGGGGCGGGCTTCGGCAAGACGGCCTTTCTCATCAGCGCCGCCGCCCGACACGGGGGCCCGCTCGCCTGGCTCTCCCTCGACGAGGGAGATGCCGAGCCGGCCAGCTTTGTCCTGCACCTGCACGAGGCCCTTGGGCGAGCCTGCGGCGGCGACGCGCCGCCGGCGGGCACCGGGCCGGAGCAGCAGCTCGCCGCGGCCCTGGCCCTCCTGCGCGCTGCTCGGGAGCCCTGCCTGCTCGTCCTGGATGATGTGCACCTGGCTGCCGCCGCGCCCGCGGTCCGGGAGCTGATCGAGCGCCTGTTGCGCCATCTGCCCGCGGGCGTGACACTGGCGCTGCTCTCGCGCGAAGCCCTGGGGCTGGGCGCCGCTCGCCTCAAGGCAGCCGGAGAGCTGGCGACCGTGGGCCCAGCCGAGCTCGCCTTCGACGCCGAGGAGATCACGGCCCTCTACGCCCTGCGCTTCCCGGGCGCGGTGCTGCCCGCAGCGGAGGCTGCGCACATCGCGGCCCTCACGGAGGGCTGGCCGGCGGGCATCGGCATCCTGTTCCAGGGCCTGGCCGAGCCCACACCAGCGGCCCTGGCGAGCGCACTGGCGGGCGTGCTCGCTGCGCGCGAGGGCTGGTTCGCCTACTTCGCCGAAGAGGTGCTGTCCGGACTGCCTCCCGCCAGTCGGGACTTCCTGCGCGCCTGCGCCATCCTTCCCCGCCTGGAACCCGGCCTCTGCGATGCCCTGCTCGAGCGCGAGGACGCCGCCTCGCTGCTCGCCGAACTGGCGCGGCGCAACTGCTTCCTGAGCGCCGACGGGACCGGCGCTTATCGACTTCATGCGCTCTTCCGCGAATGCCTGCGCGAACAGCTTGCGCGCCATGCGGGCGAGGAGCGGCGGCGCAGCCTCCAGCGCCGCGCGGCCGCCCTGCTGCGCAAGCGCGGCGACTGGCTGGCAGCAGCCGCTGCCAGCGCCCAGGCGGCCGATAGCGACGGCCTTCTCACCCTTTGCGAGCGCCATGGCGACGAGTTGCTCGCCACGGGTCAGTATGGCCAGCTGCGCAGCTTGCTCGAGGCGCTGCCCACCGCGCGCCTGGCCGCCAGCCCGGCCGCGCTCTACCTGCTCGGCCGCGTTCACGAGGTCCAGGGCCGCTTCGGGGAAGCCGAGCGCGCGTATCGGCGGGCCCTGCGCCGGGCGGAAGCGGGGCACCTGCGAGTGGAGCTGCAGAGTCTGCTCGCCCAGCTCGCCATGCGCCAGGGCCGCTACCGAGCCTGCCTGCGCCTCTGTGACCAGGCTCTGGCCGCACCCGGCCTGCGTCCGGCGACCGAGGGCCGACTGCTTGGCCTGCGCGGCGTCTCGGCCTGCGACCTGGGTCGCCTGGACGAGGGGGCGGCGGCACTGATCCAGGCCGGCCGCATCTTCCGGCGGCGCAAGGACGCCCTGGGCGAGGGCCGCGTGCTCTACCTGCTCGTCGGCAATGTCTACGGCCCCCGCGGGGAGTTTCGCGAGGCCAAGCGGGCGGGCCGGCGCTCCCTGGCCATCTTTCGAGAGCTGGGCGATCCGCGCCGGATCTGCCACAGCCTGGGCGTGCTCGGCTGGGTACTCGTCGAAATGGGAGAGCTCAAGGAGGGCGGCGACTGCTGCGAGGAGGCCCTGCGGCTGGCCGAACGCCTGGAGTACGGCACGATGCTCGGCATCGTTCACTACAGCCTCGGCCGCCTGCGCCGGCTCGAAGGCGACCACGCCGCCGCCCGCGAACACCTGGAGCGGGCCCGCGAGCTGGGCGAGCAGGTGGGGGAGGCCGAGCAGCAGTCGATTCCGCACATCGCCCTCGCCGAGCTCGACCTGGCCGAGGGCAACCGCCAGATCGCCCGCCGGCGCCTGCGCCACGCCCTGGCGGTCGTGCAGAGCCTCGGTCACCGCCTGCTCGAGGGTCGCTGCGAGACCCTCCTCGGCCAGGCCGCGGCACCCGGCCGCGAGGGGCCGCACTGGGCGCGCGCGGAGCGTCTGCTGGCCAAGGCCGGCGCCGGCTTCGAGCTGCGCCGGCTGGGCGCGCTTCGCCTCGACCGCGCCCTCGCCACCGGGCGCCTCGAGGACGCCCAGCTCGTGGCCTTCCTCTCGGGCCTGGCCGCCTCCGAGCACGAGCAGGCCCTGCAGGTGCAGCAGCCCGCGGCCTGCGCGGGCCTCTGGGCCGCGGCGCTGGCTCGCGGCCTGGAGGCCGAGCATGCGTCCCGTCGCCTCGAGGAGATGGGGGAGAGCGCGCTGAGCGCGCTCTCCCCCCTGGCCGAGAGCCCAGACGAGGGGTGCCGGCTGCGGCTCGTGGGCCTGCTCGGCCGCCTGGGGGGCGATGCAGCCCGCGAGCTGCTGGCCAGGATGGCCCGCAGCCGCCGCGGGGGCGCCGCCCGAGCCGCCGCCGACGAACTGGGCGCTACCCCCAGCCAGCCCCTCGGCATCAGCGCTCTGGGACCCCTGGAGATCGAGCGGGCCGGCGACCGGCTCCGACTGGAGGATTGGCCTTCCCGCCGTGCCCTGCGGCTCTTCCAGCTTCTGCTCGTCCACCGCTTCCGCTGGGTTCCCCAGGAGCAGGTCCTGGAAGCCCTGTGGCCCGGCGGGGATCCCCAGCGCAGCCGGGGCAGCCTGCGCCAGAGTATATTCCAGCTGCGGCGATTCCTCGATGCCGGCGCCGGCCCGTCCCACGTTCAACACCGGCAAGAGGCCTGCCGGCTGGATCCGGGCGCCGGACACCGCTATGACGTCTTCGGGTTCGAGGCCGCCTTGGCCGCGGCCGAATCCGCCCGCCGACAGGATGAGGCGGCGGCGGAATCCTCGCTCCGCGCCGCCCTGGCACTCTACCGGGGGGATTTTCTGATGGAGAGCCCCTACGAGGAGCTGGCGGTGCTGGAGCGCGAGGGCCTCCGGGACCGCTATCTACGGGCCCTGGAGCGCCTTCTTGCGCAGCTCGCCCGAGCGGCGCGCTGGAGCGAGTTGCCCCCGCTCTGCCGGCAAGGGCTGCAGCAAGACCCCTTCGCCGAAGGCCTCCACTGGCATCTGGTCCAGGCCGAATTCCAGCTGGGGCAGCGACGAGAGGCCCTCGCCGACTACCAGCGCTACGAGCGCTTGATGATCCAGGAGCTGGATCTGCCGCCCTCGCCCCGCCTGCGGACCCTGGCCGAGCGGATCAGTCGTCCGGAGCCCCCTCCGAGCTCTCCGGCCGCTCCGGCGCCGCTTCCACGCGCTGGGGCCCCGGCAGGGCCGCCATCTCCTCGAAAAAAAGGAGCAGATCGGTGACGGAGGTGAAGACGGCTTCCTCGCCCGAGGCTACATGCCGGACGCGGCCGCGGAAGCTGCGCGGTGGATCGCCGACGAAGCTGACCACGAAGGTGGACATGCCGGTCTCCTTTCCCAGTGCTTGCGCCGGCCTCCGGCCGACTGTCCGGAAGGGAGCATCGCACCCGGTCGTTACGCGGCGGTTACGCGGGAATGCCCTTAAACGCAAGCGCCCTGTCGGCGTCCAAGCATCCGGAGACACACGGTGAGCCGATTCGATGGCGTGGATGACCGCGAGCTCGTTCGGCGATTCCTGGCAGGTGAGCGATGGACCTTCGATGGACTCATGGCGCGACACGAACAGAGGATCCATCGCCTCGTCCTGGGCATGCTGGGGGATCCCGAGGCAGCGGCCGACGTGACGCAGGAGACCTTCATCCGGGCCTTCCGTGCCCTGCCGACCTTCGAATTCCGATCGAGCTTCGGCACCTGGCTGCACCGCATCGCCATCAACCTCTGCCTGAGCCAGCTGCGCAGCGCGCGGCGGCATCCGCTGGTGGCCCTGGGCGACGTGGTCAGACGCCTGCGCTCGGGACGGGGACGCCCGGAGCGGGAACTGGCGCGCAAGGATCTGGCCGCGCGCATCGAGCGGGCGGTGGCGGCGCTGCCGCCCAAGCAACGGGCGGTCTTTCTGCTCCGGCACCGCGAGGGACTGGACTACGGGGAGATCGCCGCCGCGCTGGAACGCAGCGAGGGCGGCGTGCGGGCCAACTACTTCCAGGCCCTGCAGAAGCTGAAACGGGAGCTCAGTCATGAAGACGCGCTCGACGACTGAAGCCTGCCGCCCCTGGCGGGATCGCCTCCTCGGCGCCCTGGACGCCGAGCGGTCGGGCGGGGAGGACGCGGCCAGCCAGGCGGCGCTGGCCGCCCATCTGCAGCATTGCCCCGGCTGCGCCAGCGAGCTGGCGGCCCTGCGCCGCACGCTGGCGCGGCTGGCGGATTACCAGCCGCCGGCGCCGCCGGCGGAGTACTGGCCCTCGCTGCGCGCGCAGGTGCTGCGGGGCCTGGCGGGTCAGCCCGAGGACGCCCCTCGCCGCTCGCCCCTGCTGCCGCGCCTGGCCTGGGGCGGCCTGGCGGCCGCGGGGCTGCTGCTCCTCGCCCTGGCCTTCTGGGGTGAGCGGCGGCCCGACCCCGCAGGCGGACAGAGCCCGCGCCTGGCAGCCGAGCAGCCGGCTCTTCAGGACTTGAGCGCCGAGCTGGCGGCGAACGCGGGCCAGCTCGAAGCACTGATCGACGAGGGACAGGTCCTGGCGATGGAAGAGGATCCCGATCTGCTTCTCGAACAGCTGAGCGTGGCGGAACTGGCGGAACTGGCCGAACGCCTGGACGGCCTCCGCGGTTGAGCAGGCACGAAACCGGAGGAAAGGCGATGCGCAGGCAGGCAATCATCCTTGGCAGCTTGATGCTGGTGCTGGCGGTCAGCCCGTCCTCTGCGCTGCAGGAGCGGGAGCGGGAGGAGTTGCGCGAACAGATCCGCAACGTCAAGGCCTGGGAGCTGGTGCGGGAACTGGGTCTCGATCAGCAGACGGCACGGGAATTCGTGCCGCTCTACGACGACTA
This sequence comes from uncultured bacterium, assembly GCA_963695095.1. Classification (GTDB taxonomy): domain Bacteria; phylum Krumholzibacteriota; class Krumholzibacteriia; order JACNKJ01; family JACNKJ01; genus VGXI01. Next base: position 2,842,425 of record CAVOFT010000001.1, on the reverse strand, counting down.
CGATCGCGCGCGCAGCCGCCACCGCCAGGAGCGCAAGAGCCTGGAGGCGACGCTGGAGCTGCTCGTCAAGGACTCGAGCCGCAATGCCGACCAGATCCGCAGCGTCATGGAGGATCTGCGCAGGCTCGACGAAAGGCTGCAGGTCGACGAGAACAACTTCCGGCGCCGGGCCTTTCCCCTGCTCAACCTGGAGCAGCAGGCGCGCTTCGAGCTGTTCGAGAAGCGCTTCAACGCCCGCCTGCGGGAGATGATCAAGGACATTCGCAAGCAGAGCGACCAGAGCGACGACGAGAAGGCCAAGCGCAAGCCGCAGGGTCGCCGTTAGCCGGCTGATGACACGTTTCCGGGATCAGGAGGTCACAGACATGAAGACAGCGCTGCTCATCCGAAGCCTGCTGCTGCCGGCGCTCATTCTTGGACTTGGGCTAGGCCTGGGTGCCTGCCGCAGCTCGCGCTCCTGGTGGGACGAGCCGCGGCTGCCCGCTCCCTCCGGCGTCTTCTCGGTGACCGGGGACGGCAGCGTGGAGCTGTACTGGAACCCCGTCCAGGACGTCGACCTGGAGACCTACACCATCTACCGCAGCCTGAGCGCCGGGGGCCCCTATGCCGTCCGCGGCTACAGCGTGGACGAGTTCTACCGCGACACGCAGGTCAGCAACGGCATCACCTACTTCTACGCCGTGGCGGCTCGCGACTGGCACGGCCGCGAGAGCGATCTCAGCTACGAGACCGTGCACGACACGCCCCGCCCGGCCGGCCGCATCACCGTCTACGACGAGGACGCGCGGGCCGGCGTGGATTTCTCGGGCTTCTATCAGCACATGGTGATTCCCTGGGACGACCCCTACGCGGACATGTACCTGTTCTGGGACGGCGATCGCTACGCGATGCAGAGCACCGACGTGCTGGTGGGCAACCAGGTCTACGGCACCGACCTGCAGAGCGCCGGCTGGGTGGAGTCTCTCGATGAGATCGACTGGGCGCCCGAAGGCGGCTGGACGCTCGATGAAGCGGACGTGGTGCGGCTCTACCCGGGTCACGCCTACCTGGTCTGGACCTGGGAAAACCACTTCGCGAAATTCCGCGTGCGGGAGCTCGGCCAGGACTTCGTCGTCCTCGACTGGGCCTTCCAGGTGGATGAAGGCAATCCTGAACTCACGGTGATCGGCGACGCCGGCGCCGCGGCCCCGGGCAAGGCGCCCCGGGCCGTCGCGGCCGACCGCATCATGCAGCGCAGCAGCCGGACGCGTCCCGCGGCCGGCGGCCGCTAGGCAAGGAGGGAGACATGAAAACCAGCATTGCCATTCTCGCGGCGATCCTCATGCCGGCGCTGGCAACTGCCGCCACGGTGACGCCGCACGAGCAGCCTGCCGTCGGCCCCGTGGATGTCGACGTCTGGCTGGATCGGGCCGATGGCAGCGTCTATGACTATGGCCAAGCGCTGACCATCCGCTTCCGCACCGAGGCGGACAGCTACGTCGCCATCTACAATGTGGACAGCGACGGCTATCTGGGCCTGCTCTACCCGCGCTACGGCGATCCGCAGTGGGTCGAAGCCGGGCGCATCTACAGCATTCCCGGCCCGCGCGAAAACTACGATCTCATCGTCGACGGACCCAAGGGCATCGAGTACGTGGTGGCCGTGGCCTCGCCCTATCCGCTGCGTCTCAACACGCTCGAGTCCAGCAGCGAGTACTGGTATCGCTCGGCGAGCGTGGGCGGTCGCATCAGCGGCGATCCGTCGCAGGCGATCTGGGATGTCAACGAACGGCTCGCCTGGGACGGCAACGACCGCGGGCCCGAAGGCTATGCCAGCGACGTGGCCTGGTTCTATGTCCGCGCCGAGGTGCCCTACCCGCGCTACTTGATCTACGAATGGTACCCCGACCGCTACTGGGACCCTTTCTGGGATCCCTACGTCAGCGTGAACCTCTGGGTGGACTGGCGCTGGGATCACCACTGGTGCCATCGCAACTACTGGCACTGGGGCCATCGGCCCCAGTACGACTACTGGTATCGCGATCGCCACAACGGGCCGCAGCTGCGCTGGAAGAACGTCTACCACGACGTCAAGCCCGGCGACTGGAAGCGGGACAAGCCCGGGCGGCCGCCGGTTGCCGTGCGCGACGTGCGCCGTGCACCGAAGCCGGGCCGCGATCTTTATCTTCCGGATCGCCCCGACCAGCGCTCGACCCGGGTCGACGATCGGCCCACCCGCAGTGAGGACAGACCGCAGCGCGAGGATCGACCTGCTCGCAACGACGACCGGCCGCAGCGCGACGATCGCCCGGCCGTGCGCGAAGACAAGCCGGCGAACCGGCCCGAGGCGGCGCCCGCGCCGCCCCGCGCGGAGGAGCGCAAGCCGAGCGGTGAGTCCAAGCCGGCGGCGAAGCCGGAAGAGCGGCCCTCGCGCAAGCAGCGGGAGAACTCCAAGTCCGAGTCCAAACCCGCCGCGAAGTCCGAAGCCCGACCCTCGCGCCGCTGAGCCCGGCGCCTGGGTAGTGGAGAGGCCGGCGCCCTCGCTCTCGTGAGCGAGGGCGCTGTTCTTGTGGGCCTAGGAAGCGCCGAGGCTCTGGACGAACATCATGGCGTTGCCGTCGGGGTCGTAAAAGGTGGCCAGCATGACCATCCCCGGGATCTCCCGGGTCGGGCCGTCGAAGCGCACACCCGCCGCCTCGAGGGTTGCGCGCGCGGCGGCGATGTCCTTGACGCCCCAGACCGGCACGCAGCCGCCGCCCTGGGCCACCTGCTCGCGCTGGCCGAGACCGACGCTGATCGCGGCGCCGGGCCCCTGGAGCTCGCACCAAGCCATGTCATCCAGGCGGTAGAGGAGGGTGAAGCCCAGGCGCTCCTGGTACCAGCGGATGGCAGCATCCAGGTCGCTCACGCCGAAGGACAGGGTGACGTCGCCCTTGTAGTGGATGGCGGTGCTCATGATTGCTCCTTGAGGGGTTTCCGCTGGCCGATCCAGCGGCGCGTGTGTATGATTAGTATAGCAGCTATAAAAACAAGGTCAAGTGCCGAGCCATGCCCACATCGCCTGTCGCCATTGCCGGCCTGCTCGCGCTCAGCCACCGCCGCTGGGCGCTGGACCTGCTGGCCGCCCTGGCCGGTCGCGACGGCGCGCGCTTCGTCGAGCTGCAGCAGGCCCTGGGCGTCAGCGCGCGCCCCCTGCGCGAGAGCCTGGACGCGCTACTGGCCGCCGGCCACGTGGCGGCCGTTGCCGGCCACGGCCATCCGCTCCGCCCCGAATACCAGCTTGGCCCCCGGCGGAGCGGTCTGGCGGGCGCCGCCGCCGCGCTGGTGGCCGCCACGCCCCCGGCCGCCCGCGAGCTGATCGCCCGCAAGTGGACACTGCCCATCCTCGCCGTCCTGGACGACGGCGAGCTGCGCTACGCCGAGCTGGCCGGCCGCCTGCCAGGCGCGAGTCCGCGGGCCCTCGCCCTGGCGCTCAGAGCCCTCGCAAGCGCCCGGCTCATCAGCCGGCAAGTCGGGGTCGAGCATCCGCCGGCGGTTCGCTATGGGGTCGCCGGAGCCGGGCGGCGCCTGATGCCCGCGCTGCGCGCGCTGCTGGCCGCGCTGGCATCCGAGTCCCGGGGCAACTAAAAGGGCCCCGGATGCGGGGCCCCTCAGGCGGCAGCGAGCGGGATGGCGGTCCCCACTCAGGGCAGAACGGGGGGCGCGATGGGCTCCCAGTCACAGCCCAGGTAGGCGGCGACACCCGGCTCGAAGTCGAAGGCCGTCACGCGCAGCTTGTAATAGCTGCCGTCGGCGGCGGCGATCACATAGTAGCGATCGGAGTTCACGCTCAGCGCGTGGGTCATGGAGTCGTAGGTATACCAGCCGCTGCCCGTGTTGAAGACCAGCTCGCTGTCGCCGGTGCCGGTGTCGCTGCTGTAGCCGCCGGCCGGGGCGGCGGCCAGCGCGTCGTAGGCGCCGTCGTCGAAGGCGCGCAGGCTCACGCCGCCGGTGCCGTTGGCGCCGCCGTTCAGTGCGATGTTCGCGAAGTTGAAGGCGAGATCGTAGTCGTCCGCGTCGGCCGGATTCGCCGGCGTCGCTTCGAGTCCGGTGGCCAAGGAGAAGTAGACCCAGTCGCTGCTGCCCATGGGCGGCGCCTCGATGGCGGACTCGCGGGCCGCGCCGGCGGCGGCGGTCGATACCGCGAAGTCGCCCGCGATGGGCGCCCAGACGAAGGTGGGGAAGCCCGGGGTGCCCGCGCCGTCGACGAAGTCGCTCATGCGCAGCTTCACGTAGCTGCCGTCGCTGAGGCGAATGGCATAGTAGCGATCCGCGCGAATCGAGAAGGCGTGGCTGATCGGGTTGTAGTTGTACCAGCCGGTGCCCGTCGTGAAGCACTGGCCGGCATCGTCCATGCCGGTGTCCGTGACATAGACGGTATTCGGTGCAGCGGTGAGGGCCGCGAAGCCCCCGTCGTCGTAGGCGTGGACGGCCACGCCGCCCGTGCCGTTGGCGCCGCCGTTGACGATGATGTTGGCGAACTGGAAAGCCAGGTCCCAAGCGCCGGCGGCGCGACCGGCGGGCGTCACCTCGGAGCCGTCCTCGAGGCTGACGTAGACCCAATCCGTGGCGCCCAGGTAGCCGGCGTCGACGACCGTGGTGAAGCTGCCATCGCCGTTGTCGGTGGTCTCGACCGTGGCGGTTTCTTCATCGTTGCCGGTGGGGCTGAGATCGTCGTCGCTGCAGGCGCCGACCGCCAGGGCGAGGGCCAGCAGCATGGGCAGGAGGCGAAGCTTGTGCATCGGTGGTTCCTTTCGGGGTGAGGGGTGGGCCTAGTTCTTGCCGTGGCGGAGATTGAAGCCGGCGACGACGCGGCGCGGCGCCACGCGCAGGTAGTCGTGGTCGCCGGCGTCGAGGATGTTCTTGACGCCCAGGGACAGGCCCAGGTGGGCGCCCACTTCCTTGCTGGCGCGCAGGTCGATCAGGGCATAGGGATCGGCCGTCGTGGAGGCCAGGCCGCTGGTCTCCTGCGTGAAGCTGCGCTCGCCGACCAGCGAGGCGCGCAGAGAGAGGTTGGCTGCGAGCCGCACGAAGCGATAGTCCAGGTTGAGCGTGCCGCGGTGACGCGGCCGGCCGTCCAGGATGCCGCCCGTCTCCTCGTCGCGACTGTCGAGGAAGGCGTAGCCCAGCTCGCAGTCGAGGGCCGGCAGCGGCCTCAGGCGCAGGCTGGCCTCGATGCCCTGGATCGTCGCCGACGCGACGTTCACGTAGATGGCCTTGCTGAGACCGCCCACCATCTCGTCCGTGATGAGGCCCTGGATCAGGTTCTCGAAGTCGTGGTGGAAGGCGTTCACCGAGAACCAGAAGCCCTGGCGGCTGCGCCACTCCAGGCCCAGGTTCGCGCTGCGCGAGATCTCCGGCTGCAGCTCCGGGTTGCCGTAGACCACGTAGCCCACGGCCGGGTGGGCGAAGTAGATGTACAGCTCCTTGAAGTCCGGCGCTCGGTAGCCCGAGCCCAGCCCGGCGCGGAGGATGAGCGTCTCCCCGATGTCCCGGCGCAAGCTGAGCTTGGGCGTCAGATGGCTGCCGAACTGGGAGTCGCTGTCCAGGCGCAGGCCGCCGATCAGCTTCAGGCGGCCCTGGGGCCCCTGCTCCCATTGATCTTGCAGGAAGAGTCCGAGCCGCTCGCGATCGCCCTCGCCGCCCACCAGTCGCTCCGTCTCGATCCACTCCTGGAAGGCCTCGGCGCCGCCCGAGAGCAGATGGCGGCCCGGCAGCAGGCGATCGTGCTGGGCCGAGGCGTGCAGGAGCCGCTGGCGGGTTTCCTGGTACTGGTCCAGGGCCGTGGAGCCGCGCTGGTCGGCGAGATACTGGTCCAGGTAGTAGCTGAACTGCAGGCTGCCCTTGCTGCGACTGCCGTCGGCGCCGTGGTGGTCGGGCCCGGCGGCGAAGGAGACGATCTCGGTCTTCGCCGTGCGGTCGAAGACGGCGGGCGAGGCGACGGTGCCGCCGTCCACGCCTATCTGATCGCGCGAGATGTAGCTGGCGTCGCCCTTGAGCTGCAGCCGCTCGGCCAGGCGCCACTCGCTGTGGTTGGCCAGGCTCAGCTCCTCGAAGGCGTCGACGCTCGTCTCGGGGTCCGCCGGCGCCAGATCGTAGGCGGCGGCCTCGTCCCAGCTGCCGGTCGTGCGGCTCGTCCACAGCTTGCCGCGGTAGCCCAGGCTGGCGCCGAGGTCGCGGGCGCCGCCGTCGCCGAAATCCCCGCGCAGGTCCATCTCCAGGGGCTGCCGGCTGGCGCGGGTGATGATGTTGATGACGCCCCCGATGGCGTCGGCGCCGTAGAGCGCCGACTGGTTGCCCTTCACCACCTCGACGCGTTCGATGTTGTCCGTGGCATAGCGCGAGAGGTCGATGACGCCGCCCTTGCGCCCCAGCGCCCGCTCGCCGTTGACGAGCACGAGCACGTACTCGCTGCCCAGGCCCTGCAGCTGGATACCGCTGCCGAAGAGGCTGTGGTTGACCACGACGCCGGCCTGCTTCTCGAGAAACTCGGCCAGATCGGGCGCACCCGAGCGCTCCAGGTCCTCGCGCTGGATGAGCTCGGTGGCCACGGTGACGTCGGCCAGGCGCTGCTCGGTGCGCGAGCCGGTCACCACCATCGCGTCGAGGGCGTAGACCTTCACATAGGTGCTGTCATCCAGGGCGATGTACTGGGGGACGGGGGCCGGCGCCTCCTCGGCGGTGCAGGGCAGGGCGGCGCCGAGGGCGAGGGCGAGGAGGAGCGCGCGGAGGGCCGGGGTCGCTTGCCGCTCTCGAGCTCGAGCGGGAAACTGAGTATTCATGGCGAAATAGTAGGAAATACGCCCTAACTCGTTGTCACTGCTCTGTCACGAGGCCTGGAAAAATGCTCGGCTCAGGTCCCGGCTGGGGCTGCGCAGAGGGCATGGAGGGCCGGGGTGAGGGGCTGAGCTCGGCGCGAGCGATAGTCGAAGCAGACCATGCCGATTTCCACGAGAGCGATGGCGGCGCCGTCGGCCGGCCGCGTGACGCGGGTGAAGAGGCGAAACCCGACTCGCCCGGGCTCGCGTGCCGCCACTTCGAAGCGCAGCAGGTCGCCGGCAAAGGCCTCGCCCTGATAGACGATGGCGGCGTCGGCCATGATGAGGCTGGGCCCGCCGGCGTCGAGCTCGCTCAGCGCGCGCGCGGCGAGGAAGGCCACGCGCGCCTCCTGGACGAGGGCCAGGAGGCGATCGTTGCCCAGGTGGCCGCCATAGTTCAGATCCGTCGTGCGCACGGCGAGGGTGCAGGCGAAGTCGTAGGCGGGCAGCGGCGCGAGCGTGAGGCGAGGCATGGATACCTCCGAGGGCGGGGACAGGGCTCAGTCAAGCAGGTCATCTCCGGCAGGGCAAGGGTGCTCGGCTTGAGCCCGGCGCCCGCGCCCGCTAGACTGCCCACCGACACCCTGCCGGGAGATGGCCATGTGGGATGCGTCGCTGAAGATCCTGGGCCTGGTCCTGCTGGACCTGGGGCTCCTGACTTGCCTGATCCTCGTGCCCTTGGGCCTGCCGGGCAATTTCATCCTGCTCGGGCTGGCCCTGCTCGCGGCCTGGCTGGGGCACTTCGCGGCGATCGGCTGGGTGGCCCTGCTCGCGATGCTGGGCGCGGTGTTGCTGGCCGAGCTGGTGGAGTCCCTGCTCGGCGCGGCGATGGTCAAGCGCTACGGCGCCTCCTGGTGGGGCGTCGGTGGGGCTTTCCTGGGCGGGATCGCCGGCTCGCTGATCGGCTCGGCCATCCTGCCCCTGGTCGGCACCCTGGTCGGGGCCTTTCTCGGCGCGGGCGCGGGCGCCGTCTTGCTGGAGGCCTGGCATCGCCGGCGCGTGGACGCCGAGGCCCTGCGCGCGGGCTGGGGCGCCTTCCTCGGCAAGCTGCTGGCCAGCCTGTTCAAGGTCTCGGTGGGCATGGGCATCGCCGTCTACATCGTCGTCAGGACGCACTAGCCGATGCCGCGGTTGTCCGCCTCGTCCTTCTCGAGATAGCCCGCATCCTGGCGGCGCCGGTTGACGGCATTCTTCTGCAGGTACATGCGGTGGACGTCGGCGGCCGAGAGGCCCATCACCTGGCAGGCGCTCACCCAGAAATGGAGGATGTCCACCAGCTCGACGCGCAGGTTCTGCTCGTCGAAGAGGTCCACCTTCGTGCGCCACCACTTCCAGTTCGTGGAATCGACGAGCTCGGCGATCTCCTGGTTCATGGCGAGCGCATAGTTGCGCACCCAGGTGTTCTGCAGCCCGCGATCGCCGGGAATGGCCTCGTAGTCGCCCTGCCCGTTCTGGGCCAGCGTGTAGCGGTTCAGCTCCCGCTGCATCGCGAAGATCTCCTCGAGCATGTCCTTCACGGCGACTCCTTGGGCGGCAGGCCGGACTCAGGCCGGGCCGAAGCTGCTATGGGGGATGAGGAAGGCGGCCAGGCTCAGAGCAGCGGCGAGAAGGATCCAGCGCCGCACGCGCCGGCCGCGGGCCCGGAGCAGGAACGGCAGCAGCCAGGCGAGCACCAGGATCAGGGTCTTGGTGTCGGTGCTGTCCAGGCCTTGCGGCGGCCCCGCCCAGAGGAACCCATAGGCATGGTGCTTCATCAGCGGGCCCAGGATGAGGCCGCCGCCGAGGAAGGCCAGCAGGCTGCCGCTGGCGAAACCCAGCGCGTGATCGCCCAGGGCGAGGGCCTCCATGCCCGCGCGCATCGCCAGCAGCAAGCCCAACGCGAGCAACACGATATGCGGCAGGCTCACCCACAGCGGCGCCGCGCCCCGGAACTGCGTGATCACGGTGCCGTGGGCAGGCAGCCGCAGCAGCCCGCGCGGTGTCGTGATCTCGATCCGGTACTCCACCTGCGCGCCCCGCGCTTGCGCCGGGATTTCGCCCGTGATGAGGCTGCCCAGATTGCGCAGGGCCATGCGCGTGAAGTTGCCCTCGCCGGCCGGCCGCCAGATCAGCTCGCCCGTCCAGTTGGCATCGAGGCCCTGGACGCTCAAGCGCTGGCCGCCCGGGCCGACGTGGCTGCGGGCGAGCTCGGCAGTCACCTGGCGGCCTTCCCAGTCGACGAGCACGGCGAGGGGCAGCTTGCTGGAGAGCATGCGCTGGGCGAAGAGCCCGGCGAGAGCGAGCACGAGGGCGATGGCCCAGCGCCAGAAGGGGGACAGGTTCAGGCTGCGCACGATAATCCTCCCGCGCGCAGCCTAGCAGGGCGGCGCTCCGTCGTCATCCGAAAGTCGCGGCCGGAAGCGCGAAGTGGGAGCCATGTGGCTCCCCCCCATGAGTTTGCGAGGCAAGCGAAACTCCGGTCGGCAGGAGGCTGGAAAAGCCCGGTCGGGTCCTGTACCTTGCGGGGCTGCAGCGCTTCCCTCTTTTCCGGAGCCCCCGATGTCGCAACTGCCCGAGTACGGCACGCTCAGTGCCGACGACTATGCCGCCCTGGGCCTCGTGGCCGGCCTGGAGGTGCACGTCCAGCTCCTGACCCGGCGCAAGCTCTTCTGCCGCTGCCCGGCCGGGCTCTACAGCGACGCCTTCGACGCCGAGATCCTGCGCCACATGCGGCCCACGCTCTCCGAGCTTGGCGAGTACGACGGCACGGCGCTCATGGAATTCAAGACGCGCAAGGAGATCCTCTACCGGCTGAACAAGGCCAGCGTCTGCACCTACGAGATGGACGACGCGCCGCCCTTCGCCATCGACCCCGAGGCCCTGGCCATCGCCATGGAGATCACCCTGCTGCTGGGCCTGCAGCCCGTGGGCGAGCTGCACGTGATGCGCAAGCAGTACCTGGACGGCTCGATCCCGGCGGGCTTCCAGCGCACGGCGATTCTCGGCGTGCAGGGCAGCCTGCCCGCCAGCGGCCGCCCGCTGGGCGTGCTGCAGCTCAGCATCGAGGAGGACTCCAGCCGCGAGCTCTCGGACCAGGGCCACCTGCGCTGCTACCGCACCGACCGTCTGGGCATGCCCCTGATCGAGGTGGTCACCGCTCCCGAGCTGGCCACGCCCGCCGAGGTGGAGGCCGCCGCCCAGGCGGTGCGGCGCCTCACCCGCATCACGGGCAAGGTGCGCCGCGGGGCGGGCGCTTCGCGGCAGGATGTCAACGTCAGCGTGCGCGGCGGCACGCGCATCGAGATCAAGGGCGTGAGCCGCATCCCCGTCATCGGCCGCCTGGTGCACAACGAGGCCCTGCGCCAGAAGAGCCTGCTGGACATTCGCGAGCTGCTCGTCGAGCGCGGCCTGCCCGCCCTGGGCTACCAGGGCCTGCGCGCCGAGGTGTCGGGGCTGTTCAAGACCTGCCAGTATCGCCCGGTGCAGAAGGCCCTGGCGCGAGGCGACCGCCTGGGCGCCATCGCCCTGCCCGGCTTCGAGGGGGTGCTGCGCCGCGAGGTGCAGCCGGGCGTACGCTTCCTGAGCGAGTTCCGCGACCGCGTGCGCGTGGTCGCCTGCCTGGACCGCAATCCCAACCTCGTCTCCAGCGAGCAGCTCGACGACGGGCCCACCTGGAGCGAGTGGCAGCGCGTGCGGCAGGTGCTGGGCATCGGCGAGGACCCGCCCATCCTCATGGTCTGGGGCGGCGCCCGCGACCTGGAGACGGCGCTCGGCGAGATCGAGCTGCGCGCCCAGGAAGCCCTGACCGGTGTGCCCCGCGAGACGAGGCAGTCGCAGCCGGACGGCACCACGCGCTTCGAGCGCGTGCTGCCCGGCCCGGATCGCATGTACCCGGACACGGATCTGCCGCCCCTGCCGCTGCCCATCGCGGACTGGAACAGCATCGGCGCCGCGCTGCCCCCGCGTCCCTGGGAGGAGGAGGCGGCTCTCGCTGCCACCGGCCTGGGCGCCGAGCTGGCCGGCCAGCTCCAGCGCCAGGGCCGGGCCAAGGCCTTCCTCGCCCTGGCCGAAGCGCTGGCGCCGGACGGCCCCGGCCTCCGGCGCCTGGCCATCCTCCTCACCGCTCACTGGCGGGCGCTCGAGCGCGAGGGTCTGGCCATGCCCGATCCGGCCGGCCTGGTCTGGCTGCCCGACTTTCTCGCCCGCGCGCCGCGCGAGGCGGACCGCGGCGCCCTCGCCCGCTGGGCGCGGAGCGGCGGCCAGGAGCGGCCCGTGCCGCCGCCGCCCCTGGACGACGCCGCCCTGGCGGCGCGGGTGGCCGCGGCCCTTGCCGCGATGTCGCCCCCCGCGCGGCCGCTCGCAGAGGGGAGCCTGGGGCGCTATCGCCTCGGTCGCCTGCGCGAGAGCCTCGGCGTGAGCTGCGCGGGCGCGCGCCTGGCCGCGCAGCTCGCGCTGCAGACGGTGACCACCGGATCGGCGCCGGGAAAGGAGCGGCGATGAGCGAGCCCGTGAATCCCAACGCGAGCGAGGAGCGCTTCAAGGGCTATCGCGGGGCGGGCCGCGCCCTGCTCGAGCGGGAAGGCGTCGGCGTCTGGAGCGATGTGGATGCCGAGACCAGCCAGGGCCGCTTCCGCGGCATCATCCTGCCCCGCAGCGTGACCGCGGATGCCGATCACCTCGTGCTCAAGCTCGCCAGCGGCTACAACGTGGGCCTCCATGCGGACACGGTGATTCGCCTGACCGAGCTGGGCCGCAAGGAGGCGCGCTACAAGATTCCCGAGCAGGCCTTCCCGCGCGACGCCGGCAAGCCCTTCGTGAAGCTCTTCGGCACGGGCGGCACCATCGCCAGCCGCCTGGACTACCGCACGGGGGCCGTGATTCCCGCCTTCACGCCGGGCGAGCTCTACGGCTCCGTGCCCGAGCTGGCGGACGTCTGCAACCTGGAGACCGAGAAGCTCTACGGCGTCTTCAGCGAGAACATGGGCCCCGAGCAGTGGATCGGCACCGCGCTGGCCGTGGAGAGCGCGATTCGCGCGGGGGCCGACGGCATCGTCATCGGCCACGGCACGGACACGATGTCCCACACGGCGGCCGTGCTCAGCTTCATGCTGCAGAACCCGCCCGTGCCCATCGTGATGGTGGGCAGCCAGCGCAGCAGCGACCGCCCCAGCTCCGACGCCGCGCTGAACCTGATCCACGCGGCGGTGACCGCGGGGCAGGGCGACATCGCCGAGGTGATGGTCTGCATGTTCGGGCCGACCAGCGACCAGTACGGCCTGCTCCACCGGGGCACCCGCGTGCGCAAGATGCACTCGAGCTACCGCAGCACCTTTCGCTCGCTGAGCGACACGCCGCTGGCCACCGTGAGCCGCGAGGGCGTGCATCCCATCCGGCAGGACTACAACCCGCGCCGCTTCCGCACGGCCGTGGAGGGGCGGCGCCCGGAGGCCAAGGCGTCCGCGCTCGCGGAATTCCGGGTGACGCCCGTCTTCGACGACCGGGCAGCGATCGTCTACTACTACCCGGGGATGAAGGCGGACGTCATCGACGCGCTCGTCGAGCATGGCTACCGTGGCATCGTCATCGCGGGCACGGGGCTGGGGCACGTGAACCGGCCCATCTACCCGGCGATCGAGCGGGCGCGGGCGGCCGGGGTGGGCGTCTTCATGACCGTGCAGACGCTCTGGGGTTACGTGCAGATGTACGTCTACGAGACCGGCCGCGAGATCATGGAGATGGGAGTGACGCCGCTGGCCAACATGCTGCCCGAGGTGGCCTACATGAAGCTGGGCTGGGCCCTGGGGCAGAGCGATGAGCTCGAGGAGGTCCGCCGCATCATGACGACGCCGGTGGCCGACGACATCACCGAGCGGGAGACGCACGACGGCTACCTGGTCTTCCAGGGCGGGCTGCCCGAGCTCGAGGCCTTCGTGCGCGATCACCGGAAGTGATCCTCGGGGCTGCGTGGGGGAGTCGCCCCCGGGGGCAGGTGGCAGGCAGGCCGCCCGCCTGATGCGCCGCCGGCTGCACCGCGATGCGGCCACGGCAGCACTCATGCCTCCGTCGAGGCGAAGTGTACACGTGTACACAACGAGCCGCCTCGCCCGCGCGCTGCGCTAGGCGGCGGCGCCGTGCGGGGCAGACGGCAGAGAGCCCTTCCGCGAGCGACTCACGCAGTGCGGAGTCGAGCGGAAGGGCCTTTCGTTGCCGGTCCTGCGTTGTCGGCGCGCCTAGCGCAGCAGGTGGATGTTCTTCTCCGCGCAGATCTTGTGCAGCTGCTCGGGCCAGATCGTCACGCTCACCTCGCCGAGGGCGGCCTTCTTGAGGATGTAGCTGTAGATGCGGCTCTGGCCGAGCCCGCCGCCGATGCTCAGCGGGATCTCGTCGTTCAGGATCATCTTGTGGTAGGGCATCTTGAGGAAGTGCTCCTGCCCGGTGATCTTGAGCTGCTCCTTGAGCGTTTCCTTGGTGACGCGGATGCCCATGCTGCTCAGCTCGTGGCGCCGATGCGTGATCTTGTTCCACACCAGGATGTCGCCGTTGAGGCCGTGCATCTGCACGCCCTTCTTGACCACGCTGGGCGTGACCCAGTCGTCGTAGTCGGCGGCGCGCATCTCGTGGGGGTAGCCGTCGGCCAGCGTGTGGCCGATACCGTAGATGAAGATCGCCGGGTGCTCCTGGATGATGTTCGTCTCGCGCTGCTTGCGCGGCAGGTCGGGATAGCGCTCGAGGATCTCCTCGGCGTGCAGGAAGACCAGCTCGCGGGGCATCTTCTCGTACTTGTCCAGCTGCGGGTACATGTCGTGGGCGAGATCCTCGGCCTCGACGAGCACCTTCCAGATCTTCTTGACGATCATGGTGAGGAACTCGAGGTTGCGGTCCTTGGCCGTGATCACGCGCTCCCAGTCCCACTGGTCCACGTAGCTGCTGTGGTCGTGGTCCAGGAAGTAGTCCTTGCGCACGGCGCGCATGTCCGTGTTGATGCCCTCGCCGACCTGGCAGCCGTACTGCTTCAGCGCGAAGCGCTTCCACTTGGTGGCCGCCTGCACCACCTGCGCTTCCATGCGCTGGGGCAGGCCGAGGCCGGCCAGGAAGTCCACCGGCGTGCGCGAGCCGTCGCGGTCCAGGTAGTCGTTCATGCCGCTGTGCTTGTCGAGGATCAGCGGGCACTGCACCAGCATCACGTTGAGCTCGCGGGCCAGCCCGTCCTCGATCGCGCGCTTCACGGCGTAGAGGGCCTTCTGCGTCTCGTTGGGAGTGAGCACGGACTTGTAGCCGACGGGGAGCGCCTTCGCGACTTCCTCGTAGGTGCTGACGCCGGGTCCGGCGAGATCGGCGGTCTTGTCTGCCATGGTCATCCGTCCTGGGCATTGGGTGAAGCGGGAAAAGCGGATAGGGAACGCGGATAAGCTAGCAGCCGAGCCGGGGCCGCGCAATAGGGGGGCTTACTTGAGCAGGGTGCCCCGGCGGGTGAGGGAGCGGCCGGCGGCGTCCGTGAGGCGGAAAAGGTAGACACCGCTGGCCAGCGGGCGGCCGGCGCTGTCGACGGCCTGCCAGTCGAGACTCGTAGCTCCCGCGTCCAGGATGCCCTGCCAGGGCCTTGCCACGCGATGACCGGCGAGGTCGAAGACCTCGAGGCTGGCGGGGCCGGGCGCCGAGGCGGCGAGCGTGATCCGGCAGCCCGGATTGAAGGGGTTGGGCGCGATGCCCAGCTCGAGGCCCGGCGCCGGCGGCGGCGGGCTCGCCGTGCCCTCGCCGACGAGCACCGTCGTGCCGGGCAGGGTGACGTCCGCGATGATGTTCGCCTGCGGGATCGTAGAGACGCACCTGCGACGACCGTCGATGGGGCTGGTGCCGGGATGCGTCGCCGTTGAAGGTCCAGCGATAGAGCTCGCCGGGGCCGGTCACCCAGCAGTCGAAGCCGAGCGCCACGCAGGCGCCATACCACTGGCCGGCCGTGCCATGCTGGAAGTCGTGGAACAGCGAGCAGCCCGAGCGGTCAAGAGCTGCCCGGGGATGCCGGCGAGGCTGGTGAGGATGGCTGGGTCGTAGGTGACGGTGAGCTCGATCGTGCGGATGTCCAGCGCATCGTCGACCATGACCGAGAGCGTGCCGTTCGCGCCGGTGGTCGACGTGCTGGTCGGCAGGATCGAAGCGCAGCTCGACGCTTGGCCTGGCTGGCCGTGGCGCCAGAGGATCAAGCAGCGAGGCGAAGAGGAGACGGCGCATGGCGATCTCCTGGACGATGGAGGGGGGCCGTAGCCGGCCCCCCTCGGGACTAGTAGTGTACCGGCACGCTACTTCAGAGCAGCATCTTGTGGGTCTCCGCGAGCGGACCCGCCTCGATGCGCGCGAAGTAGACACCCGTGGCGACCGGCTTGCCGTGTCGTCGCGGCCGTCCCAGATCGCGCTGTGACGGCCGGCCGCCATCCGCTCGTCGAGCAGGGTGGCGATGCGCCGGCCGTCGGCGCCGAAGACCGCCAGCGTCACGAACTGCGACTTCGGGCAGATCGAAGCTGATCGCGGTCTTCGGGTTGAAGGGGTTGGGGTAGTTGCCCGCGAGACGGTAGACCGTGGGCAGGTCGGCCACGTCGGTGGTCTCGCTCGAGCTCGAAGGCCGAGCTGAGCGGCATTCGCCGCATCGCGATCGCCGAGCTCGATGTCGCCGGGAGTGACCCCCGCCGGCAGGCGCACGCTGAAGAGCAGCGCCCTGGCCGCGAGATGACCAGGCCGCATCGGCCGAGAACGCGAGGCTCACATCCAGGCCCTGGCCGGGAATCTGCTGCAGGAAGACCGGGCCGGCCTGCTGCTCGAGCAGCTGCCGCCCGGGATCAGCATCGGCCTTGACGCCCGCGGGCAGCGCGGCCGTCAGGTGCAGGGCCTTCAGGTTGGCGCAGGGCTCGGTGAGCACGAGGCTCCAATCGCCGTCCTGCCGTCTGCGAACCAGCTCGAGCTGCGCGATCTCGCTGCCCTGGGCAACGCGGCGCGGGCCGACGTCGCCGTAGTTCAGCGCGAAGATCATCAGATCCTCGAAGCCGACGAGGTTGTCGGTGCGCGGGGACGCCGCGTGCCGCTCCAGTCGTCCGTCGGGACCGACGTCGCAGTGGGCGTTGAAGCCTCCGGCGCCTTCCGCCAGGCCATAGCTTGTGCCCAGCTGAGAGACATCCAGGGCGTCCACGTCGCCATCGCCCAGGGGCGAGCTGACGGGCTGGACATCGCCGAGCCAGTAGTTCGTGGCCCGGTCCTGACCGCCCGCGTCGGCAGCGCTGAAGTTGAGGGCCATGTCCACGACGAAGGCGCCGACGTAGACGAGGTCGCGCGCGCTGCCGTCAGCCGCGTAGGCGAGGGTCGTCGTCGTGCCGGTGCCTGACCAGGCGGCGGGGAGCGCCCCGGCGCCGGGATAGGCCGGAGCCGCCGTCGCGTAGTGGGGATAGTCGCCCCAGGTCGTCGTCATGAGCAGGGTCCGGTAGTAGTTGAGATCATTACCGGAGGCCTCGTTCCAGACGGCATTGACTTCGTTGTGTCCCGGCGTCACGACGAGGCCACTGACCACGGTCGGCAGTGTGTTGTCGGCCGTGATGCCATCGCTGGCCATCGAAACATTGTCGCTGGGATCGGTGACCGTCACCACCACGCTCAGGGCCCCATCGGCAGGCGTGCAGGCAGCGGAGGCGATGCTCCAGGTTGCCACGTTGCCAAGGTAGGTCGCCGGAGTGACCGCCGCGCCGCCACCAAGGTCCGAAAGGTCGGCCTTGATGTTGGCGGCCGTGAGCACGCTACCATCGCTGACCGTCGCCGTCACCGTGAGGTTGTCCGTGTCCTTCACGAAGTCGTTCGAACCGGTAACGGGGCTGACGGTGTCGTTCACGATGGCAACGCCCGTCACGGAAGGCGCCACGATATCCACGATAACCAACCCGTCATCTCCGACGAAGCCGGTGAGGGGCTGATTCGGGTAGCCGCGGAAATTGTTGAGCGTGAGCGTCAGGGGTGACTCGGCATCGTCCAAGCTGCCGTTGGCCACATAGGTGATCTTTAGCAACGGGGCCATGCTCGTCCCGATCGACGTGTTGCCGAGCGCAGCGTCGAAGCGCCGGCCGTTCGTGATCGCAGTGCTGCCGACGACAGGCGCAATCGCGAAGGGACCCGTGTCGGGCAGGTCCACGACCACGCTGGTGATCACCGCCGGATCCCAGACGATGTCGATCGAGTAGCCGTAGACCAGCCCCGAGCCGCCGCCCAGGTAGCTCAGCACCACCTCGCCCGCGTAGCCGGGGGCGTCGTCCAGGTTGATCACCTGCGGATCCGGGTCGAAGACCACGTTGCCGCCGAGCCAGGGGTCGAAGTCAACGAAGTCGCTGACGGGATTCGCAAGCCCGCCCGCGTTGCTAGTGGCGTGGTAAGGTCCCGTGACATCACCCCACCAGTTGCCGGTGGCCTCCTGGAAGGTCAGGCCGCTGGCATAGAAGCCGAAGGTGCCATTGCTGGCGATCACGCTCTGCCCCGTGCTGCTGGTGACCGTGCCGCCATTCTCCACGGCGCGGATGCCGATGTCGAAGTCCGTTACCTGGACGTTCTGGATCTCGACGTCGAGTTGCTCGCTGGCAGCGTACAGGTTGATGCCCCAGCTATCCGCACGATCATGACCGTCAATGGTCACGCCGGAGATGCTCACGCTCTGATTGGCACGCCCAGGCTGGTAGCTGCTCGCCTCCTCGACGGGAGAGGCGCTGCCGCGACCATCATGGCCGCTGGAGCGAGTGCCGAAGTTGCGCGCGTAGATTCCGTCCCAGCTGTCGGGGTCCTGGTTGGAGATGAAGCCGCCGCTGATGTCGGCATTGCTATCCTCACAGAGGATGCCGACGTAGTTGTCGGTGGCCGTCCAGTCACCGGAGAGCGTGACCGACGGAGATTGATAGATCAGGATGCCCGCAGCCGCATAGCCGCCGCCGGTGTAGTTGAGGCCCATGACGTCGCAGTCGAGTACGGCTGCAGTCACGCCGTAGGCGAGTTGAATGCCGTTCTGGGCAGTGATGGGCGTCGGGCCCTTGCCCGTCACCGTACAACCCTCGACATGCCCCGTGCACTGCGAGCCATTCAGGGTGATGCCGTTCTTCTGGAAGTCGCTCACCGCGCAATCGATTACGTTCACGGTGTGCGCCGGGGCGATATCGTCCCATGCGTAGATGGCGTTTCCGTGCTGGCTGCCGCTGAAGGGAGTGTCTTCGATGCCGACAACATCGCAGTCCTGCAGCGTGCCTCCGGCATTGTAGAAGGCAACGCCCATGAAACGATAGTTTGCATTGCCGCGACCGGCGCCATCCACGGTGAGATCGTGGATGTTCACCCCGTCGGTGTCATGCACGAAAACCACAGGGTAGTTGTCGGCGCTTGTCGTGTAGTAATCAGTCAAGGTCACCGGCGAAAGGATGGTGGTCAATGCCTTGCCTGCGCCTGCGATCTCGATGACCTTGTCAATGTTGAGTTGCTCTTCATAGGTGCCGGCAGCGACATGCACTGTGCTGCCGTCCACCGCATCGATGCCGTCCTGAATGCTGGCGAAGTGGGTGATGCCCCAGCCGGGTGTGGCGCTGGTGAAGTCGTCGTCGACCCAGACTTCGCTGATCTCCGCGCCCGCCGCATCGAGGCCCCAGAGCGCCTCGGCGGTGACTTCGTTGTTCTCGCCACTGGTGGGGTAGTTCTCCCAGCCACCCGTGGCAAGCTGGACGCTCAGCAGGTAGACGCTGGCTCCGAAGATGTTGTCGGCGTCCTCTGGGCGTGCGACCTCCGCAAGGGCCAGGATCGCGTAGGCCGTCTCCTGGATGGTCTCGTTGCTGTCGTTGGGGATCACGTAGTCGGAGTTCCAGGCGAAGCCGCCGAGGTCGATCTGGTAGCTCGCCAGGATCGCGGCGAGGTCGGCCAGGCTCGATGCGGCGGCATGCTCGCCCGCCGTGGGATCGAACTCGACGCCGGCGGCAGCGAGGCCATAAAGAGCGCCCGCAAGGCCGATGACGTCGTAGGAGTCAGCGCCGTCCAGCTCATCGATCTCGGCCTCGACGCCGGCGATCCAGGCTGCGGTAGGCGCGCCGGCCGCGAGAGCGCCAACCAGGCCCATGCCGAAATCCCAGGCAGCCAAGTTTGCCTGACTGCCCGTCCGGCTGTCGCGGATGAGCTGGACATAGGCGGCTGTCGTGTAGAGCGTGCCGAGGCCATTCCGGTTGTAGGTGCCGGCGGCCAGGAAGTCATAGAAACTCGCAGTCATATGGTCCACGTAGGTCGTGCCGCCGAAGATGGCGTCGAGCTGCGCGGCCAGGTAGCCGTCCGAGGGCGAGAAGTTGTTGGTCTTGCTCAGGAGCAGGGTGCCGGTCTGCGCGAGCGCGGCCAGGTGGTCCCCGTCGAGAGTATGCAGATAGGCCCTTGCCAAGCCCTTGCCGATCGGACCGATCGTGTTCAACGGGCTGACATTGGCAGGATTGCCATCGTCGAGCTCCCAGTCCCAGCCGCCGTCATCGTTCTGGAGCGCCTCCAGCCGGTCGGCCCCGAAGAGGTAGGCATCCGATACGACGCCGCGATCGAGGTAAACTGGCTGAACAGCCGTGCTCGCGGCCGTACTCCGGCCGGTGAGGCTGAGGGCGTCATGGCTCGCCGGTCCCGGACGGTCCAGCGGCGGTGCCGCCAGTGCCGGCCAGGCCAGCAGCGCGATCAGAAGAACACTGAGGGTAAGCCTCGTCTTCATCGTTTCTCCCCTTGAGTGAGTCCACCACCACACGAAGCCCCGAGGGGGCTTCGCCCATGCTTGCTCTCTCACCCCAGGAACACGAAAAGGCCGCAGACCCCGCCTGCAGAGCGGGGTCCGCGGCCGGAAGCAGCTACTTCAGCAGCAGCATCTTGCGGGTCTCGCTGAGCGGGCCTGCCTGCACGCTGAAGAAGTAGACGCCGGAGGCGACCTGATCGCCGCGGCTGTCCCTGCCGTCCCAGACCACCCGGTGGAAGCCCGCGGGGCGCAGCTCGTCGAGGAGCAGCCTCACGAACCGGCCGTCCGCACCGTAGACGGCCACCCGCGCCATCTGCGCCTCGGGCAGATCGAAGCGGATCTCCGTCTTGGGATTGAAGGGATTCGGGTAGTTCTGGGCCACGCGGTAGGCCGCGGGCAGTTCAGGAATCGCCGTGTCGTCCAGCGCGAACTCGATGGCCGCATTGCGCGTGCTGCGCGCCGCGATCGAGAGCTCGCCGGGCTCAACGCCCATGGGCAGGGTCACGCGCAGGAGTTCGCCGGCTGCCGTGAACGCGCGACCCGTGCCCAGGAGCGCCAGGCTCGCATCGAAGCCCTGGGCGTCGATGTTCGCCAAGAAGTAAGGACCCGCATCCAGCAGCGCCCGCCCGGCCGTGACCTGCGGGGTCACGCCGGCAGGCAGCGCGGCGCTCAGGCGCAAGCCCTGCAGATCGGCACCGGCTTCGAGCAAGCCGAAGCCCCAGGTGCTCTCGTCGATGCGGTACCAGCTGAAGGTGGGCTGGCCCGACCCCGCCGGCGGCGTCGCCAGCGGCGCCACCATGCCGTAGTTGATGGCGATGATGATCAGGTCCTCGAAGTCGATGCAGCTGTCCGTCGTCGGGATGCCCAGCACGCTGTTGTCGCTGGTGGGCCCGACGTCCACCTCGTTGTTGTAGAGGCCCGCGCCGTCGCAGAGGCCGAAGGTCGCGGCCATCACCGTGATGTCGCCGATGTTGACGAGGCCGTCGTAGTCGCCGTCGCCGGTGCCGTAGTCGTCCACGTCGCCCAGCCAGTAGTTGGCCACGCCGTCCGTGGGGAGGTAGGCCGGACCGGCCTGGGCCGGGCCGTAGTTCAGGGCCACGTCCACGGCGAAGACCTGGTAGACGTAGACGCCGCGGGGCGCGCCCGTGTCCACGAAGAGCTCGTCGCCGGGCAAGGCCGTGCCGGCCAGCTCCCACTCGGGGCTGGCATCGGCCGCGGCCCGATCCGCCGGCCGGGTCGGCATGCTGTTGCCCGCGATGTCGTCGTACTCGGGGTAGGCCGAGACATTGGCGCCGTCGTGCCAAACGCCGCGATAGACCTCGAGGAAGCTGAGATCCGCATCGCCCGGGTCGGACCAGGTCACGGTCACCTTGTGGTGGCCGGTCTCCAGCGCGAGGCCGCCGATGCCGCCCGGCGCCGTGGCGTCGTAGACGATGTCGTCCTGCACGGCGAAAACGTTACCGACCGTGTCGCGGTACTCGGCCCAGACCGTGCGCGGCCCGTCGGCGCCCGCCGTCAGGTTCCAGGCGGCGCTAGCCGCGTAGGCCAGCCAGGGGTCCCAGTTGCTGCCGTCATTGCTGAAGCGCATCTCCAGCGGCGGGTGCAGATCCGAGACGCCGCTGTTCAGCGCAACGGCCAGGCTGTTCGTGTAGGCGGCCGCGGCATTGATCGCGAAGCTGCCCGCCGGCGGCGTCGTGTCCAGGGTGGTCTCGGCATCGGCCGCGCCGGGCGCCGTCTCCGCGTTGCCCACGCCGTCCGTGCCCACGGTGTAGAAGCCGTAGAGGCCGTCGCCGTCGGGCGCCGTGAAGCTCACCGGGCTCGCGCCGACCAGGCCCAGCGATTGCCAGCCGCCGCCATCGAACTGGTAGAACAGCTCCACGGTGGCTACGCCGCTGGTGGCATCGCTGGCCGTGTAGGCCACGTCCCAGGTGGCAGCGCCCTGATAGGTGCCGAGGGCGTCGACGCTGGTGTCCGGCGCGGTGTCGTCCTGGGTGGAGAACTCGCTCGCCGACCAGGCGGACTCGTTCAGCAGCGCGTCGCGGGTCTTGACGCGGTAGTGGTAGATCTGGCCGTCTGCGAGCCCCGTGAACGTGTGATCCGTGCCCGGAATCCAGCCGCTGTCGGCGAGGCCGAGCGTGAAGGCCGCGTCCTCGGCCCGCTCGATGAGATACCCGATGGCGCCGCTGGCCGCCATGTCGCTCCAGTACAGCGTGTTCTCGGTGCCCTGGGTGTAGGCCGGCTCCGGGTCGAGTCCGGGCACATCCGGCGGCGTGCAGTCCACGTCCACCGTCGCGCCCGCGAGCGTCGCGTAGAAGTCGGCATTGTCGAGATCGCGCAGCTTGTAGTCGATGACGTCCAGGCTGCCCGCGCCCGTCTGCGCGCCGTGCACCGTGACCGTGAAGAGGTCCGTCGGCGCTGGTGAGCCCCGCCGTGGCGCCGAGGATGGCCGCCGACACCGTGATCGTGCCGTCGAGATTGTCGACCACGTCGAAGTAGTCGGCCCATGCCCAGGCCGTCGAGCGCGCCCAGGTCGACGATGTCGCCGGTGCCGAAGCTCAGCTCGTCACTCGCGTCCAGCGTGATCTCGTAGCCGCGCAAGGGCGGGGTCAGCGAATCCGGCGCGTAGTGCACGGTGAGCAGGCTGCGTCTGGCTGCAGGTGATGGGCCCGCTCGCCGGCGGCGTCAGCGAGAGCGCGGCCATGCCGGCCCAGGGGTCGAAGAGGACGTTGTCGCTCACCGCGTTGCCCTGGCCCACCGTGTTCAGGGTGGCGTGGAAGGGCCCCGTGTGATGGCCCCACCAGCACTGGCGCGCGTCCGCCGGCGTGGCGGTGTTGGACCAGGCGCCGTCGCCGTTGCCGTAGATCTCGTTGCCCGTGAGGTCGGCCGTGAGCGTGCTGCCGGCCTCCTCGAGCCAGGCGCCGGTCTCGAAGCCCGTGATCGTCGAGCCGTGCATCGTGAAGGCGATGGGATCGTTCTCGGCGTAGGCATCCACGCCCCAGCTGCCTGGCCGGTTCTGGCCGGTGAGCGTGCTGTTCGTGATGGTCACGGCCATGGCGGCGCGCCCGCCGCCGGCCGCGATTTCGCTCAGAGGCTGCGGCAACACGCGCGGCTGGCCGGGGCCGGGGTAGTCGCTGCTGCTCCACATCGTGATGCCATCGTAGGCGGGGTCGCTCCCCGTGTGCAGCAGCGTGGCGCCGTCGAGCTCCAGGTCGCTGTCATAGGCGTAGACGCAGACCTGATCCTCGCTGGAGGCGAAGCCGGTGGCGACTACCGGGGAGGCGTCGATGAGCAAGAGCCCTGCCGAGGTCCAGCTCGCGCCGGTCCAGTGGTGGCCGCTGGTCGCGCAATCGGTGAGCGTCGCCGCGGCGCCATCGCCCAGCTCGATGCCGTTCTGGGCGATGACGCCCGACGCGCCGGCGCCCGCGCAGCTCACGCGCAGCAAGTCCACGTCGAGGCCGGCGCCCAGCAAGGTGACGCCGTTCTTCTGGTAGTCGAGCGCGGTGAGGTCCGTGCAGGCGATGGCGTAGGGCCCGCCCGTATCGTTGTAGGCGTAGACCGCCACGCCATGCTGCGCGCCGCTGAAGGGGGTCTCGCGCACGCCGGTCACGGTGATGTCCGTGAGCGAGCCGTCCGCGTTCCAGAAGGCGATGCCCATGAAACGGGCGTTGCCGTTGCCGCGCCCGGCGCCATCCACGGTGAGCGCGCTCAAATGCACTTCGGCGTCGTGGACATAGACCACGGGGTGGTTGTCGGCGCCGGTCGTGAAGAAGAGCGGCAGCGTGGACGGGGAAAGCACGGTCGTCAGGGCCTCGCCCGCGCCCTGGATCGTCAGGTTCTTGGCGATGTCGAGCTGCTCTTCGTAGCTGCCCGCCGCGACGCTGATCGTGGCCCCGGGGGTGGCCAGGTTGATCGCGGCCTGGATCGAGTCGTTCGTGCCCAGGGGCATCGGGCTGGTGCCGGGCGGCGCGTTCCACCAGGGGCTGAAGTCCACGAGGCCGGCTTCGCCCACCTGATCGCTGGGATCCGTGTCGCCCCACCAGTTGCGGGTCGCGTTCTGGACGTTGGGCGTGTTCGCGTACATGCCGAGGCTCAGGTTGTCCAGCAGGCGGTTGTTGTTCACCGTCGTCGTGATGCTGGCCCCGCCGTAGTCGTAGGCGAGCACGCCGTAGTCCCAGTGGGAGACGAGGCAGTTGCTCACCGTGAGGCCGACCGTGCCGGAGCCGAAGGCCGCCACGCCCCAGCTGTCGACGAGGTCCACGCCGACGAAGCTGCTCGCGTCCACGCTGAAGCTCACGGTGCCGCGGCGCTGGTAGCTGAGGTTCTCGGTGAGGATCTGCGCGGGCAGGGGCAGCTTGCCGAGAAGAGGCTGGGGCGCCGGGCCGGCGCCGGTCTCGTAGACGTAGAGGCCGTCCAGCGTGGGATTCGTGACGCCGCCCGCGCTGAAGCTGCCGCTCGTGTCCTGCATGTAGAGGCCGACCATGCAGGCGTCGGCCGTGCAGCCGGTCAGCTCGAAGCTCTCGGCCTGGTAGCCCAGGTAGCCGGAGGCGGCCCAGCTCGTGCCGAGGTAGTCGATGTCGGCCACCGTGCAGTTCGTGGCGCTGACCGTGGCGCCGTAGCTGGCCTGGATGCCGTTCTGCGCGGTCACGCTCGTCGGGCCCTGGCCGTAGGTGGCCACGCTGGTGAGCGTGGCATGGACTTCCTCGCCGGCGATGACGACGCCGGTCTTCTGGAAGTCGTTCACCGTGACCTGGGTGAGGGTGATCGTGCGGGCGACGAGGTTGTCCTTGTAGGCAAAGACGCCGACGCCGTGCTGGGCCCCGCTGAAGGGGGTGTCCATGATGTTGTCGACGTTCACGTTGCTCAGCGTGCCGCCCGCGTTGTGGAAGGCCACGCCCTGGAAGCGGTAGTTGGCGTTGCCGCGGCCGAGGCCGTCCACGGTGAGCTGCTGCAGCAGGACCCCGGAGCAGTGCTCGATGTAGACGATCGGGTAGTTGGGCTCGCTGGTCGTGTAGAAGAGCGCCAGGCTGGCCGGGGAATCGATGAAGGTCTGGCCGACCCCGGCGCCGGCGATCGTCAGATTGCTCTTCGCGATGTGGAGCTGTTCCTCGTAGTGGCCGGCGGCCACGTTGATGAGGTCGCCCGCGGCCGCGCCGTCGATGGCGGCCTGGATCGTCGCGAAGTCGCCGGGTACGGTCCAGGTGGCGGCCAGGCTGCCGGCGGCGAGCGCGAGGTTGAGAGCGAGAATAACAATGAATGGGAAGCACCGCTTGGCGCTGAACATGCCGACCCCCCGGTGGCTGAGCTACCCTGATCGGATGCGCGCGCCACGGTGCCAGCCGTGCGCGCAGGACAGGAACCGGCCGAGTATAGCTGTTATGGAAACCCGTTACAATCTTGGCGGTTGCAAAGCTGGAAATCTGTAACTTCTGTGCTACAGGGTCGAATCGCATTCTTGTATTGGAGGAAAATCGCTCGGCAATCCGAGGACCGCGCCGGCCGGCCGGCAGCCTGAATCGGAAGCCTAGAATCCGGGCAAGTCGCTGAAATCAAATCGATAGCCGTGGGGGCGGAACTCCCCGGTCGCGGGGTCGAGCCGGTAGTCGCCCTGCCAGCGCTCCTCGGCGATGAGGCGCAGCATGGCCAGCAGGTGCTCCACTTCCCAGAGCCGGTTGTGCAGGCCGATGCTCGCGCGCACGGCGCCGGGGACGGCGCTCCGGTCGCCCGCGCGAATGGCGGCCTCGAAGTCGGCCTCCTGCTCGGGACTCACGTTGAGCAAATGCTTGATCAGCGGGTGCGCGCAGAAGCAGCCATTGCGCACGCAGATGCCGCCCTCGTAGCTGAGAATCGCCGCCACCTGCGCGTGATGGAGGCCGGCCACGGTGAAGCTGACCACGCCGAGGCGATCGGCGAGGTCATCGGGGTCCGTCTTGCCGTAGACGGCGATGCGCGGAATCTCGCGGATGCCCTCGAGCAGCCGCCGCGTGAGGGCCTGCTCGTGAGCCACGAGGTCGTCCATGCCGAAGCGGGCCATGATCTGCAGGGCCTTGGCCATGGCCAGCATGCCGAAGATGTTCGGCGTGCCCGCCTCCTGCTTGTCCGGTGGATCGGCCCAGATCACGTGGTCCAGGCTCACCGAGTAGACGGTGCCGCCGCCCTGCAGGTAGGGCGCCGCGGCCTGGAAGTGGCTGTAGTCGCCGATCACGGCGCCCTCGCCGTAGGGCGAGTTCAGCTTGTGCGCGCTGAAGACGAGGAAGTCCAGGTGGCCCGGGTCTCCCTCGGGCCGCATGTCCACTGCGCGGTGGGGGAGCAGCTGCGCGGCGTCCACGCAGATCTTGGCGCCGTGGGCGTGGGCGAGCTCGGCCATGGCGTGAATGGGCGTCACCGTGCCGACCACGTTGCTCGCGCCGGTGACGGCCACCAGCTTCACGGCCCCGCCGTGCGCCTTGAGCCGGGATTCGAGGTCGTCCAGGTCCAGCTGGCCTTCGCCATCGGCGGGCAGGTACTCCACCCTGGCCTTGCCGCGCCAGGGCAGGTCGTTGCTGTGGTGCTCGAGGATGCTGGTGATCACCACGTCGCGCGTACGATCGAAGTCCATGGTCATCGCGAGCAGGTTGAGGCCCTCGGTGGTGTTGCGCACGGGGATGACGATCTGCCGGCCCGGCGCGCCACCCACGAAGGCGAGGATGATGCGCCGCGCCTCTTCATAGAGGTGCGTGCAGTAGATGGAGTCGAAGCCCGTGCCGCGATGGATGTTCGAGTAGTAGGGCTCGATGGACTTGAGGAAGGCGCTCACCTCGGCGAAGGGCTTGGTGGAGGCGGCGTTGTCGAAGTAGATGCCGTCGACCCTGCGGCCGTCGAGCAGGGGCACGGGGTGGGTGGCGCCCACGATCTCGGGGATGCGCGCCTCGAGTTCGAGCTGGTGCTGGGTGGAATTCATGCCTGGCCTTTGACCTCGGGGCTGGGGAGGAGTAGCCTGACGGCGCCGCGTCGGCCGAATTCTAGCCAGGCGCGTCCCGTTTTGGAAGGGGAAAGCATGGAGCAACTCGCTCGGCGCATTGCAGTTGCCCGCGGTGACGAGCCGGCGGATCTCGTCCTCAGGGGCGGGCGCGTGGTGAGCGTGCACACAGGCACTATAATGGAGTGCGAGGTGGCGGTGGTGGGCGGTGAAGTCGCCGCGCTGGGGAGTGGCTACGCCGGACGCAGCACGATCGACCTGCACGGGGCCTACCTCGCGCCGGCCTTCATCGACGCGCACATCCACATCGAGAGCAGCATGGCCACGCCACGCCAGTTCGCGCGCGCGGTGGTGCCGCGGGGGACCGGCACGGTGGTGGCCGACCCGCACGAGATCGCCAACGTGCATGGCGCGGCCGGCGTGCGCTGGATGCTGGAGGCCGCGCGCGGGCTGCCGCTTTCCATCGAGATCATGGCGCCCAGCTGCGTGCCTGCCACCCATCTGGAGACCGCGGGCGCCGCGCTCAGCCCCGAGGACATTGCCGCCCTGCTCGCCGAACCCGGTGTGCTTGGGTCTGGCCGAGATGATGAACTTCCCCGGTGTCATCCACCGCGACCCCGCGGTGCTGGCCAAGCTCGCTGCCGCTGGCGCGCGGCCCATCGATGGCCACGCGCCCGGACTCGCCGGCCGCGATCTGGCGGCCTATGCCGCCGCCGGCATCCAGACCGACCACGAGTGCACCACGCGCGAGGAAGCGGAAGCCAAGCTCGCCCTCGGCATGCGCGTGATGATCCGCGAAGGCTCGAGCGCGCGCAATCTCGCCGCGCTGGTCCGCGGCGTGACGCCGGCCAATGCGCGCCAGTGGCTGCTCTGCAGCGATGACCGCACGCCGGCGGACCTGCTGCACGAAGGTCACGTGGATCACTTGCTGCGCCGCTGCGTGGCCGAGGGCCTCGACGCCATGACGGCCCTCCAGATGGCCACGCTCAATGCCGCCGAGCACTTCGGCCTCGCCGACCGGGGGGCCATCGCGCCCGGCCGGCGGGCGGACTTTGTTGTGCTTGAAGATCTAGTCGGCTTCAAGGTGCGGCAGGTCTTCCACGGCGGGCGCCTGGTGGTCGAAGACGGCGCGCTGCTCGAGGAGCCCGCTGCCGGGCCGCCGCCGCCAGCGGGCGGCATGAATCTGGGCGCGCTCGCCGGGCATCCCTTCGCGATTCCCGACCGCGGGGCCGCGCAGCGTTCGCGTGATCGTGGCCGAGGGCGACCAGCTTCTCACCGGCGAGGCCATCGAGGAGCCGCGCCGCGACGGCGGCTTCCTGGTGGCCGACCCCGCGCGCGACCTGCTCAAGCTGGCCGTGGTGGAGCGCCATCGCGGCACGGGAAACGTCGGGCTGGGGTTCATCAGGGTTTCGGCCTCGCGCGCGGCGCGCTCGCCAGCACCGTGGCCCACGACTCGCACAACCTGATCATCCTGGGCGCCAGCGACAAGGCCATGGAAGTTGCGCTTGCCGCCATGCGCGAGCTGGGCGGCGGCAAGCTGGTGGCGGACGAGGACGGCGTGATCGCCGCGCTGCCCTTGCCGGTGGCCGGCCTCATGAGCGACGCGCCCATCGCGGAGACCGCCGCCGGCCTCGAGCGCCTCGCCGCCGCTGCGCGGGGGCTAGGTTGCACGTTCCCCGAACCCTTCATGACGCTGAGCTTCATGGCCCTGCCGGTGATCCCCAAGCTCAAGCTCACGGACCAGGGGCTGGTGGATGTGGAGGCATTTGCGCGCGTCGCGCTCGAGGTTGGGGCTCCCAGAGCCTAGTATCCCGCCGCCCCGCCGTCATGCCGCGGATCGCAGGCGCCCTCGCGGCGGCCGTCGGGCAGCACGCGCACGGCGTGCAGGTCACCCTGCAAGAGCGGCCATTCGGCCAGCGGCGCCAGCGGCCAGCCGCGCGCGGCCATGGAATCACCTACGGCCTGCGCGTTCCAGCCGAAGGTCTCGATCTCGACCGGCCGGTTGCGGCAGTGCAGGCGCGGGAAGTCCACCGCCTCCTGCAGCGGCAGGCCGAACTCCAGCACGCCGAGCAGCACGTTCGCCACGGTGCCGATGATCCTCGCCCCGCCCGGCGAGCCCAGGGCCATCGCCGGCCGGCCGTCCGCTCCGTAGACGATCACCGGGCACATGCTGCTGCGCGGCCGCTTGCCGCCGCGGCCCGCGGGCTGATCGAGGGCGCCGGCCCGCGGCTTGCGGCTGGGCTCGATGTCGTTGGGCGCGGCCGTGTCGCCCGGCGCCGGCACCCAGTTGAAGTCCGTCAGCTCGTTGTTCAGCGGAAAGCCCCAGCCGGGCACGACCATGGCACTGCCGAAGGTGGTCTCGATGGTGCTCGTGCAGGCGAGCATGCTGCCGGCGGCATCCACGATCGAGAAGTGGGTGGTGTGCGACTCCAGCTCGCCGGGCGCCGCCGGCAGGGCGAGATCCGCCGCCGGATCGAAGGCGATCGGGGCCCGCGCGGCCATCCAGCCGGCGCTGCAGAGTCTCGCCATGGGGAGCTGCGGACTCCAGTCGGGGTCCCCCAGCCAGGCGTCGCGGTCGGCATAGGCCACGCGCGAGGCGCGGGCGAGGCGGTCCAGGTGGGGGATCAGCACGCTGGGCTCGCGCAGGTCGCCCGTCAGGCGCGGCTGCGTGGCGTAGAGCCCCAGGATCTCGAGCAGGGTGATGCCGCCCGAGGTGGGCGGCGGGAAGACCGCGAGCCGCGTCCCGCGGAAGCTGCCGCGGATCGGCTGCCGGTAGACCGCCCGGTAGTTGGCGAGGTCGCCGGGCTGCAGGCGCCCGGGCCGGGCGGCGCTGTGGCCGACGACGCCCGCCATCAGCTCGGCCAGCTGGCCGCGGTAGAAGAAGCCGGCCGTGGAGTCCGCCGCCCAGGCCCGCAGCGTGCGCGCGAGGTCGGGGTTGCGAAAGCGCTCGCCCTCGCGGTAGGGCCGGCGATCGGCGGTGAAGTAGAGATCCACCGCAGCCTCCGAGAAGGCCAGGCGCGGCGCCTCGCTGCGAATCGCGCGCGCCATGTCGGGCGGCACGGCGAAGCCCGTCTCGGCCACGGCGATGGCCGGCGCGAGCAGCGCGGCCAGGGGCAGGCGCCCGAAGTCCGCGTGCAGCAGGCTCATCGCCGCCAGGGTGCCCGGCACGCCCACCGGCCGGCCGCCGGTCATGGCGTCGGGGTAGGGCTCGCCCCATTGATCGAGGAACATCTGCGGCCAGACCCACTCGGGGCTCTCCTCGCGCCCGTCGATGGCGTAGAGGCTGTCCGTGGCCATGTCGTGGAGCAGAATGAAGCAGCCGCCGCCCGGCCCGCTGCTCTCGGGCTCGACCACGGCGAGCATGGCCTGCACGGCGACGGCCGCGTCGGCCGCGTTGCCGCCCGCGGCCAGCATGCGCGCGCCCGCCTCGCTGGCCAGGGGATGCGCGCTGGCCACCATGGCGCGGGCGGCCGTCAGGGCGGGGCGACCGGCCGCGGGCAGGGCGCGGGCGGCGGGCAGGCTGTCCGGCGCGAGGTCGCCGCCCGACCACAGGGCGGCGGCGAGTGCAAACAGGGGGGCGATGGCCATGGGCGCTCCTCCGTGGCGGGATTGGCGGCCGGCTGCAGCCGGCTGGGGCCCAGTCTAGCGCAGCCCGCGCGGCCGCGTCAGGCCCTTTCCTTTCGGCGGCCGGCGGTCTACACTGCCCGGCCACACCTGGCGGGAGGTTCCCAATGACAGCCGTGGGCACGATCGAACTGCGCAGCGACACCTTCACCCTGCCGGATCAACCCATGCGCGAGGCCATGGCCAGGGCCGAGCTCGGCGACGACGTCTGGGGCGAGGATCCCACGGTCGACAAGCTCGAGCGCCGCGCCGCGGCCCTGACCGGCAAGGAGGCGGCCCTCTTCGTCCCCAGCGGCTCGATGGCCAACCTGGTCAGCCTGCTCGCCCACTGCCAGCGGGGCGACGAGTTCATCGTGGGCGACCAGGCGCACATCTTCTACTACGAGGCCGGCTCCAGCTCGGCGGTCGGGGGCCTCCACCCGCGCACGGTGCCCAACAACCCCGACGGCACCCTCGACCTGGAGCGCATCGAGGGCGCCATCCGCGGCGACGACGTCCACTTCCCGCGCACGCGCCTGGTCTGCCTGGAGAACACGCACAACCGTTGCTGGGGCAGCCCGCTCGGCCTGGGCTACCTGGACGCCGTGGGCGCCCTCTGCGAGAAGCGCGATCTGAAGCTGCACCTGGACGGGGCCCGGCTCTTCAATGCCGCCCTCGCGGAAGGGGTCAGCGTGCGCGACCTCGCCGCCGCCGCCGACTCGGTCAGCTTCTGCCTGTCCAAGGGCCTCGGCGCGCCCGTGGGCTCCATGGTCTGCGGCGACAAGGCCTTCATCAAGCGCTGCCACCGCATGCGCAAGCAGCTGGGCGGCGGCATGCGCCAGGTGGGCGTGCTCGCCGCGGCCGGCCTCTACGCCCTCGATCACCGCGTGGAGCGCCTGGCCGATGACCACGCCATGGCCAAGCGCCTGGCCGCGGGCATCGCGGCCATCGCGGGGCTGACCACCGAGCCCGCCCGCGTGCGCACGAACATCGTCTACCTGGATATCACCAAGCCGGGCCTCAAGGCCGACGAGCTGGTCATCCGCTGCCGGCAGCGGGGCCTCAACTTCCTCGGCGAGCAGGGTCGCCGCCTGCGCATGGTCACGCACTTCGGCCTGACGATGGCCGACATCGAGCGGGCGCTCGCCATCCTCGCCGAGGTGATGGCCTAGCCCTAGAGCCGCCGCCGGACTTGGTGCCGCCTGCCTGGTCGGGCCCTAGTCGTAGCGGCGCGTCAACGGCCGCCAGACGAGCGTGCGCTCGCCGGCCGGCATGATTTCGACGATGTAGCGCCCGTCCGGCTCGAACCAGCTGCGCGCCCGCGGCGCCCCTGCCGGGCCACCCTTGCCCAGCAGCCCGTAGTCGATCTCCTCGACGGTGACGGAGCCGCCCGCGGAGCCGCCCAGCGGATTTGCCCCGCCGAAGAGCAGGAAGACCCCTTGGTGCTCGAAGTCCGGTTCGCGCACGGTGTGCACCCAGACCGCGCCCACGGCAGGATGATAGCCGGCCTCCGGTTCGTTGCAGTGCTCGAGATCTCCGCGGGGCGTGAACTCCAGGCTGAAGATGTCGCCGGGCTCGGCCCAGCCGGGCATGTAAGCGCCCCAGCCGCCCCCTCCGGGCACGGGTCCGATCAGCCGCTCGACGAGCAGGCTGCCGTTGAAGTAGTAGCGCAGCAGGGCGCAGGAGATCGTGAAGGTGCCGCCCAGCCCGGTGTCCTCGATAGCGGCGGGGCTGCCGTCTACCCAGACGCTGATCTCGCCGACGAAGGTCACCTGCGCCGGCTGCGACTGGCTGCCCGTCTGGCTGACGTGGGCGCGCACGGTGGCCGTGCCGCTCTCGGTGCTGACCAGGCGGGCCGTCACGACGCCCTCGTCGTCCGAGTAGCCGCCGGCGGGCCCGACCCAGGTGCCGAGGTCGGTCTCGAAGTCCACGTGCACGTCCGGCACGGTCTCGCCGGAGGGTTCGTTGATGTCGCCCCACTGCCAGTGGCGCACCGTCGCCGTGAAGCTGGCCTCGCTCGTCCCGTCGGCGACGGGGAAGGGCGGGCTCGCGCGCAGGGCGATGCCGATGCCGAGGATGTCCACGGTGACCGTCTGCTCGCCGCAGTCGATGGTGATCGGCAGGTCCGTGTGGCCCAGCTCGTCGCCCTGGGCGTCGTGGGCGCTGGCGCGAATGATCGGCACGGTGCCCGTGGTGAAGCCGGTCATCGTGCCCTCAGTCTGCGGCACCATGAGCAGCGGCACCACGTCGGCGATGTCAGGCGTGGCGCTGCGCACGAGGATCTCCTCCGTGCCCGGCGGCACCTGGCCCAGCACGACGCGCAACCAGCCGTAGCAATGCTCGACCGTGGCCATCTGGTTGCACTGGAGCGACACGTGGGAGCGGTCCACGCCGCGCACGGAGTCGTGCTCGCTGTAGGCCGTGGTCGTGATGATCGCCGCGCCGGGGGCCAGCTCGTCGGGCACGATGGGCTGCTGGGGGTCCATGTCGTACTCGATGTCGGGGCCGTGGAGGTAGTCGATCTCGACGTGGATGCGGCTGGTCTCGTGGTCCGGGTCATCCGGGTAGACGCCGATCGTGAGATCGAGATCGGCCAGGCAGGTCTGGGCGGCGAAGGTATTGGGCCCGGCGGCCACGGGCTGCTCGTCGTAGCCGAAGGCGAAGGGGTTGCCGGCGCCGTCGAGCGCGGTGCTGCTGACTTGGGCGGTGCCGGGCAGGAGGCCCGTCACCTCGACCTCGCCGCCGGGCGTGCCCGTGGCGCTCACCGTGTAGTCGGGGCAGGCCGACCAGGCGAACTCGATCTCGACGCTCACGGTGCCCGCGGGGAAGTCCTCCGTGGGCAGGGCCACCGTGCCCCAGCCCGGCAGCAGGTAGTCGCCCTCGATGTCGGCGACCTGAAAGTGCGAGACGCTGCCGCCTGGGCCGGTGCTCGTGCCCAGACCCTCGTCGAGCAAGGCATCGAGCGCCTCCTCGTCGGTGGCGCCGCCGCCGGCGAGCATGGCCTCGATGAGCGCCGCGTAGGCGGCATCGGCGTCCGCAGGCGCGACGGGCCCGTCCCAGCCGCTGAAGCTGCCGGGGCCGCCGTCGGTGAGCAGGTCGGCGAGGCCGAGGGAGTTGCCGGCGAGCAGGGCCACCATCTCGCAGGGGGCCACCTCGAGCTGGCCGGCGAGCAGCTCCGCGCGCATCCAGACGCCGAACTCGGGCGCCGCGAGCCCGGGACTCCAGGCCGCGCCCATGATCATCTGCTCAGCGGCGAGCCAGTCCTCGTAGTCCGCCCAGTCGGCGGGCGCGATGCTGCCCGCGTAGCCGTCGGCGAAGTCGCCGCCGCGGAAGCCCTCGAGCACGAACGCCTCGTGCCCGGTGCCGTCCACGAAGGCGCCGCCCGTGCCCAGGATCACCGCGAGCCCGTAGGCCTCCTGGTCGAGCAGGTCCTCGGGCACGAAGCGCGTGGCGCCGGCGTCGTCGCGCAGGCTCATGTCGATGAGCTCGGGCGCCCAGCCCAGATCCAGGAAGGCCTGGCGGATGGCCGCAGCGCGGGCGCTCGCGCCCTCAACGCTGCTGACGATGTGCACGCGGTGCGTGCTTGGAATCTGCAGGCTGCCGCAGGAGATGCAGGGGATGGCCTCGCGCGCGGCCGCCGGATGCGCGCTCCGACCCGCCCCCGGGGGCGGGCTCGCCGCGCGCCGGGTCGCCGCCGGGGCGCGCTGCGCAGCGCCGCGGGGCGCGGGCCCGCGGCCGTCTTCGGCAGTGAAGAGCAAGGCGATGGCGCCGTCGTCGAATTCCAGCGTGAAGGAGCAGCCGTCGCCGGCCAGGCGAGCGTCGGCGACATTCGGCCAGCTCGCCAGCTCGGCCAGCAGGGCCGCGCGGGCGGCCTCCGCGCTCTGCGCGCCGCGCAATTCACCGTAGCGGGCCCAAACCCCGGCGAAGGTCGTGCTGTCTGCGGGCAGCAGCCCGATTCCGGACTCGGGATAGGGTGGCGGGGTCTCGGGTCGTGCCGGGGCCGGTGGAGTCCGAGCCGCAGCCGGCCCCGAGGGCGATGGTGAGGGCGAGCAGGCAGGCGGTGGCGAGATGGCGCGACGGCATGGCTTTCCTCCCAAGGACGGCTTGGCCCAGGGCGGGCCGGGTCGCGTCCATTGAACCGGGAGGCCGTTACGCGGCTGTTACGCCGGCGATCAGCCGGCTGGACTTGTCACCTGACAGGTCGCCGGCCGCGAGTTGCCACGTGGCAAACGCCCCCGGGGGCGGGTGCGCGCGCTAGAGCAGATCCCGGCGGGCCAGCCAGGCGTCGTCGGGGAACTTGCGCAGGTAGTTGCGAATGCCGTCGGCCAGGATGCCGCAGATCTTGGACCCCGGCGGCAGGGTCCCCGCCACCTCCAGCATGGCCTGGGCCACGGTGCCCGAGCTGCCGCCGACCAGGAGGCCCTCCTCCCGGATCAGGCGGCGCGCCATGCGAAAGCTGTCCCGGTCGTGCACCGAGAGGAAGCGGTCGGCGACCTTGGCGTCGAAGATGTCCGGGATCCAGTCGTAGCCGATGCCCTCGACATGGTAGGGGCTCGTCTGCGTGCCCCCGCCCAGCAGCGAGCCTACCGGCTCGACCGCCACGATGAGGATTTCCGGGTTCTTCTCCCGCAGGTAGCGCGAGATGCCCATGATGCTGCCGCCCGTGCCCACCCCGATCACCATGGCCGTCAGGCTGGCGCCGAAGTCGGCCCAGATCTCGGCCCCCGTGGTGGCGTAATGGCTCGCCGCGTTCTCGGGGTTCTTGTACTGGTTGGGCATCACGGCGCCCGGCCGCTGCTCGAGGATCCAGGCCGCCTTGCCGTACTGGCTGCGCGGGTCCGTGTGCGGGGCGCTGTCGTCGTCGGCGCGGTGGACCTCGGCGCCCAGGGCCTCGAGGATGATCTCCTTCTCCTCGCTGATCTTCTGGGCGATGGTGACCACCATCTTGTAGCCCTTGACGGCCGCCGTCATGGCCAGCCCGATGCCCGTGTTGCCGCTGGTGGGCTCGACCAGGGTGGCGCCCGGGGCGATCGCGCCCTCGCGCTCGAGCCGCTCCACCATGCGCACGGCGATGCGGTCCTTCAGCGAGCCGCCCGGGTTGAGGAACTCGCACTTGCCGTAGAGCTCGACCGGCAGGCCCGCGCCGATGCGGCCCAGCCGCACGACCGGCGTGTTGCCCACGGCCTGGAGGATAGTGTCGTAGATCAAGCGCCGCCGTCCTTCGCCGCTAGAGGCCGTAGATCTCGTTGAAGCGCTCGCGGCTGTCGGCCAGCACCTTGGCGTGCAGGCTCTCGCCGTGGCTGTCCATCGTCACCACGCACTGGAAGTCCTCGATGCGGATCTGCCAGAAGGCCTCGGGCAGTCCGAACTCGGTCTTGTAGACGGCCTCGACCTCCCGCACCCGCTGGGCGATCAGCGTGGCCGCCCCGCCCACGGCGTGCAGGTAGACGGCCCCATGCTCCTTGCAGGCGGCCAGGGTCTTCTCGCCCATGCCGCCCTTGCCGATCACCGCGCGCACCCCGAGGGCGGCGATCACCTTGTGCTCGTAGGGCTCCTCGCGGCTCGAGGTGGTGGGCCCGGCGGCCACGAAATGCCACTTCCCGGTCTCGTCCTGGCGCACCACCGGCCCGCAGTGGTAGATGACCCCGCCCGCGAGCACGGGTTTCAGCGTGGCCAGCAGCTTGCCGTCCTCGCTGTCGGGGTAAGGCGTGCTGTCGATCCAGCGCTCGACCATGTACTTGTGGGCGGCATCGCGGGCGGTCACCGCCACGCCGCTGACGGAGACCACGTCGCCCACCTTGAGCGCGCGGATGGCGGCCTCGCTGATGGGGGTGCTGAGGTCAATCATGCGCGACCCTCCCGCCCTGGACGTTCATGCCGGCCTGGCGCGAGGCCCAGCAGAGGTAGCTGATGGAGACGTAGAAGCTGGCCGGCAGGCGGTGCGCCTTGGTGATCTTGGTGGCCAGCACGGTGGTGGCGCCGCCGAAGCCCATGGGCCCCACGCCGAGGGCATTGGCCTTCTCGGTGATTTCTTCCTCCATGGAGGCGAGCAGAGGGTCCGGGCTCCTGTCAGCGAGGGGGCGCAGGTGCTGCTTCTTGGCCAGCGAGTAGCTGGTCGCCCGGTCGCCGCCGATGCAGACCCCCAGCACGGCCGGGCCGCAGCCCTGACCCTGGGCATTCACCACGGCGTCGAGGATCACGCGCTTGACGCCCTCCATGTCCCGGCCGGCCTTGAGCCCGCCGTGGGGGAGGCTGTACTGGGCGCTCTGGTTCTCGCTGCCGCCGCCCTTGAGCAGCAGGTCGAAGCGGACGGTGTCGGCTTCCTCCCACTGCTCGAAGTAGAAGGCGGGGAAGGCCTCCCCCGTGTTGTCGTTGCTGTTGGCGCCGGTCACGCTGTCGACGGCGTTGGGGCGCAGCAGGCTCTCCTGGGTCGCCCGGCGCAGGGCGGCGAGGGCCGCCTCGCGAATGGGCCGCACCGGGTAGTCCCAGGGGTGCTTGACGTAGAAGACCGGCGTGCCCGTGTCCTGGCAGATCGGGGAGACGGCCTCGGCGGACAGCTCCACGTTTTCGAGGATGGTGGCGAGCGTCGTCGCCGCCGCCGAACCGGCCGCCTCGCGGGCCTGGCCGGCGCGGAGGGCGCCGGTCACGTCCGCCGGCAACTTGGTGCTCGCTCGGCGAATCAGCTCGAGCAGGTGGGTTTCCAGATCGGGGATGGTCTTCATGCCGGCCTCGCTTCCGGGTCCGGGCCGCGGACCCGGGGCCAATATAGGCCAGCGAGGCGCTCGCTTCAATTGCGGCGATCGTCCCGCTGATCCCCGCCGGCTGCCCTTGCATCGGCGCCCGCGCTCAGGCAGAATGCGTGAACCGCCTACCCGACAACTTGCCGAATCACTAAGGAGCCCCCATGCCCGCCTCAGCGGTGGAGCGCGTCCTCGCACAGGTCAAGCGCGAGGGCATCGAAGTCGTCGACTTCAAGTTCGTCAACCTCTTCGGCGGCTGGCATCACATCAGCGTGCCGCTGAGCCAGGTCGGGCCGGCCCTGTTCAGCGAGGGCGTCGCCTTCGACGGCTCCAGCGTGCCCGGCTTCAAGTCCCTCGAGGCCGGCGACATGCTGCTCATCCCCGACCCGGCGACGGCCGCACGCGATCCCTTCTGGGACCGGCCCACGCTCTCGATGATCGCCCAGCCCTTCGAGGCGGACAGCAAGGCGCCCTTCCCTCGCGACCCGCGGGCCATCCTCGCCAAGGCGGACGCCCTGCTGGCGGCCAGCGGCGTGGCGACCGGCAGCCTCTGGGCGCCCGAATTCGAGTTCTACATCTTCGATGCGGTGACCTACCTGAACGACATCAACACGGCCAGCTATCGCATCGACAGCGCCGAGGCGGACTGGAACAGCGCCGTGCGCCCCGAGGACAACCTCGGCCACAAGATCCCCCGCCAGGGCGGCTACCACGCCTGCCCGCCCCTGGACCAGCTCTACAACCTGCGCGCTGAAATGGTGGCCGAGGTGGAGGCCGCGGGCATCCCCGTGCGCTACCACCACCACGAGGTGGGCGGGCCCGGCCAGAGCGAGATCGAGATCCTCGAGCAGCCCCTGCGCGCGGCGGCCGATAACGCCCTGCGCATCAAGTACATCGTCAAGATGACGGCGGCCCGCCACAAGAAGACGGTCACCTTCATGCCCAAGCCGCTCTTCAACGAGGCGGGCAGCGGCATGCACTTCCACCAGCGCCTGATGAAGGGGCAGAGGAACCTCTTCTGGGATCCCAGGGGCTACGCCGGGCTGAGCCGCACGGCGCTCCACTACATCGGCGGGCTGCTGGCCCACGCGCCGGCGCTCTTGGCCTTCACCAACCCGAGCACGAACAGCTACAAGCGCCTGGTGCCCGGCTTCGAGGCGCCGGTGAAGACCATCTTCGGCCTGGCCAACCGCAGCGCCTCCGTGCGGATTCCCAAGTACGCCGATACCGCGGCCACCAAGCGCATCGAGTTCCGGCCGCCGGACGCCACCTGCAACATCTACCTGGCGATGGCGGCCCAGCTCCTGGCCGGCCTGGACGGCATCCGTCGCGAGCTCGATCCGACGCAGCTCGGCTTCGGGCCCTACGACGTGAACGTCTTCACCCTGCCCGAGGCCGAAAAGGCCAAGCTCGGCAGCCTGCCCACCAGCCTGCGCGAGGCCATGCTGGCCCTGGAGGCCGATCAGGACTTCCTGCTGGCGGGGGAGGTCTTCAGCCGCGAGCTGATCGCGGCCTGGATCCAGGCCAAGATCGAGAACGAGTACAACGCGGTGCGCAACCGGCCGCACCCCTACGAGATTTCCCTCTACTTCGACGCCTGAGAGGCGGCCATGTTCGTCAACGACCCCATCCACGGCTTCATCGAGCTGAACGAGCTGCAGAGCGGCCTGCTCGAGCTGCCCGAGCTGCAGCGCCTGCAGTGGATTCGCCAGCTGGGCCTCAGCTTCCTCAGCTACCCGGGCGGCGTGCACACCCGGGCCTGCCACGTGATCGGGGTGAGCCACGTCGCCGGTCTCCTGGCCCAGGCCCTGCAGCTGCTGCCCGAGCAGAAGTGGCTGGCCCAGGCCGCCGGCATGCTCCACGACGTGGGCCACACGCCCTTCAGCCACGCCCTGGAGAGCCTGCTGCCCGAGGATCACATGGAGCTGACGGGCAGCATCATCACGGGCCGGGCGCGCTACACCTTCCCGCGGGCGGGCTGGATTCCGGAGATCCTGCGCCGCTACGGGCTGGATCCCGAGGAGGTGGCCGATCTGGTCACCGGCGACCACCCGGACGCCATTCTCCAGCATGTCATCCACGGGCCCATCGACGCCGACCAGCTCGACTATCTGCTGCGCGACAGCTACTTCACGGGCATCGCCCACGGCAACATCGACCTGCACCGCATCCTGCACACGCTCAAGGCGGACCGGGTCCGGGGCAGCCTCTACCTCATGGAGAAGGGCCTGGACGCCATCGAGGAGATGATGGTCGCCCGCGATCACATGTACTCGGCCGTCTACGCCCACCGGACGGGCCGCATCGCCGAGACGATGCTGCTCAGGGCGATGGAACTGGCGGTCAGCAGCATCGAGGGCTGGTACGAGCTGACCGACGGCGAGCTGATGGCCCGCCTGCGCCTGGCCGGCGGGGTGAGCGCCCTGCTGGTGGACAAGATCCAGTACCGGGACCTCTACAAGATGGCCTTCAGCATCGCCAGCCGCGGGGAGAGCCAGCTCCGCAGCGCCCTCGTCGAGGCCAGCGCGGGACTGAGCCGCCACGAGGTGGAGGCCCTGCTCACCGAGCGCTGCGGCTTCGGGCCGGGCGCCCTGCTCGTGGACATGCCCGTGGACGTGCTCGCCTTCAGCGAGCCCCGCCTGCAGCGAGTGGAGCTGGCCATCCTGCGCAAGAACGGCGAGCGGGTGGATCTCTACGAGCTGTCGGCCCTGGCCCGGGCCCTGGCCGAGAAGGAGTCCTCGCACACGGTCTTCGCCGTCTACACGGCGCTGGAGGACCGCGATCGCGCCCGGGCGGTCACCGAAACCTGGCTGGGGCTGTGAAGGGAGTAGCCATGAACGACGAGCGCAGACAGCGCGGCTTCCTCGCCACCCTCTTCGACTTCAGCTTCACGGACTTCGTCACGCCCGGCGTGCTGAAGCTCCTGTACACGATCGGCCTCTTGGCCGCCCTCTTCGGCGCGGTGCGCTTCATCGGCGCCGGCTTCGGCCGCGGCATCTGGACCGGCCTCGGCGCGCTCCTGCTCGCGCCGCTGCTCTTCATCGTCTACAGCCTGCTGGCTCGCGTGGTGGTGGAGCTCGTGATGGTCTTCTTCCGCATCGCCGAGCACATGGAGCTCATCGCCGAGCGCGATGTGCCCGGCGGCCGCCGGCGGCGGGACCGAGAGCGGGCTTCGCGCGCCCCCGAGGCTGCGAGCGAGGAACCGCCCCTGGAGAGCTAGCCCCAGCGCGGGCCCGCGGGTATCCCCCAAAAAAAACAGGGAGGGCACTGGTCCCTCCCCCGATCAAGCCACATGACCGACAAGCGGCCAGTAGAAGTTACTTCTTCTTGGTCGTGGTCTTGGTGGCCTTCTTAGCGGCCTTCTTCTTGCCAGCCATTGTAGTTTCTCCGCGTAGTAGGGAAGGGATTTGCCGGGATGGTCCCGGCTTGCTCTTGGCGCGCAATATCGCGCCGTTGCGCCGGAGGGTGCAAGCAAGAATCGCACGGCGGGCAAAAAAAAACGCAGCGGGGCTCGGGCGGGCTCAGGCGCCGGCGAGCCGGCTCGCATGGAGCGTCGCGAGCGCGGCCTCGAGCGCGGCCTCGGGCAGCAGCCAGCGGCAGCGGTCGGGCGGCGCGGGGATGGGCTGGCCGGCGGGGAACTCGGGCACCTCGCCACCGGGACCGCTGAAGATCAGGGACAGCGTGGCCCAGCCGCGCTCCGGCTTGGCCGGGCAGCCGGCCGCGGCGAGGCGCGCGA
The DNA here is from genome assembly GCA_963695095.1 of uncultured bacterium. GTDB lineage: Bacteria > Krumholzibacteriota > Krumholzibacteriia > JACNKJ01 > JACNKJ01 > VGXI01. Next base: position 2,801,822 of record CAVOFT010000001.1, on the reverse strand, counting down.
GCCGCGCGGCGAGAGCGAGGTCGTCGGCTGCGAGGTAGCGGCCCTCGCCCAGAGCGAGCAACTCGGGATCATTGGCTTCGAGCCCCGCGCGCCCGGCGCGCAGCAGCACCAGGCGCTCGCGCTGCGCCAGGGCCAGCGGGCGCGGCGGTCCCGCCGCCGGGCGGTGGTGGATGAGCGTGCCCTCCCCCTCGTCGAAGGTGCTGAGGACGCGCAGGGGCGTGGCCGTGGGCTGAGCCGCCCGGATGGCGCGGGGGTGCAGCACGCGGCTCCCCTCCTCGGCCATCGCCAGCATGGCGGCGGCGCCGATCTCCGGCAGGAAGCGCGCGCCGGGCACGCGGCGGGGATCCGCAGTGGCCACGCCGGGCACATCCGTGTAGATCTCCACCTCGTCGGCGCCGAGGGCGGCGCCCAGGGCGACGGCGCTGGTGTCGCTGCCGCCGCGGCCCAGGGTGCGGATCTCGCCCTCGCGGTCGGCCCCCTGGAAGCCGGCGACCACCGCGATGCGCCCCGCCGCCAGGCAGGCGGCGACGCGGGCGGGCGCCACGGCGAGGATCTCGGCCTCGCCGGCGCGATCGTCGGTGAGGACGCCGGCCTGGGGGCCCGTGAAGGCCTGGGCCGGCAGACCGGCCAGGTTGAGCAGGTGGGCGAAGAGGGCGGCCGTCAGCAACTCGCCCGCGCTCATGGCCAGGTCCAGCTCGCGCGGGGCGACGGGCTCGCCGACGGCGGCGAGCAGGCCGATCAGGGTGTCGGTGGCGTAGGGATCGCCCTTCCTGCCCATGGCGCTGACGACGAGGGCCAGGCGCCGGCCGCTCGCGCCGCGCGCGCGCACGCGGCGGAGGGCGGCCGCGCGGGCCGCGGCGTCCTGGACGCTGGTGCCCCCGAACTTGAGGACCAGGGTGCCGGGCGCGGCCACGGGCTGCCGCCTAGGGTACCCGCACCAGATCGCGGGCGATCAGCTCGCGGGCGATCTGGACGGTGTTCAGGGCCGCGCCCTTGCGCAGGTTGTCCGAGACGCACCAGAAGTTGAGCCCGTTGGCACAGGTGAAGTCCCGGCGCAGGCGCCCCACGTAGACGGCGTCCGTGCCGCTGGCGCGGATGGCCAGCGGGTAGAGATTGCGCGCGGGATCGTCCTCGACGATCACGCCGGGGGAGCGGGCGAGCAGGGCCCGCAGCTCGCTCAGATCGTAGGCCCGCTCGAACTCCACGTTGATGCTCTCGCTATGGCCGTTCGCCACGGGGATGCGCACGGTCGTGGCGGTCACCTTGATGGTCGGATCGAGGATCCTGGCCGTCTCGTTGACCAGCTTCATCTCTTCCTTGGTGTAGCCGTTGTCCAGGAAGGCGTCGATGTGGGGCAGCGCGTTGAAGGCGATCGGGTGGGGGTAGACCTTGGCCTCGGCCGGCTTGCCGGCCGCGAAGGCCTTGACCTGGCCGTGCAACTCCTCGACGGCCGCCTGCCCGGTGCCGCTGACGGCCTGGTAGGTGCTCACCACGATGCGCCGGATCCGGTAGGCGTCGTGCAGGGGCTTCAGCGCCACCAGCATCTGGATCGTCGAGCAATTCGGGTTGGCGATGATCCCCCGGTGGCCGGCCAGGGCCTCCGGATTGACCTCGGGAATGACCAGGGGATGCTCGGGCGCCGTCCGGAAGGCCGTGCTGTTGTCGATGCAGACCGCCCCGCGCTTCACGGCCTCGGGGGCCAGCGCCAGCGCGGCCGCCTCCCCGGCGCTGAAGATGGCGATGCCCACTCCGGCGAAGGCCCCGGGGGCGGCGGCCACGACGCGGTGCTCCTTGCCGCGCCAGGCGAGCAGGCGGCCGGCGTTCTCGGGGACGTCCATGGGCACGAGGCTGGCAATGGGCAGGTCGGAGCCCTCGAGGATGTTGCGCATCTCGGTGCCCACGTTGCCGAGCGCGCCCACGACGGCGACGGTGTACTGCTTCACGCGCGGCTCCTTTCGATGGCCAAGAGGTCGCTGAGGATGGCGAAGCCCGTCTCTACGCGGCCCGCCCCCGGGCCGACGATGGTCACCTTGCCCAGCAGGTCGGTCTCGAAGCTGACGGCGTTGGTGGGGCCCATGACGCCGGCCAGCGGATCGGCCAGCGGCAGGGCCACGGGCGCCACGCGGGCGTCCAGGTCGCCCGTGGGCAGGCGCTTGACGCTGCCGATCAGCTTCCAGCGCTTGCCCGCGGCGCGGGCCTTGGTGACGTCGGCGGCGCTGATGCCCGTGATGCCCTTGCACTTCACGTCGGCGGGCACCAGCGAGGCGCCCATGAGCAGGTTGGCGAGGATGGCCACCTTGCCCGCCGCGTCGTGGCCCTCGACGTCGCCCGTGGGATCGGCCTCGGCATAGCCGAGGGCCTGGGCCTTGGCCAGGGCCGCGGCGTAGTCGGCGCCGGCCTCCATCTCGCTGAGGATGTAGTTGGTCGTCCCGTTCAGGATGCCCTGGATGGCGAGGACCTCGTTGCCGGCCAGGTTCTCGAGGGCGAGGCTGAGCACGGGCGTGCCGCTCATCACCGTGCCCTCGATGCGGAACTGGACGCCGTGCCTGGCCGCCAGGCGGGCGAGGCGCGGCTGGGCCAGGGCGGCCGGGCCCTTGTTGCTGGTCACCACGTGCTTGCCCAGCTTGAGGGCCGTCTCGCAGTGGCGGATGGCCGGCTGGCCGGTGGCGAGGTCGGTCCAGGCCAGCTCCACCACGACGTCGGCCTCGCTCTCGCGGATCGTGCGCAGGGCATCCCAGCCCTTCTGCACCCGCTGCCCGCGGTAGGCCGTCAGGCTGCCCGTCTCGCCGAGCACCTTGAGGGCGCGGCCCAGGTCCAGGCCCTCGGGATCGCAGAGGGCGCCCAGGCGGGCGTCGCTGATCGCCACGACGCGGTACTCGTAGCCCTGCCGGCGCTTGAGGGCGGCCTGCTTGCGCTGGAGGATCTCGGCCAGCCCCTGGCCCACGTTCCCGAAACCGATCATCGCGATCTTCTGCATCCCAACCTCCAAGGGGGGCCGCGCGGGCGGCTAGGTCGTCTCCGGCAGCGGCAGCCGGGTGTCTCGCTTCAGTGTGGACAGCACGAAGGCGCTCTTGAGCTTGCTCACGCCCTCGACGCGGGTGAGGGTGTGCAGGAGGAAGTCCTCGTAGTCGCGGATCTCAGGCACGACCACGCGCAGCAGGAAGTCCTCTTCGCCGGTCAGGTGGTGGCACTCGAGCACCTGCGGCATGGCGAGGATGGCGGCGCGGAACTCCTCGATGCTCTCGCGCCGGTGCAGGCTGAGCGCCACGGCCACGTAGACTTCCGTGCGCAGACCCAGGCGCGGGCCGTCGACCATCGCCGCGTAGCCGCGGATCACGCCTTTCGTCTCGAGCTTGCGGATGCGCTCGAGCACGCTGGGGGGGGACAGGCCCACGCGCTCGGCGATGCGGGCGTTGGGCAGGCGGCCTTCGGACTGGAGGATCTCGAGGATCCGGCGGTCCATGGCATCGAGGCGGACGGTTTCCATGCCGGCCAGGATAGGCGAACGCCGGGCATGGCGCAACGATGTCGGGGAGGAATCACGATTCGCCCTAAGGCTGTAAGACGGGCTTCCACTCCCGCCGAATCATTGCAGGATAGCTTGATGGCCCCGACGGCGGAGCGAGGGCCTCAGCCGTGGCGCAGGCGCTGGACGTCCTCGCGGCTGCCGAAGACGAGCATGCCGTCGTCCGGAGCCAGGGGGGTAGTGGCGTCAGGCAGCGCGAAGGCCTCCTCGCCGAGCCGGCCGGCCCGCCGGATGAGCAGCACCTGGCAGCCCGTGCGCTCGCGGAAGTCGAGCTCACCCAGACTGCACCCGCGCATGCCGTGCGGCACCTCCATCTCGACGAGCTGGTAGCCGCCCAGGGTTTCCGTCACCCGCTGTCCCAGGGTGCTGGCCATGCGGCTGGAGGCGCCGTCGGCCAGATCCAGTTCGAGGACGGCCTGGTTGTAGGCGTTGATGACCGTGTGGCGCACGATGAGGCCGATGGGCCGCCGCAGATCCTCGCTGTCCACCACGGGGATCTCCTGGATGTTGAGGCGGCCGAAGGCGCGCATGGCGGCGTCGAGGTCATCGTCGGGGCCGAGGGTCGGTGGATCGGCCACCGCCATGTCCTGGGCGATGAGCAGTCCCCCCAGCTGTTCGAGCTGGGGCAGGGCGCGCTTGATCTCCTCCACGGTGAGGATGCCCGCGAGGCGGCCTTCGGCATCCAGCACCAGGCTCTCCTGATGGCTGCTCTGCGCCAGGTGCCGGAGGACGGCCGCCAGGGGCGCTCCCGCCTCGATGGCGTCGTAGTGGCGGTCCATCACGTCTTTGACCTTGAGCCGGCGCAGGACGCTGGCGTCGCGGCCGCGCAGGAGATCGATGCCCTCCCGCGCCAGCTTGAAAGTGTAGATCGAGTGCCGCTGCAGGCGCTGGCTGGTGAGCGTGGCCAGCACCACGGCCAGCATGAGGGGCAGGATGAGGGCGTAGTCGCGCGTCATCTCGAAGATCATGAGGATGACCGTGATCGGCGCGTGGATGGCCGCCGCCACCACCGCGCCCATGCCGACCAGCGCGTAAGCGCCCGGGGTTGCCGTCCATTCGGGGAACCAGCTGTGGAAGAGCGTGCCCAGCGCGCCGCCGTACATGACGCCGAGAAAGAGGCTGGGCGCGAAGATGCCGCCCGAATTGCCCGAGCCCAGGGTGATGCTGGTGGCCAGGACCTTCATGACCAGCAGCAGGGCGAGCGTGCCCAGGACCAGCTCGCCGCGGAGGGCGGCCGTGATCGAGGCGTAGCCGTTGCCGAGCACCTCGGGCGCGAAGAGGCCGATGAGGCCGAAGCCCAGGCCGCCGATGGCGGTGAGCAGGGGCGGCCAGAGGGGGATGCCGTCGAAGAGGTCCTCGGTCTTGTGCAGCAGCTTCATGAAGCCCACGGCGACGAGGGCGGCGCCCAGTCCGAGCAGGGCGTAGAGGATCAGCTCGCGCCCGTCGCTGAGCCCCAGCTCGACCGGCACCGCGAAGGCCGGGTCATTGCCGCCGGCCGAGATGTGGCTGACGAGGGTAGCCACCACGGCCGCCGCCACCAGGGGCGCGAAGTTGGCCAGCCCGAAATCGCCCAGGATGACTTCGGCGCTGAAGAAGGCGCCGGCGATGGGGGAGTTGAAGGTGGCGGCGATGCCCGCCGTGGCGCCGCAGGCCACGACCGTGCGCATCCGGGGCGTGTTGAGCCGCAGCAGTTGCCCCAGGGCCGACCCGAGCGCGCTGCCGATCTGCACGATGGGCCCCTCGCGGCCCACGCTGCCGCCGGCGGCCAGGCAGAGCGAGCTGGCGAGGGTCTTGCCGGCCACCGTGCGCCGGGGGATGACGCCCCCGCGCAGGGCCACGGCCTTCATCACCGCGGGGACGCCGTGACCCTTGGCCTCCGGTGAGATGAAGTGAATGACCAGTCCGCCGAGAAAGCCCGCCAGGATGGGCACGCCGAGCTTGAGCCAGATGGGCGCCGCGCTGAAGCGGCCGAGGAAATCGTCCGCGCCGCCCCAGGCGAGAACGCGGAAGAGGTCGATCAGGCTCTGGAAGACGAGGTTGCCCAGGCCGCCGAGCACGCCCAGGATCAGGGCCAGGACCATGGTGAAGCGGTAGTCGTGCGCGCGGAAATCGGCATAGATTCGCTCGAATCGGGGGAAGCCCACGCACGCATCCTTCCCGGCCGTCCCGCCCATCGGTCAGCCGCTGGGCACGCTAGCAAGGGGTGCCATCGGCGGCAAGCGCGCAGCGCCGTTGCGCTTAAAAATGCCTACTTGACAATATAGCTGTATAGGCATATATAGAACCCGGGAACGTCTCCCGCAGCATGCAGGAGATGGTGAGAGAAAGCCGGGGAGGGGCCCGTCCCCTTCCCGGCATCTTGCGGCGAGGGCCATGGCTTCGACCCGGCGCTCTGAGGCTGTGCTCCAGGAGCTGGCGGCCTACTTCCGCCTGCTCGCCGAACCCGCGCGCCTGGCCATCGTCGACCTGCTTGCCGGCGGCGAGCTCTCGGTACTCGAGATCGTCGCCGCGACAGGGCTGGGCCAATCGCACACCTCGCGCCAGCTCGGCCGCATGGCCAGCGAGGGCCTGCTCGCCCGCCGCAAGGAGGGCACCCGGGTTTACTATGCCCTCGCTGATCCGCGGCTGCCGGAGCTGCTCGCGGCCGCCGAACGCGCGCTGAAGGCGCACCTGCGCGGGCGCCTGGGCGGGCTGGGTTCATGAGCGGCGGGCGTCGGCGCGCTTGCGGCCTGGCCGGCGAGGGGGGATAATGCCCGGCATGCGAACCCCGAAGGGACTGGAGCGCCTGCGCGCCCGCCTGGGCGGCCAGCAGCTCCTGCGGGGTTCCCTGCACCTGCTCGCCGGCCATCTGCTGCGCATCGTCATCCAGTCCGCCTATTTCATCCTGACCACCCGGGGCCTCGGCGTGGAGGATTTCGGGCGCTACACGGGCCTGCAGGCCCTGCTGCTGGGGCTCGTCTCCTTCACGAATCTCGGCTATCCGATCCTCGCCCTGCGGGCGGTCGCCCGCGACGCCCGCGGCCGTGCCGCCATCTGGAGCGGGGGCCTGCGGGTGACCCTTGTCCTGGGCGGTGGCTTCTCGCTGGCCGTGGCGCTCCTGGGACCGCAGCTGCTCCACATCGACTTCCCGCGCCTGCCCCTGCTCCTGCTCGCCATCTCGGAACTCGTCGTCTACGCGGTGCTCACGCTGCTGAGCGGCATCATGCAGGGCGACCAGCGCCTGGATCGCATGGCGGTCATCGAGGTCGGCCTGGCGCTCAGCCGCCTGGCCGCGGTGGGGAGCGTGGCCCTGATGGTGGGCCTGGACCTGCCGCGCTTCGCCGTCGCCCACCTGACCGGCAGCGTCCTGTGGTTGATCGCCGCGCTGGCCGCCTTCGGCCGCGGCTGGGCCTGGCCGCTGGCGCCGACGGGCTGGGCCGAGATTCGCAGCAGCTTCCGCGACGGCCTCTACATTGCCCTGGCGGCCTCGGGACGCAGCTTCCTGATCGGCATCGACAAGATGCTGCTGCCGGCCATGGCCGGGCTTGTCGTGGCCGGCCAGTACGCGGCCGGCTTCCGGGCCTATGCCTTCGCCCTCTTGCCCGTGCAGGCCTTCATGTCGGCGCTCTATCCGCGCTTCTTCCAGCGCGGGCAGGGCTCCTTTGCCGGCAGCCTGAGCCTCTGGCGGCGCAGCGCACCGCTCGTGCTCGCCTATGCGCTGCCGGTGAGCATCCTGCTCTACCTCGCCGCCCCGCTGCTCGGGTCCATCCTCGGCGCCGAGTACCCCGAGGCGCCGCAGGTCCTGCGCGCCCTGGTCTGGGCGCTGCTGCTCCAGGCCCTCTACCTGCCCCTGGGCGACGCGCTGTCGGGCGCGGACCACTTCGGCTTCCGCAGCGCGAGCATCTTCGTGGCGGCACTGGCCAACCTGGGCTTCAATTTGGTGCTGATTCCGCGCCAGGGCTGGCAAGGGGCGGTGCTCGCCGTCTACCTGTCCCATGGCCTGCTGCTGCTGCTCTACATCTGGGGTGCGCGCCGGGCGATGCGCGGCGAGCGCAGCCGTGGCTGAGCTGCGGGAACAGGATATCGTCTGCGTGGGCTCTGCGCTCTGGGCGACCCAGGCGCCGCTGAACGTGCACCACGTGATGGGGCGGCTGGCCGGGCGCAATCGCGTGCTCTACGTCGAGTCCCTGGGTCTGCGGCCGCCGGCGGCCAGTGCGGGGGACTGGCGCAAGGTTGCCCGCCGCCTGCGCGGCTGGCTGCGCGGGCTCGCCCGCAGCCCGGAGGGCGTCTGGCTGCTGTCGCCGCTCGTCCTGCCCTGGCACGGCAAGCGCTGGCTGCGCGCGCTGAACCGCCGCCTGCTCCTGGCGAGCCTGCGCCGGGCGATGCGCCGGCTCGGCATGCGCCGGCCCATCCTGTGGATCTTCCTGCCCACGGGCGAAGTGCTTGCAGGGGCCCTGGCCGAGCGCTTGCTCGTCTACCACTGCGTGGACGCCTATGCCGAGAACCCGGGCGTGGACCGAGCGGCGATCCTGGCCATGGAGGCGCGGCTGCTCGCGCGCTGCGATCTCGTCTTCGCGACCTCGCCGGCTCTCTTCGCCGAGAAGCGGCCCGCGCAGGGGCGGGCGCTCTACCTGCCCAACGTGGCCGATGCCAAGCACTTCGCTGCCGGCGGCCCGGTGCCGGCCGAACTGGCTGCCCTGCCGCGGCCCCTGCTCGGCTACGTCGGCAATCTCGCGGGCTACAAGCTGGATCTCGAGCTGCTCGCAGCGGTGGCGGCGGCACGGCCGGACTGGAGCTTTTGCCTCGTCGGGCCGAGAGGCGCGGGGGATCCCGCCACGGATCTGGCCGCGCTCGAGCGCCTGCCCAATGTCCACCTGCTCGGGCCGCGACCCTATGCCGAACTGCCCGCCCTCGTGAGCGCCTTCGATGTCTGTCTCATTCCCTTCCGTCTCAGCGCCTCGACCCGGGCCTCCTTCCCGCTCAAGTTCTACGAGTACATGGCCGCCGGAAAGCCCATCGTGTCGACGCCCCTGCCTGCCCTGGCCGACTACCGGGACCGACCGGCGCTCTGCCGCTTCGCCACCGGTCCGGCGGACTTCGCCGCCGCCATCGCCGCCGCGCTCGCGGACGCGGCCGATCCGGCCGCCCGCGCTGCCCGACGCGCCGAGGCCGGCGAGCACGCCTGGCCCGCGCGCATGGTCGAGATCGAGTCGGCGGTGGTCGAGGCGCTCGCGCGCAAGGCCGATGGCGGCCCGGCCCGGGAGCCGCGCTGATGTCGCCTCTGCGCATCGCTCTCTTCTGCCGCTCCACGCCGGCCCACCATCCGGCCGGCGGCATGGAGCGCCACACCGATCAGCTCGCGCGGGGCCTGGCCCGGCGGGGCCACGCGGTGACGGTCTTCACGACGGCCCTCGCCGCCGGCGCGGCGCCCGATGCCGAGGAACCCGGCCTCGTCTTTTGCTACCTGGCCGGCACGCGCCCGGGCGTCTATCGCGGCGGCTACTGGTCCCGTTCGCGGGTGGCCTTCGCCGCCGAGCAGGCGGCGGCCCCCTTCGACGCGCTGCTCTCGCAGAGCGCGGGCGCCTGGGGCGCGCTGGACTTGCCGGCGACCGAGCGCCCGCCCTGCCTGGCTGTTCTCCACGGCAATCTGGGGGGCGAGCTGGCGACGGCCTGGCGAAGCGCGCCCTGGCATCCGAAGACCTGGGCCAAGACGGTCCTGGCGCCCTACTCGCACGCGCTGGACCGGCGCCGCCTGCCGCGCTGCGCGGCCCTGGTCGCGGTATCGCAGGCCGTGGCGCGCAGCATCGGCAGGGAGCATGCCGGCCGGGTCGCCGCGCCGCGCGTGATTCCCAACGGCGTCGATACCAGTGGCCTGCGCCTCGGGGATCCGGCAGGGAGCCGACTCATTCTCTATGCCGGTCGCGTGATCGCCGAGAAGGGGGTCTTCCTGCTCCTGGATGCCTTCGCGCGCATTGCCCCGGCTCAACCCACCTGGCGCCTGCGCTTCGTGGGGGGGGATCGCTGGTCGCTCTGGGTGCCCGGATCGAGCGACTTGGCCTGAGCGAGCGGGTCGAGCTGATCGGGCCAGTCGCCCACGCTCGCATGCAGGAGCACTACGCCGCTGCGGCCCTGCTCGCCCTGCCCACCCTGCGCGACGAAGGCCTGCCGCTGAGCGTGCTCGAGGCCATGGCCTGCGGCCTGCCCGTGCTCTCGGTGGCGCGGGGCGGCCTCGGCGAGGCCGTCCGCGACGGCGAAGAAGGGGTCCTGCTGCCGCGCGCCGAGCTCGATCGCTTGACCGTCGCCCTGAGCGCGCTGCTGGCGGCGCCGGCCGAGCGGGCGCGGCTCGGGCAGGCGGCGCGCGCGCGGGCGCAGGACCTGTTCAGTGAGACGGCCATGCTCACCGCCTACGAGGCCTGCCTCGCCGAGCTGGCTGGCCGGCGAGCGCTGGGCTCAATTCCGGGGACCTGCTGATGCACGACAAGCGCGAAGAAGGCTACTACGGCTACCCCCGACCGGATGTGCTGGCCCTGATCCCCGAGGGCTGCCGGCGCGTTCTCGACCTGGGCTGCGGCCGTGGTGAACTCGGCCGGCAGCTGCGAGCGCGAGAGGGGCAGCTCGAGCTCACCGGCATCGAGTGGGAGCCCGCAGCCGCTTCCGAGGCCTCCCGGCACTATGATCAGGTGCTCGCGGGCAGCCTCGACTCCGAACTGCCCCGACTCGCGACGGCGGGGGCCCGCTTCGATCTCATCGTCATGGCCGACATCCTGGAGCATACCGCCGAGCCGAGCGCGATCCTCGCTCAGGCCGCGGCCCTGCTCCTGCCCGGCGGACATGTCGTGGTGAGCCTGCCCAATGTCTCCCACTACTCCGTCGTCCTCTCGCTGCTCGGCGATCGCTGGGACCCCGCCGAACGCGGCATTCTCGACCGGGGACACCTGCGCTTCTTCACGCGCGGGAGCTTCCGCCGGCTCTCGGCGTCCTTCGGCTTCGCGATCGAGCGGGAAGGGCGCAACTACAGACTCTGGGAGCGCCGCGGCCTTCGCTACGACCGCTGGGTGGCGATTCCGCTCAGCCTCGGCTTGTTTCGCCACCTCTTCGTCTTCCAGAATCTTTTTCTCCTGCGCAAGGGGGGCTAGTGTCTCCGCGGCGGATCGACTTCCTGGCCTGGCGGGACGCGAGCAATGCGAGCTCCCGCTGCCGGGGCCTGGCCTATCAGGTGCCCCTGCGCGCGGCGGGCTGGCAGCTTCGCTTCCGGCCGCCGGCGCCAACCGCGCTCGCCCGGGTGCTCAACCCCCGCCGTGGCCCCCTGCGCGTGCCGGCGAAGCTGCTCTACCTCGCCATCGTTGCCCTCGTGCGCATCGCGCAGATCCTCGCCGCCCGGCGGGCCGATGCGGTCGTCGTGCAGCGCGAGCTGCTCAGCCTCGGCCCTCCCGTGCTGGAGCGATGGCTGGCGCGGCTCAATCCCCGCCTCATCTATGACGTGGACGACGCGCTCGATCTCACGCCGCCCCAGCTCCGCCCGCTGGGCGGCGGCCTGCGCGACGCAGGCAAGATCCGCCGCATCGCGGCGATGAGCCGGGGCGTCGTGGCGAGCACGGCGATCCTCGCCGCGCGCCTGCAGGATGTGCCCGTCCCGGTCCATGTGATCCCCACCCCCGTGGACCTGGCCCGCTTCCCGGCGCCGACTCCCGAACCGGGGGGTCCCTTGCGATTGGGTTGGTTCGGCACCGGGGGCAACCTGCGCCATCTCGCGGAGATCCTGCCCGCCTTGCGCCGGGTGCAGGAGCAGACCGGCTGTGAACTGCTGGTGGTCTCCGAATGGGATTTCGCGGGTGCGGGCCTGAGGGTGCTCAATCGGCGCTGGTCCCTTGAGGAAGAGGTGGCCCTGCTGCTGAGCTGTCACGCGGGGCTGATGCCCCTGGCGGACAATCCCTACACGCAGGCGAAGGCGGGCTTCAAGATCCTGCAGCACTGGGCCGCCGCGCGACCGGTGGTGGTCTCCCCGGTCGGCTTCAATGCCCAGCTCGTGGCCGAGGGCGAGACCGGGCTCCTGGCCACGAGCGAGGATGACTGGGTGGCGGCGCTGCTCCGCCTGGCGGGAGACGCTCCCCTGCGCCGGCGGATGGGCCTGGCCGGACGGGCCCGGCTCGAGCGGGAGTTCTCGCTCGCCGTCTGCGCCCGCCGCTGGGTGGACCTGCTCGAGGAGCTTGCTTGCGGCTGTTCGGACCCGCCGTCCCTCTGCTAGAGTGCCGTTCCGCCCGGTGCGGGCCGAGCAGGCCGGTCCACTGCGCGATGGAGGAAGCCGAGAGTGGACTTCGTCCTGCTCAACGTCTACGAGGACGCGGCCGGTCGCGGCATGGGCAGCCGCTTCCTGCACGCGCGCACGGGCTTTCTCGTCGACCTGCTCGAGATCCAGTCCGTGCCCCAGGGCTTCTTCTGGGTGAAGACCCTGGCCCGCACGGAGCGCGGCGAGGCCCATGCCTGCGAGCACCTGCTGCTCGGCAAGGGCGCCAAGGGGCGGGCCGTGGCCGCGCTGGAGGAGATGACCCTCTCTGCCAGCAGCGCCTGGACCGGCCAGCTGAGCACCGCCTACCACTTCAACACCCTGGCCGGCGAGGAGGGCTTCCTGCGCAACCTCGAGGCTCGCCTGGACGCCCTGCTGCATCCGGACTTCAGCGACGAGGAGATCCGCCGCGAGGTGGCCCACGTCGCCGTGGCCCGGGATCCGGCGACGGGCCGCCTCGGTCTCGAGGAGAAGGGCACGGTCTTCACCGAGATGATGAGCAGCTCGGAGGGGCCGAGCTACCCCCTGTGGACGGGCATCTCGGAACTGCTCTACGGGGCCGGCCACGTCCAGGCCAACAACGCCGGCGGCCGGCCGGAGGCGATGCGCGCGCTCAACCCCGCCGACCTGCGCGCCTTCCACGCCGAGTTCTATCATCCGGCCGGCATGGGGCTGATCGCCAGCCTGCCCGCGGCGCTCCCGGCCGAGCGGGTGCTCGTCCATCTCGACGCCGTGCTCGCGCGCCTGTGGCCGGGGGGCGACCGCAGCGAAGCGCCGGGCATCCAGACGCATCGACTGCCGCCGCCGGCGCCTGCGGCCCGCCCGGGGGCGCTGGAGATCCGGCCCTACGCGAGCGAGAGCGCCGCGAGTCCCGGCCAGGCCGTCTTTGCCTGGCCGGCGCGCTTGGATCTCGACCCGGACGAGATCGCCCTGGCCGAGCTCTTCCTCGACAGCATCGCCGGCGGACCCGGCACGCCGCTCTACGCGGCGCTCATCGCCTCGCGGACGCGCGTGCTCAAGACGGGCGCGAGCGCCGTCTTCGGCTATCACAGCGACGAGCCGGGCCATCCGCTGATGATCGGCCTGGCCGGGCTCGATCCGGACGCGCTGGACCGCGAGCGCTTGGCCGCCATCCGCCGCGCGATCGGGGACACCCTGCGCCGGCGTGCATGCCTGGCGAGATGGCGACCCCGCCCTCGCCGCCTTCAACCGCGAGGCGGCCAGCCGTCTTGCCGCTCAGCGCAAGGAGGCGCGCGAGGCCCTGGATCGTCCGCCGATGTTCGGCTTTCGGCGCGGGCATGCGGACTACTGGCACAGCGTGCTCGGCCTGCTCGAGCGCGCGCCTGGCGCGCGCAAGTCGCTCGTGCTCGAGGATCGCTACCGGCGCCTGGCCGCTGCCGTCGTCGAGGAGCGGAATCCCTGGCGGGAGGCCATCGAACGCTGGGGACTCCTGGAAGCGCCTGTCGGCCTTGCGGTGCGGCCGGACCCCGCGCTGCCTGCGGCCAGGGCCGCCGCGCAGGCGGCCCGCCTTGCCGCCTTCGGCGCCGAGCTCTGCGCCCGTCTTGGCGGCCCGGGTCAGGATGAGCAAGTCGCCCTCGCCGCCTACCAATGCGAGGTGGAGGCCGCCGGCGCCGCCCTGGCGGCGGCGGCCGCTGCCGAGCCCATTCCCGATTTCGTCAAGGCGCCCCCGCTGGGCCTGGACGACAACCTCGCTGTCGAGACGATCGCGCTCGCGGGCGGAGCCCCGCTCGTGGTCGCGCGCTTCGAGCACCTCAGCACGGCCACGCTGGGCCTCGCCTTCGGGCTCGATGTCGTGCCGGCGGCGCAGCTCCATCTGCTGCCGCTCCTGCCCGACCTGCTCACGCGGGCCGGGCTGGCCCTGGACGGCGCCCTGCTCGACACCGAGGGCATGCAGGCGCGTCGGCGCCACGAGCTGACGGGCTACAGCGCCTACTTCGACGCCAACCCGCGCAGTAGGCGCGTCGAGCTGGTGCTCAGGGCCGCGGCCGCCGGGCCCGCCGAGCGCGCGCGCCTGCTGCCCTGGCTGGACGCTGCGCTCCGCCGCAGCTACCTGGCGCCGGACAATCTGCCCCGCCTGCGCGATCTCGCCGCCCAGGCCTTCAGCCGATTGCGCACGCGCATGCAGGCCCCTGAGGAGGCCTGGATGGTGGAACCGGTTGCGGCCTATCGCTACCAGACGAATCCGCTCTACCTCAGCGTGGCCTGCTTCCTGACCGAACTCCATCACGCCCTCCGGCTGCAGTGGCTGCTCGCCGACCCGGGCGACGCCCAGGACCGAGCGGCGCTGGCGAGCTTCCTGGATGCCCTCGTCCCGGCGGCCGCCTCGGGCCGCGCCGCCCTGGCGGCGCGCTGCGCGCGGCCGCCGGTCCTCGCCCCCTCCGCCTCGCCCGCGGCCGCCCTCCTGGCGGAGGAGATCCTTGCCTCCCTCGGGGCACTGCTACCGGAATTGCCGGAGGTCAGCCTGGCCGCCGACTGGCGGAGTCTCTGCGCGACCCTGCGCGCGGACCTTTTCAAGCCGCCTGCGGCGACGCTCTCCGCCCTGGCCGCGCTGCTCGCAGCGCTCGCGCATGCCGACAACTGGCGCGCCTTCCTGATCGCCGGTGGCGACGACTGCGCGGCCCTGCTGCCGGCGCTGAAGGCCTGGGCCGCCACGCTGGACGATTCACCCTCGCAGCGGGTCTGCCATGGGGAGACCCCGCACATCCTGGCTCGGCTCCAGGAGCGGCGGCCCGAGGCGAAGTCGCCGGTCTACGTCGGGCTCCTCGATGCCAACACGAGGAGCGGCACCCTGCTATTCAGCGCCTGTGCCGGAGAACCCTGGAGCGCGGAGCGGGAGCAGCTGCTCGATGCGCTGGCGGGGAATCTCTTCGGCGGGGGAGGCGGGCACGGGCTCTTCATGCGCACCTGGGCCGCGGGGCTCGCCTACAGCAACGGCTATCGCTACCGCCCCCGCAGCGGCCTGGCGAGTTACTTCGCCGAGCGCTGCCCGGACGTCGCCGAGACCCTGCGCTTCGCGGCTTCCGTGATCCGCGCGGGGCAGGTGGACGAGGCGCTGCTGCCCTATGCCCTGGCCGTGGCCTTCAACGAGTCGCGCGCCGCCGGCCCCTTCGAGCAGCGGGGCGAGGCGATGGCCGCCGACCTCGCCGACGGCCTCGAGCCCGAGCGCGTGCGCGCCTGCCGGCGGGCTCTGCTCGCGCTCAGGGACGAGCCGGGCCTGGCGGCCACGCTGGCGGCGCGGCTGCGGCGGGTCTACGGGCAGGTGCTGATCGGCCTCGGGCGGCCGCTGGCGGAAAGCGCGGAGGGAGTGTTCTTCCTGATCGGGCCCGAAGCGCAGTTCGCGGCCCTGGAGGCGCTGATCGCTGCGGAGGAGGCGCCCACCGTCGTGGAGCGCCTCGCTCCGCGGGATTTCTGGCTCGTCAGTAGCCCGCCGGCAGACGATAGCTGATCACGGACAGGGGGGCGACCTCGCCCTCGTCCTCCGCGTCGTCTTCCTCGCGGCCGCCCATGCGAATCTCCATCGCCATGTTGCCGGAGCTGGCGGAGAAGGCGCTGGTGACCATCTGCGCCTCCTTGATGACGAACAGGCGGTCTCCGCAGATGACCGCGTCGTCCCGCTCGGGGTCGAAGTCGGCCGTCAGCCAGAGGCGCTGCTGGAAGCGGCCCTGGGCGTCGAAGCGGTCGAAGGGGCCGACCCTGCCGGCCTGCCGCTCCTGGCGGCCGGCGCCGGTGCTCACCCAGACGCTCCCATCCGGCCGCACGGTGATGCCCTGGATAGCGCGGTGGTAGGGATTGATCGGAGGCCTGGGCAAGCCCGCCGGCATGCCCTCGTAGTTCTCCTCGATCTCCGCGATCTGCGCGCGGCTGCGCTTGACGCGCTCGTAGTCGCGGCGGATCAGACGCTGGAGCCGGCCGTCTGGCGCGTAGACGCGCAGCAGGTACTCGTCGTAGAGGGGCGCCGTGGTGACGCGGCCCGCGCCGTCGATGTCCCACTGGCCGATGAAATCCTCGGCGCCGCCCTCGTCCGCACCGAAGCGAAAGACCATGCCGCCGCCCTCGTGGAACTCGGAGAGCTGGCTGTAGGTGGCCAGCAGCTTGCCGTCGGCGTCGACGGCGATCAGCCGCCGCCGCGTCTCCGAACGCTCGGGCCCGGGCACGGGCGTGACCAGGGCGAGGACGCAGTGGCCGTCGGCGCCCCGGGCGCCCTGTATCATCGAGAAGGAGCCGCCCTCGGTGCCGGGGATGTGCAAGTCCGAGTAGCCCTCGCCGCCGGTGCCGAGCACGGCGATGCGCGAGGGCATCATCTGGGCCACGCCGATCTTGTCCCCGGGCAGGAAGAACAGGTGCATGCCGTTGACGAACTCCCCTGGCCCTTCGCCGTTGCGGCCCAGGCTCTTGAGGAACTCGCCCGTGGGTGAGAAGACGCGGATCTCGTGGAGCTGGGTGTCGAGCAGGTAGCTGTTGCCGGCCGCATCGACGAGGGCTTCGCTCACGCGGCCGAAGAGCTCGCTCTCGTCGGCGTCCTCATCGGCGCCCAGGTGCCAGAGCTGGGTAGGCGCGAGCGTGAGTTCGCCGGCAGCGGGCGCCGCCGGGTTCTGGACCCTTTCGACGCCGTTCTCGCTGCCCACGCTGCCCTGCCAGGCGGCGCCGGCCGGCAGGACCAGGAGCGGCAAGAGGAGCAGGGCCAGGCAAGGGCGGAGGGGAACAGGCAGGCGATCGCGGAGGGACATGGCGCAGCCTCCAATCTGGTGGGGACAGGGTGGGGAAGCCGCCGGGACCCGCTCGCCAACGCGCTGCGCAGCGGGGAGTTCCCGGCCGGCCGGGGCTCCCCACTGCGCGGCGGGGCGCTCAGTGCATCAACCGCCGGCCTGGGACTCGGCGGCCTTCTTGAGCTTCTCGTTGGCCATGATCGCCACCTCGACGCGGCGATTGGCTGCCTTGCCGGTGGTAGTGCCGTTGTCGGCGACGGGCTTGCTCTCGCCATAGCCCATGGTACTCATGCGGGCGTTCATCACCTGGTTCGCCGCCAGGAACTGCTTGACGGAGGCGGCGCGCCGATCCGAAAGCTCGAGGTTGTGCTGCTCGCTGCCGTCGGAATCGGTGTGCCCCTCGATGAGCACGTTCGTGTCCTCGTACTTGTTCAGGATCTCCGCCATCTTGACGAGATTCTCCCGCGCCTGGCTGCTGAGATCGGCCTTGTTGACGGCGAAGAGGATGCCCGAGTCGAAGGTGATCATGATGCCCTCGCCCACGCGCTCGATGCGGGCGCCTTCGAGATCCTGCTCCAGCTCGGCAGCCTGATCGTCCATGTAATCGCCGATGACGGCGCCAGCGGCGCCGCCCACGGCCGCGCCGATGATGACGCCGGCCGCCGTGTTCTTGTTGTGCTTGCCGATGATGCCGCCGATGACGGCGCCCGCGGTGCCGCCGATGGCGGCGCCCTTTTCCTGACGCGACATGCTCGCGCAGCCCGTGGGGCCGACGAGCAGGGGCACCAGACACAGCACGACCAGGGAGGAAATGATACGACGCTTCATGTTCACCTCTTGGGTTCGGTTTCGGCGGAGCCCCCGCCCCGCTCTGCTCAATCAAGTTCAATGGCCGGGTGGCCGGCTCCTCCGCCTAGCTGCGCAAGTACGAGGCCCCGTTGACGTCCACGATGGCCCCGGTGGCGAAGGCCGGCGCTTCGGTGGCCAGCCACAGCACGGTGGCGGCGATCTCGGCCGGCGTCGCCACCCGCCCCAGCGGGCTCTGGGCGCGCACCGCATCGCCGCCGGGACCACCAAGGTAGTCCCCGGCCATGTCCGTGTCCACCCAACCCGGTGCCACGGTGAAAACCAAGACCCCGGCCGGCGCGAGGGCCAGTGCCAGGGACTGTCCGAGCGCGTTCAGCCCCGCTTTGCTGGCGCCGTAGGCTGGAGCCGTCGGCTCACCGCGCCAGGCGCCGCGGCTGGAGATGTTGACGATGCGCCCGCCGCCGGCCGCGGCCATCCGCTGCGCGGCCGCCTGGCAGAGCAGGGCCGGAGCCAGCAGGTTCACGGAGAGGGTGCGCTCCCAGGCCTCGCGCCACAGCGCGGGTGAGCTGCCCAGCGGCGGGTGCTCCGCGTAGATCCCGGCATTGTTGACGAGCAACTCGAGCCCGCCCAGGGCGCTCGCCGCCCGCTCGACGAGCAGGCCGGCGGCCTCGGCATCGCCAAGGTTGGCCTGGAGGACAGCGTGCGGCCCGCCCGGCAGCGCCGCCGCCAGGCCAGCGGCGGCGGCCTCCTCGCGGTGGAAGTGCAGCGCCACCTGGAAGCCGGCCTCGGCCAGGGCCTCGGCGCAGGCGCGCCCGATTCCCCGCGAGGCGCCGGTGACGAGCGCTCGCCGATGTGGAGCGAAAGCCATTGGACCTGCCTCCTGGCTGCATCCGAATGCATAGCGCGAAGCTCGTGCGGGGGATAGAAAAAGGAGGCCGACCGCGTGGGCGGCCGGCCTCGGGCGCGCTGGCAGGTAGAGCAGGGTGGAGCAGATCCGGCCTAGGGCTTTGCCTCGGCGACGTTGGCCAGCTGGGCGTGCTCCATCATGTGGCGGCCGATCCAGGTGGCCATCACATCGGCGGGCATCGGCGCCAGCGTGAGCTTGATCTCCTTGTCCCTGTCGCCGCGCTTGATGGTGTAGCTCACCTCCTGGCCGGGCGCCCAGTCCTTGCGGGCGGCCTTGAGCTTCTCGCCGTTGGCCTCGCTGAACTCGATGCCGTACATGGCGAAGAGGATATCGCCGGGCTTCAGGCCGGCCGCTTCTGCAGGGCTACCGGGAACGACCTTGGTCAAGCGGTACTTGCCGAGGGCCTCGTCCGTTTCCATTTCGATGCCCACCCAGCCGGTGGTCTTGAGCATCTCGGTCATCTTGTTCAGGCACTCCTGGGTGCTTGCCGTGCACTTCTTCTCGGACTCGCCGGCCCAGGTCGGAATCGCGCTCGAGACGGCGAGGAGGAAGAGCACCAGCACGGCCGCCAGGGAAACGGTGACTCGCTGCATTGCATCTCCTTCGGTTTCGGTGGGGAGCCGTCCATGGCGCAGGTGACGCTGTCGGCTTGGCTCGTGACAGGAGTGTAGGGCCGGGCGCCGTAAAAGGGGTGAGGAGGGTGGTAAAATGCTGTCAAAGCTGTATCGGGGCTGTAAAATGAGCGCTTCCGGGGAGCTTTGCCGCCAGGCGAGGCGGCAGGGGGCGCTAGAATTCCCCATCCGGGGAGGCATCGTGGACCGCTGGCAGAACATCGCGCGCCGTGCTGGGGGTTGGATCGGACTCGCCGCGGTGCTCGCGCCACTCCTGTTGCTCCTGGCGCTCCAGTATCGCTGGCTGCAGCGCGCCGGGGAGGCCGGCGCACTGCAGCGTGAAGCTACCTTGCGCAACTTCCTCGAAGCGGTGGGCACCGAATTCGAGTACTACTACCGCGCCCGCGCCGAGCGACTCCTCAACGTGCCGGCCGAGTTCTTCACCGAGGGCTGGCTGCAGAAGCAGGCAAAGGTCTGGCAGAGCCAGGATCTGGCGGGCACGCGCACCGTCTTCCTGGTGGACTTCACCCGGACCGAGTTCGGCAACTTCCTCGTCTACCGGAAGACCGAGGGCGCCCTGGTCACGCCGCCGTCTTCGGACGAGAGCCTGGCCATCATCATCGCCTGCGCGCCCTGGCAGGCCCGCGGCGCCACGCGGGCGCTCGCGACCCCCGGTCCCCTGCGCGTGGACGAAGGGGATCCGGCCCACCGCATCCTCCTCAATCCCGTGACCGATGAGAACGGCACGCTGGTCGGCATCGCCGGCTTCGTCGTCGACGAGGACTACCTGCGGCGGGAGCTGCTGCCCTCCATCATAGAGAAGGCGCTCTACGCCTACCTGCCGCCGCAGGGCAGGGGCGACATCGGGGTCTGGGTCAACGACGCCGCGGGTGCGCCGGTGCTGGGCGAGGCGGCTCGATCGGCCCAGGCGATCGCCAGCAAACCCCTGCCTTTCCTCTACAGCGACTGGACCCTGCACCTGGCCAGCTCCGGCCGCGCCGCCGAGGCCTGGGCGCGCAGCAACTTCGCGCTCAACCTGGGCCTCTCGCTCCTGCTGGCCCTCGTCCTGACCGGTGGCCTGCTCCTTTCCCTGCGCGCCTCGCGCCGCGCCATGCGCCTGTCCGCGATGAAGTCGGACTTCGTTTCCAACGTGAGCCACGAGCTGCGCACGCCGCTGGCCTCCATTCGAGTACATGCCGAGCTGTTGCGCAGCGGGCGGACGCGGGATGCCGCCCAGGTGCGCGCGTATGGCGAGACGATCGAGGCCGAGACGAGGCGCCTCTCGCATCTGATCGAGAACATCCTCGACCTCTCGCGCATCGAGAGCGGACGGCGCGGCTACCGGCTGGCGCCGATCAGCCTGGAGGCCGTGGTGGCCGAGACCCTGGCCGCCTTCCGGCAGCGTCCCGCCGCTCAGGATTACGCCGTCAGCTATCGCGGGCCGGAAGCGCCTTTGCCACTCATCGCCGGCGACGCCGAGGCCCTGGGCCGCGCGCTGGGCAACCTGCTGGACAACGCCTGCAAGTACTCGCAGGGCGCGCGCGAGATCGCCGTCACGCTCGCCGCGGTGGGTGGCGAAGCGCGCTTGGCGGTGATCGATCACGGCATCGGCATCCCGCGCGAGGAGCAGTCGCGCATCTTCGAGCGCTTTCATCGGGTGAGCAAGGGCCTCGTGCACGACGTCAAAGGCAGCGGCCTGGGGCTGCCCATCGTGGAGCACATCCTGCAGGCTCACGGTGGCCGGGTGTCGGTGGCCAGCGAGCTGGGGCAGGGCAGCGTCTTCACGCTGCATCTGCCCCTGGGCCGGGAAATCGAGTTGCCGACCGCGGGTACGGCGCCGGCAGCGCCCACCAAGGAGGAGCATGCCTAGAATCCTGATCGTGGAGGACGAGCCGGCCATGGCCACGGCGCTCATGGACGGCTTCGCCTACGAGGGCTACAAGGTGGAGCTGGCCGGCGACGGCGAGGCCGCCCACGACGCATTGGACGAGAGCCCCCCGATCTCGTGGTGCTGGACATCATGCTGCCCAAGAAGAGCGGCCTGGACGTCCTCAAGGAGCTGCGCGCGGCGGGCAACACGGTGCCGGTGATCCTGCTCACGGCCAGGAGCCAGGAGCTGGACAAGGTGCTCGGCCTCAAGCTCGGCGCCGACGACTACGTGACCAAGCCCTTCAGCTTCGCCGAGCTGCTGGCGCGCGTGGAGGCCGTGCTGCGCCGCGCCGCGGGGCGGCCGCCGATCGAGCCCACCCTGGGCCGCCGGCGCTTCGGCGACATCGAGGTGGATTTCGGCGAGGGCAAGCTGCGCCGGGGCGGCCAGGTCGTGGAGATCTCCAGGCGCGAGCTGCGCCTGCTCGAGTATTTCCTGCGCCACTCGGGCCAGGTGCTCAGCCGCGAGCAGATTCTCGACGCCGTCTGGGACTATGACACGGCGCCGCTGACGCGCACGGTGGACATGCACGTCTCCAAGCTGCGCGCGAAGATCGAGGAGGATGCCGCCGATCCACGCTGGATCGTCACCGTGCACCGGGTGGGCTACAAGTTCACGGGCTAGGCGGCGAACGCAGGCTGGGCTCCGGGCTTTGTCTTGCGCTGGCGGCAGCCGGGATGCCATGCTCGCCTACGCCAGTCTCGGCGCCGACGCCGACCCCACGGCCAGGCGCCCGACAGGAGGACGGCCATGATCAATCGCGCTGCGCTCATCGTGCGCCCCAAGCAGCCCTATCTCGACTGGGCGGCAGGGCTCGGCGAGGACGGCGATGTGCCCGAGCTCGAAGCCGAGCAGACGGTCTACCTGATCCCGGTCTTCGAGTCCGACGAGGAGGCGGAGGCCATCCTGGATGCCGTCCACGCCGAGGTCTTCGCCAACGAACTCTGGGGCTGGCACACGGACGAATCGGCCTGGCCGCGCAACCGCGACCTCGAGACCTTCAAGGAGTGGTTCGAGATCGAGATGCACGGCATCGTCGAGGATCTCTGCGACTACGAGCTCCTGGACGAGGATGTGGACTAGGCAGGCGCCGGTGAGCCAGGCGCGCGGGGCTCGCCGCGCGGCGCTCGCTGGCCCCCTCGCCGTGGTGGTTCTCGCCCTGCTCGGCGCGGCGCCGGCCAAAGCCGAGGAGGCGGGCCGGCGCCTGGTGGCCGCCGCCCGCGAGCAGGTCGGCGTCACCCTGCACTACGATCCCGCCTACCGGCGCCTCGACTATCCGGGCGGCGACCTGCCTGCCGACCGCGGGGTCTGCACGGACGTGCTCGTGCGCACCTACCGCGGACTGGAGCTCGACCTGCAGGTACTCGTGCACGAGGACATGCTGGCCGCCTGGGACGCCTATCCCAAGCTCTGGGGCCTTGCCCGGCCCGATCCCAACATCGACCACCGGCGCGTGCCGAACCTGGCGACCTACTTCGCCCGCCACGGCGAGCGCCTGCCGGTGAGCCGCGCGGCCGCGGACTATGCCGCCGGTGACATCGTCACCTGGCGGCTGCCCTCGGGCGTGCCGCATATCGGCATCGTCTCGGATCGCGCGAGCGCGGGGGGGACGCCGCTGGTCATCCACAACATCGGCCGCGGCACGCGGGAGGAGGATGTCCTCTTCAGCTACGCGATCACAAGCCACTATCGCTACCTGCCGGCGGGCCCCGGCGAGAACGGTTGCGAAAGGCCGACGAGGGTGCCATGATCGGCTGGATGCTGAGATGCGAAAACCAACACGCGAGGAGGGCTGTCATGAAGTATGAATGGAGGATCGGCGGCGCGATGGTGGCGATGGTGGTGGCGATGGGGATGTCGGCGGTTCTGGCTGCAAGCGCCCTGGCCCACTGCGATTCGACTGGCGGTCCCCTCATCCCGGAAGCCAAAGCGGCGCTGGAGCGGGGGGACGTCACCCCAGTCCTGAAGTGGGTGGGCCCGGGTGACGAAGCAGCGATCAAGGCGGTCTTCGCCCAGACGGTTGCCGTCCGCGCGAAGAGTCCCGAGGCGAAGGCGCTGGTCGACCAGCACTTTCTCGAGACCCTGGTCCGCCTGCATCGCGCCGGCGAAGGGGCGCCCTTCACCGGCATCACGGACGCGCCGGCTGAGCCGATCACCGCCATGGCCGACCAGGCCCTTGCCGCCGGCTCGGCCGATGCGATGATCAAGGCGCTCGACGGCCACATGGCGGAGATCGTCAGGGAGAAATATGCGCAGGCGGCGGCGGCAAGGCAGCACAAGGACGAGAGCGTCGAGGCGGGACGGGAGTACGTGGCGGCCTACGTGACCTACGTGCACTACGTCGAGAACCTGCATGCCGCGATCATCGCTGCTGGCGCCCACCACGCCGAGAGCGGGCAGGGCGCCGAGGGTCACGGCCACTAGACATCCACGCCAGGGTTGCTGCAGTGCTGCGGCGCGCCGCTGCAGCAGCCTTTCTCCCGGCTTTTCGGCATCTCCACCAGCTCGGCGGCCGCCGCTATCCTGGCGCCCGCCCAGCCTTGGGCCCCTGCCGCCGGGCGACGGGAGGCCGCTAGCGCCTGACGGCCGTGAAGTTGTCGATGGCGAAGGCGCTGTTGCCGGCCTCGTCGGCGAGGGTATCGACAAAGATGCCGAGGTAGCGGATCCCGCTGATGTGGTGATCGTGATCGGCGGCGAGCGATTCGACCGAGAAAGCGATCCTGCCCGAGCGGCCAAGGGAATTCTGGTAGGGCGCCCCGGCGTTCCAGGAGTCCGGCAGGATGAAGGTCACGAAACCAGCGCCAGGTGCGTCCCCGATCGAGACCGAGAGCGTATCGGGCGGCGATTCGCCGCCGAACACGCAGGCGTAGTCGAAGGACACGCTATCCGCCTTGGCGGGGAGGATGATGTAGACCACCGGCGCGACCGGGTAGTATCGCGGGTGCGGGTTGCCCCAGAGGCACTCGTCGACGATGCCGTTGCCGACCGCCACTTCATCCGGTAGCAGCGTGTTGCTGTCGATGAACAGCAGATTGCCGATGTCGTGGAAGAACACGACGCCATCGGGATTCGTGTACCAGGAGCTCGGCGTATCGTCCACGAAGGAGGCCGGCCAGTCGAAGCCGTCCTCCGTGATCCCCGACTTGAAGGTGTAGCTCAGGGTGAAGGGTTCGACTGCAGCGGGGGCGGAGGGGGAGTCCTCCTTGCAGGCCGTGCCCGCGATGAGCGCGCAAGCGGCAAGGGCGAGCAGGCGCGAGGGCGATCGGAATAGGCTGGGGATGCGCATGAATCCGGCTCCTGGGTTCGGTTCGCGTGGACAGGGGTGTCGAAGCGCGCATCGATGCAGGCTCCGGGCGGGGCAAAGCCCATTATCGCCCATCTCGGACCAATGGTCAAGTTTATCGCAGTCTATGCGAGATGATGTGCGAGGAGGCAGGCCCACCGCAGTGCGGCTCGGCCAGGGAAGCGCGGCTTCCCCTCGGCGCGTGCAGGGAACTGCAGCTCAGGAGGCTTCGACGGGGCTGCCGGCCTCTGTTTCACGATCGGGGGGAGTGCTCTGCCAGTAGCGGATGATCGTGAAGATGGCCACTGCGGTGCCCAAGGGCAGGTTGAGCAGGTGCAGGCCGGAGACCACGAGCACGAGCACGGGCGCCCACCGCGCTCCGGCGATCAAGCCGAGACCGCCGATCAAGCCTGGCACCGCCAGTGCGCCGAGGAGGATCGCGACCAGGCGCAGGAGATTCTCCACCGGCAGCGGGAAACCCGGCACCAGGAAGCCGCGGCTGAAGAGGAGGACTGCCGAGAGCAGGATGGCCGGCAGCAGGCCGACCAGGGCGAGGGCGATGTGCAGGCTGCCGATCAGCTTGCGGTCGCGCGTCTCCATGCCGCTCTCCTCAGGGGCTGGACGCCAGCAGCTCCGCCACGTCCTTGGTTGCCACGCTCTCGCCCGCGCCCTTGGCCTTGACGCCGTCGGAGAGCATGGTCAGGCAGAAGGGGCAGGCGCTGGCCACGGTGGCGGCGCCGGTGGCGATGGCCTCCTCGGCGCGATTCTCGTTGATGCGCGTGCCCAGGGTTTCTTCCATCCACATGCGGCCGCCGCCGGCGCCGCAGCAGAAGCCCTTCTCGCGGGTCCTCGGCATCTCGACCAGCTCGGCGCCCGCCGCCTCGAGCAGGGCGCGCGGCGCGTCGTAGATGCCGTTGTGCCGGCCCAGGTAGCAGGAGTCATGATAGCTGACCTTCTGTCCGGCGAGCGATGCCGCGGGCTTCAGCTTGCCGGCCACCACCAGCCGGGCCAGGAACTCGGCGTGGTGGATCACCTCGAAGCGCCCGCCGAAATCCGGATACTCGTGGGCCAGGGTATTGAAGCAATGCGGGCAGGCCGTGAGCACCTTCTTCACGCCGAGCGCATTGAACTGCTCGACGTTGGCCCGCGCCTGCATGTCGCCCAGGTACTCGTTGCCGATGCGCCGCGCCGGGTCGCCGCAGCACTTCTCCTCAGCGCCGAGGATGGCGAAGTCCACGCCCGCCTGCTTGAGGAGCTGGGCGAAGGCCACGCTGATCCTCTTGTTGCGCTCGTCGAAGCTGCCCATGCAGCCCACGTAGAAGAGGTACTCGGCGTCGGGCTTCTCACTATACAGTGGCAGGTCCAGGCCCGCTGCCCAGGCGCCGCGCTCGGTGTGCGGAATCTGCCAGGGGTTGCTGTTCGTCTCCAGGTTCTTGAGGGCGAGCTGCACCTCGGGCGCGATGGCGCCCTGCATCATCACCAGGCCGCGGCGGAAGTCGACGATCTCCTGGATGTGCTCGATGAAGACCGGGCAGGCGGCTTCGCAAGCGCCGCAGGTGGTGCAGCTCCAGATCGCATCGACGCTGAAGACCTCGCCGACGAGGGCGGCCGTGACCGCCGCCGGCGCGCTCTCCGGCAGCGTGCCGTCCTTGCTCGCGAGCAGCGCTCCGCCCTTGGCGAGCACGTGTTCCTTCACATGGTGCACCATCATGTAGGGGGACAGCGGCTTGCCCGTTGCGTAGGCCGGACACTCATTCTGGCAGCGCCCGCACTCGGTGCAGGCGTAGTGGTCGAGCATCTGCTTCCAGGTGAGGTCCTGGATCTCGTCCTTGCCGTACTTGGTCAGCGTTTCGTCGGCGAAGTCGAGCGTGCTCAGCCGCGCCTTGGGCTGCCCCGGCAGGCGGCGGAAGATCATGTTCGGCGCGGCCATCAAGATGTGCAGGTGCTTGCTATAGGGGATGTAGGCGAGGAAGCCGAGGATGAGCAGGGTGTGCGCCCACCAGCTCGCCGCGATGATCACTTCCAGGCCCTGCACCCCGCGGGTGCGGAAGGCGTCCACCAGCCACTGGCTGACGAAGGACAGGCGCATGCCCGCTGACCACTCGCGGGCGCCATGCACCCAGGCCAGGCGCGCCTCCGCGGCGCGGCCGATCCACATGAGCAGCACGAGCGCCACGATCCAGCTCAGGATCAGCGTGGCGTCGCGCTTGGTGCCGGGGTCGTCGCTTTGCAGGCGAAGGGGCTTCACGAACCAGCGGCGGGCCAGGCCCACCCCGATCGCCACCAGCACGGCGAGGCCGAAGAGGTCGAGCAGGAGCCCGAAGAGCGCGTAGGCGCTCGGGCCGACGACGGCCGCGAAGGTGAAATCGCCCGCAAAGGCGCGGATGAAGGTCTCCAGGGTGCCCAGGCTGAGAATCAGGAAGCCCCAGAAGATGAAGAAGTGGCCGAGCCCCGCCGGCTCGCGCAGCACGCTTCTCTGCCCGAAGAAGTAGACGAGGATGGCGCGCCACCTCTCGCCCATGCGTTCGCTGCGCGCGTCGGGCTTGCCGAGCTTGAGAATCGCGACGAGCCGCCTCAGGGTCCAGACGAAGAAGACGAGCGTGGCGATGAGGACGAGCGTGAAGAGCAGATTGGTGGGGAACTGGCCGGGCAGCATGGGCGCTCCTTGTCGCGGGCCTAGCAGCTCTTGGCGTACTCGAAACCGGCGCTGAGCGCCTTGGCGTTCGCCTCGACCAGGTTCTTGCGCTTGAGGGCCAGCGGCAGGGTCTGCTCCAGGGCCGCCAGGCTGAGGATGCCCGTCTTGGCCAGGTAGGCGCCGACCATGATCGTGTTCGCCATGCGCGTGTTGCCCAGCTCTTCGGCCATCTGCGTGGCCGGCACGGCGAGCACTTCGATGTCGCCGCGCGTGGGCGCGACGTCGATGATCGTCGAGTCGTACATCAGCAGGGCGCCCTCGTGCAGATCGTGCTCGAATCTCTCGAGGCTGGGCCGATTGAAGGCCATCAGCACGTCGGGCCGTGTCACCGTCGGGCTGCCGATCGGCTGCTCGCTGATGTTGACGAAGCAGTAGGCGGTGCCGCCGCGCATCTCGGGTCCGTAGCTGGGAATCCAGCTCGTGTGGAAGCCCTGCTCCATGCCGGCATTGGCGAGCATGGCCCCGGCCGACAGGATGCCCTGGCCGCCGAAGCCGGCCAGCTTGATGCTGGGATTGGCGTAGCGCGCATGGCAGAGTGGGCTCGGCAGCAACTGGGGCTCGGCCTGGGCGAGATCCAGCGCCGCGAGCAGGGCCTCGGGCTCGACCTCGATCTTCTCGCGGAACCAGGGCTCGCGCTCTGCGCGCAGGTCCTTGGTGACGCCCAGCGGGAAGGCGGGCCCCATGTGCTCCTTCATCCACTCGGACTGCTGGGCGGGATCCACCTTCCAGCCCGAGGGGCAGGCGCTCAGGATCTCCACCATCGAGAATCCGCGCCCCTCGAGCTGGCAGCGCAGGGCATTGCGGATGGCGCGGCGCGTGCCGCTGATGGACTTGTTGTCCCAGAGCGCCGTCCGCTCGATGTAGGTGGGGCCGTCCAGGTTGGCCAGGAGCTCCGCCATCTTCATCGGCGGACCCTCGTTGTGGACGTCGCGGCCGTAGGGTGTGGTGGTGGTCTTCATGCCGATGCAGGGTCGTCGGCGCCATCTGGCCGCCGGTCATGCCGTAGATGGCGTTGTTCACGAAGAAGACCGTGATGTGCTCGCCGCGGTTGGCGGCCTGCAGGATCTCGTTGCCGCCGATGGCGGCCAGGTCGCCGTCGCCCTGGTAGCTGATGACGATGGCGTTCGGGTTGGCGCGCTTGAGCGCCGTGGCCACGGCCGGCGCGCGACCGTGCGCGACCTGGATGTTGCCCGTCGTCGAAGTAGTAGTAGGCGAAGACCGAGCAGCCCACCGGGCTGACCATGATGGTGCGGTCCTGGATCTCCAGATCGTCGATGGCCTCGGCGATCAGCTTGTGCACGTTGCCGTGGCCGCAGCCCGGGCAGTAGTGCGTGCTGCTCTTGTCGCCCGGCTTGCGCTCGAACTCTGCGTAGAAGCCCTTGGGCCGCTCCAGGATCTTCTTGGCCATGGTTCCTCCTCAGGCGCTCGTGGCAACGGCCAGATGGCCCTTCACGACCTTGTAGATCTCTTCGACCGTCGGCACGTTGCCGCCCATGCGGCCGTAGAAGTGCACGGGGACCCGGCCCGAGACGGCCAGGCGCACGTCGTCCACCATCTGGCCGTTGCTCAGCTCGCACGGCGAGGAAGGCTTGCGTTTGGCCCGCGAGGGCGGCGATGCGAACGCTCGGGAAGGGGCAGAGCGTGATCGGCCGGAGCAGGCCGACCTTGATGCCCGTCGGCCCGCGCCCGCTCCGCCACCGAGCGCAGGATGCGGCTGACGATGCCGTAGCCGACCAGCACGAGCTCGGCGTCGTCCGGTGAGGTACTCCTCGATCATCACCTCGCGCTCGGCGATCGAGCGCGTACTTCTCCTGAAGGTGCACGTTGTGCGCCTCCAGCTCGTCCGGATCGAGGAAGATGGAGTTGATCAGGTTCTCGCTGTCGATCTTCTCGCCCTTGAGCGCCCAGGGCTTGGCCGGGATGTCGGCGACCGGCGGCGGGAAACTCCACCGGCTCCATCATCTGGCCGATGAAGCCGTCGGCCAGGATCACCGCCGGGTTGCGGTAGCGGTCGGCCAGGTCGAAGGCCTTGATCGTGAGGTCGCACATCTCCTGAGCGCCGTTGGGCGCGAGGACGATGAGCTTGTAGTTGCCGTGGCCGCCGCCCTTGACCATCTGGTTGTAGTCGCTCTGCTCGGGGGCGATGTTGCCCAGGCCGGGACCGCCGCGCATGATGTCGACCACGACGCAGGGCAGCTCGCTGCCGGCCAGGTAGCTGAGGCCCTCCTGCTTCAGGCTGATGCCCGGGCTCGAGGAAGCCGTCATGCTGCGCTCGCCCGAGGCGGCGGCGCCGTAGACCATCTTGATCGCCGCGATCTCGCTCTCGGCCTGCAGGAAGGTGCGGCCCACGCGGGGGAAGTACTTGGCGGCGGCGTGGGCGATCTCGCTGGCGGGGGTGATCGGGTAGCCGTAGTACGACTGGCAACCGGCGAGGAGCGCGGCCTTCACGATGGCGT
Organism: uncultured bacterium; assembly: GCA_963695095.1. Classification (GTDB taxonomy): domain Bacteria; phylum Krumholzibacteriota; class Krumholzibacteriia; order JACNKJ01; family JACNKJ01; genus VGXI01. The sequence continues at coordinate 2,772,620 of CAVOFT010000001.1, read as the reverse complement.
CGTTCCCCTTGATGAACTCCTTGGCCACGGCAATGCCTCCCTAGTCCGGGTACTCGGCGCCCTTCTTGTAGACCGTGATCGCTGAGGGCTCGGGGCAGGCGTAGAAGCACATGCCGCAGCCCGTGCAGCCGTCGCCCCGGTAGTGGGCCGGGTGATAGCCGCGGCTGTTGAAACTGCTGAGCAGGGCGAGGCAGTCCTGGGGACAGGAGATCACGCAGAGGCTGCAGCCCTTGCAGTGTTCAGGGGAGACGAAGGTGAGGGCCTCATCCAGAATGCGGCTCATTTCGGGCCCGCCTTTCTTCTCGGCGTCAGCGGGGGCCGTCGCCGCCTGGGCTTCCTGGCGACCGCGGCCTAAGCGGAAAAGCAGACAAGCAACAGCCGGAACGCCCACAAAGTACTGAGCCCCCCAGGGGATGTCAACCCAGCGCGGCCCCACCGCGGCCCGGACATGGCGCACAAATGCTGGAATATCAATACTATGGCAATTAGGCCAATTCTGTCGTTAATGCCGACTTCGCCGCCGGCCCGCTCTGCGCTGCAGGGCGCTGCAGCCGCCCCGGCCGCCGAATGAAGGGGGGGTGGGCCGCTTGGCGGCCCACCCCCCTCTGCGAGACCTGCGGAGAGCCGCTAGTGGTAGTAGTCCTCATCATTGGCGCTGTCGTAGTCGTCAAGGCTCGGCCGATGGCGGCTGCCGTCGTCATCCTCGTCCTCGACGAGTTCGTCGAGGGAGAGCAGGCGATCCTCGTCGCCGCTCTCGCCATCGCGCTCACCCGCCGTTTCGAGGGCCCAGTCGGGCTCGCGCTCGGACTCGGGCTCGCGAGCGCCGGGCCCGCTCACTGCGCCGGCCGCACTCGCAGCGCCGATCCTCCCCTGGGCGCCGAACGCGCCGGCTGTCGCCAGCGTGGCCTGGGCCTGCCGGGCGGGCGGCTCCTCCTCGGCATCCGGAGCAACGACCAGTGCCAGCCGGCGCAGCTCACCGCCGCCGACCGCGTTGGCCGCGGCCTCCTCGCCGGCCAGTGCGGCAAGCACTTCGTCGGCCAGCGCGGCGAAGGCGCCTGCGGCCAGCCCGCTGCGATTGAATTGATTCACGGGTCGGCCGCGCTGGGCCACTTCGGCCAGGCGCACGCTGCGCGGAATGGCCGTCGCGAAGACCTGGCCTGCGTAGTCCTCGCGCACGCGCGCCACGATGTCTGCGGACAAGCGCGTGCGCGGATCGACGAGGTTGAGTACGACGCCCAGCAGCGCGGGCAGGCGCCGGCCCTGACGGCGCATCTCATCCATGCCGTCGAAGAGACGGGGCAGCGCGCGATAGGCCAGCTCCTCGGCCTGCAGCGGCACGAGGCAGTAGTCGGCGGCCTGCAGGGCCGCGGCCGTGAGCGCGCCGAGGTTCGGCGGGCAGTCGAGGATGACGAGATCGTAGGCGCTGCTCAGGCGGGCCACCTGCTCCGCGAGGCGTTCGGGGAAGTGCGCAGCGCCCTCGGTCAGCTCGCGCTCTTCGTCGCGCGACCAGACGTTGCTCGTGATGAAATCGAGGTTCGGCGTGCCGCTGGCCTGGACGGCGGCTGCAGGATCGCCGTCGGGGTCGAAGAAATCCAGCAGTCCGTTGTCGATGTCGAAGCGATCCTTGCCGAAGCAGCTCACGATGCCGCACTGGGGGTCGACGCCCACGAGCAAGCAGCGCTGTCCCTGCTCGGCCAGGGCGGCAGCCAGGTTCACCGCGATGGTCGTCTTGCCGACGCCGCCCTTTGGGCAGACAACGGCCACACTGCGTCCCATGAGACCTCCTTGCTGGTGCCGATTTGGGTCTGGTCGCGCTGCAGGAGCTGTGAACCAGAGGTCGATGCGCAAGCCGAAGGGCGCACTCTACGCGGCGCACACAGAGCTGGCAAGCGGATTTGCGGAGTCCGGAAGCCGGCATCGCCAATGGGGCCTCGCCGTGATCAGCCCCAGAGCGCCTTGACGTTGCCCCAGCTGGTCGGCGTCACATCGGCTGCCCTCTGCGCCGGGGAGGCGGGAGCAGCCATTGCCTCGAGCCCATTGCCGGCGGGCTCACTCTGATTACCTTCTTGTGTCGATTCCGGGGCCGGCTGACAGACCTGCAGCTCCTCAGCCTGCTCGGCGGCGAAGGCGGCGCCGACGCTGGCCACGCCGATGAGCAGAGCGAGCAACAGGCGAGCGCGGAGGGGCATGGGTTCCTTCCTGCTTGTCGTCGGTTCCGGTTGTGGGCACTATTCTAGCTTGGAGCGGAGCCCGATTCAAGGCTTCCCTGCCTGAGAAGGTCCCCGTGGCTGAACTTCGCCTTCGGATCAAGGGCATGAGCTGCGCCTCCTGCGTGAGCAAGGTGGAGAAGGCGCTGGCGGCGATTCCCGGCGTGGACCAGGTGAGCGTCAACCTGGCCACCGCGGAGGCCCGCGTGCACGGCGGCGGGCACCTGCCGGCCCTGGGCCTCCTCGAAGCTGTCCACCGCGTGGGCTTCGAGGCCGATCCGCTGGACGACGACGAGTTCCTGCACGCCATCCCCTCGACCGTGGAGAACCCGGCCGCGCTGAAGCGCGACCTGTTCATCGCGCTGCCGCTGGGCGCCCTGCTCATGGCGCTGGCCATGTTCGGCCCCATGGACCTCGCCTGGGGACTCGTCCAGGGCATCCTGGCCACCGTCGTGCTGGCCGGCCCCGGCCGGCGTTTCTTCCAGCGCGCCTGGCAGCTGGCGCGCCACGGCCAGAGCGCCATGGAGACGCTGATCGCCCTGGGCACGGGCGCCGCCTGGCTCGGCTCCTGGGCCAGCCTGCTGATCGGCATCGCGCAGCCCGGCCACAGCACCCACCTCTACTTCGAAAGCGCGGCCGTCATCATTGCGCTCATCCTCCTGGGCCGCCGGCTCGAGGGCAGCGCTCGCGACAGCGCCGCCGACGCCCTGCGCGAGCTGGCGCGCCTGCTGCCCGAGCGGGCCCTGCGCGTCAACGATGACGGCAGCGAGGAGGAGGTCGCGGCCAGCGCCCTCGTCCCCGGCGACCGACTCCGCGTGCGCGCGGGCAGCAAGGTGCCGGTCGACGGCATGCTCATCCTGGGCGAGGGGGCCCTGGACGAGTCGCTGCTCACCGGCGAGAGCCGCCAGGTCCGCCGCCAGGTGGGCGAGCGCCTCACCGCGGGCACCCTGCTCCTGGACGGCTCCTTCGAGATGCGCGTGAGCGCGATCGGCGAGCAGACCGTGGTGGCCGGCATTCTCCGCCTCGTCCGCGATGCTCAGGCCTCGAAGGCGCCGGTGCAGCGCCTTGCCGACCGCGTGGCCGGCATCTTCGTGCCCGTGGTGCTGGGCCTCGCGCTGCTCACCGTGCTGCTGCATCTCGCGCTCGTGCCGGAGCTCGGCCTGGTGCCCATCCTGATGCGCGGCGTGGCGGTGCTCATCATCGCCTGCCCCTGCGCCCTCGGCCTGGCCACGCCCACCGCCATCCTCGTCGGCAGCGGCCTGGCCGCGCGCCACGGCATCCTCTTCCGCGAAGCCGCCAGCCTGGAAGCCCTGCAGGGCGTTCACCTCCTGGCGATGGACAAGACGGGCACCATCACCCGCGGCCGGCCGCGCGTAGCCCGCTTCCAGTCGGTGGGCACCGAACCGCAGGAGCGGCTCCTGCGCTTCATCGCCGCGGCCGAGAGCTCGGTGAGCCATCCCCTGGCGCAGGCCCTGCGCGATTACTGCCGTGATCGCAGCGAGGGCACGGCCTTTGCGCTGGCGGTCGTCACCCGGCCCGGCGGCGGCCTCCGGGCCGAGATCTCCGGCAAGCAGTTGCTCGTCGGCTCGTCCTGGTATCTGGAGAGCGAGGGGGTGGACCTCTCCGAGCAGGCCGGCCTGCTGGCCGAGCTCGAGGAGAGCGGACTCACCCCGGTGCTGGCGGCGCTCGAGGGCCGCCTGGAGGCGGCCTTCGGCCTCGAGGACGAGCTGCGCCCCGAAGTGCCGGCCCTCGTGGCTCAGCTCAAGGCCCTCGGCGTGGAGCCCCTGCTCCTGTCCGGCGACAGGCCGGAGGCTGTGCGCCGGGCAGCGGCGCAGGCGGGCATCACGCGCTACGCCGCCGGCCTCAGGCCCGATCAGAAGGCGCGGCGCATCCGCGAGGAGTCGGCCCAGGGGCGGGGCGTCGCCATGCTCGGGGACGGCGTCAACGACGCCCCGGCGCTGGCGGCGGCCGAGGTGGGCATCGCCCTCGCGAGCGGCACGGATCTGGCGGTGGCCAGCGCGCCGGTCACCCTCGTGCACGGCAATCTCGGCCGCGTGCTCGATGCCTTCCGCCTGTCGGCGCGCACCCTGCGCACCATCCGCGAGAATCTCTTCTGGGCCTTCATCTACAACGTGCTGGCCATTCCGCTGGCCGCCCTGGGCATCCTCAATCCGATGATCGCCGCGGCGGCCATGGCGGCGAGCAGCCTGTTCGTCGTCACCAACAGCCTGCGCCTGCGCACCTTCAGCTTCGGCAGTCGGCGCTAGGGCTCCGGCGCGTTGACAGGGCGGGCGGCCTGTGCTTCCCTGCGCTCACCTGCCTGTCCACCTCACGCGGCGAAAGGAGAGGGCCATGGCCGAGCCAGTGGTCAGCATCGAGTTCTGCGTCGTTTGAAACTATGAGCCACGCGCCGCCGGTCTGGCGGCGGACATCCAGGACCGCTTCGGAATTGCGCCCACGCTCATTCGCTCCGGCGGCGGCGTCTTCGAAGTGACCGTGGGCGGCAAGCTGGTCTTCTCCAAGAAGGCCCTGGGTCGCTTCCCCGAGGACGAGGAGATTCACGCGGCCATTGCCGCGGCACGCTAGCGATGTTCAATAACAAAGCCTTCTACCGCAAGCTGGACGCGCTCCTGGGCAGCATCGTCGTGGAGCGCAGCCCGCACCATGACCTTGCCCGCGCCGTCGACCAGATCGTCCAGGCCTTCCGCGAGGACCTGGGCACGATCAGCGGCCGGCTCTACGTTCTCAACGATAGCCACTACTACCTGCGGCATAGCACGGCCCCGCTGGGCGCCGATCTCAAGGGCTTCGCCATCCCGGCGAGCTATCCGCCCATCCAGGCCATCCTCAGCGAGCGCATCGTCGCCATCCACGAGGACTTTCCCGGCTACGATTCGAAGCTGGAGTCACGCATTGGCGTGCGCAACTTCGCCGCCTTCGTCCTCGACGCCGGCCGCTTTCTGATCTCCTTCGGCCTCGAGGGGCAGGCTGAAGAGGAGGCGCTGCTCTTCGCTCTTGGCGCCATCCAGCACAGCCTCGGCCTGCGCCTGAAGCAGGCGCAGATGGCGGCGGAGATCAACGAAGCCGAGGCCATCCAGCTCAGCCTCCTGCCCACGCACCCGCCTCGCTTCGAGGGCTTCGACATCAGCGCCTGCACCTTCGCCGCCGAGTCCGCGGAGGTGGGGGGCGACATCCACGACTTCATGGACCTCGGCGAGGAGGCGCTGGGCATCGCCGTGGGTGACGCCAGTGGCCATGGCCTGCCCGCGGCTCTGCAGGCCCGCGACGTGGTGACCGGTCTGCGCATGGGCGTGGAGAAGGAAATGAAGATCACGGTCATGATCCGCCGGCTCAACCAGGTGATCCATGCCAGCCGGCTGGCGACGCGCTTCGTCAGCCTGTTTTACGGTGAGCTCGAGCGCAACGGAACGCTGATCTACGTCAACGCCGGCCACTGCGAGCCCATCCTCATCGGACCGGGGCAGGCCGTGGAGCGCCTGGCCGTCGGCGGCACCATCCTGGGGCCGCGGAGCGATTCCAACTACAGCCGGGGCTTCACGCAGCTGACGCCGGGCCGCCAGATGATCCTCTTCACGGACGGCCTCATCGAGAGGCGGCGGGGGGACGACGAGTGGGGGGAGAAGCGCCTGCTCGAGGCCTTCCGCGCCTGCTTCCACCTCTCCTCTGCCGAAACCGTCGAGCGCATCGTGGCCGAGGCGAGGGCTTTCGGGGGCTCGGCTCCCTGGGCGGACGACCTCACTGTCCTGGTCGTGAAGCCGGCCTAAAAAACCAGTTCGGATCCGCGATGCCTATTGACAGCGGCTGCCGTGCTGGTTAGCTTAGCCGCTTCAAGGCAATATTTTCATCTTCCCGCATTCGATAGCACCCTGCCCGAGGAGGCTCCGTGCTCTACTCCAAGGCCGCTGAATACGCGATTCGAGCCATGGTCTACCTGGCCGAGCAGCCCCCTGGCCAGCTCATCCAGCTCAAGGACGTGGCCGAGAAGGAAGACGTCCCCTTCCACTTCCTGGCCAAGACCATGCAAATCCTCTCGCGCAAGGGCCTGGTGCGCTCCCATCGCGGGCCGCGGGGCGGCTTCTGCCTCTCCCGCAAGCCCGAGGAGATCACCCTCTACGATATCGTCGACCCGATCGACCACATCGCCAATTACGACGAGATCTGCATCCTGGGCATCGATGTCTGCTCGGACGAGGCCCCCTGCCCGCTGCACGACGAGTGGTCGAAGATTCGCGGCCAGATCCGCCTGACGCTCGAGGGCAAGAACCTGGCGCAGATGGTCGGGAAGCTGGAAGAAAAGCGTCGGTTGCTCGCGGAGAAGGGGTTGCATTAGCCCCTTTTTTTCGGTAGATTCTGGACTACAAGGCCCGGTTAGGGTGAACCCGATCGGGCCGTCGATTCTGGGCGGGACGAACGAACGGACTGAGAGGGCTTCGAGGATCGTCGGACTGGTTGGCTGTTCGCCGTGGTGAGCAGTGAGGGGTAAGCAGGTAGTCCGGTCTTCGAAGCGGTGAGGGGGTTCAGGATTCGTTCCGCCCACTCTGTCAGGCCGGCTCCTCTTCAGCGAGGGGCCGGCCCCTCTGTTTGCGGGCCTTCGGCCTTCTGCAACTGAGCGACGAGGTGGCCCAGCTCCGGCAGCAGCAAGCCCTCGAGTGCCAGGCGCACGGCAGCGGGGGAGCCCGGCAGGGAGACGAGGAGTCGACCCTCGCGCTGGCCGGCGCAGGCGCGGCTCAGCATGGCTGCCGGACCGATCTCCTGCCAGCTCAACCAGCGAAACAGCTCACCGAAGCCCGGCAGCTCGCGCTCCCAGAGGCGGGCGAGCACTTCTGGCGTGCCGTCGCGCGGGCTCACGCCCGTGCCGCCGGTGAGCAGCACCGCAGCGCAATCCGGGACGGCGAGCGCCGCCAGGATCGCCGCCTCGATGCGAGCCGGCTCGTCCGCCACCAGGCTGCGGCTGAGCACGCGGTGGCCCGCCGCCTCGAGCAAGCTGATGGTCAGGGCGCCGGAGCGATCATCGGCCAGGCTGCGGGTATCGCTTACCGTGATCAGGGCCAGGCCCAGGGCCCCGAGCCCCTCCCGCCGATGCTGCGCGGGGCCGGCCTCCGCCGGTGAGGCGCTCTCTTCGCTGTCGCTCCGGTGCATGGCTCTCCTGCGGGGGCGCTGTCCTTGTGCCGGCCCCGGCGGCAGGATACCCTGGTTCACCGGCGATTGCCAGACGAGGTGCCGATGTTCTCCCCCCGCCGCGACAGCGCCCTGCGCCGCCTCCTGCTGGCCTGGTTCGACCGGGAGCGCCGCCCCATGCCCTGGCGCGAGGCCGCGACGCCCTACCGCATCTGGGTCTCGGAGATCATGCTCCAGCAGACGCAGGTGGCCACGGTGATCCCCTACTTCGAACGCTTCGTCGCGCGCTACCCGGATCTGGCCGCCCTCGCCGCCGCCGACGAGGAAGAGCTGCTGTCGCTCTGGAGCGGTCTGGGCTACTACCGCCGCGCGCGCAACCTGCTTGCCGCCGCCCGCCAGGTGCAGGACGAACTCGACGGGCAGGTGCCGGCGAGCGCCGCCGCCCTGGCCCTTCTGCCCGGCGTGGGGCCCTATACCGCGGGGGCGATCGCTAGCATCGCCTTCGGCGAGCGCGTGCCCGCGCTGGACGGCAACGGCATCCGCCTGCTCACCCGTCTGGATGCCCTGGCGGGGGATCCCCGCCGCCAGCCCCTGGCCACCCAGCTCCGGCAGCGGCTGGCCGACCTGGTCGACGCGGCGCGCCCGGGGGATCTCAACCAGGCGGTGATGGAACTCGCCGCGCGCGTCTGCCGGCCCCGGGCGCCCCGCTGCCCGGCCTGTCCGCTGGCCCCGCACTGCCGGGCGCTGGCCGGCGGCAGCGCGGCCGCCTACCCGGAGCTCGCGCGCGCGCCCGGGCCGCAGGACTTGCTCGTCGAGGTGGGCCTGCTCCGGCATCCCGCCGGCGGCGCGCGCCTGCTGCTCGCCCGCGGCGAGCGGCCCTTCCTGGGCGAGCTCTGGAATCTCCCCTACCGCCTCGCCGGCGGCGGCGATCTGCCGGTCGAGCGCTGGAGCCAGCTCGGCCTGCGCCTCAGCGCGAGGCGCCGCCTGGGCGAGGAGCGCCATGGCATCACCCGCTACCGATTGCGGCAGCGCGTGACGGCGGGCGTCGCCGAGTTTCGCGCCGGGGAGCGGGCCGTCGAGTATCGCTGGGCGGCGCCGGCCGAGCTGCCGCGCCTGGGCCTGCCCGCCTTCAGCCGCAAGATCCTGCGGCGCTACCTGCCCCTGCCCGCGACCGGGGATGGAGAACTTCCGGGGCTCGATTGATGCTGCTTTCCTCGATTAGTAGAGCGACTTGATCGCGCTCCAGCTCTGCGTGGCTGCGGGCGTGGGCGGGGCCTCTCCGCCCATGAGCACGCGGTTGCCTGCGCCCTGGGTGAGCAGGGGGAAGCTGATCAGGTCGGCGGGGGGCCGCGGGCAGCGAGGGAAGACAGCGCTGTCCGACACCCGGGCCTGGAAGCTGGCGATGAAGACCGGCGCCGTGAGCCAGAAGCCGCCATCGGCGGCCTCGGCGCCATAGATGAAGTGGTAGCCGGGGCCGTCCCCGGCGCCGTTGCAGCAGCCCAGGCACAGGCTGACGTCGCCCCAGCTCGTTGCGAAGAGCGGGCTCTCGTGCCAGTCGGCGAAGACGCCGAAGATGTCCGCCTCGCTGCCGTAGGTGAAGGGCACGCCCTGCCCAAAGCACTCCCAGCAGGTGCCGCCCAGGCCGAATGAGATGCCGGCGATCCACTCGGCGCCGTCGCTGGGCGCCAGGACGAGGCGCAGGTCGGCGCTGCCGGCCTCCGTGGCGGTGGCCAGCGTGGCCGGGTCGCCGTCGGCGTCGATGTCCAGGAGCAGGTCGAAGGCGCCGGCCGGGGTGGTGGCCAGCAGGCAGAGGCAAAGCAGGATTCCGATGCGTTCCATGGGCGGCTTCCTCGGCTGGGGGCGGCGCAGATCCCTGCTTGGATGCCGGCCACCGGCAGTTGGATGCGCGCGACCGGCGGGAGCTGGGCGCTTGCGCCGCGGCGCAGCTTGCTTTATAACGCCGCCTATGTCGGCCGCGACCGGCCCGCCCCCGCAGCCGCACCGGCGAGGATGACCCATGCCCTACGATCCTGCACGCATCGAGCCCAAGTGGCAGCGCTACTGGGAGGAGCGCCGCACCTTCAAGGCGGAGCTGGATCCGGCGCGCCCCAAGCGCTACGTGCTGGACATGTATCCCTATCCGAGCGGCGACGGGCTGCACGTGGGCCATCCCGAGGGCTACACGGCCTCGGACATCGTCTCCCGCTTCTGGCGCATGCGCGGCTTCAACGTGCTGCACCCGATGGGCTGGGACGCCTTCGGCCTGCCGGCCGAGAACTACGCCATCAAGACCGGTACCCATCCGCGCGCGACGACGGACCGCAACATCGCCAACTTCCGGCGGCAGCTGAAGCTCTTCGGTCTCAGCTTCGACTGGGATCGCGAGATCGACACCACGCAGCCGCGCTACTACAAGTGGACGCAGTGGATCTTCACGAAGCTCTTCGAGCGGGGCCTGGCCTACGAGGCCGAGGTCGCCGTGAACTGGTGCCCGGCCCTGGGCACCGTGCTGGCCAACGAGGAAGTGGTCGACGGGCTCAGCGAGATCGGCGGCCACCCGGTGATCCGCCGGCCCATGCGCCAGTGGATGCTGCGCATCACCGCCTACGCCGAGCGGCTGCTGGCCGACCTGGAGGACCTCGACTGGCCGGAGAACATCAAGGAGCTGCAGCGCAACTGGATCGGCCGCAGCGAGGGCGCCGAGGTGGACTTCCCGGTAGCCGACGCCGCGCCGCCGGCGACCATCCGCGTCTTCACGACGCGCCCGGACACGCTCTTCGGCGCCACCTACATGGTCCTGGCGCCCGAGCATCCGCTGGTCGATCAGCTCACGAGCCCCGAGCAGCGCCAGGCGGTGGCCGCCTATCGCGCCGCCGCCGCGCGCAAGAGCGAGCTCGACCGCGGCATGGCGAAGGAGAAGACGGGCGTCTTCACGGGCGCCTATGCCGTGAACCCGGTGACCGAGGCGCCCATCCCGATCTGGGTTGCCGACTACGTGCTGATGGGCTACGGCACGGGCGCGATCATGGCCGTGCCCGGCCAGGACGAGCGCGACTGGGAGTTCGCCGAAGCCTTCGGCCTGCCCATCCTGCGCACGGTGGCGCCGCCCGCCGGCTGGGAGGGCAAGGCCTACACGGGCGAGGGGCCGGCCATCAACAGCGGCTTCCTCGATGGGCTGGCGATCGGCGCCGCCAAGGCCAAGATCACGGCCTGGCTCGAGGCCGAGGGCAGGGGCAAGGCGACCGTGCAGTACAAGCTGCGCGACTGGCTCTTCAGCCGGCAGCGCTACTGGGGCGAGCCCTTCCCGCTGCTGCACCTGGAAGACGGCAGCCTGCGCGTGCTGGGAGCAGAGGAGCTGCCCGTCCTGCTGCCCGAGGTGGAGTCCTACAAGCCGGCCGGCACGGGCGAGAGCCCCCTGGCCGCCATGCGCGAGTGGATCGAGACCACGGACCCGCGCACGGGCCGCCCTGCGCGGCGCGAGACCAACACGATGCCCCAGTGGGCGGGCAGCTGCTGGTACTACCTGCGCTTTCTGGATCCGCACAACGATGAAGCGGCCTGGTCGCCGGAGGCCGAACGCTACTGGATGCCGGTGGACCTCTACGTCGGCGGGGCGGAGCACGCCGTGCTCCACCTGCTCTACGCCCGCTTCTGGCACAAGGTGCTCTTCGACCTCGGCCTCGTCTCCACCCCCGAGCCCTTCCTGCGCCTGCGCAACCAGGGCATGATCCTGGGCGAGGACGGCGAGAAGATGAGCAAGAGCCGCGGCAACGTCGTCAACCCCGACGAGGTCATTCGCGCGCACGGCGCCGACAGCCTGCGCCTCTTTCTGATGTTCCTGGGTCCCCTCGAGCGGGACAAGCCCTGGAACACCCAGGGCATCGAGGGCATCCACCGCTTCCTGGCGCGCGCCTGGCGGCTCTTCTTCGACGAGGACGACCGCCTGCATCCGGCGCTGACGGAGGCGCCCCCGGATACGGAGACGCTGCGGATCCTCCACCGGACGATTGCCGAGGTCACGGCGATGACCGATGGCCTGCACTTCAACACGGCGATCAGCCAGCTGATGGTCTTCGTCAACGAGATGACGCCGCGCAGCGAGCGGCCGCGCGCCGCGCTCGAGGCCTTCCTGCGCCTCCTGGCGCCCTATGCGCCGCACCTGGCCGAGGAGATCTGGGAGCGCCTGGGCCACGCGGAGTCCATCGCCTGGGCGCCTTGGCCGGAGCACGATCCGGCCTACCTCAGTGTCGAGACCGTGACCGTGGTGGTGCAGGTCAACGGCAAGGTGCGCGACCGCCACGAGCTGCCCGCCGACATCGACGAGGCGCAAGTGAAGGCGATCGCCTTCGCCAGCGCCCAGCTCGCGCCCTGGCTGGCGGGCAAGCAGGTGGTCAAGGCCGTCTACGTGCCGGGCAAGTTGCTCAACCTCGTCGTCAAGTAGGCCTCACGGCGCTGCGCGCGACCACAGTCCAGGAGCTGGGGGGGGGGGGGGAGCCCAGCGCTTCTCCCCCCGGGCCGGGATCGGGCCTGTGCTCAGCGAGGTGGGCCCGCGGCGCGGGCCCGCTTCAAAAAGGGCCGGCGCGCAGCTCCTCCTCCGGAACGAAATCGAAGTGCTGCAGGCCGTCCAGGATGCCTGCGGCCTGGGAGTGCGCCGAGAAGTAGATGCCGGGTCGGCGCGGTCGGCGCAGGTCCGCCAGCTCCTGCCGATGATTGGCGACGACCACCGCGGGCATGCGCCCGGTGAGCATCTCGCGATCGTTGCCCGAGTCGCCGGCCACGAGGATCGTGCTCGGCGCGATGTCCCACTTGTAGGCGAGGTAGCGGACGGCCTGGCCCTTGGACGCGCGATAGGGCAGCAGGTCGAGGTAGGCGCCGTCGCCGGAGATGATCAGCGTGTAGCGGCTCTCCACGCCCTGCAGCGCCGCGTCCAGGGCCTGGCGCCGGAAACGCGCCGGCTCCACGTAGTAGCTGAGCTTGAAGCGGCGTTGCGTGGCCGCCTCCTGCAGCCGGAGACCCTTCACGCGCGCCAGGCGCGAGGCCAGCTCCTCCCGATCCCAGCGGTGCGCGATGTGCGTCTCCCAGCCGCGGTCGGGGATGGTGGCGTCGCCGAAGTAGAGCTCGGCACCGACCGAGCTGACCGTGAGATCCGGCGGCGGCACGCCATGCGCGGCCAGGATGGCGCGGGCCGATTCGATCGGGCGGCCCGTGGCCACGCCGAAGGCGAGCAGCTCGCGGCGCCGCTCCAGCAGGGCGATGAGGCGGAGCAGGGCATCGGGATCCCCGATCAGGGTGTCGTCGATGTCCGTGATCAGCAAGTGCTTGACGCGACGCAGCCGAGTCGCGATCGCCAGCTCAGGCGCGGCGCCATGGATGATGTGCTGGGGCGCGGTGCGGGCGAAGCGGCCCAGCTCGGCGAGGTAGTTGCTCACGTGCGCCCGCCAGGTGTAGTGCTTCTCCACGCCGCGGATGCCGCTGGCCGAGAGCTTCGCCCAGCGCTGGGGATTGCCGATCACGGCCTTGATCGCGGCGGCGATCGCCTCCGGGTCGTTCGGGTCCACCAGTTCGCCGTGGCCGCACTTGTCGAGGATCTCCTGCGGGCCGCCGTCATGCGTGGACACCACCGGCAGGCCGCTCGCCGCCGCCTCGATGAGGGTAAGGCCGAAGGGCTCCGTGAGGGCCGGGTTCACGAAGACCCCGCGGCTGCGCGCAGCCAGCCGGTACAGCTCCGGTACGTCCTGCTCCGAGTCGTGCCGCTTGGGGATCGCCATCGATCCGTAGAGGTCGTAGCGGTCCATCAGCAGCAGCATCTCGCTGAGCACCTCGCGCTCGTTGTCGGGCATGCCGCTGATGTCCTTGCGCAGGCCGGCGAAAATGGCCAGGTTGGCCGTCTGGCGCAACGCGCGATCGCTGCCGTAGGCATGGACGAGCGCGGAGATGTTCTTGCGCCGGTCGGGCCGACTCAGCGCAAGCACGAGGGGCTTCGACCGCTGCATGTGGAATCGCGCCAGCTCTGCCTCGAGGTGGCGGCGCACGGCGACGCTGCGGCGATCCCGCGGCGCCTGGAAGAAGGGCCGGAAGACACGGGCGTCGATCCCCGGCGGGATTACCGCGCTGCGCTCGAGGCCGGCGGCGTAGAGGCCGTACTGGTCCCTTTGCTCCTGCCGCGTGCTGGTGACGACGAGGTCCGCGCGCTGGAGCACCTGCTCCTCGACGGCAATGCGATAACGGATCGCGTAGCGCCGATCGGCTTCCGCCTCGCTCATGCCGGCCGTCGCCAGGTGCTCGAGCTTGGCCCGCCCCAGCGAATGGCCCGTGAAGACCAGTGGTACGCCGAAGAGGGGCGCCATCTGGCTGCCGACATAGCCGGCATCGGCGTAGTGCGCGTGCATGATATCGGGGACGAGATCGCGGGCCCGCATGAAGCGCAGGCAGTTGTCGACGAACTCGTCGAGGTGCGGCCAGAGTAGCTCCTTGCGCCGGTAGCGCGGCCCGCCACAGCGGATGCGCACGATGCGGAGCTTGCGGCCCAGGTGTTCGAGCGGCTGGGCATAGTCCGGGCTCACCCGCGAGTCCTCGATGCGTCGGGTGAAGACATCCACGCTGGCGACGCCCTCGTCGCGCGCCAACGCGTTGGCCAGCTCGAGCACGTACTTGGTCTGGCCGCCGGTGTCGGCGTCGCGACCGAGCTCCAGGTTCTCGCCGCGGAAGAGGCCGTGCAGATGGAAGAGCTGAATGTAGAGCGGGCGATTCGCCATGCCGCGCTCCTCTGGCTCGCGTGTGGAGGGCATACTCTGACGCATGCAGCCTAGCACGGCGATTGAGCGACGGCCAAGCGCAAACCCCGAATCCTTGCGCAGCAAGGGCTTGCTGGCTATAGTGCGAGGTGAAGTCGCTTCTGTCGTTCGATCGCGAGGATTGTGATGCAGCACGACATCAGCCATTGGAGCGTGCGTGCCTGGTGCGACGCGGACCGCGCGGAGCTGGCCGAGTTTGCGACGCTCCTGCGCGAGGGCCTGCCCGATCGCCGTGCGGGCATCGTGCTGCGCGATCAGGTGCGACGGAGCTTCCAGCGCTTCCTGCAGACGCGGCCGCCGGAGCAGCGTGCGCGCTTGCGCCGCGGGCTCGGCGCCCGCGTCGACATCGCCGAAGAGGTGGACTTCCTCGACAGCACAGCGTGTTTCGTGCTGCGCGAGGAACCCGGCCTGCGCCGGGCCTATGCCGTCGCACTGGCGGGGAGCGCCCGCGCCGATAGCGCCGTGCGCCTGCTCGGCGTGCGCGAGTTCCTGCGCCTGCGCGAGGGCCTGATCCTGGGCCAGCCTTTGAATGGGCACATCGACTTCGGCATCGACTTCCGACCCTTCCAGGTATTGCCGGAAGAGACCGGCGCGCAGGCCGACATCGGCAATGGCACGCAGCGCCTGGCCGGCATGATCGAAGCGGCGCTTCGCGACGAGCCCGCGGCGCTGCCGCCGCGCCTGCTGGCCTGGCTCAGTGGCCGGCGCGGGGGCGGGCAGGCCCTGTTCTTCCGGACACCGCCTGCCGATGTCGCCGTCCTGCGCCGCCGCTTGCGCCAGGCGCAGGAGCTGCTGGCGGGGCTGCCCGCCGCGGTGCCGATGGCTGACCTCGACGCGGAGCTCGCCGTCCTCGATCTGGCGCCGGGCTGGGGCCGCACGGCCGGCCAGGCCTGCGAGACCCTGGCCCTGCTCGACCGCCTCCTGCGCGATCCCTGTGCCGAGGACCTCGGCGCACTGATGAACCGGCTGCCCCTCGTCGAGCGGGTGCTGCTCGTGAGCGTGCACGGCTGGTTTGCCCAGAAGGACGTGCTCGGCCGGCCGGACACCGGCGGCCAGGTGGTCTACCTGCTCGACCAGGCGCGCGCACTGGAGAAGCACCTGCGGCGGGTGTGGCGCGATGCCGGCGTGGAGCTCGAGCCCGAGGTGCTGGTGCTCACGCGGCTGATCCCCGAGGCAGCCGGCAGCACCTGCGATCGGCCGCTGGAGCGCATCCAGGGCGCACGCCGCGCGGCGATCCTGCGCGTGCCCTTCCGCGGTCCGGACGGCCAGATGCTGCGACCGTGGATCTCCCGCTTCCAGGTCTGGCCCTATCTGGAGCGCTTCGCCGAGGAGTCGCTGGCGGTGGTGGAGGGGCACTGGGGGGCGCGCCCGGATTTCGTGGTCGGCAATTATGCGGACGGCAACCTGACGGCCTCCCTGCTCGCGCGCGTCTGGGGCGTGCCGCTCGTCGTCGTCGCCCATGCCCTCGAAAAGTCGAAGTACCTGCTCAGCGACCTTCACTGGCGGGATCTGGAGCGCGACTACCACTTCTCCATCCACTTCCTCGCCGACGTGCTGGCGACGAACACCGCGGACATCATCCAGACCAGCTCTTACCAGGAGATCGCAGGCGGCCGGCGCGAGATGGGTCAGTACGAGACCTACGAGGCCTTCACCCTGCCCGGCTGCTACCGCGTGCACAGCGGCTTCAACATCCATTCTTCGCGCTTCATGATCAATCCGCCGGGCACGGACACCGAGCGCTTCCATTCCGCCGGCAACCTGCGCAGCGGGGACGCCGACCGCGAGCGGCGGGTGGAGCGGATGGTCGTCGGCGCAGAGGCCGTGCCGGGAGCGCTCGGCGAGCTCCGCGATCCGGACAAGCCGCTGCTGCTGACGATGGCGCGCCTGGATCGCATCAAGAACCTGACGGGACTGGTGCGCGCCTTCACGCGGCGGCCCGGGCTGCCTGCGGCCTGCAATCTGCTCATCGTCTCGGGCGTGACGCGCCTGGAGGACAGCAAGGACCACGAGGAGCGCGAACAGATCAAGCTCATGCACGAGCTGCTGGCCAGCGAGGCGATGCGCGGCTGCGTGCGCTGGCTGCCTGCCGACTGCGCACGCCTGCTCGTTGCGGACTTCTATCGCTTCGTGGCACGCGGGCGCGGCGTCTTCGTGCAGCCGGCCCTTTACGAGGCCTTCGGACTCACCGTGATCGAGGCGATGGCCTGCGGCCTGCCCGTGGTCGCCACGCGCTACGGCGGGCCGGCCTCGATCATCGAGGACGGGGTGAGCGGTTTCCTCGTCGATCCCAACCGGCCCGTCGAGATCGAGCAGGCCGTGCTGACCCTGCTGGCGCCGCCGACTGGCGACGGGCGCTGGGAGGCGGTCAGCCACGCCGGCCTGCGCCGCGTGCACGAGCACTTCTCCTGGCCGGGGCACGCTCGCCGCCTGATCCAGGCCCAGGGGCTCTACGGTCTCTGGCACGCGCTCTTTCCGTTCCAGCGTGAAGTGCGCCGCGGCTACGTGGAGGCTCTGCACCACCTCCTGCTCGACCGCCTGGTCGCCGAGACCTGGCCCGAGCTGCACTGAAGCAGGCCTGGAGTTCCCCGCTCAGTCGGCCAGCAGCCGCTCGCGCAGCGCGGGCGGCCAGGTGGGCATGGCCCCCGGCTGGCTGGCGACGAAAGCGCCGGCGGCGCAGGCCGCGCGCGCGATGCGGGCCGGCGACCACCCTTGCAGCTCGCCGTAGACCAGCACGGCGGTGAAGGCATCGCCGGCGCCGACGCTGTCCGCGACGCTCGCCGCCGGCGCCGCCGCCTCCACCCGCCCTGCTGCGTCCAGGATCCAGCAGCCCAGTTCCCCACGGGTGATGACGATCCGTCGCAGGTTGAACTCCGCCAGGAGACGCTGCGGGAACTCCGCACCCGCGGGTAGCGCAAGCAAATCGGGCAACGCCGCGAGTTCATCCGCGTTGAGCTTGACGATGTCGGCGCGGCGCAGGCTATCCGCGACCGCTGCTGCGGCGATGAAGGGCGACCGGAAGTTGAGGTCACAGACCTTGACCGCGGTGCCGGCCGCAGCGAGGAGTGCGGAAAGCGTGGCGCGGTTCGGCGCCGTGCGCTGGGCCAGTGTACCGAAGACGAGAGCGCTCGCCGCCGTCGCCGCCTCGCGCAAAACGGGAGCGAAGGCGATGTCGTCCCAGGCCACGCCCTCCTCGATGCGATAGTGCGGTCCATCCGCTGCGAGCTGAACGCGGACGCGTCCGGTGGGCAGCTCCGCCTGCCGCGCCACGAGAGCGACGTCCACGCCCGCAGCGGCGAGGCGGGCCAGGGCCTCGTCCCCGCGCGGATCGGCGCCGACGGCGCTGACCAGGCGCACCGCTACGCCGAGCTGCGCGAGATGGTAGGCCACGTTGGCGGGGGCGCCGCCGAGGCGAGGGCCCGCGGGCAGCTCGTCCCAGAGCAGTTCGCCGAAGCAGAGCACGGGGGCCATGCGCATCACTCCTTGAGCGCGCCGCCGGCCAGGCCGGCGACGAGGTAGCGCTGCCCGAACAGGAAGAGCAGCAGGATGGGTAGCACCATCAAGACGCCGAAGGCGAGGATGTCGCCCCACTGCAGGGGCGGCAACGTGTAGAAGGCGGCCAGGCCCACCGGGAGGGGACGCACGCGCGGCCCCACCGTCACCAGCAAGGGCCAGAGATAGGCGCCCCAGCGGAAGAGCCAGGTGACGAGGGCTGCCGCGGCCAGGGCCGGGCGGGCGTTGGGCAGGATGATGCGCAGAAAAGTGCTGAGAGCGCCGGCGCCGTCCACGCGCGCGGCATCCTCCAGCTCGCGCGGCAGGTCGCGGAAGAACGAGGCGAAGAGGTAGATCGTGAAGGCATCGGCCAGGAAGGGCAGCACCTGGGCGGCGTAGGTGTCGCGCAGGCCGAGGCGGCCGACCACGGTGAACAGCGGCACCACGAAGGCCTCCAGGGGCACGACGAGCAGGGCGAGGACGCCCGTCATCGCCAGGCCGCGTCCGCGCCAGCGCAGGCGGGCCAGCGCGTAGCCGGCCGCCGCATTGATGGCGAGGCTGCCCACGGTGATGAGCCCGGTGACGAGGAGGGAGTTGAGGAAGAGCCGCGTGAAGGCCACGCGCTGGAAGACGTCGCGGTAGTTCTGCAGGTCGAGGTCTCGCGGCAGGAAGCCGCTCGGCGTGCCGGCCTCGGCGAGTACGCGCGCGTCGGGCTTGAAACTGCCGAGCACCATCAGGAGCAGCGGCAGCAGATAGACCGCCAGTGCCGCGAAGAGCAGGCTCTGGCGCCAGAGCAGGCGGCGGCCGCCGCGGGCGCTCATCGGCGGTCCCCCGCGAGCAGGCGCCGCTGCAGTAGCGCCAGGCCCAGCACCAGGAGCGCGAGTAGCACCGTCATCGCACTGGCGCGCGCGAGCTGCTGGCGCTCGAAGACCGCGCGCACCGTCGCGAAGACGATCACGCTCGTGCGGCCGCTGGGGCCGCCGCGCGTCATGATCTGCACCTGGTCGAAGAGGCGCGCGGCCAGAATGGTCGTGATGACGATCACGAAGGCCAGGGGGCTCCGCAAGCCGGGCAAGGTGACGTGGCGAAAGCGCTGCCAGCGGCCGGCGCCGTCCACCGCCGCCGCCTCGTAGCGCGCGCTCGGAATGCCCTGCAGGCCGGCGATGAGGATGATCATCTGCAGGCCGACACCTTGCCAGAGGCTGACCAGCATCAGGGCCGGCAGGGCCAGGACCGGATCGCGCAGGAAGTCCCGGGTCCGCCAGGCGCCGCCGCTGAGCAGACCGAGCAGGGCATTGAGCAGGCCCTGCTCGCCGGGGGCGAGGATGAGAATCCAGATCACGGACACGAGGGAGAGCGGGAAGGCCACGGGCAGGAAGAAGCCCAGGCGCAGGGCCGCGTTGCCGGGCTGCCTGCCGGCCAGCAGCAGGGCCAGACCGAGGGCCAGGGCCGTCTGCGCCGGCACGATGCCCGCGGCGAAGAGCAGGGTGTTGGCCAGCGTGCGCCGGAACTCGGGATCGCGGAGCAGGGTCGCGTACTGGGCGAGGCCGATGAAGCGCGGCGCTGCCTGCGCGCCCAGCCGCGCATCCGTGAGCGAGAGGCCGAGGGCGAGCGCGAAGGGAAGCGCCACGAAGAGGAGGAGGCCGGCGAGGGCGGGAGCGGCCAGGAGGGGGCCGGCCGGGGTGTCCAGGTCCAGTCGCTGCCCGCGCCTCACGGCGCGGCTTCCTGCGCGGCCAGCTCGGCGTCGATGGCAGCGGCGCTGCGAGCGAGCAGGGCCGCCGGTTCCGCACCCGCGCGCAGGTCCTCGAAGAGCGCCTGGAAGCGGGAGCTGAGCAGCGGGTAGGCGGCCGAGCGCGGGCGCGGCCGGGTGAAGCCGCCCAGCAGCAACTCGGCGAAGAGACGCAGCGGACCGCCCGGCGCATAGAGCGGCGAGCGCGCGAGGAGGCTCTGGCGGCCCGGCACCGCGCCGTTGGCGGCGCAGACCGCGAGCAGCGCTTCCGGTGCGAGCAAGGCGCGCAGGCAGCTGCCGGCCGCCTCGGCGGCGGCCCCCCGCGTGACGCCCCACTGCCAGGAGCCCTGCGCGGAGATGCTGCCCCGGCCCCAGTCGGGCAGGGGGAGGAGGACCAGATCATCCCCCCAGGCCGCATGGTAGGCGGGGTAGTTCCAGTGCCCGCCGAGGGAGAGCGCAACGCGGCCGGCCGTGAAGGCAGCGCCGTCCACGTTGGGATCGATGCGACCGGCGGCGAGCCAGCCCTGCAGCGCGCGCAGCACGCGCAGGTTGGCGGCAGAATCCAGCGTGCCGGTCGCGCGCGGCGCCGGTCCCGCGCCAAGCAGGCCGCCGCCTGCCGACCAGAGCCAGGGCAGGAAGGCGTAGCTGAGCCACTCCCCGCGGTAGTCCAGATGCAGGTCCAGCACTGCGCCGTCGGGGTCTGCCGGGGCCAGCGCCTCCAGCAGCGCCGCGAACTCCGCCTCGCTCCAGGCGTCGGTCGGCCCCGATGGCAGGCGGGCGCCGGCGGCGACGATGTGGCTGCGGCGTCCGTAGAGGCCGAGTCCGGAGTCGAACTGGCCGACGGCATAGAGGCTATCCCCCAGACTGCCCTGGGCGATCAGGCTCGGCAGCAGATCGCGGCGCAGGCTATCGGGTAGCAGGGGCGCGATGGGCTGCAGGTGGCCGGCGGCGGCATAGGCGTGGAGGAAGGGGCCGTCGAATTCGAGCAGATCGGGCAGGTCGCCGGCCAGCGCGGCGGCCTGGACCTGGGCGTTGTAGCCGCCCTCGGGCAGCAGCGTGATTTCGAGATGCAGCGTGTCCTGCGCCGCATTGAAGCGGGCGACGGTCGCCTCGAGCGCCGCGCGCTCGCCGGCCTGGCCGGCATGCGCCCAGAGACTGAGGCTGGCGCGCTCGCCGGCGCGCTCGTTCGTGCAGCCGGCGGCGAGCAGGACGAGCGTTACCCAGATGCAGCCACCGCGCCGCGGCGGGCAGTGCGGAACTCCGTTGCGCTTGCGTTTCCTGAAGGCAGCCTCCTCTCGCTGGGGGACGCAGCCTTCAGTCTAAGCAGCGAGCGCGAGAGGTCAAGAGCGAGCTTGCCCTCATTGCTTCAAACGCGCGCGGAACTGCTTGCGGAACTTCTCCAGCTTGGGCGAGATCACCACCTGGCAATAGCCCTGCTGCTTGTTCTGCTGGTAGTAGTCCTGGTGGGCCTGCTCGGCGGGGTAGAAGGTGGTCAGCGGCGCGATCTGGGTCACCGCCGGCCGCGGCCAGACCCCGGATTCCTTGAGAGCGGCCAGGGCGGCCCGGGCGATGCGCGCCTGCTCGTCGCTCGCTGTGAGGATGATGGAGCGGTACTGGCTGCCGACGTCGGCCCCCTGTCGGTCCTTCGTGGTCGGATCGTGCACGCTGAAGAAGATCTCGAGAATGTCGGCGTAGCTGATCTGGGCCGGGTCGAAGTGCACCTGCACGACCTCGGCGTGCCCGGTCTTGCCGGAGCAGACGGCCTTGTAGTCGGGATCAGCCACGCTGCCGCCCGCGTAGCCGGAGACGGCCTCGGTCACGCCCGTCAGTTCCTGGTAGACGGCTTCAACGCACCAGAAGCAGCCACCGCCCAGGGTGGCGGTCTCGAGCTTTGCGTTCATCGTGTCGGCTCCCGTGCTCTGAGCGAACACCGCCAGGGCGGCGAACGCGAGGACTAGGCTGCGGTTCATGAGCAAGCCTCCGGGGTAAGTGCCGCGGGGCGTTAAGTGGACTGCTTTGGTACAATTAACGCCGCCTGGACCCGGGAGTCAAGGGACCGCAGTCAGGGTGGGGCTAGCCGCGGAAACCGGGCCTGAACTCCGCGGCGAGGATCGCATAGAGGTAGTGGTCCCGCGCCTCGCCGCGATGCAGCATGAAGGCGCGCAGGCGGCCCTCCCGCCGCATGCCCAGCTTCTCGGCCACACGGCGGCTGCCGCGGTTGGCGACGTCGCAGGTGAGGCAGACTCGCCGCAGGGCCAGCGGCCCGAAGGCGTGGGCGAGCAGGAGGCCGGCCGCCTGCGTCGCCAGGCCCTGGCCTGCCTCATCGCTGCGCAGCCAGTAGCCCAGCTCCCCGCTCTGCGTGGCGGGCCGCAGCATGAGGGCGACGCCGCCCAGGAGCGCCTCGCTCTCGGCATCGAAGACGCTCAGGTGGAGCCCCCGCCGCCCGCGGGCTTCCTCGCGGGCGAACTCCAGGAACTCGCGCGCGGCGATCACGTCGTAGCCGGCCGTGGCCCAGGGCAAGTAGGGCGCCAGCTCGGGCAAGCTGAGCTGCACGGCGCGGGCGAGCTGGGGGGCTTCGGCCATGCGGGCGCGGCGCAGCCAGACCACCTCGTCGCGCAGCTGCAGTTCCTTCACGCGGCGACCTCCGCCCGCGTCGCGGCCGGCAGCGGCGTCAGGCCGAGCCCGCAGAGGCTCCACAGGAGCAGCGCGATCTCCGCGTCCCCGAAGCTCCATTCGAAGAGGCCACCCAGCATGAAGCCCAGCCAGCCGGCGAGCGCGGCCAGCGTCCAGCCCGCCGCCCAGGGCGGTGCGCGCTCGCCGAGCGCCGCCAGGGCGCGCCAGCGCCGGCCGAGCTGCCAGGCCAGCGCCCCCAGGAAACCGAGGGCGAGCAGGAGACCCGGCCAGCCCCAGAGCACGGCGAACATCACCGGATTGCTGTGCAGGTGGCCCTTGATCTCCACCTGCTCGTCGGCGTGGCGGGTCCTGTAGATGGCCTTGAGATCGAGGTCGCCCACGCCGGTGATCGGGTGGTCGGCGAGCAGCTCCCAGCCCGTCCGCCACATGATCACCCGCTGGACGTTGTTGGGATGCTGCGGATCGAAGGAAGAGAACAGGCGCTCGCGGTAGCCGCCCGGGGCGAGGAGGCCGGCGGCCAGGAGCAGGCCGAGCGCGAGCGGGGCCAGTCGCGGTCGCACGAGCAGGAAGAGCAGCAGGGCGCCGGCGGCAAATCCGAGCCAGGCGTTGCGCGTGTGGGTGAAGACGAGGGCGACGAGCGTGAGCGCCAAGGCCGGCAGCAGCCAGCGCCGCGCGCGCGCGGCGCCGGGGCGCAGGCAGAAGGCGAGCAGGGCCAGGGCCGTCAGCATCATGAGGCCGCCGGCCGTCATGTAGCCCTGGGTGAGCATGGCCCGGCCGGCCAGGCCGCCTGGACCGCGCAGGTACTGCAGGATGCCGAAGAGGGCCACCCCCGCGCTGCCCAGCGCCAGCGCGGCGAGCAGGCGCAAGCGCCAGCGCTCCTCGCGGCCGGCAGCCGCGAAGAGCCAGAGCGCGGGCAGGAGCAGGAAGCGCTTGGCATGGCGGAGGCTCTCGCCGGGGTCCTGCGAGAAGGCGATGGTGAGGAGCGCCCAGGCCACGAAGGCGAAGAGCGGCAGCTCGATGCCCAGGCGCGGCGGCCGGCGGCCGCCCAGCGCCTCCGCGAGGGCGCAGGCGATGGCCAGGGCCAGCGCCCCCTGCGAGAGCGCGATCGAGAAGGGCATGCCCAAGGCTGTCATCAGCAGGGCAGCCTTGCGCAAGTGGCCGAGAAGGGCGAGAGACCGCGTATCCACTAGCCCCGGCCTCGCCCGCCCGCCTCCTGCGCGGCGCCGACGCAGCGGTGGACCCGCTCGCGGCTGCCGGCCACGCCGAGCTGATCGATGAAGAAGCCGAACTGCTCGCGCAGCGCCGCGCGCAGGCTTGCCCGCCGCGCCGGTTCGAGTCCCCAGAGCTGGGCCTTGAAGGGCCCCCAGCTCTTCTTGCGCAGCTTGTAGACGAATTGCTCGTCGCTGTCGCCCGCCTTGCGCTCGCCGCCGTGGGCCGCGCGCAGATGGGCATCGATCGCGCCGCGCAGCTCGGCGGGGAAATCCGGATGGGCGAAGATCAGATTCTGGAAGCCCGTCGCCAGGTGGATCTCGCTGCAGCAGCTGGCCGGGAAGCGGTGGAAGAGCGCCGCGGGCAGGGTGCTCGCGCCATGCTGGACGGCGCCGCTGAGGCCGTGGTCGCGGCGGGCGAGGCCGCCGATTGCCGCTAGCACGCCGAAGTCCAGCTTCACGTCCGCCACGCCGCCATCGGGCAAGGGCACGCCGCCGTGGCTCGTGCCGGTCTGCACGCTGATCTTGCTCAGGCCGAGGGCGCCGGGCGCGAGCCGCTCCAGTTCGCGCCGGAAGCCCGCCATGTAGGCGGCGAACTCCGCCACCGTGGAGTTGGCCGTGCCCACCTCGCCGATCTCCCCGCCCACCGAGATGGCGACCCCCGCGGGCTCGTGCCGGCGAATGAAGGCCGTCAGGCGCGCGGCGAGCCGGTAGTTGAGGCGCTGCTGGGCGTCGAGATCGGGCTGGGCGAGATCGACCAGGGTGGAAGTGTCCACGTCGATGTTGTAGAAGCCGGCGGCGATCTCGGCGCGGATCAGCGCCTCCACCGCCGCCAGCTCCGCGTCCGGATCGGCGGCGTAAGGCCCCGGCCGCACCTGCACGTGGTCGCCCTGGATGAAAACCGGCCCCGTGTAGCCAGTGGCCACGGCGGCGGCTAGGATCACCCCTGCGAACTCGGCCGGCGATTGCTCAGTGTAGCCGATCTCCGTGCGCGCGATCTCGAAGATGAAGGCGCCGCAGCCGGCGGCCTGTGCGGCCTCGAAGAGGGCGCCGGCCACTTCGAAGCTGAGTCCGCGCACGTTGATGGCCGGCACGGTGAGGCCGTCCAGCTCGCCGCGGCCCATGGCCGCGTAGAGGCCCTGGATCGAGGCCGGCCAGGCGCCGAGGGCCTCGGCAAGCGCGCGGGCGTCGGCGCAGGCCGCCGCCTTCACGGCGGCATCCGGGTTCAGGGCCGCATTCTCGGCCAGGCATGCGGCCGCCCGCTCGCGGCAGAACGCCTCGCTGCGCACGTCGAGCTGATTCTTCGCATCGTATTCGTAGGCCGGCGCGAGATCCGCGCGCAGGGCTGCGATGCTGGGGTAGAGCATGCTTCTCCTTGGCAAGCGCGGGGGAAGCGCGCGGCGCCCCGCCGAAGCGCCGCGCGCGCTACGCTGGGGTCGGCTACAAACGCTCCACGACGAGGGCGGCCGCCTCGCCGCCGCCGATGCAGAGGCTGGCGAGGCCGCGCCTGGCCTGGCGATCCTGCATCGCGTGGAGGAGCGTCACCAGCACGCGGGCGCCGCTGGCGCCGATCGGATGGCCGAGGGCCACGGCGCCGCCGCGCACGTTCACCTTGGCGGCATCGAGACCGAGGAGCTGGTTGTTGGCCAGGGATACCACCGCGAAGGCCTCGTTGATCTCGAACAGGTCGATGTCGCCGGCCTTGAGCTGCGCCTTGGCCAGCACCTTCTCGATCGCCTTGGCGGGCGCGGTGGTGAACCACTCGGGCGCCTGGGCGGCGCTGGCCTGGGCGACGATGCGCGCCAGGGGCTTCAGGCCCAGCTTGACGGCCAGGCTCGCGGCCATCACGCACCACCGCCGCCGCGCCGTCGTTGATGCTGCTGGCGTTGGCCGCCGTGACCGTGCCGTCCTTGTCGAAGGCCGGCCGCAGCGTGCCGATCTTGGCGAAGTCCACGCGGCCGGGCTCCTCGTCGGTGTCCACCAGCACGGGATCGCCCTTGCGCTGGGGGATGGGCACGGCGACGATCTCGCGCTTGAACTCGCCCGTCGGCGATGGCCGCCTGCGCGCGGCGGTAGCTCTCGGTGGCGAAGGCGTCCTGGGCGGCGCGGTCGAACTTGCACTCGCGCGCGCAGAGCTCGGCGGCATTGCCCATGTGATAGTCGTGATAGGGATCCCAGAGGCCGTCCATGACCATGCCGTCCTTGAGCGTCCAGTCGCCCATTTTCGTGCCCACACGGTTGTTCTGGACGTAGTGCGGCGCCAGGCTCATGTTCTCCATGCCGCCGGCGACGACGATGTCCGCGTCGCCCACGGCGATGGCCTGCGCGGCCAGCATCACGCTCTTGAGGCCCGAGCCGCAGACCTTGTTGATGGTGATGCACTCGACCTTCTCCGGCAGGCCGGCGCCGAGGGCGGCCTGGCGGGCCGGCGCCTGGCCGACGCCGGCCGGCAGCACGCAGCCCATGATGCACTCGTCCACCTGATCGCCCGTCGAGGCCCGCGCGCTCGAGCGCGGCCTTGATGGCGATGGCGCCGAGCTTGGGCGCGGGCACGCTGGACAGGGCGCCCAGGAAGGAGCCGATGGGCGTACGGGCAGCGGAGACGATGACCACATCGCGGAGCTCAGCCATGTTCTGCACCTCGTGCGAAGGTCGACCGGGGAGTGGCGAGGGGCCCTCATCGTAGTCGAAGGCCACGGGCGGTGCAAGGGCGCCGCGGGGCTTGCCAGGCAAGGCCCGAGCCGCTAGCGTGTCGCCCTTTGGGGCGCTCGCGCGCGCCCCGCGAGGGACGGGCGATGGCAAACACCGTAGGCACTGCGGACGAGCCCAGCATCATCGTGCCGGGCGCGCGGGCGGGTTCGATGGGGGAGGCCTGGCGGCTGGCCTACCCGACCGTGATCGGCATGCTCTCGGCCACCCTGATGTGGACCGTGGACACGCTGCTGCTCGGCCGCGTCGGCAAGGTGGAACTGGCCGCGGCGGGCCTCGGCGGCGTGCTGGTCTGGACCCTCTACACCTTCTTCGTGGGCCTCGTGCAAGGGGTGAGCACCTTCGTCGCCCAGGCCAAGGGCGGCGGGCGGCACGGCGAGTGCTCGCAGTTCGCCTGGCAGGGGCTCTACCTCTCCGTGGCCGCGGCGGGCGTCATCGGCATCTTCTACTGGCAGAGCGAGCGCCTGCTCACCCTGGCCGGTCCCGAGCCCGCCGTGATCGAGGAGGGTCTGCGCTACATGCGCGCCCGCATGCTGGGCGCCTACTTCCTCTTCGCCTCCTTCGTCTGGCACAGCTTCTTTCGCGGCGTCGGGGACGTGCGCACCTCGATGATGATCTCGATCATCTCCAACGTGGTCAACCTGGTGCTGGATCTGCTGCTCATCTTCGGCCTGGGCCCCTTCCCGGCGCTGAGCACCCAGGGCGCCGGCCTGGCGACGAGCATCTCGGACCTCGTCGCTGCGGCACTCGGCCTCGCCCTCTTCCTGCGCCCGCGCATGGCGGCCCAGTACCTGACGCGGGGGCAGCGCTCCTTCCAGCCCGCTGCGATGCGGCGACTGCTCAGGGTGGGCACGCCCATCGGCGTGCAGACCTTCCTGGACATGGGCAGCTTCACCATCTTCATGGCCCTGATGGGGCGGCTGGGCACGGACGAGCTGGCCGCTAGCCAGATCGGCGTGCAGCTGCTGAGCTTCAGCTTCATGCCGGCCAACGGCATCGCCAAGGCCGCGACCACCATGGTCGGCCAGTACCTGGGCGCCGGTCGGGCGGCCCTGGCCGCGCGTTGCGGCTGGGTGAGCCTGCGCCTGAATCTCGCCTACTCGCTGATCGTGGCGCTGGCCTTCTTCGCCGCGCGGTCGCACCTGTTCACGCTGTTCAACAAGGATCCGGCCGTCGTGGCGGCGGGTCTGGGCATCGTGCCTCTGCTCGCGCTCTTCCAGATCGGCGACGCCGTGCAGATGACGATGAGCGGCGCCCTGCAGGGCGCCGGGGACACGCGGGCGCCCATGCTGATCACGGGCTTCGGCTCCTACGCGATCTTCCTGCCCCTGGCCCTCGTCTTCGCCTATCGGCTGGAGATGGGCATCTTCGGCGCCTGGCTGGGCGGGGTGATCGCCTTTGCCTGCATCGCCACGCTGCTCACGCTGCGCTTTCGCCACGGCGCCTGGCAGCGCATCGCGATCTAGGCGCGGGGGCTTCGGCGGCGGCCAGGGGGAGCGCTGCGACCTTCCCCTCGTTCTCGCTGCGCAGATCACTCGGGAAAGGTCGCAGTGCTCTCCTCCCCAAAGCCGAAGCTCCCGCGCCGGGTGGCAGGGGTTGCCGGGCGCCGCAACGAAAAGGCCCCTGCGCCGGGGAGGCGCAGGGGCTGATGCTGTTCGAGCCGCAGGAGCGCGCGGGGCCTCCTGCGAACGAGCTTCGCAGCGCGAGCGAGCGGGAGGCTCCGCGCGCTCCCGCTACTTGAGCAAGGTCAGCTTCTTCGTCTCGCTGGCCTTGCCCACCTTCAGCCGCGCGAAGTAGATGCCGCTGGCCAGCTCGTTGCCGGCCTCGTCGCGTCCGTTCCAGCTGTGCACGTAGGTGCCCGGCGCCAGGGTGCCCTGGGTCAGGCTCTTCAAGCGGCGGCCGCGCAGGTCGTAGATCTCCAGCAGCACCGGCTGCGAGGTGCTGCCGCCCACCGTGAAGCGGATGTTGGTGCTCGGGTTGAAGGGGTTGGGCCAGTTCTCGTCGAGGCGGAAGACGCGCCCGGCGGGCAGCGGATCCTCATCGTCCACGCCGACCACCCAGTCCAGGGTGCTCGTGTTGCCCGTGCGCCGGAAGTCGTGCATGTAGGTGTACCAGGGCGTCAGCTCGGGATCGTAAGCCGTGGGGAACTCCCAGATGTAGAGGCTGCGGTCCCAGCCGGCGAAGACCAGGTCGAGCAGGCCGTCCTTGTCGATGTCCATCAAGCAGGCCGCCGAGCGGGCGAACTCGCTGGTCGTGAGCGGGAAGCCGTCCACGGGGGTGCCGTCGTGATGCCAGGCGCTGATGATACCGCTCTCCTGGGGTAGTACCACCTCGAGGTCGCCGTCGCCGTCAAGGTCGCCCACGGTGGCGCCGGCCTGGGTGAAGCCGTCGAAGGTGACGGGCCAGCCGGGCAGCCAGTTCGCGCCGGCGTCGAGCCAGCCCAGCTCCGTGTGATGGCTGTCGTGGACGCTGACCGCGAAGATCTCCGGCACGCCGTCGCCCGTGATGTCCGCGAGCGCAGGACTGGGAGCCTTGATGGTGTTGTCGATGTTGTTGACGAGCCGCTTCGGCCAGCCGGGCACGCGGGTGCCCGTGTGGTTGAAGGCGTAGATCGAGTCGTTCTCGGCGCTGACGATGATCTCCGGGAAGCCGTCGTCGTCGATGTCGCCCACGGCCGGGCTGGACAAGATGGCCGTCATGCCGGTCTTCGGGAAGCCGGACAGGACGCTGCCGTTGCCCTGGTAGCCGTGGAGGCGCCCGGTCGAGGTGGCCTGGAAGATCTCGAAGTCGAGGTCGCCGTCGATGTTGCCGAAGGCCGTCGTCGAGCGCGTCCAGGAGCCCTGGCCGGACTTGGGGAAGCCCGGTACGGTGCTGCCGTTCGCATACCAGGCGTTCAGGTAGCCGCCGATGTCGGTGACGAGGATCTCCAGCCGGCGATCGCCGTCGATGTCGGCCAGCGCCGGCGCGGCCCAGATGCCGATGCCGCCGGGGGCGGCGATCGTGCGCGGCCAGCCCGGGGCCGGGCTGGCTTCGATGCCGCCGGGGCCGTCGCTCGAACTCGAAGACGATGACCTGGCCGGTGTCCCAGCTGCCGGCCACCAGCTCGAGGCCGGGGCTGTCGGTCAGGTCGCCCATCGCCAGCGGGCAGTTGCGATAGAAGTTGCCGAGGCTGCTGATGACGCCCTTGGTGAGCGGATTGTTGTCGCCGTCGGCCAGCTCGCTGCCGTCGAGGGCGAAGCCGTAGACCTTGTCCGCGGCGACGAAGATCTCGTTCACCCCATCGCCGTTCACATCGCCGACCACCGGCGTGCTCGCCGTCTCCAGGTTCAGCGTCTGCGGCCAGCCCGGCCGCAGGGGCAGCGGCGCGGTCACCTTGCTGGAGTCGGAGAGGGCGCCCGTCAGGCCGGCGGCCGAGAGCGCCTGCACGCGATACCAGTAGCTGGTGAGCGGGGCGAGACCGTCGTCCCTGTAGGTGGCGTTGCTCACCCAGTCGGGGGAGATGAGCGCGTAGGGTCCGGCTGCCTCATCGGCGCGATAGACCCGGTAGCCGGCCGCATCGAGGGGGAGCCCGGGCTCCCAGTTGAGCGTGATCCGGGTCGGATCCTCGCTGAAGGCGAACAGCGGCGCCGAGGGCAGGCTCAGCGGCCGCTCGAGCAGCAGGGTGAGGCTGTCGGTGTGACCGTAGCTGTCGCTCAGCACCACCAGCAGCTCCGGCGGCGTTCGCGCCGCTGCGGGTGACGCTGAAGGTCGCCGGCCCGAGGTTCGCCGTCAGGGCGGCCAGCGTGTTGAGATCGACGGAACCGGAGTTCACGATCAGGCTGCTGCCCGCGGTCGGGGAGGCCGCGGCCTGGACGTCGACGGCATCGGCGCGGCCCCAGTTGGCGAGCGAGAGGGCGAAGGCGGCCGTCTCGCCGGCCTCGAGCAGGCCGTCGCCGTCGCCGCCCTGGCTGTCGTCGAGAGTGCTGCCGTGGAGGGCCAGGCGAGCCGCGGCCGCCTCCAGGAAGAAGTCCTCGCCGAAGACGCCCTGGCCCGTGGTGATCGCCAGGGCGAAGGGCAGGATCTCATCGTCGACGGCGCTGTCCAGGATCCGGATCAGGTAGGGGTCGCTGCCGGGGTTGCTGCCGCCCGCGATGAGATTGCCGTAGCTGTCGGCGCCGTCCAGCACGGTGACATCGGGCGAGCTGCTGGTCAGCAGGCCCGTGACCGCGCTGGCCGTGGTCGTGCCGCTGTTGGCGAGGGTCAGGGTCAGCCGCACCGTTTCGCCGCGCTCGGCAACGCCGTTGCCGTTGCCGATGATGCTGCCGCCGTTCGTATCATTCAGCGTCACGGCGGCGATGTAGGGCCGCGGCGCGCCGATCGGGGCGGTAGCGCTGAAGCTCGCCGTCTTCGGCCGGAAATCGCGCGCTTCCACGTTGACTTCATAGGTACCCGCGGTGGAAGCCTTCAGCGTGAAGCTCGCCTGCCCCGCGCCGTTGGTCGCCGCCCACTGGTAGTCCTGTTCGCCCTTGCGCAGGGTGACGATGGCGCCCGCCACCGGCGTGCTCACGCCCTGGGTCACGGTGATCGTCAGCGGGCCGCCGCCGAGGGCCGCCGAGGCGGGCAGGTTGGTCGACAGCGTGCCGGCCCCCGCGTAGTGTAGCCAGTTGCTGGGATCGGCCATCAGGGTGAGCGTGGAATGCGCCCAGCGGTGGCCGCTGTCCAGGAGGGTCTGGCTGTTGTAGTAGGCGAGGCTGGCCATGAACAGGTCGCCGACGCGCATCGCGGAGTTATTGAAGATCGAGCTGAAGAAGATGTCCATGTAGAGGGCGTTGATGTTGGCGAAGGTCTCGCGCGTGGAGCCCACGACCGCCCACGAGCCGCCGCCCGGGTTCTTCATGAAGGCCTCGGCGATGCAGTTGTAGTCGAAGGCCGCCGCCGTGCAGTTGATCATGTAGAGCAGGAAGGTACGGTTGCCGTTGTCGAGCTGGCTGGCCATGTTGTTGTCGATGCTGCCGTTGCCCACGCGCATCGTCTGCCGCTGGCCATGGCCGTTGTGCAGGACGATGTTGAAGCCGTTGGACATGGAGTCCAGGGCCGACTGGACCGTGAGGGGGAAGGAGCCGGGGTAGGCCGTGTTGTTCTCATAGAGGCGCTTCACCTGGTGCTGCGGCCCCGTGTACTTGACGTAGATCGACTCGCAGAACGCGGCGCCGTCGGAGATGATGTTCTGCCCCGGCACCCAGTCGGAGGGGAAGAGCACCTCGCCCAGCATCAGGAAGCGCTGCTGGTAGGGATTCATGGCCGCGTCGTGGTAGCTGCTCTGCTTGCTGAGCAGGGTGCTGCACTCCGCCCGCGTGGCGGCGGGCAGGCGGCCGACGTTGATCTCCGCCAGCCAGTCCGTCACGTCGCCGGGATCGCCCGCCAGGGTGTCGGCCGCCTCGGCCCAGCGGGAATTGCGGTTGGCGTTCCAGTCGCCGTCCAGGCAGGCGTAGTACATGTCGGTGGGGGCGGTGGTGATGTCGCCGCCGAAGATCTCGGTGTAGGCGTAGCGGGGCGGGATGAGCGCCGCGTCGCCGACGAGCAGCAGATGCTCGATGGACCACTTCGCATAGGCGTCCTGCACGAAGCCGCGCAGCATCTCGGCCCGATCGCCGCCCCGCGGGTAGTGGCTGGCGATCCACTCCATGCTGCGCACCACCGTGGGTACGCCCTGGTTGGTGCGCGCGGCGGCGTAAGTCTCGCAAAGGTCCATGAAGGAGTCGGGCGCGACCATGACCATGGCGACCGCTGCGCCTTCGATGCCCGGCACGTTGGTGGGGAAGCCGCCGCCGCCGACGGCGCGGTCACCGGGGGAGCCGGGCAGGGTCTCCGGATTGAGCAGCAGCGCGCCAAGGCGGCTCTCCAGCCGCTGGCGCAGGGGGAAGTCGGGCCGCAGGGGGCTCAGCGCAAACGGAAGCTCCGCAGCAGCGGCCGTGCGCAGGCGCAGGCTGGCGCCGCGCAGGGCGTAGAGCCGGCCATCGGCCAGGCGGAAGGGCTTGATCGTCACGGACTGAACCGCGCGCCCGTGCAGACGCTGCGGCGCGCCGAGTTCGACGCTGTAGTCGGCCGTCCATAGCGCTTCGCCGCCGGCATCGCGAGTGACCGTGCCTTCGCTGCCGATCAGGGGCAGGCGCCGCGGGCTCTCGGCCAGGGCCGCCACCGGCTCCTCCTCGACGCCGACCAGATCGGCCGCCACGAGGCGCTCGCCGCCGTCCAGGAGCCAGTACCAGGTCAGGCTGGGCGGCAAGCTGCGGTCTGCAGCGGGATCGGCGATCACCTCGGCCAGCCAGCGGCCGGTGGGAAGGGACTGGTCCCAGGCGGCCTGCAGGGGCAGCGGCCGCTCGCTGGAGCCGGCGAGGCTTGATGTCGGCAGGAGGGCAAGCGGGAGCAGACTGGAGACGATGAGGCGGGTCAGCAGGCTGCGAGTCATCGGTACGTCCTTGGTCGAAGCTCGTCGCGGATGATCCGTTGGTATCGGCGCGGGCACAGACATCCGCCGCGCGGTGGGCGGCATGGCGGGTCACGGCCCTGCAGGGGTAGCCATCAGTGTAGCACAGGCGGCGGGGCTGCTGCCTGCCGGAAAATGTTGCGCGAAGCGTGCGCGGCGCAAGCGGGAATGCTGGGGAGTCATGGGAAGCCCCGCGCAGCCCCGTGGGGTAGGCCGCAAAGCAGAGGCAATAGTCTTTATTTGAGCAGCACCAGCTTCCGCGACTCGCTGCGCTCGCCCAGGCGCGCGCGCGCGAAGTAGACCCCGCTGGGCAGGCGCCGGCCCTCGCCGTCGCGGCCGTCCCAGTCCAGGCTGAGGCGCTCGCCGCCGGCGAGGCGACCGCTGAAGAGCAGGGCGAGCTGCCGGCCCTGCACGTCGTGGATGCTCAGCACGACCGGGGCGCTCGCCTCGCCCGCCGGCAGGCTGAGGGTGAAGCGCGTGCTCGGATTGAAGGGATTCGGGTAGTTCTGCGCGAGCAGAGGCGCTGCGGGAGTCGCCTCGCCGGGCAGACCGCTGAGATCCTCGACGTAGCGGGTCTCCTCGTAGCTGAGCAGGGCCTGGGTCAAGGCGGGGTTCGCGCTGCGGAACTGGATGTACCGGAAGTTGTGCGGATGGGGGACGAGGGCGCCGGGCGCGCCGGTCTGCCAGGCTTCCCACTCGATGAAGGCAAGGCCATCATAGTTCGCCTGCCCGCTGCCGCTGCTGGGGGCGCCGAGCGTGCAGCGCACCTCGAACCAGTCGCCTTCGCCTGGCGTCGCGAGTTCCGCCCACTGCAGGTGCCAGTCAACAGTGCCCGCGAGCGCCGGGCCGAGGGCCTCGCTGCTCAGCGGGCTGCCCGCGTTGCGATCCACGTAGAAGCGGGCGAGCACGTTGGCGGCGGCCGCATTGTCGCCCCGCATCCAGCCCAGCAGGCTGTGTTCCTTCTCCGGATCGCATGGGAGATGGCGCTCCTGGTCGCTGCCGGCCTCGGCCTGGCCGGCGCTGCGGCGAATCGCCAGCGAGCGCTGGCCGGCGGCGGCCTCGCTCTCGTCCAGCCACTCGTCCGGCGCCGTGAGGTCCCAGAAGCTCGCGCCCTCGTCCTCGAAGCCCCCGTGCCAGAGCAGCTCGCGGCCGCAGCGGTACTCCCAGGCGCCCAGGCCCTCGCCGCTGAGATCGACGATGCGCGAGAGGGGCCCGCCACCGGCCAGCTCCAGCGGCCGGCTGATGGCCGCGCCGGCCTCGGCGCGGAAGGGCAGCTGAGCCTGGATCATCTCCACGCTGCTGGGCGCGGCGGCCGGATCCAGGTAGATGCGCGCGCTGTTGGTGTAGATGTCCACGGCGACCAGCGCTCCCATGTCGCGCGAGTAGTCGGCCAGGCGGTCCATGATCTCGCGGCCGAGCATGCCCGTGGCGGGCTGCGTGATGTAGTCGTCGATCCAGGCGGGCACGAAGGTGTAGCCGGTGATGCCCGTCTTCTCGATCTCGAGCGTGAGGACGAGGGTGGGCATGGTCTCGGGGTAGTAGAGGTCGAAGATGAAGTTGCCCAGGCTGTGGGCGATCAGCTTGCCCTGGTAGGACTCGAAGCCCTGCAGCACGTGCGGATGGTGGTTGATGAGGATGTCCGCGCCCAGGTCCAGCGCCTGCCGGCGCAGCGCGCGCTCGGTGGGCAGGGGCTCGTTGCGGAAGCGGAAGTCGGGATCGCCGAGAGCCGGCGCGAAGGCCTCCACCGGCGGCTCGGCGAGGAAGCCGTCGGCCGGCAGCGCCTTGGCGCCGCCCGGGCTGTCTTCATCCGGGGCGCCGGCGGCGAGGTACTCGTCGCCGCTGTGCGTCTGCACGATGAGCACGTCGGCCTCGTCGCGGGCGGCGGCGATGGACTCCTCGAGGTTCTTGGGCATCAGGTAGGCGAAGCCGGGCTTGCTCGCGCCCGCGTCGAGGAAGGGCTGGTAGTTCCAGCGCCGGCCCGTGCGGTTGGACAGGCCGAGGAAGCCCAGGCGGATGCCGCGCTCGCTGAGGAAGGCCGGCGCCAGGGCCTCGCGGTCGTTGCGGCCGGCGCCGATGGTGGGCATGTCGGCATCGGCGCAGAGCTGGATCGTCTGCAGCATGCCGACCTCGCCGTAGTCGATGATGTGGTTGTTGCCGAGGTCGCACAGATCGATGCCCGCGTTCACCACGCCGACGAAGTTCTCGGGCCGGGCGCGGAAGTTGACGCTCTTGGTCGGGTGCGGCGTGCCCTGGTCCGTGAAGGAGCACTCCAGGTTGCAGACGCTGAGGTCGGCCGCGTCGGCGAAGATGGGCTTGGTCGGGGCGAAGATGGCGTCGACGCCGTAGGTGTCGATGATGCCGCCGTTGGATTCGTAGGCGCGGGCGATCATGATGTCGCCCACGAAGTTCACGGTGATCGGCCCCTGTGCCTCGCCCGGCTCGACGGCCACCTGGCAGGTGTCGCCGCCGGTGAGGCCGTCAGGATCGGTGACGACGAGGCCCACCGCGTAGGCGTAGTCGGCCTCGACGATGAAGTCGTGAAAGGGCGCGGCCTCGCTGCTCGTGGCGCCGTCGCCGAAGTCCCAGTGGTAGTCGTGCGTGGGGGAGTCGGGGTCGGTGACCTGGGCGCTGAACTGGATGCCGGCGCGGTAGCGATCCTTGCCCAGGCGCGTGAGGCGCTGGATCGCGTAGCCGGCCTCGACCGTGGGGGCGACGGGCAGGTCGGCGGTGACGTCGATCACGGCGTCGAAGCGCGTGGCGGCGCTGCCGCCTGCGTCGCGGTCGTTCACGTAGATGAGCGTCGTGATCTCGGGCAGGTAGCCGTGCGTGGCCGGCCAGTCCTCGCCGATGGGCAGCAGGTAGACGCGCCACTCGCCGCTCGGGAAGGCGCCCTGGTAGACGGTCCACCACTGGGGACCCGTGGGCAGCTGCTCGCCGGCGAGCGTGTAGAGCAGCTCGTTGGTGCCGTCGCTCACCCCGAAGGCCTGCATCTCCGCCTCGGCCTCGACATGGACCGCCACCTGCCAGACCGTGCCGGGGCTCACCGCCCGCGGGGTCACTGCCTGCGTCTTCCAGGTGTTGCCGAAGAGCCGCAGCGAGTAGGCGCTGCCCGCGTGGGTGCCGGTGGTGATGAGCGCCCAGTCGCCGGGATCCAGGTCCTGGTCGGGGTAGCTCGCCAGCGTGACGCTGCCGGACTCGAAGTCGGCGATCACGTCGCCGCGGCCCCCGGGCGGCGGCGCGGCGGGCAGGGCGAGGCAGAGCAGGAGGCAGAAGGCGGCGAGGCGAGGCATGGGGCTCCTCCGAGGCGAGAGTGCGCGGCGCTACAAGCATAGCACAGCCGGTCCCGCCCTCGTCGAGGAAGACCCTAGCCCGGGAAGGCCTTCAGCCCCGCGGCCAGGACGGCCATGGCGGCCTTCAGATCCTCGTTCTTGAGCACGTAGGCGATGCGCACCTCGTCCTGGCCGCTGCCCTCGGTGGCGTAGAAGCCGCTGGCCGGCGCCAGCATCACGCTGGCACCCTCGTGCCGGAAGTCCGTGAGCAGCCAGATGGCGAACTTCTCGGCGTCGGCCACGGGCAGCTTGGCCACCGTGTAGAAGGCGCCGGCCGGCTTGAAGCTGGTGACGCCGGCAATGCCCGAGAGGGCCGCGAACAGGGTGTCGCGCCGCGCCTGGTACTCGACGCGCACGCCTTCGAGGTAGCTGGGCGGCGTCGTGTAGGCGGCGGCGGCGGCGAGCTGGTCCACGGTGGGCGGGCAGAGCCGCGCCTGGCCGAGGCGCAGCGCGGCGTCCAGCACCGCCTCGTTGCGCGTGGCGAGGTAGCCCACGCGCGCGCCGCAGGCGCTGTAGCGCTTGCTCACGCTGTCGAGGACGATCACGCGGTCGGCGACATCCGTGAGCGTAGAACACGTTCGTGAAGCGGGCGCCGTCGTAGACGAACTCGCGGTAGACCTCGTCCGCGAGCAGGAAGAGCCCGTGCTCGCCGGCCAGGTTGCCGAGGCGACGCAGCTCGGCGGCCGTGTAGACGGCGCCCGTCGGGTTGCCCGGATTGCTGAAGAGGATGGCCCGCGTGCGCGGCGTGATGCGGCGCTGGAACTCGGCGTCGGCGGGCAGGCGGAAGCCGTCCGTCACGCTGGCGGGCACGGGCACCACGTTCACGGAGGCCACGGCCGCGAAGCCCAGGTAGTTCGTGTAGAAGGGCTCGGGGATGAGCACCTCGTCGCCCGGGTCGCAGAGGGCGAGCAGGGCGAAGAGGATGGCCTCGCTGCCGCCGGTGGTGGCGATGACCTGCTCGGGGGCGAGATCGACCTGCCAGCCCTTCCAGTAGGTGGACACGGCGCGGCGGAACTCGGGGATGCCCTGGCTGGGCCCGTAGGCGAGCACCTCGGCCGTGAAGGCCTGGTAGGCGCGGATCATCTCGCGCGGGGTGGGGATGTCCGGCTGGCCGATGTTGAGGTGGTAGATCTTGGTGCCCGCGGCCTTGGCGCGATCGGCGTAGGGCACGAGCCGGCGGATGGGGCTCGCGGGGACGGCGAGGCCGCGGCGGGACAGGCCGGGCTGCGTCTTCATGGCCATGCTGCACCTCCGGTGCTGGACTGAGCGCAGGGTAATCCCGGAGCGGCTTCTCCACAAGTCCACCGGCGGGCAGTTCGCGGCGACTCTGCCAGGGGGCCTGTCAGGCCGGTGACGGGTCGTCCGAGGCCAGCCGATATGGCAGCGCATGAGTGCGCCACGATGGCAGTAATTCGAGGCGCGGGCCTGCGAGTGTACACGTGTACACATGCCAAGTCCAATTCAGATAGCCACTTGTGGCGATGTGCCCAGTTTGGCAAGGCGGTTGCTGTAGCGAGGTCGAGCAGATAACCCCCCAAGCCCTTCGAGCCCGCAGGCTCGAGACGAATCAGGAGGAGCCGAGATGACTCTCATCAAGTGGAAGCCCCAGTACGCCGGCATGAACGACATCGACCGCCTCTGGAACGAGTTCTTCAAGGCCCCGGCGGGCTGCGCCACCTGCGAGCCCGAGGCCCAGGTGCAGTGGAGCCCCCGCGTGGACATCGCCGAGACGGACAAGCAGTACGAGATCCACGTCGAGCTGCCCGGTCTCGAGAAGAGCGACCTCAGCCTCAAGGTGGAGGACGGCCTGCTGGTCCTCAGCGGCGAGCGCAAGAGCATCGTGGAGGAGAAGGAGCGCCGCTTCCGCCGGGTCGAGCGCCTCTACGGCCGCTTCGAGCGCAGCTTCCGGCTGCCCAAGGAGGCCGATCCGGAGAAGATCGAGGCCGAGTTCAAGAACGGCCTGCTGATGATCTCGATCGCCAAGGCCGAGCAGGTGGCCGGCCGCGAGATCCAGGTCCGCTAGACACCCCCCTCGCTGCGGGGCCTCCCGCGCCGTGGCATCGCCCGGCGCGAGGGGCCCCGCGCCTTTGTTGGCCTCTGTCGCGCCGGGCGTGAGCGGCCGCGCGGGGCCGCCCGTGCCGCGGCCGCGGGCGCCCGCGGCGAGGCGCCCCCGGGGGCTTGCCTTCCCCGGGTCCTTCCGCTACATTGGCATCCGCTTTCAGGGCCGCTAGCTCAGCTGGTAGAGCGCTGCGTTCGCAATGCAGAGGTCAGGAGTTCGATCCTCCTGCGGTCCACCAAGGGGCGGTTAGCTCAGCTGGGAGAGCGCATGCTTCACACGCATGAGGTCACTGGTTCGATCCCAGTATCGCCCACCCGGTAAAGAGCCCCTCCGCAACGACTTGCGGAGGGGCTTCGTCATGAGCGGGGTGACCTGTCCCTCCGGCGGAGTGGCTGCCCTGCCCAGGCCCTTCGACCTGCGCTCCTCACCTCCAAGCCCGCCGACAACTCCGAGCTCCGCGCGGCGCCCCGGCGCTCAGACTTACTTGATGTAGACCGTCTTGCGGTTCACGAACTCGAGCATGCCGTCGCGGGCCAGCTCGCGACCGTAGCCGGAGCGCTTCGTGCCGCCGAAGGGCAGTCGCGGATCCGACTTCACCTGCTCGTTCACGAAGACGGCCCCATCGCTCACGCGCTCCGCGTAGCGGCGTGCCGCGTCCAGATCCGACGTGCAGAGCGTCAGCCCGAGGCCGAAGGTCGACTGCTCGGCCAGCTCGAAGGCGTGGTCCCTGTCGCGCGCGCTCACGACGGCGGCGACCGGGCCGAAGGTCTCCTCGTCGAAGACCGGCATTCCCGGCCGGACGGCGGCGAGCACGGTCGGCTCGAAGAAGGCGCCCTCGTGGCTCCCGCCCAGCAGGACCTGCGCGCCCAGCTCCAGCGAGCGCGCGACCTGCGCCTGCAACTCCTCCGCGAGATCCTTGCGCGCCAGGGGACCCACCTGCGTCGCCTCCTCCAGCGGATCCCCGGCCCGGAGTCCGCGCAGCGCGGCCACGAGCCGCGTCGTGAACTCCTCGCGGACCTGCTCGACGACGATGAAGCGCTTCGCCGCGATGCAGCTCTGACCCGCGTTGACCATGCGCGCGGCCACGGCGGTGCGCACCGCGGCGTCGAGATCGGCGTCCGGCCAGACGATGAAGCGCGTTGCTGCCGCCGAGCTCGAGCAGCGACTTCTTGAGGTGGCGGCCGGCGAGGGCGGCCACCGCGGCTCCGGCCTGCTCGCTGCCGGTCAGGGTCACGGCCCGCACGGCCTCATGGGCGATGACGGCTTCGACCTGCTCGTGGCCGATGAGCAGGGTCTGGAACACCCCCTCCGGGTAGCCGGCCTCCCGGAACAGCTCCTCGATGTGAAGGGCGCAGCCGCAGACGTTGGCGGCGTGCTTCAGCAGGCCGACGTTGCCGGCCGTGAGCGTGGGCGCCGCGAAGCGGATCACCTGCCAGAAGGGGAAGTTCCAGGGCATGACCGCGAGCACGCCGCCGATGGGATCGCAGCGGACGAAGCTCTCGTGGGCATCGGTCGCGATCGGCTCCGGGGCCAGGAAGGCCGCGGCCTGCTCGGCGTAGTAGTCGCAGGCCCAGGCGCACTTCGTGACCTCGGCCCTGGACTCCGCGATCGGCTTGCCCATTTCCAGCGTGATCGTGCGCGCGTAGCGATCGACGTTCCGGCGCAGGAGATCGCCGGCCCTGGCCAGCAAGGCGCTGCGCGCGGCCAGCGGCACCTGCCGCCAGCTCGCGAAGGCGGCCTGCGATCGCGCGAGTATCGCCGCCAGCGCCCCCGGCGCATGGCCCGGGTAGGTGGCGATCGGCACGCCCGTGTAGGGATTGACGCTCTCGAATTCTCGCTGCTTCATTTGCCCTTCTCCGCGCGGATTTCCCGGCCTCTGCGGCGATCCCCGGCGCCAGTCACGGCGATATGACAACCGACGAAGTCGATGGCCTTCTTGCCGACCTCGCTGCTACACTCGCCCCGCGAGTCGGCAGGAGCATACTACCTGAAACGGAGCAGGAGAGCAGCGATGAACGCTTCCCCTTCGCGCCCCTCGGTGGCCGTGGCCGCGATCCTCGCGATCGGTCTCGTCGTCGCGGCCTACGTCCTCGGCACGCAGATCAAGCACCTGCGCGACAGCAACCAGAGCATCATGGTGAAGGGTCTGGCCGAGAAACCGGTCGAGGCCGACCGCGCGGAGTGCACCGTGAACGTCACGGAAACGGCTCCCACCTTCGCCGCCGCGCTGGCCGCCCTGCGCGCCACGCAGCCCAAGGTGCGCGCCTTCCTGCTGGCGCAGGGCTTTCCCGCCGACGCGATCACGGAGTCGCAGGAGTTCGTGGAACCGCACTGGGTGATGCGGGAGGGGCGCGACGGTCGCGATCGCCGCGTCCAGTCCGGCTTCGAGGCTCGGCAGTCCACGACGCTCGCCACGCAGGACCTGGCCCGGGTGCTGGCATGCGCAGGGCCGATCCTGGAGTTCGAGGCCGAGCACCTGGCCGTCACCCACGACCAGCCGCTGTTCATGATCTCGAACCTGGAAGACGTGAAGATGTCCCTGATCGGCGCCGCCACGCAGAACGCGCGCGTTCGCGCCGAGGAGTTCGCCAAGAACGGCGACGCCAAGGTGGGCTCGATGCGCAGCGCCTCGCAGGGCGCCTTCTACATCCTGGCCGCGGGCGATAGCGACGGGGATTACGAGTACGGCGGACGCTACGACAAGAGCACCATCGACAAGCTGGCCCGCGTCGTCGTCACCATCCAGTACAACATCGAGTAGGGGGCGCAGGGCTGCGCTCTGCCTGCGGGCAGTCCCCAGCGTGGGGGGCCGCCCGGGGGGCTGCTGCCCCGGCCGCCCGCATTTTCCCCTTGGCTTCCGCCCGGAAATGCCCGATCATAGTGGACAGGTATCCATCCGCAGACGCTGCGGCGGTCCCCGAGACGAGGGCGGTCAGGGGGCCGGGTGAGGTGGGTCTCACCGAATTCCGGTTCGCCCGGAAAAGGAGGTGGTCCAGTGACTTCAGGTATACGCGGCTTGGCGGAGGTGGCGTCCCCGTAACCACGGGCCATCCCGACGTCATCCGCTGACTTGGGATCATCCCCCGCCCGGCGGGGAAACCCAACGTCACCGATGCCGACCGATTCCGGGCCCCGCCGTTCGGCGGGGCCCCTTTCTTTGCCCCCCCTGCCCGGCCCTCCTTGCAATTCCGCGATGTTTCAGTACAATGCAACCATGGCGTCCGAGGCGCGCGGCGGCTGCCGGCGCGCGGGGCGCAAGGAGGTGCCATGGCCGAGAAGCACCAGGGCTGCGTCGCGAGTGCCCGCGGCCCCAAGGTGGTGGAGAGCGCCGACGAGAGCGCGGCGCCCGCGGCAACGGGAGGTACGAAGAGTGCTAGCACGCGTCGGCAAGGAAGCCCCGGACTTCGAGGCGACGGCCTTCGTGGACGGCGGCTTCAAGAACATCAGCCTCAGCGACTACAAGGGCCAGTGGGTGGTGCTCTGCTTCTACCCCGGCGACTTCACCTTCGTCTGACCCACGGAGCTGGCCGCGGTCGCGGCCCAGCACAAGAGCCTCGTCAAGCTCGGCGTCCAGGTGCTCTCGATGAGCACGGACAGCCGCTTCGTGCACAAGATCTGGCAGAGCGAGGAGCTCATGAAGATGGTGGAGGGCGGCGTGCCCTTCCCCATGCTCACCGACGCCGGCGGCCGCATCGGCCAGATCTACGGCGTCTTCGACGAGGACGGCGGCGTGGACATCCGCGGGCGCTTCCTCATCGACCCCGACGGCGTGATCCAGGCCATGGAAGTGATGACCCCGCCGGTCGGCCGCAACTTCGCCGAGCTGGAGCGCCAGGTGCAGGCCTTCCAGCTCGTGCGCGCCAGCGGCGGCGCCGAGGCCACGCCCGCCGGCTGGACGCCCGGCAAGCCCACGCTCAAGGTGGGCCCGGACCTGGTCGGCAAGGTCTGGCAGGTCTGGAAGCCCTGATTTCCACTTCAACGACGACTGCTCCGGGGCCCCGCCAGGCGGCGGGGCCTTTTTTCACTGATCCTGCCTCCGACGCCGTGATACTTGCGGCGCCTCTGTGTCCCATTCCTCGCCGGGTCGCCCCGCAGCTGGGGCAGAGCGTCCGATCAACCCGAAGACCAAAGCGAGGGAATGGCGATGAGGATCCGACACAGAGGGTTCTTGGCGTTCGTCGTGCTGGCATGGCTGGTCACGGGCGGTGTGGCCTGGGCCCAGGAAGGGTATGGAATCCGCAGTTGGGGTGAGGCGATCGTGCTGCCCCAGTGGGAACTCGAGAACCTCGCAGCCATCTCGGCTTCTCCAGTGGGTGACAGCAATATCGGGCTCAAGGCTGACGGCTCCGTGATCGTCTGGGGACGCAACCTGTATAGGCAAGCGCAGCTACCTATTCCCAACGAGGGCTTCCAGGCTGTGTCGGTGGGTCACTGGACTCACTTCCTGGGCCTGAAAGATGATGGATCAATCCTAGCCTGGGGAGATGGCAGCTATGGCATGAACGACGTACCGGAGCCCAATGCCGACTTCGTCGCCGTGTCCGCAGGGTATGTTGTCAATCTGGGACTAAAAGCTACCGGTTCCATCGTTGCCTGGGGATACAACGCATACGGCGTCTGCGACGTGCCGGAACCCAACAGCAACTTCCTAACGATGGCGGCGGGAGGCCATCATATCCTGGCACTCAAGGCCGATGGTTCCATCGTCGCCTGGGGTCTGAACGCCGAAGGTCAGTGCAACATACCCGGCCAGAACGCCGACTTCACTGCGATAGCGGCGGGCAGTGTGCACAGCTTGGGCCTGAAGGCGAATGGCGTCATTGTCGCATGGGGCGATAATGGGGATGGCCAATGCGATGTGCCGGAACCAAACACCGGTTTCGTAGCTGTTGCCGCCGGCGCCTTTCATAGCCTCGGCCTCAGGGCCGATGGCTCGTTGGTCGCCTGGGGTTGGAACGAGTCCGGTCAGTGTGAGATCCCCCAGCCGAATACCGGCTATGCTGCTATGGTTGCCGGAATACGTTACAGCTTCGCGCTGAAAGACGACGGCTCCCTGGTGGCCTGGGGCGACAACACCTATGGTCAGTGTGGTGTGCCGGCGCCGAACAATGACTTTGTGGCCATTGCGACAGGCAATGACACGGTGAGCTGGGCGATAGCGACTACTCATTTCTTGGGGCTGAGGGCGGATGGCTCGATCGCGTGTTGGGGGAATAACTACGATGATGTCTACAACGTGCCTCCGCCAAACAGCGACTTCGTCAAGGTGGCGGCCGGAAATAAATGCAACTTTGGGCTGAAAGCGGATGGTTCAATCGTCGCCTGGGGAAACAACGAGAACGGCAAGTGTGAGGTACCTGCGCCGAACTCCGGCTTCGTGGCCATCTCCGCAAACGACCACTGCCTCGGCCTCAAAGCCGACGGGTCGATCGTCGCCTGGGGTCTGAACGACGAAGGCCAATGCAACGTGCCCGAGCCCAACAGCGACTTCGTGGCCGTGGCGGCAGGGGTTCTGCACAGTCTTGGCCTCAAGGCGGACGGCAGCACGGGAGAGGCGAGGGGCTCCCCGACCGGTGGGGCCCCCTTGGCGCTTGCGCGCCCGGCGCTCGTGGCCGATCCTGAAGGCCATACCCCGGCCGGGAGCGAGCCCATGGAGCGCACCTTCCATCACGACCGCGACGCCCTGCACGGCATGACCGTGGTGGTCATCGCCGCCGAGGCTGCCTACGTCGGCCGCTGCGACGACATCCGCGCGGAGAGCATCCTGCTGCTCGACGCAGGCTGGCACCGCGAGGGCGAGGACCCGGGCACGCGCGCGGAGTTTCTGGCCAAGGCCGCGGCCTTTGGCGTCTTCCCCAAGGCCCTGCGCCTGGAGCTGCCGCTGGCGGGCGTGGAATCCATCCGCCTGCTGGGCGAACTCGCGCGCGAGGCGGGCGATGGCGCCTGAAGAGCCCGCGCCGCCCGGTCCGCGCCGGCCGCCGCCCTACAGCACGGATCCCGAGGTGCTGGCCAGCGAGGTGGAGATCACCGTCTACCGCGCCTCGGGGCCCGGGGGCCAGCACCGCAACACCACCGACAGCGCCGTGCGCATCCATCATCCGCCGAGCGGGGTGACGGTACTGGCCACCGAGAACCGCTCGCAGCTGCGCAACCGCAGGCTCGCCATGGAGCGCCTCGTCGCCCGCCTGCGCCTGCTCAACCACCGGCCCAAGCGCCGCCGGCCCACGGCCGTGCCCGCCGCCGCGCGTCGGCGCCGCCTCGAGGAGAAGCGCCACCGCGCCCAGCGCAAGCGCCTGCGCGGTCGGCCGGACGAGGATTGAGGGCTAGACCGCGCGCTCCATCCAGCGCCGGGTGCGGAAGTACTGCCAGAAGATCACGGGCGGAATCGCCAGCGCGACGAGCACGGCCCACCAGACCGCCGCGTAGGGCAGCTCCCAGACCCGCACCACCAGGTAGACGCCCGGCACCAGCAGCACCCAGGTGTGCAGCAGGTTGAAGAGCAGGGGCACGCGCGTCTCGCCGGCGCCCGAGCAGGTCATGTCCAGCATGATGCCCAGGCCGTTGAAGGGCAGCCCCAGCG
The DNA here is from genome assembly GCA_963695095.1 of uncultured bacterium. Taxonomy (GTDB): domain Bacteria; phylum Krumholzibacteriota; class Krumholzibacteriia; order JACNKJ01; family JACNKJ01; genus VGXI01. The sequence goes on along the minus strand of CAVOFT010000001.1, from coordinate 2,728,274 downwards.
CCAGGATGCGCAGGGTGATGATCGCCGGCGCCACCTCGGGGCCCGCGCCGAAGAAGGCCCGCGCGACGCAGCGGCGCGCCCGCGAAGAGCAGCGCCCCGAAGACGGCCATCGCCGCCACGGTGAAGCGCAGCGAGGCGATGCCCGTCTCCCAGGTGCGCTGCTTGTCGCCCGTGCCCAGGGTCTGGCCGATGAGGGCGGACAGCCCCAGGCCCATGCCCACGATCAGCATGATGCCGAAGCCGGCCAGGCGCATGGCGACGCCGTAGGCCGCCACCACCGCCGTGCCGTAAACGGCGATCCAGGGCATCACCACCGTGCGTCCGAGCGAGAAGGAGAGCGAGCTGACGCCCGAGGGAATGCCGATCCTCAGCATGCGCCCCATGCGCAGGAGCGAGAGCGGCGGGCCGCCGGCCAGGCGCAGCCTCACGTTGCTGCGGCCGGTGTAGAAGATCACCAGTCCAGCGGCGAAGGTGAAGGCGTAGGCGATCACGCTGGCCACGGCGGCGCCCGCCACGCCGAGGGCCGGCAGCGGCCCGATGCCGAAGATGAGCAGGGGGTCGAGCGCGAGATTCAGCAGCACGCCGCTGAGCATGAGGAACATCGCCTGCCGCGGGTCGCCCACGCCGCGCAGGGCGGTGAACATCGTGTAGCTCGAGAAGTTGGCGACGAGACCGAGCAGCACGACGCGCCCGTAGGCCACGGCCTGCGCCCAGGCCTCCGGCGTGGTGCCCACCAGGCGCAGCCCCGGCTCCAGCACCAGGAAGCTGAGGCCGCCCACGAAGAGGGCGAGCAGGATCTTGAGAATGGTGGCGTCCTTGATCGCCGCTTCGGCGCCCACGAGGTCGCCTTCGCCGTAGCGGCGGCTGATCACGGCCACGGAGCCCGCGCCGGCGATCTGGTTCACCGAGGTGAGCAGGAAGAGCAGCGGGAAGAAGAAGGTGAGGGCGGCCACGGGCGCGCCGGGCAGGCGGCTGACCCAGAACATGTCGACGATGTCGTAGAGCGAGGCGGCCGCGAAGCCGATCATCGAGGGGAAGCCCATGCGGGCCACCGCTCCGATGACGCTGCCCTCGGCGAAGTCGCGGCGGGGGCCTCCGCCTGCGTCGGCGCTCACGCGTGGATGGCGCGCTCGTCGACGGCGAGCGCGGCCTCCTTCACGGCTTCGGCCAGGGTGGGGTGCGCGTGGCAGGCGCGGGCGATGTCCTCGGCGCTGGCGCCGAAGGCCATCGCCGTGGCCGCCTCGGCGATCAGCTCGCCGGCGATCGGCCCCACGATGTGCACGCCGAGCACGCGGTCCGTCTCGGCGTGGGCGAGGATCTTCACGCGGCCGTCGATCTCGGCCATCGCCCGCGCGCGGCTGTTGGCCCTGAAGTGGAAGACGCCCTTCTTGTAGGGCGTGCTCGCGCTCCTTGAGCTCCTCCTCCGTCTTGCCCACGCCCGCCGCCTCGGGGTGCGTGTAGACCACGGCCGGGATCGTGTCGTAGTTGAGGTGCCCGTGGCGGCCGGCCATCGCCTCCACGCAGGCGACGCCCTCCTCCTCGGCCTTGTGGGCGAGCATGGGCCCGGCGATCACGTCGCCGATGGCGTAGACGCCCGGCCACGCTGGTGGCGAAGTCGGCGCCCACGGGAATGCGCCCGCGCTCGTCCGTGGCGAGGCCGATGGCGTCCAGCCCGAGGCCTTCGGTGTTCGGCACCCGGCCCGTGGCCAGCAGCACGCGATCGCAGCGGAAGGTCTCGCCGCCCTCCAGCGTCACCTCGGGCCGGCGATTGACCAGCTTGGCCCCGGTCACGCGGGCGCTCAGCTTGAAGCTGAGGCCCTGGCGCTTGAGCAGGCGCTGGGTCTCGCGGGCGATCTCCAGGTCCATGCCGGGCAGGACGCGGTCGAGGTACTCGAGCACCGTCACCTGGCTGCCCAGGCGCAGCCAGACCGAGCCCAGCTCGAGGCCGATGGCGCCGGCGCCGATGACGACGAGCTGGCCCGGCACCTCGCTCCAGGCGAGGGCCTCGGTGCTGGTGGCGATGCGATCGCCGTCCAGCTCCACGCCGGCCAGCGCGCCCGCCCGGCTGCCCGTGGCGATGATCACGCGCCGGGCGGCGAGGCGCTGCTCGCCCTCGGCGCCCGCCACGGCCAGCTCGCCGGGGGCGACGAAGCGCGCCGTGCCGGCGTAGCGCGTCACGCCGCGGCGCTTGAAGAGCTCGGCGACGCCGTCGGTGAGGCCCTTGACCACCGCGTCCTTGCGGGCCATCATGGTCGCGAGGTCCAGGCTCGACGCGCCCGAGCTGCACGCCGTGCTCGGCGTAGCCCGCCTTGGCGCCGGGCGTAGAGCAGGCTCGATTCGAGCAGGGCCTTGCTGGGCACGCAGCCCACGCGCAGGCAGGTGCCGCCGAGCGCCGGCTCCTTCTCCACGCAGGCCACCTCGAGGCCGAGCTGCGCCGCGCGCAGGGCCGCCACGTAGCCGCCCGGGCCGGCGCCGATGATGACGAGATCGTGCCGCTTGGTCTCCATCCCATTCCCCCCTTGCTACAGCTCGAGCAGGATGCGGCTCGGTTCCTCGACGGCGCTCTTCACGTGCTTGAGGAAGCCCACGGCCTCGCGGCCGTCGATGAGGCGGTGGTCGTAGGTGAGCGGCCACGTACATCATCGGCCGGATCACCACCTGGCCCTCGCGCGCCACGGGCCGCTCCTGGATGGCGTGCAGGCCGAGGATGCCGCTCTGCGGCGCGTTGACGATGGGCGTCGACAGCAGGTTGCCGTAGATGCCGCCGTTGGAGATGGTGAAGGTGCCGCCCGTGCAGCTCTTCCAGTGTCAGCTTGTTCTCCTGAGCGCGGCGGGCGAAATCGGCGATGGCCTTCTCGATGTCCGCGAAGCCCAAGCGCTCGGCGCCGCGCAGCACCGGCACCACCAGGCCCTTGCCGCCGCCCACGGCCACGCCGATGTCGAAGTAGTTGCGGTAGACGATGGCGTCGCCCTTGTCATCGATGCGCGCATTGACGGCGGGGAACTCCTTGAGCGCTTCGACTGCCGCCTTCACGAAGAAGGACATCATGCCCAGCTTGACGCCGTGCCTGGCCTGGAACTCCTCCTGCACGCGGCGGCGCAGGCTGCCTGACCGCGCTCATGTCCACCTCGTTGAAGGTGGTGAGCAGGGCGGCGTTCTGCTGCGCGGCGAGCAGATGCTGCGCGAGCTTCTTGCGCAGGGGGCTCATCGGCACGCGCTCTTCAGTTCGTGCGCTCGCAACTGGCGTTGCGAGCGTCGCCTCGGGGGAGCCACTCCGGCCCGCACCGCGGGAGCCGGCGGGGCCGCGGCAGCGGCCTCGAGGTGGCGCAGCACGTCCTCCTTGAGCACGCGGCCGCCCGGCCCGCTACCGGCGACGCTACCGGCGGCCAGGCCCTGTTCGGCCATCAGCCGCTCGGCGGCGGGCATCACCGGCGCGGCAGGGGGATCCGCGCCCGGGGGCGGGCTGGCGGGAGTGGCCGGCGCAGCCGGGCGCGCCGCCACGGCCGGTGCGACCGGCGCCGCCGCGGCGACGCTGCCCGCCGCCAGCTCCTCCAGCTCGGCGATCACCTCGCCCACCGTCGCCGTCTCGCCGGCCTGCTTGAGGATGCGCGTCACCCGGCAATCCATCGGCGCGGGCACCTCGCTGGTGATCTTGTCCGTTTCGATGACGACGAGGTTGGCCTCGCGGGCCACGCTGGCGCCTTCGGCCACCAGCCACTCGCTGATCAGGACTTCGCTGATCGATTCGCCGAAGGCAGGCACGGTCAGTTGCACGCTACTCGCCTCTGGCGCCCGGCGGGCGCCGATTCAGTTCCGGGCAAAGGCCGCTTCGAGCAGGCGCTCCTGCTCGAGGCGATGACTGCTCGAGAAGCCCGTGGCCGGGCTGGCCGAAGCCTCGCGGGAGATGCCCGCGAAGGGATGCGCGCCCCAGAGCGTGAGGCCGAAGCGCGCGAGCAGGTAGCGCCAGGCGCCCATGTTCTCCGGCTCCTCCTGCACCCAGTAGACGGGCGTGTTCAGGACGTAGGGCATCAGCGCCCGCTGCAGCGCCTCGTCGCTGAGCGGGTAGAGCTGCTCCAGGCGCAGGATGGCCACGTCCTCATGGCCCCGCTCGGCCCGCGCCGCGGCGAGATCGTAGTAGACCTTGCCCGCGCAAAGCAACACGCGCCGCACGGGGCGCTCCGCCGGCAGCTCGTCGACGAGCACGCGCTTGAAGCCGCCTGCGGCGAGGTCGGCCAGGGACGAGGTGCAGGCGGGCAGGCGCAGCAGGCTCTTGGGCGTCATCACGACGAGCGGCTTGCGCCAGGGCCGGAGCACCTGCCGGCGCAGCACGTGGAAGTACTGGGCCGGGGTGGTGGGATAGACCACCTGCATGTTGTCCTCGGCGCAGAGCATGCAGGAAGCGCTCCAGGCGCGCGCTGGAGTGCTCGGGGCCCTGGCCCTCGAAGCCGTGGGGAAGCAGCAGGGTGAGCCCGTTGAGCCGCTGCCACTTGTCCTCGGCGCTGGAGATGAACTGGTCGATGATCACCTGGGCGGCGTTGGCGAAATCGCCGAACTGGGCCTCCCAGATCACGAGGGCGGCCGGATGAGTCCAGCGCGTAGCCGTACTCGAAGCCGAGCACGCCGGCCTCCGACAGCGGGCTGTTGAGCAGCTCGACCGACGCCTGATCGCGCGCCAGGTGCTGCAGCGGGTAGTAGGCGGCGCCGGTCGTCTGGTCGACGATGGCCGCATGGCGCTGGCTGAAGGTGCCGCGCACGCTGTCCTGGCCGCTGAGACGAATGGGGTGGCCGGCGACGGCGATGCTGGCCAGGGCGGCGGCCTCGGCCGTCGCCCAGTCCAGGGGCCGCTCGCCGCTCGCCATCGCGCTGCGCTGCTCGAGCAGGCGCAGCAGCTTGGGGTGGGCCTGGAAGCCCTCGGGCAGGCGGGTCTGCGCGCGCAGCAGCTCGCCGGTCACGGCGGGCGCGAGGCCCGTCGGCAGCTCGGGAGCATCCTCGTCGGGGCCGCCGATGAAGCGCTCCCAGGCGCCGCCTTGCACGTGCGCGTGGGGCTGCAGCTCGGGGCTGCGGGCGGCCGCGTGCTCGCGCTCCAGCAGGCCCCGCCGCGCGGCGGCGATGCCGTCGGCCATGGCCCGCGTCGTGCCGCCGAGGGCGATCAAGCGGCGCAGGTAGCCCTCGCGCACGCTCTCGCGCCCGGCGATCGCCTTCACCATCAGGGGCTGCGTGAAGGCCGGCTCGTCGCCCTCGTTATGGCCGTGCTTGCGGTAGCAGTACATGTCGATGACGGCGTCGCGCTGGAACTCGCTCCTGAAATCCAGGGCCAACTGCACGGCCTGTGCCACGGCCTCGGGGTCCTCGCCGTTCACCATGAAGATCGGCACCTGCAGCATCTTGGCGACGCTGGAGGCATAGGTGTTCGAGCGCGCCTCATGGGGGCTGGTCGAAAACCCCACCTGGTTGTTCACGATGACGTGCAGGGTGCCGCCCGTCCGATAGCCGGCCAGCTCGCTCAGGTTCAGGGTCTCCTGCACGATGCCCTGGGCCGCGAAGGCGGCGTCGCCGTGGATGAGGATGGCCAGCCCGCGCCGCCGCTCGAAGTCGCCGTAGCGGTCCTGGCGCGCGCGCAGGCGGCCGAGCGCGATGGCGTCGACGAACTCCAGGTGGCTGGGATTGAAGCACAGCGAGATGCGCACCTTGCGGCCCTTGGCCGTGATCCAGCGCCCGGAGTGGCCGAGGTGGTACTTGACGTCGTCGCGGCCCAGGTGCGCCTCCGGGTCCAGATCCTCGAACTCGCGGAAGATCTGGCGCAGGCTCTTGCCGATGATGTTGGCCAGCACGTTCAGGCGCCCGCGGTGGGCCATGCCGATCACGATCTGCTCCACGCCCTGGTTGCCGGCCTGGGTGATGGCCAGATCCAGCAGCGGGATCAGGCTCTCCGCGCCCTCGAGGCTGAAGCGCTTGGCGCCCACGTACTTCTTCTGGACGAACTCCTCGAAGAGCACCGCATCCGTGAGCTTGATCAGGATGCGCAGCTGCTCGAGCGGCTTCAGCGTGATGCGATTGCGGCTGCCCTCCATGCGGCCCCGCAGCCAGTCCTTCGAGACGACGTCGTCGATGTGCATGTACTGCACGCCGATGGCGCGGCTGTAGGTCTCGCGCAGGCTCTCGAGGATCTCGCGCAGGCTGAGCGTGCCGTCGGCCCCGCCGACCAGGCTGCCCGCGGCGAAGCGCAGGTCCAGGTGCTCGGCGCCCAGGCCGTAGTGGGCCGGCTCGAGCTCGGGGTGCGGTGGCCGTGGCAGGTCCAGCGGATCGAAGCGCCCGATCAGGTGACCGCGCACGCGGTAGGCGCGAATGAGCTGCTCCACCCGGCTCTGCAGCGCGATGGCCGCCTCGGCCTCGCCGCCGGGTGCGGAGCCGGCCGCATCGAAGAGGCTGCGCCGGGCGAAGTGGGGCGCGCCGTCGCCGTCGCCCGCGCCCAGCTCCGCATCCAGGCGCGCGAAGTAGGCCCGCCAGTCGTCGCCGACGCTGGCGGCATCGCGGCGATAGGCCGCGTAGAGCGCCTCGAGGAAGGGCAGGCTCGCGCTGTGGGCGCTGGCTTCGCTGGGCAGGACGGCATCGGGTGGCATCGGGGTGGCGCTTCGCTCTCCGGGAGTGTTGGAGCTCTATTAAAGGCGCTGGCGGCGGCGCTGGCCAGAGCTAAGGCTGAATTTCGCAGCGCGGGATGCGGAGTCCCGGCACTTCAAGTCGCCGACTCAGGCGCGGAGTCGCTCCGGTTCATCGGGTTGCAGCTCCTCCTCACTGTCATTGCCAGGCCCGTCGGCGAGCCGGAAGCCCAGGCGCAGGGCGAGGAGGCTCTCGGGCTCGCCGCCGAGCAGCTCGACCAGCTCGGCGGCCTTGAGGGCGGCCTCCTGCACGGCCAGCTCGACGTAGACGCCGCCGGCGGGCAAGGCGGCGCCTTCCTGCGCGAGCAGGGCCTCGGCCGCGGCGAACTCGCCTGGGGCCAGCGGGCGCAGCGCGAGCAGGGAGGGCCGCAGCTCGAGCGTGCGCAGCTGGCGCTTGCGCTCGCGCTCGACGGCGATGCTCGTCTGCGCCAGCAACTCCTCGCAGCGCGCGGCGAGCGCCGCGCCCGTCGGACCCGCGAAGCGGACGAGCAGGCGGGAGGCCACGAGCCGGCCGGCCAGCCCCGCCGGCTCGTCGCGGAAGCCGGCCCGCAGGTGGATGCCCTCGGGCAGGGCCGGCGCCAGCGCGGCGATGAGCGCCGCCGGCTCGAGATCCTCGCGCAGGCGCAGCTCCATCTGCTCGGCGAGGCCGGCCATGCCCATCGGCAGGGCGGGGCTGAAGCTGAGCAGGGCGTGCGGGTGGAAGCCCTGGCTGTAGGCCACGCGCAGGCCTGCCCGCCGCAGCGCCCGCGGCAGGGCGCGCAGCAGGTCGAGGTGGCTCATGAACTGGGCTGCGCCCGTCTTGGCGTAGACGAGCCGGTAGGCGACAGTCGCCGCCTCCTCGCGGCGCGGCCGCCGGCCGGCCAGCGCCACCAGCTCGCCGTGGAAGTCCACGCGCTCGGTCTTCATCGCCGTGAGGTCGCAGGCCACGCCGCAGTGGTAGCAGACCAGGGGCTTGCGCCTGGGCGGCGGCCGCGGCCAGGCTGTCCGGGTGGATGATGGCGCCCTTGGGCTTGCCGCAGGGGGGCGACAGCCGGTCCCTGAGGCTGCGGCGATACTCCATCGCCAGGAAATCCTTGGTGACGCCCGGATCGACGTGGTCCCAGGGCAGCCGCGCGTCCACGGGCAGGGTGCCCAGGTAGAGCGCGGGGTCGATGTCGAGCTCGGCCATGGCCTCGAGCCAGCGGTCGAAGTGGAAGTGCTCGTCCCAGCCGTCGAAGCGGCAGCCCTTGGCGTAGGCCCGCTCGATGAGATCGCCCAGGCGGCGGTCGCCGCGGCTGAGCACGCCTTCCAGGAAGCTGACCTCGGGGTCGTGCCACTTCAGGCGCAGCTTCTCGCGCCGCGCGCGGTCGATGAGCAGGCTCTGCTTCTCGCGCGAGCTGGGTCATGCCGTCCATGGCCGCCCACTGGAACGGCGTGTGCGGCTTGGGCACGAAGCTGCACACCGAGCAGGTCACCTGCGCGGGGCGCTTGCGGCCGGCGATGCCGCGCGCGACGCCGAGGCAGCGCGCGCCCGTCTCGACGATGCCGGCCACGTCCGCCTCGTCTCCGTGGGCAGGCCGATCATGAAGTAGAGCTTCATGCTGTCCCAGCCGCGGCTGAAGACGCGCCGCGCGGTCTCGAGGATGTGCTCCTCGGTGACGTTCTTGTTGATCACGTCGCGCAGGCGCTGGGTGCCCGCCTCGGGCGCGAAGGTGAGGCTGGTCGCGCGCACCTTCTGCAGATCTCGTCGAGCAGGCTCCTCGGGCAGGCCGTAGGCGCGCAGGCACGAGACGGCCAGGCGTCACCTCGCCCTCGCCGGCCAGCCGCTCGACCAGCTCGTGCACCAGGGGCGCGATGGCGCTGTAGTCGGCCGTCGAGAGGCTGGTCAGGCTGACCTCGTCGTAGCCCGCCTCGCGCAGGCCGCGCAGCACCGTGTCGACGACGGCGGCCGGGCTCGCGCTCGCGCACGGGCCGGTAGATCATGCCCGCCTGGCAGAAGCGGCAGCCCTCGGTGCAGCCGCGCGCGATCTCGATGCTGTGGCGATCGAAGATGGCGCTCGGATGCGGCCACGCGGCGCGTCGGCGGGGAAGGGGAAGCGGTCGATGTCGGCGACGATGGGCCCTGACGATGCGGGAAGGGCAACGCGGGGTCCGCCGGCGCGCATGACCACGGTGAGTCCCGTGTCGGCGTCGATCTCGGTGGCGTAGAGCGCGGGCAGGTAGCGCCCGGGCGCGCCGGCCAGGCGGCGCAGGCGCTCGGCGCGGGAGAGGCCCGCGGCCTCGAGGGCCGCCCAGTCGCGCATGAGCTCCGGCAGGGCCTCCTCGCCGTCGCCGATGATGAAGCGTCGATGAAGGCGGCCAGCGGCTCGGGCTCGAAGGCCACCGGCCCGCCGGCGATGACCAGCGGATCGGCCTCGCCGCGGTCGCTGCGCGCAGGGGGATGCCGCCGAGCTCGAGCATGAGCAGGATGTTCGTGTAGGTCAGCTCGTACTGCAGCGAGAAGCCGACGATGTCGAAGTCGGCCAGCGGCGTGGCGCTCTCGAGGCTGAGCAGCGGCAGGCCCGCGCTGCGCAGCTCGGCCTCCATGTCGGGCCAGGGCGCGAAGACGCGCTCGGCGGCGAGGTCCGGCGCGCTTGTTCACCAGCGAGTAGAGGATCTTCAGCCCCAGGTGGCTCATCCCGATGTCGTAGAGATCGGGGAAGGCGAGCGCCACCCGGCTGGTCAGGCCGGCCGGATCCTTGATCACCTGGTTCGGCTCGCCGCCGCTGTAGCGGCCGGGGCGGAGAACGCGCCCGATGATCTCGCGGTAGGGATGACCGGCAGGCAGCATCGTCGTTTCCTCGCTGGGGTCCTCCTGCTAATATACCCGCGCTCGACCGTGGGCGTAAGCCCCGGTCTACCCGAGGAGTCATGGAACTTGCGTTCTATCAGACCTTTGGCTCTTCATAGCGGCGGCCGCGCCGAGCGCGGGGGGCGCGGGGCATGACGCGCCTGCCCATCGGCGAGGAGCTGCTGGCGCAAATCGCCAGCTGCGCGGGCCGCGTCGCCGAGCTGGGCTGGGCCGAGGCCGGCGCGGGCAACCTGTCCCTGCTGCTCGCGCCGGCCCAGCTCACGCGCAGCCTCCATGACGGCGACATCTTCGAGCCCGGCCTGCCGGCGGGCTATCCCTGCCGCCTGCCGGCCGGTCACCTGCTCGTCGCGAGCGCGGCGGGCAGCCCCCTGCGCGCTCTCGCCGCCGACCCGGCCGCGCACCTGGCGATCATCGGCGATGGCCCCCGCGGCCTCTTCCGCCTGCGCGGCACGCCGCCTCCCACCAGCGAGCTGGCCTGCCACCTGGCCGTGCATGCCGCGCGCGGGGCACCGGGGGCCCTGCTCCACGCGCACACGGACTTCCTCATCGCGCTGAGCCTGCTGCCCCGCCTGGCCGGCGAGGGCGCGCTCGAGGCGGCCCTGCTCGGCCTGATGCCCGAGACGGCGGCGCTGCTGCCGGGCGGCCTGGCGCGGCTTCGCCTCGGGGTGCCGGGCAGCGCGGCGCTCGGGCTGGCGAGCGCGGCGGCCATCGCCGCCGGCGCGAGCGCTCTCGTCTGGGAGCGGCATGGCGCCCTGGCCGTCGGCGAGCGCCTCGCCCAGGCTCTGGACCGCCTCGAGGTGCTCGAGAAGACCGCGCGCATCTGGTGGCTGGCCCAGCGCTGCGGCGAGGATCCGGCCGATGCCCACCTGCGCGGTTAGCGGAGCCGTTCGTCCCAAAAATGTCGGAAATGTTAGGATTCGCGGCGCAAGCAGGGATGCAGTGCGCGTCGAGAAGTGATAGGCTGGCGGCCTGACCCCAGCCGAGGAGGGAATGGACCATGCGCGTGCTAGTCCTTTCGTCGATGCTGGCGCTGCTGATCGCCACGAGCTGCGCCAAGCTGCCCGAGAAACCGGCGCCGCTGCGCGGCGACGTCGCCTATGTGCAGATGGTCGCCAAGGATGCGATTCCGGCCGATTGGGGCCACCTGGTGGCCGTCAGCAACAGCGCCGACTCCGGGCATGTCTTCCAGCTCTGGTTCGAGGACGAGGCCGGCGCCGTGCGCGTGGCCTTCTACGACGTGCGAGCGAACGTCTTCCAGAGCGATGGCCGCCTCATTCCCCGCAGCGCGGAGGTGACGCGATGACCGCATTGGTGAGTCTCATCAGCCGGGCGCTCTTCGTGCTCGCCTTTCTCTTGGCGGGGGTGGCGATCTGGGAGAAGCTGGCGAATTTCGCGGGCATGACCCTGCTGCGCATCTACTCGCCTTCGCGCTTGCTCGAGCTGGCCGTCGTGAGCCTGCTCTTCGTCATTGCCCTGCAACTGCGCGAGCTCAAGTCCAGCGGCGGGCGCTAGGCGGCTGAGCCGCGCTTCGATGCACCGGGGGCGCCGCCGGGTGGCGCCCCCGGGGGCGGCTTCTCCCAGCGCGGAAGTGCAGCGACCCTATTGACGGCGACCTAGCGATTGCGCCATAGTCTTTGAATTACGATATCGGAGCGGCCGCTTCCGAAGCGGTTCGGAATCCCGACCCGGCGCAGGCCGCTGCTGCCGAGGGGAGATGCCCAAGGGAGGGTGAAGGCCGTGGCCTACCAAATCGAGTGGAGCGACGACGGGGCGCTCGTCACGATGACGGGCAGCATCGAGATCGAGGAGATCAACGAGGCCAACGGCCGGCTCCATGGCGACGCGCGCTTCGACACGATGCGCTACCAGGTCTGGGACATGCTGAAGGCCAGCCTGGCCTCGATCACCGCGCGGGAGATCGAGCAGCCGAGCGCCATCGACCTCGTCGCGGGTCGGATGAACGTGAAGGTGCGGGTGGCGCTCGTCACGACGAGCCCGCACGATGTGCGGCTCTGCGAGCACTACGCCAATCGGACCCGGACCCTGGGCTCGACCTGGGAGATCCGGGTCTTCCCGGATCTGGAAAGCGCCCTGGCCTGGAGCCGAGCCTAGCCGGCGCCGGCCATCCCCGTCCGATTTGACCTTTGCCCGTGTGCTGTCCTAGAATCCGCCTCCCCGCCAGGACCGGTGGGGTGAGGGAGACCGGGACGGCATGAGCGAGCACGACTACTGGCGCATCTTCCCCCGCATGCCCCGCCGGGTGCGCATCGGCGACATCACCGTGCGCGACGGCTTCCAGCACCTGGAGACTTTCATCTCCACGCGGGCCAAGCTCTACTACCTCGAAGAGCTTATCTTCGCCGGCTGCCGCTCGATCGAGGTGACGAACCTGGGCAACCCGCACCTGATGCCGCAGTTCGAGGACGCCGAGATCCTGCTCGCCCACCTCAAGAGCGCGGCCTTCCGCAAGCGCTGCGCCAAGCGCGGCATCGACCTGGACCAGGTGGTCACCACGGCGGTGACCATCCGTGAATCCGGCGTGGATCGCGCCGTCGAGCTGGCGCAGCAGGGCGTCGGGCCCGATCGCCTGCTGATGATGGTCTCCACCGAAGAGGAGCACCACTTCGCCAACTCGGGCTGCACGCTGCCGGAGTACTGGCGCGAGTGCGAGCGCTCCATCCGCAAGTGCCACGACGCCGGCATGACGATGTGCGGCACGGTGAGCACGATCTGGGGCAGCCCCATCGGCGGCGCCACCAAGCTGGAGGACGCGCTGGACTTCACCCGCCGCTGGCTGGCCATCGGCGCCGACGATATCGAGCACGCCGACCACGATGGCAGCGCCTCGGCGCCCGAGGTCTACCGCTACTTCGCGATGACCCTGGACGCGCTGCCCGACACGGCCCTGCACATCGCCCACTTCCACGAGACGAAGCGTGTGGCCGCGGCCTCCGTGCTCGCGGCCCTGCAGGCGGGCATCACCCAGTTCGAGGCCACGCTGGGCGGCCTGGGCGGCCAGCCGGCCAACTTCCTCGACGACTCGCCCGTGCCCGGCACCGGGGAGTACTACTACCGGGACCCGCGCTATGTCGGCCTCGTCTGCCTGGAGGACCTGCTCGTCATGGTGGACGAGATGGGCATCGCCCACGGCTACGACGTGGACCGCATCCTCAAGCTCGGCCGCCAGCTCGACAAGACCGTGGGCTTCCGCACGCGGGCCGAGGCGCCCATCAACGGCCGCACGCTGAAGGAGGGCCACCCGGGCTTCGCGCGGCCGGGGCTCGCCGCGCGCAAGGCCAAGCTGGGCGAGGCGCCGGGCCAGAAGCTGCCGGCCGAATGGGATGAGGCGGCGGCGCCGGCACGCGGGCAGGCCAAGCCCGCCTGATGCTCCCAGCCAACATCCTCGCCTCCCGCCGCGGCCGCCTGACCGCCTTCAGCCTGCTGTACCTCAGCGAGGGCATTCCCTTCGGCTTCACGGCCACGGCCATGGCCACCTATCTGCGCCAGTCGGGGCTATCGATCGGCGAGGTGGGCCTGTTCATCGCCTCGCTCTACGCGCCCTGGGGCTTCAAGCCCCTCTGGGCGCCCATCGTGGATCTCGTCGACCTGCGCCGCTTCGGCCACTACCGCGCCTGGATCGTCGGCGCCCAGCTGATGATGATCCTCACCCTCGCGCTGGTGTGGGCCGTGGACCCGGGCGCGAACCTGAAGCTGCTCACCCTGCTCATCATCATCCACAACGTGTTCTCGGCCACGCAGGACATCGCCATCGATGCCCTGGCCGTGAACGTGCTGCCCGCGAGCGAGCGGGGGGTGGCCAACGGCTTCATGTTCGGGGCGAGCTACCTGGGCCAGGCTCTGGGCGGCAGCGGGGCGCTCTACATCGCCGGCCGCTTCGGCTTCGGCGCCAGCTACCCCTTCGTCTGCGGGCTGCTGGCGATCATCCTGGTGGCGGTCTCGATGCGCATCGTCGAGCCGCAGCGGGCCCTCGCGGCGGCGGAGGTGGCCATCGCCGGCCGGCTGGCCGTGCTCGGGGCCATCCTCGGCCGGCTCAAGGCCTACCTGATCGAGCTGGGGCGCGGCTTCTTTCGCTCCGGCCGCGGGCCCCTGCTGGGCGTGTTCTTCGCCGCCGTGCCCAACGGCGCCCTCGCGCTCGGCCTCGCGCTCGGCAACACGATGCAGGTGGACCTGGGGCTCAGCGAGGACCAGATCGCGAACCTGAACGTGCAGGGCACGGTGCTGGCCGCCATCGGCTGCGTGCTGGGCGGCTGGATCAGCGATCGCCTCGGCCATCGCAAGATGCTGGCCCTCTGGTACGCGCTCACCACCTTGCCTACCTTCTGGCTCTCGGGCCAGTTCTCGGGCGCGGCCGGGACGGAGGGCGTGACGGTGGCGAGCTACTGGGGCGTGTCGCTCATCTACAGCTTCTTCTCGGGGCTGATCTCGGGCACGAACATCGCCGTCTTCATGGGGCTGACGAGTCCGCTCGTCGCCGCCACGCAGTTCTCGGGCTACATGGCCCTGCGCAATCTCATGTACACCTACTCGAGCGCCTGGCAGGGGCAGTACGCCGAGCTGCACGGCTACATGGCGACCCTGCGCCTGGACGCCTGGATCGCCTTCCTGCCGATTCTGCTCATTCCCTTCCTGCGGCCGCGCCGGAGCGAGATGCCGGCGGCCGCGCCCGCCCCCGCGGACCCCTCCTAGCATGATCGCCGGCGCTCCCGAGCTGCCGCTCCGGCAGCGGGCCATCGTCCGCTTCTGGGCGCCACTGGCCGCCACCTGGCTGATGATGGCCGTCGAGGGCCCCGTGCTGGCCGCCCTCATCGCCCGGCTCGCCGAGCCCAAGATGAACCTGGCGGCCTACGGCGTCGCTTTCGCTTTCGCCATCATCGTCGAGGCGCCGGTGATCATGATGATGAGCGCGGCCACGGCGCTGGCCGGCGCGCCCACGGCCTACCGCCGCCTGCGCCGCTTCAACATGGCGCTCATCGCCCTGATCACGGCGACGATGCTCTTCATCCTCATTCCGCCCATCTACCGCTTCATCTTCGCGGACCTCATCCAGTTGCCGCCCGAGGTGCAGCGCCTCACTCGCCGCGCGCTGCTCATTTTGTTGCCCTGGCCGGGCGCCATCGGCTACCGGCGCTTCTACCAGGGGATCCTGATTCGCCACGGCTACACGCGGCGCGTGGCCTACGGGACGATGACGCGCGTGGCCGCCATGCTCGCGATGGGCCTGGCCCTCTATGCCCACGGCGGCATCGAGGGCGCCTGGCTGGGCGCGGCCGCGCTCTCGGCCGGCGTCTGCGTGGAGGCCGTAGTCACGCGCTGGCTCGCGCGCGGGCCGCTGGCCGCGCTGCGCCGCCTGCCGCTCGAGGCGGCGGGCGAGGCGCCCGGCTATCGCAAGATCCTGGACTTCTACACGCCGCTGGCCCTGACCGCCTGGCTGACCATGGCCGTGCAGCCCCTGGTCACCTTCTTCATGGGCCAGGCGCGCTACTCGCTGGAGTCGCTGGCCGTGCTGCCCGTGATCGGCTCGCTGGGCTTCATCTTCCGCGCGCCGGGCCTGGCCGTGCAGGAGGTGGGCATCGCGCTCCTCGCGCGAGGCGAGCTGCAGCGGCCGCCCCTGCGGCGCTTCGTGATCCGGCTGGCCCTGCTGCTCTCGGGCGGGCTCTGCCTGCTCGCCTTCACGCCGCTGTCGGGTCTCTGGTTCGAGCGCGTCTCGGGTCTCAGCCCCACGCTGGCGGCCTTCTCGCGCCTGCCGCTGATGCTGCAGGTGGCGATCCCGGCCCTGGTGGTGATCAACGCTTTCCAGAGGGCCATCCTCGTCGTCGCGCGGCGCACGCGGCCCATCACCTGGGCGACGGGGGCCGAGGTGGCGGCGGTCATCCTGCTGCTGGCGCTCGGCGTGCTGAGCTTCGACCTGCCCGGCGCGGTCGCCGCCTCGCTGGCCCTGCTCGGCGGCCGTGCGGTGGGGGTGCTCATGCTCTGGCCGGCGCTCCGGGGCCGCTAGCAGCAAACGAAAACCGGCGCCCCATGGGAGGCGCCGGCACACAACACTCAAGAGGAATGGCGGCTCAGCTCACCGTCTCTGCAGCCGGCTTCGCCGAACCGGTCGCAATATAGCGATGCATGGCATTCGCCGCCAGTCGTCCCGCGCCCATGGCGAGAATCACCGTCGCGCCGCCGGTCACGATGTCGCCGCCCGCGAAGACGCCGGGCACGCTGGTCTCCATCGTCTCCTCGTCGACCACGATCGTGCCGCGCTTCGTCAGGGTGAGCTCGGGCTCGACCTTGGTCATCAGCGGGTTCGGACTGCAACCGAGCGCGACCACGACGCTGTCGCAGGGCAGCTCGAACTCGCTGCCCGCGACCGGCACCGGTTTGGCCCGCCCGCTCGCGTCGGGCTCGCCCAGCTCCATCTTCTGCACGCGCACGGCGCGCACCTTGCCCTGGCCGTCGCTGAGAATCTCCAGCGGGTTGTGCAGGAGCATGAAGTCGATGCCCTCTTCCTCGGCGTGGTGGATCTCCTCGCCGCGGGCGGGCATCTCCGCCCGGCTGCGCCGGTAGAGCAGGGTCACGCGCTCGGGCTGCAGGCGCTTGGCCGTGCGCGCCGAGTCCATGGCCGTGTTGCCCGCGCCGACCACCACGATGTGCTGGCCCGCCTTCACCGGCGTGTCGCGGCGGGGGAAGTCGTAGGCGCCCATCAGGTTCACGCGGGTGAGGAACTCGTTGGCGCTGTAGACGCCATTGAGGTTCTCGCCCGGGATGTTCAGGAACCAGGGCAGCCCCGCGCCCACGCCGACGAAGATGGCGTCGAAGCGCTCGCGCAGTTCGCTCAGGGTCTCGGTTGCGCCCACCACGTAGTTGAGGTGGAGCTTCACGCCCATCTGCTGCAGCCCGTCGATCTCCTTGAGCAGGATCTTCTTGGGCAGGCGGAACTCGGGGATGCCGTAGAAGAGCACGCCGCCCGGCTTGTGCAGGGCCTCGAAGACGTGCACCTCGTGGCCGCGCTGGATGAGATCGCTGGCTGCGGTCAGTCCCGCCGGCCCGCTGCCGATGATGGCCACCTTCTTGCCCGTGGGCGGAGCCGTCTCGGGCAGGGTCTCCAGCTCGGGTTGGCTCATGTGCCAGTCGGCGACGAAGCGCTCCAGGCGCCCGATGCCGCCCGGCTCGCCCTTCTTGCCGAGCACGCAGTACATCTCGCACTGGTCCTCCTGCGGGCAGACGCGCCCGCAGATGGCCGGCAGGAAGTTGGTGGTCTTGATGCGCCGGTAGGCGGCCTCGAAGTCGCCGGCGGCGATGAAGCCCAGGGCGCCGGGGATGTCCACGTCCACCGGGCAGCCGCCCGTGCAGGGCTGGGTCTTGCACTGCAGGCAGCGCAGGGCCTCGTTGACCGCGTCCTCGGGGCTGTAGCCCAGGGGCACCTCGTTGAAGTTCTTGATGCGCTCGGACGGAGCCTGCTCCGGCATCGGTGTCTTCTGCTTCTGCTTGTTGATCACGCGCCTGGGCTTGCCGCCGTTGGGCTTCTCGTCACTCATGCTGCACCCCCTAGCCTTGCTTGAGCAGGTTGCATTCGTGGTCCCGCGCCCGCTCGTAGGCCGCGGTCTCCAGGTCCTTGTAGAAGGCCAGGCGGGTCATCAGCTCGTCGAAGTCCACCTGGTGGCCGTCGAACTCGGGGCCGTCCACGCAGGCGAAGCGGGTAACGCCGCCCACCGTGACGCGGCAGGCGCCGCACATGCCGGTGCCGTCCACCATGATCGGGTTCAGGCTGGCCTGCGTGGGCACGCCGAACTTCGCCGTCGTCTTGCAGACGAACTTCATCATGATCACCGGGCCGATGGTGACCACCTCGTCCACCTTCTCCTTCTCGAGCAGCTCGGCGAGCGGCTCCGTGACCAGGCCCTTGCGGCCGTAGCTGCCGTCGTCGGTGGTGACGATGAGCTGGTCGCTGAGCGCGCCGATCTCCTGCTCGAGGATGAGCAGCTCCTTGCTGCGCGCGCCGATGATCGTGATCACCCGGTTGCCCGCCTCCTTGAAGCCGCGCACCTGGGCCCAGACCACGGCGTTGCCCACGCCGCCGCCCACGCAGACCACGGTGCCCTGCTTCTGGATGTGCGTGGGCTTGCCCAGGGGGCCGACGAAGTCGAGCAAGCTCTCGCCCGCCTCGAGGCGGTTGAGGTCGAAGGTCGTCTTGCCCAGCTCCTGGATCACGATGGTGACGCTGCCGCGCTCCGGATCGGTCTGGGCGATGGTGAGCGGGATGCGCTCGCCCTGGTCCTGCACGCGCAGGATGATGAACTGGCCGGCCTTGGCCTTGCGGGCCACCTGGGGCGCCTCGATCTCGAAGAGCACGGTCTTCGGGGCGAGGGTCCGCTTGGCGAGGATGGTGTACGGCATGCAAACCCCCTGCGGTTGTCGCGAAATCCAGGCCGCGGCGCTCGCCCCAGTGGGCGCTCGGCCGGGCGGGACCCGGGCAATGTAGGCAGGAGGCGCCCGTAGTTAAAGGCCCGAATGGCCTGAATCTGTCATGCGAGGAGGCGAGGGGGGCGGTGGCCGGCTTCAGTCGGTCTCGGGCTCCAGGGCGATCAGCTCGGTGAGCAGCTCTTCCATGCTCGCGCAGGCGGCCAGCAGGCGGCGGCTGCGGAGCGTGTAGTAGACCTTCTGGCCGTCGCGGCGCGCCGTGACGAGCTTGCGCGCCCGCATCAGGCCCAGATTCTGGCTCACGGCGGCCTTGCGCAGGCCGGTCAGCTCGACCAGCTCGCCCACGCTCTTCTCGCCGGTCTCCAGGATGTGCAGCAGCTGCACGCGCCGGGGATTGCTCATGATCTTGCAGATGGCCGATTGCAGGGCGACGACCTTGGGGTCCTTGAGCAAGTGGTGGGGGTCCATGGCTGGCCTCGGGGCTAAGGTTTCCTGAAGTTTGTCGCATCTCTCTGAAACCGTCAAGCCGCTCTTTCGGCCGGGGCGGCGCCAGGCGGGGCCGCGGGGACGCGGCCGTCGCGGAGGGCCAGGGCGAGGAAGACCAGGGCGAGGGCGAGGAGCAGCCGCAGCGTCACCCGCTCGCCGAGGGCGACGACCCCCAGCGCCGCCGCCACCAGGGGCTGCAGGAAGATGAAGAGCGCCACGTGGCTGGCCTGCGTGCGCTTGATCGCCCACACGTTGAGCAGGTAGCTGGCCACCGTCGCGCCGAGCACGGCGAACAGCATGGCGCCGACCAGCCCCGCCGTGATGATCCGCGCATCCAGGGCGAGCACCTCGTCCAGCCCGTAGGCGCCGAGCCCGAGCGTCGCGAAGAAGAAGAGCACGGCCGTGGCCGCCAGCGCGTCCTCCCTGGCCATGACCTTGCGCGACAGGGCGATGAAGAGGCCGTAGCTCGCCGCGTTGGCCAGGTTGAGCAGGTCGCCCGTGAGCGTGGCCGCGTCGAAGCGGAGCGTCTCGGCCCGGAGCAGCACGAGCACGCCAGCCAGGCCGAGGAAGAAGCTGGCCAGCTTGCGCCGCGACAGGCGCTCCTGGCCCATCAGCACGGCGGCGAGCAGGGCGAAGCTGGGGATCTGGCTGTTCATCACGGCCGCGTGGGCGGCCGTCGTGCGGGCCAGGCCTTCGAGGAAGAGCGCCTGGTTGAGGATGACGCCGAAGACCGCGCAGAGGGCCAGCCAGGCCAGGCGCCGCGGCGCCGGCAGGCGGCGCTTGAAGATGAGCGCGAGGGCGAGCAGCACGGCGAAGGCGCTGGCCGAGCGCAGGCAGGCCCAGGCCGCCGGGTCCATGGCCGTCACGATCAGCTTGGCCACCACATAGTGGACGCCGAAGAGGAGCTGGACGGCGAGCAGGGCG
Organism: uncultured bacterium; assembly: GCA_963695095.1. Taxonomy (GTDB): domain Bacteria; phylum Krumholzibacteriota; class Krumholzibacteriia; order JACNKJ01; family JACNKJ01; genus VGXI01. The sequence continues at coordinate 2,708,950 of CAVOFT010000001.1, read as the reverse complement.
AGCGTGACGGTCCAGGGATCCCGGGCCGCGGGGGGCGATAGCATGCGCCCCAAGAAAGCGACTTGCCGCCCGTGCGCAATGGCGCTATGCTCGGCGGCGTTCAGGGTCGGTGGTGACCCGCGGGCGTCCGCCCAAGGGTAGAATAGGGAAGCGCGGTGTGAAGCCGCCACGGTCCCGCCACTGTGATCGGGAGACCGCCACGACGCCACTGGGAAACTGGGAAGGCGGCGGTCGCGAGGGCTTCGGCCCCCCGTAAGTCAGGAGACCTGCCCCGACCCTCGTTCCGGCACTCTCGTGGAAGGAGTGAGGGGCGTGCGCACGCACGGTCTCCCCGCTGATCATGGCTCAAGCTCGACGCCGCGCGCGCCGGGGCTCTCGCCCTAGCGTCGGCCTGGCCGCGCTCGTTCTTCTCTTCGGGCTCTCGACGGCCGCCGCGGCCGGCGCCGAGGACGGCGGCCCGGCTGCGCCCATGGCGCCAGCGCCCGCACCCCTGGCGCCCGAGGCCTGGTCCCCCCTGGACACGATCTTTCCCCTGCCCACGGTCACCGTCGAGGGCGATCCCCTGCGCCGCCGCCTCGCCGCCGAGCGCGAGAGCCTGGCCCGCGCGGTGATCTTGCCGGCGGCGCACCCGCGCCGCCTCGCCGCGCCGGCTGCCCTGCTCGCCGAGCTGCCGGGTGTCGAACTGCGCAGTCTCGGGGGCCTGGGCAGCTTCAGCACGGCCAGCTTCCGCGGCTCGGGGGGCGAGGAGGTGGCCCTGCTCGTCGACGGGATGGACCTGCGCAGCCCCTTCAGCGGCATGGCCCTGCTCGACGAACTGCCGCTGGTGGGCGTGGAGCGCCTGGAGGTCTATCGCGGCGGCGTGCCCGTCGAACTCGGCGCGGCTGGCGCCGCCGGCGCCGTCAACGTGGTGACGGGCGGCCAGCGCGGCCTGCGCGCGGCCCTCGGCACGGGCAGCTTCGCCACCCGCCGCGGCGGGCTCTCGCTCGCGCTCGCGGGTCCGGGCGAAACCGCGCTCTTCCTCGCCGCGGGCGGCCTGGCCAGCGCGGCCGACTACAGCTACCTGGATCGCAACGGCACCGTCTTCAGCAACACGGCCGACGACACGCTGCGCCTGCGCGCCAACGCCGAGCTCGCCGCCCGCGACCTGCTCGCGCGCCTGGCCTGGGCCCCCGCCGCCGGCCGCTGGGGAGGCCGCTGGACGCTCGCCTATCGCTACCTCGCCCGCGAGAACGGCGTCCCGGGCACCGAGAGCCTGCCCACGCGCGCCACGCGCTCGGCGCGGAGCGGCCACGACGGCCGCCTCATCTGGGAGAGCCCGCTGCTCGCCGGTCGCCTCTCGCTCGGCGCCGAGGGTTTCGCGCGCCTGGGCTGGACGCGCTTCCTCAATCCGCTCGGGGAGACGGGACCCTTCCTCGTCGCCGATGAAACGCGCGACCGCCTTACCGCCCAGGGCGCGCTGGCCCGCGCCGAGCTGCTGCTCGCGCCGCTGCACCTCGTGCTGCGCATCGAGCGCAAGGACGAGCGCTTCCTGCCGGACAACCTGAACCCCGCCAAGCCCGCCGGCTTCGAGCGCCGGCGCGAGACCCGCCGCGGCGAGCTCGAGGCGCGCTGGCTCGCGGCCGGCGGCCGTCTGCTGCTCGTCGGCGGCTATGGCGAGGAGCGCTTGGCCGACAACTACTTCGGCCCGCCGCCCCTGCCCTGGCTGCCGGCCCTGCCCAAGCCCGAGCACGAGAGCGCCGCACGCACGCGGCGCGGCGGGATCAGCTGGCGCGCCCTCGAGGCCGCGCGAGGAGCGCTGGCCCTCACGCTGCGCGCCAATGCCGGCGACGCCTACCGCGCGCCCAGCCTGCTCGAGCTCTTCGGCCAGGACGTGAGCATCAGCGGCAATCCGGCCCTGCGCCCCGAGACCGGCACGCAGACGGACGCCGGCCTTGCGCTCGGCCTCTGCCGCAGCGGTCTCGAGCTGGACGGCGAGCTGAGCTGGTTCCGCCGCGACCTCGCCGATGAGATCCTCTACCTGCGCAACAGCCAGTACTCGGTGCGCGCGGAGAACATCGGCGCCAGCCGCGTGACGGGCCGCGAGCTGTCGCTGGCGCTGGCCTGGCGCGGGCTGCGCGCGACCCTCGCCGACACGCGGCTCTTTGCCCGGGACCGCAGCGGCCTGGCCGCCTACGACGGCAAGCAGTTGCCCTACCGCAGCCCGCAGCGCGGGCTGGCTCGCCTGGGCTGGGAGAGCGAGCGCCTGGGCCTCTTCGCCGAGCGCGAAGCCCGCGCCGCCACCTACTCGGATCGCTACAACGACCCCGATCGCAGGCTTCCCGCCGCCGTGCTCTGGTCGGCGGGGGCTGAACCTGCGCGTCACCGGCAAGCTGACCCTTTCAATCGAAGGCCGCAACCTCGGCGACACGCGCGTGGAGGATCAGCTCGGCTACCCCCTGCCCGGCCGCCACTGGCTCGCCGGCCTCGCCTGGGCCGGTGACCTGCCGACCCGCTAGGAGGACTCCCATGCGCCCGCACCTTTGCGCCTTCGCCATCGCCCTCATCGTCGCGGCCGCCGCGGCGCCCGCGCCCGCCCAGCCCTTCGTGGGCGCCGTCTGCACGGACTGGGTGACCGGCAAGTTCAGCGTCTGCGAATCGAATGCGCCCTGGACCGCCACGCGCGACGTGGCGACCGTCCACGCGGACGCCGTGGGCCGCGCGCATGGCGGGCTCGTCTACATCGTCAATCGCTATGGTGCGGACAACCTGCAGGTGCTCGACCCCGCGCAGGACTTTGCCACTCTCCACGAGTTCTCGGTGGGCACGGCGACCAACCCGCAGGCCGTGGCCTTCAGTCCCGATGGCGCCAAGGCCTACCTGCCGCGCCAGAACGCGGACGACGTGCTGATCATGAACCCCGCGACGGGCGCCTGGCTGGGCGCCATCGACCTCTCGGCCTGGGCGGACGCCGACGGCTCCTGCGAGCCGGGCGATTGCATCGCCGTGGACGGGCTGCTCTTCGTGGCCATCCTGCGCCTGGACCGCGACTTCTACTGGGCACCGGTCGGCGACAGTTACCTGGCCGTCATCGACATGGCGACCGACACGCTCGTGGACTGCGACCCCGGGCAGGCCGGCGTGCAGGCCATCGCGCTGCAGGGTGCGAATCCGACCTGGGAGCTGGGGCGGGCGGGCGCGTCGATCGCCTGCGCCTGCGTGGGCTACTACGGCCTCGCCGACGGCGGCGTCGAGCTGGTGGACCCGGTCGCGCTCGCGAGCCTGGGCCACTGCGTCACCGAGAGCACCCTGGGCGGCGACCTCGTCGATGTGGTCTGGGTGAGCGAAGCACTGGCCTACGCCATCGTCGCCGACGCCGCCTTCGTCACGCGCGTGAAGCGCTTCAACCCGAGCACGGGCGCGCTGCTCGGCACCCTGGCCACGGGCACGGGCTACGACTTCACGGACATGGAGCTGGACGGGGCGGGCGAGCTCTTCCTCGCCGACCGCAGGCTCGGCGCCGAGGGCCTGCGCGTCTACGCCGCCGCCACGGGCGAGCTGCTCAGCCCCGCGATCAACCTGGGCCTGCCGCCCTTCGACATCGTGATGCCCGGCGGCTCGACGACCGCCCAGACGCCGCCGGCCGCGGCCCTCCGTCTCGCCGCCTGGCCGAACCCCTTCAATCCGGCGGTAACGCTCGTGCTCGAACTGCCCCTAGCGGGTGCCCTCAGCCTCAGCATCCACGACGCGCTGGGCCGCCGCGTGGCGACGCTCCACGAGGGCGTCCAGCCGGCGGGACGGCGCGAGTTCGTCTGGCGACCGGAGGATCTGCCGGGTGGCCTGTACTTTGCGCGGGCCGAGACGGCGGCGGGCACGACGAGTGCGCGCCTCGTGCTTCTCAAGTGATCGGCGCGGCCCCGCGAAGCGCCAGCCAGGTGATGCGCGCGGCCGGCGGCTCTGCTATCTTGCGGCCATGATCTTCGCAGTCCTCGGCGCGCTCTCGGGATTCATCGCCGTCGCCCTCGGCGCCTTCGCCGCGCACGGGCTGAAGAGCCGCCTCGCCCCCGACATGCTGGCGATCTTCGAGACCGGCGTGCGCTACCAGCTCTACCACGCCTTCGCGCTCATCGCCGTGGCCTGGGCGTTGCACGCAGGCGGCCAGACCGCCGCGCGCGCGGCGGGCTGGTGCTTCGTGGCGGGGACCCTGGTCTTCTCGGGCAGCCTCTACGCGCTCGCGCTCTCCGGCCTGCGCTGGCTGGGGGCGATCACGCCGCTGGGCGGTCTGGCCTTCCTCGCCGGCTGGCTGCTGCTCGCCTGGAGCTTCTGGCGCCTGCGGTAGCTTGCGGCTGGGCCACAGACTTGCCGTGGCCCGCCGTCAGGGGTTGGGACTCCCGTACTGGAGTGGGGATATGGTGACGCATCGTGCCGCACTTGTCGTAGCAATCGGGGTAATGGCTCTGTCGCCGTCGGCCGTTGCTGGCTCGCAGATGACCAACCAGGGACCGCGCGCCGATGACCCAGAGTCTCTCTACTACCACGACTTCTTCGACCTTCCCGCTTCTGCCACCGCGGGCGATTCCATCGCCGCCTTGCACCTCCCCGGTCCATATCGCATGGACCCGGGCTTTGACTTCCATAGAGACTATGTGTACTTCACGGGCACCGTCCTCGGGATCGCCCCAATTTGGAAAGAGCGATTCCCATCGCTTTTCGACCCCGAGACAGACCTCCCCCGTCTCCGGTATACAAGTTACTCCGTTCTGAGGATTCGCATTGCTTCCGTCCTGTCCGGCGAGTCTCCTGGAAAGATCGCAGAAGTCGTCAGTGATGCCCGCACTCCCGATTCTCCAAGATTCTTCGACTCCCGACTCAAAGTCCAGCTGTTGCGTCCCGGCGCCGAAATCGCGGGGTTGATGATGCGGAACACCAACCCTCGTCTCGGCGATACGCCACTACTGCACTGGTCTTCTGTCTTCGTCTTCTCCTCGCCAGAGTGCCGTGAGAACCTCGACGAATACCGCGGTACAGTCCTGGATCTCTTTCGCCGCTCGGTGGCGGCAATGGAGGCGGCACAGGAGGAGTGAGGCCCACGGCGTGCGGTACAGGTATGCCTGCGCCGGGCACTGGCCGATCAGAGCCCAACGTGCTTGTGCGCCATGTAGCTCGAGCGCACGAAGGGGCCGGCTTCGACGTGCTTGAAGCCCATCGCCTCGCCGATCAGCTTCAGCTCGGCGAACTCGTCGGGCGGCACGAAGCGCTCCACAGGCAGGTGATGCCGCGTCGGCGACAGGTACTGCCCCAGCGTGAGGATCTCGCAGCCCGCGCCGAGCAGGCCGCCCATCGCCGCGATGAGCTGCTCGCGCGTCTCGCCGAGGCCCAGCATCATCCCGCTCTTGATGCCCACGCGGTAATCTACCTGCCACTCCTTCGCCATCGTGAGCACGGCCAGCGAGCGCGTCCAGCTCGAGTCGTGGCGCACGGGCTTGTAGCGTTCGGGCACGGTTTCGACGTTGTGGCTGAGCACCTCGGGCCGCTCGGCCATCACCGTGGCCAGGCAATCGCGGCGGCCCTGGAAGTCGGGAATCAGCGTTTCAATCGTGAGACCCGGACTCGCGGCGCGCACCGCGCGCAGGGTCGCCGCCCAGTGGCCGGCGCCGAGGTCGGCGAGGTCGTCGCGGTCCACGCTGGTCAGCACCGCGTGGCGGCAGCCCATGGCGCGCACGGCCTCGGCCACGCGGCGCGGCTCGTCGGCGTCGGGCGCGAGCGGCCGCCCCTTGCCCACGCTGCAGAAGCCGCAGTGCCGCGTGCAGGTGTCGCCCAGGATCATGAAGGTGGCGCTGCGCGCGTTCCAGCACTCGTGCAGGTTGGGGCAGCGCGCCTCCTCGCAGACCGTGTTGAGGGCCTGCTCGCCGATCAGGCGCTTGAGTTCGCGATAGTCCTCGCCCGTGTCCAGGCGGACCTTCAGCCAGTCGGGGCGGCGCAGGGGGGCGGGTCGCGGACTCACGGCTTCTCCGCGGGCAGGGGTACCTGTGCAGGATAGGGGCGAGGCCGCCGCCAGGCAAGGCCGGCGGCTGGCCGATTGACCCGGGCCTCCCAATGCGCTTATCTCAGGGTATTCCCCCCTGCCAGGGAGCCTCGATGAGCACGCCGCCGCGCCGAATCCTGTCCGCCGCTGCCCTCTCGCTGCTTGCTCTCGCCGCGCTGATCAGCGCCTGCGACGAGAGCGGCAAGGTCACCCCGCCCGAGCAGGTCGCCCCGGGGCGCCTGCAGGGCGCCATCTACCAGCGCCTCAATCCGGAAGTGCCGCTGGCCGGCGCCACGCTGAGCTGGGGCGGGCTGAGCGCGACCAGCGCCGCCGACGGCAGCTACACCCTCGCCCCGACGGCGACCGGCGCCGACAGCCTGCGCGTCAGCCTGCCGGGCTTCGCCGCCGAGAGCCGCTGGGTCGAACTCGGCGAGGCGGACGAGCAGCAGAGCTTCGCCCTGCTGCCCTTCGATGTGACGCCGCCGCCGGCGCCGCTGAGCTTCAGCGTCCAGAGCGTGGGGGGCGAGTTCCTGCGCCTCGTCTGGACGGCCCCGGCCGACAGCAGCGACCTGGACGGCTACTGGGTGACCAAGAGCCCGGGCGACCCGCAGGCGCAGCGCTTCGACATCGCGGTGAACGCGTGGCTGGACATCGCCATCGCCCCGGAGCGCGACTACATCTACACGCTGGCCAGCATCGATCCCTCGGGCAATCTGAGCGCTGCGCTCACGGTGACGGCCGCCATCGACGCGCCGCCCGCGGCCTCGCGCCTGCGCTTCCAGCCCACGGGCGACTACGCGCGGATCCCCCTGCGCTGGGCCGCGAACGCGGACGCGGACTTCGCCGGCTATCGCCTCTACCGTGACACGGGCGATAGCACGGCCGACAGTCTCGACCTGCTCGTCTTCGCGAGCGCGGATCCGGCGGATACGCTCTTCACCGACCTCGCCGTGGCCGCCAACGCGGTCTACACCTATCGCCTCTACACGCTGGACAGCCAGGGCCAGGCGACGAGCCCGCTGGGGCTCTGCCATGTCAGAGCCGCGGCGCAGCGCTTCGCCGGCCTCGATGCCGAGGAGAGAAGCCTGGTCTTCCCGACCGGCGGCGATCGCTTCCTGCTGGCCGATGACAGCGGCGGGCGCCTGCTCAGCGTCGACGGCCAGGGCGTCGCCCGGGATTCGCTCACGCTCGGCGCCTCGCCCGCCGTCATCCTGCCGCTGCCGGACGGCCGCCTCTGGGCCGCCGCGGCCGCCGGCGGGCAGCAGGCCACGCTGCAGCTCCTGGACAGCGATCCGCTGGCGCTGCTGCGCGAGGGCAGCGCGGCGCTGCTGCCCGGCGCGCTCGCCTGGCTGGGGGGCGACAGCCTCATCCTCGCGCCGGCCGCGGGCGGCGCTCCGGTGCTCTACGACGTCCTGAACTTCCTGCCCCTGGACACCCTGGACTTCCTGGGCAGCCTGAGCCCCGGCAGCCGGCTCGCCGCCGATCCCGACGGCAAGCAGCTCTTCGTCGCCGAGACCGGCGGCAACCTGCGCCTGCTGCGCGTGGACCTGACGGGCTCGCCCTTCCTCGCCGAGAGCATCGATCTGCCCGGCTTCCCGATCGCCCTCCAGCTCGACGGCGCCGGCGGCCTCTTGCTCGCCTACGTGGCCGCGAGCTCGCTGCAGCGCATCGACGCCGGCGACTTCGCCGCGCAGACGAGCATCACGCTGCCCGAATTCATGAGCCTCGGCCGCTTCAGCGCGGGCGGCGACGAATGGTGGGGGCGCCTGGTCGGGCAGACCCGCGTGATGGGCTATGCCCTCGATTGGTCGGGGACGACGGCGACCCTCATCGCCGGCTTCGACCAGATCGAGTCCCCGGTCGCGCTCGGCCGCCTGGAGCCCGGCGGGCCCGTCGTCAGCCTGCTCAGCGGCGACTGGGTGAGCCTCTGCGATCCGACGCGGGGCGACAGGCCGTGATCGAGCGGGTCCGCAGGGAACTCCGGCGCCTGCTCGCGGCGGGGGACCTGCTGGAGTCGCCGGCCCTGCGCTCGCTCTACGAGAGCGACAGCCAGCGCCTCTATCGGCGTGCGCCCGACCTCGTGCTGCTGCCGCGCAACGCCGAGCAGTGCGCGGCCATCGTCAAGCTGGCCGCCGAAGAGGGGCTGCCGCTCACCGCCCGCGGCGCCGGCACCGGCCTCTCCGGTGGCGCCGTGCCCCTGGAGGGCGGCCTGCTCGTCGCCTTCACGCGCATGCGCCGCATCCTGAGCTGGGATGCCGCTTCGCGCCGCGCCTGGGTGGAACCCGGTCTCGTCAACCGCGAGCTGCAGGAGGCGCTCGCTCCGGCCGGGCTCTGCTTTGCGCCGGACCCCAGCAGCCAGACCGTGGCCACTCTCGGCGGCAACGTCGCCGAGAACGCGGGCGGTCCCCATTGCTTCAAGATCGGCGTCACCACGCAGCACGTGCTGGGTCTGGAGATCGTCGATGATCGCGGCACGCAGCACCGCCTGGGGAGCGGATCGCCGGGCGGCGACCCCCTGGACGCCGTCGGCCTGCTGACGGGCAGCGAGGGCACGCTCGCGCTGGTGACGGCCATGGAACTCGCGCTCACGCCGCTGCCGGAGGCCGTGGCGACGCTGCTCGCGCCCTACGCCAGCCTGGAGGCGGCCTGCGCCGTCGTGAGCCGCATCCTCGAGCGGGGCCTCAGGCCCGCCGCCCTGGAGATCCTCGACCGGGAGGCCCTGCGCGCCGTCGAGGGTTCGGTCTTTCGCGCGGGCTACCCGGCCGAGGCCGAGGCCGTGCTGCTCGTCGAACTCGACGGCCTGCCGGGCCAGGTCGCCACCGAGCGCGCGGAACTGGCGAGCCTGCTGGCGGCCGAGGGCGCCCTCTGGCTGCGCGAGGCGACGGATCCGACCGAGCGCAAGCTGCTCTGGCGCGGCCGCAAGGGCGCCTTCGGCGCGCTGGGGCGGCTCTACCGCGACATCGTCGTGCAGGACATCTGCGTGCCGATCAGCCGTCTGCCCGAGGCCATCCGCCGCGTGGGCGAACTCGCCGCCGCCCACGAGCTGCCGGTGGCCAACGTCTTCCACGCCGGCGACGGCAATCTTCACCCCAACATCGGCTTCGATCGCGAGGACCCGGCCCAGCTGAGCCGACTGCACCGGCTCAACGAGGGCCTCGCCGATCTCGCCGTCGAACTGGGCGGCACCCTGAGCGGGGAGCACGGCATCGGCATCGAGAAGGCGGCCTACCTGCCGCGCGCCCTGAGCCTCGCCGACCGCGAGCCGCACCTGCGGCTCAAGAAGGCCCTCGATCCGCGGGGCATCCTGAATCCGGGCAAGATCTTTCCCCCGCCGATCTGAAACCCGGCGGCCATCCCCTGCGCGTGGTGACCACGCGGGCCGGCAGCAGCGAGGGCGAGGAGGCGCCGCGGCTGTTCCGCCCCGAGGCCGCGGACGAGCTTGCTCGCCTGCTCGAAGACCGCGCCGGCCGCGGCAAGCTGCTCTACCCGACGGGCGCCCGCCTGCTCGAGGAGCTGCCGCCCCTGCCGGGGCCCGCCCAGTGGCTGCTGTCGACGGCCTCCCTGCGGGGGGTCCTCGAGCACTCCCGCGCGGACTTCTTCGTGGAGGTCGCGGCCGGCACGCCCTGGATCGACGTGCAGGCCGCCCTCGCCGCCGACGACCGTGAACTCGACTGGCAGGTTTCGCATCCCGAACAGCGCAGCGTGGGCGGCGTCGTCGCCTGCGACGAATCCTGGCCCTGGCGCGGGGGCCAGCGCAGTCCCCGCGACCGGCTGCTCGGGGTCGCCGGCCTGCTCAGCGATGGGAGCCCCTTCGTCGGCGGGGGGCGGGTGATGAAGAACGTCACCGCCTACGATCTCTGCCGACTCATGGCCGGCAGCCGCGGCGCCCTGGCGATTCTCACGCGTCTGCGCCTGCGCACGCGGCCGCGGCCCGAGGCGCGCCGTTTGCTCGTCCTGGGCTACCGTCTCCCGGAACGGGCAGTGGCGGCCGGGCGCCTGCTCTTCCGGCGCTGCGACTTCCCTGCCGGCCAGCTGCTGCTCGGCCCCGGGCTCGAGCTCGAGGGCCTCGAGCCGGCCCTGCACCTCGTCTTCGGCCTGGAAGGTCGCGCCGCCGCCATCGAGGAGCAGGAAGGACGGCTGCTCGCGCTCCTCGGCGAGGAGGGCCTCCTGCCGGTGATCACGGCGCGCGAGGGGATCGACCAGGGTCCCTGGTTGCGCGCCATCCGCGATTTCCCCAGCAGCGGTTTGCTCGAGCCGCGCCCGGCGCTTCGAGAGTACCGAGGCGCTCTCGAGCGCCTGCTGGCCCTGGTGCCCGCGATCGGGCCGCGCTGGGCGCTGGACTTTCCGGGCCGGCGCCTGCGCAGCGAGCCCTCGTCCGACTTCCGCGAGGGCCAACAGCCCTTGGCCACGGGCAGCCTGCTGCTGCGCCGCGCCGAGCTGGGGGCCCGCAGCGCCGAAGGGCAGGCCAGCTTCCAGGGGCTCGTCGGTTCCGCCTTCCTCGAGCGCGTGGCCCGGGCTCTCGACCCCGAGGCCCGCCTGGCGCCGGGGAGGTGGCTCTTTGGCTGAGTTCAGCCGGCCCTTCGACCTGCTCGAATGCGTGAACTGCGGCCTCTGCCTGGAGGTCTGTCCCACCTACGACATCGGACGCGAGGAGGCCGAGGGGCCGCGCGGCCGCATTCGTCTCATGGAACTGCTCGCCCAGGCCTCGCCCGAACGCGAGTCCTGGGAGGTCCACCTCGATCACTGCGTGGGCTGCCTGGCCTGTCAGGCGCGCTGCCCGGCCGGCGTGCCCTACGCGGGCATGCTCGACCGCGCGCAGGCCCGCCTGCGCGAGCGGCGCGGCGGGCTCTCGCTGGTCTCGCGCTGGGCGCTGGAGGTCTTCATCGCCCATCCGGAGCGCCTGCGCCGCCTGCGCGCGCCCCTGCGCATCGCCATCTGGCTCCGTCTGCCGCGCCTGCTCGCGCGGCTCGCGCCCCTGCCGGGCCTCGGCGCCCTGCGCGGCCTGGCCTGGCTGCCGCGGCGCCTGCCGCGCCCGGCCGCCCCGCCGCCGCCGCGGCCTGCGGCCCCCCAGCTCTACTTCCCGGGCTGCGTCGAGGGCCTGCTCTTTCCGGCGACGGAGGCGGCGCTGCTGCGCCTGCTGGATGCCGGCGGCGGCTACGCCCTGCCCGCGGGCTGGACCTGCTGCGGCGCCCTGGCCAGGCATCTGGGCGACATCGAGGGCTCCCTGCGCCTGGCCCGCAGGAACATCGCCGCCTGCGCGGCCGAGGGCGACGAGGTCCCGATCGTGACGGGATCGGCCGGCTGCGGAGCTGCGCTCAAGGAGTACGCCCACTGGCTGGCCGAGGACCCGGACTGGGCTGAGCCCGCGGCCCGCTTCAGCGCTCGCGTGCGGGACTGGAGCGAGTGCGTGAGCCCCGCCGAGCTCGGCGCCCTGCGTCTGCCGGCGCCGCGCCGCGTCAGCTACGACGATGCCTGCCACGCCGTCCATGCGCAGGGGATCGCGGCCGGGCCGCGCGCGCTGCTCGACGCTGTGGCCGGTCTGGAGCGGGTGGAGCTTCCGCACGCGGAGCGCTGCTGTGGCGCAGGCGGCAGCTACTTCCTGCGCGAGCCGCTGCTCTCCCGGGCGATGATCGACAGCAAGCTGGAGGATCTCGCCGGCACCGAGGCCGATACGCTGCTGAGTGCCAACCCCGGCTGCCGCCTGCAGTGGGAGGCGGCCCTCGCTCGCGCGGGCAGTCCTGTCGCGGTGCAGCATCCCGCCGAGCTCCTCGCCGAGGCGCTGAGCCCGGCGCGGCCTCAGAGGACCCGGTCGTAGTCCGCGAAGGCCAGGCGCCACACCGGAACGCCGCAGTAGCGCTCGCCCTCGGGGCAGAGCGGGTGACTGCCGGCGAGCTGCCGCTGCCCACAGGGCGGCAAGAGGTAGCGGCCCAGGGTGGGGTGACGCTCGCGGACCTGACGCGCCTCTTCCCAGGTCAGCCGCCAGATCTCCTCCTGCGCGTTGTAGCAAAGGCGCATCGCCGCCTTGTGGCGGAAGTTGAGCAGGTCGCCGCTCTCCGTGTAGCGGAGGCACTTCGCGTTGGGGAGCAGGTAGAGGGCGTCCTCGGCGCTGCCCCCGGCGGCGCGGAAGCGCGCGACGGCGTCCCAGGTGCGTTCCATCGTCTCCCGGTAGAGGCGCTCGGCGGCGGGCAGCTGCTCGATGAGGCGGGGCGTGATGTAGTCCGGCTGGCCGTCCTCCTGGCTGAGCAGCGAGGGGCGGCTGGCCGGCGTCATCCGGTGGCGCTGGTCCTGGCTGTCGGCCGCGTGGCTGATCCGGCGGCGAAAGCTGTAGTGCACGTGGTGCAGGGGTCGAGCGAGGCGGTCCATCGTGGCGAGGTTGAGCGTCTCACCCCAGAGGCGATTGCGGGTGGGGTCGAGGCAGAGCGCGATGGCCTCCTCGTCGGCGAGTGCACTGGCGGGCAGCCCCAGCACCTCGCGCACGGCGTCGGCGACCAAGGCTTCCGCGGGCTCGCTGGCGGCGACGAGGCGACTGGGACGGCCGGCCAGGTCGGCGTCGAAGGCCGCGCGGAAGCGCGCCGCCTCCCCGGGCGCCGCCTCGCGAGCGGCGAAGAAGCCGGCCTCCGGCGTGTCCGCAAGCGGCAGGGGCTCTTGCAGGAGTTTCGCGTACTCGGGCTCGGCAGCGAGGAGCGCGGCCACCATGGCCGCAACCACCGCGCGCGTCTCGGCGGGGGCGTCGCGCTGCTCGGCGAGGCGCTGGTAGCGAAAGAGCGTGAGCACGCTCACGGTGTGGTAGAGGTAGGCCGTCGTGGCCAAGGGCAACACGTAGCGGGCCGCTTCGAGGGCGAGCTTGGTCGGATCCGTCTCCAGGCGTGGACTGCGCCGGCGGGCAGGGAAGCGCTCGAGATAGAGCTCGCGGCAGCGCGGCTCGAGCAGGGCGGCCAGGGCCCGGTAGGCCGCAGCCGCGCGCTCCGCCTGCTCCCGGTAGATCGCGAGCGCGGACCCGGCAAGCGCCGGCCGGTAGTAGTGCTCGGGGGCCACCGGCACGTAGCGCTGGCTCACCTGCTCCGAGTTGTAGAAGGGATGCGAATGCAGGAAGCTCCAGATGAAGAGCCGGCTGACGCCCTCCAGGGCGAATTGCACCTGTCCGTGCTGCAGCGTCGTGTGATGGCCGGCCTCGAACACGCTGAGGGCCAGTCGGTCCCGCGCCGCGTAGCGCTCTGCGGGGACAGCCTGCCGCCTGCCCGCTCCCACCTGCTCAGGCGTCACGAGCCCGCGAGCCGAGTAGCAACTCCGGGCCGCGGCCACCATGAAGTTGTAGGACTGCCGGCTGTGCTCGACGAGGTGGATCTTGGCATTCATGCGGCGAGCATAGGGATTGGAGCGGTCGGCTCCTAGGGCGAAATTGGCAGACGCAGCAAGCGGCGCCTCGGCCGGAGCGCCGAGCGGCTAGCGGTAGAGGACGGTCTCGATGTCCCGGCGGATGCGCTGCGGATCGCCATTCCGGCTGATGGCGATCTCACGGGCGAGGAGGTTGATGGAGTCCCGGCACAGGCCCTCTTCCTCCATGCTGAGATCCTGTCGCTTGGACAGGCGGGCCAGGTCGCGGGCCACTTCGGCCATCTCCACGGGGTCGCCCGTGTTGAACTTCTCCTGGTAGCGCTTGACCCGCTCCTTGTGGCTGTTGCTGGTATCGAAGCGGGCCCGGGATTTCATGGCGGACATCACCTCGGTCGTCATCGTGCGGGACATGATCTTGCGCAGGCGGACATGTTCCAGACGGTGCACCGGGATGTAGAGCGCCAGATTCTGCTCCTCGAAGCGGATGCCCAGGCAGCGCTCGGCCTGCCCCGCGAACTCCTTCTTTGCTACCCCGAGCACGCGTCCCACTCCATAGCGTGGATAGACGACGAATTCCTGCTGGTCGAAATCCATGCTGCCTCCATTTTTCGGACGGCGATTACTAGTTCTTACCTTAATACTAGCCATCTGTCAATGCGGGGATTGGGCTCGGTATCTTCAAGGTAGGGCTTTGCTGAGCCCCGCGAAACCCCGGCAGGCCGAAAAGTTCCCTATGTCTCCAGATCATGGAGATTATTCCAGATCCTGGAGGCAGCGCGGAGTCCAGTTCGTGTTGCGTCTTCGTTACATGGTCGAACCAAATCCATCATAAGCATTTACGGGGCCGAATCCACCGCCGGATATGGGCATGCGGGTTGCCATGAGGGAGGCAAAGGGGGCCCGATTCCCGGTACTGCCCCCCAGCAGCGAGGTGGACCATGAGCGCGACCCCCAGTCAGGACTTCCTAGGCGTTCTCGACCCCAAGCAGAGGCTTCGCCTCAGCCTGGACTGTCCCCAGCCCACCCTGCGGCGGGGCAGCTACCTCTTCCTGCCGGGCGAACCCTGCGAGGGCCTCTGCGTGGTCCTCTCGGGTCGTCTGAAGCTCAGCCGCATCCAGGAGAGCGGGCGCGAGTTGACCCTCGGCATGGTGGAAGCCGGTGAACTCTGCGGCCTGGAGTGCCTGCAGGGCATTTCCGAGCGGGAGGCCAGTGCCCAGGCCATGGAAGACAGCCGCGTCATGTTGATCGGACGCGCTCGCCTGCAGCAGCTCCTGGCCGAACACCCCGGGCTGAGCATGGCCCTGGTTGCGATTCTCGGCGACAAGCTGCGCGCTTCCCAGCAGGTGATCGAGCGCTTGCTGCTCAAGGACGTCAAGGCCCGTCTGGCCGCCCTGCTCCTGGATCTCGCCAGCCGCAGCGGTCAGCCGGCTGCAGACGGCGATCGCCTGCGGGGCCGCATCACTCACCAGGAACTGGCCGGGCTCATCGGCTCCACGCGCGAGACCACCACGGCGACGCTCAACCAGTTCCGGCGCAAGCGCCTGATCGACGTCGATCGCCGGCAGATCACCATCGCGGCCGTGGACGGCCTGCAGCGCCTCGCCTCCTGAGGGACGCGCTGGTCTCAGCGCCGCCACTGGTCTAGCATGCTGCGGGCGGCCCCGTCGGGGTCGCCCGCGTGTCCTGATGCCGGGGGAGCAAGGGGTGGATCTCACTGCGCGCCTCGCCGAATTGGCCGAGCTCCGGACCGGCTGGGCCCCGGCGCCGGCGGCGGCCCTGCGCCGGCGGCGTCACTACGCGGCCTGGGCCACTGCCGGCATCGAAGGCAATCCGCTGCCCTGGCGCACGGCGCGTGCCCTCCTGCGCGGCGAGCGAAAGCCGCAGGATCTGGCCGACGCCGAGCTGCTGGGTTGCCTGCGCGCCCTCGACTTCATCGACGCCCAGCCGCCTGCCCTGCCCTGGCGCGAGGCCCTCCTGCGCCACCTGCACGGCCTGCTGATGCAGGGGCTGAGTGCCGAGGCGGGCAGCTACCGGCGGCACGCCGTGCGCATCGTGCGCGCGGCCGGGCCCGAGCGCGGCGAGCAGGTCTTCGCGCCGCCTCACGCCGCGCGCGTGCCGGAGCTGCTGGGTGGCTTGCTGGAGAGCCTGGATCCCGGCGAGGATCCCTTCCTGCAGGCGGGCCGCTTCCACTACGAGTTCCAGTCCATCCACCCCTTTGCGGATGGGAACGGTCGCCTGGGTCGCCTCCTCAGCACGGCGCTGGCGCGGAGGGGCTGGCAGGGCACTGGCTTCTACTGCGAAGCGGCCGTCCAGCGGGCGGGCGCCGCCTACTACCTTGCCCTGCGCGCCGTCAGAGCCGATTATCAGAGCAAGCCTCGGGATGGTCTGCGCCCCTGGCTGCTGCCCTTCCTCGCCATGCTCGAGGACGGGCTGCGCCATCCCGATCCACCTGCCGACCCTGAACCCGGGAGTCAACCCTGACACTTCGCCCGCAGAAGCTCGCCAGGTCCTGGCGTTCCGGCTGGCCGCGCCTGCTGCCGGCGGCGCTCGCGGTCCTCGTCCTAGGCGGCGCGGCCGAGCGGCCGCTGGCCGCCCTGGTCTGGGAGGAACGCGGGCTGCCCGCGGGGGGGCGGGTCGTGCTGGCGGGGGGCATCAGCCCGGGTCTGGCCTGCATCTGCCTCGCGCTGCCGGCGGGCCTGACCAGCAGCCCAGAGGCTCCGCTGCTGCCCCTGCTTGCGCCGCGCGCCTTCCTGGGCGCCTCGGCCACCTGGGAGCAAGGGGAGGCGCTCGAGACGGCCCTCGCCCGCCTGGGCTGGCGCGTCGAGAGCCATTGCGGCCTCGAGAGCGCCGAGATCTCCCTGCTCGGCCCGGCCAGGGGCCTCGAGACCGTTCTGGGTTTCCTCATCGAGCGACTGCAAGACCCGGCCAGCCTCGCACCCGAGGATCTAGAGGCCGCCTGGGAGGGACTGGAAGCCGACTGGGCGCGCGCGGCCACCTCGCCGGAGCTCGCCCTGCGCGAAGCCATGGCTGCGGCAGCCTTCGCCGGACACCCCTACGCAGGGGGCGAGGGCAGGCTGGCCATCGCCGGGGCAACGCCGCCGCGGGCGGATCTGGCGCGCTTTCTCGGCGAGCGCTATCAGGCAGGCGGCCTGGTGCTGCTGCTGGCGGGCGACCTCGAAGCGCAGCCGCTCCTGGACGCCTGGCAGGCTCGATTCGACGCCCTGCCCGGGCATCCCCTGCCTCTCCCCTCGCGGCCCAGCCAGTCCGTCCAGGGCGGGGAGCTGCTGCGCGCGGCGGCGACGCCGACCTTGCTGCTCTATCACTTCCCGGGTCCGGCCGGAGACAGCGAGGACGCGCCCGCGGCCGCCCTGCTGGCGGGGGTCCTGAATCTCTTCGTCCAGACCGAGCTGCGCGCTGCGGGCCTGGTGGCCTCCGGCTCGGCCTGGTACGACTTCGCCTGCCCGGGCCCGCGCCCGATCGAGTTGCAGCTGCGCGGCTTCGAACCCGAGCGATTGCCCGCGCTCGAGGCGTGGGTGGAGCGCGTTCTCGAGCGCCTGCGGGAGGGCGAGTTCTCCGAGTACCAGGTGATCACCGCCAAGGATCAGCTCTTCACGCGCATCGACGCCGCGGCAGGTCAGGGCTCGCCGCCCGCCGACGGCGGTGTGCGCGCCCTCTCGCTGTGGTGCCGCGAGGTCCTGCGCGAAGCGCTCTACTTCGCGCGCTGGCGCCAACGATTCGTGCAGCAGACGCTGGCCGCTTCCCGGGAGAGCCTGGCCCAGGAGGCGGCGCGCCTGTTGCTGCCCGAGCGGGCGACTTTGGGTTTGCTTCTTCCCGCCGAATCGCTAGACTGAGCGTGGATCGACGGGGGGGATCCGGAGGGAGGTCGCGATGCGGCGTTGGCTGAGCATCCTGGCCCTGGCTGCCTTGGGCATGCCGGCCTGCAGCCCGGTGCTGCGCAGTCCCTTGCCGGCAGCGCCCGAGCACGTCGCCCTGCGCGACCGCTACTTCGCCCTCTACCCTGACGATCCCTATCGCGACAACATCCAGGCCGGCGAACTGCGGCAGGGGATGAATCCGACCCAGGTCTACCTGGCCTGGGGACGACCGCTCCAGCGCATCAAGACCGAGCACGAGCAGCGCTGGGTCTACGAATTCCGCGAGCCGAATCCGGGGGAGGGTCAGCCGGCTGTGATCGCGCGGCTCTTCTTCGAGAATGGCCTGCTCACCCACTGGCAGCGGGACCGCAACACCGTGGACTTTCGCCAGCGCGCGATGGATTCCGATCCGCTGGGCGATCTCCACGATCTGCCCGAGGTCGACCCCGGAAAGTCGCGCGAGCCCTAGGTCCGCGGCACCTCGACCCCCGCCAATCCGCCTCCAGTGCGGATCCGCGAAGATTTTGCTTGTCAGGTTTTCGGGCTTGGCCTACATAGAGCCCCGTGACGATCCCTGTCCGCAATCTCCGACCCCTGAAAGGTGGTGGCTAGAATGACCAAGGCTGAGCTGATCGACGCCGTCTGGAACAGCAAGAGCGTCAACGGCGAAATCACGAAGAAGGCCTGCGGCGAAGTCGTGGACGCGTGCTTCGACATCATGGGCAAGACCATTCGCAAGGAGCGCCGCTTCTCCTACCCCGGCTTCGGCACCTGGACGGTCCGCAAGCGCAAGGCTCGCACCGGCCGCAATCCGCAGACCGGCGAGGCGATCACGATCAAGGCCAGCAAGACCGTCGGCTTCAAGCCCTCGACCACGCTGAAGGAGACGCTCTAGTCTTCCGCTGATGCTTTCGCCCGAGGCCGTCCTGCTGGGATGGCCTCGGCGCATTTTGGGCAGTCCCCGGAGGTGGACAGCTCGCGCCCCAACTGCCCTCGACGGGGGGCATCTCCAGACGATGCCCGCCGGGGGTGTAGGCGCGGCCGCCGGATCAACTGCTGCTGCCGCACCGTGTTGGCTTCATTTTAGGCGAGCGGGAACGAATGGCACGCCACTTGATACGACAGGCCTGGAGAGACGCGATTCCCCCCCCTAGTGAGTTTTGAGCGGGCCTGAGCAACCCGCTCTTTTTTTTGCGGGGTGCTGAAACATGGGCTACACTCCGAATTCCCGCCGGGGAGGGAGGTAGCGATGGCGTCCCGCGGCCAGGAGCCCGAATCCAACTTGCTCCGCCGCGCGCGGGACGGCGACCGCGAGGCCTTTGCCGTCCTCGTGCTCCAGCACCGGCGGGAGGCCCTGCAGGTCGCTCTCGGTTTCCTCGGCGACCTCGAGGACGCCCGGGACCTGACTCAGGAGGCCTTCTTGCGCGCCCTGGCCCACATGCACAGCTTCGACGTGGAGCGTCCCTTCTTCCCCTGGTTCTATCGGATCCTGCGCAATCTTTGCTTCAATTTCCTCGCCAAGCGCGGGCGCCACGGGGAGTGTCCACTCGTGCTCGAGAGCGATGGCGGCATCGATCCCGCCGGGCGCGAGACCAGTCCGCTGCAATCCCTGATCGCCAGTGAGCGGGCAGACAAGCTCTGGGCGGCCCTGTGCACGCTGAGCGATGAGCACCGGGAGATCATCATCCTGCGCCACTTCCGAGACCTCAGCTACCAGGAGATCGCCACCCTGCTGCGCATTCCCCGGGGCACGGTGATGAGCCGACTCTTCTACGCCCGCGCGGCGCTGCGCGGGGCGCTCGAGGCCGGGCTGGGCGGCGAAGCCCCGGCCCTGGCCGAATCCTCGGAGGCGACCTGAGATGGACAGCGATCGCGCCCGCCAGCTCTTGATGGCCAAGCTCGACGGCGAACTGGCGCCCGGCGAGGCCGCCGAACTCGACGCCGCCCTCGCGCTGGATCCCGCGCTGCGCCAGGAACTGCGGCGCTGGGAGGCCTTCGGTCGCGAACTCAGTCGCTACCGGATCAAGGATCCCGCGGACGAAGTGCTGGAGGCCCTGTCCCGCAGCGTGGTCGCCCGCACCGGCCTGCATCTGGGCTGGTTCTTCGCCGGCGGCGGCGCCCTGATCCTCTTCGCGGCGGCCGTCATTGCCGTCTTGCGCGATCCGGCGCTCCCCCTGGTCTTCCGCGGCTCGGCGGCCGGTCTCCTCGTCGGACTGGCCCTGCTCTTCGGCGTGAAGGTCAGGGAGCGCTGGCTCGAGCGGGCTCACGATCCCTATCGCTACATCGTTCGCTGAACCGGAGGTCGCCATGATTCTGGCCACAACGGAAGCGCTGGCCGGACAGCGCATCGTCGAGGTGCTGGGCCTCGTGCGCGGCAACACCGTGCGCACGCGCCACCTCGGCCACGACGTCATGGCCCAGTTGAAGAACCTGGTGGGCGGCGAGGTCTTCGAGTACACGAAGATGATGGCCGAATGCCGGGAGCAGGCCCTGGATCGCTTGAGCGGCGAGGCGGAGGAACTGGGCGCCAACGCCGTCCTCGGCCTGCGCTTCGTCACTGCGGAGATCATGCCCGGCGCCTCCGAGCTGCTCGCCTACGGCACGGCCGTGCGCGTGGAGCCGCTGGCGTGATCGCGCCGGCCGCGCACCGCCGGATCGGGGCCCACTGGCTGCTCGGCTGGCGCGGCCCCGAACTGCCTGCGGACTTCCTCCGCCTGCTCGAGCGCCACGCGCCGCCGGCCGTCATCCTGTTCCGCGACAACCTGCCCGCAGGCGCCGCCTCGCTGACTCCGCTGCGCCGTCGCCTCGAGGAGGCGGCCGGACGCGAGCTGCTGGTCTTTCTCGATGAAGAAGGCGGCTGGATCCAGCAGCTGCATGCCCTGCCCTGGCCGGCGCCCCGCGCCCAGGCGATGGCCGGTCTGCCCGCTCTGCAGGGTTGCCACCAGGCGATGGCGGCGGCCGCCCGCGCGCAGGGCATCGAGGTCCTGATCACTCCCCTGGCCGACCTCGACGACGGCGCCCGCAATCCCGTGATCGGCACGCGCAGCTTCGGCGGCGATTCCGCGGCGGCCGCTGCAGCGGTGGCCGCCGCCCTCGCCGGCCTGGCGGCGGGCGGCGTGCTGGCCGTCATCAAGCACTACCCCGGCCACGGCGACAGCCTGGAGGATAGCCACCTCAGCCTGCCTGCCGTGCCGGCGGACCGCGGGCAGGCCCTGATTCCCTTCCGCGCCGGGGCCGCGGCGCCCGCCCTCATGAGCGCGCACCTGCAGCTCGCCGGGGATGCGGACGCCCGGCCGGCCACCTTCCGCCCCGATCTCATGCGCGATCGTCTGCGCGGGGAGCTGGGCTTTGCCGGGCTCGTCATCACCGACGCCCTCGAGATGGCCGGGGCCGCCGTGATCCCGGCCGCGGATCGCGGCGCCGCCGCCCTCGCCGCGGGCTGTCACCTGCTCACGCTGGCGCGCTGGGAGCCGGGCGCCGAGTTCCTGCTGGACGCCATGGCGGCCGCGCTGGAGCGCGGCGAGTTGCGGCAGGCCTGGCTGGACGAGGCCGGCGAGCGCTGGCTCGCCTTCCGCGCCGCGCTGCCGAGCGCCGGCACGCCGCCGCGGCCGGCGCCGGATCTCGAGGACATCGCCGGCGCGGCGGTCTTCGTGCCCGGCGGCGGCGACTGGCGGCCGCTTGCGGCGGGCACGCCCGTCGATCTCGAGCTCGGTCCCCTGGGCTCCTGGCCCGCGGAAGCCTACCTGGGAGCCCATGCTCGCGCGATGGGCACGGCTCCGCGGCGGCTGGGCGCGGACGAGGCGTCGACCGCGCCGGTCTACCTCTATCTCGGGCGGACGCCGCCCGCGCCCGCGCGGCAGGCCGAGCTGGCCCAGCGCGCCGCCCGCGGCGCGGCCCCGGCCCTGCTGTGCAACGGCGTCTGGGGCTGGACCCTGCCCTTCGCCCGCCGGCTGGCCACTGCCGAGAGCAGCCCGGCGGGCCTGGCCGCTCTGCTCGCGGCGGCGGGGCTGGCCGGCGCCGGGGAGCCGGCCGGCGATCGCGGTTGACAGGCCGGCCGCGAAGGACTAACTCGCAGGGATGATCCGCGTCCGCGAACTCAGCAAGCGCTACGGCGCGCTCCTCGCCCTGGACGGGCTCGACTTCGAGCTCGGCCGCGGCGAGATCCTGGGGCTGCTCGGCCCCAACGGCGCCGGCAAGACCACCACGCTCAAGCTCCTGACCGGCTTCATGCCCCCCGACGGCGGCCGCGTGGAGATCGACGGGCGGGATCTCGTCGACCTCGGCCCGGCCCTGCGCCGGCGCAGCGGCTACCTGCCCGAGTCGACGCCGCACTACCCCGAGCTGAATGCCCGCGACAACCTGGAGTTCTGGGGCGCGCTCTACGGACTCCGCGGCCCGGCGCTGGTGGCCGCCGTGCGCCGCGTGATCACGGGCTGCGGCCTGGCCGAAGTGGACCGGCGGCCCCTGCGCGAGCTGTCCAAGGGCTTTCGGCAGCGGCTCGGCCTCGCCCAGGCCCTGCTCCACGATCCGGAGCTGGTCTTCCTCGACGAGCCGACGGCGGGCCTCGATCCCCTGCATGTGCGCGAGCTGCGGGCGATGATCCGCTCCTTCGCCGGCGACAAGACGATCGTGCTGTGCACGCATATCCTCTCCGAGGTGGAGGCGGTCTGCGACCACGTGCTCATTCTCGACCGCGGCCGCTGCGTGCTGCAGGGGGCGCTGGCGGAACTGGGCCGCCGCTTCGGCGACACGGCGCGCTACGAGCTGCGGGTTCAGCTGGCCGCCGGCCGCGACTGGACGGGGGCGCCCGGCTTGCGCAGCGCCGAGCGTCTGGACCCGGGCCCTCCGGAGCGCTGGCGAGTGGAGCTCGATCCCGAGCCCGAGGCTCCGGCCGCGCTCGCCGCCTGGCTGCACGCCTCCGGCGCCCGCCTCTACGAGCAGCGGGCGCAGGCGGCGGACCTGGAGGAGGTCTTCCTCCAGGTGATCGGCGGGGGCCTGGAGCGATGAGAGTGCTGGCGGCAATCTTGCGCCGGGAGTGGCGCGCCCTGTTCAACTCGCCCTTGGCCGGGCTCCTGGGCGGGGTCTTCCTGCTGCTCGCGGGCGCGCTCAGCATCCTCAATCTCCAGGGCTACCTGCGGGCGAACGCCGAGATCGGCCTGCGCATGCGCAGCCAGGGACTGGCGCCCGCCTTCCTCGACTTCAACGAGAGCCTGCTGCGCCAGGATCTCGGCGCCCTCGCCCTGCTCAGCCTGCTGCTCCTGCCCCTGCTCGCGATGAACCTCATCGCCGAGGAGCGCAAGAGCGGCACCCTCGAGCTCTTGATGACGAGTCCCGTGGGCGAGGGCCGGCTCGTCCTGGGCAAGTGGCTGGCCGCCTGGCTCTACTTCCTGGCCCTGCTCGTCTTGGCCTGCCTGCCCAAGCTCGTCCTGACCGGCTACGGCAGCCTGCACTGGCCGAGTTTCCTGCTGGGGCTGGCCGGCATCGGGCTGCTCGCGGCGGCCTTCCTCGCCCTGTCGCTCTTCGTGAGCAGTCTGACGCGCAGTCCGCTGCTGGCTGCGATCGGCGGCTTTGCGCTGCTGATCCTGCTGTGGATCCTGGGCGGCTTCGCGCGTCCCGGCGCGACGGGCTTTCCAGGCGGCGCGCTGGTCAGCCTGTCCGCGCTCGGCCATCTGGCACCCCTGCTCGCGGGGCTGCTCGACACGGCGGACCTGCTCTACTTCCTCGTCCTCACGGCGCTGGGGCTGGAGCTCGCGCGCCGCCGTCTGCAGGCCCTGCGGGGAGGCGGCCGATGAGCACCGCCGCGAGCGCGCGCGCCCAGATCTGGGTGCGCAGCTTGACCCTGCTGCTGGCCGCCGCGCTGCTGCTCACTCTCGGCGGCCGGCAGCGCTGGCGGCTGGATCTGAGCGCGGGCTCGCGCCACAGCCTCGAGGCGCGCACGGCCGAGAGCCTGGCGGCGCTCCCGGGCGCGCCGCGCATCACGCTCTTTCTCCCCGACCGGGAGCCGGAGCGCAGCCGCGCCGCCGCGCTGCTGGGGGCCTGCCAGGCGCTGCGGCCGGATCTGAGCTGGCGCTTCATCGACCCCGGGCGCGAGCCGGCGCGCGCCATGGCGGCCGGCGTCCAGGAGCCCGGCGAACTGCTCATCGAGCTGGATGGCGCCAGCGAGCGCCTGCTGGCCGAGCGCAGCGCGACCGGCGACTACTCCCTCGACGAGCGCGCTCTGGCGCGCGCCTTCATCGCCCTGGGCCGCGGCGAGGAGGGGGGACGGCGCCTTGCCGTCGCCCAGGCGCCGGGGCTGCGGCCTCTGGGCCTGGCCGGCCAGGATGCCGGGCCCGAGAGCCTGAGCGCCCTGGCGACCCTGCTCGGCGCCGAGGGCTGGCAGGTGCTTCCCTGGTGGGCGCTCAGCGAGCCCGCGCCCGCACCCGGCGCCGGGGTGCTGCTTGTTCCCGGTCCGCACCAGCGCCTGCCGGCCAGCGTGCTCGCCGCCCTCGAGCGCTACCTCGCCGCGGGCGGCGCGCTCTGCCTGCTCATCGATCCCGCGGCCGAGATGGCCGACTCCTCGCGCGACGCGGGCCTGGGTCCGCTGCTCGCCACGCGCGGCATCGCGCTGGGCGAGGGCTTCATCGTCGACTTCAGCGAGGAGAACATCGCCCTGGATCGCGGCTTCGAGATTCCGGTGGCCACGCGCTATGCCGCGCACCCCGCCACGCGCGGCTTCCTCACCCGGCCCGAGCCGTCCTGCTTTCCTCTCGCTCGAGCCCTCGACCTCAGCGGTGAGGGGCCCGGCGCGCCCGGCCCCCTGCTCATCAGCGGCGAGCGCAGCTTCGAGGAGCGCGGGCCCTTCGACGGCAGCGCCCACCTCGACGAGGCGACCGATCGCCGCGGGCCCTTCGTGCTGGCGGCCGCCTCGGACAGCAGCGCCCAGGGCGGCGGGCCGCTGCTCGTGGTGGGCGACAGCCACTTCATCAGCGCCGCGCACCTGGATTGGTATGGCAACGGCCGCCTGCTGCTGGGGGGATTGGGCTGGCTGGCGCAGGAGCGCGTGGCCCCCGGTGCCGCGCTGCCGCCGGCGCGCTTGCTGCCGATCACGCCGTCGGGGCGGCGGCTTTACCTGCTGCTGTCCCTGGTCGCCCTGCCCTTGATCGTGCTCTCGGCCTGGCCGCTGCGGCTCTGGTGGTCCCGCCGTCGCGGCCTCGGCGAAGGAGGACAGCCGTGATCCTCAGGTGGCGACTCACCCTGGCCGCGCTGGCCCTCGTGCTGCTGGCTGCCCTGCTCGTCCTGCTTCGCGATCGCGGCGACGAGGCCCTCGTCGCCCAGCGTCTCGCCGCGGGCTACCTCTACCCGCGCGCCGTCGACGAGTTGCGCTGGTTCGAGCTGGCCTATCCCGAGAAGACGCTGCGCGTGGAGCGCGCGGACGCGGCGGCGCCCTGGCGGCTCACGGCACCCGTGACGGATGCCGGCGACAGCGTGGTGATCGAGCGCCTGCTGGCCACGCTCGCCGGCCAGAAGGTGGAGCGCTGGTTGCCGCCGGCGACGCCGGCGGAGCTGGCGGCCTTCGGCCTCGTCTCCCCGCGCCTGACCCTGCGCCTGGGGCGGGGCGGCACCGTCGACACGCTGCGCTTCGGCGATCTCAATCCTGTCGAGAAACGGCTCTGGGTGGCGGTGAGCTGGCGCGACTCGCTGGCCCTCGTCTCCAGCCTGCTGCGCACGCATGCGCTCAAGGGCCGCTACGAGCTGGCCGACAAGCGGCCGCTGGGCGGCATCCCGCTGGACGAGGTGGAGCGACTCGAATTCGAAAACGCGCGCGGGCGCTTCGTGCTGGCGCGAGGGGAGCGAGGCTGGGAGATCCAGCGACCCGAGGCCTATCCGGCCGACTACCTCGCCGTGGGCCGGTTGATCGAGCGGCTCTGGGGCGAGAGCATCATCGGCTTCGCCGGCGTCGAGGAGGACGCCGACACCGGGCTCGGCTTCGCTGCGCCGAGATCCCGGCTCACGGTCCTGCTGCGGGGCGGCAAACAGGGCGGACTGCTCGAGCTGGGCCGGCCGCATTTCGAGCTCAGCTACGCCCGCAATCGCGATCGCCAGCACGCCTTCCTGCTCGACTCGGTGACCTGCGCTCCTCTGCTCGAGTCCTTCAGCGCTTTCCTCTCGCCGGTGCTGCTCGTTTTCATGCCCGGCCAGGTGGAGACGATCGCTGGCCCCGCGGGCCAGCGGGCCCTGCGCGAGCCCGGCGACGACTGGCGCTGGAAGAGCGACGCGGGCGGCGCGCTCGACGGACCGGCCGTCGCCGCCTTCCTGGGCAGCCTCTTGCGGCTGTCCACCGAACGCGTGGAGGCCTTGCTGCCGCGCGACGATCAGCTCGCCGACTGGGGGCTGGCGAGCGAGGCCCAGCGCTTCACGCTGCACTTCAGAGACGGCAGCGAACTGGGCTTCGAGATCGGCCCCGGTCGCCAGGGTCGCCGGGCCCTGCGCCGCCTGGACTATCCCACGCTTTACAGCCTGCCCGATTCGCTGCTGGCCCTGACCTGGCCGCTGCCGCGCGCGTCCACGGACGCCGAGGCCGATTGAGACCGGCCTGTCTGATTGACGCTAGTCCCGCGTGGAATTATGCTGCCGGGCTGAGTATCTTGGAGACCCACGGTTTCCCACGCGCGGAGGCAGGATGAGCAGCAAGCCCGATCCGCAGTCCCAGGGTTTCGGCGTCGACGTCCTCACGACGACGGTCGACAAGGCGAGCAACTGGGCGCGCAAGAACTCGCTCTGGCCGATGCCGATGGGCATCTCCTGCTGCGCGATCGAGATGATGGCCACCGTGGCCAGCCGCTACGACATGGCCCGCTTCGGCGCCGAGGCGATGCGCTTCTCGCCCCGCCAGAGCGACCTGATGATCGTCGCCGGCACGCTCACCAACAAGATGGCCCCCGTGGTGCGGCGCATCTACGACCAGATGCTCGAGCCCAAGTACGTGATCGCCATGGGCACCTGCCTGTGCACGGGCGGCATGTTCGACAGCTACTCGGTGGTGCAGGGGCTGGACCGGGTGATCCCGGTGGACGTCTACCTGCCCGGCTGCCCGCCGCGCCCGGATGCCCTGCTCGATGCCCTGCTCAAGATGCAGCGTGGGGTGGTCGATCGCGAGAGCTTCAAGGACGCGCCGCGCGAGCACTATGCGCCCAAGATTCCCATGCCCGGCATCGAGACCCGCCTGGAGCCCAGCCGCGACGGCACGATGATCCTCAACATGGGACCCCAGCATCCGGCGACGCACGGGGTCCTGCGCCTGGTGCTGGAGCTGGACGGCGAGATCATCGTCCGCTGCCAGCCGCACGTGGGCTACCTGCACCGGGGCTACGAGAAGATCGCCGAGGAGAAGACCTACCACAACTACCTGCCCTACACGGACCGCCTCGACTACATGAGCCCGCTGTCCAACAACGTGGCCTACGCGCTCGCCGTCGAGAACCTGATCGGCCTGGACATTCCCGTGCGCGCCAAGCGCATCCGGGTGATCGCCGCCGAGCTGGCGCGCATCAGCGCCCATCTGCTCTCGGTGGGCACCTACGCCCTCGATCTCGGCGCGGGGACGGTCTTCTTCTACACCTTCCAGATGCGCGAACTGCTCTACAACCTGTTCGAGGAGCTCACGGGCACGCGCCTGACCACCAGCTACACGCGCATCGGCGGCGTGGCCCGCGACCTGCCCGCCGGCTGGACGGACAAGGTGCTCGCCTTCCTCGACGAGTGCGAGAAGACCCTCGGCGAGGTGGAGGGCCTGCTCAACAAGAACCGCATCTGGCTGGACCGCAACGTGGACGTGGGCATCATCAGCGCCGAGCAGGCGATCGGCTACGGGCTCACGGGTCCCATCCTGCGCGCCGCGGGCGTCGATTTCGACATCCGCAAGGCGGCGCCCTATCTCGACTACGAGCTGTTCGACTTCGAGTCGGTGACCGGCGAGCGCGGCGACTGCATGGACCGCTACCTCGTCCGCATCGAGGAGATGCGCCAGAGCGCCAAGATCGTGCGCCAGGCCATCGCCGAGCTGCCGGACGGCCCGGTGAGTTCGGACAACCGCGACTACGTGCTGCCCGCCCGGGAGCGGGTTCTGGACTCGATGGAGGAGTTGATCCACCACTTCAAGCTCATCTCCGAGGGCATCCGGCCGCCGCTGGGCCAGGTCTACACGGCGATCGAAGCGCCCAAGGGCGAGCTGGGCTTCTACCTCGTCAGCGACGGCAGTGCCCACCCCTATCGCTGCAAGATTCGCAGTCCGTCCTTCAACAACCTGCAGATCCTGCGCACGATGCTCGAGGGGGCGATGATCGCCGATGCCGTGGCCATCATCGCCAGTCTGGATCCCGTCATGGGGGAGTGTGACCGCTGATGCCCGACAAGGTGACGATGATCTACAACGGCCGCGAGATCGAGACCGAGGCCGGCAAGCCGCTCATCGAGCTCTCCACCGAGCTGGGCGACGAGATCCCGCACTTCTGCTATCACCCCGGCATCGGCGTGGACGGCAATTGCCGCATGTGCCTGGTGGAAATGAAAGGCGCGCCCAAGCTCGTGCCCGGCTGCACGCTGAGCGCCGCCGCCGGGATGGAGATCACGACGAACTCGGAGAAGGTGCACAAGGCTCGGCAGGGCGTGCTCGAGTTCATCCTCATCAACCATCCCCTGGACTGCCCGATCTGCGACAAGGGCGGCGAGTGCCCCCTGCAGGAGACCACGCGCCGGCACGGACCCGGCCACAGTCGCATGGCGGACGCCAAGAACACCGCTGTCAAGCACCGCGTGATCGGCGAGCACATCATCTTCGACGCCGAGCGCTGCATCCTCTGCAGCCGCTGCGTGCGCTACCAGCGCGACATCGTGGGCCGCGAGGAGCTCTTCCTGCGCCTGCGCGGCGACCACGTCAGCGTGGACATCTTCGAGGGCCAGCCGCTGACCAGCGGCTTCACCGGCAACCTCGCCGACATCTGCCCGGTCGGCGCCCTGACGACGCGGGAATTCCGCTTCCAGGCGCGACCCTGGGAAATGCGCGCCGTGGCCAGCAGCTGCGGCGGCTGCTCGCTCGGCTGCTCGCTCACGAGCTGGTGGAAAGGCCCCGCGCTGCAGCGGGTGACGGCGGATGTCGACCACGAGGTCAACGCCTGGTGGCTCTGCGATCGCGGCCGCTTCGACTATCCCCTGGAGGCCGGCCTGGCCGAGAGCCTCGTGCGCCGGCAGGGCGTGCAGGTGCCCGTCGATACCGAGGAGGCCGCCGCGCGGGCGCGGGAGCTGCTTGCCGCCGCGAAGCAGCCGCTGCTGGTCGTCGGCAGTCGCGCCACCGATGAGGAACTGGCGGCCCTGGGCGCCCTCGCGCTGGCCCTGGGCACCGCGGCCCGCCCCTATCCGGCCCTCGCCGCCGAGCTGGATTTTCTCGCCGCCCTGACGCGCTCGGGCCTGGAACTCGACACGCTCGCCGGCCTCGGCCGCTTCCAGCGCGTGCTCGTGCTGGGGGAGGATCCGGAGCTGGCCCATCCGCTGCTGGCCTTGCGCCTGCTCGGCGGGGCGGCCGGCGAGACGGCCGGCGCGGTCACCCTCGTCCAGGAAGGCGCCTGGGCTCCGCTCGGCGAAGGCAATCACCGGTGGCAGCGCATCAGCGCGTCGCCGGCCACCTGGCTGGCCGGCGAAGGCGCGCAGTTCCTCGCCGAGCCCGGCGGACTGCTGGTGGCCCTCAGCAATCGGCTGGTGACCAGCGGGGCCATCGACGCACGCTTCCTGGCGACGCTGGCGGCGCGCGGGGGCGAAACCCGCCTGCTCTGGCTGCTCGAGGGGATGAATCGCCGCGGCCTGCTGGCGGCCGCGGCCACGGCTCCGGGGCCGGATCCGCTCGGGCTACTCGAGGGCGGCGAAGCGGACCTCGTCTATGCCTTCGGCCTCGATCCGGCTGCGGATTTCGCGGATCCCGCCCGCTGGGAGCAAGCCCTGGACCTGGCCGGCGGCGCCCTCATCGTGCAGAGCGGCGGCCTGGCCGCGGCGCGCGCCACGGCAGCGGTGGTGCTCGCCCGGCGGGCGCCCATCGACCTGGTCGGCACGCTCACGAACAGCTGGGGTCTCGCGCGACGGCTGCAGAGCTGGACCCCGGTGGCCGGGCGCCGGCCGCTGGACACGGATTGGTTCGCGCCCCTGCTCGCCGCGGCCGCGGCGAGCAGCCTGGAGGTCGCAGGTCGGCATGAAGGTTAAGCGCCAGATCAAGCAAGGCTGGTTCGAGCGGCTCTACCTGCCTGCGATCGTGGGGGGGCTGGGCATCACCTTCCGCAACATGTTCCACCGCTCGGTGGTGCAGGCCTACCCCGAGCAGCGCTGGCCGACGCCGCCGGGCTTCCGCGGCATGCCGCGCCTCGTGATGGGCGCCGACGGCATCGAGAAGTGCGTGGCCTGCAAGCTCTGCGAAGTCGTCTGCCCACCGCGGGCGATCACCATCAAGATCGGCGAATTTCGCGATCAGGAGATGCGCGAGCGGGTGCCCGAGGAGTTCGACATCGACATGGGCCGCTGCATCAACTGCGGCTACTGCGAGGAGGCCTGCCCCAAGGAGGCCATCGTGATGAGCGACCTCTACGAGGTGGCCAGCCACAGCCGCGAGGAGCTGGTTTTCGACAAGGCCAAGCTGCTCAGCGACTACGAGCAGTACAAGCGGCCGGCCCTGGAGCGCGAGCAGGAGCTGGGCGATGGCGTCCGCGGCCGGGCCTGAAGGCGCCCCGGCCGCCGCCATCGACGATAGCTTGCGACATGTACCATTTTTCACAAGTCCCTTGAGCGAGGCGGGTCGCTGGTCTTAATTATGCCGCATCAGCGGGGTTAGGCCCCGAGGAGGCTGCCGTGGACCTGCTGCTCCTGGCGATCAGCGCCGTCTTGGTCAACAACTTCGTCCTCAGCCGCTTCCTCGGCATCTGCCCGTTCCTGGGCGTCTCCAAGAAGCTCGGCACGGCGCTGGGCATGACCGGCGCCGTCATCTTCGTGATGACCCTGGCCAGCGTGGTGAGCTGGCTCGTCTATCACGGCGTGCTGAAGCCGGGCGCCACCCTGGTGCCGCAGGACCTGCGCTTCCTGCAGATCCTCGCCTTCATCCTCATCATCGCCGCCATGGTCCAGCTGGTGGAGCTCGCGCTGCAGAAGCTGAGCCCGCCGCTCTACCGGTCCCTGGGCATCTTCCTGCCGCTGATCACCACCAACTGCGCGGTGCTGGGCGTCGCGGTGCTGAACATCCAGAACGAGCACAACCTGCTCCAGACCGCCCTCTTCGGCTTCGCCGGCGCCGTCGGCTTCGGCCTGGCCATTCTTCTCTTTTCGGGGATCCGCGAGGTGCTGGATCTGGCCGACACCCCGCGGGCCTTCAAGGGCACCGCCATCGCGCTCATCACGGCCGGCATCCTCTCGCTGGCATTCATGGGCTTTGCCGGGCTCGTCTGAGCCGACGCAGGAGGGCATCGATGCTCATCGCCACCACAGTGCTCGCCGGCCTCGGGCTCATCTCCGGTCTGGGGCTCGGCTGGGCCGCGCGCTTCTTCGCCGTGGAGATCGATCCCCGACAGGAAGCGCTCCTGGATCTGCTGCCCGGCGCCAACTGCGGCGGCTGCGGCTTTGCCGGATGCAATGACTTCGCCGGCGCCGTGGTGGGCGGCAAGGCGCCTCCGGATGGCTGTCCGGTGGGGGGTGCCGCCACGGCGCAGGCCGTGGCCGCCCTGATGGGGCTCAGCGTCGAGCTCAAGGAGCGGCGGGTGGCCCTGGTGCACTGCCAGGGCGGCAGCGACCTCGCGCCGCGGCGCTTTCTCTACAACGGCATGGCCAGCTGCGCCAGCGCCGCCCAGCTCGGCGGCGGCGACAAGCTCTGCCTGCAGGGCTGCCTCGGCCTCGGCGATTGCCAGGAGGCCTGCTCCTTCGGCGCCATCGAGATCCTCGAGAGCGGGATCGCCCGCATCATCCCCGAGCGCTGCACGGCCTGCGGGCATTGCGTGGCGGCCTGCCCGAAGGGCATCATCGAGCTCGTGCCCGAGAGCGCGCGCATCCACGTGCTCTGCAGCAACACCGACAAGGGGCCCTTGGCGCGCAAGGCCTGCCAGGTGGCCTGCATCGGCTGCAAGAAGTGCGAGAAGGCGGCCGCCGGCGGCATCCTCGTCACGGACTGGCTGGCCCGCGTCGACTACGCGCAGGCTCCCGCGGACGAAACCCTCATCGACCTGTGCCCCAACGGCTCGATCCGTGTCATCGAGCTGGGCGCGGCGCGCCACTAGGGCCGGAAAGCGAAGGCGGCATGCGCTTCAAGGGCGGGGTCCACCCCGACTACCACAAGGAAACGGCCACCCTGGCCGTGGAGACGCTGCCGCTGGCGGTGCGCTATGCCGTCCCCCTCGCCCAGCACCTGGGAGCGCCCGGCACGCCGATCGTGGCCAAGGGGCAGAAAGTCGCCAAGGGCGAGCCGCTCTCGACGCCGCAGGGATTCGTCTCCGTGCCCGTGCACGCGCCCACCAGCGGCACCGTGAAGGCAGTGAAGGACTGGCCGCATCCTCTGGGGCGCAACCTGCCCGCCGTCGAGATCGAGGCCGACGGCGAGGATCGCCTCTGGGAAGGCCTCGCGCCCCTGGGCGACTGGCGCCGGCTCGAAGCGGCGGCGCTGCGCGAGGCGCTGAAGAACGGCGGCCTGGTCGGCATGGGGGGGGCCACCTTCCCCACGCACGTCAAGCTGAGCCCGCCGGCGGACAAGCCCATCGACACCTTCATCCTCAACGGCGCCGAGTGCGAGCCCTACCTCACCAGCGACCACCGGGTCATGCTCGAGCAGGCCGCGGCCGTGATGGAGGGTGTCGGCCTGATGGCGCGCGTGCTCGGCGTGAAGCGCGTCGTCGTCGGCGTCGAGGCCAACAAGCCCGACGCCCTGGCCGCCCTGCGCGGCGCCTGTCCGGCGGATGTGGCGGCCGAGTTCGTGCTGCTGGAGGCGAAGTATCCGCAGGGCTCGGAGAAGCACCTCATCTATGCGCTCACCGGGCGCAGCGTGCCGGCCGGCGGCCTGCCCATGGACGTGGGCTGCCTGGTCCAGAACGTCGGCACGGCGGTGGCGGCCTGGGCGGCCGTGCAAGCGGGTCTGCCGCTCATCGAGCGGGTGACGACGGTCACCGGCGAGGGCATCGCCCGCCCGGCGAATCTGCGCCTGCGCGTGGGCACGCCTGCTCGCCGACGTCATCGACCACTGCGGCGGCCTGAAGCCGACAGATCGCGCAAGGTCATCTTCGGCGGGCCGATGATGGGCATGGGCCAGTTCAACCTCGAGGTGCCGGTGATCAAGGGCACCAGCGGCATCCTCTGCCTGCCCGCCGAGCGCCTGAGCCAGTTCCTGGCCGATCCCTGCATCCGCTGCGGCGCCTGCGTCGACGCCTGCCCGATGGGCCTGGTGCCCAGCGCGATGGGCGTGCTCGCCGAGCGGAACCGCTTCGCGGACCTCGCCGACTACCGGGTGGGCGATTGCATCGAGTGCGGCAGCTGCGCCTACGTCTGTCCGTCCTTCCGACCGCTGGTGCAGCTGTTCCGGCGGGGCAAGGCGGAACTCAAGGCCGAGCAGAGCAAACGGGGCGCGGCCTAGGCCGCGGGGAGGGGCGAAGAGCGATGAGCGACGAGCAGATCGACAGCGGCCGGGGCGCGGACCCGGCGACGCCGAGCAAGGCCGCGCCGCCGCCGCCCTGCTCGTGATGAGCAGCTCGCCGCACGTGCACGGCGATCGCGAGATTCCGCGCATCATGCGCGACGTGCTCATCGCGCTGACTCCCGCCCTGCTCGTGGGGCTCTGGTTCTTCGGCCTGCCCGCCCTGCGCGTGCTCCTGGTCGCGGTGCGGGGCTGCCTCCTCTTCGAGTGGGCGATGTTGCGCATCCTCCACCGGCCCGGTCGCCTGCACGACCTCAGCGCGGCGGTCACGGGCGTGCTCCTCGCCATGAACCTGCCCTCGACGAGTCCCTGGTGGATGGTCGCTCATCGGCGCCTTCGTCGCCATCGTCATCGCCAAGCAGATCTACGGCGGGCTCGGCTACAATCCCTTCAATCCCGCCCTCGTGGCCCGCGTGCTGCCTGCTCATCTCCTTCCCGGTGCAGATGACCACCTGGGCCCTGCCGGCCGGCCCCCTGCGCCTGGACGCGGCCACCGGCGCCACGCCGCTGGGCGTTCTGCGCGAGGGCCTGGCGCTGGGCAAGGCGCTGCCGACGAGCTGGCCCTGGCTCCCGCCTGGAAGCTGCTCGTCGGCCTGCGCGGCGGCAGCCTCGGCGAGGTGAGCGTGCTCGCGCTGCTGCTGGGCGGCCTCTACCTGCTCTGGCGCGGACACATCCGCTGGCAGATCCCGGTCGGCTTCCTGGCTGCGCTGGCCCTGGTGACGCGGCATCCCCTGGCTGGTGGACCGCGCGCGCTACGCCTCGCCGCTCTTCCACCTGCTCTCGGGCGGGCTCATGCTCGGCGCCTTCTTCATGGCCACCGACATGGTCACCAGCCCCGTCACGCGCCGGGGCATGCTGATCTTCGGCGCTCGGCTGCGGCCTGCTCACCGCGCTGATCCGCCTCTGGGGCGGCTATCCCGAGGGCGTCAGCTTCGCCATCCTGCTCATGAACGCGGCCACGCCGCTGATCGACCGCGCCACGCGGCCGCGGGTCTTCGGCAGCGGCCGCAAGCTCTTCGAGGAGAGGAAGGCGGCATGAAGGAGACCCTGAACCTGTGGCCTGCGCCTGGCCCTGATCTGCGGCATCGCCGCCCTCCTGCTGAGCCAGGTGGACGCCACGACCCGCGAGCCCATCCGCCAGGCCATGCTGCGCGAGCGCATGGAGGCCGTGGCCGCGGTGATGCCGCCCTTCGACAACGCCCCCGACGCCGACCGCGTGGACCTGGCCGACGGCGGCGGCGAGCGCAGCTACTGGCGCGGCTACCAGGGCGAGGCGCCCGTCGGGGCGGCCTTCAAGGCCCTCAGCAAGACGGGCTACTCCGGCGAGATCGAGCGTCATGCTCGGCGTGGATGCCCAGGGCAGTGTCAGTGGCCTGCGCATCCTGCGCCACGCCGAGACGCCGGGCCTGGGCGCCAAGTACGCCGATCCCGCACTGCTCGCGCGCTTCTACGCCGGCCATGCGCTGGCGGACACGGACTGGCGGGTGAAGGCCGACGGCGGCGATCTCGACGCGGTCACCGGCGCCACGGTGACGGGGCGGGCCCTGGCCGGCGCCATCGGCGAGGCCCTCGCCCGCTACGCCGCCGATCGCCCGCAGGTGGACGCCGCGCCCCGGGCGGCCGCTGCGACAGCAGCACGACGGAGGTCGCGCCATGAGCTTGACCAGCACCTTCACGC
Source organism: uncultured bacterium (assembly GCA_963695095.1). Lineage (GTDB taxonomy): Bacteria > Krumholzibacteriota > Krumholzibacteriia > JACNKJ01 > JACNKJ01 > VGXI01. The sequence goes on along the minus strand of CAVOFT010000001.1, from coordinate 2,674,382 downwards.
GCGGGCTCTGGAACGAGAATCCCATCTTCCGCCTCATGCTGGGCTTGTGTCCCACGCTGGCCGTCACCACCTCGGTGGAGAACGGCGCTCGGCATGGGCCTGGCGGCCACCTTCGTGCTCGTCTGCAGCAATCTGATCATCGCCATGCTGCGCGGCTTCATCCCGCGCAAGGTGCGCATCCCGGCCTACATCGTGGTCATCGCCTGCTTCGTGACCATCGTCGACCTGGTGATGCACGCCTACTTGCCTCGCGCTGCACCGGAGCCTGGGCCTCTTCATCCCGCTGATCGTGGTCAACTGCATCATCCTGGGCCGCGCCGAGGCCTTCGCCAGCCGCAACGGCGTTCGCGCCTCCCTGGCCGACGGCCTGGGCATGGGCCTCGGCTTCACCCTCGCCCTGATGTCGCTGGGCGATCCTGCGGGAGCTGCTCGGCAACGGCAGCCTGCTCGGCCTCTCGCTCTTCGGCGCCGAGCTTCCCGCCGGTGCTGGTGATGATCCTGCCGCCGGGCGCCTTCCTCACCCTGGGCCTGCTGCTGGCCGGGATGAACCGGCTCGAGGAGCGCCGCGCCCTGCGGGCCGGCGAGACCTACGAGCCGCCGCGGGAGATGGACTGCGGCAACTGCGTGCTCTGCCACCTGAACGAGGAGCCGGCGGCCAAGCGGGCCTAGAAGAACTCGATCCGGCAGCGCGCCGCGTCCGCGGGCAGGATGCGCAGGCGGCCCCTGAGGCCGGCGCTCGCGCGCACGCAGCAGGCGATCCCCGTCCTCCGCCGACACCAGCACCGCCAGCGCCTCGGGGTAGGCGGCCGCGCAGCAGGGCCTCGGCCGCGCCGGGGCCGAGGACGAAGAGCGCCGTGGAGAGCCCGTCGCCGAGCCCCGCTTCGGCGCAGACCACGGTGGCGCTGAGCAGACCCTCGGCGGGCCGGCCCGTGGCGGGATTCATGATGTGCCCGTAGCGGCGGCCCGCGATCGTCGACGAAGCGCTCGTAGGAGCCGCTGGTGGCCACGGCCTCATCGCGCAGGGCCAGGGCGGCGAACATGCGCTCGCGATCCAGGGGATCGCGGATGCCCACCTGCCAGGCCTCGCCCGGCGCGGCCTCGCCGAGGCAGTAGAGGTTGCCGCCCAGGTCGATCAAGGCCGCGCGCAGGCCCAGGGCGCGCAGGTCCGCCGCCGCCAGGTCGAGGGCGTAGCCCTTGGCGATGCCGCCCAGGTCCAGGGCCACGGCCGGGTGGCGCCGCGTCAGGCGCCGGGCGGGCGGCTCGTAGCTGTAGGCGCCGAGGGCGGGCAGCAGCGCAGCGAGGCTGTCGGGATCGGGCAGGCGGCCCTCGCGGCGGGTGAATCCCCAGAGCCGCATCAGTGGCCCGGCGCCGGGCTCGAAGGCGCCGCCGCTGGCGGCGCGCAACTCGAGGGCGAGGGCCAGGCAGTCGCCGGCGAGCGGGGACAGCGAGAAGGCGGAGTCGACGGGCGCGCGGTTCGCCCGGGAGAGCTCGGAGTCCCGGTCCCAGGTGCTCATGGCGGCCTCGACGGCGGCGAAGCGCGCCTGCACCCGGGCGAGCGCGAGGCTGTCGCGAGCGCTCTCGGCACCGCGCAGCTCCAGGGCAGCCGCCGTGCCCATGCTGGGGAACTCGAAGCGCCGCGGCGGCGCCTCGCGGGCGCAGCCGGCGGCGAGGGCGACGAGCAAGGCGAGGGCCGGTCGCCCTCGATTCTCGTCCGCCACCAGTGGTCGATCGGACTGGGCCAGGAGCTGAAGTCCTGGCCGCTGGTGTCAGCGAGCCCGCGGATGACTGGCATCGTCCTTGTTGTCGTAGATCGTGGCGTCGATGGCCGGCACGCCGATCGACGTCCTCTCCCCAGTGATTCTGACTCCACGTAGACCGTGTACAGCACGGGGATGTTCGCGAAGACGAGGTTGTCGAGATCGCCCGCCGGACCGTTCTCGAGGAAGTTGCAGTCGGTGATGCGGGCGGCGGGGTGCTCGACATCGCCGTAGTTGCCGCCCTGGGTGGTGTCGCGGATGAGGATGCCCGGCCCGCAGCGCTGGATGTCGCAGGCGAGGATGTAGGCAGGCGCATCGCCGATGAGCTCGATGCCGGGGCCATCGCAGTCGTGAATCCAGAGCTCCTCGATCTTGCAGGCGCTGCCGACGAGGTGCAGCCCGCTGCCGGCCGGATTGTCGATGCCCAGGCGCGCGATCTTCACCCGGTCATCGCCGCCGTTCACCGTGACCTGGCCGGTGATCCGGGGCAGCAGGGGATTCTCCACGTGACCGATCATCGAGACGCCCGTGGGCAAGTCGAGATCGCCCACGTAGGCTGCCGCCCGATAGCTCACGATGATCTGGTCGCCGGCGCGAGCCGCGGCCGCGGCCAGCTGGGGGCTGGCGTAGTCCTCGGGCACGTTCAGATTGGTGTCCCGCGGGAACACCGTCTCCTTCTCGGCGCAGGCGGGCAGCAAGCCGAGCAGGAGCAAGGGCAGCAGGCGCTTCGCAGGCCGCGCATTCGCAGGCTTCATGGCGGGTCTCCCGGATGTTGTGATCAGCGGGAATCATAGTGACTTACGGGCTCCGGCACCAGCCCGGCTTTCTCCGCTCAGGCCTGTTCGCGGGGCCTCGCCTGGTGTAAAATCGAGAGCGGTCAAGAATCTTAACGCGGTGCCAGCCATGCTCGCTGTCGGCAGCCTCTTTCTCGCCCGCTATCGCGTGGAGCGCGCCCTCGATGAGAGCGAGCTGCTCCACAGCTTCCTCCTGCGCGATGTCCTGGGCGGCCAGCGCGCCCTGCTCTACCTCTACCAGCAGGCCGAGCGGGCGCCCCTGGATCTGGCCAGTCTCGCCTACCGGCAATTCCGCGCGCGCGAGCTTTGCGGCGAGCGCGCCATGGCCTGTCGACTGGGACAGCGGGATGGCGCCACCTACGCCCTGCTCGAGCTGCCGGCGGAGGCAGGGCCCTTGCCGGCGCCGTCGCCGGAGGCCGCGACGGGCCTGCTCGCCGTGCTCCTGGGCGATCTGCTGCTGGGGCGCGTCGAGGGCCTGCCCTTCACGCAGCTCGCGCCCGAGCTGATCTGGAGCGATGGCCGGGGCGGCCTGCTCTACCTGCCGCCGATGATCCTGCACTTCCCGGGCTTCCTCGAGGCCGGAGCGCCGGGCCTCGACCCCTCGCCTGCCCTGCGCGCGGGCCTGGACCTGGATCAGGGGGCCGACCTCCACGGCTTCGGCCACATCGTTGCGCGCTGGGCTGCCGAGTGCCCGGCCTGGGCGGACTTCCGCGCCCGGGAGCTGCCGCGACTCCTGGCCGCCGACCCCACGGCCCGCCCCACGGCCAGCGCGCTGCTGGCGGCCTCCCCTCTGGCCGGCGATGCCGCCCTGGCGGAGCTGGCCGCTGCCGCCGACGCGCTGGCGACCGGGCCGGACCCGGCGCTGGCAGCCCGCGCCGAGTCCTTGTTGCGGGCATTTCGCAGCGGCGAGGACCTCTGGCTCGAGGTGGGCGGTCCGGAAGCCCGACAGCTGCAGCGGGCGCTCGCCCTGCAGTTCGCGCGCAGCGGCGAGGAGCGGGGCGAAGCAGCCGAGCAGCCCTGGGTGCGCAGTGGCGAGGGCAGCCGCGAGGCCGCCGGCGCCCTGCGCTGGGTGGACGGCCTCGAAACGCCCTCCTTGCTTCTGGATCGCCTCTGGACGAATCCAGGCGCGGCGCGCCTGCTCGTGCTCGCGGGTCCGGACCAGGATCGCGGCCATGGCGAGCTGGCGGCCTGCGCGGAGCAATTGCTGGCCGAATGGCCGCGACTGAAGCGGCAGCGCCTCGCCTCGCCGTCCGCGCCGAAGCCGTCCGTCGCGCCTGCGGCTCCCCGGCAGGCTACTGCCGAGCCCGCGGACAGTCGGCCCCTGCTCGAACTCCTGGCCTTGCAGAATGAGGCGCTGTCGCTCGGCTTGCTGACCCGGCTCTTCGATGAGGGTGAGGCGGCCTGCTTCAGCCGGGTTTCCGCGCTGGATCGGCGCGGGCTCCTGGCCTGGCGGCCCGGCCTGGATGCGGCCAGCGGCCGCTGGGGACTGCGCATCGAGCTGGCGGATGTGGGGCTCCGGCGCAGTCTGCGCGAGGGCCTGGCGCCGGTCCGGCGTCAAGAGTTGCAGCGCCTGTGCGCCGGCCTCTTCCCAGCGCCCGAGCGCGCGGGCATCGGCAAGCCGGCCGCCGCCAGGGCTGCGCTCTTGCGCCTGCAGCACCTGCGCGGCGCCGAGGACTGGACGAGCCTGGCCCGAGAGAGCCTGGCGCTGTTCCGCTGGGCGGAGCGCGAGGGGTATCCGCTCCTGCTGGCCCATCTGGTGGATCTGATGCGCGATCCCCGCGTGGAGCGGCAGCTCGGCGTCGAGGGCCTGCGCCGCGTCTACTTGCTGCTGGGCGGCAGCCTCCTCCAGCGCGGGGACCTCGATGCCGCCGCCGAGGCCTACCAGGCCGGCCTGCGCGCCCTCACCGGCAGCGAGGATTTCCTGGATCGCCTCCAGGCGACCGGCGGCGCGGCCGTCGCGCTGCCGAGTGCGTCGGTCCCCGAGCTGCTGCCGGCCGTCAGCGTCCTCCTGCGCCAGCTCGCGGAGATCGGTGAGACGCGCGGCGAGTTCGCCTGGGCGATCGGCATCCTCGGCCGCCTGCTGGATGTCTACAGCGAGGCGCTGTCCGGCTACGAGCGGGGCTTGCTGCTCAACGAGCTGGCCTGGTTGCACTACCGCAAGGGGGAGCACGAGCGGGCGGTGGAGCGCTGTGAGGTCGCCCTGCGCCTGTTCGAGCCCACCGCCCATCAAGTGGAGCTGGGACAGACCTACAACACCCTGGGTGCCGCCCAGTGGGCGCTCAATCGGTGGCAAGAGGCCGAGGCCTACTACAAGCGCGCCCTCGCCCTGCGCGAGCGCGCCGGCGACGAGAACCGCGTGGCGGCCAGCCTCAACAACCTGGGCAATCTGTACCGCCTCACCGAGCGCTTCGCCCTCGCCATCGACTACTTCAACCGCAGCATGGCGATCAAGAAGCGGCTCAAGAACTTCCCCGGCTACCTGATCAGCCTCTACAACGTGGCCCTGATCAATTTCGAGCTGAACGACCTGACAACCGCCCGCGCCCAGTGCCAGGAGTGCCTCGAGCTGAACCGCGTGGTCGGCAACATCCAGCTGGGCGCCGAGGTGGAGGGTTTGCTCGGCGAGATCGAACAGGTCGAGGGGCACCCGGAGGCGGCGCTGGCCCACCTGCGCTCGGCCATCGCCACCTGCCGCGCCATCGAGGCGCATACGGAGCTGGCCACCATGTTCCGGCGGCTGATTCCGGTGCAGCTCGCCCTCGGCGATTTGCAGGGAGCGCGAGCGACGATCGAGGAGGGCCTGGTCTCGGTCTGGCGCATCAACAATCGCCTGGAAGAGGCCCGCATCCAGGCCGCCGCTGTCGACGTGCACTTGGCGGGCGGAGCGCGCGCGCAGGCCTTGACCGCGCTCGAGAAGGCCGCCGATCTCTACGCCAGCCTGGACCGCTATGAAATGCTGGCGCGCATGTACAGCCGGATCGGTCTCCTGCGCCTGGAAGACGGCGACGAGCCGCGCGCCCGGGAGTGCCTGCACTTGGCGACGGACATCATCGAGCGGCGCAAGGTGAGTGCCCTCGTCGCCGAATGGGACACACTGCAGCTGCGCCTCCAGCAGCGGCTGGGCCGCTTCGTCGAGCGCATCGAAGGCGACGGCCGGCTGCGCCTGGCCGGGCTCTACCAGGGCCTGGCACTTCTGGAGGGCGCCGGCGACCCGCGCGAGGGTCTGGAGCGCGTGCTCGACCTGCTGCGCGATTCCTTCGGCTACCGTCGAGTGCGGCTGGGCCTCGCGCCCGAATCGGCGGCCGGTGCGCCGATCTGGCTCGGCGACGAGGTGCGCGGCGCGGAGGAGAAGCTTGGCCCGCAGCTCTGGTCATCCGCCAATCAGGAGGAGCTGGCGCCGGCCACCGCTGGGGGGAGTCGCCTGCTGCTGCAACCCCTACGACCGGAGGGTGCCGACGCCGCGGAGGGGGTGCTCGTCCTCGAGCGCGGCGGAGAGCCGAGTACGGCGGCGGAGCGCGACTTCCTCGCGGGGATTGCCCGGCTGCTGCGCCTCGGCCTGCGCCGCGAGCAGGGCCGCAGCGCGGCGGGGGCCGCGACGCCGCCTGCCCGGGTGGCGGCAGGGGAACTCCCGCATCTGGTCGGCAGGGGGCGCGACATGCAGCGCCTCAAGCAGCTCATCGAGCGCGTGCTCGACGTGGACAGCACCGTGCTCATCACGGGGGAGTCCGGCACCGGCAAGGAGGAGGTGGCCCGGGCGATCCACTACAGCGGCGCCCGACGGGGACGCCCCTTCCTGCCCGTGAACTGCGCCTCGATTCCGGCCCCGCTGCTGGAGAGCACTCTCTTCGGTCACGAACGCGGCGCCTTCACGAGCGCGGTGAGCCGCCACATCGGCGTCTTCGAGGAGGCGGCGGGGGGCACGGTTCTGCTGGACGAGATCGGCGAGATGAGCGCCGACATGCAGGCGAAGCTGCTGCGGGTGCTGCAGAACAAGGAGTTCAATCGCGTGGGCGGCACGCAGGTGCTGCGGGCCGACGTCCGCGTCCTGGCGGCCACCAACCGGCAGCTGGAGGCCGACGTGCGCAGCGGTCGCTTCCGCGAGGACCTCTTCTACCGGATCAACGTCCTGCGCTTCCAGCTCTCGCCGCTGCGCGAGAAGCGGGAGGATATCCCGCTGCTCATCGAGCACTTCCTGGCCCAGGCCTGCGCCGGTCTGCCCGGGGGGATCAAGCGCCTCGCGCCCGAGGTGAGCGATCTCTTCCAGACGCACCCCTGGCCGGGCAATATCCGGCAGCTCAAGAATGTCATCTATTCCAGTGTCGTGCTCTCGCGGGGACAGCTCATCCAACCCGAGGATCTGCCCGAGGACTTCCTGGAGACGCGGCGGGAGCTGGGGGCTGCTCAGAGCCTGGACGCCCTGGCGGCCCTCCTCGTCGCGTCCGCGGAATTCTCCGAGGAGCAGCCGCTGGAGCTGCCGCTGCAGGCGGCCCTCGCTCACCATCTGGTGCGGGCGGTCGGGAGCAAGACGCGGGCGGCTCGCCTGCTCGGGATCAGCAAGCCTACCCTCTATCGCAGACTGCGCATCTATGCTAGACTGCGTGGAGACGGAGAGACGGCGCCCTGAGCGCAAGCGAAGGGGTATAGGCAGCGCCGCCAAGCCCTCAACAACTGGCCCTGAGGAGGCTCGCCCATGAAGAACCTGCTCAAGATCGCATCGCTGGCCCTGTTCTGCCTGATCGCGACGAGCGCGCTCGCGCCAGCCGAGGGCCCTCTGTACACCATCGTCGTCGATCCGGGCATGACGCACTTTTCATTCGCCGGCGAGGACTTCACCGTCGTCACGACCCAGCGGCTCGAGATCAGCTTCGAGGGGATCACGCCGGCTCGGGTCTGGGGCTATCTGCAGCCGCTGGATGGCTACAGCATCGAGCAGGTGAAGTTCATCTGGACGAGCGCGGGCAACGATCCGATCACCCTGCACGATGGGGTGCTGAGCGGCCGCCGCTGGCGCTTCAACAGCGACAATGTCACGGGGCACAACGAGAAGCTGGAGTAGGGCCGGGCTCCCTTGGGAATCGAGGTGGCGTAAAGATCCTTTACGCCACCTCTTTTTTTTACTATTCCTCGTGCTGAAGGCTTCGAGTTCCGCCAGCGATCTGGGGGAGGTCCAGCAACTTGATTGAATACAGCTGGTTACGGATTGGTGGCGGCCTTGCCCGGAGAGGTGATTGGCACGCATCCTGCCAAAGCATGACTGCCCGAGTATCCGGTATCATTCCAAAGGGCCAAGGGGAGGGGGAGCGTCATGGGGACTCCGCCTTCCCGCAAAGGACTCGGTTCGCCGAGTCTGGAGTCAAGAGGAGTGGTGGCGCGGCCCTCTTATCTCTGATAAGAGGGCCGTTTTCGTGCTAGGAAGTGGCCCCGCCTCAGGGCCTGGACTGGCCGGCGAGCGAGGCCGCCACGCGATCGAGGCGCGGCTGCAGGAGGGTCAGGAAGCTGCGGTGCAGCCGCGTCCCCTCGGCCCTGAAGGCGTGGTAGCTGAAGTGAAGCGTGGGGTTGAAGAAGAGCTCCCCCGGCGGCAGCGCCAAGGGCAGTTCCAGGCTCAACCGCTGGCCGGGGGAAAGATCGCCGAGCCGTAGCGTTCCTTCGGCCAGGCCCGGGTTCTCCACCCAGAGTTCGACGAAGAGCAGGCCCTCCGCGCCGGGGTTCTGCAAGTCGACCCGCAGCGAAACGCGCCCCGTCTCCAGATCCACTGCCGCGAAGTCCACGTTGGTCAGCAAAGGCGGGCGCGAGGCCGGCACGCGGATCCGCTCACCCTCGAAATTCGTGTACTCGAGGTCGAAGCGCGGCTGCAGGACCTGGCTGTCCGCCGGCATCGGGAAGGTGAAGCGGCGGCTGGCCTGCTGCTCCCGCGCCAGTTCGACGACCGCGAAAGGGCCCTCGACGCAGACAGGCTCCGCCGTCAGGAGCAGGGACGAAACGGGCAGGTTGGAGAGATTGCGCAGCGTGACCTCGTAGGCCAGCAGCCCAGCAGGGGCATCGTACTCGAGGAAGCGCAGGGAAGTCTCGACGTGAGTCGGCGACAGGCCGCTGGCGCCGCCTGCGCCGAGCGCTACGACAAGCAGCGCGCCAGCGGCGCGGCGGGCAGTCGCCGCCAGAACCAGGGCAGGGTTGCACATCGGGATTCCTCCGCCGGCTGGACGATAGCGGCCTTTTCGGCAGCAGGCAAGTGCACCTTTACAGGCTCCCGGGCGGAGGGCACAATGCCTGGCGGAGGTGGTCGCCGTGGATTGCGTTTTCTGTCGGATTGCCGCCGGCGCGCTGCCAGCGTATCGACTCTTCGCGGACGAGCGCGTCCTCGCCTTTCTGGACATCCAGCCGGGGACACCGGGGCACAGCCTCGTCATTCCCAAGGCCCATGCCGAGACTTTTCTGGAGCTGCCGCCAGCCGACCGCGACGCGGTCTTCGCCGCCGCCCAGCGCGTGGCGAAGGCGCTCGTCGCCGCCACGGGCGCCGAGGGCTTCAACCTGCACCAATCCAATGGTGGCGCAGCGGGTCAGGTCGTGCCTCATTTTCATCTCCACATCCTGCCCCGCTGGCGTGGGGATGACCTCAAGGGCCCCTGGCAGCCGGGGACGGCCCCTGCCGCGGAGCTCGCGCAGCTCGCCGAGCGCATCGCCGCTCACCTGGGCGGCTAGCGAGAGGCAGGGGTAGGCTGGTTGACCCCGCTGGCGGAGGAATGGTATACTCGGCGAGTCCTAGCGAAGGGCTGGAGTCCGCTCCATCCGTCTCTGCAGCTGGACAACCGCAAGGCCCCGAATCCGTTATGGCTTCGGGGTTTTTCTTGGCAGCAGCCCTCTCCGCTTTTCTCGCCGGTCGCCAGCGAATCCGATTGACACCTCCTGCATGTCGTAGCTACATAGCTGGGTACCCCTACATATTGTGTAAGGGGCTCCAATGGCGCCAAACTCTTTGCAATCAAGGGATTGGCGCCGCGGCCAGAGGACTCTCGGCCTGGCCGGCAGCGCGCAGTCAGCCCGTGCCGAGTGCGGGCGACCGCCGCCCCTTCGCCCTCCCGCGAAGCTGTTATATTTGGTCTAGTCCCGCCCTTTACCAGAGAGCGACACTTGGCGACGAATTATCCATAGGAGAGCGCCATGGAGCCCAGCAGCAGCCCCGCCGTGCCCCAGCCCAGCAGCCCCACCGGTGAGTCGCGACCCCGCCGTGGGCCCTTTGCCATCGAGCACTTCTTCTCCCGGCCTGGCCGCCATCCCTTCGACGAGCTGAAGTGGGAGCGGCGCCAGGCCCGCATCAGCGACGAGCAGGGCACGGTCATCTTCGAGCAGGGCGAGGTGGAGGTGCCCGCCGACTGGTCGATGCTGGCCACCAATGTCGTCGCCTCCAAGTACTTCTACGGCGAACTGGGGACTGGCGAGCGGGAGTTCTCCGTGCGTCAGCTCGTCCACCGGGTGGCGCGCACGCTGGCGGACTGGGGGCTGGAGGACGGCTACCTCGCCGCGCGCGAGGACGCCGAGACCTTCTACGCCGAGATGGCCTTTCTGCTGGCCAACCAGTACGGCGCCTTCAACAGCCCGGTCTGGTTCAACCTGGGGCTCTACCATGTGGGCGGCCTGGCCGGCAGCGCCGGCGGCTACCGCTACGAGCCCGAGAGCCGGCGGCTCCTGCGCGTGGACAAGGGCTACGAGTACCCGCAGTGCTCGGCCTGCTTCATCCAGTCCGTCGAGGACAACATGGAAGACATCATGCGCCTGGCCACGGCCGAGGCCATGCTCTTCAAGTACGGATCCGGCACCGGCACCGATCTGTCCACCATTCGCTCGGCCAAGGAGAAGCTCTCGGGCGGGGGCACGCCCAGCGGTCCCCTCTCCTTCATGCGCGTCTACGACCAGGTCGCCGCCGTCGTGAAGTCCGGCGGCAAGACCCGCCGCGCCGCCAAGATGCAGAGCCTCAAGGTCTGCCATCCGGACATCGTCGAGTTCATCAACGCCAAGCGCGAGGAAGAGGAGAAGGCCTGGGCGCTCATCGAGCAGGGCTACGACGGCTCCTACAATGGTGCCGCCTACGGTTCGGTGATGTTCCAGAACGCCAACTTCTCCGTGCGCTGCGACGACGACTTCTTCCGCGCCGTCGAAGCCGATGGCTGGCAGGAGACCCGCGCCGTCACCACGGGCGCGGTGATCGGCCGCCACAAGGCGCGGGAGCTGCTGCGGCTGATCGCCGAGGGCACGCACGTCTGCGGCGATCCCGGCATCCAGTACGACAGCACGATCAATCGCTGGCACACCTGCCCCAACTCCGGCCGCATCAACGGGAGCAATCCCTGCAGCGAGTACATGTTCCTCGACAACTCGGCCTGCAATCTGGCGAGCCTGAACCTGATGAAGTTCCGCAAGGCCAACGGCGAGTTCGACGCCGAGAGCTATCGCCGGGCCGTGCGCCTGTTCATTCTCAGCCAGGAGATCATCGTCGATCGGGCGAGCTATCCCACCGAGCCCATCGCCAAGAACAGCTACCTCTTCCGGCCGCTGGGCCTGGGCTACGCCAATCTCGGCAGTCTGATCATGGCCCAGGGCCTGCCCTACGACAGCGAGGGCGGACGCCACTACGCCGCCGTGCTCACGGCCATCATGGGCGGAGAGGCCTATGCGATGAGTGCGGAGATGGCGGCGGTCAAGGGGCCCTTCCTCGGCTATGCCGTCAACCGGGATCCGATGATGGCCGTGATCGCGCGGCACCGTGACGAGGTGGAGAAGATCGACGCCGGCCAGGTGCCCGCCTCGCTCCTCACCGCCGCCCGCGATAGCTGGGACCGCGCGCTCGGCGAGGGCCGCAGCCACGGCTTCCGCAATTCGCAGACCACGCTGCTGGCGCCGACGGGCACCATCGGCTTCATGATGGACTGCGACACGACGGGCGTGGAGCCCGACATCGCGCTGGTCAAGTACAAGCTGCTGGCAGGCGGCGGCAATCTGAAGATCGTCAATCGCACGGTGCCGCAGGCTCTGCAGGTGCTCGGCTACTCGCCGTCGGCCGTGGCTGCCATCGTCGATCACATCGACGCCAAGGATACCATCGAGGGCGCGCCCCACTTGAAGGATGAGGACCTGCCGGTCTTCGACTGCGCCTTCAAGCCCAATGGCGGCAAGCGCTCCATCAGCTACATGGCGCACCTGCGCATGATGGCCGCCGTGCAGCCTTTCCTCAGCGGCGCCATCTCCAAGACGGTGAACGTGCCCACCGAGACGACGGCGGCCGAGCTGATGGACGTCTATCTCGAAGGCTGGAAGCTGGGTCTCAAGGCCGTGGCCGTCTACCGCGACGGCTCCAAGCGCAGCCAGCCGCTCACCACCAAGAAGCTGGAGGCCAAGGCGATCCCGGGCGCGCCGGCGCCGGCGCCCGCCCTGCCCGTTCCCAGCCGCCGCAAGATGCCCGAGACCCGGCACAGCCTGACGCACAAGTTCGACATCGCCGGGCATGAGGGCTATCTCACCGTGGGCCTTTACGACGACGGCAAGCCGGGCGAGCTCTTCATCACGATGGCCAAGGAGGGCAGCACGATCGGCGGCCTGATGGATGCCTTCGGCACCGCCGTCTCCATGGGCCTGCAGTACGGCGTGCCCCTGCGCGTGCTGGTGAACAAGTTCATCCACAGCCGCTTCGAGCCGGCCGGCTACACGCAGAACGAGGACATCCGCTTCGCCAAGAGCCTGGTCGACTACATCTTCCGCTGGCTGGGGCTGCACTTCGTCGAGGGCTTTCGCGGCGAGGAGGTGTCGCCGACGAAGAGCGAGACCGAGGACGAGAGTGCGCCCGGCCTGCCGTCGGCAGCCGCGGCAACGGCGGCACCGTCCGCCAAGCCGGAGCTGTCGGAGAGCGACAGCGAGCTCAACTACCACTCGCAGTTCTCGCGCTTCCAGCAGGACGCGCCGAGCTGTGACGTCTGCGGCTCGATCACCGTGCGCAACGGCAACTGCTACCGCTGCCACAACTGCGGCAACTCGATGGGTTGCTCCTAGCGGGCCGCGCCTGGGGGTCTGCTCCCGAGGGGGCAGCCAGGCGGGACTGCCTCAGTCCCGCCGCTCGATGCTGACCACGCGCGCTCCGGCGATGACGACGAGGGCGCGCTCGACCTCGACCTCCCGGCTGGTCTTGCGGCCCAGCTGATGGCGGGGATCGGAGCGCCAGCCCAGGGACACCGTGGCGTTCTCGCCCTCGGCAGTGACGATGCGCGTCCGGCGCAGGATGCCCGCCTCGCCCGGCTGGGCAGCCGGGACGAAGAGCAGTTCCAGCGAATCGGCCGGCATGCCGGGATGCACCAAGTCCAAGCGCGCCTGGAAGTCCAGGCGCGTCTGCAGGGTGGGGTCGCCGACGTTGCTCGCGGCGAAGCCAGTGCAGCCGCCGGCCGCCAAGCCCACGCCGAGAGCGAGCAAGGCCAGCGGCCCCGCGTCGATCCCGCGACCTGTTCGCACACTCCACCTCCTGGCCTGGCCGCCGCCGGCCCTGCGGCTTGCTTGCAGCAGGGACGAACAGCCGCTACACTCTCCGGCCGCCGCGCCTGCGGAGGCGGCGCGAGCGGCGAAACATCAGCGGGAGTATAGCGGGAGGTCTCACGGTGGCCAAGCGGATCGGCATCTTGACGGGCGGCGGCGACGTGCCCGGTCTCAACCCCTGCATCCGGGCCGTGGTCGAGCGCGCGGTGGACGAAGACATCGAGGTGATCGGCATCCGCCGCGGCTGGGCGGGCCTGCTCCGTCTGCTGCCGGATGACCCCGCCTCGCGGGCCGAGCACCTGCAATCCCTGGACAAGGGCACCGTGCGCACGGTCAGCCGCGCGGGGGGCACCTTCCTGCATACCAGCCGCGTGCAGCCCAGCGCCGTCAAGCCGGGCGATCTGCCTGCCGCGCTAGCCGGCAGCAGCCTCGCGGAGCGCGACGGCAAGCTGGACGCGACGCCGGCAGTGCTCGCCAACATCGCCGCCCTGGGCCTGGATGCCCTGGTCACCATCGGCGGCGACGACACGCTCAGCTACTCCGAGCGCCTGGACCGCGAAGGCGTCAAGGTGGTGGCCATTCCCAAGACGATGGACAACGACGTCTTCGGCACCGACTACTGCCTGGGCTTCAGCACCGCCGTCACGCGCAGCGTGGACATGATCAACGACCTGCGCACGCCGGCCGGCAGCCACGAGCGCATCCTCGTCGTGGAGCTCTTCGGCCGCAACAGCGGCGAGACGGCCCTCATCACAAGCTGGCTGGCGGACGTGGACCGCACCTTGATCAGCGAGGTGCCCTTCGATCCCGCCCGCCTGAGCGAGATGCTCGCCCGCGACAAGGCGGCCAACCCGAGCGGCTACGCCGTGGTGACGATCAGCGAGGGCGCCACGATGGAGGGCGGCGAGATCATGGAGGCGGGCGAACCCGACGCCTACGGCCACAAGAAGCTGGGCGGCATCGGCCGCGCCACGGCCGAGTACATCAAGCGGCACACGGGCAGCCACATCATCTACCAGCAGCTGGCCTACCTGATGCGCAGCGGCAAGCCCGACTCCCTGGACCGCATGGTGGCGCGCAACTTCGGCAACCTGGCCATGGACCTGCTGCTCAAGGGCCAGACCGGCCACATGGTCTGTCTGAGGGAGGGCCGCTACGACCATGTCGCCCTGCGCGAGACGGTGCAGGGCAAGAAGCGGGTGAATGTCGAGCGCTTCTACGACAGCGAGAAGTACCGGGCCAAGGTGGCCGGCGTGCTCGGCATGCCGATGTTCCTCTACTGAGCGCCGTGGCCGCCGCCCTCGGCGTCGGGCTCATCGGCAGCGGCGTTCACGGCGCCCGCTACGCGCAGCACCTCGGCGAGCGAGCGGGCGGGCTGCGCCTGGTCGCCATCAGCCGCCGCAGCGGGGCAGGCGCCGAGCAGGCGCGCGCCTGGAGCTGTCGCTGGCATCCCGACTGGCGGGATCTGGTCGCCGACGCTGCGGTGCACGCCGTGATCGCCGCCGCCACGCCGGACCTGAACCCGGCCATCGCCGCCGCCTGCGCCGCTGCCGGCAAGCCCCTGCTGATCGAGAAGCCGCTCGCCGTGGATCCCGCGGCCGGGGAGGCCATGCTGGCCGCGATGGCGGCGGCGGGAGCGCCCTTCACCGTGGCCCAGACGCTGCGCTACAACAGCGTGATCCTCGCCCTGCGCGCCGAGCTGGGCCGCGCCGGGCGCCTCTGCGGCTTCAGCGCCAACCAGCGCCTGGAGCGCTCCAGCCACCCCTGGCTGACGGAGCCGGCGGTGGCCGGCGGCGGCGTCATCCTGCACACGGCCGTGCACCTCTTCGACGCCCTGCGCTTCATCACCGGGCGCGAGGTGCAGGCCGTCCGCGCCGAGAGCCGCCGGCGCTTCAACCCGCAGCTCGAGGATCAGGTGCTCGCCACGCTGCGCCTGGAAGGGGATCTGCTCGGCAACGTGGACGTGAGCAAGGTGGGTCCCGCCCGCTGCGGTCGCTACGAATTCGTCGGCGAGGCGGGCCAGCTCCAGGGCGATCAGATCCACGGCAGGCTGGCCTTCGTGGTGGGGGCGCGCGCCGAGGCCTTGCCCGTGGCGGCGCCGGGGCCCACCCTGCCGCCGCTTCTCGCCGACTGGGAGCGCCACCTGCGCGGGGCGGGGCCGAACCCCATTCCCGCCGCCGAGGGGCTGGCGGCCCTGCGCATCTGCGCGGCCTGCCGGCGGGCCGCCGAGACCGGCGACGAGGTGCTGCTTTGAACGCGGGGGCGGCACCCTACCGCTGGCTCTGGCAGGGCGAGCTGCCCGCGGCGGCGGCCCTGGCCGTCGCCTGGCGGGAGCTGCCGCCCGCGCCCGCCGCCCTCGTCGCCGAGGCCGAGATGCACTGGGCGGCTCTCGAGCGCGAGTCCCCCGCCGTCTTTCGCTTCCCCGGGCCGCTCGCCCAGCTCCTCGCCGCGCGCTTCGCCGCCGGCCGCCTCCAGCTCGCGCTCGGCCGCACCGACTACCGCCTCTGGCTGCACGCCCAGGGCCGGCGCGCGCCGCTGGTGATGCGCTTCGGCGAGGAGGCGGTGGCGAGGCCCCTGGCCGTCTGCGCCGGCGTCCTCACGGCCGACGGCCGCCTCGCCGTCGCCGAGCGCGGGGCGCGGCTCGCCGAAGGCGCGGGCCTCCTGCACGTGTGCGGGGGGCACGTGGAGCCCGAACGGCACTGGCGCGCGGGCGCGCCGGATCCCCTGCTTGCCATGGAGACGGAGCTGGCCGAGGAGTTCGGCCTCGGTGCCCAGGAGCTGGAAGACGGCCGCCTGCTTGGGCTCATCGAGAGCGCGGCGGGGAAGCCCGAGCTCATCTGGCGCTTCCGCGTCGGCCTGGATGCCGCCGGTCTGGCTGCGCGCGCGGCGCGGGCCAGCGATGCCCATGAGGCCGCCCGGCTGCACTTTCCCGCGGCGGCGCCGGCGGCCCTGGCCGCCTGGTGCGCGGCCCATCGGATGCAGCTGGCCCCGCCCAGCCTGGCCCTCGTCGAGCGCCTGCTCGCCCTGCCCTAGCTCGTGGCCGCCCGCGCCATCGCCAGGGCCTTGGAGACGATCTCGTAGACATTGCGCGAGAGGCCGCTCTTGGCCTCGATGCGCTCCAGCTCGCCGCGCATGATCTGCTGGCGGGCGGCGTCGAACTTCGTCCAGCGGTTGAAGCAGGCGACGAGGCGGGCGGCCACCTGCGGGTTCAGCGCGTCGAGTTCGAGCACGCGCTCGGCGATGAAGCGGTAGCCGGCGCCGTCGGCGGCGTTGAAGCGCAGCAGGTTGCCGTGGGCGAAGCTGCTGATCAGGGCGCGCACCTTGTTCGGGTTCTTGATGTCGAAGGCCGCGTGGCGCATCAGCGCTTCGACCTGCGCGAGCGTATCGGGCAGGCTGGACATGGCCTGCACGCTGAACCACTTGTCCATCACCAGCTCGTCCGCGCGCCAGCGGGCGTCGAAGGCGGCCAGGGCCTCCTCGCGCTCGGGGCCGGCCTGATCGCTGAGCACGGCCAGGGCGGCGAAGCTGTCGGTCATGTTGTCGGCGGCCTTGAACTGCGCGAGCGCGAGCGCGCGGCCGGCGGCGTCCTCCTGGCTGACCAGGTAGGCGAGGGCGCAGTTCTTGAGGCTGCGCCGGCCCATCGCCGCGGGCTCCAGGCGATAGGGCCCCTGGTCCTGGTTCGCCGCGTAGACGGCCGCGAACTGCTCGCGCAGGGCGGCGCCGATGCTCTTGCGCAGAAACTTGCGGGCGCCGTGGATGGCCTCGGGGTCGATGACGGCCACGCGCTCGGCCAGGGTCTTGGTGTCGGGCAGGGTGAGCGTCATCGCCGCGAGCGCCGGGTCGAGCCGGCGGTCCTCGAGCACGGCGCGAAAGGCCTCGATGAGCACGGGGTCGGCCGCGAGCGGGCGGCCGGCGGCCTGGTCGGCGATGAGGTCCAGGAGCAGGCTCGTAGCCAGCTGCTGCCCCGCCTCCCAGCGGTTGAAGCTGTCCGGGTCGTGGCCCATCAGGAAGCTCAGCTCCGCGTGGGAGAGGTCCGTCTCCAGGTAGGCCGGCGCCGAGAAGCCGCGGAGCAGCGAAGGCACGGGGGCCTCGGGCACGTCGAGGAAGCGGAAGCGCTGCTCGCCCTCGCGCAGGTCGAGCACGCGGTGGCCGGGGCCGGCCTTGGCCTCGCCGTCCAGGCGCAGCGGGATCTCGCGGCCGGCGCCGTCGAGGAGGCCCATGGCGAAGGGAATGTGCATGGGCTTCTTGTGCGACTGGCCGGGCGTGTCGGGGATGCTCTGCTTCACCGTGAGCGTGAAGCGCCTGGCCGCGGCGTCGTAGCTGCGGCTCACCTTCAGCGTGGGCGTGCCGGCCTGATCGTACCAGAGCTTGAACTGGGTGAGGTCGACGCCCGTGGCATCGGCCATGGCGGCGACGAAGTCGTCGGTGGTCACCGCCTGGCCGTCGTGGCGCTGGAAGTAGAGGTCCATCCCCTTGCGGAAGCCCTCGGCGCCCAGGAGGGTGTGGATCATGCCGATCACCTCGGCGCCCTTCTCGTAGACCGTGGTGGTGTAGAAGTTGTTCATCTCGATGTAGCTGGGCGGGCGGATCGGGTGGGCCATCGGCCCCGCGTCCTCGGGGAACTGGCTGGCGCGCAGGGTGCGCACGTCGTCGATGCGCTTGACGGCGGCCGAGTTCATGTCGGCGGTGAACTGCTGGTCGCGGAACACGGTGAGCCCCTCTTTCAGGCTCAGGTGGAACCAGCTGCTCAGCGTGACGCGGTTGCCCGTCCAGTTGTGGAAGTACTCGTGGGCGATGACGCCCTCGACGTTCACGTAGTCGGCGTCGGTGGCCGTCTCCTCGCTGGCCAGCACGTACTTCGAGTTGAAGATGTTCAGCGACTTGTTCTCCATGGCGCCCATGTTGAAGTCGCTGACGGCGACGATGTTGAACACGTCCAGGTCGTACTCGAGGCCGTAGGTGTCCTCGTCCCACTGCATGGACTTCTTCAGCGAGCGCATGGCGTGGGGGGTCTTCTCGAGGTCGCCGCCTCGCACGTAGATGCGCAGGGTGACCTCGCGGCCCGAGCGCGTGCGGAAGCGGTCCTCCAGGTGCACGAGGTCGCCGGCCACGAGGGCGAACAGGTAGCAGGGCTTGGGGAAGGGGTCCTGCCAGACGGCGAAGTGGCCGCCGCCGGCCAGCGCGCCGCTTTCGATGAGGTTGCCGTTGGACAGCAGCACCGGGTAGCGCTGCTTGTCGCCCTCGATGCGCACGGTGTAGCGGGCCATGACGTCGGGGCGGTCCAGGAACCAGGTGATCTTGCGGAAGCCCTCGGCCTCGCACTGGCTGCAGAAGTTGCCGCCGGAGCGATAGATGCCCTCGAGGCTGGTGTTCGTCTCGGGGTGGATGCGCACCGTGCTCTCGAGGACGCAGTCGCCCTTGGCGCTGGGCAGGTGGAGGCGGCCGTCCTCGATGCGGTAGTCG
The DNA here is from genome assembly GCA_963695095.1 of uncultured bacterium. GTDB lineage: Bacteria > Krumholzibacteriota > Krumholzibacteriia > JACNKJ01 > JACNKJ01 > VGXI01. Next base: position 2,655,856 of record CAVOFT010000001.1, on the reverse strand, counting down.
GCGGGCGCGAGCGCCTTGCCGTTCAGGGCCAGCGACACGGGTTCCAGCTCGCGGCCGTGGAGCACCAGCGGACCGCGCTCGGCCTTCGGGTCGGGATTGGGCCGCAGGGCGAGCCTGGCGTGGACGAGCGTGCCCTCCTCACCGAGTTCGACCCGCAGCTCGGCGGTGTCGATGAGCCAGGCGCTGGGACGATAGTCCTTGAGGTACTTGGGCTGGGGCTTGGCGTCGGCCATGCTGGACTCCTGGGCTTGCCACGGCGAATCGGCTGGGCTATGGATAGGCCTCCACGCCAGGTGCGAGGCCGGAACCGGCAAGTCTAGCGCGGCCGGAGAGGCGGCGCAAGCGCCTGACCGGCCGCGGCTGGCCCCGGCCCACGGCCACGGCACGAGCGAGCAGGAATAAATGAAGGTCAACGTCTTCACGGATTTCGACGGCACGATCACGGCCGAGGACACGCTCGTCCACCTGCTCGATCACTACGCGGGCTCGTCGTGGCTCGAGATCGAGCGCCGGGTGGAGGCGGGCACGCTCAGCGAAGAGCAGGGTTTGCGCGATGAGGTAGCCCTGCTCCGCGCGCCCTGGGCGGAGGCGCTGGGGCAGGTGCTGGCGGCCGTGCCCGTGGATCCCGGCTTCGCAGGCTTCGTGGCCTTCTGCCGGGAGCGCGGCTGGCCGCTGACCATCCTCTCGGGGGGGCTCGCGCCTTTGATCCAGGCCGTGCTCGAGCGGGAGGGCCTGGCCGATCTGCCCTTCGCGGCCAACGGTCTCGCCTTCGAGGCGGACGGCCGCTGGCGCGTCGTGCCCGCGACCACGCCGCGCATCAACGCGCTCTGCAATCACTGCAAGAGCTGGCACCTGGCACAGATTGCGGCGATCGGGACGCGCACGGTCTACATCGGCGACGGCACCACGGACCGTTGCCCGGCCGGGCGGGCGGATCTCGTCTTCGCGAAGGGAGCCCTCGCCGAGTGGTTGGAGGTGCGAGGCATCGCGCATCGGCCCTTCTCGAGCTTCGCCGAGATCGAGAGGTGGTTCGCCTCGCCGGCGGGGCGGGCCTGGGTGGCAGCGGGGACAGGCCAGGCGCCGACCCGAATCGCGCCTAGTCCGCGAACCGAGTAACAACCACCGCCCCGTAGCGCTCGACCCGAGCCAGGTAAGTTGCCAAGGGCACGGAGACCACCCGCCCGCCGGCGTACTCGCCCGGCAGCGGGCTGCTCGCGGCGTGGATCAGCCTCCGCTCGCCATTCTCCACAACGATGATCCCGATGTGCCCGATCACGAGGCCATGCTCCTCGCGCAGCTTGCGCGCGCCGGCATTGGCCGGGTCCAGCACGAACCAGACGAGGTCGCCCTCGGCGAGTTCGCCCACGACCAGGGCCGACTCGGGCACGACGACGAAGCTGCCCGCCGCGTAGCGGCTCGAGCCAATGGGATCCGGCCGCGCGCCCGTCAGCCGCGCCGTGATGTCCTCGCCCCAGTGGCCGCTGCGCACCATGTCGAGGCTGTAGTCGAGGTGCTCGGGGCGCTCGTAGTCCACGCCGCCGGCGGCATCGACGAGCGAATCCCAGGGCGCATTGGTGAAGCGCGTGGCCAGGGCCACGCGCAGGGCATCCTCGTGGTCCCGGGCCCGCGCCAGCTCGGTCGCGCGATAGAGCAAACTCACGCAGTCCTGGCGATGGTCGCTGACCAGCAGTCCCTCCGCCACGTAGCCGCCCGCGAGGAGGCCGAAGCGGTACTCGCTGGCCGGGTCGGCGAGGAAGCGCCGCGCCCAGCGCCCGATGCGAAGCGCCGTGGGCAGGCCCTGCTCGGCGGCGAGGATGGAGTCCAGGGCCGCGGGCGCGAAGAGCGCCCCGGGTGCATTGCGCGCGAGCAGCGCCGCGGGCAGCGGCACGGGCGCCGGCTTGCCGCGCGGCCCGGCTTCGCCCGGCCCGGCCTCGCCCGCGGCGACATGGCCCACCTGGGCCTCGCCCGTCCCAACACCCGCGGCATCGGAGGCGCAGCCGCCGGCGCAGGCGACAAGAAGAATGAGCGCGAAGAGAGCGAGTGAGCTGCGCATGCCGGCAGGCTAGTGCCGCGCAGCGACGCGGTCAAGCGCGGCTTCGCGGAGTAACGGCTCCGATATCCCCAAGCGCAATGCCGCACTGAGGCTTGTCGCGCGCCGCCGGCCCGTCTATATTCGGCGGACCTGCCGGGGGGAAGCGATGTCGCTAGCTGCCATCCAAGCCAAGCTCGAGGCCGGCGAGCGCCTCACGCGCGACGACGCGCTGGCGCTCTATGCCAGCGAGGATCTGTTCGCCCTCGGGCGTCTCGCCGACCGGGCGAACCGCGCGCGGAACGGCGACAAGGTCTACTTCAACATCAACCGGCACCTCAACCCGACCAACCTCTGCATCTACGCGATGAACTGCAAGTTCTGCTCCTTCGCCGCCACGGCGAAGGACCCGCGCGGCTACACGATGAGCACGGAGGAGATGCTGGCGGCCGTGGCCGGCATGGAGGCCCAGGGCGCCACCGAGATCCACATCGTGGGCGGCATCCACCCGCACCTGAAGTACGACTGGTACCGCGGCATCATCGCCACCCTGCACGCGGCGCACCCGGCCGTGCACCTGAAGGCCTGGACCGCCGTCGAGATCGACCACTTCACGAAGCTCACGGGCTGGAGCGTGACCGAGGTGCTCGAGGACATGCGTGCCGCCGGCCTCGGCAGCCTGCCCGGCGGCGGCGCCGAGATCTTCCAGGAGGAGATCCGCGAGGAGCTCTGCGGCCGCAAGTCCTGGACGGGCCGCTGGCTCGAGGTCCACGAGACCGCCCACGGCCTCGGCCTGCGCTCCAACGCCACCATGCTCTACGGGCACATCGAGTCGCTGGCCGACCGCGTGGACCACATGGCCCGCCTGCGCGATCTGCAAGACCGCACCGGCGGCTTCATGGCCTTCATCCCGCTCGCGTATCACCCAGAGAACAATCCCCTGCCAGTTGACAGCTTCACCACGGGCCTGGACGACCTGCGCACGCTCGCCGTGGCGCGGCTCTTCCTCGACAACTTCGCGAACATCAAGACCTACTGGATCATGGTCAGCGAGAAGCTCTCGCAGCTCGGCCTCTGCTTCGGCGCCAACGACATCGACGGCACGGTGGTGCGCGAGCGCATCACGCACGACGCCGGCGGCGCCACGCCCGAGCACATTCCCCAGGACGAGCTGGTGCGCCTCATCAGCAAGGCAGGGCGCACTCCGATCGAGCGCAGCACCACCTACGAGGAGATCCGGGCATGGCAGTGAGCCAGGCGCAGGAGTCCGGTGGCGGCCCTGCTCGCGCGCGCCGCGGCCGGCGGTCGCCTCAGCCCCGCCGAGGGCCTCAAGCTCTTCGAAGAGGCCGACCTGCTCGAGCTCGGCGCCGCGGCAGATCGGCGCCGCCAGGCGCTCCATCCCGAGCGGCAGGTTACCTTCATCCTCGATCGCAACATCAACTACACGAACGTCTGCAACGTGTACTGCAAGTTCTGCGCCTTCTACCGCGCGCCGGGCAAGCCGGACGGCTACGTGCTCACGCGCGAGGAGCTGGCCCGGAAGATCGAGGAGACCCTCGCCGTGGGGGGCACGCAGATCCTCATGCAGGGCGGCGTGCATCCCGACCTCAAGATCGACTGGTACGAGGAGCTGCTCGCCTGGATCAAGGCCAGCTACCGCATCCACGTGCACGGCTTCAGCCCGATCGAGATCCGCCGCATCGCCGAGTTCTCGGGCCTGGGTCTGGAGCCCACCCTTCGCCGCCTCGCCCTCGCGGGCCTGGACTCCATCCCCGGCGGCGGGGCGGAGATCCTCGTCGACCGGGTGCGCCAGCGGATCTCGCCGCTCAAGGACAGCGCGAGCGAGTGGCTCGAGGTGATGGCGATCGCCCACGGCCTCGGCCTGCGCACCACGGCGACGATGATGTTCGGCCACGTCGAGACGCCGGCCGAGATCGTCGAGCACCTCGAGCGCCTGCGCCGGCTGCAGGACGACACCGGCGGCTTCACGGCCTTCATCCCCTGGACCTTCCAGCCCGACAACACGCACCTGCACACGCCGCGGGCCACGGCCGTGGAGTACCTGCGCGTGCTCGCCCTGAGCCGGCTCTACCTGGACAACTTCGAGAACCTGCAGCTCAGCTACGTCACGATGGGCGCCAAGATCGGCCAGATCGCCATGCGCTTCGGCGCCAACGACTTCGGCAGCCTGATGCTGGAGGAGAACGTGGTCAGCCAGGCCGGCGCCAGCTTCCTCATGGAGCGCAGCGAGATCGAGCGGCTCATCCGCGACGCCGGCTTCACGCCCGTCCTGCGCAATCAGCGCTACGAGGTGCTGTCGGTTCTCTAGCCCGGGCTGGGGGCGACCATGGATCTGCTGCTCGGCTTCCTGCTCGGCCTCGGCCTCGCGGCGGCGGCCGGCCTGCGCGTCTTCGTTCCCCTGCTCATCGCCGGCCTCGCCGCCCGCTTCGGCCACGTCGAGCTGATCGAGAGCTTCGCCTGGCTGAGCGCGACGCCGGTGCTGCTGGGACTCGGTCTCGCCACGCTGATCGAAGTGCTCGCCTACCAGATCCCCTGGCTGGATCACCTGCTCGACACGGTGGCCACGCCCCTGGCCGTCGTGGCCGGCACCCTGCTCATGGCCGCCTTCCTGCTGGAGCTGCCGCCGGCCTGGCGCTGGGCCCTGGCCCTCGTCGCCGGTGGGGGCGCCGCCGGGCTGGTGCAGGCGGGCACGGTGGGGCTGCGCCTCGCCTCCACGGCCGGCACCGGCGGCCTCGGCAATCCCGTGCTGGCCGCGGGCGAATCCGGCGGCGCGGCCCTGCTCGGTGTGCTCGCGGTGCTGCTGCCCCTCCTGGCCGGGCTCCTGGTGCTGCTCCTGCTCGGCCTGGGCCTGCGCCGGCTCCGGCGCGCCCGCTGAAAACCCACTCCCTGGCGCCACAAATCTTTTCAAGTCTGATGCATTGCCTGCCGATAGTCCATGAACGGCGCTCGCCAGGCGGCGCCCGCGCGGCCGACGGCTGCCTGCGGTCCCGAGCAAGGAGAGTCATGAAGCACATTCTCTTCGTGGACGACGAGCAGCGCATCCTGGACGGCCTGCGCCGCATGCTGCACAGCAAGACCCAGGGCTGGCAGCTCGCTTTCGCCGGGGGCGGTGAAGAGGCCCTGGCCCTGATGGCCGAGCAGGCCTTCGACGTCGTCATCACCGACATGCGCATGCCGGGCATGGACGGGGCGACGCTGCTCGCGCGCGTGCAGGAGCGCCACCCGCAGACGGTGCGCATCGTGCTGTCCGGGCACGCGGACATGGAGGCGGCCCTGCAGGCGATTCCGATCTCCCACCAGTTCCTGAGCAAGCCCTGCGACGCCGACACGATCAAGGAAGTGGTCGAGCGCGCCTGCAGCCTGCAGGACCTGCTCAGCATCGAGGCTACGCGGCGCCTGGTGGGCAAGTTCAAGACCCTGCCCGCGATGCCGAAGGTGCACGGGCAGCTCCTCAAGGCCCTGGCCGATCCCGAGGTGGACGTGGCCAAGGTGGCGGCCATCGTCGAGGAGGATCTCGGCGTGACCACCCGCCTGCTGCAGGTCGTCAACTCGGGCTTCTTCAGCCTGCGCCGGCAGATCGCCAGCACGCAGGATGCCGTGAGCTACCTCGGCATGCAGATGGTCAAGAACCTCGTGCTGGCCATGGAGGTCTACGGCGGCTTCCAGGGCAAGCAGGGCATCTCGCCCGAGGCTCTGGCGACGGAGCAGCGCCACGCCCTCCGCGTGGCCGCGCTCGCCGCCAAGATGTGCGCGCCGGGCGAGCAGGCCGACAAGGCCTACATCGCCGGCCTGCTCCACGATTTCGGCAAGCTGCTGCTGATGCTCGAGGAGCCCGCGGAGTACGCGAGGATCCAGGAGCGAGGCCGCGCGGCAGGGGCGGCCCGGTCACGAGCTGGAGCGCGAGCTGCTCGGCGTCGGCCACGCCGAGATCGGCGCCTACCTGCTCGGTCTCTGGGGCGTGGCCTACCCCGTGATGGAAGCGGTGGCCAATCACCACCGGCCGGAGAGCGTGCCCCAGACGCAGTTCGGCCTCATCGCCGCCGTCTTCGTCGCGGATCAGCTCGACCATGAGCTGAGCGATGGCAGGCCGAGCTCCGCCCTGACGGCGGCGCTGGCCCCCGGCGGCTACGGCGAGCAGTTCGAGCTCGCCGCGCGGCTGCCGGGCTGGCGCGCGCTGGCGGCCGAGCTGGCGGGGGACCTCGCGGAGGCCCAGACCTGATGGGGACCGCGCCGCCGCGCCCGCGCATCCTTTGCGTCGACGACGAGCCGCGCGTGCTGGCGGCCCTCGCCCGGCAGCTCCATCAGTCCTTCACCGTGGTGACGGCCGAGAGCGGCGCCGCTGGTCTGGAGCGCCTGGCCGCCGAGGAGCCCTTCACCGTTCTCATCTCGGACATGCGCATGCCCATCATGGACGGCGCTGCCTTCCTCGCCGCGGCGCGTCAGCAGGCGCCGGACACCGTGCGCATCCTGCTCACCGGTCAGGCCGACCTCAACGATGCCGCCACCGCCGTCAACAAGGGCGGCATCTTCCGCTTCCTGCAGAAGCCCTGTCCGGCGGAGGACCTGCTGGCCGCGCTCAAGGACGGCGTGCGGCAGTACGAGCTGATCGGCGCCGAGCGCGTGCTGCTCAGCGAAACCCTCCACGGCAGCATCAAGGCGCTGACGGAGATCCTCGCGCTGGCCAATCCGGCCGCCTTCAGCCGGGCCAGCCGCGCCAAGGACCTGATTGCCCAGGTGCTGGACGCCCTGTCCGTCACGGAGCGCTGGCACATCGAAGTCGCGGCGATGCTCTCCCAGATCGGCTCCGTCATCTTGCCCGCCGAGGTGGCCGAGCAGGTCTACCGTGGCCAAGCGCTCGACGCCGGCGATCAGGCGATGGTCGATCGGATGCCCGCGGTGGTGGAGCGGCTGCTCGCCAGCATTCCGCGCCTGGAGCCGGTGCGCGAGGTGCTGCGCTACCAGGGCAGGCGCTTCGACGGCGGTGGCCAAGCGGCCGAGAGCCCCCGCGGCGCCGAGCTGCCGCTGGGCGCCCGCCTGATCAAGATCGCCGTGGACTTCCACGTGCTCGAGGTGCAGGGCCTCACGGCCGAGCTCGCCGTCGGCTCCCTGATCGGCCGCCACGGCGCCTACGACGAGGAACTGCTTGCCCTCTTCGGGCGCATCGTCTGCGAGGAGCAGCGGGTGCGCGAGGTTCGCGAGCTGCGCCTGGCGGACCTGCGGCCGGGCATGACCTTCGTCGAGGACGTGGTGGCCACCAGCGGGCTGCTGATCGTCGCCAAGGGCAGCCGGGTGACCCTGGCCCTGGTCGAGCGTCTGCAGAACTTCGGCAAGAACCGCGGCGTCCGCGAGCCCGTGCGGGTGCTCCTGCCGCCCAAGGCCGCCGCCGAGGCGTTGCTCCCCGGCGAACTCCAGCCCGCGCCCTAGGGGCGCTCGGGCTCAGGCCACCGTCAGCGGATCCGCCTCCACACTTGCCGTCTGGCGGACCAGGGGCAGACTTGACGATGAAGGTCGTTCCCTTGCCCAGCTTCCGATTCGAAGCTGAGCGAGCCGCCATGCTGCTCGGTGACGACCGAATAGGCGATGGCCAGTCCCTGGCCCGAGCCCTTGCCCACGTCCTTGGTCGTGAAGAAGAGGTCGAAGACCTTTGCGCGATGCTCGGGCGGGATGCCGCAGCCGCTGTCGGCGATGCGGATCTCGATGCTGCTCTCCCTGAGCAGGGTGCTGATCGTGATGCTGCCCTTCACCGGCGGGTCCTTGCCCAGCGCCGTCTCGATCGCGTGGGTGGCATTGACGATCATGTTGAGCAGCACCTGGCCCAGCTCGCCGGGCAGGCAGGGCACGGGCGGCAGGTTCGCCGCCAGCTGCAGCTCGAGTTCGGCGATGTACTTCCACTCGTTGCGCGAGATCGTCACGGCGTTTTCGACGATGCCGTTGATGTCGACGCTCGTCATCTCGTTCACGCCGGGATGGGCGAAGGCCTTCATCGAGCGGACGATCTTGGCCACGTGCTCCACGCCCTCGAGCGAATCCGCGATGGCGCGCGGCACCTCGTCGCGGAAGTAGTTCAGATCCAGATCGCCGAGCGGCGCTTCCGCGTCCTGCCGCGCCGCCGCGGCGATGTGCGCGTCATGCGCCAGCTTCGCCAGGGGTGGCAGGAGCTCTGCGAAGGCGTCCTTGACGAAGCGCAGGTTGTCGCCGATGAACTGGATGGGCGTGTTGATTTCATGGGCCACTCCCGCTGCAAGTTGGCCGATGGACTCCAGCTTCTGCGACTGCATCAGCTTGGCCTCGAGCGCCTTGCGCTCGCTGATGTCGAACTTGATCGCGATGTAGTGGGTGATCTCGCCGCCGTCGGCGCGCACGGGCGTGATCGTCATGTGCTCGGAGTAGAACGAGCCGTCCTTGCGCCGGTTGACGACCTCGCCCTCCCACAGCCGCCCCGCCCGCAGGTCCTGCCACATGCTCCGGTAGAAGGCGGGATCGTGAGTGCCCGACTTGAGGATGCGCGGGTTGGCGCCGATCGCCTCCTCGCGCGCATAGCCGGTGAGGTCCGTGAAGGCGGGGTTCACCCAGAGGATGCAGCCCTCGACATCGGTGATCACCACCGCATAGGACGTGGCCTCGAGCGCGACGGCCTGCAGCCGGATCTGCAGCTCGGCCTTCCTGGCCGCGGTGAGGTCCATGGCGGAGACCATCACCCGGATGCCCCGTGCGCCGGGGTCGGCGGTCAGGGCGTAGCCCAGGCGCACGCTGCGGTCATCTCCGTCCAGCCGGCGGATGAGCGCCTCGTGCTCGGCCGGCGTGTCGCCGCGGCCGAGCTGGGCGAGCGCGCGGCCGAAGGCGGGCAGCGACGCGGCGGGCACCAGATCGCCGACGCAGGTCAGATCCGCCATCGAGTCGGCGCCGACGAGGCCCAGGGCGGCCCGGTTGGCGGCGGCGAGGCGGATTGCGGCGAGGAACGCCTGCGCTGCGGCTGCGCTGATGCCCTCGGCGGTCACCGACAGGAAGGAGAGGCCCGGGCCGATGTCGAGTTCGATGAGGGGGACGGGCGAGTGCTCGAAGAGCCAGCTCAGGCGCGCCTCGCTCTCGCGCAGGCGCGCCGTCTCCTGCTCGAGCTGGAGGGCCGTCCGCTGGCGCTCGATGGCGTAGCGGATCGACCTCAGCAGGCTGCTGCCGTCCACCTGGTTCTTGAGCAGGTAGTCCTGGGCGCCGCGGGCGAGGAGCTCCAGGGCCAGCGCGCGGTCATCGGTTGCGGTGAGCACGATGATGGGCACCCGGGGCAGCGCGTCGTGCAGGCGCCGCAGGGTCTCCACGCCGCTGGAGTCGGGCAGCATCAGGTCCAGCAGCACCGCGTCGAAACTGCCTTCGGCGCAGAGGACCAGCGCGTCCGCCAGATTCCCCGCAGTCTGGAGCGTGATATCCGCATCGAGGGCCGCTGCCAGGCGCGAGATGAGATGCCGCTGGATCCGGCAGTCCTCGACATGGAGGATCGCCAGGGCGGAGTTCGACGAGCCGCGGCTTGCGGGGCCTTCCATCGGCAATTTCCTCTGGCTCCCGCCGGGAAGGGCGGCAGCTCCTGTATGGGATTATCGGCAGCTCTTGGTCGGCTTTGAGTGGATTCTGGGCCTTGGCTGGCGCAAGCGCGATGCCGAATTCGGGGTGACGCGAAGCCCTGCGCATGTTAGCTTGTCCGCGGGTGACAAGGATCGCTCACCCGCCCTTCGCGCGTCTCCGCGCGCTGTTCATGATCACCGGGAGTTGGTGTGGAATGCGCAGAACCCTGCGTCCTCGTCTACCCGTTCTCATCGCCCTCAGCGGCCTGCTGATCGCCTTCGATCCGCCGGCGCCGAGCGCGGCCTCCGCGCGCGGACTCGGCGCCAGTCCGGACAGCGCCCTGGCCCTGACCCTGGCCGGCCTGGCCGGCGAGCCGCTCGAGCTGGAGCAAGCCCTGGCCGAGGCGCTCGACCAGGGCAGCGCGATTCGCATCGCCGCGGCCCAGCGCGCCGCAGCGGCCGGCGCGGCCCGCCGCGAGCGCGGCGCCTTCTGGCCCGAGCTCTTCGGCGAGGCGAGCTGGGCCGGCGACGAGCAGCCGACGGCTTCCTTCTTCGCCGGCGCCGACGTGCTCGAGAGCGAGAGCCGGCAGCTGAGCGGCGGCGCCCGCCTGCGCCTGCCCACGGGCACCGAGCTCTCGGCCAGCCTCAACACCGTCCGCTCGAGCAGCAACTCGAGCTTCGCGCTGCTCTCCCCCCAGATCGACAGCTTCGGCGAGCTGGCGCTCACCCAGCCCCTGCTCAAGGGGTTTCGGTCCGGCCGCGCGGGGAGCGCTGGACGCCAGCGGCGAACAGCAGGCGCAGGCGGAAGCGCTCTACGCCGATGCGCGCCTGGCGGTGATCGCCGAACTGGAGTCCACCTACTGGGCGCTCTACGCGGCCGAGCGGGACTACGCGGTGCAACTCCTCGTCGAGGAGCAGGCCCGCGTCTTTCTCAGCGAAGCCGAGCTCCGCGCCGAGGCCGGGCTCGTCGGACCCGGGGCGCCTGCCAGCGCCCGCGCCTTCCTCGCCCAGCAGGCCCAGGCCGTGCTCGACGGCGAGGAGCAGCTCGATCGCGTCTCCGACCGGCTGGCCACGCTCATCGGGCGCCGTCCCCAGGCCACGGCGCGCTTTCGCGCGGTCGGCCAGCCGCCGGCCGCCTTCCCCGCCATCGACGAGGAGGAGCTGGTGGCCTTGGCCGGCGAGCGCAATCTCGCCCTGGCCGCGGAGACGAAGGCAGTCGCCGCCGCGCGCGCCCGCAGCCGCGCGGCGAGCTGGGACGCCCTGCCGCAGCTGGATCTCTTCGGAGCGCTGGGGGGGCGTGGCCTGGGCGGCGCCGGCCGGGAGGTCATCGTCGATTTCGGCAGCGGGCCCGACACCCTGCGCAGCGCACTGGACACCGGCTTCGGCGACACCTTCGATCAGGTGACGGGCAGGGATTATCCGACCTGGCGCTGGGGCCTGCGCCTGAGCCTGCCCCTGGGCGGCAGGGACCGCGGCGAGCGGGACCGCCTGCGCGCCGAGCTCGCGCGGGCCGAGGCGCAGTTCACCGCCGCGCAGCGCGCCCTCGGCGAGGCCGTGCGCGCGCAGCATCGCGAGCTCGTCCGCAGCGAAACGCGGCAGACCCTGGCCGGCGTCGGCGTCGCCGCCTCCTTCGAGCAGCTGCGCATCGGGCTGGCCGAGTTCAGCAGCGGGCGCAGCACGGCCTTCGAACTCGTTCGCCTGGGCGCCGATCTCGCCGACGCCCAGCGCCGCTACTCGGCGGCGCTCTACCGCAGGGCCCGGGCCGCGGCCGAGCTGCGTCGCCTCACCGGCGGCGCCTACCCCGGCCCGGTCACCGCATCCACCGCCACCCAGGAGAGCACACCGTGAACCCGTCCTCTGCCCTGTCCCGCCGGTGGCCGCTGGCCGGCGCCCTGTTCGGACTCGCGCTGCCGGCGCTCGCCCTGATCGCCGGCTGCGGCGGCAAGCAGCGAAGCCGGCGGCGGCGGCTTCAGCATGCCGCCCCTGCCGGTCGAGACCGCGGCGGCCACGGCCGGCACCCTGATCGACCGCTTCACGGTCGTCGGCACGCTGGCGGCCAGCGAGGCGATCACCGTCGTCAGCGAGATCGACGCCGCCGTCGTCGCCCTGCCCTTCCGGGAGGGCCAGCCGATCGCGGCGGGCGCTCTCATCGCCCAGCTCGACGACGCGGAGCTGCGCGCCCAGGCCGCGCGGGCCGCCGCCCTGCGCGATCAGCGGCAGGCGAGCCACGTCCGCATCGCGGCGGTGGTGGCGGCCGGGGCGGGCTCGGCCCAGGATCTCGACGACGCGGCGGCGGCCCTCAAGGTGGCCGAGGCCGAGCTCGCGCTGGCCGAGACCCGCCTGGCCAAGGCGCGCATCACGGCCCCCTTCGCCGGCGTTCTCGGCGCCCGGCGGGTGAGCCCGGGCGCCTATCTGCGCGCGGGCACGGCCATCACCGAGCTCTCGCGTTACGACGAGCTGCGCGTCAACTTCAGCGCGCCCGAGCGCCTGCTCGGCCAGCTCGCGCGCGGCGCCGCGGTCGCCGTGACGACGATCGCCTATCCGGACAGCGCGCTGACCGGCACGGTGGACATCATCGAACCGGAGCTCGATGCCGCCACGCGCAGCGCGCGCGTCATCGCCCGCCTCGCCAATCCCGACCGCCTGCTCAGGCCCGGCATGTCGGCCGCGGTGTCCGTGGTGCTGGACAGCCGCGAGGACGCCCTCACCCTGCCCAGCGAAGCCGTCTTCATCCAGGGCGGTCAGATGATGGTCTACGTGATCGGTGCGGACAGCACGATCAGCCCGCGCCCGGTGACCCTCGGCCTGCGCCAGGCGGAGACCGTGGAGATCCTCAGCGGCCTGGCGGCCGGGGAGCAGGTCGTGCGCGCGGGCCACCAGAAGGTCTTTCCCGGCGCGAAGGTGCTGCCGATCGCCGCCGGCGCGCCGGGCGGCCCGCCGGCCGCGGCCGCCGGGCCGGGAGGCGGCGCATGAAGCTCAGCGAGCTCAGCATCCGGCGGCCGGTGCTCGCGGTCGTCATGAGCCTGACGATCACGCTGCTCGGCGTGATCGCCTTCCTGCGCTTGCCGGTGCGCGAGTATCCGGACATCGAGCCGCCGGTCGTCTCCGTCACCACGCTCTACCGCGGCGCCAGCCCGAGCGTCGTCGAGACGGAGATCACGAACGTCCTCGAGGAGCAGTTCTCCACGATCGAGGGCGTCAAGAGCCTGACCAGCTCCAGCCTCGAGCAGGGCTCGCGCATCACGATCGAGTTCGAGCTGAATCGCGATGTCGACGTGGCCGCCAACGACGTGCGCGACCGCGTTTCGCGCGCGAGCGGCCGCCTGCCGCGCGAGGCGGACGACCCCGTCGTCGCCAAGGTGGACGTCGACGCGCAGCCCATCATCTGGCTGGCCTTCCTCAGCGACCGCCATTCCACGCTCGAGCTCTCGGAAGTGGCCGATCGCGTGCTCAAGGAGCGCCTGCAGCGGGTGCCGGGCGTCGGCACCGTGTTCATCGGCGGCGAGCGGCGCTACGCGATGCGCATCTGGCTGGATCCGCAGCGCATGATGGCGCGCGGGCTCACCAGCCAGGACGTGGAGCGCGCGATCCGCACCGAGAACATCGAGACGCCGGCCGGCCGCATCGAGGGCACAGGCCGGGAGTTCCCCCTGCGCACGCGCGGCGAGCTGCACAGCCCCGAGGAATTCGCGGCGATCATCGTCCGCCAGCAAGGCGACAATCTCGTCCGCCTGGGCGACGTGGCCGAGATCGAGATCGGCCCCGAGGACGAGCGCACGATCACGCGCTTCAACGGGCAGCCCGCCGTCGGCCTGGGCATCGTCAAGCAGAAGGAGGCGAGCACGGTCGCCGTCGGCAAGGCCGTGCAGTCAGCGCTGCCCGAGCTGCAGGCGAGCCTGCCGGCGGGGATGCAGCTGGAGACGGCCTACAACTCCGCCACCTTCATCGAGGAGTCGATCAACGAGATCGGCAGCACGCTGCTGCTGGCCACGGGCCTCGTGGTGCTCATCGTGCTGCTCTTCCTCAAGAGCCTGCGCGCGACGCTGATCCCGATCGTGGCCATCCCGATCGCCATCATCGGCGCCTTCACGGTGGCCTTCGCCCTCGGCTTCTCGATCAACATCATCACCCTGCTCGCGCTGGTGCTGGCGATCGGCCTGGTGGTCGACGACGCCATCGTCGTGCTCGAGAACAGCTTCCGCCACCTCGAGATGGGCAAGCCGCGGCGCGTGGCTGCGCGCGATGCGATGGACGAGATCGTCTTCGCCGTCATCGCCACCTCGGTGGTGCTCGTCGCCGTCTTCATCCCGGTGGCCTTCCTGACCGGCTCGGTGGGCCGCCTCTTCCGCGAGTTCGGCCTTACCCTGGCCGTCGCCGTGGCCATTTCCACCTTCGTGGCGCTGACCCTGACGCCGATGCTCTGCTCGGTGATGCTCCGTCGCGCCGAGCGCGACGGGCGCCGCAAGTGGAGCGACCGCTCCTTCGAGGCCTTCTTCCGCTGGCTGGACGGGGCCTACGCCGCGACGCTGCGCTTCGCGCTGGCGCACCGGCCGCTGGTGCTCGCCCTGGCGCTGCTCCTGCTCGCCGGCACCGGCTGGCTCTGGCAGCGGCTGCCCCGCGAGCTGGTGCCCGTCGAGGATCGCGGCGTCGGCTTCGGCATCGTCATCGCGCCGGAAGGCGCCACGCTCGAGTACTCGGACCGCAACATGCGCCAGATCGAAGCGGTGCTCCTGGATCTGCCCGAACGCCGCGGCCTCTTCAGCGCCACGGGCCTGGGCTTCGGCGGGCCGGGCAGCGTGACGAACGGCTTCCTCTTCCTCTCGCTCAAGCCGCGCGCGGAGCGCGAGCGCTCGCAGCAGGAGATCGTCGCCTCGCTCTTTCCGCGCCTGATGGGCATCCCCGGCGTGCTGGCCTTCGTCGTCAATCCGCCGAGCCTCGCCGGGCGCGGCAGCTCCTCGGCCATCAGCTACGTGCTCAAGGCGGACAGCTACGATGAGCTGAACACCGCGGTGCAGAGCTTCATGGCCAAGGCCCAGGGGCTCGGCTACCTCGTCAACCTGGACAGCGACCTGCGCCTGAACAAGCCCCAGCTGGAGATCAACATCGAGCGCGAGCGGGCGGCGGCCCTCGGCGTCTCCGTCGCCGACATCGGCGGCACCCTGGAGACCTTCCTCGGCGGCCGGGTGATCGGCGACTTCAAGCAGGGCACCGAGCAGTACGACGTCATCGCCCAGCTGCGCGCGAGTCAGCGCGCAACTCCGGATGTCATCCGCGAGATCCACCTGCGCGCGGCCGGCGGCGAGCTGATTCCGCTGGCGAACCTGGTCAGCGTGGAGGAGACGCCGGCGCCCAAGTCGCTCAACCACTACAACCGCGAGCGCTCGGCGACGATCACCGCCAACCTCGCCCCCGGCGTCGATCTCGGCAGCGCCCTGGGCGCGCTCGACGAGATCGCGCGCACGGAGCTGCCGGCCGGAATCCGCACCGAGCTGGCCGGGCAGTCGCGCGAGTACCGCGAGAGCAGCGGCAGTCTCGCCTTCATGTTCCTGCTGGCGCTCGTCTTCATCTTCCTCGTCCTCGCGGCGCAGTTCGAGAGCTTCGTGCACCCCTTCACGATCCTGCTCTCCGTGCCGCTGGCCCTGGTCGGCGCCGTCGTCTCGCTCTTCGTGCTGCGCCAGAGCCTGAACATCTTCTCGCAGATCGGTCTCGTCATGCTGATCGGCCTGGTGACGAAGAACGCCATCCTCATCGTCGAGTTCAGCAACCAGCTGCGCGGGCGGGGGGAGTCGATCCTCGCGGCGGTGCAGGAGGCGGCGCGGATCCGCCTGCGCCCGATCCTGATGACCAGCCTGTCGACCGTCTTCGGCATCCTGCCCATCGCGCTGGGCCTGGGCGCAGGCGCCGAATCGCGCCAGCCGCTGGGCATCGCCATCGTCGGCGGCATCCTCTTCTCGACCTTCCTCACGCTGGTCGTGGTGCCGGTGGTCTACAGCCTGCTCGCGCGCTTCACGCGGGCCGAGGCGATCGGCATCGAGGAGAAGCCGGCGGCGCCGGCATCCCTGGCGGCAGCGGGCGGGGAGCAGGCGCTGGCCCTGCCCGGCGGCCGCCCCAGCGCCAGCTAGCCGGGCGAGTCCGGCGGGAGGCGAGCTTGGACAGATGTGGATTCCTGGCCAAGGCGGGGCTCCTCGCCACCTGCAGCCCGACGGCACCGGGCACAGCCACGCAGTCACCTTCAACTCGGTGCTGGGCGGCGAAGGGCTGGCGTGGCTGCGAGTTGCGGCTGTCCGCCATGATTGATACACGCATGATATATAGGAATCGAGGTTCCAGGCGCCGCTCTTCCCGGCGTCGGGTCGACGCTTCCCAGCGCTCCCCTCAGCGCTTCTCGGCCTGAGCATTTCTTCTGGTCGAAGCTGCGGATCCCCGCTAGGATGTCCCTCGTGATGGATCGTCGACGGTGGGTCTCTGGCGGAAGGCGAAAAGGAACATCTTGCATTTCTGGGAATCCGCTATACCATGCCCACCATTCAAACGCCGCCGCTTCCGGCGGGAGGCATAATTCTCAGGCGTAGCCACTGCGGCTGTGCTTTTTTTTTGGCCCGGGCACCTCAGAACCCGGGTCCAGGGAGGTGTGCAGATGTCCAAGAACCTACTGCGCGTCTGGGGCCTGAGCATGGCGCTGGGCCTGCTGGCCCTTGGCTGCGCCAAGGTTCCCCAGGAGGCAGTCACTGCCGCGCGCTCTGCCGTTGATTCGGCACGCGTGGCCGAGGCGCCTCTGTATGCGCCCGAGCAGTTCCGCGCTGCCAGCGATTCGCTCGAGGCCGCGATGACCGAGATCGAGAAGCAGAATTCCAAGAACATGTTCACGCGCAAGTACGATCTCGCCGAGCAGCGGCTGATCAGCGCGCGCGGCATGGCCGAGTCCTCGGTGCGCATGGCGGCCGAGAACAAGGCGCGCGTGATGGCGGAGTCCGCCGAGTCGATCACCATGCTCGAAGCGGCCATCGCCGAGGCGAAGGCCCTGATCGAGAAGGCCCCCCGCGGCAAGGATGGCGCTGCCGTCCTCGAGGCGATGAAGGGCGAGATCGCGGCCGTGGAGCAGGCGCTGGTGACGGCGCAGGCCTCGCGGGCCGCGGCTGATTACTTCGGCGCTCGGGACACCGCGCGGGCGGCCACCGAGACGGTCAAGGCCATCAGCGCCGAGCTGACCGCGGCCATCGAAAAGAAGACGATGGGCAAGCGTTGATTGGTCGCGGTGATCGAACCCCCGGCCGCAAGGCCGGGGGCGGACATCGCCGCGTCGGGCGACTTCTTGGCCTCGTCGCCGCCATCTTCGGCGTCCTCGGGGCCATTGTCGTTTGCGTGGCCTACTTCACCGCCGAGCGTCCGCCCCTTGCCCTCGTGGAGCGGGCGGCGCAGGCGGTGGGGCAGGCGCACGAGGACCGCGCGGAGCGCTACGCGCCGGTGCCCCTGGCCAGCGCCGAATCGGCCCTCGCCACGGCCAAGATCTCCTGGCAAATGGAGAACACTCGCTGGCGTCCCCTGCGGGACTTCGAGGCCGCGCGTACGAACGCCCTCGACGCCTTGCGGCTGGCCGGCCAGGCCAGCACGCACTCGCTCGCTGTGCAGGACTCCCTGCGCGCCCTGGCCGACCGGCGCATCGCGAGGAGCCAGGAGCTGCTGGGAGGTTATCAGGCCGAGTTCGGAGAGCTGCCCCTGCGCAGTTCCCTGCGCCGGCGCGCCGCCGAGGGCCGCGTGCTCCTCGGCCGCAGCCAGCGCGCGCTCGAGCGCGGCGATCTCGCCGAGGCCGCCAAGCTGGGTGCCGAGGCGGAGGCCTCGATCGGCGGGGCCGCCAAGTCGGCGCATCGGGAGTTCGGTGGCTACCTCGACGCGCTGCCCCGCTGGCAGGCCGAGGCCGCCGAGACCATCGCCTGGTCCAAGCGCAGCCAGGCCACGGCCATCATCGTCGACAAGCTCGGCCGCTCCTGCCGCGTCTACCAGGGCGGCCGGCTGGCGGCCAGCTATCCCGTGGAGCTGAGCACCAACTGGGTCGGCACCAAGCGCATGCGGGGCGACAAGGCGACGCCCGAGGGCCGCTACAAGGTCAAGCGCAAGCGCGGCCCCGGCAGCACGAAGTACTACAAGGCGCTGGACATCGACTACCCGAACGAGGCGGACCTGGCGCGCTTGCGGGCCGCCAAGAAGCGCGGCGAGATTCCCGCCGGGGCCTCTCCCGGCAGTCTCATCGAAATCCACGGGCACGGCGGCCGCGGCGCCGATTGGACCGAGGGCTGCGTTGCCCTGCGCAACGAGCACATGGACAAGGTGTTCGCCCTCGCCCAGGTGGGCACGCCCGTGCTCATCGTCGGCGCCCTGGCGCCCCCCGCCAACGGGGCGGAGTCCCGCGCGGCGAAGGCCCGCAGCTCCGCCTCCCGCTGAGGACGGCGCACATGGGGCCTGGTCTTAGAACCTTCACCGTGCTCATCGCGGCCCTGCTCGGCCTCGCCGCCGCCGCCGCCATCCTGCTCTGGGCGCCCTCCCTTCGCGAGCGGCTGCTGGCGCGGGGCGTCGCCCGCAGCGAGGTGCCGGCGCAGGAAGCCAGGGCATCCGAATTGAAGCAACGCGCCGCGCGCATCCGCGACCTCGAGCGCCGGCACGCCGCGCTCACGCCGCGGCGCAACTACCTCGTCATCGACACGCCGGGCAATCGCTTCGCCCTGATGACGGGCACGCGGGTCCTGCGCGACGGCGTCTGCTCGACGGGCAGCTACGTGATGCTCAAGGCCAAGGACGATCGGCAGTGGATCTTCCGCACGCCGCGCGGTCGCTACTTCATCCAGTTGAAGAAGACCAGCCCCGTGTGGGTCAAGCCCGACTGGGCCTTCATCGAGGAGGGCCTGCCGGTGCCCGGGCCCGGGGCGCGCGAGCGCTACGAGCCCAACGTGCTGGGCGACTACGCCATGAGCATCGGCGACGGCTATCTCATTCACGGCACGCTCTACCAGCGCCTGCTCGGCCAGCCGGTTACCCACGGCTGCATCCGCCTGGGCGACGCCGACCTGGAAGTCATCTACGAGAGCCTCGCCGTGGGCTCGCCGGTCTACATCTACTGATGGGGGACGAGCGCGTGCACAAGGCGACCCGCCCGATGGCCGAGCCGAGAGGCGGTGGCGCTGCCCCGCCGCGGCGGCCGCGGCGCCGCTGGCGCTGGCTGGCCGCGCTGCTCCTGATGCTCCTCATCGCAGCCATCCCGACGGCGGCGGCCTACCTGCTCGCCGTGCGCAAGCCCGTGGCGGCCATCCTGGCGGCCGGGAGCCCGGAAGCGCCCGACGCCGCCGCCCCCCGCGGCGAAGCCCTGCGGCTGATCCTCGACGAGGCCTTCTGGAAGGCCCGCGTGGAGCTGTCCGGACGGGGCGTGCCCTGTCTGGCCGTGGACCTGGTGGACAGCCTGGCCATCCTCGAGATTCGCGGCGTCGCCGTCAGGCGCTGCAAGCTGGCGGGCATCGAGCGCGGCGCTCTCGTCGGCCGGCGGCTCCAGCGGCGCGAGTTCCGCGAGCGGCTGGCGCGCCCCTTCGGCATCCTCGGCGAAGTGGCCACCCTGCCGAAGGAGCCGATCCGCATCGAGATCGCGCCCAAAGACACGCTCGAAGCGCAGCAGGCGGGGCCGCGCAAGCTCGAGCCCGAGGAGCCGGACCTGCACTATGTCCTGCGCATCGACGGCGGGCTGACCCTGGACCTGCGCCAGCTCGAAACGCCGGCGCCGGCGGCCCTGAAGGCCGAGCAGGACCAGCGCCGGCAGGCGCGCAAGGACGAGGCCTGGGCGGCCTTCACGGCTCTCGTGCAGCGCGAGCTGCCCCCGCACGAGACGGTGATCACGCTGCGGCTGCCGCGAGACGACATCAAGGCGCTCTATCGCGCCCTCGTGCCGGAGGCCGGCCTCGCCCTCCGCCTCTAGCTGGCGGGGCGGCGCCGGTCCGGCGCCCTGGAGCCTCCATGGCCGCTGAAGCCGCCGCTCTCGATCCCCAGGCCGCAGCGCGCCTGAGGAGCGCCCTGCTCGCCCTCGGCTTCGAGCGCGTGGGCTTTGCCCGCGCCGGTCCCGTCGCCGACCACGCCCGCTACGACGAGTGGCTGGCGCGCGGCCATGCCGGGCCCATGGCCTACCTCGAGCGGCAGCGCGAGGCGAGGCGCGATCCGGCCGCCTTGCTCCCGGAAGCGCGCAGCCTCGTTCTCGTCTCGCTGAACTACCACGTGCCGGATCCCGGCAGCCTGGCCCCGCGCGAGGCGGGCCGCGGCTGGGTGAGCCGCTATGCCTGGGGCCGGGACTACCACAAGGTGCTGCGGGGCAAGCTGAAGCAAGCGGCCGCCCTGCTGGCGCGGGACTGGGGGGCGCAGCGCAGCCGCGTCTGCGTCGACTCGGCGCCCCTGCTCGAGCGCTCGCTGGCGGCGGGGGCGGGCCTGGGCTGGATCGGCAAGAACACCCTGCTCATCGACGAGCGCCTGGGCTCCTACACCTTCCTGGGCGCGCTGATCACCGACCTCGCGCTGCCGCCGGACGGTCCCGTCGCCGAGCGCTGCGGCCGCTGCACGGCCTGCCTGGAGGCCTGCCCCACGGGCGCGCTCGCGCCCGAGCGCCCGGGCTGGCTGGACGCGAGGCTCTGCATCAGCACGCTCACGATCGAGACGAAGGGGGAGTTCGCCCCCGGCGAGGCGGCGCTGCTGGGCGAGCATGTCTTCGGCTGCGACATCTGCCAGGAGGTCTGCCCCTGGAATCGCGAGGCCCCGCCGACGCGCGAGGCCGACTTCGCTCCGCGCCCGGGCCTGCAGCGGCCCCTGCTCGCCGAGCTGCTGAGCCTGGACCGCGCCGCCTTCCTCGCCCGCTTCGCGGGGACGGCCCTCATGCGCGCCGGCGAAACGCGGCTCGCCCGCAATGCGCGCGCAGCGCTCGCCAACCGCGAGCCCCAGGCCTAGAGGCCGCGGGGCGGAGTCTCAGGCCAGCGCTGATGCGAAGTGGGCGACGGTGGCCTCGAGCACGGTCGCCAGGGCCGCGGGCGGCTGCGGCTGCGGCGGATGCACGGCCCCGAAGGTATGTCCGGTCCCCGCCACGCGCAGGAAGCGGCCGCGCGCGCCCAGCGCCGCGGCGAGCGCCTCGCCTTCGGCGACGGGCACGGACTCGTCCTCCTCGCCATGCACGACGAGGGTGGGGATGGCCAGCCGGCCGGCGGCGGCGAGGATGTCCAGGGCCGCCGCGTTGGCGAGGATGTCATCCAGCAAGTCCGTGCTGAGCGCGAAGACGTCCCCGGTGCGGGCATTCTCCACGCGCAGGGAGCCGCGGCGGCGCCAGGCGGCGACCGTGGCCACGTCGTAGCGATCCACGTGGGCGATGGCCGCCCAGGTGACCAGGGCGGCCACGCGCGGGTCGCGGGCCGCGGCGAGGATGGCGCCGCCGCCGCCCCGGCTGTGGCCGAGGAGTCCCAGGCGCGGCGCCGGGCCGGCGAGACCGGCCAGCTCGCCCGCCGCCAGCGCGTCCAGCAGACGGGCGATATCCCGCTGCTCCTGGCTGTAGGTGTTGCGCTCGAAGCGCACCGGCTCGCTGAAGCGCTCGGGATCCTCGCCCAGCCCGCTGCCCGAGAGATTGAAGCGACAGGCGGGAAAGCCCGCCTCGGCCAGGCGCGCCGCGAGCAGGGGCATGAAGCCCCAGTCCTTGAAGCCCTTGAAGCCATGGACGATGAGCAGGGGCGGCCCGGCGGGCCCGGCCGGCAAGTGGAGGTCGCCGCGCAGCGGGAAGCCGTCGGCGCCGGGAAGGGCGAAGGGGAGAACCTGGCTGAGGGCCATCAGGGCATCGCTCCGAGCTGGGCGGGCCGGCGGGCGAGCCGGCGTCGGCTCGCGGCAATGAAGAAGGCGGCCTCTCTGCCCGGAGAAGCCGCCCTGGACGGTGCCGAAGGGGAGACTCGAACTCCCATGAGGTTGCCCCCACTACGACCTGAACGTAGCGCGTCTACCAATTCCACCACTTCGGCGCTCGGCAAGCAGATTAGGTCCGCGCCCGCGCCCTGTCAAGGGCCCGCGGTCGCGCGCGCAGCCCTTTTCCTTGCGCCTCCCGAGGGGCAGTGCTAGCCTGCCGGTCCCGGTGCGCCCCGGTGCACGATCGAGATCCCACCCATGAGCGAAAACATCAAAATCATCGCGGTCAACCGCAAGGCTCGCTTCGACTACGAGCTGCTCGAGACCTTCGAGGCCGGCATGGTCCTGGTCGGCACGGAGGTGAAGAGCCTGCGCGCGGGCAAGGCGACCATCAAGGACGCCTATGCCGGCATCGAGGAGGGCGAGCTCTGGCTGATCGGCCTGCACATCAGTCCCTACGCGCAGGGGAGCACGGCCGCGCACGAGCCCGAGCGGCGGCGCAAGCTGCTGATGAATGCCAAGGAGCGCCGCCGGCTGCTGGTCAAGATCCAGGAGAAGGGCCTCACCCTGATTCCCACGCGCCTCTACTTCAAGGGCGGCTGGGCCAAGGTGGAGCTGGCCCTGGCCCGCGGCAAGCGCAAGCACGACAAGCGCGAGACCATCGCCACGCGCGACGCCGAGCGCTCGCTGGCCCGCGCGCGGCGGGGGGAGCGCGAGTGATGGGCGGGCGGACTCGGTGGTTGCGCGCCTGCGGCCTTCGCGCTTGCCGGCTGGCTGGCGGCTGCCCCGGCGCTCGCCGAGGACGCGGCGGTGGGGCCCCCGACGCGGCGCCCGGCTCTCAGCGTCGAGACCCTGGAGTTCCTGCCCGGCCAGGGCCGCGCTGCCCGCAGCTTCCTGCTCTACAGCCTGCCCGGCGAGGCGGAGGCCTACCTCGATCTCTGGGATGCGACGCAGATCCTGCAGGCCAATCGCTACTTCGATCCCGTGACGCGCAAGGTCTCGCTCGCCGTGGCGGGCCACCGCGTCAAGCTCACCGACGGCTCGGCCTGGGTCTTCGTGGACAGCCGCCCGCGCCGCTTGGGCGCGCCCTGCCGGATCGCGGCCGGCCACTTCTACTTGCCGCTGAGCTTCTGGCCGCTCCTGCTCGAGGAGCTGCCCGATCTGCCCCTGCGCCGCGACGAGCAGGCCCTGCGCCTGATCGGCGGCCTGCGCAACGTCAACATGCTCAGCGTCGAGTGGGTCTACAGCGGGGAGCGCCTGCGCGGCGTCTTCCAGTTCTCGGAGCCCCTGAGTCCCCGCCTCGAGCGCGCGGGGGACAGCGTCCTGCGTCTGCGCTTCCCGGGCGGGCGCCTGGCGCCCTTCGACTGGCAGCGCCTGCCGACGCGGGCGCCGGTGGATTCTCTCCGCCTCGAGGAGGGAGACGAGGGCGCCACCCTGACGCTCTACTTTCGCCGGCCGGTGAGCGAGCTGCGCAGCGCCGGCGACCCGGTGGCCCTCACCTGGGCGATGACGGCGGATGCCCCGCTGGCGCCGGGACTCATCGCGCCCGATTTTGCGGGCGCCCTGCCCGAGCGGCGCGGCTCGGCCCTCGGCGCGCAGCGCCTGGAGCGCATCATCCTGGACCCCGGCCATGGCGGACCGGACACGGGAGCGGTGAGCGGCAGCCAGATCGAGAAGGACTGGACGCTGCGCCTGGCGGGCTGGCTGGAGCCTCACCTGCGCCGCGAGGGCTTCGAGATCCTCTGGACGCGGCGCGACGACCGCGAGCGCGCGCCCAGCGCCCGCGTGCAGACGGCCAACGTGGGGGGCGGGGATCTCTACCTCTCCCTGCACTTCACGCGGCGCGGCGCGAGCGGCGAAGACGGCCTGGAGATGATCCTCGAGGCGCCGGCGGACCCGCCGCCGACTGCCGAGGCGCCTCAGGCCCTGGGCCTCCGTGCAGGCGGCCCACAGCGAGAGCAGCCTGGAGCTGGCCACCGGGCTCGAGCAGGCCTTCAGCGTCCTCACGGACTGGCCCCAGCTCGGCATCCGGCGCGAGCGCACGGCCATCCTGGAAGGACTGGACATGCCGGCGCTGATGCTCGAGATCGGCAATCTGGACAGCGCCGGCGAGCGCGCCGACTGGGAGGATCCGTCCACGGCGGGACCAGCGGCTCAGCGTGCTGGCGCGGGCGCTGGCGCATCGCGCGCGGCGCTGGCAGGAGGGGAGCCGATGAGCCGCCGCCCGCTGCTCGTCCTGCTCGGGCTCGGCCTCGCGCTCGCCAGCGGCGCCTGCGATCGCAGCGAGGGGCCGGCGCCGCCGCCCGTCGAGTCGGCGGAAACCTGGGAGGGCTACGGCTCGCAGACCGCCGTGCTCTTCTTCGCCACGGGCGGGCTCGATCCCATCTGGCGGGAGGAGCTGCGCGCGGTCGAGCTGAAGGACGATCCCGTCGACCGCATCGAGCGGACCCTGGTCGAACTGCTGCGGGGACCCGAGGAGGGCGCGGGACGCGCCTTCCCGCCCGGGATGGAACTGGAACATGTCTTCCTCGAAGAGCGGCAGGGAATGCTGACCCTGAACTTCAGCGTGGCCAGCGCCGCGCTGCTCACGCGGGCCGGGAGCCTGGAGGAGCGCATCGCCCTGGAGGCCCTGCGCCGCTGCCTGCGCGTGAACTTCCCCGCCGTGCGGCGCCTGCGCGTCCTCGTCGGCGGCGAAGCGACCGAGAGCCTGGGCGGGCACCTCAGCCTCAGCGAGCCCCTGCGCCTGGACGAGACGGTGCCCGGCCTGGCGGCGCCCCCTAGCGCTCCAGCGCCCGCGCCCGACCCCGATCGCGACGAGGAGTGAGCATGGACGCACGGCCCCTGGGCATCTGGGACTCCGGCCTCGGCGGCCTCACCGTCGTGCGGGCGGTGAGCGAGCGGCTGCCCGGCGAACGGCTGCTCTACTTCGGCGACACGGCGCGGGTCCCCTACGGCACGAAGGGCGCCGAGACGGTGCGCCGCTTCGCGCGCCAGAACTCGCGCTTCCTGCTCGATCAGGGCGTCAAGCTGATGGTGGTGGCCTGCAACACGGCGACGGCCCTGGCCCTGGACGTGCTGGCGGCCGAGCTGCCCGTGCCCGTGATCGGCGTGATCGAGCCGGGCGCGCAGGCCGCCGCGGCGGCCACGCGCTCGGGCATCGTGGGCGTGATCGGCACCCCGGCCACGGTCACCAGCGGCGCCTACCCGGCGGCCCTGCAGGCGAAGCGGGGCGGACTCTCGATCGAGAGCCGCGCCTGTCCGCTCTTCGTGCCGCTGGTGGAGGAGGGCTGGCTCGACCACGCCGCCACGCGCCTGGTGGCGGCCGAGTACCTGGCGCCGCTCAAGGCCGCCGGCGTGGACACGCTCGTGCTCGGCTGCACGCACTATCCGCTGCTCAGGCCCCTGCTCGCCGAGCTGATGGGCGAGGGCGTGCGCCTGGTGGACTCGGCCGAGGAGACCGCGCGGGCCGTGGCCGAGCTGCTTCGCGCGCGGGAGCTGCTCGCGCCACAGGACGGGCCGGGCTCGCTGGCCTGCTACGTCTCGGATCTGCCCCTGCGCTTTCGGCAGGTGGGCGAGCTCTTCCTCGGCCGCAAGATCGAATCGATCGAGCTCGTGGACTTCGGCGTCTAGGGAGGAAGCATGGCCATCACCCGCCGCGACGGACGGATGCACGACAGGCATCGCCCGCTCAGCTTCGAGCTCGACTTCCAGCGCGCGAGCCTGGCCTCGGTGCTGGTCAGCCTGGGCGGGACGCGCGTGCTCTGCGCCGTGAGCGTGGAGGAGCGCCTGCCGCCCTGGATCCGCCCCGGCGGCGGCGGCTGGGTGACGGCCGAGTACGCCATGCTGCCCGGCGCGGGCGCCGAGCGCGTGCGCCGCGAGCGGGACGGCGCCGGCGGCCGCAGCCAGGAGATCCAGCGGCTCATCGGCCGCAGCCTGCGCGCGGTGACGCGGCGGGAGCTGCTCGGCGATCGCACGCTCACCGTGGACTGCGACGTCATCGACGCCGACGGCGGCACCCGCACGGCGGCGATCACCGGCGCGGCGGTGGCGCTCTGGCGGGCCTGCGAGCGGCTGCGCCTGGCCGAGCAGCCGATGCGGCGCCTGCTGAGCGCGGTGAGCGTGGGCATCGTCGACGGCCATCCGGTGCTGGACCTCGACTACCGCGAGGACAGCGGCGCGGACGTGGACATGAACCTGGTCATCGACGAGCGCGGGCGCTTCGTCGAGGTGCAGGGCACGGCCGAAGGCGGCACCTTCAGCCGCGAGGAGCTGGATCAGCTGCTCGCCCTCGGCGCCAAGGGCTGCGCGGAGTTCACGGCGCTGCAGCGGGAGGCCCTGGGCCTGTGAAGCTCGTCCTCGCCACGGGCAACGCGCACAAGCGGCGGGAGATCGGGGCCATCGTCGCCGCGCTCGGCCTGCCGCTGGAGCTGGTGGATCCCGGCGTGCCGCTGCCGGAGGTGGAGGAGGACGGCGACACGCTCGCGGCCAACGCCGTCAAGAAGGCGCGCACGGTGGCGCTGGCGCTGGGCCTGCCGGCCCTGGCCGACGACACGGGCCTGGAAGTGGATGCCCTGGGCGGCGCCCCCGGGCACCACGCCGCGCGCTACGCGGGCCCCGAGTGCGATGCGGTCAAGAACGTGGCCAAGCTGCTGGCGGCCCTGGCGGGCGTGCCGGCAGCGCGGCGGACGGCGCGCTTCCGCTGCGTGATGGCCCTGGTGGTCGATCCCCGCGGCGAGC
Source organism: uncultured bacterium (assembly GCA_963695095.1). Lineage (GTDB taxonomy): Bacteria > Krumholzibacteriota > Krumholzibacteriia > JACNKJ01 > JACNKJ01 > VGXI01. The sequence continues at coordinate 2,629,615 of CAVOFT010000001.1, read as the reverse complement.
CGCTGCTGGGCGAGGGGCGCGTGGAGGGGCTCATCGCGGAGGCGTCCAGCGGGGGCGGCGGCTTCGGCTACGATCCCGTATTCTGGCTGCCGGAGCGGAGTTGCACGCTGGCGGAGCTGCCCGAAGCCGAGAAGAACGCCCTCAGCCATCGCCAGCGCGCCCTGGCCGATCTGGGCCGGCGGCTGGCGCGCTGAAAGAACCTTTGCGCTTTCTCCCAATGTTGACTACATTGGCCCCCAATGGTGACTTCTCATTCTGGTTCGATTCGCCGTATCGCCCTCGTCGATTCGAAGTCCGTTGATCGATGCCTGCCTCCGCGCGAACCGCGCGACATTCATCGCAAGCTCCGGCCATGAGAAACGGGAAGGCCCCAGCCGCGAAGTGATCGCGGCCGGCCTTCCGGTGTCATTTTATCCGTGGGCGATATGAAGGAGCCTTCGATGGCCAAGAAACTCTACGTCGGCAATCTACCGTTCACCGCTACCGAGCAGGAGATCCGCACGCTGTTCGCACAGCACGGCACCATCGTCTCGGTGAATCTCATCACGGACCGCAGCACGGGCCAGCCCCGGGGCTTCGGCTTCGTGGAGATGGAGGACACGTCGGCTGCCAAGCAGCACCTGGACGGTCACGAGATGGACGGCCGCGCCCTGCGCGTCAACGATGCCGAGGAGAAGCGCTCTTCCGGCGGCGGCGGCGGTGGCGGCGGCGGTGGCCGCTGGTAAGTCCAGCGTCGAATCGAGGCCGGCCGGCGCTTGCCGGACCGGCCAGAGCCTACGAGCCCCGCTTCGCGGGGCTTTTTTATGGGGCCTGGCCTGCCGCCGGGCGCCTGCCTTTGGGCGCCTGCCGCGGCGGCGGGGGACCGCCGGTTGCCGCGTTGACAGCCCCGCGGGCCTTGCCTATGCTGGCCGCGCGGGGCGTAGCGCAGTCCGGTAGCGCATCGGCTTTGGGTGCCGGTGGTCGCCGGTTCGAATCCGGCCGCCCCGATTTTCGACCCCGTAGCTCAACCGGATAGAGCACCGGCCTTCTAAGCCGGAAGTTGTAGGTTCGAGCCCTACCGGGGTCGCCCTGTTTCTGTGCCCGATTGGGCCCGCAGTCTACGGAATCGGGACGAGTTACCTCGCGAGCATGGTCTGCTGAAGTGGGGAGGTAGCTCCTTCGTGAGCAGGAGTCTAGCCCTCCTGTCGGCTTTCGAGTACCGATCCGGGCAGTTCCTCGTCTTCAGCAAGGACCAGTTCGAGCGCACAAAAGGGCAAAGCCGCTAGGGCAGCGCGCAGCCCCCGTCCTCAGGGCGCCAGCGGTCCGGGGCGCTGGGCCGGGAAGGCCACGTCCGCCGGATCGTGGCAGTCCGTGCAGACGGGCGGCAACTCGTAGCGCGCCTCCTTGTGGCAGTCCCCGCAGACCAGATCCGCGTGATTCTCGTCCATGCTCTGCCCGGTGACGCGGTGGTCGAAGCGCCCCGATTCCCATCCCGAGTGACAGCTGGTGCAGCCGGTGTCCAGCCGGGTGTAGGGCAACTCGACATGGCAGTCGCGGCAGGCCGCGCGGCGGTGGTAGCTCGCGAGCGGCCAGCCCACGCCCTCGTGCCGGAAGCGGGCCGGCGCGCGGCCGCTCTTACCCAGATGGCAGCGCGCGCAGTCGCCCTTGTGCTTGCTGCGGCCGTTCAGCTCCATCTCCTTGGCGTGGCAACTGAGGCAGGGACGGTGATGCTCATGCACCGTGCGCGTGACGCGGGCCGGGTTGGCCTCGGCGTGGCAGCGTGCGCAGCTCGGCTCGTGGTGGCAGTCGACGCAAGCCAACCCGAAGCGATCTACGTGGTCGCTGTGGCGGAAGAGCACAAGGTCGCCCGCGGCGCCGCGGCGGCTGTAGTAGTCGCCCGCGGGCGCTGGAATCGGCGGATGCATGCGGCCGAGGATGTCGTCCGAAGTGGGCTGATGGGTGGCCGCACTCCCATCACCGCCGCGCGGGCGCGGCAGGTGGCAGACGGTGCAGGCGCTTCCGTCCATCCACTCGCGATGGCAGTTCAGGCACTGCTGGTGATAGGCACCCTTGAGGCCTGGCATGCGCGGGTCCGTGCCCGCTACCGCCGGATCGTGACAGGTGATGCAGGCCGGCGGTGGCGCGCCGGGCTCGCTGTGGTGGTGGCAGGTCGCACAGCCCAGGGCCATGCTGGCCATGTCGGCGTGGGCCTTGTGGCTAAAGGGCACGGGCTCGTAGTCCTTGGCAAGCGCGTCCAGGAGCATGGAGTCCGGTACGGCGCCGTGGCCGGCATCGGGTCCGGCGCCGCTCGTGGTCCGGCTCAGGGCACCCCGCGTGCAGGGCTTGCGCAGGCAGGGGTCGTGAGGACTGGGCTGGGCGCAGAGATGGCAGAGGCCGCAATCGCGATCGGCCGCCAGGTCGCTCCGGGCCGCTCCGGCGGTCTGCCCGCGCTGGGCGAGGGCGGGAGCGGCTCCGAGCACGAACGCCGCCGCGATGGAGAGCGGCCGGAACCAAGCCGGCCGGAGGCCGACTGCGGTCCAGCGCCAGTTCACGCTTCGCATTTCGACCTCCGCGTCGCCAATGGGGTCAGGACGGGCAGGTGGATGGCGAGAAAGCGCCAGGCGAGGACGATCATCGCCAGGATGCCGAGAGTGAAGAGCCACTCGGCGAGCGAAGGCCGATACATCTGCGGGGCGCCGGCGGGCTGAAAGCCGATCCAGTAGACGTTCGTCCGGTTGAGGACGATGCCGAGCATGACCAGCCCCGTGGCCGCCATCAGCCCGCGCGGGGACTCGCGCAGGCGCGCCGGAAGCAGCAATGTGAGCGGCACGACGACGCCCAGGACCACCTCGCAAAGCCAGGCCGCGGTCTGCAGGTTGGGCTCGAGCAAGTAGACGTAGCTGCGCCGAATCACGAGGTCGGCCAGCTTGGCGGCCAGGTAGAAGGCCAAGGAGATGGGGATGAATGTGGCCAGGCGGGCGAGGGCGGCCATCGGCGGCCTCGCCTTGGCCAGCTTGGCGGCCCAGAGGTAGACGAAGATGACCGTGGGCAGGCCGGTGACGATGGCCGAGAGCAGGAAGAGCAGGGCCAGGGCGGGCGACCACCAGAGCGGATGGAGCTTGGTGGGCGTGAGCACGAAGATGTGCCCCAGCGAGGACTGGTGCAGGCAGGAGATGGCGACGCCCAGGGCCAGGAACAGGGGCATCACGCGGGCCAGGAGGGCGCCCAGGCCGCGGCAGAAGCCGGCGAGGCGCGGCCGGCGGCGGTCGCCCGCGAAGCGCTCGCAGACGACGGGGACGAACTCGGTGTAGAGCACCATCAGGTAGGCCATGACGCACAGGCCCACCTCGAAGAGCGCCGAGTTGCCCTGCCACATGCTCGGCAGCAGCGGATGCCAGACCGCCCAGTAGCGGCCCAGGTCCGCGGCGAGGAGGAAGAAGGCGAAGGTGTAGCCGAGCAAGGCCGTCAGCAGCGCCGGCCGGGATAGGAAGTGGTAGTCCTCGCGATGGATCACGTGGACGAGGAAGGCGGTGACGAAGCCGCCGGCCGCGAGGGCGATCAGCGAAACGTCGGCGATGATCCACAGGCCCCAAGGGTAGAAGTGGTTCAGGTTGGTGCTCGCCTGCAGGCCGAAGCCGAAGCGATAGGCGCCGGCGATGAAGCCGATCGCGGCCAGGACCATCAGCGGCCAGGTGCTGCGCGAAAAGAAGGGGACCCGAAGGGGAGTGGGGAGTTGGGTGGTGCTCATCTCAGGCCACCTCTCCGCGAGCCGTATCTTCCGGCGCGGCGGGCCGAGCGCCGCCGGCGATCTGCGCCATTCGCGGCGGCTGCGGGCGCGTGAGCCACATCGTCAGGCTGAGAATGCCGAGCCAGGCCAAGGGCGGCACGAAGCGCGCGAAGACGCCGTGCTGGATGGCCTCGCTGAGGCGGGGGGGCGCCGCGCCGCTCAAAGCGGGGAAGCCCAGGGCGGCGAAGGGCACCGCCGAGAGGTAGAGCCAGGCCGTGCCGCCGGCTTCGTGTTCGCCGTAGACATGGTCGATGTAGTGGTGAGGCCGAGCGGCGATCTTGGCGTGGGCATGCGCGATCAGATCCGAGCGCCGGGCAAAGGTGAGCGCCTCGCGTGGGCAGGCGCGGACGCAGGCCGGGGCATCGGTGGGGTCGGCGGCGCGAAGGCTCGCGCAGAACTCGCACTTGCGGACGCGCGGCGTCATCACGCTGGCGTACTCGTAGGCCGGCACTTCGAAGGGACAGGCCACCATGCAGTAGCGACAGCCGATGCACTTGGCGGCGTCATAGGTGACGGCTCCATCGGGCTGCCGCGTGAGCGCGCCCACCAGGCAGGCCGAGACGCAGGCCGGATCCAGGCAGTGCAGGCAGTTGGATTTGACGAAGACGGGTAGGTCACCGCCGCCTGCGTGCTCGTCCGCGAAGCGGTTGACGACGGTGAAATCATCGGTGTCCGGCCGCCGGCGGGTGGCGAAGGCGGCGGGATCGTCGAGAGCGGCGGCTTCCAGGAGCGGATTGCCGTTGGCCTCCCGGCAGGCGGCCTCGCAGCGGCGGCAGCCGTTGCACTTGGTGAGGTCGACGAGGACGCCGTAGCCGTCGGTGGGGACAGGTGCGGAGGCCAGCGCTGCCGGCGCGGCGAGCGCCCCGCCGCTGCCCAGAGCCATCGTCCTCAGGAAGTCGCGTCGGTCGCAGTTCATCATCGTCCTCGGTCCCGGTTCTGGGCCCCAGCCGTCTTCGCCCTGGGGTCCGTCAGCTCGACAACTACTGGAGGAACCTGTATTGAAAGCAATTGACAAAGAAAATCCTAAGCTCCGATTGCGCAAGTGCAATCCGGCATGGTTGCCATCTATCCTTAGATAATAGGGCCAAGGAGAGCGATGGGGTGAGCGATCGTTTGCAGGGTGGGGCGTTTTCTAAGTGATACAACCGCTGGTATTGCGTTGTTGGATCCGAGAATTCGCATCAATTGCGAAAGGAAGCAAGCCGCCTGGGGGCGCGCGGTAAGCGATCGCTTTCTCGCAGTTCCCCAGGGGTCGCGCGACGGCCGTCCGCGCGGCTGTCTCCGCGGAGCGCCAGCCGTCTTGACAGGCCCCGGCGGCGGCGCTAGCTTGAGTCGCCTCGCTCCGGTGAGGCATGCATGGTGGGAGTAGCTCAGTTGGCAGAGCACTGGATTGTGGATCCAGTGGTCGCGGGTTCGAGCCCCGTCTTCCACCCCTGAGCGGGGCCGGCGGTTGCGCCTGGCCCCGTTTTCGTCAACCGCCGCTGTCGGCCGCGGAGGCCGGCGGCAGGCGTCCCGAGGCAAGTGCTTGCGCAGCGAGGGCCTCGGGAACTGCGTGCGGCGGCACCGCCCCTGCTTGAGGTAGGGGACCACGCCCCTGGCGGGCCGAAAGGAGAGAGCATGGCAGGCGTCAACAAGGTGATTCTGGTGGGGCATCTGGGGCGCGACCCCGAGCTGCGCTACGCGCAGAGCGGCACGGCGATCGCGACGGCGACCCTGGCCACCAGCGAGCGGCGCAAGGACCGCGATGGCAACTGGGGCGATCACACCGAGTGGCACCGGCTGGTCTTCTTCGGCAAGACGGCGGAGACCCTGTCGCGCTACTGCAAGAAGGGCAAGCAGCTCTACATCGAGGGCAGCCTGCAGACCCGCGACTGGGAGGACAAGGAGAGCGGCCAGAAGCGCTACATGACCGAGGTGCGCGTGAACCAGATGGTCATGCTGGGCCGGGCCGGCGAGGGCGCCGGTAGCGGCGACTGGGGCGGCTCCCAGGAGAGCGACGGGGACGACCACAACCAGGACCGCCCGCAGGGCCGCGGCAAGGAGAAGACGAACGCGGCCGCGGCCGGCGCCAGCGGCGACGATGCCGGCGGCGCCTACAGCGGCGACGACGAGGACGATCTGCCCTTCTAGGGCAGGCGCCGCGCGGCCGGGCCGACGACCCGCCCCCGGGGGCGGGTCATCGCGCAAGTCCAAGCGCCGTGCGGGCTTGACAGCGGAGGGTGGGCAGACTACCCTGCACGCGTTTCGCGCCAGTAGCTCAACTGGTAGAGCATCTGACTCTTAATCAGGTGGTTCGGGGTTCAAGTCCCTGCTGGCGTACCTGGAAGATACGACAAAATGAAGGGCTTGCCGAGAGGCGAGCCCTTCGTGTTTTCGATTCTCGCGTCCGGTGCCACTGCTGGGCTCTGCTGAGGCAGGAGCGGAGTAGTACGCGGCGGTCGCCGGCTGCGCCCGGTAGTCCTGTCCATTCTAGTGCGGTCCAGCTCTCAGTGAAGAGCGCAGCGGCGGGAACAGGGGGCTAGCCGCCACCTAGCACGCGCGCCCCAAGGAACTTCGCGAAGGGCACGATGTCGCGACCGACGCTGGCGGCGTCCAGGGCCGCCATGTATTCGTTGCGGTCCTCGACACGGATGACTGTCCATGGGTATCCCCCCGCCGCGAACATGGCATTCATCAGGAAGCGGGCCATGCGGCCGTTGCCATCGCGGTAGGGGTGGATGAAGCCAAAGAGCCAGTGGCCCAGCACTGCCGACACAGCGGGCTCGGCCTCAGTCTCCAGCAGGTCGAAGAGGGCAGGCATCACTTCAGGCAGCGTCTCGGCGCGCGGCGGAACATGACGTGACGCGCGAATGAAAACCGGCTCACGGCGATAGCCGGCCAGGTCGCGGGATTCGAGGAGACCGGCCGTGACAGACGGCGCAAACAGTTCGCGGTACCAGGTTCGGTGGTCAGCCTCTGCGACCGCCCCGGCGCTCTCTCCTCGCAGGATCTTCTCCACCGAAGCGCGCACTGCGGCGAAAGCTTGCGCGTAGCCCTTGGCGGCCATCGCATCGCGGCTGTCCCTGTCGGCGCCATCAGCATCCCAGTGTCCCGCGCGAACCTTCTCGATCAGCTCCTCGCTAACGCGGTAGCCCTCGATCGAAAGCGAATGGTAAGCGTCCGCAGTGTAGCTCTCATCAACGTGGGCAAGATAGGCGTCGATATCTCGGGGGCGGCCCGGCGGAGTGGGGAAGTTGCGCAACACGGGTTCGCGCAGCTCTGTCCACAGAGCATTCACCCTCGTCACAAGCGGCGAGGTGCCGACTCTCGCAGCCGTGAACTGCCGGACTTCCGCAAACGGTCTCGTCTCGCGGGTATCGTGGCCCGCGGCCCGCATGGTCTTGACGATCTCGTCGGCGGCATCACCGCGGTCGAGTTGCCTCAAAGCTCCAGCCAGGCGTCCGGCAACGACGGGCTGGCTGCTTTCCAGCAAGGTCTGCAGGAGACGGGGAACGTTCACCAAGGTTGCCAGCGCCGCCTGAATCTCGCGCGGGCGGATCGCGAAGTGGGATTCGGGCAGGCGGGCGAGCGTGGCTTCCACCCTCAGTAGACGCAGGCCGCTCCGCTGAACCAGCTCATCATCACGCGTCTGGCGCTTCGGCTTGATGGCCAGTAGAGAGCTCTCGAAAGGCAGATCGATGGGATTGTTTCCCGCCCTCGTGGCTGTGGACGAGCAACTGGCGCGGGATCGTCCAGTCCTCCAGATGAAGGAGCAGTGAGGGTTCGGGGGCCAGATGCCAGGCCGCGCCGAATCGATCCTCGCAGTACGCAGCGATGAATTCCCAGAACGACGCGAACCAGGGCGTGCTGTCGCCCGCGCTGGTGCCTGGGCTGGTCGAGAGCAGCCAGCCACGCATGATGCTGCGCAAGTATCCCTGCCTGACGAGGCGCTCTCGGTGCAATCGCGAGAACTCGCTGGAGCGGAAAACGCTGCGCCCCCCCTGCTGGAGATCGCGCAGGGCGCTCAGGGCATCGGCTAGCTTTGCTTGGTCTTTCGTCATCGCGCTGCCAGCCTGTTTCGGCTCCTGCCCTTCGGATGGATGCTCGCTCTTGCTGCTGTATAATCGCTCGCTATTGGTGCCGTGTCAATGCTCGAGTTTAACGACGTATGGATGTTCGCACCTAGGGCCAAGCTCTTGTCACCAAATCCTTTAAACGTACTACCCCTTGGAGTTTATCCGTCCCGCCTGACGGAAAAGACCTCCGTCTAGATCCCTCGCCATAGGCTCATTGCCCCAAAGCCCACCGGCGACTTGATTCCCAGCACTGACTCCGTGATAGCCGCTGGGGGAGACACCCTGCGCACAGCAGAGCATCCGTATCGGGTAATCGGCCTGGTTCCGCCGTCACGAGGGTGAGGCTGTCTGAGCGGCCGCCTTCATCCATGTCAGCCTGCTTGACCCAAGCCGCGGTCGTCTGGACATGGGGTCCTAACTCGCGGGCCAAGCTGGCGATCGCGCGGCCGGATCGAGCTAGCTCCACCAGTTCATGCTTGAACTCAGGAGGGTAGTGAGGACGGGACCGTGGCATCGCGGACTCCTTTCGCTACCAGTGTAGCGAAGTGTCCGGGAAACCGGGTCAACTCCACCCGGTCAGATCACGTGGGAATGCAACGACATCGGCGTGTGTGCTATCGTTCGACATGGCGTAGTCCTCCGGGACTTTGCGCCGTCCGGCGCTGGGTGGTAAATCACCCGGAGACTACGCCATCTTGCTTTTCCACAGAAGTCGGGACAGGGCCGAGGAACTCGAGCCAGTGCTGCAGGAGAGCCTGAGTGCTGCGCAGGCACTGCTGGCCTGGCTCAGGGGGCCAGGCGCCGGGCCAATCGCCCGGCTCCTGGGCAAGGGAGAGAGCCGTTGACATTCGAGGACTGCCCCTTCTGCGGACTCCCGGATAGCGCCTGTTCGTCCATCAGCGCAAGCATGCGCGCGTTTCGCGACGCCTATCCGGTGGCGCCTGGTCACACGCTGATCGTTCCTCGGCGCCACGTCGCCGGCTTCGCGGACCTGACCGGCGAGGAGCGCACGGATCTGCTACGCCTTCTCGACGCCGTGCGCTCCGCGCTCGACGCGGAGTCCGCCCCCGCCGGCTACAACGTCGGCTTCAACGACGGCGCCGCCGCCGGCCAGACGGTGATGCACTTCCACCTGCACGTCATCCCGCGACAAGCGGGGGACCAGGAAGACCCGCGCGGCGGCATCCGGCTCATCTTTCCCGACCGCGCCCGTTACTGGGACGATCGGAGATGATCGCGGAGTCCACGAGCCGGACGATCCGCCGCGCCGAACAGGTCCTGGCGATCCTGGAAGAGGGCACCTTCACCGCCACCTACAAGTACGCCGTCCTGCTCGCGCTGCTGGACCTCTGCATGGAAGGCACGGCGACGAACGGCATGCCGGTGACCTCGATCACGACCCGGCAGCTTGCCGAGAAGGTGGTCGAACTCTACTGGCCGCACACCGCGCCCTTCGGCGATCGGCGCCCGAGTCGGGTCCTGAAGCAGAATGCCAGCCACGCGGGCTCGCAGGCCGAGATCGTCAGGCGCATCCAGCAGTTTCGCGGCCGTCACGCTCCCGATCCCTCCGCGCCGCTGGTCCGGGCCCGCAATGCTGCAAGAGGTCCATTCGAGGGCATGGTCAAGGCGATCGAGTGGAAGCTCATCGAGATGCCGCTCGCCAGGCTGCAGTTCTACGCGGGGCGCGATCACGATTTCCTGTACCGGATCGGCTGGCAGCGCGCCGACACCGAAGGCGGCCAGGGCCGCGGATTCCGCCGCGAGGTGCGCGACTATCAGGCCGGCCTTGCCAGCAACTTCGACAACCGGCTGCTCTTGCATGCAGGCGCGAGCGAGGATCTCGTGCTGCTGAACGGACTCCTCCGTCCCCTGATCCATCGGCGGTGGGCGGCCATGGTCGCGCGCCTGAACAGGCTGGAGGACTCCCGGCTCGAGGACTTCCTCTTCGGCGCCGATCGCATCTCCCTGGCGCCGGTTCGGGAACCCCTGCGCGGGCTGCAGCGGGGGCAGTGCTTCTACTGCAAGCGCCGGATTCGCGGGGAAGACAGCGCCGAGGTGGACCACTTCATTCCCTGGGCGCGCTATCCGGACAACGGACTGAGCAACCTCGTCCTCGCGCACCGCAAGTGCAACGCGGCCAAGCGGGACCACCTGGCCACTGAGCGGCACCTGGAGAACTGGCTCGAGCGCTTGGGTGCGGCGGGGGCCCTGGTGGAGATCGCGGCGGATCGCTCCTGGGACTATCGCCCGGATCGCAGCCTGGGAGTGGCCAGTGCCCTCTACCTCGGCCTCCCGGCCGGTGCCCCGCTCTGGCTCGAATCGCAGTCCTTCGAGGGGGCATCACCGCCGAGCCTGGCCCGAGTCCTCCGTTCCAGAGCCGGTCCCCTCACAGGAGAAGCATAGCTCCCTCATTCGGGACAGACGCCCCGGGAGGCTCGCGGACGTTGAGCCCCTCCCCAAGAGCTGACTGGCGGCCGCCCGACGGGCTGTCCCTCGCGCAGCCAAGAGAAGCGAGCCCCGAGGTCCGGGAATCCCTGGCATTCCCGCCCGAACCCGCTACACTGCCGCGCGCCCTGCCGGCGCCGAACCCCGACCGGCGGCCGCGACGCGCATGGACCCGCTGAGCACCACGACCTACCTCCTCCTCGCCGCCGCGGGCTTCCTCGCCGGCTTCGTCGATTCCATTGCCGGCGGCGGCGGCATCATCACCATTCCCGCCCTGCTCGCGGCCGGCCTGCCGGCGCCGCTGGCCCTCGGCACGAACAAGCTGCAGTCCAGCTTCGGCAGCCTCACGGCCCTGCTGCACTACCGCGCGAGCGGCCTCGTCCGCCTGCGCGAGACCCTGCCCGGCATTGCCTTCACGGCCGCGGGGGCCGCCATCGGCACCACCGTGATCCAGCGCCTGCCGAGCAGCTTCCTCGAGCGCGCGCTGCCCGCCCTGCTCGTGGCCGTCTTCATCTACCTGCTGGTGTCACCGCGGGTGGGGGAGGGAGCCCGCCAGGCGCGACTGCCGAAGCTCGGCTTCTACGCCCTCTGCGGCCTCGGCATCGGCTTTTGGGACGGCTTCTTCGGCCCGGGCACCGGCTCCTTCTGGGCCATCGCCTTCGTCGCGCTCGCCGGCCTGGACCTGCGCCGCGCCACCGCCCACACCAAGGTGATGAACTTCACCAGCAACGCCGTCGCCCTCGTCGCCTTCACGATCGGCGGCAAGGTGCTGCTACTACCGGGTTTGGCGATGGGCGCCGGCCAGCTGCTCGGCGCTACCCTGGGCTCACGGCTGGTCATCCGGCGCGGCGTGCGCTTCGTGCGTCTCTTCTTTCTTGCCGTGGTGGCCGCCACCCTCGCCCGCGTCCTCTGGCGCAGCTATTTCGCCTAGCTTCGGCGTGGCTTCCGGTCCATTCCTGTGCTATCCTTGGCCCGCACAATCCTCAAGGAGGGGACCATGAATCGCATCGCGAACTTTGTTCTCATGCTCCTCGCCCTGAGCCTTTTCGCTACGACTGCCAGTGCGAATTGGTCCGACGATTTCGACACCTATGGGACAGGCAGCGGACTGATCGGGCAGGGTGGTTGGGAAGGCTGGGGCGGCGGCGCCACGGATGCCATCGTCAGCGGCGACTACTCGCTAAGCGCGCCGAATTCGGTGAGCATTCTGCCGACGAGCGACGTCATCCAGCAGTTCAGCATCTACACTTCGGGCATCGTCACGATCTCGGCCTGGCTCTACATTCCCAGCGGGTCCACGGGCGAGCAGTACTTCATCCTGCTCGACGCCTACGACCACGGCGGCACCACGAACCACTGGGCCCTGCAGCTCAACTTCGCGGGCGGCCTCCTGGAGAGCCAGTTCGACAACGTCTTCGCCACGACGGTCACGGATCAGTGGGCCGAGCTCCTGGTGACCATCGACCTCGACAGCGACGACATGGAGGTCTCCTACAACGGGGCCGTGTTCCTGAACAAGGCCTGGACCTCCGGCGTGAACAACGACGGCACGGGCGTGCTCAACATCGCCTGCCTGGACCTGTTCAGCAACGGCGGCACCACGGTCTACTGGGACGACATCACCCTGGTGTGGCAGACCACCGGCGTGGAGGAGAGCTCCTTCAGCAAGGTGAAGTCGCTCTACTAGATGAGCGTCCGATCCGGTCGGTATTGAAAAGGCGGCCCCCGGCGGGGCCGCCTTCTTCGTTCCCGCCGCGAGCGCCTGAGGGCCGCCGGGCGGGCGGCTAGGCGTCCGGCAGGAGCAGCAGCGCTTCCTCCGCGTTCTTGGCATGGGCGACGAGATCCCACAGGCGGATGATCTCCATCGCCATGCGCACGCGATCGCCGGCGCCGACGATGACGAGCATGCCCCCCTTGCCGTGCACGAGATTGTAGATCGAGGCGAAGATGCCCAGGCCGCTGCTGTTGCTGAACTCGAGGGCGCTGAGATCCAGCACCACGTGGCGCAGTCCGGAATCCACAGCCTCGGTGACCGCCTCGAGCAGCGCATAGCTGTCGCGGTCGCCGGTCAGCTTGCCGCTCAGGGAGTAGATGCCCGCCTGGCTGCTCTCGATGCGGGTGCTCGTGTAGCGAATCAGCGGTCGGTTGCTCATCGGGCCCTTCCCGGGTTGCGGCTGGCGGATGGGCGCGGCGCGTCCCGCGCGTTCGGCCCGATGGTAACGGCAGGTGGGGTCGCAGGCAAGCCCTCGCCGAGTAGACGCCGCGAGCCGCCGCCGGCCCGGCGCTTCCGGATTCTCCGCAGCATCCACCTCCCGAGGACCCGCGTGGCGACCCGAGCAAAGCCCGATTTCGGACCAGAAGCCTCTATATCATAAGTAAGATCAATGAGATCCCTCTCAAGCCGGGGGCCCTTAGAGCCGAAATCCTCTTCTGTAGGGCGGCGCCTCTGGCCGCCGGAGCCAGGAGGATTCGCATGTCCGATCCGAGCCGGAAGCAGGGCTCCGAGCGCGAAGGCCCGAGCGACAGCGCCGTCGGCGTGCTCGCGCGGGATGGCGCCAGTGTCGACCTGGAAATCCGCGCCGCCGTGGATGAACTCGCCGAGCCCGCGACGGCCCCGGACCTCGATTTCGTCCTGCCCAGGCCCGAGCTGGATGCGGGAGACGCCCAGCTCGATGCGGATCGGCGCCAGCGCAACCGGCGGCGCAGCCTGCGCCGCGGTCTGGAGCAGGTGAACAAGGAGCTCTGGATCCTGCTCACCCTGCTCGGCCTGGCTGGCGCGATCAACTACCTGCTCACGGCGCAGCAGATGATGCTGGGTCTGTACACGCTGCCCACGCTCTTCTCGGCCTATCACTTCGGCCGCCGGCACGCGGTGCTGACGGCCTTTGCCAGCGCCTTCCTGGTCGGCCTGATGGCCCATCTCAACCCGCAGCTCTTCGCCGAGACGCCCTCCTCGCTGGCCGTCAGCGCCGAGTTCCTGCAGCTTGTTTCCTGGGGCGGCATCCTCGTGCTCACGGCCTACGCGATGGGCACCCTGCACGAGAAGCACGCCGCGCGCATCGCCGAGCTGCGCGAGACCTACCAGGGCCTGCTCCTCATCCTCAGGCAGTTCATCGCCAAGGACAAGTTCACCGAGAACCACTGCTACCGGGTCTCGGTCTACGCGGCCAAGATCGCCACCCTGATGGGCTTGAACAACGATCGCATCGAGGACCTGCGCGCCGCCGCGCTCCTGCACGACATCGGCAAGCTGGAGCTGAGCCGGGATCTGCTCTACAAGGCCAGCAAGCTGACGGTGGGCGAGTACGAAGAGATGAAGACGCACCTCGCGCGCGGCGTGGACATGCTGCGCCCGGTGGGCGGCTCGCTGCAGCGGGTGATCCCGATCATCCTCGCCCATCACGATCGCTTCGACGGCTCGGGCTACCGGCCGACGAAGGAAACCGAGATTCCGCTGGAGGCGCGCATCATCGCGGTGGCGGACGTCTACGACTCGCTGACCAGCGACCGTCCCTACCGCAAGGCGATGTCGCCCTATGAGGCGAAGGCGATCATCGAGAAGGGGGCGGGCAGCGATTTCGATCCCACCGTGGTGGCGGCCTTCCGCTCCGCCTTCCAGCGCGGGCTGATGGAAGTGCCCGACGTGGTGATCTAGGCCTCGTCGGCCGTCGCGACCTTGAAGGCGCGCCGGCGGTCGTTCTCGTCCAGCAGCGTCTTGCGCATCCGGATGCTGCGCGGCGTGATCTCCACCAGTTCGTCCGCGTTCAGGTACTCGAGGCACTCCTCGAGGCTCAGCTTCACGGCGGGAGCCACCTTGAGGTTGCGGTCCGAGGCGGCCGCGCGCATGTTCGTCAGCTTCTTCGATTTCTGCGCGTTCACCAGCAGGTCGCCTTCCTTGACCGATTCGCCGACGATCTGGCCGATGTAGAGCCGTTCGCCCGGATCGACGAAGAAGCGCCCGCGATCCTGCAGAGCGTCGAGGGCGTAGGCCTCCGCCTGACCGGCGCTCTGGGAGATGATGCTCCCGGTCGAGCGCTGCGGGATGGACCCCTTGAAGTACTCGTACTGGAAGAAGCGGTGATTGAGGACGATCTCCCCGGAGGTCGCCTTGAGCATGCGGCTGCGGAAGCCGATCAGGCCGCGGCTGGGCACGTGGAACTCGAGCAGGCTGCGGCCCTCGCGCTGATCCATGCTCACCATCTCGGCCCGGCGCGTGCCCAGGTACTCGATCACGGTGCCGGCGTGCTCGGCCGCCACGTCCACCGTGAGCACCTCCACCGGCTCGGCCTTGCGCCCGTTGATCTCCTTGTAGATCACGCGCGGCTGGCCGACCATGAACTCGAAGCCCTCGCGGCGCATGTTCTCCATGAGAATGGACAGGTGGAGGATGCCCCGGCCCGCCACGCGGAAGGTGTCGGGACTCGGCGTGTCCTCCACGCGCAGGGCCATGTCCCGCTCGGTCTCCTTGTAGAGCCGCTCGCGCAGCTGTCGGCTGCTGGCGTAGCGGCCCTCCTGGCCGTAGCCGGGACTCGTGTTGACCTGGAAGCTCATCGTCAGCGTCGGCTCGTCGACGGCGATCAGCGGCAGCGGCTCCTTGTGCTCGGGATCGGCGAGGGTGTCGCCGATCTCCACGTCGGGCAGGCCGACGACGGCGCAGATGTCCCCGCACTCGACCTTCTCGACGCGCCGGCGGCCGAGGCCGTCGAACACGTAGAGCTCCTTGACCATGGCGCTGCGCGAGCTGCCGTCCCGCTTGATCACGGCCAGCGGCTTGTCGGCCACCATGGCGCCGCGGAAGATGCGGCCGATGCCGATGCGGCCGACGTAGTCGCTGTGGTCGAGGGCCGTGACCAGCATCTGCACCGGCCCCGCCACCGTGGGCGGCGCCGGAATCTCGGCGGCGATCATGTCGAGCAGGGGCGTGAGATCGCGGCGGGCATCGTCGAGCTCGAGCACGGCCCAGCCATCGCGGCCGGCCGCGTAGATGGCGGGAAAGTCGAGCTGGGCTTCGGTGGCGTTCAGCTCGATGAAGAGCTCGAGCACCTCGTCGTGCACCTCCAGCGGCCGGGCGTTGGGCCGGTCCACCTTGTTGATGACGACGATCGGCTGCAGGCGCAGCTCCAGCGCCTTCTGCAGCACGAAGCGGGTCTGGGGCATCGGGCCCTCGAAGGCGTCCACCAGCAGCAGCACCCCGTCCGCCATCTTGAGCACTCGCTCCACCTCGCCGCCGAAATCCGAGTGGCCCGGCGTGTCGATGATGTTGATGCGCAGATCGCCGTAGTTGACCGCGATGTTCTTGGAGCGGATGGTGATGCCCCGCTCGCGCTCGAGGTCGCCCGAGTCGAGCAGGCGCTCGGCCACCTGCTGACCCTCGCGAAAGACGTGGCACTGCCGCAGCACCTGGTCGACGAGCGTGGTCTTGCCGTGATCGACGTGCGCGATGATGGCGATGTTGCGGATGTTCATGCCGATCTCGGGGGTGGGGGGAAACTGCCAATGTGCTGCGCGCGCCCGGCGGCGTCAAGTCCCGCTCTGGCAGCCCGCCGATTCCTGTGCTAGGCTGCTCGCCGCCGCGGCGCGCGCCGCCGCGCCTGGGGGGTCCGCGTGCAGCGCCGCCTGTTCCTGCTTTTTCTGCTCTTCTCGCTTCTGCCCGCCCTCGCGCTGCTCGCGCTGAACTGGCGCATGAGCCAGCGCCTGCTCGCCTATCTGGAGAGCCCCGGCCTCAGCGCGGCCATGGAAAGCTCGCTCGCGCTCGCGCGCGGCGCCCTCGAACAGGAGAAGGCCGCCGTGCTCGCGCGCGCCGACGTCCTGGCCGCCGAGCAGGCGGCCGGGCAGGACCCGACCGCCGCCGGTGCGGACTTCGCCTGGCGTCAGCGGGACGGCGCCGCCGCTGCCGGCCCCGATTCCCTGCTCGCCCTGCTCGCGGGGCTCGCCGAACTGCCCCCGCCGGGCGAGGTGGAGGTCGAGCAGCTTGGCGGCCGCAGCGTGCTCGTGGCGGCCGGCGGGCCGACGGGTGCGCTGCTCGTGGCCGTTCCGCTCGACTCCCTGCTCGACGCCGCCCTGGGCACGGTGGTCGAGGGCAGCCGGCGCCAGCGCCAGCTCGCAGGCGCCTACCAGTCGCTGCTGCGCAGCGAGACCCTGCTCAGCCTGCTCCTGCTCGGCCTCGTGCTCGTGCTGCTCTCGCTCTGGTGCTCGCGCGCCCTGGCCCGGCAACTGGCCGCGCCGCTGGCGGAACTCGTGCGGGGCACCGAGCGCATCGCCGCCGGCGATCTCGAGCATCGCGTCGAGGTCGCCGCGCGCGACGAGCTGGGGGAGCTGGTCAGCGCCTTCAATCGCATGGGCGCCCAGCTCGCCGACAGCCGCCAGCGCCGTCTGCGCGCGGAGCGCCTGGCCGCCTGGCAGGGCATCGCCCGGCGCCTCGCCCATGAGATCAAGAATCCGCTGACCCCGATCACGCTGGCCATGCACCGCATCGAGCGCCGCAGCGAAGATCCGGCCGTGCGCGAGAGCACCGCCGCCGTGCTCGAAGAGGCGGCCAACTTGCAGCGGCTCGCCGACGAGTTCTCGCTCTTCGCGCGACTGCCGGCGCCGGAGCCCGAGCCCCTGGAGCTGCGCGAGCTCCTGGCCGGGGTGCTCGAGCTCTACCTGCCGGCCGAGCGCTACCGGGTCTCCTGGGAGGGCTGGCCGGAGACCCTGCCGCTGACTGCCGATCCCGGCCAGCTCCGCCAGCTGCTGGCCAACCTGATCAAGAACGCGGCCGAGGCCATGGGGGAGGCCGGCGCGCTCACCCTGCGCTACCAGGCCGAGGCCGGCTGGCACCGTCTCGACGTCGAGGACGAGGGCCCGGGCTTCGCCGGCGATCCCGAGGCGGTCTTCGAGCCCTACACCACGAGCAAGGCCGCGGGCACCGGGCTCGGCCTGGCCATCGCGCGCCGCATCGCCGAGGATCACGGGGGACGCCTCGATGCGACCAACCGGCCGCAGGGCGGCGCGCGGCTGTCCCTTGCCCTGCCGGCCGCGGTGCCCCGAGCCGCCGGCGACAGAGGAGGCGAGCATGCCTGAGGCCCTGATCCTGGTCGTGGACGACGAGCCGAACATCCGCAAGCTGCTGGCCGGCGTGCTCGAGGACGAAGGCTATCGCGTCGTCGGCGCGGCCGATGCCGTCGCCGCGCGCGCCGCGCTCGCGGCCGAGGCCGCGGACCTGCTGCTCCTGGACGTGCTCTTGCCCGGCACGGACGGCCTGGCCTTCCTCGCCGAGCTGGCGGCCACGCCGGCGCCGCCGCCCGTCATCATGATGAGCGGCCACGGCACGATACAGACGGCGCTGGATGCCGTGCGCCTGGGCGCCCTGGACTTCATCGAGAAGCCCCTGCAGCCGGCGCGCCTGCTGGTGGCCATCGCGAGCGCGCTCGAGCGCCAGCGGCTGCGCGAGGAGAACGCGGGCCTCAAGGCCGCCCTGGGCGCCACGGGCGAGATCCTGGGCGCCAGCCCCGCCATGCGCGCGCTGCGCGAGCTGGTCGCGCGAGGCGCGGCCAGCGAGGCGCGCGTGCTGATCACCGGCGAGAACGGCACCGGCAAGGAACTGGTGGCGCGGGCGCTGCACGCCGGCAGCCTGCGGCGGCAGGCGCCCTTCGTCAGCGTGAACTGCGCGGCCATCCCCGGCGAGCTGCTCGAGAGCGAGCTCTTCGGCCACGAGAAGGGCGCCTTCACCGGGGCGCTCCAGCGCCGGCGCGGCAAGTTCGAGCGCGCCCAGGGCGGCACGCTCCTGCTCGACGAGATCGGCGACCTCGCGGCGAGCACCCAGGCCAAGCTCCTGCGCGTGCTCGAGGAGGGCGAGCTCGAGCGCCTGGGCGGCGAGGGCGCGGTGCGCCTGGATGTGCGCGTGCTGGCCTCGACCAATCGCGACCTGGACGCCCTGATGGCGGCCGGCGCCTTCCGCCAGGACCTCTACCACCGGCTCAAGGTGCTGCCCATCCGGGTGCCATCCCTGCGCGAGCACGCGGAGGACGTCCCCGAGCTGGCCGCGCACTTTCTCGCCCAGTTCTGCGACCGCTACGGCCGCGCCCGCAAGCGCCTGGAGCCGGCCGCCCTGGCCGCCCTGACCGCCCACGCCTGGCCGGGCAACGTGCGCGAGCTGCGCAATCTCATGGAGCGCCTCGTGATCATGGTGGACGCCGACAGCGTGGGGGCGGCCGCGCTGCAGGGCCTGCTCGGCGGCGAGGCGGGAGCGCCCGCCGCGGCGGCCGGCGGCAGCCTGGCTGCGCGCCTGGAGGCCTGCGAGCGGGAGACCATCGCCGCGGCGCTCAGGGCCGCCGGCGGCAACGTGGCGGCGGCGGCTCGGGCCCTCGGCGTGGACCGGGCCAACCTGCACCGGCGGCTGCAGCGCCTGGGTCTGAAGGACTGAGGGGCCCGGCCCGTTGTGTCCGGCACAACGCCGGCATGTGCGGGCGACACGCCGCGCGGGCTAAGTCGGCTGGAAGTATCTCGAAGTGGTGGAGCTAAAGTCTTGTCGAATGGAGGGAAAGGGAAGCGATGGCGCGCCGGCGCGGGCGGGCGCGCCGCTTGCGGTAGGCGGGGCAGAGCCCTCGCCTACGGAGTGTCGCCATGAAGACGAAGCCGAATCCCCGCCCGCTGGCCCGTCGCCTTTCCCTGGCCGGGCTGCTCTGCCTCTTGCTCGCCCCGCCGCTGCCGGCCGCCGCGCTGAGCACCCTCGACCGAGAGCCCGACACGGCTCCCAGCTGGTGGCTCACGGTCAAGGACGACTGGGACGAGGCCTGGGAGCGCGCCTGGTCGCGCGAGGGGCGCTCTGCCGAGACCGCCGACGCGGACTGGCCGGACGATGACGAGAGCGAGGGGCTCTGGGCGCCCGATGAAGACGGCCGCCTGCGCTTCCGCTACGCCGACGAGGGCTATCGCGCGGTGGCGCTCACCGGCGACTGGCTGGACTGGGACCGCCTGCCCATGGACTACCTGCCCGAGGAGCGGTGCTGGACCCTGAGCCTCGAGCTTGCGCCCGGCCGGCACCACTACCGCTTCATCGTCAGGGACGAGGAGGGCGAGTGGGAGGCCATCGACCCCGCCAACACGCAGGCCCAGCGTCTGGATGACGGCGGCTGGGTCTCGGTGCTCGTCACCGGCGATCTCGAGCGCGGCCACTGGCGCCGGGAGAAGGCCACCTGGCGGCGCCTGCGCGCGGAGCTGGGCCACCGCGAGGATGGCGAGGATCTCACCATCGACTACCAGCGCGTGGACGGCCTCCTGCTCGGCCTGCGACCCGAGCACGTGGCCGAGGCCGACTTCGAGCCCTCCGCGCAGGGGCTCGTCGCCTATGGTTTCGAGAGCGAGCGCTGGAGCCTGGGCCTGACGCTGCTTCAGCCGCTGGTGCCGGGGCAGCGCCTCTGGCTCAAGTTCGAGGGCCTGGGCGGCACCGCCTACGCGCCGCGCACGGGTGTCGGCGACACCGAGAACTCGCTCGCCGCCGTCTTCTTCCGCGAGGACTACCGCGACTACTATCGTCGCGAGGGCGCGGCCTTCAGCCTCGTCGCCCTGGCGCCCGACTGGCTGCGGGTGGAGGCGGGCTTGCGCAGCGAGGACCACGCCTACATGCGCAACACGGCCACCTGGTCCTTTCACAGCGGCCGCTTCCGCACGAACCTGCCCATCGACGAGGGCACCCTGCGCAGCGTCTACGGGAGCCTGCGCCTGGGCACGCCGCTCAATCACATCGCCCTGGCCTGGGAGCGGGCGGGCGAGGACGTCCTCGGCGGCGACTTCGACTATTCCCTCGCAGAAGCAATGCTGCGCAGCCGCCTGCCCCTGGGCGAGGCGCAGCACCTGGACCTGCGCGTGAAGGGCGCCAGCAACCTGCGCGGCGCCCTGCCCCTGCAGCGGCGCTTCCTCCTCGGCGGCTTCGGCAGCGTGCGCGGCTACGATTACCAGTCGCTGCTGGTCGCGGACCCCTCCGGCCTCCAGGCTGCCTACGGCGGCGAGCGGATGCTGCTGGCCAACCTCGAGTACCGCCTGGGCATCTTTGACGAGCTCGACATCTACGGCCTCTACGACGCCGGCATGGCCTGGGCGGACCGGGACGCCGAGATGGCCGCCGCCGATCTCAAGGACAGCGCCGGCATCGGCCTGGGCAGCGACGACGCCGGCCTGCGCCTGAACCTGATGCGCACCCTGGACGGCAGCGACCAGACCGTGCTGGAACTGCGCCTGGAGCGGGCCTTCTGATGCCGCGCCGGGGAGGATGGGCGCTCGTTCTCGTGGTGGCGGGCCTCGCCCTGGGCGGGGCCCGGCCCGCGGTCGGCGAGCCGACCCTGCAACTCGGGCCGGCGCGGCTGGCGGGCGCCGCCCTCGAGGTCGAGGTGGCGCTCGCGGGTTTCGTCGACGCGGACTTGCAGGAGAGCCTCGACGCCGGACTGCCCGCGGCGCTCCTGCTGCGCTGGCGCCTGTTCGAGCGGCGGCAGGGCTGGTGGGACCGCGAAGTGGCGAACGGCGTCCTGCGCCAGCGTCTCTTCTACGACGTGCTCGAGGCGCGCTACACGCTCTTCGACGCGCGCGGCCGCCGGCTGGCGCAGTGCGCCGATGCCGGGGCGCTGGCCGCCGAACTCGGCAAGCCGCGCGCGCAGACCTTGCTGCTGCCCGCCGGCCTGCCCGCCGGTGTCGCCGTCGAGCTGGAGATCGAGGCGCGCCTGGAGCCGCTGACGGCGGCCGAGCTGCGCGAGCTGGAGCAGTGGCTGGCCGGCGGCGATGCGCGCGGCGCGCCGGGATTGCTGGGCGGACTGCGCGGCGGCTCCGAGCGCCTCCTGCGCCGCATGGCCGGCCTCGGCAGCCGCCAGGCCCGCGCTCGCTGCGCCGTGGAGCGCGTCCCCTGAGCCGAGCTGCCGCGCCGGGCGCCATCGGGCTCGCCAAGCTCGCCGCTACCTGCTAGGCTCCCGCCTCGAGTCGACACGGTGGAGGCGGCGTGCTCAGCGACATCCATCCCGGCATCAGCCATCCCCTCGGCGCGAGCCTGCAGGCGGGCGGCGTCAACTTCGCGATCTACTCCCGGCATGCCCAGTGCCTGGAGCTGATCCTCTTTGCCGGCCCCGAGGATCCGGCCCCCGCGCGCGTGATCAGGCTGGACGCCCGCCGCCACCGCACCGCCGACTACTGGCACGTGCTGGTCAAGGGCCTGGGCGCGGGGCAGGTCTACGGCTGGCGGGCGCACGGGCCCTTCGCGCCCTCGCGGGGACTGCGCTTCGACGGCGAGAAGCTGCTGCTGGACCCCTATGCCCGCGCCGTCGTGATGGGCGCCGCCTACGACCGCGTGGCCGCCATCCGCCCCGGCGACAACTGCGCCCAGGCGCTGCGCTCGGTGGTGGTGGACACGCGGGACTACGACTGGGAGGGCGACCGGCCGCTGTGCCGGCCCTATGGCGAGACGCTCATCTACGAGCTGCACGTGGGGGGCTTCACGCGCCACGAGAGCTCGGGCCTGGCGCCCGCCCTGCGCGGCAGCTATGCCGGCCTCATCGAGAAGATCCCCTACCTCGTGGACCTCGGGGTCACGGCGGTGGAGCTCCTGCCCGTCCAGCACTTCGATCCTCTGGACGCGCCGCTGGGGAGGGTGAACTACTGGGGCTACAGTCCGCTGGCCTTCTTCGCCCCGCACGGTCCCTACAGCTCGCGGCGCGACCCGCTGGGACCGGTGGACGAGTTTCGCGACATGGTCAAGGCCCTGCACAGGGCCGGTATCGAGGTGATCCTCGATGTCGTCTTCAACCACACGGCCGAGGGCGACGAGCGCGGCCCCACGCTCTCCTTCAAGGGGCTGGACAACGGCGCCTACTACATCGCGGGCGAGGAGCCCTCGCGCTACGCGAACTTCACGGGCTGCGGCAACACGGTCAACGCCAACCACTCGGTGATGCGGCATCTCATCCTCGACTGCCTGCGCTACTGGGTGGCCGAGATGCACGTGGACGGCTTCCGCTTCGACCTCGCCTCGGTGCTCAGCCGCGACGGCAAGGGCAAGCCGCGCGAGAACGCGCCCATCCTGTGGTCCATCGACTCGGACCCGGTGCTGGCCGGCAGCAAGCTGATCGCCGAGGCCTGGGACGCGGCGGGCCTCTACCAGGTGGGCTCCTTCACCGGCGAGCGCTTCGCCGAGTGGAACGGCCCCTTCCGCGACGACCTGCGCCGCTTCCTGCGCGGGGATGAGGGGCTGGTGCCCGCGGTCGCCCTGCGCCTGGCCGGCAGCCCGGACCTCTACGCGAACCCGGCGCTGGAGGCCAACCGCAGCATCAACTTCGTCACCTGCCACGACGGCTTCACGCTGGCCGATCTGGTCAGCTACGCCCAGAAGCACAACGAGGCGAACGGCGAGGACAACCGCGACGGCTCGGACGACAACTACAGCGCCAACTACGGCGTCGAGGGACCGACCGACGACGCGCGCCTGCTCGCCCTGCGCGCGCGGCAGCAGCGCAACTTCCTGGCCCTGCTGCTCATCGCCCAGGGCGCGCCGATGCTTTCGATGGGCGACGAGCTGGGCCGCAGCCAGCAGGGCAACAACAACGTCTACTGCCAGGACAACGCGCTGGCCTGGCTGGACTGGTCGCCCCTGGCGGCCCGCTGCGCCCTGCACGGCTTCGTCCGCGATCTCGCCGCCTACATCCGCGCCCTGGCCATCTTCAAGGACGAGCGCTTCTGGCGCGAGGACGGCGCCGGCGGCACGCTGCTGCAGTGGCACGGGGTCAAGCTGGGCACGCCGGACTGGACCGCCAGCTCCTCGAGCCTGGCCTGCACGCTGAGCCGGCCCGGCGAGGGCGAGTGGGTGCACCTGTGCCTGAACGCCTGGACGGAGCCGCTGGACTTCGAGCTGCCGCCGCCGCCGCCCGGGCGCGCCTGGCACCGCGTGCTCGACACCAGCCTCGCGCCCGGCGAGGACCTGCGCCTGCCGGCCGCCGCGCCCGCGCTGCCGGGCGGCAGCTATCGCGTGGGCGATCGCAGCGTGCTGCTGCTGCAGGCGCTGCCGGTCGCCTGATGCCGTGCGGCCGGGCCCGCGCGGCCGAGGGCTCATCCACTAGGGATAGAGCGACTTGATGCGACTCCAGGAGTGCGCGGCCGTCGGCGTGTTCTCGTAGCTCAGTTCCAGCAGGTCGATGCGCGCGAGCGTGCCGCTCGTCAGGCTGATGCGCGCCCGGTAACTGCCGGCGCTCGCGCAGAGCGGCAGCTCGCCCGCGACCCAGAGGTAGGGCACATCGCAGCCCACCCCGATGCCCGTGAATCGGAACTCCGTGCTCGAGCGTGAACCAGCGCCCGCGGCGGGGAGGAACTCGAGCTGCAGGATGTTGAATTCGCCCGGCCAGCCCTGCACCGCCAGGCGCGCCGTGTAGATCGTGTTCGCGGGGAGCGTCAGGGCCAGCTCGATCCACTCGCCGGGCTGATCGATGCCGTCGGCCACGTAGTAGCCGCTGGCACTCCCGCAGAAGGCCACCCCGATGTTGAAGCCACCGGTGTTGTGGCTGGCCACGAAGGTCTCGCCTTCGATCCTGATGAGCTGCGGGTCGCTGGGATCCTGATCGGCGCCAAGCGGACTCGCCGCGAGGGCCAAGGCCAGGACCGCCATGCCGATGCGCGCTGTCATCGCCTTCACCTCCCTGTCCAGGCGCAGCCGGCCGGTGGGCAGGCCGCGCTCAGAACGCCGTCGAGAGCAGGAGGCGGGCCAGATCGGACTCGGCCTCGCCGCCCCTGCCGTCCTCGCTGTCGATCCGGCTCAGCTCGAGGCTGAGCCGGGTGCGCGGGCCCAGGCCGTGATGCCCGGCCAGCGTGAGGATGCGCTTGTCGCAATCGCGCGCGCAGCGGCAGTCGCCGATGAGGGCTGCGCCTTCGAGCCGCTCGCGAATCCAGGTGCCGCCCAGCTCGAGTCCGCTGCCGGCCCCGGGGACGAGGCTGAGCAGAACCCCGCTGCTGCGCGCTTCGGCCAGGCTCGTGCCCAGCTCGGGCCCTTCGCAGCGCGTCAGCCGCTTGTGAAAGAGGGCCAGTCCCCAGCGTTCTCTGCGCATGCCGGCGGCGAAGCGCCAGCCCTCCGTGTTGGGCAGGTAGGAGAGCGCGCGGTACTCGCCGCCATAGTCCGGGCCCAGACGCAGCCGGGCGGCGGCGAGATGCAGCGAGCCCGGCAGCGCGGCCCTCAGCTCGCCGCGATAGGCCCAGTCCTCGACGGCCTCGCCGCGAGCGTCGATGCGGTCCACGCGCGTCGTGCTGCGCGTGGCCTCCTGCTCGAGTTCGAGGCCGCCGGGCAAGGGGGCGGTGAGCAGCGCGCCGTAGACCTCGCCATGGCGGACGAAGCTGCGCGCGTCGCCCGCGTAGAGCGGCCAGCGCGCGGAGCCGCCGTCCTCGTTGGCGGCGACGTAGTGGAGCGCGAGCGTCGCGCGCCGGCCGCGGCCCAGCGGGGGCCGCAGCGCGAGCCGGCCCGCGAGCAGATCCTGGCGATAGGCGAAGGGTGGATCGGCATTGGCGTCGAAGGCCTGCGCGCGGCGCGGGCGGGCATAGGCGAGGGTGGCGCTCAGCCAGGGACGCGGTGAGCCCTGCAGGCGCAGGCCCTCGACCGTGAGCTCGGGGCCCAGCTCGTCCAGGGCCTCGAGCGCCAGGGCGTGGCTGGTGGCGCCGCAAGCGCCGCAGCCGCCGGCCCCGCCGGTGCCGGCGACGGGCGGATTGTCCGCGAAGTCCCAGCGCTGGAGGGTGAGCGGACTGAAGTGCAGGGCCGTCCAGCCCAGGCGCGCCGACCAGGCGCCGGTCGCATACTCCGCGAAGGCGCTGCCGCGCTCGCTCGAGAGGTACTCGGGGCCCTGGGCGAGCAGCGCGACGGGCTCGTTGCTGAGGCGCAGGAAGGCGCCGGCGCGCAGGCGGGGCGAGAGCTGGGCGACGAGCTCGTAGCGCAGCCGGAAGAGGACATCGGCCAGCGGCCGCAGGTCCTCTCCGTAGGCGCCGCCCAGGCTGCAGGCGCAGAGCGCGGGCTCGCCAGGGCAGGGGCCCTCGCCAAGGCGGTCCTCGAGGCCCACGGCCAGGGCGGCGAGACGGAGTTGCCCGCTGCCGCTCACGAGCGGGAAGTGTGCGGCCGCGGGCGCCTGCGCCGCAGCTTCGCCCGGTCTGGGCGCGGTTCCGACCGGCGCCGCAGCGGGCAGGGCGGCCAGCGCGGCGCGAAGGGCGGCGGCCGCATCGGGCTGCTTGTCGACGGCGAGCGCGAGCAGGCCGCCAGCGCCATCCAGCAGGGCGAAGGAGAAGCTGCTGCCCTCGGTGCCGAGGGCGGTGGCGAAGAGCCCGCCGGGATCGTGGAGGTTCGGGAAGTCGAGGCCGCGCGCTTCGGCGAAAGCCAGCGCATCCCAGGGATCGGCGTCGTCCATCACCCCGAGCACGCGGAGCGAGGGGAGCGTGGCCGCGAGGGCTCCGGCCTCGGCGACATTCTCGAGACAATCGGGACAGTCCGTGTTCCAGAGAATCAGGACGAGGGTCGAATCGGGGCCCAGGAATTCGCGCAGGCTGGCCCTGTCGGCATGGCCGAGGCGGGCCAGCGGCGCGTCGAGCAGGGCAGAGGGGAGCGGGGCCTGGGCGAGGGCCGCCGTCGCGGCGACCAGCCAGAGCAGACCAAGCAGCAGCCTCTCGCGCATCGGCTTCCCCTCCGCGGCGGACCCGGGGCTGCAAGCGCCGGTCCGCCATCCCCGCCAGGCAGTCTAGCACATTTCTGAACCTGGGGAAGCCTCAGCCATTCGTCAGATGCTATACTCGGTCGGTCGATCGGCGGATCGGCGAAAGGAGGCTGAGGAATGATTGGAGTTCGTGCACTCCTGACGCTGGCAGTCCTGGTGGCAGCCGCTCCCGCAGCGGCTTTCATCCAGTTTGCTGCCGAGCAGGACCTGCCCGCCCACGGCGAGACGCTCATCGTCGACGGTCACTCGGTGCCCTGCCTCGCGGATCTCGATGGCGACGGCTTCGTCGACCTGCTCGTCGGCGAGGGGAGCGGGCTCATCCCCGGCAAGGTGCGCCTCTACCTCAATGAGGGTCTGGCGGGACCGCCGAGCTTCGGCGACTTCAGCTTTCTCCAGACCACGGCCGGGGAACTGAACTACCCCGGCGGCTGATGCCTGGGCCTGGCGCCGCGCGTCGCGCGGTGGAACGACGATGAACTCCCCGATCTGATCCTGGGCACGAGCGACGGCTTCGTCTACATCCACCTCAACGTGGGCACGGCCGAGGCGCCGCTCTTCGACACCGGCGCCCGCGTGCAGGTGGGGCCGTCCGGAGGCAAGTTCGACATCTCGGTGGGTGGCCGGGCAACCCCCTGCATCGTGGACTGGAACGAGGACGGCCGCTTCGACCTGCTCGTGGGCTCCATCGACGGCAAGCTGCGCCTCTACTACAACGAGGGCGGCGGCCTGCCGCCGGACTTCCGGCACACGCTCTACATCGCGGACGGCGACGGCCAGCTCGTCGTGCCGCTGGGCTATTCGAGTCCCTCCGTGGCCGATTTCGACGGCGACGGCGCCAAGGATCTCATCTGCGGCAACTCCGAAGGCGAGCTGTACTTCTATCGCAATCTCGGCAGCCACGCGGCGCCGGCCTTCGGCGCGGGCGGGCACTGCGAGAGCCTCAGCCAGCCCATCGACCTCGGCGACCAGGGCCGGTCCCGCCCCTTCGCCTGGGACTGGGACGGGGATGGCCGCCAGGATCTGCTCGTCGGCTCGAACCAGGGCCTGGTGCACCTGTTCATTGGCCTGCCGAACGCGGTGGCGGCCCCGTCGCTCGCGGCGGCAAGGCTGCGGCTGGAAGCGCCCTGGCCGAATCCGGCCAATCCGGCCAGCACGCTGAGCTTCACGCTCGTCGAGGGCGCGTGGGTGCGCTTGAGCATCCACGATGCGGCGGGGCGGCGCGTCGCGACCTTGCTCGACGAGGCCCGCGGCGCAGGGCACCACGAGCTGATCTGGCGCGGCGAGGATGACAGCGGCCGCGCGCAGCCAACGGGGCTCTACCTCGCGCGGCTGGAGGGTGCGGGCCTGCAGGCGAACCAGAAGCTGCTCCTGCTTCGTTGAGGGCTGCATTGGCGAGTGCCGCGAGCGCAGCGTCCGCAAGCGGCTGGACTGCGGTGCCGGCTACATTCCACCCGAGGGGTCGCTTGCCCCGTCCGGCGCGCTGCTCTACCTTCTGCCGCCATGGCCCTCGTCGACCTCAAGCACGTCTCCCTCGCCCTGGGCGGGCCGCTCCTCCTTGACGGCGTCCAGCTGCAGATCGAGCGCGGCGAGCGCATCTGCCTGCTGGGGCGCAACGGCGCCGGCAAGACCACCCTGCTTCGCCTCCTCCAGGGCGCGCTGGCCCCCGACGCCGGCGAGATCGCCCGCGCCCCGGGCCTGCGCGTGGCCCTCTTGCCCCAGGAGCTGCCGGAGCCGCTCGCCGGCGGCGTGCGCGAGACGGTGGCCGCGGGCTTCGCCGCGGCCGGCCTGCCGCCGGCCGGACCCGAACAGGCCCACCTGGTGGAGCAGGCCCTCACGCGGGCCGGTCTGGACGGTGACGCCGACCTGGCCACGCTCTCCACCGGCGGCAAGCGGCGGGCCCTGCTCGCCCGCGCCCTGGTGGTGGCGCCGGACCTGCTCCTCCTCGACGAGCCCACCAACCACCTGGACATCGACGCCATCGCCTGGCTCGAAGGCGAGCTGCGGCGCTTCCCGGGCGCGCTCTTCTTCGTCACCCACGACCGCGCCTTCCTGCGCGCTCTGGCCGGGCGCATCCTGGAGCTGGATCGCGGGCGCCTGCGCAGCTGGGCCTGCGACTACGCCGCCTATCTCGAGCGCCGCGAGGCGCTCTCCGCGGTCGAGCTGGCGCAGAACGCCGAGTTCGACCGCAAGCTGGCGGCCGAGGAGGTCTGGCTGCGCCAGGGCATCCGCGCCCGGCGCACGCGCAACGAGGGGCGCGTGCGGGCGCTGGAGCGCTTGCGGGCTGAACGCCAGGCCCGCCGCGAGCGAACCGGCGGCGCGCAGCTGGGCTTGCAGAATGCCGAGCGCTCGGGCCGCCTGGTCCTGCGCGCCCGCGGCGTGGACTTCGCCTGGGGCGAGCAGGTGATCCTGCGCGGCTTCAGCACGGTGATCACGCGCGGCGACAAGGTGGGCATCCTGGGCCCGAACGGCTCGGGCAAGACCACCCTGCTCCGCCTCATCCTGGGCGAGCTGGCCCCGCAGGGCGGCACGGTGGAGCTGGGCGCGGGCCTCCAGGTGGCCTACTTCGACCAGCAGCGCAACCAGCTGGATGAAGCCCGCAGCGTGCAGGACAACGTGACCGAGGGCGGCGAGATGCTGACGGTCGGCGGCCGCAGCGTGCACGTGACCTCGCTATCTCCAGCAGTTCCTCTTCGCCCCGGAGCAGCTGCGTTCGCCGCTCAGCCGTCTCTCCGGCGGCGAGCGCAACCGCCTGCTCCTGGCCCGGCTCCTGGCGCGTCCGGCCAACCTGCTGGTGCTCGACGAGCCCACCAACGACCTGGACCTGGAGACGGTCGAGCTGCTCGAGGAGCAGCTCGTCGCCTGGCCGGGCACGCTGCTGCTCGTGAGCCACGACCGCGAGTTCCTGGACAACGTCACCACCAGCACGCTGGTGCTGGAGGGAGCGGGCGCGGTGGCCGAGACGGTGGGGGGCTACTCGGACTGGGCCCGCACCCGGCGCTCGGCGCCCGCGCGCGCCAAGGCGGCCGCCAGCCGCCCGCGAGAGCAAGCGCGCCCCGCGCCCGCGAAGCGCCTGAGCTGGGGCGAGGAGCGGGAGCTGGAGGCGCTGCCCGGGCGCATCGAGAGCCTGGAGGCCGAGCAGGGGGACCTGCACGCGCGGCTCGCCGATCCTGCCCACTACCAGCGGGCCGGCGCTCAAGTGGCCCAGGATCGCGCCCGGCTCGAGGCGCTCGGGGCCGAGCTGGCGGCGCTCTACCTCCGCTGGGAGCGCCTGGTGGACAGGCAGTCCTGAAGCAGCTATAGTTGAGTAGCTTGCCCCACACGAGTCCGTGCCGGCGCTCCAGGCCCCCTATCGCCGGGGGGCCGGCGGCGGACAGGATCGGCTTCGCTCGGCCGATCCGTCTCGGAACCTCTGCTGCCTGATTGGGGGGTAAGACGATGCGCACGCTCTCCCTGACCCTTGCGTTCTCCCTGCTCGTCCTGATCGCCGTCGCCGCTTTGGCCCGCGAGGTCCTTACCGACGCGCGTCCGGACTTCGCCGCCAGCGCCCCGCCGCCCACTACTGTGACGACGTCGGCGCTGCGGGCCGACACGCTCTTTCTCTTCGCCGCCTCGGGCCCCGGCGCCTGGGGCATGCCGGGCACCAACGAACGCGGCTACACCTTCGATGACGGCAACGGGGGCTCGGCCCCGGCCGGCTGGACGCCCTACGATGGCACCGCGGACAACGCCGCCTACTGGCACCTGCAGGCGCTCACCCTGAGCGATGGGCATCCCACGGACTTCTCCAGCGCCGGATGACTTCGCCGATGGCGGGCCCACGGCAGGCAACGACTACGCCTGGTGGTGCGGCCGCGAGGAAGCCTGTGGCTGGACGAATCCCACCGGCTATGGCAATAGCTGGGACCAGTGGCTGGTGCTCACCGTGCCCGCGGCGGCTACGGCGGGCGCGCTCGAGTTCGACTACATCGGCGATTTCGAGGGCGACAGCTACGACACCTTCACCCTCTACGCCAAGACCGGCGGCGACGAGCCCGTCGAGCTGTTGAGCAACAACGTCGAGGGCGAGCAGCTCGTGCGCCACTACGGCCCGATCGCCTTCGGCGCCGTCGACGAGCTGATCTTCGAGTTCCGCTCCGACGGCGGCTGGTCGGACGAGGACGGCTCCTACACCTCGGACATCGGCGCGGTGTGGCTGGACAACGTCGAGATCGACTACACGGGTGCGCCGGATGTGGCCTGGGACTTCGAGGACGGCGTGGAGGCCAACTACCCGGAGCTGGCGGCCAGCTTCGCGCCCGGCGCCGGCATGTACGGCGCGCTCTACGCGAACCTGTATGCCGAGGATCAGTGCATCGTCAACTCCACCTACGCCTGGGCCTTCTTCGATCTCAACACGACCAACCCCGAGTACCCGATTCCGGTGACGCCCTACGGCCCGCCCTACTTCGACAACGGCATCCTGAGTCCGGTGCTGCGAGAAGTGCGCACGCGCTCGGCGATCCCGTGGGCCTCAGCGTGGATGAGGCCCACGATGCCAACTCGCAATTCCTCGTGCGCTACATGGTCTATCGCGACCTGCCTTTGAATACGCTGGTCTTCTACGAGCTGCACGTGGCTGCGCAGGTGGAGGGCCAGCCCTGCTACGGGCAGTGGTACACGAACAACACGCTCTTCTACGGGGAGGACGGCTGGCAGGACTGGTTTCTCGATTACACACTCCGGCTCAACATGTCGGCCGGGGGCGGCAACGTCACCGGTGTCGGCGTGCGGCTGGGCGTGGTCGATCAGTGCGCCGTCTGGTGCAACACCTACGGCGACGGCACCTACCACACGCCGGCGCCCTACTTCGACATGATCTCCATGATGCTGGTGAACAGCTCCTCGATCGCCTGGAACATCGACCAGTTCCGCCGCTTCCAGGACAACTTCCCCGAGGCCTCCGGCAAGGTGCGCATCGACAGCGCCATCGACGTCGAGCCCACCAACAGCACCACGCTCGTCATCGGCGACTCGACCCGGGTCGACCTGAACATGAACGGCGAGGGCGGCATCCAGCCCGACCTCGTCAGCGTGCCCGGCGAGCGGCGGGCCAGCGTCTACCTGCTCGCGCGGGTGGTGGCCGGCCCGCATGCGGGCTCCACGGATCCAGCCATGGGTGATCCCGACGCCAGCGACGGCATCTGGTCGCCGCACATCGGCACGGCGGTGGTGAACGGCGAGACCTGGAATGTGGCCATCGCCGACACGGCCCGCTACCAGGGCACGCCGAGCCCCGGTTCCTGGGCCTTCGACTTCGCGGACGACTACTTCGAGCCCGGGGACGTCCTGGAGTTCTACTACCGGGCGATCTCTGCCCTGGGCACCGTCTCGACGCGGCCGCTGTGGGCTGCGAGCGCGGACCCGCTGCTGCGCGAGCACTACCTCCTGCGCTGCTTGCCCACGGCCGGGGTGACGATGCTCTTCTGCGACGACGCCAACACCACCTTGCCCTGGTGGCAGGAGGCCTTCACCTACAACGGTTATACGGACTTCGACATCTACGCGACGCAGGCGCCCAGCTCGGGCCTGCACAACGGGCTCGGCGGGCGCGCCGAGATCGGCGACATCGACCAGTACGAGCTGATCATCTGGGACAGCGGCGACCTGCCCACCTACACGATCCAGAACGCGCTGCCGGACGACATCGCCTTCGACGATGTCCTGCTGGACGACTGGCTTGCGAACAGCGCCCACAACACCTGCCTCTGGGTGATGGGCAACGAGGTGGCCACCGACCTGGCGGACGAGCCCAGCTTCCTGAACGAGGCCCTCGGGGCTGTGCGCATCCTCAACGGCACCTACTACGACGACCTGACCGGCGTCAAGATGCCGCAGGGTGTACGCGACGCACCCCGCCCTGGAGATCGGCGGCCTCGATCCCTACTTCACCGTGGACGCGGGCTGCCCGTCGATCGAGAACCTGGACCTGGTCGTGCTGAACTCGGCCAACCCGCTCGCGGTGGAGGCTTTCGCCTGGGCAGCGACTGGCGGCAGTCAGGCCAAGGCGGGCATCTACAACCAGGATCCGGATGGCAATGGCCTGGCCACCAGTCCCGGCGGCTGGACGAACCGCACGCTCTTCAATCCGTTCAGCTATGCCGAGGTCTGGGACGCGGGCTTCGGCCTTGGCAATGGCTATGACTATGCGCGGCGGATGGTGGGCGACGTGCTTTCGGCGCTCTGCGGCTTCGAGCCCAATGCGAGCCCGGACGCCGCGGACACGGTGCCCGCGCGCTTTGCGTTCGCGGGAGCGGCGCCGAATCCCTTCAACCCGAAGACAACCCTGCACTTCGCGCTGGCCGCGCCGGCTCAGGTGCGCCTGGTGGTCTACGACCTCGCCGGCCGCCGCGTGCGCACGCTGGTGGACATGCCGCTGTCGGCGGCCGAGCACGAAGCGGTCTGGGACGGCACCGACGACGCCGGCCTCCGCGTGGCCAGCGGCGTCTACTTCGCGCGTCTGGTGGCGGGAGACTTCCGCGCGAGTGAAAAGTTGGTCATGCTCAAGTAAGGCGCTCGGGCGCGAGCACTCTCGCAGGTGCGGACGCGCGCGACAGGTCCGAACATACCACCCGCGAGCGCTGGGTGCGGCGGGGATGCCGAGGGGGGAATCGTGAAGCGCAGGATCCTGACGACTCTGCTTGTCGCACTGGCGACCCTCACAGCGGGTTTCGGGTTGGCGCGAGAGGTCGGGCAGGCGGAACGCCCGATGATCGACGCCTTCGCGCCGGTGCCGGATCCCGTGAGCACGGCAACGCCGCGGGCGGACACGCTCTTCCTCTTTGCCGCCTCGGGACCCGGCGCCTGGGGCATGACGGGCACCAACGCGCGCGGCTACACCTTCGACAACGGCGCCGGCGGCCCGACCACGGCCGGCTGGACCACCTACGACGCCACCGCCCAGCTCGGCACCTACTGGCACCTGCAGGCGCTCACCCTGAGCAACGGGCACGGCACGGACTTCTCGTCGGTGGATGACTTCGCCGATGGCGGCCCCACGGCCGGCAACGACTACGCCTGGTGGTGCGGACGCGAGAACGCCTGCGGCTGGTTCAACTCCAACGGCTACGGCACCGACTGGAGCCAGTGGCTGGTGCTCACGGTTCCGGCCGCGGCCACGGCGGCACGATGGAGTTCGACTACATCGGCGACTTCGAGGGCAGACGACTACGACTACTTCACGCTCTACGCGAAGCACCGGCGACGCCGATCCGATCGAGTCGGCCTACAACATCACTCGAACGGCGAGCGCACCGTCATCCACTACGGTCCCATCGCCTTCGGCGCCGTCGACGAGCTGATCTTCGCCTTCAAGTCGGACGGCGGCTGGTCGGACGAGGACGGCTCCTTCCTCACGGACATCGGCGCGGTGTGGATCGACAACCTCGTCGTCGACTACGAGGGCGCGCCGGACGTCGCCTGGGACTTCGAGAGCGGCGTCGAGGCCGACTTCCCCGCGCTGGCGGCGACCTATCCGGAAGGCGCCGGCATCTACGGCGCCCTGTACAAGAACCTCTTCGCCGAGGACCCCTGCATCATCAACTCCACCTACGCCTGGGCCTTCTTCGATCTGTACACGACGAACCCCGACTACCCGATCCCCGTGACGCCCTACGGCCCGCCCTACTTCGACAACGGCATCCAGAGCCCGCTCTTCGAGCGGGCGCACGGTCTGGGGGATCCGGTGGGGCAGAGTGTCGACGACGCGCTTGACGGGAACAGCACGTTCCTCGTGCGCGCCATGGTCTACTGCGACCTGCCGATCAGCACCTTGGTCTTCTACATGCTGCACGTCGCCGCACAGGTCGAGGGCACGCCCTGTCTCAGCTCCTGGGTTAACAACAACACCGTCTACTACGGTGAAGACGATTGGCGCGACTCCTTCCTCGACTACACGCTGCGCATGGCGACAGCGGCGCACGGCGGCAACGTGCAGGGACTCTCCATCGCCTTCACCGCAATCGACATGTGCGAGGCGTGGTGTTTCGGGGGGGAGGAGCCCCACACGCCGGCACCCTACTTCGACACGATCTCGGCGATGATCGTCAACGGCAACACCTCAGTCGCCTGGAACGTGGACGTCTTCCGCCGCTTCCAGGACAACTTCCCCGAGGCCAGCGGCAAGGTGCGCATCGACAGCGCCATCGACGTGCAGCCGACGACCAGCACGACGCTCGTGATCGGCGACTCGACCAAGATCGACCTCAACATGGACGCCGAGGGCGGCATCGCGCCCGATCTCGCCGGCGTGCCGGGCGAAGTGCGGCCGAGCCTCTACCTGCACGCCCGCGTGACGGCCGGGCCGCACGCGGGCTCCACCGACCCGGCGATGGGCGACCCCGACGCCAGCGACGGCATCTGGTCGCCCTGGATCGGCACCGCGGTGCTGAACGGCGAGACCTGGAACGTGGCCATCGCCGACACGGCGCGCGAGCAGGGCGTCTGCGAGCCGGGCGCAGTTCGCCTTCGACTTCGCGGACGACTACTTCGAGCCGGGGGACATCATCGAGTTCTACTACCGTGCCCACTCGGCGGCGGGCGGCCGGCACACGCAGCCGCTCTGGGCCGAGAGCGCGGACCCGCTGCTGCGCAGCTACCTACATCCTCCGCTGCTTGCCCACGGCCGGCGCCACGCTGCTCTTCGTGGACGACGCCAGCCACCCCGATGCGGGCAGCGGCAGCCTGATCGCCCCCTGGCGCGAGGCCTTCGCCTACAACGGCTTCGCGGACTATGACGTCTACACCACGCAGGCGCCGAGCTCGGGCCTGCACAACGGCCTCGGCGGCCGCGCCGAGATCGGCGACATCGACCAGTACGAGATGATCGTCTGGGACAGCGGCGACCTGCCCACCTACACGATCCAGAACGGGTTGCCGGACGACATCGCCTTCGACGATGTCCTGCTGGACGACTGGCTCGCGAACAGCGCCCACAACACCGCGCTCTGGGTGATGGGCAACGAGGTCGCGACCGACCTCGAGGACGAGCCGAGCTTCCTCCGGGAGACCCTGGGAGCCTGGCGCATCCTCAGCGGCACCTACTACGACGACCTGACCGGCATCAAGGTGCCGCGCGTCTACGCCACGCATCCGGCGCTGGCGATCGGTGGCCGGACGCCCTACGTCGAGGTGGCCGCGGGCTGCCCCACGATCGAGAACCTCGATCTCGTGAAGCCGAACCCGGCCAACCCGCTCGCGGTGGAGGCCTTCGCCTGGGCGGTCACCGGCGGCAGCGAGGCCAAGGCGGGCATCTACAACATGGATCCCGATGGCGACGGCCTCGCCACCAGCGCCCTTGGCTTCACCAACCGGACGCTCTTCAACCCCTTCAACTACGAGGACGTCCGGAACGCGGGCTTTGGTCTCGGCGACGGCTACGACTACCCGCGCCGCCTGGTGGGCGATGTGCTGGCCTACCTCTGCGGCTTCGATCCCAACTACTTGCCAGACGGTGCGGACGCGGTGCCCGCGCACACCGCACTTGCCGGCGCCTACCCGAACCCCTTTAACCCGAAGACCACCCTGCACTTCGCGATCGCCACGCCGGAGCAGGTGCGCCTGGTGGTCTACGACCTCGCCGGCCGCCGCGTGCGCACGCTGGTGGACATGCCGCTGCCGGCCGCCGAGCACGAGGTGGTCTGGAACGGCACCGACGATGCCGGCGCCCGCGTGGCCAGCGGTGTCTATTTCGTCCGCATGGTGGCGGGGGATTTCACCGCCAGCGAGAAGTTGGTCTTGCTCAAATGAGCCCCCGCGTTGACAGGGGGCCAAAGCGCGGCTAGATTGAGGGGGTGATCCAGGAACCGGGGGCGACCAGGTTTCGACGGGGATCCAAGAAGCTGGAGCTGCATGCCGGGGACTTCTCGATTCAGCCCCGTTACCAAGATCGAGAAAACACAATTGCCAACGATAACTTGGCCCTGGCCGCCTAACTTAGTTAGGTGACCTGCCCGCCCCACCTGCGCCGCGGGAGTGGGGGTCGGGTATCATAATCCGCTGGCTGGTTTCCTGTCGCGTCCGGAGACAGGGGGCGAGAAACACCGGACTGGCTGCGCGACGGATCGTCCGCCGTCCTCGCGCGCGGCGAGAAACAAAGCTGTGGACTAAGCATGTAGATGCACTGGTGGACGTTTCTTCGGACGCGGGTTCGATTCCCGCCGCCTCCACCGACCGGTAGCGACGCCCCTGCGGGCTTGATTCCCGCAGGGGCGTTTCATTATCCTCACGGCTCCCCCCGCCCGCCCAGGGAGATGCGCCACCATGAGCGACGCTCGCGGTCCCGAGAGTCCGTCCTCCGCGAGCGCGCGCGGCGCCGATCTCGCGCGCCTGCGCATTCCCGAGGCCGAGCGCCGTCGCGCCCGCCGCCGGCGTCCGCGCTGGCCCTTCGTCCTCGGCGGCCTCGTCCTGCTCGCCGTCGCGCTGTCCTTCCTCCTGCGCCCGGCCGAAGTGCGGGTGGCCACGGCCCGCGCCGGCGGCGGCACGCCGGCCGAGGCGGGGGGCGCCCTGCTCACGGCCAACGGCTACGTCGAGGCCCGCCACGCGGCCTCCGTGGCCGCGCGCGCGACCGGCCGCCTGGCCGAGGTCTTCGTCGAGGAGGGCGATCGGGTGGAGGCGGGCCAGGTGGTGGCCCGTCTCATCGACGACGACCAGCGCGTGCTCCTCCTCCAGGCCGAGGCGAACGTGGGCCTGGCCCGCGCCCGTCTCGATCAGGCCGCGGCGAAGGAGACCGAGGCCGTCCGGCGCGCCGAGCGGCGCAGCGCCCTGCTCGCGCAGCGGGCGGAGAGCGCCGAAGAGGCCGAGGCCGCCGAGACCGCAGCCACCCTGGCCCGCGCCGAGCGCGCCGCCGCCGCGGCGGCCCTGCGCGTGGCCGAGGCCGGCCGCGAGGTGGCCCGCCTCGAGCTGGACAAGACGAAGATCACCGCGCCCTTCGCCGGCGTCGTGCTGCGCAAGGACGCCGAGATCGGCGAGATCGTCGGCCCCATCATGACGAGCAGCACGGCCCGCGCCGGCGCCGTGGTCACCATCGCCGACCTCGGCACGCTCGAAGTGGGCGTGGATGTGAACGAGTCCTACATTGCCCGGCTCGCGGTGGGCGGCCCCGCCGACGTCGTGCTCGACGCGCATCCGGAAGTGCACTTCCCGGCGGCGATCCGCACCATCTATCCCTCGGCGGACCGCGATCGCGCCACCATCCCGGTGCGCGTGGCCTTCGCCGAGACCGATGCGCGCATCCGCCCCGATCTCGGCGCCAAGGTCACCTTCCTCGAGCGCGAGGTAGCCGGCGGCATCCGCGTCATCCCGAAGACCCTGCGCGTGCCGCAGGCCGCGCTGCGCGAGCGGGACGGCGAGCAGATCGTCTGGGTGCTGCGCGAGGGGCGGCTGCTCGCCAATGTCGTCACCCTCGGCGAAACCGCGGGCGACGAGGTGGCCGTGCTCGCCGGGCTGAGCGAGGGCGATCAGGTGCTGCTGGCCGGCCTGCGCGCGCCCCGCAACGGCCAGCGCGTGCGCGTGGCGCAGGACTGAGGCGCCGCCATGAGCGAGCAAGGACTGGATAGCGGCCTGGGCCCCGCGGCGCCGGGCGAGGGGCCGATCATCCGCCTCGCCGGCGTGACCAAGGTCTACCGGCGCGACGAGTTCGAGGTGCCGGTACTGGCCGCTCTCGATCTGGACATTGCGCGCGGCGAGTTCCTCGCCCTGATGGGCCCCTCGGGCTCGGGCAAGTCGACGATCCTCAATCTGATCAGCGGCATCGATGTGCCGACGGCGGGCAGCGTCGAGGTGACCGGCATCGAGCTGGGCGCGCTCACGGGCGCGGAGCTGGCCGCCTACCGCGCGCGCCACGTGGGCTTCATCTTCCAGTCCTACAACCTGATCCCGGTGCTCACCGCCTTCCAGAACGTGGAGCTGCCGCTCCTGCTCACGGGGCTCGATCGCCGGCGCCGCCGCGAGCACGTGCTGGCCGCGCTGGCGGTGGTGGGCCTTTCCGACCGCGTCGACCACTACCCGCGCCAGCTCTCGGGCGGCCAGGAGCAGCGCGTGGCGATCGCGCGGGCGATCATCACCGACCCCACCCTGCTCGTCGCCGACGAGCCCACCGGCGACCTCGACGCCGTGAGCGCCGAGGCCGTGCTCTCGCTGCTCCAGCGCCTGCACCTGGAATCGGGGATGACCATCGTCATGGTCACCCACGACCCGCGCGCCGCCGAGCGCGCCGATCGCATCCTGCACCTGGACAAGGGCGTGCTGGTCGAGTCCGTTCGTCGCGCGGAGCCGCGCGGCTGATGGGCGATTCGCCATGATGCGCTTCCTGCCCTTCGTGCTGCGCAGCCTCCTGCGCAGCAAGCGGCGCACGGTGCTCACCGTGCTGTCGATCGTGGTCTCGCTCTTCCTCTTCGCCACCCTGCGCACGGTGCTCACCTCCTTCGACGCCTCGCTGCAGAGCGCCGGCGCCACGCGCCTCATCGTGCGGCGGAGCACCTCGCTGATCTTTCCGCTGCCGCTCGCCTACCGCGATCGCTTGACGCAGGTGCCGGGCGTCCGCGCCGTGACCTGGTCGAACTGGTTCGGCGGCGTCTATGTCGACGAGCGCAACTTCTTCGCCCAGTTCGCCGTCGATCCCCGCAGCTACATGCCGATGTACCCCGAGTACGCCGTGTCGCCGCCCGAGGCGCGGGACGTGCTCGAGCGCGAGCGCACGGCCTGCATCGTCGGCGCCAAGCTGGCCGAGCGCTTCGGTTTCGCCGTCGGCCAGCAGATCACGCTGCGCGGCACCATCTTCCCCGGGCGCTGGGACTTCACCGTGCGCGGCATCGCGCGCAGCACCTCGCCGGACCTGGACACAAACTGGATGCTGTTTTCCTGGGACTACCTGAACGAGCGCATGGGCAATCCCGGACTGGTCGGAGTCTATACGGTGCTCATCGACGATCCGGAGCGGGCCGGCGAGGTGGGGCAAGCCATCGACCTCAGCTTCGCCAACAGCCCGGCGGAGACCAAGACCGAGACCGAGAAGGCCTTCCAGCTCGGCTTCATCACCATGCTCGGCAACATCCGCATGGTGATCTACGCGATCGGCACTGCCATCGTCATCGCCATCCTGCTCGTCTCGATGAACACGATGATGATGGCCGCGCGCGAGCGGACGCGGGAGATCGCCATCCTCAAGGCGATCGGCTTCACGGATCGCACGGTGCTCGGCCTCGTGCTCGCCGAGTCGATGCTGCTGGGCCTCACGGGCGGCGTGCTGGGGGCCGGGCTCGCGCGCCTCGTCTTCGCGGCCAGCGACTTCACGGCCGGCGGCTTCTTCCCGCGCTTCGTCGTCACTGGAGGCACGATGGCGCGAGCGCTGGGGATCGCCGCCTTCCTCGGCCTCATCAGCGGCGCCATCCCCGCCCTCAACGCGGCGCGCCTGCGCATCACCGACGCCCTGCGGCATGCGGGCTGAGGCGAAAGGAGCGGGCATGGCGATCCCTCTGGCCTATAACCTGCGCAACCTGCGCGTGCGCAAGGCCGCCACGCTGATGACGGCCGGCGGCATCGCCCTCGTCGTCGCCGTGCTCGTGCTGACCCTCGCCCTCGCCAACGGTTTCCAGCAGACCCTGGTCGGCACCGGCCGTCCGGACAACTTGCATGTCCTGCGCACGGGGGCGACCAGCGAGATCGAGTCGGGCATCGAGCGCGACGCGGCGCGCATTCTGCTTGCCGATGAAGCGGTGGCGCGGCTCGGCGACGGCCGGCCGCTGGCCAGCGCCGAGACCGTGGTGCTCACGACCCTCGCCCGGCGCGGCGGCGCGACGACCACCAACGTCACCGTGCGCGGCGTCGAGCCGCGCGTGCTGGCGCTGCAGGCCGGAGCTGCGCCTGGTGGCCGGGCGCTTCTTCGCGCCGGGACTGGACGAGGTGGTGGTCGGCATCGGGGCCGCGGCGCGCTTCCGCGGCGCGGGGCTGGGGGAGAGCCTGCGCCTGGGCTCGCGCGACTGGCGGGTGGTGGGCGTCTTCGCGGCAGCGGGCAGCGCCTTCGAGTCCGAGATCTGGGGTGACGCGGAGCTGCTGATGCCGGTCTTCGACCGCGACGGCTACTCCTCGGTCACCTTGCGCATGGCCGACCCCAGCCGCTTCGCCGCCGTCAAGCAGCGCCTGGAGGCCGACCCCCGGCTGCGCGTGGATCTGCGGCGGGAGTCCGAGTTCTACGCCGCCCAATCCCAGCAACTCGCACAGCTCCTGCGCGGGCTCGGCTACTTCCTCGTCGTCGTGATGGCCTCCGGCGCCATCTTCGGCGCCCTGAACACCATGTACGCCGCCGTCGGCGCCCGCGCGCGCGAGATCGGCACCCTGCTCGCGCTGGGCTTCCAGCCGCGGCAGGTCATGGCCAGCTTCGTCTTCGAGTCGGTGCTGATCGCGCTCGTCGGCGGCCTGCTGGGCTGCCTGCTCGCCCTGCCCATCCACGGCGTCTCGACCGGCACCACCAACTGGTCGAGCTTCAGCGAGGTGGCCTTCCGCTTCCGGATCACGCCCGGCATCCTGATGACGGGAATGCTGGCCGCGCTCGCTGCTGGGCCTCGTCGGCGGCTGGTTTCCCGCCCGCAGCGCCGCCCGCCGCGTGATCGCCGAGGCCCTGCGCAGCTAGCCGCGGGGCGATCCGGGACAAAGGAAAACCCCGCCTCCGAGGAGGCGGGGTAACCGGAGACCTTGCAGCGTCGCTGGGCCTAGAACAGGCTCTTGACGGTGCTGAAGCTGTTCTGCTCGACAGCCGTCGTGCAGTCCATGCCGGTGACGTCGATCGTGTAGCTGCCGCTGGCACCGAAGTAGCCATCGACCACGATGTAGTAGGTCGCGCCGGCGGTCACGGGAACCGCTTCGCCGTTGGCGGCCGTCAGCTCGGAGACATAGCCCGGGCAGAGGTCGTCGTTGCAGGCGATGACGGTCAGGGCCGCGTCCAGGACGTACAGCTTGGTGTCATACAGCGAGCCCGCGCAGAGGGTGATGTCCAGGGCGCCGTCCATGCAGGGCACCAGCGAGTACACGACGTCGGGCGACGTGGAGCCGGTGTAGGGGCAAACGGCGTCGTAGTTGTTGGTGTAGCCAACGGTGGTGCCGGCGCCCGAGAAGGGCAGCACCGTGATCGCCGTGGCGGTGGCGACGGTGTCGCCGCCCTGGCGCTCGACGAGGCCGTTGTCGGTGCCGTAATCGTAGGGAGCCTTCTCAGCCAGCGCGCTCGTGGCGATGAGCAGCAAACCGACGATGATCAAAGTAGCGAGTCTCATGGAATCCTCCTGGATGTGATGCCGTTGTGAGTCAGCTAGAGGGGGAGCGCCCATCCGAGCAAGGGGACATCCGGCGCCATCGCTCTCGTCCCGCCCTGCCCTCCCGGTCACTCCTGATCCCCGGGAATGCCACCGCCGCATCGCGCGACCGCAGCGGCTCGTCAAGGTGATTCAATCCTCGATGATGAGCCTTGAAACAGAGTATATCATCCACTTCTGCCTGCAATCTAGGGAAATCTGGATGGATCCTCCGCCCCCGCGCCGCCCCGGCCGGGAGCCGGTGGGGCTGGCCCTGGACGGGCGAAGGCTCTATAGTAATCGGGCAATCGCCAGGCGAGCCCCCGGGCGGCCGGCGGAACCGGAGGAACTCAGCGCCGATGGACCTCAGCCGCCAGCTGCGCCTGCTCGCCCTCCTCCTCGCCCTGCCCGGCATTTCCTGCTCCGAGGAAGCGCTGGAGGGTGCGGGGGCCGCGGTCTGGACGCCCCGGGTGCTGGCCAGCTATCCCCATGACCCGGCGGCCTTTACGCAGGGCCTCGTGTATGCCGAGGGCGAGCTCTACGAAAGCACGGGGCTCAATGGCCGCTCCTCGCTCCGCCGGGTGGAGCTGGCCACGGGCGCCGTCCTGGACGGGCTGGCCCTGGACGAGGCCTATTTCGGCGAGGGCCTGGCCCTCCTTCCCGCGGACGAGGGCGGGGGCGACCGCCTCGTCGCAGCTCACCTGGACCTCGAACATCGGCTTCGTCTACGAGCGCGCCAGCCTGGAGCAGGTGGACAGCTTCGGCTACCCCGGCGAGGGCTGGGGGCTGGCCTACGATGCGGCCGGGGACCGCCTGGCCATGAGCGACGGCAGCGCCACCCTGCGCTGGCTCGACCCCGAGACCTTCGCCGAGCGCGGCCGGCTGGAGGTGCGCGACGGCGCCGCGCCCGTCGGCATGCTGAACGAGCTGGAGTTCGCCGGCGGGATGCTCTACGCCAACGTGCTGCCGACCAGTCGCATCGCCCGCATCGACCCGGCAACCGGGCGGGTGGAGGCCTGGATCGACTGCCGCGCCCTGCGGCCGCCCGGAATCGCGCCGGGCGCCGTGCTCAACGGCATCGCCTACGACGCGGCCGGCGAGCGCTTCTTCCTCACGGGCAAGCTCTGGCCCACCCTCTACGCCGTCGAGTTCGAGCCGCCGGCCGATCCCCGCTAGATC
This sequence comes from uncultured bacterium, assembly GCA_963695095.1. GTDB lineage: Bacteria > Krumholzibacteriota > Krumholzibacteriia > JACNKJ01 > JACNKJ01 > VGXI01. The sequence goes on along the minus strand of CAVOFT010000001.1, from coordinate 2,587,161 downwards.
GCCCAGCGCCTGCCGCCGCTTCTGGGGGCTTGACATCATATCGAAGTGATATCATACTGCTATCGTCTCGGTCGATCAAGCGCGCCGAGCCACCCCAGCCAGGAGGCATCGATGACCGTCGAACGTTCCCGGGGCGCCCTTTCCGGGTATCCCATGCTGATCGTCCTGTTCGCGCTCCTCGGCGCGGCGGCCTGGAGCCTGGTGAACGCCATCAGCGCGCATCACCCGCTGCCGCTCGTCTTCTTCTTTCCGCTCCTGATCCTGGCCCTGCTGACCATGGTCGGCTTCTTCGTCGTCAACCCCAACGACGCCCGCGTGCTCGTGCTCTTCGGCACCTACAAGGGCACGGTCAAGAGGAACGGCTTCTTCTGGGCCAACCCCTTCTTCAGCAAGCGCAAGATCACCCTGCGCGCCCGCAACCTCAACGGCGAGCGCATCAAGGTGAACGACGCCGGCGGCAATCCCATCGAGATCGCCGCCGTCGTGGTCTGGCAGGTGGCCGACACCTTCAAGGCCTGCTTCGAGGTGGACGACTACGATCACTACGTGGTCGTGCAGAGCGAGGCCGCAGTGCGGCACATGGCGGGCGCCTATCCCTACGACACCTTCAACGAGGACGACGACCAGGGGCTCACCCTGCGCGGCGGCAAGGACGAGGTCTCCGAGGTGCTGGAGCGCGAGCTCAGCGAGCGCTTCAGCCGCGCGGGAATCAAGGTGATCGAGGCGCGCATCAGCCACCTCGCCTATGCGCCGGAGATCGCCGAGGCCATGCTGCGCCGCCAGCAGGCGACGGCCATCGTGGCGGCGCGCAGCCAGATCGTCGAGGGCGCCGTGAGCATGGTCCAGATGGCCCTGGAGCGGCTCAGCGCGCGGCACATCGTCGAGCTGGACGAGGAGCGCAAGGCCACCATGGTGAGCAACCTGCTGGTGGTGCTCTGCAGCGAGAGCGCGGCTTCGCCCGTGATCAACGCCGGCACCCTGTACCGCTAGGAGCGCCGTGGCCACCCGCAAGAACTTCCTCTTGCGCATCCCCGAGCCGCTGTGGGAGGAGCTCCAGCGCTGGGCCGGCGACGAGCTGCGCAGCGTCAATGCCCAGATCGAGTTCCTCCTGCAGCGGGCGGTGGCCGAGCGCCGCGGCGACAAGCCCGCGCCGCCCCCCGAAGGGGAGACGCCGAGCCGATGAGCGCCGCCCTGCTCGCCACCCGCGATCTCGCCCGCCACTACCGGCGCGGTCCGCAGACCGTGCGCGCCCTGGACGGCGTCAGCCTGGCTCTCGGCCGCGGCGAGTTCCTCGCCGTGCTCGGCGCCTCGGGCTCGGGCAAGTCCACCCTGCTCAACCTGCTCGCGGGGCTCGACACGCCCAGCGGCGGCGAGATCCTCCTCGAGGGTCGCCGCCTGGACGGGCTCTCGCGCGGCGAGCTGGCCGCCTACCGCGCCGAGCGCGTGGGGATGATCTTCCAGTCCTTCAACCTGCTGCCCCAGTACACGGCCCTCGAGAACGTGGCGCTCGCCCTGCTCTGGCGCCGCGAGACGCCGCGGGCGCGGCGAGCGGCGGCGGGGGCCATGCTCGAGCGCCTGGGCCTGGGCGACCGGCTCGATCACCGGCCGGCCGACCTCTCGGGCGGCGAACAGCAGCGCGTGGCCGTGGCGCGGGCCCTCGTCAAGCGGCCGGAGATCCTCTTCGCGGACGAGCCCACGGGCAACCTGGACCGCGACAACAGCGAGCAGCTCGCCCGCTTGCTCGGCGAACTGGCGGCGGGCGGGCAGGCGCTGGTGCTCGTCACGCACGATCGCGGCACTGGCCGAGCGCCTGGCGCGAGCGCATCCTGCGCCTGGACTACGGCCGCGTGGCCGAGAGCTGGACGCCGGCGCCGGGTGCGGCGCCATGACCCTCCGCGATGCGCTGGGCATGGCCGCGGGCAACCTGCACCGCCTCAAGCTGCGCGCCGGGCTCACCGTGGCCGGCGTCGTCATCGCCGTGGGCGCCATGGTGGCGATGGTCTCCTTCGGCGCCGGCAACCACCGCCTGATCGCCGGCCAGGCCGAGCGCCTGGGCCTTCTCAACACGGTGCAGGTGACGCCCAGTGCCGCCGGCGACAGCCTGCAGGCGCCGCCCCTGGACGCGGCGGCCGTCGCTCGCCTGGCGGCCCTGCCCGGCGTGAGGCTCGCCTATCCCCTCGACGCGCTGAGCCTCGAACTCGAGCGGGGCGGCAAGCGCTTCACGCTCGAGGCCCAGGCCCTCACCGCCGCCGCGCTCGAAACCAGGCTCTTCTCCCAGCTGCGCGCGGGCGAGCGCCTCCGCGGCGCTCCCGGCGAAGTCCTCGTCACGGATGCGGCGCTCGCGGCGCTGGGCATTCCCCTGAACGAGGCGGCCGGCCTCGTGGGCGACAGCCTCTTCGTGAGCCTCGCCGTCGCCAGCCTGGACAGCGGCCTCGCCCGCGCGCTCTTGCCGGCGGCAGCGGGCCTGGCCGATCTCGCTGCGCGCATGCCCCCGGACAGCCTGCGCGATGCCGGCGCCCGCCGGCGCTTGCTGCGCCGCGAGCTGGGGGAGGCCGCCGGCCGCTTCCTCGGCGGCTACATGGAGGGCCGCGTTCTGCGGGACACCCTCATCGTTCGAGGTGTAATCGAGGAGCCGCGCGCCGGCCGCCTCCACGTGAAGCCGCTGATCCTCAGCCCCGCGGACGCCCAGCGACTCAGCGCCGCCGGGCCGCCGGCCGATCCGGTGGCCCTCCTCGGCGCGCTGCAGGACGGCAGCCTCTTCGCCGAGGGGCCGACGAGCGCAAGCAGCTACCCCCAGGTCACGATCGACCTCGAACCCACGGCCTCCTACCCGGCGCTGCGCGACAGCCTGCGCGCCCTGGGCTATCGCGTCTTCAGCTTCGCCGAGCAGCTCGACGAGATCCGCCGCGCCTTCGTGCTCTTCGATCTCGGCCTGGCGGCCATCGGGCTCGTGGCCCTCGCCACGGCGGCCCTGGGCATCGTCAACACGCTGCTGATGGCCATCAGCGAAAGGCGGCGCGAGATCGGCGTGCTCAAGGCCCTGGGCGCCGACGAGCGCGAGATCCGCGGGCTCTTCCTCGCCGAGTCGGCGCTGATGGGACTGGCCGGCGGCCTCGGCGGCGTGCTGCTCGGCTGGCTGGTGGCGCGCGCGGCCTCCGCCGTGGCCAAGCTCGTGATGGTCAGGCAAGGGCTGCCCGCGATGGAGCTCTTCGCCACGCCGCTCTGGCTGGTCGGCGGCGCGCTGGCCTTCGGCCTCCTCGTCAGCCTGCTCGCCGGCCTGCTGCCGGCCGCGCGCGCCGCCCGCGTGGATGCCGTCGAGGCCCTGCGCGGCGAGTAGGGCGCCGCGTCCGCTCCGCCTGGCGCTCGCCCTAGCGCTGGATCGCCGCCAGCGCGCGATCGAGTTCGCGCCGCGGCGAGGGCAGGCGCAGGCTGCGGTAGAAGTCGGCCCGATCGAGCAACTCGCCGGCGGCCACGAGCGCCAGCACGGCGGCCGCCCGCGGCGACGCGCCCGCGAGCAGGATCGCCGCGGGCGCGGCGATGCCGGCGAGCGGCCGCAGGAGCGCGAGCGGCGCGAAGGGCCGCGCCTCCCCGGGCCGGCGCGCCAGCCAGAGCAGCAGCTTGAACCCGAGCATCCCGAGCAGGGCCCAGCGCCATTCGCGGAGCGCGACGGCGTACAGGAGCGTCGTGAGCAGGGCCTCCGCTCCGTGCAGCCCGAGCCAGGCCGCGGCGCGGCAGCGCCACCTCGTAGAGGCGATCCATCGCGTAGAGCGCGGCCAGGCCCGCCAGGCCCGCCGCCAGGCCGAAGGCGAAAGGCGCCTCGGGGAGGAAGGCCAGCGGCAGGGCGCCGGCCAGCGCGACGAAGAGCGCGAAGGCGGCGATCTCGCGGCTGAGCCAGGAGTGCCGGATGCCGGCCAGCGCCCGCCAGGCGCGCAGGGGCCGGCCCAGATGGGCCGCGCTCAGGCCCATCGCCAGGAGGCCGCCGAGGAGGATGGGCCAGGGGCGGTCCAGCCGGCAGGAAGGCAGGGTGTCCAGCTTCAGGGCCACCAGGAAGGGCGCCGCCCAGGTGAAGAGGAGCAACGGCCACTCGTCGCGCAGGCGCAGGCGGCGGCCGCCGTCCTCGGGCGGGCCTGGCGGCGCCGCGAAGGGACCGCCGGGGGGCGCTTCGAGATCGCCGGCCGGGCCCATCGCGCCTGGCAAGAGGGGGACGAGGCGCAGGCGGGGCTCCGCCGCCGAGGGCGGGAAGCCGGCGAGCGCGGCCACGGCGCCTCCGGCCGCGATCTCGACCCGGGACCCGGCGCCCAGCGCCCCGGTCGGGCAGCACTCCACGCAGGCCGGGCGCCGGCCCTCGGCCAGGCGCGGGGCGCAGAGCGTGCACTTGCCCATCGTGCGCGAGCGCGCGTCGAAGCGCGGCGCATCGAAGGGGCAGGCCCAGCTGCAGTAGCGGCAGCCGATGCAGGCCTCGGCATTGATCAGCAGCGCGCCGGTGGCCGCGTCGCGGCGATAGGCGTTCGTCGGGCAGGCCGTGGCGCAGGGCGACTCCTCGCAGTGGCTGCAGGCCAGCGAGAGGTGGAAGCTCGGCGCGTGGGGGAGGCCGGCCGGGTTGAAGTCCTCGACCCGGCGCCAGGCGCCGTCCACCGGCAGCTCGTTCTCGATGATGCAGGCGAGCACGCAGGCCTGGCAGCCCGTGCAGCGATTGAGGTCGAGGCGAAAGCCGGTATCGGCGGCAGCCGGTGGCCGCGCGCTCGCGTTCACGTCCGCACCTTCTCGACCTCGACGCGATTCTCGTGGAAGGCGGCGCCGTGGCCGAGGTCCGTCTCGCGGCCGGCGGAGAGCAGGTTCACGCCGCCGCCCTCGGACTGCCACCAGCCGTTGTGCGAGAGCACGGTGCCGGCGAGCAGGCGCGGATCGAGATGGGCCGGCAGCGCCAGCTCGCCCCGCGCGTTGAAGACGCGCGCGCGGTCGCCCTCGGCGATGCCCCGCGCCGCCGCGTCGGCGGGATGCAGATGCAGGCGCGGCGCCGGATCGAGGGCGCGGATCAAGGCGAGATTGCCGAACTGCGAGTGGATGCGGTTCTTGCTGTTGGGCGTCATCAGCAGGAGCGGATAGCGCGCGGCCGCGGGCGCCTGGGCGGCGCATTCGGGGCCCTCGACATGGTCGGGCAGGGGATCCACCCCCCAGCGCCGCGCGGCCTCCTCGGAGTAGAGCTCGACCCGGCCGGAGGGCGTGGGGAAGCGGCGGTCGGCGAAGGCCACCTCCGCGAAGTCGGGCGAGAGCTGGGGCCCGGCCTTGAGCGCCGCCAGCGTGAGGCCGGGGAAGGGCGCGAGCCGGCGCTCCAGCCAGGCGTCGATGTCGGCCTCGGCGGGGATGGCGGCGTCGACCTCGGCCTGCGGCAGGCCGAGCCGTTCGGCCAGGGCCCGGTAGATCCAGGTCTCGGGCTTCACCTCGCCCGGCGGCTCGAGCAGCCGGGGCCGGTACTGGATGTAGGGGTGCCAGTAGGCGCCGATCAGGTCCGCCTGCTCGAGGAAGCTCTTGGCCGGCAGCACGAGATCGGCCTCGCGCGCCGTGTCGGTGAGCACCTCGTCCACGACGACGCGGAAGTCCAGGGCGCGGAAGGCGGCCCGCACCGCGTTCGTGTCCGGGTTCTGGTTCAGCGGATTGCCCCGCTCCACCCAGGCCACGGCGAGCGGCGGGTCCCGCTGGGCGAGCATGTCGGCGCCCAGCCGGGCGGTGGCCACGCTGACGCGCAGGGGGCCGTCCTCGCCGCCGGGCGGCGGGTAGGAGGCCTCCGGATCCTTGACGCCGAAGACGCTGCTCTGCAGGTTCGCGAACTGCCAGCCGCCGCCCGGCAGGCCGAGATTGCCCGTGATCGCCGGCAGGGCGATGAGGGCCCGCATCGCCTGGCCGCTGTGGGCATAGCGCTGCAGGCCGAAGCCCGCGATCAGGGTGGCCGGGCGCCGCGCGGCGAAGCGCTCGGCCAGGGCCTCGATCTGGGCGGCGGGCAGCGCGCAGACCGCGGCCGCGCGCTCCACGGGCCAGAGGGCGGCGCGGGCGGCGAAGGCCTCGAAGCCGAGCACGTGAGCGGCGATGAAGTCCCGGTCCACGGCGTCGCGCTCGATGAGGCGATGCGCGAGGGCGAGCGCGAGGGCGCCGTCCGTGCCCGGCCGCGGCCGGAGGAAGAGGTCCGCCCGCTCGGCGGTCTCCGTGCGCCGCGGGTCGATGACCACCAGCTCGGCCCCCCGCTCGCGGGCCGTGGCGATGAAGCCCATCTGGTGGACGTTCGTCTCGGCGGCGTTCTTGCCCCAGAGCACGATGAGCCGGGCATTGACCAGATCCCAGGGCGCGTTGTGGGTGTTGGCGCCCAGGGTGAGCCGGCCGGCCTCCAGCCCCGGCATCCAGCAGAGGTCGCCATAGGTGGTGGTGGCGCCGCCGAAGAGCCGCCAGAAGGCGAGGCCGGCGCCGTTCAGGAGGCCCTTCGTGCCGCTGGCCGCATAGTAGAGGATGCTCTGCGGGCCCAGTCGATCGCGGGCGGCGGCCAGGCGCGCGCTGAGTTCGTCCAGCGCCTCCGGCCAGGTGATGGGCGCGAATCCCCCGCCGGCCAGGCGGCGCAGGGGGCTGAGCAGGCGGTCCGGCGAGTGGATGCGCTCGACGTAGGCCAGGCCCTTGAGGCAGGGTCCCTCGGCCGTGGCGCGGTTGGCGGCCAGGGACTCGACCGCCCGCAGCCGGCCCGTTCCGCTGTCGATGCGCAGGGTGAGGCCGCAAGTGCTGTAGCAGTTGCGGGGGCAGGCGCTGATCGCGGCCTGGACCGGGCGGCGCTCGGGCACGAAATCTCCTCGCGGGGACTGGCGCCGGCGGGCGGGCGCCTTTATTTGAAACCCTCGACCCAGATGCCGTACACTCCGGCACCGCCCCGTGACCACCTCGCCCGCCGATCCGGAGTACGATGAACAGTCGCAGTCTAGGCCAAGGCCCGCGCCGCGTCCTGCGCAATCTTCTCCTGGCCGCTCCGCTCGGCGCGCTGCTGCTGGTTGGTCTCGTTGCCGCCGCGGCCGGGGAGGCCATCCCCGTCCTGCCGGGCGCCGGCGAGAGCTGGAGCCTCGCGCGCTGCATCGACGAAGCCCTGGCGGGCAGTGGCGCCCTGCAGGCCGAGCGCGAGCGGCGCCGCGAGCTGGACGGGCTGATGGCCCAGGCGCGGGCCACCGGCCTGCCCAGCCTCGACATCACCGGCACCTGGACGCGGGGCCGCGATCCGAGCTTCGCGCTCGACCAGACCTTCGGCGGTGGCGAGAATGCTGCGCTGGACAGCCTCTTCGGCGGCCTCAGCTTCATTCCGGCGCCCGAGGACATCGCCGCCCAGACCTGGTGGCGCGCGGGCCTCAACGGGCGCTGGGAGCTGAACCCGGGCCGCGTGTTCAACGCGATCGGTGCCGCCGGCCTGGGCATCGAGCGCCAGGAGGCGGCCCTGCGCGACCTCGAGCTGCGCACCGTCGAGGGCGTGTCTGGCCGCCTACTTTTCCGTGGTCGCCCAGTCCGAGCAGCTGGCCGCCCTGGACGCGGACCTCGCGGCCAAGGAGGAGTTCCTCGCCATCAGCCGGCGCCGGCTCAGCCTCGGCATGGCGACGCCGCTGGACACCCTGCGGGCGGCCGTCGCCCTGGCCAACTTGCGCCCGGCCCGCCTCTCGGCGGAGCAGGGTCTGCGCAACGCCGGCTCCGCCCTCAACGTCGCCATGGGCCGCGAGCCCCTGGCGCCACTCGCGGTGTTGCCGGTCGGCGAACCGGAGCTCGCGCCCTTGCCGGCGGCTCTGCCTGCCGCCGGGCTCGCCGCGCGCGGCGACCTGCGCCAGCTGGCCCTCCTCGAGACCATCCTGCGCAAGAACCGGGGCGCGCAGAAGTCCGAGCACCGGCCCTACCTCTCCGCCAACGCCTCCTATGGCTACGTGGCCCGTGAGCTGGGCGAGCTCGGCGACGAGGGGCACGACACCTGGAGCGCGGGGCTGACCCTGACGCTGCCGCTCTTCGACGGCCTGCTCACCCGCGGGAAGGTGAAGGAGACGGAGGCCGCCATCCGCCGCACGAGCTACGAGTACCGTGAAGCGCTGCGGCAGGCCGAGCAGGAGCTGGCCGCGAGCCTGGGCGCCCTGCAGGCGGCGCGCAGCAACCTGGCGGCGGCGGCGCTCAACGAGGACGCCGCCGCCGAGGTCCTGGCCCAGACCCAGCAGCGCTACGCGCTGGGCAAGGCCGACTACCTGAGCCTGCTCGACGCCCAGACCCAGCGCCGCCTGGCCCGCCAGAACGGCATCCAGGCGCGCGTCGACGTGCTCACCTTGACCGCCTCGCTCAAGCGGCAGCTCGGCCACGATCCCCGGACCCCGCTCGCCGATGTCCTCGCCGCTGGCGCGGCTCCCCGGAGGTGATCCGCATGCATCCGCTGTTGCGGCCGGTGTTCCGGCCGATCCTCGCCTTCCTTGCGCCTGCCCTCATGCTGGCCCTGGCCGCGGGCTGCGGCGGCGCCGGCGCCGACGCGGAGGGCCAGGCGGCCGAGAAGCCGCGCAATGTCCGCGTGCTCGAGCTCGAGCCCACCGTGCTCGCCGAGTACCTCGAGCTGAACGGGCGGGCAGCGCCGCTGCGCGGCACGGTGATCAGCGCCGAAGAGGGCGGGCGGGTCGAGGCCATCCGCCGCGACAAGGGCAGCCGCATCGCGGCCGGCGAGACGATCATCGCCCTGGACCGCCGCCTGCTCGCCGCCGAGCTGGAGTCGGCCCGGGCGGCCCGCGACCTGGCGGCCTTCGACGCGGCTCGCCAGGAGTCCCTGCTCGCCAGCGCGTCGATCAGCGAGATCGAGGTCGAGGCGACCCGCACCCAGCTCCGCCAGGCCGAGGCCGCGCTCGCCGCGGCCGCGCTGCGCCACGAGCGCGCCCTGATCAGCGCGCCCTTCGCGGGCGTCGTCAGCGATCGCTTCGTCGAGCCGGGCCAGCTGATCACCCCGGGCATGCCGGTGGCGCGGCTGATCGATCCGCGCGTGCTCAAGCTCGAGTGCGCCGCCGGCCAGCGCGACGTGCACCTGGTGAAGGTGGGCGCCCCCGCAACGGTGGACTTCGGCGTCGAGGGGCCCCGCAGCGAGGGCCGCGTGCACTGGGTGGGCGTCGAGGCCGATCCGCTCACGGGCGAATTCCCGGTGGAGATCCACGTCGACAATCCGGAGCTGGCGCTGCGGCCGGGCGTGCTCGGACGGGCGCGCCTGCTCACGGCGCAGCACGAGAACGTGATCTCCATCCCGCGCGACGCGGTGCTCGAGCGCGGCGGGGGCCCGGCGGTCTTCGTGGTGGAGGGCGGTCGGGCCATGGAGCGGGCGATTGCGCTCGGCGCCGACCAGGGCCTGATGGTGGCGGTCACGGCCGGTCTCGCCGCGGGCGAGCAGCTGGTCGTGCGCGGGCAGCGCGATCTGGTGGCCGGCGGCCCGGTGGCCGTCACCGAGACGGCGACGGCGCCCGACGGCAGCCTGCCCGGCGATCCCAAGGCCTTCGGCGCCCAGGCGGCGGAGGGCGGCGCCCGATGACGATCACCGAGCTGTCGGTCCGCAACGCGCTGACCGTGTTCACGCTGATGGTGATCATCGTCGTCATCGGCGCCGCTTCCTACATCGGCATGCCGCGGGAAGCCTCTCCCGACGTCAAGATCCCCTTCGTCCTGGTGGCCGCGCCCTACCTGGGCGCGAGCCCCGCCGACGTCGAGCAGCTCGTCACGCGCAAGCTGGAGCAGCAGCTCAAGGGCATTCCCGACATGGTGGAGATGATCAGCAGCTCGCTGGAGGGCGCGGCCCAGATCTCGCTCGAGTTCTCCACGGATGTCGAGATGAGCGACGCGCTCCAGAAGGTGCGCGACGCCGTGGAGATGGCCAAGCCCGAGCTGCCCGAGGACGTGCGCGACGATCTCGTGATCCAGGAGATCAGCTCCAGCGACTGGCCGATCATGCAGATCCTGCTGTCGGCGAGCTACGATCCGGTGCGGCTCAAGAACGTGGCGGAGGACCTGCAGGAGGAGATCGAGCGCGTCGACGGCGTGCTCGGCGTGACGCTCAACGGCGCCGTCCAGCAGGAAGTGCGCGTGGACGTCGATCCGGAGCGCCTGCGCTACTACGGCCTGGCGCTGGCGGACGTGATGGACGCCCTGCGCTTCGAGAACGTGAACATCCCCGGCGGTGAGCTGGGCCTGGGCACCTACGACTACCAGGTGCGCGTGCCGGGCGAGTTCGCCAGCGTGGAGGAGATCCCGCGCGTCCTCGTCAACGCCGGCGTGGACGCGCCGGTGAGTCTGGGCCAGGTGGCCACGGTCGAACTGGCCATCGCCGAGCGCAAGACCTACTCACGCCTGAACGGCGTCGAGTCCGTGAGCCTCTCGATCACGAAGCGCAGCGGCGAGAACATCATCCGCATCGCCGACGAGATCCACGCCCTCGTCGAGTCCGCGCGCCACACGCTGCCCGCGGGCACCCAGCTGACCGTGACGGGCGACCAGTCCGTCTACATCCGCGACATGGTGAAGGAGCTGGAGAACAACATCCTCAGCGGCCTCATCCTCGTCGTGGCCGTGCTCTTCCTGTTCCTGGGCTGGACGAACGCCTTCTTCGTCGGTTCGGCGATTCCCTTCTCCATGCTGATCACCTTCATGGTCCTGCACGCGCTGGGCATCACGCTGAACATGGTGGTGCTCTTCTCGCTCATCCTGGCGCTCGGCATGCTGGTGGACAACGCCATCGTCGTCGTGGAGAACATCTACCGGCACCGGGCGATGGGCATGGGCCGCCAGGAGGCGGCGCTGGCGGCCACGCAGCAGGTGGCGGCGCCGGTGATCGCCTCGACGCTGACCACCGTTTGCGCCTTCGGGCCGCTCATCTTCTGGCCGGGCATCATGGGCGAGTTCATGAAGTACCTGCCGATCACGGTGATCGTCGCCCTGCTGTCCTCGCTCTTCGTCGCCCTGGTCATCAACCCCGTGCTCTGCTCCACCTTGATGAAGGTGCCCGCGGCCCGCCGCCCGGGCCACGATCGCCTGGGCGACCGGCTGATGGCCTTCGGCCTGCGCAGCTACGAGCCCACCCTGCGCTGGGCGCTGGCCAGGCCCTGGCGCACCGGCATCGGCATGGGGGTGCTGCTCGTCCTGGTGCTGATGGTGTTCGGTCGCTTCAACGCCGGCGTGGAGCTCTTCCCCGACACCGATCCCACCTTCGCCTATGTCCGCATCGAATCGCCCAGCGGCACTCGCATCGAGCAGAGCGATGCCTACGCGCGGCAGCTGGAGGGTCCCGTGAGCGAGCTGCCCGACCTCGTCGCCCACTGGACGGATGTCGGCACGACGGGCGGGGAGGGCTTCGGCAGCGGCGGCAGCGGCGGCAACCTCGCCACGGTCAGCATGGAGTTCGTCGAGAAGGAGGAGCGCGAGCACTCCTCTCGCGAGAGCGTGGCTGCCCTGCGCGATCGCCTCGCCGGCTTCACCGGCGCCGAGCTCACCATCGACAAGATGGAGGAGGGGCCGCCCACCGGCAAACCGGTGAACATCGAGATCTCCGGCGACGACTTCGCCGCCCTCGGCGAGCTGGCCAGCCTGGTGGCCGAGCGCATCCGCGATCTGCCCGGGCTCGTCGATCTGGAGAGCGACTACGACCGCGGCCGGCCCGAGCTGCGCGTGACGCCGGATCCCGAGCAGGCCGCGCGGCTGGGCCTGCGCACCATCGATCTGGCCAGCCATCTGCGCACGGCCATCCACGGCGAGGAAGTGGGCGAGTACCGCGTGGGCGAGGACGAGTACGACATCGTCGTGCGGCTCGCCGAGCCGGCGCGGGAGAACGTCGAGGATCTCGAGAGCTTGACGCTCTTCTACGAGGGGCGGCACGTGCCGCTCGGCAGCTTCGCCACGCTGCGCTACGCGACGGGGTTCGGCGCGATCACGCGCATCGACTCGCGCCGCGTGGTGACCGTCTCCGCCGACGTCGCCGAAGGCGCCAACGGCAATGCCCTGCTGGCGCAGGTGCAGGCGCGGCTGACAGGCTTCCCGCTGCCGCCCGGCTATCACATCGACTTCACCGGGGAGAGCGAGGACCAGGAGGAGTCCAACACCTTCCTCTTCAAGCAGAGCTTTCCGATCGTGCTCATGCTGATCATGCTCGTGCTGATCGCCCAGTTCACCTCGATCACGGTGCCCTTCGTGATCATGTCCAGCGTGGTGCTCTCGCTGATCGGCGTCTTCTCCGGGTTGCTGATCCACCGCATGCCCTTCGGCATCATCATGACCGGGGTGGGCGTGATTTCCCTGGCGGGCGTCGTCGTCAACAACGCCATCGTCCTGCTCGACTACACGCTCAAGCTGCGCGCCGAGGGCAAGGAGCGCATCGAGGCCATCGTCGAAGCGGGCATGACGCGCTTCCGGCCCGTGGTGCTCACGGCGGTGACCACGGTGCTCGGGCTCATCCCGCTGACCACGGGCTTCTCCGTCGACTTCGAGGGCATGGTGCAGGGCGACTTCCGCCACGCCGTGGTGCTGGGCGGCGAGTCCAGCCAGTGGTGGGGGCCGATGGGCGTGGCCGTGATCTGGGGCCTGACGGTCGCCACCTTCCTCACGCTCGTCGTCGTGCCCGTGATCTACTCGACCATCGATCCCGCGAAGGCCCGCCTCCGGCGCGGCTTCGGGACGCTCCTGAGTCCGCTTCGCCGGGGCTGAGGGCCCCGGCGAGGGCAGCGCGGATCTTCCCTTGCAGCTAAACATCTATATTGCAGGCACTTAAGGTTTTCTAGCATTTCCGCTAGTTTTTCCTTGCCGAGGTGCCTGATTTTGTTACTATATGCGTAGTTGCTAAAATACTAAGACAGGAGCCCGCATGCACCCCGATTTCCAGGCCCTGACCAGCTACAAGGACAGGCTCTTCGAGCAGCTCGGCCTCCTCGGCCGGGCCCTGGCCAGCCCGCGGCGGCTGGAGCTCCTGGACCTGCTCTGCCAGGCCGAGCGCAGCGTGGATGAACTGGCCCAGGAGACGGGGCTGAGCCCCTCGAACGTCTCGCAGCATCTGCGGGTGCTCAAGGAATGCCGTCTCGTCGAGTTCACCCGGGACGGCCTGCATGCGCGCTACCACCTCGCCGATCCCGCCGTGGCGACCTTCTGGTACGGCTTCCGCGAGCTGGCGATCGGACGCCTGGCCGAGGTGCGCGAGCTGCTGCGCGCCCAGCACGATCCCGGGCAAGGGCCGGAGGCGATCGCCGCCGACGACCTGGCGCGCCGGCTCGCCAGCGGCAGCGTGTGCCTCATCGACGTCCGCTCCGCCGCGGAGTACCGCGGCGGGCACCTGCCGGGCGCCCTCTCCATGCCGCTGGCCGAGCTCGTCGACCGCCTCGCGGAGCTGCCGCGGGACCGCGAGCTGGTCGCCTACTGTCGCGGTCCCTTCTGCATCATGGCGGACGAGGCCGTGCGCGCCCTGGCGGAGCGGGGCCTGGCGGCGCGCCGCCTGACGGAGGGCCCCCGCGAATGGCAGGCCCGGGGCTTCGCCCTGGAAGCGGCGCCGCCGCCCGTTCACTAGCGACTCCCGTCACCCCCAGCTGCCCCAACGACACGAGAGGAAGGCATGCCCAGATCCAAGCACGCACTGGTCAACTTCGCCATCGAGCACCCCCGCTGGGTGATCGGCCTGGCGATCCTGATCACGGTGGTGATGGCGGCGTTCATTCCGCGCGCCATCATCGACACCGATCCCGAGAACATGCTCACGGCCGACGAGCCCGTGCGCGTCATCCATTCGCGCATCAAGGCGGAGTTCGGCCTCTCCGACTACCTCGTGCTCGGCTTCACCGGGCGAGCGGATCTGCTTGAACCGGCCTTCACGGCGCGGCTGGCCGAGCTGGTGGCCAGCATCGAGGCGATGCCGGGCGTCGTCGCCGACGATGTCCTGGCCCCCTCGACGGTGGACGACATCTATCGCACGCCGGACGGGTCCCTCGTCGTCGGCGGGCTCACCGACGACCGCCTGGGCTGGGCCGAGCAGCCGAGCGTCGCGGCCAAGATCGGCGCCAATCCGATGCTCCGCGGCAAGCTGGCCGCCGCCGACGGCAGCGTGGTGGCGATCTACGTGCCCCTCGTCGAGAAGCAGCAGGCCCACGCGGTGGGCGCCGCGATCCGGGCGGAGCTGGCGCGCATCGGCGGCTTCGGCGACTGGCACATCACCGGGCTGCCGGTGGCGCAGGACACCTTCGGCAAGGAGATGTTCAAGCAGATGGGCGTCTCGGCGCCGCTGGCCGGCCTGCTCATCTTCCTGCTCATGCTGGTCTTCTTCCGCAAGGCCCGCGTCGTAGCGGCGCCCATGATCATCGCCCTGATGACCGTGACGATCACGATGGGCGCGCTGATCGCCTTCGGCTTCCCGGTGCACATCATGAGCTCGATGATCCCCATCTTCCTGCTGCCGATCGCCGTGCTCAACTCCATTCACATCCTCTCCGAGTTCCACGAGCGCTACCAGGAATCGGGCTCGCAGCGCCAGGCGATCGCGGAGACGATGGACGAGCTCTACAAGCCGATGATCTTCACCAGCGCGACGACCGTGGTGGGCTTCGGCTCCCTGATGAGCGCGGCGATCCCGCCGGTGCAGGTCTTCGGCGCCTTCGTGGCCACCGGCGTCGCCGTCGCCTGGCTGCTCTCGGTCACCTTCAATCCGGCCTATGCGGTGCTGCTTTCGCAGCGCACGCTCGCCACCTTCGGGCGCCAGGACGAAAGCCACGGGCCTCTGGGCCGCGCGCTGCCTGCGCTCGGGCGCTGGGCGGTCGGCAGGCGCGGGCCCGTGCTGGGCGTCACGGTGCTGCTGCTGGCGATCAGCGCCCTCGGCGTCAGCCGCATCGTCGTCAACGACAACCCGACCAAGTGGTTCAAGCCCTCGCATCCGATCCGCGTCGCCGAGCGGGAGCTGGGCGCGAAGCTCGCCGGCACCTACATGGCCTACCTCGAGTTCGACGCGACGGAGGCCGAGACCGGCAGCGTGAAGACACCCGAGATCCTCCGCTACATGGAGGGCCTGCAGCTTCGCCTCGCGACCCTGCCGCAGGTGGGAGCGACGACGGGGATCACCGACATCGTCAAGAAGGTGCGCTTCGAGCTCAGCGACGGCGACTCGACGCGGCACGCCCTGCCCGCGAGCGCCGACGAGATCGGCCAGGAGCTCTTCCTCTACGAAGTCGCCGGCGGCGATCCGGACGATCTCTACAAGTTCATCACGCCGGCGGGGGACAAGGCCGTGCTCTGGATCCAGCTCAAGGACGGCGACAACCGCGCCGTGATCGCCATGCTGGACGAGGCCGCGGCCTTCATGGCCGCCAACCCGGCGCCGGCGGGCCTGGCCTTCGACTGGGCGGGGCTCACCTACATCAACGTCATCTGGCAGGAGAAGATGGTCGGCGGCATGCTGAAGGCGCTGCTCGGCTCCTTCGCCGTCGTCCTCGTGATGATGATCGTCCTGCTGCGCTCGGTCTACCTGGGCCTCATCTCCATGCTGCCGCTCACGGTGACGATCGCCATGGTCTACGGCGTCGTCGGCTGGAGCGGCAAGGCCTACGACATGCCCATCGCCGTGCTCAGCTCGCTGACGCTGGGTCTCTCGGTGGACTTCGCGATTCACTTCCTCAAGCGCGGGCAGGAGCTCTATCGCCGCCAGGGGAGCCTGGCCGCCACGCTCGCCGAGCTCTTCCAGGAGCCGGCCCGGGCCATCGGCCGCAACGTCGTGGTGATCGCCTTCGGCTTCGTGCCCCTGCTCTTCGCCGCCCTGGTGCCCTACGTCACCGTGGGCCTGTTCTTCCTCGCCATCATGGCGCTGTCGGGCAGCGCGACCTTCCTGCTGCTGCCCGCGCTCCTGCGCCTGCGCGGCGAACACGCGTTCAAGCCCTGGGGGGCCCGCGCGGCCACCTGGGCGTCTTCCCCAGCCACCGAACTTGCCAAGGAGGCGAACTGATGAAAGTACACAGGATCCTGCTGGCGGCCCTCGCCCTGCTCGCGCCAGCTGTGGGCGCTGCAGCGGCGGAGGACGCCGCCACGCTGATGAATGCCGCCCATGCCGCCTACTACTACGCGGGCGACGGCGGGCACGCCAAGGTGCTGATGACGCTCACCGACAAGCAGGGGCGCACGCGCGAGCGCGAGTTCTGGATGCTGCGGGCGGACGTCGCCGACATGGGCGACCAGAACTACTACACCTACTTCGTCAAGCCCGCCGACGTGAGCAGGACCGGCTTCCTCGTCCACAAGCACGCCGACGGCAACGACGACCGCTGGCTCTACATGCCCGCGCTGGACCTCGTCAAGCGCATCGCGGCCGACGACCGCACGAGCAGCTTCATGGGCTCGGACTTCACCTACGAGGACGTCTCGGGCCGCCTGCCGGTGCTGGACAGCCACACGCTGCAAGGCGAAGAGCTGCTGGCCGAGCGCCCGACCTGGAAGATCAAGAGCACGCCCAGGGCCGCCGGCAGCGCCGACTGGGACGAGAAGCTCACCTGGATCTGCACGACGAGCCGGCTGCCCCTCAAGGAGGAGTACTACGCCAAGGGCGCCCTGCTGCGCGTCTTCACGGCGAGCGAGATCGAGACGATCGACGGCTTTCCCACCGCCACCCTGCGCACGATGCAGGACGTCAAGCGCGGCAAGCAGACGACGATTCGCTTCACCGAGATCAGCTACACCGCCAGCCTGCCGCCGGCCGACTTCACGGAGCGCCTGCTGAAGAATCCGCCCCGGGACTACACGAGGTAAATCATGCGCACACTGAGTCTCATCCTCGCCCTCCTCGCGGGGCTGGCCGGCGCCGCCGCCGCCCAGCCCCTGCTCGGAGGCTTCGTCGAGGGGGCCTGGGCGGTCCGCATCGAGGAGAACGCCGCGCTCGACGGCGGCCTGGGCCTGGCCGAGCGGGCCTATCCCCGGAGCGAGCTGCGCGGTCAGCTCACCCTGCAGGACGGCCTGGGCGCCGCCGACGTCTTCCTGCGCGTGGACCTGCTCAGCGATGCCGTCGCCGCAGAGCGCAGCCAGGTCGACCTGCGCGAGGCCTACCTCAAGCTGCGCCTGAGCGACTGGCTGGACCTCAAGGCCGGCCGCCAGGTGGCCACCTGGGGCACGGGCGACCTGGTCTTCGCCAACGATCTCTTCGCGAAGGACTGGCAGGCCTTCTTCACCGGGCTCGACAACGCCTACCTCAAGCCGCCTCAGGATCTCCTGCGCTTGACCGCCTACCTCGGCAGCGTCACCGCCGAGCTGGCGCTCTCGCCGCGCTTCACCCCGGATACCCTGCCCGACGGCGAGCGGCTCGCGGGCTACAATCCGTTCACGGGGTCGAGGGCGGCCGGCGACGGCCTGCTGCCGGTGCGGGCGCCCGGGGGCTCCCCAGCCGCCGGCGAGGCCTTCGCCCGCCTCTTCGGCGCCCGGGGCGGCTACGAGTGGGGGCTCTACGGCTACAAGGGCTTCTGGCCGACGCCCCAGGGCATCGACTTCGGCGAAGCCCTTCTCGACCCGCCGACGCTCATCTACCCGCGCCTGGTTTCCGGCGGGGCCAGCCTGCGCGGCCCCCTGGGATCGCTGCTCGTCAACGTCGAGGGCGCCTACTACGGCTCGCTCGACGACCGCGCGGGAAGCGACCCCTTCCTGCCCAACTCGGAGTGGCGCCTGATCGGCGGCATCGAGAAGGCGCTGGGCGGCGACTGGACCCTGGGCGGGCAGTGGTACGGCATCGCGATGGAGGAGCATGCGCGCTACCGCGCAGGCCTGCCGGCGGATGCGCCGAGCGTCGATGCGCTGCGCCAGTACCTGACGGCGCGGCTCACCAAGCTCGCGCTCGATCAGAAGCTCGTGTTCTCCGTCTTCGGCTACGTCAGCTGGACCGACGCCGATCTTCACCTGCGGCCCAGCCTGGCCTATGCGGTCACCGAGGCCGTCAAGGTAACGGTGGGGGCCAGCCTGCTGGACGGCGAGGATCCCTGGACCCAGTTCGGCCAGTTCGCCGGCAACAGCAACGTCTACCTGCGCCTGCGCTACAGCTTCTAGGAGGTACCGCCGTGAGTCTCGAATCGATGATCCGCGCCATCGCCGGCAGCTTCATCCTGATCAGCCTGGCCCTGGCCTACTGGGTCAGTCCCTGGTGGCTCCTGTTCACCACCTTCGTGGGCGCGAATCTGATCCAGAGCGCCTTCACGAAGTGGTGCTTGATGGACACGATCCTGCGCCGCACGGTCTGCCGCCGCGCCTGAGCCCGGTTTCCAGTGGTGGCGATGGAGCGCGGGTGCTAGCCTCGCTCCGCTCGCCGCACTGGAGGATCCCCATGTTCCGCTGCCGAGGGCGCGCCCTGGCTTTCACCGCCCTCCTCGTAACGCTCTGCGGCCTCCTGCCCCCGCACGCGGCCCAGGGCCAGGAATCCGCCGACAGCCTGCCGCGCTTCCAGCTGCCCCCGGTCGTGGTGACGGCCGCTGCACCGGCGCCGCGGCCGGGGCCGGCGGAGACCCGGCTCAGCGGCTTGCCCCTGCGCGAGTCGAGCTCGCCGGACCTGGCGGCCCTCGCGCCGCGCCTGCCCGCCCTGCGCCTGGGCCTGAACTCGCGCGGCGAATCGCAGTTCATGCTGCGCGGCGCCTCCGAGCGGCACCTGCTCGTGAGCCTGGACGGCATGCCCCTCAATCTCGCCTGGGACGAGCGCAGCGACCTTTCGCTGCAGCCGGCCGAGGCCCTGGGCGCCCTGCGCCTCCGCCGCGGCGTGCGCAGTCTCCTGCAGGGCCCGGGAGCGCTGGCGGGCAGCCTCGAGCTGCACTCGCGGGCCGCGCCCGCAAGCGGTGGCGAGAGCCAGCTGGATCTCGGCGCCGGCGAGGCGGGCTACCGCCGCGCGGCCCTGCTGCACGGCCGCCGACTGGGCGACTGGGGTCTGCTCGCGAGCCTCGCTCGCGTCGGCCACGACGGCTGGCTGCGCCCCGCGGCCGCTCCCGGCGACTTCAACGCGGGCAGCGGCCGCCGGCGCCTGAATAGCGACCTCGCGCGGGAGAGCGCCTTCTTCACGCTCGGGCGTGGACTGCCGCGCGAGGGCCGGCTCTCCCTCCAGCTCGGCGCGAGTCACACCGAGAAGGGAGTGCCGCCGGAGACCTACCGCAGCCAGGCGCGCTTCTGGCGTTACCCGGACAGCCGCCGCCTGCAGGCCGGGCTGGGCCTGGACCAGCCGCTGGGCGCGGCGGGCCGCTGGCGCCTGGGGCTGGGGGCCGGCCTCGATCAGGCGGACACCGAGATCCGGACCTACGACGATGCGTCCTACAGCGGGCCGGCACTGGCGCCGGGCGTGGACCGCGAGCTGAACGAGGACCGCAGCCTGCACCTGCGTCTGCTGATCCAGCGCCGGCTCGCCGCCGGGCGCCTCAGCCTGGTCAGCGAACTGCGCGATGCGCGCCACGATGAGCAGCTCCTCGTCGGCGGTCCCTGGCAACGCTTCAGCCAGCGCCGCCTCGCCGAGACCCTCGAGCTCGAGATCTCGCCCCTGCCCGCCTGGACCCTGCGCGCGGGCGCGGCCTGGCTGCACGCCGCGACGCCGGCGAGCGGCGACAAGCCCGCCCGTGGGCCCGACAGCGCCTGGGACTGGCTGCTCGCCCTCCAGCGCGCGCTCGGCGCGGATCAGTCGCTGGAGCTGGCCCTTTCCCGGCGCAGCCGCTTTCCCGCCCTGCGCGAGCTCTATTCGGGCGCCCTCGGGCAGTTCGTGCCCAACCCGGGCCTGGCCGCCGAGGCGCAGACGCTGGCGGAACTCGCCTACCGCCGCAGGGGCGACCGCCTCACCTTCGATCTGTCGCTCTTCGCCGCGCGCCTGGACGGCGCCATCGAGCGCATCGTCGTCGACGGCGAGGCGGGGACCTTCCAGCGCGTCAATCTGGACGCTCTGCGCAGCCTCGGCGCCGAGGGCGAGCTGACGCTCGACGTCGGGGCGGGCCTCGCCCTCTCCGCGCATTGGCTGCAGCTGGCCGCGCGCCGGCGGATCGCCGGTGAGTGGACGGGCCCGCTCGAAGACCGGCCCGACTGCATCGGCGGGCTCTCCCTGGCCTGGTCGGCGCCGCGCGACCTGCGCTTCGCCGCCGAGGCCGCGCTGCTGGGCCCGCGCCAGAGCGCCGACGCCAGCGATGCGGCCGACGGCCTCCGCAGCCTGCCCGCCCAGGCGCGCCTGGCCCTGCTCGCCGCCTGGCGGCGCTACCTGGGCAGAGGCGCCCTGGAAGCCCTCGAGCTGCGGCTGCGTCTGGACAATGCCCTCGACAGCGTGGTCGAGTCGCAGACGGGGCTCGTCGAGCCCGGCCGCAGCCTGCAACTCGGCCTGCGCCTGGGCCTGCGCAGCTGAGTCGTCCGCCGCTCCCGTCTTGACCCGGGGAAGTTTGTCCTGTACTGTGGCAGGACAAAGCCGCTCCTCCGTCGGAGGGAGAGCGGCGAGCAGGCGGTGAGGTCGATGGATCCGAGCGAGGCCCGACATCCGATCGCCGTGGTCAGGCAGCGCACGCGCCTGAGCGCCGAACTGCTGCGGGCCTGGGAGCGGCGCTACGGGGCGGTGACCCCCGACCGCAGTCCCACCGGGCGGCGCCTCTACTCGGACCTGGACATCGAGCGCTTGCGCCTGCTCAAGCAGCTCACGGAGGGCGGGCGGCGCATCAGCGAGGTGGCGGGCCTGCCGCTGCAGGCCCTCCAGCGCCTCGGTCAGGAGGACATCGCGGGCCGCCTGGTCGGGGAGCGCGCGCCGGCGCCCGCGACGGCGGGAGTTCGCACCCAGGCCCAGCGCGAGCAGCATGCCGCCCTGCTCGCCCGCGCCCTCGCGGCCGTGGCGGATCTGGACCCCCGGGCCCTGCGCACGGTGCTCGGCGAGGCGGCGGTCGAGCTCAATCCGGCCCTGCTGCGCGAGGACTTCCTCGCCCCCCTCATGGTGCTCATCGGCCAGCGCTGGCACGAGGGGAGCCTGCGCGTGGTCCACGAGCACCTGGCAACGGCCGTCGTGCAGTCCTTCGTCCATGCCCTGCAGCAGCGTCCGCCCCTGTCCGAGACGGCGCCGCGCCTCGTGGCGGCGACGCTCAGCGGCCACCGCCACGAGCTGGGCACACTGCTGGCCTGCGCGACGGCGGCCGATGCGGGTTGGGAGGTAGCCTACCTCGGGCCCAGTCTGCCCGCGGAGGAGATCGCCGCCGCCGCTCGCCAGCGGCAGGCCCAGGCAGTGGCGATCGGGCTCACGGTCATCGACGACATTGCCTTCATGCAGAAGGAGTTGCGATGGCTGCGTGAACTGCTCGGCGAGGGCGTCCAGCTCTTCGCGGGCGGTGCCGCCGCGGCCGATCAGGGCGAGTTCCTGGCCTCCATCGGGGCCATCCTGGTGCCCAGCCTGGCCGAGTTCAGCCGCTCCCTTCGCCTCAAGTCCTGATTTTCCAGACCCTTGGCAACGGTTGGGCCCGCCTGGAGGGCCCGCCGGATCATTGTATGATGTTTGTACAGAATTAATCTTGACATAGCTTGGACATTTGTCTACATTCTGTCCTGTACGAAGCGGAAACAAGCAGGGCCTGGCGACCGCCGGCCGGATCCGCGACCACAAAGGACGGAGGACAGCAATGACCAAGCACATTCTCATCGGGCTGGGCAGCCTCGCTCTCGCGCTGATGGGCGCTCCCGACGCGAAGGCGCACTGCGGCAGCTGCGGCGCCGGCGGGGCGAGCAGCGGCGCCCATGTTGCCGACGCCAAGGCCGCCGAGCTGCCGAACCTGCTCGAGGTCGCCCAGGCGGGCGGCTTCAGCACCCTGGGTGCGGCCGTCGAGGCCGCCGGTCTCAGCGCGACCCTGAGCGGGAAGGGTCCCTTCACCGTTTTCGCGCCCACGGATGAGGCCTTCGCCAAGCTGCCCGCAGGCACCGTCGAGGCCCTGCTCGAGGATCCCGAGGCCCTGCGCGCGATCCTGCTGAACCACGTCGTGGCGGGCTCCGTGATGGCTGCCGAGGTCATCACCCTCAAGAGCGCCAAGACCGTCGACGGCAGCACCCTCGCCATCCGACGCCAGCAAGCAGGGCGTCACGGTGGGCGATGCCAAGGTGATCCAGACCGACATCGCCGCCAGCAACGGCGTCATCCACGTCATCGACAGCGTCCTGCTGCCCTAACGCCAAGAAAACAGACGGAGGAAATCCAATGAAGCGTCGTACCCTCTTCCTGATCCCTCTCCTGCTCGTGGCCCTGGCGGGCTGCAGCGAGGACGACAGCCCCAGCAGCGTGGACATGGGCGAAGGCGCCATGCTCCGCGTCGTGCACGCCTCGCCGGATGCGCCCGCGGTGGACATCTATGCCGAAGGCGTCGCCGCTCCCCTCATCGAGGACCTCGGCTACGGCGAGACCAGCGCCTACCTGGACCTGAGCGCCGGCACCTACAACATCCAGCTGCGCGCCGCAGGCAGCGCGCCCAGCAGCCCGATCGCCCATGAGACCGGCGACCTGAGCGTGGACGACGGCGCGGTGATCACCGCCGTGGCGCTCGGCCTGCTCACGCCTAACGGCAGCGACGAGGCCTTCCGCATCCTGCCCCTGGTCGAGGGCTTCGCGGCCGCCGCGGCCGGCGAGGCCCGGGTGCGCATCGTGCACGGCGGCGCCGACGCACCGGCCGTCGCCCTGGACATCGCCAACGACGGCAGCCCCGAGGTGATGGACTTCGGCTTCGGCGACGACACCGGCGCGGCCGGCGTCGCCCTGCCCTCCGGCACCGCGCTGCAGGTCGGCATCTGGGCCGGCAATCCGCTGGCCCGCGTGACGGCCTTCACCACGCCGGCGCTGGCCAGCGGCACCGAGGTCTTCATCATCGCCACCGGTCTGCTGAGCGAGCTGGCCCGCAGCGAGGACGGCTTCGGCCTACTCGCCGTCGGTCCGACCGGGAGCATCGGCTTCATCCGCCAGAACCCGCTGGTCTATGCGCTGCACGGCTCTCCCGATGCGCCGCCGGTGGACATCTGGTCCGGTGGCGCGCGCCTGATCGAGGATCTCGAGTTCGCCGAACTGGCCGGGCCGCTGCAGCTGCCGCCGGCCAGCTACACGCTCGACTTCAGCGCGGCCGGCGATGCGAACATCGTCACCAGCCAGGCGACCCCGTCGCTCGCCGCCGGTGAGCGCTACCTGGTCGTCGCCTCGGGCTTCCTCGCCCCCGGCAGCGGACAGGAGGCCTTCACCCTGCTACCCCTGGCGGAGGCCTTCTCGGGTGGGGGCGCCGTGCTCCTGGCCGCGCTGCATGCATCGCCCGATGCGCCGGCGGTGGATCTCGGCACCGTGAGCGGCGGCACCTTCACGCCGGTGCCCGGCCTCGAGGGCCTGAGCTTCGGTGAGCGTTCCGCCGCCGAGGGGCTGGCCCTGCCGGCGGGAGCCATCGTGCTGGGCGTCGCCGCGGCGGGCGACACGAATCCTGTCGCCTCCTTCAGCGTGGCGCCGACCTCGGGTCAGCGCCTGCTCGCCGTGGCCCTGGGCTCGCTGATGAACCAGGGCGAGAGCTTCCGCCTGGTACTGGTCGATACCGCGCCCGCAGCCTGGTCGGCGGTCTCCGTCTTGCCGGACTAGGCAGACGCGTTCGCCAGTACTGGGCGTTTGTGGTGATGGGGGGCCGGCAGCCAGGACTGCCGGCCCCTTCCCATTGCCGGCACTCCTGCCTGGGCGCTGCCGGCCGCCTGTGCTAGAGTTCACGCTTTCGTGGACCAAGATCGGGGAGGCGGCATGATCGGCGAAATCGACATCAGCTTCTGGGGCGCGGCGCGGGACGTGACCGGCAGCCGGCATCTGCTCGGCCTGGGGGCCGAGCAGATCCTCATGGACTGCGGCCTCGTGCAGGGCAAGCGCGCCGAGGCGAATCGGCAGAATCGGGAGCTGCCCTTCAAGGCCTCGGCGGTCAATGCCGTCCTGCTCAGCCATGCCCACATGGACCACGGCGGCAACCTGCCCAGCCTCGTCAAGCACGGCTTCAGGGGCAAGATCCACTGCACGCGGGCCACGGCCGATCTGCTCGCCGTGATGCTCAAGGACAGCGCCCACATCCAGGAGCGCGACGCCGAGTGGCTGAACCGGCGGCGCAAGCGGGGGGAGGAGCCCGTCGAGCCGCTCTACAATCTCGCCGACGTCGAGCGCACGCTCAAGCTGCTCGAGCCCCAGCGCTACCGGCAGTCCTTCGCCGTGCGCCCCGGGGTGACGGCCACCTTCCGCGACGCGGGGCACATCCTGGGCAGCGCCTTCATCGAGGTGGTGATCGACCGCGGCGGCGGCCAGCGCCTGCGCCTCACCTTCTCGGGCGATCTGGGCCGGCGCTACCTGCCCATTCTCAAGGATCCGGAGCAGCCGGAAGCCGCCGACGTGCTGATCATGGAGAGCACCTACGGCGACCGCTTCCACGCCGACATCCGCGGCGCCGAGGAGAAGCTGGGCGAGATCGTCGGCCGCACGGCCGCGCGCGGCGGCAAGGTGATCATCCCCGCCTTCAGCGTGGGCCGCAGCCAGGAGATCATCTACGAGCTGCACCGCCTGATCACGGCGGGGGAGATCCCCGATCTGCCCGTCTACATCGACAGCCCGCTGACCGCCAGGGCCAGCCACGTCTTCGCCGCCCACGAGGAGTGCTTCGACGCCGAGACCTGGGCCATGCTCGCGGCGGGCGGGGATCCCTTCGGCTTCTCGCGCATGCGCTACGTCGAGAGCGTCGAGGAATCCAAGCGCCTGAACTTCCACCGCGGGCCCTGCGTGATCATCTCCGCCTCGGGCATGTGCGAAGCGGGCCGCGTGCTCCACCACCTCGCCAACAGCGTCGGCGATGCGCGCAACACCGTGCTCATCGTCGGCTTCCAGGCGGGGCACACGCTGGGTCGCCGGCTCGAGGAGGGCGCCAAGCGGGTGCGCATCCTGGGCGAGGAGTACGAGGTGGCGGCCGAGGTCGCGCGCCCTGCACGCCTACAGCGCCCACGCGGACCGCCTCGACCTGCTGCGCTTCTACGAGGGCATGCGCGAGAAGCCGGGGCGCATCTTCCTCGTCCACGGCGAGGAGAGGCAGTCGGAGGCCCTGGCCGTCGCCCTGCGCGAGAAGGGCGCGCCCGACGTGCAGGTGCCCGCCTTCGGCGAGCGCTTCCGGCTGGACTGAGCCCCGGGCCCGACTAGCGGAGCAAGGTCAGCCGCCGGCTCTCGACCCGGCCATCGCTGCTCTCAAGGCGGGCGAAGTAGACGCCGCTGGGCAGCGCGCGCCCGCTGTCGCTCCTGCCGTCCCAGCGCAATTCCTGCACGCCGGCGGGACAGCTCCGCGTCCAGCAGGTGGCGCAGCACGCGGCCCGCGGCGCCGACGATCACCAGGCGCGCGCGGCCCGGCGCGGCCAGGCTGAAGCGCAGGCTGGTCTGCGGATTGAAGGGATTGGGGTAGCTCGTCAGCTCGAAGCCCGCCGCGGGCGCAGCCTCGGCCACGGCGGTCACCGTGCTCGTATCGAAGTCCCAGATGCCGCGGCCGTAGGTGCCGAAGCGCATGACGCCGATGGCCGGCACCGCCTCCACGCTCCAGAAGAGAGTGAGCGGGGCGCCGCCGCCGATGTACTGCCAGGTGCTGCTGCCGGCGGGCAGCAGGTAGGGTCCGGCCTCGGTGGCGGCGTAGAGCGTCTCGCTGGCCGGGCTCTCGACGGCGAGCATGTAGACGAGCGTGGCGGGCAGGCCGTCGGCCAGCGGCGTCCAGCTCAGGCCGCCGTCCTCCGTGCGGTAGACGGCCGGTCCGCTGTAGCCGCTGCCGCCCAGCCAGGCCCGCCCGGCCGCCAGCGGCGAGCAGGCCAGGGCCGTGCCGTGGAAGTAGTGGCCGCCCGGGCCCTGGGCCGCCGAGTGCTGCCAGCTCGCGCCATGGTCGTGGCTGTACCAGATCTCGCCCGTGTTCGTGACGGCGAGTCGGCGATCGAGATCGAGCGGCGAGATGGCGAAGGCGCTCAGGTAGTTGCCGCCGTAGGCCGTGAAGTCCTGGGCGTGCTGCGTATAGCTGACGTTGTCGCCGCCCGACCACAGGCCGCGATAGAGGTACTGGCCGCAGAAGTAATAGGCCTGCAGGTTTTCCGGATCGGCGACGATGGGCGGCAGCCAGAGGTGATTCGGCGCCGGCGGGGAAATCCAGGTAGTGCAGGATGTGCACCAGCTCGCCCTGCTGGACCAGCGTGAAGCCCGGGTAGACGGAGAAGACGATGTCGTGCTCGCCGTTGCCCGAGGTGAGGTGGCCGTAGTCGCCGCTGATGAGCTGCTCGAAGCCCACCAGCGGATCGCGCCGGCCGTCCGCGCGCTGGTAGCCCTGATCCTGGCTGCCGGCGGCGATGCGGTAGGGATTGTTCGCGCTGGTGAGGACGTCGTAGTACTGGCTGACGCCGAGTCCCGTCAGCGAGAGATTGCTGACCGTGAGCATCCCGTCGTCGCTGCGGTAGATGCCGCCGTCCGTGCAGGGGAACCAGCGCTCGCCCGCGCCCGGCACCCAGATCACTTCCAGGCCCGGGTTGTCCGCGTGCAGCTTGTGCAGGGGATCGCTGTAGTACTCGCCCCAGCCGTTGACCCGCGTGAAGCTGCCGCCGCCGTTCGTGCTGCGCCAGGCCTCGACGCCGGCGTAGACCACGAGGTTCGGGTCCGTGATCGAGCAGTTCAGCGTCTCCCACCAGTCGTCGAGCTCGGCGCGGTAGGCCCAGCTCGCCCCGCCGTCCGGGCTCCGCCAGAGCTCCCAGTTGCCCGCCAGGCGCGCGGCGAGGTAGAAGGTGGGCGCTCCCGCCTCCGAGCCGGCCAGGATGACCTTGCTCGGCACGCTCGGCAGGCTGCCCAGGGGCGTCCAGGTGGCGCCCAGGTTCGTGCTGCGGTAGAGCCTGTCGCGAATCATCAGGTAGAGATCGCCGCCGCCCGTGCGATCCACCCAGAAGTCGGCCACGCTGCCCCCGGTGTGGTTGACGAGCGTGTAGCTGCGCCCGGCGTCGTCGGAGCGGTACAGCTCGACGAAGAGGCCCTGCGAGTTGATGAGCAGGTAGACGCGGTCCGGGTCGGCCGGATCGCGCTGCACGCGCAGCGCGCTCAGCAGCGAGGCGGGCAGGCCGGCGGGGACCTGCCAGGTGGCGCCCTGATCCTCGCTGTAGCGGACAGCCGCGCTGGTCGCGAGCACGGTGATCAGCTCGGGATCCACGCCCGCCACGGCCACGCCGCCGCGCACGCCGCCGTAGAGGTTGTCCGAGAGGGGATGCCAGCCGCCTCCGGCCAGGTCGCCCTTCCAGAGGCCGCCCAGGTCCGAGCCGGCATAGAGACTGTCGCCGGCCACCGAGACGGCCGCGCAGTGCATGCGGCCCGCCAGGTTGCGACTGCCGATCTCCGTCCAGGCCGTCGCGCGCGTGCCGGCGGCGGCGTGCAGGGCCTCGCGGGCCAGCCCGTTGGCGCGCTCCAGGGCACGCCAATCCGTGCCCGGCGCCGCCCGGTGCATCTCCTCCATCCAGGCGCGGCGGCCCTTGCGATTCA
The DNA here is from genome assembly GCA_963695095.1 of uncultured bacterium. Taxonomy (GTDB): domain Bacteria; phylum Krumholzibacteriota; class Krumholzibacteriia; order JACNKJ01; family JACNKJ01; genus VGXI01. Next base: position 2,559,650 of record CAVOFT010000001.1, on the reverse strand, counting down.
GCCGTTCGGCGTCCTCGTCGAGCCGATGCTCGGTGGGCCTGGGCGGCAGGCGCAGCGCCGGCGAGGGCGCCGGCGCCGCGATGAGCGCCAGCTGCCAGCTCAGGGCGAGGGCGAGGCCGGCAGGGACGGCCAGGGCGAAGAGCGAGGCGGGGCGGAGGCGACGCATGGGGAACACTCCTGACCGGGGACGCAGCCAGTATAGCAGACCGCCCGCCCGCGCTGCGCCCGCGATCGCCGGCCGGGCGCATTGTCTTGCCAAGCCGAAATCGATGGGCTAAGGCTAGGCGGGCCCTCATCCGCATGCCGAGGTGGACTCGATGCCGCGCCTTGCCCTGCGCCTGCTCGCTCTCGCCCTCCTGCTCGGCCCCGGCGCTGCCGCGGCGGCCGGGCCGCGGCTCCTCCCGCCCCTCACCGCCGATGGCCAGCAGCGAGAGCCCGCGCCACTCAGTCTGCTGGCGGGCGGCTCCACGCGCCTGGTGGCTCGCGCTCTCGACGACTCCGGAGCGCCGCTGCCGGGCCAGCGCATCGTCTTCACGCTCGTGGCGCCGGTCTACAGCGAGCTGGGCGAAGCGCTGACGGACTCCACGGGTCGGGCCGCCCTCGGCTATCGGCCCGGCGCGCCGCCCGGTCGCCACGTCGTCGTCGCCCAGATTCCGGGGGCGGCCGGCAGCGGCGCGCGCCTCGTCTACCAGATCAGCGTCCGCGAGCGCGGCTGGCTGTGGATCCTGCTCTTCGGCCTGGCCGGCGGGCTCGGCCTCTTCCTCTTCGGCATGGATCTGATGAGCGCCTCCCTCCAGCGCTCGGCGGGCCGTCGCCTGCGGGCCGTGCTCGGCGCGCTCACCCGGAACCGCGTGCTGGGCCTGGCCGCGGGCGCCTTCGTCACCGTGCTCGTGCAGAGCTCCAGCGCGACGACGGTCCTGCTCGTCAGCTTCGTCCAGGCCGGCCTGATCAGCTTCGCGCAATCGCTGGGCGTCATCCTCGGCGCCGACATCGGCACCACGCTGACGGCGCAGCTCATCGCCTTCCGGCTCACGCACTACGCGCTCCTGATGATCGCCATCGGCTTCGGCCTGCGCACGCTGGGCCGCCGCGCCGCCTGGCGGCACACGGGCGAGGTGCTGCTGGGCGCCGGCCTGCTCTTCTTCGGCATGCACGTGATGGCCGAATCGATGGGGCCCCTGCGCGATCACCAGGCCTTTCTCGCCGTGCTGCGCACCCTGGAGGACCCGGTGGCCGGCATCCTCGTCGGCACGCTGCTCACGGCGCTCATCCAGAGCAGCGCCGCCTTCCTCGGTCTCATCATCGTGCTCGCCCAGCAGGGCCTGATCGGCCTCGAGGCCGGCATCCCGCTCATGTTCGGCGCCAACATCGGCACCTGCGTGACGGCCTACCTGGCCAGCCTCAAGACCGGCCGGGCGGCCAAGCGGGTGGCCTTCGCCCACACGGCCTTCAAGGTGCTCGGCGTGGCGATCTTCGTCGGCTGGATTCCGGCCTTCGCCGATCTCGTGCGCGCGCTCTCGCCGCAGCTCAGCAGCGCCGATCTCGCCGCGGGCATGCCGCCGGACATCCCCCGCCAGATCGCCAACGCGCACAGCGTGTTCAACGTCGGCCTCGCGCTGCTCTTCCTGCCCTTCACCGGGCTGGCCGCCCGCGCCCTCACGCGCATCCTTCCGGATCGGGTCGAGCAATTGCCCGAGCGCCTGCGCGCCCGGCACCTGGAAGCCAGCGTGCTGAGCACGCCGGCCCTCGCCCTCAGTCTGGCCAAGGTGGAGATCCTCAGCCTGGGCGGCCTGGTCAAGCACATGACCGAGGCGGTGATCGATCCCCTCTGCGGGCGCCGCCTGGACTTGCTCGAAGCCCTCGACGAGGAGGAGCACCGCGTCGACGCCCTCGACGAGCAGATCACGGCCTATCTGCTCGAGATCGGCCGCCGCAATCTCAGCCCCGAGCAGACCGAAGAGGTCTACCTGATGCTGCACGTCACGAAGCTCCTCGAGCTGAGCTCGGACGTCATCTACCGCGAGCTGCGGCCGCTGGCGCGGCACAAGCTCGAGACCGGCCTCGCCTTCTCGGCCGCCGGCGAGGCGCAGGTCCGCGCCTACCATCTCAAGGTGGTCAAGCAGCTCGCGCGCGGCCTGGAGGCCTTCCGCGAGGGCAGCCTGACCCAGGCCGAGCACATGACGCGCAAGCAGGCCAAGTACGTCGCCCTCGAGGAGAGCTATCGCCGCGCCCATTTCGAGCGCGTGACCCACGAGGTCACGGACGCCGTCGCGAGCAGCCAGATCCACATTGCCGTCATGGACGCCCTGCGCAAGCTCAACAGCCATTCGACCGACATCGCCCGCGCCATGCTCACCCGCTACCGCGAGGAGCGGTCGCCCGCGGCGCCGCCCGCCGAGGGCTCCGGGTAGTGCCGCGCGCCGCCGCCCTCGATGTCGGCAGCAACTCGGTGAAGCTGGTGCTCGCCGAGGAGCTGGCCGCGCCCATCCTGGACACCCTGGCCGTGACCGGCCTCGGCGAGGGACTCGGCCGCTCGGGGCGTCTCGGCGAGGCGGCGATGGCGCGCACGCTTGACGCGCTGGCGGCGCTGGTCGGCGCCGCGCGGGCGCAAGGCGCCACGGAGTTCGCGGCCGTGGGCACGGCGGCTCTCCGCGCCGCGGCGAACGCCGAGGACTTCCTGGCCCGCGCGCGCGAGCGCTGCGGGCTCGCCATTGCGGTGATTCCCGGCGAAGAGGAAGCCCGCCTGTCCTTCCTCGCCGCCCGCTCGGGCGCCGGAGCGCCGCCGGGTTCCTGCCTCGTCGTCGACATCGGGGGCGGCAGCACCGAGTGCATCGCCGGCGAGGGCGACCGGATGGGGGAGCGCTTCAGTCTCGAGCTGGGCTGCCTGCGCCTCAGCGAGGAATTCCAGCGCGAGGACCCCGTGCCGCCGGCCGCCCTCAGCGCCATGCTGGCCGCCTGCGCCGAGCGTCTCGCGCCGCTCGCGCCGGGAAGCGGAGCGCTGGTGGGCATCGGCGGCACGGCGACCAGCCTGGGCACCGTCGCCCTGGGCGAGGCCGACTGGCGCCCGCAGCGCGTCGAGGGCCTGGCCCTGACGCTCGCCGACATCGAATGCCAGGTCGAACGCTACCGGCGCTTGAGGGTGGCCGAGCGGGCCGCCCTGCCCGGCCTGATGCCCGAGCGGGCGCCGGTCATCCTCGCCGGGGCGGCCATCGTCCTCGCCCTGATGCGCCGCCGCGGCGCCGAACGCCTTCAGCTCAGCGCCCGAGCGCTGCGCCATGGCCTCTGGCTGGACCGCTGGGGCCGCCCGCGCTGAGCGGCCCCGCTTCTCTGGGCGGCCCCAATGCCGTATACTCGATGGATTGACGGCCGGCCCGCGCCGGCCCTGCCCGGAGCCACCATGCCCCTCTGCCCTTCGCTGCGCTCGGCGCTGCTGCCGACCCTCGCCCTGCTCGCGCTGCCGGCCCTCGGCGCGCGCGCGGGGACGGCCTTGGGGCTGAGCGCCGCCGGCACCCTGGACACCCTGGCTCCGCGTTTCACGCTGCTGGCGCCAGAGCCGGGGGCGATCCTGCTGGGCGGCGAGCTCGTCGAGATCGGCTGGTCCGTGACGGAGGCCAACCTGCCGGCCCTGCCCGACACGGCGCGGCCGCTGGCGCTCACGATCCGCGTGGACGGCCTCGCCGTGCACGAGGATTCGCTCTCCCTCGCCGCCGGCCTCGGCGAGCCGCCGAGCTTCGCCTACGCCTGGTTGGTGCCCGAAACGCCCAGCTTCGACTGCCGCTGGACGCTCGCCCTGGCCGACGCCTACGGCAACCTGGGTCAGATCGCCAGCGAAGCCCATCGCATCGCCACTCCGGATAGCCCGGCAGATGCGCTGCCGCCCGCGCTGCTCACCCTCGCGCCCAACTGGCCCAATCCCTTCAATCCCTCGACGCGCCTGCGTTTCGGCCTGCCGCAAGCGGGCCGGGTGCGCCTGAGCATCCACGACGTGCGCGGGCGCGAGGTGGCGCGACTCTGGGACGGCCACCGGGAGCCCGGCTGGCTGGAACTCGACTGGCAGCCGCGGGGCCTGGCCAGCGGCATCTACTTCGCGCGGCTGAGCGCCGGCGGGACGCAGCTCGCACGCAAGCTGGTGCTCCTCAAATGAGCCGCTCACCGCAGCGCGCCACCGGCCGCCGGCTCTGGGCGCCGGTCTCGCAGGCGCTGGGGCTGGCGCTGGCCGCAGCCCTGCTGCCGGCGCTCTTGCGCGCCGCCGAGCCCAGCGTCGGCGGTCTCGGCTTCAGCCAGCGCGCGGACGGCAGCGGCCTCGTGGACATCCACTTCGATCTCGACGACGCCGACGGCGGCACGCTCTTCGTGAGCGTGGAGGCCAGCGCGGACGGCGGCCTGAGCTGGCTCGCGCCCTGCTACCGCCTCAGCGGCGACGTGGGTGCGGGCGTCCCGGCCCTGGCGGGGCGCCACGCAGTATGGAACGCGGGCCTCGATCTGCCGGGCGTCGAACTCGCCGCCCTCAGGCTGCGCGTGCTGGCCAGCGACGAGGCCGCTGCGCGCGACGCGCAGCGCCTGCCTGGCGGCAGCTTCCTGATGGGCGAGACCGGCACGCGCCTGGTGACGCTCACGCGCGATTTCTGGCTGGATCGCGAGGAGTTCAGCAACGCCGAGATGCTGGATCTGCTCGCGTGGGCGAAGGGCGCGGGCCTGCTGTCGATGCACGGCAACCTGGTCGTCGCCGAGCCCAGCGGCATCCTCATCCTCGATCTCGGCTCGGCGATCTCCGAGCTCAGCTACAGCGCGCCGACGGGCAACTACAGCCTTCGCCAGGCGCCCGCCGCGGCCGCCGCCTACCCCGCGGGCTACGATCCTGGGCCGCATCCGGTCAAGAACCTGAGCTGGCGAGCCGCGGCCATCATCTGCAACTGGTTGAGCCAGCGCGCGGGGCTCCCCCTCGCCTACTCCACCAGCAGCTGGATCTGCGGCGGCGGCGATCCCTATACCGCCGCGGGCTATCGGCTGCCCACCGAAGCCGAGTGGGAATACGCGGCCCGTCTCGCCGATGGCCGCCTCTATCCCTGGGGCAATGCCCCGCCGGACTGCGAGCGCTGCAACGGCCAGCCGGGCGCCACGGCCTGCCTGGGCTGGAGCACGCCCGGCGGCGCCCTGGCCGCCGGAGCGAGCCTGCTCGGGCTTGCGGACCTCGCCGGCAATGTCGGCGAGTTCTGCAACGACTGGTGGGGTTCGCTGGGCGGCGGGCAGTTCACGAATCCCAAGGGGCCGACCACGGGCTTCACGCGGATCGTGCGGGGCGGCGACTTCGTGAGCGGCGTCGCCGCGCTCAAGGCCACCGCCCGCGGGTCCCTGCTGCCGAGCCAAGCCTCGCCGACGACGGGGCTGCGCGTGGCGCGCAGCGCCGCGAACTCCTTTCCCCGCCCGCCGAGCGCGCCCTCGCCGGCAGCGGGGGCCATCCTGATCGCCACGGAGGCCCAGCTGGCCTGGACGGCCAGCGACCCGGACGGCGGCGCGCTCAGCTACGATCTCTACGTGGGCGGCGCGCTCGTCGCGGCCGATCTCGCCCAGCCCAGCTACCTGCTCGAAGGACTCGTTCCCGACAGCGTGCTGAGCTGGCAGGTGCTCGCACGCGACGTGGGCGGCCTGGAGCAGTGGGGCCCCCTGTGGACCTTCGAGGTCTGGTCGCCGCCCATGGGCGAGGGCCTGCGCTTCGACTTCGATCAGCCCTACTTCGCCAGCGAGCCGGGCGAGCAGCTCGCCGACCACTGTCTCGTCTTCGCCGAGGGCCGCTACCACTGCTTCCACACTTACAAGCGTGCGGGCGGCGAGGCCGCGCAGCTCGGGCACATCAGCAGCCCCGATCTGCGCCGCTGGACTCGCGAGCCGGACATCCTTCCCGTCGCCGAGGGCGAGCCCTGGGAGGCCTGGAGCATCTGGGCGCCGCAGGTGATCGCGAACCCGCTCCCCGGCCCGGCCTGGCTCATGCTCTACACCGGCGTCCAGGGCGAAGGCAGGCCGCAGCAGATCGGTCTCGCCTTCAGCGATGATCTCCATTCCTGGTGGCGCGCCGACGCCGCCCACGAGCAGCTCAATCCCTTCTACCATCCCACGGCCGCCTGGGCCTCCTGGACGGACGACGAGGGCGCGCCGGACTGGGCCGCGCCCTGCCGCGATCCCTTCGTCTTCCAGGAAGGGGGCATCTGGCGGCTCCTGGCCACGGGCAAGGCGCCGGACCGCAGCGGACTGATCCTCCTGGCCGAGGCGGCGCCAGACAGCTTCGCCTTCCTGGGCCTCGACGCCGAGGCGCCGCTACTGCTGCGCGAGACGCTCGAGCAGCCCGAGTCGCCACAGCTGGTGCCGGTCCTGCATGCCGACGGCCAGCGCCGCTGGCACCTCTTCTACTCGCAGGCGAACGGCACCTGGCACCAGATGGCGGCGGATCCCTGGGGGGGGCCGCAGGGCTGGTCCGGCGCTGCGAACGCCGGCGACTACCTGGGCTCCCTCGGCTACACCGCCGCCGAGCTGAACCCGCTCGAGGGCCGCTGGGTCTTCAGCCAGCATTTCCAGGATGCCTCGGAGAACCGCTACCTGCTGCGCTTCGCCGGCCTCGACTTCGAGGCAACGGGGGACGGCCGGCCCTGCCTGATCCCGGCGGGCGGCGTCGCCGGCATTCAGGGCACCGACGCGGACCGCCTCGCCCCGGCGCTCGTCTGGGAGCTGATGGGCGCGCCCCTCGGCCACGCCTTCGAGCACCAGCCGACCTGGGGCGACAATCCGCTGTTCGACCTCGAGCGCGGCTACTCCAGCGGCATGACCGGCAACAGCTACCTGGCGACCTACGAGCGCCACCCCCGGCCCGACACGGGCGAGCCCGGCACGCACTACGAGGACTGCAGCCGCGTCGGCTGGATCCGCAGCGCGCCCTTCCGCCTGCGTCACAACCGGCTGCGGCTCAAGGTGGGGGGCGGTGACGCGCTGGACAGCGAGTTCGTCGCCCTCGTCCGGGCAGACAACGAGCTCGTGCTCTTCCGGGCGACCGGCGAGGACAGCCATGTCCTCTCACCCCGGGTCTGGGACGCGGAGAGCTTGCGCGGGACCTGGGTCTACCTGGTCGCCGCCGACCTGTCGGCCGACGAGTGGGGCGTCATTGCTCTGGACGAGGTCGTCGCCTTCGAGGACCCGGATGGCAGCGCGCCCGGCGAGGGCCCCGACCCAGAAGACCCCAGGACGCTCGCCGAGTTGCTGGATGCGGCCGGCTTTCCCATCGAACCCTGAGGCAGGCAGTCGGCACCTGCGCCCCTCCCTTCGCGCCCGAAACAAGGGGCACGAGAGGGAGGGACGCGAGCGCCGCCGCTCATTTCAGCAGGACCAGCTTGGCGGCACCCAGCTGCCCGGTATCGCCGGACAGGCGTGCGAGGTAGATGCCGGCCGGCAGGGCGCGACCGGCCTCGTCACGGCCGTCCCAGTCGCGAACATGGGCCCCGGCCGGGAAGACCTCGTCGGCGAGCAGGCGCAGGCTGCGGCCGCTGGCGGCGAAGACCTCCAGGCGCAGCCGCTCCTCGCCCGCGCTCGTGAAGTGGATGCGCGTGGCCGGATTGAAGGGATTGGGCTGGGCGCCGGCCAGGGCGGTCGCCGCCGGCGCACTCTCGCCGGCGGGCGTGGCCAGAACGCTCAAGTTGTAGGTGTAGCTGGCGCTCGCGCTCGCGACGTTGGCCACGGCGACGATCACCTCGTCATAGCCCTGGGCGTCGGTGAAGTCGACACTGCCGTCCTGGAGGGCGTCCAAGGTGAGGAACTCGACCAGGGTGGGCAGGGTGGCGTCCAGCCCGAGCAGGGCCACGCGGAAGTTGCGGACATCCTGGCCGTTGAAGTCCAGGTGCAGGACGCCGTCCACCCCCGTGCAGCGCATGTACTCGGCGGCCCAGGCCTGGAGGCCGCCAGTGCCTCCCGCCGGGTAGCCGGCAATCGTCCGCCAGGGGATGAAGGCGGGCAGGGTCTCGCCGAGATAGCCGAACTCGCCGTTCGGCACGGCGGGATCGTCCAGGAAGTTGGCCACGGCCCAGTTGCGGAACACGGTGTCGGTGGCGATGCCGGCGCCGTGGGCGGCCAGCACCGCGTTGTAGGAGGCCATGCCGTTGAGCGCGCTGTGCGCGACGTCCCAGATGAAGGGCTGGCCGCCGAACTGCTCGTAGACGTAGAGGCTCCACAGGTAGGTCTGGATGTAGTCGGCCCAGTTGCCGGCGAAATCGATGAGGTTGTTGTCCGGATTCGCGTTGAAGCTCGAGATCGTGTCGGGATGGCCGAAGAGCCACATCGCCAGCTCGCCGAAGCCCTCGTCCAGCCAGGACTCCTCGTTCGTGTCGCGGGCATAGTGGATGAGGTGCTCGAACTCGTGGGCGGCCACGGCCAGCATGTAGTCGCCGCCGGGGTCGCCGTTGTCCACGGCCAGGTAGACCACGTCGGCCTCGTTGCTGGCGAAGGACTGGGTGCCGTCGGGGTACTGGTCGAAGACCCAGAAGTAGCCGTCCGCCGAGATGTCGAAGCGATAGTAGAGCAGGAACACGCGGTCCAGGCCGTCCAAGGGGTTGGGCGGGCTGCCGAAGTGCCCGGTGTTCAGATCCCAGATGCCCTGATCGGGCCAGTTGCCCGGGCTGCTGTTCTCGAAATTCTCGACGATGCGGTCCACGTCGGCCTGGTCCATGCCGACTCCCCACTCGTCGTCATCGACCACGACATAGCAGTTGTCGCCCATGCCGCGCACCGTGCAGGGCTTGAGCGTGGCCGTGGGAAAGCCGCCCAGGTCCCAGATGTACCAGAGCCAGGTGTCGCCCACCTGGGGGTCGGCGGGGGGGCTGCGGTCGGGGTCCCCGCTGGCGACCCAGCGGCCCTCGGCCTCGAGGCGGGCGCGCGTCAGCTCTGCGGGCGCTCCTGGCCTGGGCAGGGTGGGTGTCAGGCAGCGGGCGGCAGTGGCCAGTTCGGCGGCCGCCGGCAGGGCGAGGGCGGCGAGGAGCGCCGCCGCGGCGAGTCGGGACAGGGGGCGGAGCATGGTCGGGTCCTCCTGGGACTGAGGGTAGCAGGCTCAAAGTCTAGCGCATGGAGCGCCCGGCACCAAGTGGCGCCGGGCCGATAGTCAGTTAGCGCTGTTCACTGAGTTGAACCGGAGCCGCGGGCCTGCTATGGTGCTCGAGCACCGTTTACCCAGGCGCCAAGGAGCCGAGCATGGCCGAAGCGATGCAGAACTACTTCCCCGGACTCGAGGGTGTCTACATCAACGAGAGCGGCATGAGCTCGGTCGATGGCGTGGGCGGAAAGCTCTATTACCGCGGCTACACGATCGAGGATCTGGCAGCCCACTGCAACTTCGAGCACGTGGCCTATCTGCTGCTCCATAACGAGTTGCCCACGCGCAAGCAGCTCGCGAAGTTCAAGGATGACCTGATCCGCGAGCGCTATCTCGACCCGCACCTGAAGGCCATCATCGTGTTGACGCCCCGCCACGGGCACCCGATGGCCGTCCTGCAGGCCCTGGTCGCCCAGCTGGCCATGCACGACCCCGAGCTGGCGGACAAGTCGATCGAGGCCAAGCGCCGCAAGGCGATGCGCATCATCGCCAAGATGCCCCTGGTCGTCACCTACTTCGACAACTTGCGCGGACGCGAGCGCACGGTGGTGCGCCGCGACGACCTCTCCCACGCCGCCAACATGCTCTACATGCTGACCGGCAAGGTGCCGACGCCCGAAGAGGAGCGCATCTTCGACGTCGCCCTCCTCCTTCACATGGATCACGGCTGCAACAACTCCACCTTCACCTGCCGGGTCGTCAGCTCCACCGAGGCGGACATCTACACCGCGGTGGTCGCAGCCATCGGCTCGCTCTCGGGCCCTCTGCACGGCGGCGCCAACGAACGCGTCATCGAGATGCTCGAGAGCATCGAGAATCTGGAGGACATCGAGCCCTACGTGACGGACATGATCACCCAGGGCAAGAAGATCATGGGTTTCGGCCACCGCGTCTACAAGACGCTGGACCCGCGGGCGACCATCCTGCGCAAGATGGCCGAGGATCTCGCCCGCGACCGGCACGACGATCACGACCTGATCAAGGCCGTCCGCTTCATGGAGGTGACGCGGACCAAGCTCGACGAGCTGGGCAAGACGCAGATCTGGCCCAACGTCGACTTCTTCTCGGGCGTCGTCTACAAGTCCCTCGGTCTGCCCAAGGACATGTTCACCGCGGTCTTCGCCATCGCCCGCGTCGTCGGCTGGGTGGGGCACCACTTCGAGCAAGTGGAAAACAACCGCATCTACCGGCCGCGCCTGATCTGGACGGGCCGGTCGCTGGGTTCGGCCTACGTGCCGCTGAAGGACCGCGGCTAGCATGCACCGCTCGGCGGGTGGCGGATTCGGGCGGATGCCGGCGCGGCGCGCCGTCGCCCTGCTGCTCGGCACTCTGCTGGCCGCCTGCGCGGATGATCCTGCCGAGCCGGCGAACGACGCGCCCCAGGCCTGCTTCGCGGTCGATCCGGCGCAGGGCGACAGCGAGACCCTCTTCGTCCTCGACGCCGCCTGCAGCGCGGACGCCGAGGACGAGCTGGCCGAGTTGCGCTTCGAGTGGGACTGGCAGGGCGATGGCGCGGCCGATTCGAGCCTGCTCGGCGAGCCGCTCGTCGAGCATCGCTTCGCCGCCGGCCAGCACCGGGTGGTGCTGCGGGTCGTGGACAGCCTCGCCGGCGAGGATCGGGATACCCTGGAGCTCTCCGTGGCGGCCCACGTTCCTCCGCCCGGCACCTTCATCGCGGTGCCGGCGGGCAGCTTCATGATGGGCTCCCTCGACGGCGCGCCGGGCACGATCAGCGCCGAGTATCCCCGCCACGAGGTCACGCTGAGCCGCGGCTTCCGCATCCAGAGCACCGAGGTCACCAACGCCCAGTACCTGGAGATGATGCAGTGGGCCATCGCCCATGGCCATGCCACCCTCGGCGCGAGCGCCCTGCGCGATGCCCTCGACGGCTCCACCGTCGAGCTGCTGGACATGGACTCCCCCTACTGCGAGATCGCGGACAACGGCCTCGAGCTGGCGACCGCCAAGCCCAGCTACCCCGTGCGCGCCGTGAGCTGGTACGGCGCGGCCGCCTACTGCGACTGGCTGAGCCTGCGGGAGCACCTGCCGCGGGCCTACGACCACGCCGATTGGAGCTGCGGGGACGGCGAGCCCTACGCCGCCGCCGGCTACCGCCTGCCCACGGAGGCCGAGTGGGAGTACGCCTGCCGCGCGGGCACGCAGACTTCCTTCGCCGGCGGGATGATCACCCAGCCGACCTGCTCCCCGCCCGACCCCGTGCTGGCGGCGATGGGCTGGTACTGCGCCAATGCCGGCGGGAACAGCCACCCGGTGGCGCAGAAGCAGGCGAACGCCTGGGGGCTCGCCGACATGCACGGCAATCTGGCCGAGTGGTGCGGGGACTGGTACGCGAGCGACTACTACGAGACCAGCCCGGCCCAGGATCCGCCCGGCCCCGCCACGGGGCTGGACCGCCTGCGCAGGGGCGGCGTCTTCTTCGATAGCGCCCAGCACTGCCAGTCGGGAACCCGGCGCAGCGCATCGCCCGCGGCGGGCAGCTTCGCCATCGGCTTCAGGCCCCTGCGCGGCGAGCCCTGAGCGAATGCGCCGCGGCCGCCCCCGTGGGAGGCGGCCGCCGGTGCTGTCGAGTCCCGTGGTGATCCTTGCCTGCGCGCCACTAGCCCTTGCGCTTGACGCTCTTGGCGACGGTGACCAGCCGGCCGTTGGCCCCCGGGACGGCGCCCTTGACCAACAGCAGGTTCTCCTCCGGCCGGATCGCCACCACGCGCAGGTTCTGCAGGGTGCGCTGGTCGTTGCCCATGCGGCCCGGCATGTGCTTGCCCTTGAAGACGCGCGCCGGCGTGGCGCTGGAGCCGATCGAGCCGCCATGGCGCATGGCTTCGTGGGCGCCGTGGGTCAGGCTGAGGGGCCCGTGCATGCCGTGGCGCTTGACGACGCCCGCCATGCCGCGGCCCTTGCTGCGGCCGGTGACGTCCACGCTGTCGCCGACGGCGAAGTACTCCACCGTGATCGCGTCGCCCGGCTTGTAGGGTTCGGCCTCGGCGCGGGGCACGCGGCTCTCGCGCAGGAAGCGCAGGCCCTCGAGCCCCGCCTTGGCGAGGTGGCCCAGACGCGGCTTCGTCAGGCGCTTGGCGCGCACGGGATCGAAGCCGAGCTGCAGGGCGCAGTAGCCGTCGGTGGGCTCTTCCTTCTTCTGCACGACGTAGTTGGGGCCCAGCTCGATGACGGTGACGGGGGTGAGCTGCCCACCCTCCTCGAAGATCTGCGTCATGCCGAGCTTCTTGCCCAGGAGTCTCATGGCCATCGGTACCTCCTCGTGACAACCATGCGGCTGAGACGACCGCAGCGGGTTGCGCCCGCGTCCGGCCCCAGGGGCGGCGGCGAGCTGACAGTGAAAAGCGGCTCCCGATCGGAAGCCGCTACAGAATAGGCGCTTGCGTCCAGCTTGTCCAGGGCCGCGGCCGCTTTTCTAGTCGGCGGCCGGCGCCGTCTGCCGGATCCAGTCGGCGAGCCGGTCCAGGAAGGCCGGCTCCAGCTCGCCGGGCAGGCCGAACTCGGCCGGGCCGGGCGGGCCCTCCCCGCGCAGGAAGAGGTGGTTGAGCCCCGGCAGCAGCGCGAGCGCTGCGCCCTCCCGCGGCGTCGCGTCCAGGCTAGCCTGCCAGGTGGCCCGATCCGGAGCCGTGATCTGGTAGTCGCGCTCGCCGAACAGGACGAGGGCCGGCGCCGTCTGCTCGGCATAGACCCGCCAGGACTGCCAGTCGTTCACCGAGGCCCAGTACCTGGGCGTGGCGAAGAACACGGTCTCGTCCTCGCCCACGCTGCCTTCGCGCAGGCGCTGGGCCTGCTTCTCGGCCTCCGCCAGCTGCACGGCGCCCAGCGCGCCCTGGGCGTTCAGGTAGCGGTGCTGGTCGAGGATGATGCTCAGCAGGTCCCGCCCCGGCGGGGCGAGCAGGAGCAGGCCGGCCGGCCGCGGGGCGCTCGCCTCGTCGATCTGCTCGGCCAGGATCGGAGCTGCGCCTGCGCCCAGGCTGTGACCGAGGATGAAGAGCCGCCGGGGATCGAGACGGGCGTCGCCGGCCAGGAGCTGCCAGGCGGCGAGTGCATCGTCGAGCACCTCCTCCTGCACGGTGACGATCTCCGCGCCGAAGTGCCGGTACTCCGGCCGGCCCTGGCTGATGACGTAGGTGCGCTTGTCGTAGCGCAGGCTGGCGATGCCGCGTTCGGCCAGGCCGGCGGCCAGCTGGGCGAAGATGCGATTGGGCCCGATGGTCATGTCCATGTCCACCGGGCCGGAGCCGTGCAGGAAGACGCAGGCCGGCCAGGGGCCGCCCGCGGCGGCGGGCAGGGTGAGCTGCGCCGGCAGGGGCGGGCCGCCGCCCTCGATGCTCAGGGCCTCGGTCGGGAAGACCGGGCGCGTCGAGTCGGCCGGAGCGCTCAGGGGAGCGCCGACGAAGCCCGGCCGGCGCAAGCCGAACTTCTGGATGGGCACGCTGAGGCCGAGCAGCCGCCCCTGGGCGTCGATGTCCATGAACATGAGCACGCCGGCAAGGGTGACGCGGTGCCGCTGGACCGCGATCGGCTCGCCGTCGAGCTCGCCGGTCGTCGGCGTGGGGGCCTCGCGCTCGAGCTCGCCCGTCCAGAGCTGCTGCGGCACCGCAACGGTGAGCGGCGCGGCCGCCTCCGGGTCGCGCGCGAGCTGGCGCGCCAGCAGCCACAGGTGCGAGGGCACGACGTTGTCCAGCACCTGCAGCCGGCGCCCATCGTGGGCGAAGGCGTTCTCGCGGCGAGAGCCGCCGCTCACCACGAAGAGGCGCAGGGAGTCGGCCTCGGCGCGGAGGCCGATGCTGTCGCCCTCGGTGGAGGCGAGCAGGTAGTCGAGGACCCGCTCATCGGCGCCGACGAGGCGGGTGCGCGACTCGAAGCGGCGCGGGGCCGGACTCTTCAGGATCAGGGTGCCGAGCAGCTCGAGGGTGTCCCCGCGCGTCTCCGTGCGGAACTGCTCCGTGCCGAAACCGCGGCCCCCCTGGTAGAGGTCGTAGTACTCCTCGGGCGGGTCATCCGCGGCGGCGGGCCGAGCGGCGGCGAGGGAGGCGAGGACGAGGCAGGCGGCGGCGAAGCGAGGCAACATGAGCATCTCCAGCGTGGAAGGGACGGGCTGCGCCCGCGGGCCGAGGGCGGCCGGCGGCGACTCCTCCAGAATGGGGCCTCGCGGGCGCGAGCGCAATGCCGGGGGGGCGCGAACAGGCTGGGCTGCGGCCCCCCGCCGCCCCTTGCATCCCCGCCGCGCCGGTGCTAGTGCTGGTGACGGAGGTGCCGATGAATCCTGCCCATCCCCGCTTGCGCTCGCTTCACGCCGGCTGGATCGAGGTCATCGCCGGCGGCATGTTCAGCGGCAAGTCCGAGGAGCTGATCCGCCGCCTGCGGCGGGCGGCCATCGCCCGCCAGGCGGTGCAGGCCTTCAAGCCCAGCCTCGACGATCGCTACGACGCCGACGCCATCGTCTCCCACGATGAGCGCCGCGTCGCCTCGACGCCCGTGGCCGACGTGGCCGCCCTGCGCCGCGCCCTCGCGCCGGAAACCCAGGTGATCGGCATCGACGAGGCCCAGTTCCTCGGCCTCGAGCTGGTGCCCCTCGCCGTCGAGCTGGCGCGCCGGGGCAAGCGCGTGATCATCGCCGGCCTGGACATGGACTATCGCGGCGAACCCTTCGAGCCCATCCCCCAGCTGATGGCCGTGGCGGAGGAGGTCACCAAGACGCACGCCGTCTGCCTGGTCTGCGGCGCGCCCGCCTCGCACAGCCAGCGCATCGCGGCCGGCGCCGGCCGGGTGCTGGTCGGGGCCGGGGAGGCCTACGAGCCGCGCTGCCGCGACTGCTTCGAGCAACCGGCGCCGGTCCCGGTCGAGCCGTGAGCGAGGCCCGCGAGGCGTCTCCCGGCGAGGAGCTGGCCGCGCGCCTGGCCCGCCTGCGCGCGCGCATCGCGGCGGCCGCCGCCCGCGCGGGGCGGGATCCGGCCGGCCTGCGTCTCGTCGCCGTCACGAAGAGCGCCACGCCGGCGCAGCTCGAGGCCGCCTACGCGGCCGGCCTGCGCGAGTTCGGCGAGAACCGCGTGCAGGACGCCCTGCCCAAGCTGGAGGCCTTGCCCGCCGACGTCGTCTGGCACCTCGTCGGCCACCTGCAGAGCAACAAGGTGAACAAGGTGCTCGGCCGCTTCGACCTGATCCACTCCGTCGACAGCTGGGAGCTCGCCCAGCGCCTGGCCGAGAAGGCGCGCGCGCGCGAGCTGGTCTGCCAGGTGCTGGTACAGGTGAACTGCTCGGGCGAGGCCAGCAAGTCGGGCCTGGCCCTGGCGCCGGCCGAGGACTTCGTCCTCTCCCTGGGGAGCCTGGACGGCCTGCTCGTGCGCGGGCTGATGACGATGGCGCCCCTGGCCGGCGGCGAGGCCGGCGCCCGCGAGAGCTTTCGCATGCTCGCAGCGCTGCGGGCGCGCCTCGTGGCGCGCGACCTGCCCCGGCTGCCGCTGGGGGAGCTGTCGATGGGCATGAGCGGGGACTTCGAGATCGCCATCGAAGAGGGGGCCACGCTGCTGCGCATCGGCCGGGCCCTCTTCGGCCCGATGGATGCTTGAATCCACCCGCCAAGTGGTCTAGATTCCGGGCCTTAGTCGGCCACCGCGGCGGCCGCGCTCCCGAGCGCCTCCCGGCAGCGGACCCAACCCCACGCCCCGAACACGAGCGCGACATGAGCGATCTGTACGTCTCCCTCCAGGCCTCCGCCGACTTCCTGCGGCGGGCCGGCGCGCCCGATCCCGAGCTGGTCGTCATCCTGGGCTCGGGGCTCGACGGCCTAACGGAGCGCCTGGAAGGCGGCTTCAGCATCCCCTTCGCCGAGGTCCCGGGCTTCGCGGCCTCCACCGTGGATTTCCATGCCGGCACCCTGACTTTCGGGCGCCTCGCCGGTCTGCGCCTGGCCGTCCTCGCCGGACGCTTGCACTACTATGAGGGCCACAGCATGGGCCAGGTGGTGCACCCCTTGCGCACCCTGCGCCTGCTGGGCGCTCGGGGGCTCGTCGTCACCAGCGCGGTGGGGGGCCTGGCGCCGGATCTGGCGCGCTCGGCGATCGTGGCCGTCAGCGACCACATCAACCTGATGGGGGACAACCCCCTCATCGGCCCCAACGACGAGCGCCTCGGCCCGCGCTTTCCCGATTTCTCGGCGCCCTACACGCCGGCCTGGCGGCGGCTCGCCGCCGAGGCGGCGACCGGCCTCGGCATCCCCCTGAGCGAAGGCGTGCTGGCCGCGGTGGCGGGGCCCAACCTGGAGACGGCGGCCGAGTACCGCTTCCTGCGGCGGATCGGCGCCGATCTCGTCGGCATGAGCATGGTGCCCGAGACCCTGGCCGCCGTGCACATGGGCATGCGCGTGCTGGGCCTGGCCGTGGTGACGGACCTCTGCGACCCCGAGGCGCTGGAGCCGGTGGACGTGCCGGCCATCCTCGCCGCTGCGGGCGCCGCGCGGCCCCAGCTCGAGGCGCTCATCATGGCCTTTCTCGAGCGCTTGCCCCGATCCCAAGGAATGGACCCATGAGCGAGCAAGGTACCCGTCCGCGCTATCCGGTGCTGGCCAAGGCCCCCGCCGACCTCGAGCGCGCGGTGAGCGCCTACTGGGAGGCGGCCCAGCTCTTCGCGCGCACCCAGAGCCAGGCCGAAGAGCAGGCGAAGCCGCACTTCATCTTCTACGAGGGGCCGCCGACGGCCAACGGCCATCCGGGCGTGCACCACATCATCACGCGCCTGGCGAAGGACGCCGTCTGCCGCTACAAGGCGATGGACGGCCACTTCGTCCTGCGCAAGGCGGGCTGGGACACGCACGGGCTCGCCGTCGAGCTCGAGGTGCAGAAGGCGCTCGGCCTCTCGACCAAGGCCGACATCGAGGCCTACGGCATCGAGGCCTTCAATGCGGCCTGCCGCGAGAGCGTCTTCCGCTACGAGCGCGAGTGGCGAGAGCTGACCCGGCGCATCGGCTACTGGCTGGATCTCGATGAGCCCTACATCACCTGCAGCGACGAGTACGTGGAGTCCGTCTGGTGGGCGCTCAAGCAGCTCTGGGATGCGGGGCTCATCTATAGCGGGCACAAGGTGATGCCCTACAATCCGCGCCTGGGCACCGTGTACTCGAGCCATGAGGTGGCCCAGGGCTACGCCGAGGTCGAGGATCCCTCGCTCACCCTGCGCTTCCCGCTCGAGCACGAGGACGGCAGCTTGCTCGTCTGGACGACGACGCCCTGGACCCTGCTGTCCAACGTGGCCGTCGCCGTGCACCCGGAGCTGACCTACGTCAAGCTGCGCCTGGCCGGCACCGACAGGGCCGAGGCGGAGTCGGTGATCCTGGCCGCCGACCGCGTGGCCGCCGTGATCGGCGATCGTCCCGCCTACGAGCTGTGGCGCATGAAGGGCGCCGAGATGGCCGGCTGGCGCTACCAGCGCCTCTACGACCATGCGCCCGCGGCGCCGGGCACGGTGATCGCCCAGGTGATCCTCGCGGAGTTCGTCAGCGCCGAGGACGGCACGGGCCTCGTGCACATCGCCCCGGCCTACGGCGCCGACGACTACGAGGCCGCCCGCGTGCACAAGCTCGCGATGATCGACCTCGTCGGCCCCGACGGCAAGGTGCGCCCGGCCGCGACGCCCTTCGCCGGCCTCGACTTCAAGGCCGCCGACCCGCCCATCATCAAGGACCTGACGGCGCGCGGCCTGGTCTTCGCCCGCGCCACGGTGCGGCACAGCTACCCGCACTGCTGGCGCGACCACGGGCCGCTCATCTACTATGCGCAGCCGGCCTGGTTCATCCGCACCACGGCGCTGCGCGATCGCTTCCTGGCCGCCAACGCCGCCGTCGACTGGGTGCCGCCCGAGATGGGCGAGAAGCGCTTCGGCGACTGGCTCAAGGGCAACATCGACTGGGCGCTCTCGCGCAGCCGCTACTGGGGCACGCCCTTGCCCGTCTGGCAGAGCGAGGACGGCCGGCAGAGCCTCTGCGTGGGCAGCTTCGCCGAGCTGCGCGCGCTGGCGGCGGAGCCACTACCGGAGCGCATCGATCCCCACAAGCCCTTCGTGGACGACATCGAGCTCATCCACCCCGAGACCGGCGTCCGCCTGCGCCGCGTGCCCGACGTCATCGACGCCTGGTTCGATTCGGGGGCCATGCCCTATGCCCAGTGGCACTATCCTTTCGAGAACAAGGAGCGCTTCGAGGGCCAGTTCCCGGCGGACTTCATCTGCGAGGCCGTCGACCAGTCGCGCGGCTGGTTCTACAGCCTGCTGGCCCTCGGCGTCTTCCTGCGCGGCCAGGCGCCCTACAAGCGCGTGCTGGTCAGCGGCCACGTGGTGGACCTGCAGGGCAAGAAGATGAGCAAGTCCCTCGGCAATCGCGTCGATCCCTTCGCTCTGCTCGACAGCGAGGGGGCGGACGCCATCCGCCTGTACATGGTCACGGCCGGGCCCCTGTGGACGGCGCTCAAGTTCGACACCGGCGGCCCGCGCGAGATGAACGCGAAGACGCTGGGCACCCTGCGCAACACCTACGCCTTCCTGACGGGCTACGCGACGCTCGACGGCTGGACCCCGGGCAGCAGCGAGCCGGCCTTCAACCTGCTCGACCGCTGGCTGCGCTCGCGCTACGAGGCCCTGGTCGCCGAGATGCGGGCGGCCCTCGACGCCCTCGATCTGACGCGCGCCGCCAAGGCGCTCTGCGAGTTCGTCAACGAGGAGCTGAGCAACTGGTACGTGCGCCGCAGCCGCCGCCGCTTCTGGAAGGGCGCGATGACGGCCGACAAGGCGGGCGCTTACGAGACGCTCTGGGGAGTGCTCGAGGGCGTCAGCCGCCTGGCTGCGCCCTTCGTGCCCTTCCTCAGCGAGGCGATCTACCGCGGCCTCCACGGGCTGGAGCTGGGGGGCGATGAGCCGGCGAGCGTGCACCTGGCGGCCTTCCCGCGCGCGCAGAGCGAGCGGCGGGACCCGGCGCTCGAGGAGGCGATGGCCAGCGTGCTCGCCGTGGTGGGCCTGGGCCGCACCCTGCGCAACCTCTCGGGGCAGCGCACGCGGCAGCCCCTGGCGAGCTTCGCCGTCGCGGGCGGCGGTGCCGGGCTCGAGCGCGTGCTGGCCGATCCGCAGCTCGAGGACTTGATTCTCGACGAGCTGAACGTCAAGGCGGTGTCCCTGCTCGCCGACCCGGGCGAGCGCATGCGCTTCGTCGTCAAGCCGCGCTTCAAGGTGCTCGGGCCGCGCCTGGGTGGGGCGATGAAGGCCGTTGCCGCGGCGCTGGCGGCCCTGCCGCCCGCGGCGGTGCTCGCCGGCTACCGCGAGGGGAACCTGACGGTCAGCGCCCAGGGCCAGGGCTTCACGCTCGCCCGCGAGGAGCTGGACTTTCTCGTCGAGCCGCTGGGGGACTTCGCCGTCGGCATGGAGGGGCCCCTGGCCGGCGCGCTCGCCCTCACGATCGACCCCGCGCTGGCCCGGGAGGGCCACCTGCGCGAGCTGATCAACCGCCTGCAGAACCTGCGCAAGAGCGCCGGGCTCGTGGTTTCCGACCGCATCCACCTGCGCTGGGCCGGCGGGGAGCTGACGCGCGCCACGCTCGCTGAGCACGGCGAGCGCCTGGCCGAGGACCTGCTGGCCCTTTCCGTCGCCGAGGGCCTTAGCGGCGGCGGCCACCGCGAGAGCTACCAGCTCGGCGACGAGGAGGTGACGGTTGAGCTCGACAAGGCCTAGCACCGACTGGGGGCTCTTCCTGGCCGCCGTCCTGGCGGTGCTCGCCGCCGATCTGCTCACCAAGTACCTGGTGACGGCCGGCCTCTGGCAGGCCCACTATCTGGGGGGCATGCTGCGCATCACGCGGGTGGACAACCCGGGGGCGGCCTTCGGTCTCTTCGCGGGGGCGCGGGGAGCCTTCATCGCCATCAAGCTGGCGGCGCTCGTCGTCATTCTCGGTCTGCTCGGCCGCGGCCAGCCCGCGCGGCTCGTGCTGCCCCTGGCTCTCGTCTTCGGCGGCGCGATGGGCAATCTCATCGACCGCCTGCGCGGCAGCGGCCAGGTCATCGACTTCATCGACCTCAGCCTGGCGGGCAGGCACTGGTACGTCTTCAACGTGGCGGACGCGGCGATCAGCATCGGCGCCCTGCTCATCGTCTTCACGCTGATGCGGACCGACCCGCCCGTCGCGGCGCTGCCGGCCGACGGCGGCTAGGGCCGCGATGGGCGCCGGCGGCGAGGAGCGGCGCTTCACGGTCCCGGCGGCGGCGGCGGGCCAGCGCCTGGATCGCTTCCTGGCGGCCGCGGTGCCCGAGCGCAGCCGCAGCGCCCTGGCGCGCCTGGTGCGCGAAGGGGCCGTCAGCCTGGGCGACCGGCTCGGCCGTCCAGGCGAGATCCTGAAGGGCGGCGAGCGCCTCTGCCTGCGCCTGCCGGCTCCGCTGCCCCTGGACCTCGCCCCGGAGCCGATTCCCCTCAAGCTTCTCTACCAGGACGAGCATCTCGCGGTGATCGACAAGCCGGCCGGGCTCGTCGTGCACCCGGCGCCCGGCCACCGCGAGGGCACGCTGGTGCATGCGCTCCTCTACCATCTCGAGGGCCTGGCCGGCATCGGCGATCGCCTGCGGCCGGGCATCGTGCACCGGCTGGACAAGGACACCAGCGGCCTGCTGCTCGTCGCCAAGACCGATGGCGCGCATCGGCGGCTGACGGCGATGATCGCGGCGCGGGAAGTGAAGCGCGAGTACCTCGCGCTGGTCTGGGGACAGCTGCCGGCCGCCGCGGGCGAACTGGGCGGGGCCATCGGCCGCGACCCGCGCAACCGCAAGCGAATGGCCGTGCTGCCGGCGGGGGGCCGGCCGGCCCGCACGCGCTACTGGCGCATAGACAGTCTTGCGGGCTTCGAGTATATTCGCTTGGAGCTTGAGACGGGGCGCACGCACCAGATCCGGGTCCACTTGGCGCATGGCGGCCATCCGGTGCTGGGCGATCCCCTCTACGGCGGCCGGCGCGGCCGCGCCGAGGGGGAGAGCCGCGACGAGCGCGAGCGATTGCGCAGGCTGCTGGCTTTGCTCGCCCGCCAGGCCTTGCACGCCTGGCGGCTCAGCTTCGTTCACCCGTTCAGTGGCGAGCCGCAGGTCTTCACGGCCGCGCTGCCGCCCGACATGCGCGCCGCCCTGGAGCTCCTGGGGTGCGCGCGCCCGACGCCAGACGAACAAGGAGTGGCTGGATGAAGGTCAAGACGCGCGAGGCGGGGCAGGTGGTGGTCTTCGACATCAGCGGTCAGGTGATGGGCGGCCCGGACGCCGACACCTTCCATGAGCTGGTGAAGAACCACATCGGTCAGGGGAAGAAGCAGATCCTCGTCAACCTGGGCAAGGTGAGCTGGATCAACAGCACGGGCTTGGGCATCCTGATCGCCGGCTACACCTCGGTGCAGGACGCCGGTGGGCAGTTCAAGCTGGCCAACATCTCCGGCCGCATCGAGTCGATCCTGATGGTCACCAAGCTGGCCGGCATCTTCGAGAGCTACGAGAGCGAGGAAGAGGCTCTGGCGAGCTTCGTTTCCTGAGGACGACCGTGGCCGGCGCGCGGACCCGAGCGCCAGGAGCAACCGCATGAGCGCGAGCACGAACGGCAGCGTCGACGTCCTGCGCTGGGACTTGCCCAGCGATTTCCGCTGGCTGGGTGTGATCAACGCTGCCTTGCAGGAAATCGGCCAGGCGCTGGAGTGGAGCGATGCGGAGCTCGATCAGATCTCCATCGCCAGCATCGAGGCCGTCAGCAATGCCATCGAACACGGCAATCGCTTCAGCCCTGCCCTGCGCGTGGCGGTGGAACTCGGCCTCAGCGACTCTAGCTTCCGCATCGCGGTGACGGACGGCGGCCCCGGCTTCACGGAAGAGCGCCTGCGCCTGCCGGCGCCGGCGCCGGACGATCCCTCCTTCCTGGGTGCGCGTGGGCGGGGCATCTTCATCATGCGGGAGATCATGGACGACGTGCGCGTCAGGCGGGATGAGGCCGGGCGGTTTGTCATCGAGTTGGAGAAGTCGGTGGGCCCAGGCGCGCCCTCTGACTAGAGCAGCCGGCCGGGGAGACAGGGATGGCTCCTGACAGCTTCCTGCCGCTCATCTACTTTGTAGCTGGGTCCTTGATGCTCGTCTGGGGCCTGGGGCTCCTGCGGCGTTTCGGCAGCGAGCAGCTCCATCGCGTCGTCGCCTTCATGCTCTTCTTCGGGGGCATCGCCCCGATCCTGGCCGGCGTCGGCCTGGTGCAGCCCAAGAGCGACGAGGGGCAGATCCTCCTGCTCGGCGGTTTCCTGGATCGCTTCTCCTACACCTGGGAATTCTTCTTCCCCACCCTGCTGCTCTTCAGCCTCGTCTTTCCTCGCCGCCGCGCCATCCTCGATCGCTTGCGCGTGCTGCCTGCCCTGCTCTACCTGCCTCACGTCGTGCACCTGCTGCTCATCCTCTCCGTGCGGCGGGTGGAGCCCTCGGCCTTCCTGGGGCCGGTGCAGGAGACCGCCACGCGCCTGGGCGGGCGGCTGTCGGCGCTGGACACCATCTGGTCGCTCGGTGTCTCGGTGCATGCGCTGCTCTTTCCCGGCGTCAACCTGCTCATGGGGCTCACTGCGCTCGTGCTGCTCGCCCGCAGCGAGGAACTGCGCCGGGGCATCAACCTCCGCCGGCAGCGGCTCTTTCTCACCCTGGGTTTCGCGCTGCCGCTGACGGGCTATCTGATCGCCGAGGCGCTGCCGGTCTTCCTGGGCGGCGCGCCCTCGGCCACGCTGAAGCCTCACCTGCTGGCCGCCTCGATGATCCTCTCCAGCGCCGTGGTGGCCTATGCGGCCATTCGGCACCGCTTCCTGCGCATCCGCCTGCTCGCCCGCCGCGGCGTGATGGACGTGGCGGTCTCGCTCCTGCTGGCGCTGCTGTACCTGTTCCTGCTCGGCCGCTTCCAGGCCCTCTTCACGGCCTACCTGGGCAATCTGGGGGCGCTGTTCGAAGCGGGCCTCACCGTCTTCGCGATCATCCTGTTCCAACCTCTGCTCACCCGGGTGGAAGAGCTGCTCGATCGCCTCTTCTTCGGCCACAGCGGCGATCCCCGCCGCGACGCCCTGCGCCGGCTGGGCGCCCGCCTGGGCGACGTCAGCGAGCGCGAGGAAGTGGAGGCGGCCCTGGCGCCGGTGCTGCGGGACATCTTCCATGTCGACCGCAGCCGCCTGCTCGTCTGGCAGTGCCCGCGGGCCGAGGACGCCGAGCCCGACCCCGAGTGGTTTCTCGACCTCGGCGGCCAGCAGGAGCTGCTGCGCCTGCTGACCGAACCGCTGAGATGGCGGGAGTTCCGCGCCTGGTGCCACCGCAACAGCCTGCCGGAGCCGCCCGCAGCGCCGGCCTGGGAGCAGGTGCTCGCGCTGGTGGACGAGGGCGGCTGTCGGGGGCTCCTGCTCCTGGGTCCCCGCGAGGCCGGCGGCGCCCTGCGCGGCGCGGAGCGCGAGCACCTGATCCTGCTGGGCGGCCAGCTCACCTCGACCCTGCGCAACCTGGCCCTGCTCAGCGAACTCCTGGACAAGCGCCTGCTCGAGGAGGAGATGCAGCTGGCCTATCGCATCCAGCTGGGGCTCCTGCCCACGGTGAAGCCGAGCCTGCCCGGCCTGCGCCTGCACGGCCACAGCCGCCCGAGCCGGCAGGTGGGGGGCGACTACTACGACTGGCACGAGACCGAGCGCGAGCTCTACTTCGTCATCGCCGACGTCTCGGGCAAGGGCATGCCCGCCGCCATGCTGATGGCGGCCCTGCAGGCTTCCTTCCGCAGCATCATCCGGCGCGCGCAGCCGCCGGGCGAGGTCTTGCGGGAGCTCAATCAGATCATGTACGAGAACACCCCCCGCGATCGCTTCATCACGCTCTGGCTGGGTCGCCTGCACTGCGCAGAGGGCGTGCTGGACTACGCCTCCGCGGGTCATCCGGCGCCCCTGCTCACGCGCGCCAACGGCCATACCGTGCCGCTGCAGGAGGGCGGCCTCGTCCTGGGAGCCTTTCCCGGCTTGCCCTTTGCCACCTACAGCATCCCCTTCGGGGACGGCGATCGCCTGGTCTGCTTCACCGATGGCGTCAGCGAGACCGAGAACGGCCGCGGCGAGCAGTATTCCGATAGCCGTCTGGCCGAGTCGCTCAGCCGTTCGAACGGTGAGCCGGAGACGGTGATCGCGGACCTGCTGGCGGATCTCGCCCGCTTCAGCGCCACCGGCGAACCCGACGACGACTGCACCCTGCTGGTGCTGCAGGGCTGTCCGGCGGAAGACGCTCCCCTGCCCGCCGCGGGCGCGAGCGGCCATGCCCACTGAACCGGCGCCGCTCGCCGAGCGGCCGCGCGTCTTGGGCATCGATCCGGGCACTGTGCGCGTGGGGCTCGCCGTCAGCGATGCGCTCGGCCTGACGGCCCAGGGCCTGGAGAGCTTCCGGCGCGGGCGAGGCGGCTTCTTCGCCCTGCTGCGCCGACTGATTGCGGACTACGCCGTGGCGCAGCTCGTCGTGGGCCTGCCGCGCCATCTCGATGGCAGCGAAGGCGAGGCCGCCGCCCTCGCCCGCCGCCTCGCCGCGCGGCTCGGCGAGGAGTTCGGCCTGCCCGTCACCCTCTGGGACGAGCGGCTCACGACCAAGGCGGCCCGGCGGGCCTTTCCCGCCGGCGAGCGCCACGACTGGGATCGCCTCGCGGCGGTCTTCATCCTGCAGTCCTGGTTGGACGCCCAGCGCGGCTCCGGGACTGCCAGCGGGGACAGTGCACCATGATTCGGCTTCGCTTCGGGCTTGCGACCTTTGTCTTCGTGGGCCTCGCGCTGCTCCTGGGCCTCGGCGCCGGCCTGGAGCGGGCCTGGCGGCGCGAGCCGCCGCAGGCGGCGGCCGACACTCTCGTGATCATCGCGCCGGGAACGAGCTCTCGGGCCATCGCCACCCAGCTCGCCGCGGCCGGGGTTCTCAAGTCGCCGCGCGCCTTTCTCTGGGGCTTGCGCCGGCGTGGCGAGGCGGACGAGCTGCGCGCCGGCCGCTACCGCTTTCGCCGGCCGAGCAGCCCGGCGGCCCTGGCCGAGCAACTGCGCCTGGGCCGCACCGAGAAGCTGCGCCTCACCCTGCGCGAAGGGCTCTGGCTGGACGAGGCGGTGGCGGCCATCGCCGGCCAGCTCGAGCTCGATTCCCTCGAGCTGGCGCAGCGCGTGCGCGATCCCCAGCGCTGGCCCGCTCACGACTTCCTCGCCGGGCGGCCGGACCTCGAGGGCTTCCTGATGCCGGACACCTATGCCTTCGAGTACCCGACGAGCGCCGGCGAGGTGATCGCCACCCTGCTCGACGCCTTCGCCGGCACGCTGGATGAACTGCGCAAGGCGGCCCCACCCGGCTGGTCCCTGGATGCCCTGCAGTGGACCACCCTGGCCTCCATCGTGGAAGCCGAGGCCTATCTCGACGAGGACCGGCCGCGCATCGCGCGGGTCTACCTGAACCGCCTCGCTCGGGGCATGCGCCTGGAAGCCGACCCCACGGTCCTCTATGCCCTCGGCGAGCGGCGCCTGCGCGTCTACTACCGCGACCTGCGCGTGGACTCGCCCTACAACACCTATCGCTACAAGGGCCTGCCGCCGGGGCCCATCTGCAGCCCCGGCCGGGCCAGCCTGGCGGCGTCCCTGGCCGCCGATCCCGAGGACCGCAGCCTCTTCTTCGTCGCCGACGGCAGCGGCGGCCACCGTTTCGCGGCCACCTTCGCCGAGCACAAGCGCAATGTGGCGACGCTGCGCCGTCTGCGCGGCGGCTCCTAGGCCGGTGCTGGCGGGCGCGCGCGCTTCTTGCTAGTCTAGGGGCATGGAACTGCCTGCCCTCGACGACACGCTGCGCGCCAAGGAAGCCCGCTTGCGGAGCATCCTGGCCGATGGCGGCCGCACCCTGCTCGCCTACTCGGGTGGCGTGGACTCCGGCTACCTGGCCGTCCTCGCTCACGAAGTCCTGGGCGGGGACTTGACGGCCGTGCTGGCCGATTCGGCCTCCCTGGCCGACTGGGAGCGGGACGAGGCCCTCGTCTTCGCGGCCGAGTGGGGCGTGCCCGTGCGCGTGCTGGCCACCCGCGAACTCGAGAACGCCGACTACCGCGCGAACGCCCCCGATCGCTGCTTCTTCTGCAAGCAGGAGCTCTTCCAGCAGATGGAGGCCCTGGCCGCGGCCGAGGCTTTCCAGACCCTCGTCTACGGGGGCAATCGCAGCGACCTCGGCGAGGAGCGACCGGGGGCCGACGCGGCCCGCCGCTACCGGGTGCGAGCGCCGCTGGCCGAGGCCGGCCTGGAGAAGGCCGACATCCGTCGCCTCGCCCGGGAGCGCGGCCTGTCGATCTGGGACCGGCCGGCGCGGGCCTGTCTGGCCAGCCGCATTCCCCATTTCAGCGAAGTGACGGCCGAGAAGCTCGACCAGCTGGGCCAGGCCGAAAAGCTCCTGCGCGATCTCGGCTTCCGCGACTATCGCGTGCGCCATCACGGCCTGCTCGCCCGCATCGAGCTGGGGGGCGAGGAGTGGGGGCGCCTGGCGGCCCCCGGCCTGGCCGCCTCCGTCGACGAGGGGCTGCGGGCGCTGGGCTTCGGCTCGGTGTCCCTGGACTTGCGGCCCTTCCACTCGGGGAGCTTGAGCCGGCTCAGCCGCAGCAGCTTGACAGAGCCGGACTCGAATCCGTAGCTTCCTCGTCCGAGCGGGACTCGGTGGCGACTGCAATCAGGAGGGGACCGTGGCTGCCAGCCTTCGTCTAGCGGGTTTCAAGGGGCTCTTCGCGGCGGGCGTGATCGCCATCGCCCTGGGCTATGTCGCCCTGGGCATGGGCAGCATGACCCTGGCGCCCCTTCTCCTCGTGGCCGGCTACTGCCTGCTCATTCCGGCGGCGCTCTTCAGGCTCGGCCACTCCGAGTCAGGAGGGGGCCGACCGTCCCGGGGCGAATAGCTCAGTTGGGAGAGCATCTGCCTTACACGCAGGGGGTCACAGGTTCGAGCCCTGTTTCGCCCACCCCCCTCCCCACCTTCCCAGCCGCGGTCCCTGCGAGCGGATCCTTCCGCAAGGGGCATGTAAGTGGTTCGGGAAGATGCCGTTAGTATTTCGCGTCAGGCGCGGATGCCGATTGACAGCGATTTTCCAGCTCTGATATACTCACAAGCCACCGCAGGAAGATTCCCCACAGAGGTGGAGCCGCTCCTGAGTGGCAACGCAACTGTGGCTTGTGTAACTGGGGACGGAGGTGGTATCCTTAAAGCCCCTGCAAGTAGTGCCCTTGCTTACATACAACCGAGCGATCGCTCTTGTCCTTGCCAGTCGGGACTGTCGCTCAATGCTACCCTTTGTAGGAGGTGCTTCTGCCGATGACTAGCAGAAAGATTCTCGTGCTGATGGCCGCGCTGGCCCTTCTGGTCACCAACGCCAATGCCGGCATCGTCGATCCCGCGAATAGCTCCGCGACGATCGCCACGCCCGGTATCATGACGATCGCGCCCGGCGGCGCGGACAGCTTCGTGGTTCCTGTCAACCGCACGATCGATGTGTAGTGTGAACGACTCGGGCAACAACCCCGTCGAGATCATCGCCTCCGACATCTGGCTCGAGGATCCCCTCGTCGTCTGGTGCGCGGGCGGCGTCATCGCCGATAGCTCGACCTTCGCGCCCGACCCCGGTCACACGACCTTCACGGGCACGCCCCGCGGCGGTGTGGTGAATGGCGCCCAGTGCGCGAACATCAGCATGAACGTGGTTGCGGTGGGCAACGTCATCGCCGACCTGACCCTGAGCGTCAACAGCCCCGACCTGAACGGTAGCGGCACCGTGACCGTCGCTGACTTCGGTCTCTTCGCCGGCTTCTTCCAGGGCGATGGCAACTGCGCGAACTACAACGAGAGCGTCGGCTCGCCGAACGTGACCGTTGCGGACTTCGGTATCTTCGCTGGGTTCTTCAACGTGAGCAGCTGCCCCTAGGCGCACGTTGGTCCAGATCGTGCCCCGCGGATGCCGCGGGGCACACCGGGCCCAGCGAATGCTGGACTCGGGCTCAACAGAGTGTGAGCTGCGAACGAATTCAATTGGCGTTACAGCTTTTTCACCAGTCGGCATCAACAACGTAGAGGAGTTCGCCAAATGAAGAAGAGTGTGATCGCTGCTTTGGCGCTGAGCCTGGTCCTGATGGCCAGTGCTGCGAGTGCCGCCAACGTGATCGGGATCTTCGGTGAGCAGGGTGCGCTTACCTGCTCGAAGGCCTGGACCACGCCCTACGCCTCCGTCACCGTGTACTTCGTCGCCCTGCTCGAGCCCAGCGTGCCCACGATGAGCGCCTGCGAGTTCGGTGCCACGGGTGTCACCCAGGCGGCTACCGGCGCTCTCGCCGCGACCCCG
This sequence comes from uncultured bacterium, assembly GCA_963695095.1. Classification (GTDB taxonomy): domain Bacteria; phylum Krumholzibacteriota; class Krumholzibacteriia; order JACNKJ01; family JACNKJ01; genus VGXI01. The sequence continues at coordinate 2,531,137 of CAVOFT010000001.1, read as the reverse complement.
GCCTGGAACACCACCCTGGTCATCGGCAACATCATGACGCCCGACGGCGTGGCGCTGGCCTTCACGACGCCCCTGGAGGCGCCCCTGGCCTACCTGGGCAGCATCGCCTACATCGGTGGTCAGGTGCCTCCTGCCGCCGACTTCGTGATGGAAGTCGTGCCCTCGGGCGCCGGCAACCTGGTGGTCGTGGATGCCGAGACCGCGTCCGAGGTTCCGGCCGAGGGTTGGCGCATGATCATCAACTGTGTTGTGGGTGGTCCCAATGGTGCCTGCCAGTGCGAGGCCACCATCGCGGCCGAGGAGGCTGCTTGGGGCCAGATCAAGGCTCTGTACTAGTTTCGACTTGCGGTTGAAAGGGGTCGTCGGCCTACCGGCGACCCCGCCCAGAATGCCGGCCGAGTACTTGGAGACGTCTCCGGCTGGCAAGCAGGGTTCGGAGAGCGCGGCTCAGGCTCTAGACTGGGCAATGGGTACCAAGCTTCGGCTTGTCACCACTCTCTAAAACATCTCAAGGAGTTGCAACATGAAGAAATTGATGGCCGCTCTTCTGCTCCTGGTCGCCATGAGCAGTGTTGCCGCCGCGCAGAGCCAGCCCTTCATCGGCCTGTACGCCGATGACACGGCCGTGCTGTGCGAGGCGGACCTGACGCCGTTCGTGCCGATGAATGTCTATGTCTTCGCGGTCCTGCCGGAGACCGACATTCCTGCGATCACGGCTGCCGAGTTCCGCATCGACAACCTCCCCGGCCCCGCGGCCGCGATCATCACCCCCACGTGGAACACGACGCTCGTGATCGGTACCATGGGTCATGATCTGGCGCTGGCCTTCACGCCGCCCCTCCCCGGCCCCGTCGCCTTGCTGGGCACGCTCCAGTTCCTGGCGCTGGCCGACCTGGGTGCGGACTTCCGCATGACGATCATGCCCGGCAACGATTGCAACTGCCTGGTCGTGGTCGACACGGACTACATCGAGTGGGACTGCGAGCCCGACCACTTCTTCACCTTCAACTGCACGGGCGCCCTGGAGTATGGCTGCAATTGCCAGCCGACCATCGCGACCGAGGATGCCACCTGGGGCCAGATCAAGGCTCTGTACTAGGCTGCATCGTTAACTGGGTCTTCGATTGCGACCGCCGGCTTCGGCCGGCGGTCGCTTCATTTGCGGCGGCTTACCGCTGCGCGGCCGCCGATTTCCGCGAGGCCGCGCTCCCCTTTCTGTTGACACTCAGAAAAACCGGGTGTTAGTTTACCCGCGCTAAGGCCGCACTCCGGTGATGACTGTCCATCTATCCGAGGTACCCGCAGGAGGGTCATGATGAAGAAAATGCGCATCTTACTTGCACTTCTGGCGCTCGTTGCCGCGGGCACGTCCGCCCAGGCTTCCAGCTACATCGGCATGTTCAACGATCAGGCGATGACCGACTGCGTCGCGGACATGAGCACGCCCTACGTGTCGGTGAGCGTCTACTTCGTGGGCTATGCGGATCCTGCGGAGATTCTCGGCGTGAGTGCCGTGGAATTCAAGGTGACGAACTGGCCGGCCGCAGGAGGCATCATCACCCCGCACTGGACCACCACCCTGGCCATCGGCGACATCACGGTCGACCTGGCTCTCGCCTGGACTCCCTACCTGGCGAGCGGCGTGTTCCAGCTCGGCTACGTGGAGTTCTTGCCTCTGGGCGCCTGGGTAGGTAGCGACTACACGATGACGATCGCCAAGGGCGACCCGCCGAATCTCCTGGGTGTGATCATCGTCGATGCGACGACTTTCGATGAGCATATCGTCGATGGCTGGAACTTCACCTTCAACTGCACGGGCGATTGTCCCTGCGAGACGAGTGTCGAAGCGAGCAACTGGGGTTCGATCAAGGCCCTGTACTAGCTTCGTTCCTGACGACTGCGGGATCACCTCAATGGCCTTCCCTGCCCCGCTGCTGCGGGCCGGGGAGGGCCGTTTCTTCTCTCCAGGCGACCGCCGCGCCTGGACAGCGCCCGGCCGCGATGCTAGCTTTCGGCATCCCTGGGCGCCCACGGCCTGCCATCCCTGCTGGATGCGATCCTTCAGCCGCACCCCGACCGGAGGGATCCGTGCAGCTTCGCACACTGCTCATTGCCTGCGCCGCGGCCGGCCTGGCGCTGGTCCTGCCCGCTGTCGCCGGCGCTCAAGGCGGCCTGCCGCCGGCGAGCCGGCTGCTGGCCAGCGATGCCGCCGGCCTCAGCCTGGAGTTCCGCTTCACGGCGGATGAAATCCGGGCCACCGATGAGGGGCTCCTGCTCGCCTTGCCCGGCTGCGGCCTCGAGAGCGCCATCGCCGAGACACCGAGCGCCTCGGGGGCGCCCCTGCTCCCGCGCTGGCGCGGTCAGGTGGCCCTGCCGCCGGGTAGCGTGGCGCGGCTCAGCTGGCAGCTCCTGGGGAGCGAGGCCCTGGCCGGCGAGCCGCTGCCCTTCCCGACCCTGACTGCGGGCCCCGCCGACGGCGCGCCGCCCCTGGAGCAGCTCCTGCGCGATCCGGCCGCCTTTGGCGAGAGCTATCCGCTGGGGGTTCGCCTCGGCGCCCGGCGCCAGCTCCGCGATCTCTGGGTGCAGGAGCTCATCGTCGAGCCGGTGGGCTGGGATCCCGCGCGCGGCTTGCGCCTGGCCAGCGCCTTGCGCGTCACGCTCAGCTTTCGGCCGGGTGTCGGGGAGGCCGAACGCGCCGCAGCCGGCGAGGCCCTGCGAACGCCGGATCCGCTCTTCGCGCCCGTCTATGCGAGCGCCTTGCTCAATGCCGAGGCGGCCGGCGGCTGGGCGCGCCGCCTGCCCGCCGCATCGCCCCGCGGGCCGCGCGCAGGCAGTGCGCAGCCGAGCCTGAAGCTGCTCACCACCACCGATGGTCTTCACGGCGTGAGCGGCGCCGCGCTCGCGGCCTGGGACATCGGCCTGGGCACGCCGCTGGCCGAGATCGCCATCTGGCGCCAGCGCTTCGCCTGGAGTCCGGCCGGCGAGCCCGAGTTCACGCAGATTCCCGAGCCCCGCTACTTCCTCGACCGCGACGGCGATGCCTTGCTCGATGCCGACGACACCCTCGTCTTCATCGGCAGCCGCCTGCGCCACGCCGAGGACAGCCCCGACGCCCTCGAGGCCTACGGCCGCGCGGCGGCCTACTTCGCCGGCCGCGCGCCGGCTCTCGTCAGCGAGATGGCCAGCGAGGTCGCCTGGAGCGAGGGCGGGGGCTGGTCGCTGCCGTCGGACTTCCTGCGCCGCCGCGCCGCCTGGGGCGAGAGCTTCTTCCTAGCGAATCCGCCCTCCCTGCTCTACGACGGCGCCAGCGAGACCTGGCGGGAGAACCTCTACTACTTCGCGCAACCGGCCCATGCCCAGAACTTCACGCTGACCCTGCCCCTGGCCAGCCCCGGCATCCTGGCGGGCAGCGAGGCCACGCTGAAGCTGCACTTCCAGGGCACGCACAACACGACCACGGCGCGGGTCTTCGACGTGGAGATCGTCAACGGCGGCGGCAGCACTGCCCTGCCCCAGTGCATCTTCAGCCTCGCGCAGGCCATCGACTACAGCGCCACCGTGCCTGCCGGCGCTCTCGCCGACGGGGACAACAGCCTGCGCGTGCGGCGCAATACGGTGTGGACGGCCGTGATGCAGGATTGGGAGCTTAGCTATCGCTCGCGCTACGTCGCCAGCCAGGACTCGCTGGCCTTCGACGCCGAGGGTCTGAGCGGAGCGGCCGAGCTCAGGGTGAGCGGCCTGTCCGGCCCCTGGCCGGGCTGGCAGCTCTTGCGCCTGGGCCCCGCCGGGACGCCGCCGGTGCGCTTGCTCCTCGCGGCCGCGAATCAGAGCGGCAATGCCGGCGACTATCAGCTTGCCCTCCGCGACGAGCTCGCCGGCGACGAGCGCTGGCTCCTGGCCGACGAGAGCGTGCTGCGCGCGCCGGCGCTGGCGGCCGCGGCCCCGCTCGCCCTGCTCGATGAGACCGGCCCCTGCGACGTCCTGGCCATCTGCCACGAGGACTTCCTGGCCGGCATGCAGCGCTGGGCGGACTGGCGCGAGACGCAGGGCTATCGCGTGCGGCTCCTCGGCAGCGAAACGGTCTGGGACGCCTTCGGCGGCGGCGTCCGCGGCAACCTGCCCCTGCGGAGCGCCGCGCGCTTCGCCTACCAGCAGTGGGGGACGGCGGCCTTGCTGCTCGTCGGGGATGGCAACAAGGACGCGCGCACGGTCAACAGCTTCGCCATGCCGAACTTCATTCCCGTCACCCTGCGCCAGGAGGACGTGCTCGGCTCCTACGAGCTGGTCGCCATCGAGGAGTGGGTGGCCAAGTTCAGCGCGAACGCCTGGCCGGCCCTCCTCGTGGGGCGCCTGCCCGTGGGCAGCAGCACCGAGCTGACGACCCTGCTCGACAAGATCGAATGCTACGAAACCTACAGCGGACCGGGCGCTTGCAGCGGCGACTGGCGGGGGGACTTCCTCCACGCCGCCGACGATTGCTGGGTCTGGGAAGACTACTACGCGCCCTTCGTGTGCAAGCAGCACGAACTGCAGTTCGAGATCGGCCAGGAGGAGCTGCGGGCCTATGTCGAGACCGAGAACCTGACCCGCGACTTCCGCCCCCGGCCCCTCTACCTGTCGGCGCTCACGGATCCCTGGTTCGCCGAGCACCCGGACGCGCAGCTCGCCTACGTGCAGAGCAACCTTCGCCCCATCCTCTCGGCGGTGTTCACCGACTCGCTCAGCCGGGGCTGGGGATTCATCAGCGTGCAGAGCCACGCCAACCGCAATCAGCTCGGTCACGAGGAGTACTTCAAGACCAACTTCGGGGCCGACGACCACTTGCGGCTGAACAACGCGGGCAAGCCCTTCGTCTGGGCGCTCTTCGGCTGCCATGGCAACACCTTCGCCACGCACAACGAGGGCAGCGTGGCCGCAGGCGACTGCATGGGTGAGAAGCTGCTCTTCCTGCCGGGCGGCAGGGGCGCCGTGGCCAGCTACGCGAGCGAGGGCTACGAGTACCTCTTCCCCAACATCGAGCTGGAGCGGCAGCTGATCCGGCTCCTCTTCTCCACCGCCCCGGCGCCGGGCGCCGCCGCCGACTGGCGGCTGGGCACCTTGCAGCTCGCCAGCGAGCTGCGCTACGGCCAGTACATCTCGAGCTATCGCTACAACCTGCTCGGCGACCCGCTGACCCGCATCGATCGCTCGCCGCCGCGCCTGCGCCTCTTCGCGGGGCGCCGGGAGCTCGCGGACGGCGACTTCATCCCCACTCAGGTGCCGGGGGATACGCTGGCCCTGACGGCGCTCGTCATCGACGAGACGCGCCAGACGCCCCCACGGCTCGCCGACCAGTTCGGCCCCCTCGCTGCCGAGCTCGTGGCGGCCTGGCTGCCCATCCACGCCGACTCCGCCCTGCTGGACAGCCTGCTCGCCGAGACGGACACCACCTTCAGCGCGCTGGCCGTGCCGCTGGACAGCACGCTCGCCGCCGCGGGACAGGGGACGCGCGGCTGGCTGCTCACGGCCAAGGCGGGCTATTCGCCCCAGCGCGACTACCTGGCCCTCACGGCGCAGGACCAGGCCGGTCGCGAAGGCCGCCTCACCCTGCTGGCGGCCAAGCGGGTGGACGTCTTCAGCGCCAGCGGCGACAGCCTGCGTGACGGCCAGTGGGTGCGCGGCACCGGCCGCCTGCGCCTGCGCATTCGGGTGCCCTCGCCGACCTTCCAGCCCGAGGGCTTCGCGCTCTGGGAGGACGGCGCCCTGCGCGCCGATGTCGGCGCGGTCTTCGCCGGGGACAACCCCGACACCACCGTCTTCCACATGGACGCCGACTACGCCTGGGGCGCCGGCGAACACAGCCTCGAGTTGCGCTACGAGGGCGAGTACTACGACGCCATCCGCCTGGTGGTGGACGGCCGCGCCCGCCTGCTCCAGGGACTCATCTTCCCCAATCCCTTCCGCGTCGCCACGACCTTCCGCTACAGCCTGACGGGCGCCGTGCGCGAGGGCAGCCTGTCGATCTACACGCTCAGCGGACGGCGCATCCACCATCAGCGCCTGGGCGATCAGAGCGAAGGCGAGACGCGCTGGCTGAGCTGGGACGGTCGCGACGATCGGGGCGACCTCGTCGCCAATGGCGTCTACCTGCTGCGCCTGGTCTTCACCGATCTGGCCGGCGACGAGCTCGTCTGGGAGGACAAGGTCGTGAGGATGCGCTGATGGGCGAGGAACTCCTGGAGAGCTTGCGCCGGCTCGTCACCGAGCAGGCGAATCCCGTGACGGCCGATCTGGACAGCAGGGATGCCCTGGGCATCGTCCGCGCCATGAACGCCGAAGATGCCCAGGTCGCCGCCGCGGTGGCCGCGGTCCTGCCGGCCGTGGCCCAGGTGGCCGAGATGGCCGCGGCCAGCTTTGCCGCCGGCGGGCGCCTCCTCTACGTCGGCGCCGGCACCAGCGGCCGTCTGGGCGTGCTCGACGCCGCCGAATGCCCGCCCAGCTTCGGCTCCGCGCCCTGGCAGGTGGTCGGCATCATCGCCGGCGGCGCGCCCAGCCTCGCGCGCAGCGCCGAGGGCGTGGAGGACGATGCCGCCGCCGGCGCCGCGGATCTGGCGGCGCTCGCGCCGGGGCCGGCCGACACGGTCGTGGGCATCAGCGCCAGCCACCGCACGCCCTACACGGTGGCCGCCGTCGAGGAGGCGCTACGCCGCGGCTGCCGCACGGCCTTCATCACCGCCAATCCCGCGGTCGCCGTGCCGGGCGAGCTGGCCATCCGTCTCGTCGTGGGCCCCGAGGCCCTCGCCGGTTCGACGCGGCTGAAGGCGGGCACGGCGCAAAAGCTGGTGCTGAACATGATCAGCACCGCGGCCTGGGTGCTGGCCGGCAAGATCTACGGCAACCGGATGGTGGACCTCACGGCGACCAGCGCCAAGCTGGTCGAGCGCGGCCGCGGGCTGCTGATGGAGCTGGCGGGCCTGGACTACGCGGCCGCCGCCGCCCTGCTCGAGGCCGCCGGCGGCAGCGTGAAGACCGCCCTCCTGATGCAGCTCGGCGCCTGTTCGCGCACGGCGGCGGAGGCGCGGCTGGCAGCAGTTGGTGGCCACCTGCGCGCCGCGCTCGCCGCCGGGCAGGGCGGCGCCGGGGAGCCCGAGCCGCCGCGATCCTGACTTGCCGCTCCGGATTGACAGTCTCCGGCAGCGCATGTACTTTGAAGCTCTTGTCCTGCCCTCAGCCGGCGGCGAGGCCGGCGCGCCGCGGTGGACGCGGCTCACATCCAGCCCGTCGAGGTTCGCCATGCAGTCCATCGAAAAGGCTCTTCCGGGCAGCGGCCGCCGCGGCCGCTTCTACGCCAGCAGCATGTCCCGTCTCGGCACCGAAACCGCCTTCGAGGTGCTGGCCAAGGCCAAGGCCCTCGAGGCCCAGGGCCGGGAGATCGTCCATCTCGAGATCGGCGAGCCGGACTTCGACGACGCCGAGCTACATCGTCGACGCTGCGGTCGCGGCGCTCAGGGGCGGCGACACGCACTACGTGCCCTCGGCCGGCCTGCCCGCGGTGCGCGAGGTCTATCGCCGACTACATCACGCGCACGCGCGGCGTGAAGGTGGACGCGGGCCAGATCGTCATCACGCCCGGGCGCCAAGCCGATCATGTTCTACACCATCCTGGCCTGCGTGGAGCCGGGCGACGAGGTGCTCTACCCCAACCCGGGCTTTCCCATCTACGAGTCGATGATCAACTTCGTGGGCGCCAAGGCCGTGCCCATCCCGCTGCTCGAGTCCACGGGCTTCGGCATGGACATCCAGCGGATCAAGGACTCGATCACGCCCGCCACGCGCATGCTCATCCTGAACTCGCCGCAGAATCCGACCGGCGGCGTGCTCAGCGCAGCGGAGCTGGCGGAGATCGCGGCGATCGCCCGCGAGAACGACCTGCTCGTCCTCGCCGACGAGATCTACAGCCGCATCATCTACGAAGGCGAGCACCAGAGCCTCTACCCGCTGCCGGGCATGGCCGAGCGCACGGTGCTGCTGGACGGCCACTCCAAGACCTACGCGATGACCGGCTGGCGCCTGGGCTACGGCGTCTTCCCGGCGCACCTGGCCGAGCGCGTGGCCAAGCTCGATCACCAACAGCGCCAGCTGCACGGCGGCCTTCACGCAGAAGGCGGGAGCGGCCGCCCTCACCGGGCCGCAGGACGAGGTGACGAAGATGGTGGCCGCCTTCAAGGAGCGCCGCGACGTCATCGTGGCCGGGCTCAACCAGCTGCCGGGCTTCAGCTGTCTCAGCCCCAAGGGCGCCTTCTACGTGTTCCCGAACATCAAGGAGACGGGCTGGAAGTCCAAGCCGCTGGCGGACGCCCTGCTCGAGGAGGGCGGCGTGGCCGCGCTCTCGGGCACGGCCTTCGGCGCCTACGGCGAGGGCTACATCCGCCTGTCCTACGCCAACTCGGTGGAGAACATCCGCCTGGCCCTGGAGAAGATGCGCGCCACCCTCGAGCGGATCCTCTAGGTCGGGAGGCATGGGTCGCTACAGCCAGGCAGACCTGCTCGTCATCACGCTGGGCGGCAACGCCGTCCTGCCGGTGGGCAGCTCCGGCACCATCGACGAGCAGTTCGCCACCACGCGCCGCTCGATGGCGCCGGTGGCCGCCCTCATCCGCTCGGGCGTGCGCGTCGTGCTCAGCCACGGCAACGGGCCGGTGGTGGGCAACATCGTCCTGCGCAACGAGGCGGCCAAGGCCCAGATCCCGCCCATGCCGCTGTTCATCTGCGGCGCCGACAGCCAGGGCGGCATCGGCTTCATGATCCAGAATGCCCTGCGCAACGAGCTGCACCTGATCGGCGACCGGCGGCCGGTGGCCACCGTGGTCACGCAGGTGGAAGTCGACCCCGCCGACCCCGCCTTCGCCGACCCGACCAAGCCCATCGGCCCCTTCTACGAGCCCGAGGAGGCGGCCGCCCTGGCCGCCGAGAAGGGCTGGGTGATGAAGGAGGACGCCGGCCGCGGCATCCGGCGCGTGGTGGCCAGCCCCGAGCCCAAGCACATCGTGGAGATCGATTCCATCCGCCGCCTCGTGGAGAGCGGCGTCGTCGTGATCGCCGCCGGCGGCGGGGGCATCCCCGTGCGGCGCAACCGCGAGGGACTGCTCAAGGGCATCGACGCCGTCATCGACAAGGACTTCGCCGCCGCCGAGCTGGCCCGCGAGCTGGGCGCCAACGTGCTCATCTTCGTCACCGGCGTGGCGCGCGTGGCCGTCGGCTTTCGCACGCCTGCCCAGCGCGATCTCGGCGAGATCGATCTCGCCGCGCTGCGTCGCCACCAGGCGGCGGGCGAGTTCCCCGCCGGCAGCATGGGTCCCAAGATGGAAGCCGCGGCGCGCTTTCTCGCGCGCGGCGGCAAGGAAGTGCTGGTCTGCGCGCCGGAGAACCTGGGCGAGGCCCTGGCCGGCGCCGGCGGCACGCGCATCGTGCTCTAGCCCCTAGCCCGGGAGGCGACATGCCGACACGCCTGCGGCGCCCGCGCGCCATCATCTTCGGTGGCCTCTGCCTGCTCCTGCTCATCCCCACAGCCTGCGGCGAAAAGCAGGCCGAGGAGCAGGCGCCGGGCGCCCTGCGCGTGGGCATGGTCTTCGACATCGGCGGCAAGGGCGATCGCTCCTTCAACGACTCCGCCTACCGCGGCCTCCAGCAAGCCGAGGCCGAACTGGGCATCAAGGCCGTGGAGTTCGAACCCGGGCAGGACTCGGACCGGGAGCAGGGCCTGCGCCGCCTGGCCGAGCGCGGCTTCGACCTGATCATCGGGGTCGGGTTCCTCTTCGCGGATTCGATCGCCAAGGTGGCGGCCGATTTCCCCGAGACCCACTTCGCCATCGTCGACGGCCGCGTCGAAGGACAGGCCAATGTCGCCAGCCTGCTCTTCCGCGAAGAAGAGGGTTGCTTCCTCGTCGGCGCGCTGGCGGCGCTGGCGACGACGTCGGGCACCCTGGGCTTCGTCGGCGGCATGGAGGTGTCGCTGATCAAGCGCTTCGAAGCGGGCTACCGGGCCGGCGCCCTGGCCCTGCGCCCGATGCGCGGGTGCTCGTCGGCTATGCCGGCGTGACCCCGAGCGCCTTCGCCGATCCGGTCAGGGGCAAGGAGCTGGCCCTGTCCCAGATCGGGCGCGGCGCCGACGTCATCTTCCACGCCGCCGGCACCACGGGCAACGGCGTCATCGAGGCGGCGCGCGAGAAGGGCGTCTATGCGATCGGCGTCGATTCCAACCAGAACCACATGGCGCCGGGCACCCTGCTGACCAGCATGGAGAAGCGCGTCGACCGGGCGGTCTTCGCCACGATCGCCGCCCTCAAGGCGGGCAGCTTCGCCGGCGGCGTCCAGGAGTTCGGCCTCGCCGAGGCCGGCGTCGGCTACAGCCTGGACGAGCACAACGCCGCGCTACTGACGCCCGCGATGCGGGCGACGGCGGACTCGCTCGCCGCGGAGATCATCGCCGGCCGCCTGCGCGTGCCGCGGGAGTAGGCTTGGCCCCGCGCGTCGCGCTCGAGCGGCTCTCGCGCGCCTTCGGCGCCGTGGCCGCCGTGACGGACGTCTCCCTGGACTTCGCGCCGGGTCGCCTCTACGCGCTGGTGGGCGAGAACGGGGCCGGCAAGACCACGCTCATGCGCCTCCTGTTCGGCATGCTGCGGCCCGACGCCGGGCGCATCCTCATCGACGGCGAAGCCGTGCGCCTGAAGAGCAGCCAGGACGCCATCGCCCGCGGTCTGGGCATGGTCCACCAGCACTTCATGCTGGTGGACACCCTGAGCGCGGCCGAGAACCTCGTGCTCGGGGTCGAGCCCGGCAGTCGCCTGCGCCTGGACCGCGCCGCGGCGCGGCAGGCCCTGGCCGAGAGCGCCGGGCGCCTGGCCCTCAGCTTCGATCCCGATCTGCCCGCCGAGGCCCTCGCCGTCGGCCAGGCGCAGATGCTGGAGATCCTGAAGGTCCTCCACCGCGGCGCCGAGTTCCTGATCCTCGACGAACCCACGGGCGTGCTCAGTCCGCAGGAGGCGGAGTTCCTCTTCGACTTGCTCGGCCGTCTCAAGGCCGAGGGCAAGACCATCGTCCTCATCACGCACAAGCTCGACGAGGTGCTGGCCCTGGCCGACACGGTGGACGTCATGCGCCGCGGCCGCCACGTGGGGCGCCTGGAGCGGGGCGAGGCCGATGCCGCGGGCCTCGCCCGCCTGATGGTGGGCCGCGACGTGCTCCTGCGCGTGGACAAGCGCGAGCAGGCGCCGGGCCCGCTGCGCCTCGGCCCTGCGCGGCATCGCGCTCGCGCGCCGGCCGGGCGTGGCGCCGCTCGACGGCGATCGATCTGGATCTGCACGCCGGCGAGATCCTCGGCCTGGCCGGCGTGCAGGGCAACGGCCAGCGCGAGCTGGTCGAACTGGTGACCGGCCTGCGCCAGCCCGACGCCGGCACGCTCAGCCTCGACGGGGAACTGCTGCCGCCCCTGACGCCGCGCCGCGCGCGCGAGGCGGGCATCCGCCTGGTGCCCGAGGACCGCCAGAAGAGCGGCCTCGTGCTCGCGATGAGCCTCCGCGAAAACCTCATCCTCGGCCAGGAGGACGAGCCTGCGCTGAGCCGCGCCGGCTGGCTCCGCCCCGCGGCGGTCCAGGCCCTGGCCCAGCGGCGCAGCGCGACCTACGATCTGCGGGTCGACTCCCTCGAGCAGCCGGCGGCCGAGCTGTCGGGCGGCAACCAGCAGAAGCTGGTGCTCGCCCGCGAGCTGGATGCTGGTCCCCGCGTGCTCGTGGCCGCGCAGCCCACGCGCGGGGTGGACGTGGGGGCCATCGAGGCCATCCACCGCCGGCTCCTGGCGCTGCGGGAGCAGGGCCTGGCCATCCTGCTCATCTCGCCGAGCTCACCGAGTTGCTCTCGCTCAGCGATCGCATCGCCGTGCTCTACAAGGGCCGCCTCGTCGCCGTCTTCCCCAGCGCGGCGGTGGACGAGCCCGAGCTCGGCCTGTGGATGACCGGCGCCAAGGGGGCGGCGGATGCCTGAGCGCGCGCGCTACCGCGTCCTGCGGCGCACTCTGGGCTGCGCTCTGGCCGCCGGCGCTCGCCCTCGCCCTCGGCCTGGGCGCCAGCGCCCTCATCGTGGCGGCCATCGGCGAGTCGCCGGCCGCCGTGCTGCCCTTGCTCTTCCGCCAGGGCCTGGGCTCCGGCGACGGCTTCGCCCGCGTGCTCTTCGACGCCACGCCGCTCATCTTCACCGGGCTCAGCGTGGCCTACGCCTTCCGCGCCGGGCTCTTCAACATCGGCGCCGAGGGTCAGCTCTACATCGGCGCCTTCGCGGCGGCGGCGCTGGCGCTCGCCCTGCCCGGGCTGCCGCGCTGGCTGGCCCTGCCCGCGGCCGTGGCCGCCGCCGCGCTCGGCGGCGCCCTCTGGGGCGCCATCCCCGGCTGGCTGCGCGCGCGCTTCGGCGTGCACGAGGTGATCAACACGATCATGCTGAACTTCATCGCCGTGGGCCTGACGGGCTACCTCGTCGAGCGCTACCTGAAGGAGCCCGGCCAGATGATCCCGCACACGCCGCGGATCGCCGCCGGCTACCACCTGCACCCCTTCGCCGACAGCGCCGCCGGCCGGGCGCTGGGCTCTCGGCCGCCAATCCGCTGGGGCCCTCCCTGCTGCTCGCCCTCGCCGCCGCGCTGGTCGTCTGGGCGCTGCTGCGCTGGAGCGTGGCGGGCTATCGCCTGCGGGCCGTGGGCAGGGGCCCGCAGCCGCGCGCCAGGCGGGCATCGATGTCGGGCGCGTGACCATCCTGGCGCATGGCGGTCAGCGGCGCCCTGGCCGGGCTGGTCGGCGTCCACGAGGTGCTGCTCTATCGGCACCGCTTCCTGGACAACTTCTCCTCGGGGCTGGGCTTCCTCGGCATCGCCGTGGCGCTGATGGGCCGCAACCATCCCGGCGGCATCCTGCTGGCCGCGCTCCTGTTCGGCTTCCTCAACACCGGGCGCGCTGGAGATCGACATCTTCACCGAGGTGCCGCGCGAACTGGTGGTGGTGCTGCAGGCGCTGATCATCCTCGCTCGTGGTCAGCATCGGCGAACTGGCGGCGCCGGCGCCGCCGGCGCCAGGGGCGGCGGCGCATGAGCCTGCTCCTCGGTCTCCTCTTCGGCACCCTGCGCACGGCGACGCCGCTCGTCTTCGCCGGCCTCGGCGGCATGTTCTCGGAGCGGGCGGCGTGGTGAACATCGCCCTCGAGGGCATCCTGCTCGTGGGCGCCTTCAGCGCCGCCGCGGTGGCCATCGCCACCGGCTCGCTGCCGCTGGCCCTGCTCGCGGCCATGCTGGGCGGCCTCACGCTCGCCGCCCTGCACGCCCTCGTCGCGCTGCGCTTCGGCGTGGATCAGATCGTCAGCGGCATCGCCCTCAACATGCTGGCGATGGGCGTCACCGAGTTCCTGATGTGGGTGCTCTACGGCAGCGGCGCGAACTCGCCCCGCATCGCGCTGGCCGCGCCCGGAGACGGCTCGCTCGGCTGGCTGTTCCGTCGAGTTGCCGCCCTTGACCTGGCTCGCCCTGCTCGCCGTGCCCATCTGCGCCTGGCTGCTGCTGCGCACCCCCTTCGGTCTGCGCCTGCGCGCGGTCGGCGAGCACCCGGAGGCCGCGGAGTCCCTCGGTCTGTCCGTGCTGCGCTTGCGCCTGGCGGCCGTCCTGCTCAGCGGTGTCCTGGCCGGTCTCGGCGGCGCCTTCCTCAGCCTGGGCGCCGGCTACTTCGTCAAGAACATGAGCGCGGGACGGGGCTACATCGCCCTCGCGGCCCTGATCTTCGGCCGCTGGCGCCCGGGCGGCCTGCTCGCCGCCGCGCTGCTCTTCGGCTTCGCCGAGTCGCTGCAGGGCCAGCTCCAATTCGCCTGGCTGCCCGCTGCGCTTCGTGCAGATGCTGCCCTACCTGCTCACCATGGTCGCCCTGGCCGGCGTCATCGGCAAGAGCCGGCCGCCGGCGGCCCTCGGCCGCCCCTACATCCGCGACTGATCTCAAATCCAGTTGTCGGGTCGGCCGCTTCCGGGTAGAGTCCATCCTCAGCAGAGAAAGGATGGATCATGCGCGTCATCGTCATCGGCGCCGGGGGGAGGGAACACGCGCTGGCCTGGCGGCTGGCGAGTTCTCCGTCCGTCAGCGAGCTGAGCGTGTGGCCCGGCAACGGCGGCACGGAGCTTGCCGGCTGGACACCGCCGGCTGCCGATCCGACAGTCGCGACCGATCCGGCGGCCCAGGCAGCGGCCCTGGCCGCCGCAGCGCCGGACCTGGTGGTGATCGGCCCCGAGGCGCCCCTGGTCGCGGGCCTGGCCGACCTGCTGCGGGACCGCGGCATCGCCGTCTTCGGACCGGGCGCCAGCGGCGCCCGCCTGGAAGGCTCCAAGCTCTTCGCCAAGGCCTTCTGCGAGCGCCATGGCCTGCCCACGGCCCGGGCCCGGGCGGTGGGCAGCCTCGCCGAGCTGGATGCGGCCCTCGCCGCCCTGGGCGAGGGGATCGTGCTCAAGGCCGACGGACTGGCCGGCGGCAAGGGCGTGCTGCTGCCGGGCGGGCGCGCCGAGGCCAGGGCCGCGGGCGCCGCCATGCTCGCCGGAGCCAGCTTCGGCGAGGCCGGCCGCCGCCTCCTGGTGGAAGAGCGCCTCGAGGGCTATGAGGTCTCGCTCCTGGCCGTCTGCGACGGCGAGCGCTTCTGCCTGCTGCCGCCCAGCCAGGACCACAAGCGCGTGGGGGCCGGCGACAGCGGTCCCAACACGGGCGGCATGGGCGCCTACAGCCCCGTCGTGCCCATCGCCGAAGCCGAGCTTCTCGCCCTCGGCGAGCCGCTCATCGCCCGCAGCCTGGCCGGCCTGGCCGCCGAGGGCATGGACTACCGCGGCCTGCTCTACGCGGGCCTGATGATCACCGCCGAGGGGCCGCGCCTGCTCGAGTTCAACTGCCGCTTCGGCGATCCGGAGACCCAGGCCGTGCTGCCGCGCGTGGCGGGCGACTTCGGCCGCCTGCTGGCCAGCGCCGCGGACGGGCGTCTCGAGCCGGAGGCGATCAGCATCCGGCCGGAGGCCAGCCTCGCGGTCGTGCTGGCCGCGGAGGGCTACCCGGGCGACTACAGCGCGGGCCACGAGATCAGCGGCCTCGCTCCCCAGCCGGGCGACGGCGAGACCCAGTTCGTCTTTCACGCCGGCACGCGCCGGGAGGGCGAGCGCCTGCTCAGCGCGGGCGGGCGGGTGCTGGCGGTGACGGCGCTGGGCCGCGACCTGCCCCAGGCGGCCGCGCGCTGCTACCGTCGTCTGGACAGCATCCGCTTCGCGAACCGCTACCTGCGCCGCGACATCGGCTGGCGCGCCCTGTCGAAAGGAGGGGGACGATGAAGGCTGCCGTCCGCGTGGGCATCATCCTGGGCAGCGCCTCGGACAAGGAGCTGCTCGAGCCCTGCGTGGCCACCCTGGAGCAGCTCGGCATCGCCAGCGAGCAGCTCGTGGCCAGCGCGCATCGCAACCCGGAGCAGGTGGCGCGCTGGGCGCAGGAGGCCCGCGGGCGCGGGCTCAAGGTGCTCATCGCCATCGCCGGGCTGAGTGCGGCGCTGCCCGGCGTGGTGGCGGCCCACACCACGCTGCCCGTGATCGGCGTGCCCGTGGCGGCCGGCCCCCTGGCCGGCATCGATGCCCTGCTTTCGATGGTGCAGATGCCGCGCGGGGTCCCCGTGGCGACGGTGGCGATCGGCAAGGGCGGGGCCGTGAACGCCGCCCTCTTGGCCGGGGCCATCCTCGGGATCGAGGATGCGGCTGTATCGGCCAAGTTGTCTAGTTACAGGGAGGAATGGAGCTGAGATGAAGGAACACTCGATCTCCGTTCACGACGCACGGGCCTGCCTGGAGGCGGTGCGCACGCTGAGCGTCGGCCGCGTGGCCGTTCTGCCCACGGACACGCTCTACGGGCTGCACGGCCTGGCCACGACCCCGGGCATGGCCGAGCGCATCGCCCGCGTGAAGGGCTATGCCGGCGCCGACCGGGCCTTCATCCTCCTTGCGCCGGATCTGCAGTGCGTGGAGCGCTTTGCCCGCCTGGAACCCGGCGAGCGGGCGGTCCTCGAGCGCCACCTGGGCCAGCCGATCAGCTTCATCCTGCGGGCCCTGCCGGAGGCTCCCGGCGCGTGGACCAGCGAGGGCGAGGACGGCCAGCCGCGCATCGCCTTCCGCCTGCCCGACACGCCCTTCCTGCGCGAGCTGCTGGGCTATCTCGACGCGCCGCTCCTGTCCACCAGCGCCAACCTGGCCGGCGAGCCGCCTCTTGCCAACGCGGCCGAGATTGTTAAGTTGTTTGGCGACAATGTCGGCCTCGTGGTTTCCGACTCCGAACTGGAGGCGCGGGTCGCTGCCGAGGGGGCGCTGCCCTCGACGCTCGTGGACCTGACCTGCCGGCCGGCGAAGGTGCTGCGGGAGGGCCGGACCCCTTTCGTGCAGACGGCGGGGGCGCCCTGAGCTGAATCCGGATGGAGGCCATGGACCCGCTGCGCGTCCTCTTCGTTTGCACGGGCAACATCTGTCGCAGTCCCATGGCCGAAGGTCTGGCCCGCCATCATGCCCTCCAGTGCGGTCTTGCGCTGAGCTGTGCCTCCGTCGGTCTGATCGCCAGGGACGGCATGCCGGCCACCGAGCACGGTGTCAAGATCCTGCGCGCCAAGGGCATCGACATCAGCGGCCATCGCGCGCGCCGGCTGGGCGCCGCGGAGATCGCCTGGGCGGATGTGATCGTGGCGATGGAAGAGGAGCACCGGCTCGCGGTGCGTGAGTTTCCCGAAGCGAAGGCGAAGTCGGTGGTCCTGCTCAGCGAATGGGCGGGGGAGCCGCCCATGGGACCCGGGGTCGCCGATCCCATCGGCGGCAGCGCCGCAGACTACGCCGAGACGGCCGACGAAATTGAGAGCTACATCGAGCGGGCCCTGGCGCGCCTGGGGGCGCAGCGGACCGCGTGAAAGGGAGGCGGCGATGCCGGTGAAGAAGGCCGACACCATCTGGATGAACGGCAAGCTCGTGAAGTGGGACGAGGCGAAGATCCATGTCCTCAGCCATGCGCTGCACTACGGCAGCAGCGTCTTCGAGGGCATCCGGGTCTACAAGACCCCCGCCGGACCGGCGGTCTTCAGGCTGGACGAGCACGTCCGCCGGCTGCTCGAGTCCGCCAAGATCTACCGCATGCAGGTGCCCTACGACCACGCCGCCCTGCGCGCGGCCATGCTCGAGACCGTGGTTGTCAACGGCCTGGAGGAGTGCTACATCCGGCCGCTGGTCTACCGCGGCTACGGCGAGGTGGGGGTGAACCCCGCCGGCTGTCCCATCGATGTCGCCATCGCCGTCTGGGAGTGGGGCAAGTACCTGGGCCCGGAGGCGCTCGAGCAGGGCGTCGACGTCTGCGTGTCGAGCTGGCAGCGCTGCGCGCCGAACACCATGCCCAACATGGCCAAGGCCGGCAGCAACTACATGAACAGCCAGCTCATCCGCATGGAAGCCACGATCAACGGCTACGTCGAGGGCATCGGCCTGGATATCCACGGCTACGTCAGCGAGGGCAGCGGCGAGAACCTCTTCCTCGTGCGCGACGGCGTGGTCTGGACGACGCCGCTCTCGGGCTCCATCCTGGCGGGGATCACGCGCGCCACGGTGATCACCCTGCTCGGGGAAATGGGCTACGAGGTGCGCGAGGCGACCATCGTGCGCGAGATGCTCTATCTCGCCGACGAGGTCTTCTTCACCGGCTCGGCCTCCGAGGTGTCGCCGATCCGCAGCATCGATCGCATCCCGATCGGCAACGGCAGCCGCGGCCCCATCGCCAAGCAGCTTCAGGAGCGCTTCTTCGGGATGTTCGACGGCAGCTACGAGGATCGCTACGGCTGGCTGACGCTGGTGAAGCCCGCGGCGGTGAAGCGCTAGTGCGCCTGGCCATCGCCACGGATCACCGCGGCGTGGCGCTGAAGAACGCCCTCGCCGACTGGCTGCGCGGCGAGGGCCATGCCGTCGCCGACCTGGGCACCCAGGACGAGGCGGCGGTCGATTATCCGGATTACGCCCTGGACCTGGCCGAGCGCGTGGCCGCCGGCGAGGCGGAGCGGGGCATCCTCATCTGCGGCACGGGCATCGGCATGTCCATCGCCGCGAACAAGGTGGCGGGTGCGCGCGCCGCCCTCGTCTATGACGAGGCGAGCGCGCGCCTGTCGCGCGAACACAACGACGCGAACATCCTCGTGCTGCCCGGCAACTGGCTGGACGCTCCGCGCGCCCAGGCCTGGCTCGCGCTCTGGCTCGCGACGCCTTTCGCCGGGGGGCGCCATGCCCCTCGCGTGGAGCGCATCCGGGCCTACGAGCGGGAGACGGGCAAGAGCCAGCGCTGAGTGCCCGCACGCGGATCGATCGCAGGGAGGTGCTGACGGTGGACTGGTTGGAGTGGGAAGCCGTGCAGGCGGTGGATCCCGAGTTGCACGCCACGCTGATCGGCGAGCGGCGCCGGCAGGAAGAGGGCCTGGAGATGATCGCCTCGGAGAACTTCGTCTCCCCGGCGGTGCTGCAGGCGATGGGCTCGGTGCTGACGAACAAGTACGCCGAAGGCTATCCGGGCAAGCGCTACTACGGCGGCTGCGAATTCGTCGACGAGGCCGAGCGCCTTGCCCGTGAGCGGGCCATCGAAGCTCTTCGGCGCCGAGCGCGCCAACGTGCAGCCGCACTCGGGCACCCAGGCCAACATCACCGCCTACATGGCCTTCCTCGAGCCCGGCGACACGATCATGGGCCTGGACCTCGCCCACGGCGGGCACCTGAGCCACGGCCATCCGCTCAACTTCTCCGGCCGCTTCTTCAAGGTGGTGCCCTACGGCGTCAAGGAGGGCGAGGAAACCCTCGACTACGAGGCCCTGGCCGCCACGGCTCGCCGCGTGCGGCCCAAGCTCATCATGTGCGGGGCCAGCGCCTATCCGCGCTTCATCGACTTCGCGCGCTTCCGCCAGGTGGCCGACGAGGTGGGCGCCGTGCTCGTGGTCGACATGGCGCACATCGCCGGCCTCGTCGCCGGCGGCGCGCACCCGAGTCCCGTGCCCCATGCCGACGTCGTCACCAGCACGACCCACAAGACCCTGCGCGGTCCCCGCGGCGGCCTCATTCTCGAGAAGGCCGTCCACGTGAACACGATCAACAAGGTGAACTTTCCGGGCAACCAGGGCGGGCCGTTCATGCACATCATCGCGGCCAAGGCGGTTTGCTTCGGCGAGGCGCTCAAGCCCTCGTTCCGCGACTACGCCGCGCGGGTGGTGGCCAACAGCAAGGCCTTGGCGGCGGTTCTGCTCGACCGCGGCTACCGGCTCGTCTCCGGCGGCACCGACAATCACCTCTTGCTCGTCAACTTCCGCGGCAGCAGTATCACGGGCCAGGATGCCGAGGCCGCCCTGGAGCGGGCGCAGATCACGGTGAACAAGAACACGGTGCCCGGCGAGGAGAGGAGCCCCTTCGTGACCAGCGGCATCCGCATCGGCACGCCGGCGCTGACGACGCGCGGATTCGACGAAGCGGCGATCCGGGAGGTGGGCGGCCTCATCGCCGATGTGCTGGACGGCCTCGGCGCCGGCGAGGCGGCCCGCGAGGACGCCATTGCTCGCGCCGCGGCGCGGGCGCGCGAGCTGGCCGCGGCTTTCCCGCTCTACGGGCCGGGGAGCCGGGCCGCATGGTAGGCGCTGCGCAACCGGGAGGCGTGGGGTGAAGTGCCCCTTCTGTGGCCACAACGAAGACCGGGTGGTCGACTCGCGCAGCACGCGCGAGGACGAGGCCGTCCGGCGCCGCCGCGAGTGCACGAGCTGCGGTGCGCGCTATACGACCTACGAGCACGTGGAGCGCAGCCCCGTCACGGTGGTCAAGGCGGACGGCCGCCGCGTCTCCTACGAGCGCGAGAAGATCCTGGGCGGACTGCTCAAGGCCTGCGAGAAGCGACCGGTCTCGCGCGACGCGCTCGAACGCCTGGTGGATTCGGTGGAGCGCGACCTCGTCTACGCCAGCCTCGGCGGCGAGCTCACTTCGCAGGCGATCGGCGAAGCGGTGATGGAGCGCCTGCGCGTGCTGGACGAGGTGGCCTACGTGCGCTTCGCCTCGGTCTATCGGCGCTTTGCAGACCTGAGTCACTTCGCGGCGGAACTGAACCGCCTCCTCGACCAGCGCGAAGGAAGGAAGGAATGACCATGAGAGCGATGCGCAGGCAGTCTGCCGCCGGCCTGGCGGCCGCCATCCTCCTGGGCGCCATGGCCCTGGCCCTCGGTCTCGCCGGTTGCGGCGGCGGCGCTGTCGGCAGCGGCGTCGGCCTGGCCGTCGGCACGGCGCCCGCCGGCCCACCGCTCGACTTCGGCTTTGCGTTGCCGGCGGCGCCCCTCAGCTTCAGCGTCGAAATCGCCAGCGAGGCGGAAGTGCGCGGCACCTCCTATATCAGCAACCTCCGCTATCAGTGGGAGGCCCGGGACTGGCAGCCCGAGGGCGAGGACTGGACCTGCGAGGTGCGCTTCAGCAAGCTGAGCGCGGGCGTGCGCAGCGGCGGCGGCATGGCCATCGAGCCTCAGGATGCGGTCAAGCGCCTGGAGGGCTTCAGCACCCGCTATCGCAAGACGAAGTCCGGCTTCGAGCCGGTCGCCCGCCCGAGCAAGGACGACGAATTCCTCGCCGTCTTCGATCAGCTGCAGGGCGGCCTCGCTCCCCTGGACATCACGGTGCCCGCGCAGGCGCCGCGGCCCGGCGAGAGCTGGCAGGAGCCGCTCCAGGAGGCAGCGCTCGCGGCGATGCGCTCGGCGATGAAGGACTCGATGGTCACCTACACCTATGTCGGCGATGAGAGCTGGCAGGGCCGGAGCTGTGCGCGTTTGCGCTACAAGGGCAAGCTCGAGCTGGACGGGCTGATCAGCGCGCCGCCCCGCGCCGCCGGCGGCGGCAGCGCCCGGGTCAGCGGCCGCATCGAGCTCGAAGGGGGCGGCCTCTTCGACAAGAGCCGCGGCTTCATGCTGCAGGACGCGGGCAAGGCGAAGTTCGTGATCAACCAGCGGGCGACGAATGAGAAGGGCGAAGCCACCGGTGCCGAGCAGAGCATCGTCCAGAATCTCAATTATACGGTCAAGTACCTCGGCAACTGATGGCCGACCCCCGCCGCGAAGATCTGCCGAGCATGCCCTTCCTCCAGCACCTGGAGGCCCTGCGCACGCTGCTGATCACGACCGTGATCGTGATCGCCGTCGGCACGGCGGCGGCCTGGGCCATCGCCGACCGCATCCTCGACTTCGTGGTCCGGCTGCTGCCCAACGGCGCGCCCGCCCATGTCTTCGCGCCGACCGAAGCCTTCATGATCCGCCTCAAGGTCAGCGCGGCGACAGGGCTCTTCGTCGGCACTCCGATCATCCTCTGGAAGCTCTGGACCTTCCTCGCCCCTGCCCTCTACCGCCACGAGCGCCTGCACCTGCGCCTGGTCCTGCTCTTCTCGGCGCTGCTCTTCTACGCGGGCACCGTCTTCGGCTATCTGATCATCGTGCCGCTGAGCCTGGACTACTTCTTCGGGCTCGTCACGCCCAGCATGCAGATGACGCTGGGCATCACCGAGCTCTTCACGCTGGTGGCCAAGATGAGCGTCGCCTTCGGCATCGCCTTCCAGCTGCCCATCGTCATCTTCCTGCTCTCGCTGCTCGGCCTCGTCTCGCCGCGCTGGCTGCTGGGGCAGTGGCAGATGGCGATCGTGGTGATCCTCATCCTCAGCGCCATCCTGACCCCGGGCGGGGACATGGTCGGCCAGACCCTGATGGCGGCCCCCCTGCTGCTCCTGTACCTCGTCAGTTGCGTCCTCGCCCTCACGGTGGCCAGGCGGAGACGGAAGCCCGCGGCGGGCAGCTCCGTTGACACTCCTCCCTCTCTGTGATAATTTGCGACATGGCAGTCAGTTACAGTGAATGAGGGCGCGGGCGCCGCGCGCTCCGGGAGACGGATGAAGCCGGCTTTTCTCAAGGGGCTCAAGCTGGGCAACGGGGCCTTGCGCGAAGCCCTCGACGCGGACCTCGCCCGCGTCGAGGCGCTGATCCGCGATCGCCTGTGCTCGGAGCTGCCCTACATCACCGGCCTCCTGGAAACGGTGCTCGCCCCCCACGGCAAGCGCTTGCGCCCGGCGCTGGTGCTCCTGGCCGCCGAGCGGCCGGGCACTTCGAGCCCGGCCGCGCTCCTGGCCGCCGCCGTCGTCGAGATGATCCACACGGCCACGCTCCTGCACGACGACGTCGTCGACGCCAGCCTCCAGCGCCGCGGGCGGCCCACCCTCAACGCCGCCAGCGGCGACGGGGCGGCCATCCTGATGGGGGACTTCATCTACTCGCGGGCGATCACCTTGCTCGTGGAGGCCGAGCTGACCCAGGTGCTCGGCCTGCTCGCCACCACCGTCCACCGCATGAGCGTGGGCGAGCTGATGCAGCTCGATCTGCAGAGCCAGCGCCTGCTCAGCGAGGAGGCCTACCGCCGCGTCATCTACGAGAAGACCGCCCGACTCATCGAGGCCTGCTGCGCCAGCGGGGCCATCCTGGCCGCCGCGCCGCCGGCGATCGTGGCCGCCTATGCGGACTTCGGACGCAACGTGGGCATGGCCTTCCAGATCGTCGACGACGTGCTCGATTACGAGGCCGATCCCGACACCCTGGGCAAGCCGGTGGGCAGCGACCTGGCGGAGGGCAAGCAGACGCTGCCCCTGCTCCTCGCGCACGCGGCCGCCGGGCCCGGCGAGCGCGCCCAGCTCGAGGCCCTGCTGGCGGCCGGCGCGAGCGGCCGCGACGACATCGTCGGCCTGGTGCGGCGGCTGGGTGGGCCCCGCGCAGCGCTCGCCGAGGCGCGGCGCTATGGCGAGGCGGCGCGCGGCGCGCTGGGCCGCCTGCCTGACGGCGATAGTCGCCGCGCGCTCGACGCCACCGTCGATTACGTCGTGGAGCGCGAGCAGTAGCCGCGCGCCCGGTCCCCCGCCGGCCGGCCAGGCGAGGCCGGCGGTCCTGCGAAGGAGGGCGTCCCAGGCCATGAGCACGAACACGAGCAGCAGTCGCAGCGGCAAGGGCAGCCAGGAGCTGGCCCGCGCCGCCGCTCAGCTCGCCCTGGCCAAGAAGGGCGAGGATCTGGTCATCCTCGACCTGCGCAGCCTGAGCCCCATCGCCGACTTCTTCGTCATCGCGACTGGGCTCGGCGAGGCCCATGTCCGCGCCATCGCCGATGGCATCCGCGACGGCCTGCTCGCGGGGACGCCGCCGGTCAAGCCCTGGCATCTGGAGGGCTACGACACCCTGCGCTGGTTGCTGCTCGACTACGTCCACGTGGTCGTCCATGTCTTTCAGCGGGGCGCGCGGGAGTACTACGGCCTTGAGCGCTTCTGGGGCGACGCGCCGCGCGAGGACGTCGCCGACGAGCCCACGCCCGACCGGCCGGGAGGCGGCGCGTGAAGGAGCGGATCCGCGCGGCAATCGCCGACTACTTCCGCGAGCGGCACGGCGAGACGGACTGGGCCTTCGCCGGCGGCACGGTCGGGCCGGCGGAGATCGCCCTCATTCCGCCCAGGGACAGCGCGCACGGCGATCTCAGCACGAACGTGGCCATGCTCGCCGCCAAGCCCTGCGGCCTGCCGCCGCGGGAGCTGGCCGCGGCCCTCGCCGCCTCCTGCGAGACGCGCCTGCCGGGACTCGCGGCCACGGTGGCCGGCCCCGGCTTCCTGAATTTCCGCCTGCCGGCGGGCGCCCAGCAGAGCCTGGTGGGCGAGATCCTCGCCGCCGGCGCCGCGTTCGGTCGGAGCCAGGGGGGCGGGGGCCAGCCCGTCTGTCTGGAGTTCGTGAGCGCGAATCCGACCGGGCCGGCCGTGGTGGTGAGCGCCCGGGCCGCAGCCTTCGGGTCCACGCTGGCGCGCCTGCTGGAGGCGGCCGGCTACCCGGTGACTCGCGAGTTCTACGTCAACGACGCGGGCTCGCAGGTCGAGGCCCTGGGCGAGAGCCTGCGCGCCCGCCGCCGCGAACTCGCCGGCGAGCCCCTGGCCATTCCCGAGAACGGCTACCACGGCCTCTATCTGCGCGAGATCGCCGCTGCCCTGGACGCCGCGGCGGTGGAGCGCTGGGAGGCGCTGCCCGCCGCTGCCCGCCGGGACGCCTACGCCGACGCCGCCCTCGCCACGCTGCTCGCCGACCTGCGGGCCGAGATGGAGCGCTTCCGCACGCCCTTCGATGTCTGGTTCAGCGAGCGGAGCTTGCACGAAGGCGGCAAGGTGGCCGAGGTGCTGGCCCTCTTCGAGGCGCAGGGACTCGTCTACGAGGCCGAGGGCGCGCGCTGGTTCCGCTCCAGCGACTTCGGGGACGACAAGGACCGCGTCGTCGTCCGCAGCGACGGCCGGCCCACCTACTTCCTCGCCGACGCCGCCTACCATCTGGACAAGCTGCGCCGCGGTTTCGCCAAGGCGATCACGGTGCTGGGTCCCGACCACCACGGCCACGTGGCGCGCATGCAGGCCATCGCGCGGGCCATCGGCGCGCCGGAGGGCTGGCTGGAGATCCTCGTCCTCCAGCTCGTGACCCTGGTGGAGAATGGCGAGCAGGTGACGATGAGCAAGCGCGCGGGCGAGTTCGTCACCATGGGCGAGCTGATCGACGACGTCGGCGTGGACGTGGCCCGCGCCTACTTCCTCGTCCGCCGGCGGGACAGCCACCTGGAGTTCGACCTCGGCCAGGCCCGCGAGCAGAGCGCCAAGTCGCGCGTTTTCTACCCGCAGTACGCGACGGCGCGCATCGCGGGCATCCTGCGCAAGGCCGCCGAGGCGGGCTTCGCCGACGCCGCGGCGGCGCCGCCCGCAGCCGAACTCGCCTTGCTCACGAGCGAGGAGGAGCTGGAGCTGATCCGCATCCTCGGCGAATTTCCGGTGGCGATCAGCGGAGCGGCAGCTGCGCGCGAGCCCAACCGCCTCTTCAACTACCTGAGCGATGTGGCCGCCGCCTTCCACCGCTTCTATCACGAGCGGACGGTGGTGGGGGACGACCCGGCCCTCAGCCGCGCGCGGCTGGCCCTGTGCCGGGCCACGCGCCAGGTGCTGCTCAGCGGCCTGGATCTGATGGGCGTGGCGGCGCCGGAACGGATGTGAAGCCGAGGGCCTGCGCCGCGGGCCGATCAAGGAGGGGGATGAGCGCGAGCCGACTGCTGGCCGTGGGCTCACTGGCCTACGATGACATCGAGACGCCCGCGGCCGCGGGCAAGAATCTCCTGGGCGGCAGCCTCGCGCACTTCAGCGTCGCGGCGGCGCTGGCGGGCGCCACGCCCGCTCTCGTGGCCGTCGTGGGCGAGGATTTCCGCAGCGAGGACCTGGATCTGCTCGCCCGTCTGCCCGCCGACCTCTCCGGCGTCGAGCGGCGGCCGGGCAAGAGCTTCCGCTGGGGCGGGCGCTACGGCCCCGACTGCGCGGGCCGCGAGACGCTCTACACCGAGCTCGGCGTCTTTGCCGATTTCGCGCCCGTGCTGGGCCCCGGCCACGCCGACTGCGAGCTGGTCTTCCTGGCCAACATCCAGCCCGAGCTGCAGGCGCGGGTGCTGGACGCCGCGCACGGCCGCCGCCTGGCGGCCATGGACACGATGAATCTCTGGATCGATGCTGCCCTCGCGGAGCTTCTGGCCGTCATCGCGCGGGTGGACTTGCTCTTCATCAACGACGAGGAAGCGCGCCAGCTCACCGGCGAGCGCTCGCTGGTCAGGGCGGGCGAGGCGCTGCGGGCCCTGGGCCCGCGCCACGTGATCGTGAAGAAGGGCGAACACGGGGTCCTGCTCTTTGCCGAAGGCGCGGTCTATCCCTGCCCGGCCTTTCCCGTCGCTGCCCTCGAGGATCCCACGGGGGCGGGCGATGCCTTCGCGGGGGGCGTCATGGGCCACCTTGCCCGCGAAGGCCGCTGGGACCTGGGCGCCCTGCGCCGGGCGCTGCTCACGGGCAGCGCCGTGGCGAGCTTCGCCGTGGAAGGCCTCGGGCTGGCGGGCCTGGCGCGCCGGCGGCCGGCCGAACTCGCGGCGCGGCGGCGGGCCCTGGCGGCCCTGCTCAAGGCGCCGCCGGCTCCCGCGCGCGGACGCTCTAGCGCCTCCGGCGCGGATGTGCTAGGATAACGACTTCCTCAACCGCACGAGCAACTCGGGATCGGCAACACGGACATGACCCCTAGTTCCATCAATATCAATTACTTACAGTCTTTGGTTACAGGGTTGCGCGAGGTCACGGGCTGCCGGATCATCAGCGATCCGGCCGGCCAGGTGACGGAGGTCCACGTCACCGCCGTCTCGACTCGTCCGCCCCGCCTCATCGCCCGGGACGTGGACACCATCCTCAAGGTGCGGGGCGGCCTGGACATCGACCACCGCCGCATCCAGGTGGCCATCATCGAGCCGGGGGCGGCGCCGGCGGCCTCCGCGCCGGCGCCGGCCGCGCCGACGGCCGGGGAGCTGATCATCGAGCCCGCGGCGCCGGCGCCCCCCGCGGGCGAGCTGATCATCGAACCCGAGCCCGAAGCCGAGCCCGAAGCCGAGCCGGAGCCCGAGCCCGCCGCGCCGCCGGCCATGGCGGAGGCAGGGCTGGAGCTCGACGGCGACGCGGATCTCAGCGAGCCGAGGATCATCTACGAAAAGCTCACGGTGACCCACGCCGGCAGCGTGGTGACGGCCGCCGTCGAGCTGAGCCGGGGCGAACGGCATGCGGTGGGCGAGTGCGAGGCCGCCGACACGCCGGACGGCCACCTGGCCGCCGTCATCCACGCCACGCTGGACGCCATGCTGCTGCTCTTCGAGACCGGCATGCACTTCGACACGCCGCGCTTCGACCGCCTGCACTTCGGTCGCGAAGAAGTGCTGGTCGTGCACCTGAGCGCGGTGGCCGAGCGCGAGCTGTCGAGCTTCACGGGCGCGGCCGTGGTTCGCCAGGATCCGCGCCAGGCCGCGGTGCTGGCCACCCTGGCCGCCACCAACCGCCTGACCGGGCTCTGGAATCCGCGCGACACGGTCGACTTCGACATCCTCTGATTTCCGCCTCCCCGGTCCGCTTCTGGCCAGGGGAACATTCCGTTGACACTCCCCGGGATCCCGGCCACCATGCCCTGCCGGTGCGATGGCGGCAGCGAAGCGCATGCCTTCCAGCGAAGCGGGTATCTGCCCTATTCACGCCAAGGAGGTGTGCCATGTTCAAGTTCATCATCGATCTGTTCTTTGGCGATCTTCTCCTGACTAAGACCTGGTGGTAGCCGAGTCATCGCACCGGCTCCGTGCACCCGGGAGCTGGCCTTGGCGACATTCCTGAGCGGCCGCAGCCGCTCCTTCATCGCCTACTACTTCGCGGTCAGCCTCGTCGGCTACGTCGCCCTCTACTTCTGGTCGCAGGAGCTGGATCCGCGGCGCTGGCTCGAGTACGCGGTCTTCATCCTGCTCATCGTGATCGCGGATCTGGTCAACGTGACGCTGCCCCACGGCGGCGCCTCGATCAGCGTCTCGACGCCGATCACCTTTGCCTCCATCGTCATCTTCGGCGCCTATCCGGCGGCCTGGATGGAGGCGGTCAGCGCCATCATCGTCGAGGGGCTGGTCAACCGGCGGCCGCTGGAGAAGGTCTTCTTCAACGTGCCGGTGCTGGCCCTCTCCACGGGCGTGGCCGGCATCGTCTTCCAGTCGCTGCCCTTCAGCGAAGGGCTGACGAGTCCGCTCTTCCTGATCCCGCTGGTCGTCTGCGGCATCGTGCACTGGCTGGTGAACACCTCCCTCGTGAGCACGATCATCGGCCTGTCCGACGGCCGCAATCCCCTGCGCATCTGGCGCAGCAACTACTTCTGGAATCTGCGCCACCTGGTCGCCTTCGTGCCGCTGACGGCCATCCTCATCCTCGTCTACCGCTTCGCGGCGCCCTGGACGCTGGCGCTCTTCATCATCCCGCTGCTGCTCCTTCGCTACGCCTACCGCCTCTATCTCGACATGAAGGAGACGCACATCGCCACGCTGACGGCGCTGACCAGCGCGCTGGACGCCAAGGACGCCTACACGCACGGGCACTCCTACCGCGTGAGCCGCTATGCGCTCACGCTGGGCCGGGTGCTGGGGCTCTCGGGCAAGCGCATGGAGCTGCTCGAGTACGCGGCCCTGCTCCACGACATCGGCAAGATCGGGGTCAGCGGCGACATCATCTCCAAGGACGGCAAGCTCACCGATGATGAGTACAGCGCCATGAAGGCTCACCCGGACATCGGCGCCAAGATCATCGAGCGGCTGAAGTTCCTCAACGAGGCCGCCCAGATCGTCAAGTACCACCACGAGCGGCCGGACGGGAAGGGCTACCCGGATGGCCTCAAGGGCGAGGCGATTCCCTTCGAGGCGAGGATCTTGCACGTCTGCGATACCCTGGACGCCATGACCAGCACGCGCTCCTACCGCAAGGCGCGCGACATCGAGGAGACCATGGCCGAGTTCCAGCGCTGCCGGGGCACCCAGTTCGACCCCGAGGTGGTGGACGCCCTCGTCGGCCTGCACAGCCGCGGCGAGCTGAAGCTCATCGGCGACGAGCTGCCGGTGGAGATCTACGAGGCCCTCAGGGACTACTAGAGCGAGGCTCCCATGCGCTACCGAGACAGTGGCGTGGACATCGATCGTGCGGCCGGCGCGCTCAAGCGCGCCGGCGCCTCCGTGCGCAGCACCTGGACCCCGCGCGTGCTCTCCGAACTCGGTGCCTTCGGCGGTCTCTTCGACGCCGCCGGCTTCAAGGACCCGGTGCTGGTCAGCAGCATCGACGGCGTCGGCACCAAGCTCAAGATCGCCTTCGCGACCGGCCGCCACGACACGGTGGGCGCCTGCCTCGTCAACCACTGCGTGAACGACATTCTCGTGCAGGGCGCGCGGCCGCTCTTCTTCCTCGACTACTTCGGCACCGGCGCCCTCGGCCCGGGCGTGCTGGAGGCCGTGATCGGCGGCATGGCCACCGCCTGCCGCGAGAACGGCTGCGCCCTGATCGGCGGCGAGACGGCCGAGCTGCCCGGCTTCTACGCCGCGGGCGAGTACGATCTGGCCGGCTGCATCGTGGGGCTCGTCGAGCGCGGCAAGGTCGTCGACGGCCGCGGCATCCGCCCGGGCGACCTGCTCGTCGGCCTCGCCTCCACGGGCCTGCACACCAACGGCTACAGCCTGGCCCGCAAGGTGCTGCTGGAAGCGGCCGGCCTCGCCCTCGACGCCGTGCCGCCCGGCCTCGATGTCACCCTCGCGGATGCCTTGCTTGCCGTGCACCGCAGCTACCTGCGGCACGTCGAGTGCGCGGAGGCCGCAGGCGTCACCATCAAGGGCATGGTGCACCTGACCGGCGGCGGCTTCCTCGACAACATTCCGCGCATCCTGCCCGCCGGCTGCCGCGCGGTGATCGACACCCGCGCCTGGAGCCCGCCGCCGCTCTTTCGCCTCATCGCCGAGCGGGGCGGCGTCGAGCGCGACGAGATGCACCGCGTCTTCAACCTGGGCGTGGGCTACCTGCTCGTCATCGATCCCGCCCAGCGCGGCCTGCTCGAGAGCGCGGCCCTGCCCGACAGCCTCGGCGTGATCGGCGAGATCGCCGCCGGCGAAGGACCCGTAGAGCTCGCGGGCTGAGCGGGCCCGCGCTTCTCCACGAGCCGGGCTCGGCCCGACGGTGCGCCGTCGCCCCGTCCGCGCCGCCGCCGCCGCTGCGCGCGCGCGAAGCCCTAAGTCCCGCAGCGAGCGCAGGCACAGGGCGGAATGCCCCTTGCAATGGCCACAGCCCAAGCCAGACGCCAGCCACAACGCCTTCCAGGAGCACCCCGCATGTGGGCCGATTCCCCTGCTCCGGATGCAGCGCGCCAGGGCGCGAGCACCCTCTTCGCCTTTCTGGAGACGCGGCTACCCGGCAGCCGCTGGGATCTGCTCGACTGCCCCGAGGTGGGTCCGCCGCGTTTCCTGCTCGGCCGCCTCGCCCAGCCGCACCCCGGCCTGGCCGCCCTCGACGAGACGGCGGCGCCGCCTCCGCTCATTCTCGGCCATCCGCGGGGCGGCCTCGGCAGCGGCCAGCTCACCTTCGAGTTCGCCGGGAGCGCCGAGCAGGGCCTCGACTGGATCTGGCCCCTCGGTCCGCGCGGTCGCCAGCCCTGGGTCTGCGGGCGCCTGTGCGCGCGGCAGGCCGAGCTGCTGGCGCCTCGGCGCGAATGGCTCGCCACGCTCTTCGCCGAACTCGACGGCGGCGCACCGACAGGCGAAGCCGCCGGCGCGAAGCCAGCGAGGGAGTGCGAGACCCAGGGCCTGCGCTATCACGCGGACAGCCCGCTGGCCGGCCTGCTCGATCAGCTCCGCCGCGTCGCGCGCACGGAGACGCCCGTCTTCCTCCAGGGCGAATCGGGCGTGGGCAAGGAGCTCTTCGCGCGGGCTCTGCACCGGCTGAGCCCGCGCCACGAAGGCGGCTTCGTCGCCCAGAACGGCGGCGCGCTCACGGAGACCCTCATCGAGAGCGAGCTCTTCGGCCACTCGCGCGGCTCCTTCACCGGCGCCCGCGAGGAGCGGGTGGGCCTCTTCGAGGTCGCCAACGGCGGCACCTTCTTCCTCGACGAGGTCGGGGACCTGAGCCCCATGCTCCAGGTGCGCCTGCTGCGCGTCCTGCAGGACAAGCAGATCCGCCGCGTGGGGGAGAATCGCCTGCGCGCCGTGGACTTCCGCCTCGTCACGGCCACGCATCACGACATGGAAGAGCGCGTGCGGGGCGGGCGCTTCCGCCTCGACCTCTGGTTCCGCATCCAGGGGGTGAGCCTGCGCATTCCCGCCCTGCGCGAGCGGCCGCAGGACATTCCCGTGCTCGCGCGGCACTTCCTCGGCGAGCGCGCCGCCGCCTATGGCCTGCCCATGCGCGAGATCGCGGCGGACGCCATGGCCGCCCTCGCCCGCTACCGCTGGCCGGGCAACGTGCGCGAGCTGGAGAACGAGATCGGCCGCGTGATCGCCTTCTACGGCGAGTCGCCGCGCCTGGAGCGCTGGATGCTCTCGGACTCGCTCTTCGAGAGCCGCGAGGACCCTCTGCCGGCCAGCCTCGCCTCGCTCACGCTCGCCGAGGCCCAGCTCGACCTGGAGCAGCGCATGATCCGCCACACGCTCGGCCGCTATGGCGGCAACCGCAGCCGCAGCGCCCGCGCCTTGGGCCTCAGCCGCCAGGGCCTGCTCAAGAAGCTCAAGCGCCTGGGGCTGGAGCGCACGGCGCGCGGCGCAGGCGCCGCGAAGTGAGGCTGATGCCGGCGCGCCAGGGCTCCGGCGCGGACCGCGGCCCGCACCCGGGACGGCTTTGCTCTTGGCGGTCGGCGACGCGGGCGCTACTGTCGCGCCCTGAACCGCGAGCCGGTGCCTGGCGGGCTCGCAGATGGAGTGTGCGCGTGCGCCTGCGGCTCCTGGCGGCCGGCCTCCTGACGGCCCTGCTCTACCACTTCGCCCTGCCGCGCTACGGCCTGCCCTGGCTGGGCTGGCTGGCCCTGCTGCCGCTCTGCGCGGCGGTCGAAGGCTTCCGGCCGCCGGCGGCGCTGGCGGCGCGCTGGCTGGGCTTCGGCTTCGGTCTCCCCTTCGGTCTGCTCAGCTTCCGCTGGCTGATCGCCCTCAGCCCCGCCGCGGACATGACCGTCCCCTGGCTGCTCTGGCCGGGCCTCGCGCTCTGGGTGATCTATCTGAGCCTCTACCCCTGGCTCTTCGTGCGGCTCTACGCGGCGCTGCGCGCCCGCAGCGCCCGCGCGCTCTGGCTCGCGGCGGCCCTGTGGACGGGCCTCGAGTGGTTGCGCGGCAGCGGGCTCCTGGCCTTCAGCTGGATCCACCTCGCCCAGACGCAGGCCGCGCCCGGCGGCTATCTGGCCCCGGCGGGCTGGGTGGGCGGGCTGGGCCTGGGCTTCCTCATGGTGCTGGCCCAGGCGGGCGCGGCGGCGCTGGTCGCCGGCCGCGGCGCGCGGCGCGCGGGCGGGCTCGCCCTCGGCGCCAGTCTGCTTCTGCTCGCCCTCGGCGCCCTGCCCAGTCACCGCGAGCGCCCCCAGACCCTGCGCGTGGCCGCTCTGCAGGGCAACGTCGCCCTCGCCGACAAGTGGGAGCCCCACTTCCGCATGGAGAACCTGCGCATCTATCGCGAGCTGGGCGAGGAGGCCGTGGCCCAGGGCGCCGAGCTGCTCGTCTGGCCGGAGACGGCCTTCCCCGTCAGCCTCTTCTACGATCGCCACGCCGAGCGCGCCCTGCGCGAGACCGCCCAGGCGCTGGGGGTGGACCTGATCACGGGCTTCCAGGGCCTCTCACCGCAGGGCTCCGGCGGCTACGCCTACCGCAACGCCGCGCTCCTGGTGAGCGCGGGCGGTGCCTTCGAGGGCGGCTACAGCAAGGTCAAGCTGCTGCCCTTCGGCGAGCGCATCCCCCTCATCGAGCGGCTCATGCCCGGCTTCAACATCGATCTGGGCCAGGCGAACTTCACGCCGGGGCCGGGACCGCGCGTGCTGGCGGGCGGGCCGCTGCGCGCCGCCGTCTTCATCTGCTACGAGATGGGCTTCGCCGGCAGCGTGCGGGAGGCTGCGGCGGCCGGCGCCGAGCTGCTCGTCAACATCAGCAACGACGGCTGGTTCGCCGATCCCCTGGCCATGGAGCTGCACGCTGCGCTCTCGCCCTTGCGCGCCGCCGAGAACGGCCTGCCCGTCCTGCGCGCGGGCAACAACGGCGTGACGGAGATTCTCGATGCCGCGCGGCCGCCGCCTGGGGCGCCTGGCCGTGGATACGCGGGGGGTGCTGGTGGCGGCCGTCCATCCGCCGGCGCGGGCGAGTTTCTACGCCCGCCACGGCGGATGGACCCTGCCCTTGGCCTGGCTGGCCTACCTCGTCGGCGCTGCGCTGGCGATCTGGCCCAGGGGCAGCTGGGGAGCGGGCGCCAGGGCCGCGCAGAGCGAATCGTAGCGCGCCACGGCGGCGCTGAAGGCCGCCCGCTCGGCAGCCGGCAGCGGTTCGGCCGCCACCGAGCGGAAGCTGCGCGGGTCGATGAAGTTGCCGTTCACCTTCATGCGGTAGTCCAGGTGCGGCCCCGTGCTGAGTCCGCTGGAGCCCACGGCGCCGATCGTCTGGCCCTTCTTCACGCGCGAGCCGACGCTCGTGCTCGCGGCGAAGCGCGACAGGTGCATGTAGGTGGTCTCGATGCGGCCCGGATGCCGCAGCACGATGAAGCGGCCCATGCCGCGATCCTGCCCGCGGCGGACGACGCTGCCGTCGGCCGTCGCCTGCACCGGCGTGCCGATGGGCGCGGCGTAGTCCACGCCCAGGTGCGGGCGGTGGACGCCGAGCACCGGGTGCAGCCGGCTGCGGCTGAACCCCGAGCTGATGCGCGAGAAGCTCAGCGGGGCCTTGAGGAACTGCCGCTCGAGGCTGCCGCCGTCGGCGTGGTAGTAGCGCCGCTCGCCGTTCGCCGCCGGATGCAGGTAGGCGGCGTGGCGCTTGCCGTTCACCTCGAGCCAGGCGGCGAGGACGCGGTTGCGCATCGTCTCGCGATCCGGGCGCTGCGCGCTTTCCAGGAGGATCTCCATGCGATCGCCCGGCTGCAGGTCGAGGAAGAAGTCCACCTCGCCGCCGAAGAGGTCGGCCACGCGGACGGCGAGATCGCCGTCCTCGCCCTGGGCGGCGAGGGTCTCGTAGAAGGAGGACGCGAGCTCGGCCGTCACCAGGCGCGGCTGCCAGTCGAGGGTGGCGCGGAAGGTCTCGGCCGCGAAGCCGTCGCCGCGGCGCCAGGCGTAGAGATCCTCGATGTAGTCCAGCGGGTAGGCGAAGCCGAGCAGGCGCCCGGCCAGATCCCAGCGCAGGACCACCTCGGCGCCCGCACGAAAGTCGCTCATGTCGAAGGTCTCGGCCAGAGCGTCGATGAGGGCGAAGCGTTCCTGGGCCGGCACACCGGCGCGGCGCAGCAGCGCTTCGAGGGTGTCCCCGCGCTTGAACTGCAGGGTCTGGTTGCGCCCGAAGGCGTCGAAGCTGTCGGCGAAGTTCGGGGTCGCGGCCGCGATCGCGGCCGCGTTCCACTCGCTGGCGCGGCGGGCGGCGAGTTCATTCTGCCCGAAGGGGCGGCAGGCCGTGCCGGCGAAGAGCAGGAGGGCAAGCGTGGCGATGGCCGGCATCAGGGCCGACCGTTGATAGTGCACGATCAGCGTTCCTCCAGGAGGAAGAGGGTGGTCGGTTCACCCGCGTCGTTCCACTGCAGACCCAAAGAGGCCCGCAAGCGGGGTCGGCCGGGCAGCCAGGCGCTGAGACCGAGGCCCCAGTCGCCGGCCTCGTCGAAGGCGGCAGCACGATACTCCCGGAAGCGCGCTCCCTCCAAGAGAAAATACGGCCCGAAGACTACCGGATCGGGATCGCTGCCGCGCCGGAGGCGCACCTCGAACTGATGCAAGCGGAAGTCCGCGCGCAGGCGCAGGAGCTGGAATTCTCGCGCCGGCAAGCTGCCGCTGGCATGGCCGCGCAGGTAGCGCCAGGCGTCCATGTAGGCGATCTCGGTGAGGGGGCTGCGGTGCTGGACGAGGCCGCCGGCCAGGCGGCTTTCCAGGAGCCAGCGCCCCTGTCGGCGGCGGCCGTCGAGCCACGCCTCGGCCCGGGCGCGGCCGCGCTCCGCGCTGGGGCTGCGCAGCTCGGCCTCCAGGCCCAGCGCCAGGGCCTCGCCGGCGAGCGGCTGGGCGGCTTCGAGCCGAAAGAGCGGCTGGGCTTCGCTGCCGTCGGGATCGAGGCCCCGGGCCGGCGCCGTGTCGACGCGCTCCCAGCCCCCCAGGAGGGTCAGGCGGCCCGCCGCCGGCAGGGCCAGGGTGGGGCCGGCCAGCGACCACCAGCGCGTTACCTCGCTGGCGCGGAAGGGGTCGTCGTAGTCGCTCACGCCGACCTCGATCGTCAGGTCCGGCAGCGGCGGCGCGAGCTGCAGCGCATCCACCCGCAGCGAACCCTCGGCGTAGGGGCCGACGAGGATCCGGCCCCGCCAGCGCTCGTTCCGGCCCAGGGGCGCGGCGCCCTCGAGGGCGAGCCCCCCGTCGAGCTCCCCGTCGTCGAGCACCGTGACCACGGGCGCCAGGCGCAGGGGGCTCGCCTCGCGCACGCGGAGCGTGAGATGCATGCCCTGGCTGCCTGTCCGGCTCTCGACGCGCAGGCTGCGCAGGTAGGGCAGCGTCCGCCCGCGGGCCTCGAGACGGCGCTCGAGTCCGGCTGCGTAGGGTCCGCCCTCGGCGAGCTCGAGATCGGCGAGCAATTGCGCGCGCGAAATCCGGTCGAGCCCCTGCACGAGGACGGTGACCACGCGCAGACCGGCGGGGGGAGTGAGGGCCGCTTGCGCGGCGACGATGGAGGCGCACAGGAACAGGAGCGCTAGGGCGAATGGGCCTGGGCGCGGCATGCGGGCTCCTCGGCGGGGGGCGGGAGCGGCCGCAGCGCGACCGCCGCGAGGAACTTAAGGCTCTGCTCCCCGGCGGTCAATGCCCGTGGGTTGGCGCCCGGAGGGCAAAAAAAAGGGGAAAGTAGCCCCAAGCGATCGAAGGCCACTTTCCCGGATTACCCCTGCTGCCCCGGCTCTATCAAGTCGGATGCCAACTGCCGGCCCCGCGGAGGATTCCGTCCAAATTGTTGATGTGAGTATGGGTTTGACGCGACCGCTTCACAGGTCGTCCCCAGTCATGGCCCACGGGCACTGCCCCGCTGAGAGCACAGAGCGTCCTCCATTGCAGACAGCGCATCGCTCAGGCCGAGGCGGCCGCGCCCCCGGGCTTGGTCCAGACCTGCGCCACCCAGTCGTCCCGACTGCGCTCCGCGCTCAGCAGCCAGCCGCGGGCGCCGGCCGCCTCGCGGATGCGCTCGGCCTGCTTGACGAGGAAGCCCGAGAGAATGGCCCCCGCGCCGGGGGCGAGGGCGGCATCCAGCCGCGGGAGCAGGCGCTGGATGGGACCGAGGAAGAGGTTGCAGAGCAGGAGGTCCCAGGCCTGTGGCTCGAGCTGGGTCGGCTCGCCCCAGACGAAATCGAGCTGCCCGGCGAGCCCGTTCAGCTCGGCGTTGAGGTAGGCGTTGACGACGGCCGCCGGCTCGATGTCGTAACCGCGCACGAGGCCCGCCCCCCAGAGCCGCGCGGCGATGGACAGCACGCCCGTGCCGCTGCCGATGTCCAGGCAGCGCGGCGACTCGCTGCCGCGCGCCGCCAGCCAGCGCCTGCAGCGCCTCCAGGCAGAGCGCGGTGGTGGGGTGCTCGCCCGTCCCGAAGGCCTGGCCGGGCTCGAGCACGATGGCGATGGCCGATCCGGGACCCGGCAGCGCCGCCAGCGGTCCGGCCCCCTGGCGTTCCCAGCTGGGCAGGATGGCGATGCCCGGCGCCAGCAGGCGTCCGGCGAAGTGGGCGCGGAAGCCCGCGTCCCAGTCCTCCTCCACGACGACATCCTCGGCCCAGGCGAGCGCGGGCGGCGGGGCGAGGCCCGCTGCCCGCGCCTCCGCCAGCCAGCGCGCGAGCTCAGGCGGCGCCGGGCAGGGCGGCCTCGAGTTCGGCGTAGACCGAGAGCGTGAGCACTTGCTCGCCCGGGCGGCGCTCGCTGGCCACGCGGTCCCAGCCGTCCAGGATCAGCCGCTCCTCGAGGAAGGCGGCCAGGCTCGGCGAGAGCCGTAGCTGCGCGCGGCGCCAGCTCACCACAGCGGCGCCGCCGCCAGGCCGGCGAGGGCCACCGGATCGAGCGCGAGCAGGGCCGGGGCTCCGAAGGGCTCCAGGCGGGCCAGCCAGTCCGGCAGCGTCTCGCCCGCGGCCGGCAGCAGGCCGGCGCCGGCCGGGCGGGACCAGGGCAGCCGCCGGGCCGGGCGGGGCAGCTCGATGAGTTCGATGGACTCGCGGGGCGGCAGGCCGGTCAGGCGGCGCAGGGCGGCGATGGCTTCCACCTGGCCGCCGATCTCGTCGATGAGGCCGTTCTGCAGAGCCTCGTTGCCGTCCAGGCCGCGGCCGCGGCCGAGCAGATCCACCTCGGGCAGGCTGATGTGGCGGCGGGCGGCGACGACCCCGAGAAAGCCGCGATAGCGGCGAGCGAGTTCGGTCTGCAGCTGCGTGCGGGCCTCCGCCCCGTAGGGCTCGGCGCCGGCGGCCAGGTCGACCGCGCGGCTGTCGCCCACCAGTGGCCTGAGGCCGACGCCCAGTCGCTCGACGAGGCCGCCGAAGTGCAGCTTGCCGCCCCAGACGCCGATGCCGCCGGTGACGCTGCAGCGATTGGCGAGGAGGCGGTCGGCTTCGACGCCGGCCAGATAGGCGGCGCCGGCTCCCGCCTCGCCGATGCTGACGACCACCGGCTTCTTGGCGCGCGTGCGGATGATCGCCTCGCGCAGGCGCTCGGCCGCCAGCAGGCTGCCGCCGCCGCTGTCCACCCGCAGCAGCGCGCCGCGCAGGCGCGGCTCGCGGCGCACCTCTTCGAGGGCCGCCACCAGGTCGCCGACGCCGGTCTGCGGGCCCAGGATGCCCAGGCCGCTGTCGCCGTCCACGAGCAGGCCGTCGAGGTGGAGAATGGCGATGGCCGGGTCGCTTCCCCAGGCGACGCGGGTCGGGCGCCGGGCGGCCAGGGCCGGCGCCGTGAGCAGGCGACCCTGGCCCTGCTCTGCGGCCAGCCACTCGCGCAGGGCGCCGGAGGCGACGATCGCATCGACGAGCTTGAGGTTGAGGGCGGCCTCGGGCACGATCAGCCCGCGCCCGAGCAGGGCGGGCATCTCGTTGAGCGGCAGGTTCCGGCCCTCGGCCACGCCCCGGCAGAGCGTGAGGTAGCGCGCCATCGCCAGGCTGCTGTCGGCGGCCAGCGCCGC
The DNA here is from genome assembly GCA_963695095.1 of uncultured bacterium. GTDB lineage: Bacteria > Krumholzibacteriota > Krumholzibacteriia > JACNKJ01 > JACNKJ01 > VGXI01. The sequence goes on along the minus strand of CAVOFT010000001.1, from coordinate 2,493,297 downwards.
CGGACCCGGCCGCCTGCCGCTGAGCAGGGCCGGCGCGCTGTTGGCGTCGCCCTCGACGATCAGGTCCGCGGCCAGGCCCAGGCGCGCCAGGGCGCCGCCGGGATCGAGCGCGCGCGCCTGGGGTCCGGAGAAGTGCAGGAGCCCGTCGGGGCTGATCAGCAGCTGGCTCGCGGCGCTGGCCAGGTAGAAGTCCTCTTCGCTGTAGATCTGCGCGAAGGCCACCACCGGCCGTCCGGTCACGCGGCGGTATTCGAGCAGGGCGCGGCGCAGCTCCTCGCGCTGGGCCAGGCCCAGGCGCGGCTGCTCCAGGCGCAGTAGGATGCCCGCGATGTCGCGCTCGCGGCGGGCGCGCTCGACGAGGGCGACGAGGCTCGGCCCGTCCTGCCCGCCGGCACTCTCGCGCGTGGCGATGCGATCGGCCAGCGCGAGCTCGAGGAAGTGCCGCCGCGGCAGCAGGGGCCGCGTGAGCCGGCGACTGTGCAGGCCGAGGCAGAGGGCGCCGCGCGTCGTGCCCTCGCTCTCCGTCAGCCGATTGCCGAGCGCGAGCCCGGCCTGCGCCTGTCCGCCGGCGATGAAGACGCCGAGCCCGAAGCGGCCGGCATTCGTCCAGTCGAAGCGCAGGCGCACGCGGCCGCTGAAGTCCAGGGCGATGCCGCTGCGCGTCTCGTACTCCCACTTGTCCTCGATCTCCCGCTGCGTGAGATCGAGGCTGAAGGTGGCCCAGTGCCGCCTGGGCCGCAGGGCGAGGCCGAAGACGTAGCTCGGCGCGAGGCTGGGCAACTCGCCGGGCGCGAGCCCGCGCAGGGTCGGCCGGCCCAGGTTCTGGCCGACGAGGCCGAAGGAAGCCCAGCGTCCCCAGCGCAGGACGGCGCCCAGATCCCAGGTCGAGAGGCCGTCGAGGGCGTAGGCGCTGCTCCGCGTCCAGCGATAGGCGCCGCCCAGGGCGAGCTGGAGCTCGAGCGCCGGAAAGTCGAAGCGCTGGGCGAGGCCGAGATTGTAGCGATTGCTGCGGCCCAGGCGAACGCTCGGCGCCTCCGGGGGCGCGTAGTCATAGCCGGCGGGCAGCGCCCGATGATCGATGCCGACGGCGACGCGGCCGCCGAGGGCGGCGCTCCAGTCGCCCGTGAAGCGGCGCGTGAAGGCGGGCTCGAGGGCCGGCAGGTCGGTGCCTCCGCGCAGGCCCTGGAGGTAGAAGGCGCTCAGCTCGCCGGGCTGCAGGGCGAGGGCCGCCGGGTTGTGATACAGGCCGAGCAGGCCCGCGTCGCCGGCCACGGCGAGGGGCGGCAGCAGGATGGCGTTGCCGGCCAGGGCATGATCGGGGACTTGGGCCGCTGCCGGGGTCGGCAGGCAGCCGAGCAGGGAGAGCAGGACGATCGCGCGCCGCATCGCTTGCCTTTCGAACAGAGTGCAGAGATAAGCCGCCCGGGGGCGGCCGCTGAATAATGGAGGCCCTGGCCCAGTGGCGCAATTCCAAAGCTCGGGGCGCCGCCGCCGAGACGCGGAGCATGCGGGCGGCCGCGCAGCCTCCGCTTGCCGATGCGGCCGCCGGGTGTTATTCTAAGAAACATCGAAATGAACATGGAGGTAGACCATGGCGACGGCGGCCCCCGGCGACCCGCTCAGTCCCACCCTGGAGCGGAGCATCGACTTCTTCAAGGCGCTGGCCCATGTCCAGCGCCTGCGCATCGTCGGCCTGCTGGCCGGCCGGCCGGCGGTCGTGGAGGAGATCGCCGCGGCGCTCGGCCTCGGCCCCGCCACGGTCAGCCACCACCTGCGCATCCTGCGCCAGGCCGGCCTGCTCAGCGTGAAAACGGACCAGCAATATCGGCTCTACTGCCTGGAGGAAAAGCGCCTGCGCGAAGCCGCGCGCGAGGTGCTGCGCCTGGACAATCTGCGGGCCGGCGCGGGCGTCTTTCCGGAAGACCTCTTCGCGCGCAAGGTGCTCGACACCTTTCTCAAGCAAGGTCGACTCGTCGCCATCCCCGCCCAGCGCAAGAAGCGCGAGGTCATCCTCGACTGGCTGGCGGAGCACTTCGCCGCGGGGCGTGACTATCCCGAGCTCGAGGTCAATGCCCTGCTCGCCCGCTATCACCCCGACTACTGCTTCTGGCGCCGTGAGCTGGTGATGGGCAAGCGCCTCGAACGGGAGCGCGGCGTCTATCGCCGGCGCGAGACGCCGGCCGCGCAGCGCGCATCGTGAGCGGCTGGCGCTTCTGCCCGCGCTGCGGCACGCCGCTGGCGAGCCGCGAACTCGGCGGCCGCCCGCGGGGCGCCTGCGCCTGCGGCTTCGTCGACTGGAAGAACCCGGTGCCGGCAGCGGCGGTGATGCTCTTGCGCGATCCCGGGCCCGAGCTGCTCTGGGTGCGCCGCGCCCACCCGCCCAAGCAGGGCCTGTGGTCTCTGCCCAGCGGCTTCCAGGAGTGGGATGAGGACATCGGCGCCTGCGCCCTCCGGGAGCTGGCGGAGGAGACGGGCCTCGCCGCGGCGCTCGGCCCCCTGGTCGGCGTCTATTCCGCCTTCGACGACCCGCGACACAACGCGCTGCTCGTGGTCTATCGCGCCGATTGGGCCGGGGGCGAGGCGCGTCCCGGCGACGATGCCGACGCCATCGGCTGGTATCCCCTGGCGTCGCCACCCGCTCTCGCCTGGCACGCGCAGCGGCGCGCCCTGAAGGACCTGCGCGCCCAACTCCGCGCCGCCGATTGACGCGGACCGCGCGGGGGTCTAGCTTCGCTGCAGAGGGGCGCGGACCCTGCGCTGCGCGTCGCCAGCGAGGCGCGCGGAGCTTGCGACGCGCGCCACACTGAGGAGCTGCATGACCGAGACCGCTTCGCCCCTGGACGCCCTGGACGCCAGCCTGCTCACCCGTCTCCTGGAAACGGCCTTGGCTCGCGGCGGCGACTACGCCGATCTCTTCGCCGAGTGGGAGCTGCTGCGCACCCTGCGCTGGGAAGAGGGCCGCGTGCGGGAGGCGCGCGCCAGCCGAATGGGCGGCCTCGGCATCCGCGTACTGGCCGGCGAGCAGACGGGCTACGCCTACAGCGAGGACTGGTCACTGCGCGCGCTGGAGGCGGCGGCCGCGACGGCCGCTCACATCGCCGCCGGCGAGGCGCGCCCGCCCGCCGCGGCGCTCGCCGCCCAGGCGCTGCCGGACCGCTACCCCATCGGCCGCCCCTTCGACGCCGAGACCCTGGAGACGCGCATCGGCCTGCTGGCCGCCCTCGAAGCCGAGGCCGCCGGCGGCGAGGTCGAGCGCGTGCAGGCCAGCTACAACGAGAGCCTGCGCGACATCCTCATCGCGACGAGCGAGGGCGTGCTGGCCCGCGACAGGCAGCCCCTGCTGCGCCTGAACTGCAGCGTGCTCGCCGCGCGGAACGGCCGTCGCGAATCGGGCAGCGCCAGCGCCGGCGGGCGCGCCGGCCTGGAATTCTTCGCCGATCACCCGGCCGCGGCCGTGGCCGCCGAGGCGCGGCGGCTGGCCCTGCTCGGCCTCGTCGCCGGCGAGGCGCCGGCCGGAGCCATGCCCGTGGTGCTTGGGCCCGCCGCCAGCGGTATCCTCCTGCACGAGGCCGTGGGCCACGGGCTCGAGGCGGACTTCAACCGCAAGGGCACTTCGAAGTTCAGCGGCCGCGTCGGCCAGCGCGTGGCCAGCGAGCACTGCACCGTGGTGGACGACCCGGGCCTGCCCGGCGATCGCGGGGCCATCAACGTGGATGACGAGGGCTGCCCGAGCGAGCGCACGCTGCTCATCGAGAACGGCGTGCTGAAGGGCTACCTCCATGATCGCCTCAGCGCCCGGGCCATGGGCGTGGCGCCCACGGGCAACGGCCGCCGGGAGTCCTTCCGCTACCATCCCCTGCCGCGCATGACGACCACCTATCTGCTCGCGGGCGAGAGCAGCCTGGAGGCCATCCTCGCCGCCACGCCGCGCGGGCTCTACGCGCGTCAGTTCAGCGGCGGCCAGGTGGACATCGCCCGCGGCGACTTCGTCTTCGATGTCACCGAGGGCTACCTCATCGAGGACGGCGCCATCGGCCCGCCGGTGAAGGGCGCCACCCTGATCGGCAACGGGCCCGATGTCATGCAGCGCGTGAGCATGGTCGCCGCCGACTTCGCCATCTCGCCCGGCATGTGGACCTGCGGCAAGCGCGGCCAGAGCGTGCCCGTCAACGTCGGCCTGCCGCACCTGAAGATCGACGAGATCGTCGTCGGCGGCACGCAGGCGGCAGGATCATGAGCGGCCGCGGCGCGACGAGCAGCGAGGCGGCCCTGCGCGCCCTCGGCGAGCAGGCCCTGGCCGCGGCGCTGGCCGCCGGCGCCGACGAGGCCGACCTGAGGCTCGCCGCCGGGCGGGAGTTCACGGCCCAGATCCGTCTGGGCGAGATCGAGGTGCTCAAGGAGGCCGCGAGCCGCACGCTGGCGCTGCGCGTCTTCAAGGAAAGGCGGCAGGCCCTGCTCGTCCTCTGTGAGCCGGCGCCGGCCGGGCTCCCGGCCCTGGCTGCCGAGGCCGTGGCCCTGGCCGCGAGCTGCGCCCCCGATCCCCTGCACCGCCTGCCGGAGCCCGAGGCCTACGCGCAGGCGCCGAGCGACCTCGATCTGCGCGATGCGAGCGGCGGGCCGCCGACCGCCGCGGGCATTGCCCTGGCCCGGGAGCTCGAGAGCGCAGCGATGGCCGCCGACCCGCGCATCGACAACAGCCAGGGCGCCGGCTTCGCCGGCGGCGAGGGCGAGCTGCTCTACATGACGAGCAACGGCTTCGCGGGCTGGACCGCGAGCAGTCAGTTCTCGCTCTCGGTGATGCCGGTGGCCACCGACGGCGCGGGCGAGCGCGTCACCGACGGCTGGGCCAAGCGCAGCCGCCACTTTGCCGATCTCGACAGCCCGGCCTCGCTGGGGGCGGAGGCGGCCCGCCGCGTGCTGCGCCGCCTGGACGCGCGGCCGGCGCCCACGGGCCGCTTCCCCGTGCTCTTCGAGCCGCGGATGGCCGCGCGCCTCGTCGGCATGCTCTTTCGCTGCCTCGCCGGGGATCTCGTCTGGCGGCGCCGCAGCTATCTGGCCGAGCGCCTGGGCACGGCGGTGGCTTCGCCCTTGATCACCCTGATCGACGAACCGCAGCGGCCCCGCGGCCTCGGCAGCAGGCCCTGGGACGGCGAGGGCCTGCCCGGCAGCCGCCTGGCCCTGGTCGAGGCCGGCATCCTCAAGCACTTCGCCACCGACCTGGAGAGCGCGCGCCGCCTCGACTGCGCGGCCAGCGGCCACGGCGTCTGGGGCGGCGGCGTCGCCGCGAGCAATCTCTACCTGGCGCCGGGCACGACGAGCCCGGCGGCCATGCTGGCCGCGACGCCCCGCGGGCTCATCGTCACCGGCATGCTCGGCGGCGGCTTCCAGAGCGCCAGCGGGCACTGGTCCCAGGGCTGCACCGGGCTGTGGATCGAGGGCGGCGAGATCGCCTATCCGGTGCGCGAGGTGGCGGTGGCGGGCGATTTCGATCAGGTGCTCGGCGCCGTGGACGCCGTGGGCGACGACCTCGATTTCAGCCTGGGTGCCGTGGTCGCTCCCACCCTGCGGGTGGCCGAGCTGACCGTCGGCAGCCGCTGAGGTCCGCCGTGCGCTGGGCGCTGCTCGGGCCGGTGCATCCCTATCGCGGCGGCATCGCCCACTACGGCGCCCTGCTCGCGCGCGAGCTCGCGCGCGAGGATGAGGTCGCCGCCTTCAACTACCGGCGCCTCTACCCCGGCCTGCTCTTCCCCGGTCGCACGCAGTACGATGAGAGCGCAAGTCCGCTGGGCGTGGCGGCGCCGCGCCTGCTCGACAGCGTGAACCCCCTGAGCTGGCGCCGCACGGCCGCCGCCATCGCCGCCGCCGAGCCGGACGCTCTGGTCTGCCACTGGTGGCAGCCTTTCTTCGGCCCTGCGCTGGGCAGCGTGCTCGGCCGCCTGGCGGCGCTGGCTCCGGCATCCAGCCGACTCCTGCTCTGCCACAACGTGCTGCCCCACGAGCGGCGGCGTCTGGATCGCCGCTTCGCTCGGCCCGCGCTGGCCCGCGCGCAGGGCTTCCTCGTCCACAGCGAGAGCGATGCCGCCGTGCTGCGCGCGCTCCTGCCCGCGGCCCGCGTGCGCGTGCATCCGCATCCCAGCTACGAGGCCCTGCTCGCGGAGGGGGGCGCCCTGACGCGGGAGCAGGCGCGGGCCGCGCTGGGGATCGCTCCCGAGGCGCGCGTACTGCTTTTCTTCGGGTATGTGCGCGCCTACAAGGGACTCGATCTCGCCCTGCGCGCACTGGCCGCGCTCGCCGACCCCCGCCTGCAACTCTGGGTGGTGGGGGAGTTCTACGAGCCGCGCGCGCGGACGGAGGCGCTGATCGCGGAGCTCGGCTTGCGTGACCGTGTGCGCATCGTGGACCGCTACGTGCCCAATGAAGAAGTGGGTCGCTACTTCCAGGCCGCCGATCTGGTGCTGCAGCCCTATCGCAGCGCCACCCAGAGCGGCATCGCGCAGATCGCCCTGGCCGCCGGCCGGCCCGTGCTGGCGACGCGGGTGGGCGGCCTGCCCGAGCAGATCGAGGACGGCGTCAGCGGCCTGCTCGTGCCGCCCGAGGATCCCGCCGCCCTGGCGGCGGCCATCCAGCGCTTCTTCGAGGCTGCCCTCGCGGATGCGCTGGCACCGGGCATCGCCGCCGCCCGGGCGCGCTTCGCCTGGTCCGGCCTGGCCTCGGCCCTGCGCGCCTTGGCCGCCGAGTGCCGGGAGTCGGCATGAGCGGAGGCGCCTGGCGCTCCGGCGCGCGCCGCCGGCGGGTCTTCCCGCCCTCGCCCCTGCCGACCCTGCTGCCCATCGGCAGCGCCCATCCACTGCCCGTGCTCGGGGCCTTCCTCCTCCTGTCCCTGGGCGTCGGCCTCGCCTGGACGCCCCGCCAGCTCTTGCCGGCCATCGCCGGCGTGCTGCTGCTGCTCCTGCTGCCGGCGCCCGGCGGCGCGGCCTGGCGCGCGCTCGCGCGCTTCGCGCCCCTGCTCGTTCTCGTGCCGCTGCTCCACGGCCTGGCCTGGCGGGGCTTCGCGGCGGGCCCCCTGCCCTGGCGCTTCGACGTCGGCGGCCTCGAGCGGGGCCTGCTCGCCGCGCTGCGCCTGGGCCTGTGGATCCTCGTCTCGATGCGCACGCTGGAGCGCCTGCATCCGGCGGCCCTGCTCGCGCGGCTGCCGGCTTCGCCGCGACTGGCCCGCCTGTGGCTGGCGCCGCTGCTCGCCCTCTCCTGGCTCGAGCTGGCCTACCGGGAGGCCTTCCTGCTCGAGCGCGCCTGGCGCGCGCGGGGTGGCGGCGGGGGACGGGGGCCCGTCGCCGCCCAGTGGCCGGCGCTGCTGCTGCCGCTCTTCCGCAACCTGCTGGCCCGCGGCGACGCTCTCGCCGACTCGCTGACCCTGCGCCGCTTCCCCGAGCGCTGGGCGGGCTCGCCGCGGCCAGCGCCCGCGCCCGGTGAGCTGCTGCCCCTGCTCGCCGCGGCGGCGGCCTTCGCCGCCGTGCTCTGGCTCCGGCAGGAGGGCGGTGGCTGATGCCCTGCTACCGTCTCCTCGTGGCCTACGACGGCGCGGACTTCCATGGCTGGCAGCGCCAGCCCGGCCTGCGCAGCGTGCAGGGGGAGCTGGAGCAGGCCCTCGCCGTGCTCGCCCGCGCGCCGGTGGCGGTGCAGGGGGCGGGCCGCACCGATGCGGGCGTGCATGCGCTGGCCCAGTGCGCCTCCTTCCAGCTCACGGCGCCGCCCGACCGACCGCTCACCCCCGAGCGGATGCTGGCTGCCCTGCGCGGCCTCTTGCCTGTGGACATCTCGCCGCTGGCCCTCCACGAGGCGCCGGCGGACTTCAACGCGCGCTTCTCGGCCACGGCTCGCTTCTATCAGTACCGGCTCGGGCTCGCGCCCTGCGCACCCCTGCGCCGCTTGCGCTGGGAGTTGCACAGCCCGCTCGACCTGACGGCGATGGAGGCGGCGATCGCGCGCTTCGCCGGCGCCGAGGACTTCCGCGCCTTCTCCACGCGCCTCGGCGCCCTGCGCGGCACGCGCTGCCGCCTGCGTCTGCTCGAGCTCGCGCCGCGGGAACCGGAAGCGGCCGAGCTCCGTTTGCGCGTGGGCGCCGATCGCTTCCTGCACAACATGGTGCGCATTCTCGTGGGCACCTTGGTGGAGATCGGCCGCGGGCGCTGGGGGCCGGAGCGGATCGAGGCCATCCTCGCCAGCGGCGACCGCCGCCTGGCCGGCCCCACGGCGCCGCCCCAGGGCCTCTTTCTCGAGCGCGTGGAGTATCCGCCGCGCTTCTTGACGCCCGCCGAGCGCGCCGGTGCGGCGGCCGAGTGGGACGCGCCCGGCGACTGAGTCCGGCCCTGGACGGCGCCGGACGCCTTGCCTATACTGCCCGCGCCGGTCGCCCGGCCGGCGGCTCCAATCCGAGAGGGGACGAGGGATGCGCTTTTTCATCGACACCGCCAACGTGGAGGAGATCCGCCAGGCCGCCGCGATGGGCGTGCTGGACGGCGTCACCACCAACCCCAGCCTGATGGCCAGGGAGAAGGGCGATCCGCGCGCCATCCTGGCCGAGATCTGCGCCCTCGTGCCCGGGCCGGTCAGCGCGGAGGTGCTGGCCCTGGATGCCGAAGGGATGCTGCGCGAGGGCCGGGAGCTGCGCAAGATCGCCGACAACATCGTGGTCAAGGTGCCGACCACCCTCGACGGCCTGCGCGCGATCAAGGCCTTCAAGGCCGAGGGCACGCCGACCAACGCCACCCTCTGCTTCTCGGTGACCCAGGCCCTGCTGGTCGCCAAGGCGGGGGCGAGCTACGTCAGCCCCTTCGTCGGGCGCCTGGACGACATCGGCCAGGACGGCATGGACCTGATCGCCGACATCGTCCAGCTCTACCAGAACTACGGCTTCAATACCGAGGTGCTGGTGGCCAGCGTGCGCCATCCCGTCCACGTGGTCGAGGCGGCGCGACTCGGCGCCGACGTGGCGACGATTCCCTACAAGGTGATCGCCCAGCTCATCAAGCACCCGCTCACCGACATCGGTATCGAGCGCTTCCTGGCCGACTGGCAGGCCCGCAAGGGGAGCTGAGGTGCTGAGCGGCCACGAGAATGAAGCCGGGCGGCGCCGCGCCCAGCGCTGGGTGCCGGTCCTGACCGGCGTGCTGACGGGCCTGTCCCTGGCGGCCCTGGCGGCCCTGCTCTTCCTGGTCCTCAAGGCGCCCGGCCTGCTGCGGCGCGAGGCCCAGGGCCTCTTGCTCGAGCAGTTCGCCTCGCTGCGTCTGGAGACCGGCGACGCCCGCCTGGCCGGTCTGGAGGCCGTCGGCGAGGGCCGGCGCAATGCCATCGTGCGCGCCACGGAGAAGGTGGCGCCGGCGGTGGTCTCCGTGCAGGTCACACAGGTACAGCGCTACGTCTCGCAGCCGCGCTCCATCTTCGAGTACTTCGAGTTCTACGGCCGCCCCCGCGTCTACGAGCAGGAGGTGCCCGGCCAGGGCAGCGGCGTGCTCGTCAGCCCCTATGGCCGCGTGGTGACGAACAACCACGTCGTCGACGGCGCGCGCTCGATCCGCGTCACCCTCAGCGACGGCCGCAGCTTCCCGGCCAAGCTGCTCGACGCGAGCACGAAGCATGACATCGCCCTGCTGCAGCTCGAGCTGGCCGAGGAGCAGATGGTGCCCTATGCCGAGCTCGGCGACAGCGACGAGCTCCTGATCGGCGAGTGGACCATCGCCATCGGCAGCCCCTTCGGCTTCCAGCTCAACGACATCCGGCCCAGCGTCACCGTGGGCGTGGTCAGCGCCCTGCACCGCGAGGTGTCGGCCGGCGGCGAGGGCCTCTACACGGACATGATCCAGACCGACGCCGCCATCAACCCCGGCAACAGCGGCGGCCCCTTGGTGGACGGCGAGGGCAAGGTGATCGGCATCAACACCCTCATCTTCTCCAAGTCGGGGGGGAGCCTGGGCATCGGCTTCGCGCGGCCCATCAACAAGGTGATCTGGATCCTCAACGAGTTCGAGAAGTTCGGCCAGGTGCGCGACACCTGGGCCGGCTTCGAGGCCACGGACCTGAAGCCCTTCCACGTCGTGCACTATGGACTGGGCGTGAGGAGCGGCCTCTTCGTCACCACCGTGTTCAGGGGCGGGCCGGCCGAGTCCGGCGGCCTGCAGCCGGGCGACGTGGTGACGGCCATCGACGGGCAGTCCGTGGCCAATCTCGGCGAGGGCAACCGCCTCTTCGCCCGCTACGAGGTGGGGGACCGGGTCAAGCTCAGCGTCCATCGGGACGGCAAGACGCTCACGCTGCCGGTTACCCTCGAGAGCTACAAGGAGCCGCATGATTGAGCGCTACACGCGCCCGGCGATGGGCGCCATCTGGACCGAAGAGGCGAAGCTCGCCCGCTGGCTCGAGATCGAGATCCTCGCCTGCGAGGCGCAGGCCGCGCTCGGCCGCATTCCCGCCGAGGCCGCGCGCACGATTCGCGCCCAGGCCCGCTTCGACGCGGCGCGCATCGCCGAGATCGAGGCCACCACCGACCACGACGTGATCGCCTTCCTCACCAACGTCGCCGAATCCGTGGGCGAGCCGAGCCGCTACATCCACCTCGGCATGACCTCCAGCGACATCCTGGACACGGGGCTCGCCCTGGCCATGCGCGAGGCGGGGCAGATCCTGCTGGCCGACATCGACGCGCTGGCCGCCGTGCTCCAGCGGCGCGCGCTCGAGTTCAAGCGGACGCCCTGCATCGGCCGCAGCCACGGCATCCACGCCGAGCCCACGACCTTCGGCCTCAAGCTGCTCCTCTGGCTGGCCGAGATGCGGCGCAACCGCGTGCGCCTGGAGGCGGCCATCGCCGGCATCAGCGTGGGCCAGATCTCGGGCGCGGTGGGGACCTTCGCCCACCTCGACCCCGCGGTGGAGGAGTTCGTCTGCGCCAAGCTGGGGCTCGCCCCGGCGCCCGTCTCCACGCAGGTGCTGCAGCGCGATCGCCACGCCGAGTACCTCTGCACCCTGGCGGTGATCGCCTCCAGCCTGGACAAGATGGCCACCGAGCTGCGCAACCTGCAGCGGACGGACATCCTCGAGGTGGAGGAGCCCTTCGCCAAGGGCCAGAAGGGCTCCAGCGCCATGCCGCACAAGCGCAACCCGATCACCAGCGAGCGGGTGAGCGGCCTCGCCCGCATCCTGCGCGGACATGCGGTGGCGGCCCTCGAGAACGTGGCGCTCTGGCACGAGCGGGACATCACGCACTCCAGCGTGGAGCGGGTGATCCTCCCCGATGCCACCATCCTGCTCGACTACATGTTCGCCAGGTTCACGCGCGTGGTGGACGGGCTGCTCGTCTATCCGGAGCGGATGCGGGCGAACATCGAGACGACGCGGGGGCTCATCTTCAGCCAGGTCCTGCTCCTGGCCCTGGCCGAGACCGGCGCCAGCCGCGAGGCGGCCTACGCCCTGGTGCAGGAAGCGGCGATGGGCATCTGGGCCGGCGAGCGGCAGTTTCTCGACGCCGTGCTGGCCAGCAAGGGCATCGTCGAGGCCCTGGGCGAGGCGAGGATCCGCGCCTGCTTCGATCTGGACCACCAGCTGCGCAACGTGGATGCCATCTTCGCCCGCGTGCTCTGCTGAGGCGCCCGGTCGCCTGGCGAAAGATTTGCTTCACAAGCTCCGGAGCCTTGATCTAGGCTGCCGCCGGTTGCAACCCTGTACCCTAGCCTTTGGAGGCTCTTCGATGCGTAAGCTTGCGCTTGCCTTGCTGATCCTGGCGCTCGGCGCCGGTGGCGCCCTGGCCATGGACATGGACGCCCGCACCTTCTACATCCACGGCATCTTCGTCCTGCCCACGGGCGACTGGGCCGACTTCGCCGGCAACGGCTTCGGCGGCGGCGTGGGCCTCAAGGTGCCCCACGACGATCGTCTCAGCTTCCGCGGCGAGGTGGGCTACATCTTCTACGCGGGCAAGGACTACGAGTACACGATTCTGAGCGAGACCTACTCCTACGAGTACAGCTACACGCAGATCCCCTTCCTGGCCCTGGCCGAGTACCAGTTCAATCCCGACAGCCCGATCTACGGCGTCGGCGGCCTGGGCCTCCACTACTTCAGCTATTCGGTGGATCCGGAGCCGGACTTTCCCATCGACGACAGCACCACCGAGTTCGGCCTGACCCTGGGCGGCGGCTTCCGGATCAACGAGCAGCTGTCCGGAGAAGCGCGCTACAACCTCATCAGCGACGCGAACCAGTTCACGGTGAACGTCGTCTTCCAGTTCTAGCTGGGGGCTTTGACAGGCCGCTGAGACGAGGCTATGCTCTGGGCAGCGAGTGAAGCCAAGCGCGCTTCGTGGCCTTGCGGAGACTCGACAACGAGCAAAGCGGCCCTCCCCCCGGGGAGGGCCGCCGTCTTTTCGGGATCGCGCAGCGCCTAGAAGCCCGGCCAGAGGTAGTAGAGCCCCGGCGCGGGGGCGATGTCGGCCAGGCGCCGCTCGATGACGGCGCTGGGCGCCGCGGCCCCTGCGAGGCGGCCCTCGAGCCCCTGGGCGAGCCGGTCCCAGAGCGGCTGGCGCAGGCGGTGCTCGACCACGCGCACGGATTCGGTCCCGGCCACCTCGCGCAGCATGTCCAGCAGCTCTTCTTCGTAGCCGACGGCATCGATGAGGCCGAGGGCCTGGGCCTGCCGCGCCGTGTAGATGCGGCCGTCCGCCAGCTCGCGCACGCGCAGGGAGTCCATGCCGCGACCGGTCGCCACCGCCGCCACGAAGGCGCCGTAGGCGTCGTCCACGATGCCCTGGATGATCACCCGGTGCTCCTTGCTCATCGGCTTGCCCGGATTGAGCAGGTCCTTGTTGGGCCCGCTGGTCAGGGTGACCAGCTCCACGCCCAGCTTCTCGAGGAGGCCGGCGCCGTTCCAGCTCTGGATAATGACGCCGATCGAACCCGTCAGGCAGCTCGGGTGGGCGAGGATGCGGCTTGCGCCCATGGCCACGTAGTAGCCGCCGCTGGCCGCCAGGCCGTTCATGCGCGCGACGACGGGCTTGCCCGTGTTGGCCGTGAAGCGGCGCAGGCGCTGGAAGATGACATCCGAGGGATCGACGGCGCCGCCCGGCGAGTCGATGTCCAGGAGCAGGCCATGGATGCTCGGGCTCTCGGCGGCGTGGGTCAGCTGTTCGTCCACGGTATCGAGCAGGGAGGGCCGCCGCAGGCCGAAGACGTTCTGCTCGGGCTCGGCGCTGATCACGCCGACGATGGGTACGCGCAGGAAACTGGCCGCGGCCTGCTCGTCGCCGAAGAGGTGCTCGTCGCGGCCGGCGCGCGGGACAGCGCCTTCCTCCTCGCTCGCGTTCATCGCCGTGACCAGCAGCATGCAGCTTCCCGCCTGCAGGCTGAGGAAGCCGAGGATGACCAGGATGCCGAGAATGTGGAAGATGCTCTGCAGGGTCTTGTGGGCGTCCATGCGCTCCCTCGGGGCTTGTGGAAAAGGGGCTGGACATTCAGCCGGACTTGCCTAGTATATGGCCTTTCCCAGCGCAGCCAACCTCCTTTTTCCGGCGCCTGCGGGCGGCGGCGGGCGGCAGCCATGGAAGCCGTGATCGACGTCAGGCGACTCGAGGACGCCGAACTGGAGCGGCTGCTCCGCACGCATGGCCTCACGCTCAAGCTCGGCGAGGCCCGCCGCGTCGGCGAACTGCTCGAGCGCGCGCCCACGCTCACCGAACTCACCCTCTTCGACACCATGTGGAGCGAGCACTGCTCCTACAAGAGCAGCCGCGAGCACCTGAAGCGCTGGCTGCCCACCGAGGGGCCCGACGTGGTGCTCGGACCCGTCGAGGATGCCGGCGTCGTGCGTCTGGGCGAGGCCGACGGCCGCCGCTGGTGCCTGGTCATCGGGCACGAGAGCCACAACCACCCCAGCCAGGTGCTGCCCTTCGAGGGCGCGGCCACCGGCATCGGCGGCATCGTGCGCGACGTCTACTGCATGGGCGCCACGGTGGTGGGCGTGCTCGACCCGCTGCGCTTCGGCGATCCGCGGGGGGCGCAGGCCGCGCGCAGCCGCGCGATCATGGCCGGCGTCGTCGACGGCATCTGGCACTACGCCAACGCGCTCGGCGTGCCCAACCTGGGCGGCGATCTCGTCTTCCACCCGGGCTACGACGACAACTGCCTGGTCAACGTGGTGGCCGTGGGCCTCGTCCCCGAGGACGAGATCGTGCGCAGCCGCGTGCCCGCCGAGGCCGCCAACGAACCCTACGACTTCATCCTCGTGGGCAAGCCCACCGACGAGTCGGGCTTCGGCGGCGCCGCCTTCGCGAGCGTGATCCTCGACGAGGGCGTGGAGAACCGCGGCGCCGTGCAGGTGCCCGACCCCTTCCTCAAGCGCGTGCTCAGCGAGGCCAACAAGGCCGTGCTCGCCCTCGCCCGCGCCGAGGGCATCGCCATCGGCTTCAAGGACCTGGGCGCGGGCGGCATCGCCTGCGTCTCCAGCGAGCTGGCCGAGGCCGGCGGCTTCGGCATGCGCGTCTGGCTGGACCGGGTGCACGTTTCCGATCAGCGCCTGGCCAGCCGCGTCATCGCCTGCAGCGAGACGCAGGAGCGCTACGGCTGGGCCGTGCCCCGCCGCTTCAGCGCCCAGGTGCTCGCAATCTACAACGAGGACTTCGACCTGCCCCACGTCTACCGCGGCGCCTGCGCGCGCGTCGTGGGCGAGGTCACTCAGGACGGCCGCTACACGCTGACCCGCGGCGAGGATGTCCTCTGCGACGCCCCCGTGGAGGTGGTGACCAGCGGCATCCGCTACGAGCGCGCGAGCGCGCCGGTCGCCCGCGCGCTGCCGGCGCCGCCGCGCGATCCTGGCCGCGATCTCGGCGCCGACCTGCTGACCCTGCTCGCCGATCCCAATCTCTGCGACCGCAGCTACCTCTACCAGCACTACGACGGCGAGGTGCAGGGCCACGCCTGCCTGCGCCCGGGCGAGGGCGACAGCGGGGTGAGCGCGCCCTTCGCCGATAGCCCGCTGGGCTTCGCCGTCACCTGCGACGGCAATCCCTTCTACGGCGAGCGCGATCCCTACCTGGGCGGAGCGCTGGCCGTCTGCGAGGCCCTGCGCAACCTGGCCTGCCAGGGCGCCTGGCCCCTGGCGCTCACCGACTGCCTCAACTACGGCAATCCGGAAAAGCCCGAGCCCTTCGGCGCCTTCGTCGAGGGCGTGCGCGGCATCGGCGAGGCCTGCCGCGCCATCGGCCGCCTCGCCGAGGACGACCGCGAGCTCGAGCCGCGGCATCCCATCCCCGTCGTGAGCGGCAACGTCAGCTTCTACAACGAGAGCGCGCGGGGGGCCGCGATTCCGCCCAGTCCCATCGTGGCGCTCATCGGCCGCGTCCCCGACGTGAGTCGGGTGCCCGGCCAGCAATTGCTGATGGCCGGGGACCCGCTGGTCCTGCTCGGGCCGCGCGCGGAGGCCCTGGGCGGCGGCGCCTACCACCGCGTCATCCTGGGCTCGGCCGGCGGCGCGCTGCCCGCGCCCGACTTCGCGCGCCTGCGCGCCGAGGCGCGCGTGGTGATCGAGAGCGTCCAGGCCGGCTGGGTGCGGGCGGCCCACGACGTGGGCGAAGGCGGCGTGGCCGTCGCCGCCGCCGAGATGCTGCTCGGCCGCCGGCCCGGGGCGCTGGGCCTGGGCCTGGATCTCGACCTGCCGGGCGCGGGACTCGACGCCATCGCCGCCCTCTTCGGCGAGACGGGCGGCTTCCTCCTCGAGCTGGACCCCGCGCACGTCGAGGACTTCCGGGCCCGCTGCGCAGAGGCCGGCCTCGCGCCCGCGGCCTGGGGCCGCGTGAACGGCGACGGGGCCCTGCGCCTGGCGGTCGATGGCGCGATGCGCATCGATCTGGCCCTCGCCGATCTCATCGCCGCCTGGCAGGGCACCCTGCCCGCGCTCTTTCAGATGGCGCCGGCGGCGAGCGCCGGCGCCGCCGCTGCGGAGGTCGGCCGATGAGCGCGCGCGAACAGACAGCGCCGCGGGCGGCCGTCATCCAGTTCCCCGGGGTCAACTGCGAGTACGAGTCGGCGCGCGCGCTGGCCGCCGCCGGAGCGGCGCCCACGATCCTGCGCTGGAACGAGGCGCCCGAGCGGCTGGCGGACTTCGAGCTCTTCCTGCTGCCCGGCGGCTTCAGCTACCAGGATCGCATCCGCGCCGGCGCCGTGGCCGCCAAGGAGCGCGTGCTCGATGCCCTCTTCGCCGAGGCCGCCGCCGGCAAGCCGGTGCTGGGCATCTGCAACGGCGCCCAGGTGCTGGTGGAGGCGGGCTTCGTGCCGGGCCTCGAGCCGGGCGCCGTCGAGATGGCCCTCGCGCCCAACCTGATGACGGGCAGGAGCGGCTACTTCGCCGACTGGAGCCACCTGGCCGTGGCCGCCCGGACGCCCTCCTGGCTCGCTCCCCTGGCCGGCGAGCGCTTGCCCATCCCCTTCGCCCACGGCGAGGGTCGCTTCACCAGCCGCCGCCAAGGGCTCTTCACCGAGCTGGCGGCTGCGGGGCAGATCGTCCTGCGCTACGTGGGCCCGGCGGGGGAGCCGGCCGGCGGCTGGCCGGCCAACCCCAACGGCAGCGCGCTCGACGCTGCGGCCATCTGCAATCCGGCGGGCAACGTGCTGGCCATCATGCCCCACCCCGAGCGCGCCGCGCATCTGGGCCA
This sequence comes from uncultured bacterium, assembly GCA_963695095.1. Taxonomy (GTDB): domain Bacteria; phylum Krumholzibacteriota; class Krumholzibacteriia; order JACNKJ01; family JACNKJ01; genus VGXI01. The sequence continues at coordinate 2,476,607 of CAVOFT010000001.1, read as the reverse complement.
GGTGCCCGCGCTGCTCGCCGGCCCCTGGGGCGAGCGGCGCCGCGCGGCCGCCGGCGACTGGCAGCGGCTGGCCGGACCGGGTCCCGGCCACGCCCTCTTCACGGCCATGGTTGCGGCGGCCCAGCGCCCCGCGCCCCGCGAGGAGAGCCGCCATGCGCCTTGATCTGCTCGTCAGCCTGAAGACGGCCGATCTCGTGCGCGAGACGGCCTGGCTGGCCCTCACCGGCCAGCTCGGCTGGGAGGGCCGGCTGCTGGACCTGAGGCGTCATCGCCTCTGGCGCTTCAGTCTCAGCGGTGCGGGCCTGGCGGCCCGCACCGACGCCCAGCGCCTGCTGGCCGCCGAGGTCGAGCGCAGCGCTGACTTCTACAATCCGAACAAAGAGCGCCTCGCTTGGCTCGATGCCGACCGGCTCGGGGAGGGCGAGCCCCTCGTCGCGGCAAGATCCACGCCGCAGGAACTCGCCGCCCCGGGCGGGCCCATCTGGCTGCTCGGGCTCTGGGTCACTGACGAAGGGGGCGAAGCGCGCATCCAGGCCGGGCGGATGGCGGCCGGTCTTGCCGCGGCGGGACTCGAGCTGACGGGCCTGCGCACGGGCAGCTACTGGGAGCTGTCCCTCGCCGCCGCCGGCGCGGACGCGGCGCGCGCGCTCGCCGCCGACCTGGCCGTCAGTCGCGGGCGCCACGAGGGTCTCCTGCTCAATCCTCACTATCAAGAGGGCCATCTCCTCGGCGTGACGCTCCAGAGCGCGGCGGCGGGCGCCGCTGCCCCATGAAGCGAGGACCGGATCGGCCGCGCGAGGAATGCGGGATCATCGGCGTCCACGGGCACGAGCGGGCGGCCGAGCTGTGCTACCTCGGGCCTCTACGCGCTCCAGCACCGCGGCCAGGAGTCCAGCGGCATCACGGCCAGCGACAGCCGCCACATGACCAGCCACATCGGCATGGGCCTGGTCGGCGACGTCTTCAACGAGGCGCGCCTGGCCCAGCTCGCCGGCCACCTGGCCATCGGCCACAACCGCTACAGCACGACCGGCCGCGTCAGCCTGGTCAACGCGCAGCCCATCGTCGTCGACTGCAAGGCGGGGCGCCTGGCGATCGCCCACAACGGCAACATCACCAATGCCGTCGAGCTGCGCGACGCCATGGAGGCCAAGGGGCACATCTTCCAGTCCACCAGCGACAGCGAGGTGGTGCTGCATCGCGTCGCCCGCTCGGAGCAGAGCGAGCTGCGGGCCATGATCGCCGAGGCGGTCACCGGCCTGGAGGGCGCCTACTCGCTGCTGCTCCTGGCCAAGGACCGCCTCTTCGCCTATCGCGACCGCCACGGCTTTCGGCCCCTGTGCATCGGCCGCCTGGGCGAGGCCTGGCTCGTCGCGAGCGAGAGCTGCGCCTTCGACATCGTCGGCGGCCAGTACCAGCGCGACGTCGTCCCCGGCGAGCTGATCATGATCGACGAGCAGGGCCTGCACAGCACCATCGTCGCCAGCGGGGCGGCGGCCGCGCGCTGCATCTTCGAGTTCGTCTACTTCGCCCGGCCGGACAGCATCGTCTTCGAGGAGAACGTGGACAAGGTGCGCCGCAAGCTGGGCAAGCAGCTGGCCCGCGAGCACCCGGTGGAGGCGGACTTCGTCATCGCCGTGCCCGACTCGTCCAACAGCGCGGCGCTGGGCTACAGCCTCGAGAGCGGCATCCGCTTCGAGTTCGGGCTGATCCGCAACCACTACGTGGGCCGCACCTTCATCAGCCCCAAGCAGAGCGTGCGCGATGCGGGCGTGCTCATCAAGTACAACCCCGTGCGCGGCGTGCTGCGGGGCAAGCGCGTGGCCGTCGTCGACGACTCCATCGTGCGCGGTTCGACGATGCGCAAGCTCGTGCGCCTGCTGCGCGAGGCCGGGGCGCGGGAAGTGCACCTGCGCATCAGCTCGCCGCCGATCACCCACCCCTGCTTCTACGGTATCGACATGCCGACCAAGGAAGAGCTGATCCGCTCGCGCTTCGACGTCGAGGGCATCCGCGGCTTCCTCGGCGTGGACTCCCTCGCCTACCTGTCCCTGGCGGGCATGCTGGGCTGCGCCAAGAGCCCGGAGGGCTTCTGCACCGCCTGCTTCACGGGGGACTATCCGGTGCCGGTGCGCAGCCAGGCCGGCAAGCAGCGCCTGGACCGGGACCTGTGAGCCGCGGTCTTGCGGAGCCGGAATTCCCGTGCTAGAGTTCCGCGGCCCCAAATGTCGAGTGCCCGAGGAGTGCTGGACCACCATGACGAGACGCTGGCTTGCGATCACCCTGCTGCTGCTCACGCTGACCGCCACGGGGGCCTGCCTGCGCTCCGTGGAGCTGAACCCCGAGGACACGCCCAGCGGCACTGCCCTGCGCGGCAACGTCCGCCTCGTGGACAAGGACGGCGTCATCTACGTCGCCCAGGCGCTCACTGTCACGGACACGGGTGACTACCGCCTCGAAATGGTCGAGCGCATCGAGGACGGCGTGGCCGAGTACGTCATGGAGACCACCCTGCCCCAGGCCAGTGTGGTCTCGGTGCGCACGAGCGAGACCAACCGCTGGGCCGTGGCGGGCCTCGTGACGGCCACCTCGCTCTTCATGGTGTGGCTCTACTACAAGATCAACACCAGCGTCTTCGACTGATGCGCGTCCTCGTCCTCGGCGCCGGTCTCCAGGGCAGCGCCGCGGCCTACGACTTGCTGGCACACGGCGGCGCGACGGCGCTCGCCCTGGTCGACGCCGATGCCGCGGCGCTCGCGCGCTGCCTCGGCGAGCTGCCCATGCTGGCCGCGGCCGGTGTGCGCACCCAGGCCCTGGATCTGAGCGACCCGGCCGCCCTGTCGCCCCTGCTGGCCGACGCCGATGCCTGCTTCAGCGCCCTGCCCTACTTCCTCAATCTGCCCGTCGCCGAGGCCTGCGCGCGCGGCGGCGTGCACTACGTGGACCTCGGCGGCAACACGGACATCGTGCGCCGCACGCTCGAACTCGATCCGCTCGCGCGGGCCAGCGGCGCCAGCCTGGTGCCCGATTGCGGACTCGCCCCCGGCCTGGCGGCGACGGTGGCGATGGCGGCCATCGCGGACATGGAGCGCGTCGAGAGCCTGCGCATCCGCGTGGGCGGCCTGCCCCAGCAGCCGCGGCCGCCGCTCGACTACAGCCTCTTCTTCTCCGTGCACGGCCTGATCAACGAGTACATGGGCGAGGCGGTGGTGCTCAAGGGCGGCGAGCTGGCCACGGTGCCCACCCTCGAGGACGTCGAGAGCCTCGAGTTCCCGGCGCCCGTGGGCCGCTGCGAGGCCTTCGCCACCCTGGGCGGCACCAGCACCCTGCCCTGGACGCTGCGCGGGCGCGTCCAGGAGCTCGACTACAAGACGGTGCGCTATCCCGGCCACGCCGCCAAGATCCGGCTCCTGAAAGCGCTCGGCTACTTCGACGAGGCGCCCGTCGCGGTCGACGGCCGCCCGACGAGCCCGCGCGCCCTCAGCGCCGCCCTGCTCACGCGCGCGCTGACCGAGGAGGGGGTGCGCGACCTGGTCGTCTTCCGGGTGGAGGCCGTGGGGGAGACGCCCGCCGGCCGCCGGCGCCGCCGCTTCGAGATGATCGACGTCTACGACGAGGCCACGGGGCTGTCCGCCATGCGGCGCACGACGGCCTTTCCCGCGGCCACCGTGCTCAGTCTCATCGCCCGGGGCGAGGGGGCGGGGCCCGGCGCCCACTCGCTCGAGCTGGCCGTGCCGGCCGAGCGCTGCCTCGGCGAGCTGGCCCGCCGCGGTCTGAGCATCGCGCGCAGCGAGAACCCGGCCTAGCCGGCCGCCGGGCCGCCCTTCAGGGCCGGCTCACCCAGGGACAGTCCTTCTCGAGGAAACGCCAGGGCCAGCGGGCTGCTGCGCCTGCATAGTCGACGCCCACGCGCGGCCGCCGCAGGGTCGCCGCCGCCGGCAGGGGCCGTCCGGCCTCGAGCCACAGCTCGACGTGGGGCAGCGGCAGGCCGTCGTGGCGGCGATCCAGGGCGAGGGCGGCGCAGAGCCGTCCCGGCCCGCGCGCCCAGTCGCGGCGCGGACGGCCCCGGCGCAGGGCCGCCATCCGCTCCAGGCCGGCCAGCGGCTCGCCCGCGCGCAGCAGCACGGCCGCCGCCTCGCCCGTCGCGCCGCAGACCAGGTTGAGGCAATGGTGCAGGCCGTAGATCAGGTAGACGTAGCTCACGTCCGGGGGGGCCGAACATCACCCGGTTGCGGGGCGTGGGCCCGCCGCGGGCGTGGCTGGCGGCATCCGTCGGCCCGGCGTAGGCCTCCGTCTCGACGATGCGCAGGACGAGCCGCTCGCCGTCCAGATCGCGCACCAGATGGCGACCGAGCAGATCCCGCGCGACCGTGAGCACCGGGCGGGCGAAGAAGGCGGGACCGAGGACGCGTCCGCTCACTCGGCGTGGCTGCGCCGGCGCCGGCGCCGGCGTCGGGAGCGCCGCCGGCTACCGCCGAAGAGCAGGGGCGGGGCCGCGAGGCCGCGGGTCTCGGCGTCGAGAGTGAAGAGCCGGTAGGCTTCCCCGAAGTAGGGCTTGTTGCGGAAGAAGCCCGGCACGGGCTGGCCGTCGAGACAGCCGGCCAGCCGGCGCTGGCTGAGCGCGATCAGGAAGAGCTGTTCGGTGTCCCGCCGCGCGACGCCGAGGCGGGCCGTGAGCGGCTTCAGGAAGCGATAGGCCAGGCGCCCGAAATCCACCCGGGCGTTGGCCCCGCCGCCGGCGGCAGCCTCGCGGGCGTGCAGGGTGTCCAGGAGCGGGAAGGCCAGCAGCAGCGCGAGCAGGAAGCCGTTGCTGAACTCCTCGCCGGCGGCGATGGCCTCGTCCAGAAGCGCCAGGCGGCGCCAGGGCAGGGGGGCGTCGCCTGCGGGCGGCAATGGCGGAAAGAACTCCTCCAGGGCGGGCAAGATTGCCGCCAGCAGACCGGCCCGGCGCATGAGCGCGAGGCTGGCGAGCGCCGCGCCCCCGCGCAGATCGCGGTAGAACTCCTCCAGGACGCGCGCCTTGCTGCAGTCGGCCAGCCGCTCCCGGTGGCGCAGGATGGCGTCCCAGGTGGCCGCTTCGATGCGGAAGCCCGTGCGCCCGCCATGGCGCAGGGCGCGGATCATGCGCACCGGATCGCCCTGGAAGCGCTCGTCCGCGTCGCCGATCGAGCGGATCACGCCGGCCTCGAGATCGGCCAGGCCGCCCACGTAGTCGATGACGCTGAAGTCGGCGATGTCGTAGAAGAGGCCGTTGATCGTCAGATCGCGGCGCCAGGCGTCTTCGGCGGGGCTGCCGTAGCGCTGATCCGCGAACTCGAGCAGGTGGCGTCCGCGGTCGTAGCCGCGGCGGGAGCGGGGCGCGCGCGCGGCGCCCGGCGTCGCTTCGGCCAGGGCGCGGGAAGCCTGCTCGCGCGCCGCCGCCGGGCGCAGGGTCCGGGGGCTGTCCTCCTGTTCGTCCTCGTCCTCGTCGTCCTGCTCGCTTTCCGCTTCGGGTTCGCCGTTCAGGCCCACCAGGCGGTCGGCCTCCGCCTCCAGGCGCGCCTCTTCCTCGAGCGTGTCCTGATCGCTGAGTTCAGGGTCGGCGTCCGCCTCCTCGCTGGCCGCCTCGTCGAGGGCGCGGAAGGTCGCGACCTCGAAGACCTGGCCGCGGCCGAACATCACCTGGACGATGGGGAAGCGCCGCCCGATGACGCGGCTGTTGCGAAAGAGGTCGAGGATGTCCTCGGGCGTCGCGTCGGTGCCGATGTCGAAATCCTTGGGCACGCGATCGAGCAGGAGGTCGCGCACGCCGCCACCGACCAGATAGGCCAGGTGGCCTGCGTTGTGCAGGCGGTAGAGGATCTTCAGTGCGTCGGGGTCGATGTATCGCCGCGAGATGTTGTGCTCGCTGCGAGCCAAGACCCGCGCCTGCGGTGGCGCGGACATGCGGCCTCCGGTGGACGGCGAAGGCGGGAGTGGGATCCACAGTGTAGCCGATCCGGCGCCGCGCACCAAGGGGAATACGGGGCGCCGGCTAGGGCAGCAGCAGGCGGAAGCGGGGGTCTGCCGGGGCCGGCGCCGGTCCGAACAGCTCGCGCTGCGGGCAGGCGGCGCGCACCTGCGCGATGAGGCAGTCCAGATCGCTCGCGTCGCGGGCCAGGTCCAGAGCGTCGGCCTCGACGACCAGCACGCGATCGCTCGGGCGGGAGGCGATCCACGCCTCGTAGTAGCCGTTGAGCCGCTCGAGATAGCCCGGGTCGATGGCGGCCTCGTAGTCGCGGCCGCGCTGGCGGATGTTCGCCAGCAAGCCGGGCAGCCCGCGGCGCAGGTAGACGACGAGGTCGGGCGGCCTGAGCAGGGCCAGCGCCTGGCGATACAGGCGCTGGTAGGTATCCCACTCCCCGGCGTTGAGCATACCGAGCTCGTGCAGGTTGCGGGCGAAGATGAGCGCGTCTTCGTGGAGGCTGCGGTCCTGGATGGCGCTCTCGCCGCGCTCGGCGATCAGGCGATGATCCTCGAGCCGGTGCACGAGGAAGGTGAGCTGGAGGGCGAAGGCCCAGCGCGGCATGTCGCGATAGAAATCGGCCAGGAAGGGGTTCTCATCGACGCGTTCGTAGTAGCTGCGCCAGCCCAGGCGCTCGCTGAGCAGACGGCTCACCGTCGTCTTGCCGGCGCCGATATTGCCGGCCAGTACCATGTGCAGAAACTCGGCCACCTTGCCTCCCGCGGCAGCTTGGCAGAGCGCCAGGGTGCACGCAAGTTGCAAGGGGCGCGCTCCGGACCTTGAGGCGCCGGCACGGCTCTGCTATAGAATTCGGGCCGGAGGCTGCCATGCTGGATCCCGAGCTGCCTGCCGAGGCTCCCGGTCCCTGGGACTGGGAGACGGTCTTCGGCCGCAGGGCACCCGTGGAGCTGGAACTGGGTTTCGGCAAGGGGCGCTTTCTCTTGCTGTCGGCCCAGGGCCGGCCCGATGCCGACTTCGTCGGCGTCGAGCTGTCGCGCAAGTGGTTCCTCGAGGGCAAGCGGCGCATCCTCAAGGAGTCGCCCCCCAACCTGCGCATCCTGCGCGCGGAGGCCATGGTCTTCCTCAGCGAGAAGGTGGCCTCTGCGAGTCTGGCCGCCCTGCACGTCTACCATCCCGATCCCTGGCCCAAGCGCCGCCACCACAAGCGCCGCTTGCTGACTCCCGCTTTCCTCGCCGAAGCCCAGCGGGTGCTCGCGCCGGGCGGCGAGCTGCGGGTGACCACGGATCATGCGGACTACGCGCGCGTGATCGCGCGGCTCCTGGCCGCAGCGCCGGCGCTGACTCTGCTCGCCTGGCCCGAGGACGAGCTGCCGGGCACGCATTTCGAGCTCAAGTATCGCCGGGAAGGCCGCGCCATCCATCGCTATCGCTACCGGCAGGGGGAGGCCCAGCCATGAGCGCCGAGACCGCATGGCATCCCTGGCGGGACCTGCGCTTCGCCGCCGGTCCGGCGGCGGCGCTTGCCTATCCCGCCGACGCCGATCGCTTCCACGTCGAGGAGCTGCCCCTGTATCCGGCCAGCGGCGAGGGGGAGCATCTCTACCTGGACATCGAGAAGCGCGACATCGACACGCCGCGCCTGGCCGCCCTCATCGCCGAGCGCCTGGGCCTGTCGCCGGGCAGCGTCGGCTGGGCGGGGCGCAAGGACCGCAGTGCGACGGCCCGCCAGCGGCTCTCGATCCCGCGCGAGGGCAGCGAGGGACGGCTGGACGCCCTCGTCGATCCCCGCTTTCGCGTGCTCTCGGCCCAGGCCCATCGCAACAAGCTGCGCCTGGGCCACCTGGCCGGCAATCGGTTTCGGCTCTTCCTGCGGGGCGAGGCGGATCCGGCCGCCTTCGCCGCCGCCCTGGCGCAGCTGACAGCGGCGGGCCTGCCCAATTACTTCGGCCCGCAGCGCTTCGGCAGCGATGGCGAGAATCATCTGCGGGGTCGACAGGCCATGGTCGCGAGCCATCGCCGGAAGGGGCGGGCTCAGGATTTCCTCTTCAGCGCCTTCCAGGCCGCGCTCTTCAACCGGGTCTGCGCGGCGCGGCAAGGGGAGGCTGCCGCGCTGGCCGCGGGCGATCTCGCCTACATCCACGGCCACGGGGCCGTCTTTCCGGTCCTGGACGCGGAGGCGGAAGCCGCGCGGGCCGCGCGGCTGGAGATCAGCGCGACCGGACCCCTGCCCGGCAAGCGCATGCTGGCGCCGACCGGCGAACCCGGGCGCATCGAGGTGGCCCTGCTTGCCGCTGGCGGCTGGGAGCCGGCCTTCGCGGCGCGCCTGCGCGGCGGTCGCCGCCCGCTGCGCGTGCCGGTCGGGGAACTGGCGGCGGAGGCCGCCGCAGGGGGCATCTGGCTGAGCTTCACGCTCCCGCCCGGGAGCTACGCCTCCGTCCTGCTGGCCTGCCTGGGTCTGGGCCTGCCGGCGGCCGGGCCGGGGGATGAGGACTAGCTCCGGCGTCGCCGCGGCGGGGGCAGGGGGGCCGCGCCCTAGCCGAGGCCGAACATGGCGCGGAAGACGTGGCCGGCGACGCTCGGGTTCTCCTTCAAGCGGCGCATGCAGTAGGCGTACCACTGGCTGCCGTAGGGCAGGTAGACGCGCAGGGGATGGCCTTCGGCCACCAGCCGATCGCGCAGGCGCTCCTGCACGCCGAGCAGCATCTGGAACTCGTAGCGATCGGGCCCGAGGCCGCGCTCGGCGATCATCCGCTTGGCGCCTTCGACGAGGCTGGCATCGTGGGTGGCGATGCCGACGTAGCTGCCGCCGTCGAACATCGCCGCCAGCGCGCGCAGGAAATTCGCATTGATGCCGTCGTGGTCCTGGATGGCGATGCTCGGCGCCTCGATGTAGATCCCCTTGCAGAGACGGTAGTCCGGCGTGAGCGGCGCCAGGGCGGCGACGTCGCGCCAGCGTGCGGTGCAAGTAGGCCTGCAGCACCACGCCGACGTTGGCGAACTCCGCGCGCAGGGACCGATAGACCCAGAGGGTGTCGTCGGTGAGACCGCTGTCCTCCATGTCGATGCGGACCTTGCCGCCCTGGGCCGCCGAGCGGGCAACGATCTTGCGCATGCTCTCGAGGCAGAGCTCTTTGTCCAGAGTGAGGCCCAGCTGGCTGAGCTTGATGGAGACATTGCGGTCGACGCCGGCGGCGACCTGGCGATCCACCAGCTCGAGGTAGTCGGCGGCCGCCTGCCGAGCCTGAGCGGCGGATTGGGCGTTCTCGCCGAGGATGTCCATGGTGCTGCGCAGATTGCGCTCGGCGAGGCCGCGCGCCAAGGCGACGACGGCGGGGAAGTCCTCGCCCGCGACGTAGCGGCTGGAGACGCGACGGACGACTGGCTTCGGCACTGCCGGGAGCAGCCCGGCGATGCTGCGATCGAGCAGGGACGGCATGGCGACCTTTCCAAAGCGCTGGGGCTGGCGGCCAGGGTCCAGTGGGGGCAGGCCCAAGGTAGGGCGGTGGACCCCCGCGGTCAAGGAGGGCGAGAGTGAGTCCTGGAGCCCGCCTGTCGCCAATTGTCGCATTTGTGCGACAGCTTACGGTTCGTAAGTCCTTGCGCTCACATTTGATTGCAATATTCGAGGATACGCTGCTAGACTGAGCGCCGATGGGTACCGGGGGAGATTGAAACGATGGAGAAGATCCTGATCGTCGAGGACGATCTGAGCACGTTGCGCATGCTCGCAGCCAGCGTCGAGCAGGCGGGCTATGGCGTGCTCGCCGAACAGACGGCGGCTTCCGCGCTCGCGCTGGCCCGCAGAGAGCAGCCGGACCTCATCGTCCTCGATCTGCTCCTTCCGGATGAAAGCGGGCTGGCGGTCTGCCGCTCGCTGCGCGAGCTCGGCGAGACCCGCGCCATTCCCATTCTCATGGTGACGTCGCTGGACAAGCCCAGCGACAAGGTCAGCGGCCTCGATCAGGGGGCCGACGACTACATGGTCAAGCCCGTGGATGTCACTGAAATGCTGGCGCGGATCCGCGCTCTGCTCCGGCGCCGGCAGCGGGGTGCGGGAGAGCGGCGACGGCGGGGCGGCCATCTGTCTGGAGGGCTTCAGCATCCAGCCGGACCGCCTCTGCGTCAGCCGGGAGGGCAGCAATCCCGTGCAGCTCACGGCCCTGGAATTCAAGCTGCTGTATCAGTTGGCCAGCCGGCCCGACGAGACCTTCAGCCGCAACGACCTGCAGGAACTGGTCTGGGGGAGCGGGCAGGGCAACACCGAGCGGGCCGTGGACGTCCTCGTCAACCGGCTGCGCAGCAAGCTGGGCGAACTGCCCGGCGGCGGCGCCATCGTGCGCACGGTGCGCGGGGTGGGCTACCGCTTCCGCGGCTGATCCGGCCCGATTCGGAAACTCCCCAATAGAAACGGGTTGCGTGGGGGGGCGCCAGGCCCCATCTTCTCGTTGAATCGTCAAGATCGGGCGTCGAGGCGAAGGGCCCGCCGGCAGTTGACAGCCGGGCGCGCGAGTGCTATCCAGAATCCCCGTAGGGTAGACGCAAGCTTGCGAATCCCAAGCCCTTCGCCCACCCCTCCGCCGTCCGGAGCCCTCCGCGCGAGGTGAGGTTTCCATGAAGAATGGTCTCAAGCTGTGGGGAATCGCTCTGCTCGGGGCGCTGGCGCTGGGGCTGCTGGGAGCCTGTGACAGCAAGAACGGGGGCACGGCCCCGCCTGACTACACCCCCCTGATCCGCTCCCTGGAGTTGACGGTCAATCTGGACGCGGGTGCCCCCGTGGCCCTGGCTGCCGACGGCGAGCGGCTGGCGATCGCCTACACCTGCCTCTTCGAGGGCACCGGCGACATCTTCCGCCTCGTGCTCGATGACGCCGATGGCGACGGTTTCTACGAGCACTTCCCGACGACGGAAGAGTATCCCAACGACAACGATCCCAGCGTGCACTACACGCGAAGCGATCATCAGCAGTTCAGTTCCATCGGCAGCTACGAGGCCGATAATGGCGCCGGCGGATTCCCGAGCGATCCTGGCGCGGTCTACTTCAGCGGCCCCCGGCAGCTCTGTTATGACGGCCACACGGACCGCATCTTCTACTCGATGGGCTACAATGCGGTCTCTCAGATCGCCTCCACCGTGGCACCTCAGGATGCCCTGGGTGGGCCCTTCGAGGACATCGTCAACGACTACGATGCGTCGCTGGCAGGCTACTCGAACACAAGCGGCCGGCCGCCGGTGTGGGACTACTGGTACACGAAGGTGCGTGTGCGCCAGGACTGGCGCTTCACGGGCGGCAACCACGCCAGCGTCTCGCCGCCGATGGCCGGCGGCGCGCAGTGGCTGGCCTACGCGGACACCCTGCTGTACCGCTACGACCATGACGGCGACGGCGAGGTCGGCGAGGATCCCGTGGGCGAGATCGAGGTGCTGGCCGGCGGCACGAGCGATTTCGCGCCGGGCTACGTCGACATCGACGACGACGGCGATCATGGCATCGACTTCAATGATCCCCAGGTAGCGGCGATGCTGGTGGAGAACCCGGCCCCGTACACCTACGCCTGGAGTTTGCAGAACTATCTGCCCGCCTGGGACGATGACGAGGATGGCCTCATCGACGAGGATCCTCTCGACATTCTCGACAATGACGGCGATGGGCTCTTCGACGAGGACGGCAAGGATCCGGGCTTCGATGACGATGGCGATGGCGCGGTCGACGAGGATCCCATCAATGGCTTCGACGATGACAACGACGGCCTCATCGACGAGGACCCCTACGTTCCGATCGACAACGACGGCGACGGGCTCTTCGACGAGGATCCGGTCGACCGCATCGACAACGACGGCGACGGCCAGATCGACGAGGATCAGCCGGGCGACATGAACGGCGATGGCTATCCCGGTGTCCCCGGAGACGAGGAGAATGACGGTGGGCCCGGGACGAGCGAGGATACGCTCGGCGATCTGCAGGACCCTGAGGTCAAGCTAGCGAACCTGCGGGCCCTGCTCAAGAACGACTACGATCCCGTGCGCGACGACGACGAGGATGGCCTCAGCGATGAGGACGCCGACTACAATCGCGATGGGATCTGGGTGGTAAGAATCGGTGCGGATGGGCTGCCCGACCCAACGGCAGTGCCCATCTCCCTGACCAATGACAGGGGTCGCCAGCCATTCTTCAACCCGACGGGAAGTGACCTGATCTATGTGCAAGGCGGCGACATCCATCGGCTGACCCTGGACTTTGTGGCCGATACAGTCACCGTTACTGGGAGCGCGAACCTGACCAACTCGGCGGCGCTGGAGGCCTACCCGGCCTATGCCGACGACGGCGGCAGGATCGTCTACAGCTCGAGTGCGCACGGCAGCGCGGACCTCTACATTCGCGAGGTCGATGGCGCGGTGAACCGCGTGACCAACGACCCGGGACAAGAGCTCTACGCTCGCTTCACGCCCGATGGCCGGCAGCTGCTCTACGAAGCATGGCTGTTCCCGGCCGGAACACGGCGCGTGATGATCACCCTCGAGACGCTGCCCTAGGTCGGCGCTCGGCGGGCAGCGGCGCCCGCCCCTTCCCTCGGTTGAGGCCCGCGTCCCGGCGCGGCTGGTGCCCCGTGCGCGCACGCGCGAAGGGGTGGCATGCAGCGGGAGATCTTCGTCCACGTCGGCGCGACCGAGGTGGCGGTGGCCGTGCTCGAGAACCACGAGCTGGTCGAGTACCTGGTCGAGCGGGGCGATAGCAAGCACATCGTCGGCGACGTCTACAAGGGCCTGGTCAAGGCGGTGCTGCCCGGCATCCAGGCCGCCTTCGTCGATATCGGCTACGAGAAGGCGGGCTTCCTGCACGTTTCGGACCTCGTCTGGGGCGAGGCCGACGCCGAACGGCTCAAGGAACTGGAGGTGGACGAGGAGCGCGGCAGCCGCAGCAGCCGCGGCCGCCGGGAGACCGTCAGCTACCCGCCCATCGAAAGCCTGCTCAAGAAGGGCGACGAGGTGGTGGTTCAGGTCACCAAGGAGCCCATCGGCACCAAGGGGCCGCGCCTGACCGCCCAGCTCTCCCTGCCCGGCAAGTTCTGCGTCGTCATGCCGGGCATGGACTACATCGGCGTCAGCCGCAAGATCCTCGATCGCAACGAGCGCACGCGCCTGAAGCGCATCATCCAGCGCTGCCGGCCCAAAGGCTATGCCGTGATCGTGCGCACCGCGGGCGAGCGCGTCGAGGAGGAACAGCTCGAAGAGGACGTGCGCGCGCTCCATCAGCGCCACCAGGAGATCGTCGAGAAGACCCAGGGCCGGCGCGCGCCGGTGCGCTTGCGCGAGGAAGTGGGCCTGGTCATCGGTCTCGTGCGCGACGTTTTCAACGAGGAGGTCAAGCGCCTGCTCATCGACCACGAGGTCGAGCATACCCAGCTCGTGGACTACGTGCGCACCTTTGCTCCCGAGCTGGAGAACCGGGTGCTCTACTATCGCGAGGAGCTGCCCATCTTCGACGCCTTCGGCGTCCGCGCCGAGCTCGAGCAGAGCCTGCAGCGCCAGGTCTGGCTCAAGCGGGGCGGTTACCTGGTCTTCGACCACACCGAGGCGCTCACCTCGATCGACATCAACACGGGCAAGTACGTGGGCAAGCGCAACCAGGCCGAGACGATCCTGCAGACGAATCTGCTGGCGGCCCGCGAGATCCCGCGCCAGCTGCGGCTGCGGGACATCGGCGGCATCATCGTCATCGACTTCATCGACATGGAGAGCGAGGAGGACAAGAAGAAGGTCGTCGCCGAGCTGAAGCGCTACATCCGCCAGGATCGCGCGCGCACGAAGGTCTTCGACATCAGTCCCCTGGGCCTGATCGAGATGAGCCGCAAGCGCGTGCGGCCCACCCTGCTGCACATCTTCAGCGAGGACTGCCCTTACTGCGAGGGCCGCGGCCACATCATGTCCGTGGAGAGCCTGACCAACAAGCTGGAGACGACGATCCGCCGCATCGCCACGCGCTGCCGCGAGCGCAAGTACCAGATCCGCGTCAACCCGGTGCTGGCCCACTTCATCCGGGGCAGTCGCCTGGGCATCTTCGGGGAGATCCAGGAGGCCCACAAGGTGGAGCTGCACCTGCTCGACGACCCGCGTCTGCACCGCGAGCAGCACGAGATCACCGCCCTGGAGACCGGACGGGACCTGGTGGCGGCGGTGAGCCGCTAGGGCAATCGTCGGCGGGCCCCTTGACAGCCGGGGGCAAGTAGTGTATTTCAAACGCTTTCGCCCTACGTGAGGAGGAACGGCCGTGTACGCGCTCGTCAAGATGGCCGGCAGACAGTTCAAGGTGGTCCCCGAGCAGGTGCTGCGGGTGCCGAGCCTGAGCGGCAATGTCGGCGATGCCGTTGAATTCAATGAGGTTATGGCGATCGGCGAGGGCGAGTCGATGAAACTGGGCAGCCCCTTCGTGGAGGGCGCCCGCGTGGAGGCCGAGATCCTCAAGCAGGGCCGCGCCCGCAAGATCCTCGTCTTCAAGAAGAAGCGGCGCAAGAAGTACCGGCGGCTTCAGGGCCACCGGCAGGGCTTCACCGAGATTCGCATCAAGGGCATCGCCTAGGCCGAGGAGGCAGTCATGGCACACAAGAAGGGCGTCGGCAGCTCCCGCAACGGGCGCGACAGCTCGCCGCAGTACCTGGGCGTCAAGCGCTTCGCGGGCCAGGCCGTCCGCGCCGGGTGCATCCTCGTCCGCCAGCGGGGCACGCACCTGCTGCCTGGCGCCAACGTGGGCCGCGGCGGGGATGACACGCTGTTCGCCCTCATCGACGGCACCGTCGAGTACGCCCGCAAGGGCAAGGATCGCAAGATCGTCAACGTCCTGCCCGCCTGAGGCGGCAGCAGAGCTCCCGGCAGCGCGGCGGGCCTCCGGGTCCGCCGTTTGCGTTGTGGGGAGGGGGGAGGCCATGGCCACCCTGGTCGTGATACCCGCCCGCATGGGCGCCAGCCGTTTCCCCGGCAAGCCGCTGGCAGACGTCGCCGGCAAGACCCTCATCCAGCGCGTCTGCGAGCGGGCGCAAGGGCTCGCCGGCATCGCGGCCCTCTGCGTCGCCACCGATGATCCACGCATCCGCGACCACGTGGCGGGCCTCGGCGTCGAGGTGAGGATGACGGCCGCCGGCCACGCCAGCGGCAGCGACCGCGTGGCGGAGGCCGCGGCGGGCTGGTCGGGCCTCGTGCTCAATCTGCAGGGCGACGAGCCGCTCTTCGATCTCGCCGCCGTGAATGCGCTGATCGCCCGCCTGGAAGCCGCTCCCGAGCTGGCCATGGGCACGGTGGGCGTGCCGCTCGCCCCCGCGGATCGGGACAATCCGGACCGGGTCAAGCTCTGGCGCGGCACCGCCGGCTGCGCCCTCGACTTCCAGCGCCGCCTCACGGCCCCGCCCGCCGCCGGCGCCGAGCTGCTGCTCCACGCGGGCGTCTATCTCTATCGCGCCGAGACCCTGGCCCGCTTCGTCGCCCTGCCGCCGAGCAGGCGCGAGCGCGCCGAGCGGCTCGAGCAGCTGCGGGCCCTGGACGCCGGCATCGCGATCTGGGTGGAGCCCGGAACGCAATGGGCGCCGGGGGTCGATCGGCCCGAGGACCTCAAAGTCGTTGCAATGCTGCTCGCCGGCGCATAGGATCGAGTTCCGGGCGCAGCGCCCGGTTTTTTGTTGGCAGCCCGGGGGGAGACGCAGTGATCCGCGCACGGAAGACCAAGTACATCTTCGTCATGGGGGGCGTGGTGTCCTCGCTCGGCAAGGGCATCGCCGCCTCGTCGCTCGGTCTGCTCTTGAAGCAACGCGGCCTGCGCGTCTCGATGCTCAAGTTCGACCCCTATCTCAACGTCGACCCGGGCACGATGAGCCCCTTCCAGCACGGTGAGGTGTTCGTCACCGACGACGGCGCCGAAACGGACCTCGACCTCGGCCACTACGAGCGCTTCCTGGACCAGGACCTGGCCCGCCTGAACAACGTCACCGCCGGCCAGATCTACGACGCCATCCTCACCAAGGAGCGCCGCGGCGATTTCCTCGGCCGCACCGTGCAGGTGGTGCCGCACGTCACCAACGAGATCAAGAGCCGCGTCCTGATGCTCGCCGAGCGCGACCCCGAACTCGACGTGGTGATCACGGAGATCGGCGGCACGGTGGGCGACATCGAGAGCCTGCCCTTCCTGGAAGCCATCCGCCAGTTCGTCTTCGACAAGGGCCGCGAGCACTGTCTCTACGTGCACTTGACCCTGGTGCCCTACATCAGCGCCGCCCACGAGATCAAGACGAAGCCCACGCAGCACAGCGTCAAGGACCTGCGCGAGATCGGCATCCAGCCCCATCTGCTCGTCTGCCGCACGGAGCGGCCCCTCAGCGCCGAGGTGAAGGAGAAGATCGGCCTGTTCTGCAACGTGGCCGCGCGGGACGTCATCGAGGCGCGGGACGTGGACTCCATCTACGAGGTGCCCCTGCGCCTGCACGCGGAGGGCCTGGACCAGCGGGCCGTCGAGCTGCTCGGCCTGGAAACGCCCGAGCCCGACCTCTCGGAGTGGGACCGCTTCGTGGCGGGCGTCCAGGATCGTTCACGCGAGGTTGCGATCGGGATCGCGGGCAAGTACGTCGACCACCTGGACAGCTACAAGAGCATCATCGAGTCCTTCACGCATGCGGGCGAGGCCAACGGCGTGCGCGTCGCAATCCACTGGATCGACAGCGAACGCCTGGACGCCGCCAGCGCGGCCGCAGCGCTCGAGCCCCTGGACGGCCTGCTGGTGCCCGGCGGCTTCGGCCACCGCGGTGTCGAGGGCAAGATCGCCGCCATCGGCCTGGCGCGGGAGCGCGGCCTGCCCTTCCTGGGCATCTGCCTCGGCCTGCAGGCCGCGGTGATCGAATTCGCCCGCCACGCCGCCGGCCTCGCCGGCGCCGACAGCACGGAGTTCGATCCCCAGTGCGCGGCGCCGGTGATCTGCTTGATGGAAGAGCAGAAGGGCATGGTGCAGATGGGCGGCACGATGCGCCTGGGCGCCTACCCCTGCCGCCTCACTCCGGGCAGTCGCGCCCATGCCTGCTACCAGGCGGAGGAGACCTCGGAGCGGCACCGGCATCGCTACGAGCTGAACAACACCTACCGCGACAAGCTGGGCCGGGCGGGCCTGGTCTTCTCGGGGCTGTCCCCGGATGGCCAGCTCGTCGAGATGCTCGAGCTGCCCGAGCATCCCTTCTTCGTCGCCTGCCAGTTCCACCCCGAGCTCAAGAGCCGGCCCCGGCGGCCGCATCCGCTCTTCCGCGCCCTGGTGGCGGCGGCTCGCGCCCACCGCTACGGCGAGGTGCGCGTCCCGTGAGCGGAGCATCCCCAGAGGGCGGGCGGCGCTTTGCCATCGGCAAGGCGGCGGTGGGCGCGGGCCGGCCCCTGCTCATCGCCGGCCCCTGCGTGGTCGAGGATCGGCAGATGCTCATGGAGACCGCCGCCTTCCTCGCCGAGCTGGCGGCGGAGATCGGCTGGCCCCTGGTCTTCAAGGCCAGCTACAGCAAGGACAACCGCCTGGCGGCGGACAGCTTTCGCAGCCTCGGCGCCGAGGCCGCGCTGGCGCTGCTCGGCGAGGCGGCGCGCAGCGTGCAGCTGCCCGCGCTGACCGACATCCACCAGCCGGAGGAGGCGGCTTTCGCCGCCGGCGTGGTCGACTGCCTGCAAATCCCCGCCTTTCTCTGCCGCCAGACGCCTCTGCTCGAGGCGGCCGGCGCCACGGGCCTGGCCGTGAACATCAAGAAGGGCCAGTTCATGGCGCCCGCCGACATGGCCTTCGCCGCCGACAAGGTGAGGCGAGCAGGCAGCTCCCGCGTCTTGCTCACCGAGCGCGGCACGAGCTTCGGCTACCGCGATCTCGTCGTCGATTTCCGCGCCTTCCCCGAGCTGGCGAGCACGGGCTGCCCGGTGATCTTCGACGTCACCCACAGCCAGCAGCGGCCCGGCGCCGCCGCCGGCGCCTCCGGGGGGACGCGGGCCTTCGCCCGTCCGCTCGCGCGCGCCGCGCTGGCGGCCGGCGTCGACGGCCTCTTCCTGGAAGTGCATCCACAGCCGGCCCGCGCCAGGAGCGACGCGGCGACCCAGCTCGATTTCGAGACGGCCGCCGCGCTCCTGCGCGAGCTGGCCCAGTTGTGGCGGGCGCTGGAGGCGGGCGATGTCCTACCCTGAGCCTCCTGCATCCCTGGCGGCCCGGCTGGCGCGACTGCGCCTCGTCATCTTCGACGTGGACGGCGTGCTCACCGACGGCACCCTGGGCGGCGGCGAACCGCGCAGTCGGCGCTGGAACGTGAAGGACGGTTTCGGCATCTATCTCGCCCTGCGCGGCGGGCTAGCGGTGGCCCTGTGCAGCGGCAACGACCACGCCGAGATTCGCGAGCGCGCCGAGCGCCTGCACCTGCAGCACCTGCGCCTGGGCCGCCTCGACAAGGGCGAGGCCGTGCGCGAGTTGCTCGCCGAGACTGGCTGCACCCGCGGCACAGCGCTCTTCGTGGGCGACGATCTCTTCGATCTGCCCGGCATGGCCGCCGCCGGCCTCGGCGCCTGTCCGGCCGACGCGGCGACGGAGCTCTTCGCCCGCTGCGCCTGGACCCTGGCCAGCCGTGGCGGGCATGGCGCGGCGCGCGAAGCGATCGAGGGCGTCCTGCGCGCCCGCGGCGAGTGGGAGGCGCTGGTCGCCCCCTTCCTGAGCGCTGCCCCGGAGCCGGGCGATGTCTGAAGCCGGCGGTGTGGCGCGCGGCCGCGAGGTCTTTGCGGCCGCGATCGCGGCCCTGGCCGCCGTCGAGGAGCGGCTCGGCGCCGAGTTCCTGACCGCCGTGGAACTCGTCGCCGCCTGCCGGGGGCGCGTCGTCGTGACGGGCATCGGCAAGTCCGGCCACGTCGCCCGCAAGCTCGCAGCCACGCTCAGCTCGACCGGCACGGCGGCCGTCTTCCTGCATGCGGCCGAGGCGACGCATGGCGATCTCGGCTTCCTGCGCAGCGGGGACCTCTGCATCATGGTCTCCAAGAGCGGGGCGGGCGAGGAACTGCTCGGCTGGCTGCCCTTCCTGCGTGAACGGGGCTGCCCGCTGGTGGCCATCTGCGGGAGTCCGGGTTCGCCCCTGGCTAAGGCCGCCGCCGTCAGCCTCGATACCGCCGTGGCCGAGGAGGCCTGCCCGCTGAATCTCGCGCCCACGACGAGCAGCACGGCGGCCATGGTGATGGGCGACGCCCTCGCCCTCGCCCTGCTCGACCGCCGCGGCTTCGGCGCCGCGGACTTCTTGCGTCTGCACCCGAGCGGCGTGCTGGGTCGCCGGCTCAGCCTGCGCGTCGCCGATCTCATGCACCAGGGCGAGGCGCTGCCGGTGATCGGGGAGGACACCAGCCTGCGCGAAGCCCTGCTCGTCATCATCCGCAAGGGCCTGGGCATGACCTGCATCCTCGGCCGCGACGGGGAACTGCTCGGCGTGCTCACGGACGGCGACCTCAAGCGGCTGCTCGTGGATTCGCCCGGCGTCGGTGAGTTGCTCGACCAGCCGGTCGCCCGCCTGGCCACCCGCCGTCCGCGCTGCGTCGGGCCGGAGCTCCTGGCGGCCGAGGCCCTGCAGCTCATGGAAGCAAACCGGCCAGGGCCCATCACCAGCCTCGTGGTCACGGGGCCGACGGGCGCTCTGCTCGGCGTCGTCCATCTGCACGACATCCTGCGGGCTGGTCTCAGCTAAACGCTTCTATTCAAAGCCATTGACCTAGATGCGGCGACCTGGCGGGCCGTTCGCACAAGGGCTTGAAGTGTCAAGTACTTTCTCCTGATTCCCGATGCTTCCTGGCATATGGATTGCTTGACAGTGGATTCCTCAGTGCCTATCCTCCCTGCATGGATCACCGCTTGCTTATCGCAAGTTCTTGAATAGCAAGGGAATGAACGCCGTGAACGCGCAGCGGGGAAGTATCGCTGAGGGCCGGAGCTTCGGAGTTCGCCATTGGCAGCGGGGCCGGCGCAGCGGGGCGCTCGTGGTCCTGGCCGCCCTGCTCGGCTGCAGTGAAAAGGCCCCCAGGCCCAGTGTCGAGGCCATGGGCCAGGGCCCGGATCAGATCCTCTGGGACTTCACGACCACCGAATCGGACTCCGGCCGGCTGAGCTGGATCTTTCGCGCCGAGCAGGCGCTGGTCTTCCAGGCGACGAAGCGGATTGAGTCGCGGGGCATTCGTGTCGATATGTACGGCGAGAGCGGCGAGCTCAATTCCACCCTGACCGCCGACTCGGGCCGCATCGATCAGCGAACCGGGGCGATGACCGCCATCGGCAGCGTGCATGTGGTCAGCGCCGAGAACTACGACCTGCGCACGGAGGTGCTGCACTGGGACCGCGAGCGGGAGCTCTTCCACACGGAGGCCTACGTCGAGATGCAGCACGGCGAGAACCTCTACACGGGCTTCGACATGGAGTGCGACCGCCGGCTCGATCACCTGCGCATTGCGCGCGAACCGAGCGGCCTGATCGTGCAGCGGGAGGAGGTGGCCCCATGAGCGAGTCCCGGGTTCGCTTGCGCGGGGAGGCCCTGGTCAAGACCTACGGCCGCCGCCGGGTGGTGGACGGCGTCTCCTTCGAGTTGCAGCAGGGCGAAGTCGTCGGCCTGCTCGGTCCCAACGGCGCGGGCAAGACCACCACCTTCTACATGATCGTGGGCATGATCCGCCCGGATCGCGGCGAGGTCTTCCTGGACGCGCAGCCGATCCACCGCCTGCCGATGTACCGCCGCGCGCGCCTGGGCCTGGGCTACCTGAGCCAGGAGGCCTCGGTGTTCCGGCGGCTCACCGTCGAGGACAACCTGAAGGCGATCCTGGAAACGGTGCCCATCAGCCCCGCCGCCCGCCGGGAGCGCCTGGAGCGACTGCTCGTGGAACTGCGGGTCGCGCACCTGCGCCGCAGCTACGGCCATCAGCTCAGCGGCGGCGAGCGGCGCCGCGTGGAGATCGCCCGCGCACTCACCACCAGCCCGCGCTTCATGCTGCTGGACGAGCCCTTCGCCGGCATCGATCCCATCGCCGTCAGCGACGTGCAGGCCATCGTCAGCCAGCTCAAGGCGATGGGCTTGGGGATCCTGATCACCGATCACAACGTGCGCGAGACCCTGACCATCACGGATCGGGCCTACATCCTGTTCGAGGGCAAGATCATCCGCGCCGGCACCGCCGCGGAGCTGGTGCAGGACGAAACCACGCGCCAAGTCTATCTCGGTCAGAGCTTCAACCTTTAGCGAAAGAGCCGCCCCATGGAGATGAAGATCCAGCTCAAGCTCGCCCAGCGTCAGCAACTGGTGATGACGCCGCGCCTGCAGCAGGCACTGCGCCTGCTCCAGTTGCCGACGCTGGAGCTCGAGCTGGAGTTGAAAGCCGAGATGCAGACCAATCCGCTGCTCGAGTTCGAAGAGGACGACGAGGAGCCGGATCGCCAGCAGGAGGAGGGCGGCGACGAGCCGCAGGCCGGCAACCTGGACAGCTGGAGCGACGTCTTCAATGACGGCTTCGAGATGCAGTACAAGGAGCAGGAGGAGCTGCCCGAGGAGTTCGTCGAGCGTGTGCCGATCAGCCGGCTGTCGGCCGGCGAGAATCTGCTGCGCCAGTTGCGCATGAGCGCCGCCGATCCCGAGTTGCTGGCGATCGGCGAGTACCTGATCGGCAGTCTGGACGATCGGGGCTTTCTGACCATCGGCCTCGACGAGATCCAGAACGTGTTCCAGGTGGGCGAGGCCCGGGCGCTGGCGGCACTGCGCCTGGTGCAGAGCCTCGATCCGCCCGGCATCGCAGCCCGCGACCTGCCCGAGTGCCTGCTGCTGCAGCTCGCGGCGCGGGGCGAAGAGGACAGTCTCGTGGCGCAGATCATCCGCGAGCACTTCCCGGAACTGATGCAGCGCAAGTACCAGGAGATCGCGCGCAAGCTCAAGCTCACGGTCGACGACGTGCAGGAGGCGGCGCGCAGCATCGGCGAGCTGGATCCCAAGCCGGGCCTGGAGCTGTCCAGCGAAGAGCCGCAGTACATCATCCCCGATCTCGTCGTCGAAGAGGTGGAAGGCGAGTACGTCATCTATCTCAACGATCGCCACCTGCCGCGCCTGCGCATCGCCGACAACTACAAGGAGTACCTCGTCTCCGCCAGTCGCGACACGAAGGACTACGTGCAAGGCAAGCTCAATCAGGCCCAGTGGCTGATTCGCACGGTGGAGCAGCGGCGGGCGACGATGGTCAAGGTGATGGCCGCGATCATCGAGGAGCAGCGCGAGTTCTTCGACAAGGGCCCGCAGGCGCTGCGTCCGCTGACGCTGCAGCAGGTGGCGAGCAAGATCGGCATGCACGAATCCACGGTCAGCCGCGTCACCAACAACAAGACCGTGCAGACGCCCCGCGGCATCTTCCGGCTCAAGTACTTCTTCTCTTCCTCCCTCAGCACCGAGGACGGCGACGAGGTGAGCGCGAAGGCGGCCAAGAGCCGCATTCAGGAGATCGTCGCCAAGGAGGATCCCAAGCACCCGCTCAGCGATCAGAAGATCGCCGATATCCTGCGCGAAGAGGGTCTGATGATCGCGCGGCGCACCGTGGCCAAGTATCGCGAGCAGCTCAGCGTCCTGCCAGCCCGCCTGCGCAAGCAGTTCTAGGCGCTTGCCGGATGCCAGCGGCGCTGCTATGCTCGGAGCGAGGAGAGCCGAACGCGGCGCTCCCCCGGAGGTGGACGTGTCCCCTTACCGCGTCGCCCGCCCGCCCCGTCGGTCATCATCTGCCCACGCTCCCGGCCCGGCAGCCCGTCGGGCCTTCTCGCATCCACCAAAGAGGAGTGAATGATGCAGATCGCCGTCACCGCCAAGAAGATGGACCTGGACCCCGAGATCCGTGACTATGCCGAGGAGAAGATCGGCCGCCTCGAGAAGTACCTCGACGGGATCATGGAGGCGCACATCCTGTTGCGGCAGGAGAAGCACCGGTCCATCGCCGAAGCCACCCTCCATGCCAAGCACGCCGACTTCACCGGCAAGGAGGATCAGGACGACATCAGGGCGGCCATCGATGGCCTCGCCGACAAGCTCGAGCGCCAGGTGCGCAAGTACAAGACGCGCAATCTCAGCCGCCGCCGCAGCGCCAAGCCGACCGGCGAGATGCAGCAGGAGACCGGCACGATCACGATCCATGGCGCCGCGAGCACCGAGGTGATCCCGGACTATCCCGTCATCAAGGAGACCTTCATCCACCTCGACCGCTTGACGCCCGACCAGGCGATCAGCCGCATGGAAGTGCACGGCGACAACTTCTGGGTCTTCGCCGATGCCGAGCGCGGACTGCTCAGCGTGGCCTACCGCCGCCGGAACGGCGGCTATGGCGTGATCCGGTCCGACGACTGACGGAGGCGGCGTGGAGATCGTCAATCACAGCCTCGCCGTCGAGAAGCTCTTCCAGGAGACCGCCGAGCTGCTCCAGCTCAAGCTCTGGAGCGATTCGGCGGTCTCGGCCACCGACATCACGGTGGCGGAGCTGAGTCGGCCCGGTTTCGTGCTCACGGGCTTTACCGAACGCTACCAGGCCAAGCGGATCCAGATCCTCGGCGGCGCCGAGTTCAGCTATCTGGAGCGCCTGCCGGCCGCCCAGGTGCAGCCGGCCCTCAGCCATCTCTTCTGCGCAGCCGTGCCCTGCCTCATCATGACGCGCGGCCAGCAGCCGCCGCCGGAGCTGCTCGCGCTCTGCAACGAGCACGGGGTGCCGCTGCTGGGCACCAGCCAGCCGACGACGCCCTTCTTGCGCGCGCTGGGCGCCTACCTCGAGAATCACTTCTCGCCGCGCGGCAACATCCATGGCTCGCTCGCCGACGTCTACGGGGTCGGCCTGCTCTTCACCGGTCCCAGCGGCATCGGCAAGAGCGAGATCGTGCTCGACCTCGTCGAGCGCGGACATCGTCTGGTGGCCGACGATGTCGTCCAGCTGATCAGGCGCGGGCAGACCGTGATCGGGCGCGGCAATGCCTTCCTGAAGCACTTCATGGAAGTGCGCGGTGTCGGCGTCGTCGACGTTCGCGAGATGTTCGGCATCCGGGCCATCCGCGTGCAGAAGCGCATCGAAGTGGAAGTGCGCCTCGAGCTCTGGGAGCGGGGCAAGCACTACGACCGCGTGGGACTCGAGTACGAGATGAGCCCCATCCTGGGCCTGCCCATCCCGCAGGTCGTGCTGCCGATCGTGCCGGGCAAGAACGTCACCGTGATCGCCGAGACCATCGCCATGAACCACATGCTCAAGGTCTACGGGCTCAGTCCGGCCGAGCGCTTCAATCGCCAGATCATGGAGGACCTCGCCCGCCAGCACGAGGCGCGCGTCTTCCACTACCTCCAGCACGACGAGGAGTGAGGAAAGCGGCTTGACTTGGCCGGCGCCGCGCCGGAAGATCGGGCCAGCCTCAGCCGCGCTGGAGTGTGCATGATTCCCGCCCTCATCGTCTGCCACGGCAAGCTCGGGGAGGCGTTCTTGGCCGCCCTGGCCGGCATCTACGGAGAGCCGACGGGGATCAGCGCGCTGTCCAATGACGGGCTCTCGGCCGAGGCCCTGGACGCGGCCGTCGGCGAACGGATGGCCGCTCTGGGCGAGACCGGGCTCGTCTTCACGGACTACTTCGGCGGCAGCTGCGCCACCGCCTGCCTGGCTCGGCTCGCGGGCCGGCCGGGACTGCATCTGATCAGTGGCGTCAACCTGCCGATCCTGCTTTACTATCTGGCCCACCGCCACGAACTCAGCGCGCCGGCCCTCGTGCGGGGGATCATCCACCGGGGGCAGAACGCCATCCGTGAACTCACGCCCCCCAGCCTCTAGGATCCCTGTGGACCTCCATCTCGACGACCGCCTGCTCCACGGCCGCATCCTGCACGGCTGGCTGCCCGTGCTCAAGCCGACGCGCATCGTCCTCGTTGCGCGGGGCCTGGCCGACAGCCCGCGGGCCCTGCTCTACGCGGCCTCGGCCGCGGAGCTCGGCCTGCCGCTGGTCTGCTGCGAACTCGCCGATGCGCAGCTGCCCGCGCCGCGGCCCGGCGACTTCTGGCTGACCGATGCGCCGCCAGCGCTCGAGAGTCTCCCGCGCGTCGGGATCGAGATCAAGGGCCTGGTGATCATCGGCCTGCGCGAGGCCGGCGGCCAGCCGCTGGCGGAGGACTTCACGCCTGCCGCGGAGAGCCTCGCGGCGCTCCTTCAGCTCGCGGAGGGCGGCCTGATCGTGCGTTGCCAGCGCTTCCCGAACGAGCCGGCGATCCCGGTTGCGGTTCTCGCCCGCGGCGCCGGCTCGCGAGGGGGAGCTAGGCCATGGCCACCTTCGTCTTCGGCATCCACAATCATCAGCCCGTGGGCAATTTCGATCACGTGATCCGCGATGCGCATGCGCGGGCCTACCAGCCCTTCCTCGACTGCCTCGAGCGCCATCCCCGCCTGCGCACGGCGATGCACATCTCGGGGCCGCTCTACGCCTGGCATCAACGCGAGACGCCCGAGTACCTGGAGCGCCTCGCCGCCCTCGTCGCGCGCGGGCAGGTGGAGATGGTGGGGGGCGGCTGGTGGGAGCCCATCCTCAGCGTGCTGCCCGAGCGGGATCGGCACGCCCAGGTGGAGCTGACCTGCCGCGAACTGGAGCGCCGCTTCGGCCGCCGACCGCGGGGCCTGTGGCTGGCCGAACGCATCTGGGAGCCGCACCTGCCGCGCCTGCTCGCCGAGCACGGGCTGGACTGGGTGGCCCTGGACGACAGCCACTTCCTGGCCAGCGGTTTCGCCCCGGATCAGCTCGCCGGCTACTACCTCACCGAGGAGGAGGGCCACTCGCTGGCCGTCTTCCCGATCTCGATGCGCCTGCGCTACCTCGTGCCCTTCCGGCCCGTGCCCGAGGTGCTCGCCCACCTGGCGAGCCTGGACGCAGCGCCGGGCGGCGAGCTCGGCGTGCTCATGGACGACGGCGAGAAGTTCGGCGTCTGGAGCAGCACGCACGAGCTCTGCTACGGCGAAGGCTATCTCGAGCGGCTCTTCGCGGCGCTGACGGCGGCTCCCGATCTCGAGCTGGCCGGCTTCTCCCAGGTGCTGGACAGCCGGCCGCCCTTGGGCGTGGCCTACCTGCCCACGGCCAGCTACACGGAGATGGGGGAGTGGGCCCTGCCCCTGGCCGCCCAGCGCAGCGTCCACGCCCTGTCCGCCCTCGCCAAGGGGGCCTCCGCCGCCCTGGCGCCCTTCGTGCGCGGCGGCTTCTGGCGCAACTTCTTCGTCAAGTACGAGGAGAGCAACTGGCTGCACAAGCGCATGCTCTGGACCGGCCGCGCCCTCGCCGCCGCCCGCGCCGCGGGCGCCCTGCCCGAGGCCACGCTCGCCGAGGCGGAGGACCTGCTGCTGCAGGCCCAGTGCAATTGCGGCTACTGGCATGGCCTCTTCGGCGGTCTCTACCTGCCGCACCTGCGCCAGGCCATTCTCGAGCGGCTGGTCGCCGCCGACCGCCTGCTCCTGCCCGCGGCCTATGCGTTCGCGCGCGAGGATCTCGATCTGGACGGCCACCGCGAGCTCATCTGGTGCAGCCCTCAGGCCCGGCTGTTCATCTCGCCGCGCGGCGGTCGCGTGCGCGAGCTGGACTACCTGGCCCGGCCCTTCCCCTTCACCAATGTGCTCAGCCGCCGCGAGGAGTCCTACCACGCGCAGTTGCGGGAGCTGGCCGCGGCCCCGCCGCCGGGGACCCCGGGCGCCGACGAGGCGGGGGCGAAGAGCATTCACGATCTCGTTCTCGCCAAGGAGCCGGGCCTGGAGGCCTACCTCACTTATGATCCGCGCGCTCGCGCCAGCCTGGAGGAAGGTCTCTACGCCGCCGGCGCGGCGGCCCTGCCCTATGGCGGCGCCTGGTTCGACTTCGCGGACCTGGACTTCCAGGTCGAGGCCCCCGCCGCGCCCGACGGCGAACTGCGCCTCGGCGCCGAGTGCGAGTTCGAGCCCGGGCGGCGCCTCGCTCTGGACAAGCGCCTGCGCTGGGCCGCGGGCGGCGCCGCCCTGTCCGTGGAGCTGGCGCTGCGCTACACGGGCCCGGGTCGTCTCCAGGCCACGCTGGGCTCGGGCTGGAATATCAACCTGCTCGCGCCCGAGGCCCCGGACCGCCGCATCCTCATCGACGGCCGGCCGGCGGCGGCAGCCCAGCTGCGCAGCCAGGGCTGGGAGCGCGGCGAGCGCCTGGAGCTGCGGGACGACTGGAGCGGGGTCAGCATCGCCCTTGCCGGGGCGGCGCTGGCGGTCTATCGTGAGCCGATCGAAACGGTCAGCCTCTCGGAGGCGGGCTTCGAGCGCGTCTACCAGGGATCCTGGCTGTGTCTCGGCCGAGAGCTCGATCTGGGCGACGGCGAAGTGGCCTCCCTGTGCTACCGCGTGGAGCTGTCGCCGGCCGGCTAGCCGGTCGAGGCCGGCCGGTGTGCCGGCCAAGGAAGGAGCGGTCTTGCTGGAACGGGATCTGCAAGTCGTCAACGCCAAGGGTCTGCACCTGCGCGCCGCGAGCGAGCTGGTGAAGCTGACCTCCTCCCTGGACTGCAAGGTGACGCTCTCCAACGGCATCATCGAAGTGGACGGCAAGAGCATCCTGGGTGTGGCGGCCCTGGGCGCCGCCAAGGGCAGCAGCGTGCGGGTGCGCTGTGAAGGCGAGAAAGAGGCGATCGCCATCGCCGAGATTGCAGCGCTCTTCGCGCGGGGGTTCTACGAGGATGCCCCCTGAGCCCCGTCGATTCCAGGGCCGTCCCGGCGCGCCCGGGGTGGCGACGGGCCCGGTCTTCGTCTACGACCAAGATCTCCCCACCGGTGTGCCGCGCCAGGTCGAGCCCGCCGCCATCCCGAATGAGTTCGCGCGCTTCGACGCGGCGCTGAAAGCCACCGAAGGCGAGATCCTCACGGCGCGGGCGCGCGTCGCCGAGGAGCTGGGCGAGGATCACGCCCGCATCTTCGATGCCCACCGCTTCATCCTGCTCGATCAGTTCCTGCTCGGGCAGACGCGGCATCTGATCGGCGAGGGCTGGTGCGCCGAGACGGCCTACGCCGAAGCCTGCCAGAGCGTCGTGCGCACCTTCCAGAGCCTGGACGGCGGTCTGTCCGACCGCAGCAGCGACCTGCGCGACGTCGAGCGCCGCGTGCTGGCCGAGCTGCTGGGCGAGGGCGCCAAGGGCTTCGGCGACCTGAGCGAGCCGGTCATCGTGGTGGCGCGGGACATCAGTCCCTCGGATGCCGCCACGATGAGTCGCGAGTTCGTGCTCGGATTCGTCACCGAGCGCGGCGGCGAGACCAGCCACTCGGTGATCCTCGGCCGCAGCCTGGGCATCCCCGTCGTGGTGGGCGTGGAGGACCTGACCACGGCCGCCAAGAGCGGCGATCAGATCATCCTGGACGGCCATACGGGCCAGATCGTGCTGCATCCGGACGCGCGCGTGGAGGCGCAGTTCGCCCGCTTGCGCGCGGCCTACGCCGAGCTGGAGCGCCAGAGCCTGCGCTACAAGGACTACGCAGCTGAGACCCGCGACGGCCGCCAGATCGAACTGCTCGCCAACATCGAGCTGCCCGCCGAGGCGGCCGCCGCCGTCGAGCACGGCGCCGCCGGCGTGGGGCTCTTTCGAACCGAGTACCTCTTTCTCGCTTCGCCCGAGTTCCCGGACGAGGAAGCGCAACTGGCGGTCTATCGCGAGGTGCTGGCGGCCCTCGCCCCTGATCCGGTGATCATCCGCAGCATGGACCTGGGTGGCGACAAGGTCTCCCCGGCCATGCGCTTTCCCGCCGAGGACAACCCCTCGCTGGGCTGGCGGGGCATCCGCTACGCGCTCGATCAGCCGCGCATCTTCCGCACGCAGCTCCGGGCCATCCTGCGCGCGGGCGTCGCCGGCAACCTGCGCTTGATGGTGCCGATGGTCTCCTGCGTCGAGGAGATCCGCGAGGTCAAGCGGCACCTCGGCGAGGTCGCGGCCGAGCTCAGCGCGGAGGGCTTGCCCTTCCAGACCGAGTACCAGCTCGGCGTGATGATCGAGACCCCGAGCGCGGTCGTCATCGCGCATCTGCTCGCGCGCGAGGTGGACTTCTTCAGCATCGGCACCAACGATCTCATCCAGTTCTCGCTGGCCATCGATCGCGACAACGACTTCGTGCGGCGTCTCTACGAGCCCTTCCATCCGGCCATCCTGCGCCAGATCAAGCGCACGGTGGCGGCCGGCAAGGAGGGGGGCTGCTGGGTGGGCATCTGCGGCGAGCTGCCGGACGAGCCCCTGTTCACGATCCTGCTCATCGGGCTGGGGCTGGACGAGATCAGCGTCAATCCCTACCGCT
Organism: uncultured bacterium; assembly: GCA_963695095.1. Lineage (GTDB taxonomy): Bacteria > Krumholzibacteriota > Krumholzibacteriia > JACNKJ01 > JACNKJ01 > VGXI01. Next base: position 2,447,344 of record CAVOFT010000001.1, on the reverse strand, counting down.
TGCCCGAGATCAAGCGCATCATTCGCAGCATCACCTACGATCAGGCGCGCAGCCTGGTCAAGAGCGCCTGGAGCTACGCGACCGCCGAGGAGATCAAGCGCAACGTCTCCCGCCTCGCCGCCCGCAAGTTCCCCGAGCTGGCGGCCTCCCTGCAGCGCGCCGAGAAGCCCTCGTGAGCGGCGACTGGCGCGCGCGCCTGGCCGATCCGGCCGCCCTGGCCGCCCTGGACCCCGGCGAGATGCTGGGCAAGCTGGCGGCCTTTCCGGCCTTGCTCGCCGCGGCGCGCGGGGAGCAACTGCCCGCGGGCTGGGAGCCCGGCGCCGCGATCCGCCGGCCGCCGGGCCGCCTGCTGATCGGCGGCATGGGGGGCAGCGCCATCGGCGGGGACCTCCTGGCCGCCTTCTACGCCGCCGGCGGCAGCATTGCCGAGACCCAGCTGCTGACGGTGCGCGACTACCGGCTGCCGGCACTGAGACCCCGCGATGCGCTCGTCCTGTGCAGCTACTCCGGCGATACCGAAGAAGTGCTCGCCCTGCTCGCGGCGGCGCGGCGAGCCGGGCTGGCGCCGCTGCTGGTGACGACCGGCGGCCGCCTGCTCGCCGAGGGCGCCGACTGCGTCCGCTTCAGCCTGCCCGCCGGCTACAGCCCGCGCTGCGCGCTGCCGGCCATGCTCGGCCGCCTGCTCGCGATCGGAGCCGGCTACGGCCTGCACGATCCCGCGGCCGAATCGCCGGCCGAGCTGGCGGCCGGTCTCGAGGCCGTGGCCGCCGCCTGCGCCCCCGCGCAGCCGCTGCCGGGCAATCCGGCCAAGGCACTGGCCCTGGCGCTGGGCGAGGCGCGGCCCATCTTCTGTGCGCTGGCGCCGGCCTGGGAGGCGGTGGCGCTGCGCCTGCGCTGCCAGTTCGAGGAAAACGCCAAGCGCGCCGCCGAGCAGCGCAGCCTGCCCGAGTTGCATCACAACAGCTGGGTTGCCTGGTCGGCCGGCGATCTGCCCGGGCTGCCCGTCTGGCTGGGCGCCGTGGCCGCCCATCCCCGCGTGTTGCTGCGTCGGCGCTTGAGCGAGGAGCTGCTGGCCGCGCGCGGCCAGGCCGGCCTGGAGATCCCCGCCCGCGGCGAGGGCCTGCTGCCGCGCCTGTTGACAAGCCTGCTGCTGGGAGACACCCTGACCGCCTACCATGCCCTGATGCGAGGCGTCGATCCGACGGCCACGCCCGCGCTGACGGCCATGAAGCAACGACTCGCCGTCGCCGAGGAGCCGGCATGAGCCTGACCGCCATCATTCCCGCCGCGGGCGTGGGCACCCGCCTGCGCCCGCACACGCACAGCCGGCCCAAGGCCCTGCTGCCCGTCGCCGGCAAGCTCGTGCTCGGCCACATCCTCGATCAGCTCCTGGCCGTGGGCGTGGACCGAGTGGTGCTCGTCCTCGGCTACCGCGGCGACATGATCGCGGAGTGGGTGGCGGCCAGCTACCCCGGGCTCGCCGTGGACACGGTCGTGCAGGCCCAGCGCCTGGGCCTGGGCCATGCCGTGCACCAGGCCCTGCTCTCCGCGGAGGGGGGCGCCGGTCTCAGCAGCGGGCGCGGGCTGATCGTGCTGGGCGACACCATCGTGCGGGCCGACTTCGCCGGGCTGCTCGCCGCCCCCGGCCATGCGATGGGCGTCAAGGCGGTCGACGATCCCCGGCGCTTCGGCGTGGCCGTGGTGGAGGGCGGCCGCATCGTCGACCTCCAGGAGAAGCCGGAGCAGCCGCGCAGCGATCTCGCCCTCGTCGGCATCTACACCTTCCAGGACCTCGGCGTGCTGCGCGCCGCCCTCGCGGCCATCATCGCCGGCGAGCGACGCACCCGCGGCGAGTACCAGCTCACCGATGCGCTCCAGCTCATGATCGACCAGGGCGAGCCGCTCACTCCTTTTCCCATCGCCGACTGGTACGACGTGGGCAAGGAGGAGTCCTGGCTCGAGACGAATCGCGCCCTGCTGGAGGGGCAGCCCCTACCCGCGGCGCGGCCAGGTGTCACCTATCGCGCGCCCGTCTTCGTGCCCCCCTCGGCGGAACTCGCCGATTGCACGATCGGCCCCGATGTCAGCCTCGGCGAGGGCTGCCACGTGGTCGCCAGCCGCCTGGAGAATTCCGTTGTCGGCGAGGGAGCGCGTGTGAGAAACTGCCTGCTTCATGACTCGCTGATCGGTGCCCACTGCCTGGTTGACGGGCTGCGGGGCAGCCTGAACCTCGGCGACCACAGCGTCGTCCGCGGCGAGCGTGCCACCCCCGATTCCCCACGTTGAGGAGGACCGTGCCCGAGCGCCATCTGTTCACTTCCGAGTCCGTGACCGACGGCCATCCCGACAAGGTCGCCGACCAGATTTCCGACAGCATCCTCGACGCGGTGCTGGAGCAGGAAGCCAAGATCGGCGGCGATCCGGCCGCCGCCCGCGTCGCCGTGGAGACCCTCGTCACGACGGGCATGGCGATCGTGGCCGGCGAGATGCGCACCGAGGTCTGGGTGGACATCCCGGCGCTGATCCGCGAGGCCATCGCGCGCATCGGCTACACGAGCTGCGAGATGGGCTTCGATTCGCACACCTGCGCCGTGCTCACCAGCATCGACAAGCAATCGGGCGACATCGCCCGCGGCGTGGACACCGGCGGCGCCGGCGATCAGGGCATGATGTTCGGCTATGCCAGCGACGAGACATCGAGCTGCATGCCGCTGCCGATCACGCTCGCCCACCAGCTCACGCGCCGGCTCGCCGAGCTGCGCCGGCAGGGCGAGCTGCCCTTCGCGCGGCCGGACGGCAAGAGCCAGGTCACCGTCGAGTACGAAGGGCGGCGGCCGGTGCGCGTCACCGCGGTGGTGCTCTCCACGCAGCACGACGCCGCCTGGAAGATCGCCGACCTGCGCGCCGAGGTGGAGGCGCAGGTGATCCGGCCCGTGCTGGAGGCCAGCGGCCAGGACTTCGAGGGCTACGCGGCCCACATCAACCCGACGGGCAGCTTCGTCGAGGGCGGGCCGAAGGCGGACTGCGGCGTCACCGGCCGCAAGATCATCGTCGACACCTACGGCGGCAGGGGCAGCCACGGCGGCGGCGCCTTCAGCGGCAAGGACCCGAGCAAGGTGGACCGCTCCGCCTCCTACATGGGCCGCTACATCGCCAAGAACATCGTCGCCGCGGGGCTCGCCGCCGAGGTGGAGGTGCAGCTCGCCTATGCCATCGGCGTCGCGGACCCGGTGAGCGTGATGGTGGACACCTTCGGCACCGGCCGCGTCGCGGATGCCGTGTTGACGGCCGCCGTCCGCGAGCTCTTCCCCCTGCAGCCGCGGGGCATCATCAAGCATCTCGACCTGCTGAAGCCCCAGTACGCGCGCACTGCCGCCTTCGGCCATTTCGGGCGCGAAGGCGAGGGCTTCCGCTGGGAGGACAGGGACCTGGCCGCGCCTCTGGCCAAGCGCTGCGGCGGCTGAGGCCGCCCGGCGCCCCGGACTTGCGCCATCCTCCGCGTGGCAAGCCGCGCGGGCCATCCCCCGCGCCGGCAGGCGCGCTGGTCACCAAGGAGACCCCATGAACACGACGACGCGCTACAAGGTGGCGAACCTCGCTCTGGCCGCGGCCGGCCGCAGCCGCATCGACTGGGCGGAGAGCCGCATGCCGGTGCTGATGGCCCTGCGCGAGCGCTTCCGGGCGAGCAAGCCCTTCCGCGGCCACCTGATTGCCGGCTGCCTGCACGTCACCAAGGAGACGGCCGTGCTCGTGGAGACCCTGCGCGCCGCCGGCGCCGAGGTGGTCTGGTCGGGCTGCAATCCGCTGTCCACGAATGACGAGGTGGCGGCCGCTCTCGCCGCCGCGGACACGCCGATCTACGCCTGGCACGGCATGAACACGGCCGAGTTCTACTGGGCCATCGATCAGTGCCTGGAGGCCGGGCCGACCCTGACCCTGGACGACGGCGCCGATCTCATCTTCAGCGTGCACGCCCGGCACCCCGAGCGCTGCGCCAAGATCCAGGGCGGCACGGAGGAGACGACCACCGGCGTTCACCGCCTGCGCGCGATGGCCGCCGACGGCAAGCTGCGCTACCCGGTGGTGGCCGTCAACGACGCCGAGACGAAGTGGGACTTCGACAACGTCTACGGCACCGGCCAGTCCTCGATCGACGGCATCCTGCGCGCGACGAGCATCCTGCTCGCCGGCAAGCAGTTCGTCGTGGCCGGCTACGGGCACTGCGGGCGCGGCGTGGCGATGCGGGCTCGCGGCATGGGGGCCCAGGTGATCGTCACCGAGGTGAAGGCCACGGCGGCCCTGAAGGCCAACCTCGAGGGCTTTCGCGTGATGACGATGGACGAGGCGGCGCCGCAGGGCGACATCTTCATCACGGCCACGGGCATGAAGGACGTCATCGTTGAGCGGCACTTCGCCGCCATGAAGGACGGCGCCGTGGTCTGCAACACGGGCCACTACGACTGCGAGCTGAACCTGGTCGAACTGGCCCGCCTGGCCGCCGCGCCGCCGGTCGAGATCCGCCCGAGCAACGAGCGCTACACGCTCGCCGGTGGTCGGCGCCTGTTCGTGCTCGCCAAGGGGCGTCTGGTCAACCTGGCAGCCGCCGAGGGGCACCCCTCCGAGGTGATGGACATGTCCTTCGCCAACCAGTTCATGAGCCTGCTGTGGATGGCCCGCGAGGGCAAGCAGCTGCCGGCCCTGGTGCACGACATCCCGGCCGCCCAGGACGAGGAGATCGCCGCGCTGAAGCTGGGGACCCTGGGCCTGGGGCTCGATCGCCTGACCCCCGAGCAGATCGCTTACGCCGACGACTACTCCGCGGGCACCTAGGCCATGCCCGGCTGGCTGCTCGTGGGGCTGGGGGGCTTCCTGGGCTCGGTGCTGCGCTATGGCGCCGGCGGCCTCGCCCAGCGCCTGACGCCCTTCGGCGCTGCTTTCCCCGCGGGCACCCTGGTCGTGAACGCGCTGGGCTCCCTGCTCATCGGCTTGCTCGGCGCTCTGGCCGAGAGCCGCGGCCTCCTCGGACCGAGCGCCCGGCTCGCGCTCTTCGTCGGCCTGCTGGGCGGCTTCACGACCTTCTCCGCCTTCAGCTTCGAGACCCTGCAGCTCGCGCGGGCCGGCCAGTGGCTGCTGGTGGGAGCCAACGTCGGCGCCCAGTTCCTGCTGGGGCTGGGCGCGGTCTGGCTGGGCTGGTGGCTCGGCCGACTGCCGGGGCTGGCCGCATGAGCGCGCCGGCCCGCGGCTGAGGCCTAGCGGCTCGCCCGGGCCAGCAGCCCGAGCCCCACGACGAGGAAGAGCAGATTGCCCACCCAGGCGGCCAGCAAGGGTGGCAGGGTCTGGTTGTGGCCGAAGGACAGGCCCAGACGCAGGAAGATCAGGTAGACGAAGGCGATGGCCACCGTCAGGCCGAAGCCGGCAGCCATCGAGATGCGCCGCTTGGAGGCGCTGAGCGCGCTGCCCAGCAGCACGATCACCAGGTTGGCCCAGGGGAAGCTCGCCTTGACGTGCAGGTCCACCCAGAGGCGGTCGGCATCCTCGCCGGAGCGGCCCTGGGCCGTGATGTAGTCCTGCAGCTCCCGGTAGTCCATCGCCTCGGGCTTCTTCTCCTGCTGGCTGAAGACCTCCGGCGTCTCGGCCAGGGGCGGCAGGTCGTAGCTCTCGAAGCTGAAGGTGCCCGCCTCGGGCCGCTCCTGGCCGCTGCCGCCGGGGAAGATGTGGCGCGTGCCCTCGAGCAGGCGCCAGTGGTCGCCGCTCCAGACGGCGTGGCGGGCGGAGCTGTACTCGCGCAGCCGGCTGCCCTCGTAGCGCAGGATGACCAGCCGCTCGAAGCGCTGCTGGGCGACGAAGTAGCTTTCGGCCCAGTAGACGCTGCCGTCTTCGCCGATGCGGTGGACGAAGCGCTGCACGCCGCGATCCGCCCGCGGCTCGCGCCGCACCTCGTAGCGCTGCAGATCCTCGAGGGCGAGATTGGCGCGCGTCACCACGCGATCGTTGAAGTAGTAGCTGCCCAGGCTGACCAGGGCCGCCAGCACGAAGAGCGGCGCCAGCAGGCGGGGCAGGGGGATCCCGGCGGCGAGCATGGCCGTCAGCTCGTTGTCGCGCGACAGGCGGCCGAGGCTGAAGAGGCTGGCCAGGAGCATGGCGATGGGCAGGATCAGCACGGTGATGTAGGGGATCTTGAACAGGTAGAGCTTGGCCACCACCAGCCAGGGCGTATCGCGGTCGATGTAGTCGCCCAGCTTCTCGAAGAAATCGATGACGATGAAGATGACCAGGAAGGCGAGGAGCCCGAGGGCGAGGGCCTTGAGGAACTGGCGGAGCACGTAGCGGTCCAGGCGGATCATACCCGGCGCCGCCTTGCCGCCTGGGCCTGGCGCCGCCGGTCGCGCCAGAGATCCAGGCGCGTCAGCAGCGAGTAGGGGTGCGACTCGCGATTGGTCTGCACGAGCAGCGCGGCGCCCAGGCCGAGCAACAGCAGATTGGCCAGCCACATCGCGATCCAGGGCGCGAGCAGCTCCCGGTCGGCTAGTTCCTCGCCGCCGACCAGGAAGACGTAGTAGATCGTGAACAGCGCGATCGAGAAGGTGATGCCCCAGCCCGTGCCGCTGCGCCCGGTCTTGATGGCGATGGGCGCGCCGAGCAGGATGAAGACGAGGCAGGCGAAGGGGATGGCGAACTTCTTGTGGATCTCCACCTCGTAGCGCCGGATCTTGCGCTCGACGGCGCTGCGGCTGAGCTGCAGGTTGCCCAGGGAGCGCAGGGTATTCTCCTCGTCCGGCAGGCGCGCGGCGCTGCGGCGGGCGGCAAGGCCGCTGGGCCCGGAGCCCGCGGCCGGCAACCCCTTGCGCTCCAGGTACTGGGCGCGCTCGGCGGGATCGAGCAGAGTGAGCAGGCGCCCGATCTGCTTGTCGGCCTCGCCGGCCAGGCGCGCGTCGAGCCGCGCGATTTCCTCCTGGTTGCTCGCCACCCGCTCGGCCATCATCGCCACGGACATCTCGCGGTCACCGCGGTGCTCGAGATCGCGGCGCTGCAGGTCGCGATCGATGTCCCTGAGCAGGATGTCCATGCGCTCGAAGACCGTGATCTGCAGGCGCTCGGGGCTGGCCAGCTCGGCCTCGAATTGCTCGCCCTCGGCGAGCGAGAGCTTGAGCAGATCCTGCCGGTCGTCGCGGGCGAACTGGGCCCGCTCCGCGCTGATGACGACAGGGCTGGCGCCGCGCTCCTCCTGGAAGATGAGCAGGTCGCCGAGCTCTCCGCTCGCCTCGTCCTTGCGGCTGACGTAGAGCGTGTAGCCGGGGATCGACTCGATGAAACGGCCGGGCTTGATGTCCAGCGCCGGCTTCTTCGCGCGGACGGCCATGAGGAGGTTCTTGAGGCGGTGGTTCGTCTCCGGCAGGACGAAATTGTTGAACAGGAACATGCCGGCGGTCAGCGCCAGCGCCGCGATCAGGGGGGCGGCGATGAGCCGGTACAGCGAGATGCCGCCCGAGCGCAGGGCCGTGATCTCGTTCTCGCCCACCATCTGCGCGAAGGCCATCATGGTCGAGACCAGGACGGCCATTGGAATGGTCAATGCAAGGATATGACCGAGGCTGAGCAGGACCAGTTCGAGCACCACCGCGGCTGGCACCTTGTTGACCAGGAAGAGCTCGAGGAAGGAGTAGAGGATATCGATCACGAAGACGAAGGTCAGGACCGATAGGCCGAGCAGAAAGGGTCCCAGATGGTTGCGGAGGATGTAGCGGTCGGCCAGCCTCACCGAGTACCTCTTTAGCGACAAGGACTTAAGCGGAAGGGCGAGTGTAAGTACCCCTGCGCTCCCCGACAAGCGAAGAATGGACCGCACCCGCTGCCGGTTCCAGTCCCTCCACTGAAGGCGTCGGCCCTCGCGGAGGAGCAAGCCAGGGAGGGCAGTCGGAGTGGAAGGGCCCCTGTCCAGTTTCGTGGACCGGGCTGTCCCTGCAGGGGGACAGTGCGCCCCTGTCCGCGGCGATCGGGCCGCGGGTCGCGCCCGCGCGGCGACCCGGCCAGCCGAGGACTCGCCATCGATGACGACGACCGAGAGAGCCGCTCGCCCCTTGACCAGGTTCACGCGCCGCCTGCTCGCCCTCTGCCTGCTCCTCGCGAGCGGGCTCTTCCTTGGCGGCGCCGAGTGCGCCCGGGCCGATCTGCTGCCTGCCCCCTCCCTGCCGGCCTACAGTCCCTACGCCCAGTATCTGTCCGCCCAGCGCTACGCGCGCGAGGGCTGGGTGCCGGGCCTCCATGCCGGCCACTGGCTGCCGCCGGCGGTCGCCCTGCGGGGTAGCGCGAGCTACTGGCAGGACGAGCTGCGCGTGCTGCCCGAGACGGGCCTCGTGCTGTGGCTGCGGCGGCCGGCGATCCTCGGCCAGATGCGGCCGCTGGCCGCCGCGGAGGACCGCTACGGCAACGGTCTGGCCGCGGCCTGGCCGGCCGTCGTCCAGCGCGAGCTCATCTCCTGGGACGACTACTTCGGCCGCGAGCTGGCCCGCCGCCGCCTGGCCCTGCTGCACGAGCAGGCGGCCACGACGGCCCGCGAGCTGACCCAGGAGGAGGCGCGCGGTTCGCTGATCGACATCAACATTCCGCTGGCCCTGCCCAAGAGCGTCGAGCGCGTCGTCGGCCGCGGCGACAAGAGCAACATCACCGTCACCGGGCGGGAGACCATCTCCTTCAGCGGCGAGACGACGCGCAACAGCAACTTCATCACGGACGAATCCGGGCGGGGGCAGCCGCTCTTCCCCCGGCTCGAGATGAAGCAGGAACTGCAGGTCAAGCTGAACGGCACCGTCGGCGAGAAGGTGCACGTCGAGGTGGAGAACAACAGCCTCGCCGTCGGCGAGGACGCCAACCGCATCCGCATCCGCTACGAGGGCGACGAGGATGAGGTCGTCGAGTTGATCGAGATGGGCGACACCCAGCTCAGCCTGCCCAGCTCCGGCCTCGTCAGCTACTCGACCCAGAACAAGGGCCTGTTCGGGGTCAAGATGCAGGGGCACCTGGGCGCGCTGGACTTCACCGCCATCGCCTCCAAGCAGGAGGGCGAGCTGTCCAGCCGCAGCTTCAACAACACCGGCCAGGACATCGAGGCCGACTTCAAGCGCGACACCGATTTCATCGCCAACCGCTTCTTCTTCCTCGATGATCCGCGCGTTCTCCTCGACACCGCTCCCGGCAACGACGGCGCCTTCTACGGCTGGTTGGTCGACGAGGCCACCTTGCAGGTCTTCGTCAGCACGGGCACGGCCCCCAACGCCAACTCTCCCGACGCGGGGCGCTACTACAAAGGCCGCGCCTATGTGGACACCCTGGGCAATGGCCTGGCCGACGACAAGCTCAGCCAGGCGCCGACCGTCCAGGCCTTCAAGCTGCTCAAGGACTCCGATTTCACCTGGCGCCTGGACGCCAACCAGAACTTCTACGTGCTGCAGCTCAACTATCCGATCGCGGAGACGGAGGTGCTCGCCGTCAGCTACACCGCCCGCGAAGCGGCCAACCCCAGCGTACCGCACGCCGTCGGCGACAACACCCTGGGCAAGCTGACCTACTGGGATTCCAACGCGGACACGCTCGCCCTGGAGCTGATCAAGCCCGATCCCTACCGCCCCGACAGCCCGACCTGGGACTACATGCTGCGCAACGTCTACTCGCTGGGCGGGCGCGACATCGACTTCGCCAGCCTCGTGGTCAGCGTGGAGCGCATCAGCACGACCGAAGATCCCGGCTATCCGGCGGGCAGCAACACGCCCTATCTGCGCTTCTTCGGCCTCGACCAGCATCGCGGCCGGCTCCTGACGGGCTATGACCCGGACGGCCGCATCGACTGGCCGCGCGTGGACATCGGCGAGGGCTTGCTCATCTTCCCCTACTACCGGCCCTTCAATCCGCCGGACACGCTGGTGCACGCCTGGACGCTGAACACCGCTACCGGCGACTACGAGGATTTGATCGGCGCCGACCGCAATGCCGTCATCTACGCGACGGCCCGGGAAACCGTGCTCAAGAACCCCTCGCTCTACGCGAAGTACCTGATCCGCTACGAGAGCGCCACCGTGGCCAGCCGCTTCAACCTGAATGCCTTCAACATCCTCGAGGGCAGCGAGGTGGTCACGCTCGACGGCACCACGCTTGCCAAGGGTACGGACTACAGCATCGACTACTTCTCGGGAGAAGTGGAGCTGCTCGGCGAGGCGGCCAACCGTCTGACGCCGAGCAGCAATCTGCAGGTCAGCTACCAGTATCGTCCCCTCATCGGCGGCGGGCAGAGCAACCTGCTCGGCCTGCACGGCACCTACCACCTCGGCGCCAAGAGCAGCCTGGCCAGCTCCTGGCTCTACGAGTCCAAGCACAGCGGCACCCGGCGGCCGCGGCTGGGCGAGGAGTCCACGCGCAATGTGGTGGGCAACCTGCTCGGCAACTTCACGGCGAATCCGCAGTTCCTGACGACGATGGCCAACTGGTTGCCCTTGCTCGACACCGATGCGCTCAGCACGGCGAGCCTGTCGAGCGAGTTGGCGGTGAGCTTTCCCAACCCCAACATCGACGATCAAGCCTTCGTCGACGACATGGAAGGCGCCGAGGATGCCGACGAGCTCAGCATCCACCGCACCCAGTGGTTGCCGGCGAGCGAACCCCTGGACGTGATCCGCGTGCTCGGCGGCGCCGACATCGCCGCCGGGCCCCGCGGCCGCGCGCGCGGGACCTACTGGTACCATCCCCAGAGCACCACGCGCCGCGAGGACTTCAACCTCCACCTGGCCGAGCAGGAGGCGCAGGAGGTGGTGGAGGTGCTCCAGCTCTCCGTCCCAGTCAGCCTGGGCGACGCTCAGCTCGCCGCCTACGGTCAGCTCGCTGCGACCGACGCCTACAATCGCGCCCAGGGCGATAGCCTGTGGGCGGGCCTCATGCGCGGCTTCAGTGGCCAGGGCCTCGACCTCAGCGAGGCCGAGTACCTCGAGATCTGGGTGAACGACTTCCAGCAGGAGGACGTCCATCGCAAGGGACGGCTGCACTTCGACCTCGGCTTGCTCAACGAGGACTTCTGGAATCCCGAGCTGGGCGAGTTCGACACCGAGGATCGGGAAGGCATCGGCATCTTCGATGTCAATCAGGAGGACATCGGCCTCGATGGCCGCCCCAGCAGCGCCGAAAGCGTCGATCCGGTCTACCCCTCGCCTTACCGCACGCCGAACGACCCGGCCGGCGACGACTACGAGCCCGCGCTGCTGACCGAGGCCTACGCCGGCTCCTACTTCAAGGTGAACGGCACCGAGGGCAACAAGCGCTTGGACACGGAAGACCTCAACGGCGACGGCGATCTCGATGAGACGAACAGCTACTTCACTCTCGCCGTGGAGCTGGCGGATACCGCCTTCATCGACATGGTGGACGTCTACCGGGAGGAAACCGGCGCCCCGCCCGCCGGCAGCAAGGCCTGGCGCCTGTATCGCCTCAATCTCGCCGACGCCCGCGTCGCCAGCGACGGCCTGGGCGAGCCCGACTGGACGCGCATCAAGTACTTCCGCTTCTGGTGGGAGGGGCTCAATGCTCCCGGCCAGAATCCGAGTCGGCCCTCCAATCGGCTTGAGATCGCGAGCATCAAGCTGGTGGGCAACCGCTGGAAGTCGCACGGCATCCAGTCCGTCGCCACGGGGATGACCCTGCCGCCGGCCATGCTCTCGGCGGGGGAGGACCTGCGCGTCGAGGTGATCAACACCAAGGACAACGCCAACTTCACCTGGCCCTTCGGCGAGAAGATCGACCCGGACACCGGCCTGCCCGAGCGGGAGCAGGCCCTCAACGTGGTCTACGAGAACCTGCAGCCGGGCCACCAGGCGCTCATTCGCAAGGACTACAGCTCGCTCAACCTCACCGGCTATCGCACGCTCAGCTTCTACATTCACGCCGACGCCGCCACTGCCGGTCACGATCTGTTCCTGCGCGCAGCGCAGGACAGCATCACCTACTACGAGTGGCGCTACCGGCCCGCGACCACCGGCTGGACGGAGGTGGAGTTCCAGCTCCAGGACTGGACGGACTTGAAGCTGATCAGCGATGCCGACACGGTGAGCGTGACGGCAGTCGATCTCAACGTGCCGGATCGTTCCTACACGCTGACGCGCGTGCGCAATCCGGATCTCAGCCGCATCCGCGCCTTCTACTTCGGCGTCGCCAACGGCGAGGCGAATGCCCCGCTCGACGGCGAGACCTGGGTGAACGACCTGCGCGTCAAGGAGGTCAAGCGCGCTACCGGCTACGCCGCCAAGGTGAGCGGATCGGTCAACGTGGCCGGCATCCTCAACCTCGGTGTGAATTATCAGGAGCAGGATGCGGAGTTCCGGGCGCTGCGCTCCGCCGCCGGCCAGGGCGCCCATACCCGCAACTGGACCCTGACGGCGGGCAGCGCGCTGCAGCACTTCGTGCCGCTGGGCGGCTACAAGCTGCCGATCAACGCCAGCTACGGGCGCACACTCAGCCTGCCCAAGTACCAGCTCAGCAGCGACGTCGAACTGGATCCCGCGCGGCAGGAGGAGGAGAAGAGCACCAGCGTGCGCCAGAGCGTCTCCGGCAGCCTCAGCCGCACGCCCTCCACGCACTGGTTCGGCCGGACCCTGCTGGACAAGCTCAAGCTCTCCGGCTCCGTTACCCAGCGCCGCAGCAACACCCCGCTGCGCCTGGAGCTGCAGGAGCAACTCGCCTACAGCGCGAGCTACGACACGCAATTCAAGGATCGCCGGTTGCCGCTCTTCGGCGGCAGCCGGTTGCGCTGGGTACCCAGCAGCCTCAGGCTCAAGTCCGATGTCACCCGCAGCCGCGCGGAGAGCTGGAAGGCCAGCGGCACCCGCTTCGCGGCGAATCCGACCTCGCGCTCGGGCCAGCTCGTCAACAGCGCCGGCCTCAATTGGCAATTCCTCGAGTCGCTGAAGACCGACTTCAGCATCTCCGACTCTCGGGATCTCGAGCACGAGGAGGCCGATGCGCTCAAGCTCTTCGGCCGGGCCTTCAACATCGGCTACCAGAACAGCCAGGGCCAGGGCCTGCGCATCGACTACACGGTGCCGTTCATTCGCCGCTTTCGGCCGGCTCTCGCCTTCACGAGCAACTACAACCAGTCGGCGCAGGCGAGCAATCTCGCCTCGGTCAGCCTGCCGGCGGGCAGCCGCAATCTCAGCAACGGTAACGCGCTGTCGACGGGCTACAACTTCCAGGTCGGCCGCTGGTTCGAGGCCCTCGGCGGGGATGGCCTCAAGGCCCTGCGCGAGCGGCAGGGCACGGCGCGGACGCCCACGCGGCCGGGCGGCACGGCGCCGGGCGACCGGTCGGCAGGCCCGGGCGGGGGGCTGGGCGAGGAGACCGACTCGCCGCGCCACCGCGCGCAACGGCTCCTGGTGCCGGTCGATCCGCTGCGCGGGCCCGATCCGCGCATGCGCCGCCGCAGTTCGCGCCGATTCATCGAGGATCGCCTCGAGCTGGGCGCACCGGAGGCGACCGTCGCCGCCGATAGCGTGAGCGCCGGCGTCGATCCGATGCTCATCGTCTACAAGAGCCTGGGGGTGCTGGCCGGCCTCAAGCCGCTCAAGGTGGATGTCAGCCGGCGCGTCAACACGCGCTACGACAACGTGCGCGGCGCGCCGACCCTGCTCTACCGGCTCGGCTTCAGCGAGGATCCCGAACTGGCCGGCACTGCCGGCGGCCAGGCCGTGCCCCACAAGAGCCCCGATCTCTTCGATGAGTCGCGCGACCTGCGCCTGGCCACCGGTGTCACCATCGCCCAGAATCTGCAGGTGACGACCGGTTTCGAGATCACGCGGGCCAATCGCCGGATGGGCGGCAGCAACACGGTGGACACCAATCGCAAGTGGCCGAGCTTCAACATCGACCTCGGTGGCGTCGAGAAGTGGCCGCTGTGGGGAAACCTCTTCGAGTCCAGCTCGCTGGGCTTCGGCTACTCGAGGCAGCGGCGCATCACCGAGAATCGGATCCAGGGCAGCGAGAACCGCGACGAGAGCAGCAACTGGACGCCGCGCTGGAGCTCGACCTGGTCGAACAAGATGCAGACCACGCTGACGGGCAGCTACTCGACCGCCGCCTCGATCGAGAACACCAGTCGCACCAAGAACAGCAACCTGAAGCTGGACGCCACCTGGAACTACAACCTCTCGGCGCCGAACGGCATCGGCATCCCGGGCCTCAGGCGCATCCGCTTCTCGAGCCGCATGGACCTGAACACCAAGCTGGGCTACACGCGGATTCGCAACGTCCGCATCGACTCCGGCGGCTTCGAGACCCCCCTGGGCGGGTCGCGCACGATCAGCTTCAGCCCCGGGGCGAGCTACCAGTTCTCGGAGAAGTTGCGCGGCAGCTTGGCCATCACCTATAGCCGCAGCAGCGATGACATCCGGGACAACGTCACCAGCCGTCTGCGCCTGGACTTGCGGACGACTTTCGTCTTCTAGCGCGGGGCCGCGGGGACGAAATTAAGTCCTTGCGGCAGCATCCGATCCGTACTATGGTATGCGGGCAAGTGGGTGGCACAGCCCACTTTTTTCTTTGCGCGCTCCCCTGGGAAGGCTGCGGTCATGAGCGAGGACCTGGAGAGGCTCCTGGCGGAGGAGATCCGCCAGGCCGGCTTCGAGCTCTATAGTTGGCAACTGCGGCCGGGCAGCCGCCGCCGCGTGCTCCAGATCGTCCTCTACGCCGCCGGCGGCGTAGGTCTGGACGACTGCGCTCGGGTCAGCCGCCGCCTCGGCGCCGCCCTCGAGGCGGCCGATGCCGTGGCCGGCAGCTATGTCCTCGAGGTGTCCTCGCCCGGTCTCGATCGGCCACTGTCCACGCCTCGCCACTACGAACTGGCCCTGGGCGAGCGGATCCGGCTGACGCGGGTCGAGGGCGGCCTCGCCCCGGGCGAGAACCCCGTGCTCGAGGGGCTGCTGGGCGCGGTGGACGCCGAGGGCATCCGCCTCGAGACGGCCCCCGGCGCGCTGGTCCTGCCCTGGGCGGCGATCGGCAAGGCGCGGGTGCTGCCGTCGCTGGCGCTGGGGCGGGAGCGGGCGACGACGCTGAGGGAGGAAAACAACGATGACTGAAGGCTTCTTCGAAGCCCTGCAGCAAATTGCTCGCGAACGCAAGGTCGATCGCGAGGTGCTCGTGGAAACCCTGGCCATGGGCCTGCGCTCCGCCGTGCGCCGCAAGCACGGCTCCGAGGCCAATGTGGACGTGAACATCGATCCGCAAGGCGCCATCGACATCCACCTGGTGATGCAGGTCGTCACCGAGGAGGCGCTCGAGAACGAGGAGCAGGAGCTCACGGTCGAGGAAGCGCGCGAGTACATCGACGATCCCGAGGTGGGGGACATCATCCGCATCCCCCTGGACGTCAAGGAATTCGGCCGCAACGCCATCCTCACCGCCAAGCAGGTGCTCGTCCAGGGCGTGCGCGAGGCCGAGCGCGAGCGCATCTTCAACGAATACAGCAAGCGCGTGGGCGAGATCGTCAGCGGCACCGTGCAGCAGGTGGACCGGGGCAACGTGCTGGTCAACCTCGGCCGCGCCGAGGCGCTGCTGCCCTACCGCGAGCAGATCCGCCGCGAGAAGTGGCATCAGGGCGACACCGTGCAGGGCCTGGTGCTCGAAGTCCAGCGCGAGTCGCGCGGGCCGCAGGTCATCCTCAGCCGGACGCACCCGGACATGCTGCTGCGCCTCTTCGAGCAGGAGATCCCGGAGGTCTACGAGGGCCTGGTCGAGATCCGGGCCATCGCCCGCGAGCCGGGCTGGCGCTCGAAGGTGGCCGTCTACTCCAAGGACGACCGCATCGACGCCGTCGGTGCCTGCGTCGGCATGAAGGGCGCCCGCGTGATGACCATCGTCAAGGCCTTGAGCGGCGAGCGCATCGACATCGTGCCCTGGGACAACGACATCCACACTTTCGTATCCCGGGCGCTGGCGCCGGCCATGGTCTCCATGCTGCGCGTCGCCGACTGGGACGAGCGCGCGCTCGAGGTGATCGTGGCCGAGGATCAGCTCTCGCTGGCAATCGGCAAGGAGGGCCAGAACGTCCGCCTCGCCGCCAAGCTGACGGGCTGGAAGATCGACCTCGTCACCAGCGAACTCATCAAGCTGCGCGAGGAGGCCAGCGAGCAGGTGCGCATGGAGGTGGCCGAGCTCGAAGGCGTCACGCCCCGCCTGGCCGAGGCCCTCGCCGGCGCCGGCTACGCGACGGTGCAGGAGCTGGGAGCCGCGAGTCAGGCCGATCTGGAGAAGATCGAGGGCATCGGCGCCAAGACCGCCGAGAAGCTGCAGGGCCGCGTGCAGGTGGCCCTGGCCGCCCTCGCCGAGGCGCGCGCGGACTACATCGAGAAACGGCGCCGGGACCTGGAAGCCGAGCGGCGGCAAGCCACGCCGCTCTTCAACGAGGAGAAGCTGGCCGATGCCGAGGCGGAAGCCGAGGCTGAGGGCGAAGCTGAGGCCGAGGCACCCGCCGCGGGGGCTGCCCGAGTGGCCTCTGGGCCGGCGGTGGACCCCTGGGCGCCAGCTCCGGTCAGCGAGGAGACCGAGGCCGTGCCGGCGCCCCTGGACGAGGAGCCGGAGAGCGCGGGCTGAGATGGCGGACGATGTCGATGCGGACCTGCTCAAGGCGCTCGCGCCTTACCTGCACCAGGCCCGCCGGGCCGGGCAGCTCGCGATCGGCTACCGCGCCGTGAAGCAGAGCCTGAGCGCCGGTCGTTGCGCGCTCGTGCTCCTGGCCAGGGATGCGGGCGCCTCGCTGCGGCGACTGCCCCTGAACGGCAGGCCGCTCTTGGAGCTGAGCGATCGCATCGCGCTCGGCGCCTGGGCCGGTCGCAGCGAGTTGGCCATCCTCGGGGTGACGGACCCTGCGCTGGCCGCTGGCATCCTGGCGCGCGCTGCTGCGCACCAGGGGCCGTCAGGGCTTGAACGGAGGTAAAGTTGGCGAAGCGAGTCTATCAGGTCGCGCAGGCGCTGGGGGTCAAGGGCGTCGACGTCGTGCACTACCTGCGCGATCAGGGTTTCGACGTCAAGAGCCACATGTCGCCGGTCAGCCCCGAGATGCAGGAGGCCATCGACCGCCGCTTCGCTGCGCCCGCGGCAGCCGCCGAGGGCGCGGCGCCGGCCGGTTCGCCGGCGGCCAAGAAGGTCGTCAAGAAGGCCGTCAAGAAGGCCACCAAGAAAGCGGTCAAGACAGCGCCTGGCGCCGACACGGCGGAGTCCCCCGCCGCACCGGCAGCGAAGAAGACCGTCAAGAAGGCGACGAAGAAGGCGACGAAGAAGGCCGTCAAGCAGGCGCCCGCCGCCACCCCGGTCGAGGCGCCCGCCGCGCCGGCGAAGGCGGCAGCGCCGCCCGCGCCCCCGCAGGTGCCGCTGCCCAGCGACCCGATCGTCGAGTCGCCCTCGTCGCCGGCCCCGCGGCCCAGCGGCGATCGCAAGGGCGTTCAGGTCGTCAAGCGCGCCGAACAGGAGGCCGCCGCGGCCCGGGCCGCCGAGGCGAAGGCTGCCCTGCCGCCGCCGGAGCCTGAGCCCGCGCCGGAGGACAAGCCGCGCGTCATCCGCTACGCCCCGGGCATGGAGCCGGGCGCCCCCGACCGCGACGAGCTGCTCAAGAATCGCGGCATGCGGCCCTCGGGCGAGTTCACCTCGCCGGGCCTGCGCCGTCCTGGCGCCCCGCGCGGCGGGGCCATGCGCCCCGGCCCGGGTCCCGGCCGCGGCATGGGCGGCCCGCCGCCGCCGGCTCCCGATGCAGCCGCCGGTCGCGGCAAGAAGCGCGTGAAGAAGAAGGGCGACCGCGACGAGCAGGAGATCCGCAAGAGCGTCCGCCAGGCGATGGCCACCATGGATGGCCGCGGCGGGCGCAAGCAGCGCCGGCGCGGCACCGGCGGCGCGCCTGTGCTCACCGGCGAGGAGCGCACCACCGTGCAAGCAGACCGCCTGCGCATTCTGCCCTTGTCCACCCTCTCCGAGCTGGCCAACGCCATGCAGGTGCCCCAGAACGAGGTGATCGCCACCTGTCTGCGCAACGGGCTGATGGTGACGATCAACCAGCGCCTCGAGCGCGAGGACATCGAGCTGATCGCCAACCAGTATGAAGTCGAAGTGGAGTTCATCAGCGAGTTCAGCGAGATCGGCGACGAAGTCCCCGTGGAGATCGCGCCCGAGGATCTGGAGCCGCGGGCGCCGGTCGTGACCGTGATGGGCCACGTCGATCACGGCAAGACGAAGCTGCTCGACTACATCCGCCAGGCCAAGGTGGCCGAGGGCGAAGCGGGCGCCATCACGCAGCACATCGGCGCCTACTCGGTGCAGCTGCCGGGCGGCCGCATCACCTTCCTCGACACGCCGGGCCACGCCGCCTTCACGGCCATGCGCGCGCGCGGCACCCTGGTCACCGACCTCGTCATCCTGGTCGTCGCCGCCGATGACGGCGTGATGCCGCAGACGGTGGAGGCCATCGACCACGCCAAGGCGGGCAAGGTGCCCATCATCGTCGCCATCAACAAGATGGACCTGCCGGCGGCCAATCCGGACCGCGTCAAGCAGGAGCTGCTCAAGCACAGCGTGACCGTGGAGGACTTCGGCGGCGAGACGGTGACCGTGCCCATCTCGGCCAAGTTCGGCCAGGGCGTGGACAAGCTGCTGGAGATCGTGCTGCTGCAGGCGGATCTCCTCGAACTCAAGGGTGCGCCCCGCCTGCCCGTCAAGGGCACGGTCGTCGAGGCGCGCAAGGACCCCGGCCGCGGCGTCGTCTTCACGGTGCTCGTGCAGCAGGGCACGCTGCGCGTCGGCGCCCCCTTCGCCGTCGGCATGCACTACGGCACCGTGCGCGCGATGATCAACGAGTGGGGCGAGCGCATCGAGGAGGCCGGGCCGGCGATGCCGGTGGAGATCCTCGGCGCCAGCGACGTGCCCGAGGCCGGCGACATCTTCAACGAGGCCGAGTCCGAAGTGAAGGCCCGCGAGATCTCCGTGAAGCGGCAGCAGCTGCGCCGCGAGCAGGAGATCCGCTACCAGCGCCGCCTGACCCTGGACGAGCTCTACGGGCAGATCAGCAAGGGCGAGGTCCAGGAGCTGAACCTCGTGCTCAAGGGCGACGTGTCGGGCTCCGTCGAGGCGATGAGCGACAACTTCCAGAAGCTGTCCACGGGCGAAGTGAAGGTGACCATCATCCACAAGTCGGTGGGCACGGTGACGGAAAGCGACGTCCTGCTCGCCGCCGCTTCGAGCGCCATCATCATCGGCTTCAACGTGCGGCCGCAGGTGTCCGTGCGGGAGCTGGCCAAGCGCGAGCACGTGGAGATCCGCACCTACGACATCATCTACGAGGCCGTGGAGGAGATCAAGCAGGCCATGGGCGGCCTGCTGCGACCCGAGATCAAGGAGACCGTCACCGGCACCGCCGAGGTGCGCCAGGTGTTCCGGGTACCGAAGTTCGGCGCGGTGGCCGGCTGCTACGTGCAGGACGGCGTCATCGAGCGCAATTCGACGATCCGCGTGCTGCGCGACGGCGTCATTCTCAGCACGCGGCGCCTGGCCAGCCTCAAGCGCTTCAAGGACGATGTCGGCAAGGTGGAGGCCGGCTTCGAGTGCGGACTCAGCCTCGTCGACTTCCAGGACATCAAGGAGGGCGACACCCTCGAGGCCTACGTGACCGAGGAGATCGCCCGCAGCCTCTAGGCGCCGCCCGGGAGGCGATGTCGCGTGCGCGTGCTGGTGCTGACGCTGGACCTCGGCATCCCGGGCTGCCGGAGCCTCAAGGCCCGGCGCTCGGTGCTCGAGCGCCTCAAGGCGAGCCTGCGCCGGGATCTGAATCTGTCGGTGAGCGAGGTGGCGCCGCGGGACATCCACGACCGGGCCCGGCTGGGCGTGGCGGCCGTGGTCGACAACCGCGCCCAGGGCGATGCGCAGTACGAGAGAATCCACGCCATCCTCGCCCGCGAGCCGCGCGTGACGCTCATTGCCGAGGAGAAGGAGTACTGGTAGCCCATGAGCACGAGCCAGGACAGCGGCCCTAGCGGCCAGGGCGGCAGCGGCCTCGTCAAGCGCCGCCTGGAGAACCACATCATGGAAGTGCTCTCGGACCTGCTCCTGCGCGAGGTGCGCGACCCCCGTGTCGAGGACCTGGTGGTCACCGCCGTGGAGCTGAACGACGACTTCTCGGTGGCCAAGGTCTACACGATGGGGGGCGGGCCCAACGCCCTGCGCGGACTGCGCCAGGCGGCCGGCTTCCTGCGCGGCGGCCTGGGGCGCACCCTCAAGACGAAGACGGCGCCCGAGCTGCGCTTCCGCGAGGACCACAGCCTGGATCAGTACAACCGGGTCGAGGCCCTGATCGACGTGGAGCCGGGCGAGGAGCCGGCGCCTGCCGCCGACGAGGCCGCGGGCGAGCAGACGGCGGGAGATGCCGCGGACGCGGAGCGCTGAGCGTGGGCCGCTTGCTGCTCGTCGACAAGCCGGTCGGGCCGACCAGCCACGACGTCGTCGCCGGCCTCCGCCGCGCGCTGGGCGAGAAGCGGGCCGGCCACTGCGGCACCCTCGACCCGGCCGCCAGCGGCCTCCTGCTCGTGCTCACCGGCGAGGCCACCCGCCTGGCCGAGGTCTTCGTGGGCCATGGGAAGCTCTATCGCGGCTGCGTTCGCTTCGGCAGCGCCACCGACACCGACGACGCCCAGGGGCAGGCGATCGCCAGCCTCGATGCCTTCGCCATCGCCCCTGCCGCCCTCGCGGCCGCCCTGGCCGAACTGGCCGCCCGCCGCAGCCAGCGCCCGCCCGGTTTTTCCGCCATCAAGCAGGGCGGCGTTCCCCTCTACAAGCTGGCGCGCAGCGGTCGGCTCGACGCCGCCAGCCTGCCCGAGCGCCCGGTGCGCATCGAGCGCCTGGAGCAGCTCGCCTTCGACGGCCGCGATCTCGATCTCGAAATCGCTTGCAGTACCGGCACCTATGTCCGTGCATTGGCGCGAGATCTGGGCGAGCTCCTCGGGGTGCCCGCCCATCTGGCCGCCCTGCGCCGCCTGGCCTCCGGACCCTTCCGCATCGAGCAGGCCGCAGAGCCTCGCGGCCCTGACGCAGGGCGACGCGCCCGAGGCGCCCGGCCTGCCGCTCGACGAGGCGCTGGCCTCCCTGCCGGCCGCCGTGGCCACCGAGGACTATGCCCGTCGCCTGCGCTTCGGCGCCCAGCCCGCGCCCGGCGACCTCTCCTGGGAGGAGCCCCTGCCGGCGCCCGGCGCCTGGCTGCGCGTGCTCTCTCCGGCGGCTGAATTGCTCGCGCTGGCCAGGACGGAGGCGGGGGACGATGCCCCGCGCCTCTCCCTGCGCCGGCAACTGGGGGGCTAGGCGATGCAGGTCTATCGCGGCCTGGCCGGCCTGCCCGCCGCGCGGCGCGCCATCACCCTCGGCGTCTTCGACGGCGTGCACGCCGGCCATCGCCGCATCCTCGCCGCGCTCACGGCCGCGGCGCGCCGCCGCCGGCTGGACGCCGCCCTCGCGCTGACCTTCTGGCCGCATCCGCTGGCCCTCCTGCGCCCGGAGCGGGCGCCGGGCCTCCTGCTCACTCTCGAGGAGCGCGTCGCGGCCCTGGCGGCCACGGGCCTGGATGAGCTCCTCGTGCTCGAGTTCGATGCCGAGCTTGCCGCCACGGACTACGCCGATTTCGCCCGCGAGCGCCTGGTGGGGGCTCTCGGCATGCAGCAGCTCGTCGTGGGCTACGACTTCCACCTCGGCCGCGGGCGCGGCGGCTCGGCCGAGGCCCTGGCCGCGCTCGGCGAGCACCTGGGCTATCGCGTCGAGGTCGTGACGCCCTGCTACAGCGACGGCCGCATCGTCAGCAGCAGTCACATCCGCGCCGACCTGGCTGCGGGTCGCCTGGACGCCGTGCGCGCCGCGCTGGGCCGGCCCTTCCCGCTGACCGGCCGGGTCGAGGCGGGCGCCGGGCGGGGGGCGCCACTGGGCTTCCCGACGGCCAACCTCGCGCCGCCGCCGCCCGAGAAGCTGCTGCCGCCGCTCGGCGTTTATCTGGCCCGCTGTCGCTGGCCGGCTCAGGACTCCTGGCTGCCGGCCCTCTTGAACCTGGGCCTCGCGCCCACCCTGCGCGGGCGCTTCGTGCCGGAGCTGCACCTGCTCCAGCCGCCTGGCGAGCTGAGAGGTCTGGAGCTGCAAGTGGAGATATTGGAATGGCTTAGAGCCGAGGAACGCTTCCCGGGCCTGGACGCCCTGAAGGCGGCCATCGCTGCCGACGTGGCCGAGGCGCGCCGGCGCCTGGCCGCCGGGCTTTTCCCGCTCTAGGTCCGCCTATTTACAGCCGATAGGCACTGTGCTAGTTTGCCGCCATTAGGTGGGTGCGTTGCGCCTGCCGCCATCGCGTCTGCTCGAAGATACCCGGAGGTATACTGACGATGGCACTTGAGTCCGATGCCAAGAAGAGCATCATCGAGAAGTTCCGCTTGCATGAGGGGGACTCCGGCTCCGCGGAAGTGCAGATAGCCCTGCTGACGGAGCGCATCAACCAGCTGACCGGTCACTTCAAGATCCACACCAAGGATCACCACTCGCGGCGCGGCCTCATGAAGCTGGTGGGCCGCCGGCGCCGTCTGCTCGACTACCTGAAGCAGAACAAGCTGGACACTTACCGCGAGCTGGTCAAGTCGCTGGGCCTGCGGCGCTAGACGTCGGAGGGCGAGCGCAAGGGGCGCCGAGGGTCGGCGCCCGACCCTGCTGCTTGCAGCGGGGAAGGGGGAAGGTCCCCCTCTATCCATCATGGTCCCTATCCAGGACCTCGGAGGTACAATGCAGAAAGTCAGTCTAGAACTGTCGGGGCAGGAGTTTGCCCTGGAAACGGGTCAGATCGCCAAGCAGGCGAACTCCGTGCTCGCGCGCCTCGGTGAGACGCTGGTGCTGGTCACCGTCGTCGCCGCCAAGGACAACGATCCCGACAAGTCCTTCTTCCCCCTCTTCGTCGAGTACCGCGAGAAGAAGTACGCCGCGGGCATGATCCCCGGCGGCTACTTCAAGCGCGAAGCGCGACCCTCGGAGAAGGAGACCCTGGCCGCGCGGCTGGTGGATCGGCCGCTCAGGCCGCTCTTCCCCGACGGCTACATGGCCGAGACGCAGGTGGTGGCCACCGTTCTCAGCTACGATCAGGAGAACGAGGCCGACGTGCTCGCCATCACGGCGGCCAGCGCCGCCCTGGGCCTGTCCGACATCCCCTTCGGCGGCGTCGTCAGCGGCGTGCGCGTGGTCAAGGTGGACGGGCAGTTCAAGGTCAATCCCAGCCTCGAAGAGACCGAGGCCAGCCCCCTCAACGTCGTCGTCGCCGGCAGCGACACCGCCATCATGATGGTGGAAGGCGAGGCGATGGAGATCGAGGAGGCGGAGATGCTCGCCGCGATTGCCTTCGCCCACGAGCACATCCGCCGGCTCAACGCCCTCCAGCGCGAGCTCTTCGCCAAGGCCGGCGAACCGGCCAAGCGCCCGCTGGTGCTGCCGACGCCGCCCGCGGGCCTGGCCGAGCGTATCGCGGCCGACTACGGCGCCGAGATCGATCGCCTCGGTCGCAACCCCCGCAAGCAGGAGCGGCAGCAGAGCCTGGACGCCATCCAGGACAAGGCCCTCGCCGCGCTGGCGGAGGCCTATCCGGGCGCCGAGCGCTGGATCAAGCACTTCCTCGGCGAGGTGGAGAAGAAGGCCATGCGCCGGCTCATCCTCGAGGAATCCCTGCGGGCCGACGGCCGCCGCCTCGACGAGGTGCGGGCGATCAGCACGGTGTCCGGCTTCCTGCCGCGTGCGCACGGCTCCTCGCTCTTCACCCGCGGCGAGACGCAGGCCCTGGTAGCCACCACCCTGGGCACCAGCCGCGACGAGCAGCGCATCGACAACCTCGAGGGCGAGTACTTCAAGCGCTTCATGCTGCACTACAACTTCCCCGGCTTCAGCGTGGGCGAAGTGGGGCGCTTCTTCACCGGTCGCCGCGAGATCGGCCACGGCAACCTCGCCGAGCGGGCCCTCCGGCCGCTGATTCCGGGCGAGGACGAGTTCCCCTACACGATCCGCGTCGTCAGCGACATCCTGGAGTCCAACGGCTCCAGCTCGATGGCCACGGTCTGCGGCGGCAGCCTCGCCCTCATGGATGCCGGCGTGCCGCTCAAGGCCCACGTGGCCGGCGTGGCGATGGGCCTGGTCACCGACGGCGAGCGCTTCCGCGTGCTCACGGACATCCAGGGCCTCGAGGACCACCTCGGCGACATGGACTTCAAGGTGGCCGGCACGCGGGCGGGCATCACCGCCTTCCAGCTGGACACCAAGATCGAGGGCCTGCCCGAGCAGGTGATGAAGGACGCCCTGGCCCAGGCGCGCACGGCGCGCCTGCACATCCTCGACGTGATGGATGCCGCCCTGCCCGAGGCGCGGCCGGAGGTCAGCCGCCACGCGCCCAAGATCACCAGCATCAAGATCAGCACCGAGCGCATCCGCGACGTGATCGGCAAGGGCGGCGCCACCATTCGCCGCATCCAGGAGGAGACCGGCGCCACGATCGAGGTGGAGGACGACGGCACCGTGCGCATCGCCGCCGTGAACGGCGAGAGCAGCGATGCGGCGGTGGAGTGGATCCACTACCTGACGGCCGAGGCCGAGGTGGGCAAGGTCTACGACGGCAAGGTGAAGACGATCACCAAGTTCGGCGCCTTCGTCGAGATCCTGCCGGGCACCGACGGCCTGCTGCACATCTCCGAGATCGACCACAAGCGCATCGAGCGCGTGGAGGACGTCTTCCAGGTGGGCGACAGCGTGCAGGTGAAGGTGGTCGACATCGACACGGCCGGCAAGATCCGCTTGAGCCGCAAGGTGCTCCTGGAGGCGGCCGCCCGCTAGGCCCCATGAACACCAGCGACTACTCGCGCCGTGAGGACATCCGCAAGGTGACCCTGGACAACGGGGTCACCTTGCTTACGCAATGCGTGCCGGACGCTCTCTCGGTCTCCGTGGGCGCCTGGGTGCACACGGGCAGCCGCGACGAGGGCGCCGGTCGCCACGGCATCACGCACTTCCTCGAGCACATGGTCTTCAAGGGCACCGGCCGGCGCAGCGCGCTGGACATCGCCCTGGACATGGACCGCCTGGGCGGGCAGCTCGACGCCTTCACGACCAAGGAACTCACCTGCTTCTCGGCCCGGGTGCTGGCCGACTACCTGGACACGGCCCTGGACGTGCTCGGCGACATGCTCGGCAACGCCTCCCTGCAATCCGAGCTGATCGAGATCGAGAAGCAGGTGGTGATCGAGGAGATCCGCAACGTTCTCGACGACCCGGACGATCTCATCCACGAACTGGCCGCCGAGGAGGTCTTCGGCGAGCACCCGCTCGCGCGGGCCATCCTGGGCAGCGAGAGCTCCGTGCAGGCCTTCCGGCGCGAGGACCTGACGGCCTTCGTCGCCGAGCGCTTTCGGGCCGGCAATCTGATCGTGGCTGTGGTGGGGCCGCTGGCGCACGACGAAATGCGAGCGCGCGTCGAGCGCTGGTTCGCGGTGCCGCCGGGAGCGGCCCCGAGCCGCAACGGCAGCCCCCCGCCGCCCGCGCGCCGGGGCCTGCGCGTGGTGACGAAGGACCTGCAGCAGCAGCACCTGTGGCTGGGGCGCCAGGCGGTCAGCAGCAGCGACCCCGACCGCTACGGGTTGCTCGTTCTCAGCACCTTGCTCGGCGGCAGCATGAGCAGCCGCCTCTTCCAGTCCATCCGCGAGCGCGCGGGCCTGGCCTACAACATCTACAGCTTCGCCGACTTCGCCACGGATACCGGGCTGCTGGGCAGCTACATGGCCGTCTCGCCCGCGAAGAGCGGAGAGGCCATCCGGCTCACGCTGGACGAGTACGTGCGGCTCATTGCCGAGGGCTGCACGGCCGCGGAGCTGCAGGACACGACGATGCAGCTCAAGGGCAACCTGCTGCTGGCCATGGAGAGCGTCACCGCGCGCATGAGCCGCCTGGCCCGCAACGAGCTGAACGAGGGCCGCTTCATCGGCGTCGAGGAGCTGGTGGCGCGCGTGGACGCCGTCACCCGCGAGGACATCCAGCGCCTGGCCGCCGCCTACCTGGCGCCCGAGACCCTGACCCTGGTCAGCCTCGGCCCCAACCCGACGACAGGACCTTTCTGATGAGCCAGTCGCCGGTGCTGATGGGCAGCGAGTGCAGCCAGATCCTCGTCGACGCCCAGCTCGCCGCGGACCCCGCCGCCCTTGACGCCCTGCTGGCCTCCTTGCGCGCCGCGCGGCCGGACTGCCGGCTCTTGCTCTTCGAGACGCCGCCCGATGCGGCGGCCGCGGCCGCGGGCACCGAGGCCCTGGCCGGCGGCGACGGTGACGGCGGCCTCGGCGAGCTCGAGCGGGCGCGGGAAGCGGGTCGGCTGGCCGCCACCCTCGTGCTCAGCGATCGCGAGCGCGTCCTGGCCTGGGCCCGCCGCGTCGGCCTGCCCGCTTTCGCGACCGTGCCGGGCCTGCCGGTCGCCGAGCAGCTCTCGAAGCGCGCGCTGGTCCTGCGCGACACCGTGACCGCGCTGCTCCAAGTGCGGCGGCAGCGCGAGGGCCGGCCCTTCCTGGTCGGCATCAACGGCATCGACAAGTCGGGCAAGACCAGCTTCGCCGCCGCGCTGGGGGAGCGCCTCGCCGGCTTCGGCCTCCACGTCGAGCAGGTGCCGCTGGCGGAATTCACCGCGGAGAAGAAGGAGCGCCGGGCGAAGGGCTATCCGGAAGCGGAGGGCCTCTACCGCCGGCACTACGCGCTGGACCGCCTGCAGACGCAACTGCTCCTGCCGCTGCGGCAGGCGCGCGAGCTGCCCTGCGAACTGCAGTACGAGGTCTTCGACCCCGTCCGCGATCGCAGCGCCGGCAAGCGCCGCTTGCAGCTCGAGCGCGGAGCGATCGTCATCCTGGAAGGTCCCTTCCTCTTCCAGGCCGATTACTTCGGCCTCTACGATTTCCGCATCTACCTGGTGAGCGACTTCGAGCACGCCCTCGAGCTCGCCCTGGCGGGCCTGACGGGCAAGGCGCGCGAGAGGCGACAGCAGGAATTCCAGCGCCGCGAGCTGGCGGCGCAATCGCTCTACCTCAAGCAGGAGACGCCCTGGAAGCGCGCGCACCTCGTGCTGCGCGGACTCAACACCGGGGCGCCGCGCATCGAAGAGGCGAACATCGAAGGCGCACTCGCCGCGCAGCGAGGCGGCGGCGAGGAGTAGCAGCGCGGTCTCGCCGAGACCCGCATGCTGTCGAAAATCGTCCCAAGGCAGAATTTTCCCTTTACAATTTTCGCGAGCATCCGATATCTCTGGCAACGGAGTCGCTAGGCAATCGGCTCCATTGAGCAATCCGCTTTCCCTGCCTAGGAGGGTACAATGGCTGTGAAGAGAGTCGCCAAGAAGGCCGCCCCTAAGAAGGCCGCCAAGAAGACGGTCAGAAAGGCCGCCAAGAAGACCGTGAAGAAGGCTGTCCGGAAGACCGCCGCCAAGAAGGCCGTCAAGAAGGCTGCCAAGAAGAAGGTCGTCAAGAAGAAGGTTGCCAAGAAGAAGGCCGCCAAGAAGACGGTCAAGAAGGCCGCCAAGAAGGCTGTCAAGAAGACCGCCAAGAAGAAGGTCGCCAAGAAGAAGGTCGCCAAGAAGAAGGCCGCCAAGAAGACGGTCAGGAAGGCCGCCAAGAAGCCGGCCCGGAAGAAGACCGCTGCGATGTAGCTGGCCGACAGCTCCGCATCTGAAGGGGAGGGGGCCTGCCCCCTCCCCGTTTCATTGCGGGGAGCGGCGCTTGACAAGCCACCGCACTTGCCTCCTATCATGCCGGGCTCGTGAGCTCCTTCATCTTCCCAGCGCGCCGTCGCCTACCCCCCGCGGCCCTCATCGGGCTCGGCTTCTGCCTGCTCATTCTCACCGGCGCCCTGCTGCTGGCGCTGCCCGCCTGTTCCCACGGTCCTCGCCTCGGCCTCGTGGACGCCCTCTTCACGGCTACCAGCGCGGCCTGCGTGACGGGGCTCACCGTGGTGGACACGGGCAGCCACTTCACGCCGCTGGGCAAGACCGTCATCCTGCTCCTCTTCCAGGCCGGTGGGCTGGGCATCCTCAGCGTGACCAGCCTGTTCGCCCTCATGGCCCGGCGCGACCTGGGCCTGGGCCAGCGCTTTGCGCTCCGCGAGGACTTGCGCACGGGCGGCATTCGCGGACTGCGCGGCCTGGTGCTGGGCGTCGTCGGCTTCGCGCTGGCGGTGGAGGCGGTGGGGGCCCTGCTGCTGCATCTCCTGGGCGGCGCGGCGCTGGGCGCCGGCTACCACCGCCTCTTCGCCGCGGTCTTCCACGCCATCAGCGCCTTCTGCAACGCGGGCTTCTCGCTCTATCCCGACAGCCTTGCCCGCTTCCACGGCGCGCCGGCGCCGCTGCTCGTCATCGCGGCGCTGATCATGGTCGGGGGCATCGGCTTCCTGCTCAGCTTCGAGCTGCTCGGCCGCCTGCGTGGCGGCGGCCGCCGTTTCTCTCTACAGGCCCGCGTGGTCATCGCGGGCTCGCTGCTGCTGTGGCTGGGCGGCACGCTGCTCTTCCTGTGGACGGAGCGAACGGGCGCACTGGCCGGGCGCGGGTCGGGCGAACGGCTCCTGGTCGCCTTCTTCCAGTCCGTCACCTGCCGCACGGCCGGCTTCGACGTCTTTCCGCAGAGTTCGCTTTCGCCCGCGGGGACCTTCACCAGCATCCTGCTCATGTTCGTCGGCGCCGCGCCGGGCTCCACGGGCGGCGGCGTCAAGGTCTCCACGATGATTCTCGTCGTCCTGCTGCTCTGGGGCTACTTCCGCGGCCGGAGCCGCGTGGACCTGGCCGGCCGCAGCGTGCCCGAAGGCGTCCTCCGCGAGGCGCTGGCCGTTCTCAGCGCCGGCCTCGTCCTCGTCCTGGGCGGAACCCTGGGCATCCTGCTGCTCGAGCCGGTCACCGTGTCCGTCGCCGCCTTCGAGGTGGTCTCGGCCTTCGGCACCGTCGGCCTCTCGACAGGGCTCTCCGGCGAGCTCGGCGCGGCCGCGAAGCTACTGCTCGTGCTGGTCATGTTCTGTGGCCGGGTGGGCCTGCTCACGGTGGCCCTGGGCGTCGCCGGCGGCTGGCGCGAGCGACACTACCGGCTGCCCGAAGAGGCGCTGATGGTGGGCTGAGCCGGGCCCCCTTCGCCGTTGCAAAGGCCCCACCCTGTGCTAGACTGGCCGATCTATCTGCCCGGCGCGCCGGGCTGAAGGGACCCCGCCATGGCTGATCGAATGATCAAGCGCGCCGCCGTCATCGGGCTCGGCCGGTTCGGCCGGGCCGTCGCGCGCACGCTGAGCGAATTGGGCGTCGAGGTGCTGGCCGTCGATCGCGAGCTGCGCTTCGTGGAACGGATCAAGGACGAGGTCGCCCTCGCGGTCTGCGTGGACGCCACCCAGGATGGCGCGCTCGAGGAACTGGACATCGCGCGCGTCGACCTGCTGGTCATCGGCGTGGGCTCGCTGTTCGAGGTGAACGTGCTGATCACGTCCTGGGCGGCCGAGGCGGGCATTCCGCA
Source organism: uncultured bacterium (assembly GCA_963695095.1). GTDB lineage: Bacteria > Krumholzibacteriota > Krumholzibacteriia > JACNKJ01 > JACNKJ01 > VGXI01. The sequence goes on along the minus strand of CAVOFT010000001.1, from coordinate 2,417,777 downwards.
GATCATCACGCGCACCGAAACGCCGATGCGCCGGCGCATCCTGGAACGCGTGGGGGCCACCCGCGTGATCTTCGCCGAGCAGGAGATGGGCCAGCGCCTGGCCCAGAACCTCGTGCGCGGCGACGTCATCGAGTTCGTGGACCTGCCCGAGGGCCACTCGCTGCGTGAGATCGAAGTGCCCGCGGCCTTCGTCGGCAAGACGATCGGCGAGCTGCAGCTTCGCCGCCAGCACGGCCTGGCCGTGCTGGCCATCCGCCGTATCAGCCTGGCGGAGGGGCGCAGCGAGCGCCGCGTCTATCCCGTCCCGGACGGGGACTTCCGCTTCGCGCCCGGGGATCGCCTGTCCGTGATCGCCCGCAACGAGGACTTTGGCCGGCTGGAGCCCTGAGACCGGCCCTCCGCCGGAAGGAGCGCGCATGCAATCGGTGAGGATCGCCGCCATCGGCGAGCACGCCGGCCGCGAGGTGACCCTCGCCGGCTGGCTCTACAACAAGCGCGGCAGCAAGAAGGTGCAGTTCCTGCTCGTGCGGGACGGCTCGGGCATCATCCAGGCCGTGGCCTCGGCGGAGTCGCTGGGGGCGGATCGCTTCGCGGCCGTGGAAGCGCTGACCCAGGAGACCAGCCTCACGGTGACGGGCCTCGTGCGCGCCGACGCGCGGGCGCCGGGCGGCTACGAGCTGGTGTTGACGGACTACGCGGTCGTGGCGCCCAGCATCGATTACCCGATCTCGCCCAAGGAGCACGGAGTCGACTTCCTGCTCGAGCGCCGCCACCTCTGGCTGCGCAGCCGCCAGCAGCATGCCCTGCTCACGGTGCGCGGCACGCTGATTGCCGCCATCCACGAGTTCATGCGGGCGGACGGCTTCCTGCACGTGGACGCGCCGATCTTCACGCCCAGCTCCGTGGAGGGCACCTCGACGCTCTTCAGCGTGGACTACTACGGCGACAAGGCCTTCCTCACCCAGAGCGGCCAGCTCTACATGGAGGCGGCGGCCGCCGCCTTCGGCAAGGTCTACTGCTACGGCCCCACCTTCCGCGCCGAGAAGAGCAAGACCCGCCGGCACCTCACCGAGTTCTGGATGATGGAGCCGGAGATGGCCTTTGCCGACCTCGCCGACGTGATGGACGTCAGCGAGCGCCTGCTCGAGTACGTGGCGCAGCGCGTGCTCGAGGCGCACCGCGCGCTGCTCAGCGAGGTGCTCGAGCGCGACGTCGCCGCCCTGGAACGGGTGCGCGCGCCTTTCCCGCGCCTGCACTACGACGAGGCGGTGGCCTTCCTGCGCGCGCAGGGGGTGGACTTCGCCTGGGGCGGCGACTTCGGCGCCGAGGACGAGACGCTGATCTCGAACGCCTACGACCGGCCGGTCTTCGTCCATCACTTTCCCAGCGCCATCAAGGCCTTCTACATGGCGCCCGATCCCACGGACGACAAGTACTCGCTCTCGGTGGACTGCCTGGCCCCGGAGGGTTACGGCGAGATCGTCGGCGGCGGCCAGCGCGCGGACGAGCTCGCCTTTCTCGAGCGGCGCATCGCCGAACACGGACTCCCGCGCGAGCCTTACGAGTGGTATCTCGACCTGCGCCGTTACGGCAGCTTCCCGCACAGCGGTTTCGGCATCGGCATCGAGCGCACCCTGGCCTGGCTGGCCGGGCGCCGCCATATCCGGGAGTGCATTCCCTTCCCGCGCATGATGACCCGGATCAGCCCCTAGGAATCGCCATGCCCGCCCCTCTGCGCGCCCTGCTCCTCGCGGCCCTGCTGCTCGGCCCCCTGCCCCGGCCGGCCGCCGGCGAGACGGAGGACCTGCACTTCTTCCGCCGCCTCGTGGCCACTGGGCTCGCGGAGCCGGCGGCGGCCCAGATGGAGGCCTGGCTCGCCGCCCAGCCCGCGCATCCGGAGCGCGCCGAGGTGGCTCATCTGCTGGGCGAAACCTGCCTCGCGCTCGGCCGGCCGGCGGGGGCGCTGGCCGCCTTCGCTGCCTTTGCGGAGCTGGCCCCCGGCGATGCCCGCGCCGCGCCCGCCCTGCTCAGCGCGGCCAGCGCCGGCACCGAGGCCGGCCTGCTCGCCGAGAGCGAGCCGCTGTTGCGCCGCCTACTCCTGGACTACCCGGACTTCGCCGCCCGCGGCGAGGCGCTGTTGCTCTGCGCCCGCAACGCGGCCGGGCGGGGGGAGGCTGCGCTGGCCCTGACCCTGCTCGACCAGCTGCTGGCGGCCGGCGAGGCGGGCGAACTGGCTGGCCGCGCCCTCTACGAGCGAGCCCAGCTGCGCGCCGACCGGGACCCGGCCGCCGCGCGCGCGGATCTGATCGCGCTGCGCCGGCGCCAGCCCCGGCATCCCCTGGCGGGCTTTGCCGCCCTGGCCCTGGCCGGGCAGTCCCACGTTGCCGGCGACGAGGCCGGGGCCTTGGCCGAGCTGGCCTGGGTGCTCGCCCAGTTCCCGGAAGCCGAACTCGCCGCCCGCGCGCTATCGCTGCGCGCCGAGCTACACGAGGCCGCCGGCCGCCCGGCGGCGGCCGCCGCCGACCTGGCCGCCCTGCGCCGGCGCGATGCCGCGCGGCCAGCCCTGTTCGCGCGGGAGATTGCCCTGCTCCTCGCGGCGGGCCAGGGGACCGAAGCGCTGGCCGTGGCCCGGCTCGAGCAGGAGGCCCGCGGCCCCAGCCCGGAGGGACTGCTCCGCGTCGCGGCCGCGGCCACGGCGGCCGGAGACGAGGCCACTGCTCTGGCGGCGCTGAGCCGGGCGGCAGCTCTGGATCCCACGGGTAGCCTTGGGCAGAGCGCTCTGGAGCGCCGCTTCGCTCTGTTCGCCGGGCGGATGGGCGCTGCTGCCGATTCTACTGCGGCCGCCCTGGAGTCGGCGGCGCGGGAGCTGCTGCTGCGACTCGGCGAACCGACCGCTCGCGCCCGCTTGCTCGTGTCCCTGGGCGATGCCGAGGCGCGGCTGGGGCAGGGGGAGGCGGCCCGGCGCGCCTGGGAACAGGCTGCCCTGGAGGCCGGTGACGAGGATCCCGCTGCCGCGGCGCTGGCCCGGCTGGCCCGCGGGGCCGAGCGCGCCGGCGACGGTCCGCGCGCCCTTGCCCTCCATGGCCGCCTGCTCGCGGAGCACGGCGGCAGCGCCTTCACCGGGGAAGCCGCTCGTCGCCAGGAGCTGCTCGAGCGCTACTATCCCGCGGATCGAGAAGGAGCCCTTGCGCGCCTGCTGGCCGCCATGCGCGCGCAGGACGAGGCGGCGGGGGAGGCCGGCCGCGCCCAGGCCTGGCGCGTGGGCGCGCTGCTGCTCGAGGACTTCAAGGATTTCCCGACGGCGGCCCGGCACTTCGGCGAGCTGGCCACGCGGGAGCCGGCAGCCGTGCAGCGAGCCGAGTGCCTCCTGGCGGCCGGCCGGGCCGCCCGCCTGGAGGCGGAGCGCCTGGCGCTGGTCGCGCCCCAGGGGACGGCAGCCGGGCCCTGGCGCGAGCAGGCGAGGCGGGATCTCGAGGCCTGCCTGGCCATGGCCGCCGCGGATCCGACAACGCTGCAGGCGGCCCGAACCGAGCTCGCGCTCATCGCCCTCGGGGAAACGCCAGCCGGCGCCGATCGCCTGCCGGCGCTCGATGCCCTGCTCGCCGGGAGCCCGCCGGGCCCCGATCTCGCCCCCTACTATTATGAGCGGGCAGAGCTGCGGCGAGTGCGGCCCGAGCAGGCGGAGGCCGGGCTTGCGATCGCCGACGCCGAGCGGGCCCTGGCCCTCGCCCCCGCCGACTCGCCCTGGGCTGCGCGGGCCGGCCTCTGCGCGGGCCGCCTCGCGCTGGCGGCAGGGGATTCCGCCCAGGCCCGGCAGCGCCTCGCGACGCTCCTGGCCGCAGCCCCCCGCAGCCCCGAGGCGGGGGAGGCGCACTTCGAGCTGGGCCGCCTGGAATCCGTTGCGCGCCACCCCCGGCGGGCTCAGCGACATTTCGAGGCCTTCCTCGAGCTGGCGCCGGCCAGCGGCCGGCGGCTGCTGGGCCTCCTCTGGCGGGGCGACTGCCAGTTCCGGCAGGGCGACTGGGCCCAGGCCGCCGCCAGCTATCGTCGTCTGCTTGCCGGCCTGCCCGGTGGAGAAGGCGCCCTGGCCGATGCCGGGCGCTATCGCCTGGCTCTCTGCGCCGAGCGCCAAGGCGAGCGCGCAGCATCGATCGCCCTGCTGGAGCAGGTGCTGGCCGGCGGCGACGCCCGCCTGCGCCGCGAGGCCGCCTGGCGGCTCGGCGCGGCGGCCGGCGCGGACGGGCGGGAGGAGGAGGCCATCGCGCTGCTTGCCGGCCTGGCCGGCCCGGGTGCCCGGGCAGTGGAGGGCGGCTTGCTGCGCGGCCGTCTGCTGCTGGCGGAGCGCCAAGGCGAAGCGGCCGTCGCGCACTACGCGGCGCTGCTGGCCGCGGTGGAGCTCGGCGACGCGCGCCGGCAGGCCGAGGCGGAGAGCGTCCAGGCCCTGCTGCTCGCCGGTCGCGGGCAGGCGGCGGCCGGCGCCTGGGCTGCGCTCTCCGATGGCCAGGGGCTGGAGCCGGCCACCGCGGCCGCCGTCTGGCTCGCCTTCGGGCGCGAGCGGCTGGTTGCCGGCGACGTCGCGGGCGCGGAGCGCCACTTCGCCCGCTGTCGCGAGAGCTACCCGGGCACGCCGGCTGCCGGCGAGGCGCAGGGCGAAGGCGCCCTGCTCGCGCTGCGACGGGGCGAGCTGGGCACCGCCCAGTCCGCGCTCGCCGAGCTGCAGCTCTGCTGCGCGGCGAGCGCCACCACGCTGCGGCTCGCCGAGCAGGTGGCCGTGCGGCTGGCCGGGCAGGGCGACTGGACCGCCGCCGCCGCGCAGTTCAGCCAGTGCCTGGCCCTGAGCGCCGAGCCCGGTCCCGAACTGCTCCAGGACGCCGCTCAGGCGCTCGAGCGGGCGGGACGGGTCGAGGAGGCCCTGGCCTGCGTCGAGCGCTTTCTCGCGGGCTGGCCCGGGGACCCGCGCGCGCCCGAAGCCAGGCTCAAGCGCGGCCGCCTGCTCCAGGAGCTGGGCGATGCCGAGGGCGCCATCCTCGCCTATCGCGAGGCCGAGCTCTTCCTGCTCGGCGATGCGGAGAGCCGGGCCCGCCTGGGCTTCTGGGTGGGGGACTGCCTGGAGACGCTGGGCGAGCGGGAGGCCGCCGTCGGCGCCTTCCTGCGCGTGGGCACGCGCTATGGCGCCCAGGGCCTCTGGGGAGTGACGGCCCTCCTGCGCGCGGCGGCCCTCCACGAGCAGGCGGGAGCGCTCGCCGAGGCTCGCCGCCTCTACGGCCAGGTGCAGTCGGCCAAGCGGGCCACGCCCGAGATCGCCCAGAGCGCTGCCGCCGGGCTCGCGCGGCTGGACCGGCGCGAGGAGGAGCCGTGAGCGAGGGCGCGCGCACGGCCCCGCCGATCCGGGTCCATGGGGCCCGCGAGAACAACCTGCGCGATGTGGACGTCGACATCCCGCGCTACAGCCTCACGGTCCTGACCGGACCCAGCGGCTCGGGCAAGAGCAGCCTCGCCTTCGACACGCTCTTCGCCGAGGGCCGGCGCCGCTATGTCGAGAGCCTGTCGAGCCAGGCGAGACAGCTCTTCGGCGAGCTGCGCAAGCCGGACGTCGATTTCGTCGACGGCCTCAGCCCTGCCGTGGCGGTGAACCAGCACAGCACGAGCGCGGGACCGCGCTCCACCGTGGGCACGCTCAGCGAGATCGGCAACTTCCTGCGCCTGCTCTTCGCTCGCGTCGGTGAGCTGGGCGGCGGCGGCTTCATGATGGACGCCGAGGCGATCCGCGTCCGGCTGGAGAGCCTGCCGGCGGGAACGAAGCTCAGCCTGCTCGCGCCGGTGCTCGACGAGCGCAAGGGCGTCCAGAAGCGCCTGCTCGACCAGCTCCGGCGCGAGGGCCTGGTCAAGCTGCGCGTGAACGGCGAGCTGCTCGACCTGGATGAGGATCTGCGCCTGGAGCCGGGCCGGCGCAACAGCGTCGAGGCGGTCGTGGATCGACTCGTGACGGGGGAGAAGAGCCGGCGGCGTCTCGCTGCGAGCCTGGAGCGAACGCTGGCCCTCGGCGGCGGTCGCCTGCGCGCGCTCGTCGACGTGCCGGCCGCCGGCCGCGCCGCCGGGGCGAGTCGCGCCCGGCGCGAGCGCCCAAGCCAGGTCGAGGTGTGGGATCTCGCCCTGGCCAAGGACGGCCAGCGCGCCCTGCCCGAGGTCTCGCCCAGCCTCTTCTCCTTCAACAGCCGCCGCGGCGCCTGCCCGGAGTGCCAGGGGCTGGGCAAGAACCGCCGCGTGCGCGAGACGCTGCTCGTCGCCGATCCCGCGCGCAGTCTGGCGGCGGGGGCCATCCCCATTCTCGCCGGGGCGAGAGGCGCCTGGCTGCTCGCCCAGATCGAGGCCCTGGGCACGCAGCTCGGCTTCACGCTGCAGACGCCCTGGCGGGAGATCCCGGCCGCGGCCCGCGCCACGCTGCTCGGCGGCAGCCAGCGCGGCGAGCTGGACATCCAGCTCCGGAGCCCGCGCGGGCGCGTGCGCAAGACCTTTCCCGGCTTGATCCCCTACCTCGAGCGCCGCCACGCGGAGACCCACAGCGCCGCCCTGCGCCGCGGCATCGAGGCCCTGATGGGGGACGAAGCCTGTCCCGCCTGCGCGGGCCGCCGGCTCTCGCCCGATGCCCTGCGCGTCACCCTCGGCGGGCGGAACATCGCCGAGCTGTCGGCGCTGCCGATCTCGGGCCTGGCGGTCACCCTCGCCGACCTGCGCTTCCACGGCCCGCGCCAGGCCGTCGCGGCCCAGCTCCTGCCCGAGATCCAGCTGCGCCTGGATTTCCTCGGCCGCGTGGGCCTGGGCTATCTCAGCCTCGATCGGCCGGCGGCTACCCTCTCCGGCGGCGAGCGGCAGCGCCTCGCCCTCGCCGAGCAGGTGGGGGCCGCGATGACCGGCGTGCTCTACATCCTCGACGAGCCCTCGATCGGCCTGCACCCGCGCGATCAGCAGGCCCTGCTCGACACGCTGATCACGCTGCGCGATCGGGGCAATACGGTGCTCGTCGTCGAGCACGATCGCGAGACGATCGAGCGCGCGGACTGGGTGATCGATCTCGGCCCCGGCGCCGGCGAACTCGGCGGGCGGGTGGTCGCCCAGGGCACGCCGGCGGCGATCCGCGCCCATGCGGAGAGCCCCACCGGGCGCAGCCTGCGCGCGGCGAGCAGCTGGCGCCCGGCGCGGCCGCCGGGCGCCGACTGGCTGCGCATCGAGGGCGCCACGCGCAACAACCTGAAGGCCATCGACGTCGCGATCCCGCTGGGCCGGCTCACCTGCGTGACCGGAGTGTCGGGCAGCGGCAAGAGCAGCCTCGTGCGCGACACGCTCTATCGCCAGCTCGCGCGCGGACTGGGCCGAGCGGCGGGCGAGCCCGGTCCCTGCCGCGCCCTGCGGGGAGCCGCGCTCGTCGAGGACGTCGTCAATGTGGACCAGGCGCCCATCGGCCGCTCGCCCCGCAGCAACCCGGCCACCTACGCCGGCCTGTGGAACGAGGTGCGGCGCCTCTATGCCGCCCTGCCCGAGAGCCGGCTGCGCGGTTACGGGCCGGGCCGCTTCAGCTTCAACGTGAGAGGCGGCCGCTGCGAGCACTGCCAGGGCGACGGCGAGCGCAAGGTGGCCCTGCACTTCCTGCCGCCGGCCGCCGTGCCCTGCGAGGTCTGCCGCGGCCGGCGCTTCAACCGCGAAACCCTGGAGATCCACTACCGCGGGCGCAGCATCGCCGAAGCGCTGGCGATGACCGTGGCCCAGGCGCAGCGGCACTTCAGCGAGATCCCCAGCCTCGCCCGCGGCCTGGGCGTGCTCGCCGAGGTGGGACTGGGCTACCTGCGCCTGGGCCAGAGTGCGCAGAGCCTCTCGGGCGGCGAGGCGCAGCGGCTGAAGTTGGCCAAGGAGCTGGCCAAGCGCACCCGCGGCCGCGCCGTCTACATCCTCGATGAGCCCAGCACGGGCCTGCATTTCCAGGACGTGGCGACGCTGATGGGCATCCTCCAGCGCCTGGTTGACAAGGGGCACACGGTCATTATAATCGAGCACAACCCCGACATCATCCGGGAGGCGGACTGGCTCGTCGACCTCGGCCCCGAGGGCGGCCCCGAGGGCGGCGAGTTGCTCTTCGCCGGTCCGCCCGCCGAGATCCTGTCCTGTCCTCGCAGTCATACCGGAGCCATTCTGCGCGGCCTGGCGCGCGCTGACGCGGACCGCTGAGTCCCGCCTGCAGGAGGTCGATCACGGACAGCCCGCGCAAGACCGCCCTCAACGCCTGGCACCGCAGCCAGGGCGGCAAGCTGGTCGACTTCTCCGGCTGGGAGCTGCCGGTGCAGTACAGCGGCCTGCTCGACGAGCACCGCGCCGTGCGCAGTGCGGCGGGGCTCTTCGACGTCAGCCACATGGGCGAGATCACCGTCGAGGGACCGGGCGCGCTTGCCGCCGTGCAGCTGCTCGTCACCAACGACTGCGCGAAGCTCGCCGACGGCCAGGTGCTCTACACCGTGGCCTGTCGCGAGGACGGCGGCGTGCTCGACGACCTGCTGGTCTATCGCCGCGGACCGGAGCGCTTCCTGCTCGTCGTCAATGCGGCCAACAGCGACAAGATGGCGGCCTGGGTGCGGGCGCGCCTGCCGCGCGGCCCCGAGGCGCGGGACGCCTCGGCGGACTTCGCCCAGCTCGCCCTGCAGGGCCCGGCCAGCCGGGCGATCCTGGCGAGCTGTCCGCTCCTGGCCGCCGTCCGGCCGGCGCTGGCCGGGCTCGCCTTCTATCACTTCGTCGAGTTCGCCCTGGAGGGCGCGCCGGTGATCCTCAGCCGCACGGGCTACACGGGCGAGCTGGGCTACGAGCTCTACCTGCCGCCCGCCCTGGCGACGCCGGTGGCCGAGGCGCTGATGGCGGCTGGGCAAGCGCAGGGCCTCAAGCCCGCCGGCCTCGGCGCGCGCGACACCCTGCGCTTCGAGGCGTCCTACTGCCTCTACGGCCACGAGCTGGACGAGGCGACGGACCCCTTCGAGGCCGGACTTTTCTGGCTTGTGAAAGTGGACAAGGGCGACTTCATTGGCCGCGATGCCCTGCGGGTCCGCAAGGACGATCCCGAGGCGCGGCGCCTCGTGGGGCTCGCGCTGCCGGGTCGCAAGATCGCTCGCCAGGGCTTCGGTATCTACGCCCAGGACCTGGCCGTGGGCGCCGTCAGCAGCGGCAGCTTCGCGCCCAGCCTCGAGCGCAGCGTGGCGATGGCGCTGGTGGCGCGGCGCATGACCGGCGCGGGAGCGCCGCCACTGACGGTGGACATTCGGGGCGCACGCGTGGCGGCGGCCACGGTGAAGCTGCCGTTCTATTCGCAAACGGCGCTACGCGCCTAGGGTCGCAACCGGCGCTACGCGCCTAGGGTCGCAACCGGCGCTACGCGCCTAGGCTCGCTATCGGCGCCGCGCGCATGAGGCTCAGGCCTCCGGCGGAACCGGGGGCGAAAAAAAGGAGAGGTCGTGAGCGACATCCCGGCGGAGTTGCACTACACCAAGGATCACGAGTGGGTGAGCGGGGAGGGCGCTGTCGCCACCATCGGCATCACGGACTACGCCCAGGGCGAGCTGGGGGACATCATCTACCTCGAGCTGCCCGAGCCGGGCACCCATGTCGGCAAGGGCGATCCCTTCGGCACCGTCGAAGCGGTCAAGACCGTCGAGGAGATCTATGCGCCGGTGACGGGCGAGATCCTCGAGATCAACAGCGGGCTGTCGGATCGCCCCGAGCTGGTGAATCAGTCGCCCTATCACGACGGCTGGCTGGTGCGCATCAAGATGAGCGATCCCTCCGAGCTCGAGCAGCTCATGGACAGCGAGGCCTACCGCGAGCAGGTAGGGGAGTAGATGCGCGGCTTCCTGCCCCATACCGACGGCGAGATCCGGGCGATGCTGGACGCGATCGGCGTCGCCGACATCGAGGAGCTCTTCGCGAGCGTGCCGGCGGCGAGCCGGTGGCGAGGCGATCTCGCCCTCGCCCCGGGGCTGGACGAGCACAGCGTCGGCCGCCGATCTCGGCGAACTGGCCGCGCAGAACGCGCCGGCCGGCGCCCTGCTCAACTTCACCGGCGGCGGCGCCTACGACCGCATCCAGCCGGCGCTGATGAGTCAGATCCTCTCGCGGCCCGAGTTCTACTCGGCCTACACGCCCTACCAGCCCGAGGTGGCCCAGGGCACCCTGCAGGTCATCTTCGAATTCCAGACACTGATGGCCCGACTGACCGGCATGGCCGTGGCCAACGCCTCCCTCTACGACGGCGCCAGCGCCCTCGCCGAGGCTCTGCTCCTCGCCGGCGCCGCGACGGGGCGCAGCACCCTGCTCCTGCCGGCCAGCCTGGAGCCCGGCTGCCGCCGCGTGGCGGCCACCTACGCCGACGGCCTGGGCCTGAGGATCCGCGAGCTGCCCTGGGACGCCACGGGCGGGCTCGATCCGCAGGCACTGGCCGCCGCGCTGGACGGCGACACGGCCGCCGTGGTCGTCCAGTCGCCCAATCACTTCGGCATCGTCGAGGACCTGGCCCTGCTGGCGCCTGTGGTCAAGGCCGCCGGCGCGCTGCTGCTCGTGCACGTCGAGCCCAGCAGCCTGGGGCTGCTCGAGCCGCCGGGCGCCTTCGGCGCCGACGTCGTCACCGGGGAGGGCCAGAGCCTGGGGCTGCCCCTCAGCTTCGGCGGGCCCTATCTCGGCATCATGGGCGTCAGCCGCGAGCTGGTGCGCCGCCTGCCGGGGCGCCTCGTCGGCCGCACGGTGGACGCCCAGGGCCGGCCGGGCTTCGTGCTCACCCTGCAGACGCGCGAGCAGCACATCCGCCGGGAGAAGGCGACGAGCAACATCTGCACGAACCAGGGCTTGATGGCCCTGGCGGCCACCGTCTACCTGGCGACCCTTGGCGAATCCGGCCTCCGCGAACTGGCCGCGGGCCTGGCCGAGCGCGCCGGTCACCTGGCCGCGCGCATCGAGGCTCTGCCCGGCTACCGCCTGCCCTTCGCCGGCGACATCTACCAGGAATTCGTCGTCCAGGGACCGATCGCGGCCGTCGAGCTCCTTCGCCGCGGCCGCGCCCACGGCATCGCCGCCGGCCTGGCCCTGGGCGAGGACTTCCCCGCCCTGGGGCCCAGCAGCCTGCTCGTGACGGTATCGGAGAAGCACGGCCCGGCCGAGCTCGATCGCCTCGTGGCCTTCCTCGCGGAGGCGGCCGCATGAGCCAGACGATCTTCGACAAGAGCCGCCCGGGTCGCCCCGGCTTCCGCCTGCCCGCCGGCCTGCCCGCCGGCAGCGCCCGCCTGGCCGCGGCGAAGCGGCGCCGCGCGCCTCTGGGTCTGCCCGCCCTCAGCGAGCTGGACGTCCTGCGCCACTACGTGGGGCTATCCCTGCTCAACCACTCGATCGCCCGGGGCTTCTATCCCCTGGGGTCCTGCACGATGAAGTACAACCCCGTGCAGAACGAGCAGCTGGCCGCCCTCCCCGGCTTCGCCGGCTGCCATCCGGCCCAGCCGACCGAGACGGTCCAGGGCTGCCTCGCCTTGATGCAGGCGCTCGAGCAGGCGCTGGTCGCGATCACGGGGCTGGCGGCCTTCACGCTGCAGCCGGCGGCCGGGGCCCAGGGCGAGTACGTGGCGATGAAGATCGCCCGCCGCTATCACGAGGATCGCGGCGAGGCGCGCGAGGTCGTCATCATTCCCGACAGCGCCCACGGCACCAATCCGGCCAGCGTGGCGATGGCCGGCCTGCGCTCGCTCACGGTCAAGTCCGGCGAGGACGGCCTGCTGCACATGGATGCCCTGGCGGCGGCCCTCGACGACAAGGTCGCCGCGGTGATGCTGACCAATCCGAACACGCTGGGCCTCTTCGAGGCCGAGATCGAGGCCATCGCGGCGCAGACGCACGCCGCCGGCGCCCTGCTCTACATGGACGGCGCCAACATGAACGCCCTCGTCGGCCGCGTGCGGCCGGGCGACATCGGCTTCGACATGATGCACCTGAACCTGCACAAGACCTTCTCCACGCCGCACGGCGGCGGCGGTCCCGGCGCCGGTCCCGTCGGCGTGCGCACCGGGCTCGCCGACTACTTGCCCGGCCTGCGCATCGTCCAGGATGGCGCCGGTGAGGAGCCGAGCGCGCAGCGCGCGGTCCTGCGCGCGGAGCGCGCCACGAAGAGCGTGGGGGACGTCCATGGCCGTCACGGCAATTTCGGCATGCTGCTGCGCGCCTACGCCTACATCCTGCGCTACGGGGGCGACGGCCTGGCGGACATCAGCGCCGGAGCCGTGCTGAACGCGAACTACCTCCAGGCTCGTCTCAAGGGTGTGCTCGAGATTCCGCACTCGGGCCCCTGCATGCACGAGTTCGTCGCCAGCGGCAGCGGCCTGCGCAAGTACGGCGTGCGCACGACGGACATCGCCAAGCGCCTGCTCGACTTCGGCGTCCACGCGCCCACGGTCTACTTCCCGCTCATCGTGCCCGAGGCCCTGATGATCGAGCCCACGGAGACCGAGTCCATGGAGACCCTGGACACCTTCGTCGGCCTCATCGAGCGCATCGTGGGGGAGGCCAAGCGCGAACCCAGCCTGCTCACCGGGGCGCCGCACCTGACGCCGGTCGGCAGGCTGGACGAGGCGCGCGCTGCCAAGCTGCTCGAGGTGGTCCAGCCCCTGGCCGAGGCGGGCGGCGCCCCCGATCCCCGGGACCGCTCCGCGGCCACCCCGGCGGGCCTGCCCGCGGCCGAAACCAGGTCCGGCTCCTGAGCGCGCCCTCCCTGCCGGGCACCTGGCGCCTGCTTCGCGATGGCGCCGCCGACGCCGCCACCAACATGCGCCGGGACACGGACGCTCTTCAGCGCGCTGGAGAGCGAGGCGGCCGGCGCCCTGCCGGCGCTGCGCCTCTATGCCTGGCAGCCCTGGGCGGTCTCGCTGGGCAGCCATCAGGATCCGGAGCGCGCGCTGGACCTGAGTGCCCTCGCCGCGCGAGGCTACGACTGGGTGCGGCGGCCGACGGGCGGCCGGGCCGTCCTCCACGCCGATGAGATCACCTACTGCCTGGCGGCACCGCTGGCCGGGCCCTTCGCCGCCGGCCTGGCCGCCACCCACCGCGCCGTTGCCGGCGCCCTGCTGCGCTTCTACCGCGGACTCGGCCTGGACGTGGTCCTGACGCGGCCGGCCCCCGCGGCGGACCTGGACCCCCGCAGTCCGGCGCCCTGCTTCGCCGCGCCGGGTCTGGCCGAGCTCGAGCTGGGCGGGCGCAAGCTGGCCGGCTCTGCCCAGCGGCGCGGCCGCCGCGCCTTTCTCCAGCACGGCTCCCTGCCGCTCGGCCGGGCCCACCTCGAGCTGGCCCAGCTGCTTCCGCTGGACCCGCCGCGCCGCCTGCGTTACCAAGAAGCTCTGGCCCAGCAGTCGGTGTCCCTGGGCGAGCTGCTGCCCGCGCTGCCCGCGCGGGCGGTGCTCGAGGCCGCCCTCGCCGCGGCCTTCGCCGAGGAATTCGCCGTCGTCTGGGTCTGAGTCCGCGCCGCGCGCGCGGGTCTGGAGCGAGTCGCGTGGACGCCATCAGCGCGCAAGCCCTCCCCGCCCCCGAGCCGCTGCTGTCCCTGGGCGGTCTCCGGGTGGAGCTGCGCGGCGTCCGACCGCCGCTGGCTCTCGTCGACGGTATCGACCTCGAGCTCCACGCGGGTCAGACGCTCTGCCTGGTGGGGGAGTCGGGCTGCGGCAAGAGCCTGAGCGCGCTCGCGCTCCCCGGTCTGCTACCCCCCGAGCTCGTTCGCCGCAGCGAGCGTTTCCTCTGGCGGGGCCGGGAGATCGGCGGGCTCGGCGAGCGCGAGCAGCGCCGCTTGCGGGGCGCGGAGATGGCCTTCGTCTTCCAGGAACCGATGACCAGCCTGAACCCGGTGCTCACGATCGGCACGCAGATCGGCGAGGGCCTGCGGGCGCAGCGGGGCCTCTCGCGAGCGGCCGCGCGCGCGCGCGCCGCCGAGCTGCTGGCAGAGGTCGGCGTGCCCGCGCCCGTCCAGCGCCTGCGGGCCTATCCGCACGAGCTGAGCGGCGGCCTGCGGCAGCGGGCCCTGATCGCCATGGCCCTGGCCTGCGATCCGGCCCTGCTGATCGCCGATGAACCGACGACGGCCCTGGACGTCAGCCTGCAGGCGCAGGTGCTGGCGCTGCTGGCGGCGCTGCGGGAGCGCCGGGGCCTGGCCCTGCTCTTCATCACCCATGACCTGGCGGTGGTGGCCGAGCTCGGCGGCGAGGTACTCGTCATGTACGCGGGCCAGATCGTGGAGTCGGCGCCGGCCCCGGCGCTCTTCGCGACCCCGGCTCACCCCTACACGCAGGCCCTGCTCGCCAGCCTGCCGCGCATCGACCGCCGCTCGCCGCTCGCCGGCATTCCCGGCAGCGTGCCCCCGCCCGGCCGGGCGCCGCGGGGTTGCCGCTTCCGGGATCGCTGCCCGCAGGCGCGGGCGGGCTGCGCCGAGCCGCAGGCGCTGCGGCCCCTGGCGGCCGACCACGCCGTGCGCTGCTGGCTGGCGGGGGAGGCCGGCGCATGAGCGCTGGGCAGCCCGACGCGGCAGCTTCCCCGGCCGGCCTGCTCGTGGTGCGGGGTCTGGAAAAGCGATTCCCCGGCCGCGGCGGCCAGGGCGGCCTCGCCGCCCTGCGCGGCGTGGATCTCGACCTGGCGGCGGGCGAGATCCTGGGCATCGCCGGCGAGTCGGGCTGCGGCAAGAGTACCCTGGCCCGCTCGATCGTCGGCCTCGAGCGGGTCGACGCGGGCAGCATTTGCTTCGCCGGGCAGGAGCTGTCCCAGCTCGGGCGCCGCGAACTGCGCGCGCTCCGCCAGCGCTTCCAGATGGTCTTCCAGGATCCCTACGGCTCGCTGGATCCCCGCCAGCGGGTGGGGGAGATCGTCGGCGAGGGCTTGATCGTGCACGGTCTGGCTCGCGGCGCCGATCGCGCCGAGCGAGTGGCCGCCCTGCTCGAGCGCGTGGGGATCGACCCCGCGCTGGCCGGCCGGCGGCCGCGGGCTTTCTCGGGCGGCCAGCGACAGCGGATCGGCATTGCCCGCGCCCTGGCCTGTGCGCCCGCGCTCCTGGTGGCGGATGAACCCGTCAGCGCGCTCGACGTCTCGGTGCAGGCGCAGATCCTGGGTCTGCTCGAGGACCTGCGCCGACGCGAGGGCCTGGGCATCCTGATGATCAGCCACGACCTGGCCGTGCTCCGCCAGCTCTGCGACCGCATCGCCGTCATGTACCTGGGACAGATCGTCGAGATCGGGCCCGCCGCCGCGCTGCTCGCGGCGCCGCGGCACCCCTACACGCGGGCGCTCGTGGCCGCACTGCCCCGACTCGAACCGCAGTTCGGGCGACGACCGGTCGGCCTGACCGGAGAGCCCGGCGACGCCAGTCGCCTGCCCCCTGGCTGCGCCTTCGCGCCGCGCTGTCCGCTGGCCCAGGACAGCTGCCGGCAGGCGCCGGGGCCCCGTATGATGGGGGAGACGGCCTGGCAGAGCCGCTGTCCCCTCTGTGACCAAGAATCCGGTTGACTCAAGCCCTTGCCAATCCCTACATTAACCACGACCAGGCTGAATTCCCCCCATCGATCGGTGATTCGCAGCGCCAAGGCTTTTGCCGCAGCCAGCCCCGCCCGGCTCTTGGCTGGCCCGGCCTGCTGCTGAGGAGCGCCGAAGACTGAAGGGAGCGCAGCGCCATGCCTAGGGGGACCCTCATGAACGGTCGTCGCTGGTTCGCCGCCAGCCTACTCCTGAGCCTGCTCCTTGTTCCTGCGCTCGCCGCGGCCCAATCTCCGGGCACCGTCCGCGGCCAGGTCGTCAACCAGCAGACGGGCGAGCCCTTGCTTGCGGCCAATGTGGTCGTCGAGGGCACCAATTTTGGCGCCATGACCCTGGAGGACGGCAGCTTCCAGTTCGTGCTGCCCGCCGGCACCTATACCATCGTGGCCACCTACCTCGGCTACGAGTCGAGCCGCCGCGAGGGCGTGGCGGTGAGCAGCGAGAAGACCGTCAACATCGACTTCGAGCTCAAGCAGGGCGTGGCCCTCGCCGAGAAGACCTTCATCGTCGAGGGGGAGGCGCCCCTCGTCGACGTGAAGACCTCCGAGTCGAAGAAATCGAAGGATCAGGAAGACCTCAACGCCTTCGCCGTGGACAACGTGCAGGAGGCGATGGCCCTCGAAGCCGGCATCACGATGAAGGGCGGCGACCTCTACGTGCGCGGCGGCCGCTCCGGCGAAGTCTCGATGATGATCGACGGCGTGCCCGTGAATGACCCCCTGGGCGGCGCGGTGCAGGTCTCCAATGTCGCGGTTGCCGAGGCCGAGGCCGTTATCGGCGGCATGGACGCCGAATTCGGCAATGCCCAGTCGGCGGTCTTCAACATCGTCACCCGCGAGGGCGGCAGCCAGTTCGAAGGCTCCCTGCGCTACTGGACGGACGACTACGGCCGCCAGGATAAGACCTACACGAACTACGATCGCCTGGCCGTGGGCATCGGCGGGCCACTCCTCAGCGAGGACTTCCGCTGGTTCCTCTCGGCGGAAGCCGAAGGCAGCGACGGCGAGGATCTCACGCGCGATCGCCGCGAGCAGTGGACGGCGATGAACGGGCTCTTCAAGTTCAAGGACCGCGCCGACGCCGGCTTGAACCTGCAGAACAAGCTGACCTGGAAGCTCAATCAGGATCTCAAGCTGAACCTCGAGAGCAGCGCCGCCTGGGACAAGAACGATCCCTACATCCACAACTGGAACCAGGAGGGCTACGTCAATCGCCTGCACATGTTCGAGCGCATCGAGCTGAGCGGCGAGTCCGACACGCAGGGCGACCACTACTTCTACGTCGTCCGCGGCACCATGCCCGTGCTGCATGGCCCCTGGTACGACACCTATCTGGCCAACAAGGAGAAGCAGCGCCAGGGGTTGCCCACCAGCTTCGAGAAGGTGCTCATCAAGTACAAGCCCTCGGGGGCCGGCGCGAATGTCTACGAGGTCGCGGATGCGATGCGCGTCAGGAGCGCCTATTCGGGCACCGAATTCCTCGTGCTCACGGACGAGCTGTTCGACGGCTTCATCGACACGCTCAGCCGCTGGAGCTACGTCCAGGACGACTCCTCGCAGGCCTACTACAACTCCGCCGAGCACACGACCTCGAGCGACAACTTCACGAACAGCGTGAAGTTCGTGGCCATCCACAACATCAGCGAAAAGGTCTATTACAAGTTCGCCCTGACGCGGCTGGACTTCAAGCGCCATAGCGCCGTCGGCGACAAGTCGCCCACGGAGTACGAGACCGCGGGGCAGCCCGCCACCCTGCACAACGGCGCCACGGTGCGCTCGGTGGCCGGGGAGATCTACTACACGGACCCCGAGAATCCCTTCCTGGCTTCGGCCTATGACTATCCGACCTACTTCGATCGCCAGTCCGTGAGCTGGATCCTCAAGTTCGACCTCACCAGCCAGGCCGCGGGCCACAAGATCAAGACCGGCTACCTCGCCCAGTACAACGACATGTACAACGAGCAGCTGACATCGCCGGGGCGCACGCGCATCCTCATCGACGACCAGACGGGGCGGGTGCTGGGCACGGGCCAGGGCACCAGCGCGAACATCTTCCACAATTACGCGCCGCAGACCGCCTTCTACATCCAGGATCGCTGGGAGTACCGGGGCATGGTCGTCAACGGCGGCCTGCGCTACGACCTCTTCAGCCCGGGCTCCGGCGTCGAGGTGCTGCTGCGCGCCCAGGGTGTCGACCCGACGATCCGGCGCTTCAAGCAGTCGCTGAGCCCGCGCCTGGGCCTGGCCTTCCCGATCACCGACCGGGACGTGTTCCACTTCCACTACGGACGCTTCATCCAGGCTCCGGCCAACAACTACCTCTTCCAGACCCAGGACCCGAATGCGGGCGTGGGCCTGCTCGGCAACCCGGATCTCGATCCCGAGATCACGATCTCCTACCAGGCCGGCGTCAAGCACCAGTTCACGGAGCACGTGGTGGGCGACTTCGCCATCTTCTACAAGGACATCTTCGACCTCATCTCCTCGGCGACCGCCATCGACACCATCAGCGGCAACCAGTTCGGCCGCTACATCAACAAGGCCTACGCCTCGGCGCGCGGCGTGGAGATCACGCTGAGCCGGCAGTTCGCCGACAACTACGGCGGCCAGGTCGCCTACACGCTGAGCTATGCCGACGGCGTCGCCTCCGATGCGACCTTCGGCGCCACGAGCGCCGCGGGCCTGACCCACCTGCCCACCAAGGAACTGCCCCTGGGCTGGGACGAGCGCCACTCGCTCTCGGCGACGCTGCGGCTGGCCGATCCGGGCAGCTGGGGCGGCTCGGTGATCTATAGCTTCGGCTCGGGCTTCCCCTACACGCCGGCCTTCCGCTACATCCGGCGCCAGGATCCCGAGCTCGAGAACAGCCGCCGCTACCCGGCCACGCACAGCCTTTCGCTGCAGGCGGAGAAGTACTTCAACGTCTGGGGCCAGGATCTGACGCTGTTCTTCGACGGCCGCAACCTGCTGGACCAGGATCAGATCAACGCCCACGACCCAGGCATCTTCCCCGGCCTCCGCTACGCGCAGAACGCCTACACCTACTATCTGACGGAGACCGGCCAGTACGGCGGCGCCTATCTGACCGACCTCGATGGCGACGGCGAGGACGAATTCCACCCGGTGGACGACCCGCGGGTCTTCGAACCGCGGCGGATCTTCCGCATCGGCTTTGGCTTCGAGTTCTAGCGCCCGGCGCCAGGCTGCGAGAAAGGACGCATCATGTCCGCACTGATCAAGGGGACCTCAGCGCGCTTGCTCGGGGCCGGCCTTTGCCTGCTCGTCTTCGCGCTGCCTGCGGCCGCCCGCCAGGCGCTGCCAGCCGGAGCCGCGCAGGCCCCGCTGAATGGAAACGGTACCCTCATGATCGACGGCACCTTCGTCCACAACGTGGGCGAGCTGCAGATGAACATCACCAACTTCGGTGTCTTCGGCTCCTATCCGAACTCCGGCTTCGCGATGGCCGAGTCGCCTTCTGCCCAGTGGCCGGCCGGCAGCGGCGTCGAGTACCTCTGGGGCGCGGGCCTGTGGTGCGGCGCTCGGGTCTCGGGCATCCCGCGCGTCTCCACCAGCGACTGGGGCCTCTGGGAGTTCCGTCCCGGCATCGAGCCCATCTACACGCTCTACCGCAGCTTCGAGGGGACACGCAACGGCAACCGGCTGCCCTCGCCGGCCGCTGACGACGACAACGACGGCAAGATCGACGAGGATCCCCTCAACGGCTTCGACGACGACGGCGATGGCGCGATCGACGAGGACTACGCGGCCATCTCCAACCAGATGTTCCACTGCACCTACCGGGACGACCTGCCCGAGAGCTACGCCCAGTCCGCGGACCACCAGCCCCTGAACCTCTTCGTCGTCCAGGAGAGCTACCAGTGGGAGAACGACCGCGTGGACGACTTCGTCGGTGTCGAATTCACCATCTACAACATCGGCGAGGCGACCTTGGAGGACTTCTACCTGGGCTTCTTCGCCGATCCCGACGTCGGCGCGCGCAGCCGGCCCAACAACTTCGATGACGACCTGGTCGACGTCGTCGACGCCACGGCCTGCGTCACCAAGGGCGCCTTCGAGATCCCGGTCAAGTACGCGATGGGCGTCGCCTTCGACCAGGACGGCGATCTCGACGGCGATTCGCCGGCCCTGGGCCAGATCGGCATCATGTTCATGGGCCACACGATCGACCCGGCCGGGGTCAAGGCGCCGCCCCGCGTCACCCTGCGCTCCTGGCAGGCCTTCAGCGGCAGCGCCTCCTTCGAGGACGGCGGCGATCCCACCAATGACGAGCAGCGCTACGCCCTGATGAGCGCCGAGACCAGCGACAAGAAGCCCAACGTGCCGCGCGACTTCCGCATGCTGCTGTCGGCGGGACCCTTCCTCGTCGAGTCGGGTGACAGCCTGAAATTCCAGGTGGCCTTTGTCGTCGGCCTCGGCCGGGAGGGACTGCTCGACAACGCCGCCCAGGCCAAGCTCACCTACGACGGCAACTGGTTCAACCTCGACGGGGACATCAATACGCCGGATCCCACCGCCTACTGCGCCGAGACCCTGCTCTACGATCCCTTCAACGACATCGAGTGGGCGAGCCCCTGCGATACGCTGTCGCCGCCCATCCTCGTCACCAAGGGCACGCGCGTCTGGGTCAACGACGACTGCATCTTCGAGAACGAGGCCAATGCCCTCTGCCAGCCCGGCGCCGTACCCGGCACCGACGCCTGGTGGTGCACGGGCAATGACGGCCTGGAGCGGCAGATCAACTGGCTTTACGGCTCGCCGCCGCCACCGCCCAACCTGCGCATCTGGCCCACCGAGGGCAAGAACGTGCTCTTCTGGGACAACTTCAGCGAGACGATCCCCGATGTCAGCGAGCTCATCTACGACTTCGAGGGCTATCGCGTCTGGCGCGCCGACAACTGGGACCGCCCCTTCGGTTCCTCGATCGCCAACGGGCCCAGCACCGACCTGTGGATGCTGCTGGCCGAGTTCGATCTCCAGAATGAGCTGGGCGCCGACACCGGCCTCGAGAGCCTGCGCTACCAGCCCAACGTCGACGCTTCGCTGCTCGCCTTCTATGCCGATGCGCTGATGGAGAACCCGAGCATCCAGTCGGCGCGGGAGCTGCTGCCGCCCACGGGTTACACGCTGGCCGCAGGCGATACGGCGATCGCCTTGGCCAAGACCCAGCTCGGCCTGCCTGGCGGCAAGGTCTACTATCGCTACGAGGACGATCGCGTCCACACGGGCATGCACTACTTCTATTCGGTCACGGCGATGGACCACATCCGGGTCTTCCAGAACGGCGTCCTCATCGGCTACGCGACGGGCTTGTCGGGGGACCCATCCAGCGGCTTCGTCTACACGGTGCCGCAGAGCGAGAGCCAGCCGGTCTGGTCCTACAATGCGGACGAGGTCTACGTGGTGCCGAATCCGGCGACGCCGACCTCGATGGCGCCCTGGGCGCTGAATCCGAACAACGACGATCCGACGGGGCTCAAGGTCGAATTCCGCCATTTGCCGGCGGCCCGCTGCAAGATCCGCATCTACACGCTGGCGGGCGATCTGGTGAAGGAGATCGTCCACGACAATGTGGCGGCCATCGCCACGGGCAACTACGCATCGACGGGCACCGCCGCCTGGGATCTGGTGAGCCGCAACGGCCAGGACGTGGCCAGCGGCGTGTACATCTTCTCCGTGGAGGCCGACGGTTTCGACCGGAAGGTCGGCAAGTTCATCGTCATTCGCTAGTCGGCCCCGACGGAGCCGGACTCGAGCAAGGGATCTTGCGGGAGGTAGAACGTGAAACGCACAGCGCTGCTGACCATGGCCCTCATCCTGATCGCTGGGGTCGCGCAGGCGCAGATCTTCGAAAAGGTCGGCACCTTCAGCGCTCAGTTCCTCAAGATCGGGCCCACCGCTCGCGCGGCGGGCATGGGCAACGGTTTCGTCGCCGTCGCCGATGACGCCAGCGCCACCTACTGGAATCCGGGAGGGCTGGTCGATGTGCCGCGCACGGCCTTGCACCTGAACCACGTCGAATGGCCGGCGGACATCAAGCTCGACTTCGTCTCCTATGCCTTCCGGACGCCCTATCTGCCCGGCGTGCTCGGCATCACCGCCCGCGCGCTGACGATGGACCCCCAGGTCGAGCGCACGATCTACCTGCCCGACGGCACGGGCCGCGAGTTCGACGCGGGGGACATGAGCTTCGGCCTGACCTATGCGCAGTACTTCACCGAGCGCTTCTCCACCGGCGTGACCGTGCACTTCATCCACATGGGGCTGGCCGACAAGGCCGTCAACACATCGGCCTTCGATTTCGGTCTCGTCTACCGGATCGGCATCCAGGGGATGCGTCTGGGCATGGTGGTGCAGAATGCCGGTGGCGAGGTGGACTTCGACTCGCAGGGCGCCAAGATGCCGATCATGTTCAAGGTGGGGCTGTCTGCGGATGCCTTCGACAGCGGGCCGCATCACATGATCAGCAGCGTGGAGTTCAGCCATCCGCCGGACAACAAGGAGCGGGCGAATCTCGGTGCCGAGTACAGCTTCAACCGCTTCCTCTTCCTGCGTGGCGGCTACAACGCCGGCTATGACGCCAGCGGCGTCGCCGCCGGCTTCGGCGTCGCGGTGAGCACGAGCGAGCGCTCGCGGCTCTTCGTCGATTATGCCTTCGAGGACCTGTCCTACCTTGGCGGGGCGCACCGTTTCAGCGTGAGCTTCGCCTACTAGGCGGGGCGGTCCTGAGCAGCCGCTGTGCAGGCGCGGCGGACCCGCGAGGGAGTGACCGGTGAGCGGAGCGCCCAGGGCAGCGAGAGGAAGGGAGAGCCGGCGGTCGGCTTTGCTGGCGGCCCTGCTGCTTGCATCGGTGATGCCGGCGCTGGGGCGGCCGCTGCCCCCGGGGCGCGGGGATTTCGAGTTCTCCGCCCAGAGCTACAGCGAGCCTGCACCGGCCGGCCTGACCCGGCTCCTGCTCGTCGTGGAATTCCCCGCCGCGGAGCTGGCCTGGAGCCAGCAGGGCGATAGCCTCGTGGCCCACCTGGCCTGCCGCTGGTCGCTGCATGCGCTGGGCCACCAAGCGGCGGCCGTGGAGGAGCGTCTGGACTTCTCGCGCGACGTGCGGACTCCCCTGACCACCATGCTCTACCTGCGATCGGTGGCGGTGCCGCCCGGCGAGTACCGGCTCGAGCTGGAGTGCCGCGACGCGGGGCGCCGGATCGGCGGCGTCGCCGGTCTCTTCGGACGCCAGCCGGAGGCCGCTCTCAGCACGACCCTCACCGCTCGGGACTTCAGCGCGGGCGGCCTGGGCGACCCACTCCTCTATTGGGCTCCGATCGCCGGCGAGCGCGGCGCCCTGAGTCCCAGCGGCGTCTTCGCCGGCGGCACCCCGGCGATGGAGCTGGAGACGGCCTTCCTGCCGCCGGACTCGGCCCAAGGCGCTTACATCGGCCTGCGGCTGACCCTGCACGACGCCGGCGGCGTTCTGCGCCTCGAGAAGCAGGGCGGCTGGAAGTACGAGGCCGGCGCGCCCTTGCCGCTGCGCTATCGCCTACCGCTGACCGAGCTGCCGCCCGGCGGCTACCGTCTGCATTTGGAGGCCCGCGGTCCCGAGATCGACAGCACCGGTGTCGACTGCAGCCTGCGCATCCTTGGCGAGTCGACCGAAGCGCCTTCCGCGCTTGCGCAGCAGGCGATTGCAGCACAGCTTTTCCTCAAGGGTGACGAGTTCCAGCGCTGGCAGGGGCTGCCGGCGCCCGAGCGCGAGGCCGTCATGGCGGCCTTCTGGAAGCGCCATGATCCGGATCCCGCCACCGAGGAGAACGCCGTGTACGACGAATTCCTGAAGCGCTTCGTGGCGGCCCAGGTGCGCTACGCGGGCTTTCGCCCGGGAGCGCTCAGCGATCGCGGCCGCATCTTGATCCGGCTGGGGGAACCGGTCAGCATCGAGGGCGAGGCGATGCCGCTCAATCGCACGGGCTTGAGCGACGCCGTGCGCGGCCTGCACGGGGAAGCGGCGATCGAGCCGGGCATCTCACCCTATGGCGTGGACTTCACCCAGGATGCCGGCGTCGAGCGCAGCAGTGAGCTGGGCAGGGACCTGGGCACCATCGGTACGGGCAGCGCCATCAACTTCGGCGACGACAGCGAGCCCTACGAGGTGTGGACCTACGAGTTCGGCGGCAGTCCACTGCTGCCTGAGCAGCGGCTGCATCTGCGCCGGCCGAGCCTGCAATTGATCTTTGTGGACCGCAGCGGCACGGGCGACTACACGCTCGGTTACCGCTCGGAGGACTTTGATTTCTAAGGAGTTGGTGCCATTGGCCGGGCGCTTTTCGGGTTGACAGGCCCTGGAGGCGGTCACTATAGTGAAACGCCCTTGAGTCCGTTGAAACCCGCCATGCCAAAGCACTTGCAGTCGATGAGGGAGTCCGTACCACGGTTGCCCGCAGGTCGGGTTCGGTCCGGACGGCATTCACGCTGATTAAGGAGTAGGGATCGATGAACATCTGGAAGCGTCTCTCGTGGGCTCTCCTGGCCGTCGGCATGCTCACCCTGCTGATCGCCCTGCCGGCACTGGCTCAGGAGAGCGGTGCAGCAGCGAGTGGGGCCGCTTATCGCATCGCCCCGGGTGCCGTGGCCGACTCGGACACCACCGGGCTTGCCGAGGCCTTCGCCGCCTACTACTCCGAAGGCGGCTTCGAGGCCTGGTTCAGAGGCACGCGCCTGGGCCGCTCGGGCTCGGGGCAGATGTTCATCGACGGTGGCGCCTTCATGTGGCCCTTGCTCATCTCCCTGATCGTCGGGCTCGTCTTCGTGCTCGAGCGGCTGTGGACGCTCTCGCGCGCCCGCGTCAACACGCGCAAGCTGATGTACGGCATCCAGAAGTCCCTGCGCAGCGAGGGGGTGGACGCGGCCATCCGCACCTGCGAGCGCACGCGAGGACCCATCGCGGCCATCCTGCACGCCGGCCTGCTCAAGACGGCCCGCGGCCCGCAGGCCGTGGAGAAGGCCATCGACACGGCAGGTGCCATCGAGATGGCCTTCCTCGAGCGGGGCCTGGCGGCGATCGCGGCCGTCGTCGTCGTGGCGCCGATGCTCGGCTTCCTCGGCACGGTGTCGGGCATGATCCACGCTTTCGAGGCCATCGCCTCCGCTGACCAGGTCAGCGCCAAGCTCGTGGCCTCGGGCATCGCCGAGGCGCTGATCACCACGGCCGCCGGCCTGATCATCGCCATCCCCACAAGTCTCTTTCACTCGTACTTCACTGCTCAGGTGGACCGCTTCGTCGTGGAGATGGAAGAGACCAGTGCGGAGCTGATCAACGAGCTGACCGAGCTGGGGCTCTAGGCCAGCGAGGCGGAGGTTGACCCCATGGGCATGCTGGCCAGGAAGAAGAAGCGCGGGACTCCCGAGATCGGCAACGCGACCGTCGCCGACATCTCCTTCCTGCTCCTGATCTTCTTCATCGTGAGCACGGTCTTCAACGAGGACATGGGCCTGCCGCTGGTGCTGCCCAGCGGCGAGTCGGGCCAGGCGGCTCAGGTCAGCCGCAAGAACATCCTCGAGATCAAAGCGAACGCGGACAACTCGATCACGGTGAAGGGGCTGCCGACCAAGATCGGCGAAGTGCGCCGCATCGCGAGGGAAGCCCAGGACATCAACCCCAAGCTCATCGTCGTCATCCAGACCGCGCCCCAGGCCCAGTACGGCGTGATGATCGACATCCTCGATGAGCTGAAGTTGGCCCAGATCAAGAAGATCTCGATCAAGATGACGGACAGCTAGGGGGATCCGTGAACATCGAAAAGGCCAAGAAGCGGGCGCCGGGTATCCCCACCGCAACGATGGGGGATATCGTCTTCCTGCTGCTCATCTTCTTCATGGCAACCACCATCTTCAAGCAGGAGAACGGCCTCGATGTCACGCTGCCCCGCGCCGAGGCTTCGAAGAAGCAGAGCAGCGAGCAGCTGGCCAACATCTGGGTGGACCAGAAGGGGCGGGTGTCCATCAACGACAAGCTGGTTTATCTACCGGATATCCAGGCGGTGATGAAGCGCCGCATGGAGTCGAACCCCTTGCTCGTGGTGGCCTTCAAGGCGGATAGCCGCGTTCGCTACGAGGTCATGAACTCGATCATGGAAGAGCTGAAGGCCATCAATGCGGTGCGCGTCGTCTTCTCCAGCGACGTCGAATCGGCAACCCGGTAGCCCAGGAGAACGGCCATGGTCATCACCGTTCAGCAGTTCATCAAGCAGGGCTACGCCAAGCAGGTGCGCTATGCGCTCGTGGCCACCTTCGCCCTCGTGGTGGCCATGTTCCTTTTCTGGCCACAGTACGTGAGCAGTCCCTACAGGCTGGAAGAGGAGATCCTGGAAGTCATCGAGATCCCCGCGGACATCGAAATCCCGCCGCCGCCGCAGGAAGTCGAGATGCCGAAGGTGCCGGTGCAGATCGAGATCTCGGATGAGGTATCCGACGAGGAGACGATCGAGGACACCAGCTTCGAGGACATCGATGCCATCCCGCCGCCTGTTTCGGCCGCTTTTGGCGGCGGTCCCAAGCAGTTCTATGCCTTCGATGAAGCGCCGGCGCCCACTTACCGCCAGGCGCCCCGCTATCCCGAAATGGCGCGCGAAGCCGAGATGGAGGGCGTGGTGCTGGTGCTCATCTTCGTCGACGAGCGCGGCAACGTCTTCAACGTGCAGATGCTCAGCAGCTCCGTGCCGCAGATCCTGGTCGACGAGGCCATCGCTGCGGCCTGGAAATGGCGATTCAAGCCGGGCAAGCAGCGGAACGTCCCCGTGAAGACCACCATCAGCGTCCCCTTCGAATTCCGGGTCCGTGGCCGCTAGGCGGACCCAGGACCGCGCGGGGGGCCGCCCGGCCCCCCGTTTTTTTCGTCGCGGGCTCGCCGCTCGGGTGTCATGATGGGACTGGCCCCGGGAAACCCGGCAGGGGCTGTCGCGTAGGCCCGGGGTCGCCAGCCAAGGGAGAGTGCCCTCTATGTCTCGCCGCCTTGCGCGCCAGTGCTGCTGCCTCGTCTTGCTGCTTGCCTGTTTGCTCGCGCCGCCGGGAGCCACGGCGCAGACATTGGACCTGGAGCAGTGCCTGGAGCTGGCCTATCGCCATTCGCCGGAGCTGGCCACGGCCCGGCAGCAGCTCATTTCCACGCGCGCGGGCCTGCTCGGCGCCTACGGCAGTTTCCTGCCCAGCCTGGCGACCTCCCTGTCCTACAGCCATCAGTTCGTCGGTCCGAAGCCGGCCAGCCAGCAGTACAACACCATCACACAGCAGTTCTTCGTTCAGGATCCGATCCAGAGCCGCGACTACGAGACCTACAACTTCAGTCTCTCGGGCGACCTCACGCTCTTCGCCGGCTTTTCGCGCTGGGCCTCCCTGCGGGGGCAGCGCTACTCGCTGGCCGCCGACACCGCCGATCTCGATCGCACCCGCAATGAGGTGGAGACGGCGGTCATCCGGGCCTATTACGAGCTGGCCAAGGCGCAACTGCTGGTAGAGCTCAAGCAGAGCAGCCTGCAGGCGAGCAGCGAGCAGCACGAGCAGACCCGGCGCTCCTTCGCCATGGGCGCGGTGGCACGCTCCGATACGCTGCGCTCAGGCGTGCGCCTGGCGGAAGCGCGCCTGGGACTGCTCGAGGCGGAGAACGGCTGGGCGCTGGCTCGGGTCGCCCTGGCCACTCTCATCGGCCGGGAGACGCAGGGGCCGCTCAGTGTCCAGGGCCCGCTGATCGCCAGCTTCGCCGCCGTCGATCGCGATGCCGCGCTCGCGGCCGCCCTGGCCAACGACCCGACCCTGCGCGCCGCCGGCCTGCGCAGCGCCGCAGCCGGCCAGAACCTGCGCGTGGCGCAAGCGGGCCTCTGGCCAAGCGTGGGGGCCAGCTACCGCTTCAGCTGGTACGATCTCAGCCCGCCGGATCGGGCCTTTGACGTCTTCAGCGAGGATTACAGCTACGCGCTCTCGGTCGGGCTGAGCTGGGATCTCTTCGACCGCTTCCAGACCAAGCGCAGCGTGCAACAGGCGCGCGCCAGCTACCGGCAGCGGGAGTACGCGATCGATCAGCAGGCGCGCGGCGTTGCGCAGGGCCTCGAGAATACCCTCGTCACCCTCGAGAACAATCGCAAGCGCATCGAACTCGCCAGAGCGACGATTACGCTTGCCGAGGAGGACCTCCGCCTGGCGCGCGAGCGCTACCGCGTCGGCGCGGCGACCCTGCTCGAGGTGACGGAAGCCGAGGTATCCCTGGTCCAGGGCCGCGCCAGCGAGATCGAAGGCGTGGCCGGCTACCTGACGGCCCTGGCCGAGCTGGAGCGCAGCACCGGCTGGACCCTGGCGCACTAGGGGGCTGCGCCATGATCGAAATCCGCGCCCTGGCCAAGGTCTACCGCGTCGGACAGAGCGAAGTGCGGGCCCTGGACGGCGTGGACCTCGACATCGCCCGCAACGAGTACATGGCGATCATGGGTCCCTCCGGCTCCGGCAAGTCGACGCTGATGAACATCATCGGCTGCCTCGACTCTCCGAGCAGCGGCAGCTACCTGCTGGACGGCGAGCGGGTGTCGGCAATGGGCGACGACGAGCTGGCGCGCATCCGCAATCGGCAGATCGGCTTCGTTTTCCAGACCTTCAATCTCCTGCCGCGGGCGGACGTCTATCACAATGTGGAGCTGCCGCTCGTCTACGCCGGCCTGCCCGCCGGCGAGCGGCGGCGCCGCGTCGAGGCCGCCGTCGCAGCGGTCTCCCTGCAGGATCGCGCCCACCACAAGCCCAACGAGCTGTCCGGCGGCCAGCGCCAGCGCGTTGCCATTGCGCGGGCCTTGGTCAACGAGCCGGCCATCCTGCTCGCCGACGAGCCGACGGGCAATCTCGACACGCGCACGGGTGACGAGATCATGTCCATCTTCGATCATCTGCACGCGAGCGGACAGACGGTGATCCTCGTCACGCACGAGGCGGAGATCGCCGCTCATGCCCACCGCTCCCTGCGCCTGCGCGACGGCCGCATCGAGAGCGACGAGCGCCGCTAGGCCAGCGGCGCCGAGGCGCACCGCCACTTTGCCCTGGACAGCCGCCGCCCTTTGCTGAATGTTCACAGCGGGGCCGGCGTGCCGCCGGCTCCAGCCGCCATGGACAGGGCATGCAATCGCGCACCGCGCTCACCGGCCTGATGCTGCTGGTCGTCTCGTCCGGGCTCGCGCTCGCCGGGGCGCGCGAGGAATTGCCACGCGACGTCCGCCTCGATCACAGCCTCTCCCTGCCCGACTCCGGGGGCGCCCGCCTCGACTTCGAGCTGCGGATTCCGTACGAGCAGCTCGTCTTCGAGCGCAGCGGGGCGGGCTTCGCGGCCCGGCTGCGCATCGCCTGCCGCGCCGAGCGCCGCAGCGACCGCGAGGAGGCCAACCTGCTCCTGCACGATGAGGTCACGGTGCCCGACTTCGCGGCCAGCCGCCGGCGCGAGGAGCACTACAGGCGCAGCTTCGGCCTGGCGCTGGGGCCCGGCGCGTGGCGGGTGGAGGCGCTCATCTACAGCCGCGGCGAGGCCAAGCCCTGGCGCGAGCGCTTCGAGCTCGAGGTGCCCGATCTGGCGAGCAGTGCGCTCTTCCTCCAGGGCCCGCGCTGGGCTCCGGGCCGCGGCAGCGGGCAGCGGACGCCGCCCTTTTTCTTTCACGACCCCTGGCGGCTCCCCGCCGCCGTGAGCTGCTTCACCGACGGCGACGCGGCGACCATCGGTCTCGCCTGCGACGTGCACAACTGGGGCGAGGGCGAACTGCGGGGCGAACTCCTGCTCAGCCTCGAGGACCGGCGGGGCGAGCTGCTCTACTATGCGCGGCGCGAGCTGCTGCTGCCGCCGGGCCGACACAGCCTGGCCTGGGAACTCCCGCAGGCCAGACTTGCGATGGGCGTCTACCGCCTCGACTGCGAGCTGGTGACCGGCGAGGAGCGCCGCCAGTTGCGCGGACGCTTGGACGTGGGGCTGACGCCGGCTGCCTTCGGCCGCGAGTGGGAGCGCACGCTGGGCCTCCTGCGGCCCCTGGCCAGCGCCGATGAGCGCGATGAGCTGGCGGCCGCCCCTGCCGCCGAACGCGCGGCTCGCTGGCAGGCCTTCTGGGACCGGCGAGGACTGGCGGCCGGCGACCGGGGCGAGAACAGCGCCCTGGCAGATTTCTGCGAGCGCGTGAGCGAGGCGAACGCCCGCTTCGAGGCCGGCCAGCGCGACGGCTACCTCAGCGATCGGGGCCAGGTCTACCTGGAGCGCGGCGCTCCGGATCGCACGGAGCTCGTGGAGGACGACCGCAACTTCCGCCAGCTCGAGTACTGGTACTACCTGGGCGCCGGGCTGGTCTACGTCTTCGAGGACCGCCACGGCGCTGGCGATTTCGTCCTCCTGCGCGTGATGAACGGCTGATGCCACGCCGCGCCCGGCCGCTCGCCGCCACCGTGTTCCTCGCCCTGCTTGCCGCGGGACCGGCCGGTTGCGGCCGCGGCGAGCCGCCGGACCCGGCCTGCTTCCGCGCCTATCTCGGGGAGGAGCCGCAGAGCCTGGATCCCGCCTTCGCCGTCGATCAGACCGCAGGCACCCTGGTTTCCCTCATCTATCCGGGGCTCTTCCGCTTCGATCCGGCGGGCCAGCCCCAGCCCGACCTCGTCGCGCGCTGGGAGCTGGAATCCGGTGGCCGCCGCTACCGCCTGCATCTCGTGACCGGCCGCCACTTCGACGACGGCACGCCGATCACGGCCGGGCGCGTGCGGGGCTGCTTCCGCCGCCTGCTCGATCCCGCGTCGCCCTCGCCGCGGCGCTGGGTGCTGGAGCGATTGCGCGGGGCGGGGGCCTTCCGCGACGGCCTGTCCACCGATGTGGCCGGCCTCACGGCGCCCGACGACAGCACGCTCGTGCTCGAGCTGGCCGCCCCTTTCAGTCCCTTCCTCGGCCTGCTGGCCATGCCGGCCACGCGTGTCTACCCGCAGGATGAGGCGGGCCGGCCCCTGCGCGTGGGGGGGCTGCCGGTCGCCGGCGGACCCTGGCGGCTCCTGCGCTGGGATCAGGGCGATCGCTTCCTGCTCGAGCGCCGGGAGCCCGCGCCGCCCGGGAGCATGCAGCGGCTCGAGCTGCGCATCATCCCCCAGCCTTTCACCGCGGTTGCCGAATTCGAGGTGGGCAATCTCGACCTGCTCCGCGTGCCCCTGGCCGAAGCCGACTACTGGCTGACGGGCGAGCGGCGCGGTCGGGTGCTGCGGCAGGAGGAGCTGGTCGTCTCCTACATCGGCCTCAACCAGCGCCGGCCGCCTTTCGACGATCTGCGCGTGCGCCAGGCCCTCAATCACGCGATCGATGTCGAGGCGCTGATCCGCACGCTGCGCGCCCAGGCCGCCCAGCGCTCCCTGGGGCCGGTGCCGCCGGCGCTGCGCAGCGAGGATCCCGGTGAGCAGTTCCGCTACCGGCCGGAGCGCGCCCGCGAGCTGCTGGCGGCAGCCGGCTACGCGGAGGGCTTCAGCATGGAGATCTGGCAGAAGGAGAATCCGGAAGTGAGCCGCCTGCTGGAAGCGGTGCAGGCCTACCTGGCCGAGGTCGGCATCACCGCGCGCATCGTCGTGCGCGACTGGGGCGCCTTCAAGGACGCCGTGAACCAGGGCAGCGCCGATGCCTTCTTCCTCGATTGGCTGGCCGACTATCCCGATGCGGAGAACTTCCTGGTGCCGCTCTTTCATTCGCGCAACCTGGGCGGCGGCGGCAACCGGGCCGCCTTCGCCGAGCCCTTCGTGGACCTTCTGCTCGACGAGCTGCAGACCAGTCCGCCCGGCCCCGGGCGGGCGCGCCTGGTGAACCGCCTCAACGAGACGATCTACCGCGAAGCGCCTTGGATCTGGCTCTGGCACCCCGTCTCGCTCGAGGTGCTCGGGCCGGGCCTGTCCGGCTACCAGCCGCCCCTCATTTTCAACGGTCAGGACTACCTGGAGCTGCGACGCGATGCGGCGCTTCCTGATTCGTAGACTGCTGGCCCTGGTGCCCGTGCTGCTGGGGGTGACCTTCCTCAGCTTCCTGCTGCTCTACGTGGTGCCCGGCGACCCCGTGCAGGCCGTCGCCGGCGAGCGCTACGACGAGGCCGTGCTCGACGAGCTGCGGGCCGAGCTGCACCTGGACGACCCGCTGCCCCTGCGCTACGGTCGCTTTCTGGCCGATCTCGTCCGCGGCGACCTGGGCGTCTCCTATGTCTCCCGCGAGCCGGTGCGCGAGGCGATCGCGACCACCTTTCCCCACACCCTGCGCCTGGCCCTGGCGGCGATGCTGATCGCCACCGTGCTGGGCGTGGGCCTGGGCGTCGCGGCGGCGCTGCGGCCCGGCTCCCTCCTCGATCGCGGCGCCATGGTGCTGGCCTCGGCGGGCATCTCGGTGCCGGTCTTCTGGCTGGGCATGGTGCTCATCTATCGCCTTCTCGCTCCAGCTGCGCTGGCTGCCGCCCTCGGGCTACGGCGAGGGCAGCCTGCGCCATCTGATCCTGCCCGCGCTGACGCTGGGGACCGCCTCGGCCGCCCTGATCGCCCGCATGACCCGCGCCTCCCTGCTCGACGTGATGGGCCAGGACTACATCCGCACCGCGCGCGCCAAGGGCCTGCACCCGGCCCGCGTGCTCCTGGTGCATGGGCTGCGCAATGCGCTGCTGCCCGTGGTGACGGTCGTGGGCAACGACTTCGGCAGCTATCTCAGCGGCTCGGTGCTCACCGAACGCATCTTCGCCTGGCCGGGCCTGGGCCGCTACACGCTCGATGCCGTAGCCAAGCGCGACCTGCCGGCCATCCAGGGCGCTATCCTCGTGATGGCGCTGGCCTTCGTGCTCGTCAACCTGCTCGTCGACCTCAGCTATGCCTGGATCGATCCGCGCACGCGGCGAGAGGGGGCCTGAGTGGGCGGGGGTCTGCGCGAAGGCTGGCGGCATGGCGGCTTCCTGGTCGGGAGCGCGCTGGTGCTGGCCTTCGTGGCCGTAGCCGCCGGCGGCCAGTGGCTGGGCCTGGGCGATCCCCTGGCGACGGCGCCCTCCCGGGCCCTGCTGCCGCCGTCAGCGGTGCATCCTTTCGGCACCGATCGCCGTGGGCCGCGACCTCGCCGCGCGGGTGGTCGCCGGGGCACGGCTCAGCCTGCTCGTCGGGCTGCTTTCGCGCCTCGTCGCCCTTGCGCTCGGCACCGGCGGCGGGCCTGGTGGCCGGCTACTTCGGCGGCCGTCTTGATGGCCTCATCATGCGCCTGGCCGACATGACGCTCGCCTTCCCGGCGCTGCTGCTGCTCATCGCCGTCGTCGCCGCCTTCGGGCCCAGTCTGCTCACCCTCTTCCTGGCCCTGGGGGTGCTGGGCTGGGCGCCGGTCGCGCGGGTCCTGCGCAGCCAGGTGCTCAGCCTGCGCCGGCTGGACTACATCGACGCCGCGCGTGCGCTGGGCTGCCGGCGCCGGCGCATCCTCCTCGTCCACGTGCTGCCGGCCTGCAGCTCCACGCTCTGGGTGCTCTTCAGCATGGGGATGGCGGGCGCGATCATCGCCGAGGGCAGTCTGAGCTTCCTCGGCCTGGGCGCCCAGCCGCCGCAGCCGAGCTGGGGCACCCTGATCCGCGACGGCTTCGGCTACCTGCGCACGCGCTCCCTGGTTGACCCTGATCCCGGGCCTGTGCATGGCCCTGGCGGTGCTCGGCTTCAACCTGCTGGGCGACGCCCTGCGCGATCTGCTGGATCCGGCGGCCGCCGGGCGACCGGTCCTCGAGACCGTGGAGGTGAAGCCATGAGCGCGCAGAGGCGCGGGCCCGGAGCCCCAGGCACGAGCGCTGCGGGGAGACGCCGCTGGGAGGCCCTCGCCCAGGCGGAGGGCCTCGATCCGCGCCGCCATCCCTGGTGCTGGGACGCCCAGGGCCGGCTCCTCCTGCGCCCGGGCCGCGCGCTGGTCGCCGCCCAGCGCCTGGCGGCCGCCGAGCCCGGCGCGCTGGAACTGCTGGCCCTGCGCGGGGGAGCGACGGGGCGGATCGCCGCCAGCCGCAGCTCGCTGCGCCGCCATCCCGCCCACGCGGCCGAGCAGATCTCCCAGCTGCGCCTCGGAGATCCCTTCCTCGTCTGGCACTGGAACGAGGAGCGGACCTGGTGTCTGGGCGCGGGCGAGGACGGCTATCCGGGCTGGCTCCGCGCCTGGCATCTGGTGCTGGGCGAGGGGCCCCCGCCGCAGCGCGTCGTGCGCACGCGGAGCAGTCGCGCGCTGTCGGCCCCGGCGCCCGGCGCCGACACGCTCCTGGATCTGTCCTTCGGCACCCGCCTGGCCCCGTCGGGCCGCGCCCGCGCCGGCTACCTGCCCTGGCGCCTACCGGACGGGCGCCCTGCCTGGACACCGGTCGCCGACCTGGCGCCCTGGCCGGATCGGCGCGGGGAGACCGCAGCCCGCGCCGCGCTCCTCGAGCGCGGCCTGGCCCTCTGCGGGCTGCCCTACGAGTGGGGGGGCGCGAGCAGCGCCGGCCTCGATTGTAGCGGGCTGGTGCAAGTGCTGCTCGGGCAGTCTGGGTCGCCTCGCGCCCCGCGATGCGGACTTGCAGGCTGTCTGGGGCCGCCCGCGGCCGCTGGCCGCCCCCGCCGACTGGCGACCCGGGGATCTGCTCTTCTACGGCGAGCCCCGGATCGACCATGTGGGGATCCTGGCGCCAAGCGGGAAGCTGCTGCATGCGAGCGCTGAAGTACGCCTGGAAACGCTGGCGCCGGGCGGTCTTCTCGGAGGGCGAGCGCCGCAGGCTCTGCGCAACCCATTCTAGGTGCAATGGCTCCAGCCCAATCCCCATGCGGGGTTGCGCAATTCGCGGCGAGGGCGGAGGGCGTCGCGGGTCGGGGAATGGGGTGGTGGAATTCCGGCATATCTCAAAGTTGGGCGCGTTTTTTATTGACAGACCTGGGGACCGGGGATACCTTGCGTCCGGTTTTCAGAGTAGGGGCCAGTGGCACGCGGAGTCGGGGCGATCCCGACCTCACTCGCCATCGTTCGTCAGGTCCCTGGCGCGTGATGCAACGGGAGGCGCCAAGACACACTGCGAAGGAATGCTGTTTTCGTTCCGGCTGAGAGTCCATTTGGGATTCGGCTGCCAAACCCCATCAGGAGGTTGCTCGTGTCTCGCATGAATCGTGTCCTGCTCACCGCTGGTGCCCTGCTGATGCTCATCAGCAGCGCGGCGATGGCTTATGAGTTCTTTCCCAATCCGGTGCGGGTGCAGACCCTTTCCGGCAATGACAGCTTCAACAACAACTTCATCACGGACAGCAATGACGCCTACAGCTGGTTCGGCCGCATCTACCGCAACGCCGATCATGTGCGCGTGACGTGGTGGCCCGAGAGTTCGGCCCAGGGCCTCGGCTTCATCAAGAGCGAAGAGGGCTACGGCGCCTACATGCTGCACCTCCAGGATGGCTACGACTACTACGATCGGCAGTTCGGCGGAGAGTACAACCACTTCACGCTGGGCTACGGCTATCCCTTCGGCAGCTTCGACCTTGGCCTCATCTACAACCGCCAGGGTATCAGCGCGAATCTCGAGGATCCGGAGACCCGCGCCGAGCCCAGCGAGTCCTACAACACCATCGGCGGCGGCATCACCTATGACATGGACGACGAGACCGTCATCGACGGTATGTTCATGTTCATGACGGGCAGCATCGACGATGGCGATCCCGATACCGATGGCGACTGGGAGACCTCGGGCTTCGGCGTCGGCGCTCGCGCCTTCAAGGCCATGCGCGAGGATCTGACGATCATCCCCGTCTTCATGTTCAACAGCTACACGGACAAGGAAGGCGTGGACGCCAGCTACTACGAGGAGAAGGGCACGGCGTTCGCCGGCGGCCTCGGCTTCGACTACACCATCAACGAGGACAACGACCTCTATCTCTTCGCCAACTTCCAGCAGAACAAGAGGGAGTACACCTACGGCGAGGGTGACGGCTCGACGACCGATACCTACACCGATACGGCCATGCCGGGCATCGGGGTCGCGGTGGAGCACGAGCTGACCGACATGTTCACGATGCGCATGGGCGCCAGCAAGAACTGGTGGAATTCCAAGAGCGAAGTGGACGACGGCACCGATGTGACGACGAACGAGTACAAGGACTATCCCTGGGAGTTCAGCTTCGGCATGGGCATCGCCATGGGCGACTGGGTGATCGATCTGGCCCTCAACCAGCAGTGGCTCTACAGCGCCGGCTACTGGTTCCACGGCTACGATTCCGGCCAGCCCCCGGTTGCGCAGATCGAGGCCAAGCTCTGGTTCTAGTTTCCTTCGCAGCGCACTCCGAAACCCCGCCCCTCAGGGCGGGGTTTTTTCTTGTCCCCCCAGGGCTGCGCCCGCTTCTTGCGTGCCGCCGCGGCAGCGGCTTCGGCCTGAGGCTGGGGCTGCCCTATCGGCAACAACGGGGAGCGCGTGTACTTCTTCTTCTACTATCCGCTGGGCGTCGAGCGCGACCCGGAGGGGCGGCCCTGGGCAAGCTGGGCCCTGATCGCGGTGATGACGGCGGTCTTCCTGTGGTTCCGCCTGCACCCCCTCGCGGCCCTGCTCAACTGGGAATGGTGGGTCTTCTTCCCCCGGGAGCCCCTGCGGCCCGGCCTCCTGCTCAGCGTGTTCAATCACGCCGGCTGGCTGCACCTGGCCGGCAATCTCTTCTACCTCTGGACCTTCGCTCCCAGCCTCGAGCGCGCTCTGGGCAGCTGGCGCTTTCTGCTGCACTTCCTCTTCCTGGGCGTCGCCTCGAATCTCTGCCAGGGGATCGCGGGCAACCTCTGGCAGGGGCATCTGCGCGGGCTTTGGCGTGGTAGGCGCCTCGGGCGCGCTGTCGGGGCTGCTTGGCCTCTTCCTCCTGCGCTTCCCCCATGCGCGCATCCGCACAGCCTGGGTGGTCTTCAGCCCCCTCTACGGGCAGCTGCGCAGCGGCGTGGCGGCGATCCCGACCGGGCTGGCCATCGGGGCCTGGGTCCTGCTCCAGCTGGTTCAGGTGGGCGCCACCGCCCTGGGCAGCCGCGACGCCACCGCCTACGGTGCCCACTTCGGCGGCCTCCTGATGGGTCTCCTGCTCGGGCTCGGCCTGCATCTGCCGCGGGACGGCTGGGCCTTCAGCGTCCGGCATCGCGCCGAGCGGCGCATGGCCGCCGGCGACTGGATGGGCGCCTACGAGGCCATCCATCCCCTGATCGACCCGGACGGCAAGAGCGGGCAGCGCGAACCCGAAGACTACTGCCTGGCGGCCAGGGCCTGCCGCCTGCTCGCCCTGTTCGGCGAGAGCCGCAGGCTCTATCGCCGCGCGGTGGCCGCGAGCCTGGCCCTGGAGGATGAAGCGGGCGCGGCGGCAGTCTACGCGGAAGCCCTGCGCGTCTTCCCCGACCTCGCCTTCCCCGAGGCCCAGCTCTACCGGCTCGCCCTCGCCCTGGATCGCCTGGGCCAGCCCCGGGCGGCACTGCACGCGCTCGAGCTCTTCCACCGGCTCTACGCCGGCTCCGCCCGCCTGCCCGTCGTGCTGTTGCGTGCGGCCCGTCTGGAGGAGGTCGCGGATCCCGACCGCGCCCGGGAGCTCTACGATGAAGCAGCTTGCCCGCTTCCCGGATTCGCCCTACGGCAACCTGGCCCGCAAGGCCCTGCAGGGGCTCGGCCGCGCTTGAGCGGCGCCGCCGGCGGCGGCGGCACGAGCCTTGATAGGGCGCGAGCGCCGGCCGCCAGCCTGGCCGACCGGAAACGGCGCAAGCCCAGGGAACTGCGAAACTTGTTGCTAACTCCTTTATTCGCTGGTAAATTGCCGCCGGTTGTCGCCATCCGGGGCTGCCCGTCAACACCGTTGGCGGCGTCGCGGTGAGCGCAGCCGCTGCCCAGCGCGCGCTTGCTGGCGGGGTCGGCGGAGCACCTGCCTCCAGCTGCGCTGCTGGCGGCGCTGCTGGCGCCGGGGGGCGTAGCGCGACCGACCGGCATCAGTGCGCGCTTGCTGCGCCGCTTCGGCGGGCTGCGGGCCCTGGGCGCGGCGGCGCCGCAGGAACTGCTCGCCTGGGGTGAACTCGGACCGGCAGCGACCCTGCGCCTGCTGGCCTGCTTCGAGTTGGGCAGACAGGCGGTCCGGGCAGGGCTGGGCGAGCGCCCGGCGATCCACGCCCCCGAGGACGTGGTCGCTTTGCTCGGCCCGCGCATGGGCGGCCTCTGCCAGGAGCAGTTCCGCGTACTGCTCCTGGACAGCAAGCATCGCGTGGAGCGCGACGTACTGGTGGCGATGGGCGGGCTCAACGCAGCGGTGGTGCATCCGCGGGAGGTTCTGCGGCCGGCGATCCTGAGTGCGGCGGCGGCCATGGTGATGGCGCATAATCACCCGTCGGGCGATCCGGAGCCGAGCGAAGAGGATCTGCGCCTCACGACTCGCTTCGCGGAGGCCTGTCGCCTGATGGGGATCGAGTTGCTCGATCACGTGATCCTGGGCGCTGCGGCCCATGTCAGCCTCCGGGAGCGGGGGCTCTTGCCCTAGACGGAACGGGGGAGAAGCCGTGTTCGAGAAGATATCCCGCTACTTCACCAACGACATCGCCATCGACCTGGGCACGGCCAACACGCTGGTCTTCGTCAAGGGCGAAGGCATCATCATCAACGAGCCCAGCGTCGTGGCGGTGAACACGCACACGCGCAAGGTGCACGCGGTCGGGGCCGAGGCCAAGCTGATGCTCGGTCGCACGCACCAGGACATCCAGGCCATCCGCCCGCTGAAGGACGGCGTCATCGCCGACTTCGCGATCACCGAGATCATGCTGCGCGCCTTCATCCAGAAGGCCAAGAAGAAGCGCAGCTTCATCCGCCCGCGCATCATCATCTGCGTGCCGTCGGGGATCACCGAGGTCGAGAAGCGCGCCGTGCGCGACTCGGCCGAGCGCGCCGGCGCCCGCGAAGTCTACCTGGTCAGCGAGCCCATTGCCGCGGCCATCGGCGTCGGTCTCCCCGTCGACAAGCCCACGGGCAACATGATCGTCGACATCGGCGGCGGCACGAGCGAGATCGCGGTGATCGCCCTCAACGGCATCGTCGCCGACACCTCGATCCGCGTCGCCGGCGACGAGATGGACGAATCCATCGTCAACTACGTCAAGCGCAAGTACAACCTGATGATCGGCCAGCAGACGGCCGAGGCGATCAAGAAGCAGATCGGCAGCGCTCATCCCTCCGTGAAGAACCTCTCGATGGAGGTCAAGGGCCTGCACTTGGTGGACGGCCTGCCGAAGACCCTGCGCGTCTCGTCCGAGGAGGTGCGCGAGGCCCTGGAGGAGCCGCTCAGCGAGATCGTCGAAGCCCTCAAGCGCTCCCTGGAGCAAACGCCGCCCGAACTTGCGGCGGACATCGTGGACCGCGGCATCGTACTCACCGGCGGCGGCAGTCTGCTCAAGGGCATCGATGTGCGCTTCAAGGACGAAACCGCCCTGCCGATCAACCTCGTCGAAGATCCCCTCACCTGCGTCGTGCTCGGCACGGGCAAGATCCTCGACGACCTCGAGGCCTACGAGCAGGTGATCATGCGGGGAAGCGACAGCTAAGATGGCCCTGCCCGGCATCCTGGCGCGGCACCGAGATCGGGCGGTGTTCGCCGCCTGCGTGGTGGCCGCGGTCGCGTTGCTCGGACTCCCCAGCGCCTTTCGTCACACCCTCGCCCGCAGCCTGGGCGCAGTGATCTACGCTCCGGCCAACGGCGCCCTCTGGCTGGGCGACCACCTGCGCCGCCTGCAGGGCGAAAACGAGGCCCTGCGCGAGCGCCTGATGACCTTGGCCGACGAGTGGCGCCGCGGCGAGGAGTACCGCCGCGAAGCGGTGCGCCTGCGCCGCCTGCTCGAGTTCCGCGAGCAGCAGACCTACCGCTTCCTGCCGGCGGAGCTGCTGAGCTATCCGGTGGACTTCCGGGAGCGCAACCTGCTGCGCATCGACCGCGGCCGCCGCGACGGCGTGCGCGAGGGCATGCCGGTGGTCAGCCCGGCCGGCTTGATCGGCTCGGTCTTCGCGGTCCACGAGGGCACGGCGGAAGTGCAGATGCTGGCCAGTTCCGACTGCGCGGTGAGTTGCCGCGACCGCCGCAGCCGCGTGCTCGGGGTGCTCAAGTGGGATCCCCGCCACGGCTTCACCGTGGACCGCGTGGAGCTGAACGAGGACGTCCAGGCCGGCGACCTGTTCATGACCAGCGGCCTGGGCAGCCGCTTCAACGAAGGCTTCCTGCTGGGCACCGTCACGGCCGTGAGCAGCCCGCCGGGCCTCCTGCACCAGGACGTCCGCCTCGCGCCGGCGGCGCCGCTGCAGCGGCTGGAGGACGTGTTCGTGGTCACGGCGGTGAGTTACGATGCGCCGGGCTTCCCGGTGCCTTTCGTCGAGCCGGTCGACAGCACGGCGCTGGCCGACAGCCTCGCGCGCGCCGATAGCCTGGCCAAGGCGGCGGCGCCGGGCAGGCGGGTGGGCCGGCCATGAACGAGAGCCGCTTCCAGTTCCTGATCCTCATCCTGCTCGCCCTCTTCCACCCGATCACCGAGCGCTGGCTGCGTCCCTGGGGTCTCAGCGTCGATTACCCTTTCCTGGTCGTATTCTGGATCGCGCTGCGCCGCGGGCGCAGCCCTGGCGCACTCTACGGCTTCCTGATCGGCCTCCTGCGGGATCTCGGCAACTACTCGGTGCTCGGTGGCAGCGCTCTCGCCTACACCGTGGTCGGCTATGCCGTCGGCGACCTGCGGGAGAAGGTCAATCGCGACGATCTGGGCACGCGGCTCATCCTGCTGGCCGTGGCCGTGCTCGGTGGGCAGGCCATCTTCCTCCTGCCGCGCAGCGACTGGTCGCTTGCGGCCGCCTTCTGGGCCTGGTGTCGCTACACCCTGCTCGGCGCGCTGCTGACGGCGCTTGTCTATGCCGGCCTCCTCCTCCTCGTCCACCTGCTGCGGGAGGGAACCCGCCTGCTCCATGAACCGCCGCAGCGGGTATAGCGACGGTCGCGAGCAGGACCGCGCCCGGCGCATCATGCTGCTGGCGGCGATCCTGTTCGCGATCCTCGTGCTGCGCCTCTTCCAGATCCAGGTCATCTCGGCGGGCGGCTACCTGCGCCTCTCGCTGGACAACCAGTTCCGCGAGCTGCGCATCCTCGCCCCGCGGGGCCTGATCCGCGACCGCAACGGCGCGCATCCTGGCCCGGAATCAGGCCGCCTGCGAGGCCAGCGTGGCGACGCGCAGCCCGGAGCGCAACCCGGGACTGCTGACCCGCCTGGCGGCGCTGATGGGCCGGGACGAGGCCGAGCTCGCCGCCGCGGTGGAGCTGGGCCGGGGCGACCCAGCAGCCGCGGGTGGTGCTGGAGACCAGCCTGGACCGCGCGGCCATCCACCGTCTCGAGGAAGAGCTGCCGCAGCTGCCGGGCCTCGCTCTCCGCGATTGGCAGTGCCGCTACTACCCGGCCGGGGCGGGCTTGGCTCACATCCTGGGCTACGTCGGCGAGGTGCGCGAGCAGGAGCTGATCCCGGACGATCGCACTGCCCGTGCCTATCGCCCCGGCGACCTGATCGGCCGCGCCGGCCTCGAGAAGATCTACGAGCCCTTCCTGCGTGGCACCGACGGCAAGGAGATGATCCTCGTCGATGCCCGCGGCACCGAGCTGGAGACGGTGCAGTCCCTGTCGCCGGAACCGGGCCAGACCCTGGTGCTCACCCTCGATGCCGCGCTCTGCGCCGAGCTGGACAGCGCGCTGGCCTACTGGGGCGCCGGCGCCGGCGTCGTCATGGACGTCCACACGGGCGAAATCCTGGCGGCCGCGAGTCGGCCGGCCTACGATCCGAACGCACTGGTGGAAGGCATTCCCACCGCCCTCTGGCGGGAACTCAGCGAGGACCCCGGCAAGCCGCTCTTCAATCGGCTGGTGCAGGCCACCTACGCGCCGGGCAGCACCTTCAAGCCCCTGGTTACCCTGGCCGGGCTGGAGCGGGGCATCATCGACCGCGAGACGCGCTTCCGCAGCTGCACAGGGGGGCTGCGCCTGGGCAACCGCGTCTTCCGCTGCTGGGAGGAGCGCGGACACGGGAGCCTGGCCGCCGTCGAGGCCCTCGCCCGCAGCTGCGATGTCTACTTCTACCAGCTCGGCGAGCGCCTCGGGGTGGATCGCATCGCCGACGAGGCGCGCCGCTTCGGGCTGGGCCAGGCCAGCGGCCTGGATCTCGATCTCGAGGCTCGCGGTCTCGTCCCCGATCGGGCCTACTACGACAAGCGCTACGGCAAGCGCGGCTGGTCGACGGGGGCCTCCTGGAATGTCGCCATTGGCCAGGGGGAGGTCCTGGTCAACATCGTCCAGATGGCGCGGCTCTACGCCGCCCTGGCCAACGGCGGCTTCCTGCCCGTGCCCCGGCTGCGCCACCACGTGGAAGACGTCGCCGGCAACACGGTGATCCCCTTTTCGCCGGCCCGCGGCGAGCGCCTGCACCTGGACCTCGCGGCGCTGGCGACCGTGCGCCAAGGCATGGAGAACGTGCTCAGCGGCGGCGGCACCGCCGCCGGCAGCGCCCTGCGCGACTTCCCCACCGCGGGCAAGACGGGCACGGTCCAGAACCCTCACGGCAAGGAGCATGCCTTCTTCTGCGGCTATGCCCCGGCGGACAAGCCGGAGATCGCCGTCGCCCTGATCGTCGAGCACGGTGAGCACGGCAGCAGCATCGCACCCATCTTCAGGCAACTGGTCGTGACGCACTTCCATCTCGATGTGGCGCCGCTGCGCCGGACCAGGCCAGGCGCGCCCGTGGAGGCCCGGCCATGAGATTGAAGCTGAGCAGCCAGAGCATCGAACCGAGCATCCTCATTCCCTGGCTGCTCATCCTGGGCTGCGGCCTGATCATGCTCTTCTCGGTCAGTTCGCCGCCAGGTGGGGATTTCGAGTTCGGCGCGGGGCGCCCCGCCGCCAGCATCAGCCGCGCCTTCTTCGTGCGGCAGTTCTTCTGGGCCCTGCTCGGCAGCCTGGTCATGCTGGCCAGCGCCATGGTGCCCTTCCGCGTCTACAAGGACTACTTCAGCTGGATGCTCTACGGCGCCAGCATCCTGGTGCTGCTGCTCTTGCTCGTGCTGCCGCCGATGCGGGGCGCCACTCAGCGCTGGCTGGTGCTGGGGCCGATCAGCGTGCAGCCTTCGGAGTTCTGCAAGGCGAGCATGATCCTGATGCTGGCCTCCTTCCTGGCGGGGCGCCGCGGCGATCCGGACCGGCTCTCGCAGGTACTGATCGTCCTTGCCCTCGTGCTACCGCCGACCCTGCTCGTGCTCAAGCAGCCTGACCTGGGCACGGCCATCACCTTCCTCTGGCTGATGATTCCGATGCTCCTGTGGCGAGGCCTGTCCCTGCGCCGGCTGATCATCATGGCCGCACCCATGATCAGCGGCGCCATCGTGCTCTACGGCGAGACGCAGGGCCACGACGGCTTCGGGCTCGTCCATCTGCTGTGGGCGCTGTTCATGCTTGGACTCTTCGCGTTGATGCTGCTGTCGCCGCGGGTGTCCCTGCTCGAGCGCAGCGGCTTTCTCATTGCCGCCATCGTGGTCGGGCTGGCAGTGCCCCAGGTTTGGAACGGCCTGCTGCCCTACCAGCAGAAGCGCATCCTCGTCTACTTCGATACGGAGCTGGATCCGCTGGGAGCCGGCTACCA
Organism: uncultured bacterium; assembly: GCA_963695095.1. Taxonomy (GTDB): domain Bacteria; phylum Krumholzibacteriota; class Krumholzibacteriia; order JACNKJ01; family JACNKJ01; genus VGXI01. The sequence goes on along the minus strand of CAVOFT010000001.1, from coordinate 2,374,522 downwards.
GATCTACCAATCGAAGGTGGCGATCGGCTCGGGGGGGCTGCTCGGCAGGGGCTATCTCCAGGGCACGCAGAAGGGCTTGGCCTTTCTGCCCGCTCGACACACGGATTTCATCTTCTCGGTCGTGGGCGAGGAGTTCGGCTTCCTGGGCGCGCTGGTGCTGCTGTCCCTCTATGCCTGGATCATCCTGCGCGGCTTTCGCCTTGCCGGCAAGGCGCACAGTCCCTTTGCGCAACTGCTCACGGTGGGGGTGAGCGCCTACCTGCTCTTCCACGTCTTCGTCAACGTGGCGATGACGATCGGCATCGCGCCCGTGACGGGCATTCCCTTGCCGGGCATGAGCTTCGGCGGCAGCGTCCTCGTGTCGACGAGCTTCCTGCTCGGCTTGCAGATGAACATCGCCCGCAATTGGAACCGCTATTGAAGCGGGGCTTGCGGCATCGCGGCCGCGGCGATAGGCTGGCGCCTAGTTCCGCTGCGAGGAGGTCAAGTGCATCCTGATCTGATCAAGCTGGGGCCGGTAACCCTGCACGCCTACGGCACGCTGCTCGCCCTGAGCTTCTTCCTCGGCCTGCTCCTGGCCCGGGCGCGTGCGGCCTCCCGCGGGGTGGCCGAGCGCGACCTGATCGACCTGTTCCAGGTGCTCATCATCAGCGCCATCGTCGGCGCCCGCTTCTTCTTCGTCATCTTCCACCTGGACGCCTACGCCGGCCGCTGGTGGCACATCTTCGCGCTGTGGGAGGGCGGTCTGACCCTCTACGGCGGCCTGCTGCTGTGCTTCCTCAGCGCGGGGCTCTTCCTGCGCAAGCGCAGGGTTCCCTTTCTGCGCATGGCCGACGTCATGGCGCCCAGCCTCGGCCTCGGCCTCCTGATCACGCGCCTGGGCTGCTTCCTCAACGGCTGCTGCTTCGGCCTGCCCACGACAGGTCCCTTCGGCGTCTGCTTCCCGGCCGACAGCGAAGCGGCCCACATGGCGCTGTCGCTGGCCGCGGGCCACGTCCATGCCGGCGATTGCGTGCCCATCCACCCGGCCCAGCTCTACTCGGCCTTCGGCGGCCTCGTCATTCTCGTCCTGCTCCTCCTCTTCGATCGTCGGCGGCCCTACGAGGGCGCCACCTTCGCCGCCTTCCTGCTGCTCTACGGGATCAAGCGCTTCACCGTGGACCAGTTCCGCTACTACGAGGATGCCATGACGGTCGCCAATCTCAGCGTGAACCAGTGGCTCAGCATCGGACTGGTGGCGACGGCGCTCTGGCTCCATCTCAGCCGGCGGCGGCGAGCGCACTGATGCTGCGACTGGCCGTCCTCGGCGATCCGGTGGCCCATTCGCTCTCGCCGCGCTTCCAGAACGCGGCCCTGGCAGCGCTGGGCCTGGCGGGCAGCTACGAGGCGATCCGCTGTCCGGCCGTGGCGCTGGGCGAGCGCCTGGCGCAGCTGGGCGCCGCCGGCTACCGAGGACTCAACCTGACGCTGCCGCTCAAGGAAGTGGCTTGGCAGCTCCTGGCCGCCGGCGCCGCCGCGACGAGCGCCGAGGCCCGCGCCCTGCGGGCGGTGAACACCCTGCGCAGGGAGCCCGGCGGGGGCTGGTCTCTCCACAACACGGATTTCACGGGCTGCCAGCAGGCCGCCGCGGCCCTCATGCCGGGCGGCCTGGCGGGTGCTCGCGTCTTCCTGCTCGGCGCGGGGGGAGCCGCCCGCGCCGCGCTGGCCGCCTGCCTGGCCGCGGGCGCGGCCACCGTGGGCATCTGGAACCGGGACGAGGCCCGCCGCGCCCGGCTGCTGGCGGAGCTGGCGCCCGCGGATCCGCGCGCGCAGGCGGCGTCGCTCGTCGACGGCCGCTGTCCGCCGGGCTACGATCTCGTCATCCAGGCCACATCGCTGGGGCTCGCGCCGGCAGATCCCCTGCCGCCCTTGCCTGCGCAGGGCGAGCGTCCCGCGGTGCTGGATCTCCTCACGACCCCCAGTCCCTGGCTCGCCCGCTGTCGCGCGGCCGGTGCGCGGGGCGCGGACGGGCGCGAGATGCTCCTGGCCCAGGGTGCGGCCTCCTTCGCGATCTGGACGGGCCGGCCGGCGCCGCTGGCGGCCATGCGCAGCGCGCTCTTCAACGACGCGGCCGAATCCCCCTGATTCCTCCTGCCTCCCCGATTCGGGAGCTGTCCCCGATGCACTGGAAGGCGCTGCTGGCCGCCTGCTTGTCCAGCCTCTGTCAGGCCTGCGGCGAACCCGTCGAACTGCCGGGCGACTGGCGGCGCTTCGCGCCCCTGTGCCGAGCCTGCGCGGCCGGCCTGCGGCGGGAGCGCGGGCGGACCCTGCTCGACGAGACGCTGCCCTTGCTCTGGCCCCTGGCGCCGGATCTCGTGGTGCGCCGTTTGATCAAGGGGCTCAAGTACGGCGGCCGCGACGGCGCGCTGCCCCTGCTCGCCGATGCCCTCGCCTGGCGACTGGCCCTCGACCCGCCGCCGCGGCCCTGGACCTTCCTGCCGGTGCCGCTGCCGCTGCCGCGGCGCCTGGGCCGCGGCTTCAATCAGAGCGAACTGCTCGCCGTGGCGCTCAGGCGGCAGCTCGGCGAGGGGCGCGTGCTCGGGCTGCTCGGCCGGCGCGCCTTCGCCGGTCGGCAAGCGGGGCGGAGCCGGCGCGAGCGCCTGGCGCGCGCAGGGGCGGAATTTCGGACCCGCGGCAAGCCGCCCGCCGCGGGCAGTCTCATCCTCATCGATGACCTGGCCACGACCGGCGCCACGCTCTGCGCCTGTCAGGCCGCGCTCGGCGAGACCGCGCAGGGGCGACTGCTCGCGATGGCATTGACCAGGATTCTCGCGCCGGGGGTCTCCCTTGACAGGCCGAATCCGCCCTGAGTACCTTGTCCGCACTTGCGCACTGCGCGGCCCGGCCGCGCCGTGCGGAGATGCGCCCCGATCCTGCACCGGGAGTGCGCCCGCCGTCCCGCCTGGGCAGAGCGGCGCAGTCCACAGCGAAGGAAAGCGCCCCATGCTCTCAAAGCTGTCCGTTCGCGACCTGGATGTAGCCGGGAAGAAGGTGTTCGTGCGGGTGGACTTCAATGTCCCCCTCAACGACCGCCAGGAAGTTGCCGACGACACGCGAATTCGCGCGTCTTTGGACACGCTGCGCCTCCTGCTCGAGCGCGGAGCCATTCTCGTCCTCGGCAGCCACCTGGGCCGGCCGGATGGCAAGGTAGCGCCTGTCTACAGCCTCTCGCCCGTGGCCGATCGACTGGCCGAGCTGATCGACGCGCCCGTCCGCTTCGCGCGCGACTGCGTCGGTCGCGAAGTGCAGGAGACCGTTGCCCAGATGCGCAAGGGCAGCGTGCTCATGCTCGAGAACCTGCGCTTCCACCCCGGCGAGGAAGCCAACAGCGCGGAGTTCGCCGCCGAGCTGGCGGCCCTGGCCGACCTCTACGTCAACGACGCCTTCGGCACGGCGCATCGCGCCCATGCCTCCACGGAGGGCATGACGCGCCACTTCGAGTTCCGGGCCGCCGGCCTGCTGATGGAACGGGAGTTGAGCTACCTGGGCCAGCTGCTCAGCGAGCCCGAGCGGCCGGCCTCGGCGCTCCTGGGCGGCGCCAAGCTGGGCACGAAGATCCCGGTCATCCGCAATCTGCTGGAGCATCTGGACACGCTGATGATCGGCGGCGGCATGGCCTTCACCTTCTTCAAGGCCCTGGGCCTGGGGGTGGGCAAGAGCCTCGTCGATGCGAGCATGCTGGAGACCGCCCTGAAGACCATCCGCAGCGCCAAGGAGAGCAAGCGCGAGATCCTGCTGCCCGTCGACATCGTCGTCGCGCGCGAGATCAGCGACGACGCCGATACCCAGATCGTGCTGCCCACGGACATCCCCGAGGGTTGGATGGGTCTGGACATCGGACCCAAGACGGTGGACCTCTACACGCAGGTCGTGCAGGCCTCCAAGTCCATCTTCTGGAACGGACCGATGGGCGTCTTCGAGGTGCCCAAGTTCTCGCGCGGCACCCTCAGCCTGGCCAAGGCGCTGGCCGAGGCCACGAGCCAGGGTGCGATCACCGTGGTAGGCGGGGGCGATTCCGTGGCGGCCGTCACCCAGCTCAAGCTCGCCAAGCGCTTCACCCATGTGTCCACCGGCGGCGGCGCCAGCCTCGAGTTCATGGAGGGCAAGGCCCTGCCCGGCGTGGAGGCCCTCAGCGACGCCAAGGAAGCGATGGTATGAGCGATCGCCGCCCGCTGATCGCGGGCAACTGGAAGATGAACCTGGCGCCGCCTGAGGCGGCGGCCCTGGCCCACGCGGTGGCCGCCGGGATGGCCGCGCGGGAGCCGGCGGCGGATCTGGTGCTCGCGCCGACGGCCCTGGCCCTGCCGGCCGTGGTGGCCGCCCTCGGCGATGCGCCGATCGGAGTGGCCGGCCAGAATCTCCACGCCGAGCCGGCCGGCGCCTTCACCGGCGAGATCAGCGGTCCGATGCTGCGTGCCGCCGGCGCCGGCTGGGTGATCCTCGGCCACTCCGAGCGGCGTCAGCTCTTCGGGGAGACCGACGCCGGGGTGGCCGCCAAGGCGAAGGCGGCCCTGGCGGCGGGCCTGCTGCCCATCGTCTGCGTGGGGGAGACCCTGGCCGAGCGCGAGGCCGGCCGCACGGAAGACGTGGTCCTGGGCCAGCTGGACGGGTCCTTGGCCGGCCTGGACGCCGCCGCGATCGCCCTGGTCACCCTGGCCTACGAACCGGTCTGGGCCATCGGCACCGGGCGGGTGGCAACGGCAGCGCAGGCCCAGGCGGTGCACGGGGCCATCCGAGCGCACCTGCGGGCCGGCCACGGCGAGGCTCTGGCGGCGGGCCTGCGCATCCTCTATGGCGGCAGCGTCAAGCCCGACAATGTCCGGGAGCTGCTGGCCCTGCCCGACGTGGACGGGGTGCTGGTCGGCGGCGCCAGCCTCCAGGCGGCCTCCTTCCTGGCCCTCGTGCCGCCCTTCGCCGCACCTTGACAGCGCCCTAGCTTCTTGATAATTTGGGGCTTCCCTGCTGTATCGTCGAGCGACTCCCCTTGAGGTGAGGGCCCATGTACGCCGTTTTCCTGACCCTTTTCATCCTGGTCTGCCTGATCCTCATCGTGGTGGTCCTGCTCCAGTCGAGCAAGGGCGGCGGCCTGGCCGGCGCCTTCGGCGGCGGCAGTGACAGCTCCGTCATGGGCGGGCGCAGCGCAGCCACCTTCCTGGGGAAGCTGACCGTCTGGCTGGCCGCTTCGTTCATGGCCCTGGCGCTCCTGCTGGCGGTGCTCTCGTCGCGCTCCCGCACGCCGGAGGGCGAGGGGAGCGTCATCGCCAAGCGCCAGCAGTCGGGCGCGCTGGACGTCTACAACGTGGAGGAGGGGCCTTCCCTCCAGGAACAGATTCAGACGGAACCGGCCCCCGCGACCGCGGCCGATGGGCAGGCGACGGAGGGCGCGGCTCCCGCTGGGAGCGAGGCGACCCCGGCGCCGGCGGGCAACTAGCAGAAGCCCGGGTGGTGGAATTGGTAGACACGCTGTCTTGAGGGGGCAGTGAACGAAAGTTCGTGCGAGTTCAAGTCTCGCCCCGGGCACCGCCAAACCTCCCGGCCTGCGGCCGCGGAGGTTTCGCGTTTCCAGGCGGGTCGGCCGGCGGCTCGCTCAGCAGCCATCGACGCCGCCGTCGAGGGACAGGCCGAGTTCCCGCGCCGCCGCGCGGGCGATCGCCTCCAGACTCCGCTGGGCCAGCGCTTCGTCGACAGCGGGCAGCGCGGCCGTCAGGCCCGGGTCCTCGGCGCGGAGCTTCGCCAGGAGCTCCCACTGGCGACCGTAGCTGCGGTCGGCCGCCTGCTCCCAGCGCGCGAGGGCGCGTACCAACTCGAGGCGGCGGTGGAGATCCCGCTCCAGGGCCCGCCGCTCGGCGGGCGATGGCGTCTGCCTCGTGAGCTGTTCGCGGATCTCCCGGGCGCGCATCTCGTTCCAGACCAATTCGGTGACCAGGAGCCCCTGCTCACGGCGCAGGGCGAGCAAGGCGTCGCGGAGCTCCCTTGCCTGGGCGCTGCCGCGCTGGCGAACGGTGGCGTGCTGGCTCATGCTCGGCCTCCTCGGGGAGCCGGGGCGCGGGAGGGTCATTCCTGTGCGCCCGGGCCCGATTCCATCCGGGAAGGGCGCAGCAAGGACCGGGCCGCGCTCCGCTTCCCGATCGTGCCCCGGACTACCCCAGCGCGGCTCCGGCGCCGAGGGCGCCAGGCAATCCCGGCCCTCGGCAAGGAAGTTCAGGCCCGGGGCCAGGCCTCGCGGCGCAGGAGGCGCCCGTCCGCCAGGGCGCAGATGGCGATGCGCAGGATCGCCGGCTCCACCTCGAGCAGCCCGTAGCTGGCCGGCTCGCCGCCGCGGGGCCGTTCGATGGCGCCCGGACAGCAGACCCAGGCCCGGCCGATGCGCTCCAGGCGCTGGCGGTGGCTGTGTCCGTGGAGGAAGAGCGCGGCGGGGGCGAGGGCCAGCTCGGCCGTCGTCCAGGGCTCGTGCCTGAGCAGGATCGGCAGGCCGGCCACTTCCAGGCGCCGCCGGGCGGGCAGGGCGGCCTGCCCCGGCGCGTCCACATTGCCCATGACGGCGCTCACGGGGGCGATGCTGCCGAGTTCGACCAGGAGGGCCGGCGGTCCCAGGTCGCCCAGGTGGAGGATGCGCTCCACGCCCGCCAGGCGCTGCCAGAGGGCGGCCGGCAACTGGCCATGGGTGTCGGCGATGATGGCGATGGCGATGGCGGTCACCGGATGCGGATAAGGTGGCAGGCGCTCCTGCGCATGCTATATTGGCCCTAGCCGTCGATCAACGGGGAAGGTGACTGATGAGCGATGCCACTGGCGACCAGGCCCGTTTCGCCGAACTGGAGACCCGTCTGCACGCGCTGCTACGGGAGAAGTACCGCAGCCACTGGCGGCGCAAGGACGGCCAGCCGCTGGCGCCGGCCGAGCAGGAGCGCCTGGCGGAACTCCAGGTTCGGATCCGGGAGGCCTTCGACGAGATCCGCATGATCGACCGCAAGTACAAGATCCCGCCCCTGCGCATGCACGAGGATCCGACGGCCCAGGCCTGAAGCGAAACGCCTCCGATCTGCGATCGGAGGCGTGCCTGCCAGGGGGATCGAGCCCGGCGACGCCGAGCCTAGCCGAGCCGGAAGGTGTAGCCGATGCTCGCGCTCATGATCCAGTGCTGCTTGCTGGTGTCGAAGCTCTCCACGCGCTTCAGCTCGAAGGGCGTATAGGAGGCGCGCAGATCCACGTTGATGCCGAAGAGCCGGTGGACGAAGAAGATGCCGCCCAGGCCCAGATTGCCGGACAGGAAGGTATCGTTGGGCATGAGGTAGCTGAGGTCCTCGGGCGCGCTGGGCACGTCCTGGTCATCGGGGTAGTCGGTGGGGACGTAGAGCTTGCCCGACATGCGGTAGCTCACGACGCCGCCGCCGACCGCGCCGTAGAAGTTCAGCGCGTTGCTATGGCCCCGGTAGAAGACGTAGTCCAGATTGGCGCCGAAGCGCACGACGTGGTAGGTGGGGTAGTCCCCGACCACCCAGTTGAGCAAGTCCTCGGTGTCCGCGTTCTCGGGATTGGTGACCCCCGAGTAGCGCGTGAAGCTGGCCTCGGAGAGGTTCTGACCATTGTATTCGATGATGAGATCCACGGGCGTGTACTTGAAGTAGCCTTCGATGCCCCAGCGCGGCCGGATGGCCGTGCGGATGCGCAGGCCGACATCCAGGTTCCCCACCAGCCCGAGCTTGAGGGCGTTCCGGTTCTGCAGCGGCGAGTCGAAGGGGATCTCCGGATCCCGGAAGTCGACGTCGTAGAGATCCTGCAGCCTGAAGCCCCAGTCCAGCCCCTGCACGGGGAACTCGTGCTCCTTGAACTCGGCGAAGTCGAAGTACTGCGTCGTGCCGAGCAAGTCGAGCGTGATCTGGTGGTTGCCCAGCAGGATGGCCTGGGCGGGCGACGGCGGCAGGGCGGCGACGAGGGTCGCGGTCAAGGCGATGAGCATCGCGGGCCGCTTGAACATGGCTTCCGCTGACCTCCGGTATCCTTGGGGCTCTGGGGAGTCCCGAGAAAACTAGGGGATGCCGGGGCGCTTGTCAATGCTGCAGATGCCGGAACTGCGGCAGTGGCAAGGCAATGGCGCCGGCCCGGCGCAAAGGGCGTGAAGTGGCGGGCCCGGGGGACTATATTGGGTCTGTTGCCAGGGAGGAGCTGCCATGAACAAGGACACCAGCGAGGGCGATCTGGAGCTCGTCGCGCTCTGCACGGTGGAGACGCCCATCGAGGCCCAGGTCCTGGAGGGCCTGCTGGCCGATCGGGGCATCGCCAACCAGCTCGTGACCTGGCACTCGACTCCCTACGACGGCATCTTCGAGAGCCAGCGCGGCCATGCGGAACTCAGGGTCTATCGCCGCGATCTGGAGCAGGCTCGCGAGGTGCTCGCCGACTTCCGGAGCGGGGCCGCGGACGCGGCCGCCGCCGACGAGGACCCTGGACAGGACTGACAGCGCCCGGAGGCGACCATGCCCGTCTTTGCATTCCTCTTCTGGGACCCCACCTTCATCCTCCTCATTCCGGCCATGCTCTTCGGCCTCTGGGCCCAGATGCGCGTCAAGAGCGCCTATCAGGCCGGGCTCCAGGTCGCCTCCCGCCGCGGCATCAGCGGCCGCGAGGTGGCCGAGCGCCTGCTGCGCGAGCAGGGGCTGGCGCGCGTCAGCGTGCGCTCCACGCAGGGCCAGCTCGACGATCACTACGACCCCCGCAACCGCACGGTGAACCTGAGCCCGGCCGTGCACGACGGCGCCAGCCTGGCTTCCCTCGCCATCGCCGCCCACGAGACCGGTCACGCGCTGCAGCATGGCCAGAGCTGGGCGCCGCTTGCCCTGCGCAGCGCCATGGCGCCCACGGTCGGCTTCGCCAGCACGCTGGCCTTCCCGCTCTTCTTCATCGGCTTCATCTTCAGCAGCGTGCGCGTGCTGATGGACGTGGGCATCATCTTCTTCGCCGGGGCCGTGCTCTTCCACATGGTCACGCTGCCCGTGGAGTTCGACGCCAGCCGGCGGGCGCTGGCTCTCCTCAAGGACGGCCGCTATCTCGAGGTGGACGAGGCGGCCGGCGCCAAGAAGGTGCTCGATGCCGCTGCGCTCACCTATGTCGCCGCCGCCGCGGTCAGCGTCATGCATCTCGTGCGCCTGCTCATCCTGCGCGGATCGCGAGACTGATCATGCTCGTCTTTCTCACCATCGCTCCCTTCGGCAAGGGCGAGAGCCTGAGCGAGGACGTCGCCGCCGTCCTGGATCTCATCGACAAGAGCGGCCTGCCCTACCAGGTCGGCCCCATGGGCACGACGATCGAAGGGGACTGGGATCCGGTGATGGATCTCGTCAAGCGCTGCCACGCCTTGATGCGCGCGCGGGCCGGCCGGGTGTCCACCCTGATCAAGATCGACGACCGGGCGGGCGTGACGGGCGGCCTGCAGAGCAAGACGGCTGCGCTCGAGGCCCGGCTGGGCCGCCGCCTCGAGCGCTGAGCGCGATGGTGGCCGCGGGCGGCGAGCGCATCCGGGTGGTGGCCGGTCTCCTCTTCCGCGAGGGGCGCGTGCTCATCGCCCGCCGGCCGGCGGGCGATCCCCTGGGCGAGGTCTGGGAGTTTCCGGGCGGCAAGATCGAGTTGGGCGAGACGCCTGCCCTTGCCCTGGCCCGCGAGTTGGCCGAGGAGCTCGGCATCGCGGTCGAGGTGGGCGCGGAGATCGAGCGCATCGACCACGACTACCCGCACCTCCGCCTCACCCTGATCGTGCACCTGTGCCCGCGCTTCGCGGGCGAGCCCCGCGGCCTGGCCGGCCAGGCCCTGGCCTGGGTGGAGCCGGAGGCCCTGGGCCGCTACGCCTTTCCGGCCGCCGACGCCCGCCTGCTCGCCCGCCTGCCCGCCATCGCCGCGCGCAGGGGCTAGAGCCGCTCGGACTCCAGGCGCAGCAGCCGGGCGCGCTCGCCGCCGAGTTGCTCGAGCATCTCGATGTAGCGCCTGAGCGGACTGCCCTCCAGGCGGAAGGGCTCGCACCAGAGCTCGCGCAGCCAGATCGGGTCCAGGGCATCCGCGAGCAGGGCGGCGTGCAGGCGACTGGCCAGGCTGCGGCCCACGGCGCGCGTCAGCGCGCGGTGCAGGGGCGCCTCCAGGTTGAAGAAGCGCATCGCGAAGCCGCTCAGCTCGCCGTCGCGCTGGAAGCGGTCCTCCGCCTCGAGATAGGCGAGCAGCAACTCGGCGCGGCCGCTCCAGTCGCCGCTCTCGTCCTCGCGCAGGTAGCGCAGCAGGGCCGGCTTGTCCTGGCTCTTGCGCAGGGGATTGATGAGCAGGGAGCCGAGGAAGTGCAGGGTGGACAGGACGACGCGCAGGTAGAAGTCGTCGGCGAGGCCGCGCGGGCGCAGGACGAGGCGGCTCGTGCGGCTGTGCAGGATGCGCGCCGCCAGCTCGGCGAGGCGATTGGCGCTCGGGTCCGCGATCACCGCCAGGTCGCGCTCGCGCAGGTAGCAGTCCTCGCCCGCCCGCAGCGAGGCCAGCACGAGCGCCAGCTCCTCTTCCCGCCAGCCGGCGCTGCCGGCGATGCGGCGCGCGAAGTCCGGCTCGGCGATCCAGAACACCTGCGGCGGCGCCTGCTCGAGCAGGGGGATGCGCAGGAAGCGGGCCATGCGCCGGAGCAGGGCATCCACTTCCAGGCCGAGGTCCTCGCTGAGTTCGGCGGGGTCGGGCAGGCTCCAGTCCTCGCGCTCGCCCGCGTGGAAGCTGAGCCAGTGCACGTAGGACTGCAGCTTCATCAGCGGCGTCGCGCTCTGGATGCAGAGATCGCCCCCGGCCAGGGCGAGGATCTCCGCCGCGCGCCCGCGCGGGCCCAGGCTCTGCCAGAAGAGCGGCTCGTGATTCTGGAAGACGCGCAGGACGCGGGCCGGCGCGAGCCCCGCCCGGGTCCAGGCGCGGGCAGCGGCCGCGGGCAGGTGGTCGCCGGCGAGATGGTAATCCCCGATGAGCGCGAGCAGGGGTCGCGCCGGTTCGCGGCGGCGCTGGGCGGCGAGCAGGTCGGCGGCCTGGCGATCCCGTTCCGGCAGCGCGCGCTCGGCGCGGCGCGGGCGCGTGTTGAGCGCGATGACGGGCAGGCGATGATAGCGAGCGAAGTCGAGCAGGGTCTGCACCGGATGCCAGGGGAAGTCCCAGAGCCGCTCCCGCTCGACCTCGCGGGCGAAGCGGGCGCGCGAGAGGCGGCCGGCGAGGAAAGCGTCGAGCAGGTCCTGGCGCTCGGCGGGCAGCATCTCCAGCGCGAGCGCCGGGGCGAGGCCGCGGCGCTGCATGCGGCGCGCGAGGCGCAGGGCCGAGCGCTGCGACTGGGCGAGGCTGTGGAAGTCGCCGACGAGGATGAGATCGGCCGCGGCCAGGCGGGCGTCCAGCTCGCCGGGGGCGAGCTCGCGGCCCGTCCAGGCCGGGAAGCTCTGTTCGAAGTGTTCGCGGTAGCTGGTCAGGTAGGGCGGCAGCGGCTCGAGCAGGGCGGCAAGCCGCGCCTCGAGCGCGGCCTGCATCTCCCGCTGGAGCTGGCACCAGCGCGCGAACTGCCCGTTCGTGCCCGCCGGCTCCTCCCGCTTGCGCATGCGACCTCCCGGGGCTCCCCGGCCGGGGCCCGCGCCTGGAGAGATTGCAAGAAGCGGGCACAGGGGGCCGCCGGCCGGCAGGGCTTTACAGCGGCGGCAAGCTCGTCTAGATTCCGGTCTATCCGAGGAGACCCATGCGCCTGAGCCCGCACAAGATCGACTACCTGGCCGAGAAGCTGCTCCGCCTGATGCGCGAGCACGAGGGCGTGGCCTTCAACATCGAGCCCGACGAGCTGGAGCGCATCATCGCCTGGGAGATCACCGAGGAGTTGCGCATCGAGGACGAGATCGACGACGAGGTGAGCACCCTGCTCGACCAGTACGAGCGGCAGATCGCCCATCAGGACCTGGACCAGATGCTGCTCCGCCGCAAGCTGAAGCAAGAGCTGGCCCGCAAGCGGGGGTACACGCTGTGAGGCTGAGCGAGGAGCGCATCGAGGTGATCGCCGGCCGCCTGGCCGACCGCCTGCTCGACGAGGAGCTGGTGGACATCACCCTCACCGAGCGGGCCTTCCTCGACCAGCTGGAGATCTGGATCACGCAGGACCTCGAGATCGAGGAAGAGATCAACGAGGCGGCTGTCGCGCGCCTGGAGAGCTACTCGCGCAAGATCGAGCACGGCAGCAACGAGTGGGAGACGCTGCTCGAGAAGGCCAAGGAGGAGTTGGCCCGCGCGCGCGGCTACGTGATCCGATGATGCCCCTGGCCGGCCGCCGCGTGCTCGTGGCGATGAGCGGCGGCGTCGACTCCTCGGCAGCCGCCGCCCTGCTCATCGAGCAGGGCGCCCTCGTCGAAGGGGCCACCACCAAGAACTTCTGCTTCGCCGAGACGGACGAGCTGCCGGGCCGCTCCTGCTGCTCGGTGGACGCCGTGGCCGACGCGCGCGCCGTCTGCGACAAGCTCGGCATCGGCCACCGCGTGGTCGACGAGACCGCGCGCTTTCGCAGCGAGGTCATCGAGCGCTTCGAGAGCGACTACGTGGCCGGGCGCACGCCGAATCCCTGCCTGCGCTGCAACTCGCAGGTGCGCTTTCCGCGCTTCGTCGAGGAGGCGGCTGCGAGCGGCTTCGACGCGGTGGCCACGGGCCACTACGCCCGCCTGGAGGCGGCCGGCGGCCAGCGCTTCCTGGCGCGCGCCGCCGATGCCGAGAAGGACCAGAGCTACTTCCTCGCGGCCATGGATCCGGCCCTCTACCCCTGGCTGCTCTTTCCGCTGGGGGACCTGACGAAGGCCGAGACGCGCGCCGCTGCGCGGCGCCATGGCCTGCACGTGGCCGAGAAGCGCGAGAGCCAGGACATCTGCTTTCTCGGCGGCCGCAAGCTGCGCGACTACCTCGGCGAGCGGGAGCTGCTCCGGCCCGGCCCCCTGCGGGATGAGGCGGGAAAGCTGCTCGGCGAGCACGCGGGCGCGGCCCTCTACACCGTGGGCCAGCGACATGGTCTGGGCTTGGCTGCAGGGAGGCCCGTCTACGTGACGCGCGTGGACGCGGCCACGGGCGAGGTGGTGGTGGGCGACGCCGAGGCGCTGGCCGCCACGCGGCTCCTCTGCAGCGAGGCCTGGGTGCACCCTGCGCTCGGTGAAGCGGGCGCGGCGCCGGGGCCGCCCGCGCTCACGGCGCGCATCCGCTACCGGGGGCCGGCGCAGGCCGTTGCGAGCTGGGGCTGGGAGGCCGGCGCGCTCCGCGTCGACCTGGCCGAGGCGGCGCGGGCGGCGGCGCCGGGCCAGAGCCTCGTGCTCTATTCCGGCCAGCGCGTGGTCGGCCACGGGGTGATCGCCCGGGCGGACTGAGCCCTCGCCGCGGCCGCAGCGCCCGGCGGCGAGCCTACTTCAGCAAGACCAGCTTCGTGCGGGCGAGGAGGGCGCCGTCCAGGCGCAGGGCCGCCAGGTAGAGACCGGCCGGCAGCTGGGTCGGGCGCCAGTCGAGGGCGAGCGGCCCGGCCGGCGCGTCCTCGTCCAGCAGGCGGGCGACGCGGCGGCCGCGGGTGTCGAAGACCTCCAGGCGCGCGCGGCCGGCAGTGGGCAGGCTGAAGGCGAGGCGCGTGGCCGGATTGAAGGGATTGGGCCAGGCGTCGAGCCGGGGCGCCGCCGGCAGCGTGGCGACCGCGGTGTCGTCCATCCAGGCCAGCTCGACGAGCAGGGGCAGGTGGTCGCTGGCCTGGTGCAGGGCCTCGGCGACCTCGGGGCTGACCGCGCTGTTCGCGCCGGTGACGATGGACACGTTCAGGTGGGCGCCGTCGTTGCCCAGGGCGAAGTAGCTGGCGGGATCCAGCTCCAGGCCGAGTCCGTCCAGGAGGGCGGCACCGGGCAGGACGAAGTCGAAGCGGTCGTCGAGGCCGCCCGTGGCGCCGCCGCCGAAGCTCGTGGTGCGCGTGCTCTGGCTGTGCACGGGAGCGAAGCTGGGGCTGTCGTGCCAGGGCCCCTCCTCGCCGAGGGGATCGAAGAGCTGGCCCGCGCCTTCGCTGCGCAGGAGCTGCCAGGCCGGCTCGCTCGCGGTGTAGAGATTGAAGTCGCCGCAGACGAGCGCCGCGCGGCCGGGGGGCAGCGCATCGAGATCCGCGCGCAGCACGAGGCACTCCGCGTAGCGGCGCTGCTCCTCGGTGCTGCCCTGGCTGGCCTTGAGGTGGAGGCTGTAGAGGCGCAGGGTGTCACCCGCCTCGGCGAGGCGCAGGTCCCACCAGTCGATGTCGCGCAGGTCGGTGTCCAGCCAGCCGTAGGCGATGACCTCCGCGCAGGCCGTGCGCAGGAAGAGGGCGCGATCGGTGTCGGTGCCGTCGTGGAAGGGCGCCGCGCTCCAGAGGCCGGGCTCCAGCGGCTCGAGCACCTGCGTGAGGAACTGATCCACGCCGGCCTGGCCGAGCATTTCCTGGACGACGAGCAGGTCCGGGGCGGTCGCGGCCACGAGGGTCTGGAAGTGGGGAGCGCGAGTCGCGCCCGTGCTGCCCGGGTAGTTGAGCAGGTTGTAGCTCATGAGGCGGAGACGGCCGGCGAGGGCAGCCTCGGCGGGGCCGAGCAGGGCAAAGACGGCCAGAGCCGCCGCGAGGGTGCGTCGCATGGGAGGATTTTCCTTTCGCCGGGGGGCGGCTCGACCTTCATTGTAGCACGAGCGCGCGGCGAGGCCGTAGCGCCATCTCGCCTGGAGGCAGTGCCTTGTGAGGATTCCATGAAGCCGGTGTGGATCCCGGTTACCCTGGTTCTGCTCGCCCTGTGCGGACTGGCGGCGCGCCCGCTGGCCGCGGCCCTGCCACCGCTGCCGGCCGTGGAAATGGAGAGCGAGGCCGCGGACGCGGCGCTCGCCGCGGAGATCCAGCGGCTGACGGAGGCCTTCCTGGCCGCGCTGCCGGCGGCCGAGCGGCCGGCCGATGCCTCGCCGATCCGCATCGTGCTCGCGCCGGACGGCGCGCGCTTCGCCGAACTGGCGGGCGGGCGCAGCCCCGAGTGGGCGGCGGGTCTCATCCTCGAGCCGGGGCGGACCATCCTCCTCGACAAGACCTACATGCGCGACCTCGGCCAGGCGGCCGCCCTGCTGCGCCACGAGCTGGCCCACGTGCTGCTGGATCGGCGGGTGGGGCAGGGCGCCGTGCCGCGCTGGTTCCACGAGGGCTACGCACAGCTGCGGGCGGGCGAGTGGGACATGGAGGCGCTCTGGCGCCTGGGCCGCGCGGCCTGGACGGGCAGCGCCATTCCCCTGCGCGAGCTGGAGTACGGCTTCCCGGCCGGCGGCGCGCGGGCGCAGCTGGCCTACGCCCAGGCGCAGGCGGCCGTGCAGGTGCTGGCGCGCGAGAGCGCGAGCTGGGGAT
Organism: uncultured bacterium; assembly: GCA_963695095.1. Classification (GTDB taxonomy): domain Bacteria; phylum Krumholzibacteriota; class Krumholzibacteriia; order JACNKJ01; family JACNKJ01; genus VGXI01. The sequence continues at coordinate 2,359,098 of CAVOFT010000001.1, read as the reverse complement.
ACCTCCTCGAGCTGCTCGAGGGAGGGGTGCCGTTTTCCGAGTCGCTGCAGCGCAGCCGCGGCGAGTCGCTGGCGGCCTTCAGCGCCCGCTTCGACGGGGACGTCATGCCCGGCTTCCGGCGCTGGGGACTGCTCTTCGGCACCGCGCCGCTCTTCTTCCTGATGGCCCTGATCTTCCTGGCGGCCGCCTGGCGGCGCTTGCGGGGTGGGCGCCGGGGCGAACCCGAGGAGGGGGCGCCGGCGGTGCCGGCGGGGGAACTGGAGCAGAACGAGTGGCTTAACCGGGGGTGGATTGACAGGTTCCGCCGCCGCTGATATATTGCGCCCCGGCTCTGGAAGGGCTATCCTGCGTGCGCGCGAGCGCAGGGAGGACTAGCCTAACTGGTAAGGCAGCGGTCTTGAAAACCGCCGGAGCTTGCCCTTGGGGGTTCGAGTCCCTCGTCCTCCGCCTGTCGCTGGGAGAGGTGACCGAGTTGGCCGAAGGTGCTCGCCTGCTAAGCGAGTGTGGGCTTTAAAGGCTCACCCAGGGTTCGAATCCCTGCCTCTCCGCCCTGCGCCCATAGCTCAATTGGATAGAGTATCTGACTACGGATCAGAAGGTTGGAGGTTCGAGCCCTCCTGGGCGTACCTGATCAGATGAACAAAGAAAAGGGCCTGCCAGCTGGCAGGCCCTTCGTGTTGCTGCTGAGAGCGTCTGTGCGATTTCATCCTAGGGCCGGCCGAAGTGGGGCTCGCAGTTGCAGCGCTCCATCTCCTGCAGGAGGCAGCCATGCCGCCATGCACTCATCCCCTCGCCAGGATCCATCCGGTGCGACGCGCTACCCCCAGGACGCGGTAGCGGCCCCAGCAGTCCAGTGCTATAATCGCCAGGACTGGGAGGATTGGTGCTCGGCGGCCGCGTTTGCCACCTGCTTGCGCGTCCAGGGACTTGGGCCTCTGCGGGGGTAGCGCCAGGAGTGGGTGACGGCACACTGGTGGGGAGGCAGAGATGATACCTAAGCGCTTCCTGGCGTTCGCAATTGCGGCTCTCGCCCTCGTTCCGATGGCGAGAGCGGAATGCATCGACTACAGTGACTACCTGCAATGGAGGGGTGCCTGCGAGGCCATTGGAGAGGTGTACGGCATCGCGATCTCCGACGGACTCGCTTGCCTCGCGGATACTGAAGCTGGCTTGGTCTTGGTGGATGTCTCAGATCCATCCGCGCCAGAGATCCTAGGTTCCTTTGCAACACCCGGCACCGCGTATGGCGTGACGATCCACTCCGGCCTTGCGGTGATCGCGGATGGCCCCGCAGGCCTGCTGCTCGTCGACATTGGCGATCCTCTCGCCCCCAAGGTGATCGGGAGCCTGGACACCCCCGGTACTGCTCAGCGAATCGCAGTCGCGGGGTCCTTCGCCTACGTCGCGGACGGGCATTCGGGGCTCCAGATCGTCGACCTATCGAATCCCGCAGAACCGCAGATCGCCGGAAGCTACGATTCGCCCTTGTACGCCAATGACGTGGCCGTCATCGGCACCCTTGCGTACGTTGCGGATACGGCTGGCCTCTTTGTCATCGACATTTCGGATCCATCGACTCCTCAGTTGATTGGCAGTATCGCTGCTCCAAGTCGGAACATGGGGATCGACGTGGTTGGGCGATACGCGTTCGTTGCCGATGGCTATTCCGGACTCTGGATTGTCGACGTTCTCGATCCAGCCAGTCCTCGAGGAGTCGGGTTCGTCGACACACCCCGCTTCGCCTATGATGTCACGATTCGAGGCGACTTTGCCTATCTTGCCTGCGAATTCGCGGGTCTGCTTGTAGCTGATGTCACGGACCCCCTCAATCCACAGCTGGTAGGTAGCATTGACTCTGCGGATGCTCATGCCGTCGCAGTGGCAGGGGAGTTCGTTCACGTTGCCGATGGAGTGGGAGGGATGTTCATCGCCGATGCGACACATTCCTCCAGTCCGCAGGTCCTGAGCAATGTGGATACGCCCGGCCTCGCACAGGGAGTGATGGTCACGGGCACCGTCGCCTTCATCGCGGATGGATCTGCCGGATTGCACGTCGTCAGCGTCGGCGATCCCTATGTGCCGCAACTCCTCGGCAGTCTCGACACATCCGGTACTGCCTGTTCCATCGACCTTCTGCAGGGGTATGTCTGCCTCGCAGATGGCATCGCCGGGCTCAAGGTAGTAGACGTGTCCGATCCTAGTGCGCCGTTTGTCGTTGGCAGCGTCAATACGCCGCATTACGCGATCGATGTGGCGGTTGAAGGCTGCCTTGCCTTCGTCGCGGACAAGTCCGCGGGACTACAGATCATTGATGTGTCTCTGCCCGCTAGTCCGCAGATTATTGGCGCGATCGGCACGCCCGATTGGGCCTTCGGTGTCGCGGTTTCCGGCGGGCATGCGTATGTTGCCATGCTGTTGGGCGTGATGGTTGTCGATATCAGCGTCCCCGCCAGCCCGCAGGCCGTGGCAATTGTCCATACGCCGGGTACCGCGGTCGAGCTTGCAGTCGCAGGAAGCTACCTGTATGTGGCGGACAGCGAAGCTGGGGTTCAGATCCTCGACATCGCCAATCCAGCTCAGCCGGAGATCATCGGCTGTGTGCATGCGCCGGGCTCCACTGGGGACGTGTTCGTGCAGAACAGCACTCTGTACGCGACGAACAACGAGAACGGGCTTCAGGTGGTTAGTATCGCTGATCCGCACGATCCGCAGCTGCTTGGAGACTTCGATGCTCCCTCCTTCGCGAGGGATGTCTTCGCTACGAGCGAATTCGCCTTTATGGTGGATGCCGATCTCGGATTGCTGGTGCTTCCCGTGCAATGTGCGCCGACCGCTGTTCTGGATGCGCCTGGGGCAGCCGCTACGCTGCGCCTGCACGCTCATCCCAACCCCTTCAATCCCTCAACCGAGATCTCCTTCACCTTGCCGGCCGCCTCGAAAGCGACGCTGCGGATCTTCGACTTCGCTGGCCGGCATGTGCGGACGCTTCTTGACGATGCCGCCAGGCCTGCGGGTGTGGTTCGCCTAGCTTGGGACGGCCGCGCTGACTCGGGCCAGCTGCTGCCAAGCGGGGTGTACCTCTGCGAAGTCACCGCAGGTGGGCGTTCAGCAGTAGGCAAGACGACGCTACTGAAGTAGCGGTCCTGCTGCTGCGGCGATCGACACGGCTCCTCGCTGCCAGATCCCGCGTCTTGGCCCTAGCCCCCAACGGATCGAGCCCGTTAGGGTAGAGATCCTCCTGCGGCGAGCCTGAGTCCGAGGGCTGAGGAGGGCCTGCCCTGCGGTAGGCCCTTCGTCGTTGCAGGGAGCAGGTCGCTCGATCCCTAGCTCCGGCCTGGCCGGCCCCCGGTACCCTTGGCAGTAGATCTGGATACATTCATCCGATAATGCTAGACTGCTGGACGACAAGGCCCCGGCGGTAGGGGAGAATAGAGCGCAACCGAGGGAGGATACGATGAGGTCACTGCTGAGGATCCAGCTTCTGGCGGTGGCTGCACTGCTTGGTGCAGCCGCTCCACTGTCTGCGCAGGAATTCCACTACGACGACGCCTGGGGCGCGGCCGGGCTCACGCTCGCCCGCTCGGGGGACGATGGGGCCGAGATCGTCTTCTCGCTCCAGGCCTGGTCGCTGGAGAGCGTCGAGGTCGAGGGCCGCGCTCAGCTGCTGCCCAGCATGCCCGGCACCTTCCTGCCCAACGCCGCGGGCGCACCGAACCTGCCCGGAGTGAGCCGCTTCCTGGCCCTGCCCGAGGGCGCCCTGCCGCGGCTGCGGATCCTGGCCTCGCGGGTGGAGACGCTCGCGGGTGTCGAGATCGCGCCGGCGCCGCGCATTCCCCTGGAAACCGAGTCCGGCCTGAGCTACGAGCGCGACGCCGCGATCTACGGCACGGATGCCTTCTACCCGGCCGAGATCGCCGAGGTCTCCGCGGTGCGCCAGCTGCGCGGCGTGGACGCCGTGCTCGTCGCGATCACCCCCTTCCAGTACAACCCGGTGACGCGCGAGCTGCGCATCTACCGCGACCTGCGCGTCGAGGTCGAGTTCGCGGGCGGCCGCGGCGTCTTCGGCGACGATCGCCTGCGCAGCCGCTACTGGGATCCCCTGGTCCGCAACGCGCTCCTCAACGCCGATCGGCTGCCCGAGCTGCCGGCGAGCCCCCCGGGGCAATCGCGCGAGGCGGGCTTCGAGTACGTGATCATCACGCCGAACGACCCCGCCTTCATGGCCTGGGCCGACACGCTGAAGCACCTGGCGCACGCGAGCAGGGCATCCGTACCGACGTCTTCACCACGACCGAGATCGGCGGCAACACGACGACGGCGATCGAGAGCTTCCTCAACAACGCCTACAACACCTGGGACACGCCGCCCGCGGCCTTCCTGCTGCTGGGCGACTACGGCTCGACCGCGACCGACCATCGTCTCGCCGATCTGGAACAGCTACTGCGTCTCGGACAACATCTACGCCGACGTCGACGGCGACGACCTGCCCGACATGGTCCACGCGCGCATCACGGCGCGCAACGGCGCCGAGCTCGCGACGATGATCGGCAAGATGCTCGACTACGAGCGCCAGCCGCCCACCAACCCCGGCTTCTACGAGAACCCGATCATCGCCGGCGGCTGGCAGACCGAGCGCTGGTTCATCCTCTGCTCCGAGATCGTCTACGGCTACCTGGCCAACGTCCTGGGCAAGACGCCGGTGCGCGAGTACGCGATCTACGAGGGCACGCCGGGCAGCAGCTGGTCGTCGGCGACCAACACCACCATGGTGGTCAACTACTTCGGTCCCGAACGGGCTCGGCTACATCCCGGGCACCGCCGCCCATCTGACCGACTGGGGCGGCAACGCGACGCGCATCAACAACGACATCAACGCCGGCGCCTTCATCCTGCTGCACCGCGACCACGGCGCCGAGAACGGCTGGGGCGAGCCCTACTACGTCAGCACGCGACCTCTCGGGCCTGCACAACGAGGACCTGTACCTTCGTCTTCTCGATCAACTGCCTGACCGGCAAGTACAACTACAGCAGCGACTGCTTCACCGAGGTCTTCCACCGCCATGGGCAGGGCGCCCTCGGCCTGATCGCCGCCTCGGAGATCTCCTACTCCTTCGTCAACGATGCCTACATCTTCGGCATGTACGACTGCATGTGGCCGGACTTCGACCCGGGCTACGGCCCTGCCCGGCCGGCACGACCTGCAGCCCGCCTTCGGCAACGTCGCGGGCAAGTACTTCCTGGAGGCCTCCAGCTGGCCCTACAACACGCAGAACAAGGTCCATACCGACCACCTGTTCCACCATCACGGCGACGCCTTCATGACCGTGTACTCCGATCCGCCGCAGCCGCTGAACGTCGCCCACGCCACAGAACTGATCGCCGGCGTCGACGCGTTCACGATGACCGCCGATCTGGGTGCCCTGATCGGCCTGACGGTCGACGGCGAGCTGATCGGCACGGGCGTGGGCACCGGATTGCCGCGGACGATCCCCATCGCGCCGCAGCTGCCGGGCCAGGACCTGATCGTGACCGTGACGCGGCAGAACAACCTGCGCTACCGCCAGGCGGTGCCGATCATTCCGGCGGCCGGCCCCTACCTGGTCTTCGACGCCGTGACGGTCGTCGATCCCGCCGGCGATGACGATGGCGAGCTGGACTACGCCGAGGCGGCGGGGCTCCTGCTCTCGCTGCAGAACGTCGGCGCGGACGCGGCGACGGGCCTGACGGCGACCCTCGCCACCGACGATCCCTACCTGACGCTCGACGGCGCGCCGCTCAGCTTTCCGACGATCCCCGCCGGCAGCGAGGCCGCGAGTGCGACGGCCTGCCCCGTCCTGGTGGCGGGCAACGCGCCGGACGGCCACGTCGCGCAGATCAGCGTGCACATCGACGGCGATGGCGGATCCTGGGACGCGGCGTTCAGCCTGACGCTGCAGGCGCCGGTCCTCGCGCTGGCCGGCTTGACGATCAACGACGTCTACCCGGGCGGCGACGGCGACGGCACGGCGGAGGCCGGCGAGACCGTCAGCCTCGCGATCCTGGTCGCCAATGTCGGGCACTCGGACTCTGGCGAGCTCACGGGCCTGCTGGCGAGCGTGGATCCGCACGCGGTGATCACGGCGCCCGGCGGCGGCTGCGCTGCCATCCCGGCCGGTGGCACCGGCACCCTCGCCGGCTTCGGCGTGGAGATCCTCGCGTCCTGTCCCGAGCCGGGCTACGTGGACCTCGCCCTCGCGGTCGCGGACCTCGCCGGCTTCGCGGCCGACCTGGCGCTCGAGCTTTCCATCGGCGGTTGGTTCGACGACCTCGAGGCCGACCGCGGCTGGACGATCGGCGCGCCGGACGACGACGCGGTCCTCGGCCAGTGGGTGCGCGTGGACCCCGTCGGCACGTCCTACAATGGCTACCCGATCCAGCCCGAGGACGACCACACCAGCGCCCCCGGCACGCTCTGCTTCGTGACCGGCAACGGCGTACCCGGCGGCGCGGCGGGCGGCGACGACGTCGACGGCGGCAAGACCACCCTGCTGAGCCCCGTCTTCGACCTCTCGCAGGCGGCCTCGGCGACCGTCAGCTACTGGCGCTGGTACACCAACTCCTGGGGCAACAACCCGGATTCCGACTACTGGGACGTCGACGTGACGAACGACGGTCTCAACTGGGTCAGCCTCGAGCACACGCTGACCACGGCGGCGGCGTGGACCTTCATGAGCTTCGAATTGACCCAGCACATCAGCCTCACCGACCACGTGCAGGTCCGCTTCGTGGCCTCCGACGAGGGCGGCGCTTCGCTCGTGGATGCCGGCGTCGACGACTTCCTGCTCACCGCCGTCATCGCGGATCTCACCGACGCGCCGCCCGCGGCTCTGCCCGGGCGCCTGGCCCTGGCGTCGAACCACCCCAACCCCTTCAATCCGAGCACGCGGATCGCCTTCAGCTTGCCGACCGCCGGCCGGGTCACCTTGGCCGTCTTCGACATCAGCGGCCGCAAGCTGGCGACCCTGGTCGACGAGCAGCTCGGGGCCGGCGGCCACGAGGCGATCTGGCTCGGCCGCGACGAGCAGGGTCGGCCCGCTGCCAGCGGCGTCTACCTCTATCGCCTGCAGGCCGGCGGCGAGTCGCTCTGCCGGAAGATGCTGCTGGTGAAATGATCCCCGGGCGCGGCCCGGAAGCGCAGCGACCGCTCAAGGCGGCCGGCTCCTCGGGGGAGGAGCCGGCCGCGTGAGCGACTAGCGGTAACGCCGGTTGCCGCGACTGCTAGCCGGCGACGCGAAGCGGCGGCTCGGCGGCGGGCTGATGGGCTGCTGGCGGGCGTCGGCGACATCGGACCGGAAGCCCTCGATCTGTCGGCGCGGGATCGCAGCGCCGATCATCCGCTCGGTCGCGCGCACCCAGCCGTGATCCTCGCCGGTGACGAAGGTGCAGGCCACGCCCGTGAGCATCGCGCGGCCCGTGCGGCCGATGCGATGCGTGTAGGCCTCCGGCGTGTTCGGCACGTCGAAGTTGATCACGTGGGAGACGCCGCTGACGTCGATGCCGCGCGCCACGATGTCCGTCGCCACGAGGATGTTGAACTGCCGCGAGCGGAAGCCGGCCATGGCCCGATCGCGCTGGGGCTGGGAGAGATTGCCCTGGAGTCCCACGGCGCGGTGCCCGGCCAGGTTGAGCTGCTCGGCGAGCTGCCGGGCCCTCCGCTTCGTGCGCGTGAAGACGATGGCCGAATCGCAGTCGTCATGGGTCAGCAGGTGTTCGAGCAAGTCGCGCTTGGACTGCTCCGGCACCAGCACCAGCGCATGAGCGACGGTGCTGGCCGGTGCGCTGTCGGCCAGCTCGACCACCTGGGGATCCCTGAGGACGTTGTCCGCCAGTCGGCGGACCTCTGCCGGCATGGTGGCCGAAAAGAGCAGGTTCTGCCGGCGTGCCGGCAGGGCGCCGAGGATCCGGCGAATGTCCGGCAGGAAGCCCATGTCGAACATGTGATCGGCTTCGTCGATGACGAGGGTCTCGACCTGATCGAGGCGAAGCTCGCCCTGCTGGAGCAGGTCGAGGATGCGGCCGGGACAGCCGACCACGATCTCCGGGCGCTGCTGCAGCTGGCGGATCTGGCGGGCCGCCGGGACGCCGCCGAAGATGGTGACGGCCTTGATGGAGCTGTGCGCGGCGAGGAGGCGGATCTCGGCCGCGATCTGCGTGGCGAGCTCGCGGGTGGGGGCGAGCACGAGGGCGCGCGGGCCCCGGCCGCGTCCCGCGAGCAGCCGATCGAGCAGGGGCAGCGCGAAGGCGGCCGTCTTGCCGGTGCCGGTCATGGGCCAGGCCCAGGACGTCGCGGCCCGCGAGGCCGGCGGGAATGGTCTCGTCCTGGATCGGCCAGGGCTTGGTGAAGCCGGCATCGCGGATGCCGCGCAGGAGGGAGGCGTGGAGCCCGAAGCGGTCGAAGCCGGTTCGGGCGAGCGTAGCTGAGTCAGGCATACAGTCCTTGGTTTCCGCCGTCAGCGTGCAGGCAGAGCCCGCGGGCTGCGGTCGAGAGTTCCAACCCAAACAACAGTGAAGGGCAAGAGGGGTGTTCGCGCGGCGTGACCTCGGATGGGGATCGGAGGTCCTGTTGTTCGCCGCTGGCGGGCGGGAGCCCGCTCGGAGTGCTCAAGCTACTCCGTTAGCGTGAATCATGCCAGTCTTTGTTTCTGGGCTGCGTGCGCCGCCGGCGGGGGGAGCAGCTGCGCTCCCGCTAGCGCTCGCCCTGGCGCCGGCGAAAGGGCGACTTGGACCGGCCCTGGGTCTGCTCCGTGCCGGTCCCCGGGCCGGCGAATCCCTCTGCCCGCGTCCCCTCGCCCAGGATCTCGATCGAGCCCGCCTCCACGAGGCGCTTCACCCCGGCGTGTTCGGTGGCCCTGTCCTCGATCTGGGCGGTCTTGCCGGGGCCCAGGTGCAGGACCTTGCCGCCGGGAAGCGAGATCCTGAGGGGAGCGCTCGTCAAGTTGCGTATCGCTTGCATCGGGGTACCTCCAAGGCTGCCCACAATGTACAACGAATTCAGCCAAGGCAGCAGCTCTATATCAGCGCCGAGCTCGGCCATGGGGGCCTCCTCGCCCAGTGCCCTCAGGATCTGATCATCACGGCCCTGACGCTGAGCTGGCGCTGGCTCTACTTCACGAATGGCGAGCGCGATCTCAGCACGGTGACCGCATCGCCTTCTTCTACACCGACGCCGACGGCTCCTCTGAGCTTCTCGGCGGTGAAGGCGCTCCACTGAGCGCTCGGCCCGGGGCCGCCCGGTGAGCCGATCCGCTGGTCCCGATGGGACCCAGCGCGATCCGCGACCCTGAAATCCGAGATCTCTCATTTCAGATGGGATTTCGGAGCTTTTCATGCTACCATCTAGTCCCTAAGCACAAGCTCGGGCGCGCCGCGCACCGCTGGCTCTTCGCTATCATCCCCCGGAGGAACCACATGTTCAGACCGCTCTCGCCGCTGCGGCTCGCCGCGGCGTTGCTCCTGCTCCTGGCGAGCAGCAGCTTCGCCTTCGCCGCCTCCATCTGGACCGACGTCGCTCCCGAGGCGATCGCGCCTACCTACGACCGGCCGACGACGCCCGCGCAGTACCGGGCCCTGAGCGCCGATCTCGACGCGCTGCGCGCGCAGCTGGCCACGGTGCCCCACGAGAACGTGGTGGAGGCCGATCAGGCCGCGATCATCGAGCTGCCCCTGCCCGACGGCAGCTTCGAGCGCTTTGCGATCCTGGTCACCGACCTGCTCGCCCCCGAGCTCGGCGAGCAGTACCCCGAGATCCGCACCTTCACCGGCCGTGGCCTGGACGATCCCTACGCCACGGTGCGCCTGGACATCACGCCCGTCGGCTTCCATGGCTTCATCCTGTCGTCGCGCGGCACCGTCTACATCGATCCCTTCCAGCGCGGTGATGATCGCCACTACCAGAGCTACTACAAGCGCGACAACGTGCTCACGCGGCGGGATCCGGCCGGCTGCACGGTGATCGACGAGGACGGCATGGGCGAGGAGCTGCGTCGCCTGGTCGGCGAGGGCGCCGGCGACCGCTCCGGCACGCAGCTGCGCACCTACCGCGCGGCCGTGGCGGCGACCGGCGAGTACACGGCCTACCACGGCGGCACGGTGGCGTCCGGCCTGGCCGCCGTCACGACGAGCATGAACCGCGTCACCGGCGTCTACGAGAAGGAAGTCTCGGTGCGCATGCAGCTGATCGCCAACAACAACGTGATCATCTACACGAACGGGGCCACGGATCCCTACACCAACAACAACGGCGGCACGATGCTCGGCCAGAATCAGGCCAATCTCGACGCCGTGATCGGCACCGCCAACTACGACATCGGCCACGTCTTCTCCACGGGCGGCGGCGGCATCGCCGGGCTCGGCGTCGTCTGCCGGGCCGGCCTGAAGGCCCGGGGCGTCACGGGTCTCAATGCGCCGATCGGCGACAACTTCGACATCGACTACGTTGCCCACGAGATCGGCCATCAGTACGGCGGCAACCATAGCTTCAACGGCAGCGCCGGCTCTTGCGCGGGCGGCAACCGCAACGCGGCCACCGCCTACGAGCCGGGCAGCGGCTCGACGATCATGGCCTACGCCGGGATCTGCTCGCCGCAGAACCTGCAGGCCCACAGCGATGACTACTTCCACTGGATCAATATCCAGGAGATCGTCACCTACACGACCTCGAGCTTCGGCAACGGCTGCCCGGCAACTACGCCCACCGGCGTCGTCGAGCCGATCGTGGACGCCGGCACCAGCGGTTTCTCGATCCCGCTGAACACGCCTTTCGCGCTCACCGCCACCGCGACGACCACGGGCGCCGCCACCTACTGCTGGGAGGAATCGGATCTGGGTGCCGCCGGCCACCCCGACACGCCCGTGGGCAACGCGCCCATCTTCCGTTCCTTCGATCCGGTGGCCGATCCCACGCGCACCTTCCCCAAGTTGTTCAACCTGCTCAGCAACACGCACACGATCGGCGAGTTGCTGCCGACCTATGCGCGCTCGCTCACCTTCAAGTGCGTCGTGCGCGACGTGCAGGCGGGGGGCGTGGGCGTGATCAACGATGGGATCTCCTTCAGTGTGGCCGCCTCGGGTCCCTTCCTTGTCACCTCGCCCAACACCGTCCTGACCTGGAACGGCGGTAGCCAGTACACCGTCACCTGGGACGTGGCCGGCACCACGGCGGCGCCGGTCAGCTGCAGCACGGTGAACATCCGGCTCTCCGTCGACGGCGGCTACACCTGGCCCTACCTGTTGGCCAGCGGCACGGCCAACGACGGCTCGGAGCTGGTCGTCGCGCCGAATGTTGCCACCAACCTGGCGCGGGTGAAGGTGGAGGCGGCGAACAACATCTTCTTCGACGTATCGAACGCGAACTTCATGATCGACGACGCCACGGGCGTCGCGGACGCGCCCTTCGGGCTACGCCCGCAGCTTCTGGCCAACCGCCCGAATCCCTTCGGCGGCGAGACCACGCTCAGCTTCGTGATGCCGGCGAGCGGCCGGGCCGAACTCAGCGTCTACGACCTCTCCGGCCGCCGCGTGCGCACGCTGGTGACGGGCGAGGTGGGCTCCGGCAACAACCAGGTGACCTGGGACGGCACAGACGCGGCGGGACGACCGCTCAGCGCCGGCGTCTACTTCTATCGGCTCGACACCCTGGGCGAGTCGCTCACGGGGCAAATGACCATTCTCCGCTAGGCACGCGCGATTGGCGCTGCCTGGCGCGCTGCGGTGAATCGGGAGGCGGCCCTGGGGGTCGCCTCCCTTCTCTTTGCCCGCCAGCAGCAGCGCCGAGTTCGCGGCCCCGGCACCGCCGGATTCCGGCTATAATGGGGAGCAGCGCTGGTGGGAGGTGGGGGCCTGGACCGACCGACAGGAGACGGCATGCCCGATAGGCTCGGTTCCCCGCGGCAAGAGTGGCGCTGGCGGCAGTTCAGACCGGCGCTGCTTGCCTGTGCCTTACTGCTCGGCGGCCCGGCGCAGGCGCAGACGGGGGAGGGCGCGGAGCTGGCGCCAGGCCTGCTCGAGGCGCGCCGGGCCGAGGCCGCGGCCAAGGAGCCGCTCGCCCGCGGCTGGCTGCTCGGCACCGGACGCGCCGCCCGCGATGACGCCGCCTACGACGTTCACCATTACGATCTCGCGCTCACTCTCGTCCCGGCCACCCAGCAGCTCAGCGGCACGCTCACGCTGCTGGCCAGCGTCGGCAGCTCCCCCCTGGCCGAGCTCATTCTCGACCTGGCGGACCAGCTGACGGTCAGTGCAACCCGGTCCGGCGGCCAGGTCGTGGGCTTCAGCCACGCTGAGGCGCTGCTCAGCGTGACCCTCGATCGCGTCTACCAGCCCGGCGAGCTGATGAGCGTGGCAGTGGACTATGGGGGGGATCCCACCGCCGGCCCCGAGACCGGCTACTTCGGCTGGGACAGCCACGCCGGGCAGCCGATGATCTGGACCAAGAGCGAGCCCTTCGGCGCGCCCACCTGGTGGCCCTGCAAGGATGTCCCCACGGACAAGGCGGATTCGCTCGATCTGCATGTGACGGTGCCGGCGGCTCTGATCGTGGCCAGCAACGGTCTGCTGCGGAACCTCACGGACAACGGGCTCACGCGGACCTACCACTGGCACTCCGACTACCCGATCTGCACCTATCTGGTCTCGCTCGCGGCCCATCCCTACGAAGTCCACGCCGAGGCCTACACGCCCCAGGCCGGCGGCGCGCCGATGCCGGTGACGCACTATGTCTTCGCCGATTGGTGGGCGGACAGCCAGCCGATCTTCGCCAAGACCGTGCCCATGCTGAACCTCTTCGCGCCCGCCTTCGGCGAGTATCCCTTCGTCGCGGAGAAGTACGGCCATGCGCACTTCCTCTGGGGCGGCGGCATGGAGCACCAGACCCTGACCAGCATCAGGGGCTGGTGGGAAGACGGCGTCTCGCACGAGCTGGCCCACCAGTGGTTCGGCGATTTCGTGACCTGCGCGGATTTCGGGCACATCTGGCTGAACGAGGGGCTGGCCACCTGGGCCGAGGCCTTCTGGATGGAGCACAGCCGCCACTTCGAGATGTACCAGCTCTACATGGAGCTGGCTGCCTACTACGGCGAGGGCACGATCTTCGTCGAGGATCCGCAGAACGAGCCCATCTTCGATCACGACCTCTCCTACAACAAGGCGTCCTGGGTCGTCCACATGCTGCGCCACATCGTGGGGGACGGCGCCTTCTTCGCCGGCCTGCGCGCCTATCTCGCCGCCCAGGCTTTCGGCACGGCGACCACCGAGCAGTTCCGCGCCGCGCTCGAGGCGGCCTCCGGCCGCGACCTGGAGGCCTTCTTCGCCGAATGGATCTACGGCGGCGGGATGCCCGACTACCGCTACCACTGGACGCCGCAGGCCGGGGGGATCGAGCTCACGATCGATCAGGTGCAAAGCGATGCCGGCCTCTTCAGCCTGCCCATCGATGTCCGCGTGACGAACGCGGCCGGCAACACGCAGGACTTCACCGTGCAGAACAGCCAGGCCACCGAGAGCTACCTGCTGCCGGCCGGCGGCGAGCCCAGCTTCGTGCAGCTCGACCCCGAGAGCTGGCTGCTCTGCCACACGCGCAGTCCGCTCACGCTGCCCAGCTTCGACCGCGGCATCCTGCTCGTCAACGCCGTGCACTGGGGCCTGCGCAAGCAGGAGATCGTGACGGCCTATGCAGACCGCGCCTTCTGGGGCGACCTGCCGATCAGCTTCTGGGACTGCTTCGATGCCTGGCCGGGCGTCGCCCTGCCCGCCAACCTGCCGCCGGCCCTCGGCCACGGCGCCGTGCCGGGCGAAGTGCTTGCGCGCTACTCGACCGTGATCTGGATCGCCGACGACGAGTACGGCGACCGCCACTACTGGCAGGAGACGCCGCTCTACGACTACCTCGTCGCCGGCGGGAACCTGATCGTCATCGGCCGCCGTGGCGCGCAGTGGCTCGGGGATGAGTTCGCCGCCTACGCCGGCATCGACTGGGCGGAGACCGATGCCACCCTCGCCGCCTGCAGCGCGGTCTACCCGGCCTTGGTGGATCTCCCCTTCACGAGTCTGCAGAACAACGTCGACGTCTTCTGGCCGGCGGTCGGTCCGGACAGCGATCTGCTGCTCGTGGACGATGCGGGCTTTGCCGCGCCGCGCGGCCTCGGTGTTCACGCGCAGGCGCCGGGTGGGGGTGCGCAGCGACCCGAAGGGGCCCATTTCATCTACCTGGCCGCGCGGCCCTACCGCCTGGAACACAGCGCCTTGCGCAGCAACTGCGCCTTCCTGCTCGAGCACTTCTGCGCTGAGCCCTGGGTGGCGACGCCCGTGGGTTCCGCCCCGTCGCCCGCTGCGCTCGGCCTGGCGCCGGCCTATCCCAACCCTTTCAATCCGAGCACGACGCTGAGCTTCACGCTCCCGGCGCCGGGTGCCGCCGAACTCAGCATTCTCGACGTCAGCGGCAGGCGCGTGCGCACCCTGCTTGCGGCCATGCAGCCCGCGGGGGCCCAGACGCGGCACTGGGACGGCCGCGATGACGACGGCCGTCCGCTCGCCTCGGGCCTCTACCTCGCGCGCCTCGCCGCGCAGGGCGAGACTCGCGTCCAGAGACTCCTGCTTCTGCGCTGATATCGGCCAGCCGCTTGAGCGCACGCCGCGGCGCCGGCTTGACTCAAGTCAAGGCTTGGCCGGCGGGCCCTTCCTATCCTATGCTCGGTCCCGAAGGAGCCCCCGCGTGAGGACGAACCGCCTGCTCGCCATCGTCGCCGTCCTGGCCAGCCTCGGCATCGGCGCCGCCGCCGGTGTGGGGGGCTTCACCTTCGTCGCCGCCAACGGCGGCTCCTATCTCTCCGACGACCCTGCGGCCTGCGTCAACTGCCACATCATGCGCGAGCAGTTCGACGGCTGGCAGCACAGCTCCCACCATGCGGTGGCCGTCTGCAACGACTGCCATCTGCCGCATGAGAGCCTGGCCGGCAAGTTCGCCGTCAAGGCCGCGAATGGCTACCACCACTCGCGGGCCTTCACGCTGCAGGATTTCCACGAGCCCATTGCCATCAAGCCCGCCAACGCCGGCGTCTTGGAGGCCAATTGCATCCGTTGCCACGGCGCCTTCACCGCGGAGATCAGCGCCCACGGCACCCTGGGCGTGCCCAGCGACCCCACGCGTGGGGCCGACCTCTACGGCTGCGTCCAGTGCCACCAGGAGGTGGGCCATGGGCCGCGCCGCTAGCTTCTGCTACCACTATTCCCTCAGCGGAGGATGGCCGACATGACCGCAGACAAGCGCGCCTCGGGCGCGATCGTGATGAAGCTGGGCCTCGTCGCCCTCGGCGCTGCCCTGGCCACGGTGCTGCTGCTCCTGCTCTACGCGAACATCTCGACGCGCAAGCAGGAGGCGAAGCAGACCTTCGTGCAGCTCGTCGAGCTGGATGAAACGACGGTGGATCCCGCTGTCTGGGGCAAGAACTTCCCGCGCCAGTACGACGCCTACTTGCGCACGGCCGAGCGCACGGGCACCCGCTTCGGCGGCTGGGGTAGCGAGACGCTGCCCGACAGCCGCATCGAGGCGGATCCCCGCCTCGTCACGATGTTCGCAGGCTACGCCTTCGCCATCGACTTCCGCGAGCGGCGCGGCCATGCCTACATGCTCGACGACCAGCGGACGACCAAGCGCGTCACCGAGCGCAAGCAGCCGGGCGCCTGTCTGCACTGTCATGCCTCCAACACGGTCGCCTTCCGCGAGCAGGGCCTCAAGCAGGGGGCGCCGGGCAGCCTCGCCGATCCCTTCCTGAGCGAGAGCGCCCAGGCCCAGCTGATGGCGGGCTTCGAGGCCGTCTGCGCGATGCCCTACAGCGAAGCCACAGTGCTCGTCGAGCACCCCGTCGCTTGCATCGACTGCCACGATCCCCAGAGCATGCAGCTGCGCGTCACCAAGCCGGGCTTCATCCGCGGCATCGCGGCCCTGGCCGCCAGCGCGGATCCGCTGCCGCACCTGCCCTCGATCGAGAAGTGGCGGGCCGGCGACCGCCGCGTGCCCTACGACGCCAACCGCGAGGCCTCGCGCCAGGAGATGCGCTCGATGGTCTGCGGGCAGTGCCACGTGGAGTACTACTGCGGGCCCAAGGAGACGCTCTTCTTCCCCTGGGACCAGGGCCTGAAGGTGGAGCAGATCGAAGCCACCTACGATGCGCACCGCTTCCCCGACGGCAGCCGCTTCTCCGACTGGAAGCACGCGGCGACCGGCGCTCCGGCGCTGAAGGCCCAGCACCCCGAGTTCGAACTCTGGAGCCAGGGCATCCACGCCCGCTCGGGCGTGGCCTGCGCGGACTGCCACATGCCCTACCAGCGCGAAGGGGCGATCAAGATCAGCGACCACCACGTGCGCAGTCCGCTGCTCAACATCGCCCGCGCCTGCCAGACCTGCCACCGCTTCCCCGAGGCGGAGCTCAAGGAGCGCGTGGAGACGATCCAGGCGCGCAATTTCGCCCTGATGAGTCGCGCCGAGGACGCCATCGTCCAGCTGATCGCCGACCTGGCGGCGGCCAAGCTGGCCGGCGTCGCCGAGGAGCGCCTGCAGGGGGTGCTCGAGTTCCAGCGCAAGGCCCAGTGGCGCGTCGACTTCATCAACGCCGAGAACTCGATGGGCTTCCACGCGCCGCAGGAGGCCGCCCGCATCCTGGCCGAGGCCATCGACTACAGTCGCCAGGGGCAGATGGCCCTGCGCGAGCTGGCCACGGTCGCCTTCGGCGGTGACAGGCGCACCCAACCATGATACCATAGTTCCGCCACCATTCCGGAACGCGAGGCCGCCATGTCGCGACCGCGTCCCGTCCTGCGTCCGCGCCGCCGCGCCCGGGCCGGAGGCTGGACGCTTCTGTGGCTCGCCGGCTTGATCGCGCCCACGGACCTGCTCGCCGCGGCGGCCAAGTCGCCGGATCTAGCCCTCCTCGACGTCCAGGGTCTCCGCGTGCTGAGCGTCCCCTACCAGCGGGTGCCGGCCCTCAGCTTCGAGGGCGATGTCGCCATTTGCGGCGGCGGTCTCGCCGGGGTGGCGGCGGCCCTGGCAGTCTGCGAGGCGGGTTACCGGGTGGTGCTGAGCGAGGAGACGGACTGGCTGGGCGGGCAGATGACGGTCCAGGGCATTGCCGCCTTCGACGAGAGCCCGCTCGTCGAGCGCTGCGGCGGCACGCGCAGCTATCAGGCCCTGCGGGCGGCCATTCGCGAGGCCTACCGCCGCGACCCGCGCCTGCTGCCGGCCGCTGCGGCCGACCCGCGTCTCAACCCCGGCAACTGCTGGGTGGGCAGCCTCGCCTGCGAGCCTCGCGTTGCCCTGCGCGCGATCGAGTCACTGCTCGCGCCGCATGTGGCCGCCGGCCGGCTCACCATCCTGCTGCGGCATCGGCCGCTGCGCGCTGTCCGGGTCGCTGAGCGCCTGCGCTGGCTCGATCTCGTGGACCTCGGCAGCGCCGGTCTCTGCCGGGTGGAAGCCGCCTTCTTCCTGGATGCCAGCGAGCTGGGGGACCTCCTGCCGCTGAGCGGCGCCGCCTTCGCCAGCGGGGCGGAAGCCCAGACGGACGCCGGCGAGCCCAGTGCGCCCCTCCGCGCACGGCCGGACTGCGTGCAGGCCTTCACCTACCCCTTCGTCCTCGAGCAGCGGCCAGGGGAACTGCAGCTCATCCCGGAGCCGGGCAACTACGCCGCCAATCGCAAGCAGCAGCCCTTCGGCCCTCGCGTCGTGCTTCCCGACGCGCGCTTCGGCCAGCGCTACGCCCTGTTCCGGGTCTTCGCGCGGACGCCGAATCTGCCCGGCTCCTTCTGGACCTATCGCCGCCTCATCGATCGCAAGCTCTTCCGCGCCGGCAGCCAGGACCTCCGATCTGGCCCTGATCAACTGGCCGGCGATCGACTACCGCGGCGGCAGCCTCCTCGAGGACGACCCCTCCGCCTCGCTCGCGCACCTGCTGGCGGCGCGGGAGCTCAGCCTGGGCTTCCTCTACTGGTTGCAGACCGAGGCGCCGCACGCCGATGGGGTGGGGCATCCCGAGTTGGCCTTGAACCGGGATGCGCTGGGCACCGAGGACGGCCTGGCGCGCTTTCCCTATGTGCGGGAAGCGCGGCGGGCACGAACGCGTCAGCGCCTGCGGGAGCAGGATCTCAGCGCCGCGGCCAACCCGGGCCGGCTGCGGGGGCCCTTCGTCGCCGACGCGATCGGGGTGGGGGACTATCCGATCGACATCCACCCGGGCCCCTGCGAGGAGCTGCCGCTCGCGATTGCCGTGCTGCCCTTCCAGATTCCCCTGGGAGCGCTCGTCCTCGAAGCACCCACGAACCTGATCCCGGCGGGCAAGAGCGCGGGCGCTACCCGGCTGGCCAGCGCGGCCACGAGGACGCATGCCGTGGAGTGGACGCTCGGCGAGGCCGCCGGTAGCCTCGCGGCCCACTGCCTGGCGACCGGTGGGCTGCCGCAGAGCGTCCACGGCGATCCGCTCGCGGTCCAGGCCCTGCAGGAGGCCCTGGTCGCGCGGGGAGTGCCCATCTACTGGTACCGGGATCTCTCGCCCGCCGACGCCGACTTCGCCACCGCCCAGCTAGCGCCCTTCGCGGGAGACAGCGCCTGGGTGGCCCGGGAGCTCAGCCTGGACTACCGCTCGCCCTGAGCCGGAGCGCAATTCAGGGCCGATCCCGCCTGAATTGAGTTTTTTCCGATGACAGGGCCCTTCCCGTAGGCTACATTGCGGGCTACAGACGACTCCTCGAGGATGGATCCGCCGCTTCGCCCCCGTCGAATCACGATCCGCTGCCCCGGTGGCCGGCGAATTCGCTGGTCATGGTAGGCAATCCCGAGAAGCTATGAGCGCCGACTCGCCGCCAATGTGCGCGCCAGTGCTCCGTCGATGAACCTGGGGCGATCCGGAGATCCTGATGACCAAGAAGCTCTACGTGGGCAACCTTCCTTTCACGGCCACCGAGGACGAGCTGCGCGAGCTGTTCAGCAAGCACGGCACGGTGCACTCCATCACCCTGATCACCGACCGCGATACGGGCCGTCCCCGCGGCTTCGGTTTCGTCGAGATGGAGAATCACCAGGCGGCGATCACCGCCCTCGATGGCTACGAGATGGGCGGCCGCGCCCTGCGTGTGAACGAGGCCGAGGAGCGCCGTGAGCGCACCGGTGGCGGCGGTGGCGGCGGCGGCATGCGCGGCGGCGGTGGCGGCCCGCGTGGCGGCGGCGGCGGTGGCCGCAGCGGCGGCGGCGGCGGGGGCCGCTGGTAGCCGACTTATCCGAGTCGACTGTCCCTGGCGGCCTCCTGGCCGCCAGGGCTCAACTTTCAGCCTAGGCGGTTCCATGAGCTTGGCGAAGAAGGCCGTCCAGGCCGACTGGCGCGCCGCGGTTGCTCCATTCGAGCGGCCCAGCCTCTCCCGTAGCCTGCTGCAGATCGCGACCTCCGTGCTGCCCTACCTGCTGCTCTGGGCCGCCATGCTCCTGTGCCTGCGTGTTTCCTACTGGCTGGCGCTGGCCCTCGTCTTGCCGGCGGCGGGCTTCCTCGTGCGCAGCTTCATCATCTGCCACGACTGCGGCCACGGCTCCTTCTTCCGGGAGCGCTGGGCCAACCGTTTCGTGGGCTACTTCACGGGCCTCATGACCTTCCTGCCCTCGACCGGCTGGAGTCAGGAGCACGCCCGCCACCACGCCACCTCCGGGGATCTGGACCGACGGGGCAGCGGCGATATCTGGACGCTCACCATTGCCGAGTACCTGGCGCTGCCGCGCCACCGGCGGCTGGCCTACCGGCTCTATCGCCACCCCCTCGTGATGCTGGGTCTGGGCCCGTTCTATGTCTTCCTCCTCAACTACCGCTTCTGGCACCGCGGCGAGAGCGCCCGTGCGCGCTGGAGCAAGGTGTGGACGAATCTCGGCCTGGCGGCCGTCGCCCTGGTGATGGGCCTGACGATCGGCTTCAAGGCCTACCTGGCCCTGCAGCTGCCTGTGATCCTGATCGCGGGCACCGTGGGCATCTGGCTCTTCTACGTGCAGCATACCTTCGACGGCACCTACTGGGCCCGCGGCGGGCGCTGGGACTACCTCCAGCAGGCCCTGGGGGGCTCCTCCTTTTACAAGCTGCCGCGGGTTCTCCAGTGGTTCACGGGCAATATCGGCTACCATCACATCCACCATTTGAGCCCGCGGATCCCGAATTACTTCCTCGAGCGCTGCCACCGCTCCAGTCCGCTCTTCCGCGGCGTGCCCCCCCTCACCCTGCGCGCCAGTGTCCGCAGTTTGCAGTACCGGCTCTGGGACGAGACCTCCAACCGGCTCGTCGGCTTCGCCGCGCTGAGGTCGGCAGGGGCGTCCGCCTGAGATTGCCGCCGTCGATTCCAGGCTCGCCCTGCTTTATTCGGTGACAAGTGGGGCCATTTGAGCTATATTCATCCCCTTGAAGAAGCCGCCTCAGGATCGATGGGCCGTTGCCCCCGCCCAATCGATGGCCGTTGCCAGAATGCCGTCCGCGCTCGTCGCGCCCGCGATTCTTCAGCGCCAATCCGAGAGAAGCTTGGGAGTCGAGGCCCGCGAGCGGCTCGCGACGCCTTCCCGCTAATTCACGGTAATGGGGCGATTCGGAGTAGAAATGGCCAAGAAACTGTACGTGGGCAACCTGCCCTTTAGCGCCACGGTGGACGAGATCCGCGCTCTCTTCGAGAAGCACGGTGTCGTCACGTCCGTCAACCTGATCAACGATCGCGAGACCGGTCGCCCCCGCGGCTTCGGTTTCGTGGAGATGGAGGACCCGACCGCGGCGCTGAGCGCGCTGGATGGCTTCGAGTTCGGCGGCCGCACCCTGCGCGTCAATGAGGCCGAGGAGCGCCGCGAAGGCGGCGGCGGCGGCCGCGGCGGCGGCGGCGGCGGTGGCCGCGGTGGCGGTGGGGGGAACTGGCGCTAGTCGGCGCCCCAGGACCCACACCCGGTCGCGCCCTGAGGAGCGACCGGCGCTGAAGAAGAACGGGGCCCGCTGCAGGCGGGCCCCGCTTTTCATTTCGTCCTCGTCGACCGGCAGCGCTGGCTAGAAGGAGAGTTCCAGGCCCAGGCTCGCGAAGTCGAGGCGAGCGAAGGAGTAGACCTCGGCCACGTCGGCGCCGCCTTCGATGAGCCGATAGCCACCCCGCAGCGTCAGGCGGGAGTTCCGGCGGTAGGTCAGGCCCAGGAAGACGTCCTCCGCCCGGCCTGGACCGCCAGCCAGCGCGTCGCCCTCGCAGCTGATTCCGAAGCGCTCGTCGAGACGCCAATCGCCGCGGAAGGCGAGCAGGGGCACGAAGCCGGTGTTCGTCTTCTTGGCGCGCAGTCCCGCGCCGGCCACGGCGATCTCGGCGTCCCGTAGTTTCGCGGTGAAGCCGAGCCAGCCGGTGAAGCGGGAAGTCGCGCGCAGGCGGTAGCGATAGGTCAGGCGATAGGAATCGAAGCGATAGCTTGCCGACAGGCGGCTGGCGGCGGGAAACTCCGTGCCGGCGAACAGCAGGGTTGCTGGCGCTTGGCCCGCGGCATCGAGGCGAAGCGGCGCGGCGAAGGCGCTCAGGTGATGCCGTTCGGCGAGCACGATTCCCAATCGCAGGCGCCCGCAGAAACCCGCCTCGCTACGCAGATCCTCGGTCAGGGAGAAGCGCGTGCCGCCATCACCCGGGATGCGCACGTCATTGTAACCGCTCCAGACGCGGGCCCCCTCCAGGTCGAGCAGCCAGGCCGCGGCCCAACCCGGGGTGGAGGCGAGAGCGAGGAAGGCGAGCGGAGCGAGCAGGACTGGGAGCAGGCGCCGGCTCCGGGCGGCTATCGGCGTGAGGATGGACATTGCTACCTCCGTTGGGGGCGGGCCCGCAAGTCTAGCGTCACCGGGTATCTTGGCCAGCGAAATCCAGCCTCCATGGCAAGGAAGGCGTGGCGTTCACCGGGCGCCTGCGCTAGGCTTGCCCGCGGATTAGGAGCGGAGGCGACATGCACAGCACTGCCCGGAGCATCGTCCTTGGCCGCGCCCTGGCGGCCTGCTTCGTCCCGCGCCGCTAGCTGCCCAGTCGACAGTGGATCCGCCTGCATCACCCACCGAGGAGGGGGTCATGCTCAGCCAGGTCGTCTTCATGCCGCCACCGCCCGGTCCGCGGGTGCGCGAGCTCGCCACCGCCATCCTGCGGCTGGTGAGTGAGTATCAGGCCCGCAATGGCAAGCTGAATCAGCTCGAGCAACTGGCCGCCCTGCGTCTCGTCGTGGCCGAGCTGCAGGCCGGTGGCGAAGCGCCCCTGCGCCGCCGGCGGGCGTTAATCCTGGCAGCGGTGCTGGGGATTCTCATCGCCGTCGGCCTCGGCATGGCCCTCATCTTCATCGGCGACCGATGAGCGAAGCCCCGAGCGAGGCTGGGCGATGACGCACGCGAGCTTTCCCACGGGCGCCCCCGCCTTGCCGCCGCCCGAGCGTGGGATCTTCTGCAACCGCACGCTGAACCTGCGCTCCATCAAGGCCATCGGCTACGACATGGACTACACGCTCATCCACTACCGCGTGGAGAAGTGGGAGAGCCGCTCGTTTTCGCACATGCGCGGCAAGCTGCGCGGCCTGGGCTGGCCGGTGGAGAGCCTGCGCTTCGCGCCGCAGGACTTCCAGCGCGGCCTGATCATCGACCTCGATCTAGGCAACATCCTCAAGGCCAATCAGTTCGGCTACGTCAAGCGCGCCGCGCACGGCACCCGCATGCTCGACTTCGAGACCCTGCGCCAGGCCTATGCGGAGACGGTGGTGGACCTCTCCGAGCCGCGCTTCGTCTTCCTGAACACGCTCTTCTCGCTTTCCGAGGCGAGCATGTACGCGCAGCTCGTCGATCTGCTCGACGCCGGCCAGGCGCCCGCCCCCTCGGGCTACGGCGATCTCTACCGCCTCGTCAAAGGGGTGCTCGACGAGGCGCACCTCGAGGGCCGCCTCAAGGCGGAGATCGTCGCCCGCCCCGAGCGCTTCGTCGATCTCGATCCGGAGATCCCCTGGGCGCTGCTGGACCAGAAGCGCGCGGGCAAGAAGCTGCTGCTCATCACCAACTCCGAGTGGCCCTTCACGCGCGCCATGATGGCCTACGCCTTCGATCGCTTCCTGCCCACCGGCCAGGACTGGCGGGGGCTCTTCGACCTCATCATCGTGGCCGCGCGCAAGCCGGCCTTCTTCCTCGGCCAGCAGCCCTTCTTCACGGTGGTGGACGAGGCGGGTCTGCTCTCGCCGGTCGTCGGCCCGCCCCGCGCGGGGGGCATCTTCCACGGCGGGCACGCCGGAGCCGTCGAGGCCATGTTCGGCCTGCGCGGCGATCAGGTCCTCTACGTCGGCGATCATGCCTACGGCGACGTCCACGTCTCCAAGAACCTGCGCCGCTGGCGGACGGCCCTGGTCGTGCGCGAACTCGAAGCCGAGATCCGGGCCGAGGCCAGCTTCGCCAAGGGCCAGCGCGAGCTGACCGCCCTGATGGCCCGCAAGGTGGCCATGGAGCGGGAGCTCTCGCTGCTGCGCCTGCGCGTCCTCAACCGGCGCGAGGGAGCGGCGCCACCGCGTGAGGAACCGCTGAAGGCCATCGAGCAGCGCATGCAGCAGCAGCGCGAGGCCCTGCTCGCTCTGGATGCCGAGATCACGCCGCTGGCGCAGGCGGCCGGCGAGCTGGGCAACCGGCAGTGGGGCCTGCTGATGACCAGCGGCAACGACAAGAGCTACTTCGCCCGCCAGGTGGAACGCCACGCCGACATCTACACCTCGCGGGTCTCGAACCTGCTCTACGCGACACCCTATGCCTTCTTTCGTGCCCACCGCTCGGCCATGCCCCACGAGCTCAGCCTCTAGGCCGGGATCCTCGCCTTTGGGCCGGCCTCTGGTTCCGCAGCCGTGCATCTGCTACAATACGGATCTCGGAATTCCTCCAAGTTGCAGGAATTCGGATCTGAATAACTAGATACGGGAGGGTTGACATGCACCGTCTGCTCAAGCACCTGCTTGTTCCTGCGCTCATTC
Organism: uncultured bacterium; assembly: GCA_963695095.1. Classification (GTDB taxonomy): domain Bacteria; phylum Krumholzibacteriota; class Krumholzibacteriia; order JACNKJ01; family JACNKJ01; genus VGXI01. The sequence goes on along the minus strand of CAVOFT010000001.1, from coordinate 2,335,064 downwards.
TCGCCCTGGCCGGCACGGCAGGCGCCGCCTGCTCCGTGCCCGACAACGGCGGCGGCACGATCGACCTGCCGCCGGCCTGCCCCGATGGCTGGGAAGGTCCCATGGTCATCACCGATGGGCTGCCCGTGGGGTCGACGATCACCGTGGCCGGCGCCCTGAACGACTTCAGCGGCGCCTCGGAGGTGGCCGGGGGCGGCCTGGGCGGCCAGCTGCAGACCTTCGACGGCAGCTTGCACATGGCCCTGACCGGCACCGGCAGCCTGGCGGGCTTCAATCGCCTGATCGCCATCCCGGTCGCGGCTGAGACACACAGCGGGCCGCGCACGCCGGGCGACGCCGTCCAGAGCTTCGACACGGACATGTTCATGCTCCAAGGCGAGATCTTTGGCGACCCGGATTTCGACCTGCTGCGCGTGACGGCCGGCACCGGCTTCGGCATGCCCAGCCCCGGCCACACGACGCTGACTCGCGAGGGCGCCGCGGGCGCGCCGTTCGCGGTCGACAGCTTCTTCGACATCACCTACCGCATCGACTTCGTGGGGGCCCCCGGCAGCCTCCTGCAGGGCATGAGCGGCAGCACGACGGGCACGGAGCTGTTCCAGATGGGCGGTGGCTCGGTGGCGGTGGAGGCGAGCACCTTCAGCGCGGTCAAGGCCCTCTACTAGCCGATTGCCTTGGCGCCGCGCCAGGCGCGGCAGGGACTCAGCAGCCCCCGTCCGCATTGCGGGCGGGGGTTGTTCAGTCCAGCACGGCGGCCCGGATGGTGTTCGTGACACCCTCGCTCCCCACCGGCAGGCCGGCGGTGAGCACCACGCGCTGGCCGGAGGCGACCAGGCCCGTCGCCTTGGCCACTTCGCAAGCGTGGCGCAGCATGGCCTCGCTGTCGGCGAGCCGCTCGCTGGCCAAAGGCAATACCCCCCAGCTGAGCAGCAGGCGCCGGCGGGTGGCGGGAAGCGAACAGGGCGCGAGGATGGGCACGCGCGGCCGGTACTTGGCCACCAGCTGCGCCGTGCCGCCCGTGCGGGTGAAGGGGATGATCGCCGCCGCGTCGATGGCCTCCGCCAGGGCGCAGGCGCCCTGGGCCACCGCCTCGCGAATCCCCTGGCGAGCGCTGTGGGCCACGCGCTCGCCCCAGGTCGCGTAGGGGAAGACCGTCTCGGTCTCCAGGGCGATGCGGTCCATCGTGGCCACCGCCTCGACGGGATAGGCGCCGGTGGCGGTCTCTTCGGACAGCATGACGCCGTCGGTGCCGTCGAGGATGGCATTGGCCACGTCCGTGACCTCCGCGCGGCTGGGCCGCGGGCTCGCCGCCATCGAGCCCAGCATCTGGGTGGCGGTGATCACGGGAATCCCGGCCCGGTTGCACTTGGCGATGAGCTGCTTCTGCACGGCGGGCACGCGGGCCAAGGGCGTTTCCACGCCGAGGTCGCCGCGGGCCACCATGATGCCGTCGGCGGCGGCGATGATGGCGTCCATGTTGACCAGGGCCTCGTGCTTCTCGATCTTGGCGATCAGCGGCACCGGCTCCCCGGCGTCGGCCATGGCGCGGCGGCACTCGGCGAGATCCTCGACGCTGCGCACGAAGGAGAGCGCCACGAAGTCCACGCCCAGCTCCAGGCCGAGGGCGAGGTCGGCCCGATCCTTCTCCGTCAAGCTGGCCACGCTCAGGGTGCGACTCGGCAGCGTGATGCCCTTGCGCGAGCCGAGCAGGCCGCCGACCAGCACCCGCGTGACGAGCTCCTCGCCGGCCTGCCGCAGCACCTCCAGCTCCAGCGCGCCGTCGGCCAGGAGCAGGTGATCGCCGGGGCGCACCTCCTCGATCAGGCGCGGTTGGTTCACGCTGACCCCGCTCGCGTCGCCGGGGCCGCCGGCCAGGCGCAGGCGGAACTCGCCACCGGGAGCGAGGCGCACGCTGCCGCCGATGATTTCGCCCACGCGGATCTTCGGCCCTGCGAGGTCCTGCAGGATCGCCACCGGTTTGTCCAGGCGCGCGGAGACTTCGCGCAGGGCGGCCACCTTGGCGCGATGCTCATCGTGGGTGCCGTGGGAAAAGTTGAGTCGGGCCACGTTCATGCCGGCCTCGAGCAGAGCCGCCAGCACGGCCGGCGACTCGGAGGCGGGACCGATGGTGGCGACGATCTTCGTGTTGCGCATGGCGGCCTCCGGGTCGCGGGCCGGCCGCAGACTAGGCTGCGCGGGCCCTGCTGTCCAGCGCGCAGCGCGCCGACTGGGCGCTTTGCCGCCTTTGCTGCCTCTGCTATAGTTAGAATACCGAGTGCCGCCCCGCTCCCCGTCCTGGAGGCTCCCCATGTCCCGTCTCTTCATCGCGCTCATCCTGCTGTCGGCGCTGGCCGGCGGCGCCCTGGCCGCCACGGCCACGCCCGTCGGCAACGCCGACGCCCTGCGGGCCGCCCAGGTCTGGCTGGCTGCCCGTCAGGCTCGCGACCCCGAGGCCGCCGCGGCGCGGATCGTCGGCTGCCAGCCCTGGGCCCAGGGCGGCCGGCTGATCGGCTGGCAGCTGCCCCTCGCGCCCCGCGGACACATCCTGGTCTCGGCGGCGCGCGAGCTGCCGCCCATCAAGGCTTTCTCCTTTGCAACGGATCTCATGACGGCGGATCGGGACGGCTATGCCGCGCTCCTGCGCGAGACCCTGTTCATCGCCCACGAGCGCCTCGCCGCCGGCGCGCCGGCGGCGGGGGCGGACCCGGCCGCCGACCGGGCGCGTGCGGCGTGGACAGCCCTGCTCGCCGGCACCGCCCCGGCGCCGCGCGAGGCTCCGGTGGGGCCGCTGATCGCCAGCAACTGGGCCCAGGGCGCGCCCTTCAATGGCGATTGTCCGCCGGGGGACGGCGGCACCTGCGTGGTGGGCTGCGTGGCCACCTCGGCGGCGATGATCCTCAAGTACTGGAACTACCCCGCTGCCGGCAGCGGCTCGCACAGCTATCAGTGGGGCGGCGACGACTCCTGCGGCGAGAACGTCGGCGGCGGCCTGCTCAGTGCGGACTACAGCGACGCCTACGACTGGGCCAACATCCTCGTCTCCTATTCCGGCGGTTACAACGCCGCCCAGGCCGCCGCCGCGGCCGAGCTGAACTACGAGGTTGCCGTGGCCTTCGACATGGACTTCGGCGTCTGCGCCTCGGGCAGCTACGTGAACCTGGGCGAGACCGTCTACCCGACCTACTTCCGCTACGCGCCGGATGCTGCCTACATCACGCGCAGTCAGCACAGCGCCGACGCCTGGTGGGCGCGCATCTGCCAGGAACTCGACGCCTTCCCGCCGCGGCCCATGCACTACCGCATCACGAGCCACTCGATCATCTGCGACGGCTATCAGGAGGACGCCGGCGCGCGCTACTACCACATGAACTACGGCTGGGGCGGCAGCCAGAACGTCTGGTACGCCCTGGATGAGGTCTACTGCCCCTGGACGGGCTGCGACTACATGACCGAGGGCATGGTCGTGGGCATCGAACCTCTCGGCTACTTCAGCGTGACGGCCCCGGCCGCCGGTTCCGTGCTGACGCACGGCGAGCCGCTGCCGGCCGTGGTCTGGACGGGGGCGAGCGGGAGCGCGGTCGTGCTCGACCTCTACGCGGGCAGCGCCTTCTTGACCCGGCTCGCCGACTGGTCGGCCAACGATGGCGAGGAGACTCCGGCGGGCAGCGTCGACCCGGCCTGGGGCACCGGCAACGACTTCCGGATCAAGGTGGTCGGTGACGACGGCCACTTCGCCTGGAGTCCATACTTCGGCGTCTTCGGCGCCGGCGCCTGGACGGACATCAGCGCCGCTCCCCTGGCGGACGCCGGCAACGGCCAGAGCGTTGCCTGGGGCGATGCCGATGGCGATGGCCTCCCGGACCTCTACCTGAGCAACTCGGGCAGCCCGAACCGGCTCTTCGCGAACCAGGGCGGCGGCGTCTTCACCGGCGCGGGCGCGCCGCCCATCGACGTGAACGGAGCGAGCCGCGGCGCCGCCTGGGCCGACATCGACAACGACGGCGACCTCGACCTCTACCTCGCCCGCACGAGCGGCCAGTCCAACCTGCTCTTTCGCAATGACGCCGGTAGCTTCGTGGACATCACCGCGGGACCGCTCGGGGGCGCGGAGTACAGCACCGATGTCGCCTGGGGCGATGCCGACGACGATGGCCTGGTCGATCTCTACGTGGTCAACGCCTATGCCCCCGATCGTCTGCTCCGGAACCTGGGCGCCGGCAGCTTCGTCGACGCCACGGTGGCGCCCCTGGGCGACGCAGGCTGGGGGCGCTCGGCCGAGTGGGCGGATGCCGACGGCGACGGCGACCGCGACCTCTACCTCGTCCGGCAGACCAGCAACATCTTCTACCGGAACGGCGGCGACGGCAGCTTCAGCGAGGCGACGGCCGCGCTGGGCCTCGGCGATGCCGGGAACGGCTACGGCGCGGCTTGGGCCGACTTCGACAACGATGGCGACCTGGATGTCTACGTGGTGAACGATGGGGCGAATCGCCTCTATCGCAATGACGGTGCGGCCTTCGTGAACGTCACGACGCCGCCCCTGGATGACGCCGGTACGGGTCGCGGCGCCGCCTGGGCCGACTTCAATGCCGACGGCTGGCTCGACCTCTACCTCGTCAACAGCGGGGCCAGCAAGCTGTTCATGAACCAGGGGGCTGCCGGCTTCAGCGATGCCACCCATCCCGCCCTCGGCGCAACGGGGATCGGCAACGGCGCCGCCTGGGCCGACATCGAGGATGACGGCGATCTCGATCTCTACCTCGCCTACGCCGACGGCCCCAACCGCCTCGTGCGCAACGATACGCCCGGCGGCCACTGGCTCGCGCTCGACCTCGTGGGCACGGCGAGCAACCGGCTCGGCCTGGGCGCGCGGGTGACCGCCGTCGCCGGCCCGCTGCGCGTGACGCGAGCGCTGGGCGGGGACGCCGGCTACCTGTCGCAGAATGCGCCCACCCTGCACTTCGGGCTCGGCGCGGAGAGCGTCGTCGATACGCTCATCCTGCGCTGGCCGAGCGGCCTCGAAAGCCGCCTCCATGGCGTGCCCGCAGATCAACGGCTTGCGGTCGAAGAGACCAGTACAGCGGTGGACACCCCGCCGGTGGCCTTCGCCCTGCTCGGTGCCCATCCCAATCCCTTCAACCCGCGCACGGAGATCCGCTTCAGCCTGGCCGTGCCCGCCGCGGTGGAGCTCGGCATCTTCGATCTCGGTGGCCGCCGCCTGCGGCGGCTCCTTGCCGGGGAGCCCAGGAGCGTCGGCGTGCAGGCCGTGGCCTGGGACGGTCGCGACGAGGCGGGTCGCGCCCTGGCCAGCGGCGTCTACCTGGTGCAGCTGCGAGCCGGCGGCCGCGCGGCCGCGCAGAAGCTCGTGCTGCTGAGGTAGAGCATCTGTCGGCTTTCGGCGCAGCGAGCACCTGCGCCCGGCAAATGCAAAGGGGCCGCGCGCTGGCGCGGCCCCTTCGTCATGGAGCAGAAGTCCGAGCAGTGAGCTAGTACAGGGCCTTCACGCTGCTGAAGCTGGTCGCATCGGTGGCCACCGACTCCAGGCAATCGCAGGTGCTCGGGTTCGAGCAGTTGAAGGTGTACTGGCCGCCGGCCACCGCCATCGTCTGGCCCTGCGTGTCCACGAGGGCGAGGGTGTCACTCTGGCGAGAGGGACGGACCGCCATCACGTAGTTCGCGGGAATCCAGTTGGGGTCGAGGGCGAAGAACTCGATGCTGCCGAGATAGGCCAAGGGGCCAGGCAGCGGCGGGTTGAAGGCCAGCGCGATGCCGTAGCTCACCTGGCCGATTACCAGCGGCGTGTTCCAGTTCGTGGTGATCGCACCCTCGGCGCCGGCCACGGGGAAGTTGTCGATGTAGAACTCGCAGGCCGACACGGAGCCGGACCAGTCGTTGTCGAGCCAGGCGACCACGTGCACGGTGGTCGTGGTGTACTGCTCGGTGTTGCCGTAGCAGTAGGTGGCGTGGGGGACGGCGAAGAGGCCGATGTAGCTGTCGGCAGCGGCGACACCGCTGGCCAGGGCCAGCACCAGCAGACTCGTTAGCAGCTTTCTCATTATGCATCTCCTTGCGCAGTTGTGCAGCCGGGGCTGCGGCAGCCTTTGCCGATCCCGCATGGAGCGGGGCACAGGCGGGTAGCGCAGGGAATCGTCGGGAATCCTGCGCCATCCCGGCCGCCGTCGTGGCCGCAGACATGGGCGTGCTTGCAAGGCAGACGCCAGCCGCGCAGGACAAAGGCAACGGCGCGGCCCCGCGAGGGGGGCCGCGCCGCGACGGGGAAGGCTTGCCGGCTCTAGCGCTCGGGGCGGAAGCTCTCGCGAGACCTGGGGCGGATGCTGCCGAAGTCCGGCTTCGCGGGCGGCTCCTGCGCATGGAGGCGCGTGAGCTCGGTCAGGCCGCGCTCGAGCTGGCTGTCCTTGCCGCTTGCCACCTCCTGCGGCAGGTTCTCGACCACGATGTCGGGGTCGACGCCGTGGTTCTCGAGCGTCCAGCCGCCGTCCTTTTCCCACCAGGCGGCGAAGGGGAAGGTCACCGTGCCGCCGTCGACCAGGCTCTGCGTGCTGCTGATGCCGATGACGCCGCCCCAGGAGCGCATGCCGATCACGGGGGCCAGCTTCTCGATCTGCACGGCCCGCGGCAGGATGTCGCCGTCGGAGCCGGCCTCCTGGTTGGTGAGCACGACGAAGGGCCCGTTGAGCGTGCGATAGGGATAGGTGTCGACGCCGCCGAAGCGGCTGCGGTCCCAGGCCGTCACCGGCCGGCGCAGGCGCTCGAGCAGGATCTGCGAGACGAAGCCGCCGCCGTTCCAGCGGCAATCGACGACCATGCCTTCCCTGTCCAGCTGCGGGTAGTACCAGCGGTCGAAAGCCGTCATGCCGCTGTAACCCATGTCGGGGATGTGCACGTAGCCGAAGCTGCCGCCCGAGGCCTGATCCACCCACTCGCGGTTGCGGCGCACCCAGTCGGCGTAGCGCAGATCGTGCTCGTTGCGCAGAGTGGTGACCACCACGTCGCGGCGACCCTGCTTGCCGGCCGCGTCGTCGGCGACGGTGAGCAGCACGTCCTTGCCGGCGAGCGTCTCCAGGCTGGCATGGAAGGGCCGATCGGCCGTGAAGGGCAGCCCGTTGACGGCGAGGATGTACTGGCCCTCGCGCAGATTGACCCCGGGCGCGAGCAGGGGCGCGGCGAGATCGTCGGCCTCGTCGCCGCGGTAGAGGCGAGCGATGCGGTAGGCCGTGCCCTCCCGGGCGAGATCGGCGCCGAGCAGCCCCGTCGCGACGCTCGGCGTGTCGCCGCCGCGATCGCCGCCCCAGACGTAGGTGTGGCTGGTGTTCAGCTCGCCGATCAGCTCGCCGAGCAGATCGCCGAGGTCGTCCCGGTGGGCGAGCAAGGGCAGCAGGGTCGCGTACTGCTCGCGCATGGCCGCCCAGTCGACGCCGGCCATGCTCTCGTCCCAGTAGCGGTCGCGCATGCGCCGCCAGGCCTCGTGGTAGATCTGGGCCCACTCCTCGCGGGGATCGAGGTCGATCACCACACCGGCCAGGGAGACGCCGGCCTCGCTGAGATCGTCCGGCTTGCTGTCGGTGCCGACGACGTAGAGCTCGCCGGGCCCCTTGGCGACGACCATCTTCTCGCCCTTGGCGGCGATCCGAAAGCCAGCCACGCCGCCCATGAACTCCTCGGCCTCTTCGTCCTCGAGGTCGAAGACCATCAGGCTGGCGGGCGCGTCCTCCTCGTCCTGGTTCTCGGTCCAGCCGGTCAGCGGCGTGCTCAGGTAGAACAGCTTGCCGGCGATGGCCTCCAGGCCGCGGTACTGGCCGCCGGGGACGTCCAGAGCGACCATGCGCTGGTCGATGCCCGCGAAGTCGATGCGCAGGGGCTTGGGACCCTCATCCTCGGGCTGCTCCTTTTCCTTGTCTTTGTCCTTCTTGCCGGACTTCTCCGGGCGGGCGCCCTTCTTCGCCTTGCCGCCCTTCTCTTCCTTCCCGCTTGCCTCTGCCTTGGGGGGTACGCCTTCGAGATGGGCGAAGGGGTTCTCTCCATCTACCTGCAAAATAACCAGATACAGCTTGTCGTTGTTCACCTCGACAGTGGTGAAGTCACGGGTGCCGAACAGCGGGTTCATCATGCGCCCGCCCACGAAATAGAGGTACTTGCCCTCGGGGTCCCAGGCCGGCGAGCCGTTGCCGGTATAGGGACTGGTGATGCGCCGGCTCAGCTTCTCCTGGGTGTCGTAGATGAAGATGCCGCCGAAGTCGTTGGGCAGGACCTTCGCGTAGGCGATCCAGCGGCTGTCGGGGCTGAAGCTGTACTCGTAGATCGGGCCGCGGTCGCTGCTGTCGATGCACAGGGCTTCGCCGCCGGCGACGGCCTGCAGCCAGAGATTCTGCGCCTCGTCGCCGAAGAGCGATCCACTTGCCGTCCGGCGACCAGAGGGGCGCGAAGAGATGTCCCCGCTCGCCGGCCGGCCGCAGGATCTTGACCTCGCCGCGGCCCCAGGCATCCGCGCTGTGGATGGCCTCCTCGCCGCCGGCGTCGCTGACGTAGAGCAGGCGCTTACCGTCGGGGCTGTACTCGGGAAACTCCTCGCGGGCGCCGCTGCCCCGGGTGACAGGCAGGGTAACGCCGTCCTCGACCGGGAGGGCGAAGATCTCGCCGCGCGCGGCGATGGCCAGTCGATCCCCCTCGGGGGCGAGGCTGAAGCCGGAGAGGAACTGCGCGGCATCGCTGTAGCGGGAGCGCGCCAGGCTGCGCTCGCTGGGCAACTCGATCGGGATGACGCGGCTCGTCTGCGTGCTCGGATCGTAGAGCTTGATGCCGCCGGCCAGCATGTAGACGATGCGGCCGTCGGGACCGATCGCCGGCCAGCGGGCGTCCCAGTTGCCTTCGTCGGTGAGCCGCCGGCGGTCGCTGCCGTCGGGCAGCATCGACCAGAGATCGGCGGTGCCGCCCTGGTCGCTGAGGAAGTAGATCCGCCCGCCATGCCACATCGGATAGGCGTCGAAGCCCGGGAAATCGGTCACCTTGCGGAAGTCGGCCCGCTGGGGATCGCCCACCCAGATCTCGGCGGCCGTGCCGCCGCGATAGCGCTTCCAGGTGAAGGTCTCCGATGAGGGGCGGCTGAAGGCCCAGCGCCCGCTGTCGGGCTCGATGGCCAGGCGGGCCGCCCAACCCACGGGCAGCTTGCTGGGTTCACCGCCGGCGGCCGGCACCGAGTAGACTTCGTGGCTGCCGTGGGGCATCTCGGCGCGGGAGCGGAAGAGGACGAACTTGCCGTCCGGGCTCCAGCCCAGCACCTCCTCGGAGGCGGGATGCCAGGTCAGCCGCCGCGGTTCGCCGCCGGCCGCGGGCATCACGAACACGTCGCGATTGCCGTCGTACTGGCCGCTGAAGGCGATCCAGGCGCCGTCGGGCGAGAAGCTGGGCAGGCTCTCGAGGCCCGGATGCGAGCTGAGGCGCCGGGCGAGTCCGCCTTGATCCGAGACGGCCCAGAGGTCGCCCTCGGCGCAGAAGACCACCGTCCCGCCGTGGATGTCCGGCGTGCGCAGGTAGCCGCCGGCGGCGTGGGCAGTGCCTGCGGCCGCACCGATGACGGCAAGCAGGGCGAGCAGACCGAAGAGCGTGAAGGGGAGAAGGCGACGCGCGTCGCCGGGAGTGCGCTGTATCATCACTGCTGCCTCCAGGGGCGGATGAGGGCCGGACGGTGGCTGCTCGGCGGACTCGACGCCGGGCGCGGGGCGCCGGAGCTGGGTTGATTCCGGGGAAGGCCTAGACTACTGTCCCGGACAGGCCTGTGTTTCAAGCGAAATCCAAGCGGAGGTTGAAGATGCTCGGCCGCCACCAGCGCCGGACCCTGGCGGTCGCCGTCCTCGCCGTTGCCGGGGCGGTCGCGCCGCGGGCGCGGGCTGCCGAGTCGCAGCGCAACTGGATCGCGCTGCCGGCGCTGGGCTACTCGACCGACACCGCCTGGATGGGCGGCGGCGTGCTCATGCGGCTCTATGGCTGCAGCGGCGAGGAAGCGCCCGCGGCGGAGCCCGAGTGCAGTCGCTCCCAGCTCGCCGCGACGGCCCTCTACAGCCAGAAGCACCAGCTCCTGATCGGCCTGCGCGGCGACAACAGCTGGAGCGGCCGCCGCCACCGTCTCGTCTGGGGTCTCAAGTACCGCCGCTTTCCGAGCAACTTCTACGGCATCGGCCGCGCCGCCGACAGCGCCGAGCGCTACACGCCTCGGGAAAGCGTGGCCGAGCTAGCTTACCTGCGTCGCCTGGGCGGCGGCTGGGAGCTGGGGCTCGCCGGCGCCGTCAGCCGGCAGCGGCTGGAGACGGACAGCCTGCAGCCGGGCGGCAGTCTCGCCGCAGGCGATCTCGTGGGCAGCCGGCCCTTCCTGCGGATCGGCATCGGGCCGCGCCTCGTCTACGACCGCCGGGACCGCCCCTGGCAGCCCCGCCACGGGCTCTACCTGAGCGCGGGGGCCACCCTCCATCGCCGCGCCCTGGGCGGGGATCTGGACGCCGAGCGCTACGGCCTCGATGGGCGCGGCTACTGGAGTGCCGGCGCCGGCCTCGTGATCGCGGCCCAGGTCGCCGTCGACGATGCGCGCGGCGAGATCCCCTTCGACGAGCTGCCGGCGCTCGGTGGCGACGAGGAGCTGCGCGGCTATCCCAGCGCCCGCTACCGGGACCGCAGCCGCCTGCTCGCGCAGCTCGAACTCCGCCGGCCGGCCCTGATCGGCCGCCTCGGCGGCGCCCTCTTCGTCGGCGCCGGCGATGTGGCGCCCGCGCTGGGACGCCTCACGCCGGGGCAGGCGCGTCTGGGCGCGGGCATCGGCCTGCGCTATCTCTATGACCCGGCGAGCGGGCTGTCGCTGCGCCTCGACTACGGCGTCGGCGAGGCGGGCGAGCACAGCGTCGCCATCACCCTGGGCGAGGCCTTCTAGGCGCCCGGCGCCAGGGGCGCTCGTCGCAGTTGCCGGAGCCAGAGGACGAGGAAGGCGAGCGCCGTCGCCAGCAGCGCGAGGGCGAGGGCGAGGTTGACCAGATCGATGGCCGCCGCCGTGCCGGCCAGGCACTGCTTCAGGCTGGCGAGGCTCTGCAGCACGAGGGCCACCGTCGTCGTTCCGAACATGAACAAGCCCGGCAGCAGGAGCCACGGCGCCCAGCGCCGGCGCGCCCGAAACCAGGCCGCCAGCAGCAGGAAGGTGAGCCCGGCCAGGAGCTGGTTGGAGGAGCCGAAGAGGGGCCAGACCACCAGCCAGATCGGCTTGGCCGCGCCGAGGGCGCCCTGGAGATTGGCGCCCAGGAAGAGATAGCCCAGCGGCAGGCCGAGGGTGAGGCCGGTGGCCGCCCACTTGCCGCGGCGACCCTTGAGGCCCAGCAGCTCCTCCATGAGATAGCGGCCCAGGCGGGTGGCCACATCGAGGGTGTCGTAGACGAAGGTCGTGAAGGCGAGCATGCCGAAGGCGAGCACCTGCTCGCGCGGCAGGCCCAGCACCGCGTGGACGAAGTGGGCGATGCCGCCCGCGTAGATCTCCGAGGGGCTCTTGTCGAGTTCCGCCGAACCGGCCGGCCACATCATCACCGTGGAAAGGGCCATCACGGCCACCACGCCCTCCAGGAGCATGCCGCCGTAGCCGATCAGCGGCGCATGCGTCTCCCGGTGGAGCTGCTTGCAGGTGGTGCCCGAGCAGACGAGCCCGTGGAAGCCCGAGCAGGCGCCGCAGGCGATGGTGATGAAGAGGAAGGGAAAGAGCGAACCCAGGCGCTCGGAGTGCCAGGCCAGGAAGGCCGGATATTCGGCCTTGTAGCCGCCAAAGATGACGCCGAGCAGGCCGCAGGCGAGGACGATGTAGAGGAAGTAGCCGCCCAGGTAGCCGCGTGGCTGCAGGAGCAGCCACATCGGCAGCACCGAGGCCACGGCGCAGTAGGCGAGGATGATGACGCCCCAGACGAGGGCCGGGTTGGCCACGGCGAAGGTGATCGGCAGCCGCTGGCCCCAGAGGATGATGCCCACGAGAGCCGGCAGGAAGAGCAGCGTGGCCAGCCAGAGGGGGGTTCGCCACTTGGTGAGCGCAACGCCGAGCAGCACCGACAGCAGGAGGTAGAGGAAGCTCGAGGTGGCCACGCCGCCGCCGATGTCGTGGACAGCGCCGCCCCAGGTCTCCTTGGCGACGAAGGCCTGGGCGGTCACATCGGTGAAGGCGATGACCACGTAGATCAGGGAGAGCCAGATGAAGGTCATCACGAGGGCGTAGGCCCGGGGACCCAGATACTGCCGGGCCAGCTCGGGGATGCTCTTGGCGTCGTGCTTGACCGAGGCGACGAGGGAAGAGAAGTCATGGATGGCGCCGATGAAGATGCTGCCGAAGACGATCCAGAGCAGGGACGGACCCCAGCCGAAGTAGAGCCCCGCCGTGATCGGACCCACCACGGGGCCTGCCGCCGCGATCGAGGCGAAGTGCTGGGCGAGCAGGATGGGCCGCCGCGTGGGCACGAAGTCGACGCCGTCGGCGAAGCGCTCAGCCGGGGTCTGCGCCTCGGCGCTGAGTTGATAGTGGCGGGCGACCCAGCGGCCGTAGAAGCGGAAGGCGAGCAGGAAGAGCCCCGCGCAGACCAGCCCCACCAGGGCGAGCGACATGGCGACCTCCGGCGAGGGAAACGCGCCAGTCTAGCGCAGGGGGGCCGCGGCCGGGCAAGCTCGAAATCGCAAGTCTAGGGCGCAGCGATCCGCACCGGCAGGCGCCGCTCTCCCCATGCGCCCGGCGCCGCCTCGAAGCGGCCGGGGAGCGGATCGCCGCAGGCCGCGCAACGGCCGGCGGCGTCCAGGCCCCAGCGGCCGAGCCGGTAGCCCTCCCGCTCGATGAGCAGCGCCCCGCAGCCGGCGCACCAGCTGCTGCCCCCTTCGGGATCCAGCACGTTGCCCGTGTAGACCTGCGCCAGGCCCTCGCCCCGGGCGATGGCCCGCGCGCGGCGCAGGCTGGCCGCCGGGGTCGGCGGGCGGTCTTGCAGGCGGAAGTCCGGGTGGAAGGCGGTGAAGTGCAGGGGCACCTGCGGGCCCAGGTGCTCGCGGATCCAGGCGGAGAGCGCGTGCAACTCCGCGTCGCCATCGTTCTCGCCGGGGATGAGCAAGGTCGTGATCTCGAGCCAGAGCTCCGTCTCGCGCGCGATGTACTCCAGCGTCTCGAGCACGGTGCCGAGCCGGCCGCCGGTGAGGCGCCGGTAGAAGCGCTCGCTGAAGCCCTTGAGGTCCACGTTGGCCGCGTCCATGGCCGGGAAGAGCTCCCGCCGGCCCGCGGCCTCGACGTAGCCTGCCGTCACCGCCACGGGGTGGATGCCGCGCTCGCGGCAGGCGGCGGCGACGTCGACGGCGTACTCGAGGAAGATCACCGGGTCGTTGTAGGTGAAGGCGACGCTGCGACAGCCGAGTTCGACTGCCGCCGCCGCGATGGCCGCCGGCGTCGCCGCCGCGCCCAGGATATCGGTCTCGCGGGCCTTGCTCATCTCCCAGTTCTGACAGAAGCGGCAGGCCAGGTTGCAGCCCGCCGTGCCGAAGGAGAGCACCGGCGTGCCGGGCAGGAAGTGGTAGAGGGGCTTCTTCTCGATGGGATCGACGCAGAAGCCGCTCGAGCGGCCGTAGGTGTCCAGGATCAGCCGCTCGCCCTGCCGCGCGCGCACGAAGCAGAAGCCGCGCTGGCCATCGGCCAAGCGGCAGCGGTGCGGGCAGAGCGTGCACTCGAGACGGCCGTCGGCGAGCGGCCGCCAGTGCCGCGCTGTAAAAGCTGTATCCTGCATGTGGAGAGTATAGCCCAAGTCCGGCCGTGACCCCAGGCCGGAGCGCGGCGCCTCCTTGCCATGGCAGCGCCGCAGGTGCATCTTCACGCCATTCCCTCGAACCGGAGGCATCTCATGCGCACTCCTTTGCTCCTGGCGGCGAGCTTCGCCCTGGCGCTGGCCGGCGTCGCCGTTCCCGCTGCGGCCGCCGAACTGCCTGCGCTCGACTTCGAGCGCTACGAGCTCTCCAACGGGCTGGACGTCATCCTCCATGTCGACCGCAGCACGCCCATCGTCGGCGTGAACGTCTGGTACCACGTGGGCTCCAAGAACGAAAAGCCGGGCCGCACCGGCTTCGCGCACCTGTTCGAGCACATGATGTTCCAGGGCTCGCAGCACTATGACGAGGACTACTTCCTGCCCCTGGAGAAAGCGGGCGCTCAGGTCAACGGCTCGACCACCGAGGACCGCACCAACTACTGGGAGAACGTGCCCAGCGATCAGCTCGAGATGGCGCTCTTCCTCGAGGCCGATCGCATGGGCTACCTGCTGCCCGCGATGACCGCGGAGAAGCTGGCCAATCAGAAGGACGTCGTGAAGAACGAGAAGCGGCAGGGGGACAACCAGCCCTACGCCAAGGCCTGGGACCTGTTGCCGGGCCTGATCTTCCCGGAGGGACACCCCTACGCCTGGACCGTGATCGGGAGCATGGAGGATCTCTCGGCGGCCTCGCTCGAGGACGTCTCCGAGTTCTTCCGCCGCTACTACGCGCCCAACAATGCCTCCCTGGCCGTGGCCGGCGACTTCGATCCCGCTCAGGCCAAGGCCATGATCGAGAAGTACTTCGCCGGCATCCCCAGCGGTCCCGCAGTGGATCGTCTCGAGTCCTGGGTGCCCCGCCTGGATGGCGAGCGGCGCCTGCTCGCCGAGGACGCCGTGGAGCTGGACAAGCTGATCATGGCCTGGCCCGTTCCCGGCGACTACCAGCCGGGCGACGCCGAGCTGGAGCTGCTCAGCAGCGTGCTGGCCACCGGCAAGACCTCGCGCCTGTACAAGCGCCTCGTCTACGAGCTGCAGATCGCGCAGGAGGTGGAAGCCTACGTCGACGGCCGCGAGCTGTGCGGCCTGTTCATGATCGAGGCGACCGCCCGCCCCGGCGTCAGCCTCGCCCAGCTCGAGACCGTCATCGACGAGGAGCTGGCGGCCCTGCGCGCCAAGGGTCCCGGCAAGGACGAGCTCCAGCTGGCCAAGACCGGTTTCGAGGGCCGCTTCCTGCGCAGCCTGCAGCGGGTGGGCGCCTGGGGCGGCAAGGCGGACCTGCTGAACAAGTACAATACCTTCCTCGGCGATCCTGGCCGCCTGCAGTGGGATCTGGATCGCCATCTCGCGGTGACGCCGGCGGCGGTGCAGCGCTATGCCGCCGAGTACCTTGGTCCCCAGCAGCGGGCTCTGATCGAGGTCGTGTCAGCCCAGAAGCCGGCGCCGGCGCTGGCCGGCGCCCCGGCCAGCGAGTTGCCAGGCCCCGGCGCCCCGGTCAGCTTCAGCCCGCCCGCGCTGCAGCGCGCCACGCTGGCCAACGGCCTCGAGCTCTTTCTGGTCGAGAAGCACGAGCTGCCCCTGGTGCAGGTGACCCTGAACATCAAGAGCGGCTGGACGGCGGACCCCGCGGACCGTCCCGGCACGGCCGCGCTCACGGCGGCGCTGCTCGATGAGGGCACCGCCGGCCGCGACGCCCTGGCGATTGCCGAGGAGGCCCGCCGGCTCGGGGCCCGCCTCAACACCGAGAGCTTCTTCGACGGCTCGCGCATCTCGCTCAACGTGCTTAAGCGCGAGCTGACCGGTGGTCTCGCGCTGATGAGCGATATCCTGCTCGGTGCGAGCTTCCCCGCCGAGGAGCTGGAGCGCCAGCGTCAGCAACTGCTCGGGCAGATCCAGCAGGACAACAGCCAGCCGCGCGTGGCGGCGATGAAGCTCATGCAGAAGCGCCTCTTCGGCGAGGGCCATCCCTACGCCCAGCCGATGACGGGCACGGGCACGGCGGCCTCCCTCGCCCGCATCGGACGCGAGGATCTGCGCGCCTTC
Organism: uncultured bacterium; assembly: GCA_963695095.1. GTDB lineage: Bacteria > Krumholzibacteriota > Krumholzibacteriia > JACNKJ01 > JACNKJ01 > VGXI01. The sequence goes on along the minus strand of CAVOFT010000001.1, from coordinate 2,319,216 downwards.
CACGCGGCGCACTACCGGCCGAACAACGCCGCCATCGTCGTGGTGGGGGACATCACCCTGGCCGAGGCCAGCGCCCAGCTGAACCGCGCCTTCCGCAGCTGGCAGGCGGGTCCGCCGGTGGCGGCGGCCATTCCCGCGCCGCACTCGGCGACCGGTCCGCGCATCTGCCTCGTGGACCGGCCCGGCGCTCAGCAGAGCATGATCCTGGTCGGGGAGCTCGGTCCCAAGCGCTCCGATCCCGGCTATTTGCCCTTCGAAGTGATGAACTCGGCCTTGGGGGGCGGCTTCATCGCCCGCATCAACATGAACCTGCGCGAGGACAAGGGCTACACCTACGGCAGCTACAGCTTCCTGCAGAGCTTCAAGGCCGCCGGCGCCTTCGGCTGCAGCGCTCCGGTGCACACCCAGTACACCGGGGCGGCGCTCAGCGAGATCCTGCGCGAAATCCGGGAGATCCGCGGGGAGCGGCCCATCGGTGAGCAGGAGTTCAGCGAGTGCAGGAACCGGCTCGTCCAGGGCTACCCGGCGCGCTTCGAGACCCTGGAGGGAATCGCGGCGCAGCTCTCGGACCTGCTCGTGAACGAGCTGCCGCTCAGCCAGTGGAGCGACTACGTGGCCCGGGTGCAGGCCATCGATCGCGACACGGCGAATCGGAGCGCTCGGGAGCAGCTCGACCCCGAGACCCTGCAAATCGTCATCGTGGGCGACCGCGCAGCCGTGCTGCCGCAGCTCGCCGAGCTGGGCATGACCGATGTCGTGGAGATCAGCGCCGCCGATCTCTAGGCGGCCTGCCGCTCGGCCGGATCCTGCCGCGGCCCCCGTCTGAGGTCGGGGGCCGCGGCCTTTCCGGGCCGAGCCGTAACCCCGGGTGGCTGGGGCCGTAGGGGCGCGGTCGGCCCGAGGCGGGCCGGCACAGCCGGAGGTGGACGATGCACAAGGTCTTGCTGAGCGCCCTGGCGCTGATCTGTCTGAGCGGCCTGGGCGCCGCTGCGAGCGGGGCGGAGACGGAGCACTGGCTCCACGTTCGTGTCCTCGACGGCGAGGACAAGGTAGCCGTCAATCTGCCGATCGAGCTGGTGGCGGCCTTCCTGGACGCGGCCGAGAGCGACCACTACCGCCATGGGCGCTTCGTCATCGATGAGCAGGAGTTCGACCGCGAGCTGGTGACCGCGGTGCTGGCCGCCGCGGTGAAGTCGGCCGACGGCGAGTTCGTGCGCATCGAGGAGGCGGATGGCGCCCAGATCCGCGTCCACAAGGAGAAGGACACGCTCTTCGTCGATGTCGACGATGATGGCGAGACGGTCAAGGTGGCGATCCCCGTCGCCGTCGTCCGCGCCATGCTCGAGGGCGATGGCGAGACCTTGAACGTGAAGGCCGCGCTCGAGGAGCTGGGCAAGCGCGGGGGCGCGCTCGTCACCGTCGATGACGGCGAGTCCACGGTGCGCGTATGGGTGGACGCCAGCATGGAGGGCATCTAGCCCGAGGAGACCGCCATGTCCCGCAAGACCTTCATCATCGCCCTCGCAGGCGGCATTGGGCTGATGGTTCTGATCACCGGCCTCGCCGTCGGCTGGTTCTTCAGCGCGGGAGCGCTGCACGTGCACATCAGCGGCAGCGAGCACCAGCCTCTGCATCTCATCATTCCAGGTGCGTTCGTCCAGGCCGGCCTCTTCCTCTTGCCCCAGGCCGCGCTCGCCGACGCGGATGAAAGCTGCGACAGCGCCGGGCTGGCCTGGCGCCCGCTCGTGAAGGCGGCCTGCAACGCGCTTGCCAGGTGTCCGGAAGGCGAGTTCGTCCGCGTCGAGTCGGCGGACGAGCGCGTGATCGTGAGCAAGACGCGCCGGCAGTTGCTCGTGCAGGTCGACTCCGACGGCGAGTCGCTGCGGCTCGAGATTCCCCTGCGCAGCCTGAGCGGTATCGGCAGGCAACTCGCGGCGCGCTGAGCGCCCGTGCTGCTGCGGCAATCGAGGCCCCGCCCGCGCGGGGCCCTTTTCTTGCTCGCCCCCGGCGGCCCGGCGACTGGAAATTGCCTTGCCCGGTGGGGACGCTTGCGCTCTAATTCGCCCCGCCCCGACCGCCACCGGGGGCGAGGCGCCGGCCGGGAGTGAGCATGGATCGCTTAGAGACCGACATCTACTTCATGTGGATGGCCCTCGACGAAGCCCAGGCGGCCTTCGCCAAGGAGGAAGTGCCTGTGGGCGCGGTGGTCGTGCACCAGGGCATCGTCGTCGGGCGCGGGCACAACTCCGTGGAGACCCTGCAGGACCCCACGGCTCATGCCGAGCTGCTCGCCATCACTGCCGCCGCCGGCACCCTCAAAAGCTGGCGCTTGAACGAATGCACCCTCTATGCTAGCTTGGAACCCTGCACGATGTGCATCGGAGCCATCCATCTGGCTCGCATCCAGCGAGTTGTCTTCGGGGCCAAGGATCCCAAGTTCGGCGCCTGCGGTTCCATCATCGACGTCCCCGCGGTGTCGAGCTGGAACCACACCGTCGAGGTGCAGGGAGGCATCCTCGACGACGAGGCCGGCAAGCTGATGCGTGGCTTTTTCCGGAAGCTCCGGGACTGAGTGCGGGGAGAGTTGCGAGAGCGGTCGAATCGGCACGACTGGAAATCGTGTGTACCGAAAGGTACCCTGGGTTCGAATCCCAGACTCTCCGCCTGCTGGAGAGGTGCCGGAGCGGTTGAACGGGACGGTCTCGAAAACCGTTGAGTCCTTTGGGCTCCCAGGGTTCGAATCCCTGCCTCTCCGCCGAATCAGTGATGGCATGTTCTTGGGCCAGGTCCCACGCAATCCGAATTTTCCAACTCCGTCAGGATCGGAAGATAGCAGCGGTACGAAAGCCCTCGGATGTGCCGTGGAGCCGCCTGGCCCTTTCTTTGGCCGACTCGGCAAGCAGGAGGACGAGCCCCCGTGGACTACCGCGTGCTGGCGCTGAAGTATCGGCCCGCCCGCTTCGAGGACGTGGTCGGCCAGGCGGCGGTGACCGGCGTCCTGGCCGGGGCCATCGCGCAAGGGCGGCTCGCCCAGGCCTATCTCTTCTCGGGCCCCCGCGGCTGCGGCAAGACCACGACCGCCCGCCTGCTGGCCATGGCCCTCAATTGCGAGCGGGGGCCGACGGCGACGCCTTGCGGGGACTGCGCGGCTTGCCGCGCGGTGGTGGCGGGCACCAGCCTCGCCGTCATCGAGATCGACGCGGCCAGCTCGGGCGGCGTCGACCAGATCCGCGAGATCCGCGAGGCGGCCGCCCTGGGCACGATCGGCGGCCGCTACAAGATCTACATTCTCGATGAGGCGCATCAGATCACCCCGGCGGGCGCGAACGCCCTGCTCAAGACCCTCGAGGAGCCGCCGCCAGGCACCATCTTCGTGCTCGCCACCACCGAGCCGCAGAAGATCATTCCGACCATTCACTCCCGCTGCCAGCGCTTCGCCTTCCGCCTGCTGAGCCTCGACGAGATCAGCGGCCGCCTCGCCTGGATTTGCGAGCGCGAAGGGATCGCCGCCGTGCCGGCGGCGATCAAGGCCATCGCGCGCCGTGCCGACGGCAGCATGCGCGATGGGCTGACCCTGCTCGACCAGGCCCTCGCCTCGGCGGCCGGCGGCCTCGAGCTGGCCGAGGTGATGCGCGTTCTCGGCCTCACTCGCCACGACCACTACTTCGCGCTCGACGAGGCCTGGCGCGCGCAGGACGCGGGCGCCGCCCTGCGCGCCCTGGCGGCCGTGCTCGAGTCCGGGCTCAGCCCGCGCGAGTTCGCCTTCGGCCTCGGCGCCCACCTGCGCGACCTCCTCCTGCTGCGGGTGGAGCCCGCTCTTCTCGCCGACGTACTCGAGGCCGAGGAGCGCGAGCGCTGCGCGGCCTACGCGGCCGGCTGGCAGGTGGAGGACCTGCTCGCCTTGCTGCGCCTGGTCAGCGAAAGGGCCGATCAGATCCGCTACGCCAGCCAGCCCCGTCTCCTGCTCGACGCCCTCGTCGTCGAGATCGCCTGCTTCGAGCGGCGCGTCGTGCTGGCCGAGCTGCTGGGTCGCCTGCGCGCCGGCAAGAGCGATCCCGAACCCGAGCGGAGCGGCGGCAGCCGGCCGGCCAAGCCGCCGAGCGCTCGACGCGGCAGCGCCGGGCCCGGTCCCGCTGCGAGCGCCCGCAGCCTGGCGACGGCGCCGGCCGCCCCCGCGCCGGGGATCGCGGTGGCGACGGCGGCCGCGGAGCCGCTCCGCGAGCCGGAGCTGCTCTGGGGTGAGTTCGTCCAGCAGGTGAGCCGCAGCATGAAGAGCCTCGGCTCCTTCCTCGAGCAGGCGCGGCCGGGCGTGCTGGGCGAGAAGCACTACAGCATCGTCGTGCAGAGCCCCTTCCACCTGGCGATGCTGGACACGCCCGAGCACCTGCGCCTGATGGGGGACACCCTGGGCAAGCTGGTCGGCCGCTCGCGCCAGATCCGTCTCGAGCTGGCCAGCGCCGCTGCGCCGGTGACCGAGCGCATCAGCCAGGAGCAGGCCGAGGGAGCCAGGCGCAACCAGGCGCTCAGCGATCACGCCGACAGCCCGCTGATCCAGGATCTGCTCCAGCGCTTCGACGGCGAGCTCCTCGAAGATTGAGGAGTCCGCAGCCGTCGCCCTCTCGACCAAGGTGGTCACCATGAAGAACATGAACCAGCTCATGAAACAGGCGCAGCAGATGCAAGCGCGCATGGCCGAGGCCCAGCGCGAGCTGGCCGAGACGCCCTTCACCGGCGAGGCCGGCGGCGGCGTCGTCAAGGTGACGCTGAACGGCGCCCAGGACCTGCTCGCCATCAAGATCGATCCGGCGGCGCTCGCAGACGCTGACGCCGAGCTGCTCGAGGACCTGATCACCGCCGCCTTCCGCGCGGCGCAGGTGGCGGCGCGCGAGGCCGGCGAGGAGAAGCTGGGCGGCCTGACGGGCGGGCTGGGCCTGCCCGGATTCTAGCAGGAGCGGCCGTGGACACGGGCAGTCCCCTCCTCGACCGGCTGATCGGCCGCCTGAGCCGCCTGCCGGGCATTGGCGAGCGCAGCGCGCAGCGCATCGCCCTCCATCTCCTGCACGCTCCCGCGCCCGACAGCGAAGAGCTGGCCGGCCTGCTCAGCGAGACGCGCGCCCGCGTCGGCTTCTGCACGCGCTGCGGTTACTATGCGGAGGGGCAGCTGTGCCGGATCTGCGCGGATCCTGGCCGCCGGGAAGGGGTGCTCTGTGTCGTGGAGCAGCCCGTGGAGGTGATCAGCCTCGAGCGCAGCGGCGTCTACCGGGGGCGCTATCACGTGCTGGGCGGCGTGATCAGTCCGCTCGACGGCGTGCACCCCGAGGATCTCAGCGTCGAGGCGCTGCTCGCACGGATCGAGCAGGAGGCCGTCCGCGAGCTCGTGCTTGCGCTCTCGGGCGGTGTCGAGGGCGAAACGACCTCGCTCTACCTGGCCGAATGCCTGCGCGGCCGGCCCTTGCGCCTGACGCGTCTCGCCCGCGGCCTGCCCGTGGGCGGCAGCCTCGAGTACATGGACGAAGCCACCTTGCAGCGGGCCTTCGAGGGCCGCGTGGAGCTGGGATGAAACGCGCGACTCTCTTCATCGGCAGCGTGGCCTGGACCGGCTTCTTTCCCTGGGCGCCGGCCACCTTCACCACGCTGGTACTCGGTCTCCTCTTCTGGGCCTGGGGGCCGGGGCCGCTGGCCCTCGCCGTCCTGCTCGCGGCCTCGCTCCTCGTCGCCGTGCCGGTGGCCACCCGGATGGAGCGCGCCCTCGGCAGCGATCCCTCGGCCTGCACCTTCGACGAACTGGTGGGCTACCTGATCGCGCTGCAGGGCTGCGACCTCGCCGCACCCGGCGCCTGGCGGCTCTTGACCGCCGCCTTCTTTCTGTTCCGCTTCTTCGACATCCTCAAGATCTGGCCGGGCCGGCGGCTGGAGCGTCTGCCCGCGGGCTGGGGCATCGTCGCCGACGACGCCCTGGCCGGGCTCTACAGCCTGGTCCTCCTGCGGCTCGTCGCGGCATGGCTGGCCTGAATCCCTCCCTGCTCGCCGCCCTGGCGCGACCGCTGCGCGTGATCGCGGTGGGCGACGAGCTGCTGCGCGGCGAGGTCGCCGACGGCAACAGCCACTGGCTGGCCGCGCACCTGAGCACCCTCGGCTGGACGCCGGATACGATCGTCATGATCGGGGATCGCCCCGGCGAGCTGGCCGCCGCGGTGCGCCGCTGGCGCGAGGAGGGCGGCTGCCTCGTCGTGGGCGGCGGCCTCGGCCCGACGCCGGACGACCGCAGCCGCGAGGAGATCGCCGCGGGCCTGGCCGTTGCGCTCAGCGAAGACCCGGCCGCGGCGGCGATGCTCCGCGCCCGCGAGACGCAGCTCGCGCGGCAGTTCACCGCGCACACCCACCGGCAAGCGCTGCTGCCCGCCGGCATGGCCGCCCTGGCGAATCCCTGCGGCACGGCGCCGGGATTCTGGTTGCTCGGCCCGCGGGGAGCCGGCTTCCTGCTCGCGCTGCCCGGCGTGCCGGCCGAGTATCGCGCGATCGTGGAGTCCGTGCTGCCGCCGCCGGCGACCGGCGCCGCCGGCGAACACTGGCGCCTGACCGGCCTCGGCGAGGATCAGCTGACGGCCCGCCTGGAAGGACTGCCCGGCGTGGCCACCCTGGGCTTCTACCCCTCGCTGGAGGGTCAGCGCTTGCGCCTGCCCGCCACTGGCGGTCCCGATCCCGCGGCCCTGGCCGCGCGGCTGGGCCCGCACCTGGTTTCGCGGCAGAACGAGAGCCTCGAGGCGCTGCTCGTCGCGCGGCTCGCAGCGGCGGGCCAAACCCTGGCCGTCGCCGAGAGCTGCACGGGGGGCCTGCTCGGCGCCCGCCTGACGCGGGTGCCCGGCGCGAGCGCGGTCTTCCTCGGCGGGGTGCTCTGCTATGCCGATCGCGCGAAGACGGCCCTGCTGGATCTGCCGGCAGCGCTGATCGCCTCCGAAGGCGCTGTCAGCGAAGCGGTAGCCTGCGCGATGGCCGCCGGCGCCCGGACGCGTCTGGGCAGCGACTGGGCGCTGGCCATCACGGGCATCGCGGGGCCCGGCGGCGCGCGCCCGGGCAAGCCGGTGGGCACCCTGCACATCGCCTTGGCGGGGGAGGCGGGCATCCGCCATCGGCATCGGCTGGCCGGATGGGGACGCGAGGACAACCGCCACTACGCCGTGCAGCAGGCCCTGGACCTGCTCTGGGGCGCCCTCGTGGACGGCGCGGACGATCCGGCATGAGCCAGGGCAGGGCAGGCACACTGCGGCTCTTCCTCGCTCTGCCGCTCGATCCGGCCGCGACCGCCGCGGCGGCGGCAGTCGCCGCCAGCTGCCACCGCGCGGGTCCGCGCTTGAAGTGGGTGGATCCCTCCCTCTATCATCTCACCCTGCGCTTCCTCGGCGAGACGGAGGCCGCGCGCCTGGATGCTCTCGTCGCCGGCTTCGCCGGCATCGCCGCCGCCCCCTTCGCGCTGCGCCTGGGCGAACTGACGACGCTCCCGCGCGGCCGCGGGGCGCGCGTGCTGGCGCTGGGCCTGAGCGAGGGCGGCCCGGCGCTGGCCGCCCTCGCGGCGGCCTGCGAGCAGGCGAGCCGCGACTTGGGCTACGCGGCCGAGAGGCGGCCCTTCCGGGCGCATCTCAGCTTGGCGCGCAGCCGGCAAGGTGAGACGCTGCCTGCGGCCCTCTGCGCCTCGGCTCCGGAGCTGAAGCCGCTCTCGCCCCGCTGGCGAGCGGAGACCTTCCAGCTCGTCGAGAGCATCCTCGGTCCGCGCGGGCCCGCCTATCGCGTCCGCGCGACGTATCCCCTCGGCGGCCCAGCCGCCGTCTCGTGAAAGGTAGTGCCATGCGCACGCGCGTTCTCGCCATGCTCGCCCTCTGTTCCGCCCTCGCCTGCTCGACCTCGCCCCTGGGCCGGCGGCAGCTCACGCTGCTGCCGGATGCCCAGATGAATGACATGGGCCTGTCGGCCTTCGCCGACATGAAGACGCAGGTGCCCGTGGAGAAGGACCCGGCCGTGAACGCCTACGTGCGCTGCGTGGCCGAGGCCGTCCTCGCCGTGTCGGCGGATCAAACCGGCGTGTCCGACTGGGAGGTGGTCGTCTTCAAGGACGACACGGCCAACGCCTTCGCCCTGCCCGGCGGGCGCATCGGCGTCCATACGGGCTTGCTCAAGGTGGCGACGACGCCCGACCAGCTCGCCGCGGTGATCGGGCACGAGGTGGCCCATGTCATCGCCCGCCACGGCAACGAGCGCGTCTCGCAGGGCATGGTGGCCGAGCTGGGCCTGGGCGTGGTCGACGTCATGGTGGGCGATCCCACCAGCAACGAGCACAAGCAGATGATGGGCCTGCTCGGTCTCGGCACCCAGGTGGGTCTGCTGCTGCCCTTCAGTCGCGCCCACGAAAGCGAGGCCGATCTGATCGGCCTGGATGCCATGGCCCAGGCCGGCTTCGATCCGCGCGCCGCCATCCAGCTCTGGCAAAACATGAGCGCTGCAGGCGGCGGAGCGCCGATCGAGTTCCTGTCCACCCACCCCTCGCACGGCACGCGCATCGCCGAGCTGGAGGCGCGCCTGCCTCACGCCCTGCCGCTCTACGAGCAGGCCAAGGCCGCCGGCCGGCGCCCGCGCTGCACGCCGCCGGCGGGTGCGGGCGGCAAGTGAGGGCAGTGGCGCGCCGACCCTTCGCCGTCGCGCTCGCGCTCTACCTGCTGCTCACGGCCCTGCTCGTGGCGCTGGGCCTGGCGCGCACGGGTGGGCACTGGGCCTATGCCCTGGACGATCCCTACATCCACCTCGCGCTCGCGCGCACGCTGGCCGCGAGCGGCGACTGGGGTTTGACGCCGGGGCACTTCGACGGCGTCTCCTCCTCGCCGCTCTGGGTGCTGCTGCTCGCACTGGGGCGGCCCGCGCCCGGCTGGGGCACGCTGCTGCCCTTCGCGCTCAACGTGCTCGCTGCCGTGCTGCTGCTTGCGCTTGTGAACCGCTTCCTCGCCCGGCGCGCTTGCAGCGATGAGCGGCGCGCCGCTGCGCTGGCGGCGATCGTGCTTCTGGCGCCCCTGCCCAGCCTGACGCTGGCCGGCATGGAGCATCTCCTGCACGCGGCCATCGCCCTGCTCTGGCTGGAAAGTGCGCTGTCCCTGCTGGCGGCAGGCGGCGCGCTGCGCCCGGGTTTGCTGGGACTCAGCGCGCTGCTCACGGCGGCGCGACCCGAGGGGCTCTTCCTGATCGCTCCTGCCTCGCTTCTCCTGCTTCGCCGGCGCAGCTGGCGCGCGGCATTGCTGCTCGCGGCGGCCGGCCTGGCGCCACTGGCACTCTACGCGGGTTTTTCACTGCGGGCGGGGGGGCTCTGGCTGCCGGATCCCCTCCTCGTCAAGGGCCGCGGCATGGACCTCGGCTCGCCCCTGGCCTGGCTGAGCTCGCTGGGGCTCCCGCTCTGGCGCCAGCTCCGGCAGCCCCTGAGTCCCTTCAGCCTGCACCTCATCCTGCTCATCGCGGCGGGCACCCTCCTCTGGCGGCGCCGCAGGGCACTGGGTCTGGACGCCGAGCAGTGCGCTGCCCTGGCTTTGCTGCTCCCCGCGCTGCTGCTGCAGTACGCGCTGGGCGGCGTGGGCTGGTTCTTCCGCTACGAGAGCTGGCTCGTGATCCTGGCGCTGGCCGTGGCCGCGACCCTGCCGGGCCTCTGGCCACCCTGGCCGCTCTGGCCGCGTCTGCGGCTGCTGCCGGTGACGGCTCTGCTGCTCGCCGCGGCCCTGGGCCTGCGCGGCGCGGTCGCCCTCAACCGCGTGCCGCTGGCGATGGCGAACATCCATGGCCAGCAGCTCCAGATGGCGCGCTACCTCGCGGAGCGGCACGCCGGCGAGACGGTGGTGGTGGACGACGTGGGCGCCGTGAGCTACTTCGCTCGCGTGCGCTGCGTGGACCCGCTTGGCCTGGCCGATCCGCTCTTCGCCCGCGCCCGGCGCGAGGGTCGGCTCGAGCGCTGCGCTGCTCGCCGCCGAGGCCGCGCGGCGCGGCGCGCGCGTGGCCATTCTCCACCCGGAGCTCTTCGGGGCCGCGATTCCGGCCTCCTGGCCGCGCCTGCTCGCGTGGACGATTCCGCACAACGTGGTCTGCTCGCGGCCGCAGGTGGCGGTCTACGCCTGTGCGCCGGCGGACAGCGCTGGCTTCGTCGCGGCGCTGTCCGCCTTCGCGCGGGCGCTGCCCGCCGGCATCGCCCGCGAGGGACCGGCCGCGCCCTAGCGCGTGGCGTCGCCGCCCTTCACGCCGGCGCGCGCCGCTGCCACTCCCGGTTGTCAGCCGGCGTGGCCGCCGCTGCCGATCTGCCGCAGCGGCAGAGCACTAGGCGCGCCGCGGACGGGCACTTTCCCTGCAGCAACCGTCGGTCCGGCCAGGCGCCGGGCTGCCAAGACTTGTTTGACGGCCCCTGCCGCCGGTGATACCTTCGCGCCGGAAGATGGGCCGTCTGGTCGGGGGCTAGCTGCACCCCATAACGGAAGAGAACATCATGTCGCGCCATGACTATGCGGATCAGACCGGCAAGGACAAGGCCCTGGAGCTGGCCTTCAATCAAATCGAGAAGCAGTTCGGCAAGGGCGCCATCATGCGCCTGGGCGACGGCGCCGCGCTGCCCGAGATCGCCACGATCTCCACGGGCAGCCTGCTGCTGGACCACGCCCTGGGCATCGGCGGCGTGCCGCGAGGCCGCGTCACCGAGATCTACGGCCCCGAGGGCTCGGGCAAGACGACGCTCGCCCTGAGCATCATCGCCAACGCCCAGCGCAACGGCGGCACGGCGGCCTTCGTGGATGCCGAGCACGCCCTGGATCCCCTCTACGCCCGCAAGCTCGGCGTCGACGTGGACAAGCTCCTCGTCAGCCAGCCGGACACCGGCGAACAGGCCCTGGAGATCGTCGAGGTGCTCGTGCGCTCCGGCGCCCTGGACGTGGTGGTCGTGGACTCGGTGGCCGCCCTGGTGCCCGCCGCGGAGATCGAGGGCGAGATGGGCGACTCCCACATGGGCCTGCAGGCTCGCCTGATGAGCCAGGCCCTGCGCAAGCTGACGGCCGTCGTCTCCAAGAGCCACACGAGCCTGATCTTCCTCAACCAGATCCGCATGAAGATCGGCGTGATGTTCGGCAACCCGGAGACCACCACCGGCGGCAACGCCCTGAAGTTCTACAGCTCCGTGCGCATGGACATCCGCCGCACGCAGGCGATCAAGCGAGGCGAAGACGTCGTCGGCAGCGGCACCAAGATCAAGGTGGTCAAGAACAAGGTCGCCCCGCCCTTCAAGGTGGCCGAAACGGAGCTCTACTTCGGCGAGGGCTTCAGCTACGAAGGCGATCTGATCGAAATGGGCATCAAGGCCGACATCGTGCAAAAGAGCGGCACCTGGTTCAGCTACGGCGATCTGCGTCTGGGCCAGGGCAAGGACAACGCGCGGCAGTTCATCAAGGACAATCCCGCCCTCCGTCAGGAGCTGGACCTCAAGCTGCGTCGCCACTTCGGCCTCTTGCCGCCCGCGCCGGAGCCGGCGAGCGAGAAGACGGACCCTGCCGGCAAGGCCGATGCCAAGGCCGAGGGCGGCGAGGCCAAGGCCGCTGCGAAGAGCGCCGGCAAGGGCGAGGCGAGGCTTGCGGCCGCCGGCGGACGGGGCGCGGGCAAGGCCTGATGCCGTCACCGGCTCCGGCCAGCGCCCTGGCGCGCGTGCTTCGCTGGCTTGCCGCTCGCGATCGCAGCGAGCAGGAGATCCGCGAGCGCCTGAGCCGCTGGGGCGTGCCGGCGGCGGAGGCCGAGGCCGTGTTGACGGCGCTGCGCGCGCGCGGACTGGTGAACGATGCGGCTCTCGCCGAGCGCCTCTGCGATTGGCATGATCGACACGATCCCTCGGGTCCGCTGCGCCTGCGCGAGCGCCTGGCGCGGCGGGGGATCCCCGCCGCCGCCGGGGAAGCGGCCATCGCCGCTCGGGCCGGGCAGGAGCGACAGCTCGAGCTGGCCGAGGCGCTGCTTGCCCGGCGCTGGCCGGCACTGGCCGGCCTGGCACCTGCTCGGCGCCGGCGGCGCCTGCATGATCTGCTGGCGCGCCGCGGCTTCAGCGCCGCCGTGCGCCGCCGGCTCGGCGAGGCCTGCGAGCTCGCCGCGGCGCCGGACGACGAAGCGGAGCTCGCCGCGGGCGAGGCCTCCGACGCTGACTGGCTAGACGGGCTTGAGGACGGCTGAATGCGATGACAACGAGCCACAGCGAACTGCGCCGGGTCTACCTGGATTTCTTCCTCGCCCGCGATCATGTGCTGGTGCCCAGCGCCAGCCTCGTGCCCCGCGACGATCCCAGCCTGCTGTTCACCACCGCGGGCATGGTCCAGTTCAAGTCGCTCTACTCGACGACGGGCGAGCTGCCCTATCGCCGCGCGATCTCGATACAGAAGTGCCTCCGGGCGGGGGGCAAGGACAGCGACCTGGAGAACGTGGGCCGCAGCCCGCGCCATCTCACCTTCTTCGAGATGCTCGGGCACTTCAGCTTCGGCGACTACTTCAAGGCCGAGGCCATCGCCTATGCCTGGGAGTTCTTCACGCGCACCCTGGGTGTGGATGGAGAGCGTCTCTGGGTCTCCGTGTTCGAGGAGGACGACGAGGCCGCGGAGTGCTGGCGGAGGGTGGGTTTCCCCGCCGCGCGCATCGTGCGCCTGGGCGCCAAGGACAACTTCTGGGGGCCGGCCGGCACAACGGGCGCCTGCGGCCCCAGCAGCGAGGTCTACTGGGATCTCGGGCCCGCGGCGGCCGGCGGCGAGATCGGCGGCGGTCCGGGGCGCGACGATCGCTACATCGAGGTCTGGAACGCGGTCTTCCCGCAGTTCGATCAGCAGGAGGACGGCAGCCGGCCGCCCCTGCCCAATCGCGGCATCGACATGGGCGCCGGGCTCGAGCGCATGTGCGTCATGCTCCAGGACAAGACGAATGTCTTCGAGACCGATCTGTTCCGGCCCCTCATGGACGGGATCCGCGAGCTCGCCGGCTATGCGGGTCCCGAGACGGGCGAGGCCCTGGTCGCCCTGCGCCGCGTGGCCGATCATGCGCGGGCCCTCGCCTTCACGCTCGGCGAAGGGCTGGTGCCGTCCAATGTCGGCCGCGGCTACGTGCTGCGCCGCCTGCTGCGCCGGGCGATGATGGCCCTGCGCACGCTGGACGTGCACGAGCCCCTGCTCTATCGCGTGCTCGGCCTCGTCGCCGACGAGCTCGGCGCCGCGCACCCGGAGCTGCGCGAGCGGGCCGAGCGCAGCGCGCTGGCGGTGAAGGCAGAGGAGGAGCGCTTCCTGCGCACGCTCGAACAGGGCGTGGGCCGCTACCGCGAGCTCGTGGATTCCGTCAAGGCCGCGGGGGTGAAGGTGCTGCCCGGCGAGGAGGTCTTTCGCCTCTACAGCACCTACGGCATCCCCTGGGAGATGACCCGCGAGATGGCCGCCGACGAGGGCCTGGCCGTCGACGAGGCGGGCTACCGCGCCGCCCTGGCTGCCGATCGCGAGAAATCGCAGGCCGCCAGCGCCTTTGCCGGACCCGATCCCGGCACCGAGGAGGGGCGCTACCTGCCCCTCGTACCGACCCCGGGCGCTTCGCGCTTCACGGGCTACGAGCGCCTGAGCGAGCGCACGCGGGCCCTCGAGTGGCGCCCGCTGACGAGGGCCGCGAGCGCCGAGCCCGCAGCCGAGGAACTGGAACTGGTGCTCGAGACGAGTCCCTTCTACGCCACGGGCGGCGGCCAGATCGCCGACGGCGGTCTGCTCGCCCTCGGCGGCCGCGAACTGCCGGTGCTCGATGTCGTCCGGCGCGGCAGCCGGCTCTGCCACCGCGTGCAGCTGCCCGCCGAGCTGACGCGCGAGGCCTTCATCGCCGAGCTCAGCGCCCTGCCGCTGGAGGCGCGGGTGGATGGGGCCCGGCGCCAGGCGATCGCCCGGGCGCACACGGCCACCCACCTGCTCCACGCTGCGCTCCATCGCGTCATCGGCGAGGAGGCGACGCAGGCCGGCAGCTGGGTGGGACCCGACGGCTTCCGCTTCGACTTCAACCACTACCGCGGCCTGCACGCCGAGGAACTGGCGGCCGTGGAAGCCCAGGTGACCGAGTGGATTCTCGCCAACCTCCCCGTGCGGCACGAGACGCTGCCGGTGGCGGAGGCCATGGCCCGCGGCGCCATGGCCCTCTTCGGCGAGAAGTACGGCGACGAGGTGCGCGTGATCAGCGTCGGCGAGGTTTCGCTGGAGCTTTGCGGCGGCACGCACCTGGCGGCCAGCGGCGCCATCGGCCAGCTCCTGATCACGGCCGAGGGCAGCGTGGCCAGCGGGGTGAGGCGCATCGAGGCGATGACCGGCCTGGCCGCCCAGCGCACCGTGAGCCGCGGCCGGCGCCAGCTCGGCGCGCTGACGCAGAAGCTGCATCTCGCCGAGGAACAGCTCGAGGCCGGCGTCGGCGAGCTGCTCGAGGAGCGGCAGAAGCTGCGCCGCGAGCTGGCGGCCCTGCGCTCGGCGCAGGCCGCCGCCCGCAGCGAGGAACTGCTCAGGCCGGCGGGCGTCTTCGGCGGCATCGCGCTGCTCAGCGGCGAGCTGAGCGCGGAGCAGCCCAAGGAGATCCGCAGCCTGGCCGACTCCCTGCGCGGCAAGCTCGACGGGGCGCTCGCCGTGCTGCTGGCCGAGGCCGGCGGCAAGAGCTCCTTCGTCATCCTGGTTCCCGATGCCCTGCTCGGGCGGGGTCTGCACGCCGGTCGCCTGACCGAAGCGGTGGCCAAGGCGCTGGGCAGCCGGGGCGGCGGCAGCGCCACCCTGGCCCAGGCCGGACTGAACGGCCCGGAGCAATTCACGGCGGTGCTGGAGCGCCTGGGCGAGGCCCTGGCGCAGGCAGCGGCCGGAGAGGAGTGAGGATGTTGCGCAGGATCCTGCCGGGTCTGCTCTGGGCGATGGTCTTCCTGTGCGGCAGGCCGGCCGCGGCCCAGCCCCTGCCCCCCGGCCTAGGGGCCGGGAGCCCAGCGCTCGCCCAGCCCGCGCCCGCCGCGGATTGGGCCCTGGACCAGAGCCTCGACCCGGATCGCTACCGCCTGGGGCCCGGCGATCAGGTGCTCGTCCTCGTCGAGGGCAAGAGCCTGCGCCGGCTCGCGCTGACGGTGCTGCCCGAGGGGATCCTCGAGTGGGAGGGCGGGCTGCGTGAGCCGGTGGCCGGCCTCAGCCTGCGCGAGGCGGAAGCGGCGGTGGCCCGCGCCCTGCACCGGCACATGCCGGCGGTGACGGTGCGCCTGCTGCTCACGGCGCCGCGCCAGCTCGAGGTCCAGGTCCAGGGCGAGGTGGCGCGGCCGGGGGCCGTGCGCCTGATGGCCAGCGACCGGGTGAGCAGGGCCATCGCCCTGGCCGGGGGACCGACGGCGCGCGGCAGCCGGCGCTTCGTGGAGTATCGCGCCGGGGTGCAGGTGACCCAGCTCGACCTGTATCCCTTCCAGCTGGCCGGCGACTGGGATGCCAATCCCTATTGCCCGGCCGGCGTCGTCGTCTTCGTGCCCCTGCGCTCAGACACGGTGCAGGTGATCGGCGCCGTGAGCCGGCCCGGCACCTACGAATGGTCGGCGGGCGAGACCCTGGCGGATCTGCTCGGCTATGCGGGCGGCCTCACGCAGGACGCTCTGCCGGGCTCGATCCTGCTCGAGCGGGCCGAGGGCGAGGCGAAGACCCGGCAGCTGGGGCCGGATGCGGGAGCAACGCCGCTGCGCCCGGGCGATGCGATCGTGGTGGCCAGCCGCCGGCCATTGATGAAGCGCGTCTTCCTGGAGGGCGCCGGCGAGCGGCTGGGCGAGGTCTATCTCAGCCCGGACGAGACCCTGGGCGACCTAGTGCGCCGCCTCGGCGACATGCGCGGCAGCGCCCTGCCCGAGCAGGCGACCCTCGAGCGCCGCGGCACCGATCGCAGCCGTTTCTTTCGCTTCGACCTGCGCGAGGTCCTGCGCGGGGAGGGGCCGGTCGACCTGCCCATCGCTCACGACGACGTGCTCTACGTGCCCCGCCGCAGCGGCGAGGTCTTCGTGCTCGGCGAGGTGCGCGAGCCGGGGCCGCTTCGCTACGTGCCGTCCTGGACAGTGGGCCAGTACCTGGCGATGGCCGGCGGCGTCAGCGACGGCGGCAGCGAGGGCAAGATCCACGTCGTCGATGCGAGCGGCGTCAGCCGCTCGGTGCGCCGCACGGATCACCTGCACCGCGACGATGTGCTCGTCGTGGGTCGCTCGAACCTGGCGATCTTCTCCAGCGTGCTGCTGACGGCGGTTTCCGTGAGCGGTCTGATCCTGGCGATCAACGCCCTGGCCAAGTGATGCGTGTCGTCATCACGGGGGCCGAGGGCATGCTGGGCGGTCGCCTGGTGGAGGAGGCCCGCCGCCGCGGCCACGCGGTGACGGGCCTGGACCAGCCCGGCTTCGAGCTCGGCCGCCCCGAGGCGGCGGCCCAGCAGGTGGCGGCGGCGCGGCCCGAAGTCGTCGTGCACGGGGCGGCCTTCACCGACGTCGATGCCTGCGAGAGCCAGGAGGCCCTGGCGCTGGCCATCAACGGCGAGGCGAGCGGGGCCATCGCCCAGGCCGCGGGGCGCGCGGGGGCCTACTGTCTTTTCGTGAGCACGGACTACGTCTTCGACGGTCGCAAGGCCGAGCCCTACCTGGAGGATGATCCGCCAGCCCCGACCAGCGCCTACGGGCGCTCGAAGCTGCTCGGCGAGCAGCGCGTGCGCGCGGCCGGCGGCAGCGTGCTGCGCCTGTCCTGGTCCTTCGGTCCCCAGGGCAAGAACTTCGTGGCGACGATCGCGGGTCTGCTCAAGGAGGGCCGCGCGCTGAAGGTGGTGGACGATCAAGTGGGCTCGCCGACCTATACTCGCGATGCGGCGGCGGCCATCCTCGATGTCGCCGAAGCCCGCGGCGAGGGCCTCTACCATGGCTGCAACGCGGGCGCCACCACCTGGTTCGGCTTCGCCCGGGCCATCGCGGCGGGGCTGGGTCGCGACCCCGCCCAGGTGAATCCCTGCACGACGGCGGAGTATCCCCGGCCCGCCCCGCGGCCGGCCAACAGCCGCCTGGGCGGCGGGCGCCTGGCCGCCCTGCGCGGGCGGGAGATGCCGAGCTGGAAAGACGCCCTCGGCCGCTACCTGGAGGAGATGGGATGGCTGGCGAAATGAAAGCGCTCATTGCCGGCCATCTGGCCGGCCACCGCGAGCTCTTCGCCCGGCTCGAGGTCCTCAGCGAGGCGATCGCCGCCGCGGCGACGCGCATCGCCGAGGTGCTCGCGGCCGGCGGCAGCGTCTGGCTGGCCGGCAACGGCGGCAGCGCCGCCGATGCCCAGCACATCGCTGCCGAAATGGAGGGGCGCTTGGAGAGCGAGCGGCCGGCCCGGGCCGTGCACACGCTGGGCGCCAACAGCTCCACGCTGAGCTCGGTGGGCAACGACTACGGCTTCGCCGAGATCTTCGCGCGCCAGGTGACGGGCTTCGTGGCGCCGCGGGACCTGCTGCTGCTGATCTCGACCAGCGGCAAGAGCCCGAACCTGCTGCGCGCCGCCGAGGCCGCGCGCGCGCAAGGGCGTGCCGGTCATCGGCCTGCTCGGCAAGGGCGGCGGCCCCTTGGCGGCGCTCTGCGACCAGGCCATCATCGTGCCCGCCGACGACACGCAGTGGATCCAGGAGGCGCACATCACCATCGGCCATCTGCTCTGCAAGCTGGTGGATCGCCAGCTGCCGCCCACGCCGCTCGCCGGTGGGGCCTAGCGCCATGCGGGTGGCCCTCGTCCACGATTGGCTGACGGGGATGCGGGGCGGCGAGAAGGTGCTGGAGCTGCTCCTGGAGGCCTTTCCCGGCGCGCCGCTCTACACGCTGCTGCATCTGCCGGGCAGCGTGAGTGCGGCCATCGAGAGCCATCCCATTCGCACGACCTTCATCCAGCACCTGCCCGGCGCGGCTCACCGCTACCGCCACTACCTGCCGCTCTTCCCCCTGGCCATCGAGAGCCTGGACCTCTCGGACTATGACTTCGTGCTCTCGTCCAGCCACTGCGTGGCCAAGGGCGTGCGGCTGCGTCCCGGCGCGCGGCACCTCTGCTATTGTCATGCGCCGATGCGCTATGCCTGGGATCAGTACGAGGCCTACTTCGGCGGGCGGCGGGACTGGATCGGCCGCAGCGTCCTGCCGCGCGTGATGGCACAGTTGCGCGCCTGGGACCGGCGGACGGCGGATCGCGCCCAGCGCTACCTGGCCAACAGCGAGAACGTGCGCCGCAAGCTGATCGACTTCTGGGAGCTCGCCCCCGAGCGCTGCCGCGTGCTGCCGCCCCCCGTGGACGCTGAGTTCTACACGCCCGGTCCGCCGGGCGCCGCGCTGCCCGCCGCCGCCGAGGGGGGCGACTACTACTTCATCGTCTCGGCGATGGTGCCCTACAAGCGCCTCGATCTGGCCCTGGCCGCCTTCGCCGGCGGCCGTCGCCGCCTGCTCCTGGCCGGCGACGGCCCGGACGCCGCCCGCCTGCGCGCGCTGGCGGCGGGGGACCCGGCGATCGTCTTCCTCGGCCGCCAGGACGACGAGGCGCTGCGCGCCCTCTACCGCGGCGCGCGCGCCTTCATCCTACCGGGCGAGGAGGACTTCGGCATCACGCCCCTGGAGGCCCAGGCCTGCGGCAAGCCGGTGATCGCCCTCGGCGTCGGCGGCGCCCTGGAAACGGTGATCGAGGGCGAGACGGGCCTCTTCTTCGCCGAGCGCAGCGCCGCGAGCCTGCAGGAGGCGGTCTCCCGCCTGGAGGCCGGCGCCTGGGATCCGGCGCTGGCGCGCGCCCAGGCCGAGCGCTTCGGCAAGCTGCAGTTCCGGGCTGGCCTGCAGCGCGAACTGGCGGACTTCCTCGGCGAGGGGGCGGCATGAGCCAGCGCCTCCTGCGCACGCGCAAGGCCGACATGCTCCTGCCCAGCCTGCTCTTCGCGGGCGACCTCGCCGCCCTGGCCGGTGCCGCGCTGGGCACCTACGCCCTGCGCTTCGCCAGCGGCCTCTTCCCGACGCCCCTGGGCGTGCCCGCGCTGCGCGTCTACCTGCTCGCGGGCGCGGTGAGCGCGCTGCTCTGCCTGACCGTCTTCTACCAGCGCGGGCACTACGCAGCGCGGCGCCGGGGCGATCTGCGCCGCGATCTCGGCGAGCTGGCCGGCGGCCTCGCGCTCAGCCTGGCGCTGCTGCTCAGCTTCCTCTTCTTCTGGCGGGGCTTCAGCTTTTCGCGCAGCTACGTGCTCACCTATGCGCTGCTGGCCTTCCTGCTGCTCGTCCTCCTGCGCCGCCTGCTGCGCTTCGCCCAGGGGAAGGCCTTCGCGCGCGGCCATGGCGTGCTCAACCTGGCCGTGCTGGGGGCGAGTCCCATGGCGCTGCCCGTCTGGCGGCTCTTCGCCGAGCATCCCGGCTACGGGCTGCGGCCCCTGGGCTTCATCGCCGACGGCGAGGCGCCGCCGGCGGGCCTGCCCCTGCTGGGCGAGAGCGCCGAGCTCGAGGCCCTGGTCGCTCGCCACGAGCTGGACACGGTGGTGGTCACCCTGCCCTTCGCCCGCTACGACCGCTTCGTCGAGCTGGCCTCGCGCCTGTCGGCGCTGAACGTGAACAGCTTCCTCGTACCCGACCTCGTCGGCCTGCTGACCACGCGCCTGCACCACCTGGAGATCGAGGGCCTGCCCTTCCTGGCCTTCCGCCACGTGCCGCTCTCGGGTCTGGGCCGCGTGCTCAAGCGCAGCCTCGACCTGACGGTGGCGACGCTCGCCCTGCTCCTGCTCTTGCCACTCTTGGGTCTGATCGCCCTGGCCGTGCTCGCGGACGACGGCCGGCCCGTTCTGTACGGCCAGGTGCGCCTGGGCCGCGACGGCCGCCGCTTCGTGATCCGCAAGTTCCGCACGATGCGCCGCGATGCCGAGCAGGCGGGCGCGGCCTGGAGCACGCCCCGCGACGCCCGCCGCACGCGCCTGGGCGGCTGGCTGCGCGCGAGCAGCCTCGACGAGCTGCCGCAGCTGTGGAACGTGCTCACGGGCGCGATGAGCCTGGTCGGCCCGCGCCCGGAACGGCCCGAGTTCGTCGAGGACTTCGCGCGCAGCATCCCGCGCTACTTCGAGCGGCACCGCGTGCGGAGCGGCATCACCGGCTGGGCCCAGGTCAACGGCCTGCGCGGGGACACGCCGATCGAGGAGCGCACGCGCTACGACCTGTTCTACGTGGAGAACTGGTCGCTGGCCTTCGACCTCAAGATCCTCTGGCTCACCCTGCGCGCCGTGCTCACGCGCAAGAACGCCTACTAAGCGACCACCTCAGTCGAACGTCTCTTGGGTGAACGCACGCCGTCCTTCATACTGACGCAATTGCCGGATGGGGAACAACCCCTGATCGAGTGTGTCCAGAATTCTGTGTAACTGACCCATCTCCGATCACCGCTAGATTCTCCCCTCAAACACCACGCTGAAGTGATTCAGGGCCGCGACCCAGTCCAGGACCGGCCGCTTCCAGCCCTTTGCGATCCGCTGCAGCGCCAAGTATAGCACCTTGCGCACGCTCTCCGCGTTCGGGAAAGCACCCCGATGCCGCAGCAGCTTGCGCAGGCTCGCCTGCATCGACTCGATCGCGTTCGTCGTGTAGATCACCTTCCGGATTGCCGGCGGGTAGCTGTAGAACGGGATCAGGTTCGCCCAGTTGGCCCGCCAGCTCTTGCCGATCGACGGGTAGCGCGCTCCCCACTTCGCCTCGAAGGCCGTCAGCGCCTGCTCCCCGGCCTCGGCCGTGGCCGCCGTGTAGATCGTCCGCAGATCCGCCGCCACCGCCTTGCGCTCCTTCCAGCCCACGTACTTGAGCGAATGGCGCACCATGTGGATGATGCACAGTTGCACCTGCGTCCGCGGGTAGACCGTCTCGATCGCTTCGGGGAAGCCCTTCAGCCCATCCACGCAGGCGATCAGGATGTCCTGCAGCCCACGGTTTCGCAGCTCCGTGATCACGCCCAGCCAGAACTTGGCCCCTTCGCTCTCGCCGATCCACAGGCCGAGCAGCTCCTTCCTCCCCTCGAGCGTGATCCCCAGCGCCAGGTAGACCGCCTGGTTTTGCACGCGGCCCTCGCTGCGCAGCTTGAGATGGATCGCATCCAAGTAGACGATCGGATAGACCGGATCCAGCGGCCGGTTCTGCCAGGCTGCGACCTCGTCCAGCACCGCGTCGGTTACCGCCGAGATCAGTTGCGGCGAGACCTCGACGCCGTAGAGCTCCTCGAGGTGAGCCTGGATCTCGCGCGTCGTCAGGCCCCGTGCGTAGAGCGCGATCACCTTGTCGTCGAAGCCGGCGAGCCGGCGCTGGCGCTTGGGGACGAGCACCGGCTCGAACTCGCCGCTGCGGTCGCGGGGCACGGTGATCTCCAGTTCCCCGCTCTCGGCCAGCAGGGTCTTGCTCGTCTTGCCGTTGCGTGAATTGCCGCTGCCCCGGCCCTCGGGGGCATGCGGCGCGTAGCCCAGGTGGTGGGTCATCTCGCCTTCGAGGGCGCGCTCGACAAGCCGCTTCGTGAGCTGCTTGAGCACGCCGTCCTTGCCGAGGATCTCCTCGGGCTGCTTGCCCAGGATCAGCTCGTCGATCAGCTTGTCCACAGGATCTGGTTTGGCCATGGTCGCTCTCCTCCGATAGAGTGTAGCCCAAGGCCAGTTACACAGAAAACCTTACAGACTCATCCCCGAAGGCAAGACGGGCCCCGTGGCTGCCTTTGCCTTCGGCGAATCGGAGGCGATTCTCCAACTCGACATCACGCCGATCCTTCGGCAGGGCTTGGCAGAGGGAAGGAGCCAGGAAACGCTGCTGATCGGCCGCGTCGCGGCGGATGCGCTCGGGGTCGGAAGTGTGGTATCCTTGAGCGCGAACGAAGGAATCTGGGCGCGGGTGATTCTGCACCTGAAGGAGATGTAGGCACCACCAGAGCAGCCGTCGATTGGAGGCAGCATGCGCATTGCACCTGCGAATCTCCTGCAGGCTGGGGCGCTGCTACTCGTGCTGAGCAGCAGCGCCTCAGCCGCGACGCACGCCGTGCGCCTCGATGGCACGGGCGACTTCATGTCGATTCAGCCGGCTATCGATGCCTGCCAAGTGGGCGACACGGTGCTGGTTGGTCCCGGAACTTACACTGGCACCACGAATCGCAATCTCGACTTCCACGGGATCGATCTCGTACTTGATTCTGAGATGGGCCGCGATGAGACGATCATCGATTGCCAACAGGCCGGACGAGGTATCTACTTACATTCTGGCGAGACGACGGCCTCCCACATTAGCGGGTTCACAGTCCGCAATGCGAGAGTCGAAGGATTCAACGGCGGGGGAATCTACTGCGAGCACTCTTCTTGCCGCCTCACAGGAATGCGCTTCGAGAGCTGCCATGCTTCGCATGGGGGAGGAGGGGAGTTGCTCTATGCAAGCGCTTTGCTGGAGGAGACTGACTTCGTCGACAACCACGCGCTGGGGACGGGGGGCGCACTCTCTATCGTCTATGCATCAGCAACCATCGAGAGCGCCGACTTTGAGTCCAATAGTGCCGGCTCCGGAGGGGGGCTCAGCGTTGCCTTCTCCGAGATCAGTGTCTCGGGATGTTCATTTGATTCAAACCTGGACGCAGATGACGGTGGCGCGATCGCCCTCGAGTTGTCCTCGCAAGCGATCATCAGCGGTTGCTCCTTCACCGGGAATCAAGGTTCAGATGGCGGGGCGATTGCCCTGGAGCGGACGCCCGATGTCGAGATCCGCGACTGCGTCTTTGAAGGCAACATGGGCTCCCGCTATGGCGGTGCGATCTGGTACGAAAGCAACTCGATCGCCGGCCGCAGCGTGCCTGTCATTGAGGAGTGCCTCTTCATTGGCAACACGGCTCATGGCGGCGGCGCCATTGGCCTCTGGCTGAACGCTTCGCCGCGAATCACGCGGTGCACGCTCGTCGGCAACAGCGATACCGGTTGGGGCGGTGGCGGAATCAGCTGCCTCACGGGCTCCGATCCTGTGCTCGAGCAAGTGTTGATCGTCGGCAATCCCGGGGGAGGAGTCCACACCCTGGAGTACTCCTTCCCAGTCCTGTCCTGCTGCGATGTCTGGAACAACCCCGGCGGCAACTTCGCAGGCGATATGGTCGACCCCACGGGGACGAACGGCAACATCTCACTGGATCCCCTATTCTGCCTGGGGCTCAACCCTGCCGACCCATACACGCTCCAGCCCGCATCGCCCTGCGCCCCCGCGGGCAATGACTGCGGACTGCAGATCGGCGCTCGCGGCGAGGGCTGTGAGGTCGTAGCAGCCGAAGACAAGAGCTGGGGCGAAGTGAAGTCGCTGTACTGACCCAGCAGTCAGTCCTCGGCTGCACTGTCGCCTAAGGCGCGCGTCGCCGCGCGAACCTCGGCTCCGCATCTTCTTCAGCTTGCGCTCCCACTCCTTGGAGCCGGGCATTGGCAGCCGGCGGCCCTTGTGCTAGTTTGACGGCCGGCGCGCGGGTCCAGGTCGCCGCGGCCAAAGGCGAACAGGGGAGAGCATGCAGCGGGCACCGGTCGTCATCGGGATTGCAGGGGGAACGGGCTCAGGCAAGACCAGCGTCGCCCTCAAGCTGAAGAGCTACTTCCCGCAGGCGCGGGTGTTGCTCCTGCACCACGACTCCTATTACCACGACAACAGCCACCTGCCCGCCATCGAGCGCGAGCGCATCAACTACGACCACCCCGAGGCCTTCCAGACCGACCTGCTCATCGAGCACCTCGACCGCCTGCGCGCGGGCGAGGAGATCGTCCAGCCGCGCTACGACTACGAGACGCACTCGCGCCAGGCCGCGGGCACGCCGCTGGCGCCCGGGGACATCATCCTGCTCGAGGGTATCCTGGTGCTCGAGCACGAGGCCCTGCGCCGGCGCATGGACATCCGCATCTACATCGACGCCGATCCGGACGAGCGCTTCATCCGCCGCCTGCAGCGGGACATCCGCAACCGCGAGCGCACGGTGGCCTCCATCATCGAGCAGTACCAGCAGACGGTGCGCCCCATGCACCTGCGCTTCGTCGAGCCCTCCAAGCGCTACGCGGACCTCATCGTGCCCGAGGGCGTGCACAACGCCGTGGCCATCGATCTGCTGGTCGCCAAGATCCGGGATGAGCTCGCGCGGCGCCAAGCTGCCGACGCTGCCGCCGCGGAGGCCGACGCTTGAGCGCTGCCGCCGCCTTGCTCGCCTCCCTGCGCCCGCGCCAGTGGACGAAGAACCTGCTCGTCCTCTTCGGCATCGTCTTTGCCGGCCAGGCCGGCAACGCGGGCCTGCTCGCGCGCAGCCTGGCCGCCTGCCTCGTCTTCTGCCTGCTCTCGGGGGCCATCTATCTCTTCAACGATCGCGTGGATCTGGCCAAGGATCGGCTGCATCCCCGCAAGCGCCTGCGCCCGCTGGCGGCGGGGCGCCTGCCGCTGTCCTGGGTGGCCCCCGGCCTCGCGCTGACCGTGGGCCTCGGCCTGGCCGGAGCCGCCTGGCTGGGGCGCAACTTCCTCGCCGTCGCCCTGATCTTCCTGGTGATGAACCTGCTCTACACGCTCTGGCTCAAGCACCAGGTGATCCTGGACGCCTTCGGCATCGCCCTCAACTTCGTCCTGCGCGCGGTGGCCGGCGTGGCCGTGCTGGCGCCGCATCTCGTCACCGGCTTCGGCGACGGGGCCGAGGAGGGGGCGGTGCTGCTGAGCCCCTGGCTCCTCATCTGCACCTTCTTCGGCGCCCTCTTCCTGGCCTTCGCCAAGCGGAGGAGCGAGCTGCTCGGCCTGGAAGCCCCGGACGGCCACCGGCCGGTCCTGGGCAGCTACACGGCCGCGCTCCTGGACCAGCTGCTCGGCCTCTCGGCGGCCGCCGTGATCCTCGCCTACGCGCTCTACACGCTCTGGCCCAGCACCGTGGCCCGCTACGGGGCCACCTGGCTCGCCTCGAACCTCTTCGTCAGCTTCGGCGTCATGCGCTATCTCTTCCTCACGCAACGGCCCGAAGGCACCGGCGATCCCTCGGAGATTCTCCTGGGCGACCGGCCCATCTTCTTGACCGCCCTGGGCTGGGCCCTGTTCACCCTGTGGACGGTGGGGTTGGTCTCGTGAGCGGGGCCGCCGGCGGGAAGCGCCTCGGCGTCTTCGCCCCGGCCAAGCTGAACCTGGGACTCGAGGTCCACGGGCGGCGGCCGGACGGTTATCACGAGATCGAGACGATCTTTCAGAGTCTCGACTGGGGCGATCAGCTCGAGTTCAGCAAGAGCGGTGGCGACAGCGGGCTTCAGCTCTCGATTCGGGGTTTGCCGCTGGAGGACGGCCCCGAGAACAGCCTCCGTCGGGCCCACGCGCTGCTGGCGGAGGCCAGGCCCGGCGCGATGGGCGGCACCCGGGTGCTGCTGGACAAGCGCATCCCCCTGGGCGCCGGCCTCGGGGGAGGCTCCAGCGATGCCGCCGCGACGCTGCTGGGCCTCGATCGCCTCTGGAAACTCGGCCTGGCCGACGGGGAGCTGGCCGCGCTGGCCCTCGCCCTGGGCAGCGACGTGCCCTTCTTCCTGCGAGGCGGCACGGCGATCGGCCGCGGGCGGGGCGAACGCCTCGAGCCCCTGCCGGCCCTGCGCCTGGGCGCCTTCCTCCTCGTCAACCCGGGCTTCTCCGTGACCACGGCCTGGGCCTACGAGCATTTGCGATTGGGCTTGACAGGCAACCCGTATCGGATTAGCCTCGAACAAGTTAAGGTATATCTGGCGCGTTTTCCCGCCCCCGGAATGGTGCTCCGAAACCGCCTGGAGGACGTCGTATTCCCTGCCTACCCCGTGCTTTACGAGATCGCGAGAGCACTGGAGGGGGTTGGGGCCGTGCATGCGCTGATGAGCGGCAGCGGGGCGACGGTCTTCGGCAGCTTCCCGGATCGGGAGGCGGCGGACAGGGCCGGGGCAGTGCTGGCGACGCGCTGGCAGACCTGGGTTGCCGGACCCAGACCCCAGGGGATTAGCTTCGAGGACTCGGGCGCAGCGGATTCGACTGGCTAAGACACCGACCTGCCGGGAGGAACGAATGGAGATCACCGAAGTCCGCATCTCCCTGCGCAATGACGACAAGCTGAAGGCCTTCGCCAGCGTCACCTTCGACGACTGCTTCGTGGTTCGCGGACTCAAGATCATCGAGGGAGCCAACGGATCCTTCGTGGCCATGCCCAGCCGCAAGCGCAATGACGGCACGTATCAGGACATCGCCCATCCGGTCAACAACCAGACCCGACAGAAGATCGAGGCCCGGATCCTGAGCGAGTACGCCAAGGAAGTCGCCCGCCTGGAGTCGGGAGAGACCACCTACACCAGCGGCGACGACCACTAGGCCCGCCCGGATTGCATTGGGGCGTCGACAAGTGGCAAGTCACAGGTTTTTGGTACCTGCATTCGGAGGTTCGAATCCTCCCGCCCCAACCCGAACGCCAGCCGCCGTCGGCGGCGCCGCGCTAGCCGCGCCGCCCCAGGCTGACCTGCCCTCCTGATCCAGCGAAAGGCCACCCGATGTTCTCCACCCGTGAAGAGCTCGCCCTGATCACCGGGACCGCCAATCGGCCGCTGGCCGATCGGATCGCGCGCTACCTGGGGCGGAGCCTGACGGAAACCACGATCGCACGCTTCGCCGATGGCGAGATCTACGCCCACATCCAGGAGAACATCCGCGGCGTGGACGCCTTCATCATCCAGTCCACGCCCGCCCCGGCCGACAACTTGATGGAGCTGTTGATCCTCATCGATGCCTGCAAGCGGGCCAGCGCCCAGCGCGTGACGGCGGTGATTCCCTATCTCGGCTATGCGCGGCAGGACCGCAAGGACAAGCCGCGGGTGGCGATCACCGCCAAGCTCGTGGCCAATCTGATCACGAGCGCCGGCGCCGATCGCGGCCTGACCATGGACCTGCACACGCCGCAGATCCAGGGCTTCTTCGACATTCCGCTCGATCACCTCTTCGCCGCGCCCGTGCTCCTCGACTACGTGGAGCGCCTGAAGCCCAAGCGGCCGGTGGTGGTGGCCCCCGACGTCGGCAGCGTCAAGATGGCCCGGGCCTTCGCCAAGCGCCTGAGCGCCGAACTGGCCGTGGTGGACAAGCGCCGCACCTCGGCGAACGTCTCCGAGACGATGAACCTGATCGGCGAGGTCGAGGGCCGGGACGTCGTCATCGTCGACGACCTCATCGACACGGCCGGCACGCTGGCCAATGCCGCCGAGCTCTGCATGGCCCGGGGCGCCAGCTCCGTTCGGGCCGCTGCCACCCACGGCCTGCTCTCGGGCCAGGCCCGCGCCCGTCTGGAGGCCTCCCCCCTGGAGACGGTGGCGATCACCAATACCCTGAACCAGGGCGGCGCGGCCCTGCCGCCGAAGTTCGAAATTCTGGACGTGGCCCCCTTGCTTGGCGAGGCGATTCGGCGCATACATAACGCTGAATCCGTCAGCTCGCTCTTCGTCTGAACCGCACCCCAAGCTCCGTCTTCGTATCCCGGCCACCTGCGCTGGGGCGGTGGACCGGGAGGAATCATGGAGTCTCTGGAACTGAAAGCCGTCAGCCGCGAAGGCACCGGCAAGTCCGTCACCCGCAAGCTGCGCGCGCAGGGCGTGCTGCCGGCCGTCCTCTACGGCGCCGGCGGCGAGGCCAAGAGCCTCACCATCGCCGCCGCGGAGTTCGACCTGCTCTACCGCGCTCGCCAGGGCAGCAACTTCATCCTCAATCTCAGCGTGGACGAGGCGAAGCCCATTCTCAGCATCGTGCGCGAGCGGCAGCGGCACCCGGTGACCGGCCGCGTCATCCATGTCGACCTGCAGCGCATCAGCATGGACAAGCCCATCCATGTCGAGATCCCGATCGTGATCACCGGCGAGTCGCGCGGGGTGAAGGACTTCGGCGGTATCCTCGAGCACCTGCTGCGCAGCGTGGAGATCAGCTGCCTGCCGGCCGATATCCCCGACTCGATCGTCGTGGACATCACCGAGATGAAGCTGAACGAGACCCTGCACGTCGCCGACCTCCAGGTGCCCAAGGTCGAGTTCCTGGCCGAACCCGCCCGGGCGGTCGTCAGCATCGCCTCGCCGCGTCTGGTCAAGGCCGGTACCGAGGAGGGTGCCGAGGGCGAGGGCGAGGGCGAGGGCGAGGGCGCCGATGCGGAAGCTGCTAGCGAGGATTAGGCGCAGCTTCGCCGCTCCCGCGCTCGACTATGCGGGTCTCAGCACCATCGTGATTGGCCTGGGGAATCCGGGTCGCCGCTATGCGGCGACCCGGCACAACCTGGGCTGGCAGGTCGTGGCCTGCCTGGCTCGGCGCGCCGGGCTCACCCTGCAGCCGGGGCGGGGGGACTTCCACGCCGCCCGCTGGGCCGGCCCGGGCGGGGCCGTCCTGCTCGTCCTGCCCACCACCGCCATGAACCGCAGCGGCGAGGCCGCCCGCCAGCTCGGGCTGCTGACCGGCCTGGCGGCCCCCCGCTGGCTGGTCGTCGCCGATGACCTCGATCTGCCCTTCGGGCGGCTGCGGCTGCGCGCCCAGGGCGGTGCGGGCGGGCACAACGGGCTGGCCTCGCTGATCGAAGCCTGGGGGGACGAGGGCTTCGCCCGCCTGCGCCTGGGCATCGGCCGCCCGCCGACGGCCGGCTCTGCCCCGGCCGGGGAGGGCGACACCGTGGCGCATGTCCTGGGCAGCTTCACGGCCGCTGAAGCGCCCCGGGCCGAGGCTCTCGTCGAGGCCGCCGCCGACGCGGTGACCCTGCTGCTCGCCGAAGGGCTCGAGCGGGCGGCCGGCCGGGTGAACGGCCAGATCGTCAGCTGATTGCCCGCGCGGGCTTTACAGCCGGCGGCGGCTCGGGTATATTGTCGGGCCGGGAGCCCAGGCTCCCCTACATAGCCAAGATCGACGAATGCCTGGCTGGCTACACGCCGGCCACACCCTGTTTCCGGCGCCCCGTCCGGGGCCGTCCGGAGACCGCCAGTCCGAAGGGAGGCAGGCATTGAGGGCCTACGAGTGTCTGTACATCATCCATCCTGGAGCCGACGGCTCCGAGTTGGAGAAATCCGCCGCCAAGTTCAGTGAGCTGATCACCGGGCAGGGCGGCACGGTCCGCAAGGCGGACCTCTGGGGCAAGCGCCAGCTCGCCTACCCCATCCAGAAGTTCACCGACGGCAGCTACGTCCTGCTGCGCTTCGACGCCGAGCCGGCGACGATCGCGGAGCTGGAGTTCCGCCTGCGCGTGGACGACCGCGTGCTCCGCTACATGACCTGCTACGAAGTGCCCGAGGGCACCGGCAAGAGCGACGAACTCATGCAGCTCACGGAGCGCAAGGAGCGCGATCGGCGTGGCCGTGGGCGCGGTGGCCCGCGGGGCCGCGGCGGCCCGCGCCCCGGTGGCCCGCGCGGCCCCCGCGATGACGGCCCGCGCGAGGGCGGCGGCGACGACGCTCCCAGCGCAGCGGCGCGGAACTCCGGCGACGACAACGACGAAGGGGAGGACGACTGATGCCTCGCATCCGGCGCAAGAAGAAGAAGGCACGCAAGTGGACAGGGCGGAAGAAGCCCTGCAAGTTCTGCATCTCGCATGTCGACGATCTGGACTACAAGAACCAGGAGCTGCTCACCCGCTTCGTCAATGACCGCGGCAAGATCGCGCCCCGGCGGATCACCGGCACCTGCGACCGCCACCAGCGCATGCTGGTGAACGGCATCAAGCGGGCTCGCTACGTTGCGCTCCTCCCCTACGTGCGCGAGCACTGGCGCTAGGAGGCCACGATGGAGATCCTGCTCACCGCTAACGTGGAGAACCTCGGCAAGCGCGGGGATCGCGTGAACGTCGCCAAGGGCTACTTCCGCAACTACCTCAGCCCGCATGGCCTGGCCGTGTACGCCACCGACGGGAACCAGCGCGCGCTGGCCGAGGAGAATCGCGTACGCAGCCGCAAGGACCGCAAGCATGTGGCCGCGGCCCAGGAGTTGCGGGGTCGCCTCGACGGCCTGCGCCTGGAGTTCAAGGGCCAGACCACCGAGGAGGGGCACCTCTACGGCTCGGTCAACGCCCAGGCCATCGCCAAGGAGCTGCAGGGTCGCGGCTTCGCCATCGAGCCGGGACAGATCGATCTCGCCGAGCAGATCAAGGAGCTGGGCGAGTACGCGATTCTCGTGAAGCTGCATCGCGGCCAGGGCGTCGAAGCGACGATTCAGGTCACGGTGCGCCAGGAATAACCTGGCTCGCGACGGCAGCCGCGGGGCCTTGCCCTGCGGCCACTCGTGAGGAGCTGCGGCGTGGAGCTGCCTGCCAAGATCTTCCGCGAATACGACATCCGCGGCGTCGTGGGGGAAGACCTCGACGCCGCGGTGTACCATGCCCTCGGCGGCGCCATCGCCGCGCGCTGGCTGGCCGAGGGCGCCCGCGAGGCGGTGATCGGCTACGACAACCGCCTGCACTCGCCCGAGCTGGCCGCCGCGCTCGTGGCGGGCGCGACCGCCACGGGCCTGGACGTGGTCGAGATCGGCGAGGTGCCGACGCCTGTGCTCTACTTCGCCCAGGCCGTGCTGGGCGAGGGCAAGAACTTCGGCGCGATGGTGACCGCCAGCCACAATCCTCCCCAGTACAACGGCGTCAAGATCGTCTCGGCGGGCCGCGCGCTGTCCGGCGCCGAGATCGCCTCCCTGCGCGAAGCCGCTGCCGGGCCCCTGCCCCAGGGCGCCGGCCGCCGCCGCAGCGAGGACTTCAAGGCCCGCTACCTCGCGCATCTGGCGCAGGATCTCAGGCCCACGCGCTCAGTGAAAGTGGCCGTCGATTGCGGCAACGGCACGGCCGGCATTCTCGCCCGCCAGCTCTTCACGGCCCTGGGCGCCGAGGCCACCCTGCTCTACGAGGAGCCGGACGGCCGCTTTCCGAATCACCCGGCCGATCCCGTCGTCGCCGCCAACTTGCGCGAGCTGATCCGCACCGTCCAGGAGGGCGGCTACGAACTCGGCATCGCCTTCGACGGCGATTCGGACCGCATCGGCGTCGTCGACGAGAAGGGCGACATTCTCTGGGGCGATCGCCTGCTGATGCTCTATGCGCGCAGCGTGCTCGCCGCGCATCCCGGCGCCAAGGTCATCTACGAGGTGAAGTGCTCGCGAGCCCTGGGCGAGGACATCGCGGCCCACGGCGGCCTGCCCGTGCTCTGGAAGACCGGCCACTCCTTGATCAAGGCCAAGCTCAAGGCCGAGCACGCGCTG
The DNA here is from genome assembly GCA_963695095.1 of uncultured bacterium. Lineage (GTDB taxonomy): Bacteria > Krumholzibacteriota > Krumholzibacteriia > JACNKJ01 > JACNKJ01 > VGXI01. The sequence goes on along the minus strand of CAVOFT010000001.1, from coordinate 2,287,949 downwards.
CTCGCCGGCGAGATGAGCGGTCACATCTTCTTCGCCGACCGCTATTTCGGCTACGACGATGCGCTCTACGCGGCCGGCCGCCTGCTCGAGATCGTAGCCGCCGCGGACTCCCCGCTCAGCGGCCTCCTGGCCGGGGCGCCCGTCTACCTGTCGACGCCCGAGATCCGCCTGGCCTGCCCCGATGAGAAGAAGTTCGCCGTCGTGGCCGCGCTGCGTGAGCGCTTCGCCGCCAAGTACGAGGTCGTCGACATCGACGGCGTGCGCATCGAGTTCCCGGACGGCTGGGGGCTCGTCCGCGCTTCCAACACGGGACCCGTGCTCGTGCTGCGCTTCGAGGCCACGACCCAGGAGCGCCTCGAAGCCATTCGTGCGCTGGTGCTGGGCGCGCTGCGCGAGGAGCTGCCCGAGGAGGGGGCCTGATGGCCACCTGGCTCGTCGTGCTCGCGGGCGGACGGGGCGTTCGCTTCTGGCCCCTGGGCCGGCGGCGGCGGCCCAAGCAGTTCCTCTCCTTGCTCGCCGATCAGAGCCTGCTCGCCGAGACCTGGACGCGCGTGGCGCCTCTGGGTCGTCCCGAGCGCAGCCTGCTGATCACGGCGGCGGACCTCGCCGCGGCCTGCCGTCGCGAGCTGCCGGCCCTGCCGCCGGCGCGGGTGCTCGGCGAGCCCGCCGGCAGGAATACCGCGGCCGCGGTGGCCTTGGCCGCCCAGCTCGCGCTGCGCGAGGATCCGCGGGCCCTGCTGGCCGTCTTTCCTAGCGATCACGTCGTCGCCGATCCCGCCGGCCTGCGCCGCCTCGCCCGCCGCGCCCTGCGCTGCGCGCGCGAGGAGGATGTCTTCGTCACCCTGGGCATCCGGCCCACGCGCGCCGAGACCGGCTACGGCTATCTCGAGCTGGCGGGGCCGGCACAGACCGGCGAACCCCAGCGGGTGGTCGCCTTCATCGAGAAGCCGGACGCCGCCCGGGCCGGCGGCTACGCCGACTCCGGGCGCCATCTCTGGAACAGCGGCATCTTCTTTCTGCCCGCGCGGCGCCTGGCCGAGAGCTTCGCGGCGCTGGCCCCCGAGATCTGGGCGCCCCTGGCTGCCCTGCCGGCCGTCGACCCGGCTAGCCCGCGCTTCGCGCGCGCACTGCGCGCGGCCTACGCCGAGATGCCTGCCCGGTCCTTCGACGTGGCGGTCATGGAGCGGGCCGCGGGCGTGCAGGTGCTGGCCGCCGACATCGGCTGGAGCGATGTGGGGAGCTGGGCCGCGCTGGGCGAGCTGCTGCCCGCCGTGGACGGCAATCGCGCGCAGGGCGAGCTGATCGCCCTGGACGCGCGGGACAACATCGTCATCGACCGGGAGGGGCTGACCGCCCTGCTCGGCGTCGAGGGCCTGGTGGTGGTGCGCAGCGGCAGCGCCCTGCTGGTGGCGCGGCGGGAGCGACTGGACGAGCTGCGGGAGCTGGTGGCCCTCGTCGCTGCCCGCGCCGGCGGGCGACACCTATGAAACCGAGGAAGCACGAAGGAGGCTGAGGATGATGCGACGCACGCGCGCGCAGCAGACGCTGTTGATGGGACTGGGCCCGGTTCTCCTGGCCCTGGCCTTGGGCTGCCGCCCGGAGGGCGGCCGGGGCATCGACGCCGGGCCGGTCGACTCCGCGCCGTCCGGGGAAGTGCTGGTCAAGGTGGGGGGGACGGCCATCACCCGGGCCGAGTTCGAGGCCGAGCTGGAGAAGATCCCGCCCTTCCAGCGCCGCGAGCTGGAGACGCCCCAGGGCAAGCAGCAATTCCTCGACCGCATGGTCGAGATGGAGCTGCTCTACCAGGCCGCCCTGGCGGAGGGTCTGGATCGGGATCCCTCGCTCGAGCAGGAAGTGGAGCGCGCCCGGCGGCAGATCCTGATGCGCCAGTACTATCGCAGCAAGGTGCAGGACGCGGCGCAGCCCGACTCGGCGGCCATCCGCGCCTACTACGACGCCCACCAGGGCGAGTTCGCCGTGCAGGAGCGGCTGCGCGCCCGCTGGATCCTGGCCGCCGACCGCGCCCAGGCCCAGGCGCTGGCCAAGCGCCTGGCCGGCGGCGAGGATTTCGCGGCGCTGGCGCGCGCCGAGAGCAAGGATGCGCCCACGGCCAACGAGGATGGCGACCTCGGCTGGTTCACCCGCGACGGCTACGTGCGCTCGCTCGGCGTCAACCCGGCCTTCACCGAGCAGGTCTTCGCCCTCGCGGTCGGCGCCGTGAGCGCGCCCATCGAGGTGGAGAAGAAGGGCTGGGCCCTCGTCCGCGTCGACGAGCATGAGGATGCACGCACGAAGGCGCTCGGCGAGGTGCGCGAGGAGATTTCGCGGCGGCTCGCGCCCAAGGTGCAGGAGGACTTCTACGCCGAGCGGCTGCGGGAACTGCGCTCGCGCTTCGGTGTCGAGCAGGTGGCCGCGCCCTTCACGAGCGCCGCCACACCCGAGGAACTCTTCGAGATGGCGCAGACCACCAAGGACCCAGCCGAACGCATCGGCTACTATGAGCAGATGGTGGCGCGCTTCCCCGACTTCGCGCAGGCGGATCGGGCCCAGTTCATGGTCGGCTTCGTCTACGCGGAGGAACTCGCGGACACCGTCCAGGCGCGGGCGGCCTTCGAGCGCTTCATGACGCTCTACCCCCAGAGCGATCTCGTCGAAGACGCGCGCTACATGCTGGGCGCCTTGAGCGGCCAGGAGCCGGCCTTCGAGGGGGACTGAGGCCGCCGGAAAGGTCCGGAGCATGAGCGGAGATCCGCAGCGCAGCTCGCTGCGCATGGAGGTCAAGGGCTTCGCGCTGGATGAGGATTCGAAGATCCCCATCCTGCTCCTCCAGCCGGCAGGGCGCGAGGAAGTGCTGCCGATCTGGATCGGTCCCGGCGAGGCCTCGGCCATCGCGCTCACCCTGAGCGGCGCCGAGAGCGCCAGGCCGCTCACCCATGACCTCATGCAGCGCTTGCTGCAGGGTCTCGAAGCGCGCCTGCTGCGCACCGAGGTGACGGGCATCGAAGGCAATGTCTTTCTCGGGCGCTTGCTCGTGGCCCAGAGTCAGCGGGACGAGTACCTGGCCATCGACTGCCGGCCCAGCGACGGCATCGCCCTGGCGCTGCGCTGCGGCGCCGAGATCCATGTGGACCGGGCCCTCTTCGAGGCCCAGAAGAAGCGGCTGGGGCCGCCGGCCAAGGGGGCCGGCGCCGACGCCGCCGACGCCGATTGAGCGCAGGGGGACAGCCGATGAGTCGCTATCGTCTCGACGACCTCTCGCCCGCGCTCGCCGCCACGGCCTGGCTGGCGCCGGGCGCGCGCGTCATCGGCCGCGTGGCGCTGGGCGAGCGTGCGAGCGTCTGGTTCAACGCCGTGCTGCGCGGCGACGTGGACAGCATCGCGATCGGCGCGGAGACGAACATCCAGGACGGCAGTGTGCTCCACGTCGATGCCGGCTTTCCCCTGAACATCGGCGAGCGGGTGACCGTGGGCCACGGCGCCATCCTGCACGGCTGCACGGTGGAGGACGAGGTGCTGATCGGCATGGGCGCCACCGTGCTCAATGGCGCCCTGGTCGGGCGGGGGAGCCTGGTCGCCGCCGGCGCTCTCGTGCGCGAGGGCATGCAGATCCCGCCCTTCAGCCTGGTGGCCGGCGTGCCGGCCCAGATCAAGCGCAGCCTGCCCGAAGCCGAGACCCTGGCGGCCCACGGCGCCTCGGCGCGCCACTACGCCGACGGCGCCGCCCGCTACCGGGAGCAGCTGGGCGCCGAGGAAGGGGACCTGGCCGATGCGCGCTAGCCGCTTCACAGCCGGCGGCTTCCGGCGGGCCCGCTCGGGGATCCTCGCCTGCCTGCTCGCTGCCTCTACCCTCGGCCTTGTCGCCCCCCCCGCGCCGGCGGGGAGCAGAGGGCTCTCGCCTGCCGCCGAAGCCGCGGCCCGGCGGGATGAGGCGGCCATCCTCGATGCCTATGCGCGCGGCGAGACGGAGCGCGCGCGCTCGCTGAGCCTGGCCTTGCTCGCGGACAGTCCACAATTCCAGGCCGCGCCGGCGCTCACCCGCCGCCTGGCCGAGAGCTACATGGAGGAGGCGCGCTGGGCCCTGGCGCTGGAGCAACTCGGCCGGCTGCTCGCGGACTATCCCGAGAGCGCCGAGCGCTGGCCGGGCATCGTCCTCAAGGCGCGGGCCCTGTCCGCGTCGGGGCGCCAGCTCGAGGCGGCGATCGGCCTGGACCGCGCCCTCGACGGCTGGCGGGAGGAGACCTGGCGTCCCCGCGCCGAGGCCCTGCTCGCGGATCTGCTGGGCAGCGAGCTGAGCGCGGCCGAGCTGCAGCTCTTTCTCGAGCGCCGTCCGGGCTCACAGCGCCAGGGCCTGGCCCGCCAGGCGCTGCTGCGCCTCGAGGCCGCCGAGCGCCAGGCGGCGCCGTCCGCCGGCGCGCCCGCGACCACCGCCGCTGCGGCAGCCGCCAGCGTCCCCGGCCGCGTCGGCGTGCTCGCGCCCCTGAGCGGGCGCTATGCGGTCTATGGCGAGGCTTTCCTGGAGGGCGCTCGCCTGGCCTTGTCCCGCTACAATGCCGAGCGCGGCACGGATTTCAGACTGATCGAGGCGGATACGCAGGGCGAGCCCGTGCGGGCCGCGCTGGCGGCACGGCAGCTGATCCAGGAGGCGCAGGTGAGCGCGCTGCTCGGCGAGGTGCTGAGCAACCCCACGGTGGCCGCCGCCGTCGAGGCCAATGCGCGGGGCGTGCCGCTGCTCTCGCCGGCGGCCACGGCCGAGGACATCCATCTCGTGGGTGAATGGATCTTCCAGAACCTCATCAGCAGCGACGCCCAGGCGCTGGCCCTGGCGCGGGTGGCGATCACGGAGCTGCTCGGGGCGCGGCTGGCGGTGCTCTATCCCAAGCAGGGCGACGGCGAACAGCTGGCTCACCTCTTCGAGGAGACCATCGATGCGCTCGGCGGCGAGATCGTCGCCTCGGCGGCCTACGAAGTGGGGGCCACGGACTTCGGCGACGTGCTGGACGAGCTCCGCATCGCCCAGCCCGAGCTGCTCTTCTTGACGGGTGAGGTCGAGCAGCTGGTCCTCCTGGTGCCGCAGCTCGCCTTCTACGGCATCGACGCGCAGCTCCTGGGCAATGATGCCTGGAACTCGCGGCGGCTGGCCCGTCAGGGGGGGGCGGGCCTGGAGGGCGCGGTCTTCCCCAGCGATGTCCTGCTCAAGCGGGACCGCCTGCTCTACCGCGATTTCCAGCGCCTCTACGATGTGCGCTTCGAAAGCGGCGTGAGCCCGGTGGCCGCCCGCGGCTTCCTGGGCATGACGCTCCTGCTCGAGGTCCTCGGTGAGAGCGACCGGACGCCGGCGGGCATCCGCGACGCCTTGGCCGAGCGGACGGCGGCCCGCGGCGATGAACGCGCGCGGCGCGAGGCGCTGGCCGAGCAGGTGATGCTGATGACCCTGGAGGACGGTGAGCTCAAGCCCTTCACGCCGGGCACGCGCTGGCTCCCACCGGGTGCCGGGCGCGCTGCGGGCTTCATTGACGAGCCCTAGGGTGCATGTTAGCCTAGGCAATTCTGCGAAAGCGAGCCCTCGTGCCCCAGCCTCCCAGCGACCTCGAGCGGGCCCTCCAGGCCATCCCCTCCGTCGACCAGCTGCTGACCGCGCCAGCCTTCAAGGCCCTGGTCGCCCGCTGGCGGCGTGAGAGTCTTCGCCATTTGCTCGGACTGCGCCTCGACGACTACCGCGCGGCCCTGCGCGAGGGCAAGCAGGCGCCGCTCACGCGGGCGGCCTTCCTCCGTCGCCTGCCGCCGCTCTGGGCCGCCGAGTGGCGCGCCCTCTGCGAGCAAGGCACGCAGCGTGTCATCAACGGCACCGGCGTCCTCCTGCACACGAACCTCGGCCGCGCCCCCCTTTCGGCGGCGGCGCAGCGCGACGTCGCCCTGGCCGCGCGCTGGCCGGTGGATCTCGAGCTCGATCTGGCCAGCGGCGAACGCGCCTCGCGGACGCGCAAGGCGGAGCTGCTGCTGCAGCTGTTGACGGGCGCCGAGGCCGCCTATGCCGTCAACAACAACGCGGCCGCCCTCACGCTGGCCGTCGACTCACTCGCGCGCGATCGACGCCTCATCGTCTCGCGCGGCGAGCAGGTGGAGATCGGCGGCTCCTTCCGTCTCCCCGAGATCCTCGAGCGCTTCGCCGGTCGCATGGCCGAGGTGGGCACCACCAATCGCACGCGCATCGCGGACTATGCCGCGGCCATCGGCCGCCGCGGCGATGTGCTGCTCAAGGTGCACCGGAGCAACTTCACGGTGAGCGGCTACGTCGAGGAGGCCACGCTGGCCGAGCTGGTGGAACTGGGCAAGGCGCGCGGCTGCCCGGTGATCTACGACCTCGGCAGCGGCCGTTTCGATGCGGACGCCGAGTGGCTGGGCGAGCCACCGCTGGCGGCGGCCATCGCTGCCGGGCCGGACCTGATCACGTTCAGCGCCGACAAGATCTTCGGCGGCCCCCAGGCCGGCATCCTGCTGGGCAGCGCCGAGATGCTCGGCAAGCTGCGCGCCAATCCCCTGGCCCGCGCCCTGCGCCTGGACAAGCTGAACATCGCCGCCCTGCAGGCGACGCTGAGCGATCGCCTGGCCCTGGACTCGCCCCTGCCCACCACGGCCATGCTCAGCCGCGATCGCAGCGCCATCCAGGCAATGGCCCGCGAACTGGCGCAGGGTCTGGCCTCGCCGCCGATTCCGGGCCTGGAGGTGGAGGTCCAGGACAGCGCGGCCCGCAGCGGCGGCGGCGCCGCCGCCGAGAGCGACTGGCCCAGCGCGGGCCTGGTCCTGCGCGTGGCCGGCGTGCCGGCTGCCCGCCTGGCGCGCCTGACGCGCAGCGCGCGGCCGGCGCTGCTCGGCACGCTGCGCCACGAGGAGTTTTTCCTCGACTTGGCCGCGATTTCCCAGGAAGAATTGCCTGACGCGCTGCGCGTGCTGAAGCGCGTCCTGGCACGCGCAGCAAAGGAGGGCAAGCGGTCTTGAGCGGCATCGGGGGCGAAGGCGGCGGGCGCGGTGGACGTGGCGAGCGCAGGCTCGCCTGGCCGCCGGCGCCCGGCAGCGAACTGGAGCCCCTCGCGGCCGAACTGATGGCGAGCATCGATGCCGCGGCCCAGGGCGGCGCTGCCCTTGCCCTGATCGAGCTGGACGCTGGGGGAGCCGCGGCCGCCATGCAGCTCTGCGAGCGGCTGGCGGCCGAGTGGCGCTCGGCCGGGCGAAGCTGCCTGGTGGTGGACGGCCACCCCAGGGCGCCCTTCTTCGACCAGATCTTTGCGGGCAGCCCCGAGGGGTTCACCGAGATCCTGCACTACGGGCTCAGTCCAGCGGCCGCCGCTCAGGAGCGGCCGCACTGCGCGGGGCTCTGGATTCCGGCGGGTGGCCGCTGGGCTCTGCCGCTCGATTCTCCCGACGAACCCGCGCTGACCCTCAGCCGTCTGCTCGGGGAGGCCGAGCGCGTCCTGCTGCTCGCCGATGCGGGCAATGCCGAGGGCTTGCTGCCCGCCCTGCGCCAGGCCTGCCACTTCCGATTGCTGCTCGAGGCCGAAGCGCCGGCAGCGGCCCCTCTGGAGGAGCCGGCGGCGCTCCGGGCGCCGCGTGGGGGCCCGGGCGCGCGGCGGCAGCGCGGGCGGCGCCTGTGGCCCGTCCTCCTGCTGCCGGCGGGGGCCATGCTGCTCCTGCTCGGCATCTACCTCATCACCGGTCCCCGGGACCATGGCGAGCAGGCGGCGGGCTCCACCGTCGAGCGCGGGGCCGGCGACACTTTTTCGCCCCTCCCCGCCCCGGCCCAGCTGCCCTACGCGGCGCAGCACCGCGAGTCCAGCAGCACGGCGTCCGCGAGCGCCGAGCCGGAGCCGGCAACGGGAGCGCCGGGCCGGGAGCCTCTCCAGGCTGCCCCGGCCGGGCTCGGCTCGCCGGTAGCCGCCCCGACAGCCACGGCGACGCTCGCCACGGCGACTCCGGCCGCCGCGACCCCTGTCGCGGTGCCCAGGCCTGTCGCCGCGGGGGAGGGCGGTCTCCTGCGGCGATTCGAGCCGGCGGGAGCCTGGAGTCGCCTCCTCACGGCGCCCGGCCCTTTCTATGTCCACCTGGAGTCCTTCCGCGACAGTGCGATCGCCGCCCAGGCCGCCCGCGCGCCCGCCGCGCAGCGCGTCGGCGTCCGCCTGGCGCCGGCCCTGGTCGAGGGGCTGAGCTGGTACCGCCTCTGGCTGGGACCCTTCGCCGATCTCGCGGGCGCCGCCGCCTGCCGGGACTCCCTCCTCGACCGCGCGGGCGAGGACTACTGCCGCATCGTGACACCCTAGCCCTAGCAGCGGAGAACAAGCGTGCGCCTATCGAGACTGGAAATGCTCGGCTTCAAGTCCTTCATGGGCAAGACCGCGCTGGACTTCGAGCAGGGGATCACGGCCGTCCTCGGGCCCAACGGCTGCGGCAAGTCGAACATCGTCGACGCGATTCGCTGGGTGCTCGGCGAGCAGAGCGCGAAGCTCCTGCGCGGCACGAAGATGGAGAACGTCATCTTCGACGGCACCAAGCGTCGGGCCCCCATGGGCTTCGCCGAAGTGACGCTCAGCTTCACGGGGGCCAGCGAGAGCCTGCCCGTCGAGTACGACGAGATCAGCATCACGCGGCGCGTGACGCGCGCGGGCGGCAGCGAGTACTTCCTCAACCGCCAGCCCTATCGCCTGCACGAGATCCGCGATCTGCTCGCCGGCACGGGCCTGGGCAACCACGTCTACTCGATCATCGAGCTGGGCATGGTCAAGGACATCCTCGCCGAGTCGGGCGACAAGCGCCGGCTGCTCTTCGAGGAGGCCAGCGGCGTCATGCGCTACAAGCTGCGGCGCAAGGAGAGCCTGGCCAAGCTCGCGGCCACCGAGGGCGACTTGACCCGCCTGGCCGACATTCTCGATGAGCTGGGCAAATCCGTGCGATCGCTGAAAGTGCAGGTGAGCCGCGCGCGCAGCTACCAGCGCGTGAAAGAAGAGCTGACCGCCGCCGAGCGCCAGCTCGCCGCCGCCCAGCTCCACGGCTACTGGCAGCGCCAGCGCGAGCTGCGGCGCCGCCAGGAGGGCGTCAGCGATGCGAGCCGCGAGAGCGAAGCCCGCGTGGCGAGCCTGGAAGCGGCCCTGGCCGCCCAGCAGCTGGAGCTCGTCGCGCGCGAGGAGGAGTACAAGCGCCGCCGCGACGCCCTGGACGAGGCCACGGGCGCCTACCGCAGCCGCGAGGAGGAGCTGGCGGTGCTCGACGAGCGCGCCCGCGCCGAGGAGCGGCAGGTCGCCCAGCTCGAGCAGGAGGCTCGCCTGGCCGCCGAGGCCATCGCCCGCCTGGAGATCGAGCGCCGGGACTTGGAGGCCGAGCGCAGCGAGCTCGAAGCGCTCGCCGAGCGCCTGGAGGGGGAGCTCGCCGCCGCCGAGGCCGACCTGGGCGACCTGGAGACCCGCTTCGGCGAGCGCCGGGGCCTGCTCACGCGCGAGAAACAGCTCCAGCTCGACTTCGCGCGGCAGCGCGCGGAGACCGGCGGCGAGGTGGAGCGCTTGCGCGAGCGCCTGGCAGCCGGTCAGCGCCGGCAGCTCGAACTCGAGGCGGAGGCCGAGAGCCTGGCTGCGCAGAGCGCGCAGCGCGAGGGGGAGCTGGGTGGGCTCAGGCAGAGCGAGGCGGCGGCGGCCGCCACGCTGCTCGGCTTGCAGAGTCGCCTGGCCTCGCTGCGCGCCGAGCGCGAGCAGAACGAGACCGGCCGTCTCGAAGTGGAAGCCCTTCTCCGGGAGCTGGACCTGAAAGCCGAGAAGGCCGCGGCGCGCCACGAGCTGCTCGTGCGGCTCCGCGATGAGGGCGCCGGCTTCCCGGAGGGAACCCGCCGACTGCTGGAGCGGCACGCCGGCGACAGCGCCCTGGTCGGCGCCCTTGGCGACATGCTGCGTGTCGAGGATCGCTACCGCCTGGCCATCGAGTGCGCGCTGGAGCGCGAGCTCGGTGCGCTGGTCGTCAAGGGCGGGCGCGGCCTGAGCTGGCTCGAGCAGCTCCGCGACGAGGAAGGCGGTCGCGCCCTGCTCATCGAGCTGGCCGGTGTCGCCCCGGCGCCTCGACCGGCGGCGGCCGCCCCCGCAGGCTGCCGGCAGCTGATCGATTTCGTCGACGGCCCACCGGAGTTGCATGCCGCGCTCGCCCGCTTGCTCGCGCGCCACCAGCTGGCGCCCGACGCCGAGACGGCGCGCGCGGCCCTGGCCGCCCCCGGCGGCGAGGAGCTGGTGATCGTCACGCCCGAGGGCTTCGTCTTCCAGCGGGGACTGGTGGCGGGCGGCAGCACGGGCCCGGAGGAGAGTCGGCCGCTGGGCCGCGGCGAGGAGATCGCCGTGCTCGAGCGGGAGCTGGCCGCGCTGGCCCCGCAGCGGGAGCGCCTGCTGGCGGCGCGCGCCGACCATCAGGAGACGCAAGGGCGCCTGCGCGCGGCCCTCGAGGCCCTGGATGCGGAACTGCCCGCCGCGCGGGCGCGGCTTGCCGAGCGCGAAACGGAACGAGCCCGGGTGGAGACGCGCCTCGCGCGCAGCGAAGAGGAGGCGCAGGCCGTAGCCGACGAGCGCGCGCTGCAGGGGCGCCAGGCCCTGGCCTTCGCCGAGGCGCTGGCCGCCGCCGAAAGCGGGCTCGCGCAGCTCGGCGAAGAGCAGCCCGGGGAGGCCATCGACCTGCCGGCTCTCGAGACCGAAGTGGCGCGCCTGGAGCGGGAGCTCGGGGGCGCGCGGGGCCGCGTCACGGAGCGGCGGCTCGAGAAAACGGCTGCCCGCGGGCGCCGCGATAACCTGCGCCTGCGCGAGGAGAACCTCGAGCGCAACCTGGCGGGCCAGTGGTCGCGTCGCGAGAGCAGCGAGAGCGGGGCGGCCGAGAGTCGCGGCCAGGTGCTCAGCCTGCGCGAGCGGGCCCAGGCGCTGCGCGAGGGCCTGGGCAATGAGCGGCGTGGTCTCGAGGAGAAGCGCGGCGAGGCCGAGGCCCTGCTCGGCGAGATCACCGGCCTCCGCGAAGCGGCCGGCGAGCGCCAGGCCGAGGGCCGCCGGCTGCGCGAGGCCCAGCGCGAGAGCGAGCAGGCCGCCCACGCGCTCGAGCTCGAGATCAGCACCCTCGGCGTCAAGATGGAGGACTTGCAGACGCGCGTGCGCGAAGAGCTGGGGGCCGAGCTCGATCCGGCTGTCGACCCCACCGCGGATCCGGCCGGCTATGCGCCCGCGGAAGGCCAGAGCCTGGCCGAGGCCGTGAGTGCGCTCAAGGAGAAGCTGGCGCGCCTGGGCGTGGTGAACTTGCTCGCGCTCGAGGAATTCACCGAGAAGAACGGGCGCTACGAGTTCTTGCTCGCGCAGCAGGCGGACCTCGTCGCCGCGCGCGAGCAGCTCCTGGAGACGATCCGCGCGATCAACACCGAGGCAAAGCAGCGCTTCACCGAGAGCTTCAAGGTGATCCGCGAGAACTTCATCCAGATCTTCCTGACGCTCTTCGATGGCGGCGAGGCGGATCTGGCCTTCACCGTGGATCCCGACGATCCGCTCGAGGGCGACATCGTGGTCACCGCCAAGCCGCGCGAAAAGAACATCAGCACGGTGCAGCTCCTATCCAGCGGCGAGAAGACGCTGACCGCGCTCGCGCTGCTCTTCGCCGTGTACCTGAGCCAGCCCAGTCCCTTCTGCGTCTTCGACGAGGTGGACGCGCCGCTGGACGACGCCAACATCGCGCGCTTCACCAAGCTCGTGCGTGAGTTCAGCGCGCGCACGCAGTTCGTGGTGATCACGCACAACAAGCGCACGATGGAGGCGGCGGGTCACCTCTACGGCGTCACCATGGAAGAGAGCGGCGTCTCCAAGCTGGTCAGCGTGGCCCTGGAAGACGTGCCGGACGACTTCGATGCCGCCCGCGCGGCGGGCGCGGCCTCGTGAACCTGTTCGCCAAGCTGAAGGCGGGGCTCGGCAAGACGCGCACGCAGCTGGTCGAGCGCGTGGAGACCCTCTTTCCTGGGGGCGGACGCGCCGAGCTGTCGCCGGCCGTCTTCGAGCAACTCGAGGAACTGCTCATCGAAGCGGATCTCGGCGCCGAGCTGGCCCTGGAGGTCAGCGAGCGCGCGAGGCAGCGGCTCTCGGCCGCGGGCGCCCGCGGCGATGACTTTGCGGCTGTGCTGGCGGTATTGCGCGAGGTCATCGAGTCCGAGCTGGCCGGCCTGGACCCGCAGACAGCGGGCGCGGCGGCGGTGCCGGCCGGCGGCGCGCCCTGGGTGATCCTCCTGGTCGGCGTCAACGGCGTGGGCAAGACGACCACCGCGGCCAAGCTGGCCTGGCAACATCAGCAGGCGGGCCGCAAGGTGCTCTTCGCCGCGGCCGATACCTTCCGCGCCGCGGCGGGGGACCAGCTCGCGATCTGGGCCGAGCGCTTGGGCTGCGACATCGTGCGGCATGCGCCCGGCGCCGACCCGGCGGCCGTGGCCCACGACGCCCTCGCGGCGGCGAAGGCGCGGGGGGCGGGCGTGGTCATCATCGACACGGCGGGGCGCCTCCACAACAAGGCGCACCTGATGGCCGAGCTCGCCAAGATCCGCCGCGTGATCGGCCGCGAAGTGCCCGGCGCGCCGCAGGAGGTGCTGCTCGTCATCGACGCCAACACGGGCCAGAACGCCATCGAGCAGTCGCGCGTGTTCAAGGAGGCCACCGAGGTGACGGGGATCGTGCTCGCCAAGCTCGACGGCACGGCGAAGGGCGGCGTCGTGCTCGCCATCGGGCGCGAGCTGGGCATTCCCGTGCGCTGGGTCGGCCTCGGCGAGACCCTCGAGGACCTGGCGCCCTTCGACCCGGGCCTCTTTGCCGCCGCCCTGCTCGCGGGAGATTGAGATGGCCGACGGCCGCGGCGCGCTGAGGGAAGGGCTCTTTGCCCTGCTGCTCGCGGCCCTGACGCTGGCCCTCTATCGGGGGGCCCTCGCCGTCTTCTTCAGCTCGGACGACCTGCTCTTCCTGATGCGCGCCGACGGCCTCGTGCCCTGGGGCATGGGCACCCGCCGCCTGCTCTCCGTGCGGGTCTTCTTCACGGTCTGCTGGCAGCTCTTCAGCGAACGGCCGGCGCTCTTCCACCTGGTGATCCTGCTCCTCCACGCGGCCAACGCCTGGCTGCTCGCGCGTCTGGCGCGACGGCTGGGGCTGGGCGAGCGAGGCGCCTTCATCGCCGCGCTGCTCTTCCTCTTTTCGCCCGTGGCCTTCACCTGCCTGCACTGGATCAGCGGCGTGCAGGACGTGCTGATGACCACCTTCACCATCGCCGCGCTGCTGGCCTGGCTGCGACCGGGGCGGCGCTGGGAACTCGCCGCGCTCGTCCTCTACCTGGCGGCGATTTTGAGCAAGGAAGCCGCCTTCATGCTGCCCATCGCCGCGCTCCTGCTGCCGACGGGGGCGGGCAGATCGCGGGCGCGCCGGCTGCGCGCGCTCGCGGCGCTGGCGCCCGGCTTCCTGCTCCTGTATACGGGCGGAGCGCTGACGCCGCGGCCGCCCGGGGATCCCTATGCCTCGGTCTACGGGGTGAACATCCTCTGGAACGCGCTCACCTACAGCGCCTGGCTGCTGCGCGTCTGGGTGCCCTTTCCCGATCAGGCGCCGCAGTACGAGCCGGCGCTCTGGCGCTGGGGGGCGCTGCTGCCCGCCCTGCTCGCGCTGCTCGCCTGGCGGCGTCGGAGCTGGCGGCCGGCCATCGCCGCCGCGGCGCTGATCGCCCTGCTCTTCCTCGCGCCCGTCTTGCCGCTCGTGCGGCACAGCTATCTCTACTATCTGTACCTGCCGCTGGCGCCGCTCCTGTTGCTCGCCGCCGCCGGGCTGGAGCGCTTGCCGCGGGGGCTGGCGCGCTGGGCGCTGGCGCTGCCCATCCTGTTCCTGCTCGTCACGGGCTGGCGGACCCAGGCGCGCAGCGCGCTCTTGCTCGAGGGCACGCTGCAGGCCGATCCCATGCTGCGCTACGGGGCCATGGTGAAGGAGGCGCTCCGCGAGTTGCGCGAGGCCAAGCGGCCACCGGCGGGAGACGTGCTGGTCGTCGCGGCGCCGAGGGGCCAGGCCGTGGACCTGGCCGTGGGCTTGCGGGCCGAGCCCAGCGGGCGGCGCGTCCAGTTCCTGCCGCTGGAGCGGGCGCTCTACCAGGGGGAGGCGCTGCCGCTCTTCATCCCCGCGGTGACGAGCTTCCGCTTCGTGGACGAACTGCCCGGCCCCGAGGCCGGGCCCGCGGCTGCGTGGACGCAGAGCGAGCTCTACCTGATCGCGGGCCTCACCGACTTCACCTATCTCGGCCGCGGCGAGGCGGGTCGGCGCGAGCTGGCGCGGATTCTTTTCCAGTGGGGCTATCCGCAGCAGGCCACGCGCGAGATGGAGGTGCTGCTCGCCCTCGATCCGGACGACCCGGACCTGCTCTACGACCGCGGGGCGCTGGCGCTCGCCGCGCAGGATCTGGCGACCGTGCGCGCCGTGGCCGCGCGGCTCGCGGCGCTGGCGGCAGCCGAGGCGTCCCCCGGGGCGGCGGCGATCGCGCTCAGGGACTTCGAAGCGGCGATGGCGAAAGCCGGGCCGACTGGCGGGGCGCGCGAAGGGTCTCCCTAGTCGGCGGCATGAAGCGGGAGGTGGGATGATTGGCAGCGGCCCTAGCGGCCGCGCACGGCCTTCGCGTCGAAGTCCTGGGAGATCCGATAGGCGTCCAGCGGCGCCTCCTCGGCCAGCGGCTTCACGCGCAGCATCTCGCTGGCGCCTGCGTGGCGATACTCCACGTCGAGCAGTTCGGCCGCGCGACCCTTGCCATAGCGGCCGATGATCGCCGCCATCAACTCGCGCTGGGCGAGGGTGGGCAGCGCGGCGCCCGGCTGAACGTGCACGAAGCCGAGCGGCCCCGAGACCTGGGGGGCCTCCAGGAAGGGCCCCTCCGGAAAGAAGTGCGTGAGGAAGTTGTTCTCGGCCTCCTCGCGGCCCACGATGAGCTTGATGCCCGGCGTCAGGCGGAAGTGCCGCCCCACCTTGAGCAAGAGGATGTCGCGTTCGCTGGGGCGAGCCTGGGGCGGCAGGTGCAGCACGAGGTCGGCGAAGCGCGAGGCGTAGACGACATCCGTGAGATAGCAGCAGCCGCCGGCCGGGTTGGGCATGTCGTCCAGCCCCGCGGCCGCGGCAAGCTGGTACTGCAAGCGCCGCGTGCGGCCCTGGATGCGCAGCAGCCCTTCGCGGTCCACCCAGCCGCGCCGCTCGGGCTCGGTGGGGGCCAGGAGACGTGCCGACAGGGGCCGCAGCAAGAGCCCCTCGAGCCCGCTTTCGCGCTCGATCGTCTGCATGGCCTGCAGGTGCTGGCTCATCGGCCGCTGGCCGAGCACCTCGCCCGTGAAGACGAAGTCCGCGCCCTCTTCGACCATGAGCGCTCGCGCGGCGCTCAGCATGTAGGCCCGGCAGTCGATGCAGGGGTTGAGGTTGGCGCCGTAGCCATGGCGGGGCCTCAGAATCACCTCGAGGTAGCCCTCGGCCAGGTCCACGATGCGCACGGGGATTTCGAGGTCGGCCCCCGCGCGCAGCGCCTCGTTGCGCAGGCGCTTGGGGTCCTGCCGCTTGCCCAGCGCGCCCATGGCGCGGTGGTGGTCGCTGCGGCAGAAACCCGTCGAGAAGTTGACGCCGAGCACCTGCACGCCCTGCTCGGCCAGGACGCGCGCGGCGAGCGTGCTGTCCAGGCCGCCCGAAATGAGGCCGATGGCCTTGACCGGCCGACCATCTTCCTTCAGGCGCGGAGCCACGCTCATGCGCTTTCACCGACCTTCATGATCAGCACGCGAATCAGCCGGCCCTCCTCCTCGATGGCGATGAGCCGCTGCCGGTGCGCGCGGCACCAGGCGGGCAGATCGAGCTTGACCCCGATGTCGTCGGCCAGCACTTCGAGCACCTCGCCCGCGGCGAGCGCGCGCATCGCGTTGTCAGTGTCGATCACGGGCCGCGGGCAGTAGCTGCCGCGGGTATCGAGCCGACGGGTGACGGCGGGCGGACTCGGCTCGCTCATGGACGGGGCCTCTCCTTCGCGCGAGGTTCACGCATAGTGTAGCAATTCCGTCGGGGATTGCACGCGCGAGCGCGCCGCGCACAGCACTCCATCGGGTCCGAAACCCGCTTGTCGAGGCCCCGTCGGGGCCGGGTTGTTCACCCCGGTGGGAATGAAGGAGGACGGACAAGATTCCCGGCAGGTTCTGGATTCCGGCGCCGGCGACCGCGAGGATGCCAGCGGGCCCACCTTCACCTTGGACCGCAGCTGGCTCCGGGGCGGCCGGCGCCGGCATAGCGCCGACCCGCCCCCGGGGGCGGGTCACTCGTAGCGCAGGGCCTCGATGGGATCCAGCCGCGAGGCCTTGCGCGCGGGCCAGAAGCCGAAGAAGACGCCGACGGCGGCGGCGAAGAGGAAGGCCAGCAGCACGGCGTCCGGCGGCACCAGGATCGGCCAGTGCGCGAAATGCGAAACCAGCTTGGCCGCTCCGAAGCCGAGGCCGATGCCGGCCAGGCCGCCGAATGCGGCCAGCACCACCGCCTCGGCCAGGAACTGGATCAGGATGTGCCAGCCCTTGGCGCCGACGGCCATGCGGATGCCGATCTCCCGCGTGCGTTCGGTGACCGAGACCAGCATGATGTTCATGATGCCGATGCCGCCGACCAGGAGCGACACCGAGGCGATGGCGGCCAGCAGGATGCGCATCACGCGCGAGGTCGAGCCCATCACGCTGGCGATGTCCTGCTGGGTGCGCACGGTGAAGTCGTCGTCCGCGCCGCGCCCGATCTTGTGGCGCTGGCGCAGCAGCTCCTCGATGCTGGTCACTGTCTGCGGCACCACCTCGGCCGAGCTGGCCGAGGCGAGGATCATCGAAATCTTGGTCTGGCCAGAGAGCCGCTTCATCACCGTCGTGTAGGGCACGATGATCACGTCGTCCTGGTCGCGGCCCCAGCTGTTCTGGCCCTTCCGACTGAGGACGCCGACCACCGTGAAGGGCATCTTCTGCACGCGGATGATCTTGCCGATCGGGTCCTCGCCCTGGAAGAGCTGCGTCGACACGGTCTGCCCGATCACGGCCACCTTGGCCACGCTGCGCACGGCCGAATCATTGAAGCCGGCGCCCGCCACGACCGGCCAGCTGCGGATGTCGAAGTAGTCGGCGTCGCCGCCCTGGATGTTCGTGAACCAGTTCTGGCTGCCGTAGACGAGCATGCCTCGCGAGTCGGCCGTGGGGCTGAGCCGCGTGATGTTGGGCACCTGCGCCTCGATGGCCTTGGCGTCGTCCTCGGTCAGCGAGGACATGCTGCCCGCGCCCGTGTGGCGGCCGCCGCCGGCGAAGGAGCCCGGGAAGACGTTGATCAGGTTGTCGCCCAGGGCCGAGATCTGCGACTGCACCTGGTTGGAGGCGCCCTCGCCGATGCCGATCATTGCGATCACGGCGCCGACGCCGATCACGATGCCGAGCACGGTCAGCCCCGAGCGCATCTTGTTGCGGCCGATCGAGCGCAGGGCCACCTTGAAGAGCAACCAGACCCTCATGCGTGTCCTTCCTCGCCCGCGCCGAGGCCGGGCAGCCGCACGGCAGCGGCGGCCGGCAGGCGGCGCAGGTCCTCCGTGGCATCGCGGCGATGCTGGATCTGGCGATCTTCCACGATCAGGCCGTCGCGCAGGACGATCACCCGGCTCGCGTACTCGGCGATGTCCGTCTCATGGGTGATCAGGGCCAGGGTCATGCCCTTCGCATTCAAGGCCTGGAAGACCTGCATGACTTCCACCGAGGTGCGCGTGTCCAGGTTGCCCGTGGGCTCGTCCGCGAGCAGCAGCGCCGGGTCGTTGACCAGCGCCCTCGCCACGGCCACGCGCTGCTGCTGCCCGCCCGAGAGCTGACTCGGCACGTGGTGGGCGCGGTCGGCCAGGCCCACCTGGGCCAGGCTCGCGCGCGCCCGCTTCTCGATGCCCGCGCCGGCCCCCTTGCCCGCGCTGTAGACGAGCGGCAGGGCCACGTTCTCGAGCGCGCTCGTGCGGGCCAGGAGATTGAAACTCTGGAAAACGAAGCCGATGCGCTGATTGCGGATCACCGCGAGCTGGTCGCGGCCCAGGCGGGCGACGTTCTCACCGCGGAGGAAGTAGTGGCCGGCGCTCGGCTTGTCCAGGCAGCCGATGATGTTCATCAAGGTGGACTTGCCGCTGCCCGAGGCGCCCATGATCGCCACCATCTCGCCGGCCTGCACCTGGAAGGAGACGCCGCGCAGCGCAGCCACCTGGCCCGCACCGCGGCCGTAGAGCTTGATGACCTCGCGGATGTCGATGATGGGCTCGCTCATGAGGTCCTCTCGCCGCAGCTAGCGGCCCCGGCCGCCGGGCCGCTGCGGGGTGAAGGGATTGACGACCTCCTGGTCCCGGACCTTTGCCGTACCGCTCTCGACGGCGAGCACCACGCGCAGGCTCTCGGCGAGGGCGGGCGAGTAGACCGCCGTGAAGCTGCCGTCGCTGATGCCGGTGCGCACCGGGAGGAACTCGAGGGTGTCCTCCTCGCCAAGCAGGTAGAGCTGACCGTCCCCCGTGCCCGGCCGGCGGTCTGCCGCGTCCCCGGCCCGCGCCGTGGCCTCGGCCGGGGCCGTGTCTCCAGCCCGCGCCGCCCCGGGCGGCATGCCCCCGCCCTGCCGGCCTTGCTCGCCGCGCAGGCGCGGGCCCTGGGCGCTCGCGCTGCGCCCGGACTCGGCAGCCTGGGCGCCCCCGGCCGGAGCCGCGCTTGTGGGCTTGAAGCGCAGGGCCATCGCCGGCACCTTGAGCACGCTGCGCGCGGCGTCGACGAGCACGGAAACGTTGGCCGTCATGCCGGGCAGCAGCTTCTGGTCCGGGTTCGCCACGCGAATCACCACCGTGTAGGTGACCACGTTCGAGACCGTCTCCGGCGAGAGGCGCACTTGGTACACCTCGCCCGTGAAGCGCAGCTCCGGATAGGCGTCCACGGTGAAGTCGGCCGGCTGAGCGTCGCGGATGGCGCCGATGTCCGCCTCGTCCACGGCCGCCTCGAGCTGCATCTGCGTCAGGTCCTGGGCGATCGTGAAGAGCGTGGGCGCCGAGAGCGAGGCCGCCACGGTCTGGCCGACGTCCACGTCCCGCGAGACGACGACGCCGTCGATGGGCGAGCTGATCGTGGCGTAGCGCAGGTTCGTCTCGGAGCGATCGAGCGAGGCGCGCGCGGCCTCCACCGAGGCGCGCGCCGCTTCGAGGCTGGTGAGGGCGGCATCGAGATCGGCCTGCGCCACCAGGCCCTCATCCGCCAGGGGAGCGGTGCGCGCGCTGTCGCGCAGGGCCTGGCGGTACTGCACCTCGGCGCGGGTCAGGTTGGCCCGCGTCTCCGCCAGCTGGGCCTTGAGAAAGGTGGGATCGAGCTGGGCCAGCACCTGGCCCGCGCGCACGCGGTCGTTGAAGTCCGCGTAGAGGGCGGCGATGGTGCCGCTCACCTGGCTGCCCACCTGAACGGTGGTCACCGGGTTCAGCGTGCCCGTGGCCGAGATGCGCAGCTCCACGTCGCCGCGGGCGATAGCCTCGCTGCGATAGCGAGGCGCATCGTCGCCGCGCAGGGCGAACTTCCAGACGACAGCGGCACCGATGAGGGCCACTGCGGCCAGCGAGATCCAGATGCCGGGCTTGCGCATCGCTTGAGCCTCCCTCGCGCTCGCCCCCGCTTGCGGCCGGAGCGGCGCCTGAGCTGGACATGTGGCAGAGATCCTAGCATGCATGGACACGGGGCCTGCCTAAGATGCGGCGTTCGCCTCGGCGTTGCAAGCGCCCAGCGGCTCGTGTAGCTTCCGTGAACCTGTTCACCCTTGCGCCGACTGGAGGTCGCCATGCGCTCTGCCGCCATTCTCGTCCTCAGCATCCTCATCCTCGGGAGCGTGCCCGTGCAGGCCAAGCTCGTCACCCAGACGCTCGAGTACGAGCACGCGGGGCTCGCCTGCGAGGGCTATCTCGCCTACGACGACGCCCTCGCCGGCCACCGGCCGGGCGTTCTCGTCGTCCACCAGTGGATGGGCCTCAGCGACAATGAGCGCCACCGGGCCGAGATGCTGGCCGGCATGGGCTACGTGGCCCTGGCCGCCGACGTCTACGGCAAGGGCGTGCGCCCGGCCGACAGCGCCGCCGCGGGCCAGGAAGCGGGCAAGTACTACGCCGATCGCGCGCTCCTGCGCGCCCGCCTGAGGGCGGCCCTCGATGTCCTGGCCCGGGATCCGCGCGTGGATCCGCAGCGCCTGGTGGCCATCGGCTACTGCTTCGGCGGCGGCGCTGCGCTCGAACTGGCGCGCAGTGGAGCGCCGCTGCTGGGCGTCGTCAGCTTCCACGGCAGCCTGGGCACGCCGAACCCGGCCGACGCCCAGGCCATCCGGGCCAAGCTGCTCGTCTGCCACGGGGCCGCGGATCCCTGGGTGACGCCCGAGGAGGTCCAGGCCTTCGTGGCCGAGATGGAGGCCGCCAAGGTGGACTACCAGCTCGTCATGTACGCCGGCGCGGTGCATGCGTTCACGCAGCGCGCGGCCGGGAACGATCCGGCCACTGGCGCCGCCTACAATGCCGCCGCGGATCTGCGCTCCTGGGCTCAGATGCAGGCGTTTTTCGCGGAAATCTTCGACTAGGCGCCCCGGCCCGCCGCCTTGACAAGCTCGCTCGGCGGGGGTTAATTGAGGCCGCCTTCGGGGCGGGGTGCAAGTCCCCACCGGCGGTGATGGCTGTCCCGCGAGGGCAGCCCAGCCCGCGAGCGGCGCGAGCCGCAGATCCGGTGCGAAGCCGGAGCCGACGGTAAAAGTCCGGATGGGAGAAGGCTGTCAGGCGCGGAGCTGCGCCCGCCCTTCCCGTGCCCCGAGGTTGCGCCTCGGTTTTTTTGTGCCCGGGCCCGGGAGAGGAATGTGAGCGCCAGCCCGCCCGCCGACGAGCGAAGGCCCGCCGCTTCGCAGCAGGACGAGGACCGCCGCTGGCTCCTGCGCTGTCTGGAGCTGGCCGCGCGCGGGGGCCGTGCCGTGGCGCCCAATCCGCAGGTGGGGGCCCTGCTCGTCAAGGACGGCCGCGCGATCGGAGAGGGTTGGCACCGGGCCCTCGGCGGCCCCCATGCCGAACGCGAGGCCCTGGCCGCCGCCAGCGAGGACCCCCGGGGCGCTACGCTCTACGTGAGCCTCGAACCCTGCCACCGGCAGGGCCGCACGCCGCCCTGCACGGAGGCGATCCTTGGCGCCGGCATCGCTCGGGTCGTCTACGCTCTCGAGGATCCCAACCCCGGCGAGCGGGGCGCCAGCCATCGCCTGCTGGCCGCGGCCGGTCTCGCCGTGGAGGGCGGCCTGCTGGCCGCCGAGGCCGCCGCGCAGAACCCCGCCTACGTGCACCGGCAGCGCACGGGACGGCCCTACGTCACCCTCAAGAGCGCGATCAGCCTGAACGGCCTCCTGGCGAGAGCCGATGGCGGGTCGCAGTGGATCACGGGCGAGGCCGCGCGCCGCGAAGGCCATCGCCTGCGAGCGGCAGCGATGGCCGTGGCCGTGGGCGGCGAAACGGCGCGCCTGGATCGGCCGCGCCTGGACCTGCGCCTGCTGCCGGCGGCGGAAGCGGCGGGCCCGGCGCCGCGGCCCATCATCTTCGATGGCGATCCCCCGCGCACGCCGGCCGATCTTGCCTACCCGGAGCGCGCCCCCCTGCTGCTGCTGCCCGATGGCGCCGCCGCGAGCGTGGGCAAGGGCTGGGTGCTGCGCCGACTGCCGCGGGGCATGACGGGCGGCGTGGACCTCGCGGCGGCCCTGGACCTGCTGGCGCGCGAGGAGGAGATCGCGAGCCTGCTCGTCGAGGGCGGCGGCCGGCTGCTGAGCAGCTTCCTCGCGGCCGGGCTCTGGCAGCGCTGGGAGCTCTTCGTCGCGCCGCGGCTGCTCGCCGCGGACGGGCGGCCCGTCTGGACCGAGCTGGCCGAGGAGCGCGGCCTGCGCGTCGAGCGCCTGCGCCGCATCGGCGAGGACTTGCAGATCACTCTCACCCCGCCGGCGGGCGCCGCCTAGCGCCCCGGCCAGGAGCAGGCATGTTCACGGGCATCGTCGAGGAGATCGGACGCGTCGTGCTCGCCGCGGCGGCAGGTGGTGGCCGCGACTTCGAGATCGCCGCGCCGCAGGTGGCAGCGGGGCTCGCGGTCGGCGACTCGGTGAACCTGGCCGGCGCCTGTCAGACGGTGACCGCCCTGGCCGGCGAACGCTTCCGCGTTTTCGCCATGGGGGAGACCCTGCGCGTGACGACGCTGGGCCGCCTCAAGCCGGGCGACGCCGTCAACCTGGAGCGGGCGCTGACGCCGACCAGCCGCCTGGGCGGGCACTTCGTCAGCGGCCACGTGGACGGCGTGGCCGCGGTGCTCGCCCTCACCCCCGAGCCCGGCTGGACGACCCTGCGCCTGCGCCTGGAGCCCGAGCTCGCCGAGCTGCTCGTGCCCAAGGGGAGCGTGGCCGTGGACGGCGTCTCGCTCACCGTCGGCCCCGAGATCGAGGACGGCGAGTGCGAGATCTACCTGATTCCCCACACCCTGGCGGCCACCACGCTCGGGGCGCTGGCGGCGGGCGACGAGGTCAACATCGAGACGGATCTATTGGGCAAGTACGTCCAGCGCTACCTGGCCCGCGGCGAGGGCGGCGACGGGCGCTTGCTCGCCCTGCTGATGCAGCAGGGCTTCCTCGGCAAGCGGGACTAGGCGCGGCGCGCGCGAAGGAGCGGACATGCGGGACTTCAGTCGCATCGAGCAGGCCATCCAGGCAATCGCCGCCGGCGGCATGGTCGTCGTCGTCGACGACGAGGATCGCGAGAACGAGGGCGACCTCATCATGGCCGCCGAGAAGGTGACTGCGGGCGCCGTGAACTTCTTCGCCACCCACGGCCGCGGGCTGATCTGCGCTCCGGCCGAAGCCGCGCTCCTGGAGCGCCTCGACCTGCACGCGATGGTCGAGAACAACACGGCCCTGATGCACACGCCCTTCACGGTGAGCGTCGATGCCCGCGAGGGCGCTTCGACGGGCATCAGCGCGAGCGATCGCGCGCTCACGGTGCGCCTGCTCGCCGATCCCGGAACCGTGGCCGCCGATCTCGCGCGGCCAGGGCACATCTTCCCCCTGGCCGCGGTCGGGGGCGGCGTCCTGCGCCGGGCCGGGCACACCGAGGCCGCGGTGGATCTCGCGCGCCTGGCGGGCCTGAGGCCCGTGGGCATGCTCTGCGAGATCCTGAGCGCCGACGGCAGCATGGCCCGCCGGCCGGACCTGGAGCGCTTCAGCCGCGAGCACGGACTCGTGCTGATCACGATCGAGGAGCTGATCGCCTACCGCCACAGCCGCGAGCGCCTCGTGCGCAAGGTCGTGGAAGTGGCGCTGCCCACGAAGCTCGGCGACTTCCGGCTCATCCTCTTCGAGAGCCTCGTCGACGAAAGCCAGCACGCCGCCCTCGTCAAGGGCGACCCCGCCGCGGCGCCCGACACGCTGGTGCGCGTGCACAGCCAGTGCTTCACGGGCGACGTGCTCGGCAGCCGCCGCTGCGACTGCGGCGAGCAGCGCGACCAGGCCCTGGCCGCCATCGAGGCGCACGGCCACGGTGTCTTCCTCTACATGACGCAGGAGGGGCGCGGCATCGGCCTTGCCAACAAGCTGCGGGCCTATCGACTTCAGGAGCAGGGCATGGATACCGTGGAGGCCAACCACCACCTCGGCTTCAAGGCGGACCTGCGCGACTACGGCATCGGCGCGCAGATCCTGGCCGAGCTCGGCCTGGCGCGCATCCGCCTGCTCACGAACAACCCGCGCAAGATCGTGGGGCTGGAGGCCTACGGCCTGGAGATCATCGAGCGCCTGCCTCTGGAGGTCGCCCCGCGGGGCGAGAATCGGCGCTATCTGGCCGCGAAGAAGGAAAAGCTCGGCCACCTGCTGGATCTGATCTGAGCCGACAGGGGCTGGCCGCGGGCGCTGAACGCAGCGCCCGCGCACAAATCACTTGCGAACGGCGGCCCGGGCGCAGACCCTGGCCCCGGAACAGGAGGTAGGGCCGTGATCCTGGAAGGGCAACTGGACGCCAAGGGCCTGCGCGTGGCGCTCGTCGTCAGCCGCTTCAACGAATTCCTCGTGGACAAGCTCGTGGCCGGCGCCCGCGACTGCCTCCTGAGGCACGGCGCGGATGCCGCCTCGCTCACCGAGATCCGCGTGCCCGGCAGCTTCGAGCTGCCCTTCGTGGCGAAGCTGGCCGTGGAGTCTGGCCGCTACGACGCGGTGATCTGCCTGGGCGCGGTGATCCGCGGCGGCACGCCGCACTTCGAGTACATCGCCGCCGAGGCGGCCAAGGGCATCGCCCAGGTGGGCCTGGCCAGCGGCGTGCCCACCATCTTCGGCGTGCTGACCACCGATACCCTCGAGCAGGCCATCGAGCGCGCGGGCAGCAAGAGCGGCAACAAGGGCTGGGATGCCGCCCTGGCCGCCATCGAGCTGGCCGATCTGCGCCGGCGCCTCAGCGCCTAGGATGGGTAGACGGCACAAGGCGAGAGAGCTGGCCCTCCAGAGCCTCTACGAGCTGGAAGCGCCGGGCAAGGACCCCGCCGCGGTGCTCCGCGACCAGGCCGACCGCCGCGGGAGCGCGGCGGACACCCTGGGCTATGCGGGCGAGCTCGTCGCCTGGGTGCGCGCGGACGCGGCGCAGCTCGACGCCGCTATCGCCGCGCGCCTGCAGCACTGGGATCTCGGCCGGCTGAGCCTGCTCCTGCGCCTCGTCCTCCGCCTGGCCCTGGCCGAATCGCGGCGCGCGCCGGAGCTGCCGGCGCGGGTCATCCTCAACGAGGCCGTGGAACTGGCGCGCAAGTACGACAGCGAAGAGGCCGCGGGCTTCGCCAACGGCCTGCTCGCGGCCCTGCTGGCCGCCGAGCGCCCCGGCGAGCAGGTGGAGGGGCCGGCCGCATGAGCCCGCGGCGCGAGAGCAGGCGCGAGCACTGGGATCGCTTCTGGGGCGCCCAGCCGGTGGAGGCGGTCTACGAGGCCGTGGGGGCGGTGCACGCGGAGCTCCTGCGCCACCTGGCTCCGGGCGCGCCCCGCGTGCTCGAGGTGGGCGCCGGCAGCGGACGCGACTCCCTGCGCCTGGCCGCCTGCGGCGCCCGCGTGACGGTGCTGGACTACTCCGAGGCGGCGCTGGCCGCCAGCGCGCGGGCCCTGGCCGCCGCGCCTGCCGGGACGGGCGCCCTGACCCTGCTGCGGGGGGACGCTCTCGCCCTGCCCTTCGCCGACGGCAGCTTCGATGCCGTCTTCCACCAGGGACTGCTCGAGCACTTCCGCGATCCCCGGCCCCTGCTGGCGGAGAACTTCCGCGTGCTCGCGCCGGGCGGCCTCCTGCTCGTCGACGTGCCCCAGAGGTGGCACCTCTACACGCCGGCGAAGCGCCTGCTCATCGCCATGGATCGCTGGTTCGCGGGCTGGGAGTGCGCCTTCAGCGCGCGCGAACTCGAAGGCCTGCTCCAGGCGCAGGGCTTTCGCCTCGTTGCCACCTACGGCGCCTGGCCCGAGCCCGGCCTCGCCTACCGCGCGCTGCGCCGGGGGCTGGCCCGGCTCGGCCTCGCCCTGCCCATGCACCCGCCGCCCTTTCCCCTGCTCGGCCAGCTCGCCAATGCCGCCAAGCGCTGGGCGCGCTACCGTCGCGCCGGCCACTACACGGCGATGGTGATCGGCTGCGTCGCCCGGCGTCCGGCGCCGGGCGCGCCCGCGCCGTGAACGCGGGCCCGAAGCCGGCCGCCGCGCGGCGCCTGCGGATCCTGGCGGTCAACTGGCGGGACCGGGAAAACCCCGAGGCCGGCGGCGCCGAGACGCATCTGCACGAGATCCTCGAGCGCCTGGCCGCGAGGGGCCACGCGGTCACCCTGCTCGCGGCCGCCTGGCGCGGAGCGGCCCGCGAGGCCCGCTACGGCGGCCTGCGCGTGCTGCGCGCAGGGGGGCCGCTGACGGCCAACTGGGCGCTCGCGCGGCTGGCCCGCCGCCTGGCGCGTCGCGAGGCCTTCGACGTCGTGATCGAGGACGTCAACAAGATCCCCTTCTTCCTGCCCGCTCTCCTGCCCCTGCCCCACCTGCTCGTGGTGCCGCACCTGTTCGGCGCCACCATCTGGCGCGAGACGGACTGGCTGACGGGCCTGGCCGTCTATCTGCCGGAGCGCCTGATCCCGCGCGTCTACCGGGCGAGTCGCGTGCTGGCGATCAGCCCCAGCACGAAGGCCGATCTCGTCGGCCGCGGTCTGGATCCGGAGCGCATCAGCGTCAGCTTCTGCGGCTTCGACGCCGAGCCCTACCGCCTCGCGGCGCCGCCGCCGCGCGATGCGGCGCCGCGCCTCGTCCACCTCGGCCGCCTGCGCCGCTACAAGGGCACGCATCTGGTCATCGAGGCCTTCGCCCGCATCCGCAGCGAGCTGCCCGCGGCCAGCCTGGACATCGTGGGTGGGGGACCCGAGCGGCCGGCCCTGGAGCGCCTGGCCAGGCGCCTGGGGCTGGAGGATGCGCTGCGCTTCCACGGCCATCTGCCCCTGGGTGAAATGGTGGAGCTCCTCCACCGCTGCCACCTCTTTCTCAATGCGAGTCCCAAGGAGGGCTGGGGCCTCACCGTGATCGAGGCCGCCGCCTGCGGCCTGCCCTGCGTGGCCGCCGACTCGCCCGGCCTGCGCGACTCGGTGGCGGACGGCGTCACGGGTCTCCTCGTCCCCTATGGCGACACGGCGGCGATGGCCGCCGCCGCGCTCTCGCTGCTCGCCGACCCCGCCCGCCGCGAGGCGATGGGCGCGCGGGCGGCGGAGCGCGCCCGCAGCTTCAGCTGGGACGCGGCCGCCGACGACGCGGAGTCGCTCCTGCACGCTCTCGTGGCCGAAGCGGGCGACGGCGGGCCCGCCGGTCGGTCCCGGGCCGCGCGGCAGCGCTCGGTCGAGGATCGCGCCTCATGAGGGGCGGCCGGACGGCGCCGAACCCGCCCGGATCGGGCGCAGGGTCCGCGAGGCGGCGCCGCCTGATCACCCTGCTCAAGCTCCTGGTCACCTTGACCCTGGTCGCGCTGCTGCTGGCGCGCATCTCGCCGGGCCGAGCGCTGGCCCTGCTCGGCCAGGCCCGCCTGGCGCCGGTCGCCGCCGGCCTGGCCATCTTCGCCCTCAGCGTGGTGCTGGGGGCCTGGCAGTGGGGCCGCTTCCTGGGTGCGCTCGGCATTCGCCTCGCGCCGGGCGAGCTCACTGCGCTCTACTGGGTGGGCCTCTTCTTCAACAACTTCATGCCGGGCAGCGTGGGGGGCGATCTGGTCAAGGTGCTCGACCTCGGCCGCCGGACGCGCGACCCGATGGCCGCGGCCGCTGCCACGCTGGCGGATCGCCTGACCGGCCTGTCCGCCCTGGCCGCCCTGGCCATGCTGGCCGCCTGGGGACTCTGGCCGGACCCGAGCCTGCGGCCGCTGGCGCAGGGGATCCTCCTGGGGGGCGCGCTCTTCCTGCTCCTGAGCGCGCTCATCTACATCGATCCCCTGCCGCGCCTGCTCTACCGCCTGGGCCAGCGCTTCGGCCTCTGGCCGCCGGGCGGCCTGCGCGCGCGGGCCCTCGAGCAGCTGCGCCTGCTGCGCGCGCAGCGCGGCCTGCTGCTCAGGCTCTTCGCCCTCTCCTTGATCGTGCAGTCCCTGCGGGTGGCCGTGCACTACGCGGTCGGCTGGGCCCTGCTCGGTCCGAGCAATCCCTCCCTCGCCGGCTACTTCCTCGTCGTGCCGCCCCTGGCCTTCGCGCTCACGCTGCCGATCACCCTGGGCGGCTTCGGCCTGCGCGAGGGGCTGGCCCTGCCGCTCTTCGCGCCGCTGGGCGTGAGCGGCGAGGCGGCTGTCGCCATCGAGCTGGTCGCCTACCTGCTCATGCTCGCCGTGAGCCTGCTGGGCGGCCTGCTCTTCCTGCGGCGTCGGCGCGAGCAGGCGCCGCCGCGGGGGGCGCCCGCAAGCCGCGCTGGCACAGGCGCTTGACCGCGAGCGGGGCGAGCCAACGAAACGGTTGCGCCGGGGGGAACTTTCGGGCAGGATGCTGCCATATGTCTTGATATCATAGTCCTTTACTGTCGCGCGGGATCTCGATGCTCAAGCGAAACCCCCTCTTGATGGCTGCCGGGGCGGTGGCCTTCGTCCTGCCCCTCGTGGTCTACGCCCTCACGCTCTCGCCCACGCTGAACTTCTGGGACTGCGGCGAATTCATCGCCTGCGGCTGGAGTCTGGGCATTCCCCACCCACCGGCGACGCCGATGTACGTCCTGGTGGCCCGCCTCGCGGGCCTGGCGCCCCTGGGCGAGAGCGTCGCTCAGCGCATCAACTTCATGAGCGCCTTCTTCGCCGCACTGGCCGCGCTCTTCGTCTACCTGCTCACGCTGCGGGTGACGGCCGCCTGGCGCGAGGGCGGCCAAGCGCCGCCGGTGTGGGTGCGGGCGGTGAGCGGCCTCGTCGGCGCCCTCTTCATCGCCTTCAGCGACACCTTCTGGTTCAACGCCATCGAGGCAGAGGTCTACGCGCTCAGCGCCTTCCTGATGGGCTTCGTCCTGTGGCTCAGCCTGGACTGGGCCGAGCACGCCGACCGGCCGCGGGGCAACGCGCTGGTCTACCTGATCCTCTACCTGCTCAGCCTGGCCGTGGGCTTTCACCTGGGCACGATGCTGGTCTTCCCGGGCTTCTTCGTGCTCGCCCTGATGATCCCCAAGAAGAGCTTCTCCAATCTGGACCTCTGGCTGGTGGGGGGCGTGCTGGCGCTCTTCCTCGGCAGCACGGTTCTGCACGTGCCCGACGCGGTGACGGTAATGGGCCTGGTGGCCATCCTGGGTGCCGGGGTGTGGCTGGCGCTGCCCGTCGCGCAGGGCGGTCGCGGTCAGCGGCCCTTCGTGCTGTACAGCATGGCCCTGTTCGCCCTCGGCCTGAGCGTGCACCTGTTCCTCTACATCCGCGCCGGGCAGAACCCGATGATCAACGAGGCGGATCCCTCGAGCTGGGACCGGCTCTGGGCAGTGCTCAAGCGCGAGCAGTACCCTTTCCAGTTGCCCACGGATCGCAAAGCGGACATCGGCTGGCAGTTCGCGCACTTCTTCCGCTACCTGGGCGCGCAGTTCCGCATGCCGGGCGAGGCCAGCCTGCCGGTGGGGCCCTTCAACTTCCACCTCGGGCGCGCGCTGACGGCCATCCCGCTGGGCCTGGGCATCCTCGGCATCGCCATCCAGTGGCTGCGCGAGAAGCGGCACTGGGCGGCGCTCTTCACGATTCTCCTCATCAACACGATCGGCCTCGTCCTCTTCCTCAACTTCGCCAGCGACGAGCCGCGGGAGCGCGACTACTTCTACGCCAACGGCTTCTACTATCTGGCCATCTTCATCGGCCTGGGCGCGGCCGGCCTCATCGAAGCGCTGCGCCGCGAGCGCAAGCGCCAGCTCTGGGCCTACCTGGTCGCGGGAATCCTGCTGGTGGCGGCCTGCGGGCCGCTGGCGCAGCACTGGCGCACGCACGACCGCAGCGAGAACCTCATCGCCCGTGACTACGCCTACAACATGCTCGCACCCCTGGAGAAGAACGCCGTCGTCTTCACCAACGGGGACAACGACACCTTTCCGCTCTGGTACATCCAGGAAGTGGAGGGCTTCCGCAAGGACATCCGCGTCGTCAACCTGAGCCTGCTCAACACGGCCTGGTACATGCGGCAGCTTCGCGATCTCACGCCGCGCCTGCCCATCACCTGGCGGGATGCGGAGCTCGAGGAAGTGCAGACTCACTACTATCGCCTCGACGATGGCCGCATCATGCAGCCGCGCGACGAGGTGATCAACCACCTCTTCATCAACGCGCAGAAGCAGGGCTGGGGCAAGCTTCCCTTCTACTTCGCGGTCACCATTCCGCGCGAGACGCTGGTGCCCTTCCTGCCCTACTTGATGATGGAGGGCATGGTCTACCGGATGACCCTCACCGAGGGCGTCGAGCAGGTCGACCTGCCCAAGCTCAGGCAGAACCTCGAGCACGTCTTCGAGTGGCGCGGCGTGCTCACCGAGGGGCGCTCGAGCCGCGGCGGCGCCTGGCAGGAGTCCCTCGGCGGGCCCTCCATCGTGGACCGGGTGCCGCCGCCGGACGATCCCGCGCTGACGCTGCCCAGCTTCTACAAGGACACCACGATCTCGCACCTCATCCAGAACTACGCGGCGGCCTGGAGTCGCCTGGCCATCGAGCTGGACCGCGCCGACGCCACCGGCGGCCCCGATCCCGCCATGGCGGCCCGTGCGATGGAGATGGCGAGCTTGATCCGCGAGGACCTGGGCCCCGTCGTCCTCTACCTGGGCTACCTCTACACGAAGAACGGCGAGCCCGAACGGGCCATGCGCACTTACGAGAAGTACCTCGAGCGGGAGCCGGGGAACTGGCAGCTCTGGGCGCGCTACGCTCAGGCTGCCGAGGCCGCCGAGGATCGCCAGCGCGTGGTGCAGGCCCTGGGTGAAGTCATTCGCCTCAACGCCGACTACGAGCCGGCCTATCTCTCGCTCATCGACTACGTGGTCAGCTACTTCCCCTCGACCGCCAATCTGCGCGCTCTGCGCGAGCAGGTGGCGGCCTTCGTCAAGCGGCATCCGGACAGCGCCGCGATGAGCGAGCGCCTCGGACTTCTCGATGAAGCGCTGCGGGAGTCGGCGATCACCGGGGGCGGCGCCGGCGGGCAGGCGCCGTGAGCGGCGCGCGCGGCGCGGGCCGCGTTCTCGTCACCGGCGCGGCGGGCTTCATCGGCTCCCAGCTCGTGGAGCGCCTGCTCGCCGAGGGGCGCGAGGTGGTCGGCCTGGACTGCCTCACCGACTACTACGATCCCGCCCGCAAGCGGCGCAATCTGCGGGCGGCGCTGGCGAGCCGCAGCTTCCGCTTCGTCGAGGAAGATCTGGTCCACACGGACCTGGCTCGCCTGCTCGACGGCTGCGAACTCGTCTTTCACGAGGCGGCCCAGGCCGGCGTGCGCGCGAGCTGGGGGGCGGAGTTCGGCATCTACCTGCACTGCAACCTGGCCGCGACGCAGCAGCTCCTGGAGGCGATCAAGACGAGCGGGCGCGATATCAAGCTGGTCTACGCCAGCTCGAGCTCGGTCTACGGAGCCGCCACCGACCTGCCCATGCGCGAGACCAGCCTGCCGCGCCCCTTCAGTCCCTACGGCGTCACCAAGCTGGCCGCCGAGCAGCTCATCGACCTCTACCGCCTCAACTTCGGCCTGCGCGCGGTGGCCCTGCGCTACTTCACGGTCTACGGCCCGCGCCAGCGGCCCGACATGGCCTTCACGAAGTTCATCACCGCGGGCCTGGCCGGCCGGCCGCTGGGGATCTACGGCGACGGCGCCCAGACGCGGGACTTCACCTACATCGCCGACATCCTGGAAGCCAACCTGCGCGCGGCGGCCTACGAGGGGCCGCACTACGTCTTCAACGCCGGGGGCGGCAGCTGCGTGACCCTGCGCGAGGCGCTGGCCATCCTGGAGCGCGCGCTGGGCAGGCCACTCAACCTGGACTTCAAGAGCAAGCAGAAGGGCGACGTGCCCGACACCCTGGCGGCCACCGCGCGCATCGAGGCGGAGCTGGGCTTCACCCCCCGCGTGCCGCTGGCCGAGGGGCTGGCCGCCCAGGTGGCCTGGCTGCGCGAGGAGGGAGGCGGGGCGTGAGGCTCAGCGTCCTGGTGCCGGCCTACAATGAGGCGGAGAGCCTGCCCGCGCTGGTCGCGAGCATCCTGACCGCGGTGGCGCCGCTGGCCCCTCCGGGCGAGTTCGAGATTCTCATCGTCGACGACGGCAGCCGCGACGACAGCGCCCAGGTGCTCGAGCGGCTCGCCGACGAGCATGCCGAGCTGGGCATCCTGCGCCTGGGCCGCAACTACGGCAAGAGCGCGGCCCTCGCCGAGGGCTTCCGCCGCTGCCGGGGCGAGATCGTCGTCACCATGGATGCCGACCTGCAGGACGATCCCGCCGAGATCCCGCGCCTCGTCGCGGCGCTGGACGCGGATGGGGGCTCGGACCTGGTCAGCGGCTGGAAGCGCGCGCGCCGGGATCCCTTCACGAAGACCGTGCCCAGCCGCTTCTGGAACGCCCTCGTGCGCCGCGTCTCGGGGCTGCCGCTCCATGATTTCAATTGCGGCTTCAAGGCCTACCGGCGGCCCGTCACCGAGAGCCTGCGCCTCTACGGCGAGATGCACCGCTATCTGCCCGTGCTGGCGGCCTGGGAGGGCTTCCGCGTCAGCGAGCTGGCCGTCAACCATCGGCCCCGCCGGCATGGCAAGAGCAAGTACGGGGGCAGGCGCTTCCTCAACGGGCTCTTCGATCTGGTCACCATCAGCTTCATCTCCCGGCGGGGCGCGGCCCCGCTGCACTTCTTCGGGCGTATCGCCGTCTGGCTGCTGGTCATCGGCCTGGCGATCAACCTCTACTTCGGTGTCAGCTGGCTGGCGACGGGCGCTCTGCGCGTGCGCCCGCTGCTCATCCTCGGCCTCATTCTCCTCGTCCTGGGTTTCCAGTTCGCCTCCCTCGGCCTGCTCGGCGAACTGATGATCCACTTGCGCGGCGCCGGCGAGGAAGAGCGGCGGCGAATCGCCCGGGAGCGGCCCCCGCGTATCGCCCGTGACCACTGAGCGCGAATCGCCGGCGCGCCGGCTGGGGCTGATCGTTCTCAACTGGAACGGCCAGGCCGTGCTGCCCGCCTGCCTGGCCACCCTCGCGGCGGCGGCCGCGGCCAGCCGACACCGCGTGGAACTGCTCCTCGTCGACAACGCCTCCCAGGACGGCTCCGCCGACTGGGCCGCAAGCGCCGAGCCGCAGTGGGAACTGCTCCGGCTGCCCGCGAACCTGGGCTTCGCGGGCGGCATGAATGCCGGCCTCGCCCACCTGGCGCCGCGCGGCCTGGACTACTTCTGCGTGCTGAACAACGACATCGAGGCCGACCCGGGCCTGCTCGATCCCCTGGTGGCCGATCTCGAGGCCGACCCGCGGCGGGGAGGGGTCTGCCCGCGCATTCACTTCGCCGACCGCCGCGACCGGATATGGTACGCTGGGGGCGCGGTCAGCCGCGCGAGCACCCTGAGCCGGCATCTCGGCATCCGTCAGGCGGCCAGCGGCCGCTGGCTGCAGGCGGCCGAGACGGGCTACCTGACGGGCTGTTGTCTGCTGGGCCGGGCGGAGTTCTGGCGGACCACGGGCGGCTTCGACGAGCGCTTCGGCTTCTACGGCGAGGATGTGGACCTCTCGCTCCGCGCTCGCGCCCTCGGCTGGCGCCTGCGCTACCAGCCCGCGGGCCTGCTCTACCACCGCGTGGGCTTCGCCAGCGGCGGGCCTCTGGCGACGGGCAAGCTGCGCGCGCAGCGGCGGGCCGCCGCCGCGCTCATCCGGCGGCACGTGCCGCGCTGGCGACGGCCCATGGCCCAGGCCGCCTGGGGCCTCCACTGGCTGCGGGCCCTGGTCGGGGCCCTCGGACGCGGGGAGCCGGGCGTGCTGCGCGCGGCCCTCGGCGCACTCGGCAAGGAGAGCAAGGAATGAAGGCCAGCAGCGCGGCGAAGACGGCAGCGAAGGCCGGGGCACAGGGGAGCGGGGGCCTCCTGGCGGGGGCCCTCAATCTGCGCGGGGGGATGGGGCTGGCGGCTGCGGCCGTTCTCTACGCCCTCCTGCTCGCGCTCGTCTTCCCCGAAGCGGTCGTCGAGGGGCGCGTCTTCGTCAGCCCGGACAGCGTGGCCCCGCGGGGCTTCAGCGACTACCTGGCGCGCGAAGGCACCAGCGCGCTTTGGAATCCCTTCATCTTCGGCGGCATGCCGGCCTATGCGAGCCTCGGCCACGATCCCGATCTCTACCCGCCCGGTCCCCTCCTGCGCGGCGCCACCCGCCTCCTCGCCCTGCCGCCCCTCAGCTGGCTGCTCGCGCACTACCTCTGGCTGGGCCTGGGTATCTTTCTTTTCCTGCGCGCCCGCGGCGTGCGCCCCTGGCTGGCCTGGCTGGCGGGGGCCTGGTTCCTGCTGCTGCCGCCCCAGATCGCCATCGGTGCTCACGGCCACGGCAGCAAGGTGATGACCCTGGCCTGGCTGCCCTGGGTGCTGCTGGGCGCCGATCGCCTGCTCGACGCTCGCGGGCGCCGCCAGGCCCTGAGCGCCGCCGCCCTGCTCGCGGCGACAGTGGCCGGCCTCCTGCTCGCCGCTCACATCCAGGTGGCCTACTACGCCCTCGTCACCCTGGCGCTCTACGCGCTCTGTCGCCTGGGGCTCGTCATGCGCCGCGAAGGCTGGCGGGCGGGGCTGACGCCGCTGGGCCTCGGGCTGGCCGCGCTCGCCATCGCGGCCCTCGCGAGCGCGCCGCTCTACGGACCGGTCTGGGAGTACAGCGCGCGCTCGATCCGCGGCGCGGCCGAGGGCGGCGGCACCGGCTTCGACTACGCCACCGCCTGGAGCCTGGCCCCGGCCGAGTGGACCACCTTCCTCTGGCCCGCGAGCTGGGGCTACGGCGCCGAATCCTACGCCGGCCGCATGCCGATGACCGACTACCCCAACTACCTGGGCTGGCTGCCCCTGGCCGCCGCGGCCCTGCTCTTCTGGCGCCGCAGGCGGCGCGCCTTCGACCTCTTCTTCCTCGGCCTCGCCCTGGCGAGCACGCTCGTCGCCGCCGGCCGCCACTTCCCGCTGGCCTATCGGACGCTCTACGAGTTGCTGCCCGGCTTCGATCACTTCCGCGTGCCGGTGATGATCCTCCTCTTGCAGCAGCTCGCCGTCGCCGTCCTCATGGCGCGGGGGCTCGAGCTGGCCTGGCGCGAGCGGACCAGCCTGCTGCGCCTGCGCGGGCTCGTCGCCGCCGGGGTGCTGCTCCTGTTCCTGAGCGCGGCGCTCGGCCCCGGTCTGCAGGCCGGCCCCCTGCGCGGGGGACTGCAGGCCCGCTACGCCGCGCAGCTCGCCCGCGTCGAGCCGAGTCGCGCGGCGGCCTTCATCGACCAGCAGGTGGAACTCAGCGGGCGCTGGCTGCGCCAGGACGCCCTGAGCGCCGGCCTCCTGCTGCTGCCCCTGCTCGCCCTGCTCGAGTGGCGGCGCCGGCAGACGGAGCCAGGAGCGGTCGCCGCGCCCACCGGCTGGACCCTGCCCGAGCTGGCCGCCGTCGGCGCGCTCCTGCTCGCGCTGCTCGTGGACCTGCTGCCGCTGGACCGGCGCGTCCTGCACCCGGAGCACTACTGGGAGACGCGCCGCGGCGTCAGCCTCTGGGGCGAGGCAGCGCCCGCGGCCAGCCGCCTGCCCGCGCGCACCCTCGCCTACCTCGAGCAGAACCTGGAGGGGCAGCGCTTCTACGCCTTGCCCGGCAGCGCCTTCGCCGCCAACGAGGCGGCGGCCCGCGGGCTCGCCAGCCTCGGCGGCTACCACGCCGCCAAGCCGGCCCTCGCCGATTCCCTCATCAAGGCGCTGCCGGTGGGGGCGGCGAGCTTCTCGACCGCCTGGCCGTGCGCTT
The DNA here is from genome assembly GCA_963695095.1 of uncultured bacterium. Lineage (GTDB taxonomy): Bacteria > Krumholzibacteriota > Krumholzibacteriia > JACNKJ01 > JACNKJ01 > VGXI01. The sequence goes on along the minus strand of CAVOFT010000001.1, from coordinate 2,252,440 downwards.
CATCGTGACGCCGCAGGCGGGGGGCCTGGGGCAGGGCTTCCCGCTGGCGGCGCCGGCCGGCAGCACCGAGGAGGCCGTCTATCGCAACGAGGGAGCGCTGCCGCGCCTGCGCCTCGCCGAGCGCTTGCGCGTCGAGTCGCCGGCGGCCAGCCGGCAGCGGCTCTTCGCGGGACGGGCGGAGCCGGGCCTCGTCGGCGTGGATGCCGATCCCGGCCTGGTCCTGAGTCCCGGCGCTGACCCGCCCGGGGAGATCCTAAGCGCCAGCTGGGGCCTGGACGCGGTGGGCTGCCGCGCGCGCCTCGCGCGACCGGCGCTGCTCGTCCTCGCCGATCTCGCCTATCCGGGCTGGCAGGTGAGCGTGGACGGCGAGCGGCGCCCCCTGCTGGTGGCCGACGGCCTCCTGCGCGCCGTGGCCCTGTCGCCCGGCGAGCATGCCGTGAGCTTCCGCTTCCTGCCGCCGCGCCTGGCCCTCTACCGCGGCCTGCGCTGGGCGGCCTGGCTGCTCCTGATCGCTGCGGCCGCCGCCGGCCTCTGGCCACGGCGCCCCTGGCGTCGCGGTCGCGCCGCGCCCGTGAAGGAGGCGGCCGCGTGAATCCGCTGAGCCTCGTCATCATCCCGACCTACAACGAGCGGGAGAACATCGACGCCGCGATCGGCGCCGTGCTCGCCGTGGATCCCTCGCTGCAGGTGCTGGTGGTGGACGACAGCTCGCCCGACGGCACGGCGGACCTGGTGCGCGCTCACCCGGAACTGGACCGCCGGGTCTTCCTGCTCGGCCGCCCGGGCAAGCTGGGCCTGGGCAGCGCCTACATCGCCGGGTTCCAGTGGGCACTGGCGCGACCGCAGATCGCGCACGTCATGGAAATGGACGCCGACTTCTCGCACAACCCGGAGGATCTGCGCCGCTTCCTGGCGGAGATCGCCGGCGCCGACCTCGTGCTGGGCAGCCGCTACCTCGACGGCGTCACCGTCGTGAACTGGCCGCTGCGCCGGCTCGCCCTCAGCCTGGGCGCGAACATCTACACGCGCATCGTCACCGGCATGCCGATCAAGGACGCCACCGGCGGCTTCAAGTGCTTCCGCCGCGCCGTGCTCGAGGCGATTCCGCTCGAGCGGATCCGCAGCGACGGCTACAGCTTCCAGATCGAGATGAACTACCAGGCCTGGCGGCGGGGTTTCCGCATCAAGGAGATCCCCATCGTCTTCACGGATCGGCGCGTCGGGGTGAGCAAGATGAACCGGCGCATCATCTGGGAGGCCGTGTGGATGGTCTGGCGCCTGCGCCTGCGGCCGGTCAGGGGCGGCAGCTGGCCGGCGGGAGGGCGCCCGTGAAGCTCTCCGTCATCTACGTCAGCTACAACTCGGGCGCGGAGATCCTGGCCAGCCTGGCCAGCCTGCGCGCGGCGGGCAGCCGCCATGCGCTCGAGCTCATCGCCGTGGACAACGCGAGCCGCGACGACTCCGTGGCCAGGCTGCGCGCCGCGGCTGGACTCGCGCTCATCGAGAACAGCGTCAACCTGGGTTACGCGCGCGCGGTGAACCTGGGACTCGCCGCGGCCACGGGCGACTACGTCCTCGTGCTGAATCCGGATGTCACCGTGGCGCCCGGCGCGCTGGACGCCCTCGTGGACTTCATGGACGCCCACCCGCGGGCGGGCATCGCCGGCGCCAAGCTGCTCAATCCGGACGGCAGCCTGCAGCACTCCTGTCGCAGCTTCTACACCTTCTGGACCGTGTTGCTCCGGCGCACGCCGCTGGGCAAGCTCTTGCCGAGGAGCCGCGCCCTCCGCCACCACCTGATGCTGGACTTCGACCACGCCGCCGACCGGCAGGTCGACTGGGTGGTCGGCGCCTGCATGCTGGTGCGCCCCCAGGCCGTGGCCGAGGTGGGGCCCATGGATCCGCGCTTCTTCCTCTACTTCGAGGACGTGGACTGGTGCTACCGCATGCAGACGCGCGGCTGGCAGGTCTGGTACGTGCCCGGCAGCGTGATGACCCACACGCACAAGCGGGCGAGCGCGAGGAGCCCCTTCAGCCGCAGCCTGCTGGCCCACGTCATGAGCTTCGTCCACTACACGGAGAAGTGGAACCCGGCCGCCTACCTGCTCAAGCGCTATCGCAACCTGATCAAGTTCCTCACGCTGCTGCTCCTCGACGCGGCGGCGGCGGGCGCTGCCTATCTGGCCGCCATCGCCCTGCGCCGCGCCTTCCGTCTGGATTACTTCTCCCCCGAACCCTATCAGCGCTTCGCTGTTCTCTACTTCCTCATCGTGCTGGGCACCTTCTATCTCGCGGGGCTGTATCGCTCCAGCCGCCGCGAGCGGGCCAGCGAGGAGCTGCTGGCGGTGAGTCGCGCCGGAATACTCGCGGGTGTAACATTGATGAGCAGCACCTTCCTCAGCAAGGAGCGCATCGTCTCGCGCGCCGTGGTGCTGGCCAGCGTGCTGCTGGCGATTCTCTTCGTCTGGCTGGCGCGGGCGGGCCTGCGCGCCCTGCACCGGGCGCTCCTGCGCTACTCCTTCGACCTCAGGCGCCTGGTGATCGTGGGCAGCGCCGCCGAGGCGGCGGCGCTGGGCCAGCGCCTGCTGGCCCAGCCCGAACTCGGCCTCGAGCTGGTGGGGCGCATCGCCGTCGATCCGACAGACGGCGAGGGGGCGCTGGGCAGCCTCGTCGATCTCGAGCGGGTGAGCGCCGCCGAGCGCGTGCAGGAGATCCTCGTCGCGCCCTCGGCGGGCGCGCACCCGGACCTGGCCACCACCCTCATCTGGTGCCGCGCGCGGAGCATCGACCTGCGGCTGCTCAGCGACCTGGCCGGCATCATGGGCCGTGGCGCGCGCGCGGAGGATTTTCTCGGCCTGCCCGCGGTGGCCTATCGCATGGAGGGCCTCTACCCGCTGCAGCGGGCGCTCAAGCGGCTGGCCGATATCAGCGTCGCTGGCGCGGCCCTCGCCTTGACCTTGCTTCCCGGCTTGCTGCATCTTGCCCTGAACCGGCGCGCCCGGCGCCGCCCGTTGCCGCTGGCCCTCCGCGGCGGCCGGCCTCAGCACTGGCCGCAGCTCGAGGGCGCGGCGGGCCGCCCCGTCTCCGATCTGCTGAATCCCTGGGCCTACGCCGCCGTGCTGCGGGGCGGGATGAGCATGGTGGGCCCGATGCCCAGACCCGCGAACGCCGCGGGCGCTTCGCCGCTCGTCTCGGCGATGCGGCCCGGCCTCACCGGCGCCTGGCGCCAGTCCGGCCGCGCCCGCGCGGCCCTCGAGGCCGAGCAACTGGACCTGTTCTATCTGCGCAACTGGAGCCTGGGGCTTGACCTTCAGCTCTGGCTCGACACGCTGGGCGTCCAGCTGCGCGGCGCCCAACCGCCCTTCCTGCTCGAGCGCTGGGCGCCGGGCCGGGATGCGGCGCGCCCTGTGGCTGCGGAGCCTGCGGGCGGGAAAGGATCGCTGTGAGCACAATCATCCGCCACGCGCGCTGCCTGGTCGCGGCCCTCTTGCTGGCCGCCGGGGCGACGGCGGCCACTGCTGTCGAACAGTGGAGCGTCTTCTGCGATCCCAGCTCCCTGGGCTGCTTCGCCCTCGACGGCGACCTGCTCTGGGCCGGCGGCATCGGCGGGTTGTATCGCCTGGACACGGCGAGCGGCAGCTTGACGGCCCTGAGCACGGCCGATGGCCTGGCCGGCATCGATGTTGCCGACCTGCTGGCGCTTGACGGCGAGCTCTGGGTGGCCACGGCGACCGAGGGCCTGCAGCGCTACCGGCCCGGCGCCGCCCAGCCCTGGTTCCGCTTCCAGACCTTTCCGCAGGGTCTGGCCGCCGATGCCCTGCATTGCCTGGTCGCCGATCCCGCCGAGGGCCTCTGGTACGGCAGCAAGGCGGGCTATGGCCTGATCCGGAACGGCGAGCACCAAGATCTCTGGAACGAGCTGAACGGCCTGGCCAACAGCGACGTGCGCGCACTCGCCTTCGCAGGCGACACCCTGCTGGTCGGCACGGCCGCCGGCCTCTATCGCATGGACCCCGGCGAGAATCCGGAGCTCGTGCCCGGCCTGCCGGCGGCGGCCATCACGACGCTTGTCGTCGCCGCCGACAGCGTCTGGGTGCTCAGCGAAGGGCGCATCTACGGCAACGCGCTGAGCAGCGGCGAGGTCTGGCCGCAGCTGCCGCTGCCCGCCGGCGCCCTCACGGTCACCGCCCTTGACGGCGGCGGCACGGCGCTGATCGCCGTCTTCACGGTGTCGGGCTCTCCGCCGCCTCCCGATACCGCGAACGATCGCGTCTGGCGATACGCTCCCGGCAGCGGCTGGACGGATCTGTCGGCCGGCATGCCCAGCGGCGCCGCCGTGGGCTTCAACGGCTTGCTCTACGACACCGTCCTGGCCACGGAGGACGGCGGCTGCTGGCTCGCGGGCACCATCGACCCCAACAACCTCGGTCCGGGCATCCTGCATTTCGATGGCGCTGCCTGGACGCTCATTCCGCCGGCCGGATTCCCGCTCGGGCGCGAGTTCAACACGATGGCGCTGGGCCCCTCGGGCCGACTCTGGGCGATGAGCACGATGGGCGGCGCCGCCTACGCGAACGGGGAATGGACGCGCTATCCGGGCGATCTCCAGAGCTTCAACTTCCTGCCCCGCTTCGGCCGGGACGTGCTCGAAGACAGCCAGGGCTGGGTCTGGTTCAATCGCTTTGCGCGGGGCTTCGGCCGGCTCGAACTGGCCACCGGGACTCGCGAGCTGATCAGCAGCACGGGCAATGCGATCCTGCGCATGCTCGAGGACGAGGCCGGCAATCGCTGGTTCGCGCGCGACCTCGCGGGCGGCGATCTGCAGGGCGGCATCGATGTCTTCACCGCCGCCGATGCCTGGCTGCACTTCAGCACGGCCGAGGGCCTGCCGGGCTTGACGATCGACAACATGGCGATGCTGGGACCGACGCGCGTGGCGCTCCTCGTGCGGGGCGACGGCCTCGGGCTGTCCATCTGGGACCATGCCGGCACGCTCGCCAGCAGCGGCGATGACACCTGGTGGAGCGTGGGCAGCGGCATCGAAGACCCCAGCGGATTCCTGCTCTCCGATACCCGCGAGTTCGTGGTCGTGGCCGGCCCGGACGGCGGCCTCTGGGTGGGGCAGAGCAGCGGTCTGGTTCGCGTGCTGCCGACGGCCACGGGCTACCGTGTCCGCGCTCGGCTCGGCCAGAAGACCAGCTTCAGCGACGGCCTGCTCGGCCTGCAGGTGAACGACCTCGATGTCGCGCCGGACGGCAGCGTCTGGGTGGCCACGGATCTCGGCCTCTCGCGGGTGCGCCTGGACATCGAGAGCGCGGGCGGCAGTGAGCTGCTGCGCTGGACGGTGAGGAGCTGGACCAGCGAGGCCGGCCGTGAACTGGCGGGCACGGAGCTCTACGGCAGCGAGGTGCTGGCGCCGCTGCCCTCGCCGATCGTCTTCCGCGTGGCCGTGAATCCGGCGGGCGATACGGTCTGGGCGGCCACCAGCTATGGCGTGGCGCGCCTGGTCATCCAGCCCGATCCGCCCGTCACCAGCGCTGCCCTGGCCGGGGCCTGGCTCTATCCCAATCCCGCGCGGCTGCTGCTCGGTCATGAAGAGGTGCGCCTCGGCGGCCTCGAGCTGGCCGCCGAGGTCAGCATCTACAATCTCGAGGGACAGCTCGTGCGCGAGATGGGCCCGGTGGAGCCGGGCGGCGTGGCCTGGGACCTCAAGACCCGCTTCGGCAGCCGCGCCGTGAGCGGCGTCTACCTGCTGCGCCTGGAAGCGCCGGGCGAGACGGCCCTGCGCGAACTCGTCGTGGTGCGCTAAGGCGCGCCTCTGCGCGCCGGGGAGATCGTTGAGGTGGCGATGAAGAAGATCCTCATCATCGGCGCGGGCGAGGCCGGGCGCATGGTGGCCGCGGAGATCGCGGCCCACCCCGAACTCGGCCTCGCCCTGCTGGGCTGGCTCGACGATGCGCCTGCGCTGGTCGGACAGACCGTGGACGGTCACCCCGTGCTCGGCGACACGGAGAGCCTGCGCGAGGTGGCCGCTCGCCTGGGCGCGGACGAGGCGCTGCTCGCCATCCCGAGCGCGGCCGGCGCCGTCGTGCGCCGCCTGGTGCGCGTCTGCCAGGAAGCCGGCCTGCCCTTCAAGATCGTGCCCGGCATTCGCGAGATCGTCACCGGCGCCGTGCAGTTCTCCCAGATCCGCCGCGTGAACCCCGAGGACCTGCTCGGCCGCGAGACGGTGGACTTCCAGCCCGAGCCCGTGCGCCGCGACGTCGCCGGCAAGACGGTGCTGATCACCGGCGCCGGCGGCTCCATCGGCAGCGAGATCGCGCGGCAGGTGGCGCGCCTCGCGCCCGGCCGCCTCATCCTGCTCGGCCGCGGCGAGAACTCCATCTTCGAGATCGAGAACGAGCTGCGCGACTGCCACCCGCAGCTCGCGCTCGTCGGCCTCATCGCCGACCTGCGCGAGGAGCCGCGCCTCGCGCGCGTGCTGGCGGCCGAGCGGCCGCGAGCTCATCTACCATGCCGCCGCCCACAAGCACGTGCCCTACATGGAGGCCTTTCCGGGCGAGGCCTTCGTCAACAACGTGCTGGGCACGCGCAATCTGATCCGGGCAGCAGAAGCCGCCGGCGCCGAGCGCCTGGTGATGCTCTCCACGGACAAGGCCGTGGACCCGCAAGGCGTGATGGGCGCGAGCAAGCGCCTGGCCGAGCTGCTCCTCCTGCGCGCCGCCGCGGCGGGCGGCCCCACGCGCTTCATCTCCGTTCGCTTCGGCAACGTGCTGGCCAGCCGCGGCTCGGTGGTCCCGCTCTTCCAGCGGCAGATCGCCGCCGGCGGGCCGGTCACGGTCACCGACGCCGGGGCCACGCGCTTCTTCATGACGATCAAGGAGGCCAGCATGCTGGTCATCCAGGCGGGCTCCAGCGGCACGGGCGGGGAGATCTTCATCCTCAACATGGGCGAGAGCGTGGAGATCCTGGAGCTCGCGCGCAGCATGATCCGGCTCTCGGGCTTCGTGCCCGAGCGGGAGATTCCCATTCGCTTCACGGGGCTCAGGCCCGGGGAGAAACTGCACGAGCAGCTGATGACCCGCGCCGAGGCCGAGGTGAGCGAGTTCGGCGAGCAGCTGATGATCATCCGGCCCCAGCTGCCCGCGGGCCTGGACCTCGACGCTCTGCTCGCCGAACTCGGCGCCCTCGCCGCCGCCGGCGACGAAGAGGGTCTGCGCGCCGCCATGCTGGCCGCCGCCCGTGCCGTGAAGGAGCTGCAGTGAGCGCCCCGCGCGACGCCGCGCTCCCCGCGATCGAGGGCGGCGAGCCCTTGCTCGCCACGCGCCTGCCCTTTTTCCGGCCCTGCCACGGCGAGGCCGAGATCGCGGCCGTGGTGGAGACCCTGCGCTCGGGCTGGCTGACCATCGGGCCGAAAGTGCAGGAGTTCCGCGCCGCCTTCCTGGCCACGATGGCGCTCGAGCAGGGCTGGCCGGTGAACAGCTGCACCTCGGGCCTCTTCCTGGCGCTCAAGGCGCTGGGCATCGGCCCCGGCGACGAGGTGATCACGAGTCCCAACACCTTCACGGCTTCCGTGAACGTGATCCACCATGCGGGCGCCACGCCCGTGCTCGCCGACATCGAACTGGAGACCTTCGGCCTCGATCCGGCGGCGGTGGCCGCCGCGATCAGGCCGGCCACGAAGGCCATCCTCGCCGTGCACTACGGCGGGCAATTGTGTCGGATCGAGGAGCTGGCGACCCTCGCCAAGGAGCGCGGCCTCCTGCTCATCGAAGATGCGGCCCACGCCTTCGGCGCCCTGGCCGGCGGCCGCCCGCCCGGCGCTTTCGGCGACATGGCCGCCTTCTCCTTCTACGTGACGAAGAACCTGAGCATGGGCGAGGGGGGCTTCGTCAGCTGTGCGACGCCGGAGCAGGAGCGCGAGCTGGCCCTGCTCAGCCTGCACGGCATGGATCAGGATGCCTGGAAGCGCTACGGCGAGCAGGGCCGCTGGCACTACGACGTCACTCGCTTCGGCTACAAGTGCAATCTCACGGACATCCAGGCTGCTCTCGGCCTCGTGCAGCTCGCCCGCGAGGAGGAGCTGCGCGCGCTGCGCAGGGAGGCCGTGGCGCGCTACACGGCGAATCTCGCCGGCGAGGCCGCGCTGATCCTGCCCACGGAGCGCGCGGGCAATCGCCACAGCTGGCACCTCTTCGCGCCGCGGCTGGCCGACGGCGCCCTGCGCGTGGACCGCGACCGCTTCCTGGCGGCGCTGGCCGCCGAGGGCGTCACGCCCAGCCTGCACTTCATTCCCATCCAGAAGCACAGCGCGCACCGCGTCTACTTCGGCGAGCTGGCGGACCAGCTCCCGGCCAGCGAGGCCTTCTATCGCGGCTGCTTCAGCCTGCCGCTCTTCCCCGGCATCAGCGCGGCCGAAGTCGACGCGGCCTCGGCGGCCCTGCGCAAGCTGCTGCGCTACTATGCGCGCTGAAGACGGCGCAGGCGGCGGCGCTCGGCAGGAGGGCGCAGGGCGCGGCATCGTCCGCGTGGCGCGCCTGGACTGGGACGAGCTCGACGCCTTCCTCGCCAGCGCCGTGGGCGCGAGCTTCTACCAGACCTCCACCTGGCTAGGGAGCCTGGAGAAGGTCTATGGGTTGCGGCTGGGTTGGTACCTGCGCCGCGCGGGCGGCGCCATCGAGGGGCTGCTGCCCTTTGCCGAGAGCGGCCGCTTCGGGCTGGTCCACCGCCAGAGCCTGCCCTTCGGCACCTACGGCGGGCCGGCCCTGGCGCCCACGGCGGATCCCAGCCTGCGCGAGGCGCTCATCGCCCGCTTCCTGTCGGATCTCGGCGGGCGTCGCCAGCGACTCAGCCTGGTGACGCCGCCCGATCTCGCGGCGCCGGCGGGGCCGGCCGCCGCCCCGGCCCGTCTCGCCACGCAGATCCTCGACCTCCGTCCCGGCTGGGAGACGGTCTATGCCAAGGGCTTCGCCAAGGAGCGCCGCCGCCAGGTGCACAAGGCCCTGCGCGAGGGCGTCATCGTCGCGCGCAGCGCGGAGCCGGCCGACCTGGCGGCCTACCATCGCATCTACCTGGAGCACGCCCGCGACTGGGGTCTCGCGCGGCCGACGCCGCTGGCGCACCTGGAGCAGCTCGTGGCCGATGGCGAGCGCGTGCGCTTCTGGGTGGCGCGCCACCGGGGCCGCCTGATCGGCGGCCATCTCAACTTCCACTTCCGGGGCGCGGTCATCGCCTGGAACGGCTGCGCGAGCAAGGCGCACCGCGAACTCGCACCCAGCGTGATGCTCTACGCGATGAATCTCGAGCAGGCCGCGGCCGACGGCGAGCAGAGCTTCAACTTCGGCGGCAGCGGCGGCAAGGATCCCCTCTTCGCCTTCAAGGCCGCCTTCGGCGCCCAGCCCGTGCACTATGGCCTCTGGCGCCGCGAGGGCGCCTGGCTCCGCCTGGCCGGCAGGAGGGCGCGATGAGCGCCACGGCCTCGCGGGCGGGCAGCAACACGCTCTGGCTTCTCCTTCAGGGCCTGGCGGCGAGCATCTTCGGCCTGCTGCAGATGAAGCTCTTCACGGTGAGCCTCGGCGCGGAGGTCTTCAGCCGCTTCCTCGTCCTGCGCGGCTTTGCCGTCCTGCTCGCGGCGATCGGCGGCCTCGGCCTGCCGGCGCTGGCCCAGCGCTTCCTGCCCCAGCTCGAGGTGCGGGGCGAGCGGGCCGCGCTCCTGCGCGCGGCCGCCTGGCTCACGGGCCTGAGCCTGGCCGGCTGCGCGCTCGTGGCACTGCTGGCGAAGAGCTTCTGGGCGCCACTGGCCGGTCGCTTCGCGCCGGTGGTGGGAGGCGAGGGCCTCTTCGGCGCGACCCTTCTGCTCGCCCTCGCGCTGGCCCTGTCCGAGCTGACGGCCGGTCTCTATCAGGGCCTGCGGCGCATGGCGCCAGCGGCGCTGGCCGAGCTGATCTCCCTGGCCGGGCTCACCCTGCACCTGCTGCTCGTCCGCGCGGGGCTCGACGCCGCCGGCGCCCTGCGCCTGTTCGCGCTCTGGTTCCTGCTCCGCGCGCTCGCGCTGCTGGCCCTGCTGCCCATCTGGCTGCCCGCCGCGGGCGCCTTGCGCTCTCCCCTGCGCATCAGCAAGCGGCAGCTCGCCGACTACTGGCTCTACAGCCTGCCCCTGCGCTGGCTGGGCCTGGCCTACTTCGAGCTGGACCGCTACGTCATCGGCATGGTCGCCGCCCTGGAGCTGGTGGCCCTCTTCCACGTGCCCGCGCGCCTGGTGGGGGTGACGAAGCGCTTCCTGGCCGCGCCCGTGCTCTCCTTCCAGACCGAGGTCAGCCGTCTCTACGAAGAGCGCCGCGAGGCCGAATTGGGCCGGCGCCTGCGCCTGCTGGTGCGCGGCCAGCTCGCCGTTTCGCTCTGGCTGGCGGCCGCGCTCTTCCTCGCCGCGCGCCCGCTGATCCTGCTCCTGTCCACGGAGGCCTATCTCGCGGCCCTGCCCCTCCTGGGTCTGCTCCTGCTCACCCTGCCCCTGGGCAGTCTGGCCGCGGCCCTCGAGGCCGCCCTGCGCGGGCTTGACGGGCTGGCGGCGGTGCTTGTCGGCAATCTGCTCTGGGCGCTGGCCTACTACGGCGCCCTGCCCTGGTTCATCGGGCGCTGGGGGCTCGTCGGCCTGGGCATCGCCCAGGTACTGGCGGCATCCCTGCAGGCGACGGCCGTCCTCGTCGCCGCGGCGCGGCGGGGCTGGCTCAGGGGCGCCGCGGGCGAGCTGAGTCGCGCGGCGGCCTGGGCCCTCGGCCCCGTGATCGCCGCCTGCGCGCTGGCCGCTCTCTGGCCCGGGCGGCAGGGCCTGATGCCCTCGCCACCGGGCACCCTCCTCGGCCTCTCCTCGCTGGCGGCGCTGGCCGGCCTCGTGATGAGAGGGCGCAGTCTCCTCGACACCGAGGAGAAGCTCTGGCTGCTCGGCCGGCTGCCGAGCGCGGGGCTGCGCCGCCGGCTGGGCTGGCTACTCGGGGTGTCCGCATGAGCGGCCGGCCCGCCTCCGGCGGGCGCGCGGCGGGCGCGCCCGGCCTGCGCCTGGCCCTGCTCAGCGACGGCCGCAGCCCGCACACGCGGCGCTGGGCCCGCTACTTCGCCGAGCAGGGCGACGAGCTGCTCCTGCTCAGCCTCGAGGCCATCGTGGAGTCGCCGGTCACCGCCCAGCGCCTGGGCCCGCGCCTGCGCCCGGCCGCCCTCGCCACCACGCTGGCCCTGCCCGCCGCGCGGCGCGCCCTGGCGCGTTTCGCGCCCGACCTGATCAACGCGCACTTCCTGCCCAACTACGGCTGGATGGCCTGGCTGCTGGGCGCGCGACCCTGGGTGCTGTCCACCTGGGGCAGCGACGTGCTGGTCAATCCGTCGCGCAGCCCGCTGCATCGCTGGCGGGCGCGGCGCGTCCTGCGCGCCGCGGATCTGGTCACCAGCGACGCGGCGATGCTGACAGCGGCCATTCAGGCGTTGGCCGGCCCGGGGCTGCCCGTGCTCACGGCGCCCATGGGCATCGACCGGGCGCTCTTTCAGAGCGCAGCGTCGGCGGCGGCCGCGCCGCGCGACCCGGTGATCCTGCACAATCGCAATCTCGAGGCCATCTACGACCTGCCCACGGTGCTGCGGGGCATGCCCAGCCTGCTCGCGGCCCATCCGGGCTGGACGCTTCGCTTGGCCGGCGACGGCAGTCAGCGCACCGCGCTCGAGCGGCTTGCCGCTGGCCTGGGCCTGGCGGGGCGCGTGGTCTTTCTGGGGCGCCTGGGCCGCGCCGAGCTGATGGCGGAACTCCAGCGCGCGGCGGTCTATCTCTCGGCCAGCCGCTCGGACAGCACCAGCGTCTCCCTGCTCGAGGCGATGGCGATGGGCGCCTACCCCGTGCTCAGCGATCTGCCCGCCAACCGCGAGTGGGTGGCCGGCCCGCCGGCGGGTCAGTACTTTCCCGTGGGTCACGCGGATGCCCTGGCCGCGGCGCTGGCCACGGCCATCGCCCTGCCGGCCGCCGAGCTCGCGGCGGCGCGCGCGGCCAATCGCGCCACCGTCGCCGCGCGGGCGATCTGGGAGGAAAACATGGCGGGCCTGCGCGAGGCCTTCCTGGCGCTGGCGGCAGGCGGCGGCCGCGCCGCTGGGGGCGGACGATGAGCGCGCGCCGCGTCCTGATGGTGGCCTACTTCTTCCCGCCGATGGGCGACGGCGGCGTCTTCCGCAGTCTCAAGCTCGCGCGCTATCTGCCCGAGTTCGGCTGGGAGCCGGTGGTGCTCTGCGGGGAGGCCGCCGACTACTGGGTGCGCGACGAGTCCCTGCTCGCCGAGCTGCCGTCGGGCCTCGAGCGCCTGGCCGTGGGCGGGCTCACGGGGCAGGGCCTGCTGCGCCGCCTCCGCGGGCGGGGCGGGCCGAGCGCCGGTGCGGCGGGGGCCCGCTCGAGCCGCGGCTTCGCGCGGCTCCGGCGCCTGGGGGACTTCTTCCTCCTGCCCGACGCCTATGCGGGCTGGATCGGTCCCGCCACCCGCGCCGGCCGCCGCCGTCTGGCGGCGGGGGACATCCAGCTCATCTACTCGAGCAGCCCGCCCGACAGCGGCCATCGCGTGGCGCAGCGCCTGGCGGCCTCCAGCGGCTTGCCCTGGGTGGCCGACTTCCGCGATCCCTGGATCAACCTGCACCTGAAGACGCCGCCCACGCCTCTGCACGCCCGCTTGCACGCGCGCATGGAGGCCGCCCTGCTCTCGCGGGCTCAGGTGGTGGCGGTCACCGAAGCCTGGCGGGCGCACTATGCGCGCCGGGCCGCCCGCCCGCCGCGGCTCATTCGCAACGGCTTCGATCCGGCCGATTTCGCGCTGCCCTCGCACACGACGCCGGCGGCGACGTCGGCGCCACAGGCGCCGAAGGACACCATCGAGATCCTGCACACGGGCAAGCTCAGTCTCACGCGCTCGGCCCGGCCCGTGCTGGCAGGACTCGCGGCCCTGCGCGCGGAGCAGCCGGCGCTGGCCGCGCGTCTGCGCTTCGTCTTTCTCGGCCCGCGCGAGAGCGACAACGAGGCCGCTGCCGAGGCCGCGGGCGTCGCCGATCTCGTCCGCTTCGAGCCGCCCGTCACCCACGCCGAGAGCGTGGCGCGCCAGGCCGGCGCCGACCTCCTGCTCCTCATCAAGCACGACGACGAGCGCTACCGGGACCTGGTGCCGGGCAAGTTCTACGAGTACGCGGCGGCGGGGCCGCCCATCCTCGCCGTCACGCCGCCGGGCGAGATCGAGAGCCTGATCGCCGAGCATGCGCTGGGCTGGGTCTGCCGGCCGCAGGCGGCGAGCGTGAAAGCCGGCTTGCTGAGCGCCCTGACCGCGCTGGCCGCGGGGTGGCCGCGGCGCCCGGCGCCGGCCGCCTTCAGCCGCCGCGAGCAGGCCCGCGCGATGGCGGCGCTCTTCGATGAGCTTGTCGCCGCCAGCGGCGACGAACCCCTGGCGGGTTCGCGCAGGGAGAGACGACCATGACCATCGCCGCCGGCTCCGCCCGCCGCTACCTGCTCGCGATCGGCCTGCTCTACCTGCTCGCGCAGTGGCCGCTCTGGGGCTATGTCACCGACGACACCTACATCCATCTCGTCTACGCCCGCCATCTGCTGCTGGGCGACGGCTGGGTCTTCAACATCGGCGAGCCCTCCTACGGCAGCACGAGTCCGCTCTGGGTGCTGCTGCTCGCGCCCTTCGCCAGCGGCGAGGCGGCGGGCCTGCTGGCGGCGCGGCTGCTCGCCGTGGGCGCCGGCCTGCTCGCGATTCCCGTCTTCTACCGGCTGGCGGCGCGTTCCATCCGCAGCGAGACCCTGCGCCTCGCGGCCACGCTGCTCTTCGCCACCGAGGTCTGGTTCCTGCGCTGGGCGGCCTCCGGCATGGAGACCAGCCTGGCCGTGCTGCTCCTGCTCGCGCTCTTCGAGCGCCTGGCGGCGGCGCCCTATCGCGGCGGCGTCCTGGCCATCGGCCTGCTCGCCGGCCTGGCCTGCCTGGTCCGGCCCGAGTTCTACCTGCTGGCGGCGCTCCTGCTGGGCGCGGCCCTCCTCAGCGCGCGCTGGCGACGGCGCTGGTTCGCCCTGGCGATCGGCATGGCGCTGCCGGTCATCCCCTGGCTGCTCTTCGCCCAGTGGCAGTTCGGGGAAGCGCTACCGCACACGGCGGCGGCCAAGAGCGGCCAGTGGCAGGGTCTGGGCCATCTGCTCGTCCAGGCTGGACGTCTCCTGCGCGTTCCCGTTTCCAGCCAGGCGGCGCTGCTCGGCGTGGCGGGCCTGGGTCTGGCGACCTGCCTCATCGGCGGCCGCTGCCGGGACCTGCTGCGCAAGCGCCACAGCCTGGCGGGGGCGGCCCCGCGCGGGCGCCTGCGCTTCTACGCCGCGCTGGCGCTGGCCTGGGGCGTTGCGCTCCCTGTCGTCTTCCTGGCGCGCGATGTCCAGGTGATCAGCCGCTACCTGCTCGTCGTCACGCCGCTGCTGCCCCTGGGCGCGATCTACTGCTTCGAACTCTGGTGCGAGCGGCGGCCGGCCCTCTCGCGCCTGCTGCCGTTGCTCATCCTGCTCCACCTGGCGCCCAACCTGGGGCTCTACTTCACGCGCGTCCAGCCCTACGCCCGCCGCTTCGGCGCCGAACTGGACTCCGGCCTCGGGCGCATCGCCGACTACCTCGCCCTGCGCGCGCCGGCCGGCAGCCGGGTGGCCGCTCCCGACATCGGCGTGCTCGGCCTCAACTCGGACTGCAGGATCGTGGACCTGGGCGGGCTCATCCATCCGGAGATCGCCGAGCTCTGGCAGCGGATGGGCTACGAGGCGATGGTGAGCAGCCTCGCCTTCCTCGAGTTGCACCCCGCCGACTACCTGGTCGATCGGGCGCCCGTGGCCGCGCGTTTCGCGGGGCGGCGGCCGGATGGGCGCATGCTGCTGCCCCTGATCAGCCGTGAAGTGCAGGGCCTGGGCCTGCGCGCGCCAGGCCCCGTGGTCTACACGCTCTATCGCATCGGGCCGCCCGACCGCATCGGGCCGCCCGCCGCGCCGGCGCCCGCGGCGCCGCCGGCGACCGGCCAGGCGCCCTGACGGCAGCTTGCCCGCGCGGCCGGCGCCGGGTATGATCAAGGTCCCGGGGCGCAGCTCGCCCCCGGGGAGCGGGCCACCGGCAAGGGCCGGTGCGAGGAGATCAGCATGAGCGCGGCAACCCGGCGGCGATTCGGTGCTCTGGCCTGCCTGGTGGCCGGCCTGGCCACCCTGGCCGCGGGTGCGGCGCGGGGCCAGGACGGGGGGCCCTTCCGTCCGCGCGAGCATCCCGCGAGCGAGGGCAGCCCGGTGGACGCGGTCATCGTCACCAGCGCCGCGCTGGCGCCGGCCTTCCAGGTGCTGGCCGACTGGCACCTCGCTCGCGGCACCCGCTGCGTGGTGCGCGACCTGGACTGGATCGCGGCCAGCTACCCGCCCGGCCGGGATCGCGCCGAGAACATCCGCTTCTTCCTGCAGGACGCCCACGCGCGCTGGGGGCTCAGCGCCGTCATCCTCGGCGGCGACACGGACATCGTGCCGGTGCGCTACGCCTGGAGCTACTTCCACGGCGCCGCCGGCGAAGGCAGTGCCCACCGACCTCTACTACGCCTGCCTGGACGGCAACTGGAACGCCGACGGCGACGCTCACTGGTGCGAGGCCGCCTACGTGAGTCAGCCCGGCGATGGGGCGGATCTCGTGCCCGAGCTGTGGGTGGGGCGCCTGCCCGTCAGCACGCCGGCCGCGGCCACGGCGCTGGTCAGCAAGCTGATCGCCTATCGCGAGACGGCGCGCAGCGACTTCCAGGAGCGCATGCTCTTCCTGGCCGAAGTGCTGACCCCCTCGAGCTGGGAGCCGGGCGACGACTTCGCCGACATCCTCGTCGACGGCGGCCACTTCGACGCCGATCTCATCGCCAATGCCCTGGGTCCGGCCATGGAGCACAGGGAGCTCTTCCAGAGCTGGGAGAATCCCTTCTGGACCGCGACGGCGGCCACGCCCCTGCCCCTCAGCATCGGCGCGGCGCTCGATTCGCTGGACCTGGGCAACTGGGCCTTCGTCGATCAGAACGGCCATGGCTTTCGCTACAACATGTCCGTGGGCGACGGCAGCGTGGATGTCGCGCAGGTGCTCGCCCTCCACAACACGATGCCCTTCCATCTCACCCTGATGAATTGCAGCTCCAACGCCTTCGACTTCGACTGCCTGGGCGAGAACTTCCTGCGCAATCCGACGGGCGGGGCGATGGCCGTCTTCGGCGCCACGCGCGACAGCTATCCCTTCAGCAGCTGGCGCTATCCGGACTTCTACTACCGGCGCCTGTTCCAGGACGGCATCACCCAGCCGGGCGCGGCGCTGCAGGCCCTGCGCCTGGCCCTCGCGCCCACCAGCGACAACGAGGGCTCGGGCCGCTGGACCTATCTGATCATGAACTTCCTGGGCGATCCCCTGCTCGACCTGTGGGCGGGAACCCCGCGCGCCCTCGCGCTCAGTCACCCCGGCGCCGTCGCGACGGGCTGGCAGGAGCTGACGATCGGCGTGACCAGCGGCGGCAACCCCCTGGCCGGCGCCCGCGTCACGCTCGGCAAGGACGGCGAGGTCTGGTCCAGCGGCCTGAGCGACGCGGCGGGGCTCTGCCGCCTGCCCGCGCATCCGCTGAGCGCGGGCACGCTGGCCCTGAAGGTCTGGGCGGCCAATGCCTTCGTGGCCGAGGCGGCCATCGCCGTGAACGCGCCGGCCCAGGCCCTGCTGCACCTCGCGGGCTGGTCGCTCGCCGATGGCCCCGCTCTCGATCCGCGCAATGACGGCGACGGCCGCTTCGAGGCCGGCGAGACGATCGCGCTGCGGCCGACTCTCGCCAACGACGGCCTCGCGGCCTCGGGCACTTTCCGCCTGCGCCTGACGGCCCTGGACGACTCGCTCGCCGTCGTGCAGGCCACGGAGACCTTCGCCAGCCTCGCCCCGGGCGGCGAGGTCACGGCGACGGGAGCGCTCAGGCTGCGCAGCGCGGTCGGCAGCGCGGACGGCCGGCGCCTGCGCGTCGAGCTGCGCGCCGAGGATCTCGCCCAGCAGCCCCTGCACAGCGACACGCTGGCGCTCGTCGTCCACGCGCCGGCGCCGCGGCTGGCCGACTGGCAGTTCACGGACGTGGGCAACGGCGATGGCATCTGGGATGAGAGCGAAGCCTGGCGCGGCGCGCCGCGCTGGGTGAACCTGGGCAGCGGCAGCGGCGGTCAGCTCGCCGGCGATCTCTGGTCGCTGGATCCCGATCTCGTCGTGGACGAGGGCAGCGTCATGCTTCCCGCGCTGGAGCTCCTGCAGGAGGGGCGGCCCGCGCCCGGCTTCCTGCTGCGGCGCGCGAATGCGAGCCAGCCCTCGACGGCCGTGCTACGCCTCACCGACGCCTTCGGCCGCTCGCGCCAGGACACCCTGGACTTCGCGCCGCCGCCGGCGCCCACCGATCTCGCCACCCAGTTCAGCGAGGTGGCCGGCCGCCTCGAGCTGAGCTGGGCGCCGGTGGCCGCGCCGGATCTGGCCGGCTACCTGGTCTACGTCGCCGAGGGAGCCCCGGTGGCCTTCGTCCGCGCCACGCTCCTGCCCTTGCCGCATGCGGGGATCACGCTCGAGGGTCTGGCCGACAACAGCCAGATCTGGACCTACGTGAGGGCGGTGGATCGGGGCGGCATGGCGAGCGCGCCCAGCGACACCCTGCACACCTCGACGAACTCCGCCCAGCTCGCCGGCTTCCCGCAGGCGACGCTCGCGGCCAGCTCCTGCCCGGTGGCCGTGGGCAACGTGGCCGGCGACGAGGGACTCGAGCTGGTGGCCGGCGCGGACTTCCTCTACGTCTGGCACGCCGACGGCAGCGAACCCCGCGATGGCGATCTCGACGCCCAGACCATCGGCGTCTACAGCACGGCCCCGCGCGACATCGTCGGCGCGGTGACGCTGGTGCCGCGTCCGGGCAGTCCCTACCGGGCCATCGCCGTGGCGACGCGGCACCTCGGCGGCAGCGCCGCGCGGCGCATCTTCCTGTTCGGGGAGAACGGGCAGCCGCTGCCCGGCTGGCCCCGCAGCACGATCGAGTGGATCTGGGCGAATCTCGTGGCGGCCGATCTGGACGGCGACGGCGAGCACGAGATCGCCGGGTTGGACCGCGCGGGCAACCTCTACGCCTTTCACCTGGACGGCAGCGAGCTGATCGACGGCGACGACAACCCGAGCACGATCGGCATTCTCCAGCGCAACCTGGGGACCTTCGCCGACGGCTCGCCGGCCGCGGCCGACCTGGACGGCGACGGCCGCGACGAGCTGGTCGTGATGGGCGGCGTGGGGCGGCGCAGCCTGCACGTCTTCAACGGCGACGGCAGCGAGCTGCCCGGCTGGCCCGTGGACCTGGATCCGACGAACGAGTACCCGAGCCTCAAGGAGAGCTGCCCGCTCCTGCTCGCGAATCTCGACGGCGACCCGGGCGGCACGCTCGAGATCGTCTTGCACAGCGAGGCCGACTCGCTCTACGTCTTCCGGATCGACGGCAGCCGCTACCCGGGCTATCCCCTGCACTTCGCCACGACGAACGGCGGCGTGGGTCCGGGTCCGGTGGCGGTGGACGCGGACGGCGACGGCGACCTCGAGCTCTTCGTGGTGGCGATCCGCGGCGGCTACAATTCGACCCTGCATCTCATCGAGCTGGACGGGAGCCCGCTCCCGGGCTGGCCCATCGATCTGGCCATGCACGCCGAGTGCAGCCCGGTGGTGGGGGACCTCGACGGCGACGGCACGCTGGAGTTCGTGCAGGGCAGCGAGCAGGGCATCATCTACGGCTTCCGCGCGGACGGGAGCGTGCAGCCGGGCTTCCCCATCGCCGTGGGCGGCGAGGTGCGCGGCACGCCCGCGATCGCGGACCTCGACGGGGACGGCGACGGCGAGCTCGTGGTTTCCACCTGGAACAAGCGCGTCCTCGCCTGGGATTTCGCGGGGCCCTTCGCGCCGGAGACCGTGCCCTGGCCCACGCTCTCCGGCAGCGCGCTGAGGCGCGGCGTGGCCGGCCTCTGGGACGCGGTGCCTGCGGCCGTGAGCCAGGTGGACCTGAGCATCGAGGCGGGCGGCGCCGCCGCGCGCATCGCCTGGCAGGTGGCGGACACGGCCTTCGCGCGCTGGGATCTCGAAGGCCGGCGCCGGAGGGCCGGCGGCGACTGGGAAGCGCCGCGCCTGCTGGCCGAGGGCCTCCTGCCCGGTCCCGGCGGCTGGTGCCTCTGGCGCGAGGAGGATCTGCCGGCGGGCGGCGAGCTGGAGTACACGGCCATCGGCCATCGGGCCGGCGCGCCCGCCCTGCGCGTGCTGCTCGGGCGCCTGGAAGTGCCTGCGCTCGCCCTGCGCAGCGGCTTCGTCGGCAGCTATCCCAATCCCTTCAACCCCGCGACCACCCTGGCCTTCAGCCTGGCGGCGCCCGGCGCCGTCACGCTGGATATCCTCGGCATCGACGGCCGGCGACTCCAGCGCCTCGTCGACGGTCCGCTCGCCGCGGGCCGCCACGAACGCATCTGGGACGGCCGTGACAGCGAGGGCCGCGTGCAGGCCAGCGGCGTCTACCTGGCCCAGTTCCGCTGGGCCGGCGGCGCCGAGAGCCGGCGGCTGCTGCTGCTCAAGTGAGCGCTGCCCCGCTGATCCTCCGGCTGATCGGCCTCCTCGGCCTGGCGGCGATCGATTGCGGGCGCCCCGCGCCTCTTCCCCCCGACACGGAGATTCGCGTACACAGCGAGCACGGCGTTCTCGCCATCGCCGCGGCGGATGCGCGCGGCGCGGCCCTGCTCGCGGAGGCGGGGTCGCTGATGGCCGCGGCCAGGCCGGCTGCCGGCTCGCTGAGCCGCCGCGAGGTCTCCCTCGCCCTGGCCCGCGGGGCCCTGGAGTTCCGCTTCGCCGCGGCCCAGCGCTTCGCCACCGCGACGGGCGACTCCCTGGCCGCCTGGCGCCTGCTTCTCGTGCTCGGCAGGGAGCCCCTGCCGCCCGCCGGCGAGGAGGGCCTACTCCTGCTCGTGGGCAGTCCCGAGTACGATCCCCGACCCCTCGTGAGCGCCCGCCCCCGGGCGCGCCTGCTGTCCATCCTCGAAGGGCGCTGAGTCGCGCGCCTCCGGTCTTGCCCCCCGCGCAGCGGCCTCCGCCGTCTCCCTCGCCGGGGTCCACCGGCATGTTCTATACATTTGTACGGGTCCCTGCCTGGGCTCCGCGATTAGTGGCGACATTTCCCAGAAGGCCCTTGACGTCCCCCATGTCCAGGGATAGAGTGGGGCGTTGTGGGGGAGAATGGAGTGGCTCCCCTAATCACCAGCACAGAGCCTGCATCGGGGGGAGATCGTGGTGGCCGACTTCATCGGCACTCAGCGCTGCAAGCTGGACAGCAAGGGGCGCCTGCAGGTGCCCGCTGGCTTCCGGCGCAGCCTGGGGCTGGAAGGCGGCGAGACCTTCGTCCTCAGCAAGGGCTTCGACAAGGGGCTCCTGCTCTTCGCCCCCGAGGGCTGGCGGGACTTCCAGGGCAAGCTGCAGACCCTGCCCCCCGGTCCCGAGAAGCGCAAGGCCATCCGCTACTTCAGCGCCAACAGCGCCTCCCTGCTGGTGGACAAGCAGGGGCGCGTGAGTCTGCCCAGGACCTTCCTCGAGTTGCTCGGCGCGCCGGGCGAGCTGGTGCTCGTCGGCGCCCTGGATCGCATCGAGCTCTGGAATCCGGCCGACTTCGCGGGCGAGCTGGCGAACGTGGACGCGGCGCTCCGCCAGGTGGAGCGCTTGCTCTAGATCGCGCTGGCCGCGCGCCGGCCAGCGTCGCAGGTGGGTGAGAGAAACGAAGGAGCATGGACGCGTGGCCCTGATCTGCGAACAGCGAGGCGACTACCTGCTGCTGCGTCCCGCCGACGAGTGGGACGAGCGCATGCAGAGCGAACTCGCGCGCACGCTGCGCGGCGCGCTGGCCGCCGGCAGCCGCGGCTTCGTGGTGGACCTGGCGGGCACCATCCACATCCGCTATCGGGTGCTGGAACTGCTGCTCGCCCTGCATCGCGAGCTGCGCCGCGCGGGCGGCGAGCTGGTCCTGGCTTCGCCCAGCTTCTATCTGATGGAGATCCTGGCGGCGGGAGACGTTCCCCGTTCCATTCCCGTCTACCCTTCAGAGGCGAGTGCGGCCATGGGCATCCGTCACACTTCCGCCGCCTTTTCGTTGGTTCCGCAAGAGGGTGAGAGCAGGGGGAGCGGCCTCGTGTTCTAGGCCGCTCCCCCTTGTGCTGCGCGCCGGCCCCGCCCGCGCGCGGCCATGGATGGGGAGTACGACGATGTCCCACGAGCCGGTCCTCCGGGAAGAAAGCGTCGCCCTGCTGCGGCGCGGAGGACCCGGGCTCTACGTGGATGCCACCCTCGGCGCGGGCGGCCACGCCGCCGCCCTGCTGGCGGCCCTTCCCGAAGCCACACTGCTCGGTGTCGACCGCGACCCCAGCGCCCTCGCCCTCGCGCGAGAGCGCCTCGCGGGCTGCGGCGACCGGGTTTTTTTTTGCACGCCGACTTCCGTTCGCTCCCCGCGGCGCTCGCCGAGCGCGCGCCGCAGGGCGCGGCCGGTCTGCTCCTGGACCTGGGGGTGAGCTCGATGCAGCTCGACGCGCCTGAGCGCGGCTTCGCCCACCGGCTCGCCGGCCCCCTGGACATGCGCATGGATCCCACGCGGGGCGAGAGCGCCGCCGACTTGCTCGCGCGCCTGGACGCGGGCGAGCTGCGCCGCCTGCTCGCCGAGCTCGGCGAGGTGCGCCGCCCGGGCCCGCTCGCGCGGCGTCTCGTCGCCGCCCGCGGCGCCGGGCGCCTCGCCAGCATGGCGGACCTGCGCGCGGTGGTCGAGCCCCTGGCCGGCCGCGAGCTGAACGCCGAGCTCTCGCGCGTCTGCCAGGCCCTGCGCATCGCCGTCAACGACGAGCTGGGCGCCCTCGACGCCCTGCTCGCCGCGCTGCCCGCGCTGCTCGCCCCCGGGGGCGTGGCGGTGGCCATCAGCTACCACTCGCTGGAGGATCGGCGCGTCAAGCGCTGCTTCCGCGAGGAGAGCCGCGCCTGCATCTGCCCGCCCGAGCTGCCCGTCTGCGCCTGCGACCGGCAGGCCCGTCTCGAAGTGCTCACCCCGCGCGCGCTGAGGCCAGGCGCTGCGGAGATCGCCGCCAACCCCCGTGCGCGCAGCGCCCGCCTGCGCGCGGCCAGGAGACCCGCATGATGAGCTTCTCCGGTCAGCCCGCCCGCACCTGGAATCCGCACTGCCAGCGCGGCGAAATGCGCAGCCGCGAGACCGCGCTCCGCCGCAAGGATGTCTGGTTCTTCTTGGCGCTGGCCGTCCTGCTCGTGCTGCTCTTCGTCGTCTGGCAGCAGAGCCGCGGCATGCAGCTCGGCGCCCAGGTGGCGCGCCTGGAGCTGCGGCGCGAGGCCCTGCGCACGCAGATTCTCGAGCAGGCGGTGCTCGTGGCCCAGAGGCGGCAACCCGCCGCGCTGGCGCAGGAGAGCGAGGGCGCTCCGCGCGAGGGCGAGCTCGCCCTCAGCGACCTCGAGGGCCGGGTCTTCGTCGGCAAGCTGGGCAGCGACCAGGCGAGCACCGGCACGAGCGACACCTGGCTGGCCAGCGTGGGCCTCGGCGTTGCGCCGGCCCTCGCCGGCGAAAACCGCTGAAGCGGCGCGCGATGCGCGTTGCCGCCCCCGGCATTCGCCTCCTGGAGGTCTCGGCCCTGGCCCTGGCCCTCGCCTTCGGCTGGCGGCTCTTTGCGCTGCAGATCCTGGACCACGAGCGCTTCCTCGGCCTCGCCGTGCAGCAGTGGCAGAAGGAGCAGGCCCTGCCCGCACCGCGGGGCAGCCTCTTCGACCGCGCGGGGACGCCGCTGGCCGTGGGCACGCTCCGCTACCAGGTGACGGCCGATCCCGAGGCCTTCCAGAAGCGGCCGGCCAAGGATCGGCAGCTCCTGCTCGGCCTGCTCGCCGGGCAGCTCGGTCAGAGCGAGAGCCGGTTGCGCCGCAAGCTAGGCGGCAAGGGTCGCTATACGCTCCTGCACGACGGCCTGGCCCTTGGCCTCGAAGACCGGGAGCGCCTGCGCGCCACCGGCGTCGTGCACCTGCAGGCCTGCAGCCGCCGCCTCTATCCGATGGGCGCGCTCGCCGCGCCCCTGATCGGCTTCGTCGACGACGAGGATGCCGGTGTCTGCGGCCTGGAGGCGGGCCTGCAGCGCGAACTGGCCGGCCAGCCCGGCCGCGAGCTGGTGCAGAAGGACGATCGCGGCCAGGTGCTCATCTCGCCGCTCAACCGCGTGCTCGTCGAAGCCCAGCGCGGCCGCGACGTCTACCTCACGCTCGATCACAAGGCCCAGGCCATTGCCGACATCGAGCTGGCGCGGGCGGCCACGGCCTGCGGGGCCCGCGCGGGCGCGATCGTCATCCTCGATCCCACGAGCGGGGAGATCCTCGCCCTCGCGAGCTGGCCGGCCGTGACCGAGCGCGACGAGGCGCGCTTCGATCCCGTGCAGTGGCGGCTGCTGCCCGTGCAGGCGCTCTACGAGCCGGGCTCCACCCTGAAGGCCGTGACCAGCGCCGCCCTGCTCGAGCGCGGGCAGGTGACCTTGAGTACCCAGACCGACGCCGAGGACGGCACGGCCGAGGTCGACGGCTTCAAGGTGCGCGACGACAAGCCGCATCCGGGCTATCTCACCTTCCGCGAGGCCTTCGCCTTCTCCAGCAACATCTGCTTCGCCAAGCTCTCGCGCCGGCTGAGCAAGGAAGACCTCTATCGCACGCTGCAAGATTGCGGCTTCGGCAACGCCTACGGCCTCGAGCTGCCCGGCGAGGAGAACGGCATCCTGCGCCGGCCCGCCGATTGGTCCGGCCGCAGCAAGATGACCCTCATCTTCGGCCAGGAGATCAGCGCCACCCCGCTGCAGATCACGGCGGCGGTGGGGGCCATCGCCAACCGGGGCCTCCTGATGAAGCCCCGCCTGCTGCGCGGCAGTTGCGACGGCGATGGCCGCGATCTGCGCGAGGTGGGTCCCACGCTCCTGCGCCGCGTCTGCAAGGAGGAGACGGCGGCCACGCTGCTCACCCTGATGGGCGAGGTGGTGGAGGCCGGCACGGGCAAGAGCGCGAAGGTGCCGGGCCTCACCGTGGGCGGCAAGACCGGCACGGCGCAGAAGTTCGAGGCCGGGCGCGTGAAGGCGGGCAAGTACATGGCGAGCTTCGTCGGCGTGGCGCCGCTGGCCGAGCCGCGGGTGGTCATCGGGGTCTTCATGGACGAGCCGCGCGCGGGGCTCGGCCACGGCGGTCAGAGCGCGGCGCCGGCCTTCGCGCGCGTCGTCGAGAAGCTGGCTGTCGCCACGCCCTACCTCTTCCAGCCCAGCGCGCAGGCGCCGGCCCTGGCGACGAGCGAGGGGCGGCCTGTGCCCTCCTTCCTGGAGCTCGAGTTGCCCCAGGCCCAGGAGCTGGCCCACGCTGAGGGCCTGACGCTGCGCCTGCGCGGGCGCGGCCGCCGGGTCGTCGCCCAGCAGCCGGGTCCCGGCTGTCGCCAGCGGCCGGACAGCCCCGTCGAGCTCGTGCTGGGCGATCCGCCGACGCCCAGTGTCGAGCCGCCCGCCCTGCTCGGCCTCAGTCTGCGCGACGCGCGGCGCCAGGCGCTCGAACGCGGCTTCGAGGTGCTGCCGTCGGGCCTGGGCATCGTGCTCGCGCAGGGCCCACCCGACTCCAGTCGTGGCCGGGCGATTCCCATCTGGCTGGGCGCGCCGGGCGAAGCGCCGCCGGCCGCCGCCCCGGGCGACAGTGCTGCGGCCGGCGCGCAGGAGCTGGCAGCCCTGCCGCCAGCGAAGGTGGCGACGGAGCGCGCGGCCAAGCCCGTGGGCAAGGCGGCCGCCAAGCCCGGCGCCAAACCGGCGACCAAGCCCGCTACGAAGCCCGCTACGAAGCCCGCGACCAAGCCGGCGAGCAAGCCGGCGGCGAAGCCCGCAGCCAAGCCCGGCACCAAGCCCGGCACCAAGCCGGCGGCGAAGCCGGGTGCGAAGCCGGGCGCGAAGCAGGGTGCGAAGGCGATGCCGGGGCGCTGCCCATGAGCGCAGGCGCGATCCCACTCAGCGAACTCGAGCGTCTGCTGGCGAGCGAGGCCGGCGGCTGCGAGCGACGCGGGCCGGATCTCGCGGTGAGCGCGCTGGCCATCGACAGCCGGCAGGTCGTGCCCGGCTGCCTCTTCGCCGCGCTGCCGGGCAGCCGCCGGGATGGCCGGGACTTCGTGCCGGCGGCGCTGAGCGCCGGCGCCGTCGCCCTGCTCCTGCCCGCGGGCAGCGAGGCGCCGGCCGGCATGCCGCTGCTCCTCTGCCCCCAGCCCCGGCGGGCCGTGGGCCTCGTCGCCCAGCGCCTGGCCGGCGACCCTGCCCGCCGGCTCGCGCTGCTCGGCGTGACGGGCACCAACGGCAAGACCAGCTCGGCGCTGCTGCTGCAGGCGCTGATGGGTGGCCCCGCGCGCTGGGGCGTGCTGAGCACCATCTACGTCGAGGCGGGCGGCTCGCCCGCGCCCGCCACGCACACGACGCCCGATCCCGTCAGCCTCGCGCGCCTGCTCGCCGAGGGCCTGGCGGCGGGCCTGGCCGGTCTCGCGATGGAAGTGAGCAGCCACGCGCTGGACCAGGAGCGCGTGGCCGGTCTCGGCTTCGCGGGCGCCCTGTACACGAACCTCAGCCGCGACCACCTGGACTATCACGGCGACATGGCCAGCTATCGCGCGGCCAAGCTGCGCTTGCTCGACCTGCGCCGGGCCGGGGCGCCGGCCCTGGTCAATGCCGACGATCCCGCCTTCGCGCCGCTGCGCGATGGCGAGCGCGTGCTGAGCTACGGGCGGGCGGCGGGCGCGGACTTCCGCATCGTCGATGAGCGGCTCGCGGCCACGGGCAGCCGCTGGCGCCTGCGCTGGGCGGACGGCGAGGCGTCGTTCGCCACCGGGCTCGTCGGCGACTTCAACGTGAGCAACTGCGCGGGGGCCCTGGCCCTCGCGCTCGCCCTCGGCGAGGCGCCCGCGGCCCTTGCCGAGCGGCTGGCCGCCTTCGCCGGCGTGCCCGGACGCTTGCAGCGCGTGCCGCTCGCCGGCGGGCCGGCGGCCCTCGTCGACTATGCCCATAGCCCGGACGCCATCGCGCGCGTGCTCGCGGCGCTCCGGCCGCTCTGCGCGGGCCGCCTGATCGCCGTCCTTGGCGCCGGCGGCGATCGCGATCGCGGCAAGCGGCCGCTGATGGGCGCCGCCGCGCAGGCGGCCGCGGATCTGGTCATCCTCACGAGCGACAATCCGCGCAGCGAGGATCCGCTCGCGATTCTCGCCGACATCGAAACAGGGATGGACCGCGCCGCCGGAAGCTGGCACAAAGAGCCCGACCGCGCGCGCGCCATCCGCATCGCCCTGGCCGCGGCCGGTCCGCAGGATCTCATCGCCCTGCTCGGCAAGGGGCACGAGCGCACGCAGGAGATCGCCGGCGTCCGGCATCCCTTCGACGATGCCCAGGCGCTGCAGGAGGCCTGGGCCGAACGAAGCGGGGGAGCATGATCGAGGCTGCCTGGATCGAGAGCGCGCTGGCCGCCGCCGGCCATCTGCGCGGCGCGCGGCTGGGCACGCGGCCCATCGCCGGCGCGCGCCAGGACAGCCGCAGCCTCAGGCCCGGCGAGCTCTTCGTCGCCCTCCCCGGCAGCCGGACGGACGGCCACGTCCATCTCGAGGCGGCCCTCGCCGCGGGCGCGGGCGCCGGCCTGCTCAGCGATCCGGGGCGCTTCGCCGCGCTCAGCGCGCCGGGCGCGGCCGGCGGCGAGGCTTCGCTCTTTCTCGTCGACGAGGCCCTGGCCGCCCTGCAGGCCCTGGCCTCCGCCTGGCTCGCGCGCCTCGCGCCCTACGTGGTCGGCGTCACCGGCAGCAACGGCAAGACGGCCACCAAGGATTGCTGCGCCGCGCTGCTCGCCACCCTGGGGCCGACCCGCGCCAGCGAGGGCAATCTCAACAACCTGATCGGCCTGCCGATGACCGTGCTCGCCGTGCCGCCCGGGACGCGCTACCTCGTGCTGGAGATGGGCTGCTCGAGCTTCGGCGAGATCGCGACGCTCGCCGCGCTCTTCCCGCCGAAGGCGGGGATCATCACCAACATCGGCGCGGCGCATCTGGAAGCGCTCGGCGACCTCGCCGGCGTGGCCCGCGCGAAGGGCGAGCTCGCGGCGGCGCTGCCCGCGACGGGCCTGCTCCTCCTCGACGGCGAGGGCCCCTTCGCCGGGCGCCTGGCGGCGCTCAGCCGGGCGCGCCTGCGGCGCTGGGGTCGCGCGGCGGGCTGGGACCTCCGCGTCGAGGATCTGGGACCGGAGGGCCCCGGCGCTCGCCGCCTGCGCCTCGAGGGCCAGGAGATGCGCCTGCCCCGCCCCTGGCCGCACAGCCAGCTCGCGCTGGCGGCCGCCTGGCTGCTCGCGCGCGAGCTGGGCGGAGAGCCGGCGGCCCTGGCCGCCGCGGCGCCGACCGCGTTTCGCGAGAGCAATCGCGGCGGCAGCTACCGCCTCGGCGACTGGGAGCTGGTGGACGACAGCTACAATGCGAATCCCGATTCCCTGCGCGCGGCCCTCGCCTGGCTGGCGGCCGCGCCCGCGGGCGGGCGGCGCTGGGCCGTGCTCGGCGACATGC
The DNA here is from genome assembly GCA_963695095.1 of uncultured bacterium. Classification (GTDB taxonomy): domain Bacteria; phylum Krumholzibacteriota; class Krumholzibacteriia; order JACNKJ01; family JACNKJ01; genus VGXI01. The sequence goes on along the minus strand of CAVOFT010000001.1, from coordinate 2,224,753 downwards.
TCGAGCTCGGCGAGGCGGGGGCTGCCTTGCACCGCAAGGCCGGCGAGGAGGCCGCGGCCCGCGGCGGCCTGGCGGGGCTGCTCGCCTTGGGTCCCCTGAGCGCGGAGCTGGTGGCCGCGGCGCGGGCGGGCGGCCTGGCCGCCGAGCACTTCACGGATCACGCCGCCCTGGCTGCGGCGCTCATCGCGCGCCTGGCGCCGGGCGATCTCGTGCTCGTCAAGGGCTCGCGCGGCATGGCGATGGAACAGGTGATCGCGGCCCTGGAGCGGGTCGCGAACCAGCGGCGAGAGGCGAGGATCTGATGCTCTACCATCTGCACTTCCTCCTGCTGGACTGGTTCGGCGGCTTCAATGTCTTCCGCTACATCACCTTTCGCAGCGCCTATGCCTTCGTGACGGCCCTGGCCATCAGCTTCCTGATGGGTCCCTGGCTGATCCGGCGCCTGCGCCGCCTGCAGCTCGGCGAGCAGATCCGTCCCGAGGGGCCCGCCTCGCACAAGGCCAAGGCGGGCACGCCGACGATGGGCGGCCTGCTGATCCTGGCCAGCGTGCTCGGGCCCACGCTGCTGTGGGCCGACCTCACGAACCGCTACATCCAGCTCGTCGTCGCCGTGACACTCGGGACGGGATTGCTCGGGTACATGGACGACTACCTGAAGGTGGTCAAGAAGCGCAGCAAGGGGCTGGTCGGGCGCTACAAGCTGGTGGGGCAGGTGGCGCTCGGCCTGGCCCTCGGCCTCGTGCTCTACTACCTGCCGCTGGAGTCGAGCCGCCCGGGCGTCACCATGGAGCTGCCCTTCTTCAAGGGCGTGCTGCTCAACCTCGGGCTCTTCTACGTGCCCCTGGTCGTGCTCGTGATCACGGGCTTCAGCAACGCGGTGAACCTGACCGACGGCCTGGACGGCCTGGCGATCGGCGTCGTCAGCATCGTCTTCGTCGCCTTCACGGGACTCGTCTACGTGAGCGGCCACAAGGTCTTCAGCGACTACCTCAACATCGTCTATCTGCCGGGAGCGGGCGAACTGACCATCTACTGCGCGGCGGTAGTCGGCGCCGGCCTGGGCTTCCTCTGGTTCAACGCGCATCCCGCCGAGCTCTTCATGGGGGACACGGGCAGCCTCGCCCTCGGCGGGGCGCTGGGCACCGTGGCCATCCTGATCAAAAAGGAACTGCTGCTTCTCATCCTCGGTGGTGTCCTCGTCATCGAGGCGGCCAGCGTGATCCTGCAGGTCTGGAGCTTCAAGCGCCGCGGCAAGCGCATCTTCCGCATGGCGCCGCTGCACCATCACTTCGAATTGACGGGCTGGCACGAGTCCAAGGTGGTCGTGCGCTTCTGGATCCTCGCCGTGCTGCTGGCCATGGTCGGCCTGAGCACGCTCAAGCTGCGCTAGGGGGGGCCGTGGCCGCGGGCATCACGCTCATCCTCGGCACGGGGCGCAGCGGCATCGCCGCCGCGCGGCTGCTGGTCGCCGCCGGCGAGCCCGTGCGCCTGGCCGACGAGAAGGCCCTGCCGGAGCTGCTGCCCGGCGAGCTCATGGGCGCCGAGCGCCATGCTGGCGCCTTCGAGCCCGACTGGCTGGACGGCGTCGTGCGCGTGCTGATCAGTCCCGGCGTGCCGCCGACGAGCCCCGCCCTGCGCGCCTGCCAGGCGCGGGGCCTGCCCATCACGGGCGAGCTGGAAGAGGCCTATCTGCGCTGCCCCGTGCCGCTCATCGCCGTCACCGGCAGCAACGGCAAGAGCACGGTGACCAGCCTCGCCGCCCACCTGCTCGCCGCCCAGGGCCGCCGCGCGCCCGCAGGCGGCAACCTCGGGCGACCCCTGGCCGAACTGCTCGTGGACGAGCCGGACGCCGAGCTCTACGTCGTCGAGGTGAGCAGCTTCCAGGCGGAGACCTTCTCGCGCTTTCATCCGCGTAGCGCCACCCTGCTCAACCTGAGCCCCGACCACCTGGACCGCTACGGGCGCCTGGAGGACTACTACGCCGCCAAGCTCAAGCTCTTCGCGGCGATGGGCCCGGCCGACACCCTGGTGCTCGGCGAGGACGCCGAGGCGTCCCGCCGGCTGGTTGCCTGCCCCGCGCGGCGCCTGCCCTTCCGCCTCGACGGCCCGCCGCCCGGCGGCGCCGAGGGCAGCTTCCTGGCCGGCGATCAGCTGGCCTTCCGCTACGGCGGCCGCGAGCGCCGGCTCCTGGCCGCCGAGGCCCTGCCGATTCCCGGTCGCCACAACCTGGCCAATGCCCTGGCAGCGCTCGCCCTGGTGCTGCCTTTCGGCGACGATGCCGAGGTGCTGGCCGCCGGCCTGGCCAGCTTCCGCGGCCTTGCCCATCGCATGGAGGAGGTCGGCCGCCTGGGTTCCCTGCGCTGCTTCAACGACTCCAAGGCCACCAACGTCGAGGCCGCCCTGGCCGGAGTGGCCGGCCTGGGCGCCCCGGTGCTGCTCATCGCCGGCGGCCGCGACAAGGGAGGCGACTTCGCCGCGCTGGCCGCCGGGCTGCCCGGCGTGCGTCTGGCCTACGGCATCGGCGAGGCGGGCGGGGCCGTGGCCCGCGCCTTCGGGGCCCGCGGCCGCGAGCTGGGCACCCTGGATGCGGCCGTGGCGGCGGCCAGGGCCGACGGCCGCGCAGGCGAGTTGCTCGTCCTCTCGCCGGCCTGCGCCAGCTACGACCAGTACCGGAACTTCGAGGAGCGCGGCGCTCATTTTCGACGCCTCGTCCAGGAGGCCGGCGCATGAGAGTGCTGCGTGGCGTGGATCGCCCCCTGCTCGGCCTCACCCTGCTGCTCCTGCTCGCCGGCATCGTCATCCTCTATTCGGCGAGCGCGCAACTCGGTCCGCCGGGCGTGGGCGGCGGGGGCGGCGACTACATCGTGCGGCGCCTGGTGCAGATCGCCCTGGGCATGGCCGGCCTCATCCTCGTCGCCATGAGCGACCTGCGCTGGATCCGCCGGGCGGCGCCCGTCGCCGCCCTCGCCTGCGGGGGGCTCCTGCTCTGGGTGCTCAGCGCGCCGATGATCAAGGGCACGCGGGGCTGGCTGTCGATCGCGGGCTTCAGCATCCAGCCGGTGGACGCGGCCAGGGTGGGACTGCTGCTCTTCATGGCCGATCGGCTGGCCCGTGGCGAGGAGCTTCCCGATTGGCGGCGCTTCAAGTGGCCGGTGATCGCCCTGGGCGCCGCCGTGCTGCTCGTCCTCCTGCAGCCGGACTTCGGCTCCGCGCTGGCCCTGGGGCTCAGCGGCGCCTGCGTGCTGATCGCCGCGCGCCTGCCCTGGCGCTGGCTGGGCGCCGCGCTGCTGGCGGCCCTGCTCGTGGCCGGCAGCCTCTACCTCGCCAGCGGCCGCGTGCGCCAGCGGGTGGACATCACGCGGAACTTCGACGCCACCGAGAACTCGGCCGAGAACTACCAGCTCCGCCAGTCGCTGATCGGCATCGGCGCCGGGGGCGCGCTCGGCCAGGGGGCGGGGCGCAATCGCCAGCGCATCTTCCTGCCCGATCACCACACGGACTTCATCTTTGCCATCGTCGGCGAGGAGTACGGTTTCGTGGGCGGGCTCGTGCTCATCGGGCTGCTCACGGCGCTCTCCCTGCGCGCGCTGCGCATCGCCAGGCGCCAGGCCGATCACTTCGCGCGCTATCTGGCGGCCGGCATGGGGGGGATGCTCTTCGTCTACACGGCGATCAATCTCGCCGTGGCCCTGGGGCTGTTTCCCCTCACCGGCGTGCCGCTGCCCCTCATCAGCCACGGGGGCAGCGCCCTCGTGATGAACCTGGTGGCCCTCGGTCTCGTGCTCGCCGTCAGCCGCGAGGAGCCCCTGCGCGTGGCCCAGGCGCGGCGGCGCTCGCTCTTCCGGCGCGGGCGCGTCGAGGAGCCCGTGGCCGAGGATCTCTTCGGCCGCGGCTTGCAGCGCGCCCGCCGCCTGCCGCCGGAGCTCTGATGGCGATGCGCCGGCTCCTGGTCACGGGCGGCGGCACGGGCGGGCACATCTATCCGGCCCTGGCCGTGGCGAGGGGATTCCTCGCCGGGGGCAGCGACAGGAGCGTCGGCTTCGTGGGCTCGCGACGCGGACTCGAAGCGCGCCTGGTGCCGCCCACGGGCATCCCCTTTCGCGCCCTGCCCATGCGCGGTTTCCGCGGCAAGGGACTCGTCGAGCGCCTGCTCTTCCTGCCCGAGCTCGCCCTGTCCACCCTGCAGGCGCTGGCTCTTCTGGCGCGTTTCCGGCCGGATGCCGTCTTCGCCACGGGCAGCTTCGCGAGTCTGCCTCTGCTCATCGCCGCCCGGCTGGCCCGGCGACCCATCTTCCTGCAGGAGCAGAACAGCGTGCCCGGCCGCGTGATCGGCCTCTTCGCGCGCCGCGCGCGGGCCGTCTTCATCGCCTACCCCGAGGCGGCGGAGCGCCTGGGCCACGGCGTCCGCTGTCAGCTCACGGGCAATCCCCTGCGCGAGGAATTCCTGAGCCTGGCCGGGCCGCGGCCGCCGCGCGCCCCCGGCGCCCCGCGGCGCCTGCTGGCCTTCGGGGGCAGTCGCGGCGCGCGCAGTCTCAATGCCGCGCTGCGCGCGGGTCTGCCCCTGCTCGCGCGCGAGTTTCCGCTCGCGGCCCTGGTCCAGACCGGCGATGCCGAAGCGGCGGCGACGGCAGCGGCGCTGGCCTCGCTCGCGCCGGCCGTCGAGGTCGCCGGGTATCTGGACGACATGCCCGCGCGCATGGCCGGGGCCGACTGGGTGCTTTGCCGCGCGGGCGCCATGACCCTGGCCGAGATCACCGTGCTCGGCCTGCCGGCCCTGCTCGTGCCCTTTCCCCATGCGGTGGACGATCACCAGAGCGCCAATGCGCGCGCCTTGGCCGCGGCCGGCGCCGCTCTCGTCATCGCCGACGAGGAGCTGGACGGCCCGCGCCTGGCCGGCGCCCTGGCCGCGCTCTGGCGCGACCCGGCGCGCGAGGCGGCGATGGCCGCGGCGAGCGCCGCCCTGGGCCGGCCGCAGGCCACGGCGGACATCCTCGCCGCGATGGAGAAAAGCCTTGCTGGCCCTCGGGGCCGATGCTAAACAGCCCGCAACGAGGCCGCGCGCGTCCCGGCCGCTCCACGCCGCCCCCAGCGGCCCCTTCCCGCGAGGAGATTGCCGTGCACCTTGGCCGTACGCGCCATTTGCACCTGGTCGCCATCGGCGGCGTCGGCATGAGCGGCATCGCGGAGATCCTCGTCAACTCCGGCTTCACCGTGACCGGCTCGGACCTGAAGGAAGGCCCGGCCCTGGAGCGCCTGCGCAGCCTCGGCGTGCGCTGCGCGGTGGGCCATCGCGCCGAGCAGGTGGCCGGCGCCCACGTCGTCGTCTACTCGAGCGCCGTGCCCATGGACAATCCGGAGCTCGGCGAGGCGCGGCGGCTGGGCATCCCCTGCATCAGCCGCGGTGAGATGCTGGCCGAGCTGATGCGCCTCAAGCGCGGCATCGCCATCAGCGGCAGCCACGGCAAGACGAGCACCAGTTCCCTCGTCGCCGAGGTGCTCAACGCCGGCGGCCTCGATCCCACGGCCGTCGTGGGCGGACGGCTGCTCAGCTTCGGCAGCAATGCGCGGCTCGGCGCCGGTCCGCACATGGTGGCCGAGGCCGACGAGTCCGATGGCTCCTTCCTGCGCCTGGCGCCCACCTGGGCGGTCGTCACCAATGTCGACCACGAGCACCTGGACCACTACGGCGACTTTGCCACCCTGCGCGCGGCCTTCATGGACTTCCTCAACCGGGTGCCCTTCTACGGCGCTGCCATCGTCTGTCTGGAGGACCCCGTGTTGCGCGGCATGCTGCCCGAGTTGCGCGGCCGCGTGATCGGCTACGGCTGGAGCGAGGACTGCGCCCTGCGCGGGGAGATCCTCGAGCAGCACGCCCGGGGTACGCGCTTTCGCTGGCGCAGCGCCCGCAAGAGCGGCGAGCTCGAGCTGCCGCTGATGGGTCGGCACAACGTTCTCAATGCCCTGGCGGCGATCGCGGTCGGCCTCGAGCTGGACATCGCGCCGGAGGCCATCCAGCGCGGCCTGTCGGCCTCGCGGGGCGTGGGCCGCCGGCTCGAGTTCTGGGGCGAGGTGGACGGCGTACTCGTCATCGACGACTACGGCCACCATCCGACGGAGATCGCCCGCACCCTCGAGGCCGCCCGCGAGCATTTCGGCCGCCGCCTGCGCGTGGTCTTCCAGCCGCATCGCTACAGCCGGACGCGCATGCTGGCCGACGAGTTCGGCGCCGCCTTCGACGCGGCCGACGAGTTGATCCTCACCGAGATCTACGCGGCCGGCGAAGCGCCCGAACCGGGAGTCGACGCGGGGCTGATCGCCAGCGCCGTAGCAGCGCGCGGGCGCACCCCCGTGCGCCGCTTCGCGGAGCAAGCCGAGATCGCCGACCTGCTGCTCGCCGAAGCGCAGCCGGGCGACCTCATCCTCACGCTGGGCGCGGGCGACCTCAATCGCTTCGCCGAGGATCTCGTGCGGCGGCTCGGGGAGACGCGGGGAGCCCACTGATGGAGGGGCTCGCCGCCGCCTACGACGGACCCTGTGCGCGCCGGGCGTCCCTGGCGGAATTGACGAACTTCCGCCTGGGCGGACCCGCCGACTGGCTCTTCACGCCCGAGCGCGATGCGCAGATCGGCCCCCTGCTCGCCGTCCTCGCCGCCAGCGGCCTGCCGGTCACCGTGCTCGGCGAGGGCAGCAACGTGCTCATTCGCGACGGCGGCATCCGCGGCGCGGTCATCCGCATCGGGCGCGCGCTGGGCGGGCTCGCCTTCGCGGGCGAGGAGGCGCAGTGCGGCGCGGGGCTTGCGAGCGCCCGGCTGGCGCGGCGGGCTCTTGCCGCGGGACGCGGGGGCTTCGTCTGGGCCGCGGCCCTGCCCGGCACGCTCGGCGGGGCCCTCCGCGGCAACGCGGGCGCCTTCGGCGGGGACATGGCCGCCGCCTTTCTCGCCTGTCGCGGCTGGCGCCTGGACGGCAGCCCCTTCGCTCTTGGGCGCGGCGAGCTGGAGTTCGGCTACCGCTGCTCGAGCCTGCCTGCCGATGCCCTGGTTACTGCGCTCACCCTGCATCTGCCGGAGCTGGAGCCGGCGGCACTGGCCGCGGCCCGGACGCGCTTCCGCGAGATCCTCGCCCAGCGCGCCGCCACTCAGCCCGGGGGGATCGGCACGGCGGGCAGCACCTTCAAGAACCCGCCCGGGGACCATGCCGGCCGCCTCATCGAGGCCTGCGGTCTCAAGGGCCTGCGCGTGGGGGGCGCGTCCGTCAGCGAGCGCCACGCCAACTTCATCGTGACCGAGCCCGCCCGCACGCGGGCCGCCGACGTCGAGGCCCTGATGCAGCGGGTGGCGGCCGCGGTGGCCGAACAGACGGGCGTGCACCTGGACGCGGAGATCCGGATCTATGGCGAGGCTTGATCCCCGCCGGCGGCGGCCGATGGCCGTCAAGCGCCGCGGGCCGTGGTGGCGCGTGCTGCTCGCCCTCGGCGTCTTCGCCATCGCCCTGGCCGGCTATGGCAGCTGGCGCGGGGTGAGGGCCCTGCTCGGCAGCGACTGGCTGCGCCTGCGCGAGCTGCGCATCGAAGGCTGCCGCGTGCTGCCCGTCGCGCGCGTGCGCGAGCGGCTGGAGCCCTTGCTCGGCCGGCCGCTCTACGGCCGGGGCGGCATCGACATCGATTCGCTGCGGGTGGCCCTGGCGGACCTGCCCCGCGTGCGACGGATCGACCTCTCCCGTCGGCTGCCGGGCACCCTGGAATGCCGCGTTGCCGAGGCGGCGGGCGTCGCCCTCTGGCTCGAGGACAGTTTCGTGGAGATCGACGCTGCCGGGCTGGCCCTGGAGCGTTTCGGCGACGCGGCGCCGGATCTGCCGATCATCCGCCCCTCGCCGACACTGGGGCCGGACAGCCTGCGGCCCCTGGCGCTGGCGGCCCTGGACGCGCTGCGCCGGGCGGACTTCGACATCGCCCGCGAGGTGAGCGAAATGACTGCGGATTCCACGGGGATCGTCTATTATCGGAACGACTCGCCCACCCGCGTGCGGATGGGCTGGGAGAACTTCGGCGCCCGGACCCGCTGCTACCGGGATGTCTTCGCCGAGATTGCAGCGGACACCTTTCCCGGCGAGCTCGATCTGCGCTACCGGGACCAGGTCGTGGCCAGAGAGCGCCGAACGCTGGAGAAACCATGAGCGAACAACGCATCGTCGTCGGACTGGATCTGGGCAGCCATCGGGTGACGGCCCTCGTCGCCGAGTTGAATGGCCGTGGCGGCCTGCGCGTGCTGGGCCTGGGCACCGTGCCCAGCCAGGGCATTCGCAAGGGCGTCGTCGTCGGCTTCGAACCCGCCGTGGACGCCGTGCGTGAGGCCGTGGCCGAGGCCGAGCGGGCCTCGGGCCTGGTCATCCGCGCGGTCTTTCCGAACGTGAGCGGCGAGCATTTCCGGGCGATTCCGAGCCAGGGCGTGCATGCCAAGGAGGGCCGCGAGCGGGAGATCACGGCCGATGACGTCGAGCAGGTGATCCGCGTCGCGCGCAGCCTGCAGCTGCCGCCCGGCTACCGCATCCTGCACACGCTGCCGGTGGACTTCATCCTCGACAATCGCGGCGGCATCAAGGACCCCGTCGGCATGGACGGCGTGCGCCTGCAAGCCGAGGTGCTGCTCCTGATGGGGGACGGCAGCGTGCTCGAGAACACGGCCAAGGTGGTGGAGAAGGCCGGACTGGCAGTGGAGGGGCTGGTCTTCTCGCCGCTGGCGGCGGCCATGGCCGCGCTGCAGGAGTCCGAGCGCGAGGAGGGCGTGGTGCTCATCGACATCGGCGGCGGCACCACCGAGGTGCTGGTCGTCGCCGACGGCGCGGCCCGCCACGCCGAGGTGCTGCCCCTGGGCGGCAGCAATGTCACGCGTGACCTGTCCATCGGCCTCGGGCTCAGCCTGGCCGATGCCGAGCGCCTGAAGCTGGACCACGCCAGCGTGGGTCCCTTCACGGAGGCCGATGCCGAGACCCAGATCGGCGTGCGCCAGGTGGGGGCGGAGGCCGACAGCACCCTGACGGCGCGCACCCTGCGCTCCATCGTCGAGCCGCGCGTGCGCGAGCTGCTCGAGCTGGCCTGGGACCGGGCGCAGCGCGCGCCGGCCGCGCGCAGCGCCGGCTGCGGCGTGGTGCTCTGCGGCGGCGGCGCCCTGCTGCCCGGGCTGACGAGCCTGGCCGCGCAGCTCTTCGAACGCAGCGTGCGCCTGGGCGCGCCGCTGGAGCAGCAGGGCCTGATTGCCGAGCTGGCCGATCCGCGCTACTCGCCGGTGGTGGGTCTGTTGCGCTACGGCTACGAGCGCCTGGTCGGCGCCGAGGAGAGCGAGGCCCCGCCGCGCGGGGGTCTGAAGCGTCTCTTCAAGGCCATGGGCCGGCGGGGAAAATAACGCTGGACGCTTCGGCGAGGCCCGCGCTAGCTTGCCGCCGGAGGTGAGAGAAAATGTCCGATATGCCAAGGGTGAAGTTCGACTTCGACTCGGACTTCTCCGACGCCGCCTCGATCAAGGTCGTCGGCGTCGGGGGCGCAGGCGGTAACGCCGTCGCGCGCATGATCGATGCCGGCCTCGTCGGCGTCGACTTCATCAATATCAACACCGATGCGCAGGTGCTCTACGCCAGCAAGGCGATCCATCGCATCCAGATTGGACGCAAGCTGACCAAGGGCCTGGGCTCCGGCGGCGATCCGGGTGTGGGCAAGGCCGCCATCGAGGAGGACCTCGAGAGCATCGAGGAGATGCTGCGCGGCGCGGACATGGTCTTCGTCACCGCGGGGATGGGCGGCGGCACCGGCACGGGCGCCTCGCCCGCCGTGGCCCGCCTGGCCCGCGCCAGCGGGGCCCTCACGGTGGGCGTGGTCACCAAGCCCTTCAGCTTCGAAGGCCGCCAGCGCATGCGCGTGGCCGAGGAGGGCATGACCGCGCTGCGCGCCGAAGTGGATACGCTGATCACGATTCCCAATCAGCGCCTCTTCGAGGTCGTCGATCCGGACACCCCCTTCGCCGAAGCCTTCCGCATCGCCGACGACGTGCTGCTGCAGGCCACGCGGGGCATCAGCGACCTGATCACGGTGACCGGCCTCATCAACCTCGACTTCGCCGATGTGAAGAGCATCATGGCCGGCATGGGGCCGGCCCTGATGGGCACGGGCAGCGCGCGCGGCGAGAATCGCGCCGAGCTGGCCGCCCGGGCCGCCATCAGCTGTCCCTTGCTTCAGGAGCAGGACATCGCCGGCGCCCAGGGCGTGCTGATCAACATCACGGGCAGCGATTCGCTGACCCTGCGCGAAGTGACCACGGCCACCGACCTCATCACCGAGAGCGTGGGCGACAGCGCCAACATCATCTTCGGCACCGTGCTGGATCCCGCGTTGACGGATGAACTGCGCATCACCGTGATCGCCACGGGCTTCGGCGAAAAGCGGATTTCGGAGGCGAGGCGGGATGCCGCGGCGGCCGCGGCGGCGGCGGTAGCCGCCAGCCGGGCACCGCGCGCGCTGGCCGCGGCGGCGGGCGCCGGGGCGGGCTCGCGCATCATCGAGATCGTGCCGGAGGGATCGCCCTCAGGCGCGTTTGCGCCAGGTGAGCGGGAGTCGCTGGCCGAGGCGGAGCCGGCGGCGGAGTTCCCCGGTGGCAGCGAAGTTGAGCGCGAGTTGAGCCGCGAAGTGGCGGCCATGCGTGAAGAGGCCCGGCAGGATCTGATGGGGGTGGCCCTTGAGGACTTGGAAGTGCCGACCTTTCTTCGGAAGCAAAACGACTAGGGGGCACCCATGCCCTCGCTGCTGAGGCGTCTATTCGGCGGCCGTCGCGACGAGGACTACAGCGCCGGGATCGCCCTGTACAACGAGGGCCGCTTCGAGGAGGCCATCGCCCGCTTCGAGGCGGCTGTGGCCGGCGCCGCCAAGAGCAGCACCACCTACCGGCTCGGCATCTTCTATGCGGCCGAAGCCCATGCGAACATCGGTCGCACCCTGCTCAAGGCCGAGCGCTACGAAGAGGCTCGCGCCCATCTGGAGCGGGCCCTGCAGGAGACCCCCAGCTTTCCCGACATCCAGTACTGCCTGGGCGTAGCCCTGTTCATGGGCGACCAGCGCGAGGCGGCGCTGCTCTGCTTCGAACGGGCACTGGCGATCAATCCCGACTACATCGAAGCGCGCTGCTTCCTGGCCGTCGCCCTGGAGGCCGGCGGCGACGGCGAGGGCGCCCGGCGCGAGCTGCGGCAGGCGGCCACCCTGCAGTCGGAGATCCCCATCCAGGTCAACCGCTTCCTGCTCGTGCACCTGAAGGAACGCGAGACGGTCCTGCCCGAGGTGGGACCCGTGCTGGAGCTGCTGGAGAGCGGCGCCGAGTTCCGCGAGCTCTACAGCGAGGGCATCGCCCAGTTCAACCTGGGCAACCACCCCCTGGCTGCCGACCTGCTCGAGCGCGCCGCGGCGATGAAGCCGCACTACGCGGACATCCAGTGCCAGCTTGGCCTCGCCCGTTTCAAGAGCGGACGCACCGAGGAGGCGATCTCTGCCCTGCGCGGCGCGCTGACCGTCAATCCGCGCTTCATGGAGGCCTCCTACTTCCTCGGGCTCGCCCTGCTGAAGGCCGGCCGGGCCCTGGAAGCCGAAGAGGCGCTCGCCTACGCGCGCAGCCTGGGCGGCGAGGGCAGCGACTTGCTGCTCTATCTCGCCCAGGCCCGCTTCCAGCTCGGGCGCCACGAGGAGGCGGCCCTGTTGCTGGAGGAGCTGCTCGAGCGCCGCGGGGAATCCAGCCAGGCGCGCTACCTGCTCGGCCTGCTGCGGCATCTCGAAGGCCGAGACGAGGAGGCGCTGCGCCTCCTGCGCGAGGCCCTGAGCAAGAGCCCCATGCTCGGCGCCGCCGAGCTGGATCTGGCGCTGCTGCACGCCCAGCGGGGCGAGTGGCAGAGCGCGGACCCGCACTTCCGGCGCCTGCAGGAGCGCCACCCCGGCGACGCGGCTCTGCAGGCCTTCCTGGGCCAGACCCTGCTGTCGCGGGGGGATCTGGAGGCCGCCCTGGCCGCCTTCAGCCGGGCCCTCGAGCTGGCGCCGGCGAGTCTGTATGCGCTGCGCGGCCGCCTGCGCTGCGAGCTGCGGCTGGGCCGCGTCGCCAAGGCCGAAGCCCTGCTGGCCCCGGCCCTCGCCGCCCACCCCGATTTCCCCGATCTGCTCAAGCTGCGCGGCGACCTCCATTTCAAGCGGGCCGACTACTCCCGCGCGGAGGCGGACTATCGCCAGGCGCTGGCCCTGGCCCCTCGCTACCTGGAGGCCGAACTCGCGCTCGCGCTCGCCCTGCGCAACCAGGGACGAGCTGAGGAGGCGAGGGCTCTGCTGGCGCCGCTCGTGGCCGATCACCCGGATCGCCTCGAGCTGCGCCACCTCCTGGGCGAGCACTTCCCCATCCTCGCTCTCGAGGATGGCGAGCTATCCGGTGAGGCCACCGCGCCCTAGCGCTGCCGATCGCGCCCGGGCAGCGGCCGGCGGGGGAGCCCGCGCTTGTCAGCGGCCCGGCCAGCCTCTACCCTGCGGCTCATGCACGCCGACAACTCGCGCGATCAGGGCCTCCAGCGGCCGGTCCAGTACCTGAAGGGCGTCGGGCCCAGGCGGGCCGGCGATCTGGCGCGCCTGGGCATCGCGACGGTCGAGGATCTGCTCCTGCACTTCCCCCGCGGCTACCTGGATCTGGGGGATCGCGTGCCGCTCGCGGGCCTCGTGCCCGGCCAGCGAGCCACCGTGAGCGGGCAGGTCCTGGCCAGCGCCGAGCGCCGCCCCCGCCAGGGCCTGAGCATCCTGACCGTGCTCATCGACGACGAGGAGGGCCGCCTGCAGCTCGTCTTCTTCAATCAGCCCTACTTGCGGCAGCAGCTGGCAACCGGCGTCCAGGTGCTCGCCAGCGGCGAGCTGACCCGCTATCGCGACCAGCTGCAGATGCAGTCGCCCGAACTGGAGATCCTCGGCGAGGCCGAGGAGCCGCGCCTCCTGGCGCGGCGCATCCTGCCCCTGTATCCCCTCACGCGGGGTCTGGGCCAGCGCTGGCTGCGCCGCCTCCTCGATGGCCTGCTCGCGGAGCCGGGCCTGGCCGCCGCCCTGCCGGAGATCCTGCCGGCCGCCTGGCTGGCCGCGGAGGGCTGGCCCCTCCGCGCCCAGGCCCTGCGCAGCATCCACTTCCCCGCCGATCAGGCCGAGCTCGAGGCGGCTCGCGAGCGGCTCAAGTTCGAGGAGCTCTTCCTCCTGCAGCTCCTGGCGGCGCTGCGCCGCCGGCACCGCAGCCGCGAGGCGGGGCCGGTGCTCGCGGCCGATCAGCGCCTGCTCGCGCCCTTCCTGGCCGAGCTGCCCTATCGGCTGACGGCGGCCCAGGAGCGGGCGCTGGCGGAGATTCGCGCGGACCTGGCCAGCGGCGGGCGGATGAACCGCCTGCTCCAGGGCGATGTCGGCTGCGGCAAGACGGTGGTGGCCCTGGCCGCCTTGCTGCTCGCCGTCGAGGGCGGCTTGCAGGGCGCCTTCATGGTGCCGCTGGAGGCTCTGGCCCGCCAGCACCATGCGAACTGGGCGCCGCCACTGGCAGCACGCGGCCTGCGCGTGGGCCTCCTCCTGGGCGGCGGCAGCCAACCGGCGAAGGAGCGGCGCGCCGTGATCGCGGGCCTGGCGGACGGCAGCCTGGATCTCGCCATCGGCACCCAGGCCCTCATCCAGGAGGGCGTGCACTTCGCGCGCCTGGGCCTGGCCGTGGTCGACGAGCAGCACCGCTTCGGCGTCCTCCAGCGGGCGGGCCTGCGCGAGCGGGGCGCGCCCCATGTGCTCGTCATGAGTGCGACGCCGATTCCGCGCTCGCTCGCGATGACGGTCTACGGCGACCTCGAGCTCAGCAGCATCGATGCCCTGCCGCCCGACCGGCCGCCCGTGGTGACGCGCCTCGCCGGCGAGGAGCAGCTCCCGCGCATTCTCGCCTTCCTGCGCGAGCGCGTGCTCGCCGGCGAGCGGGCCTTTCTCATCTATCCCCTCGTCGAGGAGGGGGATCAGGCCGAGCTGGCGGCCGCGACGGAGGCCTATGCGGCCCTGGTGGCGGGCCCGCTGGCGGGGATCGGCTGCGGGCTCATCCACGGCCGCCTCAGCGCGCAGCGCAAGGACGAAGCGCTGGCGGCCTTTCGCAGCGGCGAGAAGCCGGTGCTCGTGGCCACCACGGTGGTCGAGGTCGGCATCGATGTCGCCGAGGCCACGCTGATGCTGATCCACAACCCCGAGCGCTATGGGCTCAGCCAGCTCCACCAGCTGCGCGGCCGCATCGGCCGCGGCCGGCGCAAGAGCTACTGCATCCTCGTGGCTCCGGCCGGACTCGGCGGCGCCAGCCGGGCGCGCCTGGAGATCTTCGTGCGCCATCGCGACGGCTTCCGGCTGGCCGAGGAGGATCTCCGCCTGCGCGGGCCGGGCGAGCTCTTCGGCTCGCGCCAGCACGGTCGGCCCGAGCTGAGCCTGGCCCATCCCCTGGCCGACGCCCGCCTGGTGGCCCTGGCCCGGGAGCGAGCGGCCCAGCTCGCCGAGCGCGATTCCGAGCTGGCCGCGGCCGATCTGCGTCCCCTGCGCGAGCTGCTGCAGCGGGTCTACAAGGAGCGCCTGGTCCTGGCCGGGGTGGGCTGATACTCCTGGCAGGCATGCCGATTGCTGTCACCCCTGGAGCCTTCGGGGCTCAGGACGGTTGCTGCATGGGGGCTCAGACCTTTCGCTGTCCAGGATGTGGAAGTACTTACGAGCTTCCTCCTATCCTGATGGAAAAAGGCGAATTGCACGTTCGCTGCCCGAGCTGTCAGCGCGGCTATCACCTGCGCTGGCGGCCCGGTGGCGCCGCGGCGGCCCCGGAGGCGGCAATTGCTGCCCAGGGCGAGACGGTGCTACCGCCGGCGGCCACGCCCCCGCCGGGAGAGGCACCTTCTCCGCCCGCGGCGATTCCGACGCGGGGCGCAAGCGGCGAGGCGTCGAGTCCCCAGGAGGCGCGGCGCGCGAAGCGCTTCGCAAGGGCGCTGGCCGAGAGCGTCCTGCAGGGCCCCGGGCGGCGCGAGCGCCGCGATCGCGCGCTGGCCGAGGGGCGCCTGCTCCAGGAATTCCGAGCCGAGCTGAGCATGGCTTGGCGTCTCTATGTCGATAAAGTGGGCGAGGATGTCGCCCGAAGCTCATCCCATTTCAGAGATGCGTTCAATGAGATCGTCGCCGACGGCCAGCCACTCTTCTGAGGCCACGGCTCCGCCTGGCTTCCCGCTCTTCCTCTGGGCCTGGGACCCGGTCCTGGCTGCCCAGGCGATGGCGGAGATCGGGCCGCCCCGCGCTCGCCTCCAGCCGCTGCCCGCTTCCGAGCAGTGGAGCGAGTGCTTGCCGGCGGCTCCCTTCGGCGTCCTGCTCGCTGCCGACGGGGAGGAGTCCTTGCCGCCGGCCGGCGATCTGGCTGCCCTGACCGCCGCGGGTGCTCGGCTCGTGATCCTGCTGCCCGCCTGCGACGAGCGCTGCTGGCGCCGTCTCCTGAGCCGGGGCGCGCACGAGGTTCTGGGTCCGCCCTTCACCGGGTTGGACCTGGAGCTGCTCTTCGCCGAGTCCGAACGCAGGCTGCCCCTGAATCGCCGGTTGCCCGACTTCGAACGCCGGGTCCGCAGCCGGGTCGCCTTCCGCCTGCCGGCCGAACTGCGCCTTGTCGCCCCGGCGGCCGCCTTCCTGTGCCGGCTCGCCCGCGAACACGGCTTCCCTCCCCGCGTCTGGGCCGAGGCCCTGCCCCTGGCGCTGGACGAGGCGCTCGTCAACGCCATCCGCCACGGCTGCGCCCTGGATCCCGGCAAGGAAGTGCGCGTTGTCGCCCGTTTCGGCCCTCGGCGCCTGCGCGTGCGCATCGAGGATCCCGGCGCCGGCTTCGATCCGCAGCAGGTGGCCGATCCCTTCAGCGCTGCCGGCCTGCGTCAGGGCGGCGGCCGCGGCGTGCTCCTGATGCGCGAGCTGGTGGATCGGGTCGACTATCGGGAAGGTGGTCGCGTCGTCCTGCTCACCCTGCGGCGCGACGCGGACTAGAACTCCTCTTCCTGCCACTTGCTCGAGTGGATGTCGCCCAGCAGGCCGTCGATCTGGCTGCGCACGCGGGCGTTCTGATCCGGCTCGAAGAGGGCCTTCTTCACCCGGCCGTACTGATCCTTCTTCAGGTAGCGCAGGGCCTTGAGGTCCTTGAGCGTGACGAGGATGTCCTTGCTCGCCCGCACCTCGAGCAGGCGGCCGTCCAGGTCCTGATCGGGATTGTGGTAGGGGTGCATGCCGATGCCCCAGCCGTAGGCGAGCAAGGTGCCCAGAAGCACCTTGAGGGTGTTGCGGCCCTGGACGGTGCTCAGGTCGAGATCGCCGTCGATGCTGCTCTCGACCTTGTCGACGAGGGCGACCAGGCGCTCGGCGGATTCCTCGCCCAGTTCGATGTTCAAGAACCGGGAGAACATTTCCGCCACGACTTTCCGGGTCTCCGCCATCGGCCTCAATACCTCGTTGCCAGGGTGGGGCTTGCGTGCCTCGGCCATCCCGCGCAGGCAGGCGCGGCTTCGGATTTGCAAGATCTGCGCCGACTTGCAGCGCGTCCGCCCAACGCGACATCGCGTGCGCGCTCGGGCCCTTGCGAGAACGGATCTTGCATTCCCTCCTCCTGAGCAAGGCCGGCCGCTGGCGGCGACGCCCTCCTGGGCCCTTGGCCGGTGCGATCGGAACGCAGGCGGTGTCCGTGGACACCGACCTGAAACGCGAGAACGAGGTGCAGCGTGGCTCTCATCAACCGTGCAGGGCAGGAAGTCAGCGCTAAGGTCGTCTACTACGGCCCGGGGCTCAGCGGCAAGACGACGAATCTCGAAGTGCTCTTCCGACAGGTGCCTGAAGACCAGCGCGGCAAGATGATCTCGATGAAGACGCGCACCGACCGCACGCTCTTCTTCGACCTGCTGCCGCTCAGCGGCGACTCCATTCTCGACTTCAACGTGCGCATCCTGCTCTACACGGTGCCAGGCCAGGTCTACTACAACGCGACGCGGCGCCTGGTGCTCAAGGGCGTCGACGCCGTGGTCTTCGTGGCCGACAGCCAGCGCGGCAAGATGGAGGAGAACCTCGAGAGCCTGGAGAACCTGCGCTCGAACCTGGCGGACATGAACCTCAAGCTCGAGGATCTGCCCTGGGTGATCCAGTACAACAAGCGCGACCTGCCCGACGTGCTCAGCGTGCAGGAACTCGAGCAGGCCCTGAATCCGGCGCAGGTGCCCAGCTTCAGCGCCGTCGCCCCGCGCGGCGAAGGGGTGCAGGAGACCCTGCTCGGCGTGACCGAGCACTTGCGGCCCCGGCTGCGCGCCCTCGTCGAGAAGGAACTCGGCGAGTCCCTGCGCAGCGCCCCCAGCGCCAGCCCGAGCCGCTCGACGCCGCCCGCGCCGCTGCCTCCGCGGGATCTGGCAACATCCGCGCCGCAGCGTCCTGAGCCGCCCGCGCCGCGCTCCGGCCTCAACCTCGACCACCTGCCCGATCCGCGCGTCGTCGAGTTGACGCCTGGCGAACTGCGGACGCCGCACCCCAGCCCGGGCACGCCGATCGCCGATTTGATGGAGGCCGGCGATGTCCGCCGAGCCCTGCGCGAGGTGGAGACCTCCATCGAGGCCTCGCCGCTGCGCTCCCTCGCCGATACGCTACCCTTGCCGAGCCCGCCCAAGGCCGCGCCGCCGGCGCCCGGGGCCTCGGCCCTGGAGCGCATGACCGCTGGGACCTCGCCGCCGCCGGTGCCGATGTCCCGCGTGGTGCCTGAAATCGTCGAGCTCGAGGAGCTGCCGAGCGCGGCACCGCGGCCGGCCCCCAGCCGACCGGTAGCGCCTTGGGCCTCGCAGCCGCCGCTGCAGGCGCCCTCCGTGCCAATCCCGCCCGCGGCGATGGATTCGGCGCCGCCGCCCGTCGCTTCGCCGACCGAGAGCGCAGCGCCCCCGCCGTCGGTGGCGCTCTGGGCCTCGATGCCGCCGACCGCGGCCACGCCTGAGGGCAGCGGCCCCGCTGCGCCGCCCGAGCGGGCGGCCGCGGCGCCGCCGGCTAGTCGGGGGGAGCACGCCGCGCCGCCGGCCCCGGTCGGGGCCTCGCAGCCATTCACCCTGCGCATTCCCCGCAGCGCCTTGAGCGGCGGCGAGCTGGTTCTGCGTCTCGTACTCGAGGACGCTCCGGCTCCGCCGGCGCCTCCGAGCGGCGGCCTCTCGGCGGAGGGGGGCAGCGCGCCCGGCTGGATGGCGACGGCGGCTCCCATCCGCGAAGCAGCGCCCGGCATCCCGGCCACGCGCGGCATGGCCAGCGAGGCGCAGGCCGGTGCCTCTCCCGAGTCGGCGCCGGTGGCGGCGGGGCGCGCTCCCAGTGCGCCGTCGCGACCCGCCGGCGCGGGGATGCGCTTCGCGCTCCGCGATGGCGAGCTGGTGCCTCTGGAGTAGCGGCGCTTGACAGCCCGGGGAAGCGCAACTAGGCTCCCGCGGTCAGGAGGCCGCCGTGACCGCGAGCGCAGGCAAGCGAATCCTCGTCGTCGACGACGAGGCCAGCATCCGCACCCTCTACAGCCAGGAGCTTCGGGACGAGGGCTACCTCGTCGAGGCGGTGGCCTCAGCGGAGGAGGCGGCTGAGGTCCTGGCCCGCGCCTGCCCCGACCTGCTCATCCTCGACATCGAGCTGCCGGGCAAGGACGGCCTGAGCTACTTGCGGGAAGTGATGCAGGTCCACCGCGGCCTGCGGGTGCTGATCAGCAGCGCCTACCACAGCTACAAGGATGACTTCGCCTCGTGGTCGGCGGAGGCCTACCTGGTCAAGTCCTCGGACCTCGACCCGCTGAAGGCCAAGGTCCGGGAACTGCTCACCGACTGAAGCATTGACGCCGGCCTGCGCCGGCCGAAGGGATGACCATGTCGACTCGCCGCTTCATCGCCTGCCTGCTTCTGCTCGCGCTGGCTCAGCCGGCCCTGGCCGAGACGGCCGCCAACCCGCTCGCCCTGGTGGCGCCCATCTCGAGCAGCCCCCAACTGGGCCTTGGGCTCGATCGCCTGCAATGGGGGCCCAGCGCGCTCAGCTACAGCCAGTCCTGGGGCGGCGGCGAGAGTCGCTCTCTCGGCCTCCTGACCCGCGATCTGCGCATTCCCCTGGGCGCGCAGCTCGACTTCAACGCCCGCTTCGGTCTCGCTTTCTCACCCGGTGACCAGCAGTGGGGCCGCGAGGATGGCGGCGCCCGCCTCGTGCTGCCCTATGCCGCGCTCGACTGGCGACCCGGCGACAACTTCCTCCTGCGCCTCGAGGTGGGGCAGGGCGGCGGTCTCTACGATCCCCTCGCGCCCTTCGGCTGGCGTTCGGGCGGACTCCTGTCGCCCCTGCGCGACAAACCGCTGGGTAGTGACGACTAGTCGCCTAACATTGTCTTGACCGAATTTTGAAGGCCCACCTATCCTGCCGCCGTTCAGACCGGCAAGCAGGAGAGGTGGGCTGCGCATGGGTCCTTGGAACTGGTACCGCAAGTTGCAGCGGCGCTCGCGCCGACGGACGCTCATCGACGCACTCTGCTCGGAGGCCGCGCACGATCCGGAGGCCGTGGGCCGCTGGCTCGACGAGCGCATCGCCCGCGGCGAGCGCGAAGAGCTCGAGGCCTTCTTCGAGGAGATTTCCGACCCGCTCTCCCTGCCGGCCGAAAGCTACAGCGAACTCATCGAGGCGAGCTTCCGGGCGGAGCTCTTCGAGGAAGGGCTGCGCCTGGCCGCCGCCTGGCGCCGGCGCGAGCCCGAGTCGCCGCGCCCGCTCAACCAGGCCGCGCGTCTGCACAGCCTGGCCGGCCGCTTCGAGCAGGCCCACGAGCTGCATCGCCTGGCCCTGACCATGCCTGCGGACGCGGCCGAGAGCCGCTATCAGCTCGGCTGCACCCTGCTGCGCGAGAATCGCACGCTCGAGGCCGAGGAGGCCTTCCGCGGAGCGCTCGGCCTCGATCCCCGCTTGGCCAAAGCGCACACCAACCTCGGCTTCAGCCTCGACCGCCGCGGGGAGCGCGATGAGGCCATCTTGCACTTCAAGCGGGCGATCCAGCTCGATCCCAGCAATGCGATGGGGCACTTGAATCTCGGGGCGCTCTACGGCGAGCGCGGCGAGTACGAGCAGGCCATCCATCTCTTCCGCAAGACGGTCGAGCTGGCCCCCGACAGCGTCGAGGGCCGCATGAGCCTGGGGCTGGCCCTCTACAATAGCAGCCGCTACGGCGAGGCCCTGGCCGAATTCGAGGCCGTGCTGGCCCTGCGCCCGCCCTTCGGCGACGCGCGCTTCTACGCGGCGCTCTGCCACCTGCGGCTGGGGGCCCACCGGAAGGCCCTGGCCGAGCTCGAGCGGGCCGAGCTGGCGGAACCCGCCGATTCGCGCATCAAGTATTACCTCGGCCTGTGCCGGGTGAACCTGGGCGAGTTCGCACAGGCCCTGCCCTGCTTCCTCAAGGTGATCGAGCTGCATCCGGAGGACGCGCGCAGCCACTACTACCTCGGTATCATCCACGACCAGCTCGGTCAGGCGGAGGCGGCGCGGCAGCGTTACCGCCAGGCTGAGGCCCTCGGCCATCGTCCAGCCGCGCGCGCGGCCAGCGGCTGATCGGCGCGCTCGCCTTGACCGGTCTCCGGCCTTGACCTAGGATACCTGCTTCATCGACAGCCGGCCACCCGCCGGGGCGGGCAGGGGTGAGGAGCATCGGCGATGAGCGATGGCGCCATCTGTTCCATGGACAAGGCCTACGAGCCGGCCCTCGTCGAGGCGCGCCTGTATCGCCTCTGGGAGGAGGGCGGCTACTTCCGTCCCCGTTCGGATGCTCAGGGCCGGCTGCCCTACGTCATCGTGATTCCGCCGCCGAACGTGACGGGCATCCTGCACATGGGCCACGTGCTGGACAACACGCTCCAGGACATCCTCATCCGCTGGCAGCGCATGCAGGGCGTGGAGACGCTCTGGCTGCCGGGCACCGACCACGCCGGCATCTCCACCCAGAGCGTGGTGGCCAAGAAGCTGCGCGAGCAGGGCCAGGACCCGGAGGCGATGGGCCGCGAGGCCTTCCTGGCCGCGGCCTGGGCCTGGAAGGAAGACTACCATGCGCGCATCACGGGGCAGCTGCGCCGCCTGGGCTGCAGCTGCGACTGGGAACGCGAGCGCTTCACCCTGGACGAGGGCCTCAGCCAGGCCGTGCAGCGCGTCTTCATCGAGCTCTACGAGGCTGGGCTCATCTACCGCGGCGAGTACATCGTCAACTGGGACATCCTCGATCAGACGGCGATCAGCGACGAGGAAGTGGAGTTCCAAGAGGTCGACGGCCAGCTCTGGCATCTGCGCTATCCCATGGCCGACGGGGAGGGCGCCCTCGTCGTCGCCACCACCCGGCCCGAGACCATGCTCGGCGACACGGCGATCGCCGTCAATCCCGGCGACGCGAGCAAGGCGGCCTACCGCGGCCGCCGCGCGCGCCTGCCCCTGGTGGGCCGGGAGCTGCCCATCATCGAGGACGACTTCGTCGATCCCGAGTTCGGCACCGGCTTCGTCAAGGTGACGCCCGCCCACGACCCCAACGACTTCGCGATGGGCCAGCGCCACGGTCTCGAGCGCGTGCAGGTGATCGGCTCCGACGGCCGCATGACGGCCGCCGCCGGTGCCTACGCCGGCCTCACGCGCGAGGAGGCGCGCCGGGCCGTACTGGCCGCCCTGAACGAGCAGGGACTCGTGGAGAAGGTCGAGCCCTACCGCCACTCGGTGGGCCACGGCCAGCGCAGCGGCCTGCCCATCGAGCCCATGGTTTCCACCCAGTGGTACGTGCGCATGGAGGAGCTCGCGAAGCCGGCGATCGCGGCCGTGGTCGAGGGCCGCGTTCGCTTCACGCCCGCGCGCTGGGAAAAGACCTACATGCACTGGATGGAGAGCATCCGCGACTGGTGCATCAGCCGGCAGCTCTGGTGGGGGCACCGCATTCCCGTCTGGACGCACGCGATCACGGGCGAGTGCCGCGCCGCGGTGGCCGCCCCGGATGCCAGCGGCCACTGGCAGCAGGATCCGGACGTGCTCGACACCTGGTTCTCGAGCTGGCTGTGGCCCTTCTCCACCCTGGGCTGGCCAGAGCCGAGCGCGGATCTCGCCCGCTACTATCCGGGCAGCACGCTGGTCACGGGCCCGGACATCATCTTCTTCTGGGTTGCGCGCATGATCATGGCCGGCCAGCGCTTCGCCGGCGAGGCGCCCTTCAAGGACGTCTTCCTGCACGGCATCGTGCGGGACAAGCAAGGGCGCAAGATGAGCAAGAGCCTGGGCAACAGCCCCGACCCCATGGATCTCTTCGACCGCTACGGCGTCGATGCGGTGCGCTTCTCGATGACGATGCTCACTCCTTTGGGCGGCGACTATCTCTTCGAGGACAAGCACATGGAGCTGGGGCGCAACTTCGCCAACAAGCTCTGGAATGCCAGCCGCTACGTGCTGACGCGGCTGGACGAGTGCGGCTTGGCGGAAGGGGAGTGGCTCGGCGGCGGCGCCGCTGGCGCCGAGCGCGCGAGCGGCCCCTTCGCGGACTGGCTGGCAGCCGAGTGGCGGCCGGTGGCGGCCGGCGCCCTGGCGCCGCTCACGGTCGAGGATCGCTGGATCCTCAGCCGCCTGGCGGCCACGCGCGATCAGGTGCAGCGCGACCTGGAGTGCTTTCGCTTCAACGATGCCGCGCGGGCGCTCTACGACTTCCTCTGGAAGGAGTACTGCGACTGGTACCTGGAGCTCACCAAGCCGCGCGTCTACGGCGAGGATCCGCGCGCGGCGGCCACGGCGCTGATCACCGCGGCCGGCGTTCTGCACGCGCTGCTGCGCCTGCTGCATCCCTTCCTGCCCTACGCCACCGAGGCCATCTGGGAGCGGGTGCCGGGGGCGGGCGACCGGCTCATCGTGGCCCCCTGGCCGGCCCCGCCGGCCGCTCTGCGCGACGAGGCCGCCGAGGCCGAGATCGCCTTCCGCATTGCGCTGATCTCCACGGTGCGCGGCCTGCGCCAGGAGCTGGGTCTGCCGCCCGGCCGCGAGCTGCAGCTTGTCCTGCGCGGCGAGCGCGGGGGATTGGCTGCGCGCCTCGAGGCGGCGCGGCCCTTCCTGGCCAGCCTGGCCAAGGTGGCCGATTTCCGGCTCGAGCCGCCATCGCCCCGCAAACCCAAGCCGGCCGCCGGCGCCTTCCTGCCGGGCCTGGAGGTCTGGCTGCCGCTCACGGGCCTGATCGACCTGGATGAGGAGCGGCGCCGTCTCGAGAAAGAGCGCAGCAAGGTGGAGCGAGAGCTGGCCGCCTGCGAGGCCAAGCTGGGCAGCGCGGGCTTCCGCGCCCAGGCGCCGCCGGAGGTGGTGGAGCAGGTCGCCGGTCGCGTCGCCGCCGCCCAGGACACGCTGCGCCGTCTGGCCGAGAGCCTCGACAATCTGAGGGAAGAGCATGAATCCTGAGCAGACCCTCGGCGAGCGCATCCGCCAGGCGCGCGAGGCGCGCGGGCTCAGCCTGGAGGCCGTCGG
This sequence comes from uncultured bacterium, assembly GCA_963695095.1. GTDB lineage: Bacteria > Krumholzibacteriota > Krumholzibacteriia > JACNKJ01 > JACNKJ01 > VGXI01. The sequence continues at coordinate 2,201,199 of CAVOFT010000001.1, read as the reverse complement.
GCGCGAGACTCGGCTCGCGCTGTCCGTCCTGCGCGCGCTGGAGGAGGACCGCCGGGCCGAGCTGCCCGGCGAGCTCTACGTCGCCAATGCCCTGCGCATGATCGCCGACACCCTCGATCTCGATCGTGGCGAGCTCCTGGCCAGCTATCGGGGCGGTCAAGCGGCGCCCCCAGCGGCGGCGACCGAAAGGGTCTGGCGCGAGGAAGTGCCGGAGACGCGCCTGGAGGGCTGGCGCCCCGGCCGCGGCCTCTGGCTGGGCCTGGGCGCCATCGTCGTGGCCGGCGCCCTCATCGGCGCCGTCCTCTGGGCCTTCCGCGCCCAGTCGCCCCCGGCCTTGCCGGAGCCCGAGCCCCTGCGCCCGAGCGTCGACGCTTCGCTGGGACCCGTGGAGGCGCCGCCGCCGGAGGAGGACAGCCTGGCCCAGGCAGCCCGGCCACCGGATCCGGAAGCCCTGGCCGCCTGGGCCGCCGGGCCGCTGGCGCCGGCGGCTGACCCTGCGGGAGCGCTCGCGGCGGCCGCTGAAGCTGCCCCGGGAGCCGTCGCCCTGCGCTTGGAGCTGGACGCGGTGGCGCCCATCCAGCTCCAGCTCAATGTCGATGACCGCCGCCGTCTGGTGCGAGCTCTCGCCGCCGGGGAGAGCTGGCGCGTCGAGGCCGAGCGCTTCGTCGTCCTCAGCGTCGCCAACGCCGAAGGTCTCGCCCTGCGCCTCAACGGCGAGGCCTACCCGCTGCCGGACCTGCCCGCGGGCGAACCCCTGGCCCTGCGCCTGGACGCACCGCCAGCCGCCGACTCCGCTGGCGGTGGTTGACGCTCGCCGGCCTCGGCCCTAGACTCGCCGACCATGCCAGCCCGCTACTCCGCTGAACTCCTCCGCCAGTTGCACGCGCAGTTGCTTGCCTTGCGCGGAGCGGCGCTCGCCCTCGCCGAGGAGCAGGCGGGCCTGCTCGCCGCCATGCCGCCGGACTATGCTGCCAGCGCGCGCAATCTGCTGCACTACCTGGCCGTGCGCCGCCACGACATCCGCGCCCTGCAGATCCAGCTCGGCGAACTGGGGCTCAGCTCCCTGGGCCGCATGGAGGCCCACGTGGTGGCCGCCCTCGAATCCGTGCTGGCGGCGCTCGAGAGCATGACCGGCGAGCCCCTGAGCGAAGCGCCCACGGGCGTGCAGCCCGCTCGCTTCCGCGAGGGCGACGAGCGCCTTGCCCGCCACGCCGGTGACCTCTTCGGCCCGGAAGCGCCCAACCGCATCGTGCGCATCATGGTCACCCTGCCCAGCGAAGCGGCGCAGGACTACGGCCTCGTGCGCGACCTCGTGGCCAGCGGCATGAACATCGCCCGCATCAACAGCGCCCACGATGGGCCGGAGGCCTGGCAGGCGATGATCGAGCGCGTGCGCCGCGCCGAGGGCGACACCGGCCGCAGCTGCCGGGTCCTCTTCGATCTCGCCGGGCCGAAGCTGCGCACGGGGCCACTGGCGCCGGGGCCCGAGGTGCTGCGTCTGCGCCCCGAGCGCGACGACTGCGGCCGCATCGGCCAGCCCGCTCGCCTGCGCCTGGTCAGCGAGGGCGCCGAGCCCCAGGCTCAGGGCGAGCGCGTGCTGCCCGTCGACGAGGCCCTCTACGGGCTCCTGCGTGCGGGCGACGAGCTGCGACTGCGCGACCTGCCCGGGCGCGCGCGCCGGCTGCGCGTGGCGGATGGCCCAGGCGGCAGCCTCTGGATCGAGACGCGGCGCGGCCTCTACTTCAGCAGCGGCCTGCCTCTGCGGCTTTACCGCCAGGGCGTCGAGCTGTGGGCGGGCCACATCGGCAGCCTGCCCGCCCGCCAGCAGCGCCTGCTCCTCGCGCCCGGCGACACGCTGCTCGTCACCGCGGGCGAGGAGCCGGGGGCGCCCGCTCGCCGCGACAGCGAGGGCGCGCTGCTCGAGCCCGCGCGCGTTCCCTGCACCTTGCCCGAGATCTTCGCCGACACCCGCGTGGGCGAGCGCATCCTCTTCGACGACGGCCGCATCGAGGGCGTGATCCGCGAGACGACGCCCAGCTTCCTGCGCGTCGAAGTCCGCCGCGCGGCGGCCACGGGCACCCGCCTGCAGGCGGATCGCGGCATCAACCTGCCCGACACGGATCTCTCGCTGACGCCGCTGACCGCGGCGGATCTGGCCACGCTCGACTTCGCCGTGCGCCATGCGGATCTCGTGGGCATGTCCTTCGTGCGGCGGCCCGAGGACGTGGCCGCCCTGCACGCCGAGCTCGCGCAGCGCGGGGGCGAGACGCTCGGGGTCGTCCTCAAGATCGAGACGCGGCAGGCCTTCGAGAACCTGCCCACGCTCCTGCTGGCCGCGCTCGGCCGCCCGCCGGCCGGCGTCATGGTGGCGCGCGGGGATCTCGGCGTCGAGCTGGGCTTCGAGCGCATGGCCGAGGTGCAGGAGGAGATTCTCTGGCTGGCCGAGGCCGCGCACCTGCCCGTGATCTGGGCGACGCAGGTGCTGGAGACGCTGACCAAGACGGGCACGCCGACGCGCAGCGAGGTCAGCGACGCCGCGATGAGCGCCCGGGCCGAATGCGTGATGCTCAACAAGGGGCCCTTCGTGGTGGACGCCGTGCGCTTCCTCGACAACATCATGATGCGCATGCGCGACCACAACCACAAGAAGACGCCCATGCTGCGCCGGCTGAAGATCTCCGAGGGCCGCTGGCGCGACTGGTCGGCCGTCAACGGCGTCAAGTAGGGCTGGCCTAGCGCCGCGGTTGACGCTGCCCCTGTCCCGGCGCTAGGCTTCCCGCTCGGCCCTCCTCAGCCCCCGGAGCCCCGCGTGTCTCGCTTCAAGCTCAAGGCGCCCTACGCGCCCACGGGCGATCAGCCCCAGGTGATCCGCGGCCTCGTCGAGAGCCTGCTCGCCGGCCGCAAGCACCAGACCCTGCTCGGGGTGACCGGCAGCGGCAAGACCTTCACGATGGCCAACCTCATCGCCCAGGTGGACCTGCCCACGCTCATCATCAGCCACAACAAGACCCTGGCCGCGCAGCTCTACGGCGAGTTCCGCGGCTTCTTCCCGGAGAATGCCGTCGAGTTCTTCATCAGCTACTACGACTACTACCAGCCCGAGGCCTTCGTGCCGGCCACGAGCACCTACATCGAGAAGGACGCCTCGATCAACGAGGAGATCGACCGCCTGCGCCTGAACGCCACCAGCAGCCTGCTCTCGCGCGAGGACGTGGTGGTGGTGGCCAGCGTGAGCAGCATCTACGGCCTGGGCAATCCGGAGGAGTTCAAGCGCATGGTGCTGAAGGTGGCCGTTGGCGAGGAGCCCGGCCGGCAAGGCATACTGCGTCGTCTGGTGGACATGCAGTACGAGCGCAACGACCTGGACTTCGCGCGCGGCGCCTTCCGCGTGCGCGGCGACGTGATCAACATCTTCCCCGCCTACGAGGAGCGCGCCTACCGGGTGGAGCTCTTCGGAGACCGCGTCGAGCTGATCGAGGCCTTCGATCCCCTCACCGGCCGCGGCGAGGAAGTGCTGGGCGAACTCGTCGTCTTCCCGGCCAAGCAGTACGTCACCGGCCGCGAGCGCTTGCATGAAGCCATCGGGCTCATCGGCCGCGACCTCGAGATCCGCCTCCACGAGTTCCGGAACGCCGGCCGCCTGCTCGAGGCCCAGCGCCTGGACGGCCGCACGCGCTACGACATGGAGATGCTGCGCGAGATCGGCTTCTGCCACGGCATCGAGAACTATTCGCGCTACCTCGACGGCCGCGCGCCCGGCGATCGGCCGCTCTGCCTGCTCGACTACTTCCCCGAGGACTTCCTGATCATCCTCGACGAGAGCCACGTCACCGTGCCCCAGATCGGCGCCATGCACGCGGGCGATCGCAGCCGCAAGGAGACGCTGGTCGAGTACGGCTTTCGCCTGCCCAGCGCCCTGGACAACCGGCCCCTGCGCTACGAGGAGTTCGAGGCCCTCGCCCCGCGCCTGCTCTACGCCAGCGCCACGCCGGGACCCTTCGAGCTCGGGCGCAGCGGCGAGGCCGTCTTCGAGCAGGTGATCCGGCCCACGGGCCTGCTCGACCCCCAGATCGAGATCCGTCCCAGCCGCCACCAGGTGGACGACCTGCTCGCCGAGGCGCGGCGCCGCGCCGCGGCCGGCGAGCGCGTCCTCGTCACCACGCTGACCAAGCGCATGGCCGAGGATCTCACCGACTACCTGCAGGGCGGCGGCCTGCGCGTGGCCTACCTGCACAGCGACATCAAGGCCCTGGACCGGGTGGCCATCCTGCGCTCGCTCAGGCTCGGCGAGGTGGACGTGCTCGTCGGCATCAACCTGCTGCGCGAGGGGCTCGACCTGCCCGAGGTTTCGCTGGTCGCCGTGCTCGACGCCGACCGCGAGGGCTTCCTGCGCAGCCACACCAGCCTCATCCAGACGGCCGGGCGCGCCGCGCGGCACCTGTCGGGCCGGGTCATCCTCTATGCGGATACGGAGACGGAGTCCATCCGCCGCGCCGTCGAGGAGACCAACCGCCGCCGCCGGCTGCAAGAGGCCTACAACACGAAGCACGGCATCACGCCGACGAGCATCACCAAGAGCCTGGCCGAGATCGACGGCGCCACGCAGGTGGCCGATGCCCGCCGCCACGAGGCGGCCGAGACGGCCGCCGAGCGCGTGGCCGGCTATGCGCACCTGGACCTCCTCCAGCGCATCGCGGTGATCGAGGAGGAGATGCAGAAGGAGGCCGCGGCGCTCAACTTCGAGGCCGCCGCCTCCCTGCGCGACCTGGCGGCCGAGCTGCGCATCGCGCTCGTCGCCGGACGGCGAGAGGAGCAGCTGTGACCCGCGATCCCTGGCTGGCCTGGCCGGTCGAGCTCAGGCAAGCGGCCCTGCCGCTGGTGGAGCTGGCCCTCGCGGAGGATCTCGGCGCGGCGGGCGACCTCACGGCGCGCTACTTCGATGCCGGCGACGGCCGAGCGCGAGCCCGCCTCGTCGCCCGCGAGGCGGGGGTGCTGGCCGGCCTGCCGCTCTTCCTCTTCGTCTTCCGCGCCGCCGCGGCCCGGCTCGCCCTCGCAGCGCCCCTGCCCCGCGACGCCGCCGCGCCCCTGGCCTGCGCTGCGCTCGAGCTGCTCGAGACGGCGCCCGAGGGACTGCACTTCCCGGCGGGGGAGACCCTGGCGCGGCTGGCCGCGCCCGCCTCGCTCCTGCACGCCGGCGAGCGCACGGCCCTGAACTTCCTGCAGCGGCTCTGCGGCGTGGCCGGAGCCACGGCCCGGGCCGTCGCGGCGAGCTGCGGACCGGCCGTGCTCGACACGCGCAAGACGACGCCGGGCTTCCGCCTGCTCGAGAAGTACGCCGTGCGCATGGGGGGCGGCCAGAATCATCGCCTGGGCCTTCATGATGCCCTGCTCGTCAAGGACAACCACAAGGAAGCTCTGGGCGGCCTGGCTGCCGTGCTCGCCCGCCTGGCGAGCCTGCCGCCGGAGCTGCCGCTCATCGTCGAGGTGGACAGCCTTGACGAACTGCGCCTGCTGCTGGAGCATGCGGAGCGCCGGCGCATCGAGCGCGTGCTGCTGGACAACTTCCCGCCGGCGGCCGTGGCCGCCGCGGTCGCGCTGCGCGCGCAGCTCGGCGGTCCCGCCTTCGAGATCTCGGGCGGTCTCGTCGCCGCCGACCTCGCCGATCCGCGCTACGTGGGGGTCGAGGTCGCGAGCCTGGGCAGTATCACCCATGGCGCCGGCGCCCTCGACCTAGCGCTGGAGATCGAGGCGTGAGCCTCCGCCCCGCAGAGGCGGCGGGCCGCCTGCCCGCCCGCGAGGCGGCCTGGTCTGCGCGGCTGCGCGGCAGTCTGGGCCGGCCCCTGGAGTTCCACGTCGAGCTGGACAGCGCGATGGATCAGGCCCAGGCGCTGGGCGAGGCGGGCGCGCCCGCCGGCACCTGCGTCGTCGCGGATCATCAGCGCCGGGGGCGCGGCCGCGAGGCGCGCCCCTGGCACGATCGGCCCGGCGAGAGCCTGCTGCTCGCGCTCCTGCTGCGCCCGGACTGGGAGCCGGCGGCGGGCGGCCTGCTCGCCCTGGCCGGCGGGCTCGCCGCGCTCGATGCGGCCGCCGCGCAGGGTCTGCGCCTGGCGCTGAAGTGGCCCAACGACCTGCTCGGCGGCGGGCGCAAGGTGGCGGGCATCCTGAGCGAAGCGCGGCTCAGCGCGGGCGGCTATCGCCAGCTCGTGCTGGGACTGGGCGTCAACGTGCACCAGGGCCGCGAGAGCTTCCCGCCCGAACTGCAGGCGGAGGCGACGTCCCTGGATCTGCTGGCCGGCCGCCGACTCGACCGGGCCGGGCTCTGCGCCGACTTCCTGGCCGCCCTCGAAGGGCGGCTGCCCGCCCTGGCGGCCGGCCTGAATTCGGCCGCCGCCGCCGCGCTGCGCGCGGAGTGGACGGCGCACTGGGCTCATGCGGGCCGCTGGGCGCGGGACGAGGCGGGACAGCGGCTGCACCTGCTCGGCATCGCCGAGGACGGAGCGCTGCGGGTCGCCGCTACGCAGGGCGAGGTCAGCCTGCATGCCGGGGTCAAGCTGCAGATCGAGGCGGAGTCCCCAGGCGGGAGCGAGGAGGAAAGCTAGTGGCGAGCGGGAGCTGTCTCTGTCTCGACCTCGGCAACAGCCGTCTCAAGGCGCAGCTTCGCGACGGCGAGGGCGGCGGCGAGATCCTGATCCTGGCCGCGGCGGTCGCCGAGCAGTGGCCCGCCCAGCTCGCCCCGCTGCTGGCGGCCGCGGGCGGGCGCGCGGCCCTGTGCAGCGTGCGCCCTTCCCAGGACCCTGAACTGCTCGCCGGCCTGAGCGCGCTGGGCGCGCGCGTCCATTGCATCCGGGGCGAAAGCCCGGTCCCCTTTCCCGTGCTCGTCGGGGGGCGCCACACGCTGGGCGCCGATCGCCTCTGCAACGCGGCGGCGGCCTGGGCGGAGGGTCTTGCCCCGGCCCTGCTCATCGACGCCGGCACCGCCGTCACCGTGGATTGGGTCGATGCCGAGGGCCGCTATCGGGGCGGGGCCATCCTGCCGGGCCCCGGCCTCTGTCTGGAAGCGCTGGCTCGCGGCGGCGAGCAGCTCTTCGCCGCGCCGCCCCTCTGGCCGCCCACGCCCTGGGGCGAGGACAGCGCCGCCGCTCTGGCCGCGGGCGCGCTCTGGGGCGGTCTCGCCGCTCTCGAGGGCCTCGCACGCCGCTATCGCGCCGACAGCGGCCGGGAAGCCGCCGTGCTGCTCACGGGTGGCGGGGCGCCGGCCCTGGTCGAGCGCTGGGTGGAAGGCGCCCTGCGCTGGGATCCGGGGTGGACGCTCAAGGGCATCTACGCCTTGGCGCCGCGGGACTGAAGCCATCGCCGCCCGGCCCTTTGCCCTGGCAGCCGCCGCCGAGGAAGGCTGGACCGGGCGCTCGTCACCTGGGTGATGGGCAGTCCTGGCGGGCCGCCCCTACACTCACCTTCGCCGATCGGCTATAGTGACGGCTAAAGAATCCCGGCCCCTTGATGAAAGGAGCCGGGATCCCGGGAGAAGCCTGCCCCCGCAGCGACGGGGACAGTGGAGCATGCAGCGGCGGCCCACAGGGAGAAGCGTCGCGGGCCCCCGCGCAAACTCAGTATCGGCAAGCGGGCGCGGAGCTTGAGGGCTATCTCGCCTGGAGGGGCAGGGGCGCCGCGGCCGCGCCGGAGGGAGAGGGCGATGGCGAAAAGCGAGCAGGGGCGCCAGGAGGCCCCCGTCCTCGGCTGGAAGGAGCGCGTGGCGCTGCCGGCCTGGGGCCTGACGCTCAAGGCCCTGGTCGATCCGGTTTCGGCCCTGTCCACCCTGGCCGTGGAGCGGGTCGAGCGCGTGGGGCGCATGCGTGACGACGAAGGACGCCTGCGCCTGGTCTTGCGGCTGGAAGTGCCGATGGGTCGGGGCCGGCAGCGGGTGAAGCAGGTCTACGCCTTCTACCGGCGCCGGACGCGCCTGGGCGAAGGGCTGGGCCGCTGCATGGTGGTGCGCACAGCTCTGGCGCTGGGGGACCTGGCCTGGGAAGCCGAGCTGGCCCTGGTGCCCAGCCGACGGCAGTATTTCCTCCACCTCGGCCGCGCCGACCTCGCGGGCCGCTTCCGGGTGGATCCGGGCCGGGCCTACGCGCACCCCCTGAGGCGGCGGGCCTTCCAGCCTTCGCCGCTGTTGCCCTTGCCCGAGGTCGAAAAAGCCGCCGGATAGCCCTTGCGTCCCCCGGAGGGCCTGGCTATATTCGCGGGGACGAATTAGCAATCGCAACACGCGAGTGCCAAACCCACTGAAATGTCACGCGATAGCCGACGCGGCCAGCCGCCGTGGGGGGCGCGCCGCGGACCACGATCTCTGGAGGTTGGAGCATGTCCATCAAGCCGTTGTCTGACCGCATCCTGGTCAAGGCCTTCGATGAGGAGGAGGTCAAGAAGGGCGGCATCATCATCCCCGACACCGCCAAAGAGAAGCCGCAGAAGGGCGAAGTCATCGCCGTCGGTCCTGGGCGCCTCACGGACGCCGGCGATCGCCTGCCGCTCGAGGTCAAGAAGGGCGACACGGTGCTCTACGGGAAGTATTCCGGCTCCGAGGTGACCATCGACCGACGAGAAGTACATCATCCTGCGCGAGAGCGACGTCCTCGCGGTGCTCTAGACCCGCCCGGCTAGCCTGGCCCGCTCGCGAGGGCGAGGGGCCGCGTTCACACGACCAAGGAGAGAAGAAGAGATGGCCAAGCAGATCGAATTCGACATCGCCGCTCGCGACGCGCTCAAGCGCGGGCTGGACAAGCTCGCCAACGCGGTGAAGGTGACCCTCGGCCCGCGCGGCCGCAACGTCATCCTCGACAAGAAGTACGGCAGCCCGACCGTGACCAACGACGGCGTCACCATCGCCAAGGAAATCGAGCTGGAGGATCCCTACGAGAACATGGGCGCCCAGCTGGTCAAGGAAGTGGCCACCAAGACCAACGACGTGGCCGGCGACGGCACCACGACGGCGACCCTGCTCGCGCAGGCCATCGTGACCGAGGGCCTCAAGAACGTCACCGCCGGCGTGAACCCGATGTACCTGAAGAAGGGCATCGAGAAGGCCGTCATCAACGTGGTGGAGTCGCTCAAGAGCCAGAGCCACGAGGTGAGCAATCGCGAGGAGATCGCCCAGGTCGCCTCCATCGCCGCCAACAGCGACGAGACGATCGGCCAGCTCATCGCCGAGGCGATGGACAAGGTCGGCCGCGACGGCGTCATCACGGTGGAGGAGGCCAAGAGCCTGACCACCGAGCTGGAGGTCGTCGAGGGCATGCAGTTCGACCGCGGCTACCTCAGCCCCTACTTCGTCACCGATGCCGAGCGCATGGAAGCCGTGCTCGAGAACGCGGCCGTCCTCATCCACGACAAGAAGATCAGCAGCATGAAGGACCTGCTGCCCGTGCTCGAGAAGATCGCGCAGACGGGCAAGCCGCTGCTGATCATCGCCGAGGACATCGAGGGCGAGGCCCTGGCCACCCTGGTCGTCAACAAGCTGCGCGGCACGCTCAACGTCTGCGCCGTCAAGGCGCCGGGCTTCGGCGACCGCCGCAAGGCCATGCTCGAGGACATCGCCATCCTCACCGGCGGCACCGTGGTCGCCGAGGAGGCCGGCCGCAAGCTGGAGAGCGCGACGCTGGCCGACCTGGGTCACGCCAAGCGCGTCACCATCGACAAGGACAACACGACCATCGTCGAGGGCGCCGGCAAGAGCGCGGCCGTCCAGGCGCGCGTCGCCCAGATCAAGCGCCAGATCGAGGACACCACGAGCGACTACGACAAGGAGAAGCTCCAGGAGCGCATGGCCAAGCTCGCCGGCGGCGTCGCCGTGATCAACGTGGGCGCGGCCACCGAGACCGAGATGAAGGAGAAGAAGATGCGCGTCGAGGACGCCCTCAACGCCACCCGCGCAGCGGTGGAAGAGGGCATCATCCCCGGCGGCGGCGTCACCCTCATCCGTGCCATCGCCGGCCTGGCCTCGATCAAGGAGACCGATAGCGAGGTGCTGGTGGGCATCAACATCGTCCGCAAGGCCTTGGAGGCGCCCCTGCGCCAGATCGCCGAGAACAGCGGCGTCGAGGGCTCGGTCATCGTCCAGAAGGTGATGGGCGAGAAGGGCGCCATGGGCTACAACGCGGCCAGCGGCCAGTACGTGGACATGTTCAAGGCCGGCATCGTCGATCCCGCCAAGGTGACCCGCAGCGCGCTGCAGAACGCGGCGAGCATCGCGAGCCTGATCCTGACCACCGAGACCATCGTGGCCGACATCCCCGAGAAGGACAAGGCGCCCGCGATGCCCGGCGGCGGCGGCATGGGCGGCATGTACTAGGCTTCCGTCCACTCGCCTCGATCGAGCCCGGTCCCCGACAGGGGGCCGGGCTTTCCATTGCTGCAATGCGCCGCCCGCTGCCTGTCCCGGCGCTTCCGCGCTCCGAACGGCGCGCGGCTTGCTGGGCGGCTACCGGTGGATCCCCGAGCCCAGGAGTCCCGCCCGCGATGCGAGTTTGCGCGACCGTCCCCGTCCCGCGCCGGCGCCACTGGCCAGGGATTGCCCTGCTGCTGGTCGCTTCCTGGCCGCTGGCCGCGGGCGCTGCCCGCGTCGCGCTGCCCGCCGCGGGCGGCTACGCAGCCAGTGCCCGGTACCGTCTGCTGCTCTGCCTGGGCCAACCCGCCGGCGGCGGAGCCTGGTCGGCTCCCGGCGGCGGCGCGGGCCTGCTCGTCGGCAGCGAGTTCGGCGCGCCCCGCGTGATCTCGCTCAGCGAGGGCGTGGACGGGCAGCTCGGCGCGCTGCGCCTCGAGCTGGCCGAGGGCGTGAGCGCGGCCACGCTCTTCCATCGCCGCGGCGGGGAGCTGGGCTACGCCCAGCTCGCCATGCAGCCGGCAGGCGGCGGGCAGGCCTGGAGCGCGCAGCTCCCTGCCGAGCTGCTGGGCGCGCGCGGGATCCAGTACTTCATCGAGGTCGCCGATCCGCCCTTTGCGCTGCGCCTGCCCGCGGGGGCGCCCGCCGCGGGGCACGGGAGCTTCGCCGTCCCCGTGGCCGACCACGAAGCCTTCGCGCTCGGGGATAACCCGCGCAGCTACTTCCTCGGCCTGCCGCTCGCGCCGGCCAGCGGCGATCCCGCGTTGATCTTCGGCGAGCCCCTCGGGGACTACGGCGCGCCGCGCTGGCAGCTCTTCACCTACGAGACGGCGACCGGCGCCTACCGCGAGGGACCGGCCGCGGCGGCGCTCGCCCCGGGCCGCGGCTTCTGGCTGAGCAGCGCGCAGGCGGCCTTCGTGACCCTCGATGGGCGCAGCGCCGAGCTGAGCGCCGACCTGGAGCTCAGCCTGGCACCCGGCTGGAACGCCATTGCCAGTCCCTTCGCCTTTCCCGTCGCCGTGGCCGGCCTGCGCTACAGCGACGGCCAGCCGCACAATCTCCATGCCTATCGCCCCAGCGCCCTGGCCGACTACGTGGACGCGGCCGGCGGCGGGTTGACGGCGCTTGCGCCCGGTGAAGGCTACTGGGTGGAAAACCGGGGAACGGGCCCGCTCGTGCTCCAGGTCCCGGTGAGCCCGCAGGAGATGCCGCCGGCTCCGCCCTTGCCCGCGCCCGCCCGCCCGCCGGGTGAGCCCGGCTGGAGCCTGCAGCTGCGCGCGACGACGGGTTCCGTGGGCACGGCCCGCGCGCGCTGCGGCCAGCGCAGCGGGGCCACGGCCCAGCGCGACGCTTTCGACTACGGCGAGCCGCCCTCGCCGCCCCGGGGCTATCTCAGCCTGGCCTGGCTGGACCCCGCCGGCAGCCGCCTGGCCACGGACTACCGCGCGCTCGCCTCAGCCGGCGAGCGCTGGAGCCTGCAGCTTGACGCGGACCAGGCTGGCGCGGGCTACCGCGTGGACTGCCTGCTCGACGGCGAACTGCCGCCGGGCTGGTCCCTCCTGGCCGTGGACGCCCGCACGCTGAGCGAGCAGGAGCTGCTGGGCGCGCCCTTGCTCGCGGGCAGGCTGCCCACCGGCGGCGGCACGCGCCGCTGGCACCTGCTCGCCGGCGGAGCCGCCTACCTCGCCACCGAGCGCATGGCCATCGCCGCGGAGTTCGCCGCCGGCCTGGACGGCTTCGCGCTCTGGCCGGCGCTGCCGAATCCCAGCCGCCGCGCGGAGGGCACGGTGATCGCGCTCGCCGCGCCGCGGGCGGGCACCGTGCTGCTGCGCATCTACGACGTGCAGGGGCGCCTCGTCCGCCGCCTGCACGAGGGACCCGTCGCGCCGGGCCTGGCCCGCTTCACCTGGCGCGGCGAGGACGAGCGCGGCGCGCCGGTGGCCGCCGGCGTCTACTTCATTCGCGCCGAGGCGCCGGGCCTCGTCGCCGTGCGCAAGCTGGTGCTGCTGCACTGATCCGCATCCCCGCGCGCCGCGGGCGCGCGATGTCTCGGACCGGCGACTCAGCCGGCCGCGGAGGTACTGATGAACGCGCGCATCCTCGTTGCCCTCGGCCTCCTGCTGACGGCCCTGCCCGCGGCGGCGACCACGCCGAGCACGATGCCCTTCCAGGGCATCCTCACCGATGCGGCGGGCGAGCCGATCGCCGCCGGCACGCCGGTCACCTTCAGCCTGCGCGACGGCCTGGGCGCCACGCTCTGGAGCGCCATCTACGTGGTGACGCCGGTGGACGGCGTGATCAGCCTGATGCTGGGCGCTAACGACGGCGGCGGCCAGGCGCCGATGCCGGCCGGCGCCTTCATCGCCGGCGGCGAGCGCGCCCTCGTGCTCACGGTCGGCGGCGAGGAACTGGCGGCCATCCCGCTCGGCACCACCGCCTATGCCTTCCACGCCGCCACTGCCGACGTGGCCCTGTCCACGGGTGGGCTCGGCCCGGGCGCCGTGGACACGGCGGCCATCCAGGATGGCGCCGTGACGACGGCCAAGCTTGCCGACAGCGCCGTGAGCGCGGCCAAGCTCGCCGACGGCGCGGTCAGCGCGGCCAAGCTGGCGGCGGGCGCCGTCACCTCGGCGGCCATCGCCGACGGCGCGGTGAGCGCCGCCGACATCGGGCCCGCCATCGTGTCCAGCCTCGATGGCGTGACGAACGACGGCGGCAACATCGATCTCGTCGCCGGCGCGAACGTGACGATCACCGCCGACGATGCGGCGAACACGATCACCATCGCGGCGAGCGGCGCCGGCGGGGGCCTGACGGGCAGCGGCACGCTGAACTACCTGCCGCGCTTCACGGGCGCGACGGCCCTGGGCAACTCGGCCCTGTTCCAGAGCGGCAGCGCGATCGGCCTCGGTACCGCGAGCCCGGACCGCCTCTTCGTCGCCAGTGCGGCAGCGGGGGACGCCATCCTCGGCGAGGTGACCGCCACGGGGCAGATCGACTACATCGGCGTCGAGGGCATCGCCGTGCCCAGCGAGGCCTACGGCGTGGGTGGGCAGTTCCTGGGCGGGTACGTGGGCGCCTGGGCGCTCAGCGAGGGCGCGAGCAACGGCGAGTACTACGGCGCCTACGGCCAGGCCACCAGCGGCGCGGGCGGCTTCGCCTATGGCGCCACGGGCGACGCCCAGGGTCCCGAGGTCAACGTCGGCATCCTGGGCTACGCGGACGGCGGCACGGCCAACTACGCCGGCTACTTCCTGGGCGACATCCAGGTGGACGGCTACGTCTACTCGGCCGGTCTGGCCACGCGCATCGACCATCCGCTGGCGCCGGCGACGATGACGCTCACGCAGGCGCTCGTCCAGAGCGACGAGATGAAGAGCGTCTACGACGGCAGCGTCCTGCTCGATGCGACGGGCAGCGCCTGGGTGGAACTGCCCGCCTGGACGACGGCGCTGAGCGGCGACTTCCGCTACCAGCTCACCTGCGTGGGCGGCCATGCACCGGTCTACGTGGCCAGCGAGATCGCCGACGGCCGCTTCCGGATCGCCGGCGGCAGGCCGGGCCTGAAGGTCTGCTGGCAGGTGACGGGCGCGCGCCAGGACGCCTGGGCCGCGCAGCACCCGCTGGTCCCCGAGGCCGCCAAGGCGGCGAGCGCGGCCGGGCGCTACTGGCAGCCGGCCGCCGCCGGGCAGCCGGCCCGCCAGGGGATGCTGCCGCCGCCGGCCCTGCGCCTGCGCGGCCGCTGAGCCGCATCGTAGATGAATTCCAAATAGCTGTCTTGGAAATCCAGAACTGCGGCTACCCTTGATTTGATCAGTTGAAATGCAGCGAGGTCTCCACTAGGATCGCGCGCGCTCGGCTCGCTCCCAATGCCGCGCGGGGCACGGCCAAACGCTGGCGGTGCGCCCCATTTCCGCGATGAAAGGGGTTGCCGCCAATGGCTGTATTCCGTGTCCGGAGCGCGTCGGCGATCTGCGCCGCAGCTTTGCCCTCCCGACTGGCCGCGCTCGTCCTGCCGCCGGTGCTATTCGCGATTGCAGCTCTCAGCGGCTGCTCGGGCGATTCGAGCCCGACCGGAACACAGACGCCTGGCACGACACCGGCAGCGATCGCCGTGCAGGCCGGCGCCGGCCAGAGCGCGCCCACGGGCGGCGCCCTGGCCATCAACCCCGCCTTCCGGGTCACCGACGCGGAGGGAGATCCGGTGCCGGGTATCCAGGTCAGCTTCGCGGTTGCTGGCGGCGGTGGCGCGATTGCGAGCGCCCAGCAGGGCACGAACACCAGCGGCATTGCCTCACCGGGCCAGTGGATCCTGGGCCTGGACCAGGGAACGAACACGCTGACGGCGACGGTGGTCGGCCATCCCGAATTGAGCACGACGCTGACCGCCACCGCGCGTCTGCGGCGGTGGACCGTCATGGTGTACATGGCCGCGGACAACACCCTGGCCGTGGCTGGCATTCTCGACATCGACGAGATGGAGGCGGCGGGCTTCGATGCGGACGTGCAGGTGCTCGTGCAGGCGGAGTTCAGTCCCACCGCGCTGGCGCAGGCGGGTTGCGGCGACCCGAGCTGCTTCAACCGTCCGAACTGGAACACCTTCCGCTACGCCTACAGGGGGGAGGGTTCAGAGAGCTACGGGCCCAATGGCGACGCCACGGACATCGGCAATCGGGACATGACCGATCCGGCGCAGCTGGCTGAGTTCGTCAACTGGGCGAAGGACGAGTACCCGGCGGAGCACTACTGTCTCGTCCTCTGGAATCACGGCGGGGGCTATGTCGGCCTCATCGAGGATCAGAGTTCGGCAACGGATCTGATGGCGCTAGGCGATCTCCCCGGGGCGCTGGCGGCTGCGGGTGGGGTGGACATCCTCGACTTCGACATGTGCCTGATGGGCGCCTACGAGACGCTGGCGCTGCTGCCGGGCTACGCGGACTACGTGGTCTTCTCCGAGGAGGTGGTGCCCGGGGACGGGAATCCCTACACCGAGATCCTTGCCGCCATGCAGGCGAACAGCGCCATGGGCCCGGCCGCGGCGGCGGCGGTGATCGCCGACGAGTTCCACGCCGCCTATAACGGTGATCGCGCATCGACCACGATCTCCGCCTTCGACATGGCGGGCTACGCTGCCTTCGCGGCGGCGCTGGACGCGCTGGCGACGAGCCTCACGGCCGGCATCGGCGACCTCGGCGGCGCGCTCGGCGCCGCGATTCCCCAGACACAGGCCTACGCGATGCTCGAGATCAAGGACCTGGTCGACTTTCTCGATACGCTGGCCCCCATGATCGCGGACGCGACGATCCAGAGCCAGATTGCCGCGCTGCGCAGCCAGGTCACAGGTACCTTCCGACTGCGCAATCACGCCCGCACCGGCACGGAAGCCGACGCCAGCGAGGTCGGCGACTCGCATGGCCTCAGCGTCGTCTTGCCGGCCGGCAGCGGAGGTGACCAGTTCGCCGACGAGGGACCGCGCAGCTTCGCGGCTTATTCTGCTCTGCTGCCCGGCGCGGCCTGGTCAGCGTTCCTCGCCGCCTGGCTGAACGATAGCGGCCAGCTGCCCTTGGACTACGTCGATCAGGGCGATCAGCGGGTGGAGGTCTATCTGGCCTGGGATCCCGCTGCCATCAACCAGAACGCGGATATCGATCTGTGGGTGATCGAGCCCGACGGCGAGCTCTACATTCCCTACCTTGGCAGCGTGACACCGAACGGGCACTTCACTGCCGATTCCTACACCGACCAGGTGGCCTTCGAGGGCTACTTCACGAACCGCTACATCCAGCCGGGCGAGTACCGCTTCTACGCGAATCTCTACACGGACCCCTTCGACTTCGGGCCGGAGTACGACATTCTCTGGCGCGCCGATCAGACCGACGACTTGCACTCGCTCTACGCGCCGAACTTTCCGGTACTCACGCGGGACTTCTCATGGGAGGATGATCCCACGCCGACCTGGGAGGAGGTGGACGCCGGCGCCTACAGCGACCTGCAGTGGGCGGCCAGCATGAACGTGAGTCCACGGCGCGCCCCGCGGGAGCTGATAGCGGCGCGGCCCGAGTCGTCCGCGGCCGCTCCGGCCGGGCCCTTGGCGCGCCCAACGGCGCTGCAGTTGGCCAGGGCGCGGGCGATCGTGAAGGAGCACCGGGATCTCGGCTGGGAAGCGCCGCGGCAAGCCGACATGGCGGGCCTGCGTGCGATGCTGAACGGGAGGGGGCACTGATGCGCGCGCTGATCGTGCTGGCGGCGGCCTGCGCCGTCGCCGGCCTGTCCTGCAAGGACGAGCCTGCCGCGGAGAGGGAGCACGGCGAACTCGCGACCGGTGACACTGCCTTGGCCGCGCCGGCGCCGGCGGCGCCGATCGAGGTGAAGGCTCCGGCAAGCGTCGCAGCACCCGCGCCCGGGCTGGTCGAACACACCGCACTTCGTACGGCCAGCGTGCGGGAAATCCTCGCGGACTCGAGCCTGGTCGGCCTGACCGTGCGTGTGACGGGCATCTGCCTCGGCTATGGCGCGCTCGCGGCCGAAGGTACGCCGCCGCTTACGCGCAGCGACTGGCAGCTTGCGGACGAGGGCTTCGCGATCTGGGTGAGCGGGCCCCTGCCCGAGGGCTGCTCGCCCACGGCAGGCGGCACGGCGAGGAGCAGCCTCCTTGCCCGCGTGGCGCAGGACACCCTGCGGGGCTTCGGCAACGCGACCGCCAAGCCGCGCCGCTACCTGCGCGTCGCGAGCGAGTAGCCCGGGGACATGGCTCCTGTGCGGCGGGCGGGTCGGCGCGGGGGCCTTGCCGGCCCGTCACTTCCCCGCCTTGACAGCCCGCGGCGCTGCCCGTAGTCTCTGCCCGCGTCGCGACGCGCCTGCCGGGACCGGCGTTCACCTGCAACTGATTCCATGCCAAGGACTTTCATGGACAGCATTCGCCTGCGCGACATCATCGTCTACGGCTACTACGGCGCCTCGGACCCCGAGCGCCAGATCGGCCAGCGCCTGCTCATGGACCTGGATCTCAGCATCGACCTCAGTCAGGCGGCCGAGACCGACTCGCTCACCCACACGGTGAGCTACGAGGAGATCTACGTCGCCGCGCAGCAGCTCGCCGGCGGCACGCGCTGCCGCCTGCTGGAGCATCTCGCGCAGACGGTGATCGACGGCCTCCTCGCCCGTTTCCCGCGCCTGGGCGGCGTGGGCGTCTCCCTGCGCAAGATGAACCTCCCCTTTCCCAACACCTGCCGCGAGGTCGAGGTGCGCCTCCATCGGGAGCGGCGGGAGCGGCCGGCGTGAGCGGCGCAGTGGCCCTTTCCCTCGGCAGCAACCTGGGTGATCGGCGGCGCCAGCTCGCGGCGGCGCTGCGCGGGATCGAGGCCGATCTTCTGACGGGCCTGCGCGTGAGCAGCCTCTACGAGTCGGCGCCGGTCGAGGTGGGCGAGCCGCAACCCGCGTTTCTCAACCTGTGCGCGGTGGGGGACTGCGCGCTCAGTCCCGCGCGCCTGCTCGCCGGCTGCCGGTCCCTCGAGCGCGCTGCCGGCCGCCCTGCGGGGGGACCTCGCCGCCCGCGCGTCCTGGACATCGATCTGCTCTACTACGACCGCCTGCAGCTGAGCGGGCCGGGTCTCACGCTGCCGCATCCGGGCCTGCCGCGGCGGCGCTTCGTGCTCGCCCCGCTCGCCGAACTCCGGCCCGACTGGGTGCATCCGGGCGATGGCCGCCGCGTGGACGAGATGCTGGCCGCGCTCGGCGAAGAGCAGGCGCTGCGGCGGCTCGACCCTCCCGGCGCCGCGGCGCGAGAAGGGTGGTGGCGCCTTGACGATGGGCATGCGTCCGACGGCCACTAGAGGCCAACTGCCCGGCTACCTCGTCGTCGAGGGCGTGATCGGCGTGGGCAAGACCAGCCTCGCCCGCCTGCTCGCCGAGCGCTTCGACGCGCGTCTCAATCTCGAGGCCGTGGAGGAGAACCCCTTCCTGGCCGGCTTCTACGCGGATCCGGCGCGCTACGCCTTCCAGACCCAGATGTTCTTCCTGCTCTCGCGCTTCCGCCAGCAACAGGAGCTGCTGCAGGGCGAGCTCTTCCAGCGCCGCGTGGTGGGGGACTACCACTTCGCCAAGGACCTCATCTTCGCCAACATCACGCTCAGCGACGAGGAGCTGGCCCTCTACAAGCAGGTGGCGGGCGTGCTCGCGCATCGCGTGCCGCAGCCCGAGCTGGTCATCTACCTGCAGGCCTCGGTGGAGAGCCTGCTCGAGCGCATCGCTCGCCGCGGACGGCGGATGGAGAAGGACATCGAGCCGCGCTATCTGAGCACGCTGGCGGAGGCCTACAACCACTACTTCTTCCACTACCGCGAGTCGCCGCTGCTCGTGGTGAACACGGACCACGTCAACTTCGTGGCCCATCCGGAGCACTTCGAAGACCTCGTGCGGCGCGTCCTCACCCCCTTCGAGGGCACGCTCTACTACGTGCCCAACTGGGAGCGCTGATGGCCACCAAGCGCATCGGTCCGCGGCAGCTCGCGGCCATGAAGGCGAAGGGCGAGCGGATCGTCGCCCTCACCGCCTACGACCACCCCAGCGCCCGTATCCTCGATGCCTGCGGCGTCGACATCGTGCTCGTCGGCGACAGCGCGGCGAACGTCGTGCTCGGTTACGAGTCCACCCTGCCCGTCACGATGACCGAGATGCTCGTGCTCACCGCGGCCGTGGCCCGCGGCGCCGAGCGGGCCATGGTCGTCGCCGACATGCCCTTCATGAGCTACCAGGTGAGCGCGGCCCAGGCGCTGGAGAACGCCGGCCGCTTCGTGAAGGAGGCGGGCGCGGGGGGCGTCAAGCTCGAGGGCGGCCTGCGCACCCTGCCGGCCATCGAGGCCATCCTCGCCGCCGGCATTCCGGTGATGGGCCATCTCGGCCTGACGCCGCAGAGCCATCTCGCCCTGGGCGGCTACCGTGTCCAGGGCCGCGAGCCGGCGGCCGCTGCGCGCCTCATCGAGGAAGCGCGCGCGCTCGCCGCGGCGGGCGTCTTCGCGATCGTGCTCGAGGGCATTCCCTGGACCCTGGCCCGCGAGCTGAGCGCGGCCGTCGCCGTGCCGACCATCGGCATCGGCGCCGGCGAGCACTGCGACGGACAGATCCTCGTCCTCCACGACCTGCTGGGCTATGGCGAGGGCGGGCTCAGCTTCGTCAAGCGCTACGCGGAGATCGAGAATGCGCTGCGCGCCGCCGTCGGCGCCTACGCCGCCGACGTGCGCGCGGGCCGCTTCCCCGGTCCTGAGCACCGCTTCGAGGCCACGCCGCCGGCCAAGGGCCGCGAAGGCGGGGGCGGCCAGTGAGCCGGCCGCTGCTCCTGCGCAGCCCTGCCGAGCTGCGTGCCTGGCGGCGCGTCCTCAGCGCCAACGGGCATCGCCTCGGCTTCGTGCCCACGATGGGCGGCTTGCACGAAGGGCACCTGGATCTCGCGCGGCTGGCCCTCGCGCACAACGATCGCCTGCTGGTCTCGATCTTCGTCAATCCCGCCCAGTTCGGCCCGCAGGAGGATTTCGCCGCCTATCCGCGCGATCTCGATGCGGACCTCGCCCTCCTGGCGAGCCTGGGCGCCGTGGCCTGCTTCGCCCCGGCGGCCGAGACCGTCTATCCGCCCGGCGACAGGACGACGGTGAGCGTGGGCTGGGGCCTGGACGCGCTCTGCGGCGCCAGCCGGCCGGGGCACTTCGACGGCGTCACCAACGTGCTGGTCCGGCTCTTCAATCTCGCGCAGCCGGACGAGGCGGTCTTCGGCCAGAAGGACGCCCAGCAGGCGCTCATCGTCCGGCGCCTCGTCGAGAACCTGCACTTCCCGCTCGCCCTGCGTCTGGCGCCCACGCGGCGCGAGGCGGACGGCCTGGCGATGAGCAGCCGCAACCGCTATCTCGCGCCGGCGGAGCGGACCCAGGCGAGTGCCTTGTTCGCGGCCCTCACAGCGGCCGGCGAAGCCCTGCGCGCCGGCGAGCGCGATGCGCAGCGGCTGGCCGCGGGCGGGCTGGCCCGGCTGGCCGCCGCGCCGGGCCTGGTCCCCGAGTACTTCGCGGTCGTCGATCCGGCCACGCTGGCGCCCCCGCTGCGGGTACCGGCGGCCGGTACCCTGCTCGTCGCCTGCGCGGCGCGGCTCGGCCGCACGCGCCTGATCGACAACTTGACCTTCGCCATCGATGGGGAGGCGGTGCATGAAACCCTGCTTTTTTGAGGCGCCCGCGGAGCGCGGGGCCGGCGGCCTGGGCTGCGCGGCCCTGATCCTGGCCGCCGGCAAGGGCACGCGCATGAAGAGCGACCTGCCCAAGGTGCTGCACACCCTGCGAGGCCGTCCGCTGCTGCTCTGGGTGATCGAGGCTTCACGCGCAGCGCAGCTGGCGCCTCTCGTGCTTGTAGTGGGATACCAGCACGAGCGGGTACGCGAGGCGATGGCGGCTGAGGATGCGGGCGACCTGCGCTTCGTGCTGCAGGCCGAGCAGCACGGCACGGGACACGCGGCGCAGGTCGCCAGGGCCGAGCTGGCCGAACTCACGGGCGACCTGCTGGTCCTGGCGGGCGACGTGCCGCTCATCCGCGCCGAGACCCTGAGCGGGCTGCTCGCCGAGCATCGGGAGCGGCAGGCCGCGGCCACGGTGCTCACCGCCGAGCTGGCCGATCCCACGGGCTACGGGCGCATCCTGCGCGATGGGGCGGGCGACGTGGCGGCCATTCGCGAGCACCGCGACGCGAGCGCGAGCGAGCGCGCCGTGGGCGAGATCAACTCGGGCATCTACTGCTTCCGGCTGCCGGCGCTGCTCACGGCCCTGGACGCCCTGCGGCCCGAGAACGACCAGGGCGAGTACTACCTCACGGACACCCTGGCCATCCTGCGCGCGCGCGGCGAGCGGGTGGCGGCGCGCCGCTGCGAGGACCCCATCGAGATTGCCGGCATCAACGACCGCGAGCAGCTGGCCGCGCTGGAAGCGCGCCTGGCCGGGGGGACCTGATGGATTTTCTGTTCACGCCCTGGCGTCGGCAGTACGTGATGGAGGGCCAGCGCGAGGAGGGTTGCGTCTTCTGCCGCCTGGCCGAGCAGCCGGCAGAGCAGCTCCTGGCCACGCCGCACTGGTACCTGGCCCTCAACGCCTTTCCCTACTGCAGCGGGCACGTCATGCTGATCAGCCGCGCGCACAAGAGCTGGCTGGGGGAGCTGCCGGCGCTGGCCCTCGCGGAGCTGGCGCCCCTGCTCGCGCGCGTGGAGGCGGCGCTGCGGCTGGCCTACCGGCCGGAAGGCATGAATGTCGGCATCAACTTCGGCGTCGCGGGCGGAGCCGGCATCCCCGGCCACCTGCACATTCACCTGCTGCCGCGCTGGGGGGGCGACACGAATTTCATGAGCACCGTCGGCGGCCTGCGCGTCGTGCCCGAGGATCCCGCCGACAGCTTCGCCCGCCTCGAGGCCGCCCTGGCCGCGGAAGGCGAGTCCTGAAATGAGCGCTGCGCGCCGCGCGGCCAGGCAGTCCGCCCGGGGGCGCTGGCTGCTGGTCGCCTTCCTCGTCCTGCTCGTCTTCTCCCTGGCCTTGCGCTACGCCTCGGATCTCGGCGAGGGCCTGGGCCGCGCCTGGGACTGGAGCCGGGGGCGTCTGACGGGTGGCGAGGCGGTCGCGCCCGAGGCCGTGGGCGAGCCGGAGATCGCCGCCCTGCCGACGATCCCGCTGCGCCTGCAGATTCTCAACGCGACCGGGGTGAGCCGCCTCGCCCTGGAGCGGGGCGAGGCGCTGCGCCACTGGGGGGTGGACACCCTCGACAAGACCAACGCCCCCGGCTGGCCCTTCCCGGAGACCCTGCTTGTCGTGCGTAGCGGGCGCGAGGGGTGCCGAGCGGCGACGCTCGCCCTCGCCGAGCGCATGGGCGGCGTGCCCGTGATCGTCCAGCGGCGCGAGGATCTGATGCTGGACGCCACGCTCGTCCTGGGGCATGATTGGCAAGACTATCGCTGGCCGGAGCCCTGAGTCCGGCCAGCGGCAACGCCGGCGAGGTGAGGCGATGGCCCTGCATCGAAAGTCCTTCCGCACGATTGTCCTCAGCATCCTGCTCGGCATCGCCGTGGGCACGCTGCTGGGCGAACTGCTGGGCATCATCCTGCCGCCGGGCGTTCCCCGCGATGTGCTCACCTATGCCAAGAGCTTCACGCTGGCGCCCTTCACGGTGGACCTGCTCATCTGCAGTTTCACCTTCGGTTTCAGCCTCACCTTCAATCTGCTATCGGTGCTGGGCATCTTCGTGATGATCCAGTTGCTGAAATGGTCATGGTAGCCTTCCTCGACATCGGCGGCACGGAGCTGCTGCTCATCCTCGGCGCGGCCCTCGTGCTGCTGGGGCCCAAGCGCCTGCCGGAGATCGCTCGCCAGTTCGGCAAGGTGAGCAGCCGGCTCAGGGACGCCAATCGCGAGTTGAAGCGGGAGCTCTACAGCAATCTGGAGCCGCCCCCGGCGGTGGGCCCTGCGCGCGGCAGCGAACTGGAGAGCGGCGTCGACGCGCCGCGGCCGGCCGCACGGAACATCGAGCAAGGCGCGTTGGCGGCTCCGTCCGCCGCCGCGAGCGACTTCGAGGCGCCCTACCGCGACGCCGAGGCCGAGCTGCAGCGCGCGGGCCTCGTGGCCGCTTCGCCCCCGCCGGCCACCCCGCCTCCGAGCGCGCCGCCGGCAACCGAGCCGCCCGCCGAGGAGGGTCCGCCCCCAACGCAGGAAGCGGACCCGGACAAGTCCGGATCCGCCTCCTGATCGTCGCGGCCGGCAGCGCCGGCGCGAATTGCCGCAGCCGGCTCAGCCGGCGCTAATTATAGAAGCGGTCCCGATAGTCCTCGACGGGGAAGCGCTTCTTCAGCGCCGTCATCCAGCTCACGAAGTAGCGCTGCTGGGCGTTGCCGAGCAGCCGCTCGCGGATGCTCTTGCTCTCGGTGAGCCAGTTCTCCTTGTCGGACTCGGGCTTCTCCAGCACTTGCAGCACGTAGGCGCCCTCCTGCGCTTCGATGACGCCGCTCACCTGGCCCGGATTGAGCAGGAAGGCTGCGATCTGGAAGGCGCCCTCGCGGCCCACCCCGGGCACGTAGTCGCGACGGCTGAAGGGCTCGCTCTGCACGGGCGTCAGAGCCAGGGCGGTGGCGGCATCACGCAGCCCGCGCCCGCTGTCGATGGCGGTCTTCAGGGCCGCGGCCTGCTGGCGGGCGAGGCCGCGCTGCTCGGTCTCGCGCCAGGCGCGCAGCACCTCGTCGCGCTTGCTGGCGAAGTCGGCGGCTCCGGCCGGTAGGACTTCCAGCAGCTGGACCAGGTAGTCGGCGTCGCGGGCCTGGAAGACCTTGCTCACCGTGCCCGCTTTCATGTGCTCCACCTTGGCCTTGATGGCGCTGTTGAAGCCGAGGCCCGCGATCGACTCGCGCTTGGAGAAGGGCGGCGGGCTGATCGGCGCCAGGCCGAGCGCCCGGGCCGCGTCGGCCAGGGAGCCGCTCGCCTCCGCCTTCGCGTAGAGGGAGTCGGCGAGGCTGTTCAGGCTGTCCAGGGTGGCATAGCTGGGCTCGACGCGCAGCAGGATGTGCCGGGCCGAGACTTCGTCCGCGCCCGCCTGCTTGCGCCTTTCGTCCACCTGGATCAGGTGATAGCCGAAGGCGCTGCGCACGGGCTGGCTGACCTGTCCCGCGGCGAGGGCGAAGGCGGCCGCCTCGAAAGCGGGGTCCATGCGGCCCTTGCCGAACCAGCCAAGGTCGCCGCCGAGTTCGGCATTGGCGAGGTCCTGCGACCACTCCTTCGCCATCTGGGCGAAGGTCTTGCCGCCGGCGACGATCTCCCTGCGCAGGGCATCCAGCCGCCCGCGCACGTAGTCCGCATCGGCGGGGCTGGGCTCGCGCGAGAGGCGGATGGCCTCGATGCGGTAGCGCTCCTCCACCGCGAACTTGTCCTTGTGCTCTTCGAAGTAGGCGCGCAGGACCTCGTCGGTGGGGGTGTCGTTCGCCAGCTTCACCTCGCGCCAGGCCTGGCCGGCATAGAGGACGGTCATCTTGCGGAAGCGGCGCTCGTATTCCTGGCGCACGTCGCCCTCGCCCACGTGCACGCTGCTGATCAGCATCTGCTGCAAACGCTCGGCCGGCAGGTTGGCGCGCACGTACTGCTCGAAGGGCGTCCAGTCGACGTTCGGATTGTTGAGGGCCAGCTCGTAGGCGCCGCGATCGAAGTTGCCCTGCGCGTCGCGGAACTGCTGGAGCAGGATCTCGGGCGGATCGAACTGGAGGATGTCGCCCACCTCGGCATCGCTGGGCGTCAGCTTCAAGCGCGAGACTTCCATCTCGAAGAGCTGCTCGTTCACCATCTGTTCGAAGACCTGATCGGCCACGCGCAGGCGCTCGTCCTCGCTGATCACCTGGCCGGGCTCGCGGCCCTGGGCGAGCTGGCTGATGGCCTGGCGCAGGCGGCGATCGTAGTCGACGAGGCTGAGGCCCTTGTGGCCCACCTTGCCCACCCACTGCTGCCCCTGAGGGGCGCCCTGGCTGCAGCCGACGCCCTGGAGATCGGCGCCCCAGACGAAGACCATCGTGGCGACGAAGGCGACGACCACCACCCAGAGGACGGTCTTGATGAATGGCCCCTGGCGCATCTTGCTCAACATGGAAGGCCCCTCCCTGCGCTCCGGCGAAGACGGCTGATGGGGAAAACGGACGCGACCGCAGCGGAAGCAGGCGGTCAATTCGCTGAGGCGGCATAACTTAGCACAGGGCCTCGCCCTCCGCAATACGAAAGCGGCGAATCGCCGCCGGCGGCTGGGCACTCCGGCATTGAGCGGCCCCGCCCCAGCGGCTAGAGTGGGGGCCGCCCTCCGCCCGAAAGGACCCCCGCCCCGATGGCCAGCCGACCCTGCGTCCAGCTGCACAACCACAGCGACTTCAGCCTCCTGGACGGGGCGATCCAGGTGAAGAAGCTGGTGGGCCGCGCGCGCGACTACGGCATGCCGGCCCTGGCCCTCACGGACCACGGCAACCTCTTCGGGGCCGTCCACTTCTACCTGGCCGCCCGGGCGGCGGGGGTGAAGCCGATCCTGGGCATGGAGGCCTACTCAACGCGCGGCGACCGCCGCGAGCGGGGAGGCGGCCGCGGCCAGACCGAGATCCACCACCTGCTGCTCCTCGTCAAGGACCTCGAGGGCTACAAGAACCTCGTCAAGCTCTCGAGCTACGCCTACCTGGAGGGCTTCTACTACAAGCCGCGGCTGGACCGGGAGCTGCTGCGCCGTCACAGCAAGGGTCTGATCGCCACCAGCGCGTGCATGTCGGGGGAGGTGAACCGCCTGCTCTTGAACGGCAACCTGGCCGAGGCCGAGCGCAGCGCTCGCGAGCTGGCGGACATCTTCGGGCCCGGCAACTTCTATCTCGAGGTGCAGAACCACGGGCTCGCCCAGGAGGACACGATCCGCGAGCGGGCGGCGGACCTGGCGCGGCGCACCGGCATTCCCCTCGTCGCCACCAACGACTGCCACTACCTGGACAAGGGCGACCACAAGGCGCACGAGGTCCTGCTCTGCATCAACACGGGCGGGGACATCGACGACAACCACTTCCACATCGGCACCGAGGAGCTCTACTTCAAGAGCCCCGAGGAGATGAGCGAGCGCTTCGCGGACCTGCCCGAGGCGCTGGACAACACGCTGGCCATCGCCGACGCCTGCCATCTCGAGCTGCCGCTGGGCGCCAGCTGTCTGCCCGACTTTCCCCTGCCCGCCGGCTGCACGGATGCCAACCGCTACCTGGCCGACCTCGCCCTGGCCGGACTGAAGGAGCGCTACGCCGCGCCCACGCCGGCGCAGCGCGAGCGGCTGGACTACGAGCTGGACATCATCGACAGGATGGGCTTTCCCGGCTATTTCCTGATCACGCGTGACTTCATCAAGGCGGCGCAGACGCGCGGCATCGCCGTGGGACCGGGGCGGGGCTCGGCCGCGGGCAGCCTGGTCTGCTATGCCCTCGGCATCACGGACATCGATCCGCTCGCGCACGGGCTGCTCTTCGAGCGCTTCCTCAACCCGGAGCGCGTTTCGCTGCCGGACATCGACATCGACTTCGACTACGTGCGCCGCGGCGAGGTGATCGAGTACGTCACCGAGAAGTACGGTCAGGCCAATGTCTGCCAGATCATCACCTACGGCACGATGAAGGCGCGCGCCGTGGTGCGCGACGTGGGCCGCGTGCTCAAGATCCCCTTCGGCGAAGTGGATCGCGTGGCCAAGCTGGTGCCCGAGACGCTGGGCATGACGCTGGAGCAGGCCCTCAAGCTGAACAGCGATCTGGCGGCGCTGGCCGAGACCAGCGAGCCCTGGCCCTACGCGGACCTGCTCAAGTACGCGCTCACGCTGGAGGGCCTCACGCGCCATGCCAGCACCCACGCGGCGGGGGTGATCATCACGCCCGATCCGCTCGTCGAGCACGTGCCGCTCTACGTGAACAACAAGGGCGAAATCACCACCCAGTACGACATGGGCATGTGCGAGGCCATCGGCCTGCTCAAGATGGACTTTCTCGGCCTGCGCACGCTGACCGTGATCGAGGACGCTCTGCGCTTCCTCAACGAGGGGCGACCGGAGGGCGAGCGGCTGGTCGCACGGGACATCCCCCTCGACGATCCCGTCACCTTCGAGCTGCTGCGCGCCGCCGACACCGTGGGCACCTTCCAGCTCGAGAGCGCGGGCATGCGCGACATCCTGCGCCGCCTGCAGCCCACGGAGTTCAACGACATCGTCGCCACCAATGCGCTCTTCCGCCCCGGGCCCATCGGCGGCGGCATGGTGGACGACTTCATCGACCGCAAGCGCGGGCGCACGAAGATCGCCTACCCGCACCCGGACCTGGAGTCGATTCTCGCCGAGACCTACGGGGCCATCGTCTACCAGGAGCAGGTGATGCAGATCGCCTCGACGATGGCGGGCTTCACCCTCGGTCAAGCGGATATCCTGCGCCGCGCGATGGGCAAGAAGAAGGCCGCGGTGATGGCCGAGCAGAAGACGCAGTTCGTCGCGGGGGCGACCGCCAAGGGCTACGCCGCGGCGCAGGCCGAGGAGATCTTCGACCTGCTCGCCTACTTCGCCGGCTACGGCTTCAACAAGAGCCACTCGGCGGCCTACGCGATGATCAGCATGCAGACGGCCTACCTGAAGGCCCACCATCCGGCCGAGTACCTGGCCGCCTGCATGAGCTCGGAGATGAGCAACACGGACCGCATCGTGGTGTTCATGAACGAGTGCCGCAACCACGAGATCGAGGTGGTGCCGCCGGACGTGCGCATCAGCCACGACGAGTTCCGCGTGCACGAGGGGCGCATCTACTTCGGCCTGGGGGCGGTCAAGAACGTCGGCCACGGCGCCATCGAGGAGATCATTCGGGCGCGGGAGGCGGCCCCGGAGGCGCTGGCGGACCTGTACGCCTTCTGCGAGGCCCTCGATCTGCGCAAGGTGAACAAGAAGGTGCTCGAGAGCCTGATCATGGCCGGCGCCCTGGATGCCCTGGGCCCGGGCCGCGCCAGCCTGCTCGCCGCGCTGGAGGAGGCGATGGCCGCCAGCGCCAGCCGGCAGAAGGAGCGCGAGGCCGGCCAGATGAACCTGCTCGCCGCCCTCGGCGCCGAGGAGGCCGAGCGCGTGCGCAAGAAGGTGCCCGCGCTGCCGGAGTGGGAGACGCGCGAGCGTCTGGCCAGGGAGAAGGAGGTGCTCGGCTTCTTCGTCTCCGGGCACCCGCTGGACGCCCTGCGGCCGACGATCCTGGCCCTGCCGCTCCAGAACGCCGAGAGCCTCAAGGACTGCGCCGACCGCAGCGAAGTGCGCACGCTGGGCATCATCACCGCGCTCAAGCAGAAGATCGACAGCAAGGAGCGCACGATGGCCTTCCTCACCGTGGAGGACTATCTCGGCAGCTACGAGGTGGTGGTCTTCGGTTCGGTCTACGAGCAGTGCGGCGCGCAGCTGGCCGTGGACGCGATTCTCGGTTTCGAGGGCAAGAGCAACCTGATGGAGTCCGGCGAGGCCAAGCTCCTGCTCGACCGCGCCTACACGGTGGACGAGGCGCTCGGCGCCTGGCCCGGCAAGATGCACCTGCACGTTGCCGGCGACTTCCAGCCGCAGTGGCTGGCCGAGCTGGAGCGGGAGCTGCGCGCGCACCCGGGCCCGCACGAGGTCTTCTTCCACCTGACGGGGACGGCGGGCGAGCCGGTGGTGATCAAGAGCCGCGGCCTGAAGGTGGAGCCCGGGCCCTGGTTGCGCGACTTCCTGCGCGAGAACCGGGAGCGCTTCCGCTGCCGCTTCGAGGGCCGGCCCTTCCCGCCCGATCCGCGGCGCCGCGGTGGCGGCGGGGGCGGCAACGGCCGCGCCGCCTGGGCCCGGCGCTAGCCCCGCGCGATGCCGCTATCCGGGGATGTGCTCGTCATCGGCGCCGGCGCGGCGGGCCTGATCGCCGCGCGCTGCGCGGCCGAGCGTGGCTGTCGCGTCATCCTCGTGGAGAAGAACAAGCGCCCCGGCGTGAAGATCCTCGCCAGCGGCGGCGGCCGCTGCAACCTGACCACCACGGTGACGGGCCCGGCTCTCGAGGCCGCCTACGGCGCCGCAGCCGGCCGCTGGCTGCGCCACGCCCTGCGCGCCTATCCGCCGGCGGCCCTGCGCGCCGAGATCGAGGCCGCCGGCGTGCCGCTCAAGGAAGAGGCGCTGGAGAAGATCTTCCCGGTTTCGGATCGCGCGGCCGACGTGCTCGCGGCCCTGCTCGCCCAGGCCGAAGCCGCGGGGGTGCGGCTCGCCTGCGGTCGGCCGGTCACCGCACTGGCTCGCGAGGGCGAGGGCTTTCGCGCCGAGACGCCGGCGGGGCCGATCCTGGCCGGCGCCGTGATTCTGGCCAGCGGCGGCCGCAGCTATCCGCAGATGGGCACGACGGGCGACGGCTATCGTCTCGCCGCCGGGCTGGGCCACGCGGTGACGCCCACGCTGCCCGCCCTCGCTCCGCTGGCCCTGGACGCGGCCTGGCTGCATGCCCTGGCCGGCTTGACCCTGGCCGACTGCACGCTCGCACTCGAAGGCGGCGAAGGCCGCGTGATCGCCCGCCGCCGCCGGCCCCTGCTCTTCACGCATCAGGGGCTCTCGGGCCCCGGGCCCATGGACCTCGCCGGCTGGGTGGAAGCGGCGGGGTCCGGCTCCACCCTCGTCATCGACTTCCTGCCGGGCACGAGCCGGGATGCGCTCGACGCGCTCCTGCGCGCGGGCATCGCCGCGGGTGGGCGCCGCGCGGCCTGGTCCCTGCTGCCTGAAGTGCTGCCCGAGCGCCTGCGCCGCGCCCTCGCCGAGCAGGCGGGCGCGGCGGGCCCTGCCGCTGAACTCGACCGCAGGGCCCGCGCCCGGCTCCTCGCGGCGGCGAAGGGCCTGCGCCTGGCCGTGGCCGGCACGCTGGGCTTCGCCAAGGCCGAGGTCACGCGCGGCGGCATCCCCCTGGACGAGGTCGACCCCCGTAGGATGGCCTCCCGCCTCGCGCCCGGCCTCTTCATTTGCGGGGAACTGCTGGACGTCGACGGCCCCATCGGCGGCTACAACTTCCAGGCGGCCTTCGCCACCGGGCGCCTGGCGGGCATCCACGCCGGCCGTCCCGGCCGGGCGGACGGCGCGTCGCCGGCCGACGAATGGAATCAGCGATGAAGCGAGCCAAGCCCTGCTTTCTGGTCCTGGAGTCCTACTGGTCCGACGACCTGAAGACGCGCAACTCCGTGCACCCCTTCATCAAGGGCCTCTGCGACCTCCACGGCTGGGAGTTCTTCTATCGCGTCTTCGACAGCCGCAACGACCTGACCCTCTGGATCGAGAAGTTCGGCCGCATTCGCCGCGCGGGCAAGGAGAAGATCCTCTACTTGGCGACGCATGGCAGCCGCTCCGGGCGCCTGCTCACCCTGGAGCAGCACATCCCGCTGGCGGAGCTCGTGCAGATGATCGCCCCCGCGCCCTCCATCGTGGGCCTGCACCTGGGGGCCTGCGGCCTGGGTCAGGCCGGAGTGCTCACGTCGCTGCTCGAGGATACCGCCCTGCGCTGGGTGGCCGCCTACGAGCAGGAGGTGCCCTGGCTGGAGAGCACGGCCCTGGACCTGCTCTTCTGGTCCTGGATCTACGCCGGCGCCCCGCGGCCGCAGCGCTTCCGGCGGCTCACGCCCGAGGCCGCGGCGCACGAGCTCTACGAGCACTTCCACGTGGCCGGGCGCATGGGCTTCCGCGTGCTCTACCGCGACGCCGCGCAGGGCGGGATCCTGTCGTCCTGGGATACCTGGCAGGCGGCAATGGGCAAGTGAGCGCGGGCGAGCGGGGGGCGCTCACGCTCCCAGTGCGCGCTCGATGGCCGGCCACTTCTCGAGCGCGGCGTCGTAGCCGATCTGCACCAGCTCGCGCACCTTCTGGAAGTCGCTGCCCAGCTCGAGGCTGATGCTGGGGGCGACGCTCAGCGGATTCTGTTCCATGATCCGCCGCGCGAAGTCGTCCTGCTGGATCAGGCCCATCGAGCGCCAGAGCACGTAGATGATGCTCGGCGCCAGCCCCCGCTGCAGCAGGTGTTCCTTCTCCAGGCGCGTGCGCTCCTTGTCCACCTCGGCATCGTCGGGCAGGGTGCGCAGGCCGCGCACGGGGATCACCGGCGCAAAGCCCTCGCGCTCGAGGAAAGCGGCCGGCACGGGGCAGGTCATGGCGCCGTCCACCAGGTAGGTGTCGCCCCACTTGTGGGGGACGAAGATGCCCGGCATCGCGATGCTGCCGTGGATGGCCTCCAGCGCCGACCCCGTGCGGATGACCACGTCGGTGCCGCGCAGGAGATCCGTCGCATTGATGAAGAAGGGTACCGGCGCCTCCTCGAGCAGGAAGTCGCCGCCCAGCAGCTCCTTGATCAGGCCGATCACGCTGCGGCCCGTGAGCAGGCCCGGCTGGAAGAAGCGGAAGTCCCGCACCAGCAGGTAACGCGGGTGCAGTTGCGCGAAGAAGTCGGCCAGCAGGGCCTCCACCCGCTCCGCGCTGCCGTGGCGCAGGTAGCAGGCGCCGACGATGGCGCCCAGGCTGGTCCCGGCCAGGGCCTTGATGGCGATGCCCTTCTCCTCGAGCAGCCTGAGCAGGCCCAGCGCGACGACGCCGAAGGGCAGGCCGCCGCCCATGGCCACGGCCACGCTGGGCGCGCCGCCTGCCGGCGCGCGGTAGCCCTGGGGTGAGCTGTCGGGATCAAGAGCCATGAGCCGATTCTATGCAAGGTCGGATCCGACTCAAGGCCATTCGCGCCGCGCTGGGCGAAGGACCGCCCGCCAAGCTGGCCCACCCCCTGCAAGACGGCCTTGGCGGCCAGGGAACGCCTGTGGAGATAGCAGGTTACGGGGAGCATCTGTCAACTTGGTTGACATGGACCGCCACCGAGCTTTCCTTTGACGCTACGCGCGGGGCTTCGCTAGACTGCCGCCCGCAACGGGGATGCCGCCGCCAGCAGGGAGTCGCATGGCCACGCAGAAGCGCAGCAAGTCGGGTACCGGCGACCTCTTCGCCGCGAAGGAGGCGGGGGCGGCCTCCGCCCTCGCCGAAGCGCCGGCCGAGAGCGGGCCGGCAGCCGAGATCGCCCCGGCGGCGACGGCGGGGCCGGCAGCGGGCGCCGCCCGCGGCGCGGCCGCTGACCAGGGCGGCGGGCAGCGCCGTCCCAGTCGCGCGGCGGGGCGGCGCGCGGGCGGCAGCGCCGAGGCGCAGGCCAAGAAGCAGCGCGAGATCTCGATCAGCGAGTTCTTCACGAAGAACCGCCACCTGCTCGGCTTCGACAACCCGAGCAAGGCCCTGCTCACCACGATCAAGGAGGCGGTGGACAACAGCCTCGACGCCTGCGAGGAGGCCGGCATCCTGCCCTCGCTGCGCGTGGAGGCCCATCAGGTGGGCGAGGAGCGCTTCCGCGTCGTCGTCCAGGACAACGGCCCGGGCATCGTGCGCGCGCAGATTCCGCGGATCTTCGGCAAGCTGCTCTACGGCTCCAAGTTCCACACGCTCAAGCAGAGCCGCGGTCAGCAGGGCATCGGCATCAGCGCCGCGGGCATGTACGGCCAGCTCACCACGGGCAAGCCGGTGCGCATCACGAGCCGCACGGCGCCCAAGGCCGACGCGCACCGCTTCGAGGTGAAGATCAACACCCAGAAGAACGAGCCCATCATCGCCGTCGACGAGGTGGTGGACTGGGACGCGCCCCACGGCACCCGGGTGGAGATCGAGCTCGAGGCCATCCACAAGCGCGGCCGCCGCAGCGTGGACGATTACCTCGCCCTCACCGCGGTGGCCAATCCGCATCTGGACCTCAGCTATCGCGAGCCCGGCGGCGAGGAGATCCAGTACCCGCGCGTCACGGAGGCCCTGCCCCACGAGGCGCAGGCGATCAAGCCCCATCCCTACGGCGTCGAGCTGGGCATTCTCATGAGCATGCTCGAGCAGACGAAGAGCCGCACGCTGCATGCCTTCCTGCAGGACGAGTTCAGCCGCGTGGGCGCGAAGGTGGCCGACGAGATCGCCGGTCACGCCATGCTGCGCCCGCAGGCGAAGCCCGGCAGCCTCGGCCGCGACCAGGCCGAGCAGCTCCTGCACGGCATCGCCGGCACCAAGATCATGGCGCCGCCCACCAATTGCCTGTCGCCGATCGGCGCCGTCGAGCTGGAGGCCGGCCTGCGCAAGGTGGTGACGGCCGAGTTCTTCACGGCCGTCAGCCGCAAGCCCGCCGTCTACCGCGGCAATCCCTTCCTCGTCGAGGCGGCGCTGGCCTGGGGCGTCGAGGGGATGGGCGCCGACGAACTGGCGCTCCTGCACCGCTTCGCCAACCGGGTGCCGCTGCAGTACCAGCAGGGCGCCTGCGCCATCACCAAGAGCGTCGTGGGCGCGGGCTGGAAGAACTACGGCCTCAGCCAGAGCAAGGGCGCGCTGCCGGCGGGGCCGCTGGTCGTCACCGTGCACATCGCCAGCGCCTGGGTGCCCTTCACCAGCGAGAGCAAGGAGGCGGTGGCGAGCTACCCCGAGATCCTGCGGAGATCCGCCTCGCTTTGCAGGATTGCGGCCGTCGCCTCGGCGGGCACATCCGCCGCGGCAAGCGCCTGGCCGATGCGCGCCAGAAGTCCGACTACATCAAGAGCTACATTCCCCACATCGGCGAGGCCCTGCGCGAGATCCTGGGCCTCAGCGAAGCGCGCGAGCAGCAGATCGTCGAGCGGCTCAGCGACACCCTCGAACGCAGCCGGAAGGTGTAGGCCGTGGCCGCTGGACCCGTCGTCAAGAAGATCAAGGAGCAGGCGCGCCTGGTGGAGAAGAGCGCCGCCGCCGGCGGCAAGCCCACCCTGCGCTTCCCCATCCGCAGCCTGGGCAACGTGCGCTACGATGCCGCGCGCGGCCACTTCACGATGAAGGCCGCGCGCAAGGAGCGCACGCTCACCGTGAGCACGGTGAAGTCCTTCGCCCAGACCCTGAAGATGATGGCCCTGTCCAAGCAGCTCGTCGAGTCCGACGACATCGCCACCAAGCGAGAGGCCTACTACGTCTCCAAGAACTGGGGCGAGGCGCGCTTCCACGAGCAGCCCGAGAGCGACACGGTGATGGACGACGTCGAGGCGCTCTTCGGCGTCAATCGCGAACAGCTCGGCTTCATCCCCGAGGAGAAGGGCGGCGAGGTCGCGGGCGCGCTGGTGGTGATCGACCGCGATCCGGCCTCGGGCAAGAAGCTGCGCATCGACTGCACCAAGTTCGGCAGCGGCGCCTACTCGATTCCCAACAGCGTGGAGCACCTCGGCTTCGAGACGAAGGCCACCTTCATCCTCGCCATCGAGACGGCCGGCATGTTCCAGCGCCTGGTCAAGCACGGCTACTGGCAGACAGCGCGCTGCATCCTGGTCAGCATGGGCGGCGTGCCCACGCGCGCCTGCCGCCGCTTCATCCGCCGCCTGGCGGACGAGAAAGGCCTGCCCGTCTACGTCTTCGTGGACGGGGACCCCTACGGGATCAGCAACATCTACCGCACGCTGAAGGTGGGCAGCGGGAACGCGGCGCATCTGAACGAGTACTTCTGCGTGCCCCAGGCGCGCTTTCTCGGCATCACGCCCCAGGATATCATCGACTACGAGCTGCCGACGCACCCGCTGAAGGACGTGGACGTCAAGCGCGCCAAGGATGCGCTCAAGAACGATCCCTTCGTGCAGCACTACAAGCAGTGGCAGAAGGCGATCACGCAGATGATCGGCATGGGCGTGCGCGCGGAGCAGCAGGCCCTGGCCAAGCACGGCCTCAACTACGTCATCGACGAGTACCTGCCGCGCAAGCTGGCGCACACGGAGAAGTTCCTACCTTGAGTGAGGCAGACCGAAAGGGGAAGATGATGTGGACCTCCCGACTGCGTCTGCTCTTGGCCGCGGCCTGCCTTGCCGTCGCCCTGCCTGTCCTCGGCCAGACCAACGCCGACTACGCCTATGACGCGCCGCCCAGCTCGGCCGCCGCTTCCGGCGGCCTGCTGCGCTCCAGCAATCTCGTCGACAGCCCCACGGCCACCGTGCTCGGTCACGGCCGTTACCGCATCGAGTGCCGGCTGATGCACGGCGGCTCCCTGGTGGCCGGCACCAGCGTCGGCATCAGGGACCGGCTGGAAGTGGGCGTGTCCTGGGGCATGCAGGGCCTGCTCGGCCGCGGCGAGGTCGAGTTCAACGACCGCACGGCCCTGTCGCTGCGCCTGCTGCTCGTGGAGGAGATGGAACTGCCCGCCCTGGTGCTCGGCTTCGACAACCAGGGCTACGGCGCCTGGGACGAAGGCCTCGAGCGCTACGAGCGCAAGAGCAAGGGCTTCTTCCTGGCGGCCACCCGCAACTGGTACGGCCCCCTGGGCACGGATGTGGCCACCACCGGCGGCATCAACCTCAGCGGTGAGAACACGGATGAGTCCTCGCTGGACTTCTTCGCCGGCTTGGAGCAGGATTTCGATGGTCAGTTCGCGCTGATCCTCGATTTCGCCGCCGGCCTGGACGATCGCCGGGACGAGCAGCCCACCCGCTACGGACGCGGGGTGGGCTGGCTGGATCTGGGCATGCGCTGGAATGCGATCGGAGGGGTCCAGTTCAAGTTCTTCCTCCGCGACCTGCTGTCCAATTATCGCCACCCGGATGGCCCCCGCGCGGGCCGCGGCGACTCGGTGGACCGGCAGCTCGAGATCAGCTACGAAGGCAGCTTCTGAGCCCGGGAGGCACGCGATGAGGGGACCCTACCTGGACTTCGAAAAGCCGCTCGTGGAGCTCGAGAGCCAGATCGAGGACATGCGCGCCTTCGCCGGCGGCCAGGGCGTCGAGATGGACGAGGAACTGGAGCGCCTCGAAGCCAAGGCCGCCAAGCTGCGCGGGCAGATCTACGGCAAGCTCACCCGCTGGCAGCAAGTGCAGCTGGCCCGCCATCCGGCGCGGCCCTACACGCTCGACTACATCGGCCGCATCTTCACCGACTTCGTCGAACTGCACGGCGATCGCCTCTACCGCGACGACCCGGCCATCGTGGGCGGCATGGCCGAACTGCAGGGCCTGCCCGTCATGGTCATCGGCCACCAGAAGGGCCGGGAAACCCGCGAGAGCATCCGCCGCAACTTCGGCATGCCCAACCCGGAGGGCTATCGCAAGGCCCTGCGCCTGATGGAACTGGCCGCCCGCTACGGACGGCCGGTGATCACCTTCATCGACACGCCGGGCGCCCACCCGGGCATCGGCGCCGAGGAGCGGGGCCAGGCCGAAGCCATCGCCCGCAATCTGCGCGAGATGGCCCTGCTGCCCACGCCCATCGTCTGCGTGATCACGGGCGAGGGCGGCAGCGGCGGGGCGCTGGCGCTGGCGGTGGGGGACCGCGTGCTCATGCTCGAGCACGCCGTCTACGCCGTGATCAGCCCGGAGGGCTGCGCCACGATCCTGTGGAAGGACGCCGGGCAGCGCCAGGAGGCCGCCGAGGCCCTGCGCCTGACCAGCCGCGACCTGGCCGAACAGGGCGTGATCGACCGCATCATCGGCGAGCCCGAGGGCGGCGCGCACCGGGACCCCGACGGGATGGCGATTCTGCTCGCCCGCGCCCTGGTCGAGGAGCTGGCGACCCTGCAGGGGCGCCGGCCCGAGGAGCTGGTCGAGGCCCGCGTGGCCAAGTTCGGGCGGATGGGCGTGTTCCGGGAGCAGGGTCCCGCTTGATTCCGGGCGCCGGAAGCCCTATTCTTTGCAGACCAGTCACTGCGCCCCCCTGGCGGGGGGTCCCGATTTTCGGGCTTGCCCGACTCCCCTGTCTCCTCTAAGAATCGCCGTGAATTGCTCAGGGCGAGAGGCTTCAGTCTGCCTGCCAGGGCCGGTGCCGCCGGTTCCCGGCCGGCCAGGGAGCGCGCGCATGGACTTCGACCGGGAACTCCTGGCCATCCTCGCCTGTCCACGCTGCCGGCAGGGCCTGCGCCACCTGTCGGAGCGGGCCGAACTGGCCTGCGACCAGTGCCGCCTCCTCTATCCCATCGTGGACGGCATCGCCGATCTGCTGCCGGAGAGCGCCAGGAGCATGCATGCGAACGACTGAGCCCAGCCGCCGGCTGCTCCCCTGGACGCCGCTCCTGCTGGCGCTCAGCATCCACCTCTCCGCCGGCCGGCCCGCCGTGGCCGCCGTGGCCGCCGATTTCAGCTGGCAGGGCGAGGGGCGCAGCGCACGCCTCACCTTGAGGGCCGCGCCTGGCGCTGCTGCGGGCGAGCCGCTGGATCTGGTCGTCGCGCTGCCCGACCAGGGCGGCTGGCGCGCCGAGGGTCTGCGCATCGACGGCGCTGCGGTCGCGGTGGATGTCCACCTCGCCCTCGCCCCGCCGGCAGTCTACCGGCGCCAGCGCGTGGGCCGCCTGCGTTTCCTGCCGCCCGCGGGCGCCTGGCGCGAGGCCGAAATCCGCCTGGCCTTCGACGCCACGCTGCCGGCCACGAGCCCAGGCCCGAACGCGGATCCCCTGCTCGCGGGGCTGCTCGTGAACGCCGTCGCCGCGCCGGCCGGAGGAGCCGCTCTCGCCCGGGGCGCCGGATCTCGAGAGGGCGACGAGATCTTCGACGGCAGCGGCCGCTGGCTGCGCCTGGACCTGCGGGCCGGCGGCCTGTACCGGCTGCGCTACGCCGATCTCGTCAGCGCCGGCATCGCTCCCGGCATCGAGCTCGCGAGCTTTCGGCTCCTGGGCAGCGGCGGTCGGCCGCAGCCCTTCCGTCTCGACTGGCCCGGGGGCTCCTGGGAGCGGGGCTGGCAGCCGCAGGAACTGCCCCTGCTCGTCAAGGGCGGGACGACCCTGAATCCGAACACCGAGTTGATCGCCTACCTGCCGGGCGTGGACGGCTTCCGCGACGAGGTCGTCGCCGGCGCCGACTTCCAGAGCTACCTGCGCAATCCCTACACGGGCTGGGCCACCTACTACCTCACCTGGGGCGGCGGCGCCGGTCTGCGCGTGGCCGGTCGCGATGCGGCGCCCCAGGGCGACGAGACGCCGCTGGCCGTGTTTCCGGCGCGACTCCACCGCGAGGAGAACGCCGAGTACTCCTCCGAGGAGCTGCACGAGGACGGCTGGGCCTGGAGCTACTTCTTTCCCGGCGATGGCCCCACGAGCTTCGCCGAGAACTTCGCCTTTGCCTGGCCCGCCGCCGGCGAGCCGGCGCGGCTGCGCATCGGCTTCGACGCGGATCGCCGGAACGGCCTGAGCGGGCCGCATCACCTGCAGGGCTTCATCACGCCGGCGGGCACGGGGGCGGATCCCAGCGATCCGACGCACCGCTTCGTCGACGCAAGCATCAGCATCACGAGTTCGCTCAGCATGGCCGTCGTCGAGGGCACGCTGCCCCTGCCGGCCGACCTCGAGGGCGACGCCCAGGCCCGCTTCACGCTGCGCCTGCCGCGGGATCCGCCGCTGGGCCTGGCGAACGATTTCGGCTGGCTGCTCTGGTACGAGCTCTTCTACGCAACGCGCGCGCGCAGCCGCGGCTCGGCGCCCCTGGAGCTCCACGTACCGGCCACGCAGGCGAGGGCGCGCGTCGCGGCCAGCGGCTGGGCCCATCCGCCCGATGTCTGGGACCTCAGCGATCCGCTCGCGCCGGCGCTGCTGACGGGCGGCGTCTGGGCGGGGGACAGCCTCGTCCTCGGGGTGGACACGGCCCAGCGCCGCCGCCTCTGGCTGGTGGATCCCGCGGCCCCGGTCAACTACCGCAGTCCCGTGCGCCTGCTCGCGCAGAGTCCGACGCCGCTGCGCCACGACGCGACGCCGCACATGATCGTGGTCGCCTTCGACGGCAAGCTCGATGGAGCCGGCGACAGCGGCTTCATGAGTGCCGCCCAGCGCTACGCCGCCTGGCGCCGTGGGCACTTCCCCCTGCTCGGCCAGGGCGAGGTGGAGGTGGTGGGCATCGGCGACATCTACGCGAACTTCGGCAGCGGCATGCAGGATCCGGCCGCTCTGCGCAACTTCCTCAAGTACCGCTACGAGGCGCCGGCGAGCCGCCTGACCTACGTGCTCCTGCTCGGCGATGCGAGCACTGATTATCGCAACTTCCTCGGCCGCGAAGTGCGCGGCGACGTCAGCAACGCACTCGTGCCGGCCCTCAGCGACCGCTTCCGCATCGAGCAGGCGAGCTACGCCTACACGACCGACGACTACTTCGCCTACATGGACGAGGAGGACGACTCGCTGCGCCTGGCCATCCCCGATCTCGCGGTGGGCCGGCTGCCGGCCGCATCCGCCGCGGCGGCCGAGCAGATGGTGGATGCCGTCATCGGCTACGAACGCGACGCTCCGGCCGGCGCCTGGCGCAACCGCATGGTGCTGGCCACCGACGACTACACGAAGCAGTGCGACGACATCGACACCATCGACCATACCGGACAGGCCGAGGTGCTCGTCGCGCGCGCCATTCCGCCCGTGCTCGACATCGAAAAGATCTACATGTGCGAGTGGGACTGCGACTACGCGGGCTTCAAGCCGGCGCCGCAGAACGCCCTCTTCCAGGCGCTCGATGCGGGGGTGCTCATCTTCAACTACGTCGGCCACGGCGGCAACGACGTGCTCTCCGACGAGCAGCTGCTGCTCTCGACGCGCCTGGCCTCCCTCGCCAACGGCAACCGGCGCTACCTGTTCATCTCCGCCTCCTGCAACGTGGGCAAGTTCGACGACACGCAGGGCCGGAGCATGAGCGAGGAGATGGTCGGCCTCGCCCAGGGCGGCGCCATTGCCACGATGGCATCCAGCGACCTGTCGACGGCGGGCTTCAACAACGTGCTCAACCGCAACTTCCTCGCCGAGCTCTTCCCGGGAGGTGAGATCGGCGCCCGCGTGCCGGTCGGCGCCGCGCTGCTCCGGGCCAAGGTGCGCGTGCAGAGGGTCGACTACGCCCAGAACCAGGGTCCCAACAACGAGCGCTACGCCATTCTCGGCGATCCCTCGCTGGCCCTGCTGACCCCGCGTCTGAGCGTGGAGCTTGCGCCGGGCGGCGCGGACACGCTCAAGGTCGGCGGCACCCTGGCGCTCAGCGGCCGGATTCTACGCGAGGGCCTGCTGGCGCCGGACTTCAACGGCGAGCTCGACCTGAGCGTGCGCGCCTCGGCGGACACCAGCGGCTTCGAGCGGCCCCTCTACGGCGGCGGCACGGTGCATGTCGACTACCACCTGCTCGGCCCGGAGATCTTCCGCGGGCGGGTGCAGGTGCGCGACGGCCGCTTCGAGACGCCGGCCTGCTTCGTGCCCGGGCTGCCGGACTCCGCGCTCGGCAGCTACGGCCGCGTCCGCGCCTATGCGGTGAGCCCGGCCACGGACGAAGCGGCCGTGGGCGTGCTGGACTCCCTTGCCGTGCTGCCCGGCATCCTGCCGCCGGCCGGCGAGGCGCCCACGGTCGCCCTGGCCCTGGCCGGCGGGGCCACCCACGCCACGCCGGGCAGCGGCTACACGCTGAGCGCCGCCGCAAGTTCGGGCATCAACCTGGTGGGGGCGCATCCGCAGAATGCCATCTTCGTCGAGTTCGTCGAGACGGGCCAGATCGACAATCTCACCGATCGCTTCGAGTACGAGCTGGGCAGCGCCACCGCCGGCAGCGTGGCGGCCCTCCTGCCGGCGAGCCTGCCGGCGGGGCGCAACACCCTCGTCGCCTCCGTGGCCGACAATCTGGGCAACGTGGGCCGCGACACCCTGCGCGTGGAGCTCTTCGAGGCGGGCCGAGCCGATCTGGTCGCGGTGCAGCCCTTCCCGAACCCCTTCCGCGGCCACTGCGCGATCAGCTTCGAACTCACCGCTCCGGGCCGAGTGAGTCTGGATCTGTACACCGTCTCGGGGCGGCGCCTGCGGCGCCTCGAGCGGGACTGCCCGGAGCCGGGCCGCTACGCTCTCGACTGGGACGGCCGGGATGCCGTCGGTGACGAAGTGGCGAACGGCACCTACTTGTACCGCCTCGTGGCGACCTACGCGGACAATGCCGCGCGGCGTCGTGAGCAGACCGGCGCCCTCGTGCGCATGCGGGAGTGACCTTGACCCCTGCCCGCCGAGGAGCCTATATTGTGCGATATCAACCCTTTTGGAGGACGACCTGCATGAACCGGACCCTCACTGCCTCCCTTGCCACCCTGCTGACCTTGCTCTTCCTGTCGGCGCCGACGGGAAGCGCCCTGGCCAGCCTGGCCGGCGCGGCGAGCCTCCAGATTCCGCCGAGCGCTCGCTTCAACGGGCTCGGGCAGAGCGGCGTCGCCCTCGCGGACGACGCCACGGCCGCCTGGTGGAACCCGGCCGGCCTGGGCTTCATGTCGGGGCGCACGCTGGGGCTGATGCACAGCCAGCTCGTGCCCGATCTGGCCGATGATATCTACTACGAGTACGCCGGCTGGGTGCAGCAGCTCGAGGGCTGGGGCACCTACTCGCTCAGCCTCGTCTACCTCTCTTACGGCGAGAGCGTGAAGACCACCGACAGCCCCGATCCCGAGGGCACCTTCAAGAGCTACGAGTTCTCGCCCGCCCTCAGCTACGGCGTGCGCCTGGACGAGAACACGGCGGTCGGCCTCGGCATCAAGTACGTGCGCGTGGATCTGGCGCCCGCCTCCAGCGTGCCCGATCCGGGTGCCGGCGACGGCGCCGGCGGCTCGGTGGCCGTCGACCTCGGCGTCCTGCGCCGCTTCGGACCCTACAGCGCCGGCCTCGCGCTGACGAACTTCGGTCCCAACATCAGCTTCATCGACGCCGAGCAGAGCGACCCGCTGCCCCGCTTCTTCCGCGTCGGCGCCGCCGGGCTCGTCTATCAGAGCGAGTACGGCCACGTGCTGCTCAGCGCCGATTTCAACAAGCTGCTGGTCTCGGGCGGCCAGACCACGCTCAATGGCGGCACCGAGCTGCAGTACACGGATATCATGGCCCTGCGCATCGGCCGCATCCACGACCCGGACGGCGACATCGAGGAGTTCACCTACGGCGGCGGCTTCCACACGAAGCTGGGCGGCAAGGACTTCTTCCTCGACTACGGCAATATCCCGCAGGCCAAGGGACTGGACCGCGTCCACCGCTTCTCCTTCGAGATGCTCTTCTAGCCGGGAGGCACTGTGCTCAAGCGCGGCGCGCGGACTCCGGGACGGCCCGGCGGCATCCGGGCCCTCGGCAGGGGGACGGCGGCGCTGGCGCTCGCCATCCTCATTGCCTGGAGTGGGCCCGCGGCCGGCGAGCGCTGGCTGCCCCTCGCCGGAGCCCGCGGCGAGCGAGCGCCCGCAAGCGCCGATCCGGCGGCCCGCCTGCGCGCCGAGCGCCTCGCCGAGGTGGAGGCGCTCACGGCCGGACTGAAGCGAGTCCTGGCCCTGCCCGATCCCGAGGCGGCCGTGGCCGCGCGGGCCGGCCTGCCCGACACGGCGCGGGTGATGGTCTGCCTGCTCGCCTTTCGCGAGAACCGCCGTCCCGACCTGACCACGATCCCGGTGGACGGCAAGTTCATGGCGGCCGCCGACACCCTGCCCGCCTGGCTCACGCGCGTCGATCCGCCGCCCCACGACGCCGCCTATTTCGATGCGCACATGCGCGCCATGCGCGAGTTCTACCGCATCCAGAGCTACGGCCGCCTGGTGATCGACTGGGACATCGTGGCGGGGCCTGCGGCCGACGGCGGGCTCTTCCTGTTGCCGGACATCGCCGACTACGGGCCGGGGGAGCCGGGCGACTTCTGGACGCTCGAGCTGCTCGAGGCCTTCGTGCGCACGGCTGTCGACAGCATCGACGCCGCCCTGCAGGCACAGGCCGGCGGCCCGCGCTTCGCCGACTACGACCACGTCATGGTGTTCCACGCGGGCAGCGATCTGCAGAACGACATCTTCGGCGACAGTCCCAATGATCTGCCCAGCTTCAACATCTTCTTCGGCGATCCGCCGCTGGTGGACGGCGGCAGCCGCCCGCTCGGCTCGGTGCTGCTCCTGCCCGAGACCACCACGCAGGACACCGATCCGGCCTCGCCCGTCTACGGCGCGCTGAATGCGGTCACGGCCCACGAGTTCGGCCACCAGCTCGACCTTGCCGACACCTACAACACCTACTGGGGCTGGCCGAGCGTGGGCTACTGGGACCTGATGGACAGCGGCCACCAGATCCTCTTCGGCTTCCAGACCGCGGAGGACCCGGACAACCCGATCTACGTCTACGGCGCGCTGCCGACGAGCTTCGCCATCTGGCACCGCATGCTCCTGGGCTGGGTGGAGGCGGGCGATGCTAGCCTCGCCCGGCCCGGCGGCGGCGAGCACGAGGTGACGCTCACCGCCTGCAACGTGCAGGAGCCCGGCGGCGTCAAGGCCCTGCGACTCGACTTGAGCGAACGTGAATACTTTCTGCTCGAGAACCGCCAGGAGCTGCTCTTCCGGGGCAATCGCTACGTGAAGCGTGACGGCGACACGGGCGTCTTCCAGTTCGTGTCCAAGGATTTCCCCGCCTATCCGGACAGCGCCGAGAACAGCGGCGAGTACGACCTCTTCCTGCCGCAGTCGGGCCTGCTCGCCTGGCATGTCGACGAGCGCAACTTCGAGACGCTCTATCCGCTGAACATCATCAATCTCGACGGGGACAAGCACGTGAGCCTGGTTGAGGCCGACGGCACGGCCGACCTGGGCGATCCCTACTCCTTCGAGTGGCGCGGCGGCGATCGCGATCCCTTCTACACGGGCAACGTCACCGAGTGGCTGGAGACGGGCGTTCCCGACACGCGCCTGCGCGACGGCACGGCCTCGGGCTTCCGCCTCACGGAGCTGGTGACGAGCCCCTATCTGCTGAGCGATGCCTTCGTGGACTCCACGATCAGCTTCCGCATCGCCCGCGCGGGCGTGCCGGAGGGCCTGCCCCGCGACGATCGCGAGGCGGTGGCGGACGTGCTCGCCGTGCTGCCGGCGGCGGGCAGCCTGCTCCCCCTCGTCGACGGCGCTTCGCTCTGGCTGGGCTACGCGATGGACTCGCTGGATCCCGACACCCTGCTGCAGACGCATCTGCTCTTCAGCGGCAGCGCGGCCAACGCCGAGCCGCCGCTGGCGCCGCAGCCGCCCCGCCGGCTCAGCAGCACCCTGGCCGGCAGCGCCCTGCTCGAGGCGCCGGGGCTGGGCGAGCCCGCCTGGTTCCTGCTCACCTCGGATTCCCTGCTCGCCTGGGGGCCGGAGGTCGCCGGCGCCGTGCCGGAAGCGCTCTTCGGCCTCGAGCTGCCGGCGGCGCCGGCCTCGCTGCCGCTGGCCCTGCTCGACGCCGAGACGGCAAGCGCCCGTCTGCTCTGGCTCGGCGAGGACGAGTTGCTCTATCTGCTCCCGCTGAGCTATCGGCGCGGCGCGCTGGCGCCGGGCCCGCTGAACGCCCTGTCCCTCGACCCGCCGGCGCGGCGGGGGCGCGCGGGCGTCTCCGCGCCGCTGGTGCGCGTG
Organism: uncultured bacterium; assembly: GCA_963695095.1. GTDB lineage: Bacteria > Krumholzibacteriota > Krumholzibacteriia > JACNKJ01 > JACNKJ01 > VGXI01. The sequence continues at coordinate 2,156,894 of CAVOFT010000001.1, read as the reverse complement.
GAGACCGCCGCCGGCACGCGCGTGGGCGTCGCCGTGGACGACACGCTCAGCCTCGTCGATCCCTTCGGCGCGGCGGCGACCTCGCGCCTGGGCCTGCCCGACCCGGGGGAGGGCCCCTTCTGGATCCGCCCGCTGGACCTGGACGGCGACGGCTTCGAAAGCCCCGACGAGCTTTTCTGGATCCACGTCGACGGCCGCGCGGTCACCCTGGGCGAGGAAGGCTGGACGCCCCGCTTCGCGGCGCCGCTGGCGGGCGATCGCCTCAGCGCCGACCCGGCCGTGGCGGACCTGGACGGCGACGGCCAGCCCGAGTTCCTGCTCGCCGCGGGCGATCGCGTGCACCGCCTCAGCCCCGAGGGCTTCGCCTACGCCGACTGGCCGCTGCGCCTGGGCGAGCTGGCCGACCTCGACCCGCCGATGCGCCTGGGCTCCGGCCTGCGGGCCGCCGACATGACAGGCGACGGCATCGCCGAGCTGATCCTCTTCGGCGATTCGGGCCACCTCATCGTCGTTGGCGCCAGCGGCCGGCCCCTGCTCGGCACGCCCCGCTCGCTCGCCGCGGCGCCGGTCCAGGATCTGATCAGCCTGGGCGGCCAGGTCTTCGCGATCAGCCGCGACGGTTTCCTTCTCGGTTTCACGGGCGCTGCGACGCCCGCGGCGCCGGAGTGGGGGGCCGGCGGCGGCGGCTTCGCCCGCGAGGGGCGCTGGCAGCGCCAGCATCCGATCCAGGACCTGGCGAACCTGGACAGCGAGGGCTGGCTCTTCTATCCCAACCCCGCGGCGAGCAACTGCCGGCTGCACCATCCGGCGGTGCCGGCCGGGACGCGCGTGCGCCTGGAGCTCTTCGACCTGGAGGGCCAGCTCAAGTTCACCCGCGAGGCGATAGCGGCGACGGACGGCCCCTTCGAGATTCCGCTCGAGCTGCGCAGCCTCGCCGCCGGCGTCTACTTCGGGCGCATCGAGTCCGCCGGCAAGCACAGCCTGCGGCGACTGGCGGTGCTGCGATGAAGGCGCGCCTCGCCGCTCTGCTTCTCGCCCTGCTGGCCCTGGCGCCGCCGGCGACCGCCCTCGAGGGCCGGCCTCTGCTCTACTCGCTGCTCCTGCCCGGTCTCGGCGAGTGGAGCCTGGGCTATCGGGGCCGCGCCGTCGGGCAGTTCGCCGTCGAGGCCGGCTGCTGGGCGGGCAACTTCTACTACCGCGACCAGGGCTTCAAGCTGCGGCACGACTACGAGGCCTATGCCGAGGCGCACTGGGAGGAGGCCCGCTGGGCCTCGGCCTGGAATCGGCAGGCGGAGGGCGTGCCCGAGTGGCTCTACTGGGTCACGGACGACCAGTGGGCGGCGCTCGCCTGGCCGGACACCCTCGCCAGCGCGATGGAATTTCTCCACGATGATCACGAGGGCTACATGGAGAGCCACTTCGCGCCCTACCACGAGGATCCCCAGCACTACTACGAGAACCTGGGCAAGTACGACTGGTACCGCTGGGGCTGGGACGATTACGATGAAGGCAGCGACGATTCGGTCCGCCGCTACCTCTACACGGGCCTGCGCAAGGACAGCAACAGGGCCTTCGATCGCGCGGAGGCTTTCATCTTCGCGCTCGTCGCCGCGCGCGTCGTGTCCCTGGCCGATACCTACATCCTGTTGCGGCGATTGGATCGCGCCGGCGGCGATCGGGCCGGGCTGGACGAGGCCTGGCGTCTGGACTTCAGTCCCCGGGATGCGCGCGGAACGAGTTGGCGACTTGCCCTGACGAGGAGTTGGTAGCGTGAGCAGCAGAGCAGCCCTGAACGCGCCCTGGTGCGGCCGGCGATCGATCCTGGCCCTCGCCCTCGTCCTGCTGGCGGGCAGTGCCGCAGCGAGCCGAGCGGCCGAGCCTCCGCTCGGCGAACTCGCGCGTCCCCTCGCCTGGCAGCGCGGCGAGCCGAAGCCGCAGGGCAGCCTGGGCATCCAGGAGCGGCCGAGCGGTGAACGCAGCCTCGTCAGCGCGCTCTGGCGCAGTGCGCTGCTGCCGGGACTCGGCCAGCGCCACCTGGGCGCGCCCGGAAGGGGCCTCGTCTTCATGGGCGCCGAGGCGGCGACCTGGGGCACCTGGGGCAGCTTCAAGACCCAGGAGTGGTTGCGCCGGGAGAACTACATCGAGATGGCCCAGGTCTTCGCCGGCGTCGCGGGCGGCGAGCACCCGGACGACTACTGGAAGGCCGTCGGCCAGCATGCGAGCTGGCTCGACTACAACGAGTGGCTGCGCTACCAGGCGCGGCGCGAGTACGGCTATGGCACGGACGACTACTACGCCTACATCGCCGACAACGAGATCGGCGAGGGCCTCGCCTGGGACTGGAACAGCGACGCGAGGCGCGGGGCCTACCTCGAGAAGCGCAAGGCCAGCAACAACGCCGAGCGCCGCGCCACCTACACCCTCTACGCCCTGCTGGTGAATCGCGTGGTGAGCCTGGTGGACGTCTGGCGCCTGCATCGGGAGCGCGAGGCCATCCGGGGCGGGCTCGAGCGCGAGGCCGCCGGCGACAGCGGCGGCATCCAGATCGGCGCCCTCCCGGCGCCTGAGGGTCTGATGCTGCGTCTGGGCTGGGTGCGAAGCTTCTGACCCGGCGCCGCCGCCCCCACGCAGGAGCCATGATGCGCGGGATCCCCGCAGGCCTTCACCTGTTCGCCCTGGCCGCCCTGCTCTCGGGCGCGGCTGCTCCCGATCGGAGCGCTCCGCTCGCACCGGCGGCGCGGATCTACCGCTATGGGGCCGGCACCGCTCTGCGCGCGGATTCCCTGCGCACCCTCGGGCGCATCCCGCTCGCGGCGGCGCGGGACATGGCCCTCGGCGGCTTCGGCGGGGACCTGCTCTTGCTGGATGCCGACGGCGCCCTGCGCCTGATTCCCGAGGGGGACAGCCTGCCGCGCCGCCTGCTCAGCAGCGACCTGGCCACGCGCGACTGGGCCGAGGCGGTGGCCGCCGACGGTCCGGACTGGCTGCTGCTCGTCGAGGGCGGCCGGACCGTCCTGCGCCTGGGCCGCCGCGGTGAAGCCAAGGAGCGCTGGGCCCTTCCCGAGTCCGGCCTCTGGCGCGGGCTGCGCGCGGATCGCGGCGGCCGCCTGTGGATCAGCGAGGAGCAGAGCGGCCGCTTTCTCGTTCTCAGCCGCGGCGGCCAGCGCCTGCAGTCCTGGGAGCTGGCGCGCCGCCTGCCCGGCTACCGGGGCCCCGTGCTGGACTGGTGTCCCGACGAGCAAGGGGGACTCTACCTCGCCGAAGGCTGGCCCGTCCGCCTGCACCATCTCAACGGCGCGGGCAATCCGCTGGGGAGCTGGCGCCTCGGCCTGCCGCCGGGTGCCATCGCCCTGGCCGTCGACGAGCGCGATCAGCTCCTCGTCGCCCACGACCCCGCGGGCGGCGAGCTGCAGCTCGGCCTGCGGCGCCAGCCCAAAGGCGCGCTGCTGGTGCTCAAGGACGCGGACGCGGCCTGGCTCCTCGACCTGAGCCCGGAGGGGGACGAGGGGCCCTGATGCACCTGCCGCCGGCCCCCCTGCGCCTTGGTCTCCTGGTCCTCTGCGGTCTCTCGCTCTCGTACTCGGGCGCCGCAGCCGCTGGCCAGGCGGCGGCCCCGGATTCGCTCGCGGGCGGCGCCTTCGCGGAGCTTCTGAGCCTGCAGCTCAGCCGCCGACTGGGGCCCGAGGAGCGCCGCATCGATCTGGGCGAAAGGGCCCTGGTGCCCGGCAGCGAGGAGATCCGCCTCGACGGCGAGCGACTCGAGCCGGGCCGCGACTATCGGCTCGATCCCGCGAGCGGCCTGCTCGAGCTGAGCGAGGCCGCGCCCGGCGCCCTGCTCAGCCTGCGGGCGGCGCGGCGTCCGGGGAATCTGCCGCGCCGTCTCGAGCTGGCGCCCTTCCGCTCCTGGCAGGACCTGCTCGCCGAGCTGACAGCAGCGGACGCGGCTGCCGCGCCGCCGGGGGTCTCGGTCGCCGGCGGGGAGCGCGCCGACCGTGCCGGCGGCCTTCAACATGGGCGGCAGCAAGTCCCTGGTGCTGCGCATGGGCGAGGGTGAGAATCTGGCGCTCGAGCAGAGCCTGCGCCTCCAGCTCGAGGGTCAGATCGGCGATTCCACGCGCGTCGAGGCCGTGCTGCGCGACGACGACCTGCCCTTCCAGCCCGAGGGCAACACCGAGCGCCTGGACGAGCTGGACAAGGTCTTCCTCGAGATTCGCGGCCCGGCCGGTCGCGCGCGCGTGGGGGACTTCGTCTTCACGGCGCCGGGGCGGGTGCTCACGCCCTTCGAGCGCGACTTCCAGGGCATCCAGGGCGAATGGCAGGGAAGCCATGGCGCGACGGGGCTCTGGCTCGCCAAGAGCCAGGGGCTCTTCCAGAGTCTCGAGTTCAGCGGCAGCGAGGGACTGCAAGGGCCCTACGAGCTGCTGAGCGCGCTCAGGGACGACGGCGCCGTCGTCCTGGCGGGCAGCGAGAGCGTGCACCTCAACGGCCGCCTGCTCACGCGCGGGCGCGAGCGGGACTACGTCATCGACTACGACCTGGGCACGCTCAGCTTCGCCACCGGTCAGCCGATCAGCGAGGGGGACATCATCCGCGTCGACTTCCGCTACTCGCAGGAGAGCTGGGAGCGCGGCGCCTGGGGCGCGAGCGCCCGCGGGCGGCTGGGCGCCGTCGCCGTGGACCTGCTGCACTTCGCCGAGGAGGACGATCCCGAGCGCCCCCTGGCCTTCGGCCTCGATGCCGAGCGCCGCGCCGCGCTCGCCGCCGCCGGCGACGATCCGGCCCTGGCCGTCACGGGCGGCGTCAGCTTCGCGCCCGGCGCCGGCCGCTACGTGCTGACGCACGAGGATCCCGAGGATCCGCTGGCCGCCACCTATGCCTGGGTGGACTCGCTCGGCGACTACAACCTGCGCTTCCGCGACGTGGGCGCCGGCGCCGGCGACTACCGGGCGGCCGGGGTGAGCGCGGATGGCGAGCGCTACTTCGCCTATGATCCGACGGGCGCCGGCAGCTTCGCGCTCGGCGAGCAGCTCGCCCTGCCCGAGGCCTATCGGCTCGAGAGCCTGCGCCTGGCCTGGGCGAACGAGCGCTTCACGAGCCAGTTCGAGCTGGCCCTCAGCGACCAGGACGCCAACCTGCTCTCGTCCCGACAGGACGGCGACAATCAGGGCCTCGCCCTGCGGGCCGGCCTGACGGGGCGCCTGGGCCGGCCCGCCGGCGCACCGCTCGGATTGCGCCTGGAGGCCGAACGCCAGGAGGCGCGCTTCCGCTATCCAGGCGCCCGCCGCGGCGCCGCCGAGTACCGGCTCTGGAACCTGCCCTGGAATCCGGGCCTCCTGAGCGAGGACCGCCTGCTCCTGGGCCTGGACTGGGGCGAGCGGCCCCAGGCGCGCCTGGGCGCCACGCTGGAGACCCTGCAGCTGGGCGAGCGCTTCGACGGCCGGCGCGGCACCCTGGCGGGCGGCCTGGACCTGGGCGGCCTCGCCCTGCGCGGCGATGCCGCCGCCATGGCCAGCCGGGACTCCCTGCTCGGCGCGGGCGAGAAGCAGGACGGTCGTCTCGAGCTCGGGCTGGCGCTGCCCCTCCTGCGCGCGATCAGCGTGGACGGGACGAGGGCCCGTCTGGCGCGACCCGACAGCCTGGACTCCCTGCGCGTTCCCGAGCAGCGCGGCAATCACGATCGGGGCGCCGTCGAGCTGCGCCTGGGCAGCCGGGGCCAGGCCGCCCCCTGGACCCTGAGCTGGCGCGAGGAGCGCATCGCCTCACCCGGCACGGGGACGGATCGCCTGCGCCGCCTGCGCGCGGGCCACCAGGGCGCGCTGCCGGGCGCGGGCCGCCTGGAGGCCAGCGCCCACTATCAGCGCCGCCGCGGCGGGCTGGACAGCGAGCAATTCCAGGCCGAGGCGCGGGGCAGCTGGCTGGCCCGCGCGGGCGGCTGGGGCGGCGAGACGCGCTACCGCCTCGGCAGCCAGCGCCAGCGCCTGCGCCAGAGCCGACTCGTCTTCGTCGGCCTGGGCCTGGGCGATCTCAATGAAGACGGCATCTTCGTCGGCGAGGGCGAGGGCGACTGGCGGCGCCTGAGCGTGCTGGCCGAGGAGGCGGTGCGCACGCAGAACCTCGAGCTCGAAGCGCGGCTGGAGCGCCTCGAGGCCCGCGAGGGAGCCTGGTTCCGCCGCCTGGGCAGCGAGTCGCGCCTGACCCTGCGCGAGGAGAATCGCGACGCCGAGCCCTGGCGCCTCGCCCGCCTGGACTTCAGCCGCCTCCGCCGATCGGGCAGCACCCTGCTGGGGAGCCTGGAACTGCTCCAGGAACTGCGCTTGCGTCCGGCCCGCGGCGGCCTGGAACTGCGCTATCGGCTCCGTCGGCTCGATCGCCTCGACGGCCGCGACAGCGCAGGCGAGCTGAGCGAGCGCGAGGGCAGCCACGAGCTGCGCGCGCGCCGGGGCGGGGAGCGCAGCAGCCTGGAGGCCAGCCTGCGCCTGGCCGAGCGCCGCCGCAGCGGCCAGGCCGCCTTCGGCGCCGGCGGCAGCTACCGGGTAAGCGAGCGAGCGGCCGGCCTCGAGGGCACCCAGCACCTGGCCGGCCGGCTCAGCGCGCTGGCCGGCCTGGAGGCCCTCTGGCAGCGGGATGCCCTGCGCGGCCTGGCGCGGCGCGCCCTGGCCCTCGAGCCGGGGCTGACCCTGACGCCCATCGCCAGCCTGCGTCTGGAGGGCCGCTGGGAGTTCAGCCACAGCAGCTACGGCGAGGGCGATCCGGAGGCCGGCCGGCCCTGGTTCTTCGCTGCGCCGGGCTGGACGCGAATGCTGCGCCTGGAGGCAACGGCCCAGGCGGGCGCCAACCTCACTCTCAGCGTGCGCTACGAGCTGCGCGAGGAATCGGGCGAGCCGCCTCGCCAGCGCCTGCGATTGGAGAGCCGTGCCTTCTTCTAGTCGATGGCGCGCCGCGCTGGCGGCACTGCGCTGCTGCGGCCTGCTGCTCTTGCCGCTGGCGGCCCTGTCCGTGGGCGCCGTGGACGCTCCGGCGGCGGCGCCCCTGCCCGCGGCCCTGGCGAAGGAGCTGGCGGCCATCGGCCGCCAGGCCGGCCCGCCTGGGGAGCGCCTGGCGCGAGCGGCCCTTGCCCTGGAAGCGGCGGGCTGGCAGGCCGACAGCCTGCTGCTGCGGCTGCCCAAGGGCGAACTCGAGTTGCGCGGCGCCCGCGAGCGGCCCCTGCGTCTGGCGCGCGTCAAGGGACCCGAGGGCGAAGCGCCCTGGCAGGCCGGCGATCTCCTGCCCAGGCCGGGATCCCTGCTGCAGGAGGGGCGGCGCTGGCTGCATGCCCTTGATGCCGCGGGCTTCCCCTTCGCTCAGCTCTGGCTGGAGCCTGCAGCGGCGACGGGTGCCGACACGCTGGAGGTGGAGGCCGTGCTCACGCCCGGCCCCGCCGGTCCCCTGGGCGAGCTGCGCGTCCTGGGTGGACGGCGCCTGCGCGCTGACTTCCTCGCCGACTACGCGGACCTGCCGACCCGGGGGCCGCTCAGCCGCGCGGCGGCAGAGCGAGGGCGCGAGCGCCTGGCCGCCACGGGCTGGTTCCTGCGCGTCGCGCCGCCCGAGCTGGGCTGGGATCCCGTCGCCGGGCGCGTGGGTGTGCTCTATCGACTCGAGGAACGCCGGCGGCCCAATCGCGTGACCGCCCTCGTGGGCGGTGGCGGCGGCGAGACCAGTGGCGCTCTGGACCTGGAGCTCTTCAGTCCCTTCGGCCGCGGCAACCGCTGGAGCCTGAGCGGCGAGTGGCAGGGCAGTTCTCGAAGTCGGGTCGATCTGCTGCTCTCGGCGCCCCGCGTGGCGGGCAGCGACCTCGCGCTCGATCTCTCCTTCGGGCGCGTCAGCCAGGATTCCACCTACCTGCGCCTGGACGTCCAGCTCGACCTGCGCCTGCTGCTCGCGGGCGGCTGGGAGGGCATCGCCGGCATCGGCTACGATCGCAGCCTCTTCGGCCTGGCCGGCGGCAGCGAGGACGATGCCAGCAGCAGTCGTCGCCGCCACCGCTTCGGCCTGGCCTGGCGCAGCCTCGCGGTCGATCAGCGGCCGGCGCAGGAGCGGCGACTGCGCCTGGTGGGGGATCTGCTGCTCAAGCGCTCGCGGCTCCTGGGCGAAGCGCCGTCCTCGCGGCAATTCGCGCTGAGCGGAGAGGGCCGCGCCGGCTGGCGCCTCGCCGGCCGGGGCTGGTTGCGCCTGAAGGCGGGCGGCGACTGGCTGCACGCCGCCCGGGGCGGCTTCAACAGCGCCGAGCTCTACCCCCTGGGCGGCGCCAACTCCCTGCGCGGCTATGGCGAGGACAGCTTCCGCGGCGATCGGGTCGCTTACCTGGGCGGGGAACTCGGCCTCGGCGATCCCCTTGAGGTCTTCGCCTTCCTCGACTATGGTTGGGGTCGCTGGCGCCGCATGAGCGCGCCCACGGTCGACTTCCGCGGCTGGGGCACCGGCATCGGCCTCCTGGCGCCTGGCCCGCGCGGTCAGCTATCCCTGGCCCTGGCCCTCGGCGAGAGCAAGCGCCTGGGGGATCTGCGTGTCCACCTGGCGCTGGACACGGGCTTCTAGGACTCTAGCGGCGGAGCAAGCCATGCCCAGAGTGCCCGCGCGCGCTGCCGACCGCTGGCAGGAACTGGTGGCGGCGATCCGCCGCCACGATGCGCTCTACTATCAGGTCGCGGCGCCCGCGATCAGCGACCAGGACTACGACGCCCTGCTCGCCGAGCTGGCGGCCCTGGAAGCCGCGCACCCCGCGCTCGCCGTGCCGGAGAGCCCCACCCAGCGCGTGGGGGAGGCCCGCGACGAGGCCTTCCCCGCCCACCGCCACGCCCTGCCCATGCTCAGCCTGGCCAACACCTACAGCCAAGCCGAGCTTACAGAATTCTTCAAGCGCACGTGCAAAGCTCTTGCCATTGAAGATGATAGCGAGCTGGAGTGGTGTGTCGAACCGAAGGTGGACGGCCTGGCCCTCTCGCTCGACTACAGGGCGGGCCGCCTGGCCCAGGCGGCCACCCGCGGCGATGGCAGCGAGGGGGATCTGGTCACGGCCAATGTCTACACCTTTCTCAATCTGCCGCCCCGCCTGGCCGAGCCGCGGGATCTGGTCGTGCGGGGCGAGGCCTACCTGGACCGCGCCCGCTTCCAGGCGCTCAACGCCGCCCGCGAGGCGGCCGGCGAGGAGCCCTTCGCCAACCCGCGCAACCTGGCGGCGGGCAGTCTCAAGCTCCGGGACAGCCGCGAGGTGGCGCGCCGCGGGCTCTCGCTCGCCGTCTACGCCCTGCACGGCGAGGGCTTGCCGCCGCGGCAGAGCGAGCGCCTCGCCGCCGCGGCCGCCCTCGGCCTGCCCGTGCTGCCCCTGCGGGTCTGCCGGGGCGACGCCGCGGTGCGCGCCGCCATCGCCGCCCTGGACGCCGAGCGGCTGGCGCTGCCGTTTGCGACCGACGGCGCGGTCGTCAAGCTGAACGCGCTCGCCCTGCAGGAGCGCCTGGGGGCCACGGCGAGGAGCCCGCGCTGGGGCATCGCCTACAAGTTCGCGGCCGCGCAGGCCCAGACCCGGCTGCTGGCGATCCGCCTGCAGGTGGGGCGCACGGGCGCGGTCACGCCCGTCGCCGAGCTGGCGCCCGTGAGCCTGGCGGGCACGACGGTGAGCCGAGCGACCCTGCACAATCGCGAGGAGATCCGCCGCAAGGACATCCGCGAGGGGGATTTCGTCTGCGTGGAGAAGGGCGGCGAGATCATCCCCAAGATCGTGGCCGTCCTCGCCGACGCGCGCGACGGCAGCCAGAGGCCCTTCGCCTTTCCCGAGCGCTGCCCGGCCTGCGCGGCGCCGCTGTCCTTCGCCGAGGAGGAGGTGGCCGTCCGCTGCGAGAATCCCGGCTGTCCGGCCCAGCTCAGGCGGCGCCTGGAGCACTTCGCCTCGCGGGGCGCCCTGGACATCGAAGGGCTGGGCAAGCAGTGGGTGGAGATCCTCGTCGAGCAGGGCCTGGTGAAGGGTCTGGCCGATCTCTTCGAACTGCGGGCCGAGCAGCTCGAGGGCCTGGAGCGCATGGGAGAGCGGAGCGCCGCCAACCTGCTCGCGGCCATCGAGCGGGCGAAGACGCGCTCGTGGCGGCGCAAGCTCTTCGCGCTGGGCATCCGCCACGTGGGCAGCGAGACCGCCCGCACCCTGGCCGCGCAGTACCCGGATCTGGACAGCCTGCGCCAGGCGAGCGCGGAGGAGCTGCAGGAGCTCGGCGATGTCGGGCCGGCGGTGGCCGCGGCCCTCGCCGCTTATCTGTCCAGCGACAGCGTGGCCCGCGAACTCGCGGCCCTGGAGGCGGTGGGCTTCTTCGCCGACAGCGAGACCGAGGCCGCGCCCGCGGCGACGGGCCTCTTGGCCGGCAAGACGGTGGTGATCACGGGTAGCTTCCCGGGAATCGGGCGCGCCTTGCTGAAAGGTTGGTGCGAGGCGCAGGGCGCCAGGGTGACGGACGCCGTCTCGGCCAGGACGGACCTGCTCCTGGCCGGTGAGAAGGCCGGCAGCAAGCTCGTCAAGGCCCGGGCCCTCGGCATCGAGATCTGGGATGCGCCCCGCCTCGCCCGCGCGCGCGAGACGGCGCCGTGAGCCTGCGCCCGCTGGCCGTGCTCGACTGGCTGGCCGCGGACGAGCGCCTGCCCTGCCTGGACCTGCGCAGCGAGGCGGAGTTCGCGGGCGGGCATCTGCCGGGAGCCGGCAACCTGCCGCTGGCCGAGCTCGGGGCGCGGCGGCACGAACTGCCGCGGCGGGGCGGGTCCCTCTTTCTCGTGGGCGGCGACCTGGTCGCCGAGGGCGCCCGTGCGCTCGCCGCGCGCGGCCGCTGGACCCTGGCCGGCTCCTTGGAGCCGCCCTCCGCCTGGCCCGCGGCGGCAATGGTTAACGACCCCGCGGTCCCGCTCTGGAGTCCGAATCCCTGGCTCGCCGCGCACTGGCAGGCCCTGCCGCCGGGGGGCCGCGTCCTCGACCTCGCCATGGGCAGCGGCCGCAACGCGGTCTGGCTGGCCCAGCGGGGCCTGCGCGTGGAGGGCCTGGACATCCTGCCCGAGGCGGTGGCAATGGCCACCGCGCTGGCCCGTCGAGGCGGCGTTGCCCTCGTCGCCCGCCGGGCGGATGCGCGGGGGCCGGCGGCCCTGGCCCCGGGCGACTGGGACGGCATCGTCGTCATCGACTTTCTCGAACGCGCCTTGCTCGCGCGCCTGGCGGCAGCCCTGGCCCCCGGAGGCCTGCTGATCTACGAGACCTTCACCCGCGCGCAGGCGCTCGCCGGCGGCAAGCCGCGCGATCCGCGCTGGCTGCTCGAGCCGGGAGAGCTGGCGGCGGCCTTCGCCGGCGAGCTGGACATCCTCGCCACGCGCGAGGGCGAGGCAGAGCCCGGCCGCCACGTCGCGAGTCTCGTCGCTCGGCGACCGCTCCTTTCCGGATCACGGTAAACCTGAAAGAGGATGCAGATGCCCGACAAGCGCGTGCACACCGAGGAGTTCTCGATCCACGGCGACAAGCTCGTGGCCAAGGTGAAGGAACTGCTGCATGCGGGGAACATTCGCCGCATCACGATCAAGAACGAAGCCGGTCGGCCCCTGATCGAGATCCCGCTCACGATGGGGGTGGTGGTCGGCCTGCTGGCACCGGTGCTGGCCGCGGTCGGCGCCCTCGCCGCGCTGATGACCAGCTGCATCATCAGCGTCGAGCGCGTCGGGGACGACGAGGTCGATCCGGGCGCCTAGCGCCGCGCTGTGCCGCCTGGGGCAAGCGTTGCGAGGAACTGCAAGTGCGGCGCCGCAAGGCGCTTGCGCGCTTGCGGCGCGGCGCGGTTGACGCATCGGCCCGCGCCTGCGATAATATGCCCTACGCGTGGTGCTCACCAGGTCGCCATGCCGCCGACAGCGGGGCGGCAGCGAGGGCGGCACGGGTTGCGCGCCGCCGGCGGCGCGCTACGCAGCACCGAGCCCGCATCCAGGGCGGGCGGATTCCGGGAGACCAGGGGGCGAAGGGCAACTCGCAGGCCGTAGCGAGAGGGGTGCCTTGCACGCCTGAGCGCCCCCGAAAGGATGGCAATGTTCGACACCCTGGCGCGCTACTTCGCCGACGGCGGCACCATGATGTGGCCCATCCTCGCCATCATCGGCAGCGCTGTGGCGGTGATCGCCGAGCGCCTGCACTTCTACCTCGTCGTCTGTCGCGATCGCGCGGCGGCCCTGGTGCCGGCGGCGGTCAAGGCGCTCAACGCCGATCAGTCGGAGCTCGCGCTGCGTGCAGTGTCGGCGGGCAGCGGACCGCTCAACGCCATTCTGCGCGTGTCCATCGAGCGCTATCGCGACGGCTACGCGATGAACGAGATCCGCCAGGCGGTGGACGAGACGGCCATCCACGAGGTGCCGCGCCTCACGCGCCGGCTGGGCTACCTGCAGACCTTCGCCAACCTGGCCACCCTGGCCGGCTTGCTCGGCACCATCTTCGGTCTCCAGGCGGCCTTTCGCTCCCTGGCCCTGACCGATGCCACCGAGAAGGCAGCCGTCCTGGCCGGGGGCATCGCGCAGGCGATGAACACGACCTCCTTCGGTCTGCTGATCGCGATCCCCTGTCTGGCGGCGCACGCGCTCCTGGCCGGCATGCAGGCGCGGCGGGCGGAAGATCTCGACGCCGGCGCGCTGCGCCTGCTCAACTACCTGGAGAATCGCCCCGAGACCTCGGGCGTGGTCGCCGGTCGCATTTCGGCCTAGGCGCGCGCGGCGCGGACTGCCGGCGCCGCCTGAAGGGAGCGCCGCTGCCGCGCGCCGGCGCTCGCTGATCGAGGAGCAGCCCATGCCTCTGTCCACTTCACGCCTGCGCGCCGGGGCGCCGACAAGCGTGGCCGGGGCCGCCGATCTGAACATCATCCCCGTGCTGAACATGTTCACGATCCTCATTCCCTTTCTCGTGAGCATGGCGGCCTTCTCCCATCTCGCGGTCCAGACCTTTGCGCTGCCCGCCGCCGCGCCGGCCACCCAGGCCCAGGGCGCGGAAGCGCCGAGCCTGACCGTGCTGCTCGGCGTCGAGGAGGTCGCGCTGATGGCGGGCGACGCCCTGCTCGCGCGCCTGCCCCTGCGCGCGGGCGCGGCCGACCTGGCCGAGCTCGGCGCCGCGCTCGCGGCCGCGCGCGCGAGCGGCGCCGCACCCGGACGCGTCCTCGTCGCGGTGGCCGATCCGGTGCGCTGCGCCGACATCGTTGCGACCCTCGACTGCTGCCGCGCGGCCGGGTTCACCGAAGTCGGCCTGGCCGCCGACGGTCCCGGGCCCGGGCTGCGGCCATGAAGCTCCGGCTGGGACCGCCTTCGCTATCGCGCCCGCTCGCCGCCGGCGAGGCGCGCCCGCAGCTCACCTCGCTGGTGGACATGATGACGATTCTCGTCGTCTTCCTGCTCGTGAATTTCTCCGTGCAGGGTGAGCTGGCGGGCAGCGCCAGCTCGCTGCGCCTGCCGGACTCCACGAGCCGACTGCGGGCGCGGCCGGCGCTCTCCATCGAGATCGGTCCCCGCGAGATCAGCATCGACGGCCGCCCGGTGCTCGCCCTCGCGGCCGCCGCCGCCGGCGACTCGCTGCTCATCGCTCCCTTGGCTGTTGCGCTGCGCAGTGCGGCTGCCAGCGCGCCGCTGACGCGGGTCACGCTTCAGTGCGACCGGGATCTCGACTTCGGCCTGCTCAAGCGGGTCATCCACACCTGCAGCGCGAGCGGCGTCGCCGATTTCGCGCTCCTGGTCCAGACGCGCGAGGAAGCGCCATGAGCGAGGCCGGCGAGCGGCGCCGGCGGCTGCTGGCGGACTATGCCGCGGACTCACCCGTGCTCCTGCCCCCGAGCGAGGGGCGATTCCATCGCCTGCTCCTCGTCTCGGTGCTGGGCGCCCTTGGGCTGGGCGCCGTGCTGGCCGCCATCGAGCCCCCCGCGCCGCCGCCGCCGGCAGCCGCGGCGACGCCGGCGCCCTTCCGCTGGGTGTCGCTGCCGCGACCGCCCGCGAGCGTGCCCGCTCTGGCCGCAACGCCCCGGCCGGCCCGGCAGCGCCGCCGGGCGACCGCCCCTGTCGAAGCGCCTGGCGCGGCGCCGACGGCCGAGCAGGCGCCGCCTCGCCGGGTCTACGGCGTGCGCCAGGTCTATGCCCAGGGACTGGGCGCCGGCGCGGGTGCGCTCCTGACGAAGCGCGGCAACACGCTGACGGGTCCCCCGGACAGCCTGAGCGCGACCGCCGCCGACCTCGCCGGGAGCGGTGGCGGCGGCGCCGAAGCGCCGGTGACGAGCAAGCCCGTCCTCGTCCACCAGGTCCAGCCGCGCTACTCGGCGGCGATGCTGGCCGCCCGCGTGAGCGGCGTGGTCCGGTTGCGCCTCCTCGTCGGCGCGAGCGGCGCCGTGGAGACCGTCGAGGTGCTCCAGGACATCGGCTACGACTCGGCTGAGCTGGCGAGCGCGGCCTGCCGCGAGTTCCGCTTCGAGCCGGCCCGGCAGGGCGGGCTGCCGGTGCCGGACTCGATCCGCCTCTCCATCCGCTTCGAGTTCCAGGAATGAGTCGCCGCCGGTCCTGGCTGCCGCTCTGCCTGCTCCTCGCGCTCGCCTGCTGGCGCCCGCCGGCGGGGCGGGCGGATGCGGCGTCGGCAGGCGAGCCGGAGCAGCTGCCCGTCCTGCTGGAAGCCGCGCCCGCCGTCTACCCGGCCGCCGAGTTGCGCGCCGGGCGTGAGGGCGAGGTGCTCCTGGAGCTGCTCGTGAACGAGGCAGGCGGGGTCGATTCCGTGCGCGTGCTCGAGTCCTTGTCAGCCGCCTGCGACAGCGCGGCGGCGCGCGCGGCCGCGCACTGGCGCTTCTCGCCGGCGCGGGTGGGCGGGGAGGCCGTGGCCGTCCTGCTCAGCTACCGCTATCGCTTCTCGCTCTGGGAGGAGGCGTTGCGTCTGCCCGAGCCCATCAAGCTGACGGGCCGGCTGCGCGCGACGGGCAGCGGCGAGCCCGTGCCCGGCGCGCGCGTCCTGGCCAGTTTCCCGGCCGCGCCTGCGGACAGCCTGCTCCCGCTGCCCTGGCGGCTCTACCTCGATCGGCTCGGCGCCTGCGCCGGCCAGTGGCGAGCGGGGGAGACCCTGATCACCCGCGCCGACTCCAGCGGCCAGTTCGCCTTCCGGCTGCTGCCGCCCGGGGACCTGCAGCTCGACATCATCGCCAGCGGCTTCGACACCCTGCGCGCGGGCACCCGCATCGGGCTTGCGGGGCGTTCCGTGGGCGAGTTCTGGCTGATGCCCAGGGCGGCGGCGGAGGCCGAGCCTGACTACGAGCTCGTCGTCTACGGCGAGGCCGCGCCGCGAGAGGTCACGCGCCAGCGCCTCTCGGTGGTCGAGGTCGAGCGGATGCCGGGCTTCGGCGGCGACGTCGTGCGCAGCGTGCAGGCCCTGCCGGGCATCGCGCGGCCGCTGCTCACCGATCCGGGCGCCATCGTCGTGCGCGGCGCGGGCGGCGGCGACAGCCGCTTCATCCTGGACGGCGTCGACATTCCGCTGCTCTTCCACTACGGCGGCGTGAAGTCCACCTACAACAGCCTGGCGCTGGGCAGCGTCGACCTCTACCCGGGCGGCTACGGCGCGCGCTTCGGCGGCTGCGTGGGCGGCGTCGTCGAGCTGCGCGGCCGACCCGCCCGCAGCGAGGGCTGGCGCCGCATCGTCGACGCCAGTGCCCTGGACGCCTCCGTGCACGTCGAGGGGCCGCTGGGCGAACGCAGCGGTCTGCTCTTCACGGCGCGGCGCAGCTTCGCCGGCGAGATCCTGCGCGCCGCGCTCGCCGGGCAGGAGAATCTCGAGCTCACGCTCGCGCCCTACTACTGGGACGTCGTGGCGCGCCTGGACTGGCGGCCGCGGCCGGCGGATCGCCTCTTCCTGACGGCCTTCGCCGCGAAGGACCGCATGGAGCTGATCTTCCCCGAGGACGAGCGCGGCTCGCCCGAGGTGAATCTGGCCACGAACGCCATCGATCTGGACCTGCAGTTCAGCCGCTTCATCCTGGGTTACGACGCGCGCTTCGGCGAGCGCGTGGGCAACGAGCTGCGGGCAGCCTGGGGCCAGTCGGCCGAGTCGGGCCACGTCTTCGGCTACTACGACTTCGAGCTCAGCGGGCCCTACACCAAGCTCCGCGACGAGCTCTCCCTGCAGCTCAGCCCCGCCCTCGGGGCTCGGCTGGGGCTCGACTTCACCGATGTGCCCGATCAGCTACCGGGTGCGCGCCCTGGGCTGGCCGGCCTCGGCCCAGGACAAGGGCAGCTCGGCGCTGGGCCTGTTCGGCATCCTGGAATGGCGACCGACCGCCTGGCTGGAGCTGACGCCGGGTCTGCGCCATGACGACTACCGCCATCTCGGCGCGAGCGAAACCGGCTTGCGCCTGAGCGCCCGCGCCCGGCTCGGCAACGCGCACACGCTGACCGCGGCCGCCGGCAGCTACAACCAGTCCCCGCAGCCGCTGGACCAGTCGACCGATCCCGTCTACGGCAACCCGCAGCTGCCGCCGACCCTGGCCACGCACCTCACGCTGGGCGACGAATGGCGCCTGAGCGACGCCCTCTCGCTGAAGGTGGAGGCCTACTACAACACCCAGCGGCAGATCCCCCTGCTCACCGACAGCCTGGAGCTCAACTACGTCGCCGAGGGCGAGGGCCGCATGGGCGGCCTCGAGTTCATGCTGCGGCGCGAGGTGGGCGAGCGCTTCTTCGGCTGGCTGGCCTATTCGCTCTCGCGCAGCGAGCGCCGCTTCCCGCGCCGGCCCCGGGACGTCGACCAGGATCCAGGCTTCGACAATTCGCCCGGCAGCGCGGCCGCCTGGGATCCCGCGCGCTGGGTGCCCTTCACGCTCGACCAGACGCATCACATCGAGGCCGTCGGCTCCTGGCGCCTGGGCGACCGCTGGTCGACGGGCCTGCGCCTGCAGTTCGTGTCCGGGAATCCGGTGACGCCGCTGCGGAGTCTCGACGCCGGCGAGTTCGAGTTCGATGCGGACAGCGGCGACTACCAGCAGGTGCGGGGCGACTACCTCTCGGACCGCATGTGGCCCTACTTCCGCTGCGATCTGCGGGTGGACAGGCAGTTCGTGAGTCGCCGGGCGGAGTGGACGGTCTACCTGGACGTGCAGAACCTGAACTACTTCGTCTACAACAGCCCCGAGGGCTTCTACTACAACTACGACTTCTCCGAGCGGCGCGAGTACGGCTGGATCATCCTGCCGGCCCTGGGCTGCCGCGTGGAATTCTAGGAGGCGGCGCCATGTCGATCTGCCTGCCCCGCTGCGCCTGGCGACTGCTGCTGCCCGGGCTCTTGCTCGCCGCCGCCTGCGGCGAGGCCTTCAACGACATCGAGATGCACCTGGGCCTGGAAGACAAGACGCGGCCCCTGGCCATCCTCTGCGAGCCGCCCGAGGCGGCGCCGGGCGACACGGTGCTCGTGACGCTCCTGCTCTACACGCCCGATCCGGCGGCGCTGAGCGTCGACTGGCGCGTGGCGCTCGACTACACGGTCGGCCCCTATGGCGCGGAGGTGATCGAGCGCCGGCTCGTCCCGCTGGCGCCGCCGGCGCCCGTGGACGAGGGCGAGGGTTTCCTCAGCCAGCAGTTCCGCTTTGTGGTGCCGGATTCCGCGCTGCTGTGGGCGAGCGCGCTCAGCGATCCCCTGGACGATCCGGCGATGGTGGCACTGGCGGCGGCGCAGCTGCCGGCCGGCACGCCCTTGCCGCCGGCCAAGGCGACGGTGGCCGCCTACCTGGCGGCGCTCACGGCCGCCGACCTGGCCGCCCTGCCCGCCGATCGGCAGGCCGCCGTGTGGGGACTCGCCGATCGTTTCGCCAGCCGCATCCGCTTCCGCGCGGCCGTCGCGAGCGAGCTCTACGTCGAGGTGACCCGCAGCCTCACCGTTCGCCACAGCGGCCGCCTGGGCAGTCCCAATGCCAACCGCAATCCGGACTACGAGGACTTCGAAATCCTGGCCATTCCCCATCCCGATGTGGCCTTCGCGGACCGCCTGCTCTACGAGGACGAGCTGCTCCACTTCCCCTTCGCGAGCGGGGAGAGCCTGCCCGCCCTGCGCGTGACGCAGCGCGCCGATTGGACCTATTACGTCACGCTGGCGGCGCAGCGGCAGTTCTACACCTCGCCCTACTCGGGCGAGCAGCTCTTCGCCGAACAGAGCAGCTACCGCTGGTACTACGTGGCCATGGACGATCCCCGGGATCCCTACCCGCTCTTCCGCGACGACGACGGCGACGCGACGGAGATGTGGACCCTGGACGAGAGCGTTCGCCTGGAGCCGCCGCCGGCGGCGGGCGAGCGGCGCTATCGGCTGGTCTGCTGCCTGCGGGACAGCCGGCCTGAGTGGGAGCAGTACGCGGCGACCCCGGGCCTGACGCTGGTGATGGGGGAGTTGACCTTCGCGCCGCCGGCAGCGCCGGCGGCGCCAGGGTCAGCCGGCGACTAGAGCAGGCCGGCGATCTTCTGGATCATGGCCTCTTTCGAGCTGAGGCCGATCTGCGTGGCCTTCACCTCGCCGCCCTTGATGTAGAGCACGGTCGGCACGGACATGATGCCGAACTTCTGGGCGCTCGTGCGCGCCTTGTCGACGTCCACATGGGCGACCTTGAGCTTGCCCTTGTACTCCGTGGCCAGCTCCTCGACGATGGGCTCGAGCTTCTTGCAGGGCCCGCACCAGGTGGCGCTGAAGTCCACGAGCACCGGCAGGCTGCTCTGGATGATCTCGCTCTCGAAGTTGTCGTCGCTCACGTGCAGGACGTCGCTCATGCTCTCTCCTCGTGGGGTAGGGCTGCGCTCATGGCGCGGCCAGGACTCGCTCCAGGATGGGGGCCAGATCGCCCGCCTTCTTGAAGCCCGCGAAGCGCTCGCGCTCGCGGCCGGTGGCATCGAAGAAGATCACGGTGGGCATGCCGACCACGCCGTAGCGCTCCTGGAGCGCGGCGTTCGCCGGCGTGCGCTCGGTCAGGTCCATCTTGATGGAGACGAAGCGCTCGGCCAGGGCCAGGATCTCGGGCTGGTTGTAGGTCTTGTGGTCCAGCTCCTTGCAGGCCGCGCACCACTCCGCCCAGAAGTCCATCATCACGGGCTTGCCGCTGGCGGCAGCCGCCGCGAAGCCCGCCTCGGCATCCCAGATCCAGGCCGGCTCGGCGCTGCTGTGCGCCGCGGGCGCCCCGGCCGCGGGCAGCAGGCCCGGCGCGAAGCCGCGCAGGCCGCCGCCCAGCGCAAGCAGCGCGCCCAGCATCCACAGCAGCAGCATGACGCCCTTGAGCAGGCCCTGGCGCGGACTGGCGCCGCTGGGCAGGCTGTGGAAGGCGCCCCAGGCGCCCAGGGCCATGACGAGGGCCAGGCCGAAGACCATGGTCAGCAGCCAGCCGGGCAGCAGGCTGCGCAGGAACCAGAGCGCCAGGGCCCAGAGCGCGAGGGCGAAGAAGTGCTTCACGCCGTCCATCCAGGCGCCGGCGCCGGGCAGGGCGGCCAGGGCGCCGCTGAAGGTGCCGAGCACGATGAAGAGCAGCCCCAGGCCCAGGGCGAAGGTGAAGAGCAGCCAGAAGCCGAGGAAGAGGCTGCCCGTCTGGGCCACCCAGCTCAGCAGCACGACCAGCACCGGCCCCACGCAGGGCGCGGCGATGAGGCCGGTTGCAAAGCCCATCAGGATGGGGCCGAGAAAGCCGCCGCGGGCGCCGCCCACCTTGCTCGTCAGACCGCTGGGCAGCTGGATGTCGAAGAAGCCGGCCATCGAGAAGCCCATGGCGCCGACGACGAGCGCGATGACGCCGTTGACCCAGGGGTTCTGGGTCGCCTGGCCGAAGGCGGCGCCCGTGGCCGCCGCGGCCAGACCCAGGGCCGAGTAGGTGATGGCGATGCCGAGCACGAACCAGAGCGAGAGGATGAAGCCCCGCAGCGGGTTGCCCTTGGCGCTGCCGCCGACGTAGCTGATCGTGATGGGGATGACCGGGTAGACGCAGGGCGTGAAGCTGGTGAGCACGCCGCCCAGGAAGACGAGCAGGAAGGCCAGCCAGCTCCCGCTGGCGAGGGCGCGCTCGAGGCGGCCCTCGAGGCCGCTGGCGCGCGGCGTCGCCGCGACGGCGGGGCCCTCGCTATCGGGTGGCGGCGAGGCCTCGCCCGGGCTCGTCACGTCCGCTGCGGCTGGCGCGCCGCTCGGACTCCAGGGCGTGCCGGCGGGGGCCAGTTCCAGGACGAGGCTGGGCGCGGCTTCCTCGGGCGGGAAGCACATCTCCACCTCGCCCTCCTGGCAGATCTGGTACTCCGCCCGCGCCTTGAGCGTGACCGGTCCGGCGGCCGGGAGCCGGACGCGGCTGGTCACGCGGACCTCGCCGCGGAAGACGCGGCTGTCCCCCTCCAGGCTGCCGGCGGGGTAGCTGGGCGCCGCGAAGGCGAGCGGGGGCTCGCTGGAGAACTCGACGGTGAAGAAGGCGTCGGTGAGATGGGTGCCCGCCGGCACGCTATAGATGACGGCCACCGGCAGCTCGGCGCCGGCCACCGCCTGGTCGGCCAGGAGCTCCAGGCGCACGGGCACGGCGGGCGGGCCGAAACTGCCGCCGAGCTGGAGGCCGGCATCCGCCCCCGGACCAGCCAGGGCCGGCGCCATCGCGGACAGCAGGAGCGCCACGAGCGTCAACAGCGTGAGCGCTTGCCCAGGCCGCCGGGACCCCGGCGGGCACTTCCCATTCATTGCAACTCCCATTCTCCGTGCAGGATGCGCTCAAAGATAGGGCAAGGGCAGGGGGCAGGCAATACTATTGAAAGCGGGCGGTCTTGTGGGGGCTGCCCGGCCTGAGGCATACTGGTCCGCCCTAACCTGCCGGTGGATAGCCGGTTCCCGCACGAGCCGCGTGAGGCGCGATGACCGACGACCCCTGCCTGCGCCTTCGCCTGGAGCCCGCTGCGGCCGAGTGGTTGCTGGATCCGGCGCCGGACGCCGCAGGCGATGCCGGCCGGCGGCGCTTGCCCCTGGCCCGCTTCCTGGCCGTCTTCGCCCCCGAGCGCGAGGATCTCGCCCAGATCGCTGGGGCGGCGGCCGGCGAGAGCGCCGCTGCGCTGGCGGAGGGGATTGCCGGCCTGGAATGGAGCGCGTTGCGCGTTGAAAGCTGGGGGCAGGTGCAGGGCCTGCTGCAGGGCGCCGCCGCTGCCGCCAGCGAGGCCGCGGCGGCGGGGGACAGCGTCTCCCCTGCAGAGCTGGCGGCGCTGGCCGCCTTCGCCGCCGAGGGCGGTCGCCTCGCTGCCGAGCGCAGGCTCGCAGGCGCAGCGGCTGGCAAGCGGCGCGGCGCGCAGCCGGGCGGCGGCGCCGAGACGATGGCGCTGGCCGAGGGCGAGGCGCGCATCGAGCGCATCTTCGGCCCGGAGGGCGAGCTGGCCGCGCTGCTGGGCGCCGACTTCGAGAGCCGCGCCGGTCAGCAGCAGATGGCCCTCGCCGCCTGGCAGGTGCTGGCCGGCGGCGGCGATCTGCTCGTCGAGGCGCCCACCGGCACCGGCAAGAGCCTGGCCTATCTCGTTCCCGCCGGGCTCTTCGCCGCAGCGGGCGGCGAGCGGGTGCTGATCTCCACCCACACGCGCAACCTGCAGGAGCAACTGCTGCGGCGCGACCTGCCGCGCCTGGCGGCCGCGCCCTGGTTTCCCGTCACGGCCGCCCTGCTCATGGGCCGCGAGAACTACGCCTGTCGCCGCAAGCTCGAGCGTTTCATCGGCGAGCTCGGCGGCGATGTCGCTGCCCGCCTGGCCGCCGCCGCGCTCCTCGTCTGGCAGGATCGCAGCGCCGAGGGCCTGATCGAGGAGCTGAGCGGCAATCCGCTCTGCGCGCCGGGCCTGCTCGAGCAGCTGCGGGCGCGCAATCAGGGGGCCGAAGAGACGCGCTGCGCGGCGCGCAGCGACTGCTGGGTGACGCGGGCGCGCGAGCGGGCGCGGGCGGCGCAGCTCGTCATCGTCAATCACGCCCTGCTGCTGGCCGACCAGGCCGTGGGCGGCGGCGTGCTCGGCCCCTACCGCCGACTCGTCATCGACGAGGCGCAGCATCTCGATGCCGTGGCCACGCGGGCCCTGGGCGTCTCCCTGTCGGCGCGGGTGCTCGATGCCGCTCTCGAGGCGATCGCGCCGGAGCTGCGGGCGCCGGGCTGGAGTCGGCGTTCGCTCGAGCGCTGGCTGCCGGCCCTGAAGGAGGCGGCGCCCGGCGCCGCCGGCGAGCGCGCCGCGCTCCTGGACGCTATGCCCGCGGCGCGGGAGGCGCTCCGGGGACTGCTCGAGCGCCTGGCGAGTCAACCCTCGGTGGCGGCGGCGCTCAGGGAGACGGGGCGCCTGCGCTACCGCGCCGGCCAGGCGCTGCCCGAGGCGCTCGCCGCGGAAGCGGCGGCGCTGAGCCGGGCGCTGACGGCGGCGGCGAAGGGGGCGCGCGCCCTGGCGGCCCTGGGGGCGCCGGGGGCCAAGGGCGAGCTGCAGGCCGAGTGCGATGCCCTGGAGGCGATGGCCCGCGGGCTCGACGAGCTGCTGGCGCGGCTCGGCTTCCTGCTCGCCGCCGAGGGCGAGGATTTCGTCTACTACCTCGAGGGCGACGGTCGGGGCGGCCTGCGCGAGCTGGTGGCCAGTCCCGTGGACGTGGCGCTCGAGCTCGGCGACTTCTTTCGCGAGCACCTGGACGCGCTGGTCCTCACCAGCGCCACGCTCACCGTGCAGGGCGCCTTCGACTACTGCCGCGGCAAGATCGGCCTGGATCGCAGCGGGCGTTCGCGCTACGAGCTCGCCCTGGACAGCCCCTTCGACATGGCGGCCCAGGCCCGCCTGCTGCTGCCGGCCTACCTGCCCGAGCCCGGTCAGCGCGGGCACCTGGAGGCCGTGGTGGAACTGCTGGCCGCGCTCGCCACCGAGCAGCCGCTGAACACCCTGGTGCTCTTCACCAGCTACGGCGCCCTGGAGCGCAGCCGCCGGGGGCTGATCGAGCGCGGCGTCGCGCCCGAGCGCCTGCTCGTGCAGGAGAGCGGCGCCAGCCGCGACGCCCTCGCGCGGCGCTTCCGCGCGCGGCGAGGCGCGCTGCTGCTCGGCACGAGCAGCTTCTGGGAGGGCGTGGATTTTCCCGGCGAGGCGCTCAGCATTCTCGTCATCACGCGCCTGCCCTTCGCCGTGCCCACGGAGCCCCTCGTCGAGGCGCGCTGCGAGCGATTGGCGGCCGCGGGCGAGGATCCCTTCTTCGACTACATGGTGCCCGAGGCCGTGCTGCGCTTCAAGCAGGGCTTCGGCCGCCTCATTCGCAGCGCTCGCGACGAGGGCCTCGCGCTCTTCCTCGACAGCCGACTCGTCCACAAGAGCTACGGGCAGCGCTTTTTGCGTTCCCTTCCCGTGGAGACTCGACTATGTTTCGATCCATCCACCTTCGCGAGCGAACTCCACGCCTGGTACGTCTCCCGGCCGCGGCAGCGCCCCGACGTCGAGCCGGTGGGCCGCCGCGCGGAGGGCGCCGGTGGCGCTGAGGGCCAGGCCCGAGGACAGGGGAGTCGAGATGCTTGAACTGCAACCGGGCAAGGTGAAGGCGCCGCGAGGCGCAGAGCTCCACTGCCGGGGCTGGCTTCAGGAAGCCGCCCTGCGCATGCTGATGAACAACCTCGATCCCGAGGTGGCCGAGCGCCCCGCGGAGCTCGTCGTCTACGGTGGCACCGGCAAGGCCGCGCGCAACTGGGACTGCTTCGCGGCGATTGTCGCGGCGCTGCGCGAACTGGGCGACGAGGAAACCCTGCTCGTCCAATCGGGCAAGCCGGTGGCGGTCTTCCGCACCCACGCCGACGCGCCGCGCGTGCTCATCGTCAACAGCCAGCTCGTGCCGGCCTGGGCCACCTGGGAGCACTTCTGGGAGCTCGAGAAGAAGGGCCTGATGATGTACGGCCAGATGACGGCCGGCTCCTGGATCTACATCGGCACGCAGGGCATCTTGCAGGGCACCTACGAGACGCTCGCCGAGGCGGCCCGCCAGCACTTCGGCGGCAGCCTCAGGGGTACGCTTGACCCTGACCGGCGGCCTGGGCGGCATGGGCGGCGCTCAGCCCCTGGCCGTGACGATGAACGAGGGCGTGGCGCTCGTGGTGGAGGTGGACGAGAGCCGCATCGACCGCCGGCTCGCCCACCGCTACCTGGACCGCAAGTGCCGCGACCTGGACGAGGCGCTCGCGCTCTGCCGGGCCGCCCAGGCCAGGGGCGAGGCCCTCAGCGTCGGCCTGCTGGGCAACGTGGCCGAGGTCTTCCCGGCCCTGGCCGCGCGCGGGATCCATCCCGAGCTGGTGACGGACCAGACCAGCGCCCACGATCCCCTCAACGGCTACGTGCCGGCGGGTCTGAGCCTCGGCGAGTCGCTCGCGCTTCGCGCCGGCGATCCCGAGGAGCATGTGCGCCGCGCCCACGCCAGCATGGCGGCCCAGGTGCGGGCCATGCTCGCGATGCGAGCGGCCGGCAGCGTCGTCTTCGACTACGGCAACAACCTGCGCGGCGGGGCGGTCAAGGGCGGCGAGCCGGGGGCCTTCGCCATTCCCGGCTTCGTGCCCGCCTTCGTGCGCCCGCTCTTCTGCGAGGGCAAGGGGCCCTTCCGCTGGGCGGCGCTCTCGGGCGATCCCGCCGACATCGCGCGCACGGATCGGGCCATCCTGGAGCTCTTCCCCGCCGACGCGGCGCTGGCCCGCTGGCTGCGCCTGGCCGCCGAGAAGGTGCAGTTCCAGGGTCTGCCCAGCCGCATCTGCTGGCTGGGCTATGGCGAGCGGGAGCGGGCGGGCCTGGCCTTCAACGAGCTGGTCGCGCGCGGCGAAGTGAGCGCGCCCATCGTCATCGGCCGCGACCACCTCGACAGCGGTTCCGTGGCCAGTCCCTATCGCGAGACCGAAGGCATGCTCGACGGCAGCGACGCCGTGGCCGACTGGCCCCTGCTCAATGCCCTGCTCAATGCGGTGAACGGCGCCACCTGGGTCTCGCTGCACCACGGCGGGGGTGTCGGCATGGGCAATTCCATCCATGCCGGCATGGTGGTCGTTGCCGACGGCACGCCGGCTGCCGCGACGCGCCTGTCGCGCGTGCTCACCGGCGATCCGGGCACCGGGGTCATGCGCCATGCCGACGCCGGCTACCCCAAGGCGCTGGCCGTGGCCGCGGAGCGCGGCCTGCGCACGCCGCTCATCCGGTGACGCCGATGAAGGCGGAGCTGCTGATCCGGGGCATCGGCCAGCTCGCCACCCTGGCCGGACCTGCCGGCCCGCGCCGGGGCGCGGCCCTGGACGATGCCGGGCTCGTGACCGGCGGCGCCCTTGCCGTGGGCGGAGGCCGCATCCTGGCGGCCGGGCCCGAAGCCGCCGTGCTGGCCACCTTGGCCCCGGGACCGGGCTGCCGGGAGATCGACGCCGGCGGCGCCCTCGTCACCCCGGCCTATGTCGATCCGCACACCCACGCCCTCTTCGGCCGCTATCGGGCCGACGAGTTCGCCCAGCGCGTGGCCGGCCTTCCCTACATGGAGATCGCTGCAGCCGGGGGCGGCATCCACGCCAGCGTCGCCGACTTCCGCGCCCGCTCGGACGCGGAGCTGCTCGCGCTGAGCCGACCCCGCCTGAAGCGCATGATGGCGTCCGGTAGCGCGACCATAGAAGTGAAAACGGGTTACGGCCTGGACCTCGAGCAAGAACTGAGGGCACTGCGCCTGATCGCGGCCCTCGCCGAGGAACTGCCGGCCACGCTCGTCCCCACCTTCCTGGGCGCCCACGAGATCCCCCCGGCCAGGCGGGGAGACCATGCGGCCTTCGTGGAGGAGATCGTCAGCGCCTGGCTGCCGGCGGTAGCCGAGCAGGGCATCGCCCGCTTCGCCGACGTCTTCTGCGAGCCTGGCGTCTTCACGCTCGAGGACAGCGAGCGCATCCTGGCGGCGGCGCGCGCGCTGGGGCTCGGGCTGAAGATCCACGCCGACGAGATCGCCCCGGGCTACGGCGGCGCCGCCCTCGGGGCGCGCCTGGGGGCGGTCAGCGCCGACCACCTGATCGTCATGGCCGAGCGGGATATCGCCGCGCTGGCGGCCTCGCCGACCGTGGCCGTGATGCTGCCGGCGACCAGCCTGGGCCTGGCGAGCACGCAGTTCGCGCCGGCCCGTCGCCTCGTGGATGCGGGGGTGGCCCTCGCCCTGGCCACGGACTACAACCCGGGCTCGAGCTGCTGTGAATCCATGGGCCTCGTGCTGTCGCTGGCCGCGAGCGCCCTGCGCCTGAGGCCGGCCGAGGCCCTCTGTGCGGCCACCCACAATGCGGCCTGGGCCTGCGGCGAGGGGGAGGCCACGGGCAGCCTCGTGCCCGGCAAGCGCGCGGACTTCATCCTCCACGATGCCGCCGATCTGCGCGAGCTGCCCTATCACCTCGGCTTTGCATCGCCCCGCCTCGTCGCCGCCGGCGGGCAAATCCTGGACTTCCCTGCCGAGACCCTGCGGGATCGTCCCCTCTGAGGGGTGTAATCTCGTTCGAACGAGTCACCCATTTTGCAAGCAACCGGGCAGATTCTAGCGTCCTGCAGATGACGGAAAGGGCGGCCCGATCCCCGCTGCGTGTGCCTAATCCCGGTTCAAGGCTCATGTTGGAGGATCGTAACGCAATGGCCTCCCTGGAATAGCCCTTGCTGACTCGGCGGCGACCTCTTGCTTAGGGCGGGGGTTCCTGTGCTCGGGAAAGGAGAGCCCTTGAGCCGCATCCAGGAGTTGAAGCGCAACCTGAGCTTGGCTCTCCAGGAATCCTCCTGGGACGATGCGTTGGCCGTGCTCGAAAAGCTCGTCAGCGTCGAGGAGTCCCAGCCCGCCTATCACAACCAGATCGGCGATATCCTCCTGAAGTCCGGCCGCCAGGGCGAAGCCATCACCAGCTTCATGCGGGGCATTCATGCCTACCGCGAGCTGGGAATGTACGGCAACGGCGCGGCCCTCTGCAAAAAGGTCCTGCGCCTGGAGCCGGAGCAGCGCGAGGCCATCTGGGTGCTGGGCGAACTCAAGACGCGCCAGGGCTTCCTCGCCGACGGCGCCGAGAAGATGCTCGAGGCCCTGCGCCTCTTCGGCGAGGACACGGGCTACGCCCGCAAGTCCCTGCTCGAACTGCTCGAGCAGGCCGAGACCCTGCAGGCCAGCAGCCAGCCTGTCCTGGAGTTCGTCGCCGCCAGCTACGGTCGCCTGGGCGAGCAGGCCTGCGCGCGGCGCGCCACGCTGCGCCTGGCCGATCTCGAGGAGGGCGAAGGCCGGCGGGAGGAGGCCGAGAAGCTACGCCGGCTGGCGCGGGACTTCGAGCCCGCGGCCGCGTCGGCGACGCCGCCGGCCGAGACGCCCCCCGCGGCCCCGGCTGCCGCGGCGCCGCCCGCGAGCACCGCGAAGGAGCCGGCTCTGCCGGCCGCCCAGCTCGAGCCGAGTACGCGGCCGCCCATGCTCAGGGCGCGGCCCGAAGACATCGAGCGGCTGATGATCACCCGGCCGGGCGAGCCCGGTCCTCAGCCGACCCCGGCACCAGAGGCCAGCGCGCCGAGCAACGCTGGGGACGAGGGCTTCGAGGCCTTCACGGTCTCCACGCCGTCCGCCGCTTCGCCGGTCCCCCTCCAGCCTGAACTGCGAAGCGAGCCAGCCGAGGAATCCCTGCCCGAGCCCGAGTCCGCTGCGGCGCTGGAATCGGATCGGGAACTGGATGCCGAGGCGGCGGCCCTGGCCGCCTCCATGCTGGAGCAGCTGCGGGGGGACCTGCCCGATGTCGAGGTGCTGAGCGCGAAGGGCGACATCGAGGAACTGCTGACCACGCAGCAGATCGCCGAGGATCTCAGCTCCCAGCTCAACGTCGAGACCGCCGTGGAGCTCCTGGTCGAGACGCCGGCGCCGCAGGAAGCGTCGTCGCAGGCGGCCCTGCCGCCGGCGGCTCCGCCGCCGCCGCGGCCGGATCCGGTGGAGCGCGCGGCGCCGGTCCTGGAATTGGCATCCGTCGAAGAGAGCCTGCGCGTGGCGGACGGGAACTGGGAAACGGGCGTGCAGGGGCGGGAGCGCGCCGGCGGTTCGCCCGGGGCGGGCGCTGCGCAAGGCGAGCCTCCGGCTCCGGAGCCGCCCCGGGAGCGGCGCCGGAGCATCGACCTGGACACGCGCGCCGGCGAGGGCCACTTCAGCTTCGGACTCTCGACCACGGCCGGCGAAGCGCTGCAGACCGACGACATCGACGAAGTGCTCGGCGAATTCAAGCGGCGCATGAAGGAGCAGATGGGCTCGATGGCGCCGGAGGAGCGCTACCAGCTCGGCGTCTCCTACATGGAGATGGGCCTCTACGAGGAGGCGCTCGAGGAGTTCGAGCACACGCTCGAGCACAAGGTCCTGGGCCAGAAGACCCGCGAGTGGATGGCGCGCTGCCTGCTCGAGCTCGAGCGTCCCCGCGAGATCGTGTTGCTCCTGCAGACCCGCCTCGATGCCGAGACCTATCCCCGCAAGTCGATGGTCGAGCTCTACTATATGCTGGGCCAGGCCTACGAGCTGCTCAAGGCCTGGGACCTGGCCCTGGACGCCTTCACGAAGGTCTATCAGCTCGATGGCGAATTCCGGGATGTCCAGGCCAGGCTTGCCAAGCTCACCAACGCCTAGTAGGCTGCCTCCTCGCCCCGCCCGGTGAGGAGGCCCATCCTGCGCTACGACTTGCACAGCCACAGCAACGCCTCTGACGGCGTGCTGGCGCCGGCGGCCCTGGTCCGCCGCGCCCAGCTCGCGGGTCTGGACGGCCTGGCCCTCACCGATCACGACAGCGTCGACGGCGTCGCCGAGGCCCTGGGCGAGGCCGAGCGCCTCGGGCTCGAGCTGATCCCCGGCATCGAACTCAGCCTGCAGGTCGCCTCGCGCGACGTCCACCTGCTCGGCTACTGGATCGACCATGAGAGCGTCGAGCTACGCGCCGTGCTCGCCGAGCTGCGGGGGATGCGTCACGCGCGGGCGGAGCGCATGGTCGCCAAGCTGCGCGCCCTGGGCTGCGCGGTGGAGCTGGCCGACGTGCTGGCCCAGGCCGATGGCGGCAATCCGGGCCGCCCGCATGTGGCCAAGGCCCTCATCGCCCGCGGCGACGTGGACAGCCTCGAGGAGGCCTTCGAGCGCTACATCGGCGACGAGGGGCCGGCCTACGAGCCCAAGCAGCTGATGGATCCCGAGCGCGGCTTCGCGCTGATGGCCAGCCACGGCGCCGTGCCGGTGCTGGCCCACCCGGCCCTCTGCGACTACGAGCCCCAGCTTCCCCGCTTCATCGCGCTGGGCCTCAAGGGTCTGGAGGTGGACCACCCCAAGCAGTCCGTGCCCGAACGCGCGCGCCTGCGCGCGCAGTGCAAGCGCTGGGGGCTGCTGGCCACCGGCGGCAGCGACTTCCATCAGCCGGGCAGCGCGAACCGCGAGCTCGGCGCCGAGGGCGTCGCGGGCAGCACGCTGGCCGCGCTGCGCGCGCTGCGGCCGCCGGGGGCGCGCCTTGACCGCCCCCAGGGCTTGGGCTAAGGTCGCCGGGCGTTCTGGCCGCCGTCCCTCGCCCTGTAGTGTGAGGAGGAGCAGGAGGAGTCCGGGTGCGCCGCACCGTTCGCATTGCGCTCTTCGCCGCCCTGGCCGCCTCGCTCGGCTTCCTCTTCGCTCCCATCCCCAATGTCGAGCTCGTCACCTTCAGTCTCTTCATGGCGGGCTGCCTGCTCGGCTGGCGGGACGGCGCCGGCGCCGCGCTCCTGGCCATCGCCCTCTACTACGGCCTCAACCCCTATGGCTCGAGCCTGGCCCTGCCGCTGCTCTTCGCCGCCCAGCTCCTGGCGGGGCTCCTCATCGCCGGCCTCGGGGCGCTCTATGCCCGGCTGCTGACCCCGGCACGCGGAGGCGGGGGGCTTCGGCGTCTGCTGCTCCTGCCCTTCGCGCTGCTGGCGGCGCTGGCGCTGCCGGGGCTGCCCAGCCTCGCCTTCCTCGTCATCGCCGGGGGCGCCTGGGAGGGCTGGGCCGCGCTTGGCGTCCTGATGACCGCCGGCTCGCTGGCCGTGAATCTCATCGTCTTCGCGACCTGCACCGAGCCGCTCCGGCGGCAGGCGGCTCGCCTGGCCGGCGGACCGGAGCCCGCCCATGCTTGAGCGCCCTCGCGCCCGGGCCGGGCTCGGCCTCGCCCTGCTGATCGCTCTGGCGCTGGGGGCGACTCCCGCCAGCGCCCAGCGCTGGGAACTGGCCGGCGATGCCCTGCGCCGCCTGCACGCGGAGACCCTCGAGGAGGTGCTGCGCGCCTGCCCCCTGCTCGTCGTGGAGCGGCAGGGCGCGCCCGGACTGCCCTGGCGCGCGCGGGCCGGCGCCGCGCGGCCGGGCGAGCTGCTGCTCGTCGTGGACGGGGAGCCCTGGCGCGACCCCTGGACCGGCGAG
The DNA here is from genome assembly GCA_963695095.1 of uncultured bacterium. GTDB lineage: Bacteria > Krumholzibacteriota > Krumholzibacteriia > JACNKJ01 > JACNKJ01 > VGXI01. Next base: position 2,126,479 of record CAVOFT010000001.1, on the reverse strand, counting down.
CTGCTCGCCGAGGAGCTGCCGATGTCGCTCGTCGAATCGGTGTCGGTGGAGTTGACGCCACAGACGGCCGAGTTCGGCACGGCCGCGATCGCCGGCCTCATCCGCGTGACGACGCGCCGCCCCAGCGAGCCCAAGGTGACGACGCGCATCCAGCTCTCGCGGGGCCGCTTCGCCGAACGGGGCCGGCACCTCGCCTTCGCCACGCCGCCGGGGGACCTGGCTCTCAGCGTGGGCCTGGACGAGGTCTTCAGCGACGGCTATCCCTTCAGCGCCGTCTGGAACGGCGAGCCCGTGTTCCTCGCGGCGGATCCGGAGGTCACGCTCAGCCGCCGTCGCTCCCTGGCCACGCGGCTGGAGCTGGCCGGCGGCAGCGCCGGACCCCTGAGCTTCGCGCTCGATCAGAGCAGCTGGCACCTGGACCGCAGCGGCACGCGGCGGGACGCCTGGTATCGCGAGCAGACGCGCTTCGCCCTCGCCCTGCCCGCCTCGCCGCTGGGGGAGCTGCGGCTGGAGCAGCGCTTTCTCGAGCGGCGCAGCGTCGACGGCCGCGCGAGCGCGGCCAGTGTCGCCCTGCGCTGGGCCTGGGGCTCGGACAGCCTGGCCGGCGGCTGGCGACTCGCGGCCGGGGCCCAGCGCCATCAGCTCGGCTTCAGAAGCGATCCGGCCCCCGCGGCGCTGCCGCGGCCGGCAGGGCTCTGGCTGGGCGCCAGCTGGCGGGGCGCGGCGAGCCCCGCCCTCGATCTCAACGCCGGCCTGCGGCTGGAGGCCGAGACCGAGCGGCGCGGTGAGCTGGCGGGCGAGGCCGGCCTGCGCTGGCGCCTGCCCCGCTCGGGCGCGGAGCTGAGCGCAGCCCTCGCCGGCGGCGCCGAGACGACGGCCTGGGAGCGCGAGCGCATCGCCGGCATCGGCCTGTGGCCGGCGGGGCTCGGCACGCCGGGCGTGCCCGCGACCGAGGCCCAGCCGCTGCTCAGGGCCATCGTTGCGCTGGCGCGGCGGGGCGAGCGCGGCTGGATCCGGCTCGTCGCCGCCGCCGAGCGGGGGGGGCAGGACTGGTTTGCCCAGGCCTCTGATGAGGGCTATGCCTGGCGCTCTCTGGCGGCGTCGGATCGCCGCTCGCTGGACCTCATCCTCGGCGCGCGGCTCCTGGGTTTCGGCGGCGAGCTGAAGGCGACGAGCAGCCTGCGCGCCGAGCGGCAGGGGCAGGCGGCGACGGCGGGGAGTTTCTATCCCTACACCGCGCGCGGCGAGCTGCACTTGATGCGGCCCTTCTTCGCCGCCGATGCGCGGCTCGGCTTGACGGGCGGCGTCGAGCTGCGGGCGGGGCGCAGCGATCACGGCGAACTCGCCACCGTGGACCTCGGCGTGGAACTGCAGGTCATCGACGCCCGCTTCTGGCTGCGCGTCACCAATGCCCTCGATCGGCCGGGTGAGGAATTGCCCGGCTTTCCCATCCCGCCTGCCTCCCTGCGCCTCGGTCTCGACTGGCATCTTGACCAGTAGGTCGCGCAAAAGGGCACGCCCCGGCCCAGCTTGCCGATACTCCTGCAATCGCTGCTGCCGGGCCGGGAAGCATGGCCCCCCTTGCGCCCTCCTCGGGACAGCCGCGGGCTAAACGCACCTGGCATATGCGTTGCCTCCAGCGGAGCGGCGGCACCCCTCTCGGGCTGCCTGTCCCCCGGAGGATCCGTGAGCAACGAGAAACTCAGCGAGGCGCTGCTGGCCAGCCGGCTGCTGACGCCAGAGCAACTGGGCGCCATCGTCGAGGCGCATCAGCGCCAGGGCGGCTCGCTGAGCAAGCACATCATCGCCAGCGGCTTCATCGAGGAAGCCGCCTTCCGCGATTTTCTCGCCTCCGTCTATCGCGTGCAGGCCATCGACCTCCCCGGGCTGAGCATCGACGCCGAGATCATCAAGCTGGTCCCCGAGGAGATCGCCACCCGCTTCCAGCTCGTGCCCGTCGGCCGCCAGGGCCGCGTGCTGGATGTGGCAATGGCGAACCCCGACAACATCTTCGCGGTCGATGATCTCAAGTTCTACACGGGCCTGGAGATTCGGCCCTTGGTGGCGCCCGAGCAGGCGATCAAGGACGCCATCGACCGCTACTACGACCGCGCGGGCACCCTCGACGAGATGATGAAGGAGATCGACAAGGACGTCGACGTCATCGATGACGAAGAGGAAATGCTGCACACGCGGGAGCTGGAGGCCGAGAGCCAGGCCGCCCCGGTCGTCAAGCTGGTGAACAGTCTGCTGGCCGACGCGGTGCAGCGAGGGGCGAGCGACATCCACGTCGAGCCCTACGAGAAAAGCATGCGCGTGCGCTACCGCATCGACGGCGTGCTGCACGACATGATGAGCCCGCCGACGCGGCTGAAGAGCGCGATCATCAGCCGCATCAAGATCATGGCCGAGCTGGACATCGCCGAGCGCCGCGTGCCCCAGGACGGGCGCATCAAGCTGCGCATCGGCAGCCGCAACATCGACATGCGCGTGAGCACGCTGCCGACGATCTTCGACGAGAAGATCGTGATGCGCATTCTCGACAAGGACAACCTGCAGGTCGATCTCAACAAGCTGGGCTTCCAGAACCGGCCGCTGGCGGACTTCCTCAAGGCAGTGGAAAGCCCCTACGGAATGGTGCTGGTGACGGGCCCGACCGGCAGCGGCAAGACGACCACGCTCTACTCGGCGCTCACCAAGATCAACACGGTGAGCGTGAACATCATCACCACCGAGGATCCGGTCGAGTACAACCTGCCCGGGATCAACCAGGTGCAGATCAACGAAGAGGTGGGGCTGACCTTCGCCGGCGCGCTGCGCTCCATCCTGCGCCAGGACCCGAACATCGTGATGGTGGGCGAGATCCGAGATCTGGAAACGGCCTCCATCGCCACCAAGGCCGCCCTCACCGGGCACCTGGTGCTCTCGACGGTGCACACGAACGACGCGCCCAGCACGGTGGGCCGACTGGTGGACATGGGCATCGAGCCCTTCCTCGTGGCCAGTTCCGTGCGCCTGATCCTCGCCCAGCGCCTCGTGCGGCGCATCTGCGGCAAGTGCAAGGCGCCGATCGATCTGCATGCCGAAGTACTCGTGGAGGCGGGGATGTCGCCGGAGGACGCGGCCGCGGCGAAGCCGCACAAGGGCAGCGGCTGTCCCGGCTGCAGCGGCAGCGGCTACGCCGGCCGCGTCGGGCTCTACGAGGTGATGGTGATGACCCCCACCCTGCGCGAGATGGTGCTCGACCGGGCCTCCACGGCTGAGCTGCGCGAGCGCGCCATCGGCGACGGCATGATCACGCTCCGGCAGGACGCCCTGTGGAAGATGGCCCAGGGCATGACCACTCTAGAGGAAGTACTGAGGGAGACCAACATTGACTGAGGTGAACATGAACCTGCGCGATCTACTCGGTCAGATGATCGAGAAGGGGGCGAGCGACCTCCACATCTCGGCCGGTCTGCCACCCATGTTCCGCGTGGACGGCGAGATCATGCGCTTCGGCGACGATCGGGTGACGCCCGAGATGGCGCGCAAGCTCGCCTACAGCATCATGAACGAGGACCAGCGCTCGCGCTTCGAGAAGACGCGCGAGCTGGACTTCTCCTTCGGCATCCCCAACCTGTCGCGCTTCCGCTCGAACGTGTTCCTGCAGCGCGGCGTGGTCAGTCTGGCGGTGCGGCAGATTCCCTTCGAGATCAAGAGCCTCGCCCAGCTCGGCCTGCCCGCGGCCGTGGGCGAGTTCGCCAAGCGCACGCAGGGACTCGTGCTCGTCACCGGGCCCACGGGCAGCGGCAAGAGCACCACGCTGGCCAGCATGGTCAACTGGATCAACGAGAACCGGGCCGGGCACATCATCACGATCGAAGACCCGATCGAGTACCTGCACCAGCACAAGCGCTGCATCGTCAACCAGCGCGAAGTGCGCGCCGACACGGAGAGCTTCTCGGTCGCGCTCAAGTACGTCCTGCGGCAGGACCCGGACGTGATCCTGATCGGCGAAATGCGCGACCTGGAGACCGTCCAGGCCGCCTTGACCATCGCCGAGACGGGCCACCTTTGCCTGGCCACCCTGCACACGAACAGCGCCTACGAGAGCATCCACCGCCTGATCGACATCTTTCCCAGCTCGCAGCAGGCCCAGGTGACGGCCCAGCTCGCCTTCGTGCTCCAGGGCGTCTTGACGCAGGAGCTGATCCCGCTCGCCCGCGGCGGCGGCCGCTGCCTCTGCTCGGAGGTGCTCGTCTGCACGCCGGCCATCAAGAGCGCCATCCGCGAGGGGAAGGTGCACCAGGTCTACGGGATGATGCAGGCCGGTCAGAAGTACGGCATGCGGACGATGAACCAGAGCCTCTACGAGCTCTACGTCAACCGTCAGATCAGCCTGGAGGACGCCATGGGCCGCAGCCGCGACGCCATGGAGCTTCAGCACATGATCGGCGAGCTCGTGAACATGGACGCCTAGCGGAAGGGAACGCGCATGGCAAGCTTCGTCTGGCAGGGCATCTCGCTGAGCGGCAAGCGGGTCTCCGGTGTTGTGGAGGCCGACAGCAAGGCGGACGTCCTCAGGAATCTGCGCAAGCAGAAGATTCGCATCACGCTGGTCCAGGAGCAGGCGGCCAAGGCGGGCCTCTTCACCAAGCGCAAGAAAGTGCGGGTCAAGGACCTCGCGCTTTTCACGCGCCAGTTCGCGACGATGATCAGCGCCGGCCTGCCGCTCATCCAGTGCCTCGAGGTGCTGACCCAGCAGATGGACCACCCGGAGTTGCGGGGGATCATCCGACGGGTCACCCAGCGCATCGAGGGCGGCTCGACGCTGAACGAGGCGCTGCGCGACCACCCGGCCGTCTTCAACGAGCTGTTCACCTCCATGGTGGAGGCCGGTGAAGCCGGCGGCATCCTGGACACCATCCTGGAGCGCCTGGCCACCCATCTCGAGAAGATGGAAGCCCTGATCCGCAAGGTGAAGGGCGCGATGACCTACCCGCTGGTGGTCTTCAGCGTCAGCATGGGCGCCACCGCCTTCATGCTCCTCTTCCTGATCCCCCGCTTCGCGGCGATGTTCGCCGACTTCGGCGGCGAGCTGCCCTTGCCCACCAAGATCGTGATGGGGGCGAGCAATCTGCTCAAGCACTATGGCTGGCTCCTGATTGCGCTCGGCGTTGTCGGCGGCATCTTCTTCAAGCGCTACAAGGCCACGAACAAGGGCGCCCGCCGGATCGACGGCTACATGCTGCGCTTCCCGGTGATCGGCCAGGTCGTGCGCAAGGGCTCGGTCAGCCGCTTCGCGCGCACGCTGGGCACCCTGCTCTCCAGCGGCGTGCCGCTGCTCGACGGCCTCAACGTCACGGCCCGCGCTGCCGGCAACCGCGTCATCGCCGATGCGGTCGGCCAGATCCGCGCGTCGGTGACCGGCGGCTCCACCCTGGCCGAGCCGATGCGCGCCTCGGGCGTCTTCCCGCCGATGGTGACGCAGATGGTGGGCGTCGGCGAGGAGACGGGCCGCCTCGACGAGATGCTCGGCAAGCTGGCCGATTTCTACGATGACGAAGTGGACAGCGCCGTCGAGTCGCTGACGGCCGTCATCGAGCCGGTGATGATCGTCATCATGGGTCTCATCGTCGGCGGCATGCTCATCGCCATGTACTTGCCGATGTTCAAGCTGATCAGCGTGGTCTCCGGAGGCTAGGAGGGGCAGCGTGCGCCCGAGCGAGGATCTGGAATTCGTCGGCTTGGATCCCCTCTGGCGGGCGGCGCTGGCGATCGCGGCCGCTTTCATCCTCGCGATGGCCGGGCTGCTGGCTGCGCCGCCGGCCCTCCTGCTCGGTCTGGGCGTGACGGCGGGGGCCGCCGGCGGCTGGACCCTGGCCGGCATCCGCGGTGAGCGGAGACGGCGCGAGATCACGGAAAGGAGGCTTCAGGAGAGCGCGCGGACGGCCGAAGACATCATTGCGGCCATCCCCAGCGGACTCGTCGGCCTGGACGAGCACGGGGCGGTCTGCCGCTGGAACGAAGTGGCGACGCGCATCCTCGGCATGGGCCGGGGAGGCATGATCGGACAGCATGTGGACCGCTGGCCCATCGCGGGCCAGCGCGGGCTGGCAGCGCTCCTCAGCGATGCCCTGGACGGGAGAACCGTGACGCGAGGCAGCCTGGACGTGACGCGCAGCGACGGCAGAGTCCTGCCGCTGGGCATCTCGACCAGCCGGCTGGCCGGCTCCGGCGGCCGCGGCGCGGGAGCCGTGGCGGTCTTCCAGGACCTGACCGAGGCGCGCAAGCTGCGGGGGCGCATGCGCCAGCAGGAGCGCCTGGCCGCGGTGGGCGCCCTGGCCGCCTCGATCGCCCACGAGATCAGGAATCCCCTGGCCTCCATCGCCGGCAGCGTCGAGCTGCTCGCCGGCGAGCTGCCGCTGGCGGGCGAGCACCGCGTGCTGATGGACCTGATTCTCAAAGAGAGCGACCGGCTGAACCTGCTGATCACGGACTTTCTCGACTTCACGCGCGAGCGGCGGCCGCAGCCCAAGCCGCTCGATCCGGCGGCGCTACTGCGCGAAGTGCTGCGCATGGTCCGCCAGCGCACCGAGGCCGAGGAGCGGCTCAAGCTGACCCTGCAGGCCGAGGGCGCTCCGGCCATGGTCGAGGCCGATCCCGGCATGCTGCGCCAGGTCGCGATCAACTTGATCACCAACGGCTGCGAGGCCGTGGCCTGGGCGGGCGCGCTGACGATCACGCTGCGCACGGGGGTGACGGCGGACGGCGCGAGTGGCGAGGAGCTGGTGATGGAGGTCGCCGACGACGGCCCCGGTGTGCCGGCCGCGGCGCGTGCGCGACTCTTCGAGCCTTTCTTCACGACGAAGCCGGGCGGCACCGGCCTCGGCCTGGCCATCGCGCATCGCATCGTCGAGATGCACGGCGGCCAGCTCGAGCTTCTGGAGACGACGGGCGTGGGCAGCGTCTTCCAGTTGCGCATGCCCACGCGATCCCGCAGCGACGAGGACCTGCCCGAGAGCGTGGTCCAGGCGACCGAAACGGCAGTCGAGTAGCACCAGCAGAGGGAGCCCCGATTCATGGCCCAGCCCCGGATTCTTCTCGTCGATGACGAAGAGAGCATGATCCGCTTCCTGTCGATCATGCTCGCCAAGGAGGGCTACGAGATCCGCGCCGTCAACAGCGGCAAGGCGGCGCTGCGCGAGCTGCAGTCCTGGAAGGCGGATCTCGTCATCAGCGACATCCGCATGCCCGAGATGGACGGCATCCAGCTGCTCACCGGCATCAAGGCCATCGATGCCTCGATCCCCGTCATCCTGCTCACGGCCTACGCCAGCCAGGAGACGGCGATCGAGGCCGTCAACAAGGGGGCCTTCCACTACCTGATCAAGCAGGCCCGCAACGAAGAGATCAAGATGGTGGTGCGCAACGCCCTGGCCATGCGCGAGGTGAGGAGCGAGAACGTCCAGCTCCGCCGCCAGCTCCAGGACGACTCCTCGCTGGAGTCGATCATCGGCAGCAGCGAGGCGATGCAGCGCATCTTCGCCATCGTGCGCAAGATCGCGGCGACGGACAGCACCATCCTCATCGGCGGCGAGAGCGGCACCGGCAAGGAGCTGATCGCGCGGGCCATCCACTTCATGAGCGGCCGCGCCGACAAGCCCTTCGTCGGGGTCAACTGCGGCGCCCTGCCGGAGAACCTGCTCGAGAGCGAGCTGTTCGGCCACGTCAAGGGCTCCTTCACCGGCGCCATCCGCGACAAGGACGGCCTGTTCAAGGTTGCCGAGTCCGGCACGATCTTCCTGGACGAGGTGGCCGAGATCACGCCGGCGCTGCAGGTCAAGCTGCTGCGAGCGCTCCAGGAGCGGGAGTTCCTGGCCGTGGGCGGCACCGCGCCCGTCAAGGTCGACGTGCGCGTGCTGGCGGCCACCAACCGCGACCTCGAAGAAGAAGTCGAGCGCGGCACCTTCCGGGCCGACCTCTTCTATCGCCTCAACGTGATTCCGCTCACCGTGCCCCCGCTGCGCGACCGGCGCGAGGACATCCCGCTGCTCATGCGCTACTTCATGCAGCGGCTGGCGGACAAGCGCGGCCTGCCGATCAAGGGGGTCACGAAGGAAGCTCTGGAATTGCTCTGTGAATACGACTGGCCCGGCAACGTGCGCGAGCTGGAAAACGTGCTCGAGCGCATGGTGCTCCTGGAGGATCGCGAGACGCTGGACCGCGACTCGCTGCCGGAGAAGCTGGTGGCCAACCCGGACCGCGGCGCCAAGTCCTTCTTCGAGGGCAAGCCGCGGGCGACGCTCGAGGAGCTGGAGCGGGAATACCTGCTTCAGGTGCTCGAGTCCACCGGGTGGCAGAAGAAGAAGGCCAGCTCCATCCTCGGGATCAACGCCTCCACGCTGTACCGCAAGATCCAGCGCTACGGGCTGGACCGGACGCGTGAGGGCGCCCTGGTGGAGTGAAGCCCTCGGGCCCCGCGGGGCCCAAACTGCACGGAGACGCGGCCACGGGACGCGCGTGCAGATTGCAACGGGAGCCGCAAGTCCGGGCAACGCTGGGGCTTGTCGCTCCACAATCTGCAAGGGGGCCTTGGCATCACCCTTGCGTTGAAGGGGCCCGGACCGAGCAAGGAGCCACCGGCGCCCGATTCGGCGGACCAACAGGAGGTTATCTCAGATGTTTTCCAACAAGGGTTTCACCCTGATCGAACTCATGATCGTGGTCGTGATCATCGGCATCCTGGCCGCCATCGCGATCCCGAACTTTGTTGCCATGCAGGACCGCGCTCGTGAGGCGGCCGTGAAGTCGAACGGCCACACGGCGCAGCTCGCCGTCGAGGATCTGGCTGTTCAGGGCAATGGCATCTATCCGGACGGCGCGGGCGCCGAGGCCCTCATTGAGGGTGCGATGCCCGGCGGCGTGGAATTCGCGAATCCCATCGTGGCTGCCAATGCTGGCTTCACCGCCGGCGGCGGCGCCCTCGAGGGGGCCGTGGACTACTCGGATCCCACGACCACGGGTGTGCCGAACCTGTATCAGCTCGATTGCTACGGCAAGAACGCCGCGCTCGTGCTGAGCCTGTCCAACGGCTAGTCGATTGCAGTGGACGGCGGGGGCCGGGGGGCCCCCGCCGGCCTCTTCTCTCTACCTGATGAGGTCGCGGGTGCGCCGGCTGATGACATCGAATCGCGGATTCACGCTCATCGAGTTGATGATCGTCATCGTGATCATCGGTATCCTCGCGGCTGTCGCCACCCCGAACTTCACGACGATGCGCGACCGCGCTCGCGAGGCATCGGTCAAGGGCAACGGACACAGTTGCCAGCTCGCCGTCGAGTCCTACGCCGCCTCCAACTTCGGCAGCTATCCGCCGGCGGCCACGGCCCTGGCCGACATCCAGGCCAACCTGCCCGGCGGCGCCCTGGTCAGCAATCCCTTTGCGGGCGGCGCCGGCCTCACGGTGGGCGCCGGAGCGTCCGAGGGCATGGTGGACTACCAGGACCCGGTCGCGGTGGGTGCCGCCCAGCGCTACCGCCTCAACTGCTACGGCTCGTCGGCGGCGCTCCTGCAGACGCTCAGCAACGGCTGATTCCGCCCCGGCCCTCCCTCTTCTTTCCCGTGCCGTCAGATTGGAACGACCCGTGCGACAAGCTCGGCTGGCAGGTCCGTGGCCGCGGAAGCGGCCACTTTTCTGCCTGCCCAGGGGAACAATCGACCGCTATTGGCCAGGGGAGGCGCGATGACGGATGGCGCGCTGCTGAGCATCCAGGATCTCGCCAAGAGCTACCGGCTCGGGCTGGGCAGGCGGCTGTCCGTGCTGCGCGGGCTGAGCCTGACGGTGGGCCGCGGCGAGGTCTATGGCCTCCTGGGGCGGAACGGCGCCGGCAAGAGCACCACCTTCCGCCTGCTCACGGGGCTGGCCCGCGCCGAGGCCGGCAGCATCAGCATCCTGGGCGGGCGGCCGGGCGACCGCGACGTGCACCTGCGCCTGGGCTATTGCCCGGAGAACCCCCAGTTCCCGCCCAATCTCACCGTGCGCGAGCTGATGCGCTTCCACGCCGCCCTCGTCGCCTCGCGCCTCGTGACGGCCGGCAATCGCGTCGACTGGCTGGCGGCGCAGTTCGATCTCAGCGCGGTGGGCCACCGCGAACTGCGCCAGCTCTCGCGGGGTACGGTGCAGCGCGTGGCCCTGGCCCTGGCCCTGCTTTCGCGGCCCGAGCTGCTCATTCTGGATGAGCCGCTGACGGCCCTCGACCCGCTGCAGCGCCAGCGCGTGATCGACATCCTGCTCGAGCAGAAGCGCGCCGGCACCGGCATGATCGTCTCCAGCCACATCCTTGCGGAGCTGGAAGCCATCGCCGATCGCCTGGGCGTTCTCAAGGACGGCCGCATCGGCCGCGAGATCGCGCTCGGCCCCGCCGGCGCGGCGCCGCTGGCCATGGACATCCGCATCCCCTTCGAGAAGAGCAAGGAAGCGCGCCTGGACGCGCCCGACCTCGAGGGCGTGCGCGAGGGCGAGACCGCGGCCTTCCGCGGCCTGCCCTTCGAGCGCGCCCAGACGCTCCTGCAGCGCTGGACGGCGCTGGGCATTCCCATCCTGGAGCTCGCCGAGCGACGCGAGCTGCCGGCGGAGGAGATCCTGGCCAGCATTGCCGAGGAGCCCGCAGACATGCCTCGGCCCCGCCGCGAAAAGGAGCCGGCATGAGAAACGTCGCCGTGCTGACCCTCGCCGGCCTGCGCGAGGCCCTGCGCGACCGCCTGCTCTACAGCCTGCTCGGCCTGGGCGCCATCTTGCTCTGCGTGCTCGCCCTCGTGGCCCCGCTGACCCTCGGCGCGCGCGACAAGACCTTCCACGACGCGGCCCTCGCCTGGATCCACGTCTCGGCCATGCTGGCCACGCTGGTGATGGGCGCCTGGAACCTGCATCGCGAGCGCGAGCGCGGCATCTGGCTCGGCGTGCTGACGCGGCCCGTGTCGCGGCAGGAGTATCTGCTCGGCCGCCTGAGCGGGCTGCTCGGCGTGCTCGGCCTCGTCATCGGCGCCGCCGCCCTGATCTATCTCGGCATCGGCTGGGCGACGGGGGTGGCCGCGCTGCCCGGTCTCGCCGCGGGCCTGCTCTACGTGTTCCTCGAGATGAGCTTGCTGGCCGGCCTGGTGCTGCTCTTTTCGACCTTCACCGGCTTCGCGATGACGCTGTTCCTGGCCCTGGCCGTCTTCGCCGCCGGCCATCTGTCGGCCGACCTCCTGCGCTTCGCTTCGCTCACCGACGGCGGCCTGCTCAGCGCGCTCGCCCTGGCGGCGCACTGGCTGCTGCCGCACCTGGAGCTCTACCGCGTGCGCAACAGCCTGGTGGGGGGCAGCCCCCCCGCGCCCGACGCGCTGCTGGCCGCCCTCGGCTACACGCTCCTCTACTTCACGGCCCTCATCGGCGCCGCGGCGGCCATCTTCGCGCGGCGCGAGATCCGCTGATGGCCCGATCGCTCGCCATGGCCGCGCTGAGCCTGCTGCTGCTCGCCTTCGCCCAGCTCGGCCAGCCCGCGCCGCTGATCCGGCAGCAGGAGCTGCGGCGACCGCTCGAGGCGGTGATGCTGGGCAGCGAGGCTCTGCTCGCGGACTACTACTGGTTCGATCTGCTCCAGTACTTCGGCGGCTATCGACTGGGGCAGCACGACCTCTCCGGTTTCAACCAGCGGGTGGAGCGACTGATGCGCCTGGATCCGAGCTTCCACCGCGCGACGCTCTTCGCGGCAGTGGTGCGGGCGACGGATCTCGAGGATCCCGAGGGCGCCCTGCGCTGGCTGGCCTGGGCGGAGCGGGCCAATCCGGACACCTGGATCTATCCCTACGAGCAGGGCTTCTTCCACTACCTCTGGCTGGAAAACTACCAGGAGGCCAGGGCGGCCTTCGAGCGGGCGGGCCGCTGCCCCGGCGTCGCGCCCGCCTGGCGGCATTTCGCCGCGCGCATCACCGAGCTGGGCGGCGATCCGAGCGTCGCCCGCGAGATGTGGCTGCAAGTCGCCGCCACCGCGGAGCATCCGCAGGTGCGCGAGGCCGCGCTCGAGAATGTCCGCCGTCTGGAAGCAATCCTGCTAGAGCCCAGTCAGGAGCGCCTGACGGCATCTCCTCCCTCGACCTCATGAGGAATGATGGCACGTCCCTTGCAGTTGTAAGCGAGCACCCGGAGTCCGAGGCGTTTGGCGCATTGCCCGCCGCGCCGCTCCCCAGGAGGTGAAATGAAGCTGCCCTTCAAGAAGGAGAGCGATCATGTGGTCGCCCTCGACATCGGCAGCCGGCTGGTCAAGGTAGTCGAGATCGGGCGCGGCGAGAACGGGCCGCGCCTTCTGCGCTACGGCAGCTCCCATGTCTCCCCCGACGCGGTCGTCGAGGGCGAGATCATGGACAGGGATCTGCTGCTGGAAGCGATCGAGACGGCCTTCGCCAACGGGGGCATCAAGAAGGGCAAGGTGGTGACGGCGGTCTCCAGCCGCTCGGTCATCGTCAAGCGCCTCTTGATGGACCGCATGAGCAGCGAGGAAGCGCGCGCCCTCATCGAGATGGAAGCCTCCAGCCACATTCCTTTCGAAATCGAGGACGTCAGCCTCGACTTCCAGGTGCTCGAGCCCAACGCGGGCGACGGCAAGATGGAAGTGCTGCTGGTGGCCGCCAAGCGCGAGGTGATCTACGAGCACCTGTCGCTGCTGCGCGACGCCGGGCTGAACCCGGTGGTGATCGACGTCGACACCTTCGCCATCCAGAACCTGCACGAGGGCCTGCGCGCCGAGGAGCCGCTGGCCACGCTCGTCAATGTGGGCTCCGAAGTGACGAACGTCAGCATCGTCCGCCAGGGCTTCCCGCTCTTCACGCGGGACTTCAGCGTGGGCTGCGGGCAGTACGTCGAAGCCCTGCAGCGCGACCTGGAGATTCCCTACGAGGAAGCGCTGCGCCTGATCAGCACGAACAATGTCGAGAAGACCCACCCCGAGGAAGCCGGCCAGGAGACGATCGCCCGTCTGGCCGAGGAGATCGCCGTCGGTCTGGAGCGCAGCCTGGCTTACCTGCGCTCGGCGGGTGAGGTGGAGGAGCTCAGCGGCGTCTACCTCTCGGGCGGTGGCGGCAACCTGCCCGTCCTGCGGGAGCGGCTGGAAGAGCGCTTGCGCCTGCCGGTCAAGACCGTCGATCCCCTGGCCGCGCTCGACATCGATCCCGAGATGGAGACCGAGATGCGCGAGCTCGGCCTGCCCGCGCTACTCGGCGTGGCCGTCGGCCTGGGCCTGCGGGAGGTGAGCGCATGATTCGCATCAACCTGTTGCCGAGCGAGGATCGACCCCGGCAGCGCAGCCTGCGCCTGCCGGACAAGGTGTCCCTGGCTATCTTCGTGGCGGCCTTCCTCATCCTGGCCGCCGGCGGCTACACCTATCTCCAGCAGACGCATCGGCTGAAGAGCCTGGAGGCCAAGCGCGTCGAGCAGAACGAGGAAGAGGAGCGGCTCGCGCGGCAGACCAAGGCCATCGAGCAGCTCGAAGTGCAGAGCGCGCTGCTGACCGAGCGCCTGGACGTGCTGCGTCAGCTCGAAGCCCACCGCTTCGAGAACGTGGAGTGGCTCAATTCCGTGAACATGGTGCTGCCCACCGGCCTCTGGCTCAAGCAGCTCGGCCGCAATCAAGGCGGCAACCGCAGCACCCTGGAGGGCGTGGCCGAGAGCTTCCAGCCCGTCTCCGAGCTGATGAAAGCGATGGAGATGAGCGGTCAGTTCGCCGGTGTGCAGCTCGTCAAGGCCGAGCGCAGCCTGCTCGGCACCCGGCAGATGATCTTCTTCACGGTTTCGGCCGCCTGGGGCGCCGGCGGATCGCCGCCCGCCCTCGAGCCGGAGCCCAGCCCCGGGGGCCGGAAGTCATGAACCTGCAGGATCCCGTCGTCCAGCGGCGCTCCTTCACGATCTTGATCGCGGCGCTCCTGGGCTATGTCTTCTTCGGCAGCACGCTCTTGCCCTTCACCTACCGGGTGCAGAAGGGGCAGATCGCGCGCCTCGACGCCGAGCTGGCCGAGCAGGAGCGCAAGCTCAGCATCGCGCGCAGTCGCGCCGGGCGCCTGGAGCTGCTGCAGGCCCGCATGAGCGAGATGCAGCAGGATTGGCAGCGCCTGGAAGCGCTCCTGCCGCGCAGCGAAGAGATGCCCGAGTTCCTGCGCGAGATCGCGCGCCTGGCCACCTCGGTCGGCGTCAAGATCGACCTGTTGCAGCCCGGTCAGGCGACGCCCGGCGAGGGCGTCGAGACGCGGCCCATCGAGATGCGCGTGCACGGCGACTATCACGACGTGGGCCGCTTCATCGGCCTGGTCGCCAACGCCTCGCGCGTCATCCGCACGGAAGGGCTGACGCTCAAGGGCATTGGCGACACCGCCGCGCGCAAGAACGTCGAGGGCGGGCTCAAGGAGGGGACCATCGAGGCCAGCTTCCGCGCCACGCTCTACATGATGGAGGCCACCGGCGGCGTGGCGACCGTGGCGGAAGCCCCGGCGCCAAGAGCGAAGGCCGCCGGCGGCACGGCTGCGAATACGAAGGCCGCCGCCAGCAAGACGGCGGCCGCCAGCAAGGAGGCGCGCAATGCGTCGCACTGACCTCGGCCGGCTCGCGGTGCTCATGGCGCTGCTGAGCCTCACGCTGGCAACGGCGGCCGGCGCCCAGGAGGAACCCGCGGCGGCGGATCCCTCGCTGCAGAGCTTGCAGCTGCGCTCGGTGCCCTACCAGGCGAACCTCGGCCGCGATCCCTTCGAGTTGCCCGACTACAGCGCGGGCAACAAGCGTTCCACGGCGGAGCTCGACCTGCGCAGCGCCAAGCTCGTGGGGATCGTGCGCCTGCCCGGCGGCTACATCGCGCTGGTGGAGGATGAAAATGGCGACAGCTATGCCCTGGCCAAGGGCGATCCCATTGAGGGCGGCAGCGTCACCGGCATCGACGAGGCGGCCCTCATCGCCTGGATGCGCAACGGCGACTCGCGGCAGCAGGTCCGTCTTGAGCTCGCCAAGGAAGGAGAGTGAGATGCTCGTCAAGACCTTGAGGATCGCCGGCCTGCTGGCCATCCTGGCCTGCACCGGCCCCTTGGCCGAGGCGGCCACGCTGCTCGACTCCCTGGTCTGGGAGGACGGCGTGCTGATCCTCGGCTTCGACGGCCCCTTCGAGAGCCGGAGCCTGGTGATGGAAGGGCCCGACCGGATCGTGCTGGATTTCCCCGGCGTGCGAACCGGGCTCGCCCAGGCCGCCTATCCCGGCAGTGGCGCCCTCTCGGGCATCCGCGTCGGCCAGAATGAGCCGGAGGAGCCGGGCGGTCTCAAGACGCGCGTCGTCCTCGACCTTTCGCTCGCGCAGAACTTCCTCACCGAGGCGGGCGACCGCTCGCTGCGCCTCGTGTTGAGTCCGGCGAGCAGTCAGGCCGCCACGAGCGAGCGCAGCGCGCCGAGCGCAGCGCCGAAGGAAGCCGCGGTCAGTTCGCCGCCGGCCAAGGCGGCGGCGAGCCCGGCGCCCGTGGAGGGAACGGCCACGGCGGCAGCGGCCAGCGCAGCGCCGGCCCTCAGCCGCGCCTCGCTGATCGACATGAGTACCCTGCCGCTCGCCGAAGCGCTGCCCGAGGTCTCCCTGCCCGCGTCCGCGCAGTCCGCGCCGGCTGCCGATCTCGGTCGCGAGGACCCGGCGCCCCCGGCCTGGGAGGCGGCGGCCGCAAAGCAGGCCGCCGCGACTGCGAACACGGCGAACGATGAGTTCGCGCGCCTGAGCGATGGCGAGAGCGAGACCGTCGCCGCCGATCCGGCGACGCTCATGTTCGCGAGCGATCCCATCTTCGTGGCCAGCGATCCCTTCGAGGCGCCGGCCGCCGGCGCGGCCAGCCCGGCCGCCAAGCAGACCGCAGCGCCGGTCGCTGTTGCCGCGGCGGCAGTGAGTGGCGGCAGTACCGGTGCCAGCCTGCCGGATGCCGTGAGCAAGCCCGCGCCCGCTGCGTCGATCGCGCAGGCGGCGGCGAGCGAGAACAAGGCGAGTACGGCCCCGGCAGCGGCCTCCGGCGCGGCAGCCACGGCTCCCAGCGCTGCGGCCGCCAGGTCGACGGCCCCGGATCTCGGCCGCGAATTGACCCTCGCGGCAGGCGCCGAGGAGATCGGGGCGAGCCCGGTGCAGGCGCCCGCCTTCACGCGGACCGTGCAGGTGGCCCAGGCCGAAAAGGCTCCGGTCGCCAAGAGCGAGCGCGCGCCCGATGCGCTGCTGCTCAGCGGCCAGCGCCGGGCGAAGAGCGACGAGGCGCTGATCACGCTGGAGATGCGCGGCGCCGAGTTCCGCACCCTGCTCCATGCCTTCTCCGAGTTCGCCGGCGTCAACATCATCTCGGGCAAGGAAGTGCAGGGCAAGGTCTCCGTGCACCTGACCAGCGTGCCCTGGCGCAAGGCCCTGGCGGCCGTCTGCAGCGCCAACGGCTACACCGTGAAGGAAGAGTACGGCGTCCTGCGCGTGGCGCCTCGCAGCAGCCTGCTCCAGGAAGAGATGGAGCTGCTCACGGCCGAGCGCAAGCGCAGCGAGTACCGGCCCCTGGAAACCCAGGTGATCAAGCTCTCCTATGCCGTGGCCGGCGAGCTGACCGATCCCCTGTCGAAGATGCTCTCCGAGCGCGGCAAGATGGACGTGGACGATCGCACGAACGCCATCCTCGTCACCGACTTGCCGGAGAACGTGCAGATGGTGGTCAGCCTGGCCCAGCAGCTCGATCTGCTGATGCCCCAGGTAGAGATCACGGCGCGCATCGTCGACCTCGACTACCGCGCGAGCCGGGACCTGGGCGTCCGCTGGGATGCGCTCAACCTGGCCAACACGGACGCCGGCGTGGCCGGCAACGCCAGCGTGGACGGGAGCTTCGCCAGTCCGGTGGCCGACGTGAAGCTCGGCGTCGTGCGCAGCTGGGGCGAGCTGAACGTCGCCCTGCAGGCGCTGGAGCTGGAGAACAAGGCGAACATCATCAGCACGCCGCGCGTGACGACGATGGACAACCGCGAGGCGAACATCCTCGTCGGCAAGAAGATTCCCCTCATCGTCGCCGACGAGGCGGGCAACGCGATCACGCAGCTCACCACGATCGGCATCAAGATGGTGGTCACGCCGCACATCAACCCCGACGGCAAGATCTTGATGCAGGTGCTCACCGAGGTGAGCGACCTGGCCAGCGAGGCCACCGTGCAGGGCGGCGTCATCATCACGACGAGCGAGAGCAAGACGAACGTGATGGTCGACAACGGCTCCACGGCCGTGATCGCCGGGCTCATCAAGTCCAGCGACAGCAGCTTGAACCGCGACGTGCCCTTCCTGGGCAAGCTGCCCATCCTCGGCCGCCTGTTCGGCTATAGCAACATCAATGACAGCAAGCGCGAGCTGATCATCTTCATCACGCCCCGCATCGTGGATCCCAGTGCCAACAGCACTGAACTCGAACTCCGCGATCAGGGCTACACGCTTCCGTTGGGCGGCTGAGGCCGCCGTTCTCGGGCGAACCCGGTCCCCGCGCCGCGGGGGCCGGGTTTTTGTTTACCCCGCGGGGGCCAGGCGCTAGGCTCCCGGCCAACCGCCGCCCGAGGACTGCGATGCGCCATCTCCAGCTGACCACCGCCGGCGAATCCCACGGCCCCGGCCTGACGGCCCTGCTCGAGGGCCTGCCGATGGGCCTGCGCGTGAGCCCCGCCCGCATCGACGAGCAACTCGCCCGCCGTCAGGAGGGCTACGGCCGCGGCGGGCGCATGAAGATCGAAAAGGACCGCGTGCGCATCACCGGCGGCCTGCGCCGGGGTGTCACCCTGGGCAGTCCGCTGGCGCTCTGGATCGAGAATCTCGACTACCCGAACTGGGAAGCGAGCATGCATCCCGAGGCGAGGCGGGGGGGCAAGGCGCCCAAGCCCGTGACCCAGCCTCGCCCCGGCCACGCCGACCTGGCCGGCGTGCTCAAGACGGGCACGGCCGATATCCGCAACGTGCTCGAGCGCGCCAGCGCCCGCGAGACGGCGGCGCGGGTGGCCGCCGGCAGCGTCTGCCGCCTGCTGCTGGCCGAACTCGGGGTGACGCTCTTCAGCCATGTGCTCGCCATCGGCGGCGTCAAGGCGCGCATCGACTACACGGACCTCGCGGCGCTCGCCGCCGGCGCCGCCGCCAACGATCTGCACGTCGCCGACGTGGAGGCCTACGCCCGCATGCAGCGCACGATCAAGGCCGTCTGGCAGGACGGCGACACCCTGGGCGGTCTGGCCGAAGTCGTGGCCCTGGGCCTGCCGCCCGGCCTCGGCCACTACGTGCACTGGGAGCGGCGCCTCGACGCGCGCCTGGGCGCGGCCATCCTGTCCATCCCCGCGGTCAAGGGCGTGGAGATCGGTCCCGCTTTCGAGAACGCCCACATGCGCGGCAGCCGCGCGATGGACGCGATCCTGCCGGCCGGCAAGGGCGAGGCGCTGCACTACCGCCGCGGCTCCAATCGGATGGGGGGTCTCGAGGGCGGCATGACGACGGGCGAGCCGCTGCTCCTGCGCGGCGCGATGAAGCCGCTGGCGACGCTCGTGCAGCCGCTGGACAGCGTGGACATCGCGAGCCACCGGCCCGTCAAGGCCCTGCGCGAGCGCAGCGACTGCACGGCCGTGGCCGCGATGGGGGTGGTCATGGAGGCGATGGTCGCGCTCGTGCTGGCCGATGCCGTGCTCGACGAGTTCCCCGCGGCCACGATGGCCGACCTCAAGGCCGCCTGGCGGCGCTATCGCCGGCAGCAGGCGGGGCGCTAGACGCATGCGCATCCATCTGCTCGGTTTCATGGCCGCGGGCAAGACCCGCCTCGCCGGCGTGATCGCCGAGCTCGGCGGCCTCGCCTGCCTGGACCTCGATGCCGAGATCGAGCGCCGCAGCGGGCTCAGCATTCCCGCCCTCTTCGCCTGGGCCGGCGAGGCGGCCTTTCGCCGCGAGGAGCAGGCGGCCCTGGCCGCCCTCGCGGGCCAGGACCAGCTCGTCCTCGCCACCGGCGGCGGCGTCGTGGAGACCGAGGCCAACCGCGCGCTGCTGGCGGCCGGCTTCTGCGTCTACCTCGACTGGGACTGGTCACTGCTCGCGGCGCCGCCTGGCGGCCCGACCCGGCCGGCGGCCCCTGGCGGCGGCCGGCGAAGGCGCGCTCCGCGCGCGCTGGGAGCAGCGCGATCCGCTCTACCGCGAGCTCGCCCAGCTCATCCTGCCCCTCGGTGCCGTGGACGACGCCGAGCCGCCCCGCCGCTTGCGCGAGGGGCTGGCCCGGCGTATCCTCGCCGCCGCCCGCGGCAAGGAGGGCCCATGCGCGTGATCGCTGGACGCTTTCGCGGCCGGCGCCTGGGGCCGGCGCCGCCCGGCGTGCGGCCCTCGAGCGACCGCCTGCGCGAGCAGCTCTTCGCCGTGCTCGAGCCGCGCCTGGCCGGCGCGCGCGTGCTGGATCTCTTCTGCGGCACGGGGAGCCTGGGCATCGAAGCGCTCAGCCGCGGCGCGGCCGGCGCCCTCTTCGTGGACCGCGCCCGGGCCAGTCTGGCAGTGCTCCAGCGCAATCTCGCCCCGCTCGTCGCCGCGGCGCCGGAGCTGGCGGTGAGCTGGCAGCGGCAGGAGGTGCTCCGTTTCATCGCCGAGGCCTGGCCCGAGCCGGGGCCCGACGGCGTCTTCCTCGATCCGCCCTACGGCGATCCGGTGGGCGGCGCCGCGCTGGCGGCCATCGCCGCCCTGAGCTCGGGGCAGCCGGCCTGGTTGGCCTTCGAGAGCGAGAATCGAGAGCTGCCGCTGCCGCCGCTGCTCGTCGTCGAGCGCGTGCTTTGCGCCGGCGACACGCGCGTCACCCTGCTGCGGCCCGCGCCGCAGCGCGACACCCAGCTGCGGCGGACGCCGCAGCGCGACAATAGTGAGGAGGGGCCATGAAGCGCTGGCTCTACCCGGGCACCTTCGATCCGCCGACCCGCGGCCATCTCGATCTCATCCAGCGGGCCCTGCCCCTCTGCGATGAGCTGATCGTCGCGGTGGCGGAAAACCGGGAAAAGCGTACCTTGCTGGCGTTGCCGGAGCGACTGCGTCTGATGGAGACGATGACCGCCGGCATGCCCCACCTGCGGGTGATCGGCTTCGATACGCTGCTCACCGAGCAGGTGGAGCGCTTGCAGGTCGCTGCCGTGCTCAGGGGCGTGCGGGCCTTCAGCGACTTCGAGGCCGAGCTGGTGATGGCGCTGACCAATCGCAAGCTGCTCGCGAGCTTCGAGACCATCTTCATGATGCCCAGCGAGCCCTATCTGTCGCTGAGCAGCTCGCTGGTCAAGGAGATCCTCCGCTACGGCGGCAACGTGGACTGCTTCGTGCCGGCGCCCGTGCTGGCCGAGCTGCGAAAACTGGGGAAGCTGCCCTAGGGCCCAGGTGAAGGAGGCGAAGCGTGGAGCGCTTCTCGGCAAAGCTGAACAGCATCGGACGCGCGGTGGAGCCGTCCAAAACCCTGGCCGTCACCGCCCTCGCGGCGCGCCTGAAGAGCGAGGGCAGGGACGTGATCTCGCTCACGGCGGGCGAGCCGGACTTCGCCACCCCGGCGGTGGTGGCCGAGGCCGGCATCGCGGCGATTCGCGCCGGAGCCACGCGCTACACGGCCGCGGCCGGCGAGCCCGCGCTGCGGGCCAAGATCGCGGCCTTCTACAGCGAGCGCTGGGGGCTGCCGCTGGCGGCCGACAATGTCTGCGTGTCCAGCGGCGCCAAGCCCCTGCTCTACTACCTCCTGTGCATCCTGCTCGAACCGGGAGACGAGGTGCTCTACCCCGTGCCCTTCTGGGTGAGCTACGAGGCGATGGTGAAGATGCGCGCCGGGGTGCCGGTGGCCGTGGCCACGGACTATGCCAAGGGCCACAAGCTGGACGCGGCGGGCCTGCAGGCGGCGATCACGCCGCGCGCCAAGGTGCTCCTGCTCAACAACCCGACCAATCCGACCGGCGCCGTCTACAGCGCGGCGGAGCTACGGGAGCTGGCCGCCGTGGCCAGGGAGCGCGATCTCATCATCATCGCCGACGAGATCTACGAGGATCTCGTCTACGGCGGCCGCCGGCACCAGTCCTTCTACAACCTCGAAGACTGGCTGCCCGAGCGCACGGTGGTGGTGTCGGGCTTCTCGAAGAGCTACGCGATGACGGGCTGGCGCCTGGGCTACGCGATCGGCGAGAAGGGCCTGATCACGGCGCTGGCCAGCTACCAGAGCCAGGCCCTGTCCAGCCCCAGTCAGATCAGCCAGCGCGCGGCGCTCGTGGCCCTCGGCGAGGGGCGGGCCAGCGTGGCGCCCATGTGCGCGGCCTTCGAGACGCGGCTCGGCTACTGCCTGGGGCGGATGCGCAAGCTCGGCCTGCCCTTCGTCGAGCCCGAGGGCGCCTTCTACCTGTTCTTCGACACGACGCCCGTGTGCCGGGCGCGCGGCTGGGCCGACGGCGCCGAGTTCTGCACGCAGCTCCTGGATGCGGAGGGCCTGGCCCTCGTGCCGGGCGATGCCTTCGGCATGCCGGCCTGGGCGCGCCTGTCCTTCGCCGCCTCGGACGCGGAGCTGGCCGCGGCCTTCGACCGCCTGGAGCGCTTCATCGGCCAGGGAGCCTGAGATGCTCGTCGACCGCGTGCTGATCCGGGTGCGGAGCGGACGCGGCGGCGACGGCTGCGTGGCCTTCCGGCGCGAGAAGTTCGTGCCGCGCGGCGGCCCGGCGGGGGGCGATGGCGGCCACGGCGGCGACGTCATCGTCACCGTCGACCCGGCCCTGCACACCCTGCTCGACCTGCGCTACCACCAGCACTGGCACGCCGAGGACGGCCGTCCCGGCGAGGGGTCCCGCAAGACCGGCAAGAGCGGCGCCGACCTCGTGGTGCCCGTGCCGCCGGGCACCCTGGTGCGCGACGTCGAGGCCGATGCGCTGCTGGGCGATCTCATGCAGCCGGGGCAGACGCTGCTCGTGGCCAAGGGCGGCAAGGGCGGCCTCGGCAACGCCCGCTTCAAGAGCTCGATCCACCAGACGCCCACGAAGAGCACGCCGGGCGGCCCCGGCGAGGAGCTCACGCTGGAGCTCGAGCTCAAGCTGATCGCCGACGTGGGCCTGGTCGGCCTGCCCAATGCCGGCAAGTCCACGCTGCTGGCCGCCCTCTCGGCGGCGCGGCCCAAGATCGGCGACTACCCCTTCACCACGCTGGAGCCCAACCTGGGCCTCGTGCGCACCGCGCCCGAGCGCAGTCTGGTGATGGCCGACGTGCCCGGGCTGATCGCAGGGCGCCAGCGAGGGCCGCGGCCTGGGCAAGGAGTTCCTGCGCCACGTCGAGCGCTGCCGCGTGCTGCTCCTGCTCGTGGAGGCGACGAGCGAGGAGCCGCTGGCCGTCTACCGCAGCCTGCTGGCCGAGCTGGAGGCGCACGAGCCCGAGCTGCTCGCCAAGCCCCGCCTGCTCGTGCTCAGCAAGCTCGACCTCCTGGGCGCCGCCGCGGCGCCGCCGCGGCCGGCGGATCTCGAGGCGCGCGGTGGGTTACCTGGCGATCAGTGCCGTCAGCATGCTGGGCCTGGACGCCCTGCGGCGCGAGCTGGACCGCTTCGTGCCGACGGCTGTGCCGGCTGCCGACGGGCCGGAAGCGCCGCCCATCCCCTGGCCATGAGCGAGCCTGCGGCGAGCGCGCAGGCGCGTAGCGTCGCCATCGCCGGCGCGGGCGGGTTCATCGGCAGCGCCCTGAGGGCGGCGCTCGGCGAGGCGGGCTGGCGGATCCGGCGTCTCGTGAGGCGGCCCGTCCGCAGCGCGGAGGAGATCGCCTGGGATCCCGCGCGCGGCGAGCTCGATGCCGCGGCGCTGTCCGGCCTGGACGCCCTCATCCACCTGGGCGGCGAGAGCATCGCCGCCGGCCGCTGGACGCCCGCCCGCAAGCGCGCCCTGCGCGAGAGCCGGCTGGCGAGCACCCGTCTCCTGGCCGAGAGCTTGGCGCGCTCGCCGCGGCCGCCCCGCGCCTTCCTCTGCGCCTCGGCGGTGGGCATCTACGGCGACGCCGGCGAAGCGCCGGTGGACGAGTCCAGCCCAGCCGGCCAGGGCTTCCTCGCCGAGCTGGCCCGCGACTGGGAGGCAGCCGCAGCGCCGGCGCAGGCGGCCGGCCTGCGCGTGGTGAACCTGCGCATCGGCACGGTGCTCAGCCGGGAGGGCGGGGCCCTGGCGCGCCTCCTGCCGCTGTATCGCCTCGGCCTGGGCGGGCCACTGGGCAGCGGTCGCCAGTACTTGAGCTGGATCGCCCTGGCGGACCTGCTGGCCGCCATCCGCTTCTGTCTCGAGCGGGAGGAGCTGGCCGGCCCG
Organism: uncultured bacterium; assembly: GCA_963695095.1. Lineage (GTDB taxonomy): Bacteria > Krumholzibacteriota > Krumholzibacteriia > JACNKJ01 > JACNKJ01 > VGXI01. Next base: position 2,103,149 of record CAVOFT010000001.1, on the reverse strand, counting down.
GTCAATCTCGTCGCTCCGGCCGCCTGCCGGCAGGCCGATTTCGCGCGCGCGCTGGGGCAGGCGCTGCAGCGGCCGGCCCTCCTGCCGGCGCCCGCCTTCGCGCTGCGGCTGCTGCTCGGCGAGATGGCCCAGGCCCTGCTCCTCGAGGGCGCCGCCGTGCGGCCCCGGCGCCTGGAGGAGGCTGGTTTCGTCTGGCGCTACCCCGATCTGGAGACGGGGCTCGCGGCGATCCTCGCCGACTGACAAGAGGCTTGCCAGGCGATCGGCCCGTCCGCCCACGGCATTGTCAAGATCGCCGAATCCCCTTCAGGTGGATCCCTTAATCACATGTATTGTAGTTAGTTATGGAAGCCACATCGGGGGGCAATTCTTGCTGGTGGAAGCCGGGAGGTGTGCCCTGTACCCGGACCCGGAGCTGCTCGAGCTCGCCCATCGCCTGCTCTATCGCCCCGCGCGCCTGGCCGCGCTCGCCGCTGCCGGCGGGCCATTGCGCGCCTGGCTGGGGCCCCTGCGCACCGAAGGCGGGGCGAGCGAGCTGCCGCCGCCGGCCAGCCTCGCCGGCCAGGCGGAGCGCTGCCGGCAGCTCGCCATCCGCTGTCTGACGCTGGACGCGCCGGGCTACCCGCCCGCCCTCAGGCAGCTCGGCGAGCCACCGCCGGTCCTCTTCTATCGCGGTCGCCTGCCGGCAGCGGATGAGCCGATGCTGGCGATCGTCGGCAGTCGGCGAGCCAGCGGCGCGGGGCTGGAGATGGCTCGGCGGCTGGGCCGGGCGGCCGCCGCGGCGGGCTTTCCCGTCGTCAGCGGGCTCGCCCGCGGCATCGACCAGGCGGCTCAGCGCGGCAGCCTGGAGCTGGGGCCGAGCTGGGCCGTGCTGGGCTGCGGCCTCGATCAGATCTATCCGCCGGAGGCGAAGCCCCTGGCCGCCAGCCTGGAGGCGGCGGGCGGACTGCTCAGCGAATTCCCGCCGGGGACGCCGCCCCTGCCCTTCCATTTTCCGCGCCGCAATCGCCTCATCGCCGCCCTCGGCGTGGGGCTGCTCGTGGTCGAGGCGGGGGCGGCCAGCGGGGCCCTGCACACCGCGCGCGAGAGCCAGGCCCTGGGCCGCGAGCTGGGGGCCGTGCCCGCGAATCCGCTCAACCCGTCCGCGGCCGGGAGCAATCGTCTGCTGGCCGAGGGTTGCCACCTGATTCTCGGACCGGAGGACCTGCCGCGTCTGTGGGGCGAGGCGAGCGCCGCCGGCCCCGCCGCGCCCTGCGATCCGGAGCCCTGGACACCCGAGCGCTGCGCGCGAGAGGGCGTCCTCGACGCCGAGCGGCTCTCGGCGCGCACGGGCTGGCTGCTCACCGAGACCCTCGACTGCCTTGCGCGGTGGGAGCAGGCGGGCTGGATCGAGCGTCTGGCGGGCGGTCGCTTCCGGATGGCCGCCGTTGCGCGGGGCGAGGCCGCAGGCTAGACTGCGGCGCCATGCACCTCAAACACCGCATCGAATACGCGCTGGTTCGCGGCGGCCTCGCCCTGGGGAACCTCTTTCCCTGGAGCTGGATCAGCGCCCAGGGCGCGCTGCTGGGCCGCCTGGCCCATGCCCTGGGCATCCGTCGCCGCGTCGTGATGGAGAACCTGCGCCTCGCCTTCGGCGACGAGAAGAGCGACGCTGAACTGCGCCGCATCGCCGCCGACTGCTACGCCCAGTTCGGGCGCAGCTACGCCGAGACTTTCGCCTTGCCTGCCTTCCCTCGCCGCCGCGTGCTCGCGCGGGTCGACTACGAGGGCCTGGAGCAGCTCGCCGCCGCGCGCGCGGCGGGCAGGGGCGTGCTCTTCATCGCCTCCCACTTCGGCAACTGGGAGCTGCTGGCCCTGGCCACGCAGGCTCTCGGCCTGCGCGTGCACCTGATGGTGGGCGATCTCGCCAATCCCGCCGTGGACGCCGCGATGAACGACCTGCGCCGCTCGCTCGGCTTTTCCATCGAGCACCGCGGCATGGGCCTGCGCGCGGTGATGAAGGCCCTGCGCGCGGGCGATGTCGTGGGCGTTCAAGGCGACCAGGAGGCGCGCTGGCACGGCATCCTCGTGCCCTTCTTCGGGCGCGAGAGCCTCACGCACCCGGGTGCGGCCTACCTCAGCCTGCGCACGGGCGCGCCGCTCGTGCCGGCCTACCTGCGGCGCCAGGGACGCCGCTTCCGCGTGATCTACGAGGCGCCGCTCTGGCCCGCGGGCGCGGCCGACGATGTCAATGTCGAGCGCCTCACTGCCGCCCACACGGCGGGCCTGGAGGCGATGATCCGCCGGCATCCCGAGCACTGGTTCTGGTTGCACCGGCGCTGGAAGCGGGCGCCGCGCGGCGCGGACGGCCTGCCGCGGCCTGCGGGGTCGGGCGCTGCGGCGGGTCCGGACGGCGAGGCGGCCTAGGCGCGGCCCGTCTCGGGGCCGAAGCCCACGGGGGGCCCTTGCGTCGCGGGCTCCGGCAGGGCGCCGTGCAATTCCTCGTAGCGCTGGATGTGCTGGGCCAGACCGCGCAGCAGGGCCTTCACGTTGGCCGGCGCCATGATGACGCGGGCGCTGACCGAGGCCTTGGGCCGGCCGGGCATCAGCCGCGCGAAATCGAGGATGAACTCGTTGCTCGACTGGTTGATCAAGGTGATGTTGGCGTAGTGCTCGGTGGCGGCATCGAGATCGATGTCGATGCGCTTGACGGGTGTGCCGGACTTGGCGGAAGCGTCAGCCATGGGTGCCTCTGCGGGTGGGAGTGAGCGGAAGGGGCAGCCGCGCTGCCATCGTTGCAGAGCCATGAAAGCACGGCGCAGAGCGCCACGCCAGCCCCTTTCTTGACACTTCGGAAGGGCCGGTGATAGCTTGCGCGCAGTCCGGTGCGCCCAGCGGCCCGCCGCGGCCCTTTCTCGCCCAGCTGCCGAGGATCCCATGGAATCGCCCCCTGCCAGTCTGGATCGCCTCCGCCGGCGCATCGACGCCATGCAGGGCCTGAGCGTCCTCGTCATCGGCGATGCGATGCTCGATCGCTACCTGAAAGGCAGCGTCGAGCGGATCAGCCCCGAAGCGCCGGTGCCCGTGGTGGTCATCCGCTCGCAAGAGCGGCGGCTGGGCGGCGCCGCCAATGTGGCGCGGAACATCGCGGCGCTCGGCGGCCGCCCGCGCCTGCTCGCGCTGCGCGGCGAGGACGAGGCCGGCCAGGAACTCGCAGGGGCCCTGGCCGAAGCCGGCATCGATGGCGAGGACCTCGTCGTCGATCCGGGTCGGCCGACCACGGTCAAGACGCGCATCCTCGGCGCCGGCCAGCAGATCTGCCGGGTGGACAGCGAGGAGCGACGCCCCGCCACGGGCGAGGCGCTGGCCGCCCTGACGGCGCGCGCGCTGGCCCTGCTCGCCGAGGCGAAGGCGCTGCTCCTTTCCGACTACGGCAAGGGCGTGCTCGCCGATCCGCTGGTCACCGCCGTGGTGGCCGCCGCGCGCGAGCGGGGCGTTCCCGTCATCGTCGATCCCAAGGAGGGGCACTTCGCCGCCTACCGCGGCGTCGACCTCGTGACGCCGAACAAGGCCGAGGCCGGCGGCTCCTTCGGCCTGCCCATCCGCAGCGAGGCCGACCTCGAACGTGTCGGCGAGGGCTTGATGGAGCGGCTCGCGCTGAAGGCCCTGATGATCACCCTCGGCGAAGGCGGCATCGCCCTCTTCACGGGGGGCGGCCCCTCGCGGCGCTTCCCGGCCACCTCGCGCCAGGTCTTCGACGTCACCGGCGCCGGGGACACCGTGGTGGCGACCCTGGCCCTCGCCCTCGCCGCAGGGGCGAGCCTCGACGAAGGCGCGCAGCTCGCGAATCAGGCGGCCGGCATCGTCGTCGGGGAGATCGGCACGGCTGCGGTGACGCCGGCCGAGCTGGTGGCCGCCATCCTGGACGAGCAGTTGCGCGGGGCCGCGGAGCCGGTCGGCGAGGCGTTGATCCTCTCGCGCGCAGGAGCGGAGGCCTGGGCGGCCGAGGCGCGGGCGCGCGGCGAGCGGCTGGTCTTCACCAACGGCTGCTTCGACCTGCTCCACGCGGGGCACCGGGCGCTGCTGGCCGAGGCGGCCGCGCAGGGCGATCTGCTCATCGTGGGCCTGAACAGCGATGCCTCGGTCGCGCGGCTCAAGGGCCCGGGCCGGCCCGTTCACGGCGAGAGCGACCGCGCCCAGCTGCTGGCGCACCTGCGCTCGGTGGACGCGGTCACCGTCTTCGGCGAGGACACGCCGCTGGCGCTGATCCAGGCCCTGCGCCCGGAGGTACTGGTCAAGGGCGGCGAGTACGCCGAGGCGGACATCGTCGGCGCCGCCGAGGTGAAGAGCTGGGGCGGGCGCGTCCACCGCTGCGCCATGTTGCCGGGACGCTCGAGCACGGCGGCGATCGAGAAGGAAAAGGACGGCCGGGCGCAGGCCTCAGTCGGGGCGCGGCGTCCGTCGCAACGCGGGAGTGGCGAGTGAAGATCCACGAGTATCGCGCCAAGGAGCTCTTCCGGCGCCAGGGGATCCCCGTGCCCGACGGCTTCGTCGTGCGCACGCCGGAGGAGGCCAAGGAGAGGGCGCGCGAGCTGGGCGGACCGGTGGTGATCAAGGCCCAGGTGCTGGTGGGCGGCCGCGGCAAGGCGGGCGGCGTCAAGCTGGCCGGGCACCACGACGAGGCCCGGGACAAGGCCGATCAGATCCTCGGCATGGAGATCAAGGGTCTGACCGTGCGCCGCCTGCTGGTCACGCGGGCCGTGGACATCGCGAAGGAGTACTACCTCGGCATCGTGCAGGATCGGGCCGCCCAGTGCGCGACGCTCATGGTCTCGGCGGCCGGCGGCGTCGATATCGAGGAAGTGGCCGCCAGCACGCCCGAGCGCATCGTCAAGCGGCACATCGATCCCGTCGCCGGGCTCTGTGCCCACGAAGCGCGGCAAGTGGCCTTCCAGGTGGCCGAGGGCCGCGTGGCCCAGCGCATGGCCGACGTGCTCACGCGCCTGTGGCAGGCCTACTACGCCAGCGACGCCACGCTGGCGGAGATCAACCCGCTCGTCGTCACGCCCGGCGAGCAGGTCTGGGCCGTGGACGGCAAGATGGTCCTGGACGACAACGCCCTCTACCGCCAGAGCGAGATTGCCGGCTGGCGGGATCCCGCCGAGGCCACGCCGGAAGAGGACGAGGCGCGCCTGGCCGGCCTCAGCTTCGTCAAGCTGGAGGGCAACGTGGGCTGCCTGGTCAACGGGGCCGGGCTGGCCATGGCCACCATGGACCTGGTCCAGCACTACGGCGGCCGGCCGGCGAACTTCCTGGACATCGGCGGCAGCTCGAACCCGGACAAGGTGGTCAAGGCCCTGGAGATCATCACGCGCGACCGGGCCGTGCGCGCCATCCTCTTCAACATCTTCGGCGGCATCACCCGCTGCGACGACGTCGCGCGGGGCATCATCGAGGCCAAGGCGAAGACGGGCCTGCACCTGCCCGTGGTCGTGCGCCTGGTGGGCACCAACGAGGAGGAGGCGCGGCGCCTGCTCGCCGAGACGGACCTGATCGCCGCCGCCACGATGGACGAGGCGGTCCAGCAGGCCATCGCCCTGGCCAAGGGAGGCGCAGCATGAGCATCTTCGTCGACAAGGACACGCGCCTGGTCGTGCAGGGCATCACCGGCCGCGACGGCGGCTTCCACACCGAGCAGATGCAGGCCTACGGGACCCGGGTCGTGGCGGGGGTCACGCCCGGCAAGGGCGGCCAGGAGGCCTACGGCGTGCCCGTCTTCGACACCGTGGCCGAGGCGGTCGCCGAGAGCGGCGCCAATGCCACCGTCATCTTCGTGCCCGCCAACGTGGCGGCCGACGCCGTCCTGGAAGCGGTGGCGGCCGGCATCCGCACCGTGGTCTGCATCACCGAGGGCATTCCGGTGCGCGACATGAACGCCGTCATGCCCCGCGTGCGCGCGGCCGGCGTGCGGCTGATCGGCCCCAACTGCCCGGGGCTGATCTCGCCCGGCCAGTGCAAGGTGGGCATCCTGCCCGGCAACATCGTCAAGCCGGGCGCCGTCGGCCTCGTCAGCCGCTCGGGCACGCTCACCTACGAGGTGGTCCATCACCTCACCCAGGCGGGGCTGGGCCAGTCCACCTGCATCGGCATCGGCGGCGATCCCGTGATCGGCACCAACTTCATCGACTGCCTGGCCGCCTTCGAGGCCGATCCCGCCACGGAGGCCGTCGTGATGATCGGCGAGATCGGCGGCACCGACGAGGAAGAGGCGGCGGCCTTCATCAAGGCGAAGGTGACGATGCCGGTGGTGGCCTTCATCGCCGGCCGCACGGCGCCGCCGGGCAAGCGGATGGGCCACGCCGGCGCCATCATCGCCGGCGGCTCGGGCACGGCGGCCGACAAGATCGCCAGCCTGCGCGCGGCGAGCGTGCCGGTGGCGGAGATTCCCAGTCGCATCGTGCCCCTGCTCCAGGAGCGCTACCGCCCCTAGGCGCCAGCGGCCGGCGCCGGTTTCACACCCCGCGGAGGAGACCCTCTTGAGCCAGACCTATTTGATGATCAAACCCGAGCTGGTGGCCGATCAGATCATCGGCGAGATCCTCGGCCTGCTGACGGCCAATCGCTTCCGGATCACGGGGCTGGAGATGAAGCGCCTGACGGAGGCCCAGGTGCGCGCCTTCTACGCCGAGCACGAGGGCAAGCCCTTCTACGGCGAACTCGTGAACTACATCACGAGCGGGCCCGTGGTGGCGGTGAGCCTGGAGAAAGACAACGCGGTCAAGGACTTGCGCACGCTGGTCGGCGCCACCAACCCCGCCGAGGCGGCGCCGGGCACGATCCGCTACCGCTTCGGGCGCAGCCTGCAGAACAACGGGGTGCACGCCAGCGATTCCGACGCCTCGGCGGCCCGCGAGCTGGGCATCATCTTTGGGGGCTGAGTCCGGGGACAGGCCGCCGGACTCGGCCCCGCCAATCCTTACCGGCGGGATGGCTCAGGGGCCAAGACCTTGACAGTGGGGGAGTTGCGGTCTACTATGCACCGTCTTGCCCGAATCGGCGGGGCTCCATGAAGATCCTGCTCAACAGCGTCAGGGAGCAGCGCGAGGACTTCCACTTACGCAGCGCCGTGCGGCTCGAGGGCATGGGCGACCGAATCGGCGAGGGCGAGGCCGAGCTCTGGGTCACGGTGGACCCGGCCGGGCAGCGCTGGACTGTCAGCGGTCGGGTGGAGGCCCAGTTCCCCTTCCGCTGCGACCGCTGCAATCGGCCCTTCTCGGGAAGGCTGGCGGGAGAATTCCGCCTGGTGGCCCTCGCCGCCGCCGCGGGCGGGCTCGACGCGGAGGCGACCGAATCGGCGGATGACCTGCTGCTGCTGCCGGCGGGCAGCCAGGAACTGGATCTGACGGCGCCCGTGCTCGAGGCGCTATGGCTGGATCTGCCGATCCAGTTGAGCTGCGAGGCGGCGGGGATGGGGGCCTGTCCAGGACCGCCCGGGGCCCTGGCGATCGAGCAGGACGAGCCGGACCCCCGCTGGGGTCCGCTGGCGGAACTCAAGCGGCGCCTGGAGCGGGAGGGCAAGGGCCCGGCCGGCGAGGGCGGCGACACCGGAAAGGACTAAGTCATGGCTCTCCCCAAGAAGCGCAAGAGCCGCTCGCGCTCGCGGATGACGCGGGCGGTCTGGCTGGCCTCGGCGCGCGTCCCCAGTCTCGTGCGCTGCAAGCACTGCGGGCAGATGAAGCGGAGCCACCGGGTGTGCCCGGACTGCGGCTGGTACGCGGGTCGCCAGGTGCAGACCGGCAAGGCGGACTAGGGGGCGTGAAGCTCGCCCTGGACGTGATGGGCGGCGATCACGGACCGGCGGTCATCGTGCGCGGCGCGCTGCTGGCGCGGCGCGAACTGAAGCCGGCGCCGGAGATCGCCCTCTACGGGGATCCGGCCGCCATCGCCGCCGTGCTGGTCGCGGCCGGCGAGGCTCCCGATGCCTTCGCGATCGTGCCCACGAGCGAGTCGATCGCGATGGGCGAGTCCCCGACCACGGCCGTGCGGCGCAAGAAGGACTCGCCGATCGTCAGGGGCATGCTCGACCTGAAGGCCGGCGCCGTCGACGGCGTCATCAGCGCCGGCTCGACGGGCGCGATGGTGGCCGGGGCGATGCTCCACGTGGGCGGCCTGCCCGGCGTGCTGCGCCCGGCCATCGCCACCTGGTTTCCGAGCAAGGACGGCGGCTGCGTCCTGCTCGACGTGGGCGCCAATGCCGACTGCCGGCCCGAGCACCTCGCCCAGTTCGGCGTCATGGGCCGCCTGTTCGCCGAGGCCGTGCTGCGGCGCGAGAACCCGCGCGTGGGCCTGCTCAACATCGGCGAGGAGAGCAGCAAGGGCAGCGAGCTCTACGTGCGCGCCCACGAGCTGCTCGCGCAGGCGCCGGTCAATTTCATCGGCAACGTCGAAGGCGCGGGCATCCTGGCCGGCGAGGCGGATGTGGTCGTCTGCGACGGCTTCACGGGCAACGTCGTGCTCAAGCTGACCGAGAGCATGGTGGGCTACACGACGCGCCTCCTGATGGGGCGCATGAAGGAGAGCGTGCTCGCGAGCCTCGCCGGCAAGCTCGGCGTCCTGCTCATGCGCGGCAGCCTGCGCGAAGGCGAGCGGCGCATCCGCAAGGACCTCGACTACGCCGAGCATGGCGGCGCACCGCTGATGGGCGTGGCCGGCACGGTCATCATCAGCCACGGCAAGAGCAACGAGCTGGCGATCATGAATGCCGTTCGCACGGCGCAGCGCTTCCATGAGCTGCGCACGGCCGAGCGCACGCAAGGGCTGCTGGCCCGCCACCAGGGAGAAGGTCTCGGTGCCTAAGCTCAGCGTCGAGGTCGCCGGCACCGGCCATGCGGTGCCCGCGCGCGTGCTGACCAACGCCGATCTCAGCCGCCTGGTCGACACCAGCGACGAGTGGATCACCACGCGCACCGGGATCAAGACGCGCTACATCGCGGCCGCGCACGAGCGCAACAGCGACTTCGCCACCTTGGCCTGTGAGCGGGCGCTCGCGGACGCCGGCTGCCCGGCCGACACCGTCGACTACATCATCATCGGCACGGTGACGGGCGACCTGATCTTCCCGAGCACGGCCTGCCTCGTGCAGGCGAGGATCGGCGCCCACAACGCGGCCGCCTGGGACCTGTCGGCCGCCTGCAGCGGCTTCCTGTTCGGACTCGCGCAGGCCACGGCCCTGCTGCGATCGGGCGGAGGCAAGCGCGCCCTCGTCGTCGGCTCGGAGTTGCTCAGCCGCATCACGAACTGGACCGATCGCAGCACCTGCGTTCTCTTCGGCGACGGCGCCGGCGCGGTATTGCTCGAGGCGCGGCCCCCCGGCGACGGCGGCATCCTCACCAGCTGCACGCGCACCGACGGCCGCCTCTCCGGGCTGCTCAACGCGCCCCAGGGCGGCAGCGCGGAGCCGACGACGCCCGAGATCATCGCCGCCAACACCAACAAGATCCACATGAAGGGCAACGAGGTCTTCAAGCACGCCGTGCGCAACATGGGGGCCGCTGCCCAGGCCGTGCTGGACGAGGCCGGCCTCGGTGCCGACCAGGTCAAGCTCTTCATTCCCCACCAGGCTAACCTGCGCATCATCGATGCCATCGCGAGCCGCCTCGCGATTCCGGCCGAGCGGGTCTTCGTCAACATCCAGGAGTACGGCAACACCAGCTCGGCCTCGATTCCGATTGCCCTGGACCTGGCGCGCCGCGCGGGCCGCATCGGGCCCGGCGATCACGTCCTGATGGTCACCTTCGGCGGCGGTCTGACCTGGGGCGCCGTGCTCCTGCGTCTGTAGGGTAAGGAGGATCGTGCTGCGGCGACCGTTGCTCTTTCCCGGCCAGGCCTCCCAGTTCGTGGGCATGGGGCGGGAGTTGATGGATCAGGATCCGGAGAGCCGACGCTTCTTCGCCGAGGCCGAGGGCGCCAGCGGCCTGCCGCTGAGCGCCCTCTGCAGCGAGGGCCCGCTGGAGCGGCTCACCGAAACGCGCCACGCGCAGCCGGCCATCCTCGCGGTCAGCGTGGCCTGCCATGCCTACCTTGCGCGGCGTGGCCTCGCGCCCTCGGTGGTGGCCGGCCACAGTCTGGGTGAGTACAGCGCGCTGGTGGCCGCCGGCGTTCTCGCGCCGCTGGATGCCCTGCGCCTGGTCACCCTGCGCGGCCGGCTGATGTTCGCCAGCGGCGAGGCGGTGCCGGGGACGATGGCGGCCGTGCTCGGCCTCACGCGCGAGGCCGTCGAAGGCTGCTGCGCGGAAGCGGCGCAGGGCGAGGTGCTCGAACTGGCCAACGTCAACAGCCAGGATCAGCTGGTGATCAGCGGCGCGACGGAGGCGGTGGCCCGCGGCATGGCTGCCTGCAGCGGCGCCGGCGCGGCCAAGGTCGTCGCCCTCACCGTGAGCGGCGCCTTCCATTCGGCGCTGATGGCGCCGGCCGCCGCCGAGCTGGCGGCGGCCCTGCGCGAGGTGCCCTTCGCCGATGCCAAGGCGCCCGTGATCGCCAATGTCACCGCCGAGCCCGAGACGAGCGGGACGCGCCTGCGCGAGCTGCTCATCGCCCAGCTCACGCGGCCCGTGCTCTGGCTGCAGTCGATGCAGGCCTTGCGGCGCCTGGATGCCGCCGACGCGCTCGAGATCGGCCCCGGCAAGGTGCTGATGGGACTCATGCGCAAGATCGATCGCGAGGCGCGCGTGACGCCCCTTGGCGACAAGAGCGCGCTGGATGCCTGGCTGGCCGAGCTTGCAGGCAGCCGGGCCTAGACCGCCAGGGAGTGGCGCTGCGGTGCGCGTGGCCGCAGGGAGCGCCCCCGAGGCAGGAGGAGAGAGATGGCCTCAGCGGAGTTGGCGGGAGGGCTCGCCCTGGTCACCGGCGGTTCGCGCGGGATCGGGCTGGCGATCGTCGAGGCCCTGCGCAGGGAGGATTGCCGCGTGGCCCTCGTGGCGAGCAGCCCCGCGCGGGGCGAGGCCGCGGCGGCGGCCCTCGGCGGCGGCGCGGACCTGGGCGGCTACGGCTGCGACATCGGCGATGGCGAGGCCGTGGCGGCCCTCGTCGCCCGCGTTCGCGCCGAGATGGGCGAGGTGGATTTCCTGGTGAACAATGCGGGACTCACCCAGGACAACCTGCTCGCCCGCATGAAGAGCGAGGAATGGGAGCGCGTGCTCGCCGTCAACCTCGGCGGGGCCTTCCACTTCGCGCGCGCGCTGGCGCGGCCCTTCATGAAGCGGGGCGGGCGCATCGTCAACATCACCAGCGTGGTGGGGCAGATCGGCAACGCCGGCCAGGCCAACTACGCGGCCAGCAAGGCCGGCCTGATCGGCCTCACCAAGAGCCTGGCCAAGGAGCTGGCCGGCCGCGGCGTCACCGTGAACGCCGTGGCGCCCGGCTTCATTCGCACCGACATGACGGCCGGGCTGGCGGAGGACGTTCAGCAGAGCCTGCTCGCCGGCATTCCCCTCGGCGTGCTCGGCGAACCGGAGGACGTGGCCGCAGCGGTGCTCTTCCTGCTCGGCCCGGGCGGGCGCTACATCACGGGCCAGGTGATCGCCGTCAACGGCGGCATGGCGATGTGAAAGGCCTTTTGCATTTGACAGGGGGACGGCGATCCCCTAAGCAGTGTGCAATTCCAGACGGGAGGCGGGAGCTTCCCCAGGCAGACCCAGGAGGTTGCTTCCATGGCATCGATCGCTGAACGCGTCCACCAGATCATCGAGAAGGAACTGGGCGTCAATCCGGAGCAGATCACTCCCACCGCCTCCTTCATCGAGGACCTCGGCGCCGACTCCCTCGACACCGTCGAGCTGGTGATGGCCTTCGAGGAGGAGTTCGGCATGGAGATCTCCGACGAGGACGCCGAAAAGCTGACGAACGTGCAGGCGGTGGTGGAGTACCTCAAGGCCGCCACCACCGAGTCCTAGCAACCCCGGGTCCCGCCGCCTGCGCCGCGGGACGCCCCAGCCCCGAGGGAGAGGCGCATGGATCGCCGTGTCGTGATCACGGGCATCGGCCTGGTCAGTCCGGTAGGCGTCGGCCGCGAAGCGACCTGGCAGTCGCTGCTGGCCGGTCGCTCGGGGATCGGCCGCATCACGGCCTTCGACACCGAAGGCTACGCGTCGCGCCTGGGGGCCGAGGTCAAGGATTTCGATCCCGGCGAGCTGGTGGACGCGAAGGACCGCAAGAAGTTCGATCGCTATGCGCAATTCGCCCTGGTCGCCGCCGAAGAGGCCATGGCGCAGGCCGGCCTGCTCGCCGCGCCGCCGGACGGCGAGCGGATGGGCGTCATCATCGGCTCGGGCATCGGCGGCATGCTCACCTTCGAGGAGAACCATCGCGCGCTCGTCGAGCGCGGGCCGCGGCGGGTGAGCCCCTTCTTCATCCCGATGATGATCGGCGACATCGCCAGCGGTCTGGTCTCGATTCGGCACGGCCTGCGCGGGCCGAACTACGGCGTCGTCAGCGCCTGCGCCACCGGGGCCCATGCCCTGGCGGATGCCGCCCTGCAGATCCGCGCCGGGCGCGCGGATCTCATGCTGGCCGGCGGCGCCGAGGCGACGATCTCGCCGATGGCGCTGGCCGGATTCGGCAACATGAAGGCCCTGTCGACACGCAACGACGAGCCCGAGCAGGCCTGCCGGCCCTTCGATGCCGAGCGCGACGGTTTCATCATGGGCGAGGGCGCCGGCATTCTCGTGCTCGAGGACTACGAGCATGCGCAAGCTCGCGGCGCGACGGTGATCGCCGAGCTGCTGGGCGCCGGCCTGACGGCGGACGCGCACCACATCACCGCGCCGGACCCCGAGGGCCGCGGCGCCATCGGCGCCATGCGCCGGGCCTTCGCGGAGGGCCGCGTGGCGCCTGAAGCCATCGGCTACGTCAACGCCCACGGCACGAGCACGCCCTACAACGACAAGATCGAGACGGCAGCGCTCAAGGCGGCCTTCGGCGCTCACGCGGCGCGCCTCAAGATCAGCAGCACGAAGTCCATGACGGGCCACCTGCTCGGCGCGGCCGGCGGACTCGAGGCGGGGATCACCGCGCTGGTGCTGGAGCGCGGCGCCATCCCGCCCACGGTGAACTACGCGCACCCGGATCCCGACTGCGATCTCGACTACACGCCCAATCGCGCCGTCGAGCAAGCGGTGGAGCTGGCCATCAGCACCTCGCTCGGCTTCGGCGGCCACAACATCGTCTTGCTCCTGGGCAGGGCGCCCGCCGCCCGCTAGACTGCGCCGGCGCTCGCCGAGGGGATCGCGGGCGCCGCAGAAGGAAGGCCCGCCATCCGCGCCTGGTTTCGCAAGCTCTTTCCCGGCAAGAGCCCGCCCACGCTCCTGGAGGCCGATCGCGTCGCCCTCGGCGCCTTCCAGGAGCAGCTTGGCTATCGCTTCAAGGACATGGCTCTCCTTCTCCTCGCGCTCACGCATCGCTCCTGGGCCTTTCAGGAGGGCATGGAGCGCGAAGCGAGCAACGAGCGCCTGGAGTTCCTCGGCGATGCCGTGCTCGGCCTGGCGCTGAATGTGGCCCTCGTCCACGAATTCCCGGACGAAAACGAAGGCACCCTGACCAAGCTCAAGAGCCTGCTCGCCAGCCGTGTCGTCCTGGCCGACGTCGCGAGCGCCCTCGGCTTCGGGGCGGTGATGCGGCTCAGCGCCAACGAAGAGGAGACCGGCGGCCGCACGCGCGACTCGATCCTGGCCGACGCCTTCGAGGCGGTGCTCGGCGCGATCTACCTCGATGGCGGCTTCGTGCCGGCGCGCAAGCTGGTGGCGGCGCGCATCCTGGCGCGCAAGGAAGCCTTCCTCGCCGACGACAGCCACCGCAACTTCAAGTCGCTGCTCCAGGAGCGCGTGCAGTCCGTCTACAAGCTGCCGCCTCGCTACCGCGTCGAGGGCACCCAGGGGCCCGACCACTCCAAGGACTTCGAGGTGGAGGTGCTGGTCCGCGGCCAGGTGGTGGGCAGGGGCCGCGGCCGCAGCAAGAAGGATGCGGAGCAAGGCGCGGCCCGGGCCGCCCTGGCGCGGCTCGACAGCGAGACCGCGGGCTTTCCGGACTTGCCGCCCGAGAGCGAGGACGAGCCGTCCGCCTGAGCACGCCGGGGAATTCCCTTGACGCGGCCACTGCTGCCTCGACAGACTTTTGGGGCGGTCCGGGCGGCGCTGCCGGCAGGGCCGCGCCTGGAGTGGAAGCAGCGTGAATCGAGCCGTCCTCGGGCAGCACGTCCTGGTTCTGGACGCCGGCTACCAGCCCGTCAACATCGTCAGCGCGCGCCGGGCCCTGGTGCTCCTCGTCAGCGGCCGCGCCGTGGCCGTGGAGGATTCCGGCCTCGTCGTGCGCTCGGCCGCGGCCGAATGGCGGCTGCCGCGGATCATCCGCCTGTTCATCGCGATCGCGCACCGGGTCTACCGCGTGGTGCGCGTCCAGCTCAACCGTCGCAATCTCTACGCCCGCGACCGCTTCGCCTGCCAGTACTGCGGCAGTCTCGTCGGTCCCTTCACGATCGACCACGTGGTGCCGCGCAGTCGCCGCACGCTGGAGTTTCCCCGCGGCGGCACGACGAGCTGGGACAACTGCGTCACCTGTTGCGTGGCCTGCAATCACCACAAGGGCAATCGCCTGCCCAGCGAGGCGGGAATGCGCCTGCTCGCCCAGCCGCGCGAGCCGCGCTGGCTGCCGCCGCTCCTGTTCCGTCGCTTCCTGGGCGACGCCATGCACCAGAGCTGGGAAGCCTACCTCTACCAGCGGTGAAGGGGATGATGAGAAGCCGTCGCAGCATTGCCGCCGCGCTCACCGCGCTCGCGCTCGCGCTGGGACCGTCCGGCGCCGCCGCCGATGTCGTCCGCTTCCAGCTCTGGACGGCGGACTCCCTCGCCCTCGTGGGCGGCTACTTCCGCGCGCCGGCGGGGCCGCGTCCGATCGCACTGCTCCTGCACGATCGCGGCCAGAACGGAGGCGGCCTGGCCGGCCTGGCCGAGAGCTGGCAGGCCCTGGGCCTCGCCGTCTTCCTGCCCGACCTGCGTGGCGAGGGGGGGAGCCGTCTGAGCACGGCCGGTCCGGTGCCGGCGGCCGCCGCCTGGGACGCCGCGGCCCGCGCCCTGCTCGCCCGCGATCTCGAGGCCCTGCTCGCCTTCGCCGACCGGCAGCCGGGCCTGGCCGGCCGGCCCTGGGTGATCGGCGCCGAAGGGGAGGCCTGCGCGCTGGCGCTGGAGTTGCTGGCCGGCCCGGACGCCGCGCGCTACGAAGCCGCGCTGCTGCTGTCCCCGCTGCCCACCCCGGATCTGGCGCCGGCCGCCGCGGCCGTCCCCCAGCGGCTCCTGCTGGCGGCCTGTGACCAGGATGAGGAATCCCTGGCCGCCCTGCGCGCGCTCTACGCGCGCGAGGCGACAGGGGCCACTCCGGCGGGAGCGACGCGGCGGATGGAACTCGCGCCTTGCCGCAGCCGCGGCGCCCGGCTGCTGGCCGCGACTACGGGGCTGCCGGCCCGCTTCCTGCGCTGGCTCGCGCCCTGAGGACGGGCGCGCCGCCGGCCTAGCGCGGGGGCGCCAAGGCCTCGCCGGCGAAGGCGGCCAGGGCCTGGGCGAGCAGGGCCAAACGATCCACGAGAATGCGCGCAGGCAGATCGTTCACCGTGTTGTAGTCCGCGTGAAAGCCCCCGAAGAGGAAGTGCGCCGGCACGCCGGCCTCGGCGAAGACCCAGTGATCGCCGCCGCGAGCGAACATGGGGCCCTCGCCCGCCTGCACATGGAAGCCCTGCGCGGCCAGCGCTGCGTCCAGCGCCGCCGGCTCCCCGGCGGGGGCGGCAGGCGCCTGCCAGTGGATCAGCAGACGGGAATCAGCGGCGGCCGGATCGCGCAACTGGCGGTAACTGGCCACGCCCGCCCGACCCACGGAATCGAGATTGATGACGAGGTCGGGCCGGCCCCAGCGCGCGAGATAGGCCTGGGCGCCGAGCATGCCCAGCTCCTCGGCATCGGGGAAGAGGAAGCGCAACTCGGCTCGGCGGGGCTGGTCCGCGAGCAGGCGCAGGGCCTCGAGCAGGACGGCAACCCCGCTCGCGTTGTCGTCGGCGCCGGGATAGAAGTCCTCGGGCGCCTCGCCCAGATGGTCGTAGTGGGCGCAGAAGAGGATGACCGGCGGCTCGTCGAGGGCGTCCTTGGGCTCGGGCAGCAGCCGGCCGGCCAGATTGAAGCCGCGGTGGGCGAGGGGCTGGCCGCCGGGCAGCTCAAGGCGCCAGCCGATGGGCTGCGCCGTGGCGCCGGCGAAGACACCGGCCGCGGCCGGGCCGTCGGCGTAGGCGAGCAGGGCACCCGGCTCCTGGCCGGCGAGGGCGTAGACCCGGGCATCGCGCCCGCGGCTGCGATCCCGGTAGCGGGCGAGGATGCCGGCGCTGTCGGCCGGATGGGGCACGAGCAGCAGCCCCAGCGCGCCGCCGGCCTCGGCCTCCAGCAGGAGGCTGCTGGGGGAGAAGGCCTCGGCCGCGGCCGGGTCGGCCGGCCCCTGGCGCACGACGAGGGCGCCCTGGGCCGTGAGCGGCAGGCTCTTGCCCGCAGGCCAGGGGGCGAGGCGGACGCCGGTGAGCGGCGCAAAGGGCGCGCTCGCGTGGAGCTGAAGCGGCATCGCCTTGCCCCCGGGATCCACGAGGCGGCCGCGAAGGCTGTCCAGGGCGACGCCCTGGATGCCGAAGGGCTGGGCGAAGCCCTCCTCGCCGGGTAGCGGCGCGAGCCCCAGGGCCGCCAGCCGCGCCTCCAGGGTGCGCCGGGCGATGGCTCCGCCGGGGCTGCCGCTGCGACGGCCCGCGCAGCTGGGGGCGGCGAGTTCGTTCACGATGCTGCGCAGGGCGAGGGTGTCGGCGGGCTGGGCCGCGCCGGCTGCGGGCGGGGCGGACAGGGCAAGCGCGGCAAGCAGGGCGAGCTGGCGGATCATCGCTGGACTCCCGTTGGCTGGAAGGGGTTCAGGTGAATCCCTAGCGCAGGGGGCTGGCGGCCGCAACCTGGAAAAATCCACTTGCCCGGCGCTGCGCCGGACCCTAGACTCCAAGAGTCCCCACGATTCCGGAACCGATTGAGCGGCGCGCCTTTGCGCGCGCCTGGCAAGAAGGTGGATGGCGATGCGGCCGAGACTCCTCAGGCGGCGCCCTGGGCTCATGGGTGCCTTTGTCCTCCTCGCGCTGATCCTGGGCTTGGGCTCCTGCTCCGACGACTCGTCGAACAGCCCGACGGGACCGGAGGGCAGCAGCGTGGAGCCCTTGAGCGCCAACTTCATGCCGCTCGCAGCCGGCGAGTGGTGGACCTTCGTGCGCAAGGAAGAGGGCATCTTCAGCCCCGATACCACGCTCTACTACTACAATCCCCGGCTGCCCGCGGGCAACACGCGCTGGGAGTGCAGCGCGGGCGGCGGCGTCGCCGACCTCGCCCTCCTGGGCCGCAGCACGGGTCGCACCGACCAGGGCGCGCCCCTCCAGCACGAGATCACGGTCTATCTCGATGCCGTGGGCGGCGGCTATAACCTGGTGAGCGAGGCGGCAGCCACCGACTCCATCTTTGTCTTTGCCGAGGGCTTGCCCTACCCCTGGCTCCGCTTCGGGACCCTGCGCTGGGAGGCACTGCTCGCCGAGTACAGCGGCGACACGATGCAGGTGGACTACGACGGGGACGAAGTGGGCAAGGTGCTGGTCAACGAAGCCCTGGGCTTCCGCTACCCCCGCCGCATCTATGACGGCACCAGCCAACCCGGCAACACGCCCTGGGATCCCTCGGACGTGGACCACGACACCTATGTCGACGGCATCAGCGCCGTGCGTATCAAGGGCGAGGTCATCGCCCAGCAGGATTTCGCCTACGCCTCCCTGGGCGCCGAGGTGGACTCGCTCTTCCCGGCTCTGCGGAATGTGGTGATTCGCGGCTGCCGCTGGGTGCGCATCAGCCTGGAAGCGGATCTGCATCTGAGCAACCAGCGCAATCCGGACACCGCGCCCGGCGAGGATGCGATTCCCGATTCTTACATTGCCGACCGCGCGGAAAGCCGGAAGGCGCGGCGCGACCTGGCGCTCTATCTGCTCGCGCCCGATCTGGGGCCCGTGGTCATCGTCACCTATCGCGATCTCGACAAGACGGTCAAAGTGGGGGATCCGGATGAGGACGAGCTCGTCTTCCAGCCCGATCTCGCGCAGTTCGACTACCTGCTGGACAGCAGTCTGCTCGACTAGTCCTCGGCTTCGCTGGGCGGGGCGACCGGCACGAATGGCGTGGGGCCGCGGACCAAGTCCGCGGCCTTCGCGTTGAAGGGACTCAGCGCCGAGGGCGGCAGTGCGAGCAGCCAGTGCACGGCGGCGTCGCGCCGGCTCTCGAGGAGCCGGCCGCCCTGGGCTTCGAGCAGTGCGCGCAGGGCGGGCTCCAGGGAATAGGGAAAGCTGCCGGCCAGACGGGTGAGGGCCAGCCGCTCGCCGCGCGGCGCGGCCGCGAGGGCCGCGCGCGCCACCTCACCATAGGCCTTGATCAGGCCGCCCACACCCAGCTTGCTGCCTCCGAACCAGCGCAGCACGAGGCAGAGCGCGTCCGAGACCCCGGCCGCGACGAGGGCACGCGCGATGGGGGGGCCGGCGCTGCCGCTCGGCTCCCCTGCGTCGTCGGCGCGGCTGAGTGCCCGCTCGGGATGCCCCAGGCGCAGCGCCCAGCAGAGGTGACTGGCCTCCGGGTGCAGCTGGCCCCGTGCTAGACGCTCGCGGCGGGCGGCTGCTTCATCTGCGACCGCCAGAGCGAGGGCGATGAAGCGCGAGCCCTTCACCTTGAGTTCGGCGCTGCCGGGACCGGCCAGGACGGCATAGGCGTCGGGGTGCATGCGCCGCTTCTAGCACGCCGAGCGGCGGGCGTCCAGGGCAGCCCATTGCCGACGGGTCCCGCTGCGCGGCGCCGGGCGTCCCGCCTAGAAGATGATCAGGGCCTCGAGACGCAGGCTGCCGCCGAGTTCGTGAAAGAGATAGGCGCTGTCGAACTGCAGGCGGCGCCCCCCCGCGAGATCCGCACCGAGGCCGATGCCCGCGCTCAGGAAGCGCTGCTCCAGGGCGGCGAGGCGCTGGCTGAAGCCGCCGCGCAGCGCGAGGATGGAGTGCAGCCGCCATTCGGCCCCCAGCGCCGCCTTGTGCGCGCGCTCCGTCGCGAGGGCGAGCTCGAGGTCGGCGGCGAGACTGAGCGCGCCGGCATCCAGCCCCAGTCCCGTGCGCAGGGTGGGCGGCACGCCCTCGTGGTAGCTGCCGAGCCCGCTGCTTTGCCAGCGCAGGTCGCTGGCCAGCTCCTCGACGAAGAAGCCGTAGCGCGCCGCGCCGCGCCGCAATTGCAGACCGAGATCGAGCGCGGCGCCGTAGGCGCTGCCCTCCACTCCCGGCGTCTCGCCCTCGGGGGCGAAGGCGGCGTGGCGCAGCTTGACGGCGAGTCCCAGGGCCAGCCCGCCGAGCGGCGTGTCGCCCAGCGCCTGCCCGGCGGCGAGGACCAGCGTGTTCTCGCGCAGGAGGCCGTCGCCGCTGGACAGGAGGCCCACTCCCAGGCCGCGCCCGCTGCCCAGGGGCCGCACGCCGGCGAGGTAGTAGTGCGCCACGAGGCCGAACTGCTCGGTCTGCAGGGCGGCGGCCTCGGGCCGCGCGAGGGCGGCGAGGCCGGCCGGGTTCCAGGTGAGATCCGCGACCCGCGCGCAACCGGCGGCGCCGGCGCCGCCCATCCCCATCACACGGGCGCTGAGACCGATGTCGGCGAAGGCCCCGGGCAAGGCGCTCTGCCCCGCCGCGACGGGCGCCGCGTCGCAGGGTGGCCAGCACGGCGATCAGCAGGGCCAGCGCGCGCAGCGCTCGACAGCAGGGGCTGGGCATCGACGTCTCCCTCCTCATTTCACGAGCACCACGGGCAGAATGCGTTCGGCCTCGCCCTGGTCGTCCTCGACGCGGATGCGCAGGAGGTAGCGGCCGTTGCGGGCCAGCTCGCCGGAGTCCGTGCGGCCGTCCCAGCGCAGGGTGTGCTCCTCGCCGACGGCGAGGGCCTGGCGCCTGAGCAGGCGCCGAATGGGATCGCCGAGCAGATTGAACAGCTCGACCTCCACGAGGGGCGAGGCCATGCCCTGGCTGTCGACGCTGAAGCGCAGTTCGAGCGGGCCCAGGGCAGGGCTGAAGGGGTTTGCCGAGAGCTCGGTCCGGGCCACGGCCAGCGGCGCGTTGGCCACGAGCAGCGCGTAGTCGGAGAAGTGCGCGATGGGGCGGCTGAGGCCGGCGGCGCCCTTCACGCCGGGCAGGCGCTCCCAGTCGAGCAGGGCCGGATGCCACCAGCCGATCGCGAGGCCCTGGTTGTAGAGGCCGTTGGGCACGGGCAGGGTGAGCGAAGGCTCTGCGTTCTCGACGAACTCGAGGCCGTCGGGCAGGAAGCGATAGAGTTCGCCCTCGACGCGGAAGCTGCCGGCCCGCCGCTTGAGAGGACTGGCCACCTGCCGGCTGAGCCCGATGCGCTGGGGCTGGAGGATGGCCCCGGCCGGCAGGCGCAGGGTGAGGCCCTGGCCATCGTCGAGGGAGCGCGCGCTGCCCGCGGCCAGGCGGGCGGTGACATTCACGGTCCG
The DNA here is from genome assembly GCA_963695095.1 of uncultured bacterium. GTDB lineage: Bacteria > Krumholzibacteriota > Krumholzibacteriia > JACNKJ01 > JACNKJ01 > VGXI01. The sequence goes on along the minus strand of CAVOFT010000001.1, from coordinate 2,082,551 downwards.
CGTTGCCGTCAGGCCCGAGCTCGCATGCCGGGCCCGCAGCCGCACCGGGCCCCAGAACTGCGGGCGCGGGGTGAAGCGGCCGCTGGCGGGGTCGTAGCTGCCGGCGGAAGCCGGCTCGAGGCTCCAGGCGAGAGGGAAGTCGAGCGCTTCCCCGCTGGCGCTGCTCTGGCTACCGCGGAAGATGGCGCTCTGGTCGTTGTCGATCTCGTCGAGCCCGCTGATCGCGAGACTGGCCAGGGCCGCGGACCGGAGCTCGAAGTCGTAGGGACCGGCGGCCTGGCCTTCGGCCAGGGTGACCAGCTGCTCGCGCGGCTCGACGAGGTAGCCGTCGACGCGACAGATCAAGGTGAATTCGCCCGGCGTCAGACCCGCCAGGCTGTAGGCCCCGGGCGCGTCGAGGTTCAGCACCACGCTGCTGCCGCCGGCCAGGGGCAAGGCGCGCAGGCTGGCCCCCGCCGGGAGCCGTTCGCCCGGCGCGCGTGGATTGAGCAGACTGCCGTAGATGCTGGCCGGGGCCGGGTCCAGGCCGAGCACGAGCGCTTCGCCGGTCGGCGCCACGCCGGCGAGGGCGACGGGCGCGTAGCCGAGGGCGTCGGCGCGCAGCGTGTAGGAGGCCACGCGCGGCAGGCCCGTGAAAAGAAAGCTGCCCGTCGCATCGCTCAGGGTTTCGGCATAGGCGCCCAGGCCGTCGGCGGCGCTGAGCTCCGCGCCGACCAAGGGGCTGTCGTCGGCGGCGCTGCGCACGGTGCCGCGCAGGACGCCGTCGTCGCGGATCAGCGTCACTGCCACCGGCGCGGCGCCGGGCGCGAGGCCCCGCTGGGGATTGGGGCCGAGGCTCGAATAGCCCGGCAGGCTCGCGTAGAGCTCGAGTTCCTGATCGGGATCGAGGGCGCTGAAGGCGAACTGCCCGTTGGCAGCACTGCTCGACTGGGCCAGGAGGGTTGCGCCCGCCCATAGCTGGAGAAGCGCCCCGCCGAGGGCGGCGCCCTCGCCGTCGCGCGCCTGACCGCCAAGAGTGCCCAGCAGGCGCTCGAGCGCGAGATCGATCTGGAGGCTCTCCTCCTCCTCGAGCAAGAGGGGCACTGCTACCGATTGATAGCCGCCCTTCGTCGCGCGCAGGCTGGAAGCGCCGGCGAGGAGACGGGGGAACGCGAAAGTGCCACCGGCATCGCTGAGAGCGGAGGCGCTGGCGCTGCCCGTGACCCGGAGGTTGACGCCGGCGAGCGGCGCGCCGAGTCCGTCGCGCAGGGTGCCGCTGAGGCTGGCGAAGCGAGCGTCGAGCTCGATGTTCTGCACGGTCCCGCCCAGGGGTAGCGTGAGGCTGGCGCTGAAGGGGGCGTAGCCGCTCCTGCTGAGCGAGAGCGTGACGGCGCCGGGGGCGGTGGCGAAGCTGTAGCGACCGCTGCCATCGCTCTGCGCGCTCAAGGTGCCGCCGCCCGCGACGGCCAGGCTCAGCTCAGCCCCCGCGATGGGCAGTCCGCCCTCTTCGCGAACGCAGCCCGAGAGCTGCGCGGCCTGCGGGGTCAGCGCGAAGTCCTGGCTCCACGTGGCGCCATCGGCAAGGGCGGGCGACTGGACGCTCTGCGTCGAGTAGCCCGCCTTGCTGGCGCTCAGGGTCCAGGCGGCGCCGCCGGCCAGGAGCAGGGACCAGCTGCCGTCCGGGGCGCTACCCGTGCTGCTGCTGCCGAGCACGGAGCTCGCCTGTACCTGGGCATCGCGCAGCGCGGCGCCGCCGGCGAGGACACGGCCGGAAAGCCGGGCGCCGGCCGGTGTGAGCTGCAGGTCCTGACCGGGCAGGGTCTGCCCTGCCGCCAGGGTGAGGGCGCGCGGCGTACCCGGGATCATCGCGTTCTTGGCGACGGACAGGGTGTAGCTGCCAGGCGGGGCGCTGATGCTGAAGGTCCCGTTCGCCCCGCTCCTGCGCTCGACCGTGAAGGCGGCGCCGGTCAGGCTCACCAGAGCCGCCGCCACGGGTTCCCCCTGGGCCAGCACGCGGCCGCTCACGGTGGCGGCGCCAGGGGCCAGCGTGAAGTCCAGTCCCGTCAGCTGCTGGCCCGGAGCCAGCGTGACCTGTTCCTCGGCGCCGCTGTAGCCCGTCTTGAAGGCCTGGAGGCTGTGGGCGCCGACGCCGAGGGTGAGGCTGTAGCTGCCGTCCCAGGCGCTGGTGGTCGACAGCTCGCCCGCGCTGAGCACGGCCCCCGCCAGAGGCGCGCTGCCGTCCGTGACCAGGCCCGCGACGCGGCAGGGATTGGGACTCAGCGCCAGCGCCAGGCCGCTCTGTCCGCCGCCCGGCGCCAGCGTGAGCTGCAGGGCGGCGCCCGCGCTGTAGCCGTCCTTGCTGGCGCTGAGCGACCAGGTGCCCGCGGGCAGGCTGAGCTGCCAGGAGCCCTGCGGACCGGCCGTGGTGTAGTAGGCGCAGCCGGTCGTCGGCGTTGCCGTGACGAGGGCGCCGCCGACCAGGCCGCCGGCCGCCCCGACAAAGCCGCTCAGGATCGCGGCCTGAGCGCTGAGGGCCAGCGGGGGGTCGAGGGTGTGCTGGGCCCCCGGCGCCAGCGTCACGCTGCGCGGCGCCGGCGGCACGTAGCCGGTCTTGCTGGCGCTCAGGATCCAGGTGCCGGCGTCGACGCTGAACTGGAAGTGCCCGTCGGCCGCCGTCAGGAATTGCAGCGACTCGCCGCCCTTGCTGGCGGTCACGCGGGCAGCCAGCAGCGGCTGGCCGTGCGAGTTGCGGACGCTGCCCGCAAGGGAGCAGGCGTTGGGAGCGAGATGCAGGGCGCTGGGCAGATTCAGATAGGCGCCGGCTGCTGCCGTGACGAGGAGACTGTCGGTGGCATGATAGCCGTTGCGGGCGGCGCGGAGGCGCCAGTTGCCAGGGCCAACGCCGAGCGCGAAGGCGCCGCCTGCGCTCGCCTCGATCTGCCGCAAGGCCCCGGTCTGCGTGTTGCGCGCGGTGACGATCGCGAAGGGCAGGGGCTGCTGCTGGGGATCGCGTACGCTGCCGGCGAGCGTCGCTGGGCTCTCGGCGAGCACCAGCGTCAATTCGCAGAGATCGCCGGCGACGATGCTCGCCTCGGCGATCGCCCCTTCGTGGCCGTCCTTGCTGGCCGCGACGCGGTAATCGCCCGCCACGAGTTCATCGTCCCAGCCGCCGCTGCCGCCGGTGATGGCGGGCAGCGCGCTGCCGCCGCCGCCCAGGGGCGTCAGGGTCGAGTTCCACGTAGGGCAGCGCCTGGCCGTCCTGATTGCGTGTCAGCACCTGCAAGCGACCCATCTCGATCCGGTAGCTGAATTCGCTGGGGGCGCTGACGGCACCCTGGCCGACCTCGTCGAGGGCGTAGACCTTCCAGCGGTAGCGCGAATCCACCAGCAGGCTGGCCGCCGGCAGGTCGATGAGGGGCTGGCTGGTGATCTGGTCGTAGACGCCCACCGCTCCCTCGTTGCCATCCTCGTCGACGAGGCGCGAGAGGGTGAACTGGTAGCGGCTCGCCTCGGGCACCGCGCTCCACGCGAAGGCGATGCTGGGTGCGGCGAGGCTGTCGTCCGAGGCAGGGGCGAGGAGGACGGGGGCGGCGAGCGCTGTCGGTGCCACATGAAAGGCGGCGACGCCGGCCTGGCGCGTGCTCGACAGCGCCGGATTGGCGCCGTAGTTGTTGAGCACGAGCCAGTTGTAGTCGGCGCCGGCCACGAGTGGCGGTGCGGTGCCGTTCATCGCCGTGAAGAAGCCGCTGGGGTCGATGTCGCCGTAGGCGATGGCCGTGGCCGAGGTGATCGCCTGCCAGGTGAGCGCCGCCCCGGCGACCACCGGATCGCCCTCCTCGTTCTCCTCGATGACGATCTCCTGGTCGCTGAACAGCACATGGTAGTAGGGCACGCCCAGCACCGGCTCCCAGCGCAGCATGGCGCCGCCGGCGGGAATCTCGCTGCCGTTGGCGGGGGCGATCATGCGCGGTGCGGTTTCGGCCTCGATGAACAGGACGAAAGGCAGGCTGCTGTCGGCGCCGTTCGCGCTGACGAGGCGCGCGGCCCAGGCCCCGGCGCCCAGGTTCAGGGCCCCCGGTACGAAGGCGAGGAGCCCCGGGCCGCCGCTCGCGCCGGCCAGCGGGAGCAGGACATCCGGAGCCGGCCCCACTTCCAGCTGACAGTTGCTCGTCTCCGCCCAGCGGATGACGAGGCTGTCCGTGCTCGCGACGAGGCCCTCCGGCAGCTGGGTCGGGTGCACGTCGCCCAGTCCGGCGGGCGCGGGCGCCGCGAACGCGGCCAGGAGGACGGCGGAAAGCGCCGCACGGCGCGAGACGCGGGCAGGCGGGCAGTGCGGGGTGCGGGGCATCGCCATCGTCCTTGGGCTAGAAGAGCAGCGCCGCGCTCAGGCGCAGCGTGGGCAGTGGCGCCGCACCGAGGGCGGCGTCCAGGCGCAGATGCTCGTTGAGGCGCGCACCCCCGCCCAGTCCCAGGAGGGGCAGGGGCAGCAGGCCAAAGGTCTCGGTCTTGCCGTCGAAGCGCAGTTCAGGCCGGACGAAGAGCAGGCCCAGCGAGAGCGAGAGGGGCCCAGTGGCCAGACCCGCCTTGAGGAGCCCGGCCGGGCGCAGGCGGCCCTCGGCATCGAGATAGCCCACGCGGAAATCGCCCTGGAAGAGGCTGCCGTCTAGGCTCGCGGTGAGGGGGCCGAGGCTGCCGGCGATGCCCAGGCTCAGGCTGCTCGGCAGTTCGACGGCGAGCGTCTCGTCCACGGGGCTCTCGACGAGCTCCGTTTCCGTCGGCCTCGAGAGCGATAGCTCGCTGGGATCGATGCCGCCATCTGCGTAGGCGGCGAGGCGACGCAGGGAGAGGTCGGCATCGCCCGCCAGCGCGAAGGCAGGCGCGCGCTGGTAGACGAGTCCGATGGCCAGCGCCCGCAGCGGCCGCCAGCCCAGGCCCAGGCGCAGCGTCCAGGCGCGGCCGGCGTAGTCGCCCGTCAGGCGCTGATCCAGGGAGTTCTCCCAGGGATCGTTGGGATCGCCGAAAGCGAACTCGCGGCCGCCGGTGGCCATGATGCCCTCGGTGTCGGCGAGGCCGTCGACGCTCGCGCTGAGCTCGAGGCAATCCAGTCCGGCGCCGAGCCAGAGGCCGGGGGCCAGCTCGCGGCCCACGGCGAGGCTGTAGCGGCGCGCGCGCAGAGCGATGCGGGCGGCCAGGTCGAGATCTGCGCGCAGCGCGATGGTCTCGCTGTGGTCCTCGACGGTCTTCTCGATGTCCGCCCAGGCCCGGATGCCGGTGGCGAGCAGGTCCAGGTCGAGGCTGAAGGGGGCATCGATGCCCAGGGCCAGGGTGCCCTGGCGCCCGGGCAGGATGAGGGTGGCAGCGCCCAGTCCGCCCGGATGGTAGAGGCCGGCCTCGCCGCTGCTGGCGACGAGCTGACCGCCGTCGGCGAGATGATCGGCGAGCAGGGCATCGGTCTCCTCGCCGAGCCGCGCGTCCAAGTCGACGAGACGTCCGAGGTCCAGGTCCAGCCGCGGCGCGAGATCCGCGGCGAGCAGGGGACGGCGCAGCATGCCGAGCAAGGCCGGGTTGTGGAGCTGGCGTCCCGGCCCGGGGTAGATGGGGGCCACGCTGGCCTGCTGGGTCGCGACGCCGGGGCCGAGCAGGGCCAGACTCGCCGCGCCGAGCGAGAGGCGGATGCTGCCGCCCTCGAAGCGTTGGACTTTTGCAAGCTCGTCATCAGCTTGCGCGGCGGCCGGAGGCGCGCCGAGCGGAAGCATGAAGAGCGCTGAGACCACGAGCATCCCGCTACGGATCATTGCGAAAGGCTCCTTCCTGTCCACGCCGCGAGCATTGCAAGAATGTCTCCTCGGCCACTTCGCTGCGGCGCGGGGAAATGCTAGAGTGCCGATCCGGCGCGAAGGGAGTCCGCAATGAAGGTGCCTCAGCTCGACCTGCCCGCTCAGCATGCCGGCCTGCGTGATGAGATCCGCGCGCGCGTGGAAGCGCTCTTCGAAGCGCAGAGCTTCATTCTCGGCAAGACGGTGAGCGACTTCGAGGCGGCGATGGCGGAGTTCCTCGGCGTGCCGACGACGGTGGGAGTCGCCAGCGGCAGCGATGCCTTGATCATCGCCCTGGCCGTGCTCGACGTGGGCCAGGGCGACGAGGTGCTCCTGCCCGCCTTCACCTTCTTCGCGACGGCAGGGGCCGTGGTGCAGCGGGGTGCGACGCCGGTCTTCGTCGACGTGGATGAGGACTTCCTCATGGACCCCGCCGACGCCCGCCGCGTCCTCACGCCCCGCACGAAGGCGGTGATCGGCGTTCATCTCTATGGTCGCCAGATGGACTGGCGACCCTGGCGGGCCCTGGCCGCCGAGCGCGGGCTGGTCCTCATCGAGGATGCCGCCCAGTCCGTGGGTGCGCGCGACGCACTGGGCGCGAGCGGCAGCCTCGGCCACATCGGCGCCTTCTCCTTCTTTCCCAGCAAGAACCTGGGCGGGGCGGGCGACGGCGGTCTGCTCGCCGGCCCGGACGCGGCGCTCCTGGAGCGCGCGCGGCGCTATCGCAATCACGGCGAGACCGCGCGCTACCATCATGGCGAGGTGGGGATGAACGGGCGCCTGGACGCCCTCCAGGCCGCTGTGCTGCACGCCAAGCTGCCCCGGCTCGCCCTCTGGAATCAGGAGCGGCGGGCGATCGCCGCCCGCTACGCAGCGGGGATCGCGGCCCGCGGCCTCGCGGATCGCCTGAGGGCGCCACGCCTGCCGGCGCCGGGCGATGAAGAGCACGTCTTCCACCAGTTCACGCTGCGGGTGGCCGGCGGCCGGCGCGACGCCCTGCTCGCGCACCTGGCGGCCGACGGCATCGGCGCCGCGGTCTACTATCCCGTGCCACTCCACCGCCAGCCCTGCTTCGCAGCTTTGCCCAGCGCCGGGCGCGCGCTGCCCATGACCGAGCGCCTGGCGGCCGAGGTGCTCTCGCTGCCCATCTATCCGGAGCTGGGAGAAGCGCGCGAGCAGCGCGTGCTGGACAGCCTGGCGGCCTTCTACGCGGCGGGCGCCTAGCCGCGCTTGATCAGCTCGCGGGCCTCGCGGATGATCTCCTGGCGCACGCCGGAGGCGCCGCGGGCGAGGCGGCCGATATCATGGTGCGAGATGTAGCGCGGGCCGAGGAAGGCGCGCAGGGCGCTCAGGGGAATGCCCGTGGGGTTTTCCAGCAGCGCGAGCGGCACGCCGCGATTGGCGGCGCCGCTGTGCAGGCGGCGTTCGCGAGCGATGCGCAGGAGGATCTTCACGCTGCGGCTGCCGCGGGCGATGATCTCGACCGTGCCGTTGCGGCCGCTCCACTTCGGGTTGTCCAGGATCAACTCGCAGAAGGCGTCGTCCTGGATACGGCTGCGCAGCAGGGCCAGCGGCGACTCGGGCGCGCGCCACTCCTCGGGGCTGGACGGCCGGCCGTCCGCGCTCACCCAGTCCGCCCAGAGCAGGGCGTCCAGATCCACCCAGAAGAGGCCCTCGGCCTCGCTGACTGCCGGGCCGCGAAAGAGCGACTGAGGCGGCCGCGTGTCGAGGCCGAGGCGCCGCGCGCGCCAGCGCAGCGGCAGGAGCAGCGCCGCGTGGAGGGTCTTGCGATAGCGGCGGCCGCCCAGGGTGCGCAGGAGGCCCACCCAGGCCGCCGGCTCATTGCCCACCATTTCCGTCTCGCTCATCCAGCGCACCCAGCCGGCCAGCAGCCGGCCGGGCGCCCGCTCGTCGGCGGCCAGATCGCGCTGCCAGCCGGCGAGCTCGTCGTCGCCCAGGAACTGCTCGAGGGGATGCTTGAGGCCGCGGGCGCCCCGGCTGACCAGTGTCTGCAGGTCGCCCTGCCATTCGTCGAGGGCAACGACGAGCGGCAGGAGCCGGGCGAGGGCGGCCGGGTCGTACTCGCCGACCTGATCGACGAGGCGGGCGCCGCGGAGGCTGGCCGCGCGGCCCTCGAGGAGGATGAGTTCGCCGAGCTCCGCCGGCAACGGAGAGGGGAGCCCGGCCGGCGCCGCGAGCATGTCGGCGAGCTGGGTGCGCAGGGGCCCGAGGCCAGCGGGGAAGGCCGCATCCTGATTGCGCGCGAGCAGGGCCTGCAGCGTCTCCAGCCAGGCCAGTTCCTCGTCGGTGCGCGGCGGCTGCACGAAGAGCAGGCGCCGGCCCAGGCGCTCCACATGGCGCAGCGTGGCGATGCGCTCCGGGTAGAGAAAGCTGCGCGGCCGTCCGCAAAGAAAGCTGAACAGCAGGCGCAGGCCGCCGGCGTCCTCCCGGTAGGCGGCGCCGATGATGGCCTCCAGCTGGCGCTGGCGGCTCCTGCGGTCCAGGGCGGCGAGCAGTTCCCAGAGCGCCACTCGGCGCTTGAGAAGGCCCTCCTCCGCGCCCAGGCGGACGAGTTGCGCGTCGAGCGCGGGCGCCGTGGGCGCCCAGCGGTCCAGCGCGTCACCGAGGGCGCGCTCGGTCTCGTCGGGTGTGCGTCCGAGCAGCGTGTCTTTCGCGAGTTGATCCAGGGCCAAGCGCACGCTCCCGGGGAAGCATGGGGAAGTCCAGGGCCCGGCGCGCCCTGCGCCCACCGCTGCTGCCCCAGCCTGCAAGGATGGATCCGTTCGGCGCCTCAGGGAGCGGGCGCATCGAGATACTGGAGCCGGTGGAGCCTTGCGTAGAGCCCGTCCGCGGCGAGGAGGCTGGCGTGATCGCCGGTCTCCACGATGCGCCCGCGCTGCACGACGAGGATGCGGTCGGCGCCGCGAATCGTGCCCAGCCGGTGGGCGACGACGACGCTCGTCCGCCCGGCGAGCAGCGGCTCCAAGCCGCGCTGGAGCAGGGCTTCGGTTTCGGTGTCGACGGCGCTGGTCGCCTCGTCGAGGATGAGCAGGGCGGGGTCGTGGGCCAGGGCGCGCGCGAAGGCGATGAGCTGCTTCTGGCCGGTGGAGAGGCCGCCCCCGCCCACCTGCAGCGGCGTGGCGAGCCCCTGGGGTAGGCGCTCGATGAAGGTCTGGGCCCCGACGAGGCGAATCGCTTCGCGCACCCGGTCGGCGCCGATCGCCGGATTGCCGAGGCTGATGTTCTCGGCGATGCTGCCCGGGAAGAGAACGACGTCCTGTTGAACGAGGGCCACCTGCCCGCGCAGCACAGCCGCCGGCAAGTCGGCCAGGTCCACGCCGTCGATCAGGATGCGCCCCGCCTGGGGGCGATAGAAGCGCAGGAGCAAGCCGAGGATGCTCGACTTGCCGCCGCCCGTCGGTCCCACCAGGGCGATCCGCTCGCCGGGGGCGATATCGATCTCGATGTCGTGGAGGACGGGCTGCTCGGGATCGTAGCCGAAGCGCACGCGCTCGAAGCGGATCGCCCCGCGCAGGCGCTCCGGGTGCGCGGGGGCGGGCGGCGCCAGCGGGTCGGCGGGCGTATCGAGCAGGCGAAAGATGCGCTCGCTGGACGCCATGGCCGCCTGCATGATGTTGAACTTCTCGCTGAGATCGCTGATCGGCTGGAAGAAGCGCCGGGCATAGAGGATGAAGGCGGCCAGGTCGCCCAGGCTGAGTCCCGCGCCGGTCGCGTACCAGCGGCCGCCGAAGCCCAGGCTGAGCGTGATCGAGAGCACGGCCACGATTTCGACCAGCGGGAAGAAGAGCCCGAAGTTGAACACGCTGTCCAGGTGGGCCCGCGTGTGCGCGCGATTGAGTTCGCGGAAGCGGGCTGCCGCGCGCTCCTCTTGACCGTAGACCTGGATCACCTCGATCCCGGTCAGGTGTTCCTGGAGAAAGGCGTTCATCGCGGCGACGCGCAGCTGCACCTCGCGGAAGTTGCGGCGCAGGCGGCCGCGGAAGATGAGCGTGATCAGGGTGAGCAGCGGCAGCAGCGCAAAGGTGATCAGCGCCAGGCGCACGTTGAGCAGGAGCAGGTAGCCCAGGATCACGGCCAGTGTCAGGAGGTCGCCGATGATCGCGACCAGGCCCGAGCTGAACATCTCGTTGAGCAACTCGACATCGCCGGTGAGGCGGGTCATCAGGCGGCCGACGGGGTTGCGATCGAAGAAGGCCACGGGCAGGCGCTGGATGTGGGCGAAGAGCTGCACGCGCAGGTCGAGCATGAAGCGCTGGCCGAGGCCGGCCACGATCAGGGTCTGCCAGTAGCCGAGGCCGAATTCGACGAGCTGGAGCAGGGCGAAGAGCAGGGTCACCTGCAGGAGCCGGTGCCGGTCGCCGCCGAGAATGCCCTCGTCGATGCCCAGCTTGACGAGCAGGGGACCGGCCAGGCCGGCCAGCGAGGCGGCCGTGAGCAGGATGACGGCCAGGCCCACCTGCAGCCGGTGGGGCCGCAGGTAGGCGAGGGCCCGGCGCATGAGCCGCGCGTCGTAGACCTGCTGGGGCGCCTGGTCCGACTGCTCGTACTTGCGAGCGCTCATGCGCGCTCCCGCTCGTCACGGCTCCGGTCCAGTTCCTCTTCGAGGAGCTGGCGCTCGTGGAGCCGCGCGTAGAGGCCGCCGGCTGCGAGGAGGCCGGCGTGATCGCCGGCAGCGACAATGCGGCCGCCGTCCAGGACGACGATCTGATCGCAATGGCGTACCGTGGAGACCCGGTGGCTGACGAGGATCAGCGCGCGGCCCTGAGCCTCGGCGCGCAGGGCGGCGAGAATGCCCTCCTCGGTCTGGGTGTCCACGCTCGCGAAGGGGGCATCGAGGATGAGCAGGCCGGCGTCCTTGAGCAGGGCGCGCGCCAGGCTCACGCGCTGCTGCTGGCCGCCGGACAGGTTCACGCCGCGTTCGCCGATGGGCGTCTCCCAGCCGGCGGGAAAGCCGAGCACCTCCTCCAGCACGCCGGCATCCCGGGCGGCGCGGTCGCGGGCCGCCGGGTCGATGCCGAGATCGCCGTGGCGCAGGTTCGCGTCGAGGCTCTCGCTGAAGAGCCGGGGTTCCTGCCCCGCCCAGGCGATGGACGCGCGCAGCTGGGCCAGGGGCAGGCCGGTGATGTCGCGGCCGGCGAGGAAGATGCTGCCGACCGGGGGATCGAGGAGGCGGGGGATCAGGCGCAGCAGCGTGGTCTTGCCGCTGCCCGTCGGGCCGACGATGCCCAGGCTCGCGCCGGCGGGCAGCTCGAGGCTGATCTCCCTGAGCACGGGATGGCCCGCGTAGGCGAAGCTGAGATTGCGGATCTCGAGGCCGCCGCGGAGGGGGGCGTCGGTGGGGGCCGACGGCGGCCCCTGGATGGCCGGTTCCTGGTCCAGCACCTCGACCAGTCGCAGCCAGGAGGCGCTGCCGCGCTGGATGATGCCCGTGACCCAGCCGAGAGCGGCCATCGGCCAGCTGAGTCGGATCATGTACTGGATGAAGGCGACCAGCTCGCCGAGGCTGATCCGGTCCCCGGCGACGGCGCGCCCGCCGAAGAAGAGGATGATCACGATGGACAGACCGCTGAGCAGGCGCAGGGTGGGCATGAACAGCGCCATCATGCCGTACAGGCGGAGATTTGCGCGGCTATAGGCGCTACCCTCGTGGCGAAAGCGCTCGAGCTCGCTCTCCTCGCGCCCGAAGGCCTTGACGATGCGGATGCCGGTGAGATTCTCCTGCACGCGGCTGGTCAAGCGGCTGAACTGCTCCTGGATGCTCGTGTAACCGCGGTGGAAGCGGCTGCTGATGAGGTAGATGAGCAGGCTCAGCACGGGCAGGGGGCTCAGGCCCAGCAGCGTGAGCCGCCAGTCGGTGGCGAGCATCAGGGTCAGGGTCATGACGAGCGCGGCGGCGGTGTTCATCGTGTACATCACGCCCGGACCGAGGAGCATGCGCACGGCGCCCAGGTCGCTGCCGGCCCTGGCCATGAGGTCGCCCACGGGCTGGCGCTGGTAGTAGGCGGGATCCAGGCGCAGCAGGTGGGCGAAGAAATCCTCGCGCAGCTCGAACTCGATGTCGCGGCTGATGCCGATCAGCAGATAGCGCATGCCGAACATGAAGGCGCCGCCCAGCAGGGACAGGGCGCTGAGAATGAGGATGTGCTGGGAGAGAAATCCCGGCGGCAACTGACCGCCGGCGGCATGTGCCTTGCGGAGGCCATCGACGATCTCCCCGACCAGCCAGGGGATGGCGGTCGCGGCAAGATTGGCGAGCAGCAGGCAGGCCAGCCCCAGGGCAAAGCGCCCCTTGCGGCGCGCCAGATAGGGCAACAGGCGAAGCAGGAGCCGGATGGCTGACCTCCAAGGGGTGGGGGCAGACAGTCTAGGCGGGGGCGCGGCTGGGGGCAAGCCGGAGGCGGCGCGCTTTTCATTGGACAGACCCGCGGGCCGCGACTATGTTGTCATGGGCTAAATCAAACAGCCAAGGGGAGTTGCCATGTTCGCTGCCATCGGACAGTGGGAAATCGTCCTCATCGTGCTCGCCATTCTGCTCCTCTTCGGCGGCCGCAAGATCCCCGAGCTTGCCCGCGGTCTCGGCTCCGGCATCCGCGAGTTTCAGCAGGGCATGCGCGGCGGGTCCAAGCCGGGGGCTCCGCCCGAGGGAGGCAGCGCCGGCGACAATGGCCCCAAGTCCCAGGACTGAGCGGCGCTGGTCCAAGGCCAGCCTGCTCGCCTGCTGGAGCAGCGCGCTCTGGCTGGCTTTGAGCCCCTCTCCATTGAGAGCCGGCGAGGCGGGCGCTGTCCCCATCGAGATACGCGGGCGCTGGCTGGCCGGCGCCGGGCTGGTGCATCGCGGCGGGAGTTTTTGCCTGCGCGCTCTCGACAGCGAGCGCGTTGCGCTGGCCGTGTCGCTGCCCGCGCTGCCCCTGCTCGCTGAACGGCAGTACCTGCTGCGCGAGGGGCAGGCCCTGCTCAGCTGGGCGACGCCGGCGGGAGCGCGCGAACTCGTTCCCGAGGCCGGGCCCTGGCGAGAATTCCTGGAGCTGCTGCCGCCGGCGGCCTGGACGGCCCTCCTGGCCGGGGACGGACGGCTCCTCGCCGACTGCCTCGAGCTGGCCGTGGCGGGCGAGGAGGACGGCTGGCCGGTGCTCCGCGGCGGCCTTGCCGGCGGGAGCGCGACGCTCCGCCTGCGGGGCACGCGGGCCTGGCGCCTGACCTGGGAGCTGCCGGCAGGAACGCTGCGCTGTCACTGGCAGGACGGGCCGCGGGGAGCTGGCTCCCAGCTGAGGCTGCAGCTGCCCGGCGGGCAATGGCTGCGCGCCACTTCGCGCCTTGCGAAGCGCCCGGCGCTGAGCCCGGAGGATTGGCTCTTTCTCGACGCAGCCGGGAACCGGTTGCGGGACCCCGCGTTCTAGGCCGGCACCCCAGCGGTCTTGGAGCGTGAAGCATGCAAGTTTGGCATCGCCAGGAGGCGCGCGGCGTGCTCAGTGACGAAGACCTCATCCTCGCTGTACAGGGGGGTGACAAGCGGGCCTACGACGAACTCGTGCACCGCTTCAAGCGCCGCCTCTACAACTTCGTGCTGCGCATGGTGGCCGACCCCGACTTGGCGGAGGAGATCACCCAGGACGCGCTCGTGCGGGCCTACATCAATGCCGACAAGTACCGCACCATCGCCAAGTTCAGCACCTGGCTCTACACGATCGCCATCAACCTCGTGCGCAACCACGCGCGGCGGAAGAAGCGGAGTCCCATCATTCGCATGCCGCTGATCGGGCAGGGCGACGACAAGGTCGAGATGGAGGCGCCGGACCGGCAGGAGCTGCAGGACAAGACCCTGGAGCGCCGCGAGGAACGGCGCGCCATCTCGGAAATCATGGTCAAGATCCCCGCGCACTACCGGGAACCCTTCGTCCTGCGCGAGGTTCACGATCTCAGCTATGAGGAAATCGCGGCTGCCACGGGGCTCAAGCTCGGTACCGTGCGCAGCCGCATCAATCGGGCCCGCTCGCACTTCCGCAAGCACTGGCTGGCCCGCTTCGACGACGAGGAAATTCCACGCACCGCTGATGGAGGCCCCCTGCAATGACCTGCAAGCGCGCCCAGGCGCTGATCTCCCTCTTTCTCGACGAGCTGCTCGATCCCGCGCAGCAGACGCGACTCAATCGCCATCTCGGCGGCTGTGTCGAGTGTTCGGCCTATCTGCAGGACCTGCAGGCGGGCTTGAGCGCCCTGCATGCCGAACCCCTCGCGGAGCCCTCCGTCAACTTCGACTGGAACCTCCGCCGCAAGCTGCAGCAAGCGCAGCTCGAAGCCTGGCGCTACGCGGATGTGGATGCCGGACGGGACTTCTGGCCGCGCTTCCTGCTCTCTGCGGCCGCGGCGCTGTTGCTGGCCGTCGGCGGCGGCTACACGGCCTATCGCCTCGCCCAGGCGCCGCCCATGCCCCCGGCGCCGGTCGCCGGCGCGCCGGCGCCGGGAGCGGTGGCGGGTGGGGATCTCGGCATCCCCGCTGCGCCGCAGCCCTTCCCCGGCGCTCCCGCTGATCAGGCCGGCCTGCGTGTCGTCGGCGGCAGCCAGCGCTCCTCCGCTGCAGCGAGCGAGCGGGGGGCCATCCAGACCGCCGACCCGCTGCGGCCCCTGCTGCCCTTTGCCGGCGCCGTCGACAGCCTGAAGCCTGCCGCGGACGCAGACAGCCTCCGCTAGGCGGCGGGCCCGCGCCGAGCGCGCGGGGGGCCGGCAGCGGCCCGCGGCTTCTGTTTGACCCGGCCGCTTCCTGGCCCTATCCTGCCGTCATGCAGTCACTTCGCCGCGTCCTCCTCGCCGCCCTCATCCCGCTCTTCAGCCTGGCCCTCGCCTGCGGCGAGAAGCGCGTCGTGCCGGCCGTGGGGCCCTACTCGGACGTCTATCTCTTCACGGAGCAAGGCCGGCGCAGCGGCCTGCTGGACGCATTCATCGCCACGCTGAGCAACCCGATCGAGTACGTCTTCGAGGAAGAGAACGAGTTCGACATCTTCCTGCGCGACTACGAGCAATTCCCGGGCAACCGCGACCGCAAGAACATCATCCTCTACGCGCGTATCGATCAGCGCGGCGGCATGCTCGCCCACGTGCAGCGGCTGCTGGGCAAGGACGCTCTCGAGCGCGTGCGGCGCGAAGGCCAGATCGTCTACTACCGCGAGGACCTCTTCGCGCGCGACCAGGATGTCTACTTCCTGCTCGCCAACGGGGCCGCCGGGGAGGAGATCCTCCTGACGCGGATGGCCACTTCCCTGCGCGAGCGCATGCGCGAGTCCACGCGAGCGCGCATGCGCGACTATCTCCTGAGCGGGCGCGAGAACAAGGGCGGCGGCAAGTACCTCATGCAGCGCTACGGTTTCAGCCTGCGCTACCCGGGCGAGTACCACCTGCTGCAGGAGCGGCCCGAGCTGGGTGCCATCGAGTTGCACTGCGAGGCGCCCAGCCGCGTCCTCGGCGTCTTCTGGGATAATGACTACGGCGGCGCCCCCAGCCTCGCCGACTCGATCCGCCTCCTCGCCTTTCGCGGCGCCGTGACGGACAGCCTCTATGGCGGCGACTACCTGCTGGCGGGCAGCTACAGCTTCAGCGCGGTCGAACAGGCCGGGCGCCCAGCCGTCCGCCTGGCGGGCATCTGGCAGAACGAGCGGGACATGACCGGGGGCGCCTTCGTCACCTACTTCTTCTGGGACGAGCGCCGAAGCCGGCTGCTGGCCCTGGATCTCCTGCTCTACGCGCCGGGCATGGCCAAGCATCCCTACATGCGGGAGCTGGAAGCCCTGGCCACGACCTTCAACTTCTGATGCGCAGCCTGCGGGTCGAGCTCGGAGAGCGCAGCTATCCCATCCATATCGGACGGGCGCTGCCCAGCGGTCTCCTGGCCGAGGCCCTTGCCGGCCGCCCGGCCGTCGCGCTCGTCGACAGCGGCGTCGCCGCCCTGCAGGCTCCGGCCCTGGATGCTCTGCTGGCGGGCTACCCCCGGCTCAGCGTGCCCGCCGGCGAGGCCAGCAAGTCGCTCGAGCAGCTCGAGCGGCTGGGCCGCGCGCTGCTCGCGCGGGAACTCGGCCGCGACGGCGCCCTCATCGCGGTGGGCGGCGGCGTCTGCGGCGACCTCTGCGGCTTCCTGGCCGCCAGCTACCTGCGCGGGATTCCCTTCGTGCAGGTGCCGACGACCCTGCTCGCCCAGGCCGACGCCAGCGTGGGGGGCAAGGTGGCCGTCAACCTCCCCGGCGCCAAGAACAGCCTGGGGGCCTTCCACCAGCCGCTGGCGGTTCTGGCCGATCTCGCTTTCCTCGATACCCTGCCCCGGCGCGAGTTGGCGGCGGGACTGGCCGAGATCGCCAAGATCGCCGCCGCGCGCGAGGCGGAGTTCCTGGCCGAACTCGAGCGAGCGGGGGAGACCCTCCTCGACCCGCGGACGCCGGCGCTGGCCGCCGTCCTGGAACGCGCCTGCGCGCTCAAGGCCGCCGTGGTCGCTGCCGACGAGCGCGAGCAGGGTCTGCGCGAGGTACTCAACTTCGGCCACACGCTGGCCCATGCGCTGGAAGGGCTCGCGCCGCGGCCCGATCTGCTGCACGGCGAGGCCGTGGGCATTGGCATGCTGGCTGCCCTGCGCCTCGGCGCGGCCTGCGGGCTGCCTCTCGGGGCCCAGGGGGAAGGGCGGATGGCCGCCCTGCTCGGTCGCTGGGGTCTGCCGCTGCGGCCCCCGGGCCGTCCCGCCGCCGAGGCCCTGATTGCCGGCATGGCGACGGACAAGAAGCGCCGCTGCGCTGGGCTGCGCTTCGTCCTGCTCGAGGACTGGGGGCGCTGCCGGCCGGGTGAGGCGGTCCCCGTCGAACGGCTCCAGCAGAGCCTGGCGAGCTTCCTCGCGAGTCCATAATTGCGTTGACCCCCATGGGGGCCTCTGCTAGCGTTGCGAAGTGCGGGCGCATAATCGAGTTAACGATATTATTCACAAGGAGTTGAGCTTGGCATCTCCAGCGCGATGGGAGCCTCCGTCCTCTGAGCCCAGCCAGGGGGAGGGCCAGGGGCTGCGCCAGCGCTTCGAGCGGGGGAGAGCGAGCTCTTCGTTCCCCTGGCGGCCCTGGCCCGCCGAGAGGGCCGGACCCAGGAGGCCATGAGCCTTCTCGAAGGGGGGCTGGCGCGCTGGCCGCAGCGGGTTTCGGCCTGGGTCGAGTTCGCGCGCCTGAAGGCTCAGCTCGGCCGCATGGAGGAGGCCCTGGGCCACTACCGGGAGGTGCTCGAGCGCCTGGACGCTCGCAATCTGCCCGCCCTGCGGGCGCTGGCGGCTTCCGCGCTGGCCGCCGGCGACGCGACGGCCGCCGGGCGCTACCTGGAGGGTTGGGCCGACGAGGACGCCCAAGATCCCGAGCTGGAGGATCTCCGCGAGGAACTCGCTGCGATGGCCCAGGGGGCCCCGGCCCGGCCTCGCTCTACCCCCAGCCCTGGCCTGCTCGAACTCAGCTTGGCTGAGCTGGAGCCGGGCTATCTCACCGCACCCTCGCCGGGCGACGGCGCGGGCTGGTCGACGGCGGCCGCAGGGCAGAAGAGGCGCTAGTGGCGCGCTACCTCGTGCTGCAGGGTCCCAACCTGAACCTCCTCGGTCAGCGCGAACCGGCCGTCTACGGCCGCCGGGATCTGGCTGCGCTCGAGGGGGATCTCCAGCGCTGGGCGCAGGCGCGCGACATGGACCTGGAGTTCTACCAGTCCAATCTCGAGGGGCAGTTGATCGACGCGCTGCAGGGCGCGACGGGGCGCTGCGCGGGCGTGGTGCTCAACCCGGGCGGCTTCACCCACAGCAGCGTCGCCCTGCGCGACTGCATCGCGGCGCTGCCGCTGCCCGTGGTGGAAGTGCATCTGACGAACCTGCACGCCCGCGAGCCCTGGCGCCAGCGCTCCCTGACGGGGGGGGCGGCCGCGGGCGTCATCAGTGGTTTCGGCGAGGCGGGCTATCGGCTGGCCCTGCTCCACTTGGCCGCGGCCGCCGCGGACTGACGGGCGCGGCGCGCCCCTGGCAACGAGGTGATCATGCACGTCGATGAGATCCGGCAGTTGATTCGCTTGCTGGAGGAGAACGAGGACATCGGCGAGATCGAGCTGTCCAGCTCGCCCCTGGGCTGGCGGCGTTGGCGCGTGGCGCGGCGGCCGGCGGCTCCCAGCTATGCGGCGCCGGCCCCGCCGCCGGTCGCGGCAGAAGCGGCGGCGAGCGCCGCCGCGGCAGCGGCCGCGGAAACGGCCGCTGACCTGCACACCCTCAAGGCGCCCATGGTCGGCACCTTCTACCGAGCGTCCAGCCCGGATGTCGAACCCTTCGTCAGCGAGGGGAGCAAGGTGAGTCCCGGCACCGTGCTGTGCATCATCGAGGCGATGAAGCTGATGAACGAGATCGAGGCGGATGTCGCCGGCGTGATCCTCGAAATCCTCGTCGAAAATGGCCAAGCGGTGGAATTCGGCCAACCGCTCTTCCGCATCGAGCGGCGCTGATCCTGCCCTGAGCTATCCCATGCTTCCCTCCGGTGGACGCCGCCGCCCCAGCAGCGGCGGGACGGGTTCTTGCTAGATCCCCCGCGCAAGCGCCCGGCAGGGCGCGCGGCGGAGGACGGCATGGAACTGACGCAGATGCTGCAGGAGATGGTGGAACGCCGGGCGAGCGACCTCCACATCAAGGTGGGGCGGCCGCCGGGCTACCGCATCAACGGCGATCTCGTCTTCGGCGGCGACGAGTCGCTGCTGCTGGAAGACACGGTCGCCCTCTACCGGCAGGCCCTCGATGAGAACCAGCGCGAGGCCTTCGAGCGCGACCACGAAGTGGACTTCGCCCTCAGCATGCCCGGCCTCGGCCGCTTTCGCGGCAACGTCTTCCTCCAGCGGGGCAGCATCTCGATGGTCTTCCGGCACATCCCGACGACGGTGCCGCAGATCGAGGATCTGCACCTGCCCGACGTCATCCAGCGCCTGGCCATGGCGCCGCGCGGTCTCGTCCTCGTGACGGGCATGACGGGCAGCGGCAAGAGCACGACGATGGCGGCCATGGTGCGCCGCATCCTGGATACCAAGCCGGTCAGCGTGATGACCGTTGAAGACCCGGCCGAGTTCCTCCATGCCGACAGCACCGGCATGGTCACGCAGCGCGAGGTGGGCAGCGATACGCTGTCCTTCGCCTCCGCGCTCAAGCACGTCCTGCGGCAGGACCCGGATGTGCTCGTCATCGGCGAGATTCGCGACGCGGCCACGATGCGCGTGGCGCTCA
Organism: uncultured bacterium; assembly: GCA_963695095.1. Taxonomy (GTDB): domain Bacteria; phylum Krumholzibacteriota; class Krumholzibacteriia; order JACNKJ01; family JACNKJ01; genus VGXI01. Next base: position 2,063,486 of record CAVOFT010000001.1, on the reverse strand, counting down.
CCGCGGCGGACACCGGCCATCTCGTGCTGTCGACCCTGCATACCACGGACGCGCTGCAGACGGTCAACCGCATGCTCTCGCTCTTCCCGCCCGATCAACACAGCGAGATCCGCCACCTGCTCTCGCACAATCTGGAAGGGATCATCGGCCTGCGTCTGATTCCCACCAAGGACGGCGCCGGCCGCGTGCCGGCCTGCGAGGTGCTGGTCGGCTGCGCGACCACCCGCGAGTACTTGCAGGATCCGAAGAAGATGGGCAGCATCCGCGACTTCATGGCCGAGGGCGCCACGGTCTACGGCACCTGCACCTTCGACATGTCGCTGCTGGCGCTGGTCCAGCTCGGCAAGATCCGGCTCGAGGAGGCCCTGGCCAACGCCACCTACCCGGACGAGATCCGGCTCAAGATGGCGGGCATCGAGGGCTCGGAGAATCTGCTCGATACCTGGATCCCACGCGAAGGCGAAAGCCACGTAGGCGTCTAAGCCCGCCCCGGCAAAGGCCCCTGGACACCCCGCGTCGCGATGTGCTATTCCCCAGCAGGGATGCGGGTTCGCCGCGTCCCTGCTGAAAGGGCGGGCATGATCCGGAAGCTCGTGGTGGCCAACCGCGGCGAGATCGCCTTGCGGATCATGCGCGCTTGCGAGGAGCTGGGCGTCGAGACCGTCGCGCTGCACTCGGAAGCGGATGTCGACAGCCTGCACGTCAAGTTCGCCCACGAGACGGTCTGCATCGGGCCCGCCGCCTCGAGCCGCAGCTACCTGAACATCCACAACATCATCAGCGCGGCGGCCGTGACCGGCGCCGACGCCGTCCACCCCGGCTACGGCTTCCTCGCGGAGAACGCGCACTTCGCCGAGGTCTGCCAGTCGCACGGACTCATCTTCGTGGGGCCGGATCCCGAGATGATCCGCCGCATGGGGGACAAGGCCCTCGCTCGCGAGACGATGATCGCCGCCGGCGTTCCGGTCGTGCCGGGCAGCGAGGGGATCGTCGAGGACGAGGTGCAGGCCCTGCAGATCGCCCGCGAGATCGGCTTTCCCGTCATGATCAAGGCGGCGGCGGGCGGTGGGGGCAAGGGCATGCGGGCCGCAGCCGACGAGGAGGAGCTCAGGCGCGCCTTCTCCGCGGCGCAAGGCGAGGCCGAAGCCTCCTTCGGCCGCCGCGACGTCTACGTGGAAAAGCTCGTGCTGCGACCGCGACACGTGGAGATCCAGGTGATCGGCGACAAGCACGGCAACATCATGCACCTGGGCGAGCGCGACTGCTCCATCCAGAGGCGGCATCAGAAGCTCATCGAGGAGTCGCCGTCCCCGGCGGTGGACGCCAATCTGCGCGAGCGCATGGGCCGCGCGGCCGTGCGTGCGGCGGCTGCCGTCGGCTACCACTCGGTGGGCACCGTCGAATTCCTGCTCGAGGCGAGCGGCCGTTTCTACTTCATGGAGATGAACACGCGCATCCAGGTGGAGCACCCGGTCACCGAGATGGTGACGGGGCTCGATCTGCTCAAGGAGCAGATCCGCGTCGCCGCCGGCGAGCGCCTGGCCTTCCGCCAGGAGGACGTGGTGCTCAAGGGCCATGCCATCGAGTGCCGCATCAACGCGGAGGATCCGGAGCGCGATTTCGCGCCCGCGCCGGGCACCGTGACCTCCTTCCATCCGCCGGGCGGGCCCGGGGTGCGCGTGGACACGCACGTGTATAGCGGCTACAAGATCCCGCCTTTCTACGACTCGATGATTGCGAAGCTGATCACCTACGGCGCCGACCGCGATGAGGCGATCAAGCGCATGCGCCGCGCCCTCGACGAGTGCGTCATCGAAGGCGTGCCCTCGACGCTCGCCTTCCACGCCCGCATCATGCAGCATCCGCGCTACCTGAGCGGGGACTTCAGCACCCACTTCCTCGAGGAGGAGGACTGGCGCAGCGCCGGGCGCTGAGCCGGTCCGCCGAGCCATGGCCGGTCCACGCCGACATCCGATCCGGGGGCTGATCGCCCTTCTCGTCGGCGCCGTCCTCGCGGGCAGCCTGCTGGGCGCCGGCACGGGCGACGTGTCCGGTGTGAGCTGGCTCAGGCGCCTGCCGCCCAATCCCTTTGGCGTCGTCGGCGCCCTGCTCGCCATGGGCCAGCGCTTCCTGCTCGGCAGCCTGGGCGCCTGGCTGATCGCGCCCTTCTTCCTGGGCGCGGGGCTGGCGGATCTGTCTGCGCGGGGACGGCGCTCCTGGCTCGTCGGCTGGTCGTCCGCTGCCCTGCTCGGCCTGCTGTGGCTGGGCACCCCCGCCCTCGGCGGCCCGGACAGCAGTCGCCAGGGCTGGCTGGGCGAGCTGCTCGGCGCCGGCCTTGGCCGCCTCTTCGGGAATCCGGGCAGCGGCATCCTGCTGGCATTCCTGAGCTTGATCGGCCTCGCCCTGCTGCTGCCGCCGCCTGTGCGGACCGCCGCGCGGCGCGGCGTCGAACTGCTCCTGGGCTGGTTGCCCCGGCTCTTGCGCGCCGCTGCTCGGGGGCTCAGGCTGGCCTTTGGCCTGGGGGCCAGGAGCCTGGCTGCGGCCTGGCGGCAGGGCGCGGCGGCGCTGGCCGCTGCGCGCGCCCGGCGGCTGGCCGAGGCCGCGCAGGCGGGGGCGGCCGCAGGCGCCGGGCAAGCCGAATCGCCGGTCGCCCATGGCGCGGGCGTCGGGTCGGAGGCCGGGGTGACAAGGGCGCCCAGCCCGCCGGCGGTGGGGTCGGCCGGGCCAGGCCGGCGCACGGGGACGGCGGCGGCCGTCGCGCCGGCCCAGAGGCCTGTCCAGCGCAGTCGGGCGCGGGGGGCCGCTGCGGCGCTGCCTGCCCTGGACCTGCTGGACCCGCCGGCGGGGCAGGGCGATCCCGCCGATCGCCGCTTCGCCGAGGAGCGGGCGCGCCTGCTCGTCGACAAGCTGGCCAGCTTCAACATCGGCGGCCGCGTGAGCGCGATGAGCCAGGGGCCGGTGGTGACCACCTTCGAGTTCGAGCCGGACAGCGGGGTCAAGGTGAGCCAGATCGTCAGCCGCCGCGAGGATCTCGCGCTCGCGCTGCGCAGCAAGGAGCTGCGCATGGTGGCGCCGATTCCGGGCAAGGCGGCCGTCGGCATCGAGCTGCCCAACCCCAAGCCGCGGATCATTCGCCTGCGCGAAGTGCTGGAGGCCGAGGGTGCCGTCGGCGCGGGCGGCGAGCTGGCCGTCGCCCTCGGCGTCGACGTGGACGGGCGGGCCACCTGGACAGACCTCGTCGAGATGCCGCACCTGCTCGTGGCCGGCGCCACCGGTACCGGCAAGAGCGTGTGCATCAACAGCATCCTGGTCAGCCTCCTGCTCGCGCACACGCCGGAGACCCTGCGCCTCTTCCTCGTCGATCCCAAGATGCTCGAGCTGTCCGTGTACAACGAGATTCCGCACCTGCTCCACCCGGTGATCACGGACAACCGCGTGGCGCTGTCGGCGCTCAACTGGCTGGTGGGCGAGATGGAGCGGCGCTACCAGCTGCTCAAGCCCACCGGCGTGCGCAGCATCGGCGAGTACAACGCGAAGGTGCGCGCCGGCGAGGTGCTGAACCGCGACGGCCAGCGCGTGGACGAGACCCTGCCCTTCCTGGTCGGCATCGTCGAGGAGTTCGCCGACCTCATGATGACCCTCGGCAAGGACGTGCAGCCGCCCATCGTGCGGCTGGCCCAGATGGCGCGGGCGGTGGGCATCCACCTGGTGCTCGCCACCCAGCGGCCCAGCGTGGACATCATCGACGGCATCATCAAGGCCAACTTCCCCAGCCGCATCGCCTTCAAGGTGTTCAGCCGCTTCGATTCGAAGACCATCCTCGACGCCACGGGCGCCGAGACCCTGATCGGCCGCGGGGACATGCTCTTCAAGCACGGCCGCCAGCCCTTCCCGCGCCGCCTGCACGGCGCCTACGTCGACACGGCCGAGGTGGAGCGCATCGTCGCCCACTGGCGCCAGGCGGGCGGGGAGCCCGCCCACATCGACCTCGAGCAGCGCCGCGAGGGCGGACTCGACTTCGAGGGCGAGGACGAGCTCTTCGGCGACGCGAAGCGCACGGTCATCCTGGCCGGCTTCGGCAGCACGACGATGCTGCAGCGCCGCCTGCGCGTCGGCTACACCCGCGCCAGCCGGCTGATGGACATGCTCGAGGACGCGGGCATCGTCGGGCCGCACACGGGCAGCAAGGCCCGGGAGCTGCTCGTGGGGCCCGAAGCGCTCGACGCCGACGACCTCGACGGCGAGGGCAGGCGTTGATGGCAGGGCCCCGCCGCGTCTATCTCGAATCCCTCGGCTGCAGCAAGACGCTCGTCGACAGCGAGGCGGCGCTCGGCTTCCTGCTTGGGAAAGGCTTCGCCCACGAGGCCGATGCCGCGGCGGCCGAGCTGCTGCTGCTCAACACCTGCTCCTTCATCGAGGCCGCCCGCGAGCAGTCCATCGAGCGCATCCTGGAGCTGGCCCGTCTCAAGGGCGAGACGGGTGCCAAGCTGGCCGTGATCGGCTGCCTGCCCCAGCGCTATGCCGAGGAGCTGCGCGCCGAGATCCCGGAGATCGATCTGCTGGCCGGGGTCGGTCAACAGGACCGGCTCGCGGATGCCCTGGCGGCGCTCTTCGGGCAGCGGGAGCCGGCGGGCGAACTCACTCCGGCCGCGCCGCGCATCAGCTTCGCCGGCTTCGCCGAGCGGCCCCTGCTGACGCCGTCCCATCTGGCCTACGTCAAGATCGGCGAGGGCTGCAGCCGCCACTGCAGCTTCTGCGCGATCCCCGGCATCCGGGGGCGCTTCCAGAGTCGGCCGCCGGACGCCATCGTGGCCGAGGTCGCAGCGCTGGCCGCACGCGGCGTACGCGAGATCAACCTGATCAGCCAGGACACGGGCTTCTACGGTCGCGACCAGGGCGGGCCGGGCCTGCTGCCGCTCGTCGAGCAGCTCTCGCGCCTGGAAGCGCTCACCTGGATTCGCGTCTTCTACCTGCACCCGACCCTGGTCGAGCTGCCCGATCTGCTCGCGCTCTTCGCACTGCCGCGCGTGGTGCCCTACCTCGACATGCCCATCCAGCATGCCAGCGAGCGCATGCTCACGCTCATGCGCCGCGGCCACGCCCAGGCGCGCTTGCACGAGCTGCTCGGTGGCCTCCGCCGCGAGCGCCCGGACCTGACCCTGCGCAGCACGGTACTCGTCGGCCATCCGAGCGAGACGGACGCGGACCTCGCCCAGCTGCTCGACTTCCTGGCGGAGCAGCCCTTCGACCATCTGGGCGTCTTCGGCTACAGCAGGGAGGAGGGCACCGCCGCGCCGGCTCTGGGGCCTGCCGTGCCCGCCGAGCAGATCGCTGAACGCGTCGAGGCCGTGCAGCTCGCCCAGATGGTCCACAGCGAGGAGCGCGCCCGGCGCTGGGTTGGCCAGCGCCTGCCGGCGGTGGTCGAGGCCCTGGCGGAGCGCGGCGACGGGCTGCCGCCCGAGCGCAGCCTGGATCCCCTGGCGAGCGCACCCTTCGCAGGCGCGCGCGCGGCCCTGCGGACGCCGCGCGAAGCCTACGAGGTGGACGGCCACCTCTTCCTCGAGGACGATGCGGAACTCGAACTCGGCCAATGGATTGAGGTAGAGGTGCTGGACAGCGACGTCTACGATCTCCTGGGTCGCCGCCGGGACGGCGCTTTGCCTTGACACTGCCGCGGTCGCTTTCTATACCCTACCCGACCCCAGTCGCTGGAGTTGCCATGCGCGCCATTTCGCCGCGAGCTTCCCGCTGGCAGGCCTGCCTGCTCGGCCTTGGGCTCTGTGCCCTCGCCCTGCCCGCCGGAGCCGCCGAGCCCGCGCCTCTGACGGTGGAGGCGGTGCCGACCAACCTCGGCCTCGCCCATGCAATGGCCGCCGAGGTGGCTGCGGCCACGCTGGCCGAGTTGGGTGCGGCAGCGGGGGACTGCATCTTCATCGCTCCGCGCAGCGAGCACTCGGGCAACGGCATCCTCGAGCTGGCCCTGTCCGAAGCGGCGCGGCAGCAGGGGCTGGGGGTGGCCGCGGGGCCGGCCGATTGTGCCCAGCACCTGGAGTTCCGCATCCTGGAGCTGCGCATCGCCTACACGGGCGTCGATCGCAGCGCCCTGTGGACGCGCAAGGAGATCGAACGCCACGGCATCTGCGTGCTGGCGACCCGGCTGTCGGACGCGGCCACGGGGACCGAACTGGCCGTTACGCAGCGCGAGGTCCTGATGGCCGATCGCTTTCCCTACGAGCTGCGGGAGCTGGTGGCCAGCCCCAGCTACCCCTTCACGACGCCCGAGCTCCGCGAGCACGACTGGTCCAAGTCCGCGGAGCCCTTTGTCGTGACGGGCATGATCGCCGGGTTGATCTATCTCTTCTTCAGTAACCAAAGCGGGAATTGATGCCCGCCCACGCCCTCTCCTGCGCGTGGCTGCCGCAGCGCCGCGCCGGCCGCTTGGCAGCGGCGGGCCGGCGTTTGCTTCTGCTCGTGCCGGCACTCTGGCTCCTGAGCGCTCTCGGCTGCGGCGGCGACAAGATCGAGGCGCACCTGGAGCGGGGCGAGACCCACTTCGTGGCCGGCCGCTTCGAGGAGGCCCAGCTCGAGGGGCTCTATGTCCTGCTGCGCGAGCCGGAGCACCCGGCGGCCTTGAGGCTCGTGGCGACGAGCCTGCTCGCCCTGGATCGCGACGGGGAGGCGGAGAGCTACTTCCGCACCTTGACCACCGTCGAACCGGCCGCGGCCGAGGCCGTGGCCCTCCTCTACCACCAGCGGGCGCGCGAGGATTTCGCGGCGAAGCAGGAGAGCCGCGCTGCGCGGCGATGGGCCATTGCCCTTTCCTTCGCGCCGCGGCTCGAGCTCGGGCCCTACGCCTACTTCATGGCGGAGCGCGCGCAGGCGGAACGCGATTGGCCCCGCGCGGCGGCCCTCTATGGCCAGGCGCTCGCCGCGGCGCCCGACAGCAGCGCCGCCGTGGATGCCCTGTATCCCTACGCCGTCAGTCTCCACAAGCTGGCTCGGGATCAGGAGGCGCTTGACCTGCTCGAGCCCTGGCTGCGCCGTGAGCCCCGCCACCGGCAGCGGCACGAGGCGATCTGGCTCTACCAGGAGTTGCTCATCGGCGAGGCGCGTGCCGCAAACTCGCGCATGGACTACGACGGGGCCCTGGGCTATCTTCGCAAGGTGCTCCGCTTCCGGGAGAACCCGCCCCTCACGGCGGAGGCGCTCCTCGAGCTGGGAGCGGCGTACGAGAACCTGCGCAACTACGAAGAGGCGCTGGCCTGCTATCGGCGGGTCATCAACGAGAGCAGCACCCAGACCGGCAGGGTCTACGATTCGGCAATCGAGCGGCTGGCCACGCTCGAGAAGGCGAGATTGCGGTGAGGGCGATCCCCCGGCGTACGGCAGCGATAGCGCTGATGGCCCTCGCGGCCCTCGCCCTCGTGTCCGTTCTCGGCTGTTCATCGAGCCGCGGGCTGAGCCGCAAGGAGCGCGCCGACCGCTCCTTCGCGCGGCGCGACTGGTCGGCAGCCATCCAGGACTACCAGCTCTACCTGGAGGATAGCGGTCTCGGCGCCGAAGCGATGCTGGCCCACTTCATGTTGGGGCGTGCCTACCTCGAGAACGGCGACTATCCCACGGCGGCCGTGGAGTTCGAGATCTTCCAGCGGGACTATCCGCGCAGCGACTCCCTGGCGGCGGCGGCCTTCTACGAGGCGCTCTGCTGGGTGAAGCAGTCGCCGCCCTACGACCGGGACGCCACGCCGACGCTGAAGGCCATCCAGGTGCTCGACGACTTCCTGCTGGACTTCCCGACGAGTCCGCAGGCGCCCTGGGCCGCGAGCGCCCGCGCCGCGATGCAGGAGAAGCTGGCCGAGAAGAGCCTGAGTATCGCGCGTCTGTACCAGCGCATGAAGCGGCCGCAGGCGGCGGTGCTCTACTACGAGAAGCTCTTGCGCGAACAGCCGGAGAGCGCTCAGGCGGAGTCCGGGCTGCTGGAATTGATCGCGCTTCAACTCAAGACAGGCGACCGGGCAGAAGCCGAGCGCCTGGCGACGCGGGCGGCAGCGCTGCGGCCGGACAGCGAACTCGCCCGGCGCGCGCGGGCCCTGCTCGCGAACTGAGCGATGGCCGTCCCCGAGCGTGTAGGTCTGCTCGGGGGCAGCTTCGATCCACCCCATCTGGGCCACCTGTGGATGGCCCGGGAAGCCCGCCGGCACTGGCAGCTCGACGCCGTCTGGCTGTTGCCAGCCTTTCAGCCGCCCCACAAGGCGGTGATCGCGCCCTACCCCGATCGGGCTGCGATGGCGCGGCTCCTGGCGGCGGCCGAGCCCTGGCTGCGGGTGGACGAGAGCGAAGCTGCCCGCGGCGGCGCCAGCTACACGCTGGACACCGTGCGCGCGCTCAAGGCAAGGCACGGCGGGGCTCTGCAGTTCTCGCTCATCCTGGGCGCCGATTCCCTGGTCGAACTCGGGAGCTGGCACGAACCGGCGGCGCTCTGCGCCGAGATCGAGCTGCTCGTCCTCGCCCGCGCGGGGCGGGCGTCCGGCGCCGCGCCCTGGCCGCATCGTCTCGCCACGGGCGCGCTGCATCCGGCCCAGAGCCGCGTCATCCGCGCCTGCCTGGCCGCCGGGCGGCCCACGCCCTGGTTGCCGCCGGCGGTGGCGGCCTACATCCTGCGGGCGGGGCTCTACGGGGCGGGCGGCGCCGGGCGCGAGGAGTCACCATGAAGCTGCTCTTGATCGATGGCCATGCGCTGGCCTTTCGCAGCTACTTCGCCATGATTCGCAGCCCGCTGACCAACAGCGCCGGCGAGAACACGAGCGCGGAGTTCGGCTTCCTGCGCACCCTGCTCGCCCTGCGTCGCGAGCGGCAGCCGGACGCCATTTTCGTCGCCTTCGATCCGGTGGGCGGCAGCTTCCGCCACCGGCGCTATCCGGCCTACAAGGCGAAGCGAGCGGCGACGCCACCGGAACTCAAGGCCAGCGTCGAGCGGCTCCAGGAGTTCCTCCCCCTGGCCGGCATCGCGCACGAGGCGCGGCCCGGCTTCGAGGCCGACGACCTCATCGCCAGCGCCGCGCGCCAGGCCGCGGCCGCCGGCTGGCAGGTTCTCATCGCCTCGGCGGACAAGGATCTCTGCCAGCTCGTCGATGAACAGATCCGCGTGCTGCGCCCGGCCGCAGGCGCCAAGCCCGCGCGCGAGCTGGGCCCGCGCGAGGTGGAGGAGGAGTTCGGCGTGCCGCCGAGCCGGTTGCGCGACTACCTCAGCCTCACCGGCGACGACGCCGACAACGTGCCCGGCGTACCGGGACTCGGTCCCAAGGGCAGCGCCAAGCTGCTCGCCGAGTTCGATTCGCTGGACAGCCTCTACGCGCGCCTCGCGGATCTGGATGCCGCGGCGCTGCGCCGCAAGCTGGAAGCGGGCAGGGAGCAGGCTTTCCTGGCGCGGGAGCTGATCGGTCTCGTGGAGGATCTGCCCTTGCCCGCGCCGAGCGCGGCCTGGCGGCCCCGCGCGCCCGACCGGGCCGCGGCGCAGGCCTGGCTCATGGAGCGCGGCTTCCAGAGCCTGATCGCCGAGTTCCTCGGTTCGGGCGAGGCGGAGGCGCCCGTCGCCTATCGCTGCATCGAGGACGGCGAGGCCCTGACCGGATTGGGGGCGCGCCTGGCGAAGGCGGCGCGCTTCGCCGTCGACACGGAGACGACGGGCCTGGATCCCCTGGCCGCCGATCTGGTGGGCATCAGCCTGGCGCTCTGCGCAGGCGAAGCCTGGTATCTGCCCGTGGCCGGGCGCGCGCAGACGGCGGGCTTGCCGCTGGCGGCCCTGCAAGCGGCGCTCGCCCCGGCGCTGGCCTCGGAGCAGGTCGAGAAGATCGCGCAGAACCTCAAGTTCGACGCCCAGGTCCTGGCTCGGCACGGTCTGCCGATCGCCGGCCCCAGCTTCGATACCATGCTGGCGAGCTACTGCGTGGATCCCGGCCGGCGCAGCCATGGCCTGGACGCGCTCGCCCTGGAGCTGCTGGGCCATGTGATGATGCCCTACGCGGCCCTCTTCGCCCCCGGGGACAAGGCACGGGACATCACCCAGGTAGCGGTGGACAAGCTCACCCACTACGCCGCCGAGGATGCCGACTACACGCTGCGCCTGGCCGAGAAGCTGCGGCCGGCCCTGGCGGAGGCCGGCGTCGAATCGCTCTTCCGCGAGCTGGAGATGCCCTTGGTGCCCGTGCTGGCCGCCATGGAGGAGGCCGGCATCGGCCTCGATCAGGAGCACCTGGCGGCCCTGGGGGAGCGGATGGAGGCCGAGCGCGCGGCGCTGGAGGCGAAGATCCACGCCGCAGCGGGCAGGAGCTTCGCCATCGGCAGCCCCAAGCAGCTCGCCGCCGTGCTCTTCGAGGAGCTGAAGCTGCCGACCGGGCGCCGCACGAAAACGGGCTACTCCACCGACGAGCAGGTGCTGGGCGAGATGGCCGGCGAGCATCCCATCGCCGGCTGGGTGCTCGAATGGCGCGAGCTGGCGAAGCTGAAGAGCACCTACGTGGATGTCCTGCCGACGATGGTGCTCGCCCGCACGGGGCGCGTGCACACGCGCTTCAACCAGGCGGTGGCCGCCACGGGTCGGCTCTCCAGCTCGGATCCCAATCTGCAGAACATTCCCATCCGCAGCGAGCTCGGCAAGGAGATCCGGCGCGCCTTCGTGCCCGGGCCCGGCTTGAAGCTGGCCTCCTTCGACTACAGCCAGGTCGAGCTGCGCATCCTGGCAGCGCTGAGCGGGGACGAGGCCTTGGGCGCCGCCTTCGCGGCGGGCCGTGACATCCACCGCTGGACCGCGGCGCGGCTGGCGGGCAAGGACGAAGAAGCAGTCAGCCGCGAGGAGCGGGACCGCGCCAAGACCGTGAACTTCGGCGTGCTCTACGGCATGGGCGCGCACGGCCTCGCCCAGCGCCTGCGCATGCCGCGGGCAGAGGCCCAGCGCTTCATCGACGAGTACTTCGCCGCCTTTCCCGGCGTGCGGCAGTGGATCGACGCCACGCTGCTGCGCGCCCGCAGCGAGGGCAGCGTGAGCACGATCCTGGGCCGCCGGCGGGCCCTGCCCGAGCTGGCCAGCGCCAATGGCGCGCTGCGCAGCTTCGGCGAGCGCGTGGCGATCAACACGCCGATCCAGGGCAGCGCCGCCGATCTGATCAAGCTGGCGATGCTGCGCATTCACGCCTGGCTGGCCGGGAGCGGCCTCACCGCGCGCCTGCTGCTCCAGGTGCACGATGAGCTGCTCTTCGAGGCGCCGGCGGCGGAACTGGACGCCCTGGCCGCCGGCGTGATCCCGCTCATGGAGCGCGCCGGTGATCTGGCGATCCCGCTCAAGGTGGAGTGGGGGGCCGGCGACAACTGGCTGGAGGCGCATTGACGGCACTAGCAGGTCGCGTCTGGGTGGTCACCGGACCCATCGGCAGCGGCAAGAGCACGGTCTGCCGCCTCTTCGCCGACGGGGGGGCCACGGTACTCAGCGCCGATGCCCTCGTGCACCGGGTGCTCGCCCGCCACGAGGAAGTGCACGCCGGCCTGCGCCGACTCTTCGGCGAGGCCGTCTTCGGACCGGACGGAGCCCCGGATCGCGGCCTGATTGCCGCGCGTGCCTTCGCCGAGCCGGCCCTGCTCACGCAGCTCGAGGCGCTGGTCCACCCCTACGTGCTGGCCGAGCTGGCGGACAAGGCCGCCGATTGGCGGGCGCGCGGGCAGGGCCTGCTGGTGATCGAGGTGGTGCTCTGGTTCCAGCTCACGGCGCGCCCCTTCGCCGTGGACGGCGTGCTCCTGACCTGGGCGCCCCAGGAGCGCCTCATCGAGCGCGTGGCCGCGCGCAGCGGGGCGGACGCGGCCGCGATCGCCCGCCGCCTGAGCGCGCAGGGCGATTGGGAGCGCTGGACGGCGCAGGCGGATCGCGTGCTCAACACGGATTGCTCGCTGGGCGAACTCGAGCGGCGCTTGCGCGCCCTGATGCCGGCCCTCCTCGCCTGAGCCATCCCCCGCTTGACGCTGGCGGGCGGAGGCGGCCGGCGGACGGGGGGCTCCCCGGGCGGCAGATTCTTCAAACTTGTACCGTTTATCATCTTGAACGGTTTATGTGGCAGTGGTAGCATATGAGCTTCGGGAGGTCTTGAAGGGACAGGCCAGGGACGCCTTTGCAAAATGGTTATTGGTCCTCGGCCTGGATCAACGCTGTATAACCGTTCAGGCAGTGTACGTCAGCTGCCGCAACTTCGAGGAGGGGGATCATGCGTTTATTTGCGACAGTGCTAGTCTTGGCGGCCTTGTTCGCCTGCCCAGCGTTGGCAGTGGTCGACGAGAGCAGCAGCGACGCGGGATGGAGCTACATCGAACCGGTGCCGGGTGACACCTGGCTGGGTAGCAGGGACGTTCTCTTCGACAACGGCCCGCTGGTCAACAGCCCGGGCACGGGTGTGGGGGGGGCTGACGAGTCCGTTCTCCAGAACCTCAGCCTGGGGATGAACACGCTGGGTGCCGGCCATCAGTACACCCTGCAGTACCGCGTTGCCGACGATTTCGTGATCCCGGCAGGCGAGGTCTGGAATGTGATGGGAATCACGTTCTTCGCGTACCAGACGGGCGCTCCGACGAATCCTTCGCCGATCACCGGTGTGTACTTCGAGATCTACGATGCGATGCCCCCGGCGGGCAACGTCGTCGGCGGCAACATCGCCAGCAACGGGCTCGCCAGCACGGCGTGGAGCAACATCTATCGGGTGACCGAGGCGACCACGGGTGCGGCGACCGACCGCGCGATCTTCGCGAACCAGACGAGCATGACCCCGGTTCTGCTCGGCCCGGGCACCTACTGGGTCGCCTGGATGACTTCCGGCAACCTGAGCTCGGGGCCCTGGGCGCCTCCGGTCACGATCAACGGCCAGACGACGACGGGCAACGCCCTCCAGTCTCTCGACGCTGGTGCGACCTATGCGGCGCTGACCGATACGGGCACCCTCACCCCGCAGGGATTGCCTTTCCTCGTCCAGGGCACGCTGGAGACCACGGCGGTGGCGAATAGCAGCTGGAGCGAGCTCAAGGCTCTCTACTAGCAGCGAGCAGTGGGCAGGCAATCTGCCCCCGATCCTCGCCAAGGTGGGGTGGCGGATCGGGCCTGAGTGATCGCCCTGCGACGCGATGCGTCGCAGGGCGTTTTGTTGAGCGGCAGCTCGGGCCTGTGCGCCGGCGCGGGAGGAAAGCGGCCAAGGGCAGGCGGTGGCGGTAGCTGTACTTGACGGGATCGGCGGCTGAGAGCTACCGTGCCGGCAATTCCGCTGGACAGAGATCGGAGAGAAGAAGGCGATGACTGCAAAACAAGAGATAGCCGCAATCGAGGCTAGGGTCGCCCACCTCAAGGAGTGCCTTTGACTACCCGCGCCTGAGCGCGGAGCGGGCCGCGCTCGACGAGCGCATGTCTGCTCCCGGCTTCTGGGATGATCCTGCAGGAGCCAAGCGCGCGCTGGCGCAGGCCAAGCGGCTCAAGACCTGGCTGGAGCCCTTGACGGCGATCGGCGCCGCCGGCGCGGACCTGGCGGTGCTGGACGAACTCGCCGATGCGGAGAGCGATGCGGCCGCCCAGGCCGAGGTGGCCGCTGAATTGGCCCAGCTCGGCCAGCGGCTGGACGATTTCGAGCTGCTGCTCATGTTCAAGGGCGAGGACGACGACAAGAACGCCATTCTCACCATCCATCCCGGCGCGGGCGGCACCGAGAGCGCCGACTGGGCGGAAATGCTGTGGCGCATGTACACGCGCTATGCAGAGCGGCGGGGCTGGCAGCTCGATCTGCTCGACCTGCAGCGGGGCGAGGAGGCGGGGGTCAAGAGCGTGGCCCTCGAGGTGAAGGGCGATTTCGCCTACGGCCGTCTCAAGGCCGAGCGCGGCGTGCATCGCCTGGTGCGCATCAGTCCCTTCGATGCGCAAAGCCGGCGGCACACGAGCTTCGCGTCGGTCTTCGTCTTCCCCGAGGTCGAGGAGGCCGACGCGATCGCGATCGAGGAAGGCGACCTCAAGATCGACACCTTCCGCGCGAGCGGAGCCGGCGGCCAGCATGTCAACAAGACGAGCAGCGCGGTGCGCCTCACCCACCTGCCGACGGGCATCGTCGTCAGTTGCCAGGACGAGCGCAGCCAGCATCGCAACCGCGAGAGCGCGATGAAGATCCTGATGGCGCGGCTCTACCAGCTGCGCCGCGAGGAGGAGGAAGCCGCGCGGCAGGAACTCGAGAGCAGCAAGACGGAGATCGGCTGGGGCAACCAGATCCGCAGCTACGTCTTCCATCCCTACACGATGGTCAAGGACCACCGGACGAGCGTCGAGACCGGCAACCTGCAGGCCGTCATGGACGGCGAGCTGGACCGCTTCATCGAAGCCTACCTCAAGCAGGCGGCGGGAATGGCCGTGGGCGGCGAGTCGTGACGACCCTGGAGCTGGAGACCCGGGATCGGCAGGAGATCGTCGATGTCACGGCGCGGGTCGCGGCGGCCGTAGCCGCCAGCGGTCTCGCCGAGGGCCTGTGCCACCTCTTCGTCCCGCACACGACGGCCGGCTTGGCCATCAACGAGAACGCCGACCCCGATGTGAAGCGCGACCTGCTCTATGCCCTTGCGAAACTCGTGGCCGCCGATCCCGCCTTCCGCCACGCCGAGGGCAACAGCCCGGCGCATATCAAGAGCGTGCTCTGCGGCAGCGGCGCGACCCTCTTCGTCACGGGCGGACGCCTCGAGCTGGGTGCCTGGGGCGGCATCTACTTCTGCGAGTTCGACGGTCCCCGTCGCCGCCGGCTGCTCCTGCGCGTGCAGGGCGCCACGGCGGGCGGGGAGCAGATCCTGGCCTAGGCGGCCCCGGCCGCCCGGAGCCGAACGGCGGCCTCGCCGCCGCCACGAGGAGAAGGCAGCATGGAGGAGCACGCGGGCGGCACGGCCGAGCGCATGCGGCGCGAGAAAGAGCAGAAGCTCACGCGCTTGCGCGAATTGGGCCACGCGCCCTACCCTTACGGTTATCCGCGCAGCGCCGCGGCGGCTGATTGCATCGCAAATGCCGAGGCCTGGATCGCCGATGGACGCGAACTCGCCCTCGCCGGGCGCCTGATGAGCCAGCGCGTGATGGGCAAGACGAGCTTCGGCCGCCTGGAGGATCGCAGCGGCAGCCTGCAGCTCTTCTTGCGCCAGGATGAGCTGGGCGAGGAGGTCTACCAGCAGTTCGTCAAGCTGATCGAGCCGGGTGACCACCTGGGCGCGCGCGGGCGACTTTTCGTCACGCGCACCGGCGAACTGAGCCTGCGCGTGGAGAGCTGGACCCTGCTCGCCAAGGCCATGCTTCCTCTGCCCGAGAAGTACCATGGCCTCACGGATCCAGAGCTGCGGGCGCGGCAGCGCTACCTCGATCTCGCCGCGAACACGGAAGTGCGGCGGCGCTTCGAGCAGCGCTCGCGCATGCTGAGCCTGATCCGGGCCTTCTTCAGCGAGCGCGGCTTCCTGGAGGTGGAGACGCCCATCCTGCAGCCGCTCTACGGGGGCGCCACGGCGCGGCCCTTCGTCACGCAGCACAATGCGCTGGACACCCGGCTCTACCTGCGCATCGCCGACGAACTCTACCTGAAGCGGCTCATCGTGGGCGGGATGGAGCGCGTCTTCGAGATCGGCAAGATCTTTCGCAACGAGGGCATGGACCGCACGCACAACCCCGAGTTCACGATGCTCGAAGCCTACGCGGCCTACTGGGACTACCACGACCTGATGCCGCTCGTGGAGTCGCTGTACTGCGAACTCGCGGTCGCGCTGTGTGGCGGGCCGGTGATCGCCTACGGCGAGCACAAGATCGACCTGACGCCGCCCTGGCCGCGCCTGGACTACTATGCCGCCCTCGCCGACGCAGCCGGGCGGGACCTGCGCGAGGCGCCGGCGGCGGAGCTGGCCGCTCTCGCCGCGGCCAAGGGCGCCGCGGTGGACCCCGCCTGGAGCCGCGGCAAGCTGCTGGACGCTCTCGCCGCGCGCCTCGTGGAGCCGGCCCTCATCCAGCCCACCTTCATCGTCGACCATCCCCAGGACATCAGCCCCCTGGCCAAGGAGCACCGCGAGAAGCCGGGCCAGGTCGAGCGCTTCGAGCCCTTCATCGCCGGCTTCGAAGTGGCCAACGCCTTCAGCGAGCTGAACGACCCGGCCGAGCAGCGCCGGCGCTTCGAGTCGCAGATGGGCCTGCGCGCCAAGGGCGACGAGGAGGCCCAGGTGCTCGACGAGGACTTCCTGCGCGCCCTCGAGGTGGGCATGCCGCCCACGGCCGGACTCGGCATCGGCATCGACCGCCTGGCGATGCTGCTCACCGACTCCCATCACATCCGCGAGGTCCTGCTCTTCCCGATGATGCGGCCCGAGGCCTGATGTCCCTGTCGCTGTGGCTGGCGCTCAAGCATCTCGCCCGTTCGCGGCGGGGGGGCTTCCTCGGCCGCGTCAGCCTGCTCGCGGCCGTGGGGGTCGCCGTCGGCGTGGCGACCCTGCTCACCGTGTTCGCCTTCGTGCAGGGCTTCCAGGCCGAGGTGCTCGCCCTGCTCACGGACATGAACCCGGGCGTCTTCATCACGGGCAGCGAGCGGGGCTCGCTGTCCCTGGGCGCCGAGGAGCTGGCCTGGACGGCGACGCTGCCGGGCGTGGCGGCCGCGAGCCCCTTCATCCAGCAGAAGGGCGTGCTGACCAGCGGCGAGCGCAGCGGGCTGCGCCTGCGCGGCGTGATCCTGCGCGGGGTCGATGCCGAGCGGGAGGCGGCCGTGACGCGGCTCTTCGCGAGCTGCGATCCGCCCTTCGCGGGCTTCGCCGCCCCCGAGGGGCCGGGCCTGCTCCTCGGCGCGGCCCTGGCGGAGGAACTCGGCGTGCTGCCCGGCGAGACGGTCACCTTCACCACCCTGCTCGAGGGCGACACGGCGCGAGCGCAGCACACGCGCTTCCTCGTGCTGGGGTACGTGCGCACGGGGCTCTACGAATTCGACCGCCGCTTCGCCTATCTGGACCTCGGTGTCGCCCAGCGGGCCTGGCGCCCGCAGGCGGGCGCGGACGGGCTGGGCTTGCGCCTGGCGCAGGTGGACGAGGCGGCACCGGTGGCCTCCGCCCTGCGCCTCAGGCTCGATCCCACGCGCTGGCAGGTGGCCAGCTGGCGGGACCTCAACGGCGAGATCTTTCGCTGGATCACGACGATGCGCAGCGTGCTCTTCCTGGCGCTGAGCCTGATCATCCTGGTGGCGGGCTTCAACATCGCCGGCTCGATGACGATCATCGTCACCGAGCGCAGCCGCGAGATCGGCCTGCTGCTCGCCCTCGGGGCGAGCCGGGCCGCCGTGCTGGGGGTTTACCTGATCGAAGGCTGGCTGCTGGGCGCGGCGGGTGTGCTGGCCGGCAGCCTGCTGGGCGTCGGGCTCATCGGCTGGTTCGAGCATCACCCGCTGTCCCTGCCGGGTGAGGTCTACTTCATCGACCACCTGCCGGCGCGTCTGAGCCCCAGCCTCGTGCTGAGCATCGGCGCGGCGGCGGTGCTGGTCGCGTTCTTCGCGCTGGTGCTGCCGGGGCTCGAGGCCCTGCGCCGGCGACCGCTGGAATCCTTGCAGGGGGAAGGAGGCATCCGTGGCTGATCTGCTCCGCGCTGCGGGCCTGGCCCGCAGCTTCGTGACGGCGCACCGGCGCGTGGAGGTGCTCGCCGACTGCTCGCTGGAACTCGCCGCCGGCCGGAGCCTGGCCATCGCCGGCTCGAGCGGCAGCGGCAAGAGCACGCTGCTGCACATCCTCGGCACCCTCGACAGGCCGGATGCGGGCAGCCTCCATTTCGACGGCCGGGACCTGCTCGCCGCCGGCGCGCGCGCCACGACGGCGTTCCGGCGCCGCGAGCTGGGCTTCATCTTCCAGTTCCACCACTTGCTGCCTGAGTTCTCGGCCCTGGAGAACGTCGCCCTGCCGGCCCTGATCGCCAGCGGGGGCGGGGCGCAGGGCGCCGCCTTCGCCCGTGCCCGCAGCTTGCTCGGACAGGTCGGGCTCGCGTCTCGCGAAGACCACCGGCCGGGAGAACTTTCGGGTGGGGAGCAGCAGCGCGTGGCCGTCGCGCGAGCGCTGATGGGTCGGCCGCGCCTGGTGCTCGCCGACGAGCCCACCGGCAACCTCGATGCGGCGACGGGCCAGGAGGTCGCGGACTTGCTCTTCGCGCTCTGTGCCGACGCAGGGTCGGGTCTGCTCATCGTCACGCACGATCAAGCCCTGGCCGCCCGCGCCGAACGCCGGCTGCAGCTCGTCGCGGGTCGGCTGGGCCCGGTCTGAGGGCTTTCGGCATCCCTGTCCTTGCTCTATATTCTGACAGGAGGTGCGGATCCATGCGCGAGATCTGCGAGGGTTGCGGCACGCGCGAGGCGCGTCTACGCTTCACGGAAGTGGACGGGGCCGGCCGCCGGGCTGCCCTGCTGTGCGCCGAATGCGGGATCGCCCGCGGCATCCCGGCCGATGAGCTGCGCGGCGGCCGCATGGATACGCGCGCCCTCTGGAGCGAGATCATCCATCGCCTGGCCGACGATCGCGGCGCCGGCGCCGCGCTGGCCTGTCCCGACTGTGGCCTCACCTTTGCGGACTTCGAGCGCAGCGAGCGCCTCGGCTGCCCGAGTTGCTACCAGACCTTCATGGGCGATATGACCCGCTTGCTGCGCGAGTATCACGGCAGCGAGGCGCACCGCGGCAAGATGCCGCGCAATTTCGGCCGGCGCATCGACCTGCGGCGGCGCATCCTCGGCGTCAAGGAGAGCATCCAACTCGCGGTGAGCGAGGAGCGCTTCGAGGCGGCGGCGCGGCTGCGCGATGAGATGCGCGATCTCGAACAGGAGTTCGGCCGCCTGCTGGAGACCCAGGAATGAGCGCGCCGCTGCGAGCAACCCTGGGCCGACTCGTGGCCGGGGAGCCAGGCAAGCGCCAGGCGGCTGTCCTGAGCGGCAGTTGCCTGCTTCGCCGCAACCTGGCGGAGCGCTTTCCCGACCAGCTCGGGCGGGCCGAGCGGGAGCTGCTGCGCCAGCGACTGCTGGCGGCGCTGGCGGAGTGCGATTGCTGCCGCGGCGCCCTTGCCATCGAGGCTGAGCACCTGACGCCGGCGGAGGCGGACTGCCTGGCTGAACTCGACCTGCTGCCGCGTCGACCGGCGGCGAGCGGCGAGCTGCGGGGCTTGTTGCTGCTGGCCGATCCGCGGCTGAGTATCCGGCTGGGGGACGGCGATCACCTCTGTCTCCAGAGTCGGCGCGAGGGCTGGTATCCGGAGCCCCTGTGGGCCGACCTGGACAGCCTGGATGCGGAGCTGGACGGTCGCCTGGAGTTTGCCTTCTCCGAGGCGTTCGGCTATCTGACCGCATCGCCGCGGCGGGCGGGGACGGGCCTGGAATGCCGCGCCTTGCTGCATCTGCCGGCCCTGGGCCTGCGGGGCGAGCTGCCCCGCCTCCTGCGCGGCCTGGCGGCCCTGCATGGAGACGGGCGGCTGCGGGGCGAGGGAGCGGGCCCGGGCACCCTCCTGGAACTGCGCAATGCCCGCAGCCTGGGCAAGAGCGAGGCGGAACTTCTGGACGCCTTTGGCGAGCTCGTGCGCAAGCTCTGCGAGTTCGAGGCAAAGGCCCGTGAACGCTTGCTTTCAGAGGCACGGAGCTTGCTCGAGGACAAGGTCTGGACCGCCTATGGGCGCCTGCGCTACGGTCGTCTCTTGAGCGCGGAGGCGGCTGGCGGAGCTGCTTGGCGCCCTGCGCCTGGGCAGCTTGACCGGTATCCTGCAAAGTATTGATTATAAAGAGGTTCAAGGCATGTGGGCGGAACTGGGCGACGGCGGCTTGCAGGTGCTGGCCGGGGAGGACCTCGATGGGGAGGCGCGCGAGGAGCGCCGGGCCGAGCGGCTCCGGAGCTGGTTGCTTGCGCTCGAGTCGGCCCAGTTGAAAGGATAAGCGGCTATGAACGATCGCTTTACCGAACGGGTCCGCAAGGTGATCTTCCTCGCCCGGGAGGAGGCCAGCCGCCTTCAGCACGACTACATCGGCACCGAGCACCTCCTCCTGGGCATCGTCCGCGAGGGCGAGGGCATCGCCGCCAAGGTCCTCAACAACCTGGGCCTCGATCTCGAGCAGATCCGCCAGGCGGTCGAGAAGCATGGTGGCGGCCACGGGCGGCACGCTGACCATCGGCGAGATCCCCTTCACGCCGCGGGCCAAGCGCGTGCTCGAGCTCTCCGTCGAGGAGGCGCGCCTGCTCGGGCCACAACTACGTCGGCACCGAGCACCTGCTCCTCGGCCTGATCCGCGAGGGCGAGGGCGTGGCCGCCCGCGTGCTGCTGGAGCTGGGCGTGGACCGCAAGAAGGTGCGCGAGGAGACCCTGCAAGCTCCTGGGCGGCCAGCCGGCGGCCAGCGCCAGAGCGCCGGCGAGGAGAAGAGCGAGACGCCGGCCCTGGACCAGTTCGGCCGCGATCTGACGCAGCTCGCCGCGCGAGGGCAAGCTCGACCCGATCATCGGGCGCGAGCAGCGAGATCGAGCGCGTCATCCAGGTGCTCTGCCGGCGCAAGAAGAACAACCCGGTGCTGATCGGCGAGCCGGGCGTCGGCAAGACCGCCATCGTCGAGGGCCTGGCCCAGCGCATCGTCGAGAACAAGGTGCCCGAGATCCTCAAGGACAAGCGCATCGTGCACGCTCGATCTCGCCGCGGTGGTGGCCGGCACCAAGTACCGCGGCCAGTTCGAGGAGCGGCTCAAGGCCGTCATGAACGAGATCCGCGAGTCGCAGCGACGTCATCATCTTCATCGACGAGCTGCACACCATCGTCGGCGCGGGCGGCGCCGAGGGCGCCATCGACGCCTCCAACATGCTCAAGCCGGCGCTGGCCCGCGGCGAGCTGCAGTGCATCGGCGCCACCACCCTGGACGAGTACCGCAAGTACATCGAGAAGGACGGCGCGCTGGAGCGGCGCTTCCAGACGATCATGGTCGATCCGCCGACCGAGGAGGAGACGATCGAGATCATCCGGGGCCTGCGCGACAAGTACGAGGCGCACCACCGGGTCGAGTTCACCGACGAGGCGATCGTCCAGGCCGTCAAGCTCGTCCGAGCGCTACATCACCGACCGCTTCCTGCCCGACAAGGCCATCGACGTGATCGACGAGGCGGGCGCGCGGGCGCGCCTCGCCGTGAGCGCCATCCCCAAGGAGCTCGGCGAGATGGAGCAGCGAGGTCGAGCGGCTCGAGCAAGGAGAAGGAGAGCGGCCATCCAGGCCCAGGAGTTCGAGAAGGCGGCGCGGCTGCGCGACCAGCGAGAAGGAGCTCAGCGCGCAGCTCGAGAACTTGCGCATCGAGGTGGAGCGAGAACGTCAGCGAGGAGCGCGCGGTGGTGGACGGGGAGGACGTCGCCAGCGTGATCAGCGAGATGACCGGGAATCCCGGTCACCAGCGTGGAGGAGGCGAGGGCGAGAAGCTGCTGCGCATGGAGGAGGAGCTCAGCGAGCGCGTCATCGGCCAGGACGAGGCCGTCGCGGCGATCGCCAAGGCCATCCGCCGCAACCGCGCCGGGCTGCGCGATCCGCGCCGGCCGATCGGCTCCTTCATCTTCCTCGGTCCCACCGGCGTGGGCAAGACCGAGCTGGCCCGGCGCTGGCGCAGGTTCCTCTTCGACGACCGAGGATCGCTCATGCGCATCGACATGTCCGAGTACATGGAGAAGTTCGCCGTCTGCCGCCTGGTCGGCGCGCCTCCCGGCTACGTCGGCTACGAGGAGGGCGGCCAGCTCACCGAGAAGGTGCGGCGCAAGCCCTACTCGGTGGTGCTGCTCGACGAGATCGAGAAGGCGCACCCGGACGTCTTCAACATCCTGCTGCAGGTCCTCGAGGACGGACAGCTCACCGACAGCTTCGGCCGCACGGTGGACTTCAAGAACACCGTGGTGATCATGACGAGCAACCTCGGTGTGCGCCAGCTCCGGGATAGCCGCACGATGGGCTTCTCGCTGCACAGTGACGAGAGCGCGCACAAGGACATGGCGCAGAAGATCATGGACGAGGTCAAGCGGGCGCTCAGCCCCGAGTTCCTCAATCGCATCGACGACACGGTCGTCTTCCACAGCCTGGGGCGGGCGGAGATGAGCCGCATCCTCGAGATCCTGCTCGGCGAGCTGCAGGCGCGCCTCGGGGAGCAGGGCTTCAGCCTCACCCTGGACGAGGCGGCGAAGAGCCTGCTCATCGACCGCGGCTTCGACCCCAGCCTCGGGGCGCGGCCCCTGCGCCGCGCGCTGCAGCGCAATCTAGAGAATCCGCTGGCCGAGCAGATCCTGGCCGGCAAGCTGCGGCGCGGCCGCCCGATCGCGATCCTCGCCGTCGACGGGGAACTCACCTTCTCACAGGGGGATGCAAAGAGCCCCCGGCCGGCGCCCGCCCTGCCCGACCCGGCGCCCACCCGGGCCGACTGAGGCGAAAGCGCTTTACAAGCTCTTCCTTATCTTCTACATTGCCCCCGGTTTACGGCTCCTGCGGGAGCCGTTTTTTTGGGATGCGCCCTATCTCGCGAGCGGGTGAAGATGCTGCGACGGGTCCTGGGACTTCTGCTGCTCCTTGCCGCGCCGGCATTCGCCCCCGCACCGGCGGCGGCCCAGCGCTTCACCGTGGATTCCCTCCGCATCTCCGGCCAGCAAACCGTGCCCGCCGAGCGCATCGGCATCGAGTTCGGCATCGCGGCCGGGGACACGGTCGAGCGGGACGACCTGGCGGACGCCCTGCGCCGTCTCCAGCGCAGCCAACGCTTCGCCCAGCTCGAGATCTGGGCCGCCCCGACCGGGGCCACCGGCGCCGAGCTCGAGCTGCGCGTGCACGAGCACCCCCGCGTGGCGGAACTGCGCTGGGAAGGGCTCAAGCACACGAAGGAGAAGGATCTCGCCGCGGCGATCCGCATCACGCAGGGCAGCTACCTCAGGCCCTACCTGCTCGAGCAGGCGAAGATGGCCATCCTTGCGCACTGCCAGGAGCAGGGCTACCACGCCGCCCAAGTGGAGACGAGCATCGCGGAAACCGACGGCCGGGCCAGCCTCACCTTCGCGGTCAGCGAAGGCGAGAAGACGAAGCTGCGCGACGTGCGCTTCGTGGGCAATCGCGGCCTGTCCAGGGGCGAGCTGCGCGACGCGATCGGCAACAAGCCGAAGCGCCTCTACTCGCCGCAGAGCTGGGGGAATCACAATGTCTACCAGCCGGACAGCGTGGCCGCCGACGTCACGCGCTTGACGCGCCTCTACAACCAGAGCGGCTACCTGGATGCGAAGGTAACGGAGGTCGGCCGCGAGTTCACGGAGAAGAAGGACGATGTGACGCTCACCTATCGGATCGAGGAGGGGGAGCGCTACGCCTTCGGCAATCTCGAGTGGTCCGGCAACAGCGCCCTGGCTGATTCGGTGATTCGCGATTTCCTGCCGTTCACGGCGGGCGCGCCCTTCGACGGCTGGGCCCTCGATCGCGGCGTCGCGGCGATTTCGACCGCCCTCTACGACCAGGGCTATCTCTACAATCAGGTGCGCCCGGAGCGCGGCCTCGCCGAGCGCCGGGTGGACCTGTCGCTGCGCATCGTCGAGGGTCCGCTGGCGCGCGTGCGCGAGGTGGTGGTCGCCGGCAATGACAAGACTCTCGACAAGGTGATCCGGCGCGAGATCAAGATCTATCCGGGCGAGCTGTTCAGCCGCGAAAAAGTGGTGCGCAGCCACCGGGACATCTACATGCTGCGCTTCTTCGACGATGTCCAGTTCGAGCCCCGCAGCGATCCGGCCACCGGCGAGGTGGACCTCATCTATCGCGTCGTGGAGCGCTCGACGGGCAATTTCGGCGCCGGCATCACCTACAGCGAAGCCACGAGCGTCACCGGTTTCATCCAGGTGGGGGCACAGAACTTCCGGGGGCGCGGCCAGCAGCTCAGTTTCCAGTGGGAGTTCGGCAGTCGCATCAATCTCTTCAACGTGGGCTACACGGAGCCCTGGTTTCGCGATCGCCCGTTCACGCTGAGCGCGAACGTCTACCGCAGCCGCAGCAACCTCTACCGGGAGTACTACAAGGACGAGAAGCTGGGCTTCTCCCTCGGCGCGGGGCGGCCCTTCCCCTGGCTCGAGTACACGCGGATGAGCGCCACCTACCGCCTGGAGAGCATCCGCCTCTACGATTTCAGCCAGAGCTATCTGGCTCTGGGCGGTCGCCTGGCCGAGCGCGACTGGCCCGAGATCGAGAGCAGCGTCACGCTCAGCCTCTGGCGCGACTCCACGGACAGCCCCTTCCTGCCGGGCGGGGGCACGCGCCAGCGCTTCAGCGCCCAGTTCGCCGGCGGCGCGCTGGGCGGCAATCTCCACTACCAGAAGTACCTGAGCAACTACACCTGGTACCAGCGGGTGCGCGGGCCCTTCGTGCTGCGCTTCCATCAGACCCTGGGCCTCGTCGACGGGCTCGACCGCCCCGGCCAGGTGCCCGATCAGGAGCGCTTCCGCCTCGGCGGCAATCGGACCAATCCCCTGCGCGGTTACGAGGACTACTCGGTGGTGCCCTACGGCAACACGGCCTTTCTGGGTGGCCGGGCGATGACGACGGGTTCCGTTGAACTCGTGCTGGGCGTGGGCAACAACGTGCAGATCGTCGCGCCCTTCTTCGACTTCGGTGGGACCTGGAATTCCATGGCCGGGGCCGACTTCACAACGCTGAAGCGTTCGCTTGGCTTCGGGGCCCGCATCGAAGTGCCGTTGGTGGGGGTTCTGGGCTTCGACTGGGGCTATCCGCTCGATCCGGCGGCCGGCGAGGACCGCGGCCGCTTCCACTTCAAGATGGGAACCGATTTCTAGGGAGGATATCCGCCATGCGCTGCCTGCGACACTTCATGTTGGCTGCGCTGCTGGCCCTGCTGACGGCGGGAACCGGCCGCGCTGCCGATCTCAAGGTGGGCGTCCTGGACGTCCAGAGTCTGTTCCAGAACTACGAAGGCTATTCCGAGGCGCTCAAGATCTTCAACAAGGATCTGGAGGCCTGGCAGGCGCAGAAGCAGCAAATGCTGGATGAGCTGCTCGCGGCGCGCGAGAATTTCTCGGTGCAGCGCTTGATGATGACGCCCGAGACCCAGCAGGGGCGCCAGGCCGAGATCGCGCAGATGGAGGGCGAACTCTACCAGTACGATCAGGATAAGTTCGGCCCCGAGGGCGAAGCGGCGCGCCGCAACATGGAGCTGAGCGAGCCGATCTACGAGCGCATCCGCCAGGCGGTGAAGACGATTGCCGAAGAGGACGGCTACGATCTGGTATTCGACGTCAATGGTGTGCTAGTTTACTGGCGCCCGGAGATCAGTCTTGACGCCCGCGTCGCTGCGGCGATCAATGCCAAGGGCTAAGGCCCGAAGGGTGGCGATCTTGACGGAGCCCGATTACGAGCCGAGGGGGGCGACTGGCGGCGCTTGCCGCCTGACCCTGGGCGCCATTGCAGAGGCCCTGGGCGGCGACTGCGATGGCGACCCTGAACTCGTCATCACCGGCATCGCCGGTATCCGCGAGGCGGCGCCCGGCCAGATCAGCTTCCTGGCCAACGGACGCTACCAGGGTTACGTGAAGGAAACGCAGGCCAGCGCGCTCATCGTGGGTCGGCAGGCCGCCGTGGCGGGGCTGGCGGCCGTGCGCGTGGACGATCCCTACCTCAGCTTTCTGACCGCCATCCAGCTCTTCTCGCGCCCGCTGCGGGGCGCTTTCACGCCCGGCGTGAGCGCCCACGCGGCGGTGGCGGCCAGCGCCCGGCTCGGCGCGGACTGCCATGTTGGGGACTTCGTGCACATCGGCGCGGACTGCGTGATCGGCAAGCGGGTGGTCTTGATGCCTGGCGTCGTGGTGCTGGCGCGCGTCGTCATCGGGGACGAGTGCATCATCTTCCCGAACGTCACCCTGCGCGAAGATTCCCAGCTTGGCCGGCGCGTGATCATCCACGCCGGAACGGTGGTGGGCTCCGATGGCTTCGGCTACGCCTGGGACGGCAGCGCCCACCGCAAGGTCCCGCAGATCGGAAATGTCGAGCTCGGCGACGACGTGGAGCTGGGGGCCAACGTCTGCATCGACCGCGCCACGACGGGCGTGACCCGCATCGCCGCAGGCTGCAAGATCGACAATCTGGTGCAGATTGCCCATAACGTGCGCGTGGGCACGCACAGCATCATCGTCGCCCAGGCGGGCATCTCCGGCAGCACCCGCATCGGCGAGGGCGTCAAGATCGCCGGGCAGGCCGGCCTCGCCGGGCATATCGAGATCGGCGATCACGCCCAGGTGGGGGCGCAGGCCGGCGTCACCAAGTCGGTGGAGGCGAACGCCTCGGTGTCCGGCTACCCGGCCCGCCCGCACGACCAGGCGCGCCGCCTGCAGGCGGCGCTGACGCGGCTGCCGGATCTGGTCCGCCGCGTGCGCGAGTTGGAAGGGGAGGTCGCCCGCCTGCGCGGCGATTCCCAGGCGCCAAAGGACACTGCCCCGTGATCAGGCAGCAACGGACGCTGGCCCGCGATCTCGTGTACGAGGGCATCGGGCTGCACACGGGCAATCCCGTGCGCATGCATTTCCACCCGGCGCCGCCCAACACCGGCATCGTCTTCCGGCGCGTCGATCTGGATCCACCGCTGGATTTTCCCGTTCACGTCGACTTCTCGCCGGCGGTGACGGAGGAGTTTCGCAACACCACGCTCTCGCGCGACGGCCACAGCATCCACACGGTGGAGCACGTGCTGGCCACCCTGACCGGCCTCGGCCTCGACAACGTCGTCGTCGAACTGGACAGCAACGAGCCCGCGGAGCCGGCCAACGGCAGCTGCGCGGACTACGTCGCCCGCATCAAGGAGGCCGGAATCGTGGGCCAGGGCGCGCCGGTACGCTACTTCGAGGTCAAGCAGCCGATCAGCCTGGTCGAGAACGATATCGAGTTGCTCGCCCTGCCCTACGACGGCTTTCGCGTCAGCTTCACGATCAAGTACGACGAGCCGGTGCTGGGCACCCAGTACGCCTCCTTCGACATCAACCCGCAGACCTTCGAGGACGAGATCGCCGCCGCGCGCACCTTCGTCCTCTGGGAGGATGTCGAGCGGCTGCGCAAGCAGGGCCTGATCAAAGGCGGCACGATGGACAATGCCATCGTCGTCGGTCCCGCCGGCATCATGAACGAGACGCCGCTGCGCTTCCCCAACGAGTTCGTGCGCCACAAGATCCTCGACCTGCTCGGGGACCTCTCGCTCGTCGGCCGCCCGATCAAGGGCCACATCATCAGCCACAAGAGCGGGCACGTCTCCAACGGCAAGTTCGCGCGCCTGCTCGCCAACGCGGCCGCCCGGCTGGACCGCACCTACATCGGCGACGCGCCGCTGGAGTGGAACATCCGGGACATCATGCGCATCATGCCCCATCGCTATCCCTTCCTGCTCGTCGACCGGCTGGTCGAGATGGTGGACGGCGAACGCGTGGTGGGCGTCAAGAACGTCACGCATCAACGAGCCCTTCTTCAACGGGCACTTCCCCGACCATCCGATCTTTCCGGCAGTGCTCATCCTCGAGGCGATGGCGCAAACGGGCGGTATCCTGCTCCTGTCGACGGTGGACAACCCGACCGGCAAGCTCGTCTACTTCATGGGCATCGACGGCGCGCGCTTCCGGCGGCCGGTGCTGCCCGGCGACCAGCTGCGCCTGGAGCTGACCATGCTCCGCCTGCGCAAGAGCGGCTGCAAGATGCGCGGCGAAGCCTACGTCGACGGCCAGCTCGTCGCCGAAGCCGAGCTGATGGCCCAGGTGATCGAGCGCTGATTGAAGGCGACCATGAGCGAGAGCAGCCAGCAAGTCCACCCCACGGCCCTCGTCGAGGCCGGCGCCGAGCTGGGTGCCGGCGTGCGCGTGGGTCCCTTCAGCATCATCGCCGCCGGGTCCCGGATCGGCGAAGGCTGCGAGATCGGCAGCCACGTCCGCATCGAGGGCTGCGTGCGCCTGGGTCCGCGCTGCCGCATCTTCCAGGGCGCGGTGCTGGGCAGTCCGCCGCAGGACCTCAAGTATCACGGCGAGGCGAGCGAGCTGGTGATCGGCGCCGATACGGTGATCCGCGAGTACGCCACGCTCAATCCCGGCACTGGCGCCGGCAGCGCGACGCGCGTGGGGGAAGCCTGCCTCTTGATGGCCTACACCCACGTGGCGCACAACTGCGCGATCGGCAACGGGGTGATCCTCGCCAACAGCGTCAATCTGGCCGGTTTCGTGAGCGTGGAGGACTTCGCCAGCGTGGGCGGCGTGACGCCGGTGCACCAGTTCGTGCGCATCGGCGCCTATGCCTTCGTGGGCGGGGGCAGCCGCGTGCCGCAGGACATCCCGCCCTTCATGCGCGGCGCCGGCAATCCACTCAGCATCGCCGGTCCCAACAGCGTCGGCCTGCAGCGCCGCGGCTTCAGCCCGGAGAGCATCAAGGCACTGCACCGTGCGCATCGGCTGCTCTATCGCAGCGGGCTCAACACCTCGCAGGCCCTGGCAGAGCTGGACGCCGAGTTCCCGGAGGCGCCGGAAGTGCGCCAGCTGGTGGCCTTCATCCGGGCCAGCACCCGCGGCATCGTCAAGTAGCGCTGCCGCCCGTGGGGCTGCCCGCGCCCAGCAACAGCGGCGCACTCGCGACGGCGCCGTTCCAGCGGCCGAAGGCGGCCGCGAGGGCAGCGCCTTCGGCCGCGAGGCGCTCCGGCGCATAATCTCCCGGCGCGTAGAGCAGGGCCAGGCCCTGCCGGGTCATCTCGGTGATGGCCGTGCGCGCCGAGTCGGAGCTCGGCGAGCCGAAGGCGCCCGCGGCATCGGCGAGACAGAGGCGCCCGGCGACATTCACCGGCGCCTTGCGGATGCCGGGAAACTGCTCCCCCGGATGGCCCAGGCGCAGAGCGACGTCCCCGTCGATGCGCTCGCGATCGTAGAGGCCCAGCGGGAGGCCGTGGGCGAGGGAGAAGAGGTTGCCGGTGTCCACGACGGGATCGAGTCGGTAAAGCTCCTTGCCCAGGAGCAGGCGCCTGAGCAGGGCCTCGCTCGATGGGCGATGCCGGGTGGGATCCAGGCCGGTGGCCTTGTAAAGCCGGCGGGCGGGGGCGAGCAGGGGAATGCCGGCCGGGCTGGCGTCGCCCCAGCGGGCGCGCAGGTCGGCGGCGACGCGCGCCACCTCGCCGCGGAAGTCGGGATGCTCGCGGTGGTGGAGCCCATCGAGGCTGAACCAGACGGCGATCACCTGCCCGCGCAGTTCTGCTGCCAGCGCTATCTGCATGAGGGCGACCTCCTCGACCATGGGCGGCCAGGGTTCACTTGCGGTGCCCGCGTCGGCCGACTAAGATTCGCCGGCTGTCAAGGGAGGTCAAGGTGAAAGTCGGCGTGGTGGGCTGCGGACATCTCGGATCCCTGCATGCGCGCATCTACAGCGAGCTGCCGGATGTGGAGCTGGTGGGCGTGCACGACCAGGACCCGGCGGCGGCTGCCCGCTGCGCCGAACGCCTGGGCTGCCGGGTGCACGCCGACCTGGCCGCCCTGACGGCGGCGGCCGAGGCCCTCAGCATCTGCGTGCCGACCCCCGCCCACCGCGACGTGGCCGTCGCCGCGCTCGCCGCCGGCTGCCACCTGCTGGTGGAGAAGCCCCTGGCCGAGGATTTGCCCGGCGCCGAGGCCATCCTTGCCGAGGCGGCGCGGCAGGGCCGCCAGCTGATGGTAGGGCACGTGGAGCGCTTCAACCCGGCCATGCTGGCCGCGCTGCCCCACCTGCGCCGTCCGGGCTTCGTCGAGAGCCACCGGCTGGCGCCCTTCGTGGCCCGCGGCGCCGAGGTCGCCGTGGTGCTCGATCTCATGATCCACGATATCGACCTCTTGGCCATGGTGATCGGCGAGGAGGTCGCCGCCCTGGACGCCAGCGGCAGCTCGGTGTTGACCGGAGGCATCGACATCGCCAACGCGCGGCTGCGCTTCGCCGGCGGCTGCGTCGCCAACATCACGGCCAGCCGGATCAGCCGGGAGCGCATGCGCAAGCTGCGCATCTTCCAGCCGGACGGCTATCTCGCCATCGATCTGCTCGCCGGCAGCGTCGAGTTCATTCGCAAGCGGGCGGATTTCCCCGCGCGCCTGGCGGCCGCGATGGCCACGCCGGAGGGCCTGGCCGCCCTGCACCTGGAGGAGCTCGTCGAGCAGGTGCCGGTGCCCGTCATCAAGGCCGAGCCGCTGCGCCTGGAGCTGGAGGCCTTCACGCGGGCGCTGGCCGCCGGAGAGCCAATGCCCGTCAGCGGCGAGGACGGCCTGCGGGCGCTGCGACTGGCCCTGCGCATCCTGGAGGCCGTGCAGCGTGGGACTTGAGATGCGGGCGGCGCGCACGGTCCTGATCACCGCCGGCGAGGCCAGCGGCGATCAGGCGGGCGCCGCCGTGGTCGCGGCCCTCCGGCGCCGGCATCCCGACTGGCGGCTGCTCGCCACGGGCGGCGAGCGGATGGCGGCGGCAGGCGCGGAGCTGCTCGTCGACTATCGCGAGCTGGCGGTGATGGGCTTCGCCGAGGTGCTGCGGCGCCTGCCCGCGCTGCGGGGCCGCCTGAACGCGCTGGGCGATCTGCTGGCGAGCGGCAGCATCGACCTCTTCCTGCCCGTGGACTTTCCGGGCTTCAACCTGCGCCTGGCGACGAAGGCGCGGCGGGCGGGCGTGCCCGTGCTCTACTTCGTGGCGCCGCAGGTCTGGGCCTGGGGCGAGGGGCGCCTGGCCCGGCTCCGCCGCGACGTGGACCGCCTGGCCCTCATCCTGCCCTTCGAGGCGGCCTGGTTCGCAGCGCGGGGCGTGGCGGGCAGCTTCGTCGGGCATCCGCTGATGGACAGCGCCCGGCCCCTGGCCCCTGCGGCCGCCAGCGCGCGCCTGGGCCTCCTGCCCGGCAGCCGCGCCCAGGAAGTGGAGCGCCTGCTGGAGCCGATGCTGGCGGCAGCGGCGCTGCTCCGTGCGGCGCGCCCCGAGCTGGAGGTGGAGCTGCTGGAAGCGCCGGGCCTCGCCCCCGCCTGCTACGACCGCCTCCTGGCGGCCGCCCCGCTCGCTGTCCGGCGCTGTCGCGAGGCGAGCGCCGGCTTCCTGGCCCGGCAGGGGGCGGCCATCGTGGCCAGCGGCACGGCCACGCTCGAAGCGGCTGTGGCCGGGCTGCCCATGGCGGTCGTCTATCGCACGGGCTGGCTCAACTACCAGCTGGCGCGCCGGCTGGTGAGCCTCGAGCAGATCGCGCTCGTGAACCTCGTCGCGGGCGAGCAGCTGGTGCCGGAGCTGGTGCAGGGCGCGCTCAGCCCGGCGCGCCTGGCGGCCGCCGTGGCGCCGCTCCTGGAGGACGGCCCTGCCCGGAGCGCCCAGCTGGCCGGCTGCGCTCGCCTGCGCGCTCTGCTCGGGGAGCCGGGCTGTGGCGAGCGCGTGGCGGCCCTCGCCGAGGAGCTGCTCGGGGGGCAGGCGTGAAGGCGCACTGGGATGCCGGCGAGGATCGGCTGCCCGCCGGCCAGCGGCGGCGCCTGGAGTGCCAGGCCTGGCTGCTGGCCGGCTTGCTGCGGGCCTGGGGCGCCACCTGGCGGGTGGACGAGGACCGCGCGGCGCTTGCGGCGGCCCGCGCCGCGAGCCCGAACGGAGCCATCATCTACATCTTCTGGCACAACCGCATGGTGATGCTCTCCTACACGCACAGAGGCCGCAACGCCCAGGTGCTGCGCAGCGGCAGCCGGGATGGCCAGCTCATCGCCGCCGTGAACCGGCGCCTGGGCTTCGGGATGCCGGCCGGCTCGAGCAGCCGCGGTGGCGCGGCCGGCCTGCGCCGCCTGCTGCAGGCGGCGCGAGCGGGCCTGGACACGGCGCTCACCGTGGACGGCCCGCGGGGACCGCGCGGGCACGTCCATGCCGGCGCTCTGGAGCTGGCGGCCCTGTCCGGTTGCCCGCTGGTGCCCGTGGCGGTAGCGAGCCGGTCCTGCTTCGCCTTTCGCAGCTGGGACCGCACCCTGCTGCCCTGGCCCGGCGCGCGGCTGCGCCTGCGCTATGGGCCACCGCGTCTCGTCGCGCGGGGCCTGGATGAGCAGGGTCGGGAGCGGCTGCGGCGCGGCATCCAGGCGGAGCTGGCCAGCTTCACGGACGCCCTGGACCGCGACTGCGGCCGCGAGCCCATCGCCCCGGCGGCCGAGGCATGAGCGGCGAGCTCTTCGACCACCGCCGGCCCTGGCATCGCAGCCCGACCGGCCCTTCCCCGCGCAGCGCCCTGGCGCCGCTGGCGCTCCTCTACGGCGGAGCCGCGGCCCTGATCGGCAGCTGGCGGGCGGCGCGGGCCTGGCAGTGCCGCGCGCCGGTGCTGTCCGTGGGCAATCTCGAGAGCGGCGGCACGGGCAAGACGCCCACGGTGATCGCCCTGGCCGAACTGCTCGCGGCTGCAGGCTGGCGCCCGGGCATCGTCACCGGCCTCTGGGGTCGCGCCGCGCGCGGCCAGCGGCTGCTCACGAGGGGGGAGCCGGCTTTCGGTCAGCAGGCTCCCGACGAAGCCCGCCTGCTTGCCGCGCGGCTGCCGGGGCTGCCCATCGTCGCCGCCCGCCGCAAGTGGGAGGGCGCGCGCTGGCTGGACGAGACCGGCGCCTGCGACCTCATCCTCGTCGACGACGGCTTCCAGCACCGCCGCCTGGCGCGGCGCCTGGACCTGCTGCTGCTGTCGCCGCACTGTCGCCTCAGCCCCTTCGCGCTGCTGCCCGCGGGCGGGCTGCGCGAATTCCCCGGCGCGCTGGCCCGCGCGGGCGCCTACGCCCTGCCGCCGGGGCAGGCCCCGCCGGTGGCCTGGCCGGCGCCGGTGCTGCGCCTCGCGCCCGCGGCGCCGCGGCTCTTGGAATGGAGCGGGGAGCCCGGGGAACCCTGGCCCGGCGGCTATCTCACGGCGGCCGGCATCGCCGGTCCCGAGCGCTTCGAAGCCCTGGCGGAGAGCGCGGGACTGAAGCTGGCGGCGCGGCTGCGCTTCGCCGATCACGCCGACTGGACGCCCCGCCTGCGCTCCGCGCTGGCCCGGGCGGCCGTCGCCTACCCGGCCGCGCGTTTCCTGCTGACGGAAAAGGACGCCCAGCGCTGGGCGTCCTTCTGGGATCTACCGGGGCCGCCACCCCAGGTGCTGCGGGCGGCGCTGCGTTTCTGCGAACCCGAGGCCGCCCTGGCCTTCCTCAGGGCGCGCCTGGGCGAAGCCTAGTCCTCGTCGGCGTAGTTGGCGAAGAGGATCGTCGTGCCGCCGTCGATGCTCTGCACGCGGTCCGAGCCCTGCTCGTGCCCCGTGAAGGTGATCTCGGCCTGGACGATGACCTCGCCATTGGGCGCCGTGCCGCCGGGCATGAGATCCAGGATCGGCGGCTCGAACTTGAGCGAGGCCGGCGCCAGGACCAGAGCCGTCGTCACCGTGCTGTTCACCGGCAGGGACAGGTGGATGGGCGTCGAGATCGGCGGCAGGTTCGGCGTGGAGAAGCTGCCATTGCCGCCATCGAGGAGGTGCAGCACCTCGAAGCGCACCGTATAGGAGTCGATGATGAAGGTCCCGTAGGGATCGCTCGCATCGAGGTCCATGAACTGGTGGCTGGGCGGATTGCTGAAGACGACCTCCACCGACTCCTCGGGGATGTAGCCGCCACCGGCCACCGTGGTGTCCACGACGAAGACGTCCGCATGCAGGGGAGCGCCGCCGTTGATGGCCAGCACGGTGGGGCGAGTGTGCCCGTCGATGGTATTGCTGCCGCAGCCCCCGCTGAGGGCGAGCCCCAGCCCGGCGGCGGCGATCAGAATGAAGGCGGCGCTGCTGCGCATGCTGACCTCCTGTGGCGCAGGGATTTCCTTCCCGGGACTGCAATGGCTGTGCCATTGCCAAGGAAGTCGCGGGGGGGAATCCTGGGGAAGCCTGGGGCAGGACGGGCAAGGCCTCGCCTTCGCTACACCCCGACGCCGAGGCGGGCCGGCCGCGCTGGGCGCGGCGGCCCGGGAGCAGGCTGCCCGGCGAGGCTCAGTTTGCACGCCGGCCGGCCCTGGCGTAGACTGGCCCAGCGCGCCGCGGGAGCCCCCGGCCGGGGCCCGGCGCCAAGGGGAGCATGCGCACGGACTTCCTGGTCATCGGCAGCGGGATCGCCGGGCTCAGCTTCGCCATCAAGGCGGCGCGCCTGGGTCGGGTCGTCCTGGTCACGAAGAAGGCGGCAGCCGAGAGCAACACTCGCTGGGCCCAGGGCGGCATTGCCTCGGTCTTCTCGCCCACGGACGATTTCCAGACCCATGTCGCCGATACCCTGGAGGCTGGGGCCGGCCTCTGCGATCGGGAGCGCGTGGAGCGCATGGTGGCCGCCGGGCCCGAGCGGGTGCGCGAGCTCCTGGACTGGGGGGTCGCCTTCAGCCGGGAGGGGCAGGGGCTCGCTCTGGGCCGCGAGGGCGGCCACAGCCAGCGCCGCATCGTCCACGTGGCCGACTACACGGGCCGGGAGCTGGAGCGCGTGCTCCTCGAAAGGGCTGTAGCTGAACCGAATATCACCTTGATGGAGAATCATCTAGCAGTCAACCTGGCTCTGGCGCAGCACCTGCGCGGTTCGGGCCGGGAGCGCCGGGTCTACGGCGCCTACGTTCTGGACGCGGCCAGCGGCGAGGTGCTGGCGATTTCCGCCCGCTGGACCCTGCTGGCCACCGGCGGGCTGGGCAAGGTCTACGCCTACACGAGCAATCCCGACATCGCCACCGGCGACGGCCTGGCCATGGCCTACCGGGCGGGAGCGGAGGTGGCGAACCTCGAGTTCATCCAGTTCCACCCCACCTGCCTGTACCATGCGCGGCTCCGGACGCAGCTCATCAGCGAGGCCGTGCGCGGCGAGGGCGCCCTCCTGCGCAACGGCGCCGGCGAGGCCTTCATGGAGCGCTACGATCCGCGGCGGGATCTCGCGCCGCGGGACATCGTCGCCCGGGCCATCGACCACGAGATGAAGATCCGCGGCGAGAAGCACATGTGGCTGGACTTCGCGCCCATCGGTCGCGAGCGCATCCCCACGCGTTTCCCCGCCATCTGCGAAGCCCTGCACAGCGTGGGCATCGACCCGCGCAGTCAGCTCGTGCCGGTGGTGCCCGCGGCGCACTACGCCTGCGGCGGCGTCCGGGTGGACCTTGCCGGCGCCACCTCCCTGGATGGCCTGCTCGCCGCCGGGGAGGTGAGCTGCACCGGGGTGCACGGGGCCAATCGCCTGGCCAGCAATTCCCTGCTCGAGGCGCTGACCTGGGCGCACTGGGCCTGGGAAGCGCTCGCGGCCGCGGCGCCGATCGCGGAGCCGCAGCCCGAATTGAAAGCCTGGAGCGCGCCCGAGGGCCGCGACTACCGCGAATCGGTGGTGCTCGAGCACGACTGGGATCTCGTGCGCCGCATCATGATGGACTACGTCGGGATCGTGCGCAGCGACGAACGGCTGACCCTGGCAGAGGAGCGCATCCGCCACGTGCGGGACACCGTCGAGAGCTTCTACTGGCGCTACCGGATCTCGGCGGAGCTGATCGAGCTGCGCAACATCGCCCTCGTCGCCCAGCTGATCATCCGCTCCGCACGGTCGCGCAAGGAGAGCCGCGGCCTGCACTACACGCTGGATCATCCCCAGCCGCGCCCCGAGTGGTTGCGCCCGACCCTTCTCACGCGAGGTGAGCACTTTGGCTAGAGCCGCGGCCTGGGCGGGGCAATTCTATCCCGGCGATCCGGGCCGGCTGGGCGCCGCAGTGGATGCGCTCCTGGCCGCCTGGCCGGGGCCGGCGGGGGGCGCCGCACCCTGGGGCGCGCTGGTGCCGCACGCGGGCTACGTTTACTCCGGGGCCTGCGCCGCCGCCGTCTATGCCCGCCTCGCCGGTCTGCCGCTGGGGCGCGTCCTGCTGCTGGGACCCAATCACCACCTGGCTCTGTCCGGACTCGGGCTCTCGCGCGAAGCGAGCTGGGAGACGCCGCTGGGGAGCCTGCCCGTGGATCTCGCCGCCGTGGATGCCCTGCTCGCGGGCGGAGCGCCCTTCGCCCTGGCCGAGGCCGCCCTGGCCCGCGAGCATGCGCTGGAAGTGCAGCTGCCCTTCCTGCAGCGTTGCCTGCCGGGGCTGCGCCTGCTGCCCATCCTGGTTGGCCACTGCAGTGCCGCCGAGCGCGGCGCCGCGGGCGAGCGCCTGGCGGCGCTGACGGCGCCGGAGGATTTCTGGCTGGTGACCAGCGATCTCTCTCATTACCACAGCGGCGCCGAGGCCGCAGGGCTCGACGCCGAGACCGCCCGCCTCATCGCAGCCGGCGACGGCGAGGCCCTCGGCGCGGCCCTCGCCAGCGGGCGCAGCGAGGCCTGCGGGGCGGAGCCACTGCGGCTGCTGCTGGCGGAGCGAGCGCGGCGGGGCGGCCGCGTCGAGCTGCTCGATCGGCGAGATTCCTCGGCGGCGAGCGGTGACCGGCAGCAGGTGGTGGGCTATCTGTCGGCCCTGCTCTGGCCGGGAGGCGAGCTTGCCTAAGCCCTGGTACGTGGATGGTTTCGGCGAGCACTACCTCGAGCTGTACGCGCACCGCAACGAGCGGGAAGCCGAACTCGCACTGGCGCTCCTGGAGCGCAGCGGGCGCCTGGCGACGGGCCAGCGCCTGTTGGATCTGGCTTGCGGTGGGGGGCGACACCTCGCCGGCCTGGGGCGGCGAGGCCAGCGGGCCGTCGGCCTGGACCTCTCCCCGGCCCTGCTGGCCGCGGCTCGGGGACGCCTGCGGCCGGGTCTCTCACTCGTGCGCGGCGACATGCGGCAGCTGCCCTTCCGGGCGGGCTGCTTCGACGGCGCGCTGAGCATGTTCACCTCCTTCGGTTACTTCCGCGAGGACGCCGAGAACTGGCAGGTGCTGGCCGAGCTGGCGCGCGTGCTGCGGCCGGGCGGCTGGCTATTCTTCGACTTCTTCAATCGGCGGCATCTGGAGCAGCGCCTCGTCCGCCGCGGGCGCCGGCAGAGCGAGGCCTGGGTAGCGGAAGAGGAGCGAGCCATCGAGGGCGAGCGCATCGTCAAGCGGGTGACGCTGCGGCCCCGGCAAGGCGAGGGGGCGCCCCTGCGCTACGAGGAGAGCGTGCGGCTCTTCACGCCGGCCGAGCTGTCCGCGGGCTTGACCGGTCTCGGCTTCGACGAGCGCCAGCGCTGGGGCGACTACCGGGGCCAGCCCTTCGCCGCGGAGACCAGCCCGCGCCTCATCCTGCTCCTGGAGCGGCAGGAGGGGGCTCTGTGAGCGAGTTCGCCCGCTGCGCGCGCACGCTGCCGCTTCCCGGAGCGCTGCCGGCCGACCCCCTGCCCGCGGCCCGACCGCTGCCGGAGAGCCTGCTGGCCGCCCTGCAGGGAGGCAGTGCGGCCGCGCGGGCCCAGCTGGCGGCCGGGTCCGCTCGCCTCGTGGTGACGGGCCAGCAGCCCTGCTTCCCGCTGCCCCTGGGGCTCAGCCTGCAAAAAGCCGCCACGGCAATCGCCCTCGCGGCGCAGTTGCGCGCGGCAGGGGAGGGACCGGTCTACGCCTGCTTCTGGAGCGCCGCCGACGACAGCGACTTCGCCGAGGCCCGTGGACAGCTCCTCGCCCGCGCGGGCCGGCCGCCCCTGGCCGTCGGCCTGCCCTCGGCCCAGGAACGGCCCGGCGGCTTCGTCGGCGATCTCGAGATCGCGGGGCCCTTCGCCGAACTGGCGGGGCTGAGCGGCCTGGCTGGCCGCTTTGCGCCGTTCGCCCCGCGCGAGGGGGAGGACCTGGGCGCGCATGCCGCCCGGCTCCTGAGCGAGCTGTTCGCGCCCTGGGGACTCTTCGTCCTCGATTCCCGGGCAGAGGCGCTGCGCAAGGCGGCCGCCCCGCTCTACGAGCGCTATGCCGGGCGCCGCGCCGCTTTCGCCGCCGCCCTCGATGCCGCAGGGGAGGCGCTCGGCGCGGCTGGCGGCGAGAGGCCCCTGCGCGAGGGCATCGGCGAGCGGGCGCTCTTCTTTCTGCGCAGCCGCCGGCGCCTGCTGCCGCCCCTCAAGGACTACGGCGCCGTCCTCGCGCGGCGGCTTGCTAAAGCGCCCGCGGAGCTATCGCCGAACGCCGCCCTGCGGCCGCTGGTCCAGGACGCGGTCCTCCCCGTGGCCGCCAGGGTGCTCGGACCGGCCGAGTGGGAATACCATCGGCAAATCCAGGCGGGCTTCGGGGTTCTGGACTTGCCCTTTGCGCCTGCGCTGCCCCGCCTGCGGCTGCGCAGCGGCCGGGACCTCGCGGCCGGCCTCGACGGAGAGGGTCGCGGCAGCAGCCCTCTGGGCTGGCCGGGACATCCGCTGGCGGATCCCACCGAGCTGCTGCGCCTGGCCGAACGGCACCTGGCGGCCTGGGCCGCCGGGCAGCACATTGAGTGGACCCTCGAGCCCCTCAGCGAAGGAGTCTAGGATGCACCTGCTCGCAGTCGGCGCGCACGCCGATGACGTGGAGATCTGCTGCGGCGGCACGCTGGCCCTGGCCGTGCGCCTGGGGCACGAGGTGAGCATTCTCGATCTGACGGCGGGCGAACTGGGCTCCAACGGGGATCCCCAGCGCCGCGCCGCGGAGGCGGCGGCGGCGGCCAGGGCCCTCGGCGTGGCGAGGCGCGAAAACGCCGGTCTGCCGGACGGGGGCCTGGATGCCGGCGACCGCGGCCAGCGCCAAGCCGTCGTGGACTGGCTGCGCCGCCTCGGGCCGGACCTGCTGATCACCCACTGCGGGCAGAATCGGCACCCGGATCACAATGCCGGTCACCGCCTCGTCTGGGACGCGGCCTTTCTGGCCGGACTTGCGCGCTATGGCGGCGATGGGCCGGCGCGGCGGCCCACGCGCATTCTCGAGATGATGGAGCGCTTCCCCTTCACGCCGAGCCTGGTGGTGGCGATCGACGCCACCGTCGCGGCCAAGCGCGAGGCCTTGAGCTGCTACGCGAGCCAGTTCAGCCGCGGCGAAGGCCTGGCCGCGACGAGCATCAATCACCCGGCCTTTCTCGAGCAGATCCTCGCCAGGGACCGCTTCTACGGCGCGCAGGCCGGCTGCGGCCACGGGGAGCCCTTCTTCAGCCGGCAGGTGCCGCTGCTGCGCGATCCCGGCTGGCTGCTGGCAGCCGAACCCTTCGCGGGTGTCGGGGAGGCGGACGCATGAGCAAGTCCCGGCCGCTGAAGATCGGCATCTCCTGCTACGCCTCCGTCGGGGGCAGCGGCATCGTGGCGACCGAGCTCGGCCTCGCCCTGGCCGAGCGCGGGCACGACGTGCACTTCATCACGTCCTCGGTGCCCTTCCGCGTGCAGCAGGCCCAGGCGCGGGTGGCCGTGCACACGGTGGAGGTGATGGACTACCCGCTCTTCGAGCACCCGCCCTACACGCTGGCCCTCGCCGTCAAGATGCACCAGGTGGCGAGCTTCCACGGGCTCGATCTCCTGCACGTGCACTACGCCATTCCCCACGCGGCGGCGGCCATCCTCGCCAGCCAGATGGGCTCGCGGCGCATTCCGGTCGTCACGACCCTGCACGGGACGGACATCACGCTGGT
Source organism: uncultured bacterium (assembly GCA_963695095.1). Classification (GTDB taxonomy): domain Bacteria; phylum Krumholzibacteriota; class Krumholzibacteriia; order JACNKJ01; family JACNKJ01; genus VGXI01. The sequence continues at coordinate 2,023,929 of CAVOFT010000001.1, read as the reverse complement.
CGGCAACCACCCGAGCTATCACCGGATCACGCGCTGGTGCATCGAGCAGTCGGACCGCGTCACGGCCGTGAGCGGCTTCCTCGCGGAGGAGACGCGGCGCATCTTTCGCACCGACAAGAAGATTCGCACGATTCCCAACTTCGTGGACACCGAGCGCTTCCGGCCCCGGGCGGACCCCGCCCTGCGCGCGCGCTTCGCGGCGCCGGACGAGTTCATCCTGTTGCACGCCTCCAACTATCGGCCGGTGAAGCGCGCCCCCTGCCTGGTGGACATCCTGGCCGCCCTGGGCGAGCGCGAGCGGACGGTGCTGCTTCTGGCCGGCGACGGCCCCGAGCTGGCCGCCCTCGAGTACCGCGTGCGCGAGACGGGCCTGGGCGGCCGCGTGCGCATCCTCGGCGCCTGGGACCGCATCGAGGAATTGCTGCCCATCGCGGATCTCTACCTGCAGCCCAGCGAGCATGAGTCCTTCGGACTCGCGGCCCTGGAGGCGATGAGCTGCGGCGTCCCGGTCCTCGTGACCCGCCACGGCGGGCCCCCGGAATTCATCCGCGACGGGGAGAACGGCTACTTGCTGGATCCCACCGATCTGCCGGCCTGGGCTGCGCGCTGCGACGCCCTGCTCCGCGACCCCGCGCTGCGCAGGCGCATCGGCCTCGCCGGGCGGGCGACGGCCGAGCAGGACTACCCGCTGGGGGTGGTGCTCGAACGCTATAGCGAGCTCTTCACCCAGCTCATGGAGAGCAAGGTCGATTGACAGGCGCGGAAAGCTGCGCTTTGTTATCGACCACGCTCGCCGGGTCGCGCGGGCCGAGGAGGCAGGAGTGGAGGAAAGAGCCTACGCCGAGCCCGCCTATGCCTTCTTGCTGGAAGCCCTGGCGGATGTCCGGCAGGAGCTCGTGCGCTCGGGGCACGTCAGCGGCGTCGAACTCCTGGACGGCATCGCCCGGCTCGGCGCCGAGCGCTACGGGCCGCTGGCGGCCATGGTCTTTCGCGAGTGGGGCATCGCCAGCAGCCGCGATTTCGGCAACATGGTCTACGAGCTGATCGAGCGCGGTGTCCTCTTCCAGCAGGACGAGGATACCATCGAGGAATTCATGGGCGGGGCGCCCTATGCTGAGATCTTCGAGGTGCGGTACTTCCAGGGCGGCGTCCGTTCTTGAGAACCGGATGGCGGAAAGGCAATCCCCGATGATCGATCGCGACTGGCTGGCGCGCCTGCCCAAGACCGACCTCCACGTGCACCTGGACGGCTCGCTGCGCCCGCAGACCCTGCTCGAGCTGGCGGGGGAGCAGGGCCTGGATCTGCCGGCCGCGAACGAGGCCGAGGTGCGCGCGCTCACCCAGGTGCAGAGCGAGGAGCGCAGCCTCTCGCACTACCTGCGTGCCTTCATGTACACGCTGCCGGCCATGCAGACGGCGCCCGCCCTGGAGCGCATCGCCTACGAGCTGGCCCTGGACGCCGCCGCCGAAAACGTGCGCCTGATCGAGGTGCGCTACAGCCCCTTGCTCCACCGCGAGCAGGGCCTGCACAACCGCGAGATCATCGAGGCCGTGGCGCGCGGGCTGGGGCGGGCGGAGGCGGAGACCGGCATCCTCACGGGACAGATCCTCTGCGGCATCCGCTCGATGACGCCCGAGCGCTCGCTCGAACTCGCCCAGGCCACCCTGCTCTACAAGGACATGGGAGTCGTGGCCTTCGATCTCGCCGGGGAAGAGAAGGACTACCCCGCCAAGCAGCACCGCGAGGCCTTCTACTTCATCCTGAATCACAATCTCAACTCCACGTTGCACGCGGGCGAGGCCTTCGGCCCGGAGAGCATCGCCCAGGCCCTGCACTACTGCGGCACCCATCGCATCGGCCACGGCACCCGGCTCTTCGAGAACCAGGAGCTGATGAACTACGTCAACGACCACCGCATCCCGCTCGAGATGTGCCTGACGAGCAACGTGCACACGGGAGCGGTGTCCTCGCTCAGCGATCATCCCTTCCGCAAGTACCTGGACCTTGGCCTGCGCGTCACCTTGAACACCGATAACCGCCTGATCTCGGACACCTGCGTCACCCAGGAGTTCGAACGCGCGGTGCGCGGCTTCGGTTTGAACGTGAGCAATATCCACGAGCTCATCCTGAACGGCTTCAAGAGCGCCTTCCTGCCGTACCGGCGCAAGGCCGCGCTGATGCGGCAGGTGGTCGAGGAACTCGAGGCGCTCGGCGTGCCGCCGCGGCACGCCTACACGAACGGGCGCGGCGATCACCTGTGAGCCGCCCCTGAATCGGAGGAGAAGCATGCGCGCTGCCCCCATCCTGCTCGGCGCTTTCGTCTTCAGTTGCCTGCTGGCCGCGCTGCCGGCGGCGGGGCGCGCCCAGCCCGCGGCGGAGGGCGCCTGGCGGGATAGCCTGCGCACGCGGCCGCGCCTGGGCGGCGGCAGTTTCCTGGACAGCGAAGACCGGGCACCGGTCGCAGGCTCCGGCCTCGCCGACAGGGAGTTCCTGTCGCCCGGCCTCGCGGTGGAGCAACTGCGCCTGCAGGAGGCTCTCGCGCAGCACCAGCTGCGCGACGAGGAGCCCGCCCGCTGGGTGAATCTGCTCGCCGTCGATTCGCTGCTCGCTGTCGACCTCTACCAGCTGCGGGCCGCCGAGGCGCCGCACGTCTATCCGGCGAGCACGCTGTGGATCTACGTCTGGCGCGGCCGCGGGCGGTTTCTGCGCGAAACCGGGGAGTCGGCCTACGGACCGGGAGAGCTGCTGCAGATCCCGGCCGGCACGGCCTACGCGCTGGAGAACGAGAGCGGAGCGCCGACGGTCGCCCTCGTCTGGCAGTGGCCGCCCATCGACCTCGCGCTGACGAGGAGCCTGCCGCCCACAGCGGAAGGTGTCGCGCCGGTCTGGGAAGCCCTGCAATCGCCGCCCCCGGCGACGGACTTCGGCCGCCGGCCCTAGAACAGCTCGCCCTGCGCGCGTGGGAGCGCCTGGGCCGCCACGGCCGCCAATTCAGGATAGCTGGCGAGGAGCTGGGGCGGGACGGGTACGGACCGCCCCAGCAGGCGCGCGCGCAGCTGCAGCGCATTCACCGCGGCCTGCCCCCGGAAGTGATTGTTGGCGACGATGAACAGGAGCGGCACGCGCTGCGCCGCCGCTTCGATGCGGGCGGCGATGCCCGCCAGCTCGGCCGGGGCATAGAGGTAGTCGTAGCGCGCATCGCGCCCGGCAGCGGCGAACCAGTTGGCGGCGTTGCGACCGTGCAGGCGGAAGTAGCTCGACTGCCGGCCGCAGTCGGCGGCGAGGGGCAGGCAATCGGGCAGGGCAGGTTGGTCCACATTGACGGGCAGGCACTCCTGCGCGCGGAGCCAGCGCGGCCAGTCGCCGCCGGCGAAGCTGCCATGGCGCACCTCCACCGCCACGGACAGTTCCGGCAGGCGCTCGCGCAGGGCGGCGATGCGCCCGCGCGCCGCGGGCCCATCGCGCAAAGACCAGGGGAACTGCAGCAGAACAGCGCCGAGGCGGCCCTCGGCCGCCAGCGCGCGGGCCAGTGCGGCGAAGGGCGCTGCTGCGGCGGGTGCCTCGTCCGGACGGGTGTGGGTCCAATCGCGCGGCGCCTTGAGGAGAAACTGGAATCGCGGCTGGTCCTCGACCCGGCGCAGCCAGCCCGCCACCACATCGGGGCGGGGCAGTCGATAGAAGGTGACGTTGATCTCGACCAGGTCGAAGTGGGCCGCGAGCAGGCGCAGGGGATCGAAGCCGGCGCCGGCGCGCGCGGGATAGACGCGGCCGCGCCAATCGTCGTAGCTCCAGCCGGCCGTGCCCACAAGGATCGTCGCCATCGCGCCTCCGCTGGGCAAGAGTGGCCGCTCGCCAGCGCGGAAACAAGGGAGAATTCCTGTTGCCGGTCTGCCGGGCTGCCGCTAGGCTGTGCGGAACCAGGCGGCCTCTCCTGCACCAGGAGCAGCGATGAAGGGCATCATTCTGGCCGGCGGCACGGGCAGCCGGCTCTTTCCGCTCACCAAAGTCACCAACAAGCACCTGCTGCCTGTGGGCCGCGTGCCCATGATCTTCCACCCGCTGCGGAAGCTGGTGGAGGCCGGCATCCAGGAAATTCTGGTCGTGACGGGCACCGAGCACATGGGCGATGTCGTCGGGCTCCTGGGCAGCGGGCGCGAGTTCGCCTGTCACATCACCTATCGCGTCCAGGATGAGGCTGGCGGCATCGCCCAGGCCCTGGGCCTGGCCGAGAATTTCTGCCACGGCGAAGCGATGACGGTGATTCTCGGGGACAATGTCTTCGAGGACTCGATCGCGCCCGGGGTGGCCGCCTTTGCCGGCCAGGGGGGCGGCGCCCGCCTCTTCCTCAAGGCCGTCGAGCATCCCCAGCGCTTCGGTGTCGCCGAACTCGCCGGGGACCGGATCGTCGGCATCGAGGAGAAGCCGCGGGCCCCGAAGAGCCGCCTGGCGGTCTGCGGCATCTACATCTACGACGGCCGCGTTTTCGAGCTGATCCGCGGCCTGCGTCCCTCGGGTCGCGGTGAGCTCGAGATCACCGACGTCAACAATGCCTACCTGCGCGAAGGCAGGCTGCACTACGAGCTGCTCGCCGGCTGGTGGACCGACGCCGGCACCTTCGCCTCGCTGCGCCGGGCCCAGGAGCTGGTCGAGCCCGAGGGCACTCGCGGCGGGGAGGACTGAGGCATGCTCCTCGTCACCGGCGGCTGCGGTTTCATCGGCAGCAACTTCATCCACATGATGCGCGCCGAGCGCCCGCAGCTGCCCATCCTCAACCTGGATGCGCTCACCTACGCGGGCAATCTGGAGAACCTGAGCGCGCTGGCCGAGGACGCCGGCCTGCATTTCGTGCGCGGGAGCATCGCCGACGCGCCGCTCGTCGCCGGACTGTTCGCGGAGCACCCCATCGAGGCCGTCGTGCATTTCGCGGCCGAGAGCCACGTGGACCGCAGCATTCTGGGCCCCGGCATCTTCATCGAGACCAACGTGCGCGGCACGCAGGTGCTGCTTGACGCGGCGAGGCGGGCCTGGGCAGGCAAGTCCGGACGTTTCGTGATCGTCTCCACCGACGAGGTCTACGGCTCCCTCGGTCCGACGGGCCGCTTCACGGAGACGACCCCGCTGGATCCTTCCAGTCCCTACTCGGCCAGCAAGGCGGCAGCGGATCTGATCGCGCAGGCCTACTGGCGCACCTTCGGGCTGCCCGTGCTGATCACGCGCTGCAGCAACAACTATGGCCCGTATCAGTTTCCCGAGAAGCTGATTCCGCTGATGATCCAGCGCGCCACGCAGCAGCTGCGCCTGCCGGTGTACGGCGACGGGCAGCACATCCGCGACTGGTTGCACGTCAGCGATCATTGCCGGGCGGTGCTGGCCGTCCTGGAGCGGGGCCGCCCGGGGCGGGTCTACAACATCGGTGGCGACAACGAGGTCGCCAATATCGAGATCGTGCGGTTGATCCTGCGCGCGCTCGGCAAGGGGGAGGAACTCATCGAGTTCGTCGCCGATCGGCCGGGCCACGACCGTCGCTATGCCATCGATGCCATGCGCATTCGCCAGGAGCTGGGCTGGGCGCCGCAGGTGGACTTCGCTGCGGGCATCGCCGAGACCATCGCCTGGTACGCGGCGAACCGGGACTGGTGGCAGCGCATCGTGAGCGGGGAATACCGCGCCTACTACGAACGCCTCTACGGCGGGCGCTGAGCCCGCGTGCCAGGGCAGGGAGAGGCATGAAGGCCTCGATACTCAGCAACCCCTTCGCCCGGCTGGCGCTGCGCAGCCTGGGCATGGCGCCGCTGGACCGCGAATTTCATCTGGGCGGCGGCCTGGGCGAAATGCGCCGCTTGCTCTGCGTGGACTCGAGCCGTCTGTGCGACCTCGTCGCCTTCCTGCCGCTCCTGGCGCGCCTGGCCGAGCGCTGGCCGGAGCTCGGCATCCAGGTGATGGTCGACGAGCGCCGCGCCGATCTCCTGCGCCGCGAAGCCTGGCTGGCTGGCCTCATCGTCTATCGCGCGGACCAGCTCAAGCCCCACGGCACCAGCTACTACCGCCTCCTGCGCGAAGTCCAGAGGCGCGGCTTCGATGCAGTGCTCCTCACCGGCGAGGAGGCCGACGGACCGCGTGATCTGGTGGCCTATGCCTCCCAGGCCTCCCTGCGCATCGGCATCTACCAGGAAGAGCGCGAGCAGCTGCTCAACTGCATGCTGCGCTGGCGAGGCCAGAATCGCTACCGGCTCGAGCAGGCCCAGGAGCTGGCCCGGCTCTTCGGCGTCGGCGGCGAGGCCGGCGGCTGGGGCTTCACGCTGCGGCCCGATGAGCTGCGCGCAGCCGACCAGCTCATCCATTTTCGCAAACCGGTGCGCGACCAGCTCCTCATCGCCGTCGACCCGGGGCCGGGACTGGGCGAGCGGCGCCTGGCCAGCGGCAATCTCGCCTACCTCGTCGGGCATCTCGCCGAAAAGCTCAGGGCGCGCGTCCTGCTGTTGCACCTGGATGAGGACGCCGCGGCCGCGGCTGCCTTCCGGCGCGCGCTGCGGGCGGAAGCCCTCGATATGCCGCCGCAGGGCCTGCGCGAGCGGCTGGCCCTGCTCGCCCGCTGCGATCTCTGCGTGGCCGGCAACAGCGAGCTGTTCCACGTCGCCGTGGCGGCGGGCGTGCCCGCCCTGGGGCTCTTCACGGAGGCGGACGGCACGGCCTGGGAGCCGCGGCTTCGCCCGGCAGCGGCGATCCTGCGTGGACGGCCGGGGGAGCAGATGTCCCTGCGCGAGATCGACGCCGCGGTGGAGGGCATCCTCCATGCGCAGGCTTCCTGAGCCGCCCTTTGCCGCCGCCCTCATGATGCCAGCCTGGCTGGGAGATGCCGTCATGGCCAGCGCCCTGCTGGCGCCCCTGGCCGCGCTCAGCGGCGGCCCGGTCCAGCTCTGGTGCCGCCCAACCCAGCGCGCGCTCTTCGCCGGCCAGCCGCAGGTGGCCGAGATCGTCGATTACGATCCCCACGGTCGTCATCGCGGACTGGCGGGGCTGGGGCGTTTGCGGGCGGAGCTCGACCAGGGCGCGCGGCGCCCGCGCGCCCTGTGGCTCGTACCCGACAGCTTCAGCGCAGCCCTGGCGGCGCGGGCCGCGGGCGTGCCGGCCCGCATCGGCTTTCGCGGGCAGGGCCGGGATCTCCTGCTCAGCCATCGCCTGCCCGGGCCCGTGGATCGGCGCCGGCACTGGATCGAGGCGCGAGCCGGGCTGCTCACGCCCTTCATGGCCGAGCCCGTTCCCCACTGGCAGCCGCAGCTGCGCGTGGCGCCGGCCGCCGCGGCCCGGGTCGAGGCGCGCCTGGCGGTGGCGGGCGTGGAGGCGGGCCGCAGCATCGTCCTCGTGCCGGGTGCGACCTTCGGTCCCGCCAAGCGCTGGCCGGGCTTCGCCGCGCTGGGCCCGCTGCTGCCGCCGGACTTCGCGCTGCTGATCGCCGGCGTGCCGGCGGAGCGCGCGCTCTGCGCGCAGCTGGCCGCCGCCCTCGCGGGGCGGGGCCGGCAGGTCGTCGACCTCTGCGGCGCCCTGGCGCTCGACGAGCTGGCAGCCCTGCTGGGCCTTGCGCGCTGCACGGTGAGCAACGATACCGGGCCCATGCACCTGGCGGCGGCGGTGGGGGGCCGCGTGCTCGGGCTCTTCCAGTCGACGGCGCCGGAGTGGACCGCCCCGCGCGGCGCGGCCGCGCGCTGGCTGGCAGCGGCGGTGGACTGCCGGCCCTGCTTCGCGCGGAGCTGCCCGCTGCCCGCCCGGATCTGCGGGGAGGCCATCCGCGCAGCGGCGGTGCGGGCCGCCATCGCCGACTGGCTGGCGCCGGAGGCAGCATGACCAAGCGCCGGGCCGTGTTCATGGATCGGGACGGCACGCTCATCGAGGAGCGCCACTACCTCGGCGATCCGGCGGGGGTAGCGCTCTTCGCCTGGACCCTGCCCGCCTTGCGCCGCCTGCGCGAGCTGGACCTGGCGCTCGTGCTCGTCAGCAACCAATCGGGCATCGCCCGCGGCCGCTTCGGGGAGCCGGAACTCGCCGCCGTGCAAGCCCGCCTGGCCGCCCTGCTGGCTGCAGCCGGACTCGGCCTGGATGGCGCCTACTATTGCCCGCACCATCCGCAGGGCAGCGTGGCCGCTTACCGACAGGATTGCGATTGTCGCAAGCCCAAGCCGGGCCTGCTGCGGCGCGCGGCGCGCGATCTGGACCTCGAGCTGGCCGGCAGCTGGATGATCGGCGACAAGGCGGAGGATATCGCTCTCGCCACGGCGGCCGGGCTCAAGCCCGTGCTGGTGCTCAGCGGGCAGGGCATGGCCACACAGGCCGCCGGCGGCGGCGCCGGCGCGCAAGTCTGCGGGGATCTGCTGGCCGCTGCGACCCACATCGCCGAGGAGGAACAGGGCCGGTGAAGACCCGATTCGGCAAGGGCGAGCCCAGCGCGATCCTCGTCACGCGGCTGCGCTTCCTGGGGGATGTGATCCTCACCCTGCCCGTGCTGGCGGCCCTCAGGCGGGCCTTCCCGGGCGCGGCCATCGACTACCTCTGCGAGGCGCCCTACCACGAGGTGCTCGCGCGCACGCCCGAGCTGCGGGCCGTGCACGCGCTGCGCCGCGGCGATGACGAACTCGGCGAGAGCGTCTGGAGCCTGCTGCCGCGCCTGCGCGGACGCTACGACCTCGTCATCGACCTGTTCGGCAATCCGCGCAGCGCCTGGATCAGCGCCCTCAGCCAGGCGCCGACGCGGGTGGGGCGGGGGCGCTTTCCGCGCTCGCTGCTCTACACGCTGCGCCCGCCGGGTGGCGAGCCGGGCGACTCGGCGCCGCGGCATCACCTGCGCTTCGTCGAGGCGATCGCGGGGCCCCAGGCGCTCAGCCCGCCTCGGCTCAGCGTGGCGCCCGCCGAGCTGGCGGCCGGCCGCCGCATGCTCGAGGATCGCGGGCTGGGCAAGGGCACGGTCGCCATTCTCACGGGCGCCAGTCAGCCGGCCAAGGAGTGGCCCGAGGACTACTTCGTGCGCCTTGCCGCGCTGCTGCGCATGGACGGGCGCTGCCGACCCGTCTTCCTGGGGCAGCCGGGCAAGCGCGCGCGCCTGGAGCGCATCCGCGCCCTGAGCAATTCGCAGGTCGTCATCCTGCCGGAGCTGGAGCTGCGTCCGCTGATGGGCCTGCTCGCAGCCTGTCGCGCCCTGGTGACGGGCGACGGCGGCATCATGCACCTGGCGATCGCGCTCGGACTGCCCACCCTGGCTCTGTTCGGCCCCACGGATCCGGCCATCTGGTTCCCCTATGACGAGAGCCCGCACGCGGAACTGCTCGCCCTCGCCGCGCCCTGTCGCCCTTGCCACAGGGACCATTGCCCGGATCCCTTCTGCCTCGCGGATATCAGTCCCGAGCAGGCCTTCGCCAGCCTGGCGGCGCTCCTGGAGCGCACGTGAAGCGCATTCTCGTGATGCGTTTTCGGGCCCTGGGCGACGTGTTGCTGGCCACCCCTCTGCTCGCCGCGCTGCGGCGCCACTACCCGGCAGCCCGCATCGACTACCTGGTGGACAGGGAACTCGCGCCATTGCTCGCCGGCAGCGCGGACTGCGACCGCCTGCTCGCCTATCCGCGCCGGGCCCGACCGCGGTGGCTGAGCGACTTGCGCTGGGCGCATCGCCTGCGCGGCGAGCGCTACGATCTGGTGCTCGATCTGCAGGGCAGCAGCACTTCCGCGCTCTTCACCTGGGCCAGCGGCGCGCCGCGGCGCCATGGCTATCGCGTGCGCCACCGCCACTACTTCTACACCGAGAAGGTGGACCGCGGCTGGCCGACGGAGCGGGGCCGGCCCTATGCGCCGATCAATCACTTCCGGCTGGTGGAGAGCCTCGGCATCGCGCCTGGCGACCTGAGCCTGCGCCTGCCGCCCGCTCCGGCCGGCGAGCGGAATCCGCTCCCTGCCGGCGATGGCCCCTGTCTGCTGGTTGCGCCGGGGGCGACCTGGCCGGCGAAGCAGTGGCCGGCGGGCCACTACGCCGAGCTGATCCGCGATCGGCGCGCGGCGGGCTGGCGTGTCGTCCTGCTGGGAGCGCCGAGCGAGCAGACGCTGCTCGCCGAGATCGCGGCGGCCAGCGGCGCCGCGCTGCTGCCGGCGACGGATGTCCCCGGGCTGGTGGCGGCCCTGCGCCACGCGGACCTCCTGCTCAGCGGCGATTCGGGGGCCCGCCACATCGCCGTCGCTCTGGGTACGCCGAGCCTGGCGCTCTTCGGGCCCAGCGATCCGGCGATCTGGTCCGTGGCAGCGCCCGCGCACCCCATCTTGCGCCGCGAACTGCCCTGCAGCCCCTGCGGACTGACGCGCTGTCCCCTCGCGGGACACCCCTGCATGAACGGCTTGACGCCCGCCGAGGTGTCTGCAAGGCTGCGGGACCTGCACGCGGAGCGCGAGAGCCTGTGACCGGGCCGCAAGTACTGATCACGACCTGGAACGAGGAGCGCAACCTGCCCGCCTGTCTGGCTTCGGTGGCGGGTTGGGCCGAGCGCATCCTGGTCGTCGATTCCCATTCCACGGACGGCACGGAGCGCATCGCCCGGGCCGCGGGCGCGGAGTTCCGGCAGCGGCCCTACCGCTCGCCGGCGGATCAGAAGAACTGGGGCCTGGGGCAGCTGGCGCCGGGCTGGGTGCTGATTCTGGATGCGGACGAGCGCGTCGGGGAGGCCCTGCGCCGGGAGATCGACGCCACCTTGGCGGCGCCTGCCGCTCAGGCCTACTGGATCCCGCGCCGCAGCCGCTTCCTCGGCCGCGAGATCCGGCACGCCGGCTGGGACCGCGACGGGGTCCTGCGCCTGCTCGAGCGGGACGCGGGCCGCTACCGGGAGGCGCTTGTCCACGAAGAGCTGCACTGTGACGCCGGCTACGGCCGTTTGGAGGCGGCGCTGGAACACGAGAGCTATCGGGACATTGACGACTACCTCGAGCGCATGCTGCGCTATGCGCGCGCCGGGGCGCGCCAGCTCGCGCGCGAGGGCAAGCGGGCGGGCCTGGACCGCGTGCTGTTGCGGCCGCCGGCCCGCTTTCTGCGGATGGCGGTCTGGCAGCAGGGCTGGCGAGACGGCCCGCACGGTCTCCTGCTCTGCGCGCTGTCGGCTCTGCAGGTGGGACTGAAGCACGCCCTGCACTGGGGCATCGAGCGCGGCGTCATTGCCGGCGAGGAGAACGGTGAATGATCCCCTTGGCGTCCGGTGCTGCCTGCTCGCGGTCGCCATCGCGGCGTCTCTGGCCGGGCCGGGCTGGGCGCAGGCGCCGGCGGATTCCCTGGCGCCGGGCGCCTGCCGGGTGCAGTACCCCGATGGCAGCGAAGGAATGCTGCAGCCGGGCGCGCTACCGTTCGGCAGCGGCGAGGTCTTCGATTTCGAGCTTCAGTACGGGGTGGTGAGCGTCGGGCGCGCCCGCCTGGAGACGCGCGGCGTGGAAGTGCACCGCGGCCGACCCGCGCTCGGCCTGGTCTCGCGCGCGCGTTCGGCGCAGTGGATCGATGCCGTCTACAAGGTGCGGGACGAGATCAGCTCCCTGCTCGATCTGGAGCGCCTCCACAGCCTGCGCTTCGCCAAGCAGCTGCGTGAGGGCGACTACAAGGCAGACTTCCAGGCGGAGTACCTGCACGAGGAGGGCATCGCCCGCTACGCCGACGGCAGCGAGGCGGCCTTGATGCCGGGCAGTCAGGATATCTTGAGCGCACTTTTCTACATTCGCGCCTTCGCCCTCAGCGAGGGAATGGTGCTGCACATTCCTGTCCATGACGGGAAGAAGAGCTACCCCCTGCGCGTGAGCGTCACCGGGCGCGAACGCGTGGAGACGGCGCTGGGCAGCTTCAACTGTCTCGTGCTGGAGCCGACCCTGCAGAGTCAAGGCCTCTTCAAGTCCGAGGGGCGGATGCTCATCTACCTCAGCGATGATGCACGGCGCCTGCCGGTGAAGCTCAAGGCGCGCGCGCCGGTGGGCGCCTTCACCTCGGAGCTCAGCGCCTATCGCCCGGGGAGCCCGCTGCCGCCGGCCGGCGCCCCCTGAACCGCGCGGCTGCCGAGGGAACACGCGGTGATCAGGTGTCCGCGTCCAGTGGATAGCCGGCGGCCTCCGCCAGGGCGGCTGCCTCGCGCGCAGAGCCCCAGAACCAGAAGCTCTCCTGATCGCTCTTTTGCAGGCAGTGCAGGAGGGCGTGGCGCCGGCGCAGGGCGATCAGAGCCTCGCGATCCAGCCGGCCCCGTACCCAGCCATCAGCGCCGACTTGCAGATCGGGACAGCCGGGCCGGAAGCTGATCTCCAGCAGTTCGCGCAGCTGGGGATCCATTTCGCTGCGCAGCGCCTGGCTCCCATCCGGCGCCGGGGGCCGCGCGGCCGCCGCGCCCGGGGGATGGGTGATGGCATAGAGCCGGGCCATGGCCGCCGAGGGAGGCGGGGGATCCTCCGGCACGGGCTGCGCCTCGTCCGCATCCGGGCGCTGCCGGCGTGCATGCTCGGCGGCAGCGCGCTGGAGTGCCTTGAAGGTCTTACTCACGCCTCGCTACCTCGCCGCTCAGGGGCCGGGTTCCTGCTCGCTGAGATCCGGCAAGTAGAGCACCCAGCCGGGCTGGATCAGGTCGAAATCGGTGATATGGGGATTCATCCGCTCGATGAGTTCGAGGACGAGCATGTCTTGGCGACCGGTGGCTGCATAGACGACGGCGATGAAGTGGTCCCCCGGCAAGACAGTGTAGGGGCGCCGCGGCGCCCGGTCCAGCACTGCCTGCAGGTCGACGAGATTGCCGGCTCGCCAGAACTCGCCGAGGAGGTCGGGTCCGGGGGCGCGGCCCTGCGTGACAAGCGGGGGCGGCGACCCGACGGGTTCGTCCGGCGCCTCGCTCGGCCGGGCCGGCTCACCGTACTCGCGGGGAACCTGGATTTCGGCCGCTGGGGGGCTGGCCGTTTCGATGCGCGCGGGCACGGGCGTGGCAGCCGGCAGGGTGGGTGGCGCGATCGCTCGCTCGGCCGGGACCCGACTGCGCGCGCTGCGCATGCTGTCCACGCGGGCGGCGCGCGCGGCTGCAGCGCTGGGCGTGGCGACTGGAGGACTAGCCGGGATGAGTTCGGCGCCGGGACGCGTGCCGCCGGGGGCCTGGACGCTGGAGTCCGTCGCGGCGAGGGCGGCGACCGGGGCGGCGGGCGCCGCCGGATCGGGGCGGGGGGCGGCGCTCTGCGTCGGGCGCGGCGGCCTCTCGCCGCCGCGGGCGCCGAGGCGGTAACCCGCGTAGATCATCGCCAGCAGCAGGAAAGCGGCGGCGAGCAGGACCGGCAGGCGCCAGCTGCGCAGCCGGTGCGGTGGCGGCGGCGGAGCGGCGACGGCTGCGGGCGCCCCCTCGCTGACGCGGCGGCGGGCGCTCGGCGTCGCCACGCCGTGATCGCGGATCGCCTCGCGCGCATGGCCGCTGAGCACCTCGCGCGAACCGTCGGCATAGGCGATGAGCAGGGCGTTGTCGCAGAGCAGGTTCAGCTGGCGGGGGATGCCGCCGGCGGCGTGGATCAGATGGCTGATCGCCTCCTCGCTGAAAATGCCGGCGCCCTGGTTCGGCGCGCCGGCTACCGCCAGGCGGTGGCGCAGGTAGGCGCGGCTTTCGGTGGGGCTGAGCGCGTGGATGATGCCGTGCACGGCGATGCGCTGCTTGAGCTGGCGCAGCTGGGGCAGGGCCATCTTTTCCTCGAGCTCCGGCTGCCCGACGAGGACGATCTGCAGGAGCTTGTCCTTGGCCGTCTCTAGGTTGGACAGCAGGCGGAGATTCTCCAGGATCTCGGGCGTGAGGTTCTGGGCCTCGTCGATGATCAAGGCCACGTTGCGGCCGGCCCCGAGCTCTTCGATGAGATAGCGGCTGAGGCTCTGCAGCAGGGAGGCGCGGGTGACCGCAGTCATGGGAATGGCGAGCTCATGGTGGATCGTCTCGAGGAGATCCGTGAATTCCATGCCGGTGTGGTAGACGAAGACGCTGCGAATGTCGTTGTCGAGGCTGGCCAGCAAGCTGTGCAGCAGGGTGGTCTTGCCCGTGCCCACCTCGCCCGTGACGAGGATGAAGCCCTTGCGCTCGCGAACGCCATAGAGGAGGTTGGCGAAGGCCTCCTGGTGGCTGGGCGACATGTAGAGGAAATGGGGATCCGGCGTGACGTTGAAGGGCTTCTCGCGCAAGCCGAAGAACTCGAGGTACATGGCTTACTCCTTCCCACCGGCACAGAGCGCGTCCACCAGGTCGGTGTAGACCTGCTTGTGCCGCTCCCAGGCGAAGCGCTCAGCGAAGCGGGCGGCACCCGCCGCGAGGCGCCGACGCGCCTCGGGGTCCGCGTAGAGATCGTAGATGACCGTGGCCAGGGAGTCGGCGCTCCCGGGCGAGAAGAACGCCACCTGCGCGTCGTCAAAGTAATAGCGGATTGTGTGGGTGGGCGCCACCACCGTCGGTATGCCGAGGGCCGCGTATTCGAGGAGCTTCGTGGGCAGCATGTAGCGGGTGCCGATCTCCTCGCGGGTGGGGATCACGCCGAGGTCGGCTTCGGCGAGCAGGCCCGGCAGCTCCTCGACGGGGACCATGCCGTCGCTGAAGCGGACGCGGCCGTCCAGGCCCAGCTCGTCGCGGAGGGCGAGCAGACGGGGCCGCTGATCCCCGTCGCCGATGATGTCCAGGCGGAGGTCCGGAATCCGATCGCCGAGCAGGGCGACGGCGCGCAGAGCGAGATCGACGCCGAGGCGCTCGGCAAGGGTGCCGTGAAAGACGAGCCGGAAGCCCTCGGCGGGGGAGCGGGCGGGGCGCGGCGGCGAGGACGGGAAGAGCCGGGGATCCGGCAGGTTGAGCAGCACCTCGATCTTCGCGGCCGGCAGGCCATGCCCGATGAGGGCCTCCCGCTTCGTGTGCTCGGAGGTGAGCACGCGGCTGGCAAAGCGAGCGCTGGCGCGCTCCTGGAAGCGCAGCAAGCGGATGAGCGGGTGGCGCGCGCCCACGCCGAACTTGCCCTGGTAGATCTCCGGCATCGTATCGTGGATGTCCAGGATGAGGGGGCGGCCGCCGAGCCGCGGCACGAGGGCGGTGAAGGCCATGAAGTCCGGCATGTTGTTGGCGTGCACGAGGGCGTAGGGCCGGCGCAGGTGCCGCCAGCCGAGCGTCCAGGCGGCGAGCAGGAAGAAGCGGCAATAGCTGCCCATGTACAGGAGCGCATTGCCGCCCCGGTAGCGGGCCATGGGCAGATGGCGGACGCGGACGCCGCGGCAGTCCTCGCCGGCCGGCTCCCCGCGCCGGCGCAGGCAATAGACCTCCACGGCGTCGCCGCGCTCGGCCAGGGCCTCGGCCTCGCGCCGCACGCGGGGATCGGACGCGTAGTAGGTGTAGGCGACCATCGCTACACGCAGCATGGGGGCTTTCCTTTCGGGCGAGAATTGCTACGCTATCACCCGCCTTCGGGGGCGTCAATGTGGCAGGGGGCAGCGGCGCCGTCGCTGGCACTCCGGCTGCTTTCGCGAAGAGGATGACAGCCGCAGGCGCGGGGCGGACCCGCCGGCGCGGGCGGCGGTCGCAGTCTGCGGAAGGGAAGTGGGGACCATGCCGGTGCCTTTTCTGGATCTCAAGGCGCAATACCAGGCGATCAAGGCCGAGTTGTTGCCGGAACTGACGGCCATCATGGAGCGCGGCGCCTTCATCGGCGGGGCCGCCCTGCGCGACTTCGAAACGGAGTTCGCCGCCTACTGCGGCGCCGAGCACGCCGTCGGCGTGGCGAACGGCACCGATGCGCTGCAGCTGGCCTGCCGGGCGGCGGGGCTGGGCCCCGGCGACGAGGTGATCACGGCGGCGAACACCTTCGTGGCGACGGTGGAGGCGATCACCCTGGCCGGGGCGAGTCCCGTCCTCGTGGACATGGAGCGACGCAGCTACCACCTGGATCTCGCGCAGGTGGAGGCGGCGATCACGCCGCGCACGCGGGCGCTGATGCCCGTGCACCTCTATGGAGACCCGGTGGACATGGATCCCCTGCTCGCGATGGCGGCCCGGCATGAACTCCTCGTGATCGAGGACGCCGCCCAGGCCCACGGGGCGCGCTACCACGGCCGTCGCTGCGGCGCGTTGGCGCCCTTGGCCGGCTTCAGCTTCTACCCGGGCAAGAACCTGGGCGCCTATGGTGACGGCGGCGCGGTCCTGGCGGCCAGCGCCGAACACGCGCGGGCGGTGCGGGAGATCGGCGATCACGGCAGCCCCCGCAAGTACCACCACGAGCGCCTGGGCACGAACAGCCGGCTGGACGCCCTGCAGGCGGCAGTCCTGCGGGTGAAACTCCGTCACCTCGACGACTGGAACGCCAGGCGGCGCGCCGTGGCCGCGGCTTATCGCGAGCGTCTGCAGGGTCTGGAGGATCTCAGCCTGCCCTGGGAGCGGCCGGAACACGAGCCCGTGTTTCACCTTTTTGTAATTCGTAGTCCGCGCGTGGCGGCGATCGCGGCATCGCTGGAGGGGGCAGGGATCGGCTTCGGCTATCACTACCCGCAGCCGGTGCACCGTCAGCCGGCCTTCCAGCACCTGGGGAGCGCCGGGCAGTTCCCTGAGGCGGAGCGCGGTGCCGCCGAGATCCTCAGCCTGCCCATGTTTGCGGAAATGAGCGAGCCCATGATCGACGCCGTCTGTGCCGCCGTGCGCGCGGCCTACTAGGGGACCGCTTTACAGGGGGCGCGGCACTCTGGTAGAATAAGCTTTGAGTTGAACGCCCTGGAGGCCCTATCGATCGCTTGCTATCGCTCTCGTAGTCAGGAGTGCCTGCCCTAATGCCGCTTCGCCGGCATCGGCACTCCACCCTGTGTCGCAGCCAGTCGGACACCCGAGGTCGAAAGCAATGGCTTCCAGAGGATCGCTGCTCAGCCCCCCAGAAACCCATGCGGCCGTCGCTCCGGTCGCCGTGCAGTCCCAGGCGCCCGGCCCAGATCGCGGCGGCGATCTGATCAGCTTTCCGGTTCGCGACCCCTGGCACTACCGGGTCAGCAAGCGGGTCTTGGACCTCTGCTTGAGCGCCGGCGGGATCCTGCTCTTCCTGCCGCTCATGGTGCCCCTGGCCGTCCTGATCAAACTCGAGAGCAATGGCCCCCTTTTCTTCCGCCAGATCCGTGTCGGCCGCAATCGGCGACACTTCATCTGCTACAAGTTCCGCTCGATGGTCGCCGATGCGGAGTCGCTCAAGGAGGAGTTCCGCTACCTCAACGAAGCCGAGGGCCCCATGTTCAAGATCCGTGACGATCCGCGGATCACCACGCTGGGGCGCTTCCTGCGCCGGAGCAGCCTGGATGAGCTGCCGCAGCTCTTCAATGTCTTCAAAGGGGACATGAGCGTGGTGGGGCCGCGGCCGCAGATCCCCTGCGAGGTCGATCTGTACGAGCCCTGGCATTACCGGCGCCTGGAGGTGACGCCCGGCATCACCTGTCTCTGGCAGGTTTCCGGCCGCAGCAGCATCGGTTTCGAGGAGTGGATGCGGCTGGACATGGAGTACGTCAAGCTGCGCAGCTTCCTCTTCGATGCCAAGATCCTGCTGCGCACCCTGCCGGCCATCATCGCCCGGCGAGGCGCTTACTAGCCTTGCACAGCCCAGCTCGTACCCCGTCGGCCTGGCTGCACGGCCCCTGGCTCCCCGCCGGGCTGGTGCTGCTGGCTTTGATCCTGCGCGTCTACCACCTCACTGCCTGGGGCTTCTGGGTGGACGAGCTCTACACCCTGAAGGCGGTGCACCACCTGCGCACAGTGGATGCCGGCCACTTCTTTGCCGACCTGCACGGCCCGCTCTACAACGGGCTGGCCGCCCTGCTTGCGCCCCTGCTGCCCGGCGAGACATTGCGCCTGCTCTCGGCGCTGCTCGGCGCGGCGGCCGTCTGGCCTCTCCATGCATGGGCGAGACGCGTCTCCGGCGCAGGAACGGCGGCCCTGGCGGGTCTGCTGGCGGCGATCAGTCCCTTCGCCATCTGGTACGGGCAGGAGCTGCGCAACTACAGCCTGGTGCTCCTGCTCGCCCCCGCCTGCCTGCTCGCGGCAGAGGGTTGGCGCGGGACCGGCCGGCCGGGGCGGGGCGCCTTCCTGGGTCTCGTGCTCACCGCCTGGCTGGGCACGCTGGCGAACCTGAGCTTCCTGCTCTTCCTGGCGGGCTTGTGCCTGGCGCTGCTGATCGGAGCCTCGGGGCACCGCCGGCGGCTGCTGACCTGGCTTGCGGCGGCCGCGGGGATCCTGATCCTGCTCTGCCTGCCCTGGCTGATCAGTTTCGTGGAGCAGATGGCGCCTCAACGCCTGGTCACGAATGCCCCCGCCTGGGACGCAGCACCCCTGCGCGGCGAGACGACCTTCACGCCGATGGCCCTGCCCTACACGATCTTCAGCTTGGTGGCGGGTTTCAGCTACGGTCCGAGCCTGGAGGAACTGCACCGGGGAGCCGGTGTCGCCGTCGGCGCCCATCTGCCCGCTCTGGCCCTGGCCGGCCTGGCCATCGGCCTGCCGCTGGTCGTCGGCTTCACAACACTGCGCGGGCGGCGGCTCGAGTTCGCGGTGGTGATCGCCGTCACCCTCGGATTGGCGAGTTTCCTGGCGCTGAAGAACTTTAAGGTTTACAACGTCCGCTACGTGAGTATGGTCTGGCCCCTGCTGCTCCTGCTCCTGGCCCATGGGCTCGGGCAACTGCGCTGGCGCTGGATGCGGTGGTCGGCGATACTACTGCTTTCCGGCGTCCTGGGCACTGGGCTCGGCCAGCACTACTGGCATCCCGGCTACGCCAAGGAGGACGTGCGCGGCGCAGCCGAGCGCCTGAGCGCGGTGGAGGAGGCCCTGCCTATCGTGGTGGCCGTGGTGGGGGAGCCCTTCCTGTACTACTACCGGGGTAAGGCGGCGACCGCCCTGCTGTGGCCGGGCATGCGACCGGCCCAGATCGCCAGCAGGCTCGAGGGGCTCGGCTCCCCGTCGCGGTTGCGGCTGGTCAGTGCGCGTGATTGGGAGTGGGGGAGCGAGTCGCAACTCCTGGCCAGCCTGGATGGCTACCTGCCTAGCGACTGCGCAACGCTGCAAGGGGTAAGGATTTACACACTGGAGAAACCTTGATGCGAGGGATGGCTGGCATTCCACTTGCAGCTTCCCTCGTCCCGAGCCTGACCCGTTCCAGTGCTGCCGGGATCGCGGGATGATACGCAATGGATTGCATATGAACAAGTTACATGCATGGATCGCAATCGGGATGCTCTGCCAGGGGCTGCTGGGTGGCTGCGGTTCGCAACGCCCCTTGGTCCAGATGCGGACCCTGCCGGAAACGACGTCGGCAGGCCAGGACACGGTGCGTCTGCCCCAGCCCCGCTATGTCCTCGGACCGGGCGATCTCCTGCGCATCACCTTCCTCGGGGAGAGCGCGCTCGACACGAACGCGAAGGTGACCCCGGACGGACGCCTGCTCCTGCCGCTGGTCGATGAGCCGCTGCTGGCCGCGGGCCTGACCCTGGAGCAGCTCAAGATGGAGGTCGAGAGCAAGCTCGCCCACTACCTGGTGGATCCTCAGACCTTCATCCACCTCGTCGAGATGGGGAGCCAGCACGTCTTCGTACTGGGCGAAGTGCGCAATCCGATGCTGGCCAGCGCCGAGCCGCTGACCTTGGCGGGGGTGCTCTCGGCCTGTGGCGGCCTCACGCGCGACGGCCAGAAGAAGCAGATCCTCGTGATCCGCCGCAATCCAGGCGCGGACGCGCAGGTCTTCGAGGTGGACTTCGCCAAGTTGCTGGAGGGGAAGTCGGTGCTGCCGGACCTCCCGCTCCAGCGCTATGACATCGTCGTCGTGCCGAGGAGCCGAGTCGCGAATGTCCGCGACTTCATGATGGCGGCCTTCGGGAACAACATGGTGATGTTGCGCTTCGGACTGGATGGCGTTCTGTTGATGAACGCTCTCCAGAAGGAGCTGGAGCTCTACTACCAGAATTAACCGGTGGACAGCCATGGACGCGCCAGAAACCCCTGTCATCCACATCCAGCCGCCAGTTGCGCACCAGGTCTCGCTGCGCGAGTTCTACATGGTTCTCTTCCTGCACAAGTGGACCGTGATCGGCTCGTTCATCGTGCTCCTGGCCGCGATTCTCTGGGGCCTGGCCCTGCGCGAGCGGCTCTACATCGCCTCGGTGAAGTTCTTCGTCAATCGATCGCTCCCGCAGCAGGCCGCCATCCGCTACATCGGGCGCCTCGAGTGGGAAGAGGAGATCAACTCCATCGCGGAGATGGGCCGCAGCCAGGGCGTCCTGACGGTGGCGGCGCGGCAGTTCGACGCACTGCGGGGCTGGGGCGATCCGCCGCTGTCGCGCACGCAGGAGATCGCCGCCGGCCTGGCCACGATGGTGGAAGTCTTGCCTGTCCAGGAGACCGACATCATCAACATCCTGGTCCGGGACGCGGATGCGGACACGGCCATTGCCATCGCGGACATCTACGGACGCAGCTTCCTGGAGGAGTTCCGGCGCGTCTCCCGCGAGAGCCACGGCCGCACCTACTTCGAAGAGGCTTTGCAGTCCGTCGAAGAGCGGATTCGCACGGCAAAGGACGCCAAGGCCGAATTGCAGGAGGGGACCGAGCTCTACAACTGGTCGCACCAAGAAATCTCGTTGGCGGAGACGGTGGCGCAGCTCAGCCGCGATCGCGCCAAGCGGCGCATCGACCGCGGCATCTTCGAGCAGGAGATCGCCCAGGAGCGCCAGTACCTGGCCGCGCCGGAAAGCGCCGTGCTGCCGGCGACCCTGCGCGATGACCGGCTGGTCAGCAAGCTCGAATTCGTCGTCAGCGACCTGCGGCTGGATCTGGCCGAACTGGAGGCTCGCTACACGAGCGAGCACCGTCTGGTCCGCCTCAAGCGCGAGGAGCTGGCCATCGCCGAGCGGGAATTCGCCGGCAGCCTGATTGACGTGGTCAGGCAGCACGAAGCCCGCCTGCTCGACATGCGCGCCGGCGAGGCGATCCTGGATGACGCGATCGCGGGTTTCCAGAGTCAGCTCGAGCACATTCCCGCCAATGCCGCCAAGCTCGAGTACTTCGATGCCTACATCGATCAGCAATGGCGCCTCTATGGCGAGCTGGTGACGAAGTACAGCGATACCCAGGCCAGTGAAGCGCAGTCGCTCCTGGAAAACCAGATCATCCAGCTGGGGCCGCCGGTGATCGGCGGCATCGAGGGACTGACGCCGAAGGTCGTGCACGCGGTCGTCGCTCCCCTCTTCGCACTCATCCTGGCGGTCGCCATCGCCTTCATGAAGGAAGCGACCACCCATACCTTCCAGAAGCGCGCAGAGCTGGAAGACCTCACCGGTCTGCCGGTGCTGGCCAGCTTCAGGAAGCTCTGAGGGGAGGCATGAAGCACTTCATCAAGGAGAGCAGCGCCGGCCAGCGACCGGAGCCCGGCCACTTCCACCCGCGGGTGCTGCCCGAATTGGAAGCGCTCTACTCCGCCCTGCGCCCGATGCTGGACGCGAAGCGGCCCTTCATCTACATGGGCGCCAGTGGGCAGGGTGAGGGCGTCAGCACCGTGAGCTGGGGCCTTGCCTACTACTTGGCGATGCGCGAGGGCGAGGAGTGCCTGTTCGTGGACGGGGATATCATCCGCCCCACGATCCGCGATACGGCCGGCCTGCCCGAGCAAGGGCTCAGCGAGTATCTGCGTGGAGAAGTGGATTTCAAGATGCTGCCCTTCGCGACGGAGTTGATCGACCTCGCTGCCGTCCATGCCGGGCGCCTGCCCCGCAGCTTCGTCAAGTTGGCGGAAGAGCGGGCCGACGCCTTCGTGGCCGATGCCACACGGTACTACCGCGCGGTGGTCTTCAATGGCCGGCCCGGCTGCGACAAGTACGTCGAGCTGTGGGCGCGGCGCAGTGATGCGGTCCTGTTGCTGGCCAGCTACCGGCGAACGAAGCGGGAGATCATGCAGCAGACCCTGCGCGGATTCAGAGCGGCGGGAATCCCCATCACGGGCCTGATCTTCAACAAGCAGGACTACCCGATTCCCGACTTCCTCTATCGACGGCTCTAGCATGTACCGGGTTGTCTTCCAGAAGCCCTCCCTCTGGCGCCGTCTCGATGGCTGGCTGCCTTTCGACGCCACCCTCCTCATCGCCGCGAGCATCGGCCTCCTGCTCGGAATCGCCTTCTTCGCCGGGGAGTGGATCCAGATCCTGGTCGTGGCGACGATCCCCTTCGTGCTGTACGCGGTGGTCAGGAACACCATGCTGGTGTTCCTGATCTGGATCGGATCGACGCCGATCCTGGCGAACTTCATTCGCGTCGACATGGGCGCGGGCATTCCCGATATCACCATCGACCGGGTCGCCTCGCTCTTGCTGTTCATGGTGCTGCTCTTCCAGGTGGCCGTGCGCATGCGCAGCCTGCACCGGATGGTGCCGATGGATTGGATCCTGCTCGCCATCTTCGTGCTGCTCTTGCCTGGCATCTTTCGCGGCTTCGACCCGATCACGGCCGCCCAGCAGATCTTCGACCAGATCCTGGCTCCCTTCATCGTCTTCTTCCTGGCGAAGAACCTGCTCACCTCGCAGCGCGAGATCCGCCCCCTGGTCTGGACCATCGGCATCGTCACGCTCTACTGCGCCGTGCTGGGCTTTCAGGAGCACTACACCGAGTACAGCTTCTTCACCGCCACGGGCGAGCTGAGCTGGCAGCAGGAGGGCGCGCTGGCGGATCGCATCCAGGGCCCCTTCGAAAGCCCGCAGGTGCTGGGCACGGTGATGGTGGGGGGCATCGTCTTCTTCTTCTACCAGATGTTCAGCGCGCGGCGGCCGCTGAGCCGGGTGGCGGCCTTCATCATCCTGGTCATCCACACCTTCGTGACCTACTGGACCTACCGCCGCTCGGTCTGGATGGGCTACTTCGCCACGCTGGTCTTCCTGGGCCTGGTCGAGAAGCGCTTTCGGCGGCCGCTGATCTTGCTGATCGCGGTGTCCACCGTCGCGGTGGCCTTCAACTGGCAGCACATCGCGGAGTCGAGCGTCTTCCAGGAACGGCTGGCGAACTCGCGCACCGTGAACGACCGCTACATCGTCTGGCTGACGGCCTGGGAAATGGCGAAGCGCTTCCCCGTGTTGGGGACGGGTTTCGGCTGGTTCGGGCACTACTACACGAAGTACTTCACCTTCCATGGCAACACCGTGACGACGGAGTTCGCCCACAACATCACTTCCGCGCACAATTCCTACATCCGCATGTGGGTGGAGGGGGGGCCGTTCTTGGTCATCCTGTACGTGGCCATGCTCTTCCTGATGGTGCGGCGCGTGGTCCATCTGCTCAACGGGCAGCTGATCCACCCGAGCATCGGCAGGATGGAAGTGATGGTCTTCGTCGGTGTCTTCCTGACGCAGTACGTGCAAGCGCTGACAACCGACCAGATCTTCCACGCGGAGTACTCGGCGATTCTGCTCTTCCTCCTCGCGGGCGTCATGTTCCAGGACTGCGCTCGGCCCGTCCGGCGGAGCGCCATTCCCGCGCAACTCGCGCGCAAGCCGGGCGCGTGAGACTGGCCATCCTGGCGCCGACGGCCGGCGCCGCCTTTCGCGATGAGGCGGCCCAGGGGCAAGGGGGCGCGGAGCGGCAGCTCGTCGCGCTGGGGCGGGCGCTGGCCGCCCGCGGGCATCGCGTGGACGTCATCGTCAGTCAGGATGAGGAGGCGGCCGGCGCCCCGGAGGGCTGCCGGCTTTGGCCAATCTACCCGCGGGGCGGCCTGCCCCTGGTCAAGTTGCTGCATCCGAAGGGCAGCGCCCTCGTCGCCTTCCTGCGCGCCCGCGGCAGCGACGTGCTCCTGCAGCGCGGCGCCGCCGAGCTGACGGGGCTCGGCTGGCTGGCGACCCGCCTGCTTGGCATCGGCTTCGTCTTTGCCGTCGCGAGCGACAGCGACCTGGAGGCCGGCAGCGAGTTGCTCCCGCATCCGCAGGATCGCGTGCTGCACCGCCTGGGTCTGGCCGGGGCGGACCACCTGGTCGTCCAGACGCAGGGCCAGCAGCGGGCACTCCGGCGAGCGATCGGGCGGGAGGGGACCGTCGTCCGCTCCTTCCCCGAGCTGGACCCCGCGCGGGCCCAGGCGAGCCCGGCGGGAACGGCGGTGCTCTGGGGCGGCAACCTGCGCGCGGTGAAGCGACCCGAATGGCTACTCAGCCTGGCGGCCAGCCTACCGCAGCAGCAGTTCGTCGTCTTCGGCGGGGAGGCGCGGGGACATGAGCACTATGCGCGGGGCATCCAGGCGGCGCTGCGCGCGCTGCCCAATGTGGACTACCTGGGGGCGGTTCCGCCCGCCGCGCTGCCGGAGGTCTACCGGCGCTGTCGGGTCTTGCTCATCACATCGGCGCACGAGGGCTTCCCCAATACCGTGTTGGCGGCCTGGCAGCAGGGTCTGGATGTGGTCGCCAGCGTCGATCCGGACGGTCTCTTCGGGGATGCCGCCCTGGGACTGACGGCGCCGACGCTGTCGGGGCTGCGCGAAAGGCTCTGCGAATCCCTGAGCGCCGCCCCGGCGCCGCTCGGTGAGCGCCGGCGCCGCGCGCAGGAGTATCTGCGCAGCAGGCACAATCCTGCGGCGCTCACCGCCAGCTGGGAAGCTATCCTCTTGAATACCAGCAAGATGCGAACTGGTAGCCGCCGCGGCCTGGGGGCCGGCGCCCGTGGAAACGCTCCTTTGCTCTGGTAGTCGTTCGGAAGGCTATGCTATACTCGACGGCGACCGGAGGAAAAGACATCCCCATGTGACAGTCCCCTGAGCCAAGGAGGCCCGATCGCCTGATCGCTAACGCCTAGTTCTGCCAGGCTTGAATCGCATCTCAGCTGTTCATCGAGGAGTTCGAGCTTGAAAAAGACTTCGATGGTGGCCGGCTCCGCAGCGGAGGCCTATGGGGTTGCCCTACACCCCCAGCTGACGCTGATTTGGTCACCTGCAGCTGCCAGCGCCTACCAGCGAGGGATCCTCGCCAAGCGGACGTTTGACGCTACCGTGGCCGCGATCGGGATTCTGCTACTTTCCCCCTTGTTCCTGGCGCTCTACCTCGCCACGCGGCTGAGTTCGCGCGGCCCGGCGATCTACACGCAGCGCCGCGTGGGGGTGGACGGCAGGCGCTTCGATTTCTACAAGTTCCGAACGATGGTGCATCGCAACGACGATTCCATCCACCGGGCCTATTCGGAGCGACTCATCAACGGCTGGGCAAAGCGGGAGGGCGGCCGAGCCTTCAAGCTGACGGCCGATCCGCGCGTTACGCCCCTCGGGCGCTTCCTGCGCAAGAGCAGCCTGGACGAACTGCCCCAGCTCTTCAACGTGCTCCGGGGGGACATGAGCCTCGTCGGCCCGCGGCCTCCCATCGAGTACGAGGTGGACTACTACCAGGAGTGGCACAAGCAGCGACTGCAGGCGAAGCCGGGGATCACCGGCCTCTGGCAGGTAAGTGGCCGCAGCCAGGTGCCCTTCGACGAAATGGTCATGTTGGACATCCACTACATGGAGCACTGGTCCTTCCTGCTCGACCTGAAGATCCTGCTGAGGACGATCCCCGTCGTCGTTTTCGGCGTTGGCGGCTATTGAGCGCCGATCTTGCTATAACCCCTGGCATGAACGGCTCTAGTGCGGAGCGGTCCGGAGCGGCAACGGCCCGGCCCGCCATGGAGGCAAGCGCATGATCACCCTGGGCGTCATCGGCGCCGGCTACTGGGGACCCAACCTTGTCCGCAACTTCGTGAATCTGCCCGGCGCGCGCGTCACCAGGGTCAGCGATCTCTCGCGGGAGCGACTCCAGCACATGGAGAAGCTGTACCCCTATCTGGAAACGACGCAGGACTACCGGGTGCTGATGGACGATCCCGGTATCGATGCCATCGTGATCGCCACGCCGGTGACCAGCCATGCCAAGCTGGCCGGGGAGGCGCTCGCGGCCGGCAAGCACGTGTTCGTCGAGAAGCCGCTGACGAACAGCGCCGAAGCCAGCCTGCAGCTCGTTAAGACCGCCCGCGAGAAGAACCTGGTCGGGATGGTCGGCCACACCTTCATCTACTCGCCCGCCGTGCTCAAGATCAAGGAGCTGCTCGATTCCGGCGAGCTGGGCGAGGTCTACTACATCAGTGCCACGCGCGTTAATCTGGGCCTCTTCCAGGACGATATCAACGTCGTCTGGGACCTCGCGCCCCACGACCTGTCCATCTTCACCTATCTGCTCGAGGCCGAGCCGGAGCGCGTGCAGGGTGTCGGCCACAGCTACATCCAGCCGGGTATCGAGGACGTCGCTTTCCTGACCTACGGCTTTCCCGGCGGGCGGCTGGCCAACATCCACGTCAGCTGGCTGGATCCGAACAAGATCCGCCGCACGACCGTGGTGGGCTCCAAGAAGATGCTCGTCTACGACGATACATCGAACATCGAGAAGATCCGCGTCTACGACAAGGGCGTGGACGTGCATCGCCACTACGACACCTTCGGCGAGTTCCAGCTCGCCTATCGCTTCGGGGACATCCACATCCCCAAGCTCGATGACGGCGAGCCGCTGAAGGCCGAGACCGCGCATTTCGTGGAGTGCATCCGCCAGGGCTTGCCTTGCCGGTCCGGTCTCGAGCATGGCCACCAGGTCGTCTGCGCCCTGGAAGCCGGTTGCGCGTCGATGCGCGAGGGTGGACGCAGCGTCGAAATCGAGTACAATCTCAGCCGCGCCTTCTAGCCTGGGAGCCTGCCGTGCCGGACGAGCTGCGGATCCCCGAATACGTGCGCCTGGACTCGCCCCGCCATCTCGATGCGGGCGTGTTGCTCGGCTATCCGACCGGGCGGAAGGGCGTTGCGCTCGAGCTCGTGATCGGCGCCGGCGCCTACCTGCGCTCGGGCACCGTGATCTATCAAGGGAGCCGCATCGGCGCGGGTCTCGAAACCGGCCACCACGTCGTCATCCGCGAACAGAACGAGATCGGCGAGCGCCTGGCGGTGTGGAACAACACCGTGATCGACTATGGCTGCCGCATCGGCAACGGGGTGAAGATCCACAGCAACTGCTACATTGCGCAATTCACGGAGATCGGGGACGGCGCCTTCCTGGCGCCGGGCGTCACCATCGCCAACGACCCGCATCCGGGCTGTCCACAGTCGGGCGAGTGCATGCGCGGACCCATCATCGAGGCGGGCGCCCAGATCGGGGTCAATGTCACCATCCTGCCGATGGTGCGGATCGGTGCGCGCGCGCTGGTGGGCAGCGGGTCCGTGGTCACGCGCGACGTGCCTCCGGAGACCGTGGTCTATGGCAACCCGGCCCGGGTGGGGAGGTCGATCTACGCACTCGGCTGTCCCGTCAACCTGCGCGAGCGGCCCTACGAACCGCCGTCCTGAGCTGTCCGTGCAGCGCCTGCTCGTGCTGGCGTCGACGCTCGCCCTTGGCGGCGGTGAGCGGGTGCTGGCCAGCCTCTTGCTGGCTTTGCACGAGGCCGGCGATTCCCTCCACCTCTGCTTCCTGAAGTCGCCCGGCTCCGTTGGCGCGGAGCTGATGGCCGCCGGCGTGCCGGCGACGGTGGCCGGCCTCGACGATACGCGTTCCCCGCGGGCGCTGCCCGCCCTCCTGCGGCTGCTGCGACGGCAACAGCCGGACCTGTTGTACATCCAGGACCACCACGACTGTCTCTTCTGGGGACGGCTGGCGGCCGCGCTGACGGGTTTCCTGCCGGCGCTCTCACCGGTGCACAGCTCCGCCCAGGGGCGCCTGCGCGCCTTCCGACCCTACAATCGCCTGCTCCTGGGACTCAGCCCGCACCTGGCCACGCTCGGCCCCTGGCAAGAGGCCGCCCTGATCGAGCGGGAAGGCCTTGCGCGCGGCGACTGGACGCGCATTCCCAACCCCGTGCCGCAGCTGGAGGCCTTCCGCGCCGCGCCGGCCGCGGCGGAACGAGCCTCGGCGCGCAAGGAGCTGATCTGCGTCGCCGCCCTGCGGCCCGAGAAGCGCCTGGACCGCCTCCTCACGGTGCTCGCCCTGCTGCGAGCGCGGCGGCCACTGCGCCTGACTCTGGTGGGGGACGGCCCTGCCCGGCCCGCGCTCGAGGCGCAGGCCGCGGCCCTCGGACTCGGCGATGCGCTACGCCTGCTCGGCCAGCGCGACGACGTCGCTCAGCTCCTGCCCGCCAGCGATCTCTTCGTGCTGAGCAGCGAGGAGGAGGCCCTCCCGCTCAGCGTGCTCGAGGCCCTGCTGAGCGAGGTGCCGGTGGCCGCGCCGCCCCACGGGGCCTTGCCGGCCCTCCTGGCCGGTGGGCGCGGCCTGCTGTTGCCGGGCGAGGATCCGCTGCACTGGGCCGCGGCCATCGACGCCTACCTGGACGCCCCGCCGCCGGCCGCCCTGCGCGGCGCGCTCCGCGCAGAGCTGGCGGTGGCTCATGCTCCGACGCGCTTCGCCGCCCGCTACCGGCGGCTCCTGCTGCGCCTGGGAGGGCAGGGCTGATGCGCATCCTCCAGGTGAACAAGTTCCTCTACCCCAAGGGCGGCGCGGAGATCGTCTGCCTCGGTCTGACGGATGCCCTGCGCGCAGACGGGCACGAGGTCGGCCTGTTCGGCATGGCCGATCCCCGCAATGTCCCCTCGCCCGATGCCGACCTCTGGGTGCCCGCCATCGACTACCACGCGCCCCGCTCACTGGCGCGCAAGGCGGGCGAGGCCCTGCGCACGGTGTACAACGCGGACGCGCGGCGCCGCTTCGCGGCGCTCCTGGATCGGCGCCGGCCGCAGCTCATCCACGCGCACAACATCTACCATCAGCTCACGCCGGCCATCCTGGGTCCCGCGCGGGCGCGGGGCATTCCCGTCCTGCTCACCCTGCACGACTACAAGCTGCTCTGCCCGATCTACACCTGCCTGCGCGAGGGCCGGCCCTGCCTGGCCTGTCGCGGCCGCTGGCCGCTGCCGCTGCTCGGCCATCGCTGCAAGGATGGCTCGCTCGCAGCCAGCAGCGTCCTCTTCGCAGAGGCCGTTCTGCATCGTCTGCTCGGCAGCTACCGCCGCGGCGTCACGCACTATACGGCGCCCAGCCGCTTTCTGCGCGAACAGATGATCGTCGGCGGCCTGCCGGCCGCGCGCATCAGCTGGCTGCCCAATGCGCTCCCCTTGGCCACGGAGGTGCTGGCGGCGCCTTACCTGCCACCGCCCACGCAAGCTCGCCCGGTCTTGCTATGGGTGGGCCGGATCAGCGCCGAGAAGGGCCTGGCCACCCTGCTGAAGGCGGTGGCCGCTTGCCCGCAGCCCATCGAGCTGCAGCTCGTCGGCGACGGCCCTGCGGAGCCGGCGCTGCGGCGCCTGGCCGCCGAGCTTCGGCTCGGCGAGCGCCTGCGCTGGCTCGGCCGGCAGCCGCGGGCAGAAGTGCCTGCCCTCATCCTCGCCGCCGACGGCTGCGTCCTGCCCAGCGAATGGTACGAGAACGCGCCGCTGTCCGTGCTGGAGTCGCTGGCTCTCGGCCGGGCCATCATCGCGAGCGATCTGGGCGGCACACCCGAACTCGTCCAGGATGGCCTGACGGGCTGGGTCTTTCGCGCCGGGGATTCGAATTCCCTCCAGGCGGCGATCGCCGACTGGGCAAGCGATGCCGCCGCGCGCGAACAGCGGGGTCGGGCCGCGTATCGGGACGCGCGCAGCCGTTTCGCGCCGGACGCGGTGCTCGCGCAAACGCTGGGCCTCTACGCATCCCTGCTCTCCGCCTGAGCGGGCGGGGGGAATCCTGTTGCCAGCCCTGGGGGCGGTTGCTATCCTGCCGCCGCTCATCGCCATGGGCGGTCAGCAGAGGGAGGCGAGACCGATGCGCAAAGGCGTCATGATCCTGCTGGGCGGCTGCGTCCTGGTGGCCGCCTGCAGCCCGAAGCAGACCTTTCATGCCGATCCGTGGCTGGACATGGAGCCGGTGGCGGAAGTGAGCAGCGCCGCCAGCGATACGCTGACCTACGACTTCCTCGCCGAGGAGCCGCCTCCGCCCGCGGAGGCCGATGCCGTGCTCGCCGAGCCCGACCTGCCTGTGCTCGACGAGACCTTCGCCTTGGAAGAAGCGGCGGCCAGCGCCGCGCCCCCAGCTGCTGCCGGGGCAGCCGTGCCCCCCGCCGCGGCGCCGAGCGCCCCGCCGGCGGCGACGCCGCCGCCCGTGGAGACGGCCTCGAGCGCGCCGTCCACGCCGCTCTTCTACGTGCAGATCTTCGCCAGCCCCAGCCGGCCGAGCGCAGAGGAGCATGCCCTGTCCGCCGACGCCCAGCTCGAGCAGCCGGTGCGCATCCTGTGGCTGGATCCCTTCTACAAGGTGCTCGTGGGCGGCTATGCCGGGCGCGACGAGGCGGTCGCCCTCAGACGGATGCTCATCGAAGCGGGCTACAAGGACTCCTGGATTTTTGAGCGCTAGGCGGGATTCCGATGCCTGAGCTACGCAAGGATCCCGTCGTCGGCCGCTGGGTGATCATCGCCAGCGAACGCGGCAAGCGACCGATGGACTTTCCGCATCGGTCTCCGGTCAGTCACGGCGGCTTTTGCCCCTTCTGTCCCGGCAACGAGGACAAGACGCCGCCGGAGATCTTCGCCCTGCGCCCGCGGGGCGAGCGGGACACGCCCGGCTGGCAGGTGCGCGTGGTCCCGAACAAGTTCCCGGCCCTGATCATCGAAGGCGAGCTGAAGCGGCGCGGCGTCGGGCTCTATGACGTCGTCGACGGCATCGGCGCCCATGAAGTGATCATCGATTCGCCGGAGCACAACCGCAGCTTCGCCGACCTGAGCGTGGCGCAGATCGCCGCCGTGCTGGAGGTCTACCAGCTCCGACAGATCGACCTGGCCCAGGACGCTCGCTTCCGCTACATCCTCGTGTTCAAGAACCACGGGGAGGAGGCGGGCGCCAGCCTCGAGCACTCGCATACGCAGCTGATCGCAACGCCGATCATCCCCAAGCGCGTGGTCGAGGAGCTCGAAGGCACACGGCGGCACTTCGAGATCAAGGAGCGCTGCATCTTCTGCGACATCATCGACCAGGAGCTCTTCGACGGCCAGCGCATCATCATGGAGAGCGAGCACTTCCTCGTCATTTCGCCCTTCGCGGCGCGCTTTCCCTTCGAGACCTGGATCCTGCCCCGCCGGCACGAGCCCCACTTCCATCGGATGGGCGAGGCCGCGCGCCTGGACCTGGCCCGCGTTCTGAGCACGGTCCTGCGCAAGCTGAACCTGGCGCTGGATCAGCCCGCCTACAACTACGTCCTGCATACGGCGCCCATCAACACCGGCGCCGACTGGCACTTCCACTGGCACCTCGAGCTGATGCCGAAGCTGACGAAGGTCGCGGGCTTCGAATGGGGGAGCGGCTTCTACATCAACCCGACGCCGCCCGAGGACGCCGCGGAGTATCTGCGCCGGCTCGAGCTCAGCCCGCCGGACTCGGACTAGCGCCTCCGGTGAAGCCGTCCCTGCACATCGCTTTCGTCACCGCGGAGGCGCTCCCCTTCGCCAAGGTGGGGGGGCTCGGCGATGTGGCCGGCGCGCTGCCCCAGGCGCTGGCCGCGCGCGGCCATGTGCTGCGCCTCATCTTGCCCATGCATCAGGTGGTGCGCAGGGGCGGACACGACTTCCAGTCCGACCACGAGGGCCCCATCCCCTTCCAGCCGGCGGGAGCGCCCTCGCGCTACCGCGCCTGGACGCTGGAGCTGGCGCGGGGCCTGGAGGTGGTCGCGATCGACATCCCGCGCTACTTCGATCGCCCGGGCGTCTACACCGACCCGGACTCCGGCAAGGCCTTCCCCGATGATGGCGAGCGCTTCCTGGCCTTCGGGGTGGCCGCCCTCGACTGGCTGGCCGCGCGCAGGGAGCCGCTCGACATCCTCCACAGCAATGACTTCCACAGCGGGACCCTGCCGCTCCTGCGTGATCGGCACTGGGGGCAGAGCCCGGCGCTCGCGGGGGCGGCGACCGTCTTCAGCATCCACAACCTGGCCTACCAGGGACTCATTCCCCTTGCCCCTCCTGGCCCGGGCGGGGCTCTCGCCCCACGAGGCCGGTTACGGCAGCGCCTGGGAGTTCTGGGGACAGCTCAACTGCATGAAGGCGGGCATCCTGGGGGCGGACCTGGTGGCCACCGTGAGCCCGCGCTATGCGGAGGAGATCGCCAGCCTGCCCGAGTACGGCCATGGCCTGGAGGGCGTGCTGGCCTTGCGGCGGGATCGCCTCGTGGGGATCCTCAACGGCATCGATACGGCGGCCTGGTCGCCGGCCGGCGATCCCTGGCTCGCCCAGACCTACAGCGAGGCCACGGTCACCGCGGGCAAGGCCGCGAACAAGGCGGCGCTCCAGGCGGAGTTTGGGCTACCCCAGCGCCCCGAGCGGCCGCTGCTGGGCATCGTCTCGCGGCTGGTCCACCAGAAGGGCTTCGACCTCTTCGGGCCCATCGCCGAAGCGCTGATGGCCCTGCCGCTCCAGCTTGCCGTCCTGGGCAGCGGCAGCCCTGAGATTGAAGCCATATTTACTGCTATGGCAGTGGATTACCCGGATAAGGTCAAAGTTGTCCTGAGGTTCGACGAGGCGCTCGCGCACCGGATCGAGGCCGGGGCGGACTTCTTCCTGATGCCCAGCCGCTACGAGCCATGTGGCCTGAATCAGCTCTACAGCATGCGCTACGGCACCCTGCCGATCGTCCGCGAGACGGGCGGGCTGGCCGATACGGTCAGCGATCTGGCGAGCGATCCGGAGGGCGGCCGCGGTTTCGTTTTCGAGGAGCCGGAGGCCGAGCAACTCCTGGCCGCCATCGAGGCTGCGCTCGCCCTGCATGACCGGCCGCAGGCGCTGCTCGCCGTGCGCCAGCGGATCATGGCGCTGGATTTCAGCTGGGAGCGCAGCGCCGGCGACTATCTTCTGCTCTACGCGGCGGCCCTGGCCGCGCGACGGGGGCAGGACACAGAGGTCGCTCGCTTGCTGGCGCGGATTCGCAGTAGCCAAGCCCGGGATTCGAGTTCCGGCCCAGCCCTGGCCACTTGACAGTGCCGGGGCTTTGTCCTATTCATAGCAGGTCTTGGGCGGGAATAGCTCAGTTGGTAGAGCACAACCTTGCCAAGGTTGGGGTCGCGAGTTCGAGTCTCGTTTCCCGCTCCGATCGCACGGGCACATCGCCTCCGGTGAGGAGGGGGTCTCGGATTTCAGGCGGCATAGCCAAGGGGTAAGGCGACGGTCTGCAAAACCGCTATCCCCGGTTCGAATCCGGGTGCCGCCTCCGCAGAATCTTGGGCCGGAGTGGCGGAACGGGCAGACGCAGGGGACTTAAAATCCCCCGGTGCAAGCCATCCGGGTTCGAGTCCCGGCTCCGGCACCGCGGGGAGTGGCGGCCAGGACCCCTAATCCGCAAGCTCCGAGACGATCAGCCGATGCTTCCCGGCTTTGCCCCGGGGAATCTCATCAACGAGCACGAGATCGATCCGCGTCTCCACCCCAAGTCCCTGGACGAGGGCGGCGCGCAGGGCGTCCAGTTCCAGCGGCCGGGGAGGGCGATTCGACTTCAGCAGCAGGCGAAGCGCGCCGGGCTCTTGCTGGTGAACCTGAAAGGCCTCGAGCCACTCGGCGCGGTAGAAGGGCTCGAAGTGGTTGAAGAAGGCGCCGTGCACCTGCCGTCCGGAGCCGGTCACGATCACGTCGCGGATGCGGCCCTCGATGCCCGCCAGGCGCTGTAGACTGCGGCCGCAGGCGCAGCCGGCCGGGGCGAGGCTGCCCGCGTCGCCGGGCGCATAGCGCAGGAAGGGCATGGCGTAGTTCAGGAGATTCGTGCTCAGGATCTCGCCTGACTGGCCCACCGACAGCTGCCGGTCCTCCTCGTCGACGATCTCGACGAAGGCGCCTTCCATGTTGAGATGGTAGCCGCTGTGCTCCTCGCATTCCCAGGCGAGGATGCCGCCGTCGTTGTTGCCGTAGATATCGTGCACCCGGCCGCCGGTGGCCGCTTCGATCTCGCGGCGCCAGGCGGGGGGCAGGACTTCGCTGGTCGTGAAGAAGTGCTGGATGGCGATTCGGCGTCCGCTCTGGGCCAGGTAGCGAGCGAAGAGACGCAGGCTGCTCGGATAGGCGTAGAGCAGCGGCAGGGGCCGGCGCGCGAGCAGGCGGGCATAGCGCTCCAGGAGTTCCTCGCTGAGGTGGTAGCTGGGCAAGTGCAAGGCGCCATTGAGCCAGAGATAGAGGCTCTGCTTGAAGTCGACGTGATCGGGTACCAGCGCCCCGCCCGAGAGCGCGGCCCAGCGGTCGCCGGGCCTGAACCCGCTCAGTGCCCAGGCCCGCCAGATGGCGGCCCAGTGGTAGCTGTGGCTGCGCCGATCGATCCAGTAGCGCAGTGGCACGCCGGTGGACCCGCTCGTCGCCTTCGGCCGGGGCTGATAGGAGCGCCAGTTCTCGGCCAGCATGGCCTCGCCCTCGGCTCGGATGATTTCCTTGGTGAGCCGGGGCAGCAGGGCCAGATCCCCGGGCTCGCGGAAATCCTCGGGCTCGAGGCCCCGTTCGCGAAAGAGGCGTCGGTAGTAGGGCACGCGGCGGCAGGCATGCTCGATGAGGGCGCGCAGGGCAGCCCACTGCCGCTCTTGCTGCTCGGCGGCCGCACTGCGCTCGGCGGCCATCAGAACCGGATAGACGGCCAGGGCATCCGTGCGCCGGAAGCAGTCGACGAGCTTCACGCCGCTGCGGCCCAGGGTCCAAGGTGGTGCTTTCACGGAGCCCTCCTGAGGCGTCGCCGGCAGGGTATCCCCGGCTTGTCGCCGAGACAAGGCCTGACTGCCAGGGCGGACAGGGCGGCAATCCGTGGCGCGACATCCTGGCAGTGAAAGCGCCAGATTGGCCGACCAGGCTTGGCCCGCTGAGAGCGCAGCCGGAGGCCGGCCCCCTAGGCGGCATGATTGCAGTTAGTTAGGGCCGTTTCTCGGATGTTGCCAGGCTGGCACGACTCTTCCCTATGCAGTCCTGGAAACGAGCGATCCCTACGGGGAAGGAGAGGTCATGGGCAAGATCATCGGCATCGACCTGGGAACCACGAATTCCTGCGTCTCGGTCATCGAGGCGGGAGTACCCAAGGTGATTCCCAACAGCGAAGGCCACCGGACGACCCCGAGCGTGGTCGCCATCACGGAGGACGGCGAACGCCTGGTTGGCCAACTGGCCAAGCGGCAGGCGGTCACGAACCCCACGAACACCGTGTACTCCGTCAAGCGCTTCATGGGGCGCAAGCACGGCGAGGTCGCGCAGGAGATCAAGGAAGTTCCCTACAAGGTGGCGAAGGGCCCCACGGGGGATGCCCGCATCGTGATGGGGGGCAAGGAGTACTCGCCGCCGGAGATCAGCGCCATGATCCTGCGCAAGCTGAAGGAGACGGCGGAGGAGTACCTCGGCGAGCCCGTCACCGAAGCAGTGATCACCGTGCCGGCCTACTTCAACGACAGCCAGCGCCAGGCGACCAAGGACGCCGGCAAGATCGCCGGACTCGAGGTCAAGCGCATCATCAACGAGCCCACGGCGGCGAGCCTCGCCTACGGCGAGGACAAGAAGCAGGAGCAGACCATCGCCGTCTACGACCTCGGCGGCGGCACCTTCGACATCTCCATCCTGGAACTGGGCGACGGCGTCTTCGAGGTGAAGTCGACCAACGGCGACACGCACCTGGGCGGCGATGACTTCGACCAGGTGCTCATCGAGTGGCTGGCCCAGGAGTTCAAGGGCAAGGAAGGCATCGACCTCATGAAGGATCCGATGGCCGTCCAGCGGCTCAAGGAGGCCGGCGAGCAGGCCAAGAAGGACCTCTCCAGCCGGACGCAAGCAGAGATCAACCTGCCCTTCATCACGGCCGATCAGACGGGCCCCAAGCACCTCAACGTCAGCCTCAGCCGGGCCAAGTTCGACGAGCTGACGGCCGCGCTCGTGGAGCGCACGGTGGGCCCCTGCCGGCGCGCGATCAGCGACGCCGGCCTCACGGCCGCGGACATCGACGAGGTCATCCTCGTCGGCGGGTCGACCCGCATTCCGGCCGTTCGCGAGCGGGTGAAGCAGATCTTCGGCCGCGAGCCGAACCACGGCGTGAACCCCGACGAAGTGGTGTCCCTGGGCGCCGCCATCCAGGGCGGCATCCTGGCCGGCGACGTCCACGATGTCGTCCTGCTGGACGTGACGCCGCTGAGCCTCGGCATCGAGACGCTCGGCAGCGTGATGACGCGCCTGATCGAGCGCAACACGACGATCCCGACGCGCAAGGCCCAGATCTTCTCGACGGCGGCCGACAACCAGAACACCGTGGACATCCACGTGCTGCAGGGCGAGCGGGAGATGGCGGCCGACAACAAGTCGATCGGCCGCTTCCAGCTCACCGGCATTCCGCCGGCGCCGCGGGGCGTCCCGCAGATCGAGGTCGCCTTCGACATCGACGCCAACGGCATCCTCTCCGTGAGCGCGAAGGACAAGGCGACGGGCAAGGAGCAGTCGATCAAGATCCAGGCATCCAGCGGTCTCGACGAGCGTGAGATCCGGCAGATGGTCAAGGACGGCGAACAGAACGCCGGCGAGGATCGCCGCCGGCGGGAGCTGATCGATGCCCGCAACAATGCAGAGGTCCTCATCTACCAGACCGGCAAGCAGCTCGCCGAACACAAGGACAAGATCGACGAGGCCGTGCGGGAGGAGATCGAGAGCGCGATGGCGTCGCTGCAGCAGGCGGCGGCGGGCGAGGACAAGGAGGCCATCGATGAGGGCGTCGAGCGCCTGAACAAGGCCATGCATGCCTTCTCGCAGAAGCTCTACGAGGAGGCCGCCCAGCAGCAGGAGCCCGCGGCGGGGAAGGCGGCAAGCGGCGCGGGCGACCAGGACAAGCGCGATGGCCAGGCGGTCGACGCGGACTACGAAGTCGTGGACTAGACCTGGCGCCAGGGTGCAGAGAGGCGGGTGCTGCCCCAGGGCGGTGCCCGCCTTTCGCGTTGCTGCGCGAGCATTGGATATTGCAGCCGGGCATTGCAACACCGTGCGCGATGAAATGCTGCCTGCGGCGCCTGCGCCTGGCTGCGGGCATTTCATTCCCGCGAGCGGGACAGCTCGGCACTGCGGGTCCGGTGGCGAAGCCGGGCAATGCCAATCAGATGTGGTTCGGCTTGGCCGAGGATTTCTCGTGCTTCCCGGCCCGGTGGGCAGGGCTGACCTTGGCAGGCCGCTTGCTGATGCCCGCCGGAACGGCAGCAGGAGGTCCCCGCATCGTGAGCACCGCAACGAAGAGCATCCTGGATCCCACGAAAAAGTCGCTTGCTGCCGAGCGCTTCGAACAGCAGTTGCGCGAGCGGATCGTCGGGCAGGATCGGGCCGTGGAGCGCATCGCGCGCCTCTATCAGATCTTCCTCGCCGGCCTGTTCCCTCCCAATCGCCCGATCGGGAACTTCCTCTTCCTCGGCCCCACGGGCAGCGGCAAGACGCGCATCGTCGAAGCGGCCAGCGAGATCCTCTTCGGCACCGCGCACGCGGTGCTCAAGGTGGACTGCGCCGAGTACGCCCACAGCCACGAGATCAGCCGCCTGATCGGTTCGCCGCCCGGCTATCTCGGGCCACCGCGAAACGACGCCCTATTTCTCGCAGACGAACCTGGAGCGCTATCGCACGCCGGAGATGGACTTCACCTTCATCCTTTTCGACGAGATCGAAAAAGCCAGCGACACGCTCTGGAGCCTCCTGCTCGGCATCCTCGACAAGGGGCGCCTGACGCTCGGCGACAACACCGAAGTGGACATGACGCGCACGGTCATCTACATGACCGGCAACATCGGCGCTGATCGCATCGACAAGCTCTTCGCCGGCGGCATCGGCTTCGGCGATCCGCGGGGAGCGACCGCCGATCCCGACTTCGATCACCAGATCTACGCCACCGTGCTCGACGCCGCGCGGCGGAAGTTCTCGCCGGAATTCATGAACCGCATCGACAGTGTCGTCGTCTTTCGCAACCTCAACGAGGAGCACGTCCGGCGCATCCTCGATATCGAGCTGGCCCAGCTCCAGCGGCGGATCATGCAGGCCGCCGGCGACGTCAAGTTCTCCTTCGAGCTCAGCGATGCCGGCAAGGGCTTCTTGCTCGCGGAGGGCGTCGATCGCAAGTACGGCGCCCGGCACATCAAGCGGGCGATCGAGCGCTACCTCGTCTACCCGCTGGCGAACCTGGTGGCGACCGGGCAGCTTCGCTACGGCGACCACCTGCACGTCGACCTCGGCGCCGACGGGGCGCTGAGCTTCCGCAAGGGCGCGCCGCGCCTGCGCATCGTCGGCGAAGCCGTGCCCGTCGCCTAGCCACCCCCTTGACAGCCGGGGGACACCTCGATTATATCGTACGCAGCTACGGGCGCTTAGCTCAGCTGGTTAGAGTGCATGCTCGACACGCATGAGGTCGCTGGTTCGATCCCAGCAGCGCCCACCGACCGCCGAGGGCCAGGCCAGAGGTCTGGCCCTCTCCGCACGCGGCACCTCTATCGTAGTGAGGACCGACATGACCGTGACATTGACGCTACCGGACGATGCGACCCTGACCCTGGCCGCCCCGCTGCCCGTGACCGATGCGATCCGCGCGGTGAGCGAGGGGTTGCTGCGCCGGGCCGTCGCCGTCAGGCTCGACGGGCGCCTGCTGGATCTGCACAGCGAGATCGACAGCAGCGGCCGCTTCGAGGTGCTCACCGAGCAGGACGAGGATAGCCTCAAGGTGCTGCGCCACAGCACGGCGCACCTGATGGCCTGGGCGGTGCAGGAGCTGTATCCGGAAGCGAAGTTCGCCTTCGGCCCCGACGTGGAGAACGGCTTCTACTACGACATCCTCGTCGAGCGCGCCTTCACGCCGGAGGACCTCGAGCGCATCGAGGTCAAGATGAAGGAACTGGCGCGGCAGCAAGCTGCCCTTCGCCAAGCGGGTGCTGCCCCGCGACGAGGCCGCGCAGTTCTTCCGCGAGCACGGACAGCCCTTCAAGGTCGAGCACGTGGGGGAGCTGCCGGCCCAGACGCCGATCTCCTTCTACACGGTGGGGGCCTTCGTCGATCTCTGCGGCGGGCCCCACGTGCCCGACACCGGGCTGATCAAGGCTTTCAAGCTGATGAGCGTGGCCGGCGCGTACTGGAAGGGCGACGAGCAGCGCGAGCAGCTGCAGCGCATCTACGGCACGAGCTGGTTCAAGGCCAAGGATCTCGAGAACTACCTGCACGTGCTCGAGGAGGCGGCCAAGCGAGACCACCGGAAGCTGGGCCAGCAGCTGGGGCTCTTCGGCATCAAGGAGGAAGCGGGCGGCGGTCTCGCCTTCTGGTACCCCAAGGGCGCCATCCTCCGTGAGGTGATCGAGAACCACTGGAAAGCCGAGCACAAGCAGCGCGACTACCAGCTCGTGGTCACCCCGCACATCTTCCGGGGCGAGCTGTGGCGGACCAGCGGGCACCTCGATTTCTACGCGGACAACATGTACACCTTCGAGCAGGACGATCAGCTCTACGTGGTCAAGCCGATGAACTGCCCGGGCCACATCCTGATCTTCCAGAACGATCTCAAGAGCTATCGCGAGCTGCCCCTGCGGATCGCCGAGCTGGGCACCGTCTACCGCTACGAGCGCAGCGGCACCCTGCACGGCCTCCTGCGCGTGCGCGGCTTCACCCAGGACGACGCGCACATCTTCTGCCGGCCCCAGCAGCTCGTCGACGAGGTGACGGCCCTGATCGTCTTCGCCCAGGAGCTGCAGCGCTCCTTCGGGTTCACGGAGTTTCGCGCCGAGCTGAGCGTGCGCGACCCCGGCAATCCGGGCAAGTACATCGGCACGGACGAGGAATGGGAAGCCGCGGAGCACGCGCTCCGCGAGGCGGTGAACCGGGTCCAGCTCCCGGTCAAGCGCATGGAGGGCGAGGCGGTCTTCTACGGCCCCAAGATCGACATGAAGTTGAAGGACGCCCTGGGCCGCGACTGGCAGACGACGACGATCCAGTTCGACTTCAATCTGCCGCGGCGCTTCAACGTGCAGTACGTCGACGAGGATGGGCAGCACAAGCACCCCTACATCATCCACCGCGCCCTTTTCGGCTCGCTGGAGCGCTTCATCGCCCTGCTCACGGAGCACTACGTCGGCGAGTTCCCGCTCTGGCTGGCGCCGATCCAGGTCATCGTGCTGCCGGTCAGCGCGCCCTTCCGCGAGTACGGAGCCCGGGTGCAGGCGGACCTGCGCGCCGCCGGCCTGCGG
Source organism: uncultured bacterium (assembly GCA_963695095.1). Lineage (GTDB taxonomy): Bacteria > Krumholzibacteriota > Krumholzibacteriia > JACNKJ01 > JACNKJ01 > VGXI01. The sequence continues at coordinate 1,983,705 of CAVOFT010000001.1, read as the reverse complement.
GCGGAGCTCGACGGCCGCGACGAAAAGGTGGGCTACAAGATCCGCCAGGCGGAGCTCCAGAAGATCCCCTACATGCTGGTGGTCGGCTCCCGGGAGCTGGAGGACGGCAGCGTCTCGGTGCGCAGCCGCCGGCAGGGGGACGAGGGGAGCCTGCGGCCCGAGGAATTCGTGCAACGGGCCCTTGACGAAATCGCCGCCAAGCGTTAATCTGCTGCCTTACAACCGCATACGGCGAAAGCAGAGGCGACTCTCACCTGACGGCCACCCTGGCGTGCGTCGATCAGCGTCCCAGGGACTCCGTCAGGGGGAGTGGGTGCCTTTGCATCCGCTCCCCTTTTTCCATTTGCAGGAGGTAACTCTATCCGCCGCGATTCCGACGAACCCCGCGTGAACCAAAGGATCCGCATTCCCGAGATCCGTCTGATCGACGAGAACGGCGCGCAGGTGGGCATCATCGCCACCTCTGCGGCGATGGAAATGGCCCAGGAGCGGGGCCTGGACCTGGTCGAAGTCTCCCCGGCCTCCCGGCCGCCGGTGTGTCGGATCATGGACTTCGGCAAGTACAAGTACGAGCAGAGCAAGAAGGCCAAGGAAGCGCGCAAGAAGCAGCACACGGTCGTGATCAAGGAAGTGCAGTTCCGGCCCAAGACCGACGATCACGACTACGAGTTCAAGGTGCGCAACATCATCCGCTTCCTGGAGCACCGGGACAAGGTCAAGGTGACCCTGCGCTTCCGGGGTCGCGAGATGAGCCACATGGACTTCGCCATGCAGACCTTCGACCGCCTGATCGCCGATCTGGCAGAGCACGGCAAGATCGAGCAGGAGCCCAAGCAGGAGGGTCGGACGGTCGTGATGATCGTGGCCCCGGCGAGCGAGCGCGAGAAGCGGCCGGCCAAGGCCCGCGAGGAGAGCCCGGGCGCCGACGCCGCCGAGTGATCGCTCGGGAGAACCGCAACGCGCCGGCCAGAGGCCGGTGAGGAGGACACATGCCCAAGATGAAGAGCAATCGGGCCGCCCGGAAGCGGTTCCGCACGACGGGGAAGGGCAAGATTCGCCGCAACAAGGCCTTCGCAAACCACATCTTGACCAAAAAGAGCGCGAAGCGGAAGCGCAACCTGCGCGATGCCACGCTGGCCAGCCCGGCCGATAGCGCCCGCATCAAGCGCATGATCCTGGCCGAGTAGCTGGCCGGCTCCGGCGCGTTTTCCCCAGACCAAGCAGCATCCACGAGGAGGAACCAGTATGTCCCGCGCTACCAACAACGTCGCCTCGCGCGCCCGCCGCAAGCGCATGCTCACCCGCGCCAAGGGCTACTTGGGCAAGCGCAAGAACAGCATCCGCCAGGGTACGGAAGCCGTCCACAGGGCTGGTGTCTATGCCTACCGCGATCGGCGCGACCGCAAGGGCCAGTTCCGGCGGCTCTGGATCGTGCGCATCAACGCGGCGGTCCATGAGCACGGTCTCAGCTACAGCAAGTTCATCTCGGGCCTGAAGCGCTTGGCCGTCGAGCTCGATCGCAAGCAGCTGGCGGAGCTGGCCGTGAACGATCCGCCGGCCTTCCGCCTGCTCGCGCAGAAAGTGCAGGCCGAGCTGGCGCAAGCCAGCTAGGGAGAAGCCGTGCTGGCCGAGCTGGCTGAGTTGCGGGCTGCGTTCGCCGCGGATGCTGCGCGGCTGGGCGACGAAGGGGCGCTGGAGGCCTTTCGCGTGCGTTACCTGGGCCGGAAGGGAATCCTGGCCGGGCTCTTCCAGCGCCTGAGCGCCGCGGCGCCGGCGGAGCGACCGGAGCTCGGCAAGGCCATTCACGGCTTCCAGTCCGAGGTGGAGACGCGCATCGCGGAGGCGAAAGCGGCGCTGCTGCTGCGCGCCGAGAGCGCCTTGCCGCCGGGCTTCGATCCCAGCTTGCCGGGGCGGGCCCCCTGGCGGGGGCGGCGGCATGTGCTCGCGGTCGCCCTCGCGGAGATCGTCGACATCTTCCGCGGCATGGGCTTCTCGGTGGCGGACGGCCCCGAGGTCGAACTGGACGCCTACAACTTCGAGAAGCTGAACTTCCCCGCGGATCACCCCTCCCGCGACGCGCAGGACACCTTCTACGTCGACGACGAGGTGCTACTGCGCACGCACACCAGCCCCGTCCAGCTCCGCTACATGGAGACGCATCCGCCTCCCCTGCGCATCGTGGTGCCCGGCCGCGTCTACCGCAACGAGGCGATCGATGCCTCGCACGCCGCGGAATTCCATCAGGTGGAAGGTCTCTATGTCGATGCTGGCGTGACGATGGGCGACCTGGTCACCTCGCTGCAGCAGTTCGCCTTCGAGTACTTCGGCCGCCAGGCGCGCTTGCGCTTTCGGCCGCACTTCTTTCCCTTCACGGAGCCGAGCGCCGAGGCCGACATGGTCTGCTTCGGCTGCGGCGGCGAGGGCTGCCGCATCTGCGGCAATACGGGCTGGATCGAGGTGCTGGGCGCCGGCATGGTGCACCCGCACGTCTTCGCCGCCGCGGGCTACGACCCCGAGCAGGTGACGGGCTTTGCGTTCGGGATGGGGGTGGAGCGCATCGCGATGCTCCGGCACGGCATCGAGGACATCCGCCTGTTCCTCGAGAACGACCTGCGCTTCCTCTCCCAGTTCTAGGAGCGAGCGATGCTGATCAGCCTGAACTGGCTGCGCGAGTACGTCGACGTCCCGGTGGCGGCGCCCCGGCTGGCCGAGGATCTCACCATGCTCGGTCTCAACGTGGAGAGCCTCGAGCACCGGCCCAATCCCTTCGCGGCTCTGCGCATCGGCCGTGTGCTCGCGAGCGAGCGGCACCCGAACGCGGACAAGCTTTCTGTTTGCAGCGTGGACATCGGCGCCGAGCGGCCCCTGCAGATCGTCTGCGGCGCCCCCAACGTGCGCGCCGGCCTGGAAGTGGCGGTCATTCCGGCGGGGGCGAGCCTGCCCGATGGCACGCTGATCAAGCAGGGCAAGCTGCGCGGCGAGCTGTCCCAGGGCATGATCTGCTCGGCCCGCGAACTCGGCCTCGGCGAGGATGCCGGCGGGATCATGGAACTCGCCTTCGACGCCGCGCCCGGGACTCCGCTGGCCGCGCACTTCGGCGAGGAGGACTGGCTGCTGACGATCGAGGTGACGCCGAATCGGCCCGATCAGCTCGGCGTCCTCGGCGTCGCCCGCGAAGTGGCCGCGCTCTACGCGAGCCCTTTGCGCCCGCCCGTGACCGACGTCCCTCCCGCAGCGCTGACGGCGCTCCCGCCGGTGCCCGTGGAGATCCGGGATCCGGCGGGCTGCCCGCGCTACATCGCGCGGCGGCTGCGGGGCATCGCGGTCGGCCCCAGCCCCGCCTGGCTGCAGCGCCGGCTGGCCCTTCTGGGCAAGCGCGCGATCAACAACGTGGTGGACATCACGAACTACGTCCTCTTCGAGACCGGTCACCCCCTCCATGCCTTCGATGCGGCCTGTCTGCGCGACGGCCGCATCGTCGTCAGGCGCGCCGCGGTGGGCGAACGGCTGCTCACCCTGGACGAGGAGGAACTGCAGCTGACGGCGGCGGATCTCGTGATCGCCGACGGCCAATCGCCCGTCGCCCTGGCCGGCGTGATGGGCGGCGATGCCTCGAAGGTGACCGACGCAACGCGCGAGCTGGTCCTGGAGAGTGCAGTCTTCGCGCCACGCGCGATCCGCGGCAGCCGGCGCCGGCACGATCTGAGCACGGATTCGTCCTACCGCTTCGAGCGGGGCACGGCGGGCTCGACGGCGGCCTTGGCGAGCGCGCGCGCAACGGCCCTGCTCGTGGACCTGGCCGGGGCCGAGGCCGCCGCCGTGGCGGATGACCAGGAGGCGACGCCGCGGCCGGTGCGGCGCATCGTGCTGCGCCCTGCGCGTGTGAATGCCCTGATGGGTACCGCCCTCAGCGCGACGGAGATCGCCGGCCTGCTCGCCCGGCTGGAACTGCCGGCTGCGTCCGCCGGCGATGGCCTGCAGGTCAGCGTGCCCGACTTCCGCGGCGACCTCGAAGCCGAGGTGGATCTGATCGAAGAGGTCGCGCGTCTGCACGGCTTCGGCGCGCTGCCCCGGGAAAACCGGGTGCGGAACAGCCTCTATGGCTCCCTGAGCGCCCACGAGCGCGCCGAGACCGCGCTGCATGCCCTCCTCGTCGGCTGCGGCTGCCAGGAGGTGCTCACCAGCAGCTTCATGGATCGCCGCCATCTGGACGCGCTGGGATTGGCCGCCGAGGACGCGCGGCGGGCGGCGGTGCTCCTGCGCAATCCGCTGGTCAGCTTCAATGCGGTGCTGCGCACCAGCCTGCTGCCGGGCATGCTCGAGGTCCTGCTCACGAATTGCCATCGCGGGCAGGACGAGCTGCGCCTGTACGAGTACGGCCGCGTCTACCAGGCCCGGGCGGGGGAGCGCTTGCCTCTGGAGACGCGACAGCTGCTCGTGCTGCTGACGGGGCACACGGCCCCGCCGCACTGGAGCCGGGCCAGCGCGGCGCTCTCCCTGGCCGACCTGCGCGGCATCGTGCTCGCCTGGGGCGCGGCCCAGCGCCGCGACCTGCGCTTCAGCTACGAAGAGGCCGATCCCTACTTCGTGCGCGGCGCCTGCTTCCGCGTGCATGAAGGCGAGGCCCTGGTGGGGCAAGGGGGACTGCTGCGTCCTTCGCTGCTGACCGAGATGAAGCAGAAGCGCGAGGTCTTCGTCGGCGAGTTCTTCTCGCCGCTGCGCGCCGACACGCCGGCCGTGCGCTATGCGCCGCTGCCCGCGTATCCGGCCCTGCGGCGAGATCTGGCGCTGCTGGTGCCGGACACGATGCGCTGGGAGGCCGTCGCGGCCTGCATCGAGAGCGCGGGCGGCAAGCTCCTCGAGTCCTGCGAGCTCTTCGACATCTACCGCGGCAGCGAGCTGCCCGCGGGACAGGCGAGTCTGGCGGTTCGGCTCAGCTTCCGCTCCGCGGAGGGGACCCTGACGGACAAGCCGGTCGAGAAGCTGCTGGAGCGCATCCTGGCGGCGCTCAACAAAACCTTGCGGGTCAGCTTGCGATCGTGACAAGATCGCCTCGGACTTGCACGACAGCATGAGGTGTAGCGTGAGCGAGCTTTCGAATCTCGACATCCTCGAGCAGAAGATCGGCCAGGCCCTGGAGCGCCTTCAGCAGGTGAGCCGGGAAAATCAGGACCTTCAAGCCCGGCTGCAGGCGCTCGAGGCGGAGAAGTCCGGCATGCATGAGGAATTGCAGCGCCTGCAGGGCCGTCTCGGGGAGGCTGAGCACCATGGCGCCGACCTGCACTCCCTGCGCGGGCGCGTGGACGGCATCCTGGCGAAGTTCGAGCTGCTCGAACTCTAAGCAGCCGCAGCGCGGCACCGGGAGGTGGCGATGTCCAGTGAAGCGCGCGTCCAGGTGAGCATCTTCGGCAACGACTACCGCGTGCGCGGGGATGCCGATGCCGAGCATATCCGGCAGCTCGCCGACTACGTCGATCGGACGATGAAGGAGATCGCGGCCAGCGGGCGGCAGGTTTCGCCCTTGCGCATCGCCATCCTCGCGGCCTTCACTATCGCGGACGAACTCCATCGCGAACGTGGGCAGCGTGAGTCGAATGGGCCCGCCGTGGAGGAAAAGGCGGCGCGCTTGCTGCGCCTCTTCGACGACGAGCCGCGGGGCGAGGCGGCTGGCGGCCATGAGTGAGGGCAGCTTGCCCTGGACCGGAAGGCCCTGGTATACTCCCTGTAGATTCCCTACCGTGTTCGAGCGGGAAGACAGCGTCTGAGCCAACACCTTCACTTTGGAAGGCCGAATCCGACCGACCGATGGTGCCCGCGGGCGACCTGAACCGGTCGTGTGGTCTTCCCCCATGGGAACTTTGGCCCATGCGGTAGATTCTCGCACGGCAATGCGTGGGGAATTTTCTTGCCCTGACCGGCCGCCGGCGCTGCGGCGGGAGACGGGCGCGAGGTAGCCCCCATGCGCTTGCTCTTCATCGCCGACATCATGGGCCGCCCCGGCCGGCGGGCGCTGACGAGCTTGCTCCCGGGCTTGCGCGCCGAGTTGGCCCCGGCGCTCGTGATCGCCAACATCGAGAACGCGGCGGCCGGGTCCGGCTTCACACCGGCGATCTTGCGCGATCTGCGGGGCGCCGGCGTCGACCTGTGCACGGGCGGCAACCACAGCTTCGACAATCGCGACGGCGCGGCCTACCTGGCCGGCGGCGGCCGGGAGGCGCTGCGCCCGCACAACTATCCGCCGGGCAATCCGGGCAGCGGGTGCGCCGTGCTGCCCCTACCGGGCGGGGGCGAACTGCTCGTGCTCAACCTGATCGGTCGCGTCTTCATGCAGCCCGTGGATTGCCCCTTCCGCTGCGCGGATGCCGTGCTCGCGGAGTGGCGGGGCGGTCCCGTCTTCGTCGACATGCATGCGGAGGCGAGCAGCGAGAAGGCGGCGCTGGCGCACTACCTCGATGGCCGGGTGACGGCGGTGATCGGCACGCACACGCACGTGCAGACAGCCGACGAGCGCATCCTCGCCAAGGGGACGGCCTTCCTCAGCGATGCCGGCATGACCGGTCCCCACGGGGGCATCATCGGCATGGACAGCGCGGCGGTGCTCCATCGCTTCCTGCACCAGAACCTGCGCCGCTTCGAAGTAGCCACCGGCGAGCCGCGCCTGCAGGGAGTGCTTGTCGACTTCGAAGCGAGCGGGCGGGCCCTGGCGATCCAGCGCATCGATCTCCCCCTGGCGGACGGGACCCCGGGCGCGGGAGAGGGGCCATGAGACTGCTGGACGGCAATCGTATCCGGGACGCGCTGCTGGCCGAGATCGGGGAGGGCGTGGCGGCGCTCCCGGCGCCGCCGCGCCTGACCGTGGTCCAGGTGGGCGCCGACGCGGCGAGCGATGTCTACATCCGCAACAAGATGCGGGCCTGCGCGCTGACGGGTATCAGCGGCGAGCACCGCCAGCTGCCGGCAGCCATCGGCCAGGCGGAGCTGGGCCGGGAGCTGGCCGCGCTGAGCGCGGGCCCCGCCGACGGCATCATCCTCCAGCTGCCCTTGCCCGCCGGTCTGAGCGCGGGCGAGGCCATGCTCCGGCTCGATCCCGACAAGGATGTGGACGGCTTCCACCCGCTCAATCTCGGCCGCCTGGTCGCCGGGCTGCCCGGCTTCGCGCCCTGCACGCCGGCAGGAATCCGGGAGCTGTTGCGACGCAGCGACGTGCCGACGCGCGGTCAGCACGTCGTGATCCTCGGCCGCAGCCTCATCGTGGGCAAGCCGGCGGCGCTGCTCTTCCTCGAGAAGCACGCTCTCGGCGATGCGACGGTCACTGTTTGCCACAGCGCGAGCCGCGACCTGCCTCTGCGCTGCCGCGAGGCGGACATTCTCATTGCCGCGGTGGGGAGCCCGGAGCTGGTGCGTGCGGACTGGGTGAAGCCGGGCGTGGTGGTGGTGGACGTGGGCATGAACCGCGTCGAGGACCCCAGCGCGCCGCGCGGCTACCGCCTCGTCGGCGACTGCGATTTCGCAGGCATCGCCGCCAAGGCGGCGGCGATCACGCCCGTGCCGGGCGGCGTGGGGCCGCTCACCGTGGCCATGCTCCTGCGCAACACACTCATCGCCTGCCAGCGCCGGCAGGGCCTGGCGGAGCGGCTGGCGTGACGAAGGCCGCCGCCACCCTGGCCGCCTACCTGGAGGCCCTTGAGCCGGCCCTGGCGGCCGCGCTGCCGCCGGCGGCGGACTGCCATCCCCGACTGCGCGCGGCGATGGCCCACGGGCTCCTGGGTGGAGGCAAGCGCCTGCGCGCGCAGCTGCTGGCCGGCGGCATGTTGCTGGGCCGCTACGACGAAGGCGTGGCCCTCGCCGGCGGTGCCGCCCTCGAGATGCTCCATGCCTATTCGCTCATCCACGATGATCTGCCCGCCATGGACGACGACGATCTGCGCCGCGGCCGGCCGACCTGCCACCGCGTCTATGGCGAGGCGATGGCCATCCTGGCCGGCGACGCCCTGCAGGCCGCGGCCTTCGCCCAACTCCTGTCCGCAGTCGCCACGGCCAAGCTCCCGCGGGCGAGCGCGCTGGCAGCGCTCGCCGAGTTCGCCGCCGCCGCCGGTCCGCTCCAGCTCGTGGGCGGGCAGGCGGGGGATCTCGAACCCCCGCCCGGCATGAGCGCCCTCGACCAGGTGCAGTGGATCCACGCGCGCAAGACGGCGGCGCTGATCCGCGTCAGCCTCCTGCTTGGCGGACGCCTGGGTCGTCTGTCGCCGGCGGCCCTGAGGCCCCTGGGGGAGGTGGGGCGCGAACTCGGCCTGGCCTTCCAGGCCATCGACGACCTGCTCGACGACGAGGCCAGCCGCGAGGAACTGGGAAAGACCCCGGGCAAGGATCGGGCGCAGGGCAAGCTCACCCTGACCGCGGTGCAAGGCGCGGCGGCGACGCGGCAGGAGTGCGCCGCGCGACTGGCGCGGGCCCTGGCGCTCCTGCCGCCAGGCGAGGCGGCCGAGCCGCTGCGCGACCTCGCCAGGCGCCTGGTGGAGAGGCGCTCCTGATGATCCTCGCGCCGCTTGCCTTCACGGGCGCCCTGGGGCAGCTGCTCAAGCTCGCCTTCCATTCGCTGCGCGCGCGCCGCTGGCGCCCGGGACGCCTCGCCGATTTCGAGAGCTTTCCGAGCCTGCATCCCCTGCTCGCCGGCTGCCTGAGCCTGCAGTTGGCACGGGCCACGGGCTGGAGCAGCGTGTACACGGCGGTCAGCCTGGGCTACACGGCGGTGATCCTCTACGACACCTCGGGCGTCAAGCGCGCCGCCGGGCAGCAGGCCGGCATCCTGATGGAACTGGGCTCGAGTTTCTCCCTTGAACACCGGCTCAGCGCCCTCCTCGGGCAAAGTCCGGTGCGGGCCTGGGTGGCCCTGCTGGCGGGGGCCATGCTTGGCCGCCTGGTGGAACGCGCCCTGCTTGCGCTCGATGCCTGGCCTTGGTAGTGTGACCCAACGCCCGCGAAAGCCGAGACGATGCTCCTGGATGGTATCCACAGCCCCCGCGACGTGGCCGCGCTCCCCGTGGAGGCACTGCCTCGGCTCGCCGAAGAGATCCGCGAAGAGATCATCCGCGTCTGCGCCCAGAACGGCGGCCACCTCGCCGCCAGCCTGGGGGCGGTGGATCTGGCGATCGCCGTCCAGCATGTCTTCCCGGAGGAAAGCACGCGCCTCGTCTGGGACACGGGCCATCAGGCCTATGCCCACAAGCTGCTGACCGGGCGGCGAGAACGCTTCGGCACCCTGAGGCAGGAGGGCGGCCTCAGCGGCTTTCTCAAGCGCAGCGAGAGCCCCTACGATCACTTTGGCGCCGGCCACGCCTGCACGGCGCTCAGCGCCGCGCTCGGCTTCTCGCAGGGCGCGCGCCTGCGCGGCGAGGAGCGGCAGACGGTCGCGATCCTGGGCGACGGCGCCGCGACGGGCGGCATGGTCTACGAGGCCATCAACAACACGCGTGCGCACGCCGGGCGGCTCCTCGTCATTCTCAACGACAACGAGATGTCGATCTCGCCCAACGTCGGCTCCATCAGCCGGATCTTGACCCGACTCACGGCGACGCGCACCTTCCTGCGCCTGGAGGGCCGCGCCTGGCGGGCGCTGGGCGGCGTGCCGCGTGTCGGCAAGCGGCTGCGGGCCCTGGCCAGCCGCACCAAGTACGGCCTCAAGCACATGGTACTGCCCAGCAACTTCTTCGAGGACTTCGGCTTCAAGTACTTCGGCCCCCTCGATGGCCATGACATCCCCCTGCTCGTGCGCACCCTGCGCCAGCTCTCGCATATCGAGGAACCCGTCTTCCTGCACGTGCTCTCGCGCAAAGGCAAGGGCTGCTCCTTCGCCGAATCGAATCCGGCGAAGTACCATGGCTTCGCGCCTTTCGTGCGCGAGACCGGCGCCAAGCTCGGCGACAACTCGCCGGCGCCGATCAGCTACACGCAGGCTTTCGGCGAGGCGATGGTGGAGCTGGCAACCGCCGATCCCCGCGTCGTGGCGATCAGCGCCGCCATGGCCGAGGGCACGGGCCTCGCGGCCTTCGCCGCCCGCTTCCCGGAGCGCTTCTTCGACGTCGGCATCGCCGAGCCGCACGCCGTCACCTTCGCCGCCGGCCTGGCTGCCGACGGGCTCAGGCCCGTCGTGGCGATCTACTCCACATTCCTGCAGCGCGCCTTCGATCAGATCATCCACGATGTCGCCCTGCAGAAGCTGCCCGTGATCTTCGCCCTCGACCGCGCGGGTCTGGTGGGCGAGGACGGGCCCACGCACCATGGCGTGCTCGACCTCGGCTACCTGAGCCTCGTGCCCGGGATGACGGTGATGGCGCCCGGCGATGAGAATGAACTGCGCCGCATGCTGGCCACGGCCGTCGCGCACGAGGCAGGGCCGATCGCGCTGCGCTATCCGCGCAGCGCCGCCTGGGGCCTGGCCGAGCGAGCGCCCTTGCTGGCGCTGCCGCTGGGGCGAAGCCGCGTCCTGCGCGAGGGCAAGGGGCCTCAGCTCTGGGCGCTGGGGAGCATGGTGGCCGCCTGCGCGCAGGCGGCGACGCTGCTCGCCGAGCGCGGCCTGGACCCGGGTCTCGTCGATGCGCGCTTCCTGGCCCCCCTGGACACGGACGCGCTGGGGCGTTTCACGGAGGCAAGCGATCTGATCGTCACGGTCGAGGAGGCCAGCCCGGTGGGGGGCTTCGGGGAGGCCGTGCTGCGCTTCTATCGCGAACGCGGCTGGGGCCCGCGCGTGCTGTCGTTGAGTCTGCCGGCGGCTTTCAGCCCACAGGGCCCGCGGGGGGCACTGCTCGCGCAGGCGGGATTGGACGGCCCGAGCATCGCCGCCCGGGTCGAGGCTGCCCTGCAGGGGGACCGGCTGCTCGCGGACCGGCGTGCCGGCGGCCGGCCGCAGTGAGCACCCGCCTGGATCGGGCCCTCGTCGAGCGAGGGCTCGTGCGCAGCCGCAATCAGGGGCGCGAGTTCATCCTCGAAGGCCTGGTCAGCGTAGCCGGAGCAGTCATCACCCGTCCGGCGGAACTGGTCGGCCCGCAGCAGGAGATCCGCGTGGCGCCGGCGGCCAGCCGGCAGCGCGTGGGCCGCGGCTATGACAAGCTGCGCCGTTTCCTCGAGGGCAAGGGCGTCGACTTCAGCGGGCGCCACGTCGTGGACGGCGGGGCGGCCAGCGGCGGCTTCAGCCAGCTCGCCCTCGAGCGGGGTGCGGCCTCCGTGCTCGCCGTCGAACTGGGGCGCGGCCAGCTGGCCGTCGATCTGCGCGGAGAGCCACGGCTGGCGGCGCTCGAGGCGCAGGACATCCGTGCCGTGACCGAGCTGCCCGCTCCCTGCGACATCCTGCTGCTGGACCTGTCCTTCATCTCGCTGCGCAGCGTGCTGCCGAAACTGCGCTTGCCGCTGGCGCCGGAGGCCCTGCTCATCGCCCTGGTCAAGCCGCAGTTCGAGGCGCCGCCGGCCGCGCTCACGGCGGGGGGCCGCCTGCGCGACCCGCAACTCGCCGAGCGCCTGCTCGCGGAAGTGCTCGACTGCGCACAGACCGAGGGCTGGGAGCCGCTCCTCAGCGAGCCCGTGGAACCGGGGCCGGACCAGCGCCAGCGGGAGTACTTCATGCTGGCGCGGCGGCGGGCGGCAGCCGCCGGCCGGGGAGGCCGCTGATGGAGCCGATTCGCCGCCTCGGCATTATCGTGAACCGTGAAGCGCCGGGGGCGCGGGGCGTCGTCGAACGCGCCCTTGCCGTGGCGGCGGCGGCGGGCAGCGAGGTCCTGCTGGACAGCGCGACAGGGCCCTGGCTCGGCCGCCCCGCCCATGGCGCGCGCGTGCAGGACTTCGCGGCGGCTTGCGAGCTCTTTCTCGTGTTCGGCGGCGACGGCAGCTTCCTGCGCGCGGCGCGCGACCTCGAGGCGGCCAGCGCGCCGCTCCTGGGCATCAACCTGGGCAGCCTGGGCTTCCTCACCCTGCTGAAGCTGGAGGACCTCGAAGGGGCGCTTGGCGCGATCCTGGCCGGCCAGTATCGCGTCGAGGAGCGCATGCGCCTGGGCGCGACGCTGCGCCATGCCGGCGCCGCTCAGCGGGAACTGCTCGCCCTCAACGATGCCGTCGTCCACATGAGCCAGGGCAACCGCCTCGTCGAATTCCGGATCGCCGTGGGCGGACAGCACCTGGGCGGCTATCGCGCCGACGGGCTCATCGTGGCGACGCCGACCGGTTCCACCGCCTACTCGCTCTCCGCGGGCGGCCCCATCGTGCACCCGACGATGGATGCCCTGGTCGCCACGCCGATCTGCCCCCATGCGCTGTCGATCCGCCCCATCCTGGTTGGCGGCGAGGAGGAGCTGGTCGTCGCCATCGGCCAGCGCAGCGGCGAGGCGACGCTCACCCTGGACGGCCTCATCGCGCTCGGGCTCGGCAGCGGCGACGAGATCCGCATCCGCCGGGCGCCGGCAAAGCCTCTGCGCATCGCGCTGCCGCTGGACTTCAGCTACTACGGCCTCGTCAGTGAGAAGCTGGGCTGGGGGACGCCGGACGGGAGGTAGGCGTGCTCACGCACCTGCGCATCGGCAATCTCCTCGTGGTGGAGGCGGCCACTCTCGAGTTCGCGGCGGGCCTGAACGTGCTCAGCGGCGAGACGGGCGCGGGCAAGTCCGTCCTGCTGGCTGCGCTCGCCCTGGTGACGGGGGCGCGCGGCCGCGCCGACTGGATTCGCCCGGGCGCGGAGCGAGCCGTCGTCGAGGCGTATTTCGCGCCGGAGGCCGACCAGCTCACGCAGCTGAGGGCGCTGGGCTTCGAGCTGGGGGAGGAGGGCCTCCTCCTTCGCCGAGAACTGCGCGCTGATGGCCGCAGCTCGGCCAGCTGCGACGGTTTCCCGCTGCCCCTGCGCCGGCTGAAGGAGCTGGGGGGGCTGCTCCTGGAGCGCCAGGACCAGCATGCGCAACTCGACCTCGTCGAGGCGGAGGCGCAGCGGCGGCTCCTGGACGAGTACGCCGACAGCGCTGCCCTGATCGCGAGCTACCAGGCGGAGCTGGCCACCCTGCGCGGGCTGCGCCAGCACGAGGAGCAACTGGCGACGCGCCTGACGGCCCTGCGGGGCGACGAGGACTACCTGCGCTATCAGCTCGAGGAGATCGCGGCCCTGGCGCCTCGGCCGGGCGAGCGGGAGCAGCTCGAGCAACAGGAGCGGCGATTGCGCAACGCCACTCGCCTGCAGGAGACCTACCGCGCGCTGGTGCAGGCCATCGACGGCAAGGGGGGGCTCAAGGAAGGCCTCAGCGCCGTGGAGGGCCTCCTGGAGCGCCTGGAGCGCCTCGGCGAGGCGCCGCTGGACTTTCCCGGCCCCTTCCTTGACGAGGCCCTGCAGGAGCTCGTGCGCGGCCTCCGCGCGCGAGCGGAGAGCTCGATCCTGGAGGCCAGGGAGGGCGAGCGCCTGGCGGAACGCCTGGGCCGCCTGACGGCCCTGGAGCGCAAGCACGGACGGGAGCTGGAGGCCATCCTGGCCTGGGCCGCCGAGCAGCAGGAGCTGCTCGATCAGCTCGGCGACCAGGACCGCCTCCTCGGCGAGCGGGCGCGCGAGCGCGAGGCCGCCGAGACCCGCCTGGCCGCTGCCGCCCTGGCGCTCAGCCAGCGGCGTCAGGGCGCCGCTGCCGACCTGGGTGCGCGCTGGCAGGCGCGCCTGGCGGCTCTGGGCCTCGCCCGCGCCACCCTGCGCATCGCCGTCACGCCGATTCCCGACCCCGAGGGCTGGGTGCGCCTGCCGGACGCCGGTTTTCGGGCCGGCGAGTGGGGGATGGACCGGGTGGAGGTGCTCGTCCGCCCGAATCCGGATCTGCCCGAGGGTGGACTGGGCGAGCTGCCCAGCGGGGGCGAGCTGTCGCGGATTGCCTTCGCCCGGCATCTCATCGAGAGGGGGCCGGCCCAGGCGCGCGAGGCGGCAGTGCCGGTCCTCGTCCTCGACGAGGTGGACGCGGGCATCGGCGCCGACCTCGCCGCTACCTTGGGCCAGGAACTGGCCGCCCTCGCGCGCCGGCGTCAGGTCCTGCTCGTGACGCACCAGGCCCGCCTCGCCGCGGCGGCCGACCGCCAGTTCTGCGTGCGCAAGGACTTCGCCGGCGAGCGCACGCGCACGCAGGTGCTGGCCTTGAGCGGCGAGGAGCGCCTGCGCGAGATCGCGCGCATGCTGGGGGAGTCCGAGCCCGAAGCGGACACCCTCGCCCTCGCCGGGCGCCTGCTCGCCCGTGCGGCCGGCGCCTGAGCCAGATTTACCTGGCAAAGCCGCGGGAGATCCCCTAACTTCGACCCGCTGCGCCCGTGGCTCAGTTGGATAGAGCACTTGCCTCCGGAGCAAGGGGTCGCAGGTTCGAATCCTGCCGGGCGTACCTACACCATGTGGATATTACGCCTCATCCTCGTCCTCCTGGGCTTCTTGCTGCTGCGCAGGCTCCTGCGCCCATTCGGGGGGGGCAAGCAGCGGCAGGCCCCTGGAGCCCAGTCCCCCGACGCCAGCCGGCCCCCGGCTGTTCCCTTCAAAGAGGCTGACATCCAGGATGCTGACTACGAAGAAATCGAAAGCCGGCGCAGCGCCGGCGAGGGCGGCCCATGACGGCCGCGAGCCGCTTCGGCGGCTCGTCGCGCCGGCGATCCTCACGTCGCGGCGCGGCCGATCTGGGGCGCTTCCGGCGGAGCCGGCGTCTCGGCGAGGAATTCGCGGCCAAGATGGTGCAAGCGGTCACGCTCGCGCTGCTCTGCGGCGGGCTCCTGTGGCTGCTCGCCAGCGCGCTGCGCCTGCTGCGCGCCCATTTCCTGGCCGACTACGGATCCCGGGCATGGCTCTTGCCGCTGGGTATCGGGCTGCTTCTCCTCGTCCTCCTCTACCGGCTGATCCGCCTCAGCGTGGAGCTGCGGGAGTTGGGCCGCACGCTGAGGAGTAGTCGTAACTCTATCGAATAAACTGAGATCCGGCCAAGCGCCGCCCGCCGCCCAGCGGCCGGCTGCGCCCCGGCTCCCGAGCAGGAAGTGAGCATGTCCCATTTCGAAGCGTTGAAGGCAAAGATTGCCGCCGGCCAGGCGCACTGCGCTGTGATCGGCCTGGGCTACGTCGGGCTCCCGCTGGCCGTCGAGTTCGCCAAGAGCGGCATGCGGGTGCTGGGCGTGGATCTCGATGCGCGCAAGGTGGATGCGATCGGGCGGGGCGAGAGCTACATCCAGGACGTGCCGTCGGAGACCCTGGCGCCGCTCGTCAAGGCGGGGCTGCTGGCAGCGACCACGGACTTCGCGCTGCTGAAGGACATCGACACCATCAACATCGCCGTGCCGACGCCGCTGGGCAAGACGCGCGACCCGGACATCTCCTACATCGTCGCCGCGACGGACGAGATCGCTCGCCACATGAGCGACGGCACCCTCGTCATCCTCGAGAGCACGACCTATCCCGGCACCACCGACGAGGTCATCTTGCCCAAGCTCGAGGCCACGGGCCGGCGGGTAGGGGAGAGCTTCTTCCTCGCCTTCAGCCCGGAGCGCGTCGATCCCGGCAACGAGAAGTACCAGACGCGGAACATCCCCAAGGTGGTGGGCGGCATCACGCCGGCCTGCACGGAAGTGGCCGTCGCCCTCTACGCCCGCGCCATCGACACCGTGATCCCCGTCTCCTCGAGTCGCGTGGCGGAGACGGTCAAGCTGCTGGAGAACACCTTCCGCTCGGTGAACATCGGTCTCGTCAACGAGATCGCCCTGATCTGCAGCCGCATGAGCATCAACGTCTGGGACGTCATCGACGCCGCCGCCACCAAGCCCTTCGGCTTCATGCCCTTCTATCCGGGCCCGGGCCTGGGCGGCCACTGCATTCCCATCGACCCCTTCTACCTGAGCTGGAAGGCGCGTTTGCACGGCTTCGAGGCCCGCTTCATCGAGCTGGCCGGCGAGGTGAACAGCCACATGCCGGATCATGTGGTCGAAGTCGTCACCGACGCGCTCAACTCGCAGAAGAAGGCCGTCAACGGCGCCAACATCCTGGTGCTCGGCGTGGCCTACAAGGCGAACATCGACGACTACCGGGAAAGCCCGGCCCTGGACGTGATCAAGCTGCTGCAGGCCAAGGGCGGACAGGTGAGCTTCCACGATGACTGGATCACGGCCGTGATTCCGGAGCTGGCCGATGTGCCCCGCCGAGCACTGGCGCCCGCCGACCTGAAGGGCGTCGATGTGGCGGTGGTGATCACGAACCACGCTCAGGTCGACTACCGGTCGCTGCTTGCCGCCGTGCCGCTGGTGGTCGATACGCGCAATGTGCTCAAGGGCGTCGAGTCGCCCAAGATCTTTCGACTCTAGGAGGCGCGGATGGCCAGGATTCTCGTTACGGGCGGCGCCGGCTTCATCGGCAGCCACATCGTCGCCGCCCTGGTCGCGGACGGCAACGCGGTGGTCGTCCTTGACAACCTCTCGACCGGACATGAGGGCAATCTCGCGGAGCACCGCAACCGCATCCGCCTCGAAGTGGCCGACCTGCGCGACGCGGAGGCCGTCGGGCGCGCCATGCAGGGCTGCGACTACGTCTTCCACGAAGCAGCGCTGGCCTCCGTGCCCCGCTCGGTAAAGGAGCCGCTGGCCTCGAACGAGGTGAACGTGACGGGCACCTTGAACGTCCTCGAGGCCGCCCGCGATGCGGGCGTGCGCCGCGTGATCTACGCGGGCAGCAGCTCCGCCTACGGCAACGTCGAGGTCAGTCCCAAGCACGAGGATCTGACGCCACAGCCGATGTCGCCCTACGCCGTGAGCAAGCTGGCGGGCGAGCACTACTGCCGCGCCTTCAGCGCCGTGTACGGACTGGAAACCCTCAGCATCCGCTACTTCAACGTGTTCGGTCCCCGCCAGGATCCGGACTCGCCCTACGCGGCGGTGCTGCCGCTCTTTGCGCGCGAGCTGCTGGCCGGCCGCTCGCCTCGCATCGACGGCGACGGCAGCCAGACGCGGGATTTCACCTACATCGACAACGTCGTCGCCGGCAATCTGGCCGCGATGACCGCGGCGCGCACGGCGGGGGAGACGGTGAACGTCGCCTGCGGCGGCTCCTTCTCGGTTCGCTATCTCTTCGATCAGATTCGCGAACTGCTCGGCGTGAGCTGCGAACCGGAGTTCGGGCCGCGGCGCGCGGGCGATGTCGACCACTCCCAGGCGGACATCAGTCGCGCCCACGCGTTGATCGGCTACGAGCCGGTGGTCACCTTCGAGGAAGGCCTGCGGCGCACCGTCGCCTGGTACCAGGCAATGGCGGCGCAGGGCGATTGAGGTCCAGGTGGATGAGCTGATCCTCGTCATCGACGACCAGGAGGCGGTGCGCCGGCTCCTGGCCGAGAGCCTCGCCGAAGAGGGCCGCGAATTGCGCTGCGAGGGGCTGCCCGGCGACCTGCGGGCGCGTGTCCGGGAGCAGGCCCCCGCCTTGCTCATTCTCGATCCCGGACCCCAGGCCCAGCCGCTCGGCGAACTGCTGGACGAGCTTCGCCAGGACCAGCCGCGCCTGCCCATCATCCTGATCAGTTCGCGGCCCGATGTTACGGAGGCAGTGACGGCCATTCGCCACGGCGCCGCGGACTACCTGCCCAAGCCGCTGCCGCTGACGGCCTTGCGGGAAGCAGTGGCGACGGCCCTCGCCGATCGCGGCGAGGAGCAGGAGCTGCTGGAGCGCCGCCGCCGTTTTCGCCTGGGCGACGGCCAGGACTTCTATCGGGCCACGAGCGACGCGATGAGCAAGGTCTACGATGCCGCCCTGCTCGTGGCCATGAGCAAGGACACGACCGCGCTCATCACCGGCGAGAGCGGCACCGGCAAGGAACTGGTGGCCCAGCTCATCCACCGGCTCAGCCCGCGCCATCCGCACCCCTTCATGGAAGTGAACTGCGCGGCCATCCCTGCCGAGCTTCTGGAGAGCGAACTCTTCGGGCACGAGGCGGGGGCCTTCACGGATGCCAAGGAGGCCAAGGCGGGGCTCTTCGAAGTGGCCGACCTGGGCACGCTCTTCCTCGACGAGATCGGCGAGATGAGCCAGAACCTCCAGGCCAAGCTGCTGCGCTTCCTGGAGCGCAAGACCTTCCGCCGCGTGGGCGGCACCCGCGATCTCATCGTGGATCTGCGCATCATCTCGGCCACGAACCGCGACCTGCGCGAGATGGTGGCGGCGCGGCAGTTCCGGGAGGACCTCTTCTATCGGCTCAATGTGGTGCCGTTGCGGATCCCGCCCCTCCGGGATCGCCGCGAGGACATCCTGCCGCTGATCGGGCACTTCCTGGGCGAGTTCAATCCGCGCTTCAACAAGAACTTCAGCCGCATCGACGACGCCGCGCGCCGCATGCTGATGGACTACCCGTGGCCCGGCAACATCCGCGAGTTGCGCAACGTCGTCGAGCGCGTGGTCCTCATGGAGCAGGGCCCCGAACTCTCGGCCGCGCAGTTGCGGCCGCTCCTGGCCGGCAGCTGGGACCAGGTTCCCGAGTCCTTTCCCGCGGCGCCTCGCGCGTCTGCTCGAAGAGCCGATTCCTGCGGATGGCATCGACCTCGACGCCGTGCTGAAGACGGTCGAGCAGAACTTCATCGCCAAGGCCTATCGCCAGGCGGGGGAGAATCAGAGCCGTGCCGCCGAGATGCTCGGCCTCGGGCGCGACAAGCTGCGCTATCGCATGAAGCAGCTGGACGCCGAGCCGGGACCGGAGGCGGGCGCGTCATGAAACGGCTGCCCTGGCGCCTGCGCGTCGCCTGCGCGAGCGGCCTCATCCTTCTCCTCTCCACCGCTTGCGGCTACTACCACGGCAGCAGCCGCGGGCGGGCCCTGACGGGCAGCGTCGCCGTGCCGTTCCTCGAGAATCGCACGGCGCAGCCGGATCTGGAACTGCTGGCCACGACTGCGCTCAGCGAAGCGCTGGAAGCCGACGGCGGCATGCGCCTGGTGCCCCGCGGCCAGGAGGACTATCCTCCTCAGCGGCAGCGTCGTTCGCTATAGCGAGGCGCCCTTCTCCATCAGCGAGGCCGGCAGCGCCGACGAGTACAAGTTGACGATCGTGCTCGAGCTGAGCTTCCAGCGCAGCGCGACGGGGGAGGCCCTCTGGAGCAATCGCCGCTTCACCGGCAGCGAGAGCTTCTTCGTCGAAGGCAGTGCGGCCGGCGCCGAGCTCACCCGCGACCGCGCGGAGGAGAAGGCCATCGAGCAGATTGTCGATGCCGCTCTCAATGCCGTCTTCGGGGAGTGGTAGCATGCCCGGTCGGCGGCCGAGCGCGTTCGGGGATCCGCTGGCCGCGCTGCGCGCGGATCTGGCGCGGGGCCTGCGCCCCAGCTACCTCATCACCGCGGAGAGCGACCTGCTGCGGCGCGAGGCGGTCGCCCTGCTGCGGGACGCCTGCGTGCCCGCCGCCAGCCGCGATTTCTCCTACGAAGAACGCAGTCTGGACAGCCGCTCGGACTGGTCGGCCGTCGAGGTGCTCCTGCGCAGCTACTCCTTCTTCGATCCCCGCAAGCTCGTGGTCCTGGAGGTGGGGAAGAAGCTCGGGGAGGAGATCCGCGCAGCCCTGGCCCGCTACCTCGCCGAGCCGCCTGGGCAGAACGTGATCTGCCTGAGCGCGTCCAATCTGGCGCAGCTCCATGGCGGCGAAGAACCGCATCGTCAAGCAGGGTGGGCTCGCGCTGAAGATCGAGCTGGCGGGCGAGGCCGCGCTCACGGCCTGGGCAGCCAACCGCCTGCGCGCGGCGGGACTCGACTTCGACGCCGATCTTCCGGCCCGTCTCGTCGCGGCCCTGCCTCCGGATCCGGGCGAGCTCGCCAGCGAGATCGAGAAGCTGCGACTCGGGACGGCGCCGGGCCAGAAGCTCGGCCGGCGGGAGCTCGAGCAGCTCGTCGGGCATCAGCGCGCGGAAGACGTCTGGCGATTGGCGGGACTCCTGCGCCCGGAGAGCCAGGGCGAAGCGATGGCTTCCCTGGCGCGCATCCTCGCCGAGGGGGGAGAGCCGATCCCCCTGATCGGCGCCCTCAGTTTCACGTTCACGCAGCTGCTGCGAGCGCGGCTGCTCCTGGAGGCGCGCGGGTCGCAGGCGGCTGCCGCGGCCGCGCTGGGCCTCTGGCCGGAGCGGGCGCAGGAACTCGTCGCCCGGGCCAGCAAGCTCAGCAAGCGGGAACTTCTGGCCTGGTTGCTGAATTTGCAGAAGCTCGATGTCCGCCTGAAGCGCGGCGGCGCCGGCCAGGCGCGGGAGCTGCTCGAGGCAACGCTGATCGCGTCCCTGCGCGGGCAAACCCTGCGCGCCTGAGGGCCTTGCTCGAGAGCGGTCCGGCGGAGTAAGCTTCACGATCATTTCCACGCTACCCTGGAGAGACACGCCATGCGCGACCTTCGCCAGCTTACCGCTCTCGCCCTCCTCGGGGGCCTCTTGCTCGCCGCTCCGGCGCCGCAAGCCAAGGATGTCCTGCTCGGCAAGGAACTCGGGGCGGCGCGGGATTCGCTCTGGGACGAGGGGCATGTCTATCGCCAGTGGATCTTCGATCAGAACGCCCTCAACGACGACAATCCCAACCTGGATCGCGAGATCAGCTTCGCAGCGAAGGGGCACTTGCGGCGGCATCCGACCCGGGTCTACTTCTACAACGAGCTCAGCACGGCCGTGCGCAAGGCCAAGGACACCGGGCGGCCGCTTGCCTTCTACGTCTTCGATCACACCTGCGCCGACTGCCTCTTCCTCCTGCCTCAGCTCTACCGGCGGCCGGCGGTGGTCGCCGCCAGCCAGGACTTCGTCAACTGCTACGTCGAGTTGCCACGGCAGCAACGTGAGGCCACGGAGCATGGCCTCATGGCTTCGCAGCTTACCGTCCAGTTCTTCCTGCCCGGCATGCGCCGTCTGCGCGTTGTCGACAATCCGGATGAGAAGAAGCTGCTGCAGAGCTACGCCGAGATGAAGGCCTACTGCGACAAGCTCGACGATGCAGCGAAGTTCGCCGAGCCCAGCCAGAGCTTCGCACCCAGCCAGGGCGGCTACTAGCGCGGGCTGCTTCCGGTGGGAGGGACCGTTCCGGCGTAGATCCCCTCGACCACGGCCGCATAGCGCTCCAGGACCTGCCGTCGACGCACCTTCAGCGATGGGGTCAACTCGCCGGCATCCAGCGTCAGCTCGTGATCGAGAAGCCGCCAGGCCCTGACCTTCTCATGGGGGGCAAGGTCCGCATTCAGTCGCGCCAATCGGCGCGCGAAGAGCCTGAGCACCTGCGGGTCTGTCGCCAGAGCGGTGGCCGATGAGACGGCTATCCCTTTCTGCGCCGCGGCGCTGCGCAAGGCTGCGAAGTCGGGCACGATCAGCGCGGCGATGAAGGGGCGGCGATCGCCGATCAGGACGCACTCGCTGATGAAGCGATCCTGCTTGAAGCGGACCTCGATCGGCTGCGGGGCGACGTTCTTGCCGCCGGCAGTCACGAGGAGATCCTTCTTGCGATCGGTGATGCGCAGGTAGCCCTCGGCGTCGAGCTCGCCGATGTCGCCCGTGGCGAACCAGCCCGCGTCGTCGAGCGCGGCGCGCGTCGCCTCCTCATCGCGGTAGTAAGCGCGCATCACATGCGGTCCGCGAGTGAGGATCTCACCATCCGCAGCGATGCGCACTTCGACGCCGGGCAGGGCCTTGCCCACGCTGCCCAAGCGCAGTCCGGCGCTGCTGTTGACGCTGATGATCGGGCTCGTCTCGGTCAGGCCGTAGCCCTCCAGGATCGGCAAGCCGGCCGCGTAGAAGAAGCTGCCGATCTCGGGTGCGAGCGGTGCGCCGCCCGAGACGAAAAAGCGCAGGCGCCCGCCTGTGCGCGCGCGCAGACGGGCGAACACGAGACGATCGGCAAGGCGATGGGCGATGCGCAGCGGCAGCTGCGGGGGAGTCCCGCCCAGGCGGCGGCTCGTCCAGGCGGCGCCCACGCGCCGCGACCAGGCGAAGAGCCGCCGCTGCAGGTAGCCGCCGGCCATGGCGCGGGCGTGCAGGCGTCCGTACATCTTCTCGTAGATCCGCGGCACCGCGATCATCACGGTCGGCCGCACAGCCAGGAGATCCTGCCCAAGGCTCTCCAGGGATTGCGCATAGGCGATGGACGCGCCGGCGTGCATCATGGCGTGCAGGCCCGCCGTGCGCTCGAGCAGATGGCTCAGGGGCAGACAACTGAGGGCCGTGTCCTCCTCGTTCAACGGGATCACCTGCAGAGCCGCCTGGACGTTGCTGAGGATGTTGCGGTGAGTGAGCAGGACACCCTTTGGCTCGCCGCTGGTGCCCGAGGTGTAGACCAGCGTGCAGTCCGCCTCCTCGGGTATCTCCAGAGCATCCTCGCGCAGCCGCTCCGCAGCAGCCTCGCCGCGGGCCGCGCCCTCGGCGGCGAGTACAGCGAGGCCATCGACGCCGGCCGCAGGCTCGCCTCCGAATTGAATCAGCACGGCGATTGCGGGCTGACCGCCCTCGGCCCGGCCGGTCGCAAGGGGCAGGACCTTCGCCGCTTGCTCGGCGTCTTCGACGAAGGCGGCCCGACAGCCGGCATGCGCGAGGATCCGGGCCACGGCCGGGGCCGGCAAGGTCGGGTAGATCGGCACCGACACGGCACCCAGGAGCTGGATGGCGAAATCGCAGAGCGCCCAGTCCACGCTGCTGCGGGCGAGGATGGCGATGCGATCCCCGGGCCGCAGGCCTCTGCCTGCGAGCCCGAGGGCGACGCGCAGGCAATTGCCCTCGAATTCGGCGGCCGAGACGACCTCCGAGATTCCATTCACTACCCGCTGGAACGCTTTGGGATTGGAATGCTTGCGCGTGGCATGGAAGAGCAGGGCGGGAAGGGTCTGAACGCTCATTGGGAGGCAGCGGTTCAGCCGGTATCAAGTCGAAGAGGAGTGGTTAACATAATATACATTATGCGCCATTCTACCGAGAGCCTAGTGCTGCGCCAGATCCGGGGCATCGGGTACCACGTCATCGAACTTTCCGATCCAGGGCAAGGGCAGCATCTCCCCCGCCAGGGCCCGCGTGAAGCCGAGCAGAGCCAGACCCAGGATGGGCAGCCAGACGGCCAGGCGCGCGAGGACCAGGATCAGCAGTCCGAGGAAGGGAATGCGGCCGACGGTCATCTCCATGACCCAGAGCGCGAGGCCCGCGACCACCTCGAGGAAGAGCAGCAAGATCCCCTGCTTGGCGTGGAAGCGCGGATGCGGGCGATCGGGTCGCAGGAGATAGGGCACGAAGCAGAAGACGGTGACGTAGGCGATGGCCCCCATCCAGCGGTCGACGCTGTCGGGTGCGACCGGAGGATCGCTCTCGAAGTCCAATTCAGGAGTGCGCTGCGTCACGGCTCGCCCTCGACGATACGCCTGCGAGCAAAGCTCGGGCCCTGCCAGCGGAATCCCATGGCCGCACGACTGTCGATGCTCGACAGCGGCGACGCTGAGGGAGGATTCCAGCTTTTCCAAGGCGCGTCAATGCAAAGCGCGGACCTGGCGCGCGGGCGGGAGCCGACTCAAGCCGTCGGCAGGGCTGCCAGCGCCTTCAGCGCTTGCTCGATCTCGAGACGAGTCGGCTCGTCCGCGCGCGTCTTGAGCTCTTGGAAGAGATCACGGGCAAGATCGAAATAGCCCGCGTCCATGTAGATCTGGCCGGCCTGGAAGCGCCAGGCATCGGCCTGGGCCTCGTCCACCGACTTGTCGGCGGCCGCCTCCAGGAGCATATCGGCCTGCGGCTTCACGCGACCGACGCTGCCGCTGCAGCTGGCGACGCCCAGGCGAGCCGCCAGCGCGAACTCCCCGCGGGGCTGGGCCTCGAGGTACTCGCGGAAGGCCGCTTCAGCGCCCTGGTAGTCCGCCGCCTGCTCCTTGCAATAGGCGATGCCGTAGAGGGCCCAGTGCCCGACGTCCTTGCGCGCATACTTGGCGCGCACGCCCTCGAAGGCCTGTTGCGCCACGAGATAGCCCTTCGCATCGTCGACGCGCATGGCGGCTTCCAGCTTCTTCAGCGCCGCTGAATAGGCCTGCTGCGCCTCCGAGGAGCCCGACTCGAGCGCGCGCCGCCCCCAGCTCACGCCCATGATCACGACCAGGACGATCAGCAGGCCGCCCAGGATCAGGCGCTGGTGCTCACGCAGCTTCTCCCCATAGAGCAGGACCACGTCGACGAACTTGTCATCCTTCAACTGCCTCTTGGTCAGTCGTTTAGCAGCAGACACGCGGATCTCCCGGGCTGGCGCCCGCGCGGGCGCGAGGAATGAAGAGCGAGAATTTAGCACGCCCGGGCGCAGGCTGCAAGCTAGCGTGGTCACTGCCGTTGACAAAACCCGCGGCCGCAGTTGAAATGCAGGCATGGCCAGGTTCTTTCTGGGGCTTCGGCGCGCCCTGCCCGCCCTCGCCCTCGTCGCCTTGATCCTCTTGGCCGCCGCCGGCCTCAGCGAGCGCTGGCAGGGGCCGGAGCTCCCCTTCCGCCTCAGGCAGCTGCGGGTGATACCCAACGCGCCCGCCGGGGAAGGGCAGGCATCGCTTCAAGCCGGCGATCGCCTCCTGCGCATCAACGGCCACAGTCCCCGCCGGGACGCCGAGGCCAGCGCCGCCCTGGTGGCGGGCGCACGAGCCGGCCCCATCCGCCTCGAGGTGCAGCGCGGAAGCGAACGCCTCGAGCAGACGCTATCCCTGCGCCCGCCCGATCTCGGCCGCCGCTTCGGCCTGAGCCTGCGCACACTTGCGGCCATCGCCGTCTTCCTCATCGGGTACTGGGTGCAGGGCCGTCGCCGCGACCCCCTGGCCAGGCTCTTCTTCCTGCTCACCCTGCTCATCGGCTCGCTCTTCGCGCTCGATCCCCGGCCGGGGCCCGGTGCGGCGGCGACCTTCCTGGAGTGGAAGGCCGACGTGTTCGCCCTGCTGCTGCCCGCGGTCTGGCTCCACTTCATCATCCTCTTTCCGGAGCGGCGAGCGCGGCCTCTGGTCCTGCGCCTGCTGATCTACCTGCCCCCCCTCTTGCTCGCCCTCGTGGTCGGCCTCGGCGATCCTCGCCGATCTTCCGATCGCGGGCACGGCCGCCCCGGCGCGGACACTGCAGCAGGTCGCCGCCATCCAGAGCGGCCTCCTGCTGTTGCTCGGCCTCGGCGTCCTCGTGTTCAAGGCCTTCCGGCGCAAGCATCGCCGTGAGCGACGGCGCATCCGCCTCGTGCTCATCGCCGCGCTCTTCGGACTGCTTCCCCTCGTCGTCTTCCAGCTACTGCACCAGGTCCTGCCGGGACGGCGCCTGGGGCTAGCGGATTGGATTCCCCTGTCGCTCACGCTCCTGCCGCTCAGCTTCGCCCTGGGCATCCTGGGACCGGACCTGCCGGCCCTCTATCACCGCGCCGCGCGTTTGCGCCGGCTCCTCATCGCGAGCGCCCTGTTGATCGGCCTCTTCCTCCTCGTTCGACTCGGGCTGCACGCGCTGCGCCCCGGGACAGCAAGCGCTCCCGAAGACCTCGTCTTCGACACCCTCGCTCTGCTCATCGCGCTGCCGATGGTCGTGCCCCTGCGCCGCCGCCTGTTGCGCCGCAGTCGCGAGGGCAGCGAAGCGCCTTTTCAGGATTGCTTGCGCTGGCTCGCGCCCCCGCGCTACTTCACCTGCCGGCGCGAGCTGAGCCGAGCGCTCCTGCCGCGGCTGGGCTGGGAGGCGGAATCCACCTGGCTGCTCTGGCTGGAAGGCGAGGACGATGGCAGCTGGCGCGTCCAGGATCGCTGGGTAAGCGAGGGCGGTTCCCCGGCCTCCATCACGGTCCCCGACGCTGGCGCCGGCTACAGCCTGCCTGGCACTCTCGAGGAGGCCCTGCTGGGCAAGCGCTGCTTCCTCGCTGCGGAGCAGTGGGACCCCTACTGGGCGCGGAGCCTGCTGGGCCCGGAGGCCCTCCCCTACTGCAAGGCCCACGATTGGGCCCTGCTGCTTCGCCTCAGCGGCGACAGCGATCGCCCGGCGCTGCTGGTGCTCGGTCCTTCCCGGCGCCGGGCGCTCTACGACGCGGAGATCATCGAAGGCCTGCAGCGGCTGGTTGCCCCGCTCGAACTGCACCTGCGCAACCTGAGTCTTGTCGCCCTGGCCTCCCGGGAGGAGCGCTTGCGCAGCGAGATGGAGCTGGCCCGCAGCATCCAGCTCGACCTCCTCCCCCGCCGCACGCCTCGCCTGCCCTGGATCGAGCTGGCGGGCCGCATGCGGACCAGCAGCGAAGTGGGCGGGGACTACTACGACTTCCTCGAGTTCGACGAACGCCGGCTGGGTCTCGCCCTCGGCGATGCGACGGGGCATGGCGTCCCGGCGGCGATGCTGATCTCCTCCGTGGCCGTGGCCTTCCACGCCCAGGCCGCCGACGGTCTCGCCCCCGCCCAGGTCCTGGCCGGCATGAACCAGTCGCTCGGCCGGCTGGTTGCTGATCGGGCGCGCCGGCATGGCACCTTCGCGGGCTTCTTCTATGGGCAGGTGGAGCGCGACAGCGGGCTTCTGCGCTACTGCAATGCCGGCATGCCCGCGCCCTGGCTCCTCCGCCGGGAAGGGCGCCTCGAGCGCCTGCGGCGCGGCGGTCAGCTGCTGGGGGTGGAGCAGGGGCAGTCCTACCTGCAGGGGGTGCTGCAACTGCGTCCGGGGGACCTGCTCTTCCTGCGCTCGGACGGGCTGGAGGATCAGCTGGACCGCCAGCAGGAGTCCTATGGCGAGGAGCGCCTGGCGGGCTGGCTGCAATCGCGCACGGATGAAGGTCTAGAAGGCCTTTCCGACCAGCTTCTGGACGAGCTCACCCGCTTCGGCGAGGGTGCCCAGAGCGACGATATCTCCTTTGTATTCATGCGGATCGCTAGCTAGACCGAGGATTGCTTGGCAACGGCACGGGCCTTGCAAGGCACGATGCGGACATCTCGGCCGAGGTCCTGAAGGAAAGGAGGAGAACCCATGTTGGTGTTCTTCTGCGGACTGCTGGATCTCTTCTGGTGGTTGCGAGACTAAGTTCAAGAGGACCCAATGGCTTTCCATACCTAAGGCGCCCTTCCTGGAGGGGCGCCTATTTATTTCGGCCTGGTGACGGAATGGCGATATTTCAGCCAGGATAACGCGTTCATTACGCAGGGATTACGGATACGCGCATCATAGCGCAAAATATTGCCGGACCGCGTTGACAGCCCTTGACCTCGCTGCTAACCTTCGTTCGCGAGTGGGCTCTACTGGGAGTACGTGACCCCGTATCCTCATGCATCTCAGCGAAGCGATTGCCGCACGAGCCTCTGAAGGGTGGGTAGTCATACGTACTCAGCGGTGAGCCCCTCGTTTTTTCATGCCCACCGCCCATGCCCCTACCCATCCCGATCAGGTACCCCCGGCAGGACTCGAACCTGCCCACGCGGTTTAGGAAACCGCTGCTCTATCCGCCTGAGCTACGGGGGCTCTGTTCACCAACCTCGCCGTTGCCTGCCTCCTCGCTCAGCAGGAGCAAGCGCAGCTTCCGCAAGGCCTTCATCTCGATCTGGCGGGCGCGCTCGCGCGTGACCCCGAAGGCGCGCCCCGTTTCCTCCAGCGTTTGAAACTCCCCAGCGGACTCGAAGCCGTAGCGAATGCGCAGGACGGCGCGCTCGCGCTCCGACAGCTTGTCCATGAGACGGTGCACCTGCTCGTGCTCGAGTTGCAGGGCAACGACATCTTCCGGCGTCTGGCCCACACGGTTCTCTTCCGCCGCATAGAGCTCCTTCATCGCGCCCTGGCTCATCAGCAGGTCGAGCGAGAGGATCCCCATCACGAGATTGCGCAGCAGGTGGGCCTTGCGCTCGGTGCAGTGCAGGCGCCGCGCGAGCTCCGCATCGGAACTGCTCGCTGCCTGGCTCTCGCGGACCATCAAGCGCGTGTAGCGATTCACGAGCTGGTAGACATGGAAAGGGATGCGGATGGTCCGTCCCTGGTTGGCCACTGCGCGGGCCATGGCCTGCTTGATCCAGTAGGAGGCATAGGTGGAGAAGCGAAAGCCGCGATCGGGATTGAACTTCTCCACGGCGCGGATGAGGCCCAGGTTGCCCTCTTCGACGATATCCATCAGGCCGACGCCGCGCCCCGCGTAAGACCGCGCGATGCTGAGCACCAGCCGGAGGTTGCTGACGATCAGCTCCCGTCGGGCATCAGCATCCCCGTCGCGCAGCCGGCGGGCCAGCGCGCGCTCCTTCTCGGGGCCCAAGACGGGGATTCTCGAAATCTCCCGGACATAGACGGATTCGAAATCGCCCGCCACGGCGTACTCCGGGGGACTGAGCGAAAAAAAAGGGTCGGGGTGAGAGGATTTGAACCTCCGACCTCCTCGTCCCGAACGAGGCGCGCTAACCGGGCTGCGCTACACCCCGACACGGCTGCAAACATAAGTCATGGCCCCACGGGTGTAAAGGGCCTTTCCCCGCCCCTAGCCGGCCCCCAGGGTCCGGCTCAGCATCGGCACGAAGGAACAGGCGCCGAGATCCTCCCGGAAGGCCCGCTCACCCTGCAGGCGGAAGCGCAGCAGGCGCTGATCGGATTCGCCGCCCATGGGGGTGACGAGCAGGCCCCCTTCGGCCAGCTGCCCCAGCAGGGCCGTCGGCACCGCGCGGGGCGCCGCCGTCACGATGATGCGCCCGAAGGGGCCGGCTTCCGGCCAGCCGCGGTAGCCGTCGCCGTGGCGAGCCACGATCAGCGTCTCCAGGCCCAGGCGGGCCCAGAGGGGGCGCGCGCGCTCCAGAAGGCCCGCGATGCGCTCGAGCGTCCACACCCGCAGGCCCAGGCTGGCGAGGAGCGCGGCCTGGTACCCGGAGCCGGTGCCGACTTCGAGGACCTTCTGCCCGGGCTCGACCAGCAGGGCTTCGGTCATGCGGGCCACGATCTCGGGATGGGAGAGCGTCTGCCCGTAACCGATCGGCAGGGCGTCGCGGCCGTAGGCTCGACTCCCCAGCGCGGCATCCACGAAGAGATGCCGGGGCAGCTCGGCCATGGCGCCGAGCACCTCCTCCCCCGCCAGGCCCTGCACCCGCAAGCGGGCGACCATCCGCTCCCGGGCTACGGCGAAGAGCTCGCCCCGACCCATTCCTGCGCTCCCGCTCATGGCCGGCGCTCGGCCCAGTGGGCCAGCGCAGCCCGGCCGCCGTGGTCCGTGAGATCCAGCGCCAGCGGCGTGACCGAGATCTCCTGCCGGCTGTGCACGGCGTGGAAGTCCGAGTCGTCCCCTTCGCGCCAGGTGGGCTCCTCACCGCCGATCCAGAAGTACTCGCGCCCGCGCGGGTCCTCCTTGCGCAGAATGACATCGCCGTAGTAGCGGCTGCCCAGCCGCGTGATGCTCACGCCGCGGATCGCCGCCGCCGGCAGATTGGGCACGTTGACGTTGAGCAGGGTGCCGGGCCGCGTCAGCTCCTCGGGGTGCCGGGTCACCAGGTCGGCGATGAACTGCGTGGCGCCGCTGAAGATCTGCTCCCGGAAGGCCGCCACCGAGACGGCCAGGGCCGGCACGCCGAGGATCGCCGCCTCGATGGCTGCCGCCACCGTGCCCGAGTAGTGCACGTCCTCCCCCATGTTCGGCCCGTGGTTGACGCCCGAGATCACGAGATCCGGCGGCGTCGCCGCCATGAGGCCGTTGATCGCCATCAGCACGCTGTCGGCCGGCGTGCCGTCCACGGCGAAGACGCGCTCCTCGATGCGGTGCCGGCGCAGGATGGTGTGCAGGGTGAGGCTGTGGCTGCTCGCGCTCTGCTGGGAGGCGGGCGCCACCACCCAGAGTTCGCAGAGCGGGGCCAGCGCCTCGCGCAGGGCGGCCAGCCCGCGCGCATGGATGCCGTCGTCGTTGCTGAGCAGGATGCGCATGCGGACGCCACCTCTGGGGAGAAGACCGGGGCCACTCTAGCGCAACGGCGCCCGGCTGAGCAGCATCTTTTGGCCGGCCTAGCGGAGCCTGAGCAGCCGCAGATTCTCGGCAGCGTCCCCCGCCCTCAGGCGGGCGAGGTAGACGCCGCTGGGCAGGCTGCGGCCGGCATCGTCGCGGCCGTCCCAGGCGAGGCGCTGCTCGCCGCCGGCGAAGCTGCCCGCTTCGAGCCTGCGCAGGCGCCGGCCCGCCACATCGTGAATGCTGAGCTCGACGGCCGCCGGCGCCGCCAGCGTGAAGCTCAGGGTGACGCTGGGCCGGAAGGGATTGGGCCAGGCCGCCAGGGCCAGGGCCGCCGGCGCGGGCGCGATCGGCAGGCCGCTGGCCGTCGCCGCGATCTCGACCATGAACCAGGCCTTGTTCTCGGCCGTCACCAGCACGTGGTCCTGGTTGGCCGCGGGGAAGTAGACGGCATCGAAGGGCGTCAGCGCGGAGAGGTCCCCCGCGCCCGCGATGTCGAAGAAGGGATCGTCGGTGGCCAGCGCGAGCGCGCTCACGGTGGGGATGAAGCAGTGCGCGTCGTGGAGCGCGACGATGTCGCCGTAGGGGGCCTGGGTGGCGTCCATCTCGGCCATCGAGGCCCGCGCGCCGCCGGGGGCATTGTCGAAGGGCAGGGTGCCGCTGACGGTGACGCTGAGCGCGTCGTCGTTCAGGGGCCAGATGCGGTCGATCTCGCCGTCGAAGATGATGTGGCTCGCCCCGTCCGGCACCGCCCAGACGTTGCCGATGATGTCGACCAGCCAGCTCGCGTACTCGTAGCTGACGATCTGCTCGCCGGCGGCGAAGCCCTGGGTGGCGCCGGCGCCGCTGCCGTTGGCGATGGCCACCTTGCGCAGGTCGGCGGGGTAGTCGCCCAGCGCCACGAGCTCGGCGGCGAGCACGCCGCGCAGGGCGTCGGCCTCGCCCGTGCCGCCGGGCGGGTTCGTGTGGTGGTAGACGAGCATCTGCCGGGCGGCCGGCGTGTCGAGGCGGCTGAGCAGGTGGCCGGCCTCCTCGGACTCGATGCGGAAGAAATCCAGCCAGTACTGCATGCCGAGCGGGATGTTGGCGCCCATCTGCGGCGAGTCGAAGCTGATGAAGCTGCGCACGCGGTGCGGCTGGCCGGCCTGCTCCATCGCCGCGAGGGCGTAGCGCGAGACCAGCCCCCCCATGCTGGCGCCGATGAGGGCGATGTCCTGCTCGGGATCGGCGAGCGCGGCCTGCACGGTCGCGAGCAGCGTGACCAGCAGATAGGCATTGCGCTGGATGTAATCGGTGGACTCGGTGAAGTTGAGCACGATGGCGTCGTAGCCCTCCGCGCGCAGATCCTCGAGCAGGTTCTGCTGGTTGAGCAGATCGTAGAGCTCGTCCCAGCCCATCACGTTGTCGAGGTCGAAGCCCTCCACAACGATCACGGGATTCTCGACCGCCGCATGCCCCGGCGCCCGGTAGACGAAGGCCTGGCCGCTGGCCAGGCCGCCGGCGTAGGGCGTCTCGGCGGTGAGGGGCCAGAGCTCGTCGTAGGGCGGCGCCTGCTGATCGCGGACGTCGAGGGTGAAGCGCGCGTAGGCGGATTCGCCGTCGGCGCGCTCGAGACGGAGGGTCAGGCTCTTCAGGCCGGGACTCCCGTAGTCGACGGGGAAGGCCCTGTCGAGGGCGAGGGGGCGGAAGCCGAGGCCGTCGTCGGCGTCGAGGGTCAGCGCGGGCGCGTCGCCGGGCACCGTGCGCAGGAGAAACTCGCTCGCCAGCAGGAGCCGGAGGTCCCCGGCGTGCCTCGTCTGCGCGCGCAGGGCCGCGGCGGCGACGAGCGGCTGGCTCAGGTAGGGATCGCCCAGGCCCGTCTCCACGAGCTGCCGGCCCTCCCAGCGCAGGAGCCCCGCCTCGAGGGCATCCGGGCGCAGGCGGGCGATCTCGACATCGACGAGCGCGAGCGCGATCAGCGCGGGGTCGGCTCCCGGACGGGCGCTCGCACGCAGGGCCTCGCCGTCCGGCCAGGCGAGTGGCACGCTCGCCGCGCCCCGCAGCTCGTGCACGAGCTGCCGCAGGCGCGCGGGGCCGATGGCGGGCGCCTCGGCGCTGCCGTCCAGGGCGGGCGCAGCCGCCATGTCCAGCACGCGATCCAGGAGCAGGCCCGCAGGGATATCGGCAGGCAGCAGGCGCTCGGTGGCCGCCTGCAGATCGGCATTGATGGCCGCCTGGGCGAAGGTGGGTAGGGCGATCAGTAGCAGGGCGATGAGGCGCATGCGCATGGGAACCTCCGGGGGCGGATGGCCGGGCGTAGCCTAGCCCCTAGAGTCTAGTCCCTTCGCGCTGCGGATTGAAGCGATGTCTCAAGCGAGCCGGGATGAGAAAGGGGAGGCGCCGGGTGCAAATGACGAAGTCCCCCCGCACAGCGGGAGGACTTCTGGGGTCGGGGCGATGTGATTCGAACACACGACCACTTGCCCCCCATGCAAGTGCGCTACCGGACTGCGCTACGCCCCGATCAGGGCGATATATACCAAGATGCCCCCACCCTGACAAGGGGGCGCGGCCCCTATTTTCCGTCGAGGGCCCGGCGCAGGGCGACGAGGTCCTGGCGGATCTCCTTCAGCAGCTGCCGCTGGTCGGCCCGGGCAAAGGGGATCTCGAGCTGATCCAGCAGATCGCGCACCTTGCGCGTCTCGGCCAGGCGCTGGCGGGCGCCGGCGATCGTGTAGCGCTCCCGGTGCAGCAGGTGGCGGATGGCGACGGCCAGCTCCACGTCCCGCTCGCGGTAGACGCGATTGCCCGAGTTGTTCTTGCTCGGCTTGAAGCTGGGAAACTCCGTCTCCCAGTAGCGCAGGACATGCGGCTTGACCCCTGTCAGCTCCGCCACCTCGCTGATGCTCCAGTAGAGCCGCCCGACGACCTTCTTCGGGCGGGTCTGGGTGGCGCGCGCCCGCTCAGGCTTCGCTGCCGGCATGCCGACCTCCTTTCCTGATCTCCGGGGCGGGATCGCGGGTCATCAGCTCGCGGATGGCGAGCTGCGGATCCTTCCCGGCGAAGAGCACGGCGTACACCTGCTCCGTGATGGGCATCTCCACGCCTTCGCGGCTGGCCTTCTCGTGCAGCGTGCGCGTGGTGTGCACGCCCTCGGCCACCTGCACCATTTCAGCGAGAATCTCCGGCAGCTTGCGGCCCCGCCCGAGCTGCTCGCCCACGTGGCGATTGCGGCTGTGCCGGCTGAAGCAGGTGGTGACCAGATCCCCCACGCCAGCCAGCCCGAGCAGGGTGCGCCGGTCGCCGCCGTGGGATTCGATGTAGCGGCCGATCTCGGCCAGGCCGCGGCTGACGAGGGCGCCCTTCGTGTTGTCGCCCAGGCCGACGCCGTCGATGATGCCCGCCGCCAGCGCGACGACGTTCTTGAGCGCCACGCCCAGCTCCACGCCGGTCCGATCCTCGTTGACGTACACGCGCAGATTCTCGGTGGAGAAGTCCCGCTGCAGCGCGGCGCGGCGCGGGCTCTCCGGCCCTGCCAGCACGAGCGCCGTGGGCAGGCCGCGGCCCACCTCCTCCGCATGGCTGGGCCCGACGAGAACGAGCAGGCGCTCGCCGAGCGGCCCCACCTCGTCCTCGATGGCCCAGCAGAGGTTGCGGCCGCTCGCAGGATCCAGGCCCTTGGCGGCCAGGATCCAGGTCGCCGCGGCCGGCAGGGCGGGCGAGGCCGCCGTCCGCGCGGCCACCTCGCGCAGGACCACGCTCGGCACCACGAGCGCCAGCGCTTCGCAATCGCTCAGCGCCGCGGCAAGATCCGTGGTCGCCCCCGCGCAGACCGCAGCGGGCAGCGCCACGCCCGGCAGGTACTTCGCGTTCGTGCCCTCGCTTCGGATCGCATCGATCTCCGCGTCCAGGTGCCCCCAGAGCCGCACGGCGTTGCCCCCCTCATGGAGGGCCTTGGCCAGGGCACTGCCCCAGCTGCCGCAGCCGAGCACGGCGACGCGCGCCATCAGGTGCCTCCCCGGGTTGGGCCGCCCAGGCGGGGCTCCTCGCCGCGCAGGAGCCGGCGGAGATTGCCGCGGTGGCGAATCCAGATGAACAGGGCAATCAGCAGGGCGAAGCCCAGGAGCAGGGGCTGGTCCGGCTGGCGCCAGACGAGCAGGAGCGGCAGGGCCGTCGTCGCCGCGAGGCTGGACAGGGAGACGATGCGGAAGAGGAGCATCACGGCCAGGAAGCAGAGCAGCGCGAGCCCGGTGGGGACGGGCGCCAGGCGCAGGAAGACGCCGGCGCTGGTCGCCACGCCCTTGCCGCCCCTGCCGCCCAGGTAGGGCGTGAAGCTGTGGCCGAGGATGGCCGCCAGGCCGGCTGCCACGGGCAGCCAGGCGCCGGCGCTCGCGCCGTAGCGCTGGGCGAGGGCCACGGCCACCCAGCCCTTGAGGAGATCGAGGCCGAACACCGTGGCGCCCCAGCCCCAGCCGAGCTGGCGGATGGCATTCGTCGCGCCGAGATTGCCGCTGCCCACCTGCCTGAGGTCGACGCCCGCCACCAGGCGGCCGGCCAGGTAGCCGAAGGGAATGCCGCCGAGCAAGTAGGCGCCGACGAGCAGCAGCGCGCTCATGTGGGCTGTTCCCGGCGGCTGCGCGCCTTGAGGTTGAGGCGCACCGGGCTGCCCTCGAAGTCGAAGTGCACGCGCAGCTGGTTGATCAGGTAACGCCTGTAGGTGGAATGCACCCACTCGGGCTTGTTCACGAAGAGCGTGAAGCTGGGCGGGGCGGTTCCCGTCTGGGTCATGTAGTAGAAGCGGCCGGTGCCGCCCTCGTTGTAGCGGGGCGGTCGCCGTTCCACGGCCGACTTGAGCCAGGCATTGAGGGGCCCGGTGGCCAGGCGCTGCCCGCGCTTGTCGAAGACGCGGAAGGCCGTCTCCAGCACGCTGTGGATGCGCTGGCGCGTCTCCGCCGAGATGAAGAGCACCGGCGCGTAGCTGAGGAAGGGCATCGCCTCGCGCACGCGCCCCAGCACCTCGCCGAGCGTGCTGTCGTCCTTTTCCAGCAGGTCCCACTTGTTGACGGCGATCAGCACGCCCTTGCCCTCCTCGTGGGCATGGCGCGCGATGCGCAGATCCTGCTCGGCGAAGGGCCGGCTCGCGTCCAGCACCATCAGCACGACGTTCGCATTGTCGATGGCCGAGAGGCTGCGCAGGCTGCTGTAGACGTCCAGGCGCGTCTTCGTGCGGGCCTTGCGGCGCAGGCCCGCCGTGTCGATGAGCACGGCTTCCCGCCCATGCCACTTCAGGGGGCTGTCCACGGCGTCGCGGGTGGTGCCCGGGCACCTCGCTGACGATCATCCGCTCCTCGCCCAGCAAGGCGTTGACGAGGCTGCTCTTGCCCACGTTGGGGCGCCCCACCACGGCCAGGCGCAGCTGCCGATCCATGGCCGCCCCCGTCGGCAGGGGCGGCACCAGGGGCAGCAGGCGCTCCCACAGCTCCGTGATCCCGGCGCCGCCGTGCAGAGCGCTGAGCCCCAGGGGCTCGCCCAGGCCCAGGCGGTGGAAGTCGTGGACGGCGTACTCGTCCTCGGCCCGCTCGACCTTGTTCACCAGGAGCCAGACCTTCTCCGCGCGCCGCCTGAGCAGCTTGCTCACGGCCAGATCCTCGTCAGTCACGCCCGTGCGGGCGTCGGTGAGGAAGAAGAGCAGATCCGCCTCGTCGAGGGCCGCCTTGGCGCTCTCGGTGGTGAGCTGGGACAGCTCATCCTTGTCGAGGCTGATGCCGCCCGTGTCCACGAGCCAGAGCCGACGGCCGTCCCGCTCGACCTGGGTCACCAGGCGGTCACGCGTGACGCCCGCGCGCGGGTGCACCACCGCGATGCGGCGGCCCGCCAGGCGGTTGAACAGCGTCGATTTGCCCACGTTGGGGCGCCCGACGATGGCGATGGTAGAGAGTGCCGGCACTTGAGCGATCCCGCGAAAAGCAATGAAATCTAAGGCGATAGGCGCACCTTAGCAGGGCCGACGGGCAAGGTTCAAGTGGATTCTAGCTCAGGCCGCGCGCGAACTCGGACAGGGCCCCCAGCAGTCCGCTTTCGGGTACGAGCACGGGCAGGCCGGCGCGCTCGCGGAACTCCTCGAGGCTGAGATCGTCCAGGAAGCGCCCCTTGGCATTGAGCGTGTTCGGCGGCAGGACGAGGACATCGATGTCCGCGGGCAGCAGCGCGCGCCCCGCGAGCAGTTCGGCCCCCGGCAGCAGGCCGCTCACCGTGATCCCGGCGCCGAAGAGCCGATTCTCGAGGCCGCGCACTTCCAGGCTCAGCCCCGGCAGGGCGGGCAGCGCCGGCAGCAGCGTCTCGCGGAAGAGCTGCTCCCCCAGCTTGCCGGTGAGCAGGCCGGCGCGCAGGGGCCGCGCGGGCGGCGTCCAGCGCGCCGCCTCGGCGAGCACGGTGTCCAGGAAGTCGCGGCTCATGCCGATGCCGTTGTCGTAGAGGTAGAACTCCTCGTAGTCGGCCATCGCGGGCAGCGGCCGGCCGGCCTGCAGGTAGAACTCGTCGGCCAGATGCGCGAAGCGCGTGCCGAGCTCGCCCTTGAGGCGCCGCTGCCAGCCCTCCACCTGCTCGATCACCGCGGCGCAGCCCGCCGCGCCGAAGGTCTTCAGGGCCGTGAGCCGCTCGCGGTGCGCGGTGAGCCCCACCGGCACGATGCCCAGACTCTCGATGCCCGGATGGTAGGCGGCCAGGTCCGCGATCGTCTTGTCGAGGGCGGCGCCGTCGTTCCAGTCGGGCACCAGCACCACCTGCGTGTGGATGGCGATGCCCCCTGCCAGCAGGCGCCCGATGAGCTCGCCCAGGTCGCGGCTGCGCTTGAGGCCCAGCAGCCGATTGCGCAGGGCCATGTCCGTGGCGTGCACCGAGAGATACACCGGGCTCAGGCGCTGGCGGACGATGCGCTCGAGCTCGTGCTCGCGCGCGAGGGCCAGCGTCACGTAGTTGCCGTAGAGGAAACCCAGCCGGTAGTCCTCGTCCATGAAGTAGAGGTCATCGCGCAGGCCGGCGGGCATCTGGTGGATGAAGCAGAAGACGCAGTCGTTGCCGCAGGTCTTGAACTCGAGCGGCTCGAACTCGATGGCCTCGCCCTCGAGCAGCTCGCCGGGCAGGCGCAGGTGCCGTTCCTGACCGTCGGCAGCCAGCAGGGTCAATTCCGGCTCGAGACTGAAGGCGCTGTAGTAGTGGAAATCGAGAACGTCCGTGATCGCCTCGCCATCGACGGCGAGCAGGCGCTCCCCCACGGCCAGCCGGCCGGCAAGCGCGGGCCCCAGGGCCGTGATGCGCAGTCCCGCGCCGGCTGCGGCCGGCGCGATGCGCAGGCCCGGATGTCGCGGGGAGCGGATGAGGCGCATCGCATCCTCCGGAATCGCCGGCCGCTGCAGAGCGGCGCACTGAGGGCGACAGCGACGAGAAACCCGGCCCCTGGGCTGGAGCCGGGCGATCGCCGAGCACGGGCGGAGCGGGAAACGGGACTCGAACCCGCGGCCTGTTGCTTGGGAAGCAACTGCTCTACCAACTGAGCTATTCCCGCGCTGGGGCCAAGGCTAGCAGCGGGCCTGTGCCCTGTCAAGGCGACCCGGAGGCCGCCAGGAGGGCCCGCAGCCGGGCGGGCGTGTCCGCGGCGCTCGGATCGAGCACGCAGTCTGCCCGCCCGCGATGCCGCCACCAGGTCTCCTGGCGCTTCGCGTACTGGCGCGTGCGCAGGAGGATGCGCTCGCGCAGCGCGCCGCGATCGAGATCGCCGCGCAGGTGGGCGACGACCTCGGGATAGCCCAGGGCCTGCAGGCCGGGCGCGCCCGGATCCGCGCCCGCGGCGAGCAGGGCGGCGACCTCCTCGATCCAGCCGCCGGCCAGCATGGCGTCGAGGCGCGCGGCGATGCGCTCCTGCAAGGCCCTGCGCTCCAGAGCAAGCAGGACGCGCTGCCACTGGAAACCCGCCGGCCGTTCGCGCCCCGCCGCGTGGTGGACGGAGAGCGGCTGCCCGGTGGCCAGGCAGACCTCGAGCGCGCGCGCCAGGCGCTGGCGATCGTGGGGATGCAGGCGCGCGGCCGTCTCGGGATCGAGGGCCAGCAGGCGCGCGTGGAGCGCGGGGCCATCCAGGGGTGCGAGCTCCCGGCGCAGCGTTGCGAGCTGCGCCGCGGGAATGTCCGCCGGGAAGAGCCCCTCGCAGAGCGCTTCCAGGTAGAAGCCCGTGCCGCCCACCACGATGGCCGGCTGGGCGGTCCTCGCGCGCCAGCAGCGCGAGGGCCGCCGCCGCGAAGGAGCGCGCCGACCAGCGCTCGCCCGATCGGCAGGAAATCGATGCCATGGTGCGGGACCCGCGCGCGCTCGGCCGCCGTCGGTTGAGCCGTGCCCACGCGCAGGCCGCGATAGACCTGCCGGCTGTCGGCGCTGATCAGCTCCCGTCCCGTGGCCGCCGCCAGCTCCAGCGCCAGGCCGCTCTTGCCGGTCGCGGTGGCCCCCATGATCACCAGGACCCTGGGCATCAGGAGTTCGGTACCCGCCGATGGAAGCGCTTCTCGAGCTCGTCCATGCTGATGCGGATCACGATGGGCCGCCCATGCGGGCAGGTGTAGGGGTTCTCGGTGCCGAAGAGCCGATCGACGAGCTCGGCCATCTCCTCCTCGCGCAGCGGCTCGCCCGCCTTGATGGCGCTCTTGCAGCTGAAGCTGATGAGCGCCCGATCGCGGCGCGCGGCGGTGCCGCCGCTCTCGGCGATCACCTCGTCGAGGATGTCCAGGATCACCTGGCCGCCATCCCAGCGGCGCAGGGTGTCGGGGATGCCCGTCACCGAGAGGGTCCGCTCGCCGAAGCTCTCGATGAGGAAGCCCAGCTCGCGGAAGAAGCTCGCGTGCTCCTGCCAGGCGGCCATCGCGGCCGGGCCGAGCTCGAGCGTGTGCGGAAAGAGCAGGCGCTGCACGCCCGGCGTCTCGCCGGCCATGGCCGCGCGCGCCCGATCGTAGATCACGCGCTCGTGGGCGTTGTGCTGATCGATGATGACCAGCCCGCCCCGGATCTGGGTGAGGATGAAGCTGTCGTGCAGCTGCCAGAAGCGCCGCTCCTCGCGCTCCGCCTCCGGCGCCCCTGCGCCTTCGGCCAGGGCGGCGGCGCCCAGGCGCAGCCAGCTCTCTCCTCCACCCGCGCGGCGCCCACCTGGGAACGCCGCCGGGCCCGGGGGCAGGGCGAGGTCGCTCTGGCCCGGGCCCGCTGCCCGGCCCCCCGGAGCGGCCGCCGGACCGGCCCCGCGCTGGGGACCGAGTTGCGGGTCATCGCTGGTCGCGAGCAATCGCCTGAGGCCGCCGCGTTCGCTGAGCGCGCCCCGGATCGCCTGGCTGACCAGGTGGTGCACGAGGCGGCCGTCGCGGAAGCGCACCTCGCGCTTGGCGGGATGCACGTTGACGTCCACCTGCCCCGGCGGCGCTTCGATGAACAGGATCGCCGCCGGGAAGCGGCCCGGCGGCAAGGACTCGGCGCCGGCCTGGGTGATGGCGTGGCTGACCTGCCTATCCTCGATGGGCCGCCGCCCCAGATAGAGGAACTGATGGCTGCGGTTGCCCCGGCTGACCAGGGGCAGCGTGATCAGGCCCCGCACGGTGAAGTCCCCCTCCGTCCCGGCCAGCGCCACCATGTGGCGCGCCGTGGCCTCGCCGAGCAGCGCGCCCGCGCGCTCCCGGGCATCGGCGACCGGAGGCAGTTGCAGCAGGTCGCGGCCCTCCTCGCGCAGGACGAAGTGCAGCTCGGGATAGGCCAGCGCATAGGTGTGCCAGATCTCCAGCAGCCGGCGCTTCTCGCCGCTCTCGCTGCGCAGGAACTTGCGCCGCGCGGGCAGATCGCCGAAGAGCTCCCGCACGGTCACGGTGGTGCCGCGCGCGCGCGCCGCCGGGCGCGGCGCGTCCACCCGGCCCCCCCGCGCAGCGATCAGCCAGGCGCTGTCGGCGCCCTCGACGCGACTGACGAGTTCGAGCAGGGACACCGAAGCGATGGCCGCCAGGGCCTCGCCCCGGAAGCCGAGCGTGGCGCCGCGCTCCAGGTCCGCCAGCGTGCGGATCTTGCTCGTCGCGTGGCGCTCCAGGGCCAGGGCGAGCTCTTCGCGGGGGATGCCCTGGCCGTCGTCGCTCAGGCGCAGCAAGGTCACGCCGCCGCCGGCGAACTCCAGCTCGATGCGCGCGGCGCCCGCGTCGAGGGCGTTCTCGAGCAGTTCCTTGAGCACCGAGGCGGGGCGCTCGACCACCTCGCCGGCGGCGATGCGGTTCACCGTCTCCGGCGAGAGGGCGCGGATGGCTTCCCTCATGAATCGGCCTCGCCCCGGGCGAGGCGCCGCAGCAGTCGCTGCAGCGCGATGTCGACCAGGGCCTTGCCGAGCTCGCCATCGCGCGGATAGAGCGCCTGGCCCGTCTCCACGCGCCAGGGGCCACCGGGCTGGCCGGCCAGAGCCTCTTGGAGGGCCGCTTCCAGGCGGCGGCGCAGTGCGCTGGCCTGCTCCAGCGTTTCCGGGGCCAGATGGAGCAGGTAGCCTTCCTGGCTGAGCCCCCAGCTGTCGCAGGCGCGGCCCGCCCGCGCCGGCAGGCCGCGCAGGGGCTCGGCGAGGAAGGCCCGTTCGGGCAGGGCCTGGCCGGCAGCGTCCAGGACCCGCAGGATGGAGAGCGTGAAACCGAGATGGTAGCGCTGGCTGCGCTGGATCTCCCGCTGCAGTTCCCGCGCGAAGGCGGCGAAGGGGGCGCCGGCCAGCGCGACGGCCGCCTGCTCGCGCAGCGCCGGATCCGCTGCCGGCGCGGCCGGGGCCGGGGCGGCGGCGCTCTCCGGCCAGCGCTCGAGCGCGGCCGGGAAGGCCAGGCAGGGCGTGGCCCCCGCCCGCGAGCGCCAGTCCGCCGAGCAGATCCAGAGGTCCGCCGCCGGCACCGGCTCGGCGCCGGCAAGCGTGAGCAGGGGCAGGCCCCCGACCGCTGCCAGGATGGCGGTGAGGCTGTCGGGCGCGGCGCTGCCCAGGGCCACGATCTCGGCCAGGCCCCGCGCCCGCAGCCGCTCGAGCAGGGGCACGAGTTCGGCGTCGTCGCCGGCCAGGATCACTCTCTCGCGGGTCTGCGTCATGGCGCGCCGCCTTCGGCCTCTAGCTGTGCCTGCAGCTGGTGCAATGCGTTCAGCGCGTCCAGGGGCGTCATCGTTTCGAGATCCAGCGCCCCCAGCGCGCGCAGCAGCGCTCGCGGGCCGGCCGGAAACAGCTCCAGTTGTTGCCGGGGCGCCGGGGCGCCGGCGAGCTCATCCGCCATGGTCCGGTTTTGTTCGATCCATTGCAAGAGCTGAAAGGCGCGGGCGATCACGGCGGGCGGCAGGCCCGCGAGGCGCGCGACGTGGATGCCATAGCTGCGCTCGGCCGGACCGGGCTCGATGCGGCGCAGGAAGACGATCGTCTCCTGCCACTCCTTCACCGTGACATGGTAATTGCGCAGGCGGGGCAGCTCGGCTTCCAGACGCGTCAGCTCGTGATAGTGCGTGGCGAAGAGGCAGCGCGGGCGCGGGGCCGGCTCGGCCACGGGGCCGTGCAGGTGCTCGAGCACCGCCCAGGCGAGGCTCAGTCCGTCGTAGGTGCTGGTGCCGCGCCCCACCTCGTCCATCAGCACCAGGCTGCGTGGGCCGAGGCTTCTCAGGATCGCGGCCGTCTCCTCCATCTCGATCAAGAAGGTGCTCTGACCGCGCGCCAGGTTGTCGCTCGCGCCGACGCGCGTGAAGATGGCGTCGGCGAGGCCCACGCGCGCGGCGGCCGCCGGTACGAAGCTGCCCATCTGCGCCAGGATCACGATGAGGGCCGTCTGGCGCAGGAAGGTGGACTTGCCGCCCATGTTCGGGCCCGTGAGCAGATGGATCTGCTCCCGGTCGGGATCGAGCAGGAGATCGTTGGGGATGAAATCGCCCCCCGCGGGCAGGAGGGCCTCCACCACCGGATGCCGCCCGCCGCGAATCTCGAGCAGGGGCTCTGCGAGGATCTCCGGCCGGCAATAGTGGCCCCGCTCGGCCAGCTCGGCCAGGGCGCCGAGGCAGTCCAGGCTGGCCAGTGCGCGCGCGTTCGTCTGGATGGCCAGATGCTCGGCGAAGGCCTGCCGGCGCAGGTCCTCGAAGAGCTCCAGCTCCCGGCGCTGGCGGCGCTCCTCCGCGCCGAGGATCTCCTCCTCGCGACTCTTGAGCCCGGGCGTGCTGTAGCGCAGGCTATCGGTGAGCGTCTGCTTCAGCGTGTAGTCGGCGGGCACCTTGCCCTCCTGGCTGCGCCCCACTTCCAGGTAGTAGCCGAAGACGCGGTTGTAGCCCACCTTCAGCTTCGCGATGCCGCTGCGCGCGCGCTCCTCCTCCTGGAGACCGAGAATCCAGGCCCGCCCCTCGCTGCTGAGCCTGCGCAGGCGGTCGAGCTCCGCGTCGAAGCCCTCGGCGATCAGCCCGCCCTCGCCGAGCCTGGCGGGCGGCTCGTCCACCAGGCCGGCGGCCAGCAGGTCCCGCAGGGGAGCCAGAGGCAGCAGGGTCGTGCCCAGCTCCTGGAGCAGGGCGCTGCTGGAGTCCGCGAGCAGGGCCTGCAGGGCCGGCAACAGGGCCAGCGTGTCGGCCAGGGCTCTCAGATCGCGCGGGCGGCCCTGCCCGCTGCCCAGGCGGCCGATGAGTCGCTCCAGGTCGGCCGCGCGCGCCAGCTGCTCGCCCAGATCGCGCCGCCGGGCCGGGTCTGCCAGCAGTTCGCCCACGGCGTCCAGCCGCGCCTGGATGGCCGCGACATCGAGCAGGGGCGCCAGCAGCCAGCGCGACAGCAGGCGAGCGCCCATGCGCGTGCGACAGCGGTTGAGCTGCGCGAAGAGCGTGGCGGCGGCATCCTCCCCGCGCAGAGGCCGCAGCAGCTCCAGGTTCTCCACCGTCACGCGGTCCAGGACCATCGTCGCGTCCGCACGCAGGAACTGGATGCGGTCGACATAGGAGAGATCGGCGCTCTTCAGCTCATGGAAGTAGCCGAGCAGGGCCCCCGTCGCGCGCTGCATCGCCTCCTCGCCGCTGCGAAAACCCAGCAGCTCGCTGCGCGCGACACCGAAGTGCCGGCACAGGGCGCCTTCGGCCTCGCCGGCGAGGAAGTCCCAGGCTCGCCGCGGCGTCAGATGCAGGTCCGGATAGAGGCCGCGCAATTCCGCGAGCCAGCCGGCCTCCTCCAGGCCTTCGGCATGGACCAGCTCGCGCACCCGATAGCGGCCGGGCAGGCCGAGCACGAGGGCGGCCGGCTCCAGGCCCGCCAGCAATTCACCGCTGGCGATATCCCCCAGCGCGTAGCCGATGCGGCCGTCGATCGCCGGCTGCAGCGCCAGACAGTAGCTGCCTTCATCCGCGGGCAGGAATTCCTCGATCGCGATGGTCCCCGGCGTGATCACCTCGGTGACCGCGCGCTTGACCACGCCCTTGGCCAGGGCGGGATCCTCGACCTGCTCGCAGATGGCGACGCTGTGGCCCGCGCGCAACAGGCGATGGATGTAGGTGTTCACCGAGTGATGCGGTACGCCGGCCAGGGGCACGGGCTCCCCTTCGCTCTTGCCGCGCGTGGTCAGCGCAATGCCCAGCACGCGGCTGGCCGTCACCGCATCCTCGTAGAAGGTCTCGTAGAAATCGCCCATGCGATAGAGCAGGATGCGGTCGGGATGCTCGCGCTTGATCTGCTGATACTGCGCCATCATGGGCGTCAGGCGGCCGCTGGCACGGCTCATCGCCGCGCTCCGGACTCCTCATGGTCGTCGCGCGCCGGCCGGTAGATCACGAAATCCAGTGCGTAGCGCAGGCGCAACTGCTCGCCCAGGGCCTGCGCCTCCGCTTCCGTGGCCACGGGCGGCGAGCAGACGCGGAAGAGCTCCTGGCCCCCGGCGAGGGTGCGCAGGAGTTCCGCCGGCTGACCGTAGGCCAGCAGGGCGTCGAGCAGCCGGCGGGCGCCCTGCGTCTCCCGGAAGACGCCCCACTGCACGCGCAGCTCGCCGACGGCGCCCGGTCCGCTCGCCAGGGGCGCCGGCGCCGGCAGGGACTGCAGCAGTTCGAGCGCTGCCGGCGCGAAGACGGAGCCCGGCTCCCGGCGCAGCAGCTCGGCGAGACCCTGCCGCGCCCCGCCTGTATCCCCCATCGCCTGCGCCAGGCGCGCCCGCCAGAAGAGCGATTCCGCATCCTCGGCGGGGAAGGCGGCCCGCCAGCGCTCTCGCTCGAGGGCACTCCAGGCGGACGGCTTGACGGTGAGCGCGAGGAGCAGACCCAGATTGGGCGGCAGATCCCGGCGGCGGCCGAGCAGGCGGTTGGCCGCGGCCCCTTCGCCGAGGCTGAGCAGGGCGCGTCCAAGGAAATTCGCCCTGACGGCGTCGAGGCGTCCGGTGTCGCCCGCGCCCAGCTCGCGGCTCAGGGCCTGGTAGAAGCCGGCCGCGAAGCGATAGTCCTGCGCCTCCGCCGGCCGGAGGTTGCCCAGGCTGACCGCCGCGGCGCGGGGCGGCGTGGGCCAGGCCGAGGCCGTGGCCGTGGCAGGCAGCAGGGCGAGCAGCAGGGCGAGGGCGCAGAGCCTCCCCGCGCGGCGCCACTCCCGCTCAAGTCGCGCGCTGAACACGGTAGTCCTCGCGGACGGGCTCGTAGCTCTTGAAGGCATGGCAGGCGGGGCAATACCAGCGCGGTCGTGCGTGCTCGACACCGCAGGTGCGACAGCGGTAGGTGGTCACACGAGGCTGGACCTCGCCCGCCCAGCGCTCCAGCCAGCGCCGAGCGCGCTCCGGCTGCTCCCAATCGAGCAGGAGCGCAGCGGCGCGCCCCGCCGTCGCGGAGTCGCCCTCCAGCCCCGGATCGAGGAGGTGCACCGCCTCATCGCGTCGGCCGCGCTTCTGGAGGATGCGGGCCAGGGCGAAACGGGCCGGCC
This sequence comes from uncultured bacterium, assembly GCA_963695095.1. Taxonomy (GTDB): domain Bacteria; phylum Krumholzibacteriota; class Krumholzibacteriia; order JACNKJ01; family JACNKJ01; genus VGXI01. Next base: position 1,938,951 of record CAVOFT010000001.1, on the reverse strand, counting down.
AGAAGCCGGGCTCCTTGCTGAGCACCTCCTGGTAGACGAACTGGATCTCGTGGTAGCGGCCGAGGTCGAAGAAGTGCTTTTCCATGCGGGCATAATCATCTTCTGAACCCGGCTGCGCGGTGAGAGCGAGGCGCTGCAGGGCATCGGCCGCCTCCTGCTCCTTGCCCTCGTGCAGCGCCAGGTCCACCGAGAGACGCAATGCCGGCAGGCAGGCCGGATCCAGCTTGAGGGCTTCCTCGACGGCCTTGGCGGCCTCCCGCTGCCGCTGGTCGGCGAGGAAGCGCCGCGCGAGTTCGCTGTGCAGGATGGCCAGCTCGTCACCGCGCGCCTTGCCCTCCAGGCGATGCGCGCGCTTGAGCGCCTGTTCAGCGCGCTCGCCGTCCTGCTTGCGCAGGTAGACCTGGCAGAGGCGGCGGTAGATGGCCGGGTCGCGAGCGTCGAGCTTGCGCAACTCGTCGAGCTGGGTGAGCGCATCGTCCCAGCGGCCGGCGGCGAGGTAGTCCTCGGCCAGGCCGCGCAAGATGCGCTGGCGCACGGCCGGACTCCAGCTCGTGTTGACCGCCAGGGAACGATGCAGGTGGATGGCCTTCTTGAGCTGGCCCTCGGCGCGCGAGAGCTCGGCCAGGCGCAGGTAGGCGTCGACGCCGCCCTGCCCCTGCTGCACGGCCATCTGCAGCTCGCCGAGGGCGCGGGCGCCGTCCCCGTCCGCCAGGGCCTCCAGCGCCGCCAGATGATGATCGACGATGGGCGCCTTCGCCTTCGTGCCCCGCTGCCGCCGGTAGACGACGAGCACCACCACGAGGACGACGAGCGTGATCGGCAGGAGCCAGGAGAGGTCCGTCACGGCGCTCGCAGCCCCGTTTCATAGCCGCCCTCGGACTCCGCCAGGTCGTCCAGGGGCAGGTTGCGCAGATCGCGCAGCTCGCGATCCTTGTTATCGCTCAACTTGCGCAGACGGCGAATCTCCGCGCGCAGGCGCCATTCCCGGGCCACCGAGAACAGGTAGTAGAAGAGCACGCCCATCAAGAAGAAGGTCACCATGACCAGCGGCAGGGGGCTGTCGTGGTAGGCGTAGGCGGTGCCGAACCAGTAGCGCACCGTCACCTGCTCATCCGCATTGAGCATGCCCATGAGCAGGATCAGGGCGATGGCCACGACGACGAAGAAGCGCTGCAAGATCCACATGCTCAGCCTCCCGGAGCAGCATCCACGGGCACCGCCAGCAGGCTGGTGCCCGCAATGGCGTGCGGTCGCACCTTCAGCTTCATCCCGATGCGCAGGTCGGGGTGGCCGTCGACGATCACGCGCAAATTGTTGCGCGTGCGTCCGCGAAGCCGAGTTTCGTCCTTTTTGCTGGGTTCATCAAGCAGTATCTCCAGCTCCCGCCCGAGCTGCTCGGCGAGCACCGCCTGCGTCTGCGCGTCCTGCAGGGCCATCAGACGGGCGAGCCGTTCCTCCTTCACCGCGGCGGGCAGTTCCTCGCTCTCGCGCCGCCAGGCCAGCGTGCCCTCGCGCGGGGAATACTTGAACATGAAGGCGGCGCTGAAGCGCTGGCGCTCCACGACGGCCAGGGTAGCGGCGAAGTCGGCCTCCGTTTCGCCCGGATAGCCGACGATGACGTCGGTCGAGAAGAGGAGATCCGGCACCGCCCGGCGCCCGGCGGCCAGGATGGCCTCGTACTCCTCGATGCGGTAGCGGCGATTCATCGCCGTCAGCAGGCGATTGCTCCCCGACTGGAAGGGCAGATGGATTCCGGTCCCCACCTTGGGCAGCTCGCCGATGCGCGCGAAGAGCGCGGGGGTCATATCGGTGGGGTAGCTGGTCAGGAAGCGGATGCTCTCGAGGCCGGGCACTGCATGCACCTTGGCGAGCAGGCCCGCGAAGTCCAGCCCCCCATCGCTGTAGCTCGAGATCGTCTGCCCGAGCAGGGTGACCTCGAAGGCGCCCTGGGCCGCCAGCAGTTCGACTTCCTCGACGATTTCCGGCCAGGCCTTGCTCCGCTCGCGGCCGCGCGTGAACGGCACGATACAGTAGGAGCAGAACTTGTCGCAGCCGTGCATGACCGCCACGAAGTGGGTGCCGCCGGGCGGCGCGCTCTTGGGCTTGGCCTGGTAGGTGACGAGCTGGTCGAAGTCCGTGAAGTAGTTGTCCGCGCTCGGCGCCGCCGTCGCCGCCACCTGGGCCAGGATGCGCGGCAGCTGCTTGTACTGCTGGGGACCGACCACGAAGTCCACGCGACTGCGGCGGGCATCGGCGCCGAAGAGGGCCGGGCCCAGGCGCTGGGCCATGCAGCCGACGACGCCGAGGTAGAGCCGCTCCGCGCGCCCCCGCCTGAGGCCGGCGAGTTGACCGATGCGCCCGAGCACCCGCTGCTCCGCCTGTTCCCGCACCGAGCAGGTGTTGAGCAGGATCAGGTCCGAGTCCTCAGGCCGCTCGACCTTGGCGTGGCCGGCGGCCTCGAGCACGCCCTCGATCACCTGCGAGTCGTAGGCGTTCATCTGGCAACCGTAGGTTTCGATGTAGAAGCGGTGCTTGCCGCCGGCCTTGCCGCTCATCGCCCGGCCCCCGCGCCGGCCAGCCGCTGCGCGGCAAGCGCCGAACCCTGCTGCCCCGTCACCCGCACCGTGAGCAGGGCTCCCGCCGCGGCGCCGGCTCCGCTGACCAGCACCCGCTGGTAGTTCTCGCTGGTTCCTTGCCAGAGATCGGGCGCCGCGGCCTGCTCGGCGATCACCGCCAGGCGCCGGCCCAGCTGACGGGCGCGGTAGGCCTCGCCCTTTGCCGCCAGCACGGCGCGCAGCGCGCGACTGCGCGCCGCCTTCTCCGCCGGCGCGGCGCCGCCGCCCAGGCTCGCCGACCGCGTGCCCGGCCGCGGCGAGTAGGGAAACACGTGGCCGTAGCTGAGCGGCAGCTCGGCCACGAAGTCCAGGCAGCGCGCGAAGGCGGAGCCGTCCTCGCCGGGGTGGCCGACGATGAGGTCCGTGCCCAGGCAGGGATCCGGCAGCTCTGCCGTGAGTCCGTGCAGCAGCTCGCGGTAGTCGGCGGCCCGGTAAGGGCGCTTCATGGCGCGCAGCACCCCGTCGTCGCCGCTCTGCAGGGAAATGTGCAGATGCGGACAGAGCCGCTCGGGCTCCGCGCGCAGCAAGGCGCGCAATGCGGGACTCAGGTGCCGCGGCAGGAGGGAACCGAGCCGATAGCGCACGCCGGCCGTGGCTGCCAGCAGGCGTTCGAGGAGCGTTGCCAGGTCGGCGGCCTCGCCATCGGGATCGCGATAGAAGCCGAGCTGGATGCCCGAGAGCACGATTTCGCGATAGCCGTGCTCGGCGAGCAGACGGGCGCGGGCGATCGTCTCGGCCGTGCTCCGGCTGCGGCTGGCGCCGCGGGCCATGGGCACGATGCAGAAGCTGCAGCGCAGATTGCAGCCGTCCTGGATCTTCAAGATGGCGCGGCCGCGGCCGTCGAAGCGCGTGATCGGGTCTTCCGACACGCGGTCGGGAAAGGCGCTCGGCCCCGCCTCGCCGGCCAACACCCCGAAGAGCGCGCCCTTGCTCCGATTGCCGACGACGAGATCGACGCCGGCGAGCTCCGCACTGCCCGCGGGGTCCACTTCGGCCCGGCAACCCGTGACGAGCACCCGCCCCCCGCCGCTGGCCCGCCGCGCGCGCGCGACGAGCCGGCGCAGGTCGCTGTCGGCCCCCGCCGTGACGGTGCAGGAATTGATCACCGTGAGCTCGGCCGCTTCGCCGAAGGCCACGAGTTCCCAGCCGCGGGCGAGGAAGCCCTCCAGCAGCACCTGGGTATCGTACTGATTCACCTTGCAGCCCTGGGTGAAGAGGGCCACGCGGCCGGCACGAGCGAGCACCTTGGGCAAGGACGACTCCTGCGCTGGGGTGGATAGGCGAAGGGGAGGCCTGGCAGTCCCGACCTCCCCTCGCCCATGGGTCTCCACTGGCGCCCGCAGCGGGCGAGCGCCGCCGCTCTAGACCTCGGCCTCCGGCGGCTCCGGCTGATCTGGCAGCTCCGCGATCTCCGGCACGTCCTCCGCGCCGGCACCGAGGTCGCCGTCGTCCAGATCCAGCCCCTCCTCGTCCGGCTTCTTCTCCCGGGGCGTGAAGCGTGGCTTGCCGTACTTGTCCATGTACTCCTGGTGCGCCTCGGCGCCCTCTTCGCGCAGGCGGTCGCCCACCGAGAGGACGATGCGCCGGCCTTCGTGATCCACCTTGATCACCTTGGCCGGAATCATGTCCTCCTCCGCGAAATGGAGTTCCGGCTGCTTGATGTTGCGATCGCCGAGATGGCTGACGGGAATGAAGCCCTCGACGCCATCTTCGACCTCGACCACCACGCCGCGCTCCAGAGGCCTGACGACCTTGGCCTCGACAAAGGTGCCCTCCCCGTACTTCGTGCTCAACTCGAGCCAGGGATCCGGGGTGAGCTGCTTGACGCCCAGGCTGATGCGCCGGATGTCCTTGTCGATGGCCAGGATCACGACTTCGACGTCGTCACCCTTGGCCAGCAACTCGCGCGGGTGACGGATGCGCCGCGTCCAGCTCATGTCGCTGATGTGCACCAGGCCGTCGATGCCCTCCTCCAGCTCGACGAAGGCGCCGAAGTTGGTGAGGTTGCGCACCTTGCCCGCCACGATCGAGCCGATCGGGTACTTGTCGTCCAGGGTGTCCCAGGGATCCGGCTCGGTCTGCTTGAGGCCGAGGCTGATCTTCTCATTCTCCCGATCCACGGTGAGCACCTTGGCTTCCAGTTCCTGCCCGATGCTGACGACCTTGCTCGGGTGCTTGACGTGGCGGGTCCAGGACATCTCGCTGATGTGGATCAGGCCCTCGACGCCCTTCTCCAGCTCGACGAAGGCGCCGTAGTCGGTGATGGAGACCACCTTGCCCTTGACCACCGACTCGACGGCGAACTTCGCCTCGACGTTGTCCCAGGGGTAGGGCGTGAGCTGCTTGAGGCCGAGGCTGATGCGCTCGCGCTCGAGGTCGATGTCGAGCACCTTGACCTCGATCTCGTCGCCGATCGCCACCAGCTCGCTCGGATGGCTGATGCGGCCCCAGCTCATGTCGGTGAGGTGCAGCAGGCCGTCGATGCCGCCCAGGTCCACGAAGGCGCCGAAGTCGGTGATGTTCTTGACCGTGCCGCGGCGCACCTGGCCCTTGGCCAGCTCCTGGATGATCTGGGCCTTGAGCCGTTGCGCTCCTCCTCGAGCACCGTGCGCCGGCTGACCACGATGTTGCGCCGCCGCTTGTTGAGCTTGATGATCTTGAAGGCGAAGGTCTGGCCGATGAGCGCCTCCAGGTTGGGAACCTGGCGCAGCGCGACCTGGCTGCCGGGCAGGAAGGCGTCGACGCCGAGGAAGCGCACGACGAGCCCGCCCTTGATGCGGCGATCGACGACGCCCTCCATGATGTTGCCGGTGTCGTAGGCCTCCTTGATCGTGTCCCAGACCTTGAGGAAGTCGGCCTTCTCCTTGGAGAGGACGACCAGGCCGTCCTGGTCCTCCAGGCTCTCGAGGAAGACGTCCACCTCGTCGCCGACCGCGATCGCCTGGCTTCCGAATTCCGAGCGCGGGATATAGCCCTCGCTCTTGAAGCCCACGTTGATCTGCACTTCGTTCTCGCCGATCTGCAGGATGCTCCCGCGGACGATCTCGCCTTCCTTGATCTCCTTGAGGGTCGCCTCGTACTGCAGCATCTGATCCTCGAAGCTCACTTCGTGGTGGATGTCGGTGCGGCCGCTGGCCAGCTCCTCGACCTCCAGACCCAGGCGCTGGTTCAATTGCCGATCCTTGCGCGTCGCCGTGCCGGCGGACGCGATGTCGCTCTCACCCCCCTTCCGGGTGGATTCGGAGCTCGCCTGGTGCTCGCCAGGGCCCGTCGGGGTCGAGTGCGTTGAGTCCATGGACGCGTTTCCTCCTGAGGGTGATGTTCGCGCTGCCCGGCAGAAGCCGGGCAACCCGTTGACAGTAGGCCAAAAAGCCCCGGAATGCAAGGGGGCTCAGGCGCCGCCCGCCTCCCGCTGCAGGCGGGCGATTTCGGCCATCACGCCCTCGCCGAAGGCGTCCAGCAGGGCCCGGCCGCTGAGGCCGCCGGCCGCCAGGGATGCCATCGAGAGCGGTCGCCCCACCCAGACCTCCACGCGGGTCCGGCGCAGGAAGGCGGCCCCCAGGCGGGTGCTGCCCTTGACGAACAGCGGCAGCACCGGCGCCCCGGTCTCCTCGGCAAGCAGGCCCAGCCCGAACTTGGCGCGGCCCAGGCGGCCGACCGGCTTGCGCGTGCCCTCGGGAAAGAAGAGCACGGCGCCGCCCGCCTGCACGCGGCGCCGCAGCACGTCGAAGCAGGCGCGGTCGAAGCTGCCGCGGCGAATCGGCACCGCGTTGTAGGAGCGGATCAGGGCGGCGAAGGGGGCCGGCCGGAAGAGCTCCCGCTTGGCAACGTAGCTGAGTTCTCTTGGCAGCGCGCCGCCCACCGCCGGGGGATCCAGCCAGCCGATGTGATTGCTCGCCACGAGCAGCGGCCCGTGCAGGCGCGCCCGCTCGGCATGGACGTAGCGCAGTCCGAACAGAAGCCGCAGGATGATGCGCACGCTGAGCCAGGCGAAGCGATAGTGCGGGCGCATCCGGGGCGCCGGCAGCGCCGTCGTGTCCTCCGTGAACAGCAGGGACTCCGGATCGATGCGCGGCGGCGGCCAGCGCTCCTCGGCCAGGCGCATCACCTCGGCGACGAGCGCCTCGACGCTGAGCCGGCTGTTGTCCAGGACCACCGCCCCTTCCGGCTTCACCAGCGGCGAGTGGGCGCGACCGCTGTCCAGCTCATCGCGGCGGGCGAGCTCCGCGGCCACCTGGGCCTGCCCCACCGCCCGGCCCTGCTCCCGGAAATCGCCCGCGCGGCGGCGAGCGCGCACCTGGGCATCGGCCTCCAGGAAGACCTTCAGCTCGGCGTCCGGGAAGACCACGCTGCCCATGTCCCGGCCCTCGGCGATCAGGTCGCGCCCCTCCGCGAAGCGGCGCTGGACCTGCACGAGATGCGTGCGCAGCTCGGCCAGGGCGCTGAAGGCGCTGACCGCCGCGGTGACGGCCGCGCCGCGGATCTCCTCGCTCACCTCTTCGCTGCCGAGAAAGAGCGCCACGCGGCCCTTGCGATACTGATAGCGGAGGGCGAGCTGGGCAAGGAAGGCCGTCAGGCCGGGTCCGGCCGTCGGCGGGAGATCGGCGCGCAGGGCCGCCAGCGTGGCGGTCCGATACAGGGCGCCGCTGTCGAGGTAGTCGAGGCCCAGCGCGGCGGCGACGGCGCGGGCCAGCGTGCTCTTGCCGCTCGCGGCCGGGCCGTCGATCGTGATCAACATGCGGGTTCGCCGTCCTGCGCGAGGGCGCCATCGGCGAAGCGGCGCAGGAGGCCGGGGAACTCGGGAAAGCTGGTCGCCACGCAGGACGTGTCCGTGATGTGGCTCTCGCCGCGGCTGACGAGGGCCAGCACGCTGGCGGCCATGGCCAGCCGGTGATCCCCGCCGGAGTCGAACTCGCTGCCGCGCAGCACGGCGCCGCCGTCGATGTGCAGTTCCTCGCCCTCCACCCGGGTGCCGGCGCCGAAGGCCGCCAGCAGCGCCGCGGTCGCCGCGAGGCGGTCGCTCTCCTTGACGCGCAGCTCGGCGAGACCGTGGAAGCGGCTCTCTCCTGCCGCCCGTGCGGCGAGCACGGCGAGGATGGGGATCTCGTCGACGAGGCGCGGCAGTTCCTCGGCCTGGATCTCCACGGCGCGCAGGGGCGAGTACTGGACGAGCAAATCGGCCACCGGCTCCCCGCCCTCCTCGCGCGGGTGGTAGAGCGCGAACCGGCCGCCCATGCGGGCGACGACGTCCAGAAAGCCCGTGCGCGTGGGATTGACGCCCAGGTTCTTGATCAGCAGGCTGCCGCCTTCGACGAGCAGCGCGGCGGCGATCAGGAAGGCGGCCGCCGAGAGGTCCCCCGGCACTTGCAGGCTCACCGCGCGCAGCGCCTGCGGACCGCTGAGGCGGAGGGCGCCGTCGCCGTCGCGCGCGATGGCGGCCCCCATGCGCGCGAGCAGGCGCTCCGTGTGGTCGCGACTGGCCAGTGGCTCGGTGAAACGCGATTCGCCTTCCGCCTGCACAGCGGCCAGGAGGAAAGCGCTCTTGACCTGAGCGCTGGCCACCGGGCTCGCATAGGCACATCCGCGCAGGGGCCCGCCCGTGAGGGTCACGGGGGCCGTTCCCTCGGCGCTCAAGCTCAGCGAGGCGCCGAGGGCCGCCAGCGGCGCCTGGATGCGCGCCATCGGACGGCGGCGCAGGGAGGCATCGCCGTCGAGGGTGACCGAGAAGGGCTGGGCGGCGAGCAGGCCGCAGGCCAGGCGCAAGGTGGTCCCCGAGTTGCCGGCGTCGATGACCCCCGTCGGCACCCGGAAGCGGCCACCCCTGCCGACGATGCGCCAGGCCCGCTTGCCCTCGCCGATGGGCTCCACCTGGGCGCCGAGGGCGGCCACCAGGGCGCGGCTGCGGGCGCAATCCGCGCCGCCGTTGGCATCGCGGATGATCGCCTCGCCCTCCGCGAGCGCATTGAAGAGAAAGGCCCGGTGGGTGATCGACTTGTCGCCCGCGGCCTGCCAGCGGCCGCGGAACTTCTTGGCGGGACGGATCCGGTAGCTCACGCGCCCCCCGTCTTCAGGAGCGCGCGTGGCGCTGGAGCAGGTCGGTCATCGCTCGCAGGAGGCGATGGTTTTCCTCCTCCAGGCCGACGCTGATGCGCACGGCGTTCATGGCGGTGCCGAAGCTGCCCATCGGGCGGACGATCACGCCCTGCTCGAGCAGGCGCTCGTAGGCGAGGCCGGCCTCCACGGGCAGGAAGGCCATGACGAAGTTGGTCTCGCTGGGCAGGACCCGACAGCCGAGCGCCGCCAGTTCGCGGCTGAGGAGTTCCCGCCCGCGGCTGTTCTCGGCCTTGATGCGGCTCACGCGCTCCGTCTCGCCGAGCGCAGCCAGGGCCGCCGCCTGGGACAGCGAGTTCACGTTGAAGGGCGGCCGGCCCCGCTCGAGCAGAGGCAACAAGTCCGGATGCGACACCGCATAGCCCACGCGCAGGCCCGCCAGCGAGTGGATCTTGCTGAAGGTGCGCAGCACGATCAGGTTCGGGTAGCGGTCCAGCCAGGCCAGCGTCTGCGGGTAGTCCGCCGCCTCCACGTACTCGTAGTAGGCCTCGTCGACCACCACCAGCACCTCGGCGGGCAGGGCATCGAGGAAGCGGCGCAAGGCCTGGGCGTCGGTGTAGGTCCCCGTCGGATTGTTGGGATTGCAGACGAAGACCAGCTTCGTGCGCCCGTCGACGCGCGCCAGCATCGCGTCGAGGTCGTGGCAGAACTCGGCGTCGCAGGGCACCGGTCGCCCCTCGCCCGGCGACAGGCGGGCGACGATGTCGTAGACCACGAAGGAGGGCGTGGCGTAGACCAGATTCTCGCCCGGCCGCACGAAGAGCTGGGCGAGCAGGTAGAGGATCTCCACCGAGCCGTTGCCGATGAAGATGCGCCGCTCGCTCACATCCAGGTGGACGGCGATGGCCCGATGCAGGTGATAGGCGCTGTCGTCGGGATAGCGATTGAGCTCGCCGGCGGCCTGGGCGAGCACGGCCAGCACGGCCGCGCTGGGCGGATGCGGATTCTCGTTCGAGGCGAGCTTGATGATGCTCTGCAGGCCACGCTCGCGCTGCAGCTCCTCCATTGGCTTGCCCGGCACATAGGGCTTCACCTGGAGGATCTCCTCCCTCGCCAGCTTCTCGAAATCCATTGCCCCTCCCGGCCGCGCGGCGGCGCCGCCACTCTAGCGCAGGCCGACCGCGCGTTTCAACCGCTCCAGCTCGGCGCCGCTGAGCGGGCGCAGCGCCCCCTCGGGCAGGCCGCCGAGGCTCAGCGGGCCCAGGCGTACGCGGGCGAGGTCGACGACCCGGCGCCCCAGGCACTCGAACATGCGCCGGAGCTGGCGCTTGCGGCCCTCGCCCAGCACCACCTCGTAGGTGGCGCGGCCGGGCAGCGGGCGGATGCGGCAGGGGCGCGTCGGTCCGTCGTCCAGCTGGAGACCGCCGGCGAAGCGCCGCATCTGGGTGGCCGTGATCGGCAGGTTGATGCGCACCCGGTAGGTCTTCTCGATGCCATAGCGCGGGTGGCTGAGGCGCAGCGCCAGGTCGCCCTCGTTGCTGAGCAGGATGAGCCCGCGGCTGTCCTTGTCCAGGCGCCCGATCGGGTAGAGCCGGCCTTCGATGCCGGCGCCCCGGGCGAGATCCGCCACCGTGGTGCCGCCCCTGGCGTCGCTGGCGGCCGAGAGGATCCCGCGCGGCTTGTTCAGCAGCCAGGTCTGCGGCTTGACCAGGGCCAGAAGCCGGCCGTCGAGGGCAATGCGCGCCCGCTCGGGCTCGACGTCCATGGCGGGATCCGCGACCGCTTTGCCGCCCACCGTGACACGCCCGGCGCGGATGATCTCGTCGCAGCGCCGCCGGCTGGCCACCCCCGCCAGAGCCAGAAAGCGGTTGAGTCGAATGGCCCTAGTCCTCCCCGCTCGCTGTTGCCGCGCAGGCCGCAGCCTCGCCCGGCTCCTCGTCCGGGGCTGCGGCGGCCTCCCCCGCCGGGCCTTCGCTCAAGGCGCGGGCGATCCGCGCCAGCGCCGGCGCGCGGGCGGCGGCGGCATCGTCTGCGGCCGGCGCGCTCTCCGCCGCCTCGAGCTCCAACAGCGCATCCCCAGCCTCGGCGAGCAGCTCCCGCTCCTCGCTGAGCGCGGCCGCGAGGGCCGCGGCGTGCGCCTCGGCTTCAGCGCCATCGCCCGCTTCCTCGCTCGCGCCGGCAAGCGCGAGCGCCCAGTCGGCGGCGCTGGCGCCTTCCTCCGCGGGCGCCGCTCCCGCGCCCGCCATGTCGCTCTCCGCGATCAGGGTGGTGAGGGCGTCCATGCCCTCGAGCAGGCGCTCTCGCCGTTCACCCAGGGGCACCGGGCTCTCCTCGTCCTCCTCGCCGTCGGCCGGGCGCGGCCTGAGCAAGGCCTCGATCTCGGCCAGGCGGGGCAGTTCGTCCAGGCTGTTGATGCCCAGGAAGGCGAGGAACTCGGGCGTGCTGCCGTACAGGAGAGGCCGACCCAGGGTCTCCGCGCGGCCATGGTTGCGGATCAGGCCGCGCTCCACCAGGGTGGCCAGCGAAGCGCCGCAGTTGACGCCCCGCACGGCCTCGACGTCGATCCGGGTGCAGGGCTGCCGATAGGCGACGACGGCCAGGGTCTCCAGCGAGGCGCGGCTCAGGCGCACCCGGCGCTGTCCGCGCAGCAGCTCCTCGATGCGCTCGGCGTGATGCGGGCGGGTCACGATGCGCCAGCCGCCGCCCAGCTCGGCGAGCTGGAAGGCGTGGCCGCCCGTGTCATAGTCCTCGGCCAGGCTGGCCAGGGCCGCCTGCACCTCGCGCCGCTCGGCGGCGGGGAGAATCGTCTGCAGGCGGCTCAAGGAAAGCGGCTCCGGAGCGGCGAAGAGCAAGGCCTCCACCGTCCGCTTCAACTCGGAATCCATGCTCTCACCCTTTCGATCGTTTCGGGGCCGGCGGCAGCCCCCCTCATCCGGCCGCTGCCGCCGCGGCCGCCATCGCCACCGTCGCCGCCGGCATGATCCAGATCTCGGCGTGGCGGCCCTCCTGCTCGATGCGCAGCTCGCCGTACTTCACCATCTCGAGCAGGGCCATGAAGGTGACGATGACATGCAGGCGCGTGGGCGCTTCGGCCATGAAATCGCGAAAGACGAGCCGGTCCCCGGCGCGCAGGCGCTCGCGGATCAGCGCCATCTTCTCCTCGATGGAGACGTTCTCGAGCCCGACGCGATGGCGAGCTTCCCGCTCCGCCACCAGACCCATCACGTCGCGCAGGGCGCCGAGCAGTTCGGGAAAGTCCAGGCTGAAGACCTCCTCCCGGCTGCGCAGGGAGTCCAGCGGCTGGGCCGGCACGAAGTCGAAGAGCCGGCGGCGGGCCTCGGACAGGTCGCTGAAGCGCTCCGCCAGCGCCTTGTACTTGCGGTACTCCTCGAGCTGGGCGACGAGATCGCGCCGCGGGTCCGCGTCGTCATCCTCGCCGAAGGCGGGCCGTGGCAGCAGCATGCGGCTCTTGAGCCGTAGCAGCGTGGCCGCCATCAGGAGATACTCGCCCGCGCCGTCCAGCTCGAGGATCTCGAGCTGCTGCAGATGGGCGAGATACTGGTCGGTGATGCGCGCGACGGGGATGTCCGCGATCTCGATCTCATCCTTGCGAATGAGATAGAGCAGAAGATCGAGCGGGCCCTCGAAGAGCTCCAGACGAACGGTATAGCTCACGGCCCGTCCCCCGGGCCGCGGCCGCGCGCAGTGTTCATGGCCACCTCAGGTAACAGAGGCAAAGCCATCCGTCAACGCCTATTCCGGCGATGCCTCGCCAGCCGCGACGCCGCGGGGATGGAAATCGCGGTGCACGCGCTTGAGGTAGAGCCGATCCACGCGGGTGTAGATCTGCGTCGTCCCGATGGAGGCGTGCCCGAGCATTTCCTGGACGGCGCGCAGGTCGGCGCCGCCTTCGAGCAGGTGGGTGGCGAAGCTGTGGCGCAGGCTGTGCGGCTTGACCCGTCCCGCCATGCCCGCTGCTGCGGCCAGGCGCTGGAGGATCTTCCACCAGCCCACGCGGCTGAGCGCGCCGCCGCGCCCGTTGAGGAAGACGCGCCCCGGCGAGAGGACGGTCGCCAGGCGCGGCCTTTCCTCGACGAGGTAACGGGCGAGGGACTCCACCGCGCGGCTGCCGAGAGGCACCCAGCGCTCCTTGCGCCCCTTGCCCAGCACGCGCACCAGACCCTCGGCCAGGAAGAGCTCGACCTGCGGCAGGCCCACCAGCTCGGAGGCGCGCAGACCCGAGCCGTAGGCCAGCTCGACGAGCGCGCAATCGCGGCGGGGAGTCTTCGCGCCCCGCGCCGCGGCGGCGAGCAGGGCCTCGATCTCGGCCAGCGAGAGCAGGTCGGGCAGTGCCCGCGGCAGACGGGGCCCTTCCAGCGCCTCCGCGGGCGATGCGCTGCGGCGCCCTTCGGCGCAGAGGTAGCGGAAGAAGCTCCGCCAGGCGCTGAGCAGGCGGGCGCGGCTGCGGGGCGCCAGGCCCGCCGCCTCCGCCGCGTGCAGCGCGCGCCGGAGATCGGCTTCCTGCGCCTGGCGGGGATCCGGGACCGCGGCGGCGAGTCGGGCGACGTCGCGCCGATAGGCCTCCAGCGTGTTGGCGGAGAGGCTGCGCTCGACGAGGAGCTGGTCGAGCCAGTCGTCCAGCTCGCCCTGCCAGGCCGCGTTCACCTAGGAGTCCTCCCGCGGAGTCGCCTCGGGCGCGGGCGGGGCCTCTCCCTCGGCAGGTGCCGGCGCCTCCGCGGCGCTCGCCAGGCCGGCCAGGATGCGGTGCGCGAGCGCGGGACCGATGCCGGGCAAGGCGATGAGAGCGTCCAGCGGCGCCGCCGCGATGGCCGGCACGCTGCCGAACTGGTCGAGCAGGAGGCGACGGCGCTCCTCGCCGAGGCCGGGGATGCCGTCCAGGGCCGAGCCCAGGCTGCGCTTGCCGCGGGCCTGGCGATGGTAGCCCCGCGCGAAGCGGTGCGCCTCGTCGCGCACGCGCTGGAGCAGGCGCAGGGCGCCCGCGTTCTGGGGCAGCAGCAGCGGGGTCTCGGGCGCGGTCGAGCGATAGACGGCCTCTTCGCGCTTCGCCAGGGCGATCAGGGCCTGCTCGCTCACGCCGAGCTCGGCCAGGGCGCTCGCCGCGGCGGCCAGCTGTCCCGGCCCGCCGTCGATGAGCAGCAGATCGGGGCGCGGCTCGCCCGTCTCCGCCAGGCGGCGAAAACGACGGCGCACCACCTCGGCCACCGAGGCGAAGTCGTCCTGGCCCAGGACCTCCTTGATCCGGAAGCGCCGGTAGCCGCTCTTCCGCGGGGCGCCGTCCTTGAAGCTGACCAGGGCGGCGACCACCTCGCGGTCGCCGGTGTTGGAGATGTCCACGCCTTCGATCACGCGCGGCAACTGGGCGAGGCCCAGCGCCTCCCGCAGTTCGAAGACCGCCGGCGGCACCCGCCCCGCCTTGCTGCCCTGCGTGGCCAGCGACTCGTCGAGCTTGGTGCGCGCGTTCTCCAGGGCCAGGGCCAGGATCTCGCGGCCCAGCCCGCGCTGGGGGCGGCGCAGGCTGACCCGCGTCCCCCGGCGCGACGAGAGCCAGTCGGCCAGCAGGGTCTCGTCGGCGGCGGGAAAGGCCTCGGGCAAGAGCAGCTCCGGCGGCGGCTGCTGAACGCGGTGGTAGTACTGCTGGCAGAAGGCGCTGAGCACCTCGCCGTCGCCCTCGCCCTCGCGCGTGCGGAAGTGAAAGGTCTCGGAGGCGAGCAGGCGGCCGTCGCGCAGCCGCAGCACGACGCCGCAGCTGTCCTCGCGGTCACGGGCGAGGGCGATGGCATCGCGGTCGCCCTCGCCGTAGACTTGCGTGCGCTGCCGGTGGCTGAGCCGATCGATGGCCTGCAGCTGGTCGCGCAGCCGGGCCGCCTGCTCGTAGCGCTGCTCGGCGGCGGCCCGCTTCATCTCGCCCTCCAGCAAATCGCGCAGGCGGCTGGCCTTGCCCGTCAGGTACAGGCGCAGCTTCTCGACGCCGGCTCGGTAGTCCGCCACCGACTGGCGGCCCGTGCAGGGCGCCAGGCAGCGCCCGATGTGATAGTAGAGGCACTCGCGCGTCAGGCTCTCGGCCGGCAGATCTCCTGGGCAGTCGCGGATGGGAAAGAGGGTCTTCAGGACGCGCAGGGTCTGGCGGATGGCGCCCACGTCCGTGTAGGGCCCGAGATAGAGGCTGCCCCCCTCTTCCATGCGCCGGGTCAGGAACACGCGCGGCAACTCCTCTTCCAGTGTGATGCGCACGTAGGGATAGCTCTTGTCGTCTCGGAGCTGGATGTTGTAGCGGGGACTGTATTCCTTGATGAAGTTGTTCTCGGCGACCAGGGCTTCCATGGCGCTGGCCATGACGAGGTAGTCGAGGTCGGCGACATGGCCGAGCAGGACTTCCGTCTTCGGGTCGCGCTGGCGCCGCTCCTGGAAATAGGAATGCACCCGCGTGGACAGGTTCTTCGCCTTGCCGACATAGATCACCTTGCCGCGCGCGTCCTTGAACAGGTAGACGCCCGGCGCGGTGGGCAGCCGGTCCAGCTTGCGCAGGAGGGCCTCGGGGTGGGCGCGAGGGACCATGCTCAGCCTCGGGAGGACGAAGGGGCGCCGGCACAGGCCGGTTGGGCCGCCAATCTAGCCCGGAAGCCGTGACGGGACAAGGGGTTTCCCCCTTGACAGGCCTGCCGCCCCTTGCTAGATTGGCTCCCTTGTGACGCGATAAGGAGAGAAAAGCCAGATGCCTCATCACAAGTCCTGCAAGAAGCGCCTGAAGACGGCCGAGAAGGCCCGCCTCGCCAACCGCGCCTACATGAGCCAGATGCGCACGCGTCTGAAGAAGTTCCGCAGCAGCGCGAACGCTGCCGAGGCCACGGCGCTGCTGCCCGAGCTGAGCGGCTTCCTGGACCGCCTGGCCAAGAAGCGCATCATCAAGCTGAACCGCGCCAGCCGCCTCAAGTCCCGCCTGCAGCTGCGCGCCAACGCGCTGCCCCAGGCCTAGGCCCGCCCGGCCCTAGCGGCCGGCCTGGCCGCCCCCCGCCGGTTCCTGGACATCCTGAGCCCCCGCATCCGGCGCAAGGAAGGCCTTTGCCTCGGCATAGCCCTCGGCCAGGTAGCGCTGGGCCTGCAGCCGCAGCTCCTCGCGGTCGCAGGCCTGGACCAGCCGCGCCTCCGCACTGCTGCCGAGCGCCAGCTCCCGCAGCAGGGCGAGCACGTCCGGCGCCCAGCCCTCCCACTGCGCGCCCACGAGGCGCGCCTCCGCCTCGGCCAGTCCCGCCGGCGCCAGCAGCGCCTTGACCGGGCTCGGCAGATCCCCCAGCTGCGCCTCGTGGAAGTCGTGGAGCAGGCCCATCAGAAGGGCCTTGCCCGCGTCCAGGCCCTGCGCCCGGGCGGCGCGCCAGGCCAGCAAGCCGACGGCGAAGCTGTGCTCGGCCACCGATTCCGGCTGGGCGACGCCGATCCGGAACCAGCCGCTGCGGGGCGTGCGCTTGAGCGCCAGCAGGTCGGCCAGCCAGGGGTCGGATTGAGGCGCGGGCATCGGGGCCTCCTTGGGGTTGCGCGCAGGGCGCGGGGAGCGGGCGTCCGCCCCCGGTCGCCGCGCTAGAAATTCCAGCCGAGGAAGAACTCGTGGTCGACCGCGGGGCTGATCTCCTTGAAGTCCGTCGTGCGCGTCGCGTTGTAGCGCAGGACCAGCACCGGTCCCAGGCCGAGTTCCAGGCCCAGTCCGTAGGCGCCGGCCCACTGGGGCTGCGGGATGCCGAAGAAGCGCTGCGCCATGCGGGCGCCATCGAAGAAGAGACTGCCGCGCAGGGGCGGCAGATCCATGTTGCCCAGGGGCGTGAAGAGGCGAATGCCGTAGAGCAGGGGCACGCGCAACTCCTGATTGAGCAGCCAGACGCCGCGGGCGTGGAAGTACTGATGCGGCCAGCCCCGCAACTGGAGCGGGCCGCCCAGATGCGCATAGCGCGGGTCGTCGCCGCGCGAGTAGTGCGCGAACAGGCGGGCGGCGTAGACCGTCTCCTGCCGCAGGCGCCAGTACTTGCGCGCGTCGAGGCGAATCACGCTGTAGCCGTAGCCGGCCTCGCCGAAGGCGCTCGTCCAGCCCAGCGTCAGATTGATGCGCTCGCCGCTGAGCGCGCCGCCGTAGCTCCAGAGCACGGTGTCGTGCACCCAGGCGGCGTAGAGAGAGCCCAGCACCGCCTCCGGATCGCGGAGGGCGTAGCTGATCTCGTCCTCCTGGATCACCCCGCGCACATTGGCGCTGAACTCCACGCGGCGGAACTGGTTGAAGGGATAGCTCAGGGCCGCCAGCGCGCCGAAGCGCCGCTCGAAGCGATACTCCCAGCCGTTCGTGTCGAAGTCGCTGCTGAGGTGGAAGACCGCCAGACTCCAGTTCCAGCGCCTCGAAAGATTCGTGTAGCCCAGGCCCACGTTCAGGCGCTTGAAGAAGTCCGCCGAAGTGGTGGCCGTGTTCGAGAGGGCGACCGAGGCCTGGTGATTGCCGAGCAGATCCGTGAAGCCGAGCTGGCCGCCGCCGGCGCTGCCGAACTCCGGATCGTAGGCCAGGCCCGACTGGGCGAAGTCCAGGCCCCAGCGGGGGCGATAGGGAATCGGTGCCGGCAGGGAGATGCCCGGCACCGGGGCGGCAGGCGTCACCGCCGCCGTCTCCGCCGCGCCGGCGGCCACGCTGTCCGCGCCCGCCGCGAAGGGGAAATGATAGATCCGGTAGCGCCGCTGCTCGTAGACCGCCGCCAGGAATCCCTCCCCCAGCCAGGCCGGGTCCTGCGCGCCGCCGTAGGTGGCCGTCTGCCGCCGATGCACGCCCGCCTCGGCGCTATAGAGATCCCAGGCGCCCAGGCGGTCCGACACGTAGACGAAGCGGCGCCCATCCGGCGACCAGGCCGGCTGCCGATCCACCCAGGGGCCCTCGGTGACCCGCTCCACGCGCCCGCTCGCCAGCTCGAAGGCGAAGAGATTGCGATGCGGGCTGGCGGTCGCCTGCCCGCGATCGCTGCTGAAGAGGAAGCGCTCTCCATCCGGGTGCCAGCTCGGATCGCGGTCATCGCAATCGTCGGCGGTCAGCCGTCGCAGCTGCCAGGCGGGCGCCGCTGCCCGCGGATTCCCCGTGAGCAGGAAGAGGTCGCGGCGCCCCCCGGGCCCGATGCCCGAGAAGAGCACGCGCCCATCCGGCGCCAGGCTCGGCGCTTCGATCTGCACGATGGAATCCGCGGCAAAGGCGGCGAGCGTGGCGCCGCTGGCAGCGTCGAGGAAGCGCAACTCATCGCCCGGCCCCCGCTGCACGCTGAGGGCGATCAGTCCGGCCCCTGCCGCCGGCCGGCTGCGCATGAAGGGGATGGACTCCGTGCGTCCGCTGCGCCCGCCCTCGAGCAGCAGGCGATAGTCGGCCTGGCGCCTGACCTCGCGGGGGAACTCCGCGCGCGCGAGGGCCACCCGGCCGCTGGCCGTCTCCAGGTAGACGAAGCTCGAGTCCCCCAGCGCGGCGGGGCCCACCTGGAAGCTGCCGCCGCGCAGCAGCTCGCGCCCGCGCTCGCGGGCGGGCTGCCTGACGGTGACGCTCGGGTAGTAGCGCCGCCTGAGCTGACTGCGCCAGCCCGCGTCCAGCTCGGCGAGACTGAGCCCCAGGTCCTGCTCGAGGAGCCGCTCGAAGCTGGCGCTGCGCCACCAGTTCTCGAGCAGGCCGCGCACGGCCGCCGAGCCGTAGTTGAGATCCAGGTAGGCCACCACCGACTGACCCACCTTGTACATCAGGTAGCTGCCCTGGATGCGCCAGAGCTCGCCGAGGGGCGGCAGCGAGCCGTCGAGGATGCCCTCGCGCAGGAGCATCTCCCCCTCGGTGTCGGGCGCCCCGACGCTGTAGAACTCCGCCAGGCCCTCCACGAACCAGAGCGGCGGGTGCTGGTAGCTGAACTGGCGGCGGGCCGACATCACCTGCGCCAGCTTCTCGAGCATGACCGCATGCACGAGCTCGTGGCGGATCACGTGCCGGAGCGCGTGCAGGTCCCCCGTGGCAGGCACGACGACGCGGCCGCGCACGAGATCCGTGAAGCCCCCCACCGATTCGCCGATCAGGCTAGGAATGACGTTCGTTTCCCGAAAGGCATGCTGCGAGCCGTAGAGCACGAGCGGCACCGGGCGCTCGAGCGTGAGGGCGAAGACGATCTCCAGCTCCAGCGCCGCCGAATCGGCGAAGGCGAGCGCGTAGGCGGCAAGCTGCTCCTCCTCCGGATAGAAGAAGAGCTCCACCTTCTCGCTGCGCGCGACCAGCCATTCGCGCGGCGAGTAGACCACCTTGTTCTTGCCGAAGAGGTACTGCGCGCGCGCCGGCAGGGCCAGGGCCAGGGCCAGGCAGAGCGCAGAAGCCAGGCGCCGCTTCACGGCGCCTCGCCGGCGCGCGCGGGCGCCGGGGCAGCGCTATCGGCGGGACTGGCGGCGATCGGAAAGGCGAAGCGCGGCCAGCTCAGGCTGCCGCCCGGAGCGAGGCCGAGCGGGCCGGCGCTCAGCCCGGCGGGCTCGCCGGCCGGATCCCAGAGCGTGTCCGGCGCGCCGAGTTCCCCGTGCACGAAGAGCCAGTACTGGCCGGGAGGCAGGGCGGGCAGGGCGAAGGCGCCGGCCCGCTCCAGCCGCAGCCACTGCGCCGGCAGCTCGGCGGCCGCCGCCGGCCGCGCGACGAGCGCGGCGAGACGCGCGCGCTCGGCCTCCGGCAGGGCGCCGGGATCGACGAGCGGCCGGCTGCCATCGCTCAAGCGAAAGGAGTCCGGCAGGACGCGCAGGAAGAAGAGCCCCGGCATCGTGTCCAGGCAGGCGAACTGCCCGCTCACGCTGCCCGGTTCGTCGGGATCGATCACGTCCAGGCGCAGGCCGAAGCGCCGCGGTGCGGCCGGCGCGAGGGCGAGGGAGTCGCGCAGGGTGTCGGCGAAGTCCACGGCCGGATCGAAGAGGCTGTCGCCATCGACGTCCTGGAAAGCGGCGAGCAGCCAGGCGCGCCCATCGGCAGGCAGGCCCCGAAAGCGGAAGCCGCCGCGCGCATCGGGACGGGTGAGCCGCGCAGGCGCCCCGCTCGTATCGCTGAGCGCGAGGTGCAGGGAGCGGCTCGGCTGCCCCTTGAAGGTGGCCGTCCCGGCCAGCCAGCCCGGCCGCAGCTCCTCGCCCGTGGCGAAGCTGAGCACCTGCCACTCGGGCTGGGGAATCCGATGCCGGTCTCGCCAGCCGGGAACGAGATAGACGTCGACGCTGGTGGCGGCGGGCAGGGGCTCCCAGAAGCGGAGCGCGAGCAGCGTATCCCCGGCCCAGCGCAGGCTGCGCAGGAGGCGCGGCGGCTCGACGCGCAGGGCCGTGAGCACGCTCGCCCGGTCCACCGGCTCGCTGAAGGTGAGCAGCACCTCGCTGAGCGGGCCCGTGCCGAGACTGCCGTCCGCCGGGCGCCCGCCCACCAGCACTGCGGGTGTCGTGTCCGCTTCGCCGCCGCTCGGCGGCCGGATGCGCGCGCAACTCAGGAGCGCCGCCAGCAGCGCCCAGAGCAGCAGCCCGAGCTCGGCGCGCCGCACCCGCATCTACATCAGCACGGAGAGAATGGCCCGCTGGATGTGCAGCCGGTTCTCCGCCTCGTCGAAGACCACCGAGCGCGGTCCGTCCAGCACCTCGTCGGTGATCTCGTCGCCCCGGTGCGCGGGCAGGCAGTGCATGACGATGGTGTCCGCCTTGCCGGTCTTGTCCAGCAGCTTCTCGTTCAACTGGTAGGGCGCGAAGATCGCCTTGCGCGCGGCGGCCTCGGCCTCTTGACCCATGCTGGCCCAGACGTCCGTGTAGAGCACGTCGGCGCCCTGGACGGCCTCGGCGGGATCGCCGATCAACTCCAGCTTGAGCTGCGGGTTGATGCGCTTGGCATTGGCCAGCACCGCAGCGTCCACATCGAAGCCGCCCGGGTTGCAGATGACGAGCGCGATCGGCAGGCGCGCGGCGGCGTGCACCCAGCTGTTGGCCATGTTGTTGCCGTCGCCGATGTAGACGATGCGCTGCCCGTCGAGCCCGCCCCGGTGCTCCCAGATCGTCTGCAGGTCGGCCATCACCTGGCAGGGGTGCAGCAGGTCCGTGAGCCCGTTGATGACCGGGATCCGCGTCGCGTTGCGGGCGAGCAGCGTCGCGTTCTCGTGGGCGAAGGTGCGGATCATGATGCCGTGCACGTAGCGCTCCAGCACGCGGGCCACGTCCTGGGGGGATTCCCGACTGCCGAGCCCGATCTCCTTGTCGGTGATGTACAGGCTCGAACCGCCGAGCTGGCGGATCGCCACCTCGAAACTGATGCGCGTGCGCAGGCTCGGCTTGTGGAAGATGCAGGCCAGCACCTTGCCCGCCTGGCTGGCCGGCAGCTTGCCGCCCTTCTTCAAGGTGCGCTTCTGCTCCATGGCCAGTTCGAGCAAGCGGATCAGGTCCTCCGCGCTCCAGTCCGCGATGGAGATGAAATCCTTGGGCTGCGACAAGACCGTTCCTCCCTCTGCTGGCGTGCGCGCTGCCCACGGCGCGGGCGGCGCGATGCGATCATCCGCGCGGATGCGCCTTGCGGTGCACCGCCTTCAGTTTCTCCGTGCTCACGTGCGTGTAGACCTGCGTGCTCGTCAAGCTGGCGTGGCCCAGCATCTCCTGGATCGAGCGCAGGTCGGCGCCCCGCTCCAGGAGGTGGGTCGCGAAGCTGTGGCGCAGCACGTGGGGACTCACCCGCGCCAAGCTGGCCACCTGCCCGAGGTACTTCTCGACGATGCGCTGCACGCTGCGGCGGGCCAGCGCGCCATCGGCGCCGCGCCCCCCGAAGACCGCTGCGGCGCCCTGCGGCGCCGCCACCGCCAACCAGCGCTCGAGCCAGCGCCGGGCCTCTCCCTGCAGCGGAACGAGGCGCTCCTTGTTGCCCTTGCCGTGCACGCGCAGCAGCTCCCCGCGCAGGTCGACGTCGTCCCGGGCCAGGCCCCGCAGTTCCGCCAGGCGCAGGCCCGCCCCGTAGAGCAGCTCCAGCAGCGCCCGATCGCGCAGACCGCGCCGCGTCGCCGTGTCCGGCAGGCCCATCATGCGGTGCACCCAGCCCTCCTCGGCGAAGACGGGCAGCGGCCGGCCCAGGCGCGGCGCATCGACCAGGCGCGAGGGATCCGCGGCCAGCAGCCCCCGCCGGTTCAGCCAGCGATAGAAGGCGCGGAGCGCCGAGAGCTTCCGGGCCAGGCTGCGCTCGCTCAGGGCCGCCTTGCGCCGGCGCCCCTGTTCCGGGGCGAAGGCGTCCCTGCGCACCAGCGCCAGGAAGCGCCGCAGGCGCTGGCGATCCACCGCGAGTTCGGCGGGATCGCCCTGGAAGTCGAGGAAGCTCAGGTACTGGGAGACATCGCGGCGATAGGCCTGCACGGTGTGTTCCGAGCAGGCCCGCTCCACGGCCAGGTAGCGCAAGAAATCATCGAGGAGGTCTGGCACGGCGGGAAACTAGCAGAGCGCCCTCAGGCCTGCAAGTCTCGCGCTTCCTGCAGGTAAGCGTCGAGGGCGGCCAGGCTGCGCTCCGCGTAGGCCTGTTTGCGGGCGGACTTGCCGGGCAGCCGCCCCGCCAGCGGCGGCAGCAGGCCGAAGGCCGCGTTCATCGGCTGCGCGCCGCCGGGCGCCTGCCCCGCCAGGAAGCGCATCAGCGCGCCCAGCAAGGTTTCGGCGGGCGGCAGCGACGGCTCCTGGCCCGCCAGGCGGGCCAGCACCTGCCGGGCGGCCAGCAGGCCGCTGGCCATGGACTCCACGTAGCCCTCGACGCCCGTCATCTGCCCCGCGAAGAAGAGTCCCGCTTGGCGCCGGCTCTCCTGGCAGGGGGTGAGCGTGCGGGGAAAGTCGAGGAAGAAATTGCGGTGCATCGCCCCATGGCGCACGAACTCGGCGCTGGCGAGGGCCGGCACCAGGCGAAAGATGCGCTCCTGATCGCCGATGCGCAGGCGGGTCTGGCAGCCGACCAGGCCCCAGATCGTGCCCGCGGCATTCTCGCGGCGCAGTTGCAGCACGGCGTGGGGCCGCCGGCCGCTGACCGGGTCGCGCAGACCCACGGGCCGCAGCGGACCGAAGCGCAGGGACTCCGCCCCCCGCGCCGCGATCACTTCCACCGGGAGACAGGCCTCGAAGTAGGGCACGCCCTGTTCGAAGTCCTTGGCCGGATAGGGCTCCGCCGCGGCCAGGGCCGCGGTGAAGGCGGCGTAGGCCTCGGCGTCCAGAGGGGCGTTGAGGTAGTCCGCCTCGCCCTTGTCGTAGCGGCTCGCGCTGAAGAGGGCGGCATCGTCCAGGCTCTCGCGGGTGACGCTGGGCGCGATGGCATCGTAGAAGCTCAGACGGCTCTGGCCGAAGTGGCCCTCGATGGCGGCGCTGAGGGCGGGGCTCGTCAGGGGGCCCGTGGCCACGATGGCCAGGCCCGCCGCGGGCAGCTCGGTCTGCTCCCCGGCGCAGCGCTCGATGCCCGGCGCTGCGGCCAGGGCCGCCGCCACCCGCGCGCTGAAGACGGCGGGCTCCACCGCCAGGGCCGCCCCTGCGGGCAGCGCGCAGCTCTCGGCCAGGGGTAGCAGGCGACTGCCCAGGCGGCGCATCTCCTCCTTGAGCAGCCCGCTGGCGCTATCCAGACGGATCGACTTGAGCGAATTGCTGCAGACGAGTTCGGCGGGTCCATCGAGACGGTGCGCCGGCGAGCGCCGCCCGGGCTTCTGCTCGCAGAGGCGCACGGGCACGCCCGCCGCCGCGAGCGCCAGCGCGGCCTCGCAGCCGGCGAGGCCGGCCCCGATGATGAGGACGGGCTCGCTCAAGCTATTCGGGGATCTCCAGCTTGCAGAGTGTGCACTGCTGGAAGCTGCCCTTGGCCTTGCTCGCCTTCTCCACCACCAGGCCTCCGCAATCGGGGCAGGGGGCGGCGACGGGCTTGCTCCAGCTCGCGAAATCGCAGTCGGGATAGCGATTGCAGCCGTAGAAGGTGCGTCCCCGCTTGCTGCGCTTCTCCACGAGGCGACCGCTGCAGGCTTCGCGAGGACAGCCGACGCCGATCTCCAGCGGGGCGGTGCCCTTGCAGTCCGGATAGCGCGAGCAGGCCGCGAAGCGGCCGAAGCGGCCCACGCGCACCATCATCTGCGCGCCGCACTCGGGACACTGCTGATCGCCCGCCGCCGTCGGCGCCTCCAGGGGCCTGGAGTTGCGGCACTCCGGGTAGCCGCTGCAGGCCATGAAGCGGCCGTTGCGGCCCCAGGTCTTGATCATGGGCCGGCCGCACTTCTCGCAGGGTTCGCCGGTCTCCTCGCGGATGGCCTCGCGCAGATGATCGGTGCGCTTCTCCACGGCGTCCAGGGCCCGCTTCATCGGCGTGTAGAGATGGCCGACGACGTCCCGCCACGCCGCGTCGCCCTCCTCGACCTTGTCCAGTTCCGCCTCCATGCGCGCCGTGAAGCCCACTTCGAAGAGCTTGGGGAAGCCCTCGGCCAGCACCTTCCAGACGCTCTCCCCCAGTTCGGTGGGCTGGAAGCGCCGGCTGTCGTCGAGGATGAGGTAGTCGCGGCCCTGGATGGTGCCGACGATGCTCGCATAGGTGCTCGGCCGCCCGATGCCGCGCTCCTCGAGTTCCTTGATCAGGCTGCTCTCGGAATAGCGCGGCGGCGGCTCCGTGAAATGCTGGCGAGGGGCCAGGGCCGCCGTCAGCGTCTCGCCCTCCTCGATGGCCGGCAAGAGGCGCTCGCCGTCGCCGTTGCCGCCCGCCTCCTCGGCCTTGCTACCCCGTGCGGGGCCGAGCACCCGCCGGTAACCGTCGAAGAGCAGGCGGCTGCCCGTCGCCCGAAAAACCGCGTCGGAACAATGGATGTCCACGCCCGTCGCCTCGAAGCGGGCCTCCGCCATCAGGCTGGCCATGTAGCGCTGCCAGATCAGCCGATACACGGCGAGCTGGTCCTTGCCAAGGTAGCTGCGCAGGGACTCCGGGCTGCGCGCCACGCTGGTGGGCCGGATGGCCTCGTGGGCATCCTGCGCGCCGGCCTTTACCTTGAACTGCCGCGGCTGCGGCGGCATGTAGTCCGCTCCGAACTGTTCCAGCACGTACTCGCGGTGCTCGGCCCGCGCGCTGTCGGCGATGCGGGTGGAGTCGGTGCGCATGTAGGTGATCAGGCCGACGGCGCCCTCCTCGCCCAGGTCGAGCCCCTCGTAGAGCTGCTGGGCGAGCATCATCGTGCGCCGGGCCGTGAAGCCCAGCTTGCTGCTGGCATCGCGCTGCAGGGTGCTGGTGATGTAGGGCGGCTCGGGCGAACGCCGGCGCTGCTTGCGCTCCACCGCCGCCACGCGGTAGGCCGGGCTCGTCCCCACCGGCAGCAGCTGGTCGCCGGCGCCCAGCGCCTCGTCGCTCGCCGCGCTGAGCGCCGCCGGCGCCACGCCGAGGGCCGCCAGCACCGAGCGCGCCGTGTCGGCATCGGCCAGCTTGGGCTCTTCCCCGCGCCACTTGATCAGCTTGCCCTCGAAGGGCTGACCCGCCGCGCCCGTGAACTCGCCGCGCAGGGACCAGTACTCCTCACGCACGAAGCGCCGCCGCTCCTCCTCGCGCTCCACGATGAGGCGCAGCGCCACGCTCTGCACGCGGCCCGCGCTGAGCCCGTAGTAGAAGATCTTCCAGAGCAAGGGACTGATCTGGTAGCCGACCAGCCGGTCCAGCACGCGCCGCGCCTGCTGGGCCTCCACCTTGCGCAGGTCCACCTCGCCGGGGTGCTTGACGGCCTCGGCGATGGCCTCCTTCGTGATCTCATTGAGCAGAACGCGGCGAATGTTCGGCTGCCGGCGCTCGAGATGCTGCTTGAGATGCCAGGCGATCGCCTCCCCTTCGCGGTCGGGATCGGTGGCCAGCAGCACCTCGTCCACCTTGCGCGCCGCCAGCTCGAGCTCCTTGATGACCTTGCCCTTGCCGCGAATCGTCACGTACTGCGGCTCGAAACCGTTCTCGAGATCGATGCCCAGCTTGCTCTTGGGCAGGTCCACCACATGGCCCTTGCTGGCCTTGATGATGTAGCCGCGCCCGAGGTACTTCTGGAACGTACGTGCCTTCGTGGGGCTCTCGACGATGAGCAGCTTCTGGGACATGCCGGTCGCTCCGGAGGCTCAGTGGAGGGGGTGTGCGGAGGTCTGGATCTCGCCGTCCCAACCCCAGATGATGCCGAGGCTCTCATCGAAGATGAGGGAGGCGGCCAGGAACTGGATGTCGTCGAGACTGGCCCCGCCCGGATGGACCCGGCGCGCCCGCTCGATCAGCTCCTCGCGCTGCTCCTCGTCGATGAGGCCGAGATTGACCAGGCGCTGCAGGTAGCCCTGCGCCGTCTGGGCCATCGCCATGCCGCCGGCCGCGCCGCTCTCGCGGCGGCCGCGGCCCACGCCGAGTTCGAGGATCTCGTGGATGGCGGCTTCGATGGCGGCCTCCGGCAGGCCGGCCGCCGACAACTCGCCCCGCATGCGCTCGAGTTGCGCCCGCTGGTCCGGCGCGAGCCCGCTGCCGTGCTCCAAGATGTAGATCACGATTTCCTTCAAGCGCTTCTGCATACCCTCATCGCTCCCCGGGTTGCGCGGCAAGCTAGCATCAGACCTGCACTCCGTCCAGCCCCCAATTTCCCGCGGCCGGCGCTGTTCAGCCGGCGCGCCCGTGGCAACGCTTGTACTTGAGGCCGCTTCCGCAGGGGCAGGGGTCGTTGCGCCCCACCTTCGGGCCGGTGGTCACGGGCGTGCTCGGCGCGGGCGCGGCTGTCGATGCACGGCTGGCGATCGCGGCGGCCGGCATCGACCCGGCGGCGGACGCATCGGCGAGGGCGGCCGGCGGCGCCGCCGTGATCGATTCGGCCTCGTCGTGCCGCGCCTTGACTCGCGCCAGGTCCTCGCCGGCGTAGGCCGCCGGCGCCACCGTGACCTGCAAGTGGAAGAGCGCGTGCAAGCTGTCGCGATCGACGCGCTCGATGAACTCCTCGAAGAGCGCGAAGCCCTCCCGCTTGAACTCGATGAGCGGATCCTTCTGCCCGTAGCCGCGCAGGCCGATGCCGCTCTTGAGATTGTCCAGCTCCAGCAGGTGATCCTTCCAGGCCTCGTCCAGGCTGCGCAGAAGCGCGAAACGCGCCACCTGCACGAAGAGCTCCGACGGCAGGGCCGCCTTGCGCTCGGCGAGCCGCTCCAGGGCGCGATCGACGACCAGGTTCCGCAGCTGGTCCCTGTCCAGATGCTCGAGCTCGCCGTCCGGCAGCGCGAAGCTGCCGAGGAAGACGCTCTCGAGCTCGTGGAAGAGCGCCGCCGTGTCCCAATTCTCGGGCAGGCCGTGCTCCGGGATGTGACGATCGACGAAGGCCGCCGCCAGCGCGCGCGTCTTCTCCGCGAGCTCCTCGTCGAGGTCCTCCGCCTCCAGGTAGAAGCCGCGGCGATCGTAGACGACCTCGCGCTGCGCGTTCATGACATCGTCGTACTTGATCAGGTTCTTGCGGATGTCGAAGTTGTAGGCCTCCACCTTCTTCTGCGCGCGCTCGATCGCATTCGTCACCAGCCGATGCGTGATCACCTCGCCCTCCTGGACGCCGATGCGGTCCATGATGGCGCCCATGCGATCGCCCATGAACAGGCGCATCAGGTTGTCCTCGAGCGAGAGGAAGAAGACGCTGCGGCCAGGGTCGCCCTGGCGACCGGAGCGCCCGCGCAACTGGCGGTCGATGCGCCGGCTCTCGTGGCGCTCGGTGCCCACGATCTGCAGGCCGCGCGGCGCCTGCTCGGCATCGGGTTCGGCGGCGAAGTTGAGTTCTTGGCCGTCCAGCACGCCCGGATGCAGCTTGATGTCGGTGCCGCGGCCGGCCATGTTGGTGGCGATGGTGACCGCGCCCGGCCGCCCGGCGCCGGCGACGATCTCCGCCTCGCGCTGGTGCTGCTTGGCGTTGAGCACGTTGTGGGGAATGCCCCGGCCCTTGAGCACGCGGCTGAGCATCTCGCTGAATTCCACCGATACCGTGCCCACGAGGACGGGCAGGCCGATGGCGTGCAGGCGCTCGATCTCGCTGAGGATGGCTTCGATCTTTTCCTTCCGCGTGCGGTAGATGCGATCGTCCTCGTCGGTGCGCACCACCGGCCGGTTGGTGGGGACCACGGCTGCCTTGAGCTTGTAGATCTCCCAGAACTCCGCCTCTTCCGTGATCGCCGTGCCGGTCATGCCGGAGAGCTTCTCGTACATGCGGAAGAAGTTCTGGTAGGTGATCGTGGCATAGGTCTGGGTCTGCCCCTCGATGCGCACGCCCTCCTTCGCCTCGATCGCCTGGTGCAGCCCGTCCGAGTATCTGCGGCCGTGCAGGATGCGGCCGGTGAACTCGTCGACGATTTGCACCTTGCCCTCCTGGACGACGTACTCCACGTCCTTCTCGAAGAGGCTGTAGGCGCGCAGGAGCTGCTGCACCATGTGGATGGCCTCGCTGCGCTCGGCGTACTCGCGGTGGGCCTCCTCGCGCGCGAGGAGGCGCGCGGCGGCATCCAGTTCGGGCGCGGCGTCGATCTCGCCCAGGCGGACGCTGAGGTCGGGCAGCACGAAGAGCTGGCGATCCTTCTCGCTGAGCGAGTCCAGGCCCTTCTCGGTCAGCTCGATCGAGTGCCCCTTCTCATCGATGACGAAGTAGAGCAGTGCGTCCAGCTCGGGCATCGTCTTGTCGCGAATGTTGGCATTCTCCACCTGGCCGACGAGGCTGGCCAGGCCCTCCTCCTGCAGCAGGCGCAGGTAGCGCTTGTTCTTCGGCGAGCCGTGGCGCAGCTGCAGCATCAGCGTGCCCAGCTGCCAGCGCTCCTCGTCGCTGCGCCCCTCCTTCTGCTGCAGCCGCTCCGCATCGGCGGCCATCTCGTTGACCAGGCGCTGCTGCTTGCGAAAGAGCCCCTCCACCATCGGCCGCATCTCGAAGTAGCGCGCATCGGAGCTGGAGCCCCGCACCGGGCCGCTGATGATCAGCGGCGTGCGCGCCTCATCGATGAGGATCGAGTCGACCTCGTCGACGATGGCGTAGTGGTAGCCGCGCTGCACCTGCTGGTCGGCGCTGCCGACCATGTTGTCGCGCAGGTAGTCGAAGCCGAACTCGCTGTTGGTGCCGTAGGTGATGTCGCAGCGGTAGGCGATCTGTCGCGCCGGCGGCTCCATCCCCGAAAGGATCACGCCCACCGTGAGGCCCAGGCTCTCGAAGATGGGCCCCATCCAGCGCGCATCGCGCTCGGCCAGGTAGTCGTTGACCGTGACCAGCTGCGCTCCCTGGCCCGAGAGGGCGTTCAGGTAGAGCGGCAGCGTGGCGACCAGGGTCTTGCCCTCACCCGTGGCCATTTCGGCGATCTGCCCTCGGTGCAGGACGATGCCGCCGATGAGCTGGACGTCGAAGGGCACCATCTCCCAGCGCTGGGACATGCCCACCACTTCCCAGCTCTGGCCGACCTTGCGCCGACAGGCCTCCTTGACGAGCGCGAAGGCCTCGGGCAGCAGGTCGTCGACGGTCTCGCCCTCCCCCAGCCGGCGGCGGAATTCCTCCGTCTTGGCGGGCAGTTCCTCGTCGGAGAGCGCCGCATAGGCGTCGCCATAGCTGAGGATCTCGTCCACCAGCGGCTGCAGCTGGCGGATCTCCCGCTCCATCTGGGTGCCGAAGAGCTTCTTCAGGATGCCGAAGGCCATGGGATCCACACCTCATCAGCTTGGAATTGCATCATTTAGGCGCAGCCAATGTAAGGGCGGCGGCCCCGGCTGTCAAACCGGGGGCGCCCAGCGCCCTGGCAATGCCCCGCCCTCGCCGCCAAGTGCCTGCAGCGCCTAGCGATCGCCCCGGGCGCGGGGCTCCCGTCCGCAGCGGCCCGCTCGCGCCGGCCGCCCTCGATCAGCGCCCGGCTTCCTCCGGGAAGGCGCCCCCGTCCAGGCTCGCGATCTCGGCCAGCCCCTTGCGCCCGATGTCCGGCACCTGGACGCCGGCCTCGGGATAGCCGGTGACCAGCAGCAGGTAGGGCCGCTCCGCGGCCGGCCGCCCGAGCAGCTCGGCGAGGAAACCCATCGGGCTCGGCGTGTGCGTCAGGGTGGCAAGACCGGCCCGGTGCAGCGCGGCGATGAGCAGACCGGTGGCGATGCCCACCGACTCGTTCACGTAGTAGTTCGGCAGGCGCCCGCCCTCCGGCGGCGCCTCCCAGCGGCGAGCGAAGATCGCGATCAGGAAGGGCGCGGTCTCGAGGAAGGGCTTGTCGGCATCCGTGCCCAGGGGCCCGAGCGCCTCCAGCCACTCGCGCGGGGCGCGCTCCGCGTAGAAGGCGCGCTCCTCCGCCTCGGCCGCCTCGCGCAGGCGCCGCTTGAGGGCGGCATCGCTGACCACCGCGAAGTGCCAGGGCTGGCGATTGGCGCCGCTGGGGGCGCTACCCGCGGCGCCCAGGCAGTCGGCGATCAACTCCAGGGGAACGGGCCGCGGCGAGAACTGGCGCACGCTGCGGCGCCGGCTCAGCTCCTCGCGAAATTCGCGCGCCCGCTCCCGCATCGCGGCCGGCGGCAGTTCCCGGTACTCCGTGTAGGGTCGGAACTTCGCTTCAGACACGGCGGCGGCTCCCGAGCGCTGAGGCCAGGCGCCGCCTCACAGCAGGGCCCACCAGAGGATGGTGCCGCTGACGAGGGGGATGGCCAGGTTGTCGTCCAGGGGCAAGGGCAGCAATTCCACAGCCGATGCCACGCCGGCGCCGAGCAGGACGGCCGGCAGTTCGTGCACCGTGAGCAGGCCCACCAGCAGATTCGCGGCCAGGCCGGCCGCGGTGCCTTCCAGGCTCTTGCCGAAGGCCAGGGGCCGGCGCCCGAAACTGCGTCCCACCAGGCCCGCGAGTCCGTCGCCGAGGATCAGGTAGCCCATGGCCGCCACGGCCACCGGCCGCGGAAAGACCAGCGCGGCCAGCAGGACGCCCAGCGCCAGATAGCTCGAGCCCGAGAGTTCCTTGCGCTCGTGCCGCCGCAGGGCGTCGCCCGCCAGCGCGCGCACGAAGCGACCGAAGCGCGGCGCACCGAGGCGCGTGAAATCGATCGCGAGCACGCCGACCGTCAGGCCCACCAGCGGCCAGCGCCAGAGGCGCGGCGGCAGGAACCAGACCGCGAGGGGGATGAGCACCGTCGCCAGGTGCACGCTCTTGCGCAGGCCCTCGGCTCGCCAGCCGGCGCGGGGCGGGGCCATCGCCTAGTCACCCCCGCCGGCGCGCGGCGCCGGCGGCAAGGGCAGGCGTCGCTCCACCGTGAGCTGCTGCTGGGCCGAGTAGGTCGGCCGCGCCTTGACGACGAGAATCGCCTGCGGCCCCGCGTCCGCCGGCAACGCCAGCCATTCGCGGCGCTCGCCGGCCCCGCGCCGCCGCGCAGGCATCAGCTCGCGCGCCTGGCCGCCGACGAGCAGTTCGACGCTGATGAGGCTGGGTTCGCTGAGCTGATAGTCGACCTGCAGACCCGGCTTGCCCTGGCCGTCCACCCTGACCGCGCGCAGGGCGCTGAGCTTGGTGCCCGTCCAGGCGTAGGAGCCGCCGCGGGCCTCGACGATGAAGAGCTGGCCGAAGCGGCGGTACAGGGCCAGCGAATTGGGACGTTGCAGGGGGCGATCGTCGTTGTCGATATGGTCGAGCACGTCCAGGACGCGCAGTTCGGGATCCAGCTTGATCAGGCGCCCGCCCGTGGAGTCGGGCACGATGATCTGTCCGTGCAGGTCGATGACCGGATAGCCGAGACTGGCCGGGCCCGGCACCAGATCGGCCACCCGCGCCTGCGCGCGCAGGGCGCCCGCCTCGTCGAAACAGGACAGGCGCGCGCCGCCCTGGTCCACCACCGCCAGGGTGAACTGCCCCGCTTGATTCCAGGGATCGCCCTTCGCCTGCACGGCCAGCGCCAAGGGCCCCTCGAGCGTGGCCGGCGCGGCCAGGGGCCAGACGTCCAGCCAGGTTCCCTCCGGCTGGAAGCGCAGGATGCGGCCCCTGGCATAGTCCGTGGCCCAGAGCAGCCCGCCGGCGAAGGCGACGGCCGTCGGGCTGAAGGCCCGGTCGGCGCGGGTGATCGCCGTTTCCCAGATCAGCTCGTCGGGGCCGAGCCGGAGCAGGACGAGGCGCCGATTGCCCGTGTCGGCCACCGCGACGATCCCACTGCGATCGACGGCGATGCCGCGGGCCCCCGCGAACTCGCCCGGGCCGCTGCCGCTGCGGCCGAAGCGCTTGAGGCTGGTCTGCGAGGGGTTGTAGATGATCTCGCCCCGCCCCGAGTTGACGAGGAACAGACTCAGCTCATCGTCGTCGCGCTCCGTCCTGGCATCGTCGCGGCTCTCGGGCTTGCCTGCGGCCAGGCCCTGCGGGTTGTCAAGGCGGGCGCTCGGCCCGAGGAAGAGCTTGAGCTCCAGCTCGCCCACGCGCTGCATGCCCAGCGTGTGCTTGAAGGGCGGGTAGACATAGCTGGTCTCCCGCTCGCCGGCGGCGGCGCGCGCCGGCCCCGCCGCGCAGATCAGAACGCCGAACCAGAGGCCGGCGGCCGGGAAGGCGCGGTGCATGTTCACTCCCACTCGATGGTGGCCGGCGGCTTGGAACTGATGTCGTAGACCACGCGATTGATGCCGCGCACGCTGCCGATGATGCGATTGCTCACGCGCTCGAGCAGGGCATGCGGCAGCTCGCTCCAGCGGGCGGTCATGCCGTCCAGCGAATCCACCGCGCGCAGTGCGACGACATTCTCGTAGGTGCGCAGGTCCCCCATCACGCCCACCGAGCGCACCGGCAGCAGCACGGCCAGGGCCTGCCAGACCTTGTCGTACCAGCCGCTGGCCTTCAGCTCGTCGATGAAGAGGGCATCGGCCTCCTGCAGCACGGCCACGCGGTCGGGGCTCACCTCGCCGAGGATGCGCACGGCCAGGCCCGGCCCCGGGAAGGGGTGGCGGGCGAGGAAGTCGCGGGGCAGGCCGAGGACGGCCCCGACCTCGCGCACCTCGTCCTTGAAGAGCTCGCGCAGGGGCTCGACCAGGGTGAAGGCGAGATCCGCGGGCAGACCGCCCACGTTGTGATGGCTCTTGATCGTCGCGCTCGGCCCCCCCGTGGAGACGGATTCGATGACGTCCGGGTAGAGCGTGCCCTGGGCCAAGAAGGGCAGATCGCCCAGCCCGGCCGCCACGCGCTCGAAGACGCGGATGAAGGTGTGGCCGATGGCCTTGCGCTTCGCCTCCGGATCGCTGAGGCCGCCCAGGGCGCGCAGGAAATCGGGTCCGGCGTCGATGCGATGGAAGGAGACGTCCAGGTAGCGCGCGAACAGCGCGCTCACTTCATCGCCCTCGTGCTTGCGCAGCAGTCCCGTGTCGATGAAGACGCACTCGACCTGGCGGCCGAGCGCCCGGCAGAGCAAGGCGGCCAGCACCGTCGAATCGACGCCGCCGCTCACCGCGCAGAAGACGCGCTCGCTGCCCACCTGCGCGCGCAGGCGCTCCACGGTCGAGTCGATGAACTGCTCGCGCGTCCACACCGGCCGCGCTCCGCAGATGCCGAAGACGAAGTTGCGCAGGATCTGGCTGCCGTGCAGCGTGTGCGAGACTTCGGGGTGGAACTGGAGTCCGTAGTAGCGGCGCTCCGCGTGGGCGAAGGCGCAGATCGGGCTGCCCGGACTCGTCGCCAGGGCCCGCGCTCCCGCCGGCAGATCGTGCATGCTGTCGCCGTGGCTCATCCAGACGGGTTCCCGCGCGTCCAGGCCCGCCAGCAGGGCGGCCTCGGTGTCGCAGTCCAGTTCGGCGAGACCGTACTCCCGGCGATCGCTGCGCTCGATGGTGGCCCCCAGCTCGCGGCCGAGGATCTGCATGCCGTAGCAGATGCCCAGGATGGGCAGGCCGAGGGCCAGGGCCGCGGCGTTCGCTCCGGGCGCCCCCGCTTCGTAGACGCTCGCCGGTCCGCCCGATAGAATGAGGCCGCAGGGCGCGTGGGCCAGGATGGCCTCGCCGCTCGCGTTCCAGGGCAGGATGACGCTGAACACCTCCAGCTCGCGGATGCGCCGCGCGATGAGCTGGGTGTACTGCGACCCGTAGTCGAGAATGACGATCCCTGCCTGCACGATCCTCCTTGCGCGGCGGCCGCTGCCGCCTAGTGGCGGAAGTGCCGCTCGCCCGTGAGCAGCATGCTGATGCCCAGCGCCTCGGCGCGCGCGATCACGTCGCCGTCGCGGATGGAGCCGCCGGGCTGCACCACGGCGCGGATGCCCGCCTCGGCCAGGATCTCGAGCCCATCCGGAAAGGGGAAGAAGGCGTCCGAGGCCGCCACCGCGCCGGCGAGCGCGTGGCCCAGCTCGCGGGCCTTGGCCACGGCAAGGCGGCAGGAGTCCAGGCGGCTCGTCTGGCCCGCGCCCGCCCCCAGCAGCTGATCGCCCTTCCAGACGACGATCGCATTGCTCTTCACGTGCTTGACCGCTCGCCAGGCGCGCTCCAGATCGCGCAGGGTCAGCGCGTCCGGCGCCGGTCCGGTCGCCAGGCGCCAGGCGCCCGCGGGGGCCAGATCGAGATCCTCGTCCTGGACGAGGAGCAGGGGCCCCACCGAACGCAGGCGGCGCGGCGCCCGCCAGGCGGACAGCGAGGGCAGGACGAGCAGGCGCAGCTTGCTCTTCCGGGCCAGTTGCTCCTGGACGCCCGGCAGGTAGCCGGGCGCGATGAGCAGTTCGATGAACTTCTTCGCCAGGAAGTCGGCCACTGCCGCATCGGCCGGCTCGCTGAGCGCCACCACCGAGCCGAAGGCGCTGACGGGATCGCTGCTCCAGGCCGCGGCGAGCGCGGCGCCGCCGTTCGCGCCGTAGCCGATGCCGCAGGGATTGCCGTGCTTGATCACCGCCGCGACCGGCTCGCCGCCCGCGAAGTCGCCGAGCAGGTCCAGGGCCGCGCCCAGGTCCAGCAGATTGTTGTAGGACAGCTCCCCGCCCGCGAGCTGCGCGAAGGGCGGTGCCGACTTGAGCCAGGGCAGGAGCGCGCCGCGCTGGTGCGGGTTCTCGCCGTAGCGCAGGCTGGCGATGGGCGCCCCGAGACCGGCGGCCAGCGGAGCGTCCTCACCGGCAAACCAGGCCGCGATGTCCGTGTCGTAGTCCCGCGTGTGCGCGAAGGCCGCGCCCGCCCAGCGCCGCCGGAGCGCGGGGCCGGGGTCGCCGTCGCCGGCGGCGACCGCCGCCATGAAGTCCGGGTACTGCGCGGGCGCGCAGAGCACGGCCACTCGCGCGCAGTTCTTGGCCGCGGCGCGCAGGAGGCTCGGCCCGCCGATGTCGATGGCCTCGATCGTCGCCGCCTCGTCCTTGCCCGCGCTCGCCGTCTCCCGGAAGCGATAGAGGTTGACCACGACGAGATCGATGAGCGGGAAGGCCAGGCGGCTCAGGTCCTCGGCGTGGCGCTCCGGGTCGGCGAGGATGCCCCCGAAGGTTTTCGGGTGCAGGGTCTTCACCCGGCCGTCGAGGCATTCGGGGCTGCCCGTGAACGCCGCCAGCTCTCGCGTGGCGATGCCCGCCTCGGCCAGATGCCGCCGCGTGCCGCCGCTGGCGATCAGCTCCACCTCGCGGCCGGCGAGGAAGCGCGCCAGCTCGACGAGCCCCGACTTGTCCGTGACGCTGAGCAAGGCGCGGCGGATCTTCACGCGGCCGCCTCCGCGCCGAAGAGGATGCGGTGGATCTCCGCGTAGCGGGCGGCGATGCGCGCGAGCAGCTCCGGCGGCAGGCTGGGCGGCGTCCCGCTGCGGCCCCAGCCCTGGGCATCCAGGTACCTTCTCAGGATCTGCTTGTCGTAGGAATCGGGGGTGGCGCCCGGCGCCCAGGCGCTTCGCTCCCAGTAGCGCGAGCTGTCGGGCGTGAAGACCTCGTCGATGAGCACCAGCTCGTCGCCGAGGCGGCCGAATTCGAGCTTGGTATCGGCGATCAGGATGCCGCGCGCAGCGGCGAAGTCGGCCGCGAACTTGTAGAGCGCCAGGCTGGTCTCGCGCAGGCGCGCCAGCCAGGCCTCCCCCACGATCGCCGCCGCCTCGGTGGGCCCCACGTTGAGATCGTGGCCGCTCTCGGCCTTGGTCGCCGGCGTGAAGATGGGCGGCTCCAGGCGCGCGGCCTCGCCGAGACCCGCCGGCAACGCGATGCCGCAGACCGCCCCCGTGGCCCGGTAGTCCTGCCAGCCGCTGCCCACGAGATAGCCGCGCACGACGCATTCGAGGTCGAAGCGCTCGGTCTTGTGCACCAGCATGCTGCGGCCGGCCAGTTCCTCGCGGCGATAGGGCGCGGGAAAGTCCCGCCAGTCGGCGCTGATCAGATGATGGCGCACCAGCCCCGCGGCCTCGAGGCGGCGAAACCAGGCCACCGAGATCCCCGTGAGCAGCGCGCCCTTGCCGGCCACGGGCTCGGCCATGACCACGTCGTAGGCGCTGATGCGATCCGTGGCCACGATGAGCAGCCGATCGCCCAGGTCGAAGAGATCCCTCACCTTGCCGCGATAGCTGGGCGCCAGGCCCAGATCGCTGGAATCGACGAGCGCTTTCATGTCTCTCCCTCTTCGTCCGTGGCGAAGATGAGACGGCGCCCCTCGCGCCGCCAGGGTTCCTTGAGCAGGCGGGCGAGGGCCTCCGGGTAGAGCCGGTGCTCCTCGACGAGTATGCGCGCGGCCAGGCGCGCCGCGCTGTCGCCCGCCCGCACGGGGACCGCGCGCTGCATGACCAGCGGTCCCGTGTCGACGCCCTCGTCCACGAGATGCACGCTGCAGCCGCTCACGCGCACGCCGTAGGCCCAGGCCTGTCCCTGCGCGTCCAGGCCGGGAAAGGCGGGCAGCAGCGAGGGATGGATGTTCAGCACCCGGTCGCGGTAGGCGGCGAGGAAGCCGGGACCGAGGATGCGCATGAAGCCGGCCAGGCAGATCCAGTCGGCGCCGGCGGCCTGGCAGGCGGCGAGGAAGCGGGCCTCGCTCGCCGCATCCAGTCGACCCCGCGCCTTGGGCGGCCGGATCACCTGATGCGGGATGTCCAGCCTGCCGGCGATGGCCAGCGCCCCGGCCTCCTCGCGATCGCTGAGCAAGAGCACCAGGCGCGCCGGCAGCCGCCCAGCCGCCGCGGCCGTGGCCAGGGCCTCGAAATTGGAGCCGCGACCGGACGCGAGGACGGCGATACGGGTCATCCCTGACCTGTGGCGAGAGGGCGGTGACTGGGGAGCCGGGAGCGCCGCGAGCGGCCATCCCAGGGACGAGGCCGCATCCTAGTTGGGCCCCTGCAGGGTGTCAAGGCATAGACCCGCGAGCAGCGCGAGCACGGGGGTCGCGAGCAGCAGCGCGCCCAGTCGCCCCAGCTTGCCCGCCGCCAGTCGATGGAAGCCGAGACTCCAGGCGAGCCAGGTCCAGGCCGGCGGCGGCGCCGGCTGCAGCACGAGGGCGAGCGGTCCGCCGCCCCAGGCCGCCACGCTGGTCAGGGCGCGCAGCGCCAGGGCGGCGGGCAGCGCCCCCCACTGGGCTCCAGGCAAGGGCGCGAGCGGCAGCGCCAGCCAGCCCAGGCCGAGGGCGGGCGCGCAGAGGATCCCCGCGGCGAGGTTCCAGAGCGGCCCCAGCAGGGGCAGATGCTGGAAGCAGATCAGCAGCACGGGCAGCACGGCCGCGCTGCAGAGCAGGCTGGCGACGAGCCCTGCGCGCAGTTGCCAGCGCAGCCGCGCTCCCCGCGCCTGCGGCGGCGGGCCCCGCGGCAGGCCGGCCATCAGGGCGAAGGTCGCCAGGTAGCTGAGGAGAAAGCCGGGACTGAGCAGAACCGAAGGGCGCAGGAGGAACTCGCAGAGCGCGGCCAGGCCCATCGCCTCCCGGCCCTGCGGCCGTCCGCCGCGGCGACGCCAGATGAGGAGATAGGCGGCCATGAGCAAGGCGCGCGTCACCGGCGCCGCATCGCCCCAGACGAGGAGCAGCAGCGGCAGCAGCGCGATCATCAGCGCCTCCGCCCGGAAGGCTCCGCGCGCACCCAGCGCCGGGGCCAGGACGAGGCGCAGCAAGAGCAGGAAGATGGCCACGTGCTGGCCGCTGACGGCCAGGATGTGCGCGATGCCCGCATTGCGGAAGGCCTCGTTGAGCCAGCGGGGCAGGCCGCGCCGCGCTCCCAGCAGGAAGGCGCGCGCGAGCGGCGCTTCGCGGCGGGGGAAATGCCGCGTCCAGTGCCGCGCCCAGCGCGCCCGGCGATCGGGGCCCGCGCGGCGAGAAGCCAGCGTCGCCGCGCTCTCCTGGCGATCGGCCCGCCAGCTCAGCAGACGCAGTTCGCGCGTGCCGCCGGCGGCCGGCAGCGCCAGGGCCCGGCCGCGGAGGCGCGCGCCCGGCGCCGGCAAGGTCTCGCCCAGGCCGCGCAGCAGCGCCGAGGGCTGCTCCCGCAGCCGGCCGCTGAAGCAGGGCCCCTCGCGACCGAGGGTCCTTTCCCAGTGGCCGTCCAGAGCCACGATCTCGCCCGGGGCCGGCAGCGCCGGCAGGCGCAGGAAGACGAGGCCGAAGCCCAGGGCGCGCATGAGCCACTGCAGGCGGCGCGCGCGTCCACGGGCGCCCGCGGGCAGCAGCAGCAGCGGTGCGAACCAGGGCAGGAGGGCGCGGGCCGCCGGCAGGCGCCAGGGCAGACCGGCCAGCATGCCCAGCAGCAGGGGCCAGAACAGCGCGCCCTCCCGAGTCGGGCGTTGCGGAAGGAGCTAGGCCGCGGGATCGCTGGGCGAGAGCGCGAAGGAGACGCGGTTCTTGCCCTCGCGCTTGGAGCGATAGCAGGCGGCGTCCGCTTCGCGGAAGAGGCCGCGCTCGCTCACCGCGTCGCGCGGATAGAGGGCGCCGCCGATGCTGGCGGTGACGACGAGCGGGGGCGCCTCGTCCACGGCCGCGAAGAGGTGTTCGGCCACGGCGAGGCGCAGGCGCTCGGCGGCCCGCAAGGCGCTTTCCTCGTCCAGGCGCGGCAGCAACACGACGAACTCCTCGCCGCCGAAGCGGAAGACGAGATCGACGCGGCGCAGGGTCTCCCGCAGAACGGCGCCGAAGTCGCGCAGCACCCGATCGCCGGCCTCGTGGCCGTGGCGATCGTTGATCTGCTTGAAGTCGTCCAGGTCCACCACGAGCATGGCCAGGGGCTCGCCGTTGCGCGTGGCCCGCTCGATTTCCAGAGGCAGCTGCAGTTCCAGGAAACTGCGATTGTAGACCTGGGTCAGGCCGTCGATGTAGACCACGCCCGCCAGGACGCGGTGGTTGTGCAGCAGTTCCGAAAGGGCCTCGCCGAGCAGGCCCAGTTCCGCCGGCAGGGAGGCGCTGGGCGGCCGCGCCGATAGCTGCAGTTCGAGCAGGCCCCAGGGCACGCCACCGTCCTCGCTCGGCAGGCGCAGGGCGAGCAGCCACCACTGCTCCTGCCCGGTTCCGGCGCTCCGGGGCGGGTACCAGCCGAGTTCGTCGCGATTGGGATCGAGCGCCAGCGGCCCTGCGCATTCAAGCGCGCGCCGGTAGGGGTGCCCTGCGGCCAGGGTGTCCGGCTCCAGGGCGACCAGCTCCGGCAGCCCGTCGCCGTCCTCCAGGGGCTGGAAATGGTAGAGCGTGCAGCGGGCGCCCGGATACCAGCGCCCCGGGGCCGCCAGCAAGCGCGCCAAGCCGTTGGCAATGCTCGGCTGTCGGCCCTGCAGGCGGAGCACCGCCAGCACCTCGCGCAAGCGCTCCAGGGGCGCCTCGGCCGGCGCCGGCCCCGCCGGCGGGGCGGCTGGGGACGCCGAATCGGGGGCGCTGGAAGGGCCGGCTGTGGGCGGACCGGGAACTCTGAGCAATCCCAGGCGATAGCTCTGCCCGCTGCGTCCATGGCGGAGCTTGCCGCCGGTCTCGCGCTGGTAGACGCCGCGGGCGGCCAGGGCCTCGGCAAGTTCGGCCGCCAGTTCGCGCTCAGCCTGGGGCTCGCCCGCCCGCAGAACCCGCTCCAAGCGCTCCCGCTCGGGCGCGAGAAGGGCGTCGCGGGGCAGGAGATGCTCGAGGAAATAACGGCTGGTCCGCTGGTGTCGGTTCATGAGGCGATCCGGAGACCCCGTTTAAGCTCTATGATCACAAGCACCTAGTAGATGTTCTTCAAGTATATACTAAAGTCCCCCCTGGTGGTCAAGACAAGTGCCTCCGGCTCGTCATTCCCCATTGCCAGGAACTCGCCCTTCATCCTAGACTGCCCCGCCCGGCGGGCACTTCCCTTGCTCGAAAGCGCATCGGGGCTCCGGCACCACCCCGTGCCCCAGCATAACGGACGCCAGGAGGTCCCCTTGAATCGCAGCCATGCCCTTTGGCCAGGGCTTCTTGCCCTTCTGCTCATCCTGCCCGCCTGCGCCAGCCACCAAGAGGAGCCCGCCACCGCCACCGAGGTGAGCACAGCGGCACGCAATCTGGCGACAGCGGCGCCGGAGAGCGGGGGCATGCCCTCGCTGACGGCCGACAGCGTCGACCTCCTGGAGGAGCCGGCCGACTGGTCCCTC
The DNA here is from genome assembly GCA_963695095.1 of uncultured bacterium. Lineage (GTDB taxonomy): Bacteria > Krumholzibacteriota > Krumholzibacteriia > JACNKJ01 > JACNKJ01 > VGXI01. The sequence continues at coordinate 1,898,817 of CAVOFT010000001.1, read as the reverse complement.
CGCGATCGGGCCCTGGCCTTCAAGCCCGCCCTGCAGGCCCTGCAGAGCTACTACGACGACGCCGTGCATCTCCTCGCCCAGGGCAATCTGCTCACGGCTCAGGAGCGCATCGACCAGGCCGTGGCCGAGCTGGCAACGGTTCAGGCCGACAGCGAGCTGGCCACGGGTGGGCTGGCGAGCCTGTACCTGACCAGTTTGCAGAACCGTCTGGATCGCCTGCAGGAGATCTTCGACGAGGAGTCCTTGATGCACTTCTCCGCCCCGCTCTCGGTGGCGGACGACTCCCTGGTCGCCCTCTGGTACGGCGGCCTGGCGGATATCCCGGCCCGCCCTCTGCGCATCGAGCGGAACGAGCGCGTGGACAAGTGGATCGAGCAGTTCAACGGCCGCAGCCGTGAGGTCTACCAGAACTGGATCAACCGCGGCGAGGCCTACCGGCCGATCATCGAGGCCAGCTTGGCGCGCTACGAACTGCCGCCGGAGCTCTACTACCTGGCGATGATCGAGAGCGGGTTCAAGGTGAAGGCCGTCAGCAGCGCCGGCGCCGTGGGCCCCTGGCAGTTCATTCGCGGCACCGCGCGCCGCTACGGCCTCACCGTGGACTACTGGGTCGATGAGCGCCGCGATGTGGTGCGCTCGACGGAGGCCGCCTGCCAGTATCTGTCCCATCTCTACGGCATCTTCCAGGACTGGAACCTGGCCATGGCTGCCTACAACTCGGGCGAGTTCCGCGTGATGAGTGCCGTGCGCCGCGCCGGCAGCCGGGACTACTGGCAGCTCGACCTGCCGCGCGAAACCGAGGATTACGTGCCGACGATGATGGCGGCGGCCTGGATCGGCAGCCGTCTGGAGGACTACGGCTTCACGGTCGAGCCCGAGCCGGCCTTCGTCTACGAGGACCTGGAGATCCCGCAGGCCGTCGATCTGTCCGTCATCGCCAAGAAGGGAAACCTGCGGCGCGCCGACCTGGAAGCGCTCAACCCGCACATTCTGCGCTGGTGCACCCCGCCCGATCGCCAGGGCTACGCGCTGCACGTGCCGCCCGGCCGGGGCGAGGGCTTGCGCACGGCGCTCGCCGTCCAGGAACCGGAGGAACTGCGCCTCAGCTTCGCGAAGCACAAGGTGCGCAGAGGCGATACGCTCTTTGAAATCGCCAAGGGCTACGGCACCACCGTGCAGGCGATCATCGACCGCAACGGCATCCGCAATCCGCGCAATCTGCGCGCCGGGATGACGCTCGTCATCCCCACCCACCCGGATCGCGCCTGGCAGGAGCCCGCGCCCAACGGTGTTGCTGCCGCAGCGGCCAAGGTGCTGCCGCCCCTGCAAGCGGAGGAGGGCCACGCCAAGAGCTTCTACACGGTGCGCCGCGGCGACAACCTCTCGACCATCGCCAGCCGCCTAGGCGTCCCCCTGCGCTCGATCCAGCGCTGGAACAACCTCGGTCGCAACTCGCGCATCTATCCTGGTCAGGTGCTCCAGTACTTGGCCGCCGGCAGCAGTGGCAGCAAGAGCAGCGCCCAGGCCAAAGCCAGTGATCCGCCCGCGCGGCGCATCCATGTGGTGAGTCGGGGCGAGACGCTCTCGAGCATCAGCCGCCGCTACGGAACGACGATCGAGCGCATCCTGGGCTGGAACGAGAGGCTGAGCGCGCGCAGCGTCCTGCACCCGGGCGATCGTCTGGTGCTCTACACCGACAGCTAGGCGGCGCACGCCGGGCCGGCCGCCCGCGATCCGGCGGCGCCTAGGGCAGCAGGCAGCTCGCGCCGTCGGGCACCTGTCGGTCCGGGAAGCGGGCCAGCGCCTGTTCCTCGGCGCCGGTCAGCGCCCAGCGCACATTGCGGCCCAGCACCCAGCCGGGCGGCACGCGGCTGTCCTTGGCGAGCAGGCTGAAGCCCGTCCGCAGCACTTCGGGCCGCTCCTCGTTGCAGTTGCCGGCGCCTTCGCCGCCGATGCGGCTGCCTTCGCCCAGCTCGGCTCGCTTGTCGACGACGCAGCGCTCGACGCGGCAATCCCGACCGATGCGGCAGTCCTCCATGATGATGGCATCGCGCACCAGCGCGCCCGCTGCGACGTGCACGCCGGGCCCGAGCACGCTGCGCTCCACACGCCCTTCGATGCGACAGCCCTCGCTGATCAGCGCATCGAGCGGGCCCGCGCCATGGCCAATCTGCATGGGGGCGCGCGGTGGCGTATGGGTGATCACCGGCCAGTCGGGATCCGCGAGCTGGAAGATCGGTTCGGCGCCGAGCAGGTCCCGGTGCGCCTGCACGTAGCTTTCGAGCGTGCCCACGTCCAGCCAGTAGCCGGGGAAGGAGTAGAGGGCGAGATCGCCCGCCGCCACCCAGCTCGGCACCAGATCGCGACCGAAGTCCAGAGCCGGCTCGCTGGCGCCCCGCCGGCGCAGCGTGTCGAGCAGGAAGTGCCGGCGGATGACGTAGACGCCCATGCTCGCCAGATTGCTGCGCGGGGCGGCCGGCTTCTCGGCGAAGCCGATCACGCGCTCGGCGCCGTCGGTCTCGAAGATGCCGAAGTGGTGCGCCTGGGCCATCTCCACGGGCCGCACCGCCACGGTTGCTTGCGTCAGGGAGGCCTCATGCTGGGCAACCAGTTCGCGGTAGTCCATGCGGTAGATGTGGTCGCCGCTCAGGATCAGGAAGTGGTCGGCCCGCGACTCCTCCAGCACGCTCAGGTTCTCGTACAGCGCGTTCGCCGTGCCGCCGTACCAGTTCGAGCGCTCGATGCCGCGGTGGGGATGCAGGTACTGGAGGCCGCCGCTGATGCGATCGAGATCCCAGTCGCGGCCGAAGCGCACGTGGTCCTCCAGGCTGCGCGGCAGGTACTGGGTGAGGATCGACACCTCCGTCAGCCCGGAGTGGAAGCAGTTGGAGAGCACGAAATCGATGATGCGGAAGTTGCCGCCGAAGGGCACGGCCGGCTTCGCGCGCAGGGTGGTCAGCAGGTCCAGGCGCTCGCCGCGGCCGCCAGCCAGGATGAGCACTGCCACGCGCCCGTAGGGGCGCATCGGCTTCATCGCTCGCTCCCGCGCACGAGCACTGCGCCGGGCGCAGCGGCATCCACGCCGGCGCCGACCTCGCTGCGCTTGGGCAGCACGAGCAGGCGCTCCGCTCCCACCACGCGCGCCCCGGCGCCGACGCGCACGCCCTTGTCGAGAATGGCCCGGTGGATGCGCGCGCCCGCCTCCACGCGGCAACCCGAGAAGAGCACGGCGCCTTCCACGACCGCGCCGGGCGCCACGGAGACCTGCGGGAAGAGCACCGAGTCCTGGACGCGGCCGTCGATGCGACCGCCCGCCCCCACGATCGCACGCTCCACCTGCGCCTGCGGCCCGAACCAGGTCGGGCTCTCGCTCTCCATGTGCGTGTAGATCGGCCAGCCCGGATCGTCCAGGATCAGCGGCGGCGCCGCGTCGACGAGCAGCAGGTTGGCGCGGTAGTAGGCCTCCAGGTCGGGCACGTCCTCCCAGTAGCCGTCGAAGCGATAGGTGACGACCGATGTGCTGCCCACCGTGGGAATCACCACTTCGTGCACGAGGTCGGTGCCGCCGCGTTCGGCGGCTTGGCGCAGCGCCTCCATCAGATAGGTCTTCTCGAAGCAGTAGATGCCCATGCTGGCGTCCGTACCGTAGGATTCGCCCGGCTTTTCGCGGAAGCCGATCACCTGGCCGCGCGGATCGACGTCGAGGAGGCCGTAGCGATGCTCGTCGCCGTGGCGGCGCAGGCGGGTGCCCACCGTCATCGTGGCGCCGGTGACGATGTGCCGGTGGAAGAGCTCGCGGTAGTCCATCTTGTAGATGTGGTCGCCGCTCAAGATGAGCACGTAGCGGCTGACGCTGCGCTGGATGATGTCCAGGTTCTGGAGCAGCGCATCGGCGGTGCCGCGGTACCAGGACATCTGATTGGCGCCCGAGTAGGGCAGGAGCACCCGCACGCCGCCCGTGATGCTGCGGTCCAGGTCCCAGGGCCGGCCCAGCCGCACGTGGCGGCGCAGGCTGCGCGGGTTGTACTGGGTGAGGATGTTGATGGAGCGCAGACCGGAGTTGACGCAGTTGCTCAGGGAAAAATCGATGAGCCGGTAGCGGCCCCCGAAGGGGACGGCCGTCTTCGCGCGATCGCGCCCGAGAGCGCCGAGGGCGTCCGGAGAGCCTCCGGCCAGGATCATCGTGAGGACGCTGTCCATCCCTCTCCCTTGCCGGCCCGGCCTCGCGCGGGGCGCCGGCTAGAAGCGCAGGTCCAGGCCCAGTCGGTGGCTGCCGTCGAGATCGGGGTGGCTGCCGAAGCCGTAGTCCAGGGCCAGGGTTTCCAGGAAGCGCCAGGGAAGCAGGCCCTGCCGCCCGGCCAGGCGCAGGCCGCCCCCGGCCGCCCAGGACTCTCCGTCCAGCCCCAGCCGCAGGGCGACGGTCTCGAGCAGCCAGAGCTCGCCGCCCAGATGGGGATCCACGCTGAAGCCGCCGCCGCTCCAGGTGGCGGCATCGCCGTAGTCCTCGAAGCGAAGCTCCGCGTCGGCGGCGATGAGCACGCTGGCATTGAAGCCGCTGAGAGCGCGGCGCCAGGCCAGACCCGGACGCAGCGAGGGCGCCACGAACTCCGAGACGCCCGTGCTCCAGGCGACGTAGGTGCCCGAGAGATCCTGCACCTTGAGCCCCGCGCGCAGGCCGTGCGCGAGCGGCGGACTCAGCACGCCGGCGTCGAGGCCGAATCCGAAGCTGTTGAACTCACCCACCGACTGGTAGATGACCTTGACGCCGCCGCCCACGGACCAGCCGCGCGCCTGCGTGGCGTAGATGCCGAGGATCCCCCACTCCTGGTCGCTCACGGTGCGGAAGTAGCTGGGGTCGATGGTCGTCGGGCAGTTCCTGCGGGATGGTCGAACTCCCCGTTCAATTCGCCGTCGCCTGCACCATCGTTGAAGGGATGATCGCCCGTGAAGGTGATGTTGTCCACACCCAGGCGCAGCACCGACAGACCGAGGCTGGCCCGGCGCCCGTAGAGGTCCAGCGAGCGATGGAAGCCGACGTGGTCCACCTGGACCAGGCCGCCGAAGCGCTCCGCATGCATCAGGCTGAGGCTGCTGCCGTCCATGGCCGCCAGGGCGCCCGGATTGAAGAAGAGGACATTGTTGTCCTCGCCGACGGCGACGAAGGCCCCGCCCATGGCCAGAGGGCGCGCCCCGGTGCCCTTCGTGAGGAAGTCTGCGGTGTACTTCGCCTGCGCTGCTGCGGGCGCCAGCGCGAGGGCCGTGCAGAGCAAGAGCATCCAGCCCAGGAGTGAGTTTCGCATGGGTTCACCGCATCCGTTGAATGTGGATCCTTGCCAGCGCAGGGGGCGAGCCGAGGGGGGTCACGCGCTGAATACTAAGGGAGCCAAGCCCAAGGCGCCAGGGAAAATACCGCCGTTTCAGTCCAGGCCGTACTCCTTGAGCTTGCGGTAGAGCGTCCGTTCGCTGATCCCGAGTTGCCGCGCCGTGCGCCGCCGATGCCCGCGGTTCTCGGCCAGAGCGTTCTCTACCAGGCGCCGCTCCATGGCCTCCAGGCTCACGCCGCCCTCGGCCCGGCTCAAGTCGCGGCCCAGCCCGCTCAAGCCTTCCGCCTCCCGGCCCGGGCCCGCGGCCTCGCCCGCCAGGTCCCGCTCGAAGCGCCGCAAAATGGCCAGCGCCTCCCCCACCTCCTCGCGCAAGGCGAGCAGCGAACGATAGAGCAGTTCGCGCTCAGCGTCCTCGGGGCGCAGGCTGAGCGCTACCGGCAGATTGGCCCGCGGCGCCTCCTCCTGGCGGAGGAAATCCGCGGGCAGGTCGGCCAGGCCAAGCCGTGAGCCGCGCGCGAGCACGGCCATCCGCTGCACCGTGTTGCGCAGCTCGCGGATGTTGCCGAGCCAGGGCGCCTCCATCAGCACGTCGAGCAGCTCCGGATCCAGTTCGAAGAGCGGCGTGCCCTCCTTCGCATGGAGCTCGCGCAGGAACTGCTCGATGAGCAGAGGGATGTCCTCGGACCGCTCGCGCAGGGGAGGCACCCGCACTTCGATCACCTTGATGCGATGCAGCAGATCGCGGCGGAAACGGCCCTCGCGCACCTCGAGATTGAGGTCGCGGTTCGTCGCCGCCAGCAGGCGGACATCGGCCGATTGCGTGCGCACCCCGCCCACGCGGATGAACTCGCCGGTCTCCAGCACCCGCAGCAGGCGGATCTGGATGGCCGGACTCAGCTCGCCGATCTCGTCGAGGAAGAGCGTGCCGCCGTCGGCGCGCTCGAAGTGGCCGGGATGGGCGTTCGTCGCTCCAGTGAAAGCGCCCCGCTCGTGGCCGAAGAGCTCGCTCTCGAGCGTGCCTTCCGGCAGGGCGCCGCAGTTGAGCGCCAGGAAGGGCGCCTGCGCCCGGCGGCTGTGGCTGTGCAGGGTCTGGGCGATCAGCTCCTTGCCGGTGCCGCTCTCCCCCGTGATGAGCACGCTGATGTCCGTCGGCGCGATGTGCAGGATCATCTCGATGATCTGCTCGAGGGCTTCGCTCTTGCCGATGATCTGGCAGTCCCGCCGGAATCGGCTCAGGCGGACGCGCCGCTCCAGCAGCAGGCGCAGATCGCGATCCGGCAAGGGGAGGTCGATGAAGAGGTCCACCCCGGCCAGGCGCTCCTCGCGGCGCACCTTCTCGCTGCGCGGGCTCTCCAGGAGGATCAGTTCGAGGTCGCGGTGCCGGCGCCGCAACTTGCGCAGGAGGCCGAGGACGCTGCCCGCTTCGCTGCGGCGGTCGAGCAGGAGAAGCAGGGGCCGATAGGCCTCCAGCGCCGCATAGGCGGCCTGCAGTGTGGGATGGGCGAAGATCGGCGCGCCCAGCAGGGGGCCCCAGCCCTCGATGGCGGCCAGGAGCGAGGGTTCGCGGCTGACGATGAAGAGGCCGTCATCCCTGACCGCGGGATCCGGCGACATAGTCCAACCCTTTGCAGAATAATGGATTCAGAGTCCGGCTGACATCTTGGCAGGAATGTAGGCGACCGCGCCGCGCCTGTCAAGAGGGCTCAGGGCGGGACGCCTGCCTTTCGGCTAGGCCGCCCCCTCCTCGCGCCGCGAGCGGCCGAGCTCGGGAACACCGAAGGTCTGCCGCTCGGCATCGAGCAGCTCGCGGCTGGCGATCAGCAGGTTGGCGAGGAGCTCCTCGCCGAGGCCCAGCCGCTGGGCGCAGGGCAGGCTGGCCAGGGCCAGATCCGGTTCCTTGCGAAATCCCCACTCGGCCTTCCAGGCCATGGCATTGCCCATGCGCAGCAGATCGATGAGCGCGTCCTCGCCCGAGTCGCTGTGGTGCTGCCGGATGGCCGCCACCGCCCCCTCGTGCAGATTCCAGCGCGCGGCGAGGGCCGCCCCCACCTCGGCGTGATCCATGCCGTAGCGCGCCTGCTCGAGCTCGCTGAAGGGCCGGTAGTCGGCGTAGATCTCCTGGATGATCTCGTGATAGCCCGGCGGGTCGCTCTGGAGCAGGATCAGCTTGCCGATGTCATGCACCAAGGTGGTGACGAAGGCCTCCTCGCTCAGTCCGGGCATGATCTCGCGCGCCACCGTCTTGGCGGCGATCGCCGCGCCCACCGAATGTTCCCAGAGCAGGGACTCGAGCAGATCGCCCCGCTTGCCTTTGCCCTTGAAGAGATTCTGGATGGCCTCGGCGAGCACGAGACTGCGGATGTGATTGAAGCCCAGCATGACGATGGCTTCGCGCAGGGTCTTCACCTTGCGCGGCAGCGAGTAGAGGGCGCTGTTGGCGACCTTGAGGATGCGCAGCGCCAGCACCTGATCGCTATCGATGACGACCTGGAGCTTGCGCGCGCTCGTCGTAGGATCACCGACCAGCTCGAGGATCTTCGCAGCCACGTGCGGCATCGTGGGCAGCTTGCCCACCCTGGCCATCAGTCTGTCGAGGGTGTCAGCCATGACTCCCGGCTCTCCTCGCCTGCACCTTGGCCTCCAAGCGATCGATCCGCCGGCTCAGTTCGGCGGGGCAAGCCGGGGAGGCCGGCATCGTGCCAGAATTGTAAGACGACGGCCCCGCATCGTCCTTCGGCGGCAGGGGTCCCGCCCCCGCGCTGTGGGCAGCGTAGGCCGACTTCGCTTGACGCCGCTGGCCCCCGGTGTCCAGCCGCGGCGCTTCGCGCCGGGCGGATTCCCCGCGCGCAGCCCGATCCGCGCGCAAGCGGCGCGCCAATCCGATCAGCAGGAGCAGGCCCGTGCCGAAGAGCCCCGTCCAGAGGGCCAGGGTCGGGCTTCCCCCCTGCAGCAGCGAATCCAGGATCTCCCGCATCGGCATCTCCCTTCTCGACGGCGCCGCCGCTCAGGCGCGCTCGTCCAGGAGCCGGCCCCGCTCCCTGTCCTCATCGTCCGCGGCCGGCGTCTCCGCCGGGGGCGGCGCTGCCGGCGGCTCCTCGTCGGAGCGATCGCCGCGCCCTTGGCGTTCGAGGTAGTCCCGGAAGCCCTCTCGCCGGCGCCGGCCCGGTTGGCTGGCCGTCCCTCCCCCGACAGGCGGGGGCGGCGGCGTGGGCTTCTCGATGCGATGGATCTCTTCCATGCCCGCCTCGTCAGCTCTGCGCCGTCGCCTCCTTGCGCCGGAGAGGTCGCCGCAACGGCAGTGGTTGTTCTCGCGTGCGGCTGCGCACGCGCAGGCGCAAGCGACCCACGGCCTTGCCGTGGATCTGACACACCCTGCTCTCGCTGACCCCCAGCACCTCGCCGATCTCGGCCAGGGTCAGCTCCTCGAAGTAGTACAGAGTCAGGACCAGCCGCTCTTTCTCGTCGAGCTGCTCCAGCGTCTCGAGCACGATGGCCCGCAGCTCCTTGTCCGCCAGACGCTCGCAGGCGTTGGGAACGCGTAGATCAGACAGGATCTCCCGCACCGAGGCATAGGTGCCGTCCTTGCCCACCCGCAGCTCTTCCTCGATCGACAGCAGGCTCGACTGGGAGACCTCGCCGGCAAGCCGGTAGAAGTCCTCCAGGTCCAGGTGGAGATGGCGGGCCAGCTCGACGTCGCGGGGGCTGCGGCCCAGCCTCGCCTCGAGTTCGTGGACGGCCGCGTCGATGCGCTTGGCCTTGCGGCGCACGGAGCGGGGAAACCAGTCCTGGTTGCGCAGCTCGTCGAGCATCGCCCCGCGGATGCGCGGGATCGAGTAGGTCTCGAACTTGACTTCCTTGGCGGGGTCGAAGGCCTCGACCGCCTTCATCAGCCCGATCATGCCGGCGCCGACCAGGTCGTCCATTTCGACCGAATCCGGCAGGCCGGCTGCCAGCCGTCCTGCCACGTATCTGACCAGGCCCAGGTAGTGGACGATCAGGTGCTCACGATCCCGTGGGGACCGCGCACGGTGGTAGGATTCCCACAAAGCCAGGGCCTTTTCCAAGTTGGGCGCGTCCTCTCCGCTAGTTGCTCAGCGCGGCGCGGGCCGTGCTCATCACGCCGATGATTCCTTGCAGCAAGCGTGCCACGCGGCCTCGAACCGCCTAGGGCCGCCGGGACTCGGCGGGTCCGCGGGCCAGACGCAGCAAGCCGATGATCACCAGGATCTGGGCCCCGAAGACCGCCACGTAGGCGATCAGGGCCTTCTGCAGGGCGAGCCCCAGGGGCCAGCCCCGCCAGATGCCGTAGAGAAAGGCCAGGATGGCCACCAGGACGTTCAGGCGCTGCATGCCGGTCATCGCCCCGCCCCCGCCTCGGCGCGAGCGGGCCGCAGGGAAGCCCGCAGACCGGCCAGCAGGGTGGCCGGCGTCGCCAGCGCGAGCGGCGTGCCGGGCTCCCGGCCCGCGGCCACGAAGGAGAGCAATGGCGAGGCCCCGGGCGTCAGATCGAGCGCCAGGCGCAGCGGGTCGGCCAGATCGGCGCGCGTGATGGCCAGATAGTGCGCAGCCTCGCCGAGACCCGGCGCCAGGCGAGCCCAGCCGTCGGCGGCGAGCAGGGCATGGCGCAGGAGCATCGGCACGCCAGCGGCATCGGCCGCCCGCTCGAGCAGCCCGAGTTGCTCGGGCTGGAAGGCCGGCATGTCGACGATGACCAGATCGCGGCGCTGCAGATAGCGCAGGGCCTCGCCGAGCGCCGCGCCGTCGACGGCGAGGACGACCTCGTGACCGGCGGCCATCGCCTCCGCCTCCAGCCGCATCCGCTCGCCCGCGTGGGTGGGCGCGAAGGCGAGGTGCACGGCATCCGTCCCGCTGGCGGCGGCGGCGGCGCAGAGCTTCATGGCCAGGGTGCTGCGCCCCACGCCCGCGGCGCCCAGGAGGGCGTGGAAGCCGCGCAGATCGGCCGCCGCCATCGCCTCCAGGCAGGGCAGCGCGAGCGCCAGGCGGGCCAAGGCCGGCTCCACCCGCTCCTGGTCGACCGGCGGCACCTCCTCGGCGTGATCCGCGCTCAGGCGGGCCAGCGTCTCGGGCAACACGCCCAGCTCGGCGAGCGCAGCCGCCAGTGGGTAGGCCGGCTCGGGCAGGGTCAGCGCCGACTCCATGTCGGCGATCAGGCGCTCGAGTCGCTCGAGCTCGGCGGCCAGGCTGCGCTCGGCCCTGCCGGGGCTGTCCGTCGGCCCCGGCAGCCCCACCCGCAACTCGATTTCATCGGCCAGGCGGAGGCTGCCGGCCAGTGGCCGCCGCCGCGCACGCGTTTCCAGAATCAGGGCCTCGTCGCCGAAACGCTGCCGAACCGTCCGCAGCGCGCTACGCAGGTCGCGCGCGACCACCGTCTGCTCAGTCATCGAGGTTCACCATCCCCAGGGCATTGACCTCGGTCCCGGCGGGCACTTCGCCGAAGGCCAGGACCGTCAGGCCGGGCAGGAAGATCTCCGTATAGCGCTTGAACAGGAGCCGGATCGGACTCGAGACCAGGATCACCGGCGTGTAGCCGCGCCGCGTGACGCGCTCCGCCTCGGCGCGCAGGCGCGCCTGGAAGCGCTCGGCCGTCTCCGGCGGCAAGAAGATGCCGCCGGTCTCCCCGTACTGCTTCAGCGCGCCGAGGAAGAGCTCTTCGGCGCGGTGATCGAGCGTGACCACGGCCAGGGCGCCGCGCTCGTCCAGATGTTCGCGCAGGATCGCCCGTCCGAGCGCCTCGCGCACCTTTTCAGCGATGAAGTCCGCGTTGTGGCTCTGGCCGACGTGGTCCCCGATCGTTTCCAGGATGGTGACCATGTCGCGGATGGGCACGCGCTCGTGGAGGAGGGTCGCCAGGATCTGCTGCAGGAAGCCCAGCTTGACCTGGCCTGGAATGAGCTCCTCCACCAGAGCCGGCGCCAGCTCGCGCACGCCCTCGACCAGGCGCTTGACGTCCTCGCGGCTCATGATCTCGTCGGCATGCCGCCTGAGGATCTCCGCCAGATGCGTGCTGATCACCGCCGGCGGCTCCACCAGGGTGAGCCCCCGGTCCGCCGCCGTCTCGCGCGCGGCCTCCGGCACCCAGAGCGCCGAGAGCCCGAAGGCCGGCTCCACCGTTTCGATGCCGGGCAGCCCCGCCCGCTCCTCTGGGCTGGCGATGCAGAGCAGGTGCCCGGGTAGGATCTCCCCGCGCTCGAGCTCCACGCCCTTGAGCTTGATGGCGTATTCGCCCGGCTTCAGGTGGATGTTGTCGCGGATGCGCACGGGGCTGACGTAGAGCCCGAGCTCCGTGGCTTGCTGCCGGCGGATGGCCGTCACCCGCTCGAGCAGATTGCCCCGCCGGGAGGCATCGGCGAGCGGGATGAGTCCGTAGCCGATCTCCAGTTCGAGGCGATCGACCTGGAAGAGAGAACGGTCCTCGAGCGGATCCCCCGGCGCCGCGGCGACCGGCGCGGCGACCAGCTCCTCGCCCTCAGCCCGGCCGCGCTGCCGCCAGGCCGCCACCCCGCTCAGGGCCCCCAGCGCGAGGAATGGCAGGTGGGGCAGGCCCGGCACGAGGCCCAGCACGCCCAGGGCGCCGGCGGCGATGCCGAGCGCCTTGGGCTGGCCGAAGAGCTGGCCGATGATATCCTCGCCCAGATCGTTCTGGCTGCGGCCGCGGGTGACCACGATGCCGGAGCTGACCGAGATGATCAGGGCCGGGATCTGGCTGACCAGGCCGTCGCCGACGGTGAGCAGCGTGTAGGTGCTCAGGGCCTCGCCGAAGGGCATGCCGAGCTGGGCGATGCCGATGATGAAGCCGCCCAGGATGTTGACCACGATGATCACGATGCCGGCGATCGCATCGCCGCGCACGAACTTGCTCGCACCGTCCATGGCGCCGAAGAAGTCCGCTTCATCGCCGATGCGTTCCCGGCGCCGGCGCGCCTCCTTCTCATCGATGAGACCGGCGTTCAGGTCGGCATCGATGGCCATCTGCTTGCCGGGCATGGCGTCGAGCGTGAAGCGGGCGGCCACCTCGGCCACGCGGCCGGCGCCCTTGGTGATCACGATGAACTGGATGATGACCAGGATCAGGAACACCACCAGGCCGACGACGGGATTGCCGCCCACCACGAAACCGCCGAAGGACTCGATCACTTTGCCCGCGTAGCCGTTGAGCAGGATGAGGCGGGTCGAGGCCACGTTCAGCGCCAGCCGGAAGAGCGTCAGGAAGAGCAGCAGGGTGGGGAACACAGAGACGCTCAGCGGATCCTTGATGTAGAAGGTCACCATCAAGATGATGAGCGCGAAGGTGATGTTGAACGACAGCAGCAGATCGAGCAGCGGCGCCGGCAACAGCAGCACCATCACGGCGAGAATGCCGATCAGGGCGACGCCGACCAGGATGTTGGCATTGCCCTTCAGGATGCCGTCCGTTCGCTGCGTGCGGAGCGTCTCGGCCATGGCGACTCCTTAGCCCCCCGCCCGGGCGCCCTGGGGGCGCAGGCGATAGACGTAGGCCAGGAGCTCGGCCACGGCCTGGAAGAATTTGAGCGGAATCGTGGCGCCGATCTCGCACTCAGCGTAGAGAGCGCGCGCGAGCGGCGGATTCGTCACCACCGGCACCTTCGCCTCGCGAGCGGTGTCGCGGATGCGCGCCGCCACGAGGTCGGCGCCCTTGGCGAGCACACGCGGCGTGCCTTCCGTCGCCTTGTAGCGCAGGGCGACGGCGACATGGGTCGGGTTGGTGACGACGACGTCGGCGCGCTTGACGTCCTCCATCATTCGCCGCACGGAGATCTCGCGCTGGAGCGCGCGCAGGCGCGCCTTGATGAGGGGATCGCCCTCCGTCTCCTTGTACTCTTCCTTCAACTCCTGGGGCGTCATCATGATGTCCTGCTCGTGCTGCCAGCGCTGGAAGGCGTAATCGGCGCCGGCGAGGACCACCATCAGCATGATCAGCCGCCCGGCCAGCAGCAGCGCGGTCTGGCCGAGCACGAGCAGGGCCGGTCCCAGCTCCAGGTCGGAGAGACCGACGATGGCCTCCGCGCGGCCGGCGAGCGTCCACCAGGTGATCACGAGCAGCAGGCCCATCTTGAGCAGGCTCTTGGCCAGCTCGAAGCTGCTGCGCTTGCTGAACAGCCGCTTGAAGCCGGCGACGGGATCGATGCGCTCGGGCTTGGGCGCGAGCAGGGCGCCGTTGATCGTGAAGCCGACCTGGGCCACCGCCGCGCCCACGCTGACCACGAGCAGGATCAGCCAGAGCGGGGTGAGCAGGCGCAGGGCCTCCGCGAGCCAGATGCGATTGAGCAGGGGCAGCGTGCTCGCGTCCAGGCGCACCGTGAAGGCGGCGTCGATGCCGCCCACGAGAAAGCGGCCGAGCCCCGCGCCGAGACGGGGGGCCAGCGCCGCCAGTGCGACCAGGGCCGACAGGAGCACGAGGAAGCTGCTCAGCTCCTGGCTGCGCGCGACCTGGCCGCGCTCACGCGCCTCCTGTCGCCGCCTGGGGGTGGCGAGCTCTGTCCGTTCCTGTCCCGCGCTCTCGGCCATCTCAGCGCATCCAGGTCAGGAGGGAGTGGAAATCGATCGCCAGGCGGTCACAGGCGCGCACGAGCAGGGGGCCCGCGCTGCGCACGCCGAGGGCGAGCACGATCAGGCCGGCCCCGATCTTCAGCGGAAAGCCGACCAGAAAGATGTTCATCTGGGGCACCAGGCGACTGAGGAAGCCCAGCGCGAGGTCGATCAGGAGCAGCGCCGCGAGCACCGGCATGCTCAGACGCAGCGCCAGGGCGAAGACCTGACCGGACAGCTCCCCCCAGCGCAGGAAGCCGGCCGGAGCCAGTCCCGTCTCGCCCACCGGCAGCAGCGTGAACGAGCTGCCCAGGCCGCGCAGGAAGGGATGGTGCAAGTCGAGGCTGAGAAAGAGGAGCAGGGCGATGAAGTGGTAGAAGCGCCCGTTCACGCCGACGGTTTCCTGCGTGCTCGGATCGTAGATCCCGGCAGCGGCCAGGCCCATCTGCACGCCGACGATCTCGCCTGCGAACTGGGCGGCCATGAAGACGAAATTGACCAGCGAGCCGAGCAGGAGGCCCACGATCGTCTCGCGCAGGATGAGCAGCACCTGCGCCAGGGCATCCGCGGGCAAGAGGGCAGGCGCCGGCACCGCGGTGAAGAGCAGCGCGCTCAGCGTCGCCGCGGCCCCGGCCTTGATCCGCATCGGCACCGCCCCGCCGCCCAGGCCGGGGAAGACGGCGAAGAAGGCCGCCGTGCGGGCCAGGATCAGCATGTAGAGCACGACGCTCTCGGTTTCGATGACAGGCCAGGTCACGCGCGCCTCACAATCGCTCGATCATGGCGAAGACCTGACGGGTGAAGCTGAGCATCACCTGCAGCACCCACGGCAGGGTGACGAGTCCCACCACGAGGATGCCCACGATCTTCGGGACGAAGGTCATCGTCATCTCGTTGATCTGCGTGACCGCCTGGAAGACGCTGACGAGCAGGCCGATCAGCAGCGCTGCCGCCAGCATCGGCCCGGCGACCATCAAGGTCGTGACCAGGGCCTGGCGGCCCAGGTCGAGCACCATTTGTTCGCTCACGCCTGCCTCCTAACCGAAGGACTTGACCAGGCTCTGCACGACGAGATTCCAGCCGTCGACGAGCACGAAGAGCAGCACCTTGAAGGGCAGCGAGATCATCACCGGCGGCAGCATCATCATGCCCATGCTCATCAAGATGGAGGCGACCACCATGTCGATGACGAGGAAGGGCACGAAGAGCACGAAGCCGATCTGGAAGGCGCGCTTCAGTTCGCTGAGCACGAAGGCCGGCACCACCACGGTCAGCGGCGTGTCCATGCGCGTCTCGGGCATGGGCCGGTCGCCGATCTCCAGAAAGAGGGCGAGGTCCTTGTCCTGCGTCTGCTTGAGCATGAAGGTCTTCAGCGGCGCCACGCCCCGGCGCAGGGCCTCGGTGTCATCGATCTCGTCGGCCATGTAGGGCGTCACCGCCTCGCTGCGGATCTCGTCGATGACCGGGCTCATCACGGCCGCCGTCAGGAAGAGCGACAGCCCGATGATGAGCTGGTTGGGCGGCATCTGCTGCGTGCCGAGCGCCTGGCGCAGGAAGCCGAGCACGACGACGATGCGCGTGAAGCTCGTCATCAGCAGCAGAATGGCCGGCGCCAGCGAGAGCACGGTCAGGCCGAGCATGATCTGGAGGGCCGCCCCCAGGCCGCCACCCTCCGGGCTGCCTTCGCCGATGCTGAACTTGACGGCCGGCACGGAGGCCGCCTGGGCCGGCAGGACGCCGCCCACGACGACCAGGATGATCAGGGCCAGGACGATCGGTTGGATTCTGCGCACTCCGGGCTCCTCCGCAGGGTGTCGACACCTTGTCATCAAGGGCCGTGCCGCCCGGCGGGGCGGCCCAGCACCCCGAGTGCGCGAGCATCGGCTGATATTAGAAGGAGTTAGGAAGAGACGCCGGCGATGCCTCGGAGCGCGGCCCCGGCGCGGCTGGCTAGAAACCGTCCGCCGGGCTCAGCGCCCGCGGCGCTCGGCGAGCAGGCGCTGGAACTCGCCGGCCACTGCCGCGTCGGGCTCGGCGGCGCCCTGCGCCGCAGCAGCGCCGAGATCCAGCAACAGGCGGCTGCCGTCGGCCTGCAGGCTCACGAGCAGCTCCCGCCCGTCGACGCTCAGCAGGGCGATGCGCTGCCGCCCGCCCAAGGCCAGCACTTCCTCGCAGCGCAGCCGCCGCGCCTGCCCGCCCCGCGCCGTGGGCAGCCGCCGCAGCAGCGGCACGGCGCCCAGGGCCAGGGCCAGGATGCCGACCAGCGCGAAGGCCAGGCGCAGCAGGGAGACGCCCGCCGCCCCCGCGCTCGTCTCCGGCAGGAGCGCGAGCAGGCCGAGGCCAGCGAAGGCGACGGCGGCCAGCGCGAGGGGCGATCTCAGCCAGGGCAGATTGCGCATGTGCGTCTCCTAGTCGCCGAAGGTGTCCATGCGATCGACGCGGCCCAGGAGCCGCGTGATGCGCACGCCGAAGACGTCGTCGAGGACGATCACCTCGCCGGCGGCCAGCAGGACGCCGTTGACGCGCACATCCACCGGCTCGCCTGCCAGCTTGTCCAGCTCGATGATCGAGCCCTGCCCCAGTTCCGCGATCTCGCCGATCGCCATCCGCGTGCGGCCGAGCTCGACCGTCAGTTCGAGGCTGACATCGCGCAGCAGCGCGAGATTGTCGCCGCGCGACTCGCCGACACCAGCGGTCGGCTTGCTGTCCATGCCGGCGCTGAAGGCAGGCAGATCGGCAGCCTTGCCGACCGGCTGCTGCCGCGGCGGCACCGGAGCGGTCTTCGACTCGGCGGCATCCTGCAGGGTGATCTCGTCGCTCATCGCTTGCCCTCGCTCTTCGGTTGCTGCTCCAGCGTGCCCCCCAGCGGGTTCTCCCGCGGCCGCAGGACGCGCGTGATCTTGATCGCCGACTTGCTCTTGTAGCGGCCCATCGTGGCGAGGAAGAGCGGGCAGCCGCCCACCATCACCTTGAGCGGTTCATCCACTTGCTTGCGCAGGCTGAGCACGCCACCCGCTTCGAGTTTCCGCAATTGCGCGACGCTCACGGGGAGGCGGGCCAGTTCCGCGACCACCTCGGTGCGCGTGCTGTCCAGGATCAAGGACAGGCGCTGGCCGTCCTCGCGCCGCTCATGCTCGTTGCGAGCGTCCCGGAACGGGCGACGCGCCTTCGCCGCCCAGCTCGGCATCCAGGGCCGACAGCGAGATGCAGACGCTCATTTCGCCCGTGAACTCGCCCAGCTCCACGCCGAAAGGTAGCAGGAGGCAGGGGTCGTTTGCGTTCATGATGTAGGTGTAGTCCGGATTGTGCTCGATGGCGGTCAGCCCGGCCTCCACGCTGAGGATGCGCTGCATGGCCTCCTGCAGGTCGCTGAGCATGCGCTGGACGATCTTGCGGGCGATGCGCTCCTCGATCGCGGTGAACTCACGCCGCACGTCGGCCTGCACGGTGGCGCTGCCAAGCATCTTCTCGATCATCGCGAACACGAGACCGACGTCGATCGTGATCATGGCCGGCGTCTTGATCGGCGCCAGCGAGACGATGCTGATGCAGCTCGGGCTGGCAATGCCGCCCGTGTGCTCCTCGAAGAGCACCTGGCGGACGCCTTGCGCGGTCACGCTGAGCGGGATCCGCAGGTAGTTGCTGAGCGACAGGCTGAGCAGCTTGGCGTAGGACTCGCCGACGATGGTCAGGCTGCGGGAAAAGCCCTTGGAGAGCTGGATCGGCCGGCTGAAGTCGTAGGGCAAGGCCGGCACATCGCGCCCCCGGCGCGAACGCACGGCGGCGCCGAGCGCCTCGGCGGCCGTCTCTTCCACGAGCGCCGGCGGCCCGGCCGCGGGCGCCTGCACGTCACTGCCTGCCTGCTCCTCGTCGATCACCGCTTCCGCTCCCTCCTACTGCACGACGAAGTCGCTGAAGTAGATATTCAACACCTTGGTGTGCAGCAGCCGGTTGTTGATGTCCGCCAGCAGTTCCTGCTTCACCTGCTCGCGTCCTTCGCGGCCGATCACCTCGGCCACGCCGCGGCTGGCGAAGTGACTGATGACCAGATCGCGCAGCTCGGGCATCCGCTCCTCGATCTCGGCGGCCGCGTGGGCGTCGGCGACTTCCAGGCCGGGCGCCACCTTGAGGAAGTGCGTGCGCTCCTCGCCTTGAAGATTCACGACGACATTCTCCATGAGCACGATCGTGCCGCGTTCACCCGCGGCGCTCTCGCCGTGCTTGCCCTCGCCGCCGTGCGCGGCCTTCTCGCCATGCGCTGTCGGCTCGGCCGCGCTGCCGGCGGCCGCCGGCAGCCGAGGCAGGATCACGAAATGTGCCAGGGCGAGCGCCATCCCCAGCTGGGCCAGGGCGATACCGGCCAGGAGCAGCGCCTTGCGTGGCAGGCGCCGGCGCTTGGCCGGCTCGGGAGCCGCAGTCGTCGCCTCGTCTTGCGTATCTCTTGCTTCGTCAACCATTTCTCTCCCTTATGGCCGCGTCGCCGGCAGCCTTGCTATCCGGGGCGCCCGGTCGCGGCGGCAGTTCGCCGGCGCGCGCGATCCGCCCTGCTCGGCGGCTGCCGCCGCCCGCGCCTGACTCGTTCCTGGCCAGTGGCGCCTTAGTCGCCGTCCACGTCCACCGGATTGTAGTCCGGGCCCCCCGCCGGAATCGGATAGGCCCGCCCCAGTTCGCGCCGGTAGGCCATGATCGCCTCGCGCACCGCGCTGATGCGTTCGCGGACCATCAGCTTGCGGCCCGTGGTCAGAAAGAGCAGGCAATCCGGGGTCTCCTCCATCATCTCGATGAGATCCGCGTTGACTGCGATCACCTGCCCGTTCAGCTTCGTGAGCTGGATCATGGACGCCTACCCCTTGCGTCGCTAGCGCTTGATGTTCACCAGTTCGGTGAGCATCTCGTCGCCCGTGCTGATGATGCGCGCGCTGGCCTGGAAGCCCCGCTGCGCCGTGATCATCTCCGTGAACTCCTGCGCCAGATTGACATTGCTCATCTCCAGCGCTCCCGGCGTGATCCGATTCACGACGGAGCCACTGATCGTGCCGATCAGCGAGCGCCCCGAATTCGAGCTTTCCGAGTACAGGTTGCTGCCCTGGCGGACCAGGCCGGCGGAGTTGGAGAACTGGGCCACCGCGATCTGCGCCAGGTCCTCCGAGACGCCATTGGAGAACTGGCCGACGATGACGCCGCGCTCGTCGACGAGAACGCTCTCGAGGATGCCCGAGGCGTAGCCGTCGACGGCCACGATCTTCGCGGTCGATGCGCCGGCGGTCTGCGTCAGCGAGCTCGAACCGATCGCCGTGCGGATCTGCAGGTCGATGGGGCTGGCGCCGTTGCCGGGATCGATGCGCAGCGAGCCGCTGCCGTCATCGAAGGAGAAGCTCACCAGCTCGCCGTCGGGACTGAAGATGAGGCTGCCGCGATCTCCGGTCAGGATCTGGCTGGTGCCGTCGATCTCGGCCTCCCAGTACCATTCGATGTTGCCCGCATCCGAGGACGGCTTGCGGAAGGAGATCGTCAGGTGGTGCTTCATGCCGACGCTGTCGTAGACATCGACGCTCACCGGATGCATCTCCGCGTCCTTGGCGCCCTGGATCTCCGCGAAGAGGAAGGTGTTGCCGAAGGTGGTCGTCGAGCTGGCATCGCCGATTGCGATGCTGTCGAGCGAATTGTCCAGGCCCGGGTTGCCCTCGATGCGGATGGCGCCCTCATTCGTCAACGTGATGCCGGCGTCCCCGTAATCGGAGATGCCTGTCACCGCCTGCAGCGCGTTCATCAGGTCCTGCAGGGTCGTCGCGCCGGTGACGGTGAAGTTGCTGGGCGCATGGGCCTCGCCGCCGACATAGGCCTGCAAGCTGAGGACGGTGTCCAGAATGCTGTACTCGCTGTCGGGGCCGTCGAGCGGTTCGCCATCGCCGTTGTAGAGGTCGATGAGCAGATCACCGGTATCCGCGGCCTGCATCATCGTCTGGTTCATGACCGCGACGTCGCCCATGCCGCCGGTGATCAGCGAGGGAAAGGTGAAGGCGGAGTTGAAATCGGGATTGCCGTTGACGCTCAGGCGCAGGTCATGGATGTCGTTGCCCGCCGCCGGATGGCCGCTGATCGTGATGTTGCCGTCGACCAGGGTCACCGAGCCCGGCGGGTAGGTCGGGTTGACGGCGGTGATCGCGGCGTTCAGAAAGTCCATCACGTCCTGGAGATCGGTGTTGCCGTCGACGACCAGGTTGCCGTTGATGATGTCGGTGTCGATCAGACCGCTGATGCTGATCACGTCCCCGGCGCGGACATTGAGGTCCCTGCCGAAGGTTTGCTGGGACAGATCCACGAGCGCCGTGTCGGCCGCCGCCAGCTTGAGGAAGCGGCCGGACTCGGTGATCGTCGGCAGCGCTTCGGCATCGGCTTTCAGATTGCCGGTCAGCCCGATGTAGCTCGAGGCGGAGGCGCGCACCACGCGCGAGCGATCGACGATGATGTCCGACAGCGTGCTGCTCTCGCGGATCTCGCCGGCATCGTCCGGCAGATAGCCCTGGAGGATGGAGCCGCTGGACTGATGAACGAGATTGCCGAAGCCGTCGATCGCGAAGTTGCCGGCGCGGGTGAAGCTGAGCGACTCGCCCGACTTGACCACGAAGAAGCCGTCGCCCTGGAAGGCCATGTCGAACATGTTGCCCGTGGCCTGCAGGTTGCCCTGCGTCTGCAGGGTGTCGATGGAAGCCACCGTCATGCCGAGGCCGACCTGGATGGCATTGGTGCCGCCGAGACCGGCGCCCGGGCGGCTCGAGCCGCGCACGGTCTGGTTCAGCATCTCCTGGAATGAGACGCGCCCCGTCTTGAAGCCGATCGTGTTGATGTTAGCGATGTTGTTGCCGATCACATCCAGCTTGGTCTGGTGATTGATCAGCCCCGACACGCCCGCGAAGAGACTCCTCAGCATGCTCTGACCTCCCTCGAAGTACTTGCCTCGTGCGATTGCCTGGTGTGCTAGCCCGCCGTCGTCGTCGCGCTCGTGAGCGCTGCGGCGATTGCCTCCCGGACCTCGATCACGTCCGCGAGGTTGAATTCCATTTCCCCTACGATCACGTAGGCGATGCCTTCCGAGAAGCGCACCCCGGCCACATGCCCCCGCAGCCAGGTGCTCGCGCCGACCGCCGCGCCTTCGGCGTCGGCCGCCGTGACGCTGATCGTGTAATCGCCGTCCGGCACGGCGACGCCGTTATCGTCTTTGCCGTCCCAGGTGAACTGGTGCTCGCCCGCCGCGAGGGGCAATCCCCCGTCGTCGCTGATTTCGAGGGTGCGCACGGTATCGCCATCCGCGTTCGTGACCTTGACGGTCACGATGGCCTCGCCGTCGAGGTCCACGACGAACTGGCTCGCCGCGCCTCTGGCGACCGATACCGTGCTGGTGTCGATGAGCACGTCCTTGCCGATCAGGCCGGTCGACAGCGCATTCGTCACGCTCTGCTGCATGAGCAGGCCGGTCCTGGTCCCCGTGTTGATGTCCTGCAGCTGCTCGAGGCTGGCAAAGGTCGCGAGCTGCGCGATGAAGTCCTCGTTCGTCGTGGGTTCCAGCGGGTTCTGGTGCTGCAGCTGCGTCACCAGGAGCTGGAGGAACTGCTCTTTGCCGAGCTCCGCGCTGCCCGTGGCAATGCCGCTACCGGTCGGCGCCGAGTTCAAGCCGATGTCCGCGATCGTCGTCGCCATCGCTGCCTCCTTAAGCCCGCAGGTCGATCAATCCGTCGTGAGTGCTTCGCCACCCGAGCTGGCGGCTGCCCAGTTCGTGCTCGCCCTTCTCGGCGCGCTGCCAGGGCGAGCGCTGGGCTTGCTGTTCATGGGCGCCCTGGCCCTGGCCCTGGCGCAGATGCAGCTCGACTTCGGCCCCGCCCAGGCCCTGCTCCGCGAGCAGGGCGCGAATGCGCGGTAGCTCTGCCTGCAGCTGCTCGTGCGCGGCCGCGGTCTCGACCGTGATGCGCGTCAGCGCGTGCTGCGCATCGCCTTCGCCCTTCACGATCAACTCGAAATCGATGCGGACTCGACCCAGCCCCGGTGGATCGAGCCGCAGCTCCGCGCGATACTGCTGCGCGCCGTCGGCGCGCAGCTCGCGCAAGATGCGCAAGGCGCGCTCGGGCACTTCCGCGCTGCGCAGACTGGGCTCCGGAGCAGCGGCCCCGCCCTCCAGGCTGGCCGCTTGCAGGCGACCGGCGGCCGCCTTCGGCTGCAGCATCCCGATCGCTTCGCGCGGCTGGGCGGGCTCATCGCCGGTGGGCTCCGCTGCTGACCAGCTCTCGTCGCCGGCCGGCGCGCTGGCCACGACCGGGACCGCGGGAAGGCTGGCCGGGGCGGAGTCCGCCCCGCCGGCTGTCGGCTCCGCCACGGGGGCCGCCGCTGCCGCGCCCCCCGGCGCGGGTGACGCCGGTCTGGGCGCGGCCGGAACCGGTCTGGCGCTCTCGGTCAGACCCGCCGCTTGGGCAATGCCCCGGCCAGCGCTCTCGCGCGCCGGCAGGGGCGCTGCGGGCATGTCCTTGCCACCCTCCTCGCTCTTCGCCGCGGCCCGCGGGCTGCCCGCCGGCGGCGCCCCCTGCGCCGCTGCCGCCGTGGCCCCCGCCACGGCTGCGCCTGCCAGTGCGCCGGCCTCTGGGGCGGCCGTCTCGGCGGCGAGTTGCTCGGCGGGACCTGGGCCGCCGGTCGGCTCCTGGGCTGCCGCCGCCGCGAGGGCCGGGACAGTGCTGGGCGCCATCGCCGCCACTGAAGGCGCCGCCGGGTTCTCTGCGGCTGTCGGGTTCCCCAGGAAGGGGAGATCGGCGGCGCTCGGCGCTGCGTCGCCCGGCAAGGACGCCCCCAGGGAGTACATGCCCGGAGCCTCGCGCTCCGTGAGGGCGAGTTCGGCCGGAGCCATCGCCTGCGTCAGAGCGCTGGCCCCCGGCGCGCCCGGCATGCCCAGCGCGCTCGCGACGGAGGCGGGCTGCGGAGCCGCCGCCACGAGCGTGCCGGCCAGAGCGGCCCAGGCGATCGGCGGCCGCTGCTCTTCGGCTGGAGGATCGGGTAGTGCCCCGAGCTCCAGAGCCGTCGTCATCAGCTCGTCAACGGCGTCCTCCCGGGCGGTCTCCGGCAAGGGCTCCCCCTCGACCGCGCCTGTCGCTTCGCCCGGCAGGGCGGCCGCCACTGGCGCATCAGCCCCTACCGGCTCGCCCGCCTCGCCGAGCGCGCCGACGAGCAGCGCCTGGAAGCGCTCGCCCGTCCCGCCCATCGCCGACTTGCTCGGCTCGCCCGCCGCCGCGTGGCCCTCGCTGCCCAGGCCGAGCAGGCTCATGAGGTTCATCGCTGCTCCTTCTGCGCGCTGAGCATGTTGCTGAGCGCTGCGGCCCGTCCGGGATCCAGCGCCGCCAGCACCTGGGCCGCCGGGCGCTCCTTCATGTTGCGGAGCACCTCGAGCACGATGTCCACATCCATCCCGCTGAGAATGGCGGCGGCGTCCTTGGGCGGCATCGCCTCGTAGACCTTGGACAGCTTCTTCAAGCTGTGGGCACGCGCCGTCTCGACCTCTCCCGCCGCCTGCGCAATGCCCGAGCGCAGGCCGCTCAGCTTGTTGAATTCCTCGTTGAGCACCGCCCGCTCCAGCTCCAGGCTCTCCTGCAGATCCTCCATCTCACCCTCGCGGCGGGAAAGATCCGCAGCGCGGGCCTGCAAGGATTGCCGCTCCAGGCTCAGCGAATCGGGACTCGCGGCGCTGGCCGCCTCATCGTGCCGTGCGCCGTAGGCCGCCTTGAGCCCCTGGAAGACGCCCGTCACCACGAAGGTCGCCGAGAAGATGACGAAAAAGCTCAAGAAGCTGAAGAGAACGACCGATCGCATAGTGTCACCTTCCGTCCGCGCTCAGGGCGCGCAACGCAATCGCCATGCCATGCCTCGGCAGGGGACGTTCGTCCTGCAGCCGCCGCTCGCGCCCCGCCTCCAGTGCTCGCTGCTCCGCCAGCTGCCGTTCGGCGAGCTTCTCCAGGAGCTTGCGGTCGCGGCTGCGCTCCGTCAGCTCGGAGCGCGCAGCCTGCAGCTCGCGCTGCCGGCCGGCCAGGCGCCGGTCCGCGCCGGGCAAGGCCCGCTCGACGGCAACGATCTGATAGTGGTTCTCGCGCAGCCGGGCCGGCTCGACGCGATGAAGCTGCAGGCCGTCGCGGTACAGGAGCAGCTGGTGGCGCGCGGCGAGGAGCGCGTCGCGCTCGCCGAGGGCCTGGCGCAGGAGCTGCTCGCAGCGCGCAGCGGCCCGCGCCGCCTCCTGCTCCGCGCGTACGCGCAGGCGCAGCAGCGTCTCGAGCCGAAACCGGAAAGGCGCCATCAGGCGCCTGCCGCCAGCAGAGCGGCGAGCGTGCGGCGCGTGCTAGCCAGGTCGCTGTGCTCATCGCGGCCCTGCCGCAGGAACTGCTGCCAGCCGGGACGCAGGGCGATCGCCCGATCGATCTCGGCGCTGCTGCCGGCCGGATAGGCGCCGATCTGGATGAGGTCTTCATTCTCGCGATAGAGCGCCATGGCCGCCATCAGGCTGCGCGCCTGCTCCAGCTCGGCCGCCGGCACGACGGCGCTGAAGAGGCGGCTGACGGACTCCAGCACGTCGATGGCCGGGTAATGCCCGCCCGTCGCCAGGCGGCGGCTGAGCAGGATGTGGCCGTCGAGAATGGAGCGCGCGGTATCGGCCACCGGGTCGCCCATGTCATCGCCCTCGACCAGCACCGTGAAGAGCCCGGTGATCGTGCCGCGCGCGGCGCTCCCTGCGCGCTCGAGCAGGCGCGGCAAGGCAGCGAACACGCTGGGCGTGTAGCCCTTGCTGGCCGGCGGTTCGCCGGTGGCCAGGCCGATCTCGCGCAGGGCCATCGCGTAGCGGGTCAGCGAGTCCATCATCAGCAGTACGCGCTGGCCGCGATCGCGGAAGTGCTCGGCGACGGCGAAGGCGAGCTCGGCGCCCTTGATCTTCTCCAGGGCCGAGGCGTCGCTGGTCACGGCGATCACCACCGAGCGCGCCCGGCCCTCCTCGCCGAGATCCTGGGCGAGGAACTCCCCCACTTCGCGCCCGCGCTCGCCGATCAAGGCGAGCACGATGACGTCCGCTTCGGCGCGGCGCGCCAGCATGCCGAGCAGGACGCTCTTGCCCACCCCGCTGCCGGCGAAGATGCCGAGCCGCTGCCCTTCGCCGAGGCCGAGCAACCCGTCGATGGCCCGAATGCCGGTGATGAGCTGCGCGCTGATCGGCCGCCGCGAGAGCGCCGCCGGCGCCAGCGCCTGCACGCTGCGCTCCTCGCGCAACCAGGGCGGCTCGCCGCCGTCGATTACCCGCCCCAGGCCATCCAGGACCCGCCCGATCAGGCCTTCCCCCACACCCACCCGCAGGGAGCGGCCGCTGGGCAGCACGCGGTCGCCGGGACGCACGCCGGCAATGGCCCGGTACGGCATCAACAGCAGGCGGCCGTCCTGGAAGCCGACGACCTCGGCCGGCAGGAAGCCGCCACTCGTCTCGATGCGGCAAAGTTCCCCCACCGACGCCGGCGCGCCGGCGGCCTCGATCAGAAGGCCGACTACCCGGCTGACCCGGCCGACCCGCCGCAGGGGATCGCTGGTCGCCACGCTGGCCACGGCCCGCTGCAGATCAAGCGCCATGTTCGGCCTCCGCTGCGAGCAGATCCGCTTCGAGCTGTTGCTCCAGCTTGGTGAGTTCGTCGCTGCAGATGGACTCCAGCCGCGCCGCGTCCCCTTCCAGGGCGATCGCTCCCGCGGGCAGGCGCGGATCCGGCTTGAGCACCCAGGGCGACTCGCCGAACAGCGTCCTCCCTTCGGCGGCCAGCAGCGCGCTCGCAGCAACCAGATCGGCAGGATTGACGAGGACGCGGTAGGCCGCCGCCTCCTCGAGCTGCGCCAGCAACTCGCGCAGCTTGCCCTCCAGCACGGCCGGGTTGCTGCGCAGCTCGGCCCGCAGCAGGCGGTGGGCGATGGCGAATGCGAGCCGCAGCAGTTCGCGCTCGTGCTCGCGCTGGAAGGCGACGCGTTCGGCGCCGAGGCCGGCGACCAGGCGGTCCAGGGCCGCCAGGGGACCGCTGATCAGCGCCTCCCGCTCGGCCGCGGCCACCGCCGCCGCCTCCCGCCGGCCCTGCGCGTGCCCTTCTGCCAGGATGCGCGCGCGGATGTCGCCGAAGGCTTCCTGACGCTCCCAGTGCGCCAGCTCGGCGTCCACGCCATGGCGGGCGAAGTCCTCCAGGTAGAGGCGCTCGGCGGCGACTTCACTCAATGAGGCCACCCTCCTTGCCCCCGCGGCCGGCGATGTAGATGGCGCCCTCGGCCTCCAGATTGCGCAGGACGTCGATGATCCGCGACTGGGCGCCTTCCACCTCGCTCACGCGCACGGCGCCCATGTAGTCCATCTCCTCGCGGACGGCCGTGGCCGCGCGCTTGGACATGTTGGCGAAGATGAGCCCGCGCACCTCGTTCGTCGCACCCTTGAGGGCGAGCGCGAGGTCCTTGCTGTCCACCTCCTTCATCACGGCCTGGATCGACTTGTTGTCCAGCAGGACGAGATCCCCGAAGGTGAACATCTGGTTCTTGATGTCCTGCGCCACGGCCTGGTCGACGTCCTCGATGCCCTCGAGAATGCTCTTCCAGACGGCCTGGTCGATCTCGTTGAAGGTCTCCGCGACGTGCGTGGTGCCGCCGAACTTGACCCCGATGTCCGGCACGTCCGTCAGCACGTAGTCGCCGAGCACCGCCTGGATCTCGGCGATCACCTCCGGACTTGGGCGTTCGATGGTCGCCATCCGGTAGGCGATGGTGGTGCGCACGGCTTCGGGCAGATTGGCGAGGATCTGTCCCGCCTGGCCGGTGGGCAAGGTGCTGAGGACGAGGGCGATCGTCTGCGGATGCTCCTTCTTGAGGAAATTGGCGATGCTCGGGGGATCGACATTGTTGATCAGCCCGAAGTAGTTGCTGTCGCCGCCGCCGCGAAAGCGGCCGAGGATCGCCTTCGCCCTGCGTTCGCCGAGACTGCCGACGAGCATCTCGCGGGCGTACTCCTCGCCGCCCTGCAAGAGGTAGTCGCCACCCTGCGCCATCTCCGCGAAGTCGCGCAGCACGCTGCGCTTCATCTCGGGTGAGATGCTGCCCAGCGCCATGATCTCGACCGAGAGCGCCGCCAGTTCCTCGTCGCCGAGGTGCCGCGTGATCTCGGACGCCGCCTCTTTGCCGAGGGCGATCATCAGCATCGCAGCGCGCGTGACGCCGCTGTGCTCCGGGCTGTCCGTGCCCGCCGCGGGCGCGGGCGCGCTTTCAGGGGCCGCCGTCGGCATTTTCGCGGTCTTGCTCATGGCTTAGCTCCTCGCGTGCATCCAGGTGCGCACCAGTTGGGCGATGTCCTCCGGCTTCTCCAGAGCCAGCGCGCGCGCTTGCTCCTCCATCTCGAGCGCCCGCGTTGCCGCGCCCTCCACGCTCGCGGCGGCCTCGCGCTCCCCCAGCGCGAACCCCGCGGCATCCAGATGCCGCCCGCTGTCGCGACCGCTGCGGCCCGCCGTCGCCAGGCCCGCCACCAGCTGGCCGCTCAGGCGCCGGAAGGTCAGCATCAAGAACACGAGCGCCAGCACCACGAGCAGGCCTTTGACGATCTGCGGGCCGTACTGCATCCACACGCCGATGCCGCCTGTCGCCAGCGGCAGGTTCTCCTGGAAGCGCACGTTGAGCAGTTCGATCTTGTCGCCCCGCGCGCTGTCCAGACCGACGATGTTCTCCACGATCTTCCGGTAGCCTTCCAGCTCCTGGGCACTGCGGGGCGCGTACTGGCTGGCGCCGTCGGCGCCCGTGCTGTAGATGCCGTCAATGAGCACGGCCACGGTCAGCTTGCGCACGCCGCCGGTGGCGCCGACGATGTTCTCCACCATGCGGTTGAACTGGTACTGCGTCGTCGAGCTCTCCGTGCTCTCGCCGTCGCTCTCGCGCAGGCTCTGGCTGCGCTGCTCGTTGACCACCGCCGAGGTCTCCGGGTCGACTACCTCGCGCGTGCGCTCCACCTTCTCGAAGTCGAGGTCGGCGTTAACGCGCACCAGGGCGGCTCCCGCGCCGAGCACGCTCTCCAAGGTGCTCTGCGCCTTGCGGGCGAGGTAGACTTCCACCTCTTCCTTGATCTCGAGTTGCGCGGAGCTCAGCCCGGCGACGTCGTTCGTGCCGTCGCGGGAGAGCAGGCTACCGAAGCTATCCAGAATGGTCACCTGCTCCGGCGCCAGCGATTCCACGCTGCCGGACACCAGGCGCTGAATCGCCTCGACTTGGTCCCCGCGCAGCGCGCCGGGGCGGGCGAGATTGAGAACCACGCTGGCGCGTGGTTCCTGGCGTTCGGACTTGAAGAGGGCCGGCTTGGGCAGCACGAGATGCACGCGCGCCTTCTCAACGGACGTGATCGTCATGATGCTCCTGGCCAGTTCGCCCTCCAGCGCCCGCCTGTAGTTGAGATTCTGGGTGAACTCGCTCACCCCCAGCCCCTGGTCGTCGAAGAGCTCGTAGCCGCTGATGCCCCCCGTGGGCAGGCCCTCGCCGGCCAGAGCCACCTTCAGCTCCCCGATCCGGCTGGCCGGCACCATCAGGCCGTCGCCGCCGTTCGTCACCCGGTAGTCGACGTTCTTCTTCTGCAGCAGCTCGATCACCCGCGAGCTCTCCTCCGGACCGAGATTGCTGTAGAGCAGCGTGAACTGCTCCCGCCCGAGCCACGTGAAGAAGATGAGCAGGGTGGCGAGAACGGCTCCCGCCAGCGAGAGGAAGAGCACCCGCTGGCTCGTGCCCAGCAAGCCCCATAGCTCCCGCAATCTTCCCAGTGTACTCGCCATTGCCGTCTCCGCCTTTCGCTACCGCTAGACCTGCATCTGCATGAGCTGCTGATAGCCTTCCATCAGCTTGTTGCGCACTTCCATGAGCAGTTCGAAGGTTATGCTGGCTTCTTCCTGCGCGATCATCACTTGGTGGACGTCGATGCCCTGGTCCAGCACGGAAGCCGGTATCGTGGCCGCCGCCCGCTGGTGCGCGGCGCCCGTCTGCTCGAGGCTCGCTGCCAGCAGCGCGCCAAAGCTGCTGCCCGGCGCCGCCGGCGTCGCTTCGCGGCCGTAGGTCTTGAGCAGGTTGTGGGTGACCAGGGGCCTCAGATTGACTTCCTTCATCGGTCACTCCTTACAGGTCGATCGCCCGGTTGATCATGTCCTTGGCAGCATCCAGCGCGGTCGCATTCGCCTCGTAGGCTCGCGTGGCCTTGATCAGGTTGAGCATTTCCGCGATCGGATCGACGTTGGGCTTGAGCAGGACCCCGCGCGCGTCCGCGTCCGGATGGTCCGGCGCGTACTCGCTGCTGAAGGGCTCACTCACAGAGGCGACGCTGGCCACGAGCTCCGGCCCCAGCCGGCGCTCGGCGCCGCCGAGGCCAGCGAGGCCCGTCGCATCGGCGAGCAGATTCGCGAAGGGCTGCACGAAGGGCGGCCGCTCCTGGCGCGCCGTGAACACCACGGTCTTCGCGCGGTAGGGCCCGCCTTCGGGCGTCCGTGTCGTCTCGGCGTTAGCGAGGTTTTCGGCCGCCACGTCCAGACGAAGACGCTGCGCCTTGAGGCCCATGGCGCTCACCTTGAAACTGCTGAAGATTCCCTCCGGCATGTCCTACCTCCTAGCCGCGGCCACGAATGGCGCTGCGCAAGAGCTGGTAGCGGATCGACAGGATCCGCGAGGCCAGCTTGTGGCGCAGGTTTGTTTCCGCCAGCGCAGCCATCTCCTGTTCGAGATCGACGTCGTTGATGCCGTTGTCGCCGCTCAGCGGCGAGCGGTCGCTCACGCGCGGCTCAGGCAGCGTGTGACCGCCGCGGGCCATGGCCTCGGCCAACTCGCGCTCGAAGTCGACACTGCGCGCGCGATAGCCCGGTGTCTCCACGTGGGCCACGTTCTCGGCGATCACTCGCTGGCGCAGCGCATAGGCATCCAGGCTGCGCTTGATGACGTCGAGGTTGCCTTCGCTGTAGATGTTCTTCGCCATCTCGCTCCTAGGCCGAGGCGGCCCGGCCCCGGCGGCCGTGGGCGCGCTCCTGCGCGCGCGTCTGCTCGCGATACAGGTTCAGCTTGTTGCGCAGCGTGCGCACGCTGATGCCCAGGTGTCGCGCCGCCTGCGTTCGGTTCTCGTGGTAGCGAGCCAGGCTCGCCAAGATCATCCGCTTCTCCATCTGCTTGAGCGTGAGCGCCGCATCGAATTCCGCTGTGCTGCGCCCCGGCTCCTGCAGGTCGTCTTCGATCAAGAAGTGCCCCAGCTCGAGCTGTCCGCCCTGGACCATGACCACGGCGCGCTCGGCGGCGTTCTGCAGCTGGCGAACATTGCCCGGCCAGGACTGCTGCTGCAGTTCGCGGAGCAGGGAAGGCGTCATTTCCGGCCGCGGGAGGCCGTTTTCCGCTGCCGCCTGCGCGATGAAGTGGCGCAGCAGATCGGGAATGTCCTCGCGGTGCTCGCGCAGAGGCGGGAGATGAATGGGCACCACGCTGAGGCGGAAGTAGAGGTCGTCCCGGAAACTGCCCTTGCGGACCTCCTCCCGGAGATTGCGATTGGAGGTGGCGATGATGCGCACGTCCACGGGCAGCGTGCGGGTGCCGCCCACCAGCTCGAACTCGCGCTCCTGCAGCACGCGCAGCAGCTTGCTCTGCAGTTCCACCTTCATCTCGCTGATTTCGTCGAGCAGGAGCGTGCCGCCCTGAGCCAGCTCGAACTTGCCCGGCGTGCGCTTGATCGCGCCGGTGAAGGCGCCTTTCTCGTGGCCGAACAGCGTGCTCTCGAGCAGCGTGTCCGTGATCGCGGCGCAGTTGACCTTGATGAAGCTGCCCTGGGCCCGGCGACTCATGGCGTGGATGGCCGCGGCGACCAGCTCCTTGCCCGTGCCGCTCTCCCCGGTCAGCAGCACGGTGGCCTTCGTCGGCGCGACGTTGGCCGCCAGGGCATGGACGCGCTGCATCGCTTCGCTGCAGCCGAGCACGAGCTGGGCCCCGCTGCGGGTGGCGGCGGTGCCGTCCGGACGCGGCCGGCGGCTGCCGCCTTCGCCCAGGCGCGCGATCGCCGCCTCCAGCTCCCGCAGGCCGAAGGGCTTGGGCAGGAAGTCCACGGCGCCGCCGCGCAGGGCCGCCATCGCGGACGCCAGGGTCGCATAGGCGGTCATCACCAGCACGGGGAGCCCGCGCTCGCGCCCGGCCCGCAACACCTCGAGCCCGCCATCCGGCCGCTCGAGCTGGAAATCGGTGAGCACCAGGTCATAGGGCTCCGCGGCCAGCTTGGCCTTGGCTTCGCCGATGCTCGCGGCGACCGCGACTGCATAGCGCTCGCCGAGAAGGTCGTTGAGGTAGTCGGTCATCACGCGTTCGTCATCGACGACGAGTAGGCGACGGATCTCGCTCACCGTGAGCTCCTTTGCTGCGGGGACGGCTGATCGGCCAAGATGAGCGTGGCCAGCCCGCCGGCGGGACGCGCCCGCCAGGCGAGGGCATGGCCATGCTCGCTCGCGATGCGGCGCGCAACGGTCAGGCCGAGGCCGGCCCGATCGGCGCGCGTGGTGAAGAAGGGTTGCACGATGGTCTCCGGGGCGAGATCGCCGAGACCGCCGCCCTCGTCCTCGATGGCGAGAATCGCCTCGCCGCCGGCGGTAACCCGGATGGCGCCCCCCGCCGGACTGGCGTCGAGCGCGTTCTGCAGCAGGTTGACCAGCAGATTCCGGTAGTGGAAGGGATCGACCCACCAGACCAGCGACGCCGGCAGGTCGGCCTCGAAGCGCAGGCCCCGACCGGCGGCGCCCGGCGTGACGCGGCAGGCCAGGCGCCAGGCCTCCTCGATGAGCGCCGGCGCCGGGACCTGCTGCCGCTCCAAGCGCTCGGGCAGCTGATAGCGACGACAGCCTTCGAGCAGGAGGTCGATGGCATCCAGCCCGCCCTGGAGCTGCTGGTGCCAGTAGGCGCGCCGCGCCCGATCCTCTTCGTGTTCGGCCAGCTCTCCGTAGCCGCGCAGCCCCGTCAGGGGACTGCGCAAGCGGTGCGCGAAGCCGGCCAGGAAGCGACCCACGGCCGCCGTCGGATCGGCCGCCTGCTGGGTGGCGACGGCGGTGGCAGCCCTCATCGCCGCTCCTCGTTGCCGCTGTGGCTGCGGTAGCTGGCGGCCGCCCGCCGGGCATCCACCGGCGCTTGCAGGCCATGGCGCCGGCGGCTGGTGAGCAGGATTTCGTTTTGACGCTCCTCGGCGAGGATCGTCTCGACGAGAGACGTGACCTCGACGAGCAAGGCCATCAGGGTCGTCGCCAGACCGCTGTCCAGCCGATGCCGATGCCGCCGCCAGAGCTCGCGCTCGTCGCGGATGCTCGCCTCCAGGCTCTCGACGGCCATCAGCAATTCGCGCTTGCGGCTCAGCTCGGCATTGATCTCGCTGTAGCTGCAGCCCGCTTCGATCAGCTCGCGCTGCCGCGCGACGTGCTCACGCACCTGCCGGTACAGTGCAAGCTCGCGCCAGTAGACATCGATCAGCCGGCGCAGGGTTCCCTCCATACTCACTCCTAGTCGAGACCGGTCGGCGCCGTCGCACCGGCCGCAGCGAAGGTGGCACGCTGCGCGCCCATGGCGACGCAGTGTTCGGCGAGCGAGGCTGCCCAGAGCTCGGGTAGAGTGCCGAGGCTGTCAGCCGCGATCTGGCGGAAGCTGCGCTCCGCCCGGGCGTAGTCGTTTGCCAGCATGTCGATCTGGGCGATCTGGAAACGCCCCCATTCCTGCTCGTGGACGTCCCCTTCGGCGATCAGGCGCTCGTAGAAGTCACGGGCGCGCAGCTGGTCGTTCATCAGGAAGGAGCAGTCGGCGGCTCCGCGCAGGAAGCGGCCGCGCTGCGCCAGCAGCGTCGGGTGCACGGCAGCGGGCTCCTGCATCGCCGTGAGCTGGCGCTCGAAGTGGGCGACGGCCTCGCTGAGTCGATTCTCGCGCCGATAGACCCGGCCCTGGAGATAGACGAGATCCGCCGGCACCAGCTCGCGGTAGAGAGGGAGACTGGCCTCGAGCAGGCGGCCCACCGCTTCCCAGTCGCCGCGCCGGCCGACCGCCGTGAGGGCGCGCGAGAGCAGGGTAGCGTCGGGTTCGGCCACGTGATCGGAGTAGTTGGCGATGACAGCGCTCAGAGCCTCGCTGCTCGCATCTCGCATGGCGATTTCGAGCCGGCCGTTGAAGATGGCATCGGCGAAGAGCTCGGCATCCTCCAGGTTCTCGAGCCGCTCGTACCAGGCGGTCGCCCGGTCGTAGAGGCCAAGCTCCTTGTAGCCGCGGGCGACGCTGAGCATCGCGGCCATGTCCTGGCTACCCGCGCTGCCGTCCAGATGCCCGACGCGGGCCTCCAGCTCGGGCAGCAGGATGGTGATGGCCCGGGCGATCGAATCGCCGCCCGCGTTGCCGACGGCGGGCGGCGACGCAGCAGGGGCCGTGGCGCGCGGCGTCGCCGCGAGCGTGCTGGCCAGCATCAGAGCCGACACGGCGAGGATGGGCATCAAGGGCTTCATCGGGCAGCTTCCCCCTTCCGCCGGCTGGAAAACAAGTTCCATGCCTCGGCCGAATCTGCCGGGGGAGCGCGCGGCCGCTGGCGCCGTAAGCGCGCAAGGCCGTATCATCGATGGAGTTAGTTCATGGTGGGCCAGGGCAGCTGCCGACCCCGCCCAGCCACCCGGCGGGGCTGCGGGCAGACCTGCGGCTCAGATCCTGACCGCGACGCTGGTCCCTTTTCAGCCAGCGGCGCTGGCCGCCTTGGCAGCCGGCGCCCCTTGCTTGAGCTTCTCGCGCAGGGTCTGGCGGCTGATCCCGAGCAGCTGCGCCGCACGGCTCTTGTTGCCCTGCGTGTACTCGAGCGTGCGCTGGATGTGGCGCAGCTCTACGGCGGCGATCGGCTCGGGATGGAAGGGCGCTCCCGGAGCGAGCGCGACTTCACCGGACCGCCTGAAGCCGGCCGGCAGATGTTCGCTGCGAATGGCGCCTGTCGTCTCCAGCAGCAGCACGCGCTCGATGAGATTCTTCAGCTCGCGGATGTTGCCCGGCCAGGAGTACGCCGCAAGTTCGGCAAGCAGCTCGGGGCTCGCCGGCGCCACGCTCTTGCCCAGCTCGCGGTTGAAACGCTCGATGAAGAAGTTCACCAAGGGCGCGATATCCTCCGGCCGCTCCCGCAGCGGCGGCACCTCGAGCACGATGACGCCGAGGCGGAAGTAGAGATCGCTGCGGAAGCGGCCGGCGGCCGCCTCCTGCATGAGATCCTTGTTGGTGGCGGCCACGATGCGCGCCTTCACCTGCAGGTCCTCGAGACCGCCGACGCGGCGAAAGGTGCGGTTCTCGAGCACGCGCAGCAGGCGCGCCTGCAGTTGCAGCCCCATCTCGCCGATCTCGTCGAGAAAGAGCGTGCCGCCCATCGCCGCTTCGATGAGGCCCTTCTTCCGGTTCTTGGCATCGGTGAAAGCCCCCTTCTCGTGGCCGAACAGCTCGCTCTCGAGCAGGGTCTCCGGGATCGCCGCGCAGTTGATCTCCACCACCGGGCCGCTGACGCCGAGGGTCGCCCGATGGATGGCCCGCGCCACCAGCTCCTTGCCCGCCCCGCTCTCGCCCTGGATGAGCACCGTCGAGGCCTGGCTGGCGCCGATCTTGCGGATCTTCTCGAAGAGCTCCTGCATGCGCGGGCTCTTGCCCACGAAGCCGATGAAGGGATCGCCCTTGCGCTGGGTCTCCTCCCAGTGCTGGTTGGCGCGCCGGAGCTGCTTGGCTTCGAGGGCGTTCTCGATGCTCTTCTTCATCTTCTCGAGGGAGAAGGGCTTGCTGACGAAGTCGTAGGCCCCGAGCTTCATGGCCCGCACGGCCGTCTCGAGCTCGCCGTAGGCCGTCATCATGATCACCTGGCCCTCGTAGCCCTCGCTGCGGGCTTGCTCGAGCAGGTCGATGCCGGCCAGGCCCGGCAGACGACCGTCCAGGAGCACCAGATCGGGTTCCTCCTCGCGCAGGCGCGCCAGGCCGCTGGGGCCGTCCTCGGCCTCCAGGACGCGGTAGGTATCGCGCAGGGCCTCGCCCAGGGACCAGCGCAGGGTCTGCTCGTCGTCGACGATGAGGATCGAGTGGTTCACGCTGACGTCTCCTCGCTGCGGGGTGGATCGGGGATCGGACTGAGTTGGAGGCAGAACTCGGCTCCGCCCATGGGGCGCGGGCGATACTCGATGCGCCCGCCATGCTCCTCGAGAATCTGCCGGCAGACGGCCAGGCCGAGGCCCGTGCCCTCCGCCTTCGTCGTGAAGAAGGGCTCGAAGAGGCGGCTCCGGGCCGCCTCCGCCACCCCGGGCCCGCTGTCCCAGACGCGCAGGTGCAGGCGATCCGCGCCGCCGACGGCCGCCGCGCGCTCCAGGGCGATCCCCACGCGATCGCCGGCCCGGCAGGCCTGCAGGGCGTTCTGGACCAGATTCAGCAGCACCTGGTGGATCTGATCGCCGTCGGCGAGAGCCGGCCCGGGCGCCGCGGCATCCGGTGGGACGAGTTCGATGCCCGCCGCCGCCGCCTGACCGGCCAGGTCCTCCAGCACGCGACGGGCAGTGGCCGCCAGGTCCAGAGGCGCCAGCCGCGGCCGCGCCGGTCGGCTGAACTCGAGCAGGCTGCGCACGATGCGCTCCAGGCGCTGGATCTCGGCCTGGATGCGCTCGAGGTAGGGATCCGCGTCCGGGCGCTCGCCCAGGCGCGACTTGAGGACCTGGGCGGTCATCGCGATCCCGGCCAGCGGATTGCGGATCTCGTGGGCCATGCCCGCCGAGAGCTGGCCCAGGCTGCTCAGGCGCTCGGCCTGGCGGAGTTCGGCTTCCAGTCGCTTGTAGTCGGTGAGGTCCTCGCAGACGAGCACGTGCCGCACTTCGCTCGCGTGGCGCGGCGTCAGGCAGGTGACCGACAGCAGGAGCCGCCGCTCGGGCTCCCCGGCACCGCTCAGCCGGCAGTCGCGCTGGATCCAGTCCTGTTCTCCCAGGCCCGAGCCCTCGCCCGGCTCCGCGTCCAGGAGGTGGAAGCCGCTGTCGAAGGCGAAGGGCGCGCCCGGCACGAGCCGCGCGCCGAAGAGGGCGGCCGCCCGCGGGTTGCGGTAGCTGACCAGGCCCTCGCCATCCACCGTGAGGACGGCCGCGTGCACGCTTTCCAGCACGCTGCGATTGAAGGCGTCCAGGCGCTTGAGCCGATGCATCGCCTTCGCGCCGCCGATCGCCTCGCCCAGCAGGGTCTGCACGGTCTTCAAGAAGTGGAAGTCGGCATCGAGCTCGGCGGCCGTCGGGTAGGGCTTGCGAAAGACGAGGAAGCCCTCTGCCTCCTCGCCCATCGCCAGGGGCAGCGCCAGCAACTCGGCCTCGGCGATGCGCCCGCGCAGGGCCTCCCCCAGCAACAGCTCCCGGTCCACGGCGAGCCCGAGCACTCCGGCCCCGCCGAGCCGCTCGCCGGAGAGCGCGCTGAGGCGGCGCAGGGCGCCGAGGAGGCTGTCGCCGGCCAGGGCCAGCTCGGCGCGGACGGCCAAGCGCCGCGAATCGAAGCTCCAAAGCAGTAGCGCAACGCCTTTGAATCCAAGGCTATCAACACATGACTTCAGAAACTCATCGAGGGCGCGATCCCAGTTCTGCTCCCGCCCGAGATCCCGGCCGAGGCGATAGAGCACGGACAGCTGCTCGAGGCGCCGCTCCAGCTCCCGATGGACGCGGCCCAGCTGCTCGTAGGATTGGAGCAGGAGCCCCGCCAGCTGGCGCCGGCTCTCGGCCAGGGACTGGGAGCTGCGCTCCAGATCGCCGACGACGCGCCGCTGGGCGTCGGCCGCGCCGAGGGCCTCGGCGCTGGCCGCCAGGGTGTGCAGCCAGTCGGCCGGCGCCATCGGCGAGGGCAGCAGGCCGTCCACACCCAGGGCGATGGCCGCTCGGTACCAGATGGCATCCTCGGCGCCTTCGGCGAGCAGAACCTGGCACTGGGGATTGAGGAGGCGGAAGCGGCCCAGCCAGACGCTCAGGCCGGGGCTCTCCGGCGGCAGAGCGAGGAGGAGCAGGTCGGGGGCTTCCCGCTCGAGCTCGGCATCCGCAAGCTGCTCGAACTCCACCCGCCACCCGTCCGGCGCAGCCGGGATGCCCAGGGATGCCCCGCTCAACGCCGTCTCGGAGATCACGCGGAGAATCCGCGATTGGGCCGCCTGCTGCACTGCTCTCCCCCCGTCGCGCGGAGCGCGCACTGCAGCAGTGCCTAGCAGGCATTGTCCAAAGCCGCAAGATTTTTTGCCAACACCGGGAGCGGACCGTCATGGGGCCCGCAGCGCCCGGACTGCCGTGCAGCTGGGCCGAGGACGGCCTAGCGGGAGCCAGCCTCCAGACGGCGGGCCAGGGGCAGGAGGCGCTCGACGAGCGCATCCTTGACAGCCGGGGTCTCGTAGAAACCCGCCTCCAGGCGCTGGCGGACGGCCTCCACGACATCGGCCCGGATGGGTGGCAGATCCGGGTAGACGGCCTTGGCGGCGGCGAGCGCTTCTTCGCGCTCGGCCCGATCGCGCGCCTCGGGGCTGATTTGCACCATGACGGCGGCCCTGCCCTCGCCCGTCCCTACCGGGCGATTCTGCGTGGCTTGCTGGTCCGAGACCTCCGGGGCGCCCTCCGATTCGGCGCGCTGCCCGTAGAGCTTGGCCAATTCCTGACCGTGAACGGCTGCGGACTTGCCGATCTCCACCATGTTCCTCCGATCCTGGGGCCTCATCCGGAACGGTAGCAAGCTCTAGGCCGTCAAGAGGACGCGGGGGACCCCTTGAGGTAGCCCCGCTCCGCGCGTTGCTGAGCCTGAGCTTCGGCTGCAGCGCTGGCCCTCGCGGCCAGTGCCTTGCGCAGGGCGCATTCGATCAGACGGTCCCGCTCGCCCAACTCCTGCCGCAGCGCGCTGAGGGCCTCCGGGGCCGTCGCCGCCAGGGCAGCCAGATCCTGCGGAACGATGGCGTCCAGCGCTTCCCGTCGCTGGCTCTCCAAGGCGGCCAAGCCCTGCCAGTCGCCGCGGCGCGCGGCGGCCAGGCGCTCGGCAGCCAGAACGCCGAGTCCTTCCAGCTGGGCACGGGCAATGGACTCAGGGCTCATGTTGCTCCTGCCGGCCGGCCGCCGGCTCCCGCCGGCTGCCCGCAAGCGCGCTCCAGGCGCCGTTCAGTTCGCCGACCACCTTCGCCACCCCATCGAGCAGCTCGGGCCGCTGCTCCAGGCTGGCGCGGCCGATGCGTTCGAAGCAAAAAGCGTACAAGGGCCGCAGGCGCTCGGTGATCGCCCCGCCTTCGGGGCGCAGGGAGTTGCTCAGATAGGTGACAATCCGCCGCGCCTTGCTGAGCTCAGCCTGCGCCGCCTCCCAGTCGCGTTCGCCGAGGGCCGTCTGGCCGGCGCGCACGCTCTGCAGGAGCCCGTCATAGAGCAGGGCGAGCAGCTGCTGGGGATCGGCGCCGCGAACGCGGCTCTCCTGGTAGGCGCGCTGCGCTCGCTGCTGTTGGCCCTGGGCAGGCCGCGCCTGCCCGCCGCTGCGCACGCCGTCCTGGGGCTCGCCTTCGCGGCGCTCGGGCGCCACGAGGGCGCCGGTCGGATCGAGTACTGTCATGCCCTACCCGTTGCTCGAACTGGAGCTGGTCGAGACTGCCGAGATATTGGCGAGCATGGAGTTCATGGCGCTGCTGGTGGCCGACATCTCGGCGAGCAGGCTCTCCATGCGGATGAATTCGGCCAAGTAGCGGTCCTTGCGCTTGGCCAGGCGGGCGTCGATCGATTTGACCTGCTTCTCGTAGTCGGCAATGGTATCGCGCAGGCTGTCCTGCTTGATCGTGAGGATGCCGTCCACGCTGTCCAGGGCCCCGTCGAGGGTGCGGTAGAGCCGATCGGTGACGCCGCTCCAGACGCGCACGCTGCCCTGCGCCTGGCCCTGCGCTGCCAGCGACGTCTCCGTGAGGTTGACCTGGACGCTGAGCCCGTCCGTCGCCGCGTTGCTCGCGCTGCCGGTGAGGATGCGGCCCGAGCCGGTGGCCTCCTGCACGGCCCCGTTCACGAGGAAGTGGCCCGCAACGTCGTGGCCGACCAGCGGGCTGCCGCCGGTCAGGCCCAGCTGATCGGCGAGCGCGCCCTCGGTCGCCTCGAGGGTGACCTTGCTGTTGCCCCCCCAGCTCCGGCTCGTGATGACGAGCCGGCCCTGGCCGCCGCCGGCGTCTTCCCAGCTCACGCCGACGGTCTTGCCGCCCAGTCCGGCGTCGGCATTGACGGCCTCCTGGATGGCTGCCGCCAGCGCCTCGCCGCTGGCGTAGCTGCCAGCGGGAACATCGATCGCGCCGCTGGAGACGCCGTCCACCTTCAGGCGCAGCTGGTTGTCGCCGGCGCCCACGGTGAAAGGCACCCCGGGCGAGGGCGCCGCGAAGACGCCGCCGTTGAGCCTGCCCTGGGTAGCGGCCTGGGTGATGACCACCTGGTAGCCGCTCTGGCCTCCCGTCGGCTGCACGCCGAGACCGGCGTTGAGGAAGATGATGTCCTCGTCGCTGCTCGTGCCCGTGCTGCCGAGCAGAGCGACCACGCCATCGAGATCCGTGCGAATCGCCTCGCGGAGGATGTCCTCGTCGATGCTCAGCTTGCCATCGTAGTCCAGTGCCCCGCCCATGCTGGTGCCGATGCCGATTTCGGCCAGCTGATTCAGCTCGCCGGCCAGGCCGGCGACGGAGCGCATGACGTCGCTGCGAATCGAGCTCTCCAGGCGCATCGCCGTGCGGTCTCCGAGCAGGATGCCCGCGTTCTCGGTGTCCGGATTGTAGGCGAACTGCTCGAGCAGGAAGTCGAGCGCGGCGTTGTACTTGGTCACGAAGCCGTCCAGACTGTCGACGAGGCTCTCGACATCGTGCTCCACCTTGACCGTCACCGTCTGCTCCGCATCGGCGGCCAGCAGGTTCAGCGTGACGCCCTCGATGAGTCCGCTCACCGTGTTCGTCGCGCTGGCGATCGTGATCGGGGAGTTGCTGCCGAAGCTGATCAGGGCATCCTGGGCCCCCTGGATGGTGCTGCTGACGGCGCTGACGCTCCAGGCGTCGCCCGCCTGCAGATCGCCGGCGCCGAAGCTGAGGGTCAGGCTGCCCTGCACGGTCAGCGCCTCGCCGGCGTAATCGCTGTCCAGGGTGAGCTGTCCGCTTTCGCCCTGGTCGCTGGTCCAGTCGATGACGATGGTGTCGCTGCCGACGACGCCGCCCGTCGTCACCGTGAAGCTGTAGCTGCCGTCGGTGCCGCCGGTGAAGTGACCGCCGCTGGCAATGCTGCTCGAGCCGGTCTGCTGATCGATGACGACGCCGGCCACCGTGCCGAAGCTGATACCGCTGCCGCCGCTGAGCTCGCTGCTGACGCTGATCGTCTGCGCGGCGCCCGTGCTGTTGCCCGAGAGGATGAGCTGGTAAGGCGTCTGGCCCGTGCCCGTGTTCACCACCATCGCCGTGATGCCGCCGCCGGCCTGGTTGATGGCCGCCGCCAGATCTTGCAGGCTGTCGTTGCCGTCGGTCAGCGTGACGGTGACCGCCGCCTCCCCCGCCAGGCTGAGCGTCACGGTGCCGGTGCCCAGGCTCGCCTCGTCATCGGCGAAGCCGTTGCTGACGACCTGGTGGCCCTGCGCGAGCTGGGCGATGCGCAGGTTGTAGACGCCGGCGGCCGCACTGCGGCCGACGCTGGCCGTGATCGATTCCGGATGGGAGCTGCTGCCGAGCATGCCGCGGAAGTCCGAGGGCCGCCGCAGCCCTTCCACGGCCCCGCGCAGGTTGGCGAGGGCCGCCTCGAGGGCACCGAAGCCGGCTAGCGTCAGTTCCGACCTGGCCTTGCTCGCCTCGAGCAGGTAGGCCGGCCGCCGCTCGAACTGCATGATCTTGTCGACGAGGGTCGCGGTGTCGATGCCGCTGAGCAATCCGGAAATGGAGTTGAGACCCAAGGGCATGTCGGCTCCTCCCCTGTAGCGGGCCTGAATCCGAGCTCGGGCTGGAGCCCGGCGCTGACGCTCCGGGAGCCCTCCCGCGGCTCCCGCACAGGTTATCGGCGTCTGGGGGGATCCGCTTGAGCCTCAAGCCGCCAAAAAAAACGGCTCCCCCCCGGGCGGGGGGAAGCCTTGAGGATTGCCGGAATGGCCTGTCGACCCTAGGACATCAGCTGCAAGACCACCTGGGGGGCGGAGTTGGCGTGCGCGAGCATCGCCGTGGCCGCCTGCAGCATGATCTGGTTGCGGGTGAAGGTCGCCATCTCGGCGGCCATGTCCGTGTCGCGGATCGTCGACTCGGCGGCGACCAGGTTCTCCTCGGCCACGCGCAGGTTGTTGACGCCGCTCTCCAGCGTATTGCTCTGGAAGGCGCCCAGCGTGCCGCGGATCGTGCTCACCTGCTCGATGGCCCTGTCGATCACGGCCAGCGAGTCGGCCGCCTTGGCGGCGTCCAGGATGCTGATCTCGGCCAGGCTGGTGAACTGGTTGGCGCCGCCGTTGGCAGCGTCCAGGCCGGTGCCCACCATGCTGGCGGCCATGTTGCTGATCGCGAGGGTCACCTGCTGCCCGGCATTGGCGCCCACCTGGAAGACCAGGCTGTTGTTGCGCACCGTCACCGTGCCCGCCGTGCCCGCCGCGGCCGTGGTCTGCACCCGCAGGCCCTCGACCACGCTGCCCGCCCGGCCCGTGAGGATGGCGCCCAGGCCGTCCGCCTGATACGCCGTCGCGCCGACGTTGAAAGTGCCCACGATGTTGACGCCGTCATCCGAGTTGCCCGCCCCGTCGGCGAAGCCGCTCTGCGTGCCGTCCACCGCTTCCAGGCTGGAGACGATCGTGAAGTCGCCGGCCCGGCCCCAGACCGCGCTGGTCAGGCTGATGTTGTTGGCGCCGTTCGTCGTCGCCACGACCTGCGTCTCGTCGCTGTAAGCGTTGATCTTGTCGATGATCGTCTGCCGGTTGTCGCCGGCCTCGAGGTTGACCGTCACGCTGACGCCGGTCGCGTCATTGGTCACGGTCAAGGTCTCGTCGGCCGTGATACCCGCGATCGCCCCGGTGTTCGTGGTCGTGAAGGTGGCCTTCTCGGCCTGGGTCGTCACCACGACGTCGTAGGTGCCGGCCGTGGTGGCGCCCGTGCCGCTGAGGAAGGACACCGTGCCCGAGGTCACCGTGCCGGTGACGCCGTTGGAGCCGTCCAGCAGCTTCTTGGTGCCGAACTGGGTCTGGCCGGCGATACGGTCGATGGTGGCCAGGGCGTTGGTGATTTCCGACTGGTCGGCCGCGAGGTCGGCGGCGCTGTTGGCGCCCTCGTTCGCGGCGTGGATGGCCAGCTCGCGCATGCTGGTCAGCAGCGCGTGCACTTCGGTCAGGGCGCCCTCGGCGGTCTGCACCATGGCCGTGGCCAGTTCGCTGTTCTCGATCGCCTGGCCGAGGCCGGCGATCTGTGCGCGCATGTTCTCGGAGACGACCAGGCCCGCCGGGTCGTCGCCAGCCTTGTTGATACGCAGGCCGGAACTCAGGCGCTCGAGCGACTCGGAGAAGCCCCTGTCGTTGCGCGCGAGGTTCCGGTACGCGTTCATCGAGGCGATGTTGTGATTGATGCGGAATGCCATTCAGCGATCCTCCTTGACGTCCCCTACAGGGGATCCTCCGTGGTCCCGTCTTGCATCCGGGTTGTCACCTCCCCGAGCCTTCGCCGGGAGGTCACGCGCCGGCACATCGCAGGGCCGATGCCAATGCCTCCCCGCTGGGCGGGGGGCCGCCGGGCGCTTCCCGGTCACTCCCTGGGGCAGCGTCGGACGGCGCAGCGTTTCCACGCCTGCCCAGCACCGCGGTCAGCCGCGCCGGACCCCTGCGCGCCCTCATCGCTCAATCTGCGCTGCTCGTATTGCAGAATCGGATTTGCTGCGGAATGCAGCGACTTTAGCGGGTGCCCCTTGCCAGTTCCAAACCGCCGCCACCGCGGACGCGCCTGCCCGGGACGAGTGGGGCCCCGCCAGATGGCCGGGGCCCCTCTCAACCGCCATGGGGTGCCGGCCCCTAGGCCGTCATCAGCTGGAGCACCACCTGGGGGGCGGAGTTGGCGTGCGCGAGCATCGCCGTGGCCGCCTGCAGCATGATCTGGTTGCGGGTGAAGGTCGCCATCTCGGCGGCCATGTCCGTGTCGCGGACCGCCGACTCGGCGGCGACCAGGTTCTCCTCGGCCACGCGCAGGTTGTTGACGCCGCTCTCCAGCGTGTTGCTCTGGAAGGCGCCCAGCGTGCCGCGGATCGTGCTCACCTGCTCGATGGCCCTGTCGATCACGGCCAGCGAGTCGGCCGCCTTGGCGGCGTCCAGGATGTCGATCTCGGCCAGGCTGGTGAACTGGTTGGCGCCGCCGTTGGCAGCGTCCAGGCCGGTGCCCACCATGCTGGCGGCCATGTTGCTGATCGCCAGCGTCACCTGCTGCCCGGCATTGGCGCCCACCTGGAAGACCAGGCTGTTGTTGCGCACCGTCACCGTGCCCGCCGTGCCCGCCGCGGCCGTGGTCTGCACCCGCAGGCCCTCGACCACGCTGCCCGCCCGGCCCGTGAGGATGGCGCCCAGGCCGTCCGCCTGATACGCCGTCGCGCCGACGTTGAAAGTGCCCACGATGTTGACGCCGTCATCCGAGTTGCCCGCCCCGTCGGCGAAGCCGCTCTGCGTGCCGTCCACCGCTTCCAGGCTGGAGACGATCGTGAAGTCGCCGGCCCGGCCCCAGACCGCGCTGGTCAGGCTGATGTTGTTGGCGCCGTTCGTCGTCGCCACGACCTGCGTCTCGTCGCTGTAAGCGTTGATCTTGTCGATGATCGTCTGCCGG
This sequence comes from uncultured bacterium, assembly GCA_963695095.1. GTDB lineage: Bacteria > Krumholzibacteriota > Krumholzibacteriia > JACNKJ01 > JACNKJ01 > VGXI01. The sequence continues at coordinate 1,855,068 of CAVOFT010000001.1, read as the reverse complement.
TTGTCGCCGGCCTCGAGGTTGACCGTCACGCTGACGCCGGTCGCGTCATTGGTCACGGTCAAGGTCTCGTCGGCCGTGATACCCGCGATCGCCCCGGTGTTCGTGGTCGTGAAGGTGGCCTTCTCGGCCTGGGTCGTCACCACGACGTCGTAGGTGCCGGCCGTGGTGGCGCCGGTGCCGCTGAGGAAGGACACCGTGCCCGAGGTCACCGTGCCGGTGACGCCGTTGGAGCCGTCCAGCAGCTTCTTGGTGCCGAACTGGGTCTGGCCGGCGATACGGTCGATGGTGGCCAGGGCGTTGGTGATTTCCGACTGGTCGGCCGCGAGGTCGGCGGCGCTGTTGGCGCCCTCGTTCGCGGCGTGGATGGCCAGCTCGCGCATGCTGGTCAGCAGCGCGTGCACTTCGGTCAGGGCGCCCTCGGCGGTCTGCACCATGGCCGTGGCCAGTTCGCTGTTCTCGATCGCCTGGCCGAGGCCGGCGATCTGCGCGCGCATGTTCTCGGAGACGACCAGGCCCGCCGGGTCGTCGCCAGCCTTGTTGATACGCAGGCCGGAACTCAGGCGCTCGAGCGACTCGGAGAAGCCCATGTCGTTGCGCGTCAAATTCCGGTACGCGTTCATCGAGGCGATGTTGTGATTGATGCGGAATGCCATTGCTGCGATCCTCCTTGAACTCCCCCGCAGGGGAACCTCCGTGGTTCCGTCTGGCGGTCAGGTCGCCGCCCGTCCGAAACGCCGCCGGAACATGAGCTCTCCCCCCTTCGCAGAGCTGGTGCCAAGGCCGCTGCCCCCCCGCCGGCTGCGCTGCGCCAGTGCCCAGCGCATCCCATCCCGCCTCCCGACGGCCGGCTGCATCCCGCTCTGTCCCGCCGATTTCCCCGCCGCACCCTGAGTCTGCGCACGGAGTCGCTCATTTTGCCGCGTCGCCGGGCAAGCAAAAGGCCCCGCCCGGGGGCGGGGCCAGCGAATGGAAACGCGCGGCGCTCGCGAGCGGGCTTAGCCGCCCAGGAGCTGCAGCACCACCTGCGGCGCGGCGTTGGCGTGCGCAAGCATCGCCGTGGCCGCCTGCAGCATGATCTGGTTGCGGGTGAAGGTCGCCATCTCGGCGGCCATGTCCGTGTCGCGGATCGTCGACTCGGCGGCGACCAGGTTCTCCTCGGCCACGCGCAGGTTGTTGACGCCGCTCTCCAGCGTGTTGCTCTGGAAGGCGCCCAGCGTGCCGCGGACCGTGCTCACTTCCTCGATCGCCTTGTCGATCACCGCCAGGGAGTCGGCCGCCTTCTCCGCGTCCAGTACGCTGATCTCCGTCAGGCTACCGAACTGGTTCGTGCCGCCGTTGGCCAGGTCCAGGCCCCGCCCCAGAGTGGCGGCGGCCATGTTGCTGATCGCCAGCGACACCTGCTGGCCGGCGTTGGCGCCCACCTGGAAGACCAGGCTGTCGTTGCGCACCGTCACCGTGCCCGCCGTGCCCGCCGCGACCGTCGTGGACACGCGCAGCCCCTCGACCACGCTGCCCGCCCGGCCCGTGAGGATGGCGCCCAGGCCGTCGGCCTGATACGCCGTGGCGCCGACGTTGAAGCTGCCGGCGATGTCCACGCCGTCATCCGAGTTGCCCGCCCCGTCGGCGAAGCCGCTCTGCGTGCCGTCCACCGCCTCCAGGCTGGAGACGATCGTGAAATCGCCCGCCCGGCCCCAGACCGCGCTGGTCACGGTGATGTTGTTGGCGCCGTTCGTCGAAGCCACCACATCGGTCACATCCGTGTACGCATTGATCTTGTCGATGATCGTCTGCCGGTTGTCGCCGGCCTCGAGATTCACCGTCACGCTGACGCCGGTGCTGTCGTTGGTCACGGTCAAGGTCTCGGCGGCCGTGATGCCAGCGATCGCCCCGGTGTTCGCCGTCGTGAAGGTGGCCTTCTCGGCCTGGGTCGTCACCACGACGTCGTAGGTGCCGGTCTGGGTATCCCCGGTGCCGCTCAGGAAGGTCACCGTGCCCGAGGTCACCGTGCCGGTGACGCCGTTCGTGCCGTCCAGCAAACGCTTCGTGCCGAATTGCGTGTGCTGCGCGATACGATCGATGGTGGCCAGGGCGTTGGTGATTTCCGACTGGTCGGCCGCGAGGTCGGCGGCGCTGTTGGCGCCTTCGTTCGCGGCGTGGATGGCCAGCTCGCGCATGCTGGTCAGCAGCGCGTGCACTTCGGTGAGCGCGCCCTCGGCGGTCTGCACCATGGCCGTGGCCAGTTCGCTGTTCTCGATCGCCTGGCCGAGGCCGGCGATCTGCGCGCGCATGTTCTCGGAGACGACCAGGCCCGCCGGGTCGTCGCCAGCCTTGTTGATGCGCAGGCCGGAACTCAGGCGCTCGAGCGACTCGGAGAAGCCCATGTCGTTGCGCGCCAGGTTCCGGTACGCGTTCATCGAGGCGATGTTGTGATTGATACGGAATGCCATTGCTGCTTCTCCTTGCATCTTCGCCGTTGGCGGCGTCTACGTCTTGGATCCGCCCCGCTCCCTCGTCGCGGATCGCGATCCCATTCGCTCTTGTTTGCGGCCGTAGATGGCCGTCCGCTCCGTTCATCGGCATCACGCGGTAGCACTTGAGCCCTTTTTACCGCGCCCGCCCCCGATGGGGCCGCCTGGGGCCCCGTCGCGCCGCTGGGGCCCCTACCGGCCATCCCCGGCATCGCGGTGCCCATGGCCGGGGTCGGGCCGTTCGCCGGCGCCGCGAGCCGCGTCGCCATTGCCGCCTTCGCGATCGATGGCTTCCCGATTCGCCTCGCGAATGGCGTGATAGATCTCTTCCCGATAGATGCCGATCTCGCGCGGGGCCTCGATCCCGAGTTGCACGGTGTCGCCGCGCACGTCGACGACCGTGATCTTGATCGCATCCCCCACGATGATGCTCTGGTCACGCTTCCGACTGAGTACCAGCACAGTGGCTCCTTCCGCTTGTGCCTAGCCGCTGCTCTCGCGCACGCCGTCCTCGGCGCCGGCGCCGGCGCCGGCAGCGCGCTGCCGGTCCGCGCCGGGCACACGCAGCGCCTTGCGCAGCGGGGCATGCGTGGAGTAGCCGGCGTCTTCGACGATGATCTGGCGGCCGCGCCGGGCGCTCGTATGCACGATGATCGGCCCCAGCAGGTTGCCGGTCGTCGCCGCCCAGGGCCCGCGCCGCGTGCAGAGCACGAAGATCGTCAAGTCCTCGGGCGCGCTGACATCGAGGCCGCGCAGATCGTGTTCATCGAGGGCCAGGTTGAAACTGGAATCGAAGAGCACGGGGTCGGCGATCAGAAAGCCGATCGCCGGGTCGTCCAGGGACTGCAGCCAGCGGAAGGGCGCCTGCTCCGCGAACTCCATGATCAGGAAGCGCTCGAGCTGGGGCAGGCCCACCAGGCCCTCGCTGAGCTGGAGCACATCCTGCTCCGCGTAATCGACAGTTCCGAAACGGGTTCCGAACAAGCGCATGGCTTGTTGCTCCTTTCTTAGAGGTAGTTGGCCAGGGTCAGTTGGAAGATATTGGCCGCCATCACGAGCGAGGCCTGATAGATCGACTCCGCGCTCTGGTACTGGATGAGGGCCTCGGTCATGTCGGCGTCGCCGATCTCGGACAGCGCCGCCGTCATCGTGAAGTTGCGGGCCTCCAGAGTGGCCAGGGCGCCCTCGGCCAGATTGAGGCGATTGCCCGCCGTCGCCCGCGCGGACGTGAAGTGGTCCTCGAGCGCCTCCAGCTCCGGCAAGAGCGCGCGCACCTGCGCGCGATCGCCGGCGGCGACGGCGGCGCGCAGGTCGATGAGCGCTCCGAAGGGCCGGATCGGCACTGCCGATCCCGTGAGCCCGAGGAGAGTCGCCGTGCCGTCGCCGTCCGCATCGCTGATCGCCACGCTCTGCAGGCCGTCGCCCACCACCGTCAGCCGATTGCCCCCGGGCGCGATGCTCGCGCTCACCCCGGGCAGCGCACCGAACAGATTGCGCAGCTCGCCGACCGTGGTGGCGCCACTAAGATCGACCGTCGTCGGCACCGCGCCCGCCACGGAGACCGCCACCTGGCCCAGCGGCAAGCTGATGCCGCGCAGTGCCGTGAGCGGCGTCGTCGCGGTCAGCACCGGATCGAGGTCCCGGCTGAGCAGCGTGCCGCCGATACCCGGCGCTCCGAAACCGAGCAGCGTCGCCGTGGTGCCCCCCTGCACGTCGACCATGCTCACCCGGCCGCCGCTGTTCACCGTGTCGCGGAGCTCGAGCCGCGAGCCATCGACCAGGTTGACGTCCAGGTTCGGCAGGGCCGCCTCGATGCGATCGCGAATATCACCCAGCGTGGCCGCGCCGCGCAGGTCGACGACCACCGAGACGCCGGCGCCATCGGTGATGCGCACGCGCCCGCCCGCCATCCCCTCTCCGTCGAACAGCTCGCCGAGGGCCGTGCTCCACTCCGCCGCCCGGTCCCAGTCCAGGGTGCTGGTGAAGCTGGCGGCCTGCTCGCCGAAGACCGCGCTGCCGGGCAGGTTGTAGCGCAGCGAGAGCCCGCTGCTGATGGCCGTGCTCAGCTCGTTGTTGTCGCCGTGGTAGGTGACGATGTCGCCGCTGCGCACGAAGGGCGGCGTCGCGCCGCGTGAGCCGCCGAAGAGGTAGCGGCCACCATGCTCGGCGTTGGCCTGGTTGAGCAGGTCGTCGATCAGGGAGTCCAGGCTCTCGGCGATGCCCTCGAGCGTGTTGGCGTCGTCCGCGGCCGTCAGTGCCAAGCCATGCGCCTCGCGGATGCCGTTGGCGGCGCCGGAGAGCGCCGTTTCCGAGTAGGTCAGCCAGCGCGATGCGCTGGCGACGTTCGCCTGGTACTGCCCGTTGCGAGCCAGCAGCGAACGCAGGCGCACCAGCTGCTCGGTGCCGCTGGGATCGTCGCTGGGTTTCGTGATGCGCCGTTGCAGGTCGATGCTCGCCAGCCGGTCATAGGAGCGGTTGATGCTGCCGAGCAGGTTGTCCTGCCACATCTTCTGGGTCACGCGCATGGCTGCCTCCTAGAGGATGCCCATCAGCACATCCAGCAGTTCATCGATGGCGGAGATCACTTTGGACGCCGCCTGGTATGTCCTCTGCACGATCATCATCTCGGCCAGTTCCTCGTCCATGTTCACGCCGGCAGTCGACTCCAGCTTCTCGGCCAGACCCGCCTCCAGGCGCCCCGCGGCGGTGCTGAGCTGGGTGGCAGTGGCGCTGCGGGCGCCGAGACGGCCGATCATGCCCGCGTAGAGCCCCTGCAGGGTGAGGCCGCGCACCGGGTCCACCGTTTCCGTATGCAGGTCGAAGATGGCCGACGCGATGTCCCGACCGTCGGGGAGCAGCCCGCTCAGCGAGACCTGCTCCGGGTGGGCGATCAGGGCCGGATTGACGGCGATGCTGCTGGCGTCGCTGCCCGTGAAGAAGTCGATGCCGCCGCCGCCGTCGCCCGTGGCGGCCTGGTGGATCGCGTTCACGCGCTCCATCAGGCGGAGGGCCAGGGTGTCAAGGCGATCGAGGATGGCCGGCAGCTCGCTGTCCAGCATCGTGAGCAGGCCCTTGAGCTCGCCGCCGGCCGGCGTCAGGGGATGGCTGTCCCCGGCCGGCGTCAGCCGCAGCGAATCCACGCGCTCGCCGCCGACGCTCTGGACCTCGATTTCGTGCGGCGTGACGTGGTCCACGAGCACGCGGCCGCCGCTGTAGACCTTGAGCTGCCCCTGCTCCGTGAACTGCCATTCCGCGCCGACCAGTGTCGCCAGCCGTTGCAGCTTGACGTCCCGGGCATCTTCGAAGTCCCCCCGCGCGCTGTCATTGAGCGAACCGCTGCTGAGAGCGAGGTTCAGATCCGCCACATCGCCGAGCAGGCGGTTCACCTCGGCGACGGTGGCGCCCACGCGCTCACGCAGCGTCGCCGCCTCGTCGAGCACGTTGCCGGCGACATCCCGGAAGCGATGGGTCAGGTTCCTGGCCGCTTCCAGGATCAGGCCGCGCGTATCGGCATCATCGGAGTTCATCTCCGGATTGATGACCGGCTGCCAGGCGTTCAGGAAGGTGTCCAGGGCATCGCCCAGGCCCTGCTCGCCGAGCGTGTCGTCGACGGGCTCGCCGAAGATCGTCTCCAGCACGCCGTAGGCGTCGGCCAGCGCCGACTGCTCCGCCCGCTGTGCGCCGACGCGGCCGAGCTGATTCTGCACGAAGCGATCGCCCAGCCGCTCGACGCCGTCGATGTTGATGCCCCCGCCGAAGCTGCCCCCGAGGCCGACCAAGCTGCCCCGGGCCGAAACGTTCAGCCGCTGCCGGTGATAGCCGGCGGTGCCGGCGTTGGCGATGTTGTGATTGATGATCCCCAGCGACATCTCCTGGGCGAAGATCGTCAGCTTGGTGGTCTGCAAGAGGCCGAAGAGCCCGGACATGGTCCTCCTTCAGGCGCGTAGGGACAGGAAGCTGCCGGTCGTCGGCTCGCCATCGGCGGTCGTCCCGCCGGCGGCACCCGTGAGCATGGCCTGCAGCGCGGCGACATCGCCCTGCATGAGATCCAGCCGGTGTTCGTCGAGCCGCCGGTTGGCGGCGTTCAGTTCGCGGAGTTCGTCGCCGCAGCTCCGCAGCCGGGCATAGGCGGCCTGCAAGTCGCGCGCTGCGGGCAGGGCGCCCAGCAGCCGCCCCGTGCTGCAGGGCCGCCCGAGCGTTAGCGCCTGGGCGAGTTCCTGTGTGCGCGAGGCCCGAGCGTCGCTCGCCCGCCGGCAAGTGGCCAGCGCGGCCACCTGCGCCAGGAGGCTGGCCTCGATAGCGGGGGGCGCCCCGGCGAGCAGCGCCGCGTGCTGCGCGCCCGTCGCGTCAAGCAGCGCGGCGTAAGCCGCCGTCTCGTCGGCGAGCAGCGTGGCGAGCGAGTCCAGGTCTTCAGCGCGCAACATCGGCCGCTCCTTCGCTCTGGCCCGCCAGGCGCGCCAGCAGTGCAGATTGCAGGCCCATGCCGCCTCCGCGTTCGGCAAGCAGACGGCCCAGTTGTTCCTCGATCATGCCCTGATAGAAGGCCGCGCCCTCGCTGCCCGCGGCCAGGCCGCTGGCGCTGCGCGTCATCACGCCGGCCAGCTGGCGCAGGAAGACCGCCTCGAAGTCCTTGACTGCCGCGATGGCCTGCCGCTGGCTGCCGCCGGCCGATGCCGCCAGCGGCTGCCAGGGCGCGGTCGCCCCGCCGATGCCTTTGCCCGACGCGGCCGCCAGCGGCCGCAGCGCCGCCGCCGTCGGCAGCGCTGCCGGCGCTGCGGGGCCGCCGGAGGCGGCTTGCAGCCTGGGCGTCGCCGCCATCGGCATCCTTTTGATTCCGTCGACCGCCATGAGCGGACCTCCTACATGATCACCAGTTCGGCCTCGAGAGCGCCGGCCGACTTGAGGGCTTGAAAGATCGCCACCATGTCCCGCGGGGTGACCCCCAGCTCGTTGAGAGCGCGCGCCACCTGCTCCACCGTATTCGTGAGCCCGAACACGGCCAGCTGACCCTCGCCGCTGGCGACGCTGGCATTCACTTCGGGGATGAGCAGGCTCTCCCCTTCCCCGAAGGGCGCGGGTTGACTGGCGCGATAGTCGGTCCGGATCTCGACCCGCAGGTTGCCGTGCGCGATCGCGACATCGTGAATGGTGACGTGCTCGCCCACCACCACGGTGCCGGTGCGCTCGTTGATCACGACGCGGGCGGGCAGATCGGTGTCGACGCTCAGGTTCTCCACCTGCGCGATGAAGCCGAAGCGGTCCCGCTCGCGCTCGGCGGGAATCCATACCGACACGCGGCCGGCGCCGAACACGCGCGCGGCCTCGGTGCCGATGGCGGCGTTGATGCGGCGGGCGATGTTATCGGCCGTCGTGAAGTCCGGATTGTGCAGGCTCAGCTCGACGCGATTGTCGCGCAGCAGCTGGCCGTCCCAGTCGCGGATGAGCTGGCCGCCGGCAGGGATGCGGCCGACCGTGCTGTGGTTCTGGCGCAGGCTGTTGCCCTTGCCGGCATCGATGTTGAAGCCGCCGATCGACACCGGCCCCTGGGCGATGGCGTACTGGACGCCATCGGCCTGCCGGATCAGCGGCGTCATCAAGAGGATGCCGCCCTCGAGACTGGTGGCGTCGCCGAGGCTGGACACCGTGACGTCCAGCGATCCGCCGCTCTTGCTGTAGGGCATCAGTGTTGCGGTGACCATCACGGCCGCCACATTCTTCAGCTTGAGCTCGGCCGGATCGAGCGTGTGGCCGAACTTCTCCATCATCCCGGCCACCGAGTGGGCGGTGAAGCCGGTCTTGCCGCCGTCGCCGCTGCCGCTCAGGCCGACGATGATCCCGTAGCCGATCAGGTGTTCACCCAGGCTGCCGTCGACGCTGGCGATGTCCTTGATGCGCGCCGCGCCCGCCGGACCCGGCAGGGCGAGGGTGAGCAGCATGAGAAGAGCGTGCCGCGCGCTGCGATGCCACATGGTCATCTCCTAGAAGAACCAGTTGATGAGCCGGGTCAGGAACCCGGGCTCGTTGCCATTGGCCACATCGCCCGTGCCGTCGTAGTGGATCACGGCGTCGGCGATGGCGGCCGAGTTGATCGTGTTGTCCGGCATGATGTCCCGGCTGCGAATGATGCCGCTGAGCGTCATCTCCTCGGTCTCGCCATTGCGCTTGATCTCCCGATGGCCTTCGATGCGGAACATGCCGCCGGGAAGCTCTTCCATGATGCGCGCGCTCATGACGGCGCTCAGCTGGCCCTTGCGCGTCGTATTGCCCTTCCCGTCGTAGCTGGTCTTCTGCTTGAATCCCCAGAGCGGGATGAAGTTGAGGGCGCCCTCGCCCGGGCCGCCGGCCGTGTCATGCTCGTTCTCGGTGGCCGTCTTGGCGTCGCTGCTGGCGCTGGAGTTCTCGACGATGATCACCGTGAGCAGATCGCCCGGCCGATGGGCTTTGACATTCGCGTAGAGACTGCCGCCGGCATCGCTGTCCCAGAGCGGCTCGACCGCAGCCGATGGCGCCGCCAGGGCGAAGAGGACGAGGCCGACGCCAATGCGCTTGCCGATCATGTAGAGCCTCCCTTGGTCGTCACATAGCTGGGTTCCACGAGCCCCTCACCCGCCACGCGGTAGCGGCGTTGCAGGCGGCCGTCGAGATGGCGCACGGTGACCAGATCCCCGAGCGCGCCATCTTCGCGGGCGATCCCACGCAGGCTGACGCTGACGGCACCACGCGTCAGGCGCACGTCCACCTCGCGCCCGGCCCGCACGAGCGGTGCCGGCTTCGCGTTGCGCCGCGTGAGCACCGCGCCCGCCCGCAGCGGCTCCGTGAGCAGGGCACCCGCCAGGGCTGCCGGCGTCAGCGGCTCGCCCCGGATCGCGAACGCGTCCCGCTCCTCGACCTGCCATCCGCTGAGCACCGCGCCCCGCGGCTGATCCACGCTTGCGACCCCGACTTGACGGGGTTGCTGGCAGCTGTAGCTCAACTCCAGATGCTGCTCGAAGCCGGCGGCATCGATCAGCGTGAGGCGCGCCCGGCCCTCCGGGCGGGGCGCGTCGCCGAGCAGGGTCAGTCGCCACTGCAGGCGTGCGTTGCCGCAGACCAGCTCCGCCGGCCAGCCGACCGGGCCCGCGCTCAAGCGCAGGCCCAGGGAATCCAGGCGCGCGGCCAGGTTCGCGGCTACGGCTGCCTCCAAGGGCGCCGTGGCGACCACGACGCCCGGCGTGCGCAAGCGGATCTGGGCCGGACCCTTGAGTTCACCGTGCCAGCCCCAGTCGGCGAGCTGCCGCGCGAGGCGGCTGCGCTCCAGCACGCTGCCGGCGCCGGGGGCGGGGCTGGCGGCGATGCGCCGCTCATCGAGCGCGCCGGCGCTGCCCAGCGCGAACAGCTCGCCCAGCTTCACGCTCGGCCCCTGGCAGGCGACCACCTCGCGCAAGGTGAGCACGGCCGCCGGCGCCGCGGCGGGGGCCACCGCCGCCGCGAGGAGAGCGAGAAGCAGCAGGGTGCTGCGCATCGCCGGCCTAGCGCTTGATCTGGCTGGTGAGGGCAAGCATGTCCTCGGCCGTTTGAATGGCCTTGGAGTTCAACTCGTAGGCGCGCTGCGCTTCGATGAGGCGGATCATCTCCTCGACGACGCTGACGTTGCTGGCCTCGAGCAGGCCGGCCTCGACGCTGCCGAGCCCGTCCTGGCCGGCCTCGCCGAGCTGGGCCTGTCCGCTGGCCTCGGTCTCCGCGAAGAGATTGCCGCCCAGCGCCCGCAGTCCCGCGGGATTGGCGAAGCGATAGACATCGAGGCGTCCCAGTTCGGTGGACTCCTCGGCGCCGTCGGCCCGCACGAGGATGCGGCCGTTCTGCTCCACGCCCACCTCGCTCGTTCCCTCCGGGAAGCTGAAGCCGGGGGCGACCCGCATGCCGGCCGAGGTGACCAGGCTCCCCTCGCCATCCAATGAGAAGCTGCCGTCGCGGGTATAGGCGAAGCTGCCGTCCGCCTGCTCGATGCGGAAGAAGCCCTCGCCCGTGAGCGCCAGGTCGAGCGCGCTGCCGGTGACCATCGTCGAGCCCTGGCTGAAGTCGCGGCGCACCGCGGCCAGGCGCACGCCGTGGCCGATCTGGATCGGCTGGATCCCGGCGGCAGCGGCCTGGCGCTGATTGGGCGAGACCGTTTGGTAGAGCAGGTCCTGGAACTCCGCCCGCGCGGCCTTGAAGGCCGTGGTGTTCACGTTGGCGAGGTTGTTGGCGATGGTGTCCACGTAGAGCTGCTGGGCCCGCATGCCGCTGGCTGAAGTGGACATGGCTCGCATCATGGTTGCTTCTCCCTGCTCTGAGCGCCGCGGCGCCCGGTTTGGCGGTGGCCGATCGGCGCTTCACGCGCCGCTCGCGGACCTAGGCGCGCAGCACCCCGACCCGCTCGACGGCCACGCGCAGCAAGTCGTCTGCGGCCTGGGCCGCCTTCTGCGCCATCTCGTAGCTGCGGAAGGCGCGGATCATCGCCACCATCTCCTCGATCGGTTCGACATTCGAGCCCTCGCGGCGGCCCGCCTGCACCGTGACCTCTTCGCCGGGCACCTCCTCGACGCCGCCCGGGGCCTCGAGCAGGTTGTCGCCCTGGCGCAAGAGCGCCGTGCCGGCCACCGGGCGTACGACGCTGAGGCGGCCGCTGGCGCGGCTGCCGTCCATGACGGTGCCGTCGGGCAGGATGCTGGGGATGCCCTCGATGCGCAGGGCGCTGCCATCGGCCAGGACCGGATAGCCGGAGCCATGCAGCAGCTCGCCTTCGGCGCTCAATGAGAAGGCGCCGTCGCGGCTCAAGCGCGGCCCGTCCGGCGTCTCGATGAGGAAGTAGCCCTCCCCCATCAGCGCGACATCCAGGGGATTGCCGGTGCTTTCGAGCGGCCCCTGCGCCGTCGAGGTGAAGATGCCGACGCTGAGGGCGCGGCCCTTCGTCGCCGCCGCCGGGCCGACCCCGCTGGGCGCGCCCAGCTCGACGCGACTGACCAGCTTCTGGAAGCCGGGCGTGTTGGCGTTGGCGAGATTATTGGCGATCAGCTCGTGGCGGCGCTGCTGGACCTGCATCGCCTGCCCGCTGCTCGCGAGCGCCTTGATCATGGAACCGCTTCTCCCTGGACGCGACCGCCGCTTCTCCCGGGCGTCGGGCAGCGTCCGGCAGTGGCACATCAAGGCGCGTGCCACGCGCCTCCGGCCGCCGACGGCGGCGACAGGGCCTTGTTCCTGGGGAGCTTAGGGATCGGGAGCGGACAGCGGTGGGCAAGAGTGAACGCCCGCGAGGGGCAAGTTCTTCCCCTTCCTGCCGCCGGCTGCCTCAGCCTGCCTCAGCGCGTCGGCGCCTCCTCGCTGCGGATGTCGAGGATCTGATCCAGGCGCGTGATCTTGAAGACGCGGCTGACGTGGCTGCGCAAGTGGGCGAGCACCAGCCGCTGGCCCTGGCGCTCCATGCGTTCGTGCAGGGTGACGAGAAAGCCGAGCCCCGAGCTATCGATGTACTCGAGGCCCTCGAGATCCAGGACGAGTTCCGCCGGGCCGCCCAGATAGGATTCCGCCAGGCGCGAGAACTCGGGCAGGGAATAGACCTCGATCTCGCCCTTGACGCTGAGGATCACCTGCGCCCCTTGCTCGCTGCAGCCGATGTCCATCAGTGAGTCCCTTCTGCGTGGTGGTGAAAGGTGAGGGCGGTCAGGTCGTCGGACCAGGGGGTCTGACCGCGCCAGCGCTCGAGATCGGCGACCAGGCCGTCCAGCCAGGCCTGAGCGCCTGCCGCGTCCGCGGCCGCCAGGCGGGCCTGCAGGCGATCGAGCCCATAGAGCTCGCCGGCGCTGTTGCGGGTGTCGGTGATGCCGTCGGTGTAGACGAGCAAGCGGTCCCCCGGCGCGAGCGTGAGCTCGGTCTCGGGGTAGCGCTGGTCGGCGCGCAGGCCGAGCGGCAGGCCGCCCGGGCGCTCGATGCCGGCGCAGCCGCCGGTCGCGCGCGCGATGAGCGCCGATTCATGGCCCGCCGAGGCGAAGCGCACCCGGCGGCCGTCGGCGCCGACGCGCAGCACGCAGGCCGTCACGAAGTGCCCGCTGAGGCCGCCGCGGCCCAGGACTTCGTTCAGCCGCACGAGCACCTGCTCCGGCTGCAGATCCTGGAAGCCGAGGCTGTGCACCATCGCCTGCAGGCCGCTCATGCGGATGGCGGCCTGGATGCCCTTGCCCGAGACATCGGCGACGATCGCGAGCAGATCGCCCCCCGGCAATTCGAGGACATCGAAGTAGTCCCCGCCCACGGCCTGGGCCGGCAGGCTCAGGCCCGCGATGTCCAGCCCGGCGCGGCTGGGCAGCACGCTGGGCAGGAGTTTCGCCTGGATCTCCTTGGCGACACTGAGCTGCTCGCTCAGCCGATGCTGGCGGATCTGCTCCAGGTGATCGAGCGACTTCTGCAGCGCGATGCCGCCGATGGCGTGGCAGGAGCCCACCAGCTCGGCGCGATGCTGTCCGATTTCGATCTCCTCACCGGAGAGCAGGAAGACCTGAGCCGTGTGGGGCGGCCTCAGCTCGAAGGGCAGGTAGAGCACCGCGCCCAGGGAGAAGCCGGCGAAGCGCTCGCGAGGCAGCGCGATGCGCTGCAGCCAACCGCTGCCTTCGCCCACGCCGCCGCCCGCGACCCCCACCAGCTCGCTGAGGATTTCGGCCGGCAGGCCCCAGCGCGCCTCGTGCAGGCAGCGGTCCTCGGCCAGGAGGCGCGCCGCGCCCACCTCGGCGCCCACCAGGTCGACGAAGAACTTCAGCGTCTTGTTGAGGACGAGCTCCGGCTCCAGCTCGCCCAGCAGATCGCCCATCGCCTTGAGCGCCTGCACGTGCGACAGACTCTCCTCCATCAATCGCCCCTGCTGATCGATGAACTTCTGGAAATAGAGGGCCAGCGCGACGTGGTTGCTGAAGGTGGACAGCTCTGCGCTCTCGGGGACGCCGCCGGGCAGGCTCAGCCGGCCCAGCTCGGCGCCCTGGACGCGCAAGGGCAGCGCGGTCGCCGCAACCAGGCGCTCGACCGCCCCGGGCGCGGATTCCAGCTCGAGGAAGTGCCGGCGGCGGCGGTCGACCAGGTGTACGGCGAAGTCCCGCACACCGAAGCGATCGCCGAGAATGGCAGCCAGCACGCGCTGAAACTCGGCCCGATCCTCGGCGCCGTAGAGGTCCAGCAGCGCCAGATCATCTCCTGCGATCAGCGCAGAGCTCATTCGTCCTCGGCGTAATAGCTGCCGACGACGGCGAGCTTCTGGCGCAGCTCCCAGAGCAGCGGCAGGAAGCTGCCCGCGGGGTAGGCGAGGGCGGCCAGGATGTCCGCATAGTCGTCCTCGTTGATCTCGCGGCCCAGGTCCATGAGCGGGCGCGTGCCGACGCACCAGGCGTTGCAGATGCGATCGGCCAGGTTCACCACGGCAGCCCCGCCCTGGAACTCGCCGCCAGCGAAGGGATCGTGGTGATAGCGCAGGGCCTCGCGGATGTGGCCCGGAATCCGCCAGCGCTCGAGGATCTTCTCGCCGAGCTCCGCGTGATCGAAACCGGCGGCCTCCCGCTCCTCATCCAGGCTGTAGATGCCGTTCTTGCCACCGGTGGGCTCGAGGTAGTCGTCGATGATCAGCTTGCCGATGTCGTGCATCAGCCCGGCGACGAAGGCCTCCTCGCTGCCCAGGGGCCCCTCGCGCAGGCCCTCCATGAGCGCGCGGCAGGTCATGCCCACGGCCATGGAATGCAGCCAGAAGCCGGCCTCCGGATAGCGGTAGCTCTTCAGCTTCCGCCGCAGGAGGCCGCTGGAGCTGACCGCGTAGACGATGTTCTTCAGATTGTCCATGCCGATCAGGACCACGGCCTCGTGGACCGTCTGGATGGGCCGCGAGCTGCCGAAGAAGCTGCTGTTGGCCACCTTGAGCAGGCGAGCCACGAGGGCCTGGTCCTTGATCAGCACCTTCTCGAAGTCCAGGGCTGTGAAGTACTCCTTGGCCGAGAGCTGCAGGAACTCACCGACGACGGTGGACAGGCTGGGCAGGCTCTCGGTCTGCGCCAGGACTCGCTTCTGCAGCGTCTTGATCTCCACCAGGCCGGCGATGGAAGGACTGTCGGGCATGTGCAGGTGCTCCTTTTCCGAGTGCACGAAGGCTCGGCAAGGTTATCGGCACCCGAGGACGGCGCTTGAGGGGGATTCAGGCGGGAAGCCGGCGGTTAGCGGGCGGTGGCCCGACCGAGGCGGCGCTCGAGGAAGGCATCGAGCAGGAGCTGCTCGTCCTTGATCAGATCCATGAAGAAGACCGCCACCTCGTAGCTGCGCACGGCGGGATCTTCCTCTTCGGGCAGGCAGCGCACGACGATGCCGTCCGGATGGATGGCGGCGGCGGGGTGGCCCTCGTCTCCGGGCAACTCGAGCGTGACGGGCAGCCGGGTGCCCTCGCTCATGAAATACTCGCTCGTGAAATAGGCGCCGTTGCGGCTCAGGTCCAGGGTCTCGCCGAGGGGGGCGACCGCGCTGCCCGGCATGCGCAGCATGACGGGTAGCTCGACTTTCAGGCGGGGGGCGCGGCGACGCTCCTGCACGGCTCAACTCCTTCGGGACTTGCCCGCTGCTTTCTCAGTGTCGTCTGCCTCCAGCTCATCCTCAAGCAAAAACTGCAGCCGGCGCGAGAAGAGGTTGGCGTCCACCAGCCGCACGGCCAGGGTCTGGCCGGCGGCAAAGAGGCGCCCGCTGCGCTCCCCCCGCAGTTCCTCGCGCTCTTCGTGGTAGACGAAGTACTCGCGGCCCAGGAACTGGGCGGGCAGGAAGCCCTCCACCCCGGAATCCGGCAGGCGGAGCAGGATCCCCGTCGGAAAGACCGCCACCAGATCGGCGGTGAAGCGCTCGCCCAGCCGCTGGCGCGCCCAGAGGATCATCTCCAGGCGCAGGCCGGCCCGCTCGGCCTTGAGCGAGTTGACCTCGCAGTCGCTGATCTCCCGCGCCAGGGCCTCCAGGGCGCGCCGGCGCTGGGGGCGCAGGGCCGCCGCACGCGGGCGGCGGGGCAGCTCGGCGAAGCGGTGGCGGAGCCAGCGCTGCTCGCCGGCCGCACGCGCCTGTTCCGCCTGGAGCAGGTCTTTCAGCTCCCGGTGCACCCAGAGATCCGCGTAGCGGCGGATCGGGCTGGTGAAGTGGAGATAGTCCCACCAGGCCAGGCCGAAGTGCCCCTCGTCATGCACGCTGTAGACCGCCTTCGCCAGGGCGCGCAGCAGTTTCATCAGCAGGAGCTCGCGATCCGGTCGCTCCGCGAGCAGGGCCGCCAGACGCTGGAAGTCCGCGCTGCGCGGCTGGGGCGACGGGCGCCAGTTCACGCGCCGGCGCCGGAGCGCGAGCAGCAGCTCGGCGAGATCCTCGTCGGCCGGCGGCGGGTGAATGCGATACAGCGCCGGTCGCCCCCGCTCGCGCAGCAGGCGACCCACGGCGTGGTTGGCCGCCAGCATGAACTCCTCGACGATGTGGTGGCTGCGCAGGACGGGCGCGGGCCGAAAAGCCTGAACGCCCTCCCCCTCGTCCACGGGCCGGATCTCGGGCAGCTCGAATTGCAGCGCCCCCGCAGCGGCTCGCTCCGCCGCCAGCCGCTCGGCCAGCGCCTGCATCGCCTGCAGGCTGCGCGCGGGCTCGTCCCCTGATTCGCCGGCGAGAGCGGCCTCCGCCTCTTCGTAGCTCAGGCTGTGGCTCACGCGCAGGCGGCTCTCCACGAGCTCCACGCTGAGCGGCTGGACAGCCGCGTCGAACTCGATGAAGACCGACAGCGCCGCGCGATCCTGGCCGGGCAGCAGCGAACAGGCTTCCGCCGACAGCGCTCGCGGCAGCATGGGCACGGTGTCGAGGTAGAAATAGGTGGAATTGCCGCGGCGCCTGGCCTCGCGGTCGAGCTCGCCATCTTCCGGCACGAAGGCGGCGACGTCGGCGATGTGCACGCCGAGCCGCCAGCCGCCGCGCTCGCCGGGCTCCAGGCTGATGGCATCGTCGTGGTCCCGCGCATCCGCTGGATCGATGCACAGGATGCACAGGCCGCCGAGATCTCGACGATGGGCGGCTGCCGCGGGCTGGGCCGCCGCCTGCCCCTCGGCTTCGCCGAGGGCTGCCGGCGGGAAGCGCGGCTCGAGACCGTGCTCGGCAAGCAGCGCCGCCATTGCCTGCGCCCGCTCGCTTTCGACGCTGGCGGGCCGGAAGGCCGTCGGCAGCACCGGCGGCGGCGCTAGCGGCCTGGCTGGGCGGGGGCTGCCGGCACCGACAGTGCCGGGCAGCAGGAAACGGCCGCGCACGCGGTGGACGCGGTCAGTGCGCAGCACGAGCAGCACTTCGCGCCTGAAATGGCGATAGTCCTCCCGGGGTATGCCGAGGAGGCGGGCTGCGCGCCGCAAGGTCAGCCCGCCCGGATGCCGCTGCAGCAACGCGAGGAAGGCGCGGGTCCAGTCACCCACGAGCTGACTTACTTCTTCTTGTGCCGGTCCTTGCGCATGCGCTTCTTGCGCTTGTGCGTGGCGATCTTCTTGCGCTTGCGCTTCCTGCCGTTGGGCATGGCGTGGCTACCTCTCTTGAGCAGAGATCGTCCTCCAACCGGAGGAGCGTTCCCGGAAATGCGATGAGTCCCGATCGATGCGGATGTGAGGGGCTGGAGCCTAGTTGGCGCCCCCGGCGCCCGCGTCGTCGCCGTTGACGAGGGTCTTCAACTCGTTGGAGGCCTTGAAGAAGGGCACGAGTTTGGCGGGCACGGAGACGGAGGTGCCGGTGCGCGGATTGCGGGCGCGCCGGCTGCGGCGCTGCTTCACCCGGAAACTGCCGAAGCCGCGTAATTCCACTTTGTCTCCGCGCGAGAGCGCCATACTGATGTTGTCGAGGACCAGGTTGACCACGATCCCGGTGTCTTTCTTACTCAGATTGACGCGAGCGGAGATTTCCTCCACGAGGTCGGCCTTGGTCATGCTCCCCCTTCTCGAGGCACCCGTGGCCGCGGCGGTCTCACCGCGTTGGGCCCCTCCATCCGAAAGACGCAACCCAAGGTATCAGCCGGACTTGCGTTTGTCAAACCCTAAGCGGAATGAGAAAAGCCGGCGCCAGGCCGCCGGCAATGAAAAACCCCGCCCACGGCGTAGCACCAAACACGGAGAAGCGCAGCACACGAGAAGTGAGATTGGGCCCCCGGTCTGGCTTTCTCGCACTGGGCAGGGCAATGCGTTCGCAGGCGTCTTATCAAATCCAGGGCCAGGGCGGACCCGTCCCCGGCCGGCGGCGCCCAGTCCCTGCCCGGGCGAAGCAAGCTCTTATCGACAATGGACTTGAAGCCGGAGCGCCGCGCTGGCGCGCGGCGCCCGGCGCCGGCGCGCATCCACCGGGGTCTGGCATTTTGCGACGGGGCTGCGCAGAGCTTGCCGCCGGCTCCTCAGCCGAGGCGCTCGCGCCGCCAGGGGGCGCTGGCCGCGAAGAGCGACTGCGCCACGGCCGCGGCGGCCGGGCTCAATTCCACGCCCCGCCGGCCCATGGCGATGGCCGCCGTGGCCAGGGCCTTGTCGAGCGCGTGCTCCACGAGCAGGCCGTCGCCGCCCCAGCTGAAGGGCGGCAGCCCCTTGGGCGGGAAGTCGCCGCCGAACCAGTTGGTGAAGGGCTCGAGCACGGTGCCCGTGCTCAGCCGCGCCTGGATCCCGATCTTCACGTGATCGCCCAGGCAGCTGCCGAGGAAGCGCTGCTGGCTCTCCAGCCGGCGGCCGCCCTGCTCCACGCGCACGCCGGAGTAGTTGTTCTTTAGATCGCTGTTCGTGGCCCCGGCGCCCAGGTTCACCCATTCGCCGACCACGGCGTGGCCGAGGAAGCCGTGGTGCTGCTTGTTGGCGTAGCCCTGCAGCTGCGTCTCCTCGACCTCGCCGCCCAGCCGGCACTGGGGGCCGGCAAAGACGCCGTGCAGCTGCGTGTGCGGCTTCGTCCGCGTGCCGGGGCCCAGGTAGCAGGGGCCCGCCACGACGCTGAGCGCGCCCACCTTCACGTCGCGATCCAGGAGCACGGGGCCGGCGCCGGCATCGATGACGGCCCCGGGGCCCAGCTCGGCGCCCGGGGCCAGATAGCACTCGCCCCCGCCGGAAGCCGCGCACCGCTGCCAGTCGCCCGCAGCCAGCAGCGAGATCTGGTCGTCGGCCATCGCGCGCGGCGCGAGGGCATAGAGCTCCCACCAGTAGTCGACGAGCGGACCCAGGGCGCTCTCCCGCGGCTCGGCGGCGGGCGCCGGCCAGACGGCCGCCCCATCGGCGAGAGCGCCGAGCCACTCCCTGGCCTCGGCGCCGCTGAGGCAGAGCGCGACCTCGCGCTCCCCCGCGCGCAGGCTCTCGCCCGGCCCCAAGCCGGCGAGCAGGCTGGCCGCCTCCGGAGCGGTCATCATCTGATTGCCGGCGAGGAGCAGGACGCGCGGCGCCGCGAAGACAGCAGCGGGCGCTTCGGGACAGAGGCCGCGCAAGCGCGGCCGCGGCCAGTAGTAGAGCGCCCCCGCCGGCCAGATCGCCGCGCAGCGCTCGGCGAGTGTGCGCGCGCCGAGGCGCAGCTCCCAGACGGGCCTGAGGGCAACGGGCGGGCCGAAGGCCTCGATGCCGGCTGCTTCGAACAGGATGAGCGGCGGGGTCGCTGCGGACATGGGCCTCCTTGCGCGGGCTGGCGGCGCTCGGGAGCCTAGGCGAGGCGGCTGCCGGATGCAAGCAGGGCCTCGCCGCGATTCCCTGGGATCGGGCGCGCCGAAGCCCTCCGTGGGCGATTCTCGGTCTGGAGCAGGAGTTTGCACTCGCGAAGTGAATGCGACCCCGAGCCGGCGGTAAGGGCGCTGTTACCTGGAATCGCCGCGGCCGGCTAGCAATGAAAAGAGGTCCATCCGCACACGCCTCGCGGAAGAACCTCGTCGATGAAGCGGGTGGAGCCGAGGGGGATCGAACCCCTGACCTCATGACTGCCAGTCATGCGCTCTCCCAGCTGAGCTACGGCCCCGAAACGGCTTGCAGAGTAGGCAGCGTCCGGTGCAAAGTCAAGAGGCCAAGGGGGTTTGGAATGCCAACCGGTATCCTTGAGCGCCCGCGAGCGCGTCGCCGGTGCAGCTACCTCGCGCGGATCGCCGTCGCCCTGCTCGCCATCGGCGCCGGCGTCTTCGGCGCAGCGCGCGCTGAGGAGAGCCGGCCGCCAGGCTACGGCGCCCTGCGCGTGACCGAGATCCCCATCACCGGCACCATCGAGATGGGCCTCGCGCCCTTCGTCGAGCGGGCCATCGCCGAGGCCGAGGCGGGCGGCGCCGACGCCGTCCTCCTGCGCGTGGACACCTTCGGCGGCCGCATCGACGCCGCCGTGCGCATCCGCGACGCCATCCTCGCCAGCGAGCTGCCCACGGTGGCCTGGGTCTCGGGGCGGGCGATCAGCGCCGGCGCGCTGATCAGCCTGGCGGCGCGCACGCTGATCATGAGCGAAGGCGCGTCCATCGGCGCCGCCCAGCCCGTGCAGATCGGTCCCGGCGGCGAGAGCACGCCCACCGGCGAGAAGACCGTCTCCTACATGCGCGGCGAGATGCGCGCCACCGCCGAGGCCACGGGCCGCGACCCCCGCATCGCCGAGGCCATGGTGGACGCCGACATCGCAATCGCGGATGTGGTGGCCGCCGGCAAGCTGCTCACGCTCACCGGGCACGAGGCCCTGGAGCTGGGCATCGCCGACAGCATCGTCGCCGACCGCGGCGCGCTGCTCGAGGCTGATGGGCTGGGAAGAGCGCCGCGTCGTGCGCGCCAGCCCGACCTGGTCCGAGGGGCTCGTGCGCTTCCTGACCCATCCCATCCTGGCCGGCCTGCTGCTATCGATCGGCGGCCTCGCCCTCCTGCTCGAGCTGCGCACGCCGGGCCTGGGCATCCCCGGCCTGATCGGGGTCATCTGCCTCGCGCTCTACTTCGGCAGCCACTACCTGGTCAGCATGGCCGGCAATGTCGAGCTGCTCCTCTTCCTCGGCGGGCTGCTCCTGATCGTGCTCGAGATCTTCGTCATCCCCGGCTTCGGCGTCACCGGCATCGCCGGCATCGTGATGCTCGTCGCCGGACTTGCTGCTCAGTCGCGTCTCCCCGCACGGCGGCATGCCGGAGATCCGGGCCGCCTTGATGCTGCTCGATCATCTCCTTCGCCGTCACCCTGGGCCTCTTCCTCAGCCTGCTCAAGTTCCTGCCCCAGGCCCGCTGGATGGGCGCCATCGTGCTGGAAGATCGCCAGGATCACGCCGATCGGCTACCATGCCGACAGCCACGAGGGCGAGCCCCTCCTGGGCAAGGTGGGCCGCAGCCTGACGGATCTGCGCCCGGCCGGCGTCATCGAACTCGAGGGCCGGCGTCTGGACGTCATCACTTCCGGCGACTACATCGCCCGCGGCGCGCAGGTGAAGGTGATCGAGATCAAGGGCAACCGCGTCGTCGTCGAACGCCTCGAAACCGGCGAGGCCTAGGCTCGCCCCTACCCAAGCAAAGGAGCGTGATGTTCCTGCCCCTCTTCGCGATCGCGACCGAGCTGATGCTCTTCCTCGTGGTCGGCCTCATCATCGTCGGCCTGATCCTGTTCACCTACTTCATTCCGGTCGGCCTGTGGATCACGGCCTTCTTCAGCGGCGTCCGGGTGAATCTCTTCACCCTCGTCGGCATGCGCCTGCGCAAGGTGAGTCCGCCGGACATCATCCGGCCCCTGATCGCCGCCACCAAGGCCGGCCTCAGCCTGCAGGTCAACGACCTGGAGAGCCACTACCTGGCCGGCGGCAACGTGACCCTGGTGGTCAACGCCCTGATCAGCGCCGACAAGGCCAACATCGAGCTCGGCTTCAAGCGGGCCACCGCCATCGACCTGGCCGGCCGCAACGTGCTCGAGGCCGTGCAGGTGAGCGTCAACCCCAAGGTGATCACGACGCCGAAGGTGGCCGCGATGGCCAAGGACGGCATCCAGCTGATCGCCATCGCCCGCGTCACCGTGCGCGCCAACATCGACCGGCTCGTCGGCGGCGCCGGCGAGGAGACCATCCTCGCCCGCGTGGGCGAGGGCATCGTCTCCACCATCGGCTCCGCGGCCAGCCACAAGGCCGTGCTCGAGAACCCGGACAACATCTCCAAGACCGTGCTCGCCAAGGGTCTGGACTCGGGCACCGCCTTCGAGATCCTCTCGATCGACATCGCGGACGTGGACGTGGGCAAGAACATCGGCGCCCAGCTGCAGACCGATCAGGCCGAGGCGGACAAGCGCATCGCCCAGGCCAAGGCCGAGGAGCGCCGCGCGATGGCCGTGGCCGTCGAGCAGGAGATGCGCGCCCGCGTGGTCGAGATGCGGGCCCACGTGGTCGAGGCCGAGGCCGAGGTGCCGCGGGCCATGGCCGAGGCCTTCCGGAACGGCAACCTGGGCATCATGGACTACTACCGGATGAAGAACATCCAGAGCGACACGGCCATGCGCGACTCCATCGCCGGCGACGAGAAGCCCGACAGCGACAAGAAGCCCGGAGCCTAGGCCGTGGAGCAGATCCTCTTCCTGCTCCTCATCTTGGCCCTGCCCGGCATCATCCGGCGCCTGGCCAAGCAGGGCAAACCCGCAGCTCCGGCGGCGCCCCAGCGCCGCCGGAGCGCCGAGGCTCCGCCGCCGGTGGCCGAGCAGGAACTGCCGCCCTGGCTCGAGAGCCTCGCCGAGAAGCTCGGCGCCCCCACGAGTTCGCCGGCGCCCCCTCCGGCGCCGGCGAGCACGCGCCGGCCCAGCTTCGCCGAGGAGGGCCTCACCGACGCCGAGGCGCGGCCGGAACTCGTCGAGGGCAGTCCCGCCGAGCGCGGCACCTGGGACGTCTCGCCGGGTGCCGACTGGCAACGCTTCCTCGCCGATGAGGAGCAGCAGCGCGCCGCCGCAGCCTCCATCCTGCGCGACCGCGAGCAAGCCATCGAGCAGCCGGTGGTGCGGAAGCTGGCGGCGGTGCCCACCGTCACGCGGCGGCAGCCGAGCCATTTCATTCCACCCGGCAGCCGGGGCTGGCGGCGCGCCGTGGTGCTGGCCGAAGTGCTGGGGCCGCCGCGCGCCCTCGCCCCCTGGCGAGAGAGCGGCGGCGCCTAGCGCCCCGGCTTGACAGCAGGGGCGGGACTGCTATGCTCGGCCCACCGCCGGAGTGGTGAAATCGGTAGACGCAGGGGACTCAAAATCCCCCGGCCGCAAGGTCATGTCGGTTCGAGCCCGACCTCCGGCACCTGACCCGCAGCAGGCGGGCGCCTCGCCCCTCATGATCAAGCCCGGAGAGGCTGCCCGTGGAGCGGCTGCTCGCCCTCGATCGTGCCCTGTTCGAGTTGCTCAATGCGCCGCACTGGCCGCGCTGGCTCGACGCCTTCTTCGTCTTCATCACCCGCGACGAGCCCCTGCGCATACCGCTGCTCGCGCTCTGGTTGCTCATCCTCCTTTTCTGCGGGCCCCGCTGGCGCCTGCGCGCGCTCTGGCTGCTGCCCCTCATCGCCCTCAGCGACTGGAGCGCCAGCCAGTGGCTCAAGGACGCCTTCGCGCGCGCCCGGCCCTGCCACGATGCGCTGCCAGGCCTGCGCCTCCTCGTCGACTGCGGCCCGGGCTTCAGCTTCCCCAGCTCGCATGCCGCCAACATGGGCGCCGCCGGCAGCTTCCTCGCCCTCGGCCTGGCCGGCTGGCGCCGCCGCTGGGCCGCGCTGGCGCTGCCCATCCTCGTCGCCTATAGCCGCGTGCACGTCGGGGTGCACTACCCGCTGGACGTCGCGGCCGGCTGGGCCTGGGGAATGGCGCTCGCGCTGGGGATGGAATGGCTGGGCCGGCGCTCGCCCCGCCTGCGCCTGAGCGCGGCGGGCGCGGCGGCGCGCGCTGCGGCTAGCGGTACAGCGACTTGATGGCGCTGAAGCTGCTGGGCGCGACGGCCGTCAGCGCGCAGGCGCCGAAGGCGCCGATCTGGCCGCACTCGGGGTTGTTGACGGCCAGGCAGGGCGAGTCGGGCTCCAGGCGGCAATCCGCCTCTTCAAAGCCGCAGTAGCGCGGGTCGGCGATGAAGTTGCCGCCCGCGTCCGTGCCGCAGACGCTGCCGTTGTTGCAGCTCATCACGGGCGCGCCGCCCGCCAGGCAGGCCACGTCCTCCAGGATGCTGTGCGAAATCTCCACCTGGCAGTCGGCCAGGACCAGCGAGCGCCCGCCGCAGCAACCGGCATTGGCGGCGAAGGTCGAGTACTCGATGCGCTGCAGGCTGCCCGCCGGCCCCGAGCCCTGGATGTGCAGGGCCGCGCCGCTGCCGCTGGAGGCATAGTTGGCGAAGAAGAGGCAATTCGTGATCTGCAGGCCCGCGCCGACGGCGTAGACGGCGCCGCCGTCGCCGGCCGCAGCGTTGCGCAGGAAGTGCACGCCATCGAGACGCAGCTCGGCGCCGGACACCGAAAGACCGGCGCCCCTGAGGGCGAAGCCGTCCGCCAGCGTGAGATTCTCGATGCCGACCGAGCCCTCGCCGCCGACGCTGAGGATCTGGTGCATGTAGGCCCCTGACAGCACCGTGTCCGCGGGCTTGCTGCCCGCGCCCCGCAGGGTGATCCCCTCGCGCAGGACCAGCGCCGCGCCCTCCGCATGGTGCCCCGCCGCGACGAGCACGACATCGCCGGCGACGGCGCTGTCCAGGGCCCCCTGCAGCGAGCCCGCCGCTCCCGGCGCCTGGATCAGAGCGGCGGCGGCCGGTCCGCCGGCCAGCAGCAGGCCGGCTGCGAGCAGCAGGCGTCCCAAGACGGCAAGCGACGGTGTCGGCATGAGGCTTCCTTCTCGATAGGGCCCAGCGCGGGCGGCCGCCGCGCCCACGCACGCTCGATCGGATGCAGCCGCGGGTCCAGAGGATTCGGCGCCATCGTGCAAATGGAGAGCGGCACCGCCGGCGGCGAGGGCGGCGTCAGCGGGCCCCAGCCGACCCTGGCACTTCTGATCCCTCCGAATCATCCCGCGCAAGGCCTTGCAAGAACGCGACTTCCCCGATGGCATACCTGTTGCAGTCCAGCCGGTCGAGCGCCCGTTCCGCGGCCTCGTCGCCGCCAGCGGGCAGCGCTGGAAGCAGGTGGTCACTCCTCGCCGACCCGGATGCGCGAGGTTCCAACCGCATCGCCCTGTGGAGGCCTTCGATGCCGCAGTTCATCCCGGCTCGCCCCGTGCAGGCCGCGCTCCTGGCCTTCCTGATGACGGCCCTGGCCGCGGGCGGCGCCGCTGCCTGGAGCTACACGGAACTCACCGTCGTCGATGCCGTGATGGTCGACGGCAACCCGGCGGTCACCATCGGACAGGGCTTCAGCGTCCGCGTGCGCGCCATGAACGCCGGCGGCACGGTGGACACCAGCGTCAACGCCCTGCTCTTCGAGCTCTACGCGACGCACAATGCCACGCTGCCCCCGGCGCGCTACATCGTCAACGGCGAGGTCCAGTTCGACAACGTCGTCTTCAATGCCCCCGGCAGCGGCATCCAGCTCGAGGCCCGCGCGGCCGACGACATCACCGCGCCCAAGGGCTACGAGTGGATCAACTGCTACCCCTTCGTCGACCACTTCAACATCGGCGTTCCGGGCGGCGACAAGTGGGTGGGCCAGGACATCCCCATCACGCTCACCGCCGTGGACACCTACGGCGTCGCCATCGCCAACTTCGCCGACGACGTCACCCTGCGCGCGGCGGTGGGCAACCTGGGACCCGGTCCCAGCCAGCTCATCAGCGGCAGCCTCTTCGACCACGGCCAGGCCGTGGTGCCCGTGCAGTTCCTGGGCACGCACCAGCTCACCCAGTCGAACACCTTGACGGCGACGGGGGGCCGCATCTACCCGGGCCAGAGCGCCTACCCCCAGGGCACGGCCGCGGTGACCCCGCTCTGGCCGGCCGCGCTGGAGGGCATCGTGATCGTGCTCCCGGGCGAAACGCTCACTCCCGGCGTGCCGCCCGGCAAGAGCGGCAGCCCCACGGCGCAGCTCGCCGGCATCCCCTTCAGCGGCACGGTCTACGCGGTGGACCCCTGGTGGAATCCGGTGCGGGAGACGGACCCCGGCCTGCCCTTCACGGTCAGCTACGCCAGTTCGGACGGCCACGCCGCGGTGCAGCTGCCCCCGGGCGGCCTGATGAGCGACAACATGCTCGCCGATCAGGTCTTCCGGCTGATCACCGCCGCTACGCACAGCGTTAGCGCCACGGCCAGCGGCTCCATCACGGATGTCAGCAACAGCTACCTGACGGTCCAGCCGCAGAGCCTCGACCACTTCGAGTTCAACTACGCGATCTGGGACACCCTGGACGTGCAGGTGACCACCCAGCCCTTCGACGTGCGCATCACCGCGCGCGACTTCTATGAGAATCGCTTCCCCTTCAACGGCGCGGTATCCCTGCGCGTGCGCTACGGCGCCGAGGAGAGCGAGGACTACCTGCTCAGCAGCACGAACGTCTTCACGGCGGGCGAGCTGGACACCGACATCCAGGTCACGCGACGCTTCTTCTCCTGCGCGCTGGTCTGCGACAGCGGCGGCAGCGCCGCCTCGACCAGCGGCTACTTCCAGGTGGACCCGGGGCCGCTGGAGAGCTTTCTCGTCACCCTGCCCGGGCAGACCTACGCGCCGGGCCTGAGCACGCCCGGCTTCACGGGCAACCTGGGCACGCCGAATCCGACGACGGCCGGATTCACCGTGACCCCGGTCGTCGTGCGACCCGTGGATCGCTACTTCAACATGGTGGGCGGCAATCACTTCGTGGGCGCGAGCAGCGGCGACGGCTACTTCCAGCTCCCCGCCTACGCCGACAACAACTTCACGGTCACCAACGCCACGACCATCAGCGTCATCTTCCGCACGCGCGGGAGCCGCAGCCTGACGATCACCAGTTCCCAGGGCGTCAGCGGCACGAGCAGCGCCATCCAGGTATCGCCGGCGGCTTATGCGCGCATGGCCGTGGTGGCCCCCGGCGAGACGCTCGCCCCGGGCATCTTCGACAGCATCGAGGCGGACGGCAAGCTGGGCACGCCCAACTTCCAGGACGCCGGCGTGCCCTTCGCGGTCGGCGTCGTGGCGACGGACGGTTTCTGGAACCCGGTCGCGACCAACGACCCCACCTTCCCGGTGCGCCTCCAGTTCAGCAGCTCGGACGCGGCGGCCACCTTGCCCGCCAGCGGCCAGCAGCAGTCCACGCCCACCGGCAACTACACGGTCACCCTGCGCACCCTGGCCGACCCCAACTTCCAGACCGTACAGGCGCGCGACCTCGACGGCAGCCAGAGTGCTTTCACGGCCGTGCCCCTCCAGGCCGGCGTCGTCGACCATTTCACGCTCGGCATCAACGCGCTGAGCAACCCGAGCGCGAACGATCCGCTCTCGCCCATCCCCGATTTCGTGGCCGGACAGGCGCTCAACGACCTGACGATCATCGCCCGCGACCAGTTCGGCAACCACATCCCCACCTACCAGGGGACGGCGCTGCTCACGGTCAGCCACGGCGCCGACGTGCTGCTACCGGCCAGCGTCGATTTCGCCGACGGCGGCACCTGGCCCGGCAGCGAGCACGGCGTCTGGCGCGGCAGCTTGCGCGTCTACAAGGCCGGCCAGGACGTGGTGCTGACGGCCACCGAATCCGCCTACGCCCGCACCGGCCAGAGCAATCCCTTCGACGTCCTGCCCGGCGCCTACAGCGACCTGCTCCTGCTCCTGCCCGGCGAGCTGCACACGCCGGGGATCGGCATCGGCAAGGCCGGCGTGCCCTACCCGCACACGGCCGGCGAGACGATCACGGCCGCCATCCTGGCCGTCGACGGCTACTTCAACCAGGTGGCGACGCAGCCGACCGTGGTCCTGAGCAGTGTCGGCTACAGCCAGATGATCAGCGCCAATCCGCTGGTGCTCCCGCCCGCGGGCAGCGCCAGCGCCCAGCTCTACTTCCGCAGCGCCGGCGATCAGCCGCTGGTGGTGAGTGATGTCACCTGGCCGGCCCGGACCGACACTTCCGTCGTCGCCATCGAGCCCGGCCCCTTCGTGCGCCTGCAGATCGTGGCACCGGGCGAGACGCCCAACCCCGGCGGCTTCGAGTCCGACGGCAAGCTCGGCACGCCCGCCCTGCAGACGACGAGCCTGCAGTTCCCCGTCATCGTGCGCAGCGTCGACGAGTACTGGAACCTCGTGCCGGACAACGACGAGCACGTCCGGCTCACGAGCAGCGACGGCGCCCTCGACGCCATCAACCCGCCCAACCAGGGCCAGAATCTGGCCGGCGGCAGCATCAGCTTCCCGATCTTCCTCATCGCTAGCGGGTCGGTCTCCGTCGAGGCCAATCCCCTCGACAACCTCGACATCCTGCCCCAGGCGGTGACCATCAACCTGCAGCAGGGTTCGCAGTACCTGATCCAGGCGCCCGACAGCGCGCGCGTCGGCCCGCCGCAGACCTTCGCGATGGCGGTGAGCCTGGTCGACTCCCTCGGCAATCCCGAGGGCGCCGCGAACCACACCGTGCAGCTCACCGCCTTCAAGAGCAACCTCGATCCGGCCAGCGGCGTGCTCTGGGTGGGCCAGGTCACGCTGAACGGCGGCGTCGGCAACCTGCCCGCGCAGGCCTACGGCACCGTGGAAGACATCATCATTCGCGTCAGCGACAACGCCGGGCGCCTGGCCTACAGCCAGCCGATCCACATGCTGACGAACGGCATGGAGTACCGCGTCGCGCTGGGCCAGGGTGCGAATCCCGTCGCCGGTCCGCCGGCCAGCTTCCCGGTCTCGGTGGAGCTGCGCGACGTGGACACCGGCACCCGCATCGACGCCGACCGGGAGCTGACGATCGCCATCTGGGCCGCCGCCACGGGCGCTCCCGGCCTCGGCATGACCGCCATCACGCAGGCCAGCCTCGAGGCCGGCTACGCGATCTTCAATGAGTCCTACAGCCGCGCCGAGAACGTCTACCTGCACGTCGTGGACGACCACGCCCTCATCGGCAACAGCGCCATCTTCAGCGTGGCCGCCGATGGCTACAAGCGCCTGCAGCTCCTCGCCCCCGGCGAGGAAGTGCGCGCGGGCATCGAGGCCTTCCTGGCCACCGGCAAGGAGGGCGTGCCCGATACCCAGCGCAGTCGCAGCCCCTTCCCGGTCACCGTACGGGCCGTGGACCAGTTCTGGAACCTGGCCGCGGCCACGAACGGCGGCGCCCTCACCTTCAGCGCCACGGACAACTCGGTGGGCGCCGACAACCCTAGCGACATGGGCGCGCCCTTCGTCAACGGCCGCCGCACGTTCCAGATCTATCTGGACAGCGAGGGCCAGGTGGACCTCAGCGTCTGGGACGCGGCCAACCCGGCCCCGCCCGGCCAGACGGTGTCGATCCCGGTCAATCCCGGCTACGAGTTCCAGCTCACCCTGCCCGATCTCTCGCCGCACACGGGCTACCCGGGCTTCCAGATGATCGTCGAGATGATCGATCCGGTGACGGGCGACCCCGCCCCGGACGCGAATCAGAGCTTCACGATCGCGGCCCTCTACCCCAACTTCGGCGTGGCGGCCGGCAATCTCGCCATCACCGCCGAGACGCTCGCCGCGGGCGTGCGCGTCATCAACGGCCAGCAGTACGACCGGGTCGAGTCCATCATCCTGCGCGTGATGGACGACTACGGGCGCGTCGGCTACTCGCCCATCCTCACCATGCAGCCCGGCGGCCTCGGCTACGCGCTGACCGTGCCCGACACGGCCACGGTGGGCGGACCCGCAGACTTCCCCGTCACGGTGCGCCTGCTCGACCTCGGCACGGGCCTCGTCGTCGCCAGCCAGGACACGATCTTCAGCGTGGACGTCTACTCGGGCCAGACTGGCCAGCTCGGCGTCGGCGCCTGGAGCGTCGGCAGCGGCGTGCTCGCCGACGGCGTCGCCAACTTCAACCAGACCTACACCGGCGCCGGCCACATCTACCTGCGCGTTCACGATGCGCGCGGCGTGGTGGGCACCTCCAACAGCATCGTGATGCGCCCCGACGGCTACAAGCGCTTGCAGCTCATCGCCCCCGGCGAAACGCCGCAGCCGGGCGCCAGCTCCCCCACCGGCAAGACGGGCACGCCGCGCCTGCAGCAGGCCGAGGTGCCCTTCATGGTGCAGGTGCGGGCCACGGACCAGTACTGGAACCTCAACGACGGCTTCAACGCGGGCACGATCACGCTGAGCAGTTCCGAGGGCAGCGTGACGGCCGGCAACCCGACCAACAACGGCACGGCCCTCATCGGCGGCGTCGGCGACTACGAGCTGATCCTGCACAACCAGGGCAACGTCACCCTCTTCGTCGAGGACCTGGCGAATCCGGTCGTACTCGCGCACGCCGTGGACATCCCGGTCGGCGAGGCCCACTACGAGATCAGCGTGCCCGCTCAGGCCCAGGCCGGCCCCCCGGCCAGCTGGCCGATGACGGTGCGCCTGGTGCGCAATGACGGCACCCTGATCACGGTTGCCAACGAGGAAGTCACGCTGACCGCCCTGGCGCCCAATCAGGGCCCGGCGCTGGGCGCGCTCGGCGTCACGGCCGGCGTGCTCGCCGCCGGCGAGCTCTCCATCGTCGGTCAGACCTACCCGGTCGTCGAGGACATCGTCATTCGCGTCAGCGACGGGCGCGGCCGCAGTAGCACCAGCGGCATCATCCACATGGTGCCGGAGTCGGTCGCCTACCGGGTGACGACGCCGGTCAGCGCCACGGTCGGCCCGCCGGCCACCTTCCCCGTCACCATCGAGCTGGTGGACACGTCCACCGGCCAGCGCGTGACCAGCGACGATCGCAGCTTCACGATCGCGGCCGTCAACCACAACACCGGCCAGCCGGGGGCGGGCAACCTCGCGCTCAGCGGCGGCACCACCGCCCAGGGCCTGGTCACGATCACCGAGTCCTATACCGCGGCCGAGGCCATCTACCTGCAGATCACCGACGATCAGGGGCTGGTGGTCTTCTCCGACCCGATCCAGGTGCACGCCGGTCCTCCGGCCAGCCTGACCATTGCCGCGAACCCGCTGTCCCTCGAACCGGGCCAGGCGGCCACCTTGACCGCCACGGTCAGCGACCTCTTCGGCAACCGCGTCCTCGCCGAGGCCGTGGCCTTCACGATGATCGCTGGTGACGGCCAGCTCGCGGCCGACAGCGTCCTCACCGGCAACCTGGGCACGGCCGGCAACAGCGTCCGCGTGCTCGAGGGCGGCCGCGCGGACATCATCGTGCAGGTGGCCGTGCGCGCGCTGCCGACGCGCGTGGTGGAAATCGCCGTCATCGGACCGCCGATCACCACGCTCAGCGTGCTGGGCAGCAGCGCCGCCACCGACCAGGGCCTGCTCCTGCTCCCCGAGACGGAGCTGCGCCTGAGCAGCTCCAGCGAGATCGGCGTCGACCAGACCTACTGGGACGTCGATCTCGGGGGCGAGGCGCAGCCCGCGCGCGTCTACACCGATTTGCTTCGCTTCGCCGATCTCGGCGTCAGCGAGTACGGGGAACATACGCTCAGCTTCTACGCCACGGACATCCACGGCAATCGGGAGGCGGTGCAGCACGTGACGCTCGTGTTCGGCACGGCGCTCGCGCCGGAGCGGCCGCTGAGCAATCGGCCCAACCCCTTCCAGGCCGGCCGCGAGGAAACCGTCATCCTCTTCATCGCCCGCGCCGACGGCACCGCCGTTCTGCGCATCCACGACCATTTCGGCAATCTGGTCTGGACCCACGAGCTGGCGACCGGCGCCGGCCAGACCTACCAGGTGCCCTGGGACGGCAGGAACGGCCGGGGTGAGGTGGTCGGCAATGGCGGCTACCTGTGCACCGTTCGCACGGGCGGCCAACTGCTGCAGCGCAAAATCGCGGTGATCAAGTAGCCGGCGAGGTAAGCATCATGAGAAATCGCATCCTGATCAGCACGCTCTTGCTCCTTGCGGCCCGTCCGGGCTTCGCCCAGGAGGCGGCGGGCGGCTTGCCCGGTTCATTCCTGCGCTTCGCCGCCAGCGCGCGCGGCCTGGCGATGGGCGGCGCGGCCACCGGTCTGGCCGACGACGCCAGCGCCCTCTTCGCCAATCCCGCCGGACTCGAGCAGGTGCGCGGCACCGAGCTGCTCTTCTTCCACGCCGAGCTGCTCACCGGCACGCGCTACGAGTACGTGGGCCTCGTCCAGCCCCTGGGCGCTTACGGCACCCTCGGCCTCGCCGGCGCACTGCTCAGCTCGGGCGGTTTCGAGCGCAGCAGCCTGCTCGCCGACAGCGACGAGACCTTCGACGAACAGCAGAACTCCATCCAGGTCAGCTTCGCCCGCCGCTTCGGCGCTCTCAGCCTGGCCGCGAGTTACCGCAACGTGAATCAGAGCCTGGCCGGCTTCAGCGCCAGCGCCTCCGGCCTCGATCTGGCGGCCTTCAACCGGCCGCACCGGCTCTTCAGCTTCGGGCTCATGATGCAGAACCTGCTGCCGCCGACGCTCACGCTCTACAAGACGGCGGAGACCTTCCCCCTCACCCTGCGCGCCGGCGGCGCGCTGCACCTGCGGGGCGGCCGCATGCTGGCCACCCTGGACGTCGTCCGCGTCGGCGATGCCCCGCTGGGCCTCCAGGCCGGCGGGGAGCTCTGGGTGCCCGGCGGCTTCGCCCTGCGCAGCGGCTGGGATACCCAGCGCAGCAGCTACGGCGCCGGCGGCGGCTACCGCAACGGCCCCTGGCAACTCGACTACGCCGTCGCGGATACCCAGATCGGGCTCTCGCACCGGCTCAGCTTCACCTGGCGCTTCGGGGTCGCGACGGGGATCAGCCTCAGCAGCGACACCGCGCGCTTCTCGCCCAGCGGCGAGCGCAACCAGGTGGAGATGGAGCTCAAGAGCCAGTTCCGCGGCAAGGCTCGCGGCTGGGAGCTCGCCATCTTCGACGGTGACGGCAACGCGGTGCACAGCGCGCGCGGCAGCAAGGAGCCGCCGGCGACCTACGCATGGGATGGCCGCGATGACCACGGCCGCCTCGTCTCCACGGGCAACTACCGCGTCGTCGTGGTCGTGCTCGACGAGTACGGCGACCCCTGGTCGCAGGAAATTGCGATCGAGATCCGCGACTACGATCCGACGCTGAAGACCCCCGTCCAGCTCGAGGTGAACTGAGATGTGGAAAGGATTCCCGCCGCTCCTGCTCATCCTGTCGATCGCGGCCTTCCCGGCCCGCGCACAGGAGACGGCCGGCGCGCTCATCGATGCTGCCGATCTGCTGCTGCGCCGGGACGGTCCGAGCATGGCGGCCGTGGATGCCTATCGCGCGGTCGATCAGAAGTTCGCGAACTCCGAGCACAGCGGGCGCGCGCGCTACATGGCGGCCGAGTGCCTCTGGCGGCTGGGTGACCTCAAGGCCGCCGACGCCGAATTCGCCCGCGTGCCCGGTGCCAGCGGCACCCGGGGGCTCCTGCGCGCCGCCGCCCTGCTGCGCCGCGGGCAGTGCGCCTTCGCGCTCGTCGACTTCCCTCGCGCCGCCGAGCACTTCGCGGCCGTGGCGGGCGCCGACGGCGGCTACCTCGCGCGCGACGCCCAGCTCGCCCTGGCGCAAACCTGGGTAGCGCTCGGCGAGTGGGAGGACTTCAAGACGACGGCCGACCGCCTGGTGGCGGCCTGGCCGCGCTACGGCGAGCGCGCCGAGCTGCGCTTCGCCTACGGCGTCTACCATTATCAGCGCGGCGAGCTGGCCACCGCCCGCACCCAGTTCCAGCAGGTGGAGTCCGAGCGTGCCCGCTACTACACGGCGCGCACTCTGGCCGAGGAGGGCCAGTACCTCAAGGCCATCCAGCAGTACCGCCAGCTCCTGGTGCGCTACCCGACGACGGCACTGGCCGAGGACGTGCGCTTCGCCATCGCCGAGAGCTTCCTGCGCTCCGGCCAGCGTCAGCTTGCCCGCAGCGCTTTCGAGGAGGTGCTGGCCGCCCACCCGGACAGCCGCCACGCGCTGGCGGCCCGCTTCAAGCTGGCCACCATCCTGTTCCGGGACGAGGACTACCTGCGCGCCCTGGACAGCCTGAGCGATCTGCTCGCCGACGCGCCGCCGGCGGACCCCCTGCGGGAGAAGGTGTTCATGCTGCAGGGGCTGGCCTACTTCCAGCTCGGGCGCGAGAGCGAGGCCGATCATGCCTTCAGCGCCATCCTGACGGCCTTCCCCGATGGCCTGACCAGCAGCAGCGCCCTCTTCCGGATGATGCACCACTACGCCCGCAACGAGAACTGGAACCAGAGCATCGGCCTCGGGCACATGTTCATGGATCGCTATCCCGGCGATCCCCTGGCGGGGCGCGTGCAGCTGATGCAGTCGCTCGATTACCTGGAGCTGGACGACGTCAAGCACGCTCGCGACCTACTGGGCAAGCTCCTGGACAAGGATACCGGCAGCGACCTCGGCGAGAAGGCGCTCTTCCTGCTCACCTGGTCCTTCTACGGCGATGATGACTACAATCGCATCGTCACCAACTATCGCCACCTGGCGCGCAAGCTCCTGCCGACGCCCAATCCCTGGCGCGCCCGCACCTACTATCTGATCGCGGAGAGCTACTTCACGCTTGGGCTCTACCAGGATGCCGCCGATCTCTATCGGCTCGTGCTGAACGACTATCCCTTCAGTGACGCCGCGCCTTACGCGCTCCAGGGCATGACCGCGAGCTACAGCCAGCTCGGCGACGACCAGAAAGCGGCCCTCGAACAGGAGCGCTACCTGCTCGTCATCAGCAACGAGGCCAGCGAGAATCCCGCCAATGTCCTGGCGGCCGCGGGCATGTACTTCAATCGCAAGGAGCACCGCAAGGCGCTTGGCCTCTTCGACGAGTTCCTCGCCACCGCGCCCGCCGGCGAGGAGCGCGCCCAGGCCCTCTACCAGTCCGGCGAGTGCCTCTACGCCCTGCAGTACTACGAAGACGCGGTGGCGCGCTGGCGGCGCGTGCTCGCTGAGCACCCGGACTACGCCGACATGCCGGCCGTGCTCGCCAAGCTCGCCGACACCCTGTTCGGCCTGCAAGCCTACGCCGCGGCGCGGGCGATCTACACCGACCTCGCCGCGCGTTTCCCGGACAGCGCCCCCGCCGAGGAGGCGCTCTTCAACCAGGCCAATTGCGTCTACAACGAGGGCGACTACGATGCTGCCGCCGCGCTCTTCAGCGCCTACGTCGAGGCCCACCCCGATGGCCTGCGCACGCTCGATGCCCAGCAGGCCATCCAGGCCTGTTTCCTGCGCAGCGGCCGCGACATGCTGACCTACGTCGAGCAGAATCCGAATGCCACCTTCGCGGCCGAGGTGCTCTGGGAGCAAGGCAGCGAGGCCTTCCGGGCCCAGCGCTACGCGGAAGCGGCCCAGCGCCTGGAGGCCATCACGCTGCGCTACCCCAGCGCGGACGTGGCCCCGGACGCGCTCTTCTACCTCGCCGAGTGCCGCTTCGCCCTCGGCGACCTGGAAGGCGCCCGCGTCAGCTTCGAGAATTTCACGGCCACCTACCCCGATCGCCCGCTCGCCACGGCGGCCCTGCTCAAGGCGGGGCACATCCTCTACGCCCAGGAGAAGTACAGCGAGGCCGCGGGGCACTTCCTGATCCTCGCCGATCAGTACGCAACGGACGAACTTGCTCCGCTCGGGCTCTTCAACGCCGGCCTTTGCTACCGGCAGCTCGAGCAGTGGCCCACCTTCCTCAGCAACGGCGAGGACTTCCTGAAGCGCTACCCCCAGCATGAGCGCCGGCTGGAACTCGAGTTGCAGATGGCCGACGTCTGCCAGAACGAGACCGGCGACGCGGCGGCGGCCCTCGCCCGCTACGAGGCGCTCGCCGGGCAGCCCGGCGTTCCCATCGTGCAGATCCACTACCAGCGCGGCGAGTGCCTGAGCAAGCTCGGCCGCGCCGACGATGCCCTCGCGGCCTACCAGGCCGCGGCGGCCGCTCCCAATGCGCTTGCCGACGATCACGGAATCGCCGCGCTGGCGCGCATCGCCTCGCTGCAAGAGGAGGCAGGCGACCTGGCTTCTGCACGCCAGGCTTACCGGCGCATCGCCGACAATCCTCACAATGCCGAGTGGGCGGCGCTCGCCCGCGAGCGCATGGCAACCCTGGACCAGGAACTGCGACAGGCCGGCGCCCAGTAGCCCGGACGGATCCGCAAAGGAGTGGGAATGCTCTCGGACAACAACATGATGGCGATGTTCTTCAAGAGCCAGACGATGCTGGTGCTGATCGCCTGCAGCATCGTCGTGGTCACTTTTGCCTTCGAGCGCTGGATCTACTTTCTGCGCACGCGCTACTCGACCCGCGAATTCAAGGCCGCCATGCGCAAGCACCTTTCGCGCAACCAGCTCGGCGAGTTCGCGCGCTACTGCGAGAAGGGCGGCGGCTCGCTCGGCCGCATCATGAGCGCCGCGGTGGAGAATCTCAGCGCCGGCCGTGAGCAGGTCGACCAGATCATGGACACGGAGATCGAGAAGGAGCAGCTCAAGCTGGAGAAGCACCTCGTCGTGCTGGGCACGCTGGCGAACATCGCGCCCCTGCTCGGGCTCTTCGGCACGGTGATCGGCATCATCCGCGCCTTCCGCGACATCGCCGTCACGGGCAGCGGCGGCTCGTCGGTGATCGCGATGGGCGTCTCCGAGGCCCTGCTGACGACAGCGGCCGGCATCGTGGTCGCCGTCATCGCCACCATCTGCTACAACGCCTTCACGCGCAGCATCCGCGTGCGGGCCATGGACGCTGACGACGCGCGCAACGAGTTCTGGAAGTACGTCAACAGCCGGCCGGTGGAGTGATGGCCCGCACGCGCCGCGCTCGACTGGACAGCATCGCCGAGGCGAACATCGTTCCCCTCGCGGATGTGGTGACCACGCTGATTGTCGTCTTTCTGATGACCATGCCGGCCCTGCTGTGGTCGGGCATCCAGGTCAACGCCACGCGGGCGGCGACGACGTCGGAAGTCACCCGCAAGGAGAACAGCGCCGTCGACAAGCTCACCGTGCTGGTCACGGCCGAGAGCATCCAGGTCGATGGACGGCTGGTGAATCTCACGGAGCTGGCGGACCTGACACGCACGCGTCTGGCGTCCAGCAACGATCGCACCGTGATCATCGTGCCCGAGCCGGAGGTGCGCCTGGGCAACGTGGTCACGGTGATGGACATCCTCAAGCAGAACGGGGCCGAAGGCCTCGCCCTGCTGGGTCGCGCGAAGGAGCAGTAGCCATGCGCAGACAATCCTCCGGTCTGCCCGCGCCGAAGGCGGACGTCGTGCCGATCATCAACGTCGCCCTGGTCGTGGTCCTGACCCTGATGGTGATCAGCCCCTTCCTCAACCGCAGCGAGACGGATGTCGATCTGCCCGACGCCGCCGCCACCGAAACCGAGGACCAGGACAAGGTGGAGGTGGTCTTCGCCCGGGACGGCAGCCTGGCCGTGGACGAGATGCCGGTCACGCTGGATCAGCTCGAACCGAGGCTGTCCGCCATCTTCGCCCGCCAGCCGAGCAGCATGGCCGTGATCAAGGCCGATGAGGGCATTGCCTACGGCGACATCGAGCTCCTGCTGGCCGCCGTGCAGCGCGCCGGGGCGCCGCGCATCGCCCTGGCCACCGAACAGAAGAAGGGAGAGGCCACGCCGTGAGCCTGAACCCCCCGCAGAAGGGCCGGCCGCCGCGCCCCTGGCGCCGTCGCCTGGCTTCCGACACCAATCTCGGCTTCGTCCTGTCGGCGGGGCTGCACCTGCTGCTCTTCCTCCTGCTGGGCGGCCTCGGCGCCCGGCAGCTCGCGGAGACGCGGAAGCTGACGGAGATCTCCTACATCGAGGCCCGCTACGGCGAAGCCGTCGCGAAGCAGGTCAGCCTCGCGCCCGAGAAGCTGGCCCCTCCCGACGCGATACCCGCCAAGCAGGAGCCGCCGGCGCTCGAGGGCTCGCTCTTCGCCAAGGGCGAGCCGCAGGCCCAGCCGGCGACGCCCGCGCTGAGCGCGGTGCCGCCGCCGCTGCCGGCGCCGCGCGATGCCACGAACCCCTTCGCGGCGCAGGCCCTCAAGTCTCGCCAGCGCCGGACCGACGGCCCCGCCGTCCCCCGCCTGCGCGAGGATCAGCTGCTGCTCAGCGCCGGCCTCACCGACAACCCCCGCCGGGTGATGATGGGCGCCGAGGACGTGAACCTCAAGGGGCAGATGCTCGTCGGGCGCAGCGCCCGCCTGGGCGATGAGGCCCTCTTCAAGGTCGAGGGCGGCGAGGGGCCCGCGCTCGCCGGCGCTGCCCTCACGCTGGCCGTGCCCGCGGGCGGACTGGCCGGCGGCCACCCCGATCTCGTGGGTGGCACGCTCGCGGAGGGCAAGGAGGCCTATCGCGGCGAGCTGCCGCGCGGCAATCTGGTCGCCAAGGACGGCAGTCGGGAGCGCCTGACCGCCCTCGCCTCGCTGCAGGTCGGCTCCGGCGCGAGCGGCCTGGGCGACGACGCGCTGGCCGGGGCCGGGGCCGCCGAGCCCGGCCGCGGCACGGGCCTCATCTCCCGGGGCGGTGCGGATGCAGTCACTCGCGCCGGCCCGCTGGCGAAGCGCCTCGAGAGCGAGCCGCGTCCGGCCCCGGCCATCGCCCGCAGTATCGAGCCCGAGCGGCCGACGAGCGCCGCGGCGGCTGCGCCCGCCGAGGCCGCCGCCGGCGGGCAGGCCGACAAGGGCGTCTCGATGACCCTGAGCGGGCCCATCCTGGGCCGCGACATCCTGAGCTCGCGGGCGCCCGCGTATCCGGCCGCCGCGAAGCAACAGGGCTGGCTGGGCACGGTCAGCATCTACTTCACCGTGCTGCCGGACGGCAGCATCAAGAAGGTGTTCGTCGAGCAGGCGAGCCCCCACCAGGTGCTCGACGAGGCGGCCAAGCGCTGCCTGGCCGACTGGCGTTTCAGTCCCCTGCCGGCGGGCAACTCCGCCGAGCAGTGGGGAGTGCTCACCATCGTCTTCCGACTGCGCTGATGCCCGTGGAGGCCCACATGAAATCGCCCCTCGCGCTGATCGTCTCCGTCCTGGGATTGCTGGCGACGCCCCTGGCCGCCGCAGCGGCTGAGTCCGCGCCGCCGCCCGCGGCCATCCAGCAACTCGAGGTCGTCGACGATAACGAGTTCCGCCTCCAGGTGGAAAAGACCGAGCTGGACTTCCACCCCCGGCCGGAGGAACTCGACGATGGCAGCACCGAGGTGGAGCAGCTC
Source organism: uncultured bacterium (assembly GCA_963695095.1). Taxonomy (GTDB): domain Bacteria; phylum Krumholzibacteriota; class Krumholzibacteriia; order JACNKJ01; family JACNKJ01; genus VGXI01. Next base: position 1,816,419 of record CAVOFT010000001.1, on the reverse strand, counting down.
CTCTTCGAGTACGCGCCCCTGGAGAGCTTCAACCCCTATCTCTTCGACAGCGAGCGCGTCGACTGCCCGGTGATCCCCGACTTCGGCAGCCGCGCGGTGACGCGGGCGCCGGTGACCACCTTCCGCACGGGATTTGCGGTCGGCGCGGACGTGAGGCACTGGCGGCTGGAGATCACGGACTATCGCGGCGAGAGCTTCCGGCGCCTGGACGGCGACGGGATGCCGCCGCTGGAACTCGCCTGGGACGGCCGCAGCGATCACGGCGAGATGCTCCGGCCCGGCTTCCCCTATTCCTTCCTCTTCACGATCGAGGATTCGGGCACCAACCGCTACCAGTACGCGGGCAGCACCTTCGTCCTGCCCACCCTGGCCTACAGCGAGGGCAAGAACCTCCGCCTGGAGGCGGCGGCCGCGGAGTTCTTCATCACCCGGGAAGCCCGCCCCTTGCCCGAGGCGGAGGGGCGCATCGACCGCCTGCTGCGGGAGATCCTGAGCGCGCCCGACCGCGCGATCCGAGTGGAGTCCTACGCGGAGAGCGCCCCGCTCGCGGCGGCGCGGGCCCAGTGGCTCGCGGATCGCCTGGAGGAACGCCTGCTGCTCGCCGACGGCCAGATCGCGTACGAGGGACTCAGCTTCAAGGGCAATCCCCCGGGGCGCGACGGCCTGCTGCGCGTCACCCTCCTCAGGGATCAGGCGGGGCGCTAGCGGCTCAGCCCAGGAGCCCCATGGCCGCCCGTGCCTGGCCCAGCACCTCGCGGGCGATGCCCCGGCAGCGCGCAGCGCCCGCCGCGAGCACTTCTCGCACCCGCTCGGGATGCGCGCTGAGGCTGAGATAGCGCTCGCGCACGGGCGCCAGCTCGGCATCGAGATTGTCCGCCAGCACCCGCTTGCACTCGATGCAGCCGATCGTCGCGCCCCGGCAGCCGGCGGCCAGTTCCGCGCGCCGCTCCTCGCCCGTGAAGGCCTTGTGCATCGTGAAGATGTTGCAGTCCTCGGGCTCGCCCGGGTCGCTGAGCCGGACGCGGCGCACGTCGGTCACCGCCGGCCGCAGCTTCGCCCAGATCTCCTCGGCGTCGGCCAGCATGGCGAGCGTGTTGCCCAGGCTCTTGCTCATCTTGGCCTGGCCGTCCAGGCCCAGGATGCGCTTGGCCGTCGTGAGCAGGGGCTGCGGTTCGGGAAAGACCTCGCCGAAGCGGGCGTTGAAGCGGCGGACGATCTCCCGGGCCAGCTCGAGGTGCTGCACCTGGTCTTCGCCCACCGGCACCAGCTCGCCGCGATAGAGGGCGATGTCGGCCGCCTGCAGCACCGGGTAGGCCAGCAGCCCCACGTTGATGTTCTTGCGGTCGCGGGCCGCCTTGTCCTTGAACTGCGTCATGCGCTCCAGCTCGCCCAGGGGCGTCACGCAGTTCAGCAGCCAGGCCAGCTCGGTGTGCTCGGGCACTGCCGACTGCACGAAGAGCGTCGCCCGTTCGGGATCGACGCCCGCGGCGAGGATCGCCGTCGCCATGTCGAGGGTGCGCGGCGCCAGCGCCGCTGTCTCGTAGCTCTGCGTGATCGCGTGATAGTCGACGACGCAGTAGATGCACTCGTACTCAGCTTGCAGCCGCACCCAGTTGAGGAGGGCGCCCGCGTAGTTGCCCAGGTGCGGCTCTCCCGAGGGTTGGATGCCACTGAAGACCCGCTTCATCGACCCGTTACCACCTTGTAACTTATGTATTAGCAATCTGTTAGGCGATTTTCCGTGAGTCCTGTCAAAAGGCCGTGGCGCCGCTTGCACGCCCGCAGACCTTGTGCTAGTATCCCGATGTCGTCAGGCAAGCCCCCCGTGGACTTAAATGGCGGCATCTGAAAGGCTTATGCCATTGCCTTTCTCTCTTTAGGTATAGGGATTGCTCTCAAGGAAGACGGGGTGGCCAAAAGGTCATCCCGTTTTCCTTGCGGGCACTGCCCTCTCCGATCCGCTGCCCAGGCCGCCGGTCGCGATTGATCATGGACCTGGATGGCGGCGCCGGCCGGCGGCGATCAGCTGAGCACTCGCTTGAACTCCTCGGTCAAGAGCGGCAGCACCTCGAAGAGGTCCCCCACGATGCCATAGTCGGCCACCTTGAAGATCGGCGCTTCCGGATCCTTGTTGATGGCGACGATGAAGCGGCTCGAGCTCATGCCGGCCAGATGCTGGATGGCCCCCGAGATGCCGCAGGCGATGTAGAGCACGGGGCTGACGGTCTTGCCCGTCTGACCGACCTGCTCCGCATGCGGGCGCCAGCCCGCGTCCACGACCGCCCGGCTGGCGCCGACGGCGGCCCCCAGCACCGCGGCCAGGCCCTCGATGAGGGCGAAGTGCTCAGGGCCCTTCACGCCCCGGCCGCCCGAAACGATGATGCTCGCCTCGGCGAGCGGCACGCGGTCGGCCGCGGCGGCCACGGCCTCCTTCACGACCAGACGCAGGCCGGCGGGATCCAGGGTCCCCGCCAGCGGCTGCACGGCCGCCTGCCGGCCGGGCTCCGGGGCCATGGCCGCGAAGTTGTTGGGCCGCAGGGTGGCGATGGCAGGCTTGCCGGACAGCGCGATCGTCTCGAAGGCCTTGCCGGCGTAGATGGGGCGCTTGAAGAGCAGCGTGTCGCCCTCGCGAATCAGCTCCACGCAATCGGCGGCCAGGCCCGTGCCGAGCTGGGCGGCCAGGCGGGCAGCCAGCTCCCGCGTGTGCGTACTGACCGTCATCAGCAGCAGCTCGGCCTCGCCGCCGGCGAGCGCTCGCCCGGCCAGCTGGGTGTGCATCTCCAGGTTGAAGTCGGCGTAGGCCGCATCCTCCGCCAGGATGACGCGGTCGGCGCCCTGTGCGCCCGCCGTCGCCGCCAGGGGCGCCACGCCGGCGCCGATGAGCATGGCCGTCACGCTGCCGCCCGTGGCGTCGGCCTGCCGCCTCGCCTCGCCCAGCGCCTCCAGGGAGCCCTTGCTGAGCGCCTGCCCCTTGGTTTCCAGGTAGACCCAGATCACTGCCATCGTCGCTATCCTCCTCGTCGAGGGTCCGGGAATGTCGGGGCCTAGACGGCCTTGGCTTCGCCGCGCAGCAGCTCGACGAGCTGCTTGACCTGAGCGGGGATCTCGCCCGCCATCAGCTTGCCCGCCGCCCGCGGGGGCGGCGCGCTGAGCGCACGGCGCAACACTTGCGGGCTGGGACTCAGGCCCAGCTCGGCGAGGCTCAGCGTCACCCGCGGCTTGCGGCCGGCCTGCATGATGCCGGGCAGGCTCGGGTAGCGGGGCTCGTTGAGCCCCTTCTGGCAGCTGAAGAGGGCCGGCAGCGTCACGCAGAGAGTCTCCCGCTGACCGTCCGCCTCGCGCCCCACCGTGGCATCGTTGCCGGTCAGGTCGAAAGCGGTGATGAAGGTGACGGCGGGCAGGCCGAGCAGTTCGGCGACCGCCGGCCCCACCTGGTGGCTGTCGTCGTCCGTGGCCTGCTTGCCGCAGAAGACCAGATCACAGCCCCCCTCGCGCTCGATCATGGCCGCCAGCGCGGCCGCCACGCCGGCAGCGTCCAGACTCAGCGCCGCCTCGTCGCGCAGGATCACGGCGCGATCGCAACCCATGGCCAGGGCCGTCTTCACAGCCTCGTCCGCCGATGCGGGGCCGATGTTGAAGACGATCACCTCGCCGCCGGCCGCTTCCTTCACGCGGATGGCCTGTTCCACGGCGAACTCGTCATAGGGATTGAGCACCAGCTGGACGCCCGCCAGCTTGACGGCGCTGGCGTCCGGCAGGAGTTCGATCTTGGCCGCAGTATCGGCCACTTGCTTCACCATCACCGCGATCTTCATGCCCCTCCTTGCGCCTGGAATCACTCGGCGGCGAGTTGCCGGGCGATCACGAGGTGCTGCACCTCTGTGGTGCCCTCGTAGATCTCCAGCACCCGCGCGTCCCGGAACAGCCGCTCTACCTTGAAATCCTTGAGGTAGCCGTAGCCGCCGTGCACCTGCACCGCTTTCTCGGCGCAGAACACGGCCGCCCGGCTGGCGAAGAGCTTGGCCATGGCCGCACCCTTGGTGATCGGCCGGCCCGCGCCGTACTCCACGGCGGCCCGATAGGTGAGCAGCCGCGAGGCCTCCACCTGCAGGGCCATCTCCACCAAATGCCACTGGATGGACTGGAAGCTGGCGATCGGCGCGCCGAATTGCTCGCGCTCGGAGGCGTAGCGGCGGGACTCGTCCAGCGCGGCCTCCGCGATGCCCAGGCTCTGGGCGGCGATACCGATGCGGCCCGCGTCCAGCATGGCGAGCGCGATCTTGAGACCCTGGCCCAGCTCGCCCAGGAGCCCATCGCTGGGCACGAAGGCGTCTTCCAGCGTCACCATCACGGTGGAAGAGGCGTTCAGGCCCATCTTCCGCTCCTCGGGCCCGCGCTGGACGCCCTCGGCGTGGAGGTCGAGGATGAAGGCGCTGATGGCCCGCGCGCCCTGCCCGGCATCGGTGACGGCGTAGATGATGCCGAAGTCGGCCTGGGCTCCGTTCGAGATGAAGGCCTTGCTCCCGCGCAGGCGCCAGCCGCCCGGCACCGTCTCGGCGCGGCAGCTCAGGTTGGCGGCGTCGCTGCCCGCTCCCGGCTCCGTGAGCAGGTAGGCGCCCAGGGTGCGCCCGGCGGCCGCATCCGGCAGCCAGCGCTGCCGCTGAGCGTCGTTGCCGAAGCGCAGGATGCTGCCGTTGGCGAGGGTGTTGTGCACGGACAGGATCACGCAGGTGGAGGCACAGGCCTTGGCGACCTCCTCCAGTACGAGGATGTAGGCCAGCATGTCCAGGCCGGCCCCGCCGTACTCGGCCGGCACGGTGATGCCCATCAGCCCGAGGCCGGCCGCCTTGCTGAGGATCTCGTGCGGAAAGGCCTTTTCCGCGTCGAGGCGGGCCGCGACGGGCTCGATCTCCCCGCGCGCAAAATCGCGGGCCAGATCGCGAATCATGCGATGCTGTTCGGAGAGCTGGAAGTCCATGTGCGGATCCCGTCTAGCCCAGGGCCCCTGAATCGATTGCAATGCGGACTCCGCAGTCTAGTCCATGCCATGCCCTTTCTCAAGACCAAAGCCGGGCCCGCTCGCCGGCAGTCGCAGGAGCACTTCCTGGGTGATCCGCCTCGTGGCTCCCCAGATGATTTCGCCATCCCAGCACCAGGCCGGCGCGCTGAGTCGCCGCTCGGGCAGCTCGATCTCGATCTCGCGGCTGCTGGCGGGATCCACCAGCCAGGCCAGGGGCACCTGGAAGACGCGATCCACTTCCGCCGGACTGGCCGGCGCGTAGCAGCCTGGCGGCCAGAGGCTGAGCCAGGGCTGGATGCTGTACTTCGCCAGCGTGCTGACGCGGGGCAAGGCCCCCAGCAGCTCGATGGCCGCCGGATCCACCGCCACCTCCTCGGCCGCCTCGCGCAGGGCCGTCGCGGCGAGGTCGCGGTCGCCCGCTTCGCGCAGGCCGCCAGGGAAGGCCACCTGCCCGGGGTGATCGGGCAGGGTCTGGGCGCGGCGCAGGTAGAGCAGGGCCGGGCGACCGTCGAGATCGAGCAAGGGCACGAGCACGGCGGCATCCAGGAGGCCGGCGTCGGCGGGCGCCGGCTCGCCACCGGCCAGCGCGCCACGGAGAGCCATGGCCAGCGCGCGCGCGGCGCTCGGCTCAGGCCGGGCCGGCATGCTCGTCCAGGAGACCGGGGTAGCAGTCGGGCCGGCGGTCGGCGAAGAGGTGATTGCGAGTCGTCAGGCGCTTGTCGCGAGCCGCTGCCGGCGCGATGGCCGCCACGGCGCAGCGCGTCTCTGTCGCATCCAGGGCGAGCAGGGCCCGACCGCGGGGATCCAGGAGCTGGCTGCTGCCGGTGAAGCGCAGCGGCTCCGGCGCGGCGGGGAAGCGCTCCTCCCCCACGCGGTTCGCTGTTGCCGCGAAGACGCCGTTCTCGATCGCCCGGGTCACCATCGCCGCCTGGGCCAGGCCGGGCAGCACGAGGTTGGCGGGGTGCGCGAGCAGGTCCGCACCGGCCAGGGCGAGGCAGCGAGCCAACTCGGGGAAGACCCAGTCGAAGCAGATCATGAGGCCGATGCGCAGGCCGCCGTGCTCGACCAGGGCCGGCGCGCGATCGCCGGGATCGAAGAGCTCCCGCTCGCGGTCGAAGAGGTGCAGCTTGCGATAGAACGAGGGCGCTTGGCCGGGGCGCAGGAGCGCAGCGGCGTTGTAGAGGCGCTCGCCCTCGGCGAGCGGCAGACCGACGGCCAGGGCGGCACGCTTGCGCTCGGCGAGTTCCTGCAGGACGGCCAGGCCGGGACTGCCCTCCGGGCGCTCGGCGAGGGCGAGGGCCGCCTCCCGGCCGGGCAGGGCATAGCCGCTGGTCGCCAGCTCGGGCAGGACGAAGAGCTCTGCCTCGGCCTCGCCGAGCCCGGCGGCGATGGCCGCCAGGTTCTCCTCGCGGCAACCCAGCCGCGGGGCGAACTGCAGCAGACCGATGCGGTAGTCTGCCGGCCCCTCGCCCGCCGCGCCGATGCCCGGGCTAGTCGTCAGGGCTGCCTCACCCAGCGCCAGGCTTCCACCAAGCTCAGCTTCTTGCCCGTCATCAGGATGCCGACCCGGAAGATGCGGGCCGAGACGACGAAGACCAGCACCACCGACAGCGCGAGCAGCAGGTAGGCCAGCCCCACCTGCCAGAGGGGCGGCGAGCTGATGTTGATGCGCATGAACATCACCAGCGGCGTGAAGACCGGGATCAGGCTGAGCACGACCGACACCGGCGAGTCCGGGTTCTGGAAGATGTAGATCATGATCACCAGGGGCACGACGAGCAGCATCACCAGCGGCTGCATGAGCTGCTGCGCCTCCTGGTCGGTGGTGCTCATGGCGCCCACCGCCGCGAAGAGCCCGGCGTAGAGCAGGAAGCCGAGCACGTAAAAGCTGACGAAGGCGGCCAGGGTGGCCGGCTGCAGGGCGGGCAAAGCCTCCAGGTGCGCGCTGCTGAGCAGGCCGAAGGCGGCGGCGAGACCCCCGAGCAGGAGCCAGGCGAGGTACTGCGTCAGACCCACCGCCCCGATGCCCAGGATCTTGCCCGTGAAGAAGCGGGTGGCGCTCATGCTCGACAGCACGATCTCCGTGATGTGCTGGTTCTTGTCCTCGAGGATGCTGCGCTGGATCATCGTGCCGAAGACGAGGATGGTCATGTACAGGATCATCACCAGGGTGAGCGTGCCGAAGTAGAGCGTCTCGAAGCCGGCCTCGCTGGTGGCCTCGCCCTTGTGCTGGAAGGTGCGCAAATCGGCGCGCACCGTGAGGACCGACAGCAGGGCAGGATCGAGATCCAGCCGGCGCAGCCGCTCGCCGCGCAGGATCTCGGTCAGCCGGGACTGGATGCCCTCCAGCTGCGTGAAGTTGCTCACCACCCGCCCATGGTACTCGCAGCGGCCGTGCTCGAGGACATCGGCAGGCACGCGCAGCACCCAATCGATGGCCCCTTCGCTGAGCAGCGCATTGAGCGCCGAATCCGGCGTGCTGGCGGCAAGAAACGGCGCATCGCCCACCTCGGCGTCGAGGAAGCGATAGCGGGCTCGCCCGCCGCTCAGGGTATCGGCGGTCATGGCCGCTTCCAGGGGGGCCTTGACGAGCCCGCTGGCATCGAGGATGAGGCCCCGACTGCCGGCCTCCTCCTCCACCGAGCTGAGCCAGAGCGGCAGCACGATGACCGCGCTCATGAAGAGCGGCACCAGGATGAGGCCGATCACGAAGGATTTGCGCTTCACCCGCTCCAGGTATTCGCGGATGAGCACCGCCATCACCTTGTCCACGTCGCCCCCTCCTGCCGCGCCGCGCCGGCCGCCGTCACCGTGTGGACGAAGATGTTGTGCAGACTGGGCACCATCACCTCGAAGTGCTCGATCTCCAGACGGGCGCTCCAGTCGCGCAGCACCGCGCTGACCAGCCCGGCATCGACGAGCCGGAGTTCGGCCAGGCCCGGCGCGGGCTCGCCGTAGTCGGCCACGCGCGCATCCTCGCGCAGGATGGCGGCGTCCCCCGCGAAGCGCACGCGCAGGTTGCTGCGGCCGAAGGAGGCCCGCAGCGCCGGCAGGGTGCCCGCGAGCACCAGCCGGCCCTTGTCGATGAGGGCGATCTCGTCGCAGAGCTGCTCGGCCTGCTCCATCATGTGGGTGGAGAAGATCAGCGTGCAGCCCTTGGCCTTGAGGCCGAGCAGCACCTCCTTGAAGGCATCGACGTTGAGCGGGTCGAGGCCGCTGAAGGGCTCGTCGAGGAGAACCAGCTCCGGCTCGTGGAGCAAGGTGCCCGCGAACTGGATCTTCTGCTGCATGCCCTTGGAGAGGTCCTCCACCTTGCTCTGGGCGCGCTCGGCCAGGCCCAGCTTCTCCAGCCAGGCCAGGCTGCGCCGCTTCGCCTCGCCGCGCTTGAGTCCCTTGAGCGTGCCGAAGAAAGTGAGATGGTCGATCACCTTCATCTTCTTGTAGAGCCCGCGTTCCTCGGGCAGGTAGCCGAGCCGGTTGCGGAAGGATTCGCTGAGCGGCAGGCCACCCGCGGTGATGCGCCCGGAGTCCGGTGCGATGATGTTCATGATCATGCGGATCGTCGTGGACTTGCCCGCCCCGTTGGGGCCCAGGAAGCCCGTCAGCTTGCCCGGCTGGAAACGGTAGTCGATGCCGTCCACGGCAATGGTCTTGTCGTAGCGCTTCGTCACGCCTTGCAGCTCGATCACGGAGCCTCTCCTTCCCACGTGCTCGGTCGGCTCGTCGCCAGGGCCGTCAGCCGGTAGCGACCTTCGTAGCGGACGGGACCGGCCAGGTGCAGGCGGTCCGCCCCATCGCGCCGCACGCTCAGCGCGCCGCCCGGATAGGCGAGCCTGCGCGTCTCGCCGCGGGCGATGCCTTGCGGACCCACGGCGGCCACCGCGAGGGCGCCCGTCCCGCAGGCCGGCGTCTCGCCGACGCCGCGCTCCCAGACCCGCACCGTCCAGTCCGCGCCCTCGGCGCCCGCTCCCGCCTGCACGAACTCGACGTTGACGCCATCCGGGAAGCGCGGATGTCCCTGCAGGCGCGGCCCCAGCTCCCCGACGCGGGCCTGCAGGGCGGCGTCGCCGAAGATGACGAACTGCGGATTGCCGACGAAGGCGGCATAGCCGGTGAGGGTCTCCTCATCGAGAGCGATCGCACAGAGCGCGTCCGGGGCGGGGAAGCCGTCGAGGCGGCGCAGAGGGCCCAGCGCCGCCCCCACCTGATCCCCGGTCACTTGGAGCGCCACCGGCCCATCCACGGTCTCGATGATGCCGTCGGCCGGCAGGCGCCCCTCGCGATCGAGCAGCCAGGCGAGACAGCGCAGGCCGTTGGCGCAGTGGCCGCTGCTGCCGTCGGGATTGAACATGGACTGCCGGGGCGGCGCGCCGGGCCGCCGCGTGCAGAGGATCAAGCCGTCGCTCGGGGCCGCGCGCGGGCCATCGTCCTCGGGCGCGAGGTCCTGCCCGGCGCTCACGCGGCGCGCGAGTGCCGCGACCTCGGCGGCCTCGAGCTCGAGATCGATCGCGAGGTAGAAGGCGTTGCCGGCGGCGCTCATGCGATGAACTGCGATTGCCATGGCGCGGGAGGATACGGGAGCGGGCGCCCCCGGTCAACGCAGCGTTCGCGCTGGAACTCCCCGGCAAAGCTGCCGTAGATCGCCCCTGTGTTCTCCCCCCCTGCCTGGAGGTTTCGACGATGAAGCGATGGCTTGCAATGGCGACTGCTGCCCTCCTTGCGCTGCCGGCCCTGGCCGTCGGCGGCGAGCAGCACTGGACGACGGACGACGGTCGCCAGGTGATCGTCATCGACGAGGGCGCCGATCTGAGCGCGCGCGGCCAGGGCGGCTATCTCGGCGTCACCCTCGGCGATCTCGATGACGGGGACGAGGGCGGCGCTGCCGGCAAGGGCGTGCGCCTCCGCTCGGTCTTCGCGGACACGCCGGCCGCCGCCGCGGGCTTGCAGGCGGGCGATATCGTCGTCGAGTTCGCGGGCAAGGCGGTCGCCGATGCCGCCGACCTGAGCGCCAAGGTCCGCGCCCACAAGCCCGGCGATACGGTGAAGCTCAAGGCCGAGCGCGACGGCAAGGTCAAGACCTACGAGGTCACGCTCGGCGAGCGGGAGGGCGCGCAGCTGCTCGGTGAGGGCGGTCTCCGGGACCTGCGCTTCGGCTCTGAGCATCTGAACTGGATTCACGCCTTCGGCGACCAGGGCGGCGGCCGCCTCGGCGTCGAGGTGCGCGATCTGGAGGGCCCCCTGGCCGCCTACTTCCCCGGCGCGACGTCCGGCGCCCTCGTGCTGGACGTGAACGAAGAGAGCCCTGCCGCCAAGGCCGGCCTGGAGCCGGGCGACGTCATCGTCGGCCTCGGCGGTGCCACGGTGAGCGACGCCGATGATCTGCGCGAGGCCGTCGGTGCCCTGGCCGGCGAGGACCCGGGCGAGCTGGCCTACCTGCGCCAGGGCAAGCGCCGCAGCACGACGGTCACGATTCCCGAGTCCGACATGAACGTCTTCTTCAAGGGCTTCGCCGATGAGGGCCCGCAGCGCCAGCGCATCATCCGCCGCCTCGAGGGCGCACGGGGCGATCTCGAGCAGAAGCTCGAGCGGCTCGAAGAGCGGCTGGAGCAACTGGAGAAGCAACTGAAAAAGGACGGCCAGCGCCGGGGCTAGCCCTCCCCCACCGGGGATCCGTCGCGATCCCCCATCCGGTCCGGATCCACCGGGCCCCCGCCCAGGCAGGCGGGACGGCCCTGCCGCCGACGGCACGTCGGCTGCGGGCAGGGTCGTCCCGCCGCGCCGACTCGCCGGCTCAGCGCTCGCGCCGCGCCTGCTCCAGGAAGCTCCGCTCCTGGGCCGACAGGGAGTGGATCCCCTCCCGGCTCACCTTCTCGAGGATCTCATCCACCCGGCGATGCCGATCGCGCTGCTGGTGCAGGGCCCGGCGGCGCTGCCAGCTGCCGAGGTCCAGCCAGCGGTGGCGATACCAGCCGGTGCGCATCAGGAGGATGCCGGTGAAGAGGCCGCCGATATGGGCCAGGTGGGCGATGTTGCCCCCGCCCTGGATGGCCCCGAGCAGATCGATGGCCGCCACCACCCAGATGAAGTACTTCACCTTCATCGGAATGAAGAAGAAGGCCAGGATGATGCGATCGGGGAAGAGGCTGCCGTAGACCGCCAGGATGCCAAGCACCGCCCCCGAGGCGCCGAGCACCGGGCTGCCCATGAAGAGGCTGCACAGGCCCGCCGCCAGGCCGCAGAGGAAGTAGAGGCGCAGGAAGGTGGCGCTACCCAGGCTGAGCTCGACCTCGCGGCCCATCATCCAGAGGATGAGCATGTTGAAGACGAGGTGCGTCGGCAGCGGCAGGAAGAGGAAGCGCTCGAGGCTGGGGCTGTGCAGGAACATGTAGGTGAAGAGCTGCCAGACGTGGCCGCGCAGCACCTGGCCGGGGACGAGCAGCAGCTCGTTGAAGAGGCCGATGCCCCAGCTCGTCCGGATCGCGAGCAGCATGAGCACGAAGACCAGCACGTTGATCGCGACCAGGCGCAGGGTCCAGGGGTAGGGACTGTCGCCGAAGGGCAGGCCGTCACGCCGCCGTCGATAGGCGTTCACGAATCGATCCTTCCGCCAAGAGTCAGAGTGAAGCCCGCGTGGCTGAGGCCCTCCTCGGCGAACTCGAGGCTGCGCAGCTGGACGGCTCCGGCAATGAGCCAGCGCCCGCCCAGCGAGCGCTCGGCCCCGAGGCCGAGGACCGCGCTCCAGGTCGAGCGGGCGCCGGCCTGGCGCCTGTCATCCACCCGGTACTGGCCCAGGCCCAGTTCCACGAAGGGCGCCAGGCGCAGGCCCTCTCGCCCGAGCCCGCGGCGGACGGCGACTTCGGCGCCCTGGCTGTCCAGCCGGTCCACCACCAGGCTGCGAGTGTAGCGCAGGCAGAGGCCCAGGCGCAGGCGGGCGAGGCGGGCCGAGAACTGCCCCACGGCATCGGGATGGAAGAGGGCCTCCGCCACGAAACTCCGCGAGCCGCGGCCGGGCTCGAAGAGCCAGGCGGCCCCGCCGCCCGCCAGGAGGTAGCTGCCCTCGATCGCCGCGCCCGACGGCGCGGCCGCGCTCGCTGCCGCCGGGCCGCTCCCCGTCAGCGCGAAGCCGCCCGCGAGCAGAACGGCGGCCCACGGGGCGAGGCGCGCCGCCATCAGCGCCCGTCCACCCAGCGCAGGGAAAGCCGGTGCTGCGAGCCCGGCCCCTCGGCGCGCTCGAAGCGGAAGCCGTAGTCGATGCGCAGGGAGCCCCGGGCGAAGCCGGCGCCGAAGGCGGGGCTGAGGCTCTCCTCGATGCGGCGATGGAGCAGCAGTCCCCCGCGCAGGGCGAAGCTCGGCCCCAAGGGCAGCCACTCCATGCCGAGGGCCGCCCGCTCCAGGCTGCGGTAGCGCCAGAGGCCCTGCAGCTCCGCGCTGAGCTGGCCGGGCAGCCGCGCGGCGAGGGCGAAGACCTGGCTGCCCGCCCGCCGCCGCTGATCCTCCGGCGTCGCCTCCCAGTGAAAGCGCTGATGGACGTCTCCCGCCAGCCAGCCGAACTCCAGGCCCGGATTGAGCACGACCGCCCGCAGGCCCAGACTCAGGGCGACGGCCCGGCCCCGATCCTCGCCGTCCTCGCTGCCGCCGCGGCTGTAGTCCCCGCGCGCGCCCAGCGAGAGCCAGCGCTGCGGGCTCCAGGCCAGGCCCAGCGCCGCCGTCCATTCGCCCCAGCCCGAGCCGTCCGCCAGCTCCGCCCCCAGGTGCTGGTAGCCCAGCGCCGCGGCGTGCCGGCTGGTCGGCGTCCGCTCCCCGGGGCCGGCCAGCCGCCGGCCGCTGCCGGCGCCGATGACGAAGGAGCCGAGAGCGAGCCCCGGCAGGCCGGCGGGCCGCTGCAGGCTGGCCCCGGCCTCCCAGCCGTCCATGCCGACCAGCGAGGCCGGCTGGCTGAAGAGCGCTTCGGCGCCCGGCGCCAGGAGCGTGGCGGCTTCGGCCATGGCCAGGTCGCGAGCGGCGTGCGGCCAGAGCCGGAAGCTGCCGCCCTGGGAGGCCGCGCCGGCCGAGGAGGGCAGGGCCAGGGCCAGCAGGAGGGCGCCGACCGCTCGGCTAGTGCGTGGCGCGGACAACGGCCACCACCTTTCGCTCGAGATCGCGTTCGCCGCTGAGGTAGTCGATCTCGAGGGTGAGCACGCACAGGCCGTCCATGATCGCTCGCCCGCCGGCGTCCTTGAGGTCCCAGTTCGCGCTGAACTGGAGGGGACCGCCCTGCGCATCGAGCCGGCGCAGCAGTTCGCCCTCCAGGCTGTAGAAGCGCAGGATGACGGCCCGCGCCGGCGCGTGGGTGTTGATCTGGAAGGGTTCGTCGCCGCCGCCGCGCAGCCTGCCGGGGATCCGCTGCGCCGGCCCCGGGCTGTAGACGAGGGTGAGTCCCGTCGACGGCGCCGAGCGGTTGCCGGCGCCGTCAACGCTGCTAGCGGTCCAGACGTGGCTGCCCGGGTTCAAGGGGACCGGCATCATGAAACGCCCGTTGATGTCGGTGACCGTGCTCGCCCGGACGGCGCCGTCCTCGGCGAGCTCGATGGTCACCGCGAACTCGCTGCAGCTGCCGCGAAGGGTGACCACCGGCTGGATGTGCTCGCTGGGCATCGGATCCAGGCTCGGCACGGGGGGCGCCAGATCGTCCAGGGTAATGCTGATGTTGATCGGACTGTTGAGGTCGCTGCGCAGATTGCCTGCGAGATCGGCGCCGTCGAGGTAGAAATGGTGCGTGCTGAGCGGATCGCCGGCCCCGCCCCAGCCCGCCGGCAGGTCGAAGGCGTAGTAGTGCTCACCGGCGACGGACTCGGGCAGCAGCCGGCCGACCTGATCGAAGACGGCCGTGCTGTCCAGCGCGCCCACGCAGCTGGCAACGCCGTTGCGGTCGGTGAGCTTGACCACCAGGGAATCCGGCAGGGAATCCGACTGCAGCGTGAAGTTGACTCCGCCCTCGACGGGCCCGCCGAAGTCGACCAGGGTGAACGCGGGCGCCTTGGCGTCGAGGTTGCAGGCGAGCAGGCCGTCCGCGCCGGGATTGCCCGCGTCGTCGTCGACGCGCAGGGCGAGGCGGTAGCTGCCGTCGACGATGGCGCCCTCGCCGTCCCTCCCGTTCCAGAGCAGCCGGAAGCCCCCGAGGCCGTCGTTCGGGTTGAAGTAGCGAGGATCCCGCTCGATCTGGGCGATCGGCGTCCACAGGCCGCCCTCGCCCTGCCGGCTGACGGTGGCCCGGGCCTCATCCGTGAGCGTGTCGAAGTCGGTCGAGTAGAAGAGCAGCTGCAGCAGCGTGTCCGCGTCGCTCTGCAGGGGCGTGAAATAGAAGGAGGGCTCCAGCGCGAGGGCAGCGAGGCTTGGCCCGGCGGTGTTCAGCTCGAGCTGGATCGGCGGATTGAGCCAAAGGAAATTGGCGCGTTGATTGGGATCGCTACCCTCTTGAAGCATGATATGGAGATAGTAGAAGCCGTCCGGTAAGAGCGGCTGGCCCGCGCTATCGTCGCCGCCTCGGCCGTGCCAGGTGTAGTAGGCGCGGCTGAGCAGGCCGCTGGTGTTCACGCTGTCGGGGGCCGGAGCGGCGAGCAGCGAGGCCGGCCCGGGCGGCACGGCGGCGTCGGCGTAGATCCCGAGCTGGATCAGATCCAGCGGCAGGCTCTGGCCTTCCGCGCTGAACTGGATGCGGCAGCTGTCCCGGCTGCCGTCGCCGTTGGGGGAAAAGGCGCGCAGGTAGTCGGGGGCGCCGACGAAGCTGGGCGCGGCCAGGCCCGGGGCCGCGCAGAGGAGGCTCGCGGTCGCCAGGAGGGAGCCCAGGCCCATCCGCTTGATTGACATGAACATGCGGTGCATTCCCCGCTCGCAGGCGACCAGGAGAGGGCGGCAGGCGCCCGCTCACCATCTAGGGTCCGTCTCCGCGCACTGTCAAGTCGAAAGGCGGCCCGGAAGCCGAGTGTTGACACCAGAATGAGACAATTCGAACTAAACGCAAGGATCTTGCCCTGGAACCCGCGGAGGGCCGCAAATGCTGTTGTACAGCGCCGGCGGCAAGGGTATAATCGTCCCTGCGTGCACCGCGAGCTTTCTCTGGGTTTCATCGAGCACGTGGCTCTGGATGCTGGCCGTCAATGTGGCGGCCCTGGCTTCGGACCTGCGGCCTGTGGATAACAGCGAGCCGAGCGAGACAACTGGTGCTACCCCTCGCCTCGCCTAGGCTCACGGAGCAGCTCAACTCGGGAGGTCGTCTGTTGAAGAAATCGCTCATGATTGCTCTTGCCGCTGCCGCGGTACTCGCCTTGGGAGCAACGTCGCTGCTGGCCCAAGGCAACATCATCATCCACTTCTCGGGATACGGCTACGAGGTGGGTGGCTTCGAGTTCTCGGATCCCGGCGACGAAATCCACCTCATTTCGCGCGTCACCAGCATCGATGCCCCTGGCGCGCTCCCCTACTTCCCCGCCGACTTCGAGTACACGCTCGTCGTCACGGGGCTGATCTCCAACGGCGAGATCGTCAACTCCGGTGTATCGACGATCGTCTACAATCTCGGCAGCTTCGCCATCTACGAGGATGCCGCCATGAACTCGGACTGGAACGAGTATCCGAGCATCCCCACCCCGCCGCCGAGCTTCTTTGACGGCACGGCGTGGCTTACCGGGCCCTTCACCGATTTCGCGATGACGATCTGGCGCGATCTGGGCATGGGCGTCTTCGAAGGACACATCTCGCTCACGGGCGGCAGCGCGATCGCCTACTTCACCGAGGAAGCCTACACCTTCGGCGGCTCGCTGATTCCGCCCCACAATCCGGGCATCCCCGCCGGCTACGAGCTCTCCCTCGACGGCGAAGTCTGGGTGGAGTACATTGCAGTCGATAACTCCAGCCTGAGCCAGATCAAGGCCCTCTACTAGGGAGCAGAGGCCGTGACACTACAGCTAAGGAGACACAGCATGAGAAAAGCGATCATCGGGGTGGTTCTCCTCCTCCTGATGGCGGTCCCTGCCTCCGCTGACACGATCTACAACTTCCTGAAGCAGGGCTACGGCTACCTCGAGGGGACGACACCCGGGGACATGGCCGGCGGCGTCGGGCTCTTCGAGCCCCTGCAGCCGGAGAATCCCCCCTTCGACTTCGACTACGTGGGTTACGAGGTCACCTGGGTCATCACCGACATGGTGCTGACGAGCTACTCGCAGGTGAGCATCTTCGAGAACTATCAGTTCGCCGGCGGCACGATCGGGATCTACGAGGATGCCGACTTCGACCTGGACTACGGGGCGAGCCCGGCCACGGGTATCGCCACCGGCAGCGACGGCACGGCGGCCCTGACCGGAACCCTCTCCTCGGCGGTCATCCTGTTCAACACGCTGACCGACGTCGGGACCATCAACGGCTACTGCACCTTCACGGGCGGCAGCCGGCTGGCCGAACTGGGCGACCTGGCCATGCTCGAGTGGCAGATCTTCAACGGGATCAGCGCCAATGCGAGCGTGCAGGTGCCCCCCGGCTATCACACGCGCTGGGCCGGCCGGATCTTCACGACGGAGACCGTCGCCACGGAATCCAGCAACATGAGCCGGATCCGGGCGCTCTACTAGAAGGCTTCGCCTCTAGCAGCGGCAACGGCGACTCGACGATGACGAAAGGCCCCCTCCCCGGGAGGGGGCCTTTTCCTTGGCAGCTCCGTAGCCCCGCGGCGATCAGTGCGCCACCCGGATGCTGAGCACGCCCATGCCGCCGCTGGCCGAACCCGTGACGCGCAGCGCCAGGATGCCGCCCGCAGGCGGCTGCTGACCGGGTCCGACGGCCACGTGCAGGAAGTCCATCGCGCTCGGAGCCAGGGCATCCGACCAGCTCGGCGCGTGGGCGTAGAGCGTGGGCACGCTGAGCGCTTCGGCCGGGCCGCCCGGGTAGGGAAAGTCCGTGCGGATGTTGTGGCTCGTGAAGCGGTAGGCCGCGCCCAGATCGTCGGGCTGCCCGTCGCCGTCCAGATCGCGGTCGTCCAGGTAGATCGCCGCCGTCCAGTCCTTGAACAGCTGGTTGAAGCTCGCGCCCGTCGCCTGGGCCACGTTGGCCGGGCCGGCCGCGGGGCCGCCGATCAGGCTGCGCGTGAAGGCGACGCCCGGCCAGCGATCGGCCAGGTAGCGACAGAAGAGGTAGGCCGCCCCGCGCTCGGCGAGAGTGGCCGGGCCCTGGATCAGACTGGTCGCCGCATGGACTCCACCTTGAAGATAGAGCTTCACGCGCGCGGTGTTCTGGGCATCGTAACCGCAGAGATTCTCGCCCAGGTGACTGAGCCCTTCGTTCAGCCAGAGCTCCTCGCCGGGGCTGTTCAGGTCGCCCTGGATGATGTAGCGCTGGCCGGTGTTGATCATGTGCTGGAACTCGTGCGCGAAGATGCTCTGCAGGGAGCTGATCGTGTCGGCGATCGGATGGGCGACCGGGCTGAACTGGCCGCTCGGATCGGGCACGATGGCGTAGAAGAACTCGCCATGGTTGCTCGTGCCGTTGATGTTGTACCAGATGTCCAGGTCGATGGAATTGAAGAAGCCGCCGATGTAGGAGCCGTCGTTCCAGGTCGTCATCGCGTTGACGACCGGGCTGAGCAGGATGATCACCTTGCCATTCTCGTCCTCGTCGCTGGGCTGGCCGAAGGCGGCGACATCGATGCCGTAGTCGGTCTGGTCGAAGCGGTTGCCCAGCGCGTTCAGGTTCGCCGCGGGCAGGTTGGCGGCCGGCGTCGCATTGTCCACGTAGATCAGCGTGTGGGCGCCGATGTAGCGCAGCGTGGCCGTGATCGCGGCATAACTAGCCGGGTCCGTCGTCCAGCCGGAAGCCGTTTTCAGGCAGAAGAAGGGCTCCTGATCGCCGAGGTCCGGCGCCGCGCCGCGCTCGGCCCGCGCGCCCGTGTAGGCGCCCTCGCCGCGGTAGGCGAGCAGGCGGCGGTGGAAGTCCCCCGCCGGATCGGCGGCCGCCTCGCGCGCGCTGCGCGCGAAGGCCGCTGCCCCGATGCCGTAGCCCTCCTGAGCATAGCTGTAGTTGGGCTGGCCCGGCTGCCAGTAGTCGAGATTGTAGGGAATGAGCGCGTAGCGGCTGGTCGTCTCGGCGAGGGCCAGCTCGATCGTCGCGCTGCCCGCGACCAGGGGATGATCCTCGACCAGGCCCAGGGGCTGGACCACCTCGACGAGGAAGGTCTCGGCGGCCTCCTGGTGGCCGACGCGCAGGCTCAGCGTGTAGACGCCCGCCGGCGTCCCCGCCGGCACGCGGGCCCCCAGGTGGGTCTCGCTGGCGGCCACCACTGCGAGCGGCAGGGCATCGAGACGCAGGTCGTTGTAGGCGGGGGTCGCGCAGAAGTTGTCGCCGTCGACGGCGAGCAGGTCCCCGGGATCGACGGGCGTGATCGGATTGACCGCGCTGATCGAGGGCGGGTCATCGGCTTCGGCCGTCGCCACCGCATCGGGGAGGCCGGCGGCGCTGGCCGTCAGGGTCTGGCTGCCCAGGCCGGCGCCCAGGGTCCAGGCGCAACCCAGCTTGCCGTCCGCGCCGCTCTCGCCCGCAGCGGGCAGTGCGCTGCCGCCCCCGCTGGCGGCGAGGCCGATCGCCACGCCCGCCACGCCGTTGCCGTAGGCGTCCTGCGCTTGCACGAGCAGCGTGGCCAGCAGGGTCTGGCCGGGCGCGTCCTTCTGGCCGCTGCCCGCTGTCCAGGCCAGGGCCGCCGGCGGCCCCGGCAGGGCGCGTGCGCCCATCGCCTCCACCACGTCAATGGCCAGGCTGGCGCCGCGCGGCAGGATGATCAGCGTGTCGGCAACGGTGCCCAGGGTGAGCTGGGTGCTGACCTCGCCGCTCGCAGCCGTCGTGCCCGTGGCGGGACTGAAGCTGCCGGCGCCGGCCGCCAGCGCGAAGACGATGCCGACGCCCGCTACCGCTTCGCCCTCGCCATCCCTGAGGGCAAAGACGAGCGGCGCCGGCAGGGTCTCCCCGACGCCGCCGCTCTGCGCATCGCCGCTCACCGCCGCGAGCGTGAAGGGCGCACCGGCGACGATGTCCGTGAAGCTGCTCTGGTTGCCGGCGGCGTCCAGCGCGCGCAGGCGCACGATGTCGAGCAGGCTCCCGGCGAGGCGCAGGGTGAAGGCGCCGTTGCCACCGGCCGTCGCGCTGACGCTCGTCCCGGCGGCGGTCACGTTGGTCGCGCGCACGGTGGCGCCCGCCTCCACCGCCCCCGCCTGGCCGGTCACGGTGAGCAGACCCCCGCCGTCCGGCGCGGAGACGCGGATCAGGGCCGCGATGGGCGCTCCGGGCGGAACGATGTCCAGAACTTCGCTGTCCTTCTCGCAGGCGGCGACCAGAAGCAGCAGGACCAGCAGTCCGAGCGCGAGGCGCCGGCGCGGCAGGTGCTGGGCGGCAGTGGAGATCACGGTCACCGTCCTTGGGGCGGGGGGGCGAGCCAGGTGGGACGGCCCGCACGCACGGTGAGCGCCGCCTCCACATCGTCCTTGAAGTAATCGGCACAGGGATCCCGCTCCACAAGGCAAAAGTCCGCGGAACAGCCGGGCACGACGCTCCCCCAGGCGCCCTCCCGACCCGCGGCGCGGGCCGCATCGCCGGTCACGGCCGCCAGGGCGGCGGCGGGCTCGTCGCGGGCCGCGCCGAAGAGCTCGGCGTCCACGGCGGCCCGCAAGGCCGGCCAGAGCGCGGCGGGCATGCCATCGGTACCGTAGGCGAGACAGACCCCGGCCCGCCGCCAGTCGGCGGGGCCGCCGAAGCGGGCCCGGTAATCCTCGCCCAGGGCGCGCGCATAGAGGCCCCCCGGGCGTCCCCAGCGGTCCATGAAGTTGGGCTGCATGCAGACGGCGGCGCCCAGGGCCGCGGCGCGCTCGGCCTGTCCGGGCGCGAGCATCTCCACGTGCTCGAGCCGCGCGCGGCCGGCCGGCGGCCGCAGGGCGGCGAGGACCTCGAGGGCCTGGGCCAGCGCCCGCTCGCCGATGGCGTGCAGCGCGACGCTCCAGCCTGCGCCGAGGGCCGCTTCCACCTGCGCGCGCAGGTCGGCATCGGCGATGAGCAGGCTGCCCCGGCCACCTTCGGCGTAGGGCGCCGCCACCGCGGCCGTCCGGCCGCCGATCGAACCGTCGAGGAAGAACTTGCGGCCCAGCGGGCGCCCGGCGGCCCCGGCGCTGGGCGCGGGCAGTTCGGCCAGCGGGCCGGCGTGGAAGTACTCGAGGCGCAGGGGGAAGTCGGCCGGCAGGGCCGCCGCCAGGGCCGGCAGCTCGGCCGCCCCCATGTCGGTCACCGCAGTCAGCCCGTGACGGGCGAAGGCGCGGGCCACCTCGCCGGCGGCATCCAGCAGCGCCCTGCGCTCGAGGGGAAAGCGGCGGGCCAGGGCCACCGCATCCGCCTCCAGGAGCAGACCCGCTGGGGCCGCCTTGCCCAGGAGGCGCAAGGCCTCGCCGCTGGCGACAGCCAGGTGCCCGCAGACGCGGATCAGCCCCACCGGACGCCCGGGGAAACGATCATCCAGCTCGGCCTGGCTGGGGAAGCGGGGCTCGTCCCAGGCGCTCTCGTCCCAGCCGACGCCGATCAAGGGGCCCTCGTTCCGGGCGCCGGCCTCCAGCCGCTCCCAGAGCTCTGCTCGCCGGACGATCCCCGACAGATCCACGCGCAGGCGGCGGCGCGCCTCGTGGAAGAGGTGCAGATGCGCGTCGCAGAGGCCGGGCAGGAGCACCCAGCCCCCGAGATCGAGGCCGCGCGCCTCGCCCGTCACCGGGACGAAGCGGCCGCCGGCGATCTGGACGGACTCGGCCAGCAGCGGTCCCCCATCGCCCCGGCGCAGGCGCAGCCCCTCCAGGCGCAGCGGCGCGCCCGGCTCCTCTGCGAGACAGGCGGCAAGCTCTGCGACGGTGGCGGCCATGGCTTCTCCCTTGCCTTGCGGTTGGCGGGCTCTCCCCTTATAAGTCCCAGGGAGATGACCCCGCAAGCAATCCAACCGCATCGACAGGGACCCCGCGCGCGGCGCTGGCTGGTCTTCGCAGCGCTGGGCCTGGTCGTCGGCACCTGGCTGCTCTTCGAGCTGCTGCCCCGCCTCGGCGGCGCCCTCTTCCGCGCGGACTGGAGCAAGCGCGAGGCGGGCATCGACTGGGGGCAGGTGGAGGTGGTCTGGGATCCGGCGGATCCCCGCGCCGGCGGCGCAGCAGCGGCGGCGCCAGCGGCGCCAACCGCCGACGCGGAGCCAACGCTCGCTGCTGCCGAACCCGCACCACCGCCGGCCGCCTCCGGCGAGCAGGCCCCCGAGCGCCCACCTGCAGCCGCCCCGGCCGCGGGCACGGCGGATTCCCCTCCGGCAGCGGGCGCCGCCCCGGGCAGCGCGGCCAGCGCGCCGGGACGCGACTCGCCGCGCATCCTCTACGCGGCCTGGCCGCGCCGCGAACTCCTGGCCGAGCTCGAGTCCAGCGGCCGTCTGCGCTATCGCCTGCGGGTGGAGGCCGACGGCCGCGTCTCGACCTGGGAACTGCTCGACGAGAGTGGTTTCGATTGCGCTCCCTGTCGGGGCGAGGCCGAGCGCATCATCCGCGAATTGCGCTTCGCACCCGGCACCCTGGACGGCCGCCCGGTCGCCTGCTGGGTGCCCTACGAGATCAGCTTCGAGAAAGGTGGACGATGAAGCACTCCCTGGCGACCGTGCAGGCGGCCCTCGCCGCCGAAGGGCTGGCCGGCTGGCTGCTCTACGACTTCCGCGGCTCCAATCCGGTGGCCCGCGAGCTGCTGGCCGTGCCCCCCGACGCCCTGCTCACGCGCCGCTTCTTCTACTGGATCCCCGCCACCGGCGAGCCCCTGCGCCTGCAGTCCAGCGTCGAGGCCCACCACTTCTCCCAGCTGCCCGGCGCGCAGCTGCGCTTCAAGGGCTGGCGCGAGCTGGAGGCCCTGCTCCGTGAGCGCTTGCCCCGCGGGCCCCGCATCGCCATGGAGTACTCCCCGCGCGGCGCGCTGCCGACGGTGTCCCATGTCGACGGCGGCACGCTCGAGTGGCTGCGCGAGCTGGGGCTGGTGATCGTCAGCTCGGCCGACCTCGTCCAGCGCCTGGAGGCGCCCTGGAGCCCGGCCGCCCTCGCCAGCCACCGCGAGGCGGCCACGCGCCTGGAGGCCATCCGCCGCGAGGCTCTGGATCGCCTGCGCCGAGCGCTGGCTGCCGGCGCACCGATGACCGATTGCGAGCTCCAGGCCTGGATGCTGGCGGCCATGCGGACCCAGGGGCTGGAGACCAACGCGCCGCCCATCGTGGCCTTCGCGGCGGACAGCGGCAACCCCCACTACAGCCCCGATCCCGCCCGGCCCCGGCGACTGGCGCGGGGGCAGGTCGTGCTCCTGGACTACTGGGCGCGGCTCGGCGCTGCCGAGGCCGTCTATGCCGATTTCACCTGGATGGCCTTCGCCGGCGACGAGCTGCCGGCGGACCTCGAGCGCGCCTGGCACGCCCTGCGCGAAGCGCGCGATGCGGCCCTCGCCTTCCTCGCGGAGCGCTTCGCTACCGGGGACGCACCGATGGGCCGCGAGGTGGACGCCCTGGCCCGCGCGCGCTTGACCGCCGCCGGCTACGGCGAGGCCTTCGTGCACAGGCTCGGCCACAGCATCGGCCGCGAGGACCACGGCCCGGGTGCGAATCTCGACGATCTGGAGACGCAGGAGGAGCGGCGGCTCATCGAGGGGGTCGCCTTCTCCGTGGAGCCCGGCATCTACACGCCGGAGTGGGGCCTGCGCACGGAGGTCAATGCGCTGCACTGGCAGGGCCGCCTGCTCGTCAGCGGCGAGCTGCAGGCGACACCGGAGCTATTGCTTTGAGCCCGCCGGCGGGCGGCGCGGTGCCAGGCCGGTATCGCGCGGCACCGGCACCGTGAAGGAGAAGGTGGAGCCGCGCCCCGCCTCGCTGCGCAGCCAGAGGCGGCCGCCCATCGCTTCCGTGAACTCCTTGGCCACGCTGAGGCCGAGCCCGGCGCCGCCGTGTTCACGCGTGCTCGAGCGATCCACCTGGTAGAACTTGCGGAAGATGCGCTCCTGCTCGACCACCGGAATGCCCGGCCCGTGGTCTTCCACGTCGATGCGCAGGAAATCCGTGGAGTCGCTGCGCCGGCGGCCGGCGACGAAGCTGCAACGCAGGTCCACGGCGCTCTCCGGCGGCGAGAAGGCAAGCGCGTTCTTGAGCAGGTGGCCCAGGATGCGGTGGAACTGATAGGGGTCCACGCGGATGCTGCACTGGACGGGGTCCTCGGGAAAGCGCACGCGCTCGTTGCCGGCCAGTCGGCCCAGCCAGCCCTCCCGGTACTCCGCAAACAGGGAGCCGAGGCTGCGATCCTCCAGCTCGAGCACGCCCTCGGCCGAGGCCATCTCGCTCATGACGAGCACTTCGCTGATCAGGCGATCGAGCTGCAGCGCCGAGTCATGAATGGAGCGGAGAAACTCCGACAGCGGCGCGTGCGGCACGAGCCCCGGCTGATCCAGGGCCAGCGAGGAGAAGCCGAGGATGCTGGTCAGGGGCGTGCGCAGCTCGTGCGTCACCGTGTCGACGAAGCCTGCCTTGAGCGATTCGAGCTCATCCACCTCCTGCTCGAGGGCCTCGAGGCGCTCGGCCTGGGCCCGCCGCTCCAGCAGCAGCGCCGCGATGGGCCCGATCTCGGCCAGCCAGTCCTCGCGCGCGCGGCGTTCGCTCGCTTCTCGGCGCAGAGAGCCCGGCAGCACGAAGGCCAGAGCGCCCAGGAGGGCCCGGCGACCGTCGCGCAGGGCCAGACCCAGCAGCTCCCCCCCGGGGCTCAGGCCCTCGAGGGCGAGCAGCTTGCCCTCGGTTTCCTCCCGCAGCTCCTCGACGACGGGGTGGCTGGCCGGCCAGAGCTCTTGCGTGAGCTCGGGCAGGGACCAGACCACCCAATCCCGCGTCTCGGCCGGACAGACGGCCAGGAGGCCCTGTGCTTCCGGGAAGCGGCTCAGGAACTCGGCAGCGAGGGCCGCCGCCAGGGCCTCGGCGTCCCGACAGGCGAGCAGGCGCCCGAGATCCCTCCGCGCTTCGGGCAGGGCCGACGGCGCGATCTCCCTCAACTGCTCCATGGCAGCGCCTCCCGGCCTGCTCATGCCAGGCCTCAGCGATCAGGTTCAATCGATAGCGATCAAAGCAGATAGTCCGACATGCCCCTGTGGGCCTCGGCCCACAGCGTAATGCAACTCTCGTTCCAGGCGATGGGCTCAGGAATGGAGACGGACCAGGTAGCGAATGGCGGAGGTGTAGGAGAGCACGAGAATCAGTCCCAGCGCCAAGGCCAGGCTGGGCTGGAAGCCCGACTCGCCCGGGCGAGCGTCGGGGGCGCGGCTCATCCAGAACAGGAAGAGATTACCGAACAGGCTCTGGCTCAGCATCTTCCACTTGCCGATCCGTCCGGCCGGCAGGGTGAGGTTCCGCCGGCGCTGCACGACCTCGCGCAACCAGGTGATCCCCCACTCGCGCAGGAGCAGCAGGCAGACCAGGATGGTCACCCAGAGCTCCTGCAAGAAGAGCGCGAGGGCGCCGAAGACCACCGTGATCAGGACCTTGTCGGCGAGGGGATCCAAGTGCTCGCCCAGGCGGGAGATCTGCCGCAGACGCCGAGCCAGCCAGCCGTCGACGACATCGAGCAGGCTGGCCACCACGGACAGGAGGATCGGCGCCAGCACGAGGCCGAAGACCACGAAGAGCAGCGCCGCCGAGAGCGCCAGCGCCAGACGGAAGGCGCTGAGCGCGTTCGGCCAGGTGCGAACGCGGCGGTAGACGGCGGGCTTCATCGATCAAGCCTAGCACGCGGCAGGGCTGCGGGCAATCGCTAGTAACTGAAGCTGGCGCCGCCGCCGATGGACTGGCCCCAGCTGTCCGTGATCGTCACGCTGACGCTCTCCCCGCCGGCGCCCGCCGGCACGAAGAAGATGGCCGAGCCCGCCGCGTCGTCCTGCTGGCCGAGATAGCTCGCGACATAGGGATCCCCCACCGGCCAGGACCGGCCCGCGACGAAGAGACTGCCGCCCGCCGAGGCCGACCAGGCATAGTCGTGGACGAAGCCGTCCGGCTGAGGCTGGATGCCGACGACGAGCAGGCGCGGGTAGCCGTCCAGGGCCATCTCGCTCAGGTCGACGCCCGGCACCCCCGCCGGGTAGAGCGGGTGCCGCGCGTCGAACACGATCTGGACATCCGCCAGGAGCTGGGGCGGATCCTCGCCGCAGGCGGCGCCCTGGTCCGCCTGCCAGGGCGTGTAGATGAGCGGCGCGGGATCGCTGCCCGCATAGCCGATGCGGGCGATGATCGTCGCCTCGCTCACGCCCGCGCCCCAGAAGTTGCAGCGGGCGTCGAGAGGCTCCGGCGTGCTGCCGTAGCCGGCGCCGACCAGAAAGGCCAGACCCGTGCCGAAGAAGCGATTCGCGTGGAAGACGATGCGGCTGCCGCCGCTGATGCTGACGATGGGGGCCGCCACGTCGGTGAAGAAGCAGCCCTCGCAGCTGCCGCTGGAGAGGCTCCGCAGGCTGACGGACTCCTCCGTGCCGTCGATGAAGGTGCAGTTCTCCATCGTCACCACCGCGTGATCGGCGATGAGGCCCTGGCCGAAGCCCTCGGCCCGGCAGCCGATCAGGCTGATCTCCCCGAAGCCGACCTTCACCGCGTCGCTGCAGTAGCGAAACCGGCAACTGGCGAGGTAGGCCCCCAGGCCGGTGCCCAGCTCGAGGTTCACGCCGGCGTCCGCGTTGTCGATGTTGCAGAAGTCGAGCGCCAGGCTGCCGCCGCTCGAGGCGAAGTAGATCCCGTTCCAGAAGCCGGGGGCGCTGGTCGCGGCGGCGTTTGGCGCGAAGAAGACCTGTCGCGTCGCCGTCCCGGCGACTGCGAGGCTGCCGCCGATGGTCAAGCGGGTGTCCGCCTCGCAGTAGATGCGGGTGCTGTCGGCGACGCTGAGGGTGACGCCGGCCGGGATGTCCACATCCTGCTGGAGCACGTAGAAGGGCGCATCGGCCGGGCTCCAGACGACCTCGTCGCCGACGAGGTCGCCGAAGTTCGCCGTCGTCAGGGCGCGCCCGACCGGGAAGGCCTTGACGAGGCTGTCGCTGGCGGCGCCGTCGCTGACCCTGCAGGTCACGGCCAGGAGGCCGTACTGGCCGGGGGGCACATTCCAGCGCACCGTCGCGCTGCCGGGCTGCACCTGCGGGCTGTGAAAAACACCCGGGCCCGACCAGGTCACGGCGAGGGTGTCGCCATCGATATCCACGGTCACGGCCACCAGCTGGACGTTCAGGGTTCCCGCGGCGAGGTTGGGCTTGCCGCCGACGACGTTGAGCGAGTTCACCTCCGGGACGTGGTTGTCGTCGCCGGGCGGCGATGGCGATTGGGCGCAGGCGCCGGCAAGGCCGAGGGCGACCAGCAGCGGGAGGAGAGACGAGGACGACTGCGGGCAAAAGCCCTTGAGACGAGCGCTGCGCGGTTCCATACTGCCTCCCGGCCGGGTCCGGGACAAACATAGGGCCTGGATCCGGCCTCCACAACGGCAATCGAGGTCGGCATGCACGGACTTCCCTCCCGCTTCCGAGCCGCCTGCGGGCTCGCTTGCCTGCTGCTCGCAGCCGCCGTCGCCGCCCAGGCGGACCCGCGGCCGGATCTGGTCATCGTCCATACCAACGACCTGCACGCCCACTACCGCAGCTTTCCCGATCGCGAAGGCGCGCTGCGGGGCGGCTTCGCCCGCCTCGCCTGGCGCATCGGCGAGCTGAGGGCCGAGCACGGGGAGCGCCTCCTCTATCTCGACGCGGGCGACCTCTTCGCAGGCACGCCCTTCTATCACTTCTATCGCGGGCGTCTGGGCATCGCCCTCATGGATCGGCTGGGCTGCGATGCCATGGCCCTCGGCAACCATGAGCTCGACGACGGTTACCTGAGCTTCCTGCGCGCCCGCATCGGCGCTTCCTTCCCCACCCTCTGCGCCAACCTGGGCTTTCCCAGCGGCGAGCCCCTCCTGCCGGAGAGTGCCGTGCTGCTCGCCGGAGACCTGCGCGTCGAGGTCGTCGGGCTCATCGCCGGCGAACTGCCCGAGCTGGTGGGCGAAGCGGCGCGCGGCGAACTCCTCGTTCTGCCGCCCGAGCGCGCGCTCGGCGACTGGCTGGCGGCGGCCCGTCCCGCGGCCGATCTGCGCGTGCTGCTCAGCCACTGCGGCCTGGACGCCGATCGCGCTCTCGCCGCGGCGCTGCCCGACATCCCGCTCATCATCGGCGGGCACAGTCACAGCTTCCTCGAAGCGCCCGAGCTGATCGGCCCGGTGACCATCTGCCAGACCGGCTGCTATGGCTACAATCTCGGTGTGATGGAGTGCTTCCGCCGCCCCGACGGCGGCTGGGACTTCGCCTGGCGGAACGAGCCGGTCACGGCGGCCTGGCCGGAAGATCCCACCGTCAAGGCCCTCATCGAGGAGGCAGGCGTCCTCGTCGATCGCGAGATGGACCAGGCCCTCGGCGCGCTGCCCGAGGCCTTCCGCGGCGAGGCCAAGAGCAGCACAGCGGATCCTCTCGGCATCTTCCTCGCCGATCGCCTGCGCCAGGCCGCCGGCGCCGACCTCGGCCTCCAGAACAGCGGCGGCTACCGGGTCCAGCTGCCCGCAGGACCCATCACCCGCGCCCAGCTCTTCGAGCTGCTGCCCTTCAACAACCAGATCCTGCGCCTGCATCTGAAGGGCAGCGACCTGCGCGCCCTCTTCGATTTCCTCGCCGCTGGTCACGGCGACTATCGCTTCGGCCAGATCGCCGGCGGCGACTACGCGATCGCCGACAGCCTGGCCCTGGAGATCCACGTCGGCGGCGAGCCCCTGGATCCCGAGCGCGAGTACACGCTGGCGACGCTGGATTTCCTGTACGGCGGCGGTGACGGCTACGGCCCGGTGCTCCAGCTCGCCAGCCGCGTGGACAGCCTGGGCGTCTTCGGCCGCGATGTGCTGGAGGCCTACCTCAAGGCCGGTGGCCAGGCCCGCCCCGGCGACTTCCCGCCCAACTTCCGCGTCCTCGAGTAGACGCCCGCAGGCACGAAAAAGGGGGAGCCTGACGGCTCCCCCTCGCGTGCGAGAGGGCGCTTGCGGGCGTCTGCGCCGCGGTCGTTGTTTCGACCGCGGGCAGACGCCTGCGAGCGCCATGTGGTGGGCGCGGGGCTACTTCAGCAGCACCATCTTGCGTGCATGCACGGTGTCGTCCATGGTCACGCGCGCAAAGTAGATGCCGCTGGCCACGGGCTTGCCGGTCTCCGCCTTGCCGTCCCAGACGGCGTTCTGCATCGTGCCCCGCGGCAGCAGGCCATCCTGCAGCGTCGCCAGACGGCGGCCCTGCACGTCGTGGATCGTGAGCGTCACCTGCACGCTGCCCTGTCCCGCCGGCGTGGCGAAGCTGATCTTCGTGCTGGGGTTGAAGGGGTTCGGGAAATTGGCATAGAGCCGGCCTTCCGGCGCGCTCGCCGGCAGCTCCTCGCTGGGCGTCATCTGCTCCTCGCGCGTGAACAGGCCCGTCCGCGCCGGATTGGCGCGGAACATCTTCCACTGCGGCAGGCCGTTCTTGTAGAAGACGGACATGTCCCACACGTAGACGAAGGCGTCCCAGCCGTAGAGTCCGATGTCGAGGTCGAGATCCCCATCCAGATCGTCGGCCGTCGGGCAGCTGCGCAGCTCGGCGTCCGTGAGGATGGGGAAGCCGGCCACGTCGCTGCCGTCCTCGTTGAAGGCGTAGAGGTAGCCCGTTTCCATGCCGAGCAGGATCTCCAGCTCGCCGTCGCCGTCGAGGTCGATCACCACGGGGCTCGCCTCGCTGCTCTCCTCGAAGTGCTTGGGCCAGCCCGGCAGGGTCTGCCCCTGGTTGTTCAGCACGGTCAGGTTCATGCTGGTGTAGGCGAACACGCCGCCCGCCACGATCTCCATCTGCCCATCGTCCTCGAAGTCGACCAGCGCCGGACTCGGCGCGAGCCCGGCCGCGTTGCTGGCCAGGTAGACCGGGAAGCCCGGGTAGCGGGTGCCGTTGTGATTGAGCACGTAGAGCGAGTCGTTCTCGCAGAGGAAGACAATCTCGAGGTCGTAGTCGCCGTCGAGATCCCCCAGCGAGGGACTGGAGTGGATCTCGCCGGTGAAGGTGACCGGGAAGCCCGTCACGGCGCTGCCGTTCGGATTGAAGGCGTAGATCTTCCTTGTGCCCGAACTGCCGAGCACGATTTCGAGATCGGCGTCGCCGTCCAGGTTGGCGAGGCTGGGGCTCGAGCGCGACCAGCTGCCGAGGCCGCTGGCGAAGATGCCCGTCGTGCCGATCTGCGGCGTGCCGTCGGCATTCCAGGCGCGCAGGGTGCCGTCCAGACAGACGGCGAAGATCTCCACGCTGCCATCGCCGTCGACATCCCCCACCGCGGGCGTCGCCCAGCACCAGTTGGGCAGGCTCTTGGGCCAGCCCGGCGCCTGCGTGCCGTCGCCGTGGTAGACGTAGATGCCGTTGGGCGCGCGCGAGGCGCCGATGATCTCCAGACCCGGGTAGAGCGTGTCGACGTCTGCCATCGCCAGGCCGGCGGTGAACTGGCCGCCGACAGCGCTGAGCGCGCCGTAGGTGACCGAGTTTTCGTCGCCGTCGAAGATCTCGACGCCGTCGTGGTGCCAGGCGTAGAGCAGCTCGGCGCCCGCTGCCAGTTCCTTGTCGCCATCACCGTCGATGTCGCCCATCACCAGGCTGCTGGCGGTGCCGAAGCTCGTCTGCAGGGGCCAGCCGTCGAGCATGGCCGGGTTGGTGCTCCAGGCGAACTCGCCGCTGGGCGGGCTGCGGAAGCCCGAGGAGTCCACGCTCTCCACGGTGAAGTAGTAGGTGGTGCTCTCCGCCAGCTGATCGTTGCGGAAGTAGGCGTGATGCGTGGGCTCGGTGGACACGAGCGTGTAGGGTCCGCCGGGACTGGTGCTGCGGTAGACGAGATAGGCCGCCGGCGCCGGAGCCGGAATCAGCCAGGCCATGTCGATGACGGTGCTGGCCTGGCTCGAATCGAGCTCCAGGCCAACGGGGGGCGTGGGCCGGCGCACGGTGATCGTGTCGACGATCGCCTCCCCGAGCGGGCCGCTGAGCGTGAGCTGGAAGCGGTTGGGGCTGGCCACGCTGGTCTCGCGCAGGCTGATGCCCGCCGAGGCTCCGCGCTCGAGCAGTCCCAGCCCCGGCAAGGCGACGGGGCCGCCCAGCACCTGGCCGGCCGGATCGATGGCCGTCAGGCTGGCCTGCCAGCCCGCCAGCGGCGTGCTGCCGTAGTTCTTCCACACGGGCATCAGGCTGTAGGTCTCGCCGGCGTCCGGCTGGCCGTCGCCGTCGCCCGCTGCATCATCGATGACGAAGGTGAACAGGCCGGGCACCGGCGCGTGGGCGCTCAGCTCGAGCTGGTCCGTTTCGGTCCCGCCGCCGTAGCTGAGCGCGATGTCCACCAGCGCGCTGCTGCGATCGGCGAGGGTCTGCGGCGCCTCGAGCAGGAAGACGGCGGGCAAGTCGAGCTGACCGCCGGCCGGCACGCTCTGGCCGGTCGCCTCCTGGCCGTCGAGGACGCTGAGCTCGCCGCCGGGCAGGCTGAGATCGAGGTTGAGCGCCGTCGCCGCCGTCGTGCCGCTGTTCAGCACGCGCAGGGCCAGGCGCACGGTCTCGCCGGCGTCGAGCAGGCCATCGGCGTTGCCGGCCAGCTGCGCATCGACATTGGGGTCGTCGACGACGCTGAGCAGTTCCAGAGCCAGGCGCGGTCCGCTGCCCGCCGTCACCGGGACCTGGGCGAAGCTGGGCAGATCGTTGCGGTGAAGCAGGCTGACTTCGATGTCCCCCAGCGACTCCGCCCGGAAGGGAATGGCGACGAAGCCGCCCGCGTCGCTCAGCGCCTCCGCCCGATGCTCGCCCGGCTTGCTGGCGATCACGCGGGCCCCGACCAGCGGCGAGCCGTCCCGGCTCACCTGCAGCTTCAGGGTGTCGCTGGTGAGCGTGTAGGGTTCGACGAGCGCGGCCGCCAGCGCCTGAGGCGTGTCCAGCCAGACATCGAGCGAGGGATCGCCGATCAGCAGATAGCTCATCTGCGTCCAGCGATGGCTGCCTTCGACGGAGCCCAGCAGCGCCCAGTCATTGTGGCTCCTGGTGAAGCACTCGCCAAGGCTGAGGCTGTCGCCGTAGAGATAGCCGAAGTAGGAGTTCTGGTAGTAGACGCTGGTGTTGGGGAAGGCCTCGCGCATGGTGCCGATCATCGAGACGGCCCCGCCGGCCGGCGCCAGCAGCGCCGCCTCGCCGAGGCAGCTGTAGTCGATGGCGCAGGACGTGCAATTCAGCGCGTAGATGGAGGCCAGCCGATCGAGGCCGTTGGTGAGGTTCAGCATGTCATTGGCGACCACCGAGCCGGTGCCCATCGACATCGTGTAGCGGAAGCCATGGCCGACGTGCAGCACGACATGTGCGCGCGTGTTCATATCGTTCAGCGTCACGGCCGGCGTCTCGGCCACCGAGCCCGGATACAGCCAGTGCGTCTCGTAGAAGCGGACCACGTCCATCTGCGGCGTCACGAAGCTGCTGTTCACGCTCTCCGCGTAATCGGCGCCGTTGCGCGTGATCAGCTCGACGGGGTCGCCGATCTGCCAGGTCGCCGGAAAGAGCACCTCGGCGTAGAAGCTCATGTTGGTGGCGTAGTCGGGGTCCGGCGCGCTCGAGTAGGCGATGATCTTGTCGACCATCAGCTGCGCGCTGGCGGCGTCGCGCACGGGTACGCGGCCGAGGAAGACGTCGGCGATCATGTCGACGCCGTCGCCCTGGGTGCCGCCGTAGGTGGATTCGCCGAAGTGCGAGTCGCCGTCGCCGTTCCAGTCGCCGTCCAGGTCGGCGAAGTAGAGCTCGGCGGGAATCTCCTCCGGCGGATCCTTGAAGTAGGAGTAGATGCGGCGCACGGGCAGGTCATTGGTGTCGCCCGCCAGCAGCACGAAGCGGATGCCCCACTTGGCCAGGGCGTCCTGGAGAAAGAAGCGGATCGTCTCCTGCAGGTCCGCGCCCTGGGGATAGTTGGCGCGGATCCAGTCGGTGTCGCGCACCACCGTGGGCAGCCCCAGGCTGAGCTTGAAGTCGGCCAGGGTCTGGAAGGTCGCGGTGTGCTGCGGCGAGCAGACGATCACCATGTCCACGCCGCTGCCCTCGATGCTGGGCAGGGAGCGCGGCGCGAACACGCCCTCGTCACGCCGTACCGCGCTGGGGGGAACGAAGGCCGCGACGGCGTTCTTGTTCGCGACGCGGCGCTGCTGGAAGCGCTGGCCCCGCGCGAGGTCCTCGCTGCGCTGGCGCAGGGGGATGAGCGCCGAGGGATCCGGCTCCGTCTCCACCACCACGCGGGCGGCGAGCAGGCGATGGAGAAGGGGACCCGCCGCCGTCACCTCGTAGCGCAGAGGAGCCAGGGCGATTTCGGCCGTGGCGAAGCCGCGGTAGCGGAAGGTGCTGTAGAGATGGAGGAAGTCCGCGGGGAAGCTGCCGCCCTCGGCAGGCGGCGAGAGCGCGCGGCGCAGCCCGTCCTCGTTCACGCTGCCGGCGAAGGCGGGCAGCGCTGCGTCCAGCGCGATGCGGTCGCTCAGGACGTCTTCGAGATGAACGCTCACGACGCGCTCGCCGCTGGGGATGGCCAGGCTGAGCGGGAAGAGGGGCAGGGCGGGGCGATCCGCCGTCTCGGTCTGCCAGGCTTGCTCAGCCAGCAGAGCGGCAAGATCCTCGCCGTCTGCAAGTGCGCGCAGGCCAGGTTCGGCGCGCCAGGTCCACTCGATCTGAGCGGCGGCAGCGGGCAGGCTGGCGAGCACGAGCAGTGTGAGGAGCAGCAGGCGCAGGGATAGGGAATGCCGAGGCAAAGGGTGAGCAAGGCGAGCGTACATCCGGGTCTCCTGCGTGGTGGTTTTCTGTCCGCTGGGCGACAGAAGGGGTGATGTCGCTGACAAGAGGCGTTAAGTATAGCATGCCCCGGCAAGGGGCTCAATCGATGCAATCCTTTATCTTTCAAATGGTTAAGACAGACGGAAGAGGTCGCCTGCGGGACCAGGCGACCTCGGGATGCCTCAGAACTTCCGGTAGAGCCTAGAAATCGGTGCCGCTGCTGAAGCGGAAATCCCGCACGCGCAGGTGGGGCAGCACCATTGCGCCCAGCGCCTGCTCCGCGCCGAGCGCTTCCACCCGGTTGAACAGCTCCACCAGGCTCTGGTTGAAGCGGAAGTTCTTCACGGGCCCGGCCAGGCTGCCCTTCTCGATGCGGAAGGTGCCGTCGCGGGTCATCCCCGTGATGATCATGCGCATGGGATCGACGACGTTCGTGTACCAGAGCCGCGTGACGAGCACGCCGTGCTCGACGCCGGCGATGAGTTCGGCCAGCGTCGCCCTGCCCCCCGCGAGCACGGGGAAGCGAATGAAGGCGCCGTAGTTGTTCGGCTGGGGCAGGCCGTGCCCCGTCGCCGCCTGGCCGGTGATGCGGGCGCTGCTGCGGTCGTGCAGGAAGCTCGTGAGCACGCCCTTGTCGATGAGCGTCACCGCCTGCGTATCCACGCCCTCCGCATCGAAGCCGAGGCCGAAGAGCCTCGCATCCGACGGCACCTCGCGCAGCGTGATGTTCTCGCCGAAGACGCGCTCGCCGAGCCGCTCGCCCAGCGGACTGCGCTTCTCGGCCACCGCCAGCCCGTTGAAGCCAAGGTAGGTGAGGAAGAAGAGCAGATCCTGGGCGGCCTCGGCCTCGAAGATCACCGTGTAGTCCCCCGGCGCGAGCGTGGCGGGCTCGCGGCTCTCCAGGCAGCGCCGGCAGGCGTCCTCGGCGATGCGCGCGGGATCCACCGCCGCCGCGCTCCTGGCCAGCACGCGGCTGCGCCCGGCGCCGTCGGCCTTGGCCGCGCTCACCTCGAAGACGGCGCGCGTCTTCTTGCCGAAGCGGAACAGGCCCGCGCTGTTGGCCACGGCGAAGGGCTCGATCTCGCCGTAGTCGCCGATGGAGCCCTCGCTCGCCAGCGCGATGCCGCCGAGCTCGATGCCCTGGCCGGCGGCCACCTTGACGGCCGTCTCCACCCAGCGGGCCCGGGCGGCAGCGTCGATAGCAGCGGTGTCGGCGGCCCAGGCGCCGTCCTCGCAGCGCTCGCCGCCCGCCTGGAACTCGATCACCCGCTCGCTCTCGGGCTGGATGCGGGCGATGGCTTCGGCGTTCTCGACACAGCGGGCAAGCCCCGCCGGCGAGAGGTCATTGGTGGTGGCCAGGCCCTGCCGCTTGCCCAGGCGCGCGCGCACCCGCAGCTCGTAGCGCTCCTCGGAGACGTTCTGGGTGATGCGATTCTCGCCGAAGCGCGTCAGCTCCTCGCGGCCGCCGCCCAGCGTGAGCTCGACTTCGTCAGCCTGGCTGGCCTTCAGCACCCGCTCCCGGATCGCCCGGAATTCCTGCTCGCCGATCATTCGCTCACCCCCACGCGGATCTTGCGGAAGCGGGCCGGGGCCGAGCCGTGCGTCATGCGGGCGATCTGCCCTGGCTCTCCCTTGCCGCAGTTGAGGACGCCATAGGGCCGCCACCACTTCTCGCTGCAGACGGCATCGCAGGCGGCCCAGAAGTCCGGCGTGCGCCCCTGGTAGGTGCAGCCGCGCAGCATGCGCGCCTTCTTGCCCTTCTTGATCTCCCAGCCGATCTCGGTGGAGAACTGGAAATTCAGCCGCATCTGGTCGATGCTCCAGCTGCGGTTCGTCTCCATCCAGATGCCGTCTTCGCTGTCGGCGATGAGATCGTCCAGCTCCCAGCTGCCCGGTGCCAGGCCGAGGTTCGGAATGCGGATGATGGGAATGCGATTCCAGCCCTCGGCCCGATTGCAGCCGCGACTGCGCGGGTTCTTCTCCACCGCGGCCAGCTCGCGGCTGGTGAGATAGGCGGCGAAGCGCCCGTTCTCGACGACATGCCACTTCTGCGCCGCCACGCCCTCATCGTCCCAGCCGCGCGTGGCCAGGCCCCGGGGCAGGGTATTGTCGGCGACCAGGTTCACCTGCGGCGAGCCGTAGGTGAACACGCCCAGCTTCTCGGGCGTCAGGAAGCTGCGGCCGGCGAAGTTGGCCTCCATGCCGAGCACGCGGTCCAGCTCGCTGGCGTGCCCGCAGGACTCGTGGATCTGCAGGGCGAGCTGCGACCAGTCGAGCAGGATGTCCCGCTCCCCCACCGGGCAGGGATCGGCGCCGAGCAGGGCCACGGCCTCTTCCGCCGCCCGGCGGGCGTTGTCCGCGAGCGCATACTCGGCGATCACCTCGTAGCCCGCGCCCAGGTGCATGCCGCCGGCCGAGTTGGGCCAGCTGCGGCGCTCGATGGTGTTGCCGTCCGCCGCGATGGCGACCAGGCCGCCGCCGCTGGTGAGCAGGTCCTGCTCGAGTTCGGCGCCCTCGCTGGAGACGAAGAGGATCTTCTGCTGGTCGAAGAGCATCTGGGCCTGGCCCACCTTCACCCGCTCGTCGACATGCAGCTCCCGCTCGACGCGGCTGAGCAGATCGAGCTTCTCCTCGCGGGCGACCGCGAAGGGATCGATGGCGCGCGGCGTCGCCCAGCTGGCCTTGACCGCCGGCTCGGCGGCCAGGCGCACGGGCTCGGCCATCACCCGCGCGCTGGCTTCGGCCAGGGCAACGGCGCGCGCAGCGGCCGCGGGGAGGCTGTCGCCTTCCAGGCGATCCGTGGCGGCGAAACCCCAGGCGCCGCCCTTGAGCACGCGGATGCCGACCCCCTGCGTGCCGCGCAGCTCGGCCAGAGCGAGGGCGCCGTTCTTCACCATCAGCTCTTCCGTGCGGGTCTCGACCCAGCGGGCATCGGCGTAGTCGGCGCCGCGCAGGCGCGCCGTCTCGATGGCCGCGAGCACCTTGTCCTTCATGGCTCTCTCCGGGGTTGGCGGCCTGGCGGCCGTGGCGACAAATCCGGCCGCCATGATGCCGCAAGCTCAGGGGCAAGTCCAGGGGCATCGGGACGGCCGCGGCGCGGCTCAGGCTTCGCGCCGCGCGCCGCTCGCCAGGAGCCGCCAGTAGTGGTCCAGCACGCGGGCGAGGCCGGCCAGGGCCTCTTCCGGGCTGCGGATCCGGGCCTCCCAGCTCGGTACGCCGCCCGTCTCCAGGCGGAAGAGGTCCCGATGCAGATGCAGCACGGCGAGCACCTGATCGTCGAGGCGATAGACCCGGCGCAGGGGGCTCTCCTCGAGGCGGATGCGCGCGTCGAGCTGGGTGAGCTGCAGCTCGAAGCGCCGCAGGAGCACGGCCACCACGGGCTCCATCGCCGGGAGCTGCGCAGGGCTGGGCGCGGCGGGGCTCATGCGGGCTGCTCCTGCCGACTGGGCGCCGGCATGGAACGGAGCGCTTCCAGGAAGCCGCCATAGCGGCGGGCGACCGCTGCGTCCCCCGCGCGGAGGGCAGGCGTGCCTTCGCGGCGCGGATCGAGGAGCTGGTGCCGAGCCAGCGGCCCCCAGATCCCCGTCACCCCGGGGCGGGGCACCGGCAGGCACTCCAGGCCAAGCAGGAAGAGCGGCGCGCCCGCCGCCGCCGGCAGCAGCGCTTCGGGACCTTCCAGCAGGGCGAGGACGGGACTTGCCCCCGGCAGCGGCCCCTCGCCGAGCTGGAAGCGCCAGCGGCAGGCGGGCAGGCCCAGCGGCAGCGTAGGCAGCGCGGAGGCGAGATAGAGCGCCGGCAGCGGCTCCAGCCAGGCGGGCGCCGCGGCGCCGCTGCGCCAGTCGAGGCCGAGGGCCTCCGGCGCCGCGCCGAGAAGACGGGCCGCCACCGGGAGGCTGGCGGCCGGCAACTCGAGGCAGGCGCTCTCGCCCCGCTGGCGAGCGGCGAGGCCCAGATTCACGGCCAGGGCGAGCAACCAGGGCGAGCCGGGCGCTCCCGCGAGGCGGCAGCAGGCAGTGGGCGGTGCCAGGGGCAGGGCCGGCGCGCCGCTTGCCCTCGCTCAGGAAGAGCCAGGAAATGCTGCGGATGTGATTGCTCTGGCGTCGCTCTCCGCTCGCCGGCCTCATGCGGCGCCCCTTCGCGCTAGCCGCCGACGACGAGCAGCGAGTTCTCCACGCCCAGGTCGTTGAGGCGGGTCTGCTGATGGCTGGGATCGGTCACCCACCGGCCGTCGACGATGTAGCGGTACTCGTAGTTGCCCGGCGTCAGGGGCAGCACGACCTCCCAGGCGCCGCTGGCCCCGGGTCGCGGCGCGAGCGGGATGCCGCCGGGATTCCAGTGGTTGAAGCTGCCGGTGAGATAGACCTCGCGCGCCTCGGGGGCGCGCAGGCGGAAGCGGATGCCCTCCTCGCAGAGCTGGGGGCCGAAGAGCAGGGACTCCAGTTCGCGGTCCCGCTCCAGGCTGAGCTCGGTGAGATGGTTCCACAGCTCCTCGGCCAGGTTCTCGAAGTCCAGGCGGACGGGCCCCGGCTGCGCCAGGTCCATGACGGGCACGCCGCCGGCGGCGGCCATCTTGACGCGGACGCTGCTGCGCACGCGCGTTTCGAGCAGACGGATCCGGCTGTTGGCCGCCAGCTCGGCATAGAGCTCGCGGCTGAAGAGCGTGCGCGGGTCGAACTGGTTGGCCGCCACGAAGCAGGCCGGCCGGCGGCGCGTTTCCTCTTCGAGCACTTCCAGGGTCTCGAGAATCTTCTGCAGGCCGTGCAGGGTGAAGGTGCTGCTGTCGACGGGCACGAGCAGGGCATCGGCCGCCACCAGGGCATTGAAGGTCAGCAGCCCCACCGCAGGCGCCGTATCCACCACGACCCAGTCGTAGGCGCCCCCGTGGCGCAGGAGTGCGCTGCGCAGACGGCTCTCCCGTCCGGGCTGGCGGGCCAGCTCCTGCTCGGCGGCCGAGAGGATGATGCCGCCGGGCACCAGGTCGAGATGGGCCTGGACCGGCACGGCCATCTCGGCCAGCGTCGCCGCGGGATCGCTGAGCAGATCGTAGGAGCCGCGAGCGCAGTTCTCGACTTCGACGCCGAGGCCGAGCGAGGCATGACCCTGGGGATCGAGGTCCACGAGCAGGACCCGGAAGCCCTCCTTGGCCCAGGCGGCGGCAAGGTGGATCGCCAGGGTGGTCTTGCCGCAGCCCCCCTTCTGATTGACGACGGCCAGTACCTTCATCCGATTACCTCCTGAGTCCGGGCGCCCGGAGGACCCGCTCGGATGGCGCGCAGGGCTGTCGGGGTCTCCGCTTGCGGATGGTGCGGCGAGGTCCGAAAACCGTCAAGGATTTCCTGCTCGGGAATCGGCGGCGTTCAGGGTCGGACCAGCAGCACGGTCACCACCAGGCCGAGCAAGAAGCCCCAGCCCACCTCGCTCCAGGTGTGGCCGAGCAGCTCGCGGGTGCGCTCGCGGGCGAAATGGCGGGTGTCGATCAGCTCGTCGAGGATCTCGTTGAGCACCCGCGCCTGCTTGCCCACCTCCTGGCGCAGACCGGTGGCCTCCAGGATGAAGTAGAGGCTGAAGACGGCCGTGATCGCGAACAAGGGCGAGTCGAAGCCGTTGACCCGCCAGGCGCCGACGGCGAGGCTGGTCACCACGGCCGTGTGGCTGCTGGGCATGCCGCCGGTTTCGAAGAAGCGGTAGAGCTTCAGGCGCCGCTCGCGCAGACTCTCGACGAGCACCTTGTAGAGCTGGGCCGCCAGCCCGCTCGCGAGCGCGGCCCAGAGCATGGGATGGATCACCACTCCTCCTCTGCGCGGGCGCCGCCGCGCAAGCGGCGCAGGATCTCCAGCCAGCCGGCCACGGCGAACACCAGGAGCAGGGGCTCGATCTCCCACCGGAAGCGGCTGCGCACGAAGTAGAGCCCGTAGAGCAGACTGTACTGGGCGAACAGGAAGTAGGCCGGAAAGAGCCGGCGCCAGCGGCGGGCCCAGAGCAGCAGGCCCAGCAGAACGAATGGCAACAGGAAGGCGTAGAGCGACTGGTAGGCGACGCTCCAGGGCGTCGGATAGCCGAAGCGCGTGACGTCGCGGCACCACCAGAAGTAGTAGACCTTCTGCAGGAAGAAGCCCAGGTAGTGCCAGGGATCGGCGGCGATGTAGCCCAGGGCGCGGCGGTAGAACCAGCGCTCGAGGGCCGGCTCGGGCAGCGTGTCCACGCGCTCGCGCTCCACCACCTGCCAGAACCTGTCCTCCAGGGTGAACTCGCCCCAGGTGTAGCCGCCCGCATGCGGGTTGTTGCCGACCAGGAAGTTGAAGCCGCCGTTCGTGCTGGTCAGCAGGAGCGTGCCATGGACGCGCGCATTGCGCAGGACCCAGGGGCTCCAGACGGCGGCGAGCACCGCCAGGTAGGCCAGGGTGCGCCGCAGCCGCCCCGGGTGCCGGAAGCGCCAGAGCCGGAACAGGAAGAGCAGGCCGAGCAGGCCCAGCGGCGGCGAGGTGAGAATGGCCAGGCCGTGGAAGAGTCCGGTCAGGCCGCCCATGCGCAGGGGATGCGGGGCCTCGACGCGATCCATCAGGTTCACCAGGACGAGCACCCAGGTCATGATCAGCGTGGTCGAGAAGATGGCCAGCGAGTAGACCGCGAAGACCGGGTAGAGCGCGACGAGGAAGAAGCTGCCGATCATCGCGCGGCGACCGAACCAGCGGCCCGCGATCTCGCCGGCGAGCAGGGCGTTGAGCAGGGAGGCTGCGATTTGCAGGCCCTGGAGCAGGAGCACCCAGTGCGGGCTGAGCGCCTTGGCGGCCGCC
Source organism: uncultured bacterium (assembly GCA_963695095.1). Lineage (GTDB taxonomy): Bacteria > Krumholzibacteriota > Krumholzibacteriia > JACNKJ01 > JACNKJ01 > VGXI01. The sequence continues at coordinate 1,776,696 of CAVOFT010000001.1, read as the reverse complement.
ATCAGCAGCGGATAGAGCGGCGGGATGAAGGAGCGGATCGGCACGTCGCAGTAGTAGAAGGGCATCGTGTAGCCGCGCCCGGCGAGCAGGTTGTCCGCGATCACCCCGGATTCGAAGCCGTGCGTGGGCAGGCCGGCGCCGAGCAGGAGCCAGGCCAGCAGGCGTTCGGCCAGCGCCAGGGCCAGGCCAAGCCAGACGAGGCGCCTGGGCAGCTCGCGGAGTCCGGATTCGCGGATGCGCGGCAGCGGCCTCACGCGCGGGCCTCGCCCTCGCCGAGCAGGGCCAGCAGGGCCGCCTCGGCCGCCGCCGCCGTGGCCACCGGTTGCAGGCGGTCGGGTCGGCGGTCGTCGATGGCCTCGCCGGCCAGGCGCTCGCTCCAGCCGCCCAGGCCGGTCGCGGCCAGGATGGGCTTGCCGTAGCTCCAGGCATAGGCGATCTCGGTGAGCGTGCCGGCGCGGCCGCCGATGGCGACGACGACGTCCCCCGCCAGGGCGGTGAGACTGTTGCGCGTCCAGCCCATGCCCGTGGGCAGGAGCACCTGGCAGTGCTCGTTGCCGGCGCTGTCGTCGGCGCTGGGCAGGATACCGACGACGATGCCCCCCGCCGCGCGGCAGCCGCGGCTGGCCGCGCCCATCACGCCGTCCCGGCCGCCCGAGACGAGCGCCCAGCCGTGGCGTCCGATGGCGCGGCCCAGCGCTTCGGCGAAGACGAGGGCGGCTTCGGAAGCCTCCGCGTCTCCGATCACGGCCACCTGCTTGAGTCGCATCAGCGAGCCTCCCTCCGATGAACGCCCAGACCCGGTTCCTCGCCCAGGGTGAAGACCCCCGCCGCCTCGGTCAAGCCCGCGTAGGGGTCGGCGGCGAGCAGCAGCGCGCCGTCCAGGTCCGCCCAGCGCAGCAAAGGCGCGAGCTGCAGCGCCTGGGCAATGCCCAGACTGCTTTCGATCATGCAGCCCATCATCAGGTCGAGGTTCAAGACCCGCGCGCTGCGGGCGAGGGCGAGCGAACGCGTGATCCCGCCCAGCTTGGAGATCTTCAGGTTGATGCCGTCGGCCAGCTCGCCGAAGACCTCCAGGCCCAGCGCATCGTGGACGCTCTCGTCGAGCACGATGGGCAGCGGCGCGCGACTGACGAGGGCGCGGTAGCCGGCGAGGTCGTCCAGCTCCAGCGGCTGCTCGACGAACTCGACGCCGGCCATGGCCAGGCGCTCGAGCTTGGCGAGGGCATCGGCGGCGCGCCAGCTCCCGTTCGCGTCCACGCGCAGGCGCGCACCCGTGGCCGCGGCGACGGCCTCCACCAGCTCGATGTCCCGCTCGCTGCCGGCCTTGAGCTTGAGGATGCCGTAGCCGGCCGCCACCGCCTCCTCGGCCCGCGCGAGCATCAGTTCGGGCTCAGCCAGGGCGATGGTGAAGGAGCTGGCCAGGCGCGCGGGCTCCGTGAATCCGAGCAGCCGCCAGACGGGCGCGCCCTGCTGCTTGCCGTGGAGGTCCCAGAGCGCGCCGTCCAGGGCGGCCTTGGCGGCCGGATTGCCGGCCAGCCGGCGATCGGCGGCGGCCATGAGGGCCGCGATGGCCTCCGGCGACAGCGTGGCGAGCGCCGCCGCCAGCGGCTCCGCCAGCTCCGCGAGCAGGAACTCCAGCGCCGCGCGGCTGATTGCCGGCGTCTCGCCATAGTAGTGCGTGGGACTGCCCTCGCCCTCGCCCACGAGGCCGTCGGCCTCGATCGCGAGGACGAGATTCTCGAACTGCTGCGCCCCGCCCCGCGCGATGACAAAGGGATAGCGCGTCGTCAGGCGCAGGGTCTCGATCGTGAGCCGCGGCTTCATGCCGGAGCCTCCTTCTGCTTCCCCGGGAAGGCGCTCAGGGCGTCGGCCAGGGCCGCCGCGCCGAAGCGCAGGGGATCGGTGACGGCGAGCCCGAGCTCGGCGGCGAGCTCCGTGCAGGCGGCGCGCGCCGCGCTCTCGGCGAGGGCCGCCGTGTTCAGCGCCACGGCGATGACGGAAGCGGGCTTCAGCCAGGCCGCGGCGGTTTCCACCTGCCGGCGCACTTCGGCCAGGGGCGGCAGCGGCCAGTCCGCCATGTGCGAGGTGAGGCGCCGGCCGGCCTCATGGCAGAGCAGCAGCGCATCGGGTGCGCTGCCGTGGAGGAGGCCCAGGCTCACGCCGGAGAAGGCGGGGTGAGCGAGCGAACCCTGGCCCTCGACGAGCAGCCACTCGGGCGGCGTAGCACCGGGCGCGGCCTCGCCCTCCAGGGCGTCCAGACCCGCCTGCACGGCGCCGGCCACGAAGTCGGCCGGCAGGGCGTCCACGCAGATGCCCTCGCCGGTGAGGAAGAGCCCGGTCTGCCCCGTGGCCAGCACCCGCGCGCGCCGGCCGCGCGCTGCGAGCTCGCGGGCGAGGAGGAGGGTGGCCGTCATCTTGCCCACCTTGCAGTCGCTGCCCACGCTGAGCAGCACGCGCGCTCGCCGCGGCCGCGGCGCGGTGGCCACGCGCAGCGCTGCGGGCGGTCGGCGCAGGTCCCAGATGCGGGCGCCACCGCTCGCCGCGCGCGACGCCCACTCGGGATCCTCACCGAGAAAGCGATGCAGGCCGCTGGCGAGATCCAGACCCGCGGCCAGGGCATCGACGCAGAAGGGGACGTAGGCCGGGGGCAGGCCGCCGCCCGCCGGGGCGACGCCGACGAGCAGACCGTCGGGCGCCAGCGGCAGGGCCTCGGCGACGCTGGCCAGGATGGGCAGCGCGCCCCCGTAGCCCAGCACCTCCTGGGCCGAGCAGCCGGCGGTCTCGCGGTCCAGCAGCGCCACGGCTCGCTCCGGCTGGAAGCGCAGCACGGCGAAGGCCGTCTTCGCATTCGGCCTGGCCAGGGCGCCGTCGGCGAGCAGAAGCAGGCGCCGGAAGCCGGCGGCAGGCCCCGCCATCGCTAGCGGCCGGACCGGGCGGGCGGCACCGGCAGCTCACTGCGGAAGTAGCCCCAGTTGCCGTACTCGTCGCCGGCGCGCAGCTCGAGCTGCGCGGCCGCGGGCGCCGGGTCGAGATCGAGGTCCAGGTCCAGGCGCTGGCGGTCCATGAGGCCGTCGGACTGGGTGAGGCGACGCCAGGGCTCCTCCCCCACGCGCAGCTGCACCTGCGTGAGCAGGCTCGCGGCATCCGCCACGCTGCCGCGCAGGCGCAGTGACCCCTCCCGGCGCTCCAGCGCCAGCGCGCAGACCGGCGGCTCGCTGTCCAGGAGCACGCGCTCGCTCTCCACTTCGCTGGTCCGCGCGAAGCCGGCGCCGTTGTCCAGGCCGTCGTCGACGACGAGGCGCAGGCGATAGCGGCCATCGGGCAGGCCGCGCGTGTCCCAGGTGTAGGTGTTGCTCGTCCAGTCCTCCACCAGGGTCTGCCAGCGCGTTTCGCCCTCGCGCTGCAGGTCGATGCGCCCGCGCAGGCGGTCCGCGTCCGGGTCCAGCCAGTCCCAGTGCAGTTCGCGCAGCCCGCGCCAGGCGGCCAGGTCCGGATCCGCCGCAAGGTCGGGTCCGCTCTTCTGCTGGTACTGCACGCGGACGCCGCGCTCGAGCACCTGCGTGAAGGGGCGGCCGCCCAGGTCGATGGCGTCTTCGAAGGGCCCCGCCTCCGGCCGCAGCAGATTGAAATTGCCCACCAGGGGCGCGCGGTTCAGGGGCAGGAAGCTGGCCGTCACCCGATGGAGGTGCGGGCTCCGCTCGCCCGCGCCCTCGAAGCGGATGCGCCACTGGAAGTAGCGCGCAGTGGGCAGCGCGAAGCGGTAGCCCAGACCCGCCCCACCCGTCTCGCTCGCGCCGGAGGCCCAGTCCGTCCAGCCCTCGCCGGGCTCCGCGCCATGGCCGGCGCGGGCCTCCACCGTGAAGCCGCAGCCCCGCGGCACTTCGGCCTCGAGCCACAGCGAGCCCATCCGGCTGCGGTTGTTCAGGTCGAGCACCTCCGAGGTCAAGGTACCCGTCTCGGCGCGGCCGCCGATGCGCAGGAGCCGGGCCGGCTTGGACTGCAGGAGCCAGAGCGTCTCGCCGTCGGCGTCCAGAGCGAGGTCGCTGTAATAGCGCTCGGGCTCGACGCCCAGCACCTCGCCGTGATAGGGGCCCGTGAGACGGTCCAGTTCGCCGGGGTCGCCGGCGGCCACCCAGAGCCCGCCCGCCGGGCTCGGCAGCAGATCGCCGATGAAGGCCGAATCCGAGCCGAGCAACTTCTCGAGCAGGCCATCTGGCTGGAGACGGTAGACGGCCGCGCAGTTCTCCTCGCAGTCGGGCTCGGCCTGGGCCACCGCCACGACGATGGCGCCATCCGCTTCGGCGACGAGCGCCTGCACTTCCTCGGCATCGAAGTCCGCGAGCTGCTCGCGCTTCCCGTCCCGCGCGAAGCGATAGAGCAGACCCGCGCCGCTGGTGCCGGCGAGGAGGCGGCCCTCGCCGTCCAGGGCCAGGCAGAAAACGCTCTGGTCAGGCAGGGTGGCGAAGGTCTCCGTGGCGCCGCTCTTGAGATCGTGCCTGAGGATGGCCCCGCGGCTCCCGGTGGCGATCCAGAGCGTCTGGCCGTCCTTGAGCAGGTCCCAGACGAACTCCTCGCCCGTGGCGATCGCCGTCGTCACTTCCCCCGCCGCGTTGACGCGGTGGACCGTGCCGCCGGGACCGGCGCCCGCCATCCACTCGCCCGGACCCAGGTTCTCGGCGCAGGCGAAGAGCTCGTCGGGGGCGCTGTGGATCTGGCGGTGGCGCCCGCCCGCCTTGTCGAAGAGCACCAGCTTGCCCGGATTGCCGCCGCCGACCAGGAGCAGGGTCTTGCCATCGTCGGCGAGTTCGGAGAAGTAGTCGACCTCGTCGGCCAGCAGTTCCTGCCAGCGCGCGCCGAGGCGCCAGCTGCCGTCGTCGGCCAGGACGAGTTCGCGGAAGCTGGCGTCCTGGTAGTCCTCCATGCGGGCGTAGCGATAGTACTCCGTGCGCACGGCGCCGGCGGCGGCGGGCAACAGGAGGAGAAGGGCGAGGCCGACTCGGGCGGCGCGCAGCAGGATCACGGCTTGCTCCTTCGCGGGGTGTCCAGAACGGTGACCGGCATCGAGAGGTGTCCGGCCGCGGCGGCGCCGGCCGGCACCTCGAGGCGCTGCAGGGCCAGGATCCGCCGCGGCTCCTTGGGACTCAGGATGGCTTCGCGGCGCGAGACGGGCGCCAGCGCGCGATAGCGCAGAGGCAGGTTGAACTCGCGGCCGGCCGCCACGCGGTCCTCGCCCGGGGCCTCGAGCCAGAGCACCCACTCGCCGCTGCTCGCCAGCCGCCCGAGCAGCGCAAGCAGCGCCGCATGGTCGTCGACGGTGTAGAGCGCGGGCTGGCGGGCGGCGTTCCAGCGCTCGAAGCTGGTGCCGTCGGCGACGTGCAGCCGGTAGTCCCCGGGCGGCAGGGCGCCGACGAGCCGCTCGATGGGGCCGAGCGCGGGATCCGGAAAGGCCAGGCGCCACTCGCGGGGGGCGGCCTGGCCCGGTTCGCCGTCCTGGGCGAGGCGGAGGCAGAGCTGCCAGGGCTCGCCGCCGCGCACGGCCTCCCGCTGCAGGCTGAGGTCATGCAGGCGCAGGGGCTCCTCGCCGCCGCGCCAGGTGAGTTCCACGCTGAGGGAGTCCAGCGGCAGGGGACCCTCGGGGCTCTCCGCGAGCGCTTGCAGCAGGGATTGCAGCCAGGCTCCCGCCGCCTGCGCGCTGCCCCGGCCGGCGAAGCGCTCCTCGAGGCGCAAGGGCGGCATGGCGGGCTCGCCGCGGGCCGGCGCCAGGCCGAGGACCAGCTCCAGGGCGCCCTGCTCCTGCTCGCCGAGATGGGCGGGCAGCCAGCCGTCCAGGGCGAGGCGGGCGAGCAGGGGAGTGAGCTGCCGGTGGCGGACCAGCTCGAAGGCCGCGCTCTCGCGGCCCCCCGCGCGGCTGAGCTGCACGCGCAGGGGCAGCAGGGAGGGACCGGGGCCGAGCTGGCCGTAGATGCCCGCCTCGCCGTCGACGAGCAGGCTGCCCACGCGCTCCCCCATCGTGCCGAGCTTGAAGGAGTTGAAGAGGCTGGGCAGCACGGCGTGGATGTGGGCCGCGGCCAGGGGCAGTTCGCTCGGACCCTCGCCGAGGAAGGGATGGCCGAAGGCCCAGAGCTTGTCGCCCTCCACGTGGCTGAGCGTGCCCAGCGCCGCCGTCGTGATCGGCCCGCGCAGGAGCTCGACGGCCAGGGCCGCGCCGGGAAGCAAGGCCGGCGCGCTCTCCTCGCTGCCGGAGCTGGCGGTGCCGGCCGCGACACCCAGGGGCATGAACTCGAGGCCGGCCGGCCGATAGCGCTCCGTCAGGCGCTGCATGGCCGCCGGCGCCAGTCCGCCCACGGCCAGCGGCAGGGGACCAGCGGCGGGCAGCGCCAGCGGCGCGAGCGCGGGCGACCAGTCCGCGGCCAGATAAGGCAGCGTCCGCTGGCTGCCCCCGGCGGCGCGAGGCCCTGTCCCCCGCGCCCGATCGCCCAGGGCGAGCATGGCGGCGGCCGGCGTCACCAGGGCCAGCGGTTCCTTGGCGAAGCTGAAGTTGTAGGCGATGGCCCCCAGCCAGCGGCCCTCCACGTAGACCGGGCTGCCGCTCATGCCCTGGCTGATGCCGTCGCGCGCCAGCTGCTCGCCCAGGCAGCGCACGAGGATCAGCTCGTGGGGCGCGCGCCCGACGATGCGATCGACGATCTCCACCGGGAAGCGACTGATGCTGTCCCCCGCGAAGACGCTGAAGCCTTCGCCCCGCAGTCCGGGCCTGAGTTCCGCGAGCGGAAAGAGCTCCGCGGCCGAGGCCGGCGGGCCGCCCGCAGCCAGGAGAAGCGCGAGGGCGGCGGCTGCGGCGCCGAAGCGGAGGGGGCGAGGCATGCAGCCATCCTTTGCGAAGGTCCTCGAGGGAAGGCCGGGCGGGCGGGGGCGCGAGTCTACGCCCGGGCCGCGCACGCGGTCAAGCGAGCCCGGACTCAGAGCGCGCGCGCCGCATAGGCAGCGGCCGCCAGCAGCTGGCCGGGGGCCAGCCCCAGCCAGAGCACGAGCAGCAGGGCGCCGGCCAGGACCAGCGCCACGGGTGCCGGCACGCCGAAGGCCGGTGTCTCCTCCCACTCCTCCTTCATGGTCATCAGGTAGATGACCCGCAGGTAGTAGTAGACCGAGACCAGGCTGTTGAGCACGGCGATGATCGCCAGGGGCAGCAGACCGGCGCGCACCGCCTCGGCGAAGATGACGAACTTGCCCGTGAAGCCCGCCGTGGGCGGGATCCCGGCCAGGGCGAAGAGGAAGACGCTCATCAGGATCGCGAGGGCGGGCTGCCGCCGGGCGAGGCCCGCATAGTCGTAGATGGACTGGTACTCCTCGCCCTTGCGGGCGACGAGGCTGAGCACGGCGAAGGCGCCCAGGTTCATCAGCGTGTAGGCCACCAGATAGAAGAGCAGCGCCCGCGCCGCGCCCTGCGTGGCGGTCACGACCGCCACCAGCAGGTAGCCCGCGTGGGCGACGCTGGAGAAGGCCAGCATGCGCTTGAGATTGCTCTGCACGATGGCCATCAGGTTGCCCACCGACATCGTCAGCACGGCCAGCCACCAGAGCACGGGCACCCACTCGGCCGGCGGCGGCGCCAGACCCGGGCCCAGCAGGCGCAGCAGCCCGGCGAAGGCGGCCGCCTTCGTGCCCGTCGCCATCAGGGCGGCCACCGGCGCCGGACTGCCGTCGTAGACATCGGCCGTCCAGAAGTGGAAGGGCACGGCGCTCACCTTGAAGGCGAAGCCGACGAGGATGAGCCAGAAGCCGGCCCGCGCCAGGGCGGGACTGAACTGGGCGCCGGCGCCCACCGGCGCGGCCGCGTGCAGGGCGAGGCTGCCCGTGGCCCCCCAGTGCAGGGCCATGCCCATGAGCAGGAGCGCGCTGGCGAAGGCGCCGAGCAGGAAGTACTTGATCGCCGCCTCGATGCTGCGCGCCTGGCGGCGCTGGTAGCCGGCCAGCACGTAGAGCGCCATCGAGAGGAGTTCCAGGGCGAGGAAGAAGGTGATCAGCTCGGTGGCGGCGGCCATGAGCAGCATGCCGGTGACGGCGAAGAGCAGCAGGGCGAGGAACTCCAGCCGCGGCAGCGCCTCCCGGCGCAGGTAGGGCATCGCCATCAGCTGGGTGGCGGCGCCGATGCCCAGGAAGAGCAGGTGGAAATAGGTGGCCAGACCATCCTGCACCCAGCGGCCGCCGAAGCCGAGGCTGCTGGGCGCGCCCCACTGGCGCAGGACGAGCACTGCCGCCACGGCGAAGCCGGCGAGGGCAATGGCATCCGAGAGCCAGCCCTCGCCGCCGCCGCGGCGGCGCCGGGGCAGCTCGACGAGCAGCACGAGCATCGCCGCGAGCACGAGCACGATGGCGGGGGCGGCCAGGCTGAGGCTCGAGTCCACGGTGGCTCACTCTCCTTGAGGCTGGGATGGGGCGGGCCCCGCCGCCGGCAGGATCGGAGGCGTCGCTGCGCCGTGGCCGGCGAGCGCGGCGTCCAGGCTCCGCTCCGGGTCAGCGGGCCGGACCTGGACCAGCAGCGCCTCCACCGAGGGTTCGATGCGCGCGAGGAAGGGCTTGGGATAGAGGCCGATCCAGAGCATCAGCGCGGCCAGCGGCAGGAGCAGCAGCCACTCCCGCGGCAGCAGGTCGCCGAGACCGCGGTTCTCCTCGTGGGTCACGGGGCCGAAGAAGACCCGCTGCACCATCCAGAGCATGTAGACGGCGCCCAGCACGACACCGAAGGTGGCCAGGATGGCGAAGACCGGCGCCGCCTTGAAGGCGCCGAGCAGGATCAGGAACTCGCCGACGAATCCGTTGAGACCTGGCAGACCGATGGAGGCGAAGGTCGTCAGCAGAAAGAAGAAGGTGAACTGGGGCATGACGGCGGCGAGGCCGCCGAAGTCGGCGATCAGGCGCGTGTGCCGCCGCTCGTAGATCATGCCGACGAGCAGGAAGAGCGCGCCCGTGGACAGGCCGTGCCTGAGCATCTGCAGGAGGCCGCCGCTGAGGCCCTGGCTGTTGAGGGCGAAGATGCCCAGCATCGACGAAGCCCAGGTGGCTGACGCTCGAGTAGGCGACCAGCTTCTTGATGTCCTCCTGCACCAGCGCCACCAGGGCGCCGTAGATGATGCCGATCACGGCCAGGCTCATGAACCAGGGGGTGAGCGTGGCCACGGCGCCGGGGAAGTAGGGCAGGCAGAAGCGCAGGAAGCCGTAGGTGCCCATCTTCAGCAGCACGCCGGCCAGGATGACGCTGCCGGCCGTGGGCGCCTCGACGTGGGCGTCGGGCAGCCAGGTGTGCAGGGGGAAGATCGGCACCTTGATGGCGAAGGCCAGCGCGAAGGCCAGGCAGGCGAGCAACTCGGCGCGGCCGGCCAGCGGCGTCGCGGTCATGGCCGCGATGTCGAAGGTCCAGATGCCGGTGACCTGATGGTGGTGCTGGGCGAGGTAGAGGATGGCCGCCAGCATCAGCAGGCTGCCCACCATCGTGTAGATGAAGAACTTCAGCGCCGCGTAGATGCGGCGGCGGCCGCCCCAGATCCCGATGAGGAAGTACATCGGGATCAGCATCGCCTCCCAGAAGACGTAGAAGAGGAAGAGGTCGCCGGCCACGAAGACGCCCAGCATGCCGGCCTCGAGCAGGAGCAGGAAGGCGTGGTAGGCGCGCACGCGATCGTCCACCGCGCGCCAGCCGCCGAGCACGGCCAGCGGCATGATGAGGGTGGTGAGCAGGACCATCAGCAGGCTGATGCCGTCCACCCCCACCGTGTAGCTGATGCCCAGGGTCGCGATCCAGGGCACTGAGCGGCCGAACTGCATGGCGGCGCTGCCGGCTGCGAAGCCGAACCAGAGCGGCAGGGAGAGCAGGAAGACCGCCAGTCGTCACGAGCAGGGTCCAGGCCCGCGCCAGCTGTGGCCGCCCCGCCGGCAGCAGGAAGAGCGGCAGCGCGCCCAGGACGGGCAGGAAGACGAGCCAGGTCAGGATCCAGGAATCGAGCACCCTTCCCCCTTAGGCCAGCAGCCGGAGCAGCAGGACGATGACGCCCAGCACCATGAAGAAGGCGTAGGTCTGGACGTAGCCCGTCTGGAAGAGCCGCAGGACCTCGCCGCGCGACGCGCACGGCCAGGCCCGAGAAGTTGACGAGGCCGTCGATGAGGATCTCGTCGATCCAGCGCCAGAGGAACTGCGCGCCGGCCGCCCAGCGGCCGGACGATCAGCGCGTCGTAGAGCTCGTCGATGCGGTACTTGTCGGCGAGCAGGCGCTGCCAGCGCCGCGCGGGCGCGGCCGCCGGCGCCGGCGCTCCCGGCCGGCCGTAGCGCCTCCAGGCGCCGAGGAAGCCGGCGAGCGCGACCAGGGTAGAGGTGCCCATCAGCGCCCACTCGGCGGCATGGCTGAGGTGGCCGCCGTGCCCAGCGCTCGGGACGTGGTGCAGATCCGCGAAGACGGGCCCGAGGAAGCCGCCCTCCGGACCGCCCAGGAGGTGCGGCCCCAGCACGGGCGGCAGGCCCACCCAGCCGCCGACGACGCTGAGCAGGGCCAGGATGGCCAGCGGCAGCGTCATCACGCGCGGCGACTCGTGGACATGGGCGGCCCGCTCGGCGCTCAGGCGGCTCGCTCCGAAGAAGGTGAGGAAGAGCAGGCGGAACATGTAGAAGCTGGTCAGGCCGGCCGTGACGAGGCCGATCGCCCACAGCAGCGGGTGCTGCTGGAAGGCGGCGGCCAGGATCTCGTCCTTGCTGAAGAAGCCCGAGAGCCCGGGAAAGCCGGTGATCGCGAGCGTCGCCACGAGGAAGGTGGCGAAGGTGACGGGCAGCTGCCGGCGCAGCCCGCCCATCTTGCGGATGTCCTGCTCCTCGTGCAGGGCGTGGATCACGCTGCCCGCGCCGAGGAAGAGCAGGGCCTTGAAGAAGGCGTGCGTCATCAGGTGGAAGATGCCGGCGCCGAAGGCGCGCGCTGCCCAGGCCCAGGAACATGTAGCCGAGCTGGCTCACGGTGGAGTAGGCCAGCACCTTCTTGATGTCGTTCTGGACAGACGGCGATGCGTGGCCGCGAAGAGGGCCGTCAGGGCGCCGATCCAGGCCACGGCGTCGAGAGCAGCCGGCGCCAGGGCGTAGAGCACGTGGCTCCGGGCCACCATGTAGACGCCGGCCGTCACCATCGTCGCCGCGTGGATGAGCGCGCTGACGGGCGTCGGGCCGGCCATGGCGTCCGGCAGCCAGACGAAGAGCGGGATCTGCGCGCTCTTGCCGGTGGCGCCGAGGAGCAGCAGCAGGCCGATGGCCGTCATCACCGCCGGGCTGGCCGGGTGGTGCAGGGCGGCCGCGAAGACGGTCTCGAAGTCGCAGGCTGTGGAAGTGCGTGAAGATCAGGAACAGCGCGAGCAGGAAGCCGAAGTCGCCGATGCGATTGACGATGAAGGCCTTCTTGCCGGCCTGGGCCGTCGACATCGTCGCCGTGAACATGCGCTCGTACCAGAAGCCGATGAGCAGGTAGGAGCACAGGCCCACGCCCTCCCAGCCCACGAAGAGGACGAGGAAGTTGTCGCCGAGCACGAGCAGCAGCATGGCCAGGGTGAACAGGTTCAGGTAGGCGAAGAAGCGCGGGTAGTCGCGGTCGTGGGCCATGTAGCCGATGCTGTAGACGTGGATCAGGAAGCCGACGCCGGTGACGACCAGGACCATCAGGCTGCTCAGGGGGTCGAGCAGCAGGCTGAAGTCCACGCGCAGATCGCCACTGGCGATCCACTCCCAGAGCGTGAAGACCTGCCGCGAGGCCTCGCCGGTGGCCCCGCCGCAGGGCCAGGAAGCCCTGGACGGCGACGGCGAAGGACAGGAAGACCATCAGGGAGGCCAGGCCGCCGCTCGCGCGCAGGGACAGCCGCTTGCCGAGCACGGCGTTGACGAGCACGCCCAGCAGCGGGAAGAGCAGGATGAGCGGAAAGTGGTCGATGGCCATGCCTAGCTCCTGAGCAGGGTCGCCCGGTCGAGGTCGATGCTCTCGTGCCGCCTGAACAGCGCGATGACGAGGCCGAGACCGATGGCCGCCTCCGCGGCCGCCACCGCCATCACGAAGAAGCAGAGCACCTGGGCGTCGAGGTCGCCGCGCAGGCGAGAGAAGGTGACGAGCGCCAGGTTGACCGCGTTGAGCATCAGCTCGATGGACATGAAGACGACGATCGCGTTGCGGCGCAGCAGCACGCCGGCCACGCCGATGCCGAAGAGCAGGAAGGAGACGACGAGCGCATGGTTGAGATCGATCACGGCGCGCCTCCTAGCGCTTCACTTGGACTCGCGGTGGGCCAGCACCACGGAACCGACGATGGCCACCAGGAGCAGGACGGCGGTGATTTCGAAGGGCAGCAGGTAGGCGCCGAAGAGGCGCTCGCCGATGGCCCCCACCTCGCCCGCGGGCCCCGGTGCCGGCGGCGGCAGCCGGCGGCCCAGATCGAGGGCCAGGAAGACCACTACGAGCAGAGCGCTGGCGGCCGCGTAGACCCAGCGCACCTTGCGGGTCATGATCGGCGGCAGGTCGTCGGGGCCCAGATTGAGCAGCATGATCACGAAGAGGAAGAGCACCATGATGGCGCCCGCGTAGACCGCCACCTGCACCGCGGCCAGGAAGAAGGCGTCGAGCAGGACGTAGATCCCGGCCAGCGAGAAGAAGGCGAGCACCAGGTAGAGCGCAGCGGTGAGCGGATTGCGCCGCGTGATCACGAGCAGCCCCGAGACCAGGGCGAGGACGGCGAAGAAATAGAAGAGAAGCTCTTTCACGCGCCCTCCCTACTGCAGGTCCTTGAGGGTCCACAGACCGTAGAAGGCCAGGTTGGCCAGGGCGAGGGGCAGCAGCACGCGCCAGCCCAGACCCATCAGCTGATCGTAGCGGAAGCGCGGCAGCGACCAGCGCACCCACAGGAAGATGAAGAGCCAGACGCAGACCTTGGCCAGGAAGGTGGCGATCTGCAGCAGCGCCAGCCAGCCGGGGTGGGCGCCGAAGAAGGCCAGGCCCTCTACCCAGGGTAGGTGATAGCCGCCGAAGAAGAGCGTCACGATCAGCGCGCTGGCCGTCATCATGTTGACGTACTCGCCGAGCATGAACATGGCGAACTTCATCGAGCTGTACTCGGTGTGGTAGCCGGCCACCAGCTCGGACTCCGCCTCGGGCAGGTCGAAGGGCAGGCGGTTGGTCTCGGCGAAGGCGGCGATCACGAAGAGCAGGCAACTCAGCGGCTGGCTGAGGACGAACCAGGGATTGGCCCCCTGGTGGGCGACGATGTCCGTGAGCTTCAGCGAGCCGACGAACATGATCACCGGGATCACGGCCAGGCCCAAGGCGATCTCGTAGCTGATCATCTGCGCGCTGGCGCGCAAGCTGCCGAGGAGGGCGTACTTGTTGTTGCTCGACCAGCCGCCCACGGCGATGCCGTAGACGCCGAGGCTGGCGATGGCGAAAATGAAGAGGATACCAATGGACAAGTCAGCCACGATCAGGCGCACCTCGTGGCCCAGGATGGGCAGGGTGCCGCCGAAGGGGATGACCGCGTAGGTGATCAGCGCCGGCATCATCACCAGCATGGGGGCCAGCGTGTGCAGCGCCCGGTTCGCGCCCGGCGGCGTGAAGTCCTCCTTGAGGACGAACTTGAGGCCGTCGGCGATGGGCTGCAGCAGGCCCCAGGGACCGACGCGGTTGGGCCCCTTCCGCCACTGGATGAAGGCCGAGACCTTGCGCTCGGCCAGGGTCATGTAGGCCACCCCGAGCAGGACGACGAGCACGATGGCCAGGATCTTCGCCACCGTGATGATGAGGTCGGCCATCAGTCACCCCTCGCCGCGGCCGCGCCGGCGATGCGGGCCGCGAACTCATCGCCGAACTTGTGCAGGTAGGACTCGGTGGGCATGCGCGCGGCATCGCCCAGCGGACAGATGGTCTTGAAGGCCATGTTGTCGCAGATGTCGAGCATCTGCTCGATCTCGCCAGGCCGGCCGGCGCCCGCCACGAAGCGGGCGAGGATCTTCTCGAGCCAGCCGCAGCCCTCGCGGCAGGGCGTGCACTGCCCACACGATTCGTGATGGTAGAAGCGCATCAGGTTGAAGGCCACGCGCACCATGTCGACGCTCTCGTCCATGACGATCACCGCCGCACTGCCCAGCATGGAGCCGGCGGCGGCCAGGCCGTCGAAGTCGAGCTGCGCCTCCATCGCCTCGGCGGCGGTGAGCACGGGCGTGCTGCTGCCGCCCGGAATCACCGCCTTCAGGCGCCGGCCGTCCAGCATGCCGCCACAGTGGGTCTCCAGCAGCTCGCGGAAGCTGAGCCCCAGCGGCGCCTCGTAGACGCCCGGCCGCGCCACGTGGCCGCTGACGCAGTAGAGCTTGGGGCCGGTGTTCTTCTCGCGGCCGATCGCCGCGAACCACTCGGCGCCCCGCTCCACGATGGGCGGCACGCAGCAGAGCGTCTCGACGTTGTTGATCACGGTCGGACAGCCGTAGAGGCCGACCACGGCCGGAAAGGGCGGCTTGATGCGCGGATAGCCGCGCTTGCCCTCGAGGCTTTCGAGCAGGGCCGTCTCTTCGCCGCAGATGTAGGCGCCGGCGCCGCGGTGGACGACGATCTCCAGATCGAAGCCGCTGCCGTGGATGTTCCGGCCCAGGTGGCCGGCGGCCCTGGCCTCGGCAATGGCCGCCTCGAGGATGCGTGCCTCGGCGGCGAACTCGCCGCGGATGTAGATGAAGCAGTGGTGCGCCTGCAGGGCGTAACTCGAAATGATGCAGCCCTCGATCAGGAGATGGGGATTCCGGGCCAGCAGCAGCCGGTCCTTGAAGGTGCCGGGCTCGCTTTCGTCCGCGTTGCAGACCAGGTAGCGGGGCTTGGGGTTCGTCGCCGGATCGGGCAGGAAGCCCCACTTCATGCCGCAGGGGAAGCCGGCGCCGCCGCGGCCGCGCAGCCCGGAGGCCTTGACCGCGTCCACGATCGCTCCCGGACTGCTGCCCAGGGCCAGACGCAGAGCCTTGTAGCCGCCTTCGCGCGCGTAGACGCGAAGCGTGTGGGACTCCGGCAGTCCCACGATGCGTGTCAGTACGGGTGCAAAGGCTGCCATTGCGTCCTCGCCGGGTGGCCTCGTCAGGGATGCGCGGCCAGCAGCGCATCCAGGCCGGCGGCCGTCAGATTCTCGTAGTAGGTCTCTCCGATCATCATCGCGGGCGCCGTGCCGCAGGCGCCCAGGCACTCCACCTCCACCAGCGTGAAGCGGCCGTCGGCGCTGGTCTCGCCGGGACCGATGCCCAGGCGCTGCTTCAGGGCGGCGCGGATGTCCAGCGAGCCGCGCAGCTCGCAGCTCAGGGTGCGGCAGAGCTGGATCAGGTGGCGGCCCACCGGCTCGGCGTTGAACATCGTGTAGAAGGTGACCACGCCCTGCACCATCGCCGGACTGAGCGCCAGGCGCTCGGCGGCCCAGCTCTGGGCGGCGGGGCTGAGCCAGCCCTCCTCCCGCTGCAGCAGGTGCAGGATGGGCAGCAGCGCCGAACGCGGATCCGGGTAGCGCGCCACGATGGCGTCGATCTCGCGCTGGACGGCCTCAGCGACCATGCCCTCACTCCTCGTTTCGCGAGACCGGCCCGGCGCCGGCCGGGCGGCCGCGCCCTGCGGCCTGCGCGTCGCAGCTAGCGGTTGTCGTCGCCCACGCCGCGGGTGGGAACTTCCTTGCGCAGGGGATGGCCCAGCGCATAGTCCTCGTGCAGCAGGATGCGCCGTGGATCCGGATGCCCTGTGAAGGCGATGCCCATCAGGTCCCAGACCTCGCGCTCGTTCCAGTCGGCCATGGGCCAGAGCCCGGTGGCGGTGGGCAGCGCCCAGCCCGTCTCCGTCGCGACGGTATCGGCCTGCACGCGCAGGCGCAGCCCCGTGGCCAGGCTGAGCAGATGGTAGCTGACGCGAAAGCGGGGCTGCCAGCCCAGGCCCAGCCCGTCGACGCCGCTGATGTCCGTGAGCATGCTCAGGCGCGGCTCGGCCTCATCGCGGGCCCAGGTCAGGAGCGCGAGCAGGTCCTCCGGCCCCACGCGCAGGGTCAGCTCGCCCCTCGCCTGCTCGAGCTCCAGCAGCGCCGCCCCGAAGCAGCGCTGGGCCTGGGCGGCGAAGGCGGCCAGCTCCTCAGGCGTCGACATCGGGCCCCCGCCGCTCGTAGAGGCCGCCGCGGTCCCAGTCCAGGGCGCCGCTGCCGCGGATGTAGAAGTAGCCGACCATGAGGATGAGCAGGAAGATGCCCATCTCGATGAGCCCGAAGCGGCCGAGCTGCTTGAGCTGAACCGCCCAGGGGTAGAGGAAGACGACCTCGATGTCGAAGAGGATGAACAGGATGGCGACCAGGTAGAACTTCACGGAGAAGCGCTCGCGGGCGTCGCCCTTGGGCTCCATCCCCGACTCGTAGGGCGTGGCCTTCCCCGGCGCGTCCAGCCGCCGGCCGACATAGCGGCTGGCCGCCACCATGGCGCCCGACAGGAGCAGGGCGACCAGGATGAGGATGGCGATGGGAAGATAGGAGCCGGCGGCGAAGCTGTCCGCGGCGGCGATCAGGCTCATCTCGCACCTTTCATCACAATCCGTGACATACTGTTCGGGAGCCTGGGCACTGTCAATGGCAATTTCCCCGCGCGGCGCCGACTTTATCAGCGCAGACTGAGCACGCGGGCGAGGCCGGCCGCCGACCCCGCGCGCCAGCGCCGCTCGGCGCTGCTGAGGCCCGCGGCCTCGGCCTGACCGCTGGCCACGAGGGGCAGCGCGCGCCCATCGGGAGCGAAGGGACCGCTGCGGCGCAGGAGCGGCAGCGCCGCCAGGAGGCTATCCGGCACGGGCGCCGGCGCGGGACCCGGACAGAGCGCGGCCAGCCGGCGGTCGCCGTCTCCCGCGGCGCAGTCCCAGGCCAGGCCCTCGCACAGGAGGCTGCGCCGCAGCCACTTGGCGCCGAGCAGGGCGCCGCCCTCGCCGGCCGCCTGGAATTCCAGCCAGTCCGCGCCCAGCAGCAGGTCGTCGCGCTCGAGCCAGGGCCGCTGGGCGTCGAGCCAGCGCGGCCCCCCAGCAGCGAGCAGGGCCGGATCGGAGGCGACGAGGAAGCGCGTGCCGGCCAGGCGCAAGCTGATGCCCCTGGCCGGGAGGCTGAGCGTCTCCCCCTCCACCGTCGGCTGGGCAACGCCCAGGCGATCGCGCGCGCCGACGAGTAGCCAGGCTCCGTCGGCGCGCCGCGCGCAGAGCCACTCGCCGCCGAAGGGCGTGAGCCTGAGCAGGGAGTCGGCTTCCAGCGCCGCCAGCGGCAAGCCCCAGGCGAGCGCGCGCTCGCGCAGGCGACCCTCAGGGCTGGGCCAGAGCAGGGCCGGCGCCCGCCGCAGCGCGGGACGCTCGAGGCACCAGGACTCCAGGCCGGCGGGCAGCAGGGCGATGAGGGTTGCGCTCTCCACGCGCCGCGCCTGGCGCTGGCGCGCGAGCGGCAGCGCCACGGCCCGCAGCACGAGGAGCGCCAGCGCTGCGATGGCCAGCGCGCGCAGCGCGCGGAGCAGCCCGCGCGGCAGGCTCCAGTGCCGGCGCGGGCTCACGGCGCCGCCGCCTCGCTGCCCGCCGGGGCGAGGCCGGCCAGGAAGCGGCTGGGCGCCTGGCGAAAGCCGCCGCGGCTGTCCACGCGCGTCAGGGTGAGGGCGCTCGCCGCGCGCGTCATCGCCACGAAGAGCAGGCGCCGCTCCTCGGCCAGCTCCTCCGGGTCCCCCGAGCGCAGCGCGTAGAAGCCGGGCAGCACGTTCTCCTCCAGGCCCACGATGTAGACGCGCTCGAACTCCAGGCCCTTCGCCGCATGGATGGTCATCAGCTGCACCGCGTCGCCGCCCCCGGCCAGGTCCGGCGCCTGGTAGAGCGCGAGGAAATCGAGAAAGGCGGCCAGCGAATCGCCGAGGAAGAGCTCATCGAAGCGCGGCACCAGGGCGAGGAAGCGCTCCTCTTCGCTGCGCAGGCCGGTGAAGAGGTCCGGCGCCTCGCCGTCCAGCCCCGCGGCGGCGAGCAGGGCGGCCTCCAGGGCCCGGCGGGCGGCGGCGGGCGACGCCTGGGCATCGCCGGGCAGCAGGCGGTCGAGCCAGCCGCTGCCGCTGGCGAGGAGCCGGCGCACCCCCGCCTGGAAGAGGGCGTAGCTGTCCGCGTCGCGCGCGGCGAGCGCCTGCAAGCGCTCGCCCTCCATGAGCAGCAGGGCCAGCGCCGCGGGGGCGAGCGCCTCGCGGCCCACTCGCCGGCGAAGCGCCGCCAGCTGCGCCGCCTGGAGTTCGGCGAAGACGGCCGCCAGCGCGCGGCAATCCTCGAGGGCCCGGTGGCGCGCCGCGGCCTTGACGCCGAAGCGGGCCATCAGGGCGCCCAGGTCGTTCTTCTCGCCGGGGAAGAGCCGCCGGGCCAGGGCCAGGCTGTCGAAGAGGGCGTTGCGCGGAGGCGCCAGGCCCTGCTCGCGCGCGACCCGGCGCAGCAGGGGGAAGTCGAAGCTGGCGCCGTTGTGCGCCACGAGATCGCGCTCGCCGAGAAAGGCGAGGAAGGCTGGCAGCGCCTGAGCGGGCGCGGGCGCGGCGGCCACCATGGCGTCCGTGATGCCGTGCACCCGGGTCGCCTCGGCGGGAATGGCTCCCTGCGGCCTCAGCAGCGAGCTGTAGTGCGCGCTCTCGCGGCCGTCCTCGTAGCGGATGGCCGCCACCTCGATCAGCTCGCAGCGCTGGGGATCCACCCCCGTCGTTTCGAGATCGAAGAGCACGAAGTCCTTGAGCGGCCGGTGCTCGGCGCCCCGCCACAGCTGGTAGAGGCGAAAGACGAGCAGCGCCGCCGGGGCGCCGCCGGCCTCCAGCGCACCCTGCGGCAGACCGGTGAGGCGCAGGCGATCGCCCGCGGCCGAGAGGCGCAGGCTGTCGGAGGGCGGCGAGCCTGCCTTCTCGTCCCGGGCCACGAGGCACTGGGCGTGCCAGGGCTCGAGCCCGCCGCGCAGCAGGTCCACCAGCAGCTGGCTCGCCTCGGCCGGCGCGCCGGGCGTCTCCACGAGCACGCGGCGCCCGCGCCGCAGCTGCTCGCGCAGCGCATCGAGCAGGGCCGCAAGCCCCGGCACCGCGGCCGGGTCACCGGGCAGCTCGCCCGCGCCCGCGTCCGGATCGACGAAGTCCAGGAGGATCTCGCGCACGAGCTGACTCAGGCTGCGTCCCCCCTGGCCGGCGCGGAGGTTGCCCAGGCGAGCCACGACGCCATCGAGCAGCCAGGGCAGGCGCGAGAGCTGTTCGAGGCGCTCGCCGGCCGCGAGGAGGGCCCGCCGCTGCGCCCCGGCATCGATCTCGGCCGGGGCGGCGATCTCCAGGCCGGCGCCCTCCGCATCGAGGTAGGCCTCGAGCTCGTAGCCCGCCGGGAAGGCCGCCCGCCAGGCGGCCAGCCAGCGGGCGTCGTCCGCCGCTTCGGCCCCGGGACCCGCCTGAAAGGCCTGCCAGCGCTCGCGCAAGCTGCGCAGCTGGCCCGCCCCGCGCAGCAGGCGGTCGAGGCCGGCGCGCAGGGAGTCGCCGGCGTGACGGGCGACGCGCCGGAGCAGGGCATAGGCGCTCTCGTCGAGCTGGCCGGCGAGCAGGGTGGCCAGGGCCTCGTCGTCGCCGCCGTGGCGGAGCAGGCGCAGGGCGGCCACCACGCGCCGGATGCGCTCCTGCGCGAGCAGGGCCCGGCCGGAGACCAGCTCGACGGGCAGGCGCTCGGCCATCAGCCGGGTCTCCAGGTACTCGCCGATCGCGTGCTTGGGGTAGAGGATGGCGATGTCTCCCCAGCGCAGGCGCCGCTCGCGAGCGCGGGCGCGGCGGATGTCCGCGGCGAGGAAGTCGGCCTCCTCGCGCTCGCTGGGAAAGGCCTCCAGGCGCAGGCTGCCTGTGCCGGGCGCGCGGCTGACGAGTTCGCGCGGGGGCTCGCCGCCCGCGGCCAGCACCGCCAGCGCGCCGCCCAGGATGGCGTCGCGATTGCGGTAGTTCTCCTCCAGGCGCAATTCGACCGGCGCGTAATCCTCGCGGTAGCGCGCGACGTTACGGCGGTCGGCGCCCCGCCAGGCGTAGATGGACTGCTGGTCGTCGGCGACGACGAAGCTGCTGCCGGCGGCCGGCACCAGCAGGCGCAGGAGCTGGTACTGGAGCGCATCCGTGTCCTGGAACTCGTCGACGAGCACGCGGCGCCAGCGCGCGCGCGTGGCGGCCAGCAGCGCCGCGTCCTCCGTGAGCAGCTGCCGGCTGAGATCGAGAATGTCGTCGAAGTCGATGGCGCGCTCATCGCGCAGGAGGCGCTGGTACTCGGCGAAGAGCTCCAGCTGCAGCGCGCTGAGCTGCCCGGGCTCGCGCTGGGCGCGATGGGCGCCGAAGCGGCCCAGCAGGAAGCGCAGCTCGCGCTCGTCCGGCGGCCGGGCCGAGAAGTCGAGGCGGTTCCAGGCGCGCTCGAGCGCGCGCAGTTGCCGCGCTTCGTCCGCCACGCTGAAGTCGCGGGGCACCGCCCCCCGACCGGCCTGCCCGCGCAGCAGCTCGAGGCAGAAATGGTGGAAGGTGCCCGTGCGCAGGGCGCCCGCGCTCTCGCCGAGGTAGCGCGCGAGCCGCTCCAGCATCACCTGCGCGGCCTTGCGCGTGAAGGTGAGCGTCAGGATGGCCCCCGGCTCCTCGCCGGCCGCGCTGACGAGATAGACCGCGCGATTGACGAGCGTGCGCGTCTTGCCCGTGCCCGGGCCGGCCAGCACCAGGCAATGCGCAGCCGTGCTGAAGACGGCCTCGCGCTGGCGAGGGTTGAGTTCGCGCTCGAGCTCGCGCCAGGGATTGCCGTTCGCGCTCTGGCTCATCCGCGTCCTCGGGGAGAGCGTCCGGCGCGCTTCGCGCGGGCCGGGGACGCTAGTAGAGGGGCAGGCCCACCCCCACCGGCAGGCGGGCGAGGCCCATGCCGACGAGGATACGCTCTTCCTGGTCCATCACCAGAAAAAAGCTCGGCGAAACGCAGCCCACCTTGAAGACGCCCGGGTAGACGTTCAGGCGTAGCCGGTACTCCTTGGTGGCGGCGGCGATCAGCGAAGCGAGGAGGGAGCCTTCTCGATCCACCCAGAGGCCGCCGACCAGGGCCAGATCGACGGCGCGCGTGCCGGCCTCCAGATCGAGCAGGTCCTTGGCCTTCAGCCCGGCCCCGGCCGACCAGGCCAGCCCGCTGGCGCTGCGCCGCGACAGCCCGAACTCGCCGTGGGTGCCGAAGTGGTAGAACAGGCTCCAGCGCTCGCTCCAGGGCAGCGCGTACTTGAAGGCGAAGTTCTGCCCGTTGTTGTGCAGCGTCGCGTCGCGCGGGACATAGGCGGGCTGGAAGGACCAGTCCTGCATCTGCAAGGTCTCGGCGAAGAAGCTGGCCACGCGGTCGGAGCTGAAGAGCAGACAGCTGAGCGGATCGAAGAGGTAGAGGTCGGCGATGGGGTCCGTCGTGTAGCCGTCGTAGGCGTCCAGCTCCACCACCTCGTTCAGCACGTGATAGGCGGTGATCGAGCCGATCGCCCACAGGCGGGGCCGCGGGTAGGCATGCCAGCGGAACCACTCGTGGAGCAGGCGGTAGCTCATGCCGCCGCCGATCAGGTGCTGGGTATAGTTCGGCCAGTAGCGCGCTTCGGCGGTGTTCGTGCTGAAGGGCACCACTTCCTTGAGCAGGAAATCGCCCCAGCCCTCCTGCTCGATGGCCGTGACGGGGTGCCCGAGGTTGCGGCTCAGGGTGCGCCAGCCCCGCGCGTAGTCCACTTCCCAGATGGCGTGGCTGCGATTGTCCAGCTGCATGATGCCGTAGCCGCTGTTGACGATCATGCGCAGGGGCTGGACCATGGCCTCGCTCCCGTAGCTGCGGCCGTGGTAGAAGTAGTAGGGCGACTCGCCCGCAGCCCCCGCGCGCGGCAGGCCCGCCAGCAGGAGCCCGGCCAGGAGGGCCCCGGCGACGGCCGGTGCTGCGAATCGGTCGGGGAACACGGGGAACCTCCCTCGCGCGCCCGAGCCGGGCGCGAGCGCGGAAGGTGTAGCAGGCGAGCCCAGGCGCGGCAAGCGCCGAGCCGCGGCGCCGCCGCGCCGATTGCGCCCGCGCGCGGCAGCCGCTAGAGTGGGAGCCGTCCCCGGGCCGAGGAGAGAGGGTGAACCTGGATCCCCTGCACGCGATGTGGAAGGACCGCCCCGCCGACCCGGGCGGCACCCGCACGCCCGTGGCCCTGCTGCTCGACAACATCCGCAGCGCCTACAACGTGGGCGACATCTTCCGCACGGCGGATGCCCTGCGCCTGGCGCAGCTCTATCTGGTCGGGATCAGCGCCTTCCCGCCCAACGGCAAGCTCGAGAAGACCGCTCTCGGCAGCACGGCCTGCGTGCCCTGGAGCCACGATCTGCGCGTCTTCGACGCCGTCGGTCGCGCGCGCGAGGACGGTTTCGCACTCGTCGCCGTGGAGCGCACGCCGCAGAGCCGGTCCATCGTGGACTGGGACGGGCCCCTGCGCTGCTGCTTCGTCTTCGGCCACGAGGTGCTGGGGGTGGATCGCGAGCTGCTGCGCCAGGCCGACGCCGTGCTGCACCTGCCCATGCTCGGCCTCAAGAACAGCCTCAATGTGGCCTCGAGCGCCGCCGCCCTGCTCTATCAGCACTGCGCGCGGCACGGCCTCCTGCCCGGCGGCGCGCCCGAGCTCGGCGACTGCTACCTGCCCGATCGCCGCGCCGGCGGGCCGGCCGCTCAGGGCGAATCGCCGAAGTAGCGCGGCCAGGTCTGGCCCTCCGCATCCGGGCGCAGGAAGAGCGAGTAGAGGCTGCCGCCGCCTGCCGGCGTCTCGCCGTAGGCCAGGCCCACGCTGGCATCCCGCCGCTGGGCCAGGGCGCAGGCCCGGGCGAGATTGGCCTCGCCCGCTCCTGCCGGCGTGCTCGCCCAGTCGCCCCAGAGGCCGCTGGCCCCGATGCCGTTGACCTGCAGGAAGTCGCCCGCCTCGACATAGCGCAGGGGATCGACGCCAGGCGTCTCGAGCCGCTCCCATTCCTCGGAATTGGGCGCGCCGACGTCTTCGGCGAAGCGGCGCACGCCCGGCAGCGTGCGCGCGACGCCGTTGACCACGAGCAGACCCTCGGGGCCGCAGTGCTCGAGCACGAGCGCGAGCGCCCCGGCCTCGAGGGCGGCGATGCGCTGGCGGTTCCAGTCGTAGGGCGCCTCGCGCCAGCCGGGACGGCCGTCGTAGGGCCCCCAGACCGAGTCCTTGTCGGCGGCCGCGCCCGTCCACCACTGGCGCTCGAAGCCGAAGTCATCGAGGAAGACGCCCGCCACCTCGCCCCCGCGCGCGGCGAGATAGCTCTCGATCCAGCCGAGGAAGGCGGCGACGTGGGCGTCGTCGAACCGGTAGCAGTAGACGCTCCCGTTGAGCAGGATGTCCGGCTGGCCGAGTTCGCGCGGCGCGGGCTGCCACTCGGGCCAGCTGCGCAGGCTGTCGCTGTAGCTGCTCTTCCCCCACGGATTGAAGTAGAGCAGGGCTCGCGCGTGGTAACGCGGCTCCAGCTCCGCCAGGGCCTGGGCCTCCAGGATGATGTGGTCGAAAGGCGCGAGCTGCCCCTGATCCAGCCTCGCCAGGGCGCTGCCGTAGGCTAGCACGTGCGTGGCGTAGGCGGGCTCGGGCGGAATCTCGGGGTCCGCGGGGTCGCTCGGAGCCTCGCCATCCGTCGGCCCGCAGGCCGCCCCCGAGGCCAAGGTGACCACGAACAGGAAGAGGACTCCCAGCGAGGGCAGGCGAAGCAGCAAGCGTATCCTCCAGGGAAGGCGGCCGCCAGACCAAGGTCAAGCAAAGCTGACGCCAGGACCAGTCGCCATCGAGCGCCGCAAAGCTTTGCACCAAAATCGCTTGCAATCAAGCACTAGTTGCCGGGTTTGCGGGGCCGTGCAGTCTGCGGCGTCAGCCCTGGCCTTGCCGCCCCGCGCCCTGGGTGGGCTTGACAGGTGCCGGGGAACTCGTATTTTCGGATATGCGGATATCTGGGTTTGTTTACCACTGTTCTAGGGAGGCGATTCCATGGACCCGAAGCTGAAGCGGACGCCCGAGGACATCGCCCGCGCCGCCCAGGTCTTCAAGGCCCTCGCCCACCCGGGTCGGCTCGAGATCGCCTGCCGCCTGGCCGAGGGACCCGCCAGCCAGAAGGAACTGATCGCCGCCACCGGGCGGCCGCAGTCCAGCGTGGCCCGGCTGATCCTGCCCCTGCGCGAGCTGGATCTGGTGGCCGGCACGCGGCGCGGCCCCTCGGGCGAGGTGGCGCTCTCTGCGAGCGGCAGCGTGATCGGCACCCTCGTGACCACCGTCTGCGACTGGTTGCATAGCGACAGCGCCGAGGCCAGGCCCCAGGAGGACCAGGCATGAGCATGAATCGGCGCGATTTTCTCAGGATCGGCGGGGCCGGTGTCGGCGGCGCGGCGCTGCTGGGCGGCCTGACCAGCGACTGGTACGGTGCCTACGCCAATCCCGTCGGCGACCCCGGCACCGATGGCGACCGCGTCGTCGCCAGCTTCTGCGAGCTGTGCTTCTGGAAGTGCGGCATCCTCGCCCACGTCAAGGACGGGCGGGTCACCAAGATCAAGGGCAACCCGAAGCACCCGCTCTCCCGCGGCCGGCTCTGCCCGCGGGGCGCCGGCGGCACGGGTCTGCTCTACGACCCGGACCGCCTCAAGCAGCCCCTCGTGCGCCTCCGCAAGAACGGCGAGCAGCGCTTCGCGCCCGTCAGCTGGGACGGACGCCCTGGACGACGTGGCCGAGCACTTCGGCCGCATCAAGCAGGAGCACGGCGCCAGCGCGCTCGCCCTCTTCTATCACGGCTACGGCGGCAACTGGATGAAGCACCTGTTCAAGGCCTACGGCTCCCCCAACATCGCCGCGCCCTCCTACGCCCAGTGCCGCGGGCCGCGCGACGTGGGCTTCAGCCTCACCTTCGGCGAGGGCGTCGAGATCGCCCGAGCGCACGGACATCGCCGACGCTCGCTGCCTCATGCTCATCGGCTCGCACCTGGGCGAGAACATGCACAACACCCAGGTGCAGGACTTCGCCGACTTCCTGCGCGGCGGGGCGGATCTCATCGTCGTCGATCCGCGCTTCTCGACCGCGGCCGCGAAGGCGCGCTACTGGCTGCCCATCAAGCCGGGCACGGACCTCGCGCTCCTGCTCGCCTGGATGCACGTGATCATCAAGGAAGGGCTCTACGACCGGGACTACATCGAGCGCTACGCCTACGGTTTCGAGCAGCTCGAGGCGCACGTGGCGCCCTTCAGCCCGGAGTGGGCCTACCCGCGCACGGGCATCGAGCCGGGCCTGATCCGCGAGACCGCCCGCCTCATCGCCGGCGCGCGGCCGGCGACCCTCATCCATCCGGGTCGCCATGTCACCTGGTACGGCGACGACACGCAGCGCAGTCGGGCGATCGCCATCCTGAACGCGCTGCTGGGCGCCTGGGGCCGGCGCGGCGGCTACATCGTCCCCGCGCAGATCGAGCTGCCCGCCTACGCCTATCCCGGCTATCGGCCGCCCGAGCGCGGCGCCGCCGATCAGCCCCTGGCCAGCGACTATCCCGCTTGCCGACGAGGTGCTCGCCCAGGGCCTCTGCGACGCGACGATTCCCGGCCTGGCGGCCTACGACCTCAAGGCCTGGATGGTCTACGGCTCCAATCTGCCCACCACCCTGCCCGATCCCCAGCGCACCCGCGAGGCGATCCAGAAGCTGGACTTCCTCGTCGCCGTGGACGTGCTGCCCGCCGAGATCTGCGGACTGGCCGACGTGGTGCTGCCCGAGGCCACCTACCTCGAGCGCTGCGACGAGCTGCACAACCCGCCCTATCGCGAGCCCTACATCGCCGTGCGCCAGGAAGTGGTGCCGCCCATGTACGACAGCAAGCCGGGCTGGTGGATCGCCAAGGAGCTGGCGACGCGACTCGGCCTGGCGGATTTCTTCCCCTGGATCGACAGCATGGAGTACGCGCAGGCACGCTTGCACGCCGCCGGCCTGGACTGCGACGCCCTGCAGCGCGACGGCGTGATCACCATGCCCGCGCAGCCCCTCAGCTACGAAGAAGGCGCCCTGCCCAGCTTCCCCACCGAGACGGGCAAGATCGAGCTCTACTCGACGGCCCTGGCCGCCGCCGGCTTCGACCCGCTGCCCGTGTACACGCCGCCCGCCGAGCCGCCCGCCGGCTACTACCGCCTGCTCTTCGGGCGCGCGCCCGTGCACAGCTTCGGGCGCACCACGAACAACCGCCTGCTGTCGGAGGTCTTCGCCGAGAACGAGGTGTGGGTGAACACGCGCGTCGCCGCCCACTGGGGCCTGGCCATGGGCGACCGCGTGCGCCTGCAGAACCAGGACGGCGTGCTCTCGGCCTTCAGCGCGCCCGTGCGGGTGACCGAGCGCATTCGCGCCGACGCGGTCTACCTCGTCCACGGCTACGGCCGCCAGGCCAAGGAGCTGAGCTTCGCCTACGGGCGCGGCATCGACAGCGCCGAGCTCTGCACGCGCGTCGCGGTCGACCCCATCATGGGCGGCACCGGCATGAACGTGAACTTCGTCACCTTCGTGCGGGACGAGAGCGGCGCGGCCGGCGGCGACGAGCACGCCGCGACCGCCGCCCGGCGCGCGGATCAGGAGGTGCCGGCATGAAGGGTCCCCGCTACGGCATGGCCGTGGACACGCTCACCTGCGTGGGCTGCGCGGCCTGCGTCATCGGCTGCAAGGAGGAGAACGGCGTGGCCGCCGGCCACACGCGCGACTGGATCGTCACCGAGACGAGCGGCGTGTATCCTGCCCTCGCCACCCTGCTCAGGTCGGAGCGGTGCAACCACTGCGCCGACGCCCCCTGCGTGCGCGCCTGCCCCACGGGCAGCTCGCACTACGGGCCCGGCGGCACGGTGCAGATCAACGACGCCAAGTGCTCGGGCTGCAAGGCCTGCATCACGGCCTGTCCCTACGGCGCCCGCTTCGTGGATCCCCGCACGCACACCGTCGACAAGTGCACCTTCTGCCTGCACCGGATCGAGAGCGGCCGGACCACCACGAGCTGCCAGGAGATCTGCCCGACGACGAGCATCCTCTTCGGCGACCTGAATGACCCGGACAGCGAGATCAGCCGGGCCCTGGCCCGCCGCGCCTGGACCGTGCTGCTGCCGGACGCCGGCACCGAGCCGCAGCACTACTACCTCAAGTGAGGCCCGCGATGGAGATGACGACGACGCGCCACAACCCGCTCATCGACCCGGACCTGCAGGTCTGGCATGGCGAGGTGGCGGTCTACCTGTTCCTCGGCGGCCTGGTGGCCGGCCTGATGGTCCTGCTCGGCGCCTATCGGCTCTGGAAGCCGGCCCGCGAGCGATCGGCCAGCCTCGAGCGCCTGCCCTGGCTGGCGCCCCTCCTGCTTTCGCTCGGCATGCTCTTCCTGTGGCTGGACCTGGCCAACCGCTTCAACGCCTTCCGCTTCTACTTCATCCTGCGGCCGGAGACGCCGATGTCCTGGGGCGCCTGGATCCTCATCGCCGTCTACCCGGTGTCGCTGGCCTTCGCCTGGAACGAGAGCCCGGCCGCCTGGCGCCGCCGCGCCCTCGCTCGCTGGCCGCGCCTGGCGCCGCTGGCGCGCTGGGCCGCCGGCCACGCGCGCGGCCTCGCCTTCGCGACGATGAACCTGGGGATCCTGCTCGCCGTCTACACGGGTATCCTGCTGGGCGCCTTCGCCGCGCGGCCGCTGTGGAACTCGCCGCTGCTGGGCCCGCTCTTCCTCGCCTCGGGGCTCTCCAGCGGCGCCGCCTTCATCCTGCTCTTCGGCCTGCGCGACGAGGAGCGGCGCCTGGCCAGCGCCGTCGACATGGCCGTCATCGGCGCCGAGCTGGGCATCCTCGCGCTCTGGCTCCTCGGCCTGGCCGTGGGCGGGCTGGCGGCGCAATCGGCGGCGCGGCTCTTCTTCGGCGGCCCCTACACGGCGGCCTTCTGGACCCTCGTCGTCGCCCTCGGGCTCGTCGTCCCCTTCATCGGCGAGGCCATCGAGTACAAGCGGCGTGCGACGCCGGGGCGGGCCACGGCCCTGTTCGTCCTCGCCGGCGGTTTCGCCCTGCGCTGGATCCTCGTCTTCGCCGGCCAGGCGGCGGGCTGGGTGGGCCCGCTGTCGAGCAAGTAAGGAGTAGCCCATGCACGCGAAGAACTACTGGAACCCCTACCTGGCCGGCCTGCTGCTGGGACTGACCCTGCTCGCCACCTTCCTCGTCGCGGGACAGGGGCTGGGCGCCAGCGCCCTGCCCAAGCGCGTGATCGCCCTGGCCGCCCACGAGGCCGCGCCCGCCTGGACCGCGGCCAACCCCGCCCTGGGCGGCTATGTCGCCGATGGGGCCAATCCCCTGCGCAACTGGCTGGTCGTCGAGGTGGTCGGCGTCCTGCTCGGCGGCTTCATCGGCGCCTTGAGCGCGGGGCGCCTCAAGGGCGCCGTCGAGCGCGGACCGCGCGTGAGCGTCCAGACGCGGCTGTGGCTGGCCTTCGCCGGCGGCATCGTCATGGGCGTGGGCGCGGGCCTGGCGAGGGGCTGCACCTCCGGCCAGGCGCTCTCGGGCGGCGCGGCGCTGGCCGCCGGCAGCTGGGTCTTCATGATGCTCTTCTTCGCCGGCGCCTACGCGACGGCCTTCTTCGTGAGGAGGCAGTGGCTATGATCTTCCCCCTCGGTGCCCAGGGCTTCTACGGCGAGGAAGTGGGCCTGCTGACGGCCCTGCTGCTCGGCTTCGGCTTCGGCCTCGCGCTGGAGCGGGCCGGCTTCGGCAACGCGCGCAAGCTGGCCGCGCAGTTCTACGGCTACGACATGACCGTCTTCAAGGTGATGTTCACGGCCGTGCTCGTGGCCATGGTCGGCCTCTATGCGGCCGCCGCCTTCGGCCTCGTGAACCTCGAGCTGCTCTACATCAACCCGACCTTCCTCTGGGGCCAGCTCATCGGCGGCTTCCTCGTGGGCATCGGCTTCGCCGTGAGCGGCCTCTGTCCGGGAACGGCGGTGGTCTCCCTCGCCTCGGGTCGCCTGGACGGCCTCGCCGCCGTGGCCGGCGTCTTCGCCGGCACGCTGCTGTTCGCCTTCGGCATGGAGTGGCTCGCGCCCCTGCGCGCGCTCTACGCGGCCGGCTTCCAGGGCCGCTCGCTGCTGCCGGCCCTGCTCGGCATGCCGGCGCCCTGGCTCGCGCTCGTCATCGTGGCCGTGGCGACGGCGGCCTTCGTCGGCGCCGAATCCCTGGAGCGCAAGCTGGCGCCGCGCTTCGCGCCCGTAGCGCTCACGCCCACCGGCGGCCGCCGCGTGAAGCTACTGCTGATGGGATCGCTGGCCCTCGTCGCCCTGGCCGCCGGCTTCGCGCCGGCGCCGGTGGCGACGCCGCCCAGTCCGCCCCAGCTGGCCGAGCCCATGGCGCCCGCCGAGCTGGCCGAAACCCTCGTGGCGGGCTCGACTGCGGCGCCGCTCACCCTGCTCGATCTGAGGGAGGAATCCGCGCGCGAGGCGGCGGCCATTCCGGGCGCCCAGCCCGTGCAGCTCGCCGACGCCGAGCCGCCGGCTGCCCTTGCGAGCGCGGCGCCGGGCAGCACGGTGCTGCTCATCACCGCTGCCGGCGAGGCGCCGCCGCTACCCGCCACCTGGCCCAGCACGCTCCGCTACCGCAGCCTGCGCGGTGGCGCCGCCGCCTGGCAGGCCGAGGTGCTCACGCCCCCTGAGGCGGCCCTCGGCCCCGAGGCCGAGCGGCAGCGGCAGCTCGCCGCCTACTTCAGCGGCGCCGAGGCGGCAGCTCCGCCCGTGGCGGCGCCGCCGCCCGCGCCCGCCCCCGGGGGCGGCGCGAAGAAGAAGCAGCCCGGCGGCGGCTGCTAGCACGCGCTTGCCGCCGGTCCGCGCGCCCGTTAGCCTGAGGGCATGGACGCTTTCCACCCCCGCGAGCTGCTGGCCGGCCTCCTCTGCGGCGGCGCGAGTCGCCGCATGGGCCGCGACAAGGCATTGCTCCCCCACCCGGCTGGCGGCAGCCTCCTCGAGTACGCGATCGCGCTCGCGGCCGGTGCGGCCTCGCGGGCGGTCCTCCTCAGCGGCGACGGCCGTCGCTACCCCGAGTTCGGCGTGCAGGAGCTGGCCGATGCGACCCCCGGCACGGGCCCGCTAGGCGCACTCGTCGCCGGCCTGCGCGCAGCCGGCGGCGCCGCACTGTTGCTGCTGCCCGCGGACCTGCCCTACTTGGATGCGGCCGCGCTCGGCACGCTGATCGCTGCGCACGGCGCGGGCAAGGCGCCACTCACGGTGGCGAGCGAGGCGGGGCGGCTCTGTCCCCTGCCCTCCATCTGGGATCCGGCCTGCCTGGATGCCGCCGAGGCCGCCCTCGCGGCCGGACGCCTCGCCCTGCATGCGCTCATCGGCGATCTACCGCACCAGGCGATCGACCTGCCCGCCGCTGCCCTGCGGAACTGGAACCGACCGGAGGACTTGCCGGCGAGCGGCTAGAGCGAGAGCTCGATGCCCAGCGGGCAGTGATCGGAGCCCATGAGCTCGGGCCGGATCCAGGCATCGCAGCAGGGCCGGGCGCAGCCCCGCGTCCACGAAGAAGTAGTCGATGCGCCAGCCGATGTTGCGCAGGCGCGCGCCCGAGCGCTGGCTCCACCAGGTGTAGACGTCCGGCGTGTCGCCCTGCACTGCGCGAAAGGTGTCGACCCAGCCGTCCTTGGTGAAGGCGTCCAGCCAGGCGCGCTCCTCGGGCAGGAAGCCGCTGATCTTCTCGTTCTCCTCGGGCCGCGCGAGATCGATGGGCCGGTGGGCCGTGTTGACGTCGCCGCAAATCACCACGCGCCTGCCGCTCTTCACCTGCGCGTTCACGTGCTTCCGGAAGGCGGCGTAGAAGTCCATCTTGTAGGCGAGGCGCTCCTCGCTGGCCTTGCCGTTGGGGAAGTAGACGTTGTAGAGGAGAAAGGCGCCGAAGTCGGTGACCAGCGTGCGCCCCTCGCTGTCGAAGCGCTTCACCCCGAAGCCCGCGCGCTCGCCGGCCACGGCCGATCCCCTCGCGCACGATAGGTGGCCACGCCGCTGTAGCCCTTCTTCTCGGCCGCGGCCCAGCTGCGCGCGCCAGCCAGGCGGCGCGGTGAGCGCCGGCTCGAGCTGCTCGGGATGGGCCTTGGTCTCCTGCAGGCAGACCGCGTCCAGGTCCGAGTTCCAGATCCAGTCCAGCGCGCCCTTGCGCTGGACGGCGCGAATGCCGTTGACGTTCCAGCTCGCCAGCTTCACGCGGCTCTCCTCTCGCATCGGGCCAGCCTAGCAGAGCGAGCGGCGCCGCCGCCAAGCGCGAGCCGAAAGCGCTTGTCCGCGCCCACGCGCGGCGCAGACTCGCGCGCGATTCCCCCATTCCCGAGTGCGAGGTCGCCAATGGCCTCGCCGCACCGCCCGCCGCTTCGCCGCCTTCACGCTTGCCTCGCCCTCGCCCTCGTCGTCGCCCTGGCCGGGCCCGCGGCGGCCGCGTCGCGCCGCGCCCCCGCCGACGCGCTGGACGCCCGCGTCGAGGCCACGCTGGCCCGCCACCTCGACGGCCAGCGCATCGCCGCCTGGCTGGAGACCCTGCCCGCCGGCAGCCTGGAGGACGAGGCCGCGCGCTGGATCCTCGCCTGGCTGCCGCTGTCCGACTGCGCCGCGCTGGACCTGCCCCTCCTGCGCGAGCACGTCGAGCACGCCGCGGCCGCCTATCGCCAGTCGCCCTGGCGCGAGGCAGATGCCGCGCGCGCTCTGGCTGCGCTTCGTGGTGCCGCATCGCGTCAGCCAGGAGCCGGCGCAGGCCTGGCGGGCCGCCTTCGCCCGTGCGCTGGCGCCGCGCATCGCCGGCGCGCCCTCGATGGAGGCCGCGGCGCTGGCCGTCAACCGCTGGTGCCGCGAGCAGGCCACCTACACGCCGTCGAGCGGCCGCGACCTCGGCCCCCTCGGCACCATCGCCCGCGGGCTGGGCCGCTGCGAGGAGGAGACCATCCTCGCCGTCTGCGCGCTGCGCGCGGCGGGGCTGCCCGCGCGCAGCTGCGCCACGCCCTACTGGACCTTCACCGACAGCAACCACGCCTGGGTCGAGGTGTGGACAGACGGCGCCTGGCACTATCTCGGCGGCTGCGAGCCCGACCGCTGCCTGGACCGCGCCTGGTTCACCGGCGCCGCGCGCCGCGCGGGCTTCGTGCGCTCGGCGGCCTACGGCGAGTTCGATCCGGCGCCGGAGCCCCTCTATCGCGCCGAGCAGGGCGCGACCCTCATCAACTCGACGGCCGTCTACGGCGATCCCATCCGCCTGCGCGCCGCCCTCGCCCCGGCGCTGGCGGCGAGCTGCGCGCCCGAGCTGACCGTCAACGTGCTCAACTTCGGCAGCCTGCGCCCGCTGGCCAAGGTCGCGAGCGGCGACGAGATCGTGCTCGGCCCCGGCGAGTACGCCCTGACCGCGGGCAGCGACTCCACGCTCTACCTGCGCGTCGTCGGCGGCGCCGGCGGCGCTCGCCTCGATGTCACGCTGAATGCGACCGATCGCTACGACCTCGAGGCCGCCCCCGGCTTCTGGCTCCGCTACCCCGAGGGCGACGCGCGCCCGCCCGCGATCTGGACCTCGTCAGCGCAGCGGAGGAAGCCGCCCTCGCCCGCGGCATCGCGGCGCGCGAGGCCGATCGCCGCAAGTTGCGCGCGGCCTCGCCCGGAAGAGAGCGCGCGCCTGGAGGCACTGCCCGCGCGGCAGGCCGGAAGGTTTGCCGCGCTTCTGGCTGACAAGCCGCTGGCGCGCGCTTCGCTGCTCTTCGCGCTGCTGGCTGCGGCGCCGGACTCCCCGGCCCGCGAGGATCTGCTCGCCGTGCTCGAGGCGATGGATGACAAGGATCTCATCGAGCTCGACGAGGAGACCATCGCCTCCGAGCTCGCCGTCGCCCAGGCCCAGCGCAGGCGGCTGGCAGCGCTCGGCCTCGCCCTGCCGGACAGCATCGTCCGCGCGGGGCTGCTGCCCAATCGCATCGACCGCGAGGCGGCCGCCGCCTGGCGCAGTGGGCTGCCGCTCCTCCCCCTGGCGACCGACCTGGAGTCCAGCCTGGACGCGCTGCTCGCCACCTTCCACGCCCGGGTGCAGGTGGAGCCGGGCAGCTATCACGGCAGCCCGCTCGATCCCGCCCAGTGCTGGGCCCTTGGGCTCGGCACGAAGGACGACCTCGCCGTCTGCCTGGTGGGCCTCTTGCGACGCAACGGCTGGCCGGCCCGCCTGCGCTACGCCGTCTGCGAGCTGTGGCTGGGCGAGTGGCGCGCGCTGGAACCCGAGGCCGCCGCGCTCATCGCGGCCGCCGGCGACGCGGGACCCGCCCTCGGCCGGCTCGCGCTCACCGTGACCCGCGGCGGGCTGCCTGACTCGCTGGCCGAATCCTACCGCCACTTCAACGTGGCGCGCCTGAAGGGCGGGGCTTGCCAGAGCCCCTGGTGGGAACCCATCCTGGGTGAGCAGGACTGGGATGCGGGGGAGTTCATCTTCAGCACGGCCAATCGCGTGCCCGGCGGCAGCGTCTACGGGCGACTGAAGCGCTTCCGCGTGGAGTCCGGGGCACTCACCCAGGTCAGCCTGCCGCTGGATGTGGGACCCGGCTGGGAGCTCGGTGAGAGCGCCTTCGCCGGGGCCACGCCCGCAGCGATCGAGGCCGCCCTCGCCGCCGGCGGCCTGCCGGCGGCGGCTGATCGCCTCTGTCTGCTCTTCCCGGCCGGCGAGCCGGCCGCGCGGATGATCACGGCCTGCGGGCGTTTGGCGCCGCGCCTGACTGCCCGCAGCTTGCCCTTCCTGCCCGTCTTCCTCAGTGGCGTGTCAGGGCCACTGGCCGACCCCGCGCCCTGGCGCGCGGCGCTGTCAGCGGCCGGCCTCCCCGGCGAACTCGCCGTGCTGCCGCCGCCGGCGGCCGCCTCGCTCGCGGGCCCCGAGGGCCCCGCGCCCATCGTCTACCTGGTGCTGGACGGCAAGCCGCGTCTGGCGCGGCGCGGCCTGGATGACAGCATCGACGTCACGCTGCACCTTCTGCTCGATGCGAGCGGCGCAGCGGACGCAGGGCCCTAGCTCAGGCGCGCTCCGGGGTCTCCTCCGCATCCGGGGGCGGGTCGCCGCCCAGCGTGTCGAAGCGGCGCTTCGGTTCGCCCGAGGCGCCGCCGCCGAAGGCGTCGAGCCAGTAGTCGACGTCCTCCGCGCTGACCTGCTCGGGCTTTTCGGGCCCGGGCGGCGGCTCGTCCCTCCCCTGCGTCATGGCGCGCACGAGGGCGGCCGCCGACTGCACGGTGGCGCCGAGGGCGCGCGCCCGGCGGCCGATGTCCTTCTCGTCGCTGCTCACCACGGTCACCCGCGCCGGGCGCGGGTGCTGCTCGAGGGCGGCGACGAGCCAGGCGTCGGCGTCCGGCGCGTAGACGACTTCGATGGGCCCCGGCGCGCGGGCGCGCCCCGCGCGCGGCCCGTCGAAGACCACCGTCCAGCGCTCGCCGCTGTCGTAGACCAGCGGCGCCAGCCGGCCGAGGAAGCGCCGCCTGGCGGCCTCGAGGTCGCTCGCGAGCAGCTCGGCGCAGTCGGCCAGGCGATGCATGACGTTGAAGCCGTCCACCCAGCGCTCATTCATAGTCCGCAGCCCCGCTCATTCATAGTCTGCAGCCCCGCTCAGGCATCAGCTGCCCTCGCCTTCGAGGATGACCTGCGCGGCGGACAGTTCGGGCAAATCGCTGAGGCTGACGTGGATGCGGGTAGCGCCCAGGGCGGCGGCCCTGGCCGCGGCGCGTCCGCTCAGCGCGAGCAGCGGCTTGCCGCTGCGCTCGTGGCGCACTTCGATCTGCTGCCAGGAGAGCCCCTGGCGCAGGCCCGTGCCGAGGGCCTTGAGCAGGGCCTCCTTGGCCGCGAAGCGGGCGGCATAGGCGGGCCAGGGATCGCGGGCGCGCTCGCAGTCGGCGCGCTCGGCCGCCGTGAAGAGCCGCGCGAGCAGGCGCGGCCCGCGCCGGCCCCAGGCCTGCCTCAGGCGCGCCGGACTCGCGATGTCGATGCCGATGCCGATCACCATGCGCCCAGGGTAGACGCTGCCGGCGGCAGAGGCAAGCGCCGGTACTCGCTTGCCTGCCGGGGGTGCGGGTGCTACCCTCGCCGCCCGTGCGCATCCTCGTCCTCAGCCACATGTATCCGCAGCCGGGCCGCGAGCACTACGGCGTCTTCGTGCACGAGGAGGCGCTCGCCCTGGCGGCGCGCGGGCACGCGCTCAGGGTGATCGCGGGGATTCCGCGCACGCCGCCCGGCCTGGCCTGGCTGAGCGCCGACTGGCAGCGCCTGGCCGCCATCCCCGCCACTCGTGACCTGGATGGCCTGTCCGTCCGGCACCCCCGCTACCTGCTCTTGCCCCGCCGCCTGGCCTTCGCCGGCGCCGGCCGCCGCCTGGCCGCCGCCATCGATCCCGCGCCGCTGCGGGCCGAGGGCTACGATCTCGTCCACGCCCACGCCGGCGTGCCCGACGGGGCCGCCGCCCGCCGCCTGGCTGCGGCCCTCGGCCTGCCCTACCTGATCACCAGTCACGGCTCGGACGTGCTGCGGGCCGCCCGCTGGTCGCCGGCCGTGCGGGCCGAGCTGGCGGCAGCCTTCGGCGCCGCGGCTGCGCTCATCTTCCCCAGCGGCCTCGCGCGCGAGCGCGCGCGGGAGGCCGGCCTCGCCACCGCCCACGCTCATGTGCTCTGGAACGGCTATCGCCGCGAGCTCTTCTCGCGCCCGCGCCGGCCGGCCCGCGCCGCGGGCCCCTGCGCGTGCTCTGCGTGGCCAACCTCGTCCCGAGCAAGAACGTGGATCGCCTGCTGGCGGCGATGGCCCAGCTCGCCGCCGCCGGCGAGGCCGCCACGCTGACCCTGGTCGGCGAGGGCCCCGAGGCCGGCCGCCTGCGCGCCCAGGCGGTCCGGCTGGGCCTCGCCGCGAACTGGGAGCCGCGCCTGGGCCGCAGCGCGCTGGCCGCAGCCTACCGCGAGGCGGACGTCTTCGCGCTGCCCGCCGCGGGCGAGGCCTTCGGCATCGTCTACCTGGAGGCGATGGCGGCCGGCCTGCCGGTCATCGCCCCCGTGGACGAGGGCATCGCCGACCTGGTCGAGCACGAACGCGAAGGGCTGCTGCTCGCGGACGCCGAGGTCGCCACCCTCTCCGCGGCGCTGCTCCGCCTCGCGCGGGACGAAGCGCTGCGCCGGCGACTGGCCGCGGCCGCCCACGCCCGCGCCGCGGGCTGGGGCTGGGAGCCGCACGCCGAAGCGCTCGAGCGCATCTACGCCGGCGTGCTCGCGCAGGCAGCCGCTGGAGTCGCGCCATGAAGCGCAGACTCGGCGTCCTCGTCCTCTCCCAGTACTTCCACCCCGAGGTGGGGGCCACGCAGACGCGCGCCCGCGAGCTGGCCCGCGCCTTCGCGCGCGCGGGCCACCGCGTCACCGTGATCTGCGAGTTTCCGAATCATCCCCAGGGCGTGATCCCCGAACGCTACCGCGGTCGCTGGACGGAGTGGGACCAGCTCGACGACTTCCGCGTCCTGCGCGTGCGCGTGGCGGCGAGCCCGGTGAAGACCTTCCGCACGCGGCTCGCCTTCTACCTCTCCTACATGCTGATGGCCACGCTCTGTGCGTTCCGCCGCCTGGGCAAGGTGGACCTGGTGGTCGCCACCAGCCCGCCCCTGCCGGTGGCGGCCGCGGGGGCGGCGCTGGCCATCCTGCGCCGGGCGCCCTTCGTCATGGACGTGCGCGACCTCTGGCCCGACGCGGCCGTCGCCCTCGGCGAGCTGAAGAACCCGCGAGCGCTGGGCCTCGCCGCGGCGCTGGAGCGCTGGCTCTACCGGCGGGCGCGCTTCATCACCGTCGTCACGCGGGCCTTCGGCGCGGCGATCGAGGCGAAGGGCGTGCCGGCCGCGAAGCTCGCCTGGTTCCCCAACGGCACGCAGCGGGAGCTCTTCGGGCCCGAACGCGTGGACCCCGCGCTGCGCGCGCGCCTGGGCATCGCGCCGGACGCCTACCTCGTCACCTTCGCGGGGCTCTTCGGCATCGCCCAGGGCATGGACTTCCTCGCTCGACCTGGCCGCCAGCTATCGCGAGGACGAGCGCGTGGCCTTCCTCTTTCTGGGCGACGGCCCTCTCGCCGCCCACCTGGCCGCGCGCGTGGCCGCCGAGGGCCTGGCGCCGCGCGTCATCCTGCATCCCCAGGTGCCCACCGACCAGGCGGCGCCTTTCCTCAATGCCTCGGACCTGCTGCTCGTGACCCTCAGGCGAGATCCCATCTTCGCGAGCTTCGTGCCGAGCAAGCTCTTCGACTACCTGGCCTCTACGCCGCCCGTGTTGCTGGCCGTGCCGGGCGAGGCGCGCGCCCTGCTCGAGGAGAGCGGCGGCGGTCTCTACGCCGAGCCTGAAGATCTCGAGAGTTTCCGCGCCGCCATCGCCGCCCTGCGCGCAGATCCCGCGGCCGCGCGCAGAATGGGCGAAGCGGGACAGCGCTTCGTGCTGCCCCGCTTCGAGCGGGCGCGCGTGATGGACGATCTCGTCGCGGCCGTGACTCTCGACAGCTAGCCGCCCAGGCCGCCGCTTTCCAAGAAATCGAGCAGGAGCCTTACGCCGAAGCCGTTGCCCCCCTTGGGCGTGATGTCCCGATCTTTTCCCGTCCAGGCCGTGCCGGCGATGTCCAGGTGGATCCAGGGCGCGTGATCGGCGAAGCGCTGCAGGAACTTGCCCGCGGTGATCGCGCCGCCGTGGCGGCCGCCCGTGTTGCAGATGTCGGCCACCTCGCTCTTGATCAGCTCGTCGTAGTCTTCCCAGAGCGGCAGGGGCCAGAGCCGCTCGCCCACGCGCTCGCCGCTCGCGCGCAGCGCTTCCGCATAGGCTTCGCCGCGGGCGTTGGCCATCAGGCCGGCCGCCTCGTGGGCGAGGGCGACGACGCAGGCGCCGGTCAGCGTGGCCAGGTCGATGAGCAGGTCCGGGTCGTACTGCTTCGCGTAGTCGAGGGCGTCGGCCAGGATCAGGCGCCCCTCGGCGTCCGTGTTCTTGACCTCGATGGACAGGCCGCTGCGGGCGACGATGATGTCCCCGGGCCGATAGGCGCGGCTGCCCGGCATGTTCTCGACGGCGGGCACGAGGCCGATCACGCGCAGGGGCAGCTGCGTATCCGCGAGGGTCCGGAAAACACCCAGCACGGCGGCGGCGCCGCCCATGTCCCACTTCATCTCGTGCATGTCGGCGGAGGGCTTGATGCTGATGCCGCCACTGTCGAAGGTGACGCCCTTGCCGACGAGGACGAGGGTCTTGGCCGGCGACGGACCGGCGGGCTTGTAGTCGAGGACGATCAGGCGGCTCGCCTCGGCGCTACCCGCGCCGACGGCCAGGATGGCTCGGCAGTTCTCGGCTGCCAGCTCGGCCTCACCGAGCACCTGGCAGCGCACGCGGCCACCGGGCAAGGCCGCGATCGCGCGCCCAGCCTCGGCGAGCGCTTCCGGCGTGACGCTGTTGCCCGGGCCGTTCAGCAGTTCGCGGGCCAGGGCCACTCCTGCGGCGTGACGGGTCGCCCGCGCCACGGCTGCCGTGATCGCGGCCGCGTCGGCGCCCGGCGCCGGCAGCAGCAGGGCGGACTCCAGGTGCTTTGCCTTGGCGTCGCCGTTCTTGAAGTAGCGGTCGTACTTGTAGCCGGAGAGCAGCAGGCCCGTGGCCACTTCGCCGGCGTCCGCGCCCGCGGGGAGCAGGAGCAGGGCCTCGGTGGCGCCCAGCTCGGCGAGGGCCGTCTGCGCCGCGGCCGCGGCCGTGCGCCAGCTGCGCGGGCCCTGCTGGGCCTCCGTGCCCAGACCCGCGAGCAGCCAGCGGCGCGGGCCGCCGCTCGGCGCGTCGTCGTAGATGCAGGCAGGTCGCCCCGCGCTTGGCGCGGAAGTCGCCGAGCGCCTGGAGCTCGGCAGCGCGCGCCGCCACCGGCAGGCTGCGGCCGGCCGCCTCGATGCCGCCTCCCTCCTTTGCGAAAACCACGATCGTGGCGTGTTCGGCGACCGCAGCCGCCGCATCGACGCTGATGCGCATCATCTTCGCTCCTCCTCGTCCACGGCGATCTCGGGGAGATCCGTCTTCCAGACGGGGACGATCTCCTTGAGTCGGTCCACGAAGGCGGCGGCGGCGAGGAAGGCCTCGCGCCGGTGGGCGGCGCCGACGGCCAGGGCGAAGGAGATCTCCCCTACGCCCAGGCGGCCGACGCGGTGATGAGCAGCCAGGGCCAGCGGCCCGTGGCGCTCGGCCAGTTCGGCGGCGATCGCGGCCATGCTGCGCTCGGCCATCTCCGGATAGGCTTCGTAGTCGAGGGCGCCGAGCCCCGACTCGGCGCGCACGACGCCGAGGAAGCCGACGACGGCGCCGTGCTCAGGGGCGGCCACGGCGGCCAGCAACGGTTCGAGCGCGAGGGGCTCGCTGGTGATCAGAAAGTGCGGGGCCTCCGTCACCTCAGCCTCCCGAGACCGGCGGGAAGAAGGCCAGCTCGTCGCCATCGGCGAGCCGCGCCTTCCCCTCTGCGTAGTCGAGATTGATCGCGGCCAGGCGGGCGCCGGCCAGGGGCGCCAGATCGGGCCAGTCAGCGCAGAGCGCCTGCCAGGCGTCCTCCAGCGTGCTGCCGGCGCTCACTTCCCGCGCAAGGCACTCGGCGCCCACCGCGTCGCGGTAGGCACCGAAGAGCTTGACGGTGATGCGCAGCCGCTCGCTCACGCGGGCTTCCCCTGCCCCCAATCGCGGCGGCGATCCACGGCCCAGGAGGCGAGGATGAGCAGCAAGGCGAGGGCGACGGCGACGTAAACCCAGCTGGGTAGCTGGACCGGAGCCCCCGCAGCGTAGGAGTGCAGGCCGGTCAGGAAGTAGTTCACGCCGAAGTAGGTCATGATCACCGAGGCGATGGACAGGAAGCTCGCTGTCGCCACAGGCCAGGGCCCGCTCACGCTGCGGATGAAGCGCATGTGCGTGACCGCCGCGTAGACGAGGATCGTGACCAGGCTCCAGGTCTCCTTGGCGTCCCAGCCCCAGTAGCGGCCCCAGGATTCGTTGGCCCAGACGCCGCCCAGCAAGGTGCCCACGCTGAGCAGGCCCAGGCCGCTCACCATCACGTACCAGTGCATCGTATGCAGCCGCTGGATGGCGCCCTGCACGGTCGTGCGGCCGGGCGCCTTGAAGAGATAGAGCACGAGGATGCTCATGGCGACCAGGGCGGAAAGCCCGAGGAAGCCGTAGCTGCTCGTGATGATGGTGACGTGGATGTTCAGCCAGTAGCTTGCGAGCACCGGCACCAGCGGCCCGATTGCCGGGTCGAAGGTGGACAGCAGCGAGACCGAGAGCACCACCGCGGTGAGCAGGGCGCCCAGGCTGGCGATCAGGGCGTGGCGGTCCTTGAGCTCGAAGAGGAAGCCGGCGATACCCACCATCAGGCTGATCCAGATCAGCGACTCGTAACCGTTGGACAGGGGCGCCCGCCCCGAGGCGATCCAGCGCAACACGAAGGCAGTCACGTGGGCGAGCAGGGCGAGCCAGTAGGCGAGGGACCCGATCAGGTAGAGGGGGTGGCGCAGGCGAAAGCCCTCGCCGCGGCGGCGCGCCAGGCTGAGGATGTAGGCCGCGAGCAGCAGGGCCCAGGCCAGGAAGTAGACGGGAATCACCCGCACGAAGGGCTGCCGGTCATTGAGGAAGAGCTCGGCGGCCAGCGCCTGGTCCTTCACCTCGACGGCGGCGCCGTACTTGTCCTGCAGGGCGCGGACGATGGCCGCCGCTGCCCGGATCTCGCCGTCGTCGCCGGCGGCGAGCGCCGAGAACAGCGCCTGGTCGGCCCGGCGGAACTCCTCGAAGCGCGCATCTCCGCGCAGCTGCTGGCTGAGGCGGTCCATGGCCAGCCAGGTGTGGTTCGCGTCTTCCGGAACCGGATAGATGCGCAAGGTGCTGCGCTGGAAGTTCATGAAGAGCAGGTTGACGCGCTCGTCGAAGGTGAGCAGCTGCCGCTGCAGCTTGCTGCGCTCGCGATCGGCGGTGCGCAGGGCGCTTTCGACATCCTCGCTGAGCAGATACTGGCCCGAGGCGTCCAGCAGGCTGGCCGCGCTGACGGCCCGCGTCGCGGCATCGACGCCGAGGCGGTCCTTCAGGCCCGGGAAGCGGACAGCGACCACCGGCTTGTCGAACCAGTAACGCGGCGAGAGCA
Organism: uncultured bacterium; assembly: GCA_963695095.1. GTDB lineage: Bacteria > Krumholzibacteriota > Krumholzibacteriia > JACNKJ01 > JACNKJ01 > VGXI01. Next base: position 1,735,472 of record CAVOFT010000001.1, on the reverse strand, counting down.
TCCAGCTCAGGTAGAGGTCCACGGGCTCCCAGCCGTCGAAGTGCGAGCGCTTGGTGATCTTCATCACCATCTCGCGGCTCAGCGTGTCCAGCGGCTTCATGCGCCCCTGGAAATCCTGGACGCTGAGCCGGCGCAGGGCCGCGCGGCTCTCCGGCGAGAGGAAGTTCTTCGTCGGCGCGGCCGGCGGCGCGGGCGTGTGCACGTGGCCAGCATGCGGGTCGGCGGCCTCGGCACCGCCCATGCTTTCGGCCTGGGCGGGCGCGGTCGCGCTCCCCTCCTCCTCCCCACCATACTGGGCGGCCAGGCGGCCGGGCCCGGCGAGCTGGCCGAGCAGCAGCGCCAGGACCGCGGCGAGCGCGAGGCGCGCGGGGCGGCGGGCGATCATCGGATCTCCTTCATGGCTGTGGGGCGGGGCGACTCGAAGCGGCCCAGCAGTCCCTTGAACAGGATCAACAGGAAGCCCAGGCCGATCATCATGTAGCCGATGTAGGTGGGCCACTTGCCCGGATCATGGTTGACGGAGAGCACGGTGCCGCGGTGGTCCTGGTCGTAGGAGGACTGGAAGTGCTTGTAGCCGCGGTAGGTGAGCGGATGGTTCATGTAGATGCGCACGGGCCGGCCGGCGATGCCGGCCGCCTCGTCGAAGAGCTGCACGTGGCTCTCGTAGCTGGCGGGGTTGCTGCTGCCCGGATAGGTGATCAGCAGGAAGTCGTCGAGCTGGAGGCGGTAGGGCACCTCGATGCGCTTGGGCCCGTAGCTGAAGCTGAGCTCGCGCCCGCTCAGCTCGAGCGCCGCGGGCTCGCCTTCGCGGACGATCGTCTCCGCCTCCGCGCCACCGGCAGCTGCCACGCGCAGGCGGACGGCGGCCGGCGCGTGCTCGTCCGCGCTCAGCGTGGGCTGCCAGCTCGCATGCGGCATGAACAGGGTGGGCACGAAGGAGAAGCCGCCGGCGCGATGCAGGGTCATCAGCGTGGGCGAGAAGATCTCGGCCGCAGGCCGCACGAGATCCGTGGCGCCGCTCGCCATGTTCACGACCTCGAGCGGGAAGCTCGCCCGCGCGCGCAGGACGTCGCCGGCCGCCGAGAGCTCCAGCGTCTGGCCGTACTCGTAGACCAGACCCAGTTCGCTGAAGGCCGCCGTGCCGGCGTGGTCCATGCCGAAGTCGGGGAAGAAGGCGAAGAGCACCCGCTCCCCGCGGCTACCGTCCGGCCCCACGATGGCCACGCGCACCATCGGGTTGCTCAGGCTCTCCGGCTCGGGCCGCTCGCTGCGGCGCGCGTAGTCGGGGTGGAACTCGCTGATGCTCAGGGTGAAGCCGGCGATCACGGCGCTCTGGACGGGATCGCGGCTGACGGGCAGGGAGACGCTCTGACCGCTCAGCGTCGCGCGGATACTGCCCAGCGGAGAGGCGGCGCCCGCGGGGGGGAAATCCCCGGGCAGGAAGTGCAGCTGCACCTGGCCGGCGCGCAGGCTCTCGCCCGCGCGCAGCTGCTGGCGCTGCATGCCCTGCTCGCCGGCGACGGCGAAGCCGAGGGCCGCCGCGCCCGTTTCGGCGGGCTGCAGTTCTTCGGCGAAGCGCGGCCAGTACTCCACGACGCGCACGCGGTAGTTCTGATCGCCGAGCTGGAGCTTGCCGCCCGCGCGGCTCGGCCCGGCCCGCCAGAGCTGGACCGGGAAGCCGTCCGTCTCCTCGCCCAGGCTCGCCTGGATGTACTCGCGCGTGGACTGGATGCTGCTGCTGGACTGGCCCTCGCGGATGTGCATCATGCCTTCGTAGCCGAAGTAGCGCGTGACGCCGGCGCTGATGAGGATGACGATCACGGACAGGTGGACCAGGAAGAACCCGTACTGGCTGGGCCGGTAGGGCGCGTGCGTGAAGAGCAGGATGGTCAGGTTGACGATCAGCAGCGCGATCGTCAGCTCGAACCAGAGCGCATCGTAGACCAGCCCCCGCGCCGCAGGCGTCCCGGAGGCCGACTCGATGAAGGTGGCCACACCGCTGGCGAGCGCGAAGATCAGGGTGAGGGCGATCATCAACTGCAGGGAGCCGAGCGCTCTGATGAGGGGCAGGCGGCGCAGGCGTTCGTTCATGGAGCCATCCTCGTTGGGGATCGCGGGTCGGCACCGAGCCACCCGCAGGGACCCCGGCTGCCAGGGACGCGCATAATTAAGCACAGCCCTCGGGTTATAGCAAACGATAGGTGTCTAAAGCACTTACCATGAAAGGCCGGCTCCGCCGATGCCGCCGATTTCCGACTTGCCCCTCCATGAAGAGCGCCTGCGACTGCCGGGATTGCCGGGCACCATGACCCTCCTCAGACCGCCCTCGGTGGATGCCCTGCTCGAGCGACAGGACCCGACCGCTTCGGACGCCGAAGCGCGCATCCCCTACTGGGCCGAGCTGTGGCCGAGCAGCCTGGCCCTGGCCGCCTGGCTCCTTGCCGGGCGGGGCCCCCGCCGGCCGGGGCCCAGCCTCGAGCTGGGCTGCGGCCTCGGGCTGGTCGGCCTGGTCGCCCTGCGCCTGGGCTGGGACCTCGAGCTCGCCGATCGCGACCCCGACGCCTGCGCCCTGGCGCGAGTGAACCTGGCCCGGAATGGACTCGACCCGCGGCGCGTGCGCCAGCTCGACTGGAACGAAGCGCCGCCCGTCCGCTACGCCACCTTGCTCGCCGCCGACATCCTCTACGAACGCACCTTCGCCGAGCCCCTGGCGCGCTTCCTTGCCGCCGCGCTGGCCGCCGATGGCCAGGCCTTCATCGCCGAGCCGGGTCGCGCCGTCGCCGCGCCCTGCCTGGAGCGCCTCGCCGTCGACTTCGAGCTGCGGGAACTGCCGCTGCGGGCCCCCGCCGGCGCTCGCCGTCAGGCCCTGCGCCTGGTCGCCCTCCGGCCGCGGGCGCGCGGGGCCGGGACAGACCCTTGCCCCGCGGCCCCCGGACCCTAGTCGAGCAGCGGCGCCGGCGCGCGGTCGAAGACGGGCGCCAGCGCGAGCTGAGCGAGCAGCCACTCGTGGAGATGGCCGTTGCTGGCCACGATGTGATCGCCGGCCAGGGCATCGTCGCCGCCGTGAAAATCGCTGATGCGGCCCCCTGCGGCGCGGACGAGGTAGATGCCGGCGCCGACATCCCAGGGATTGAGGCCCATCTCCCAGAAGCCGTCGAGCCGGCCGGCCGCCGTGTAGGCCAGGTCGAGGGCGGCGCTGCCCGCCCGGCGCAAACCCCGACTTGCGCAGAGCACGCGCTCCAGGTTGCCCAGGTTCTCACCGCCCGCAGCGTGGCGGCGGTCGGCGAAGCCGGTGGCGAACAGGGCTTCCCGCGGCAGCCGGCGCGCGCTCGCGGCCAGCAGCCGTTCGCCCAGCCAGGCGCGCCCGCCCCAGCCGTGAAAGGTCTCGCCCAGGCGCGGCGCATGAACGGCCCCCAGGAGCGGCCGGCGCCCGGCCACGAGGGCCACGCTGATGCAGAAGAAGGGATGCTCGTGCGCGAAATTGGTGGTGCCGTCCAGGGGATCGACGAGCCAGACCAGCTCGCCCGCCGCCGCCTGGCGCAGGCCCTCCTCCCCGAGCAGACCGGCCGCCGGCAGCAGCGACGAGAGCAGTTCGGCCAGGCGCGCCTCGCTCTCGATGTCGACGGCGGTGACGAGATCGCCGGCACCGCTCTTCTCGCGCAGGCCGGCGGGCGCGAGGTTGCCCAGCTGCGCCAGCTGGTAGTCGCCCACGCGGGCCAGGCCGGCCAGCAGGCGCTCGTGCAGGCTCGCCGTCCAGGGTTCGCTCGCCATGGCCGCTCCTTTCGGGACGCCGGGTCCCGCGCCCAGCGGGCTGGGAGCTTGCGTCCGCCGGCCGCCTGCGTAAGCTATGCGCAAGCCCCCACCGCGCAAGGAGCCCGATGCACGCGCTTCGCCTCGATACCGTCAGCGACGGCCGCTTCCGCCTGGACGGCGGGGCCATGTTCGGCGTCGTCCCCCGCGTGCTCTGGGAGCAGCGCGAGCCCGCCGACGGCGAGAACCGCATCCTGCTCGGGCTCAACTGCCTCCTGGTGCGCGGCGCGGACTTCACGCTGCTCATCGACAGCGGTCTCGGCGACAAGGAGGACGCCCGCTTCCTGGCCCAGTTCCCCATCGAGCGCGAGACGGACCTCTTCGGCGCCCTGGCCGCCTGCGGCGTCGCCCCGGAGCAGGTCACGCACGTCGTCAACACGCATCTGCACTTCGACCACTGCGGCGGCAACACGCGCCTGGACGCGGCGGGGCGCGCCCGGCCGAGCTTCCCCCGGGCGCGCTATTTCGTGCAGCGCGGCGAGTGGGAGGACGCGATCCAGCCCCACGCGCTCAGCCGCGCGAGCTACCTGGCGCGCAACTTCCTGCCCGTGGCCGAGGCCGGCCAGCTCGAGCTCATCGAGGGCGAAGTGGAGATCCTGCCCGGCGTGACCCTGCTGCCGACGCCGGGCCACACCGCCCATCACCAGTCCCTGCTCATCGATCTGCCCGGCGGCCGGCGGCTCTTCTACGCCGGCGACCTCATCCCCACCAGCAGCCACCTGCCGCCGGCCTGGATCATGAGCTACGATCTCTTCCCGCTCATGACCCTCGACACGAAGGAGCGCCTCCTCGCCCGCCAGCGCGAGGAGGACTGGTTCGTCTACTTCGAGCATGAGCGGGAGAAGCCCAGCGGTCGCCTGGACTGGACGGAGGGCCCCCGCGGGGAGCGGGCCCTCTTCACGCCGCTGCCCCTGGACAGCCTGGTCGCCGATGAGCGCTGAGCGACTCAGACCTCGCTGAAGAAGAAGCGCTTGAGGCACTCCAGCCGGGGCGCCGTCTCCTCCGGATAGAAGTGCCAGACGGCGGCCGCCGCGCTGCTGAGCAGGCTGTTGCCGTCCTGGGGCGTGAAGCAGTAGCCGGACACTTCCTTGCCGTCCTCGCTCACGTGCAGGCTCTGCATGGCGAAGACCGTCTGGTTGAGGATGCGCCCGTAGTGGCCGTGGTCGCGGCCGAAGGAGAAGACCACGCCGGCGCTGGCCTGATTCGTGCGCGAGAGGCGGTCGTTGCCGCGGATCTGCTCGAGCACGGTCTCCTTGTCGGTGGGCCGGCGCAGATTGAGGGCGAAGTGGATGATGTGCATGTACTGCGTGTTCAGCTTCATCGCGCTGGAGAACAGGTCCAGCTCCAGGCCCTTGGTCTTGTAGAGGTGGTAGGCGTCGCGGGCGTGATGGGTGCCGAAGCGCGGGTCGCCGTGCTTGCCCACCTCGGGCGCGGGAATGAAGCTGCCGGCCTGGCTGATGTCGTTCGCCCGGCGCAGGCAGAGGAAGCGGCCGCGCACGAGATTGTCCTCGCCGTGCGGCTCCAGGGCCACGTTCTGGATGATCGCCGAGATGTTGTGCGTGTTGCAGCTCACGACCTGGATGAAGTGATCCTGGCCGTGCACGAGCGTGTCGTCGTTGATGCCGCGGGCGTAGGGCTTGCCGAAGCCGAACTCGCTGCCCTGGGCGATGAAGAGCCGCCGGCCGTCGTCGAAGCGATTGTAGACGCTCTCCTTCATCGCGTTGCCGGAGGGAGTGCAGTCGATGATCACCTGGGCGCGCTCGATCGCCGATTCGGCGCTGTGGCTGACTTCCAGGTCCATGGCCGCGAATCCGGCGCGCGCGTCGTCATCGGCGCAGAGCGCGGCGCCGCGGCGAATGAGGTCCTTGATCTTCGGCTGATCCAGGGCCGTCGGCGTGCGCTTGTGGAAGGTCACATCGTCGAAGCCCAGCTCGCGCTTGTGTTCCACCAGCAGGCCGATCAGAGGCTCCCCGATGGTGCCCGTGCCCAGCACATGAACGATTCGCTTCATGGTTCCTCCTGAAGGACAGTTGCCGAGCCGCGGCGGACAGCGGGTCCACCCGGCCTACTCGTCGCCGCCGAGATTGATGCGGCGGCTCTTCCTGCCGCCCTTGTAGACGGTTTCGTCGAGGACCTCTTGCAGCAGCGTGGCGTTCTTGGCCGCCTGCTTGGCCACGGCGGTCGTGCTGTCGATGGCCACCACCGTCCGCCACTCGACGATCGCCTCCCGGTAGATGGTGGCCTCGGCGAAGGCGACGCCGAGATTGTAGTGCGCATCCTGGCTCTGCGGATCGAGGGCGAGGGCCCGCCGGTAGAAGTCGACGGCAACGGCGTACTCGCCCCGGTTGTAGTGGCCGGCGCCGAGGTTGCAGAGGGTCGGCACGTGCTCGGGCGAGAGGGCGAGCGCCTTCTCGTACCAGGCGATCGCCTGCTCGAAATCTTCCTTCTCGTCGTAGAGAGCGCCGACGCTGCCCACCGCGGCCAGGAAGCTGGGCTGCTTCAGCGCGGCGTTCTCGTAGGCAAAGAGCGCGCTATCCGTGTAGCTGGCGCCCCCCTCGCCGCCGGCGTGGTCGTAGTAGGCATCCCCCAGCATCTTGGAGATGATGGCGCTCTCGGGGTCGGCGCGCAGCGCCGCCTTGATCGCCTCGATGCGCTCCAGAGGCGGCAGCTCGGCATAGTCCTCGTAGCGGGCCTTCGCCAGCAGTCCCGGCAGGCGCGGATCGGCGGGGTGCTTGGCCAGCTCTTGCTCCAGGCGCAGCACCCGCTCGGCGCGCGGCAGCGCCTCGAAGGCGTCGAGATCCGACTGAGCCAGCTCGCTCTGACAGCCGGCCAGCGCGAAGACGGCCAGCGCCAGCACGCCGACAGCGGAGGGCAACAGGTTGCGCAGGTTCATGGTCTCTCCTTGGCTCATGAGCGAAGCCGGCGGTCGTCGCGGCGCCCGCCTAATAGGGCTGGGTGCGCCGCGACCAGGTCTCGGTGGTGCGCAGGCTGAGCGCGAACCCGAAGCGGCGCTCGCCTTCGCCACCCTCCACGGCAAGTTGCTGCCAGAAGAACGTGAGGTCGAGGGAGCCTCGCCCGGCCGGCAGATCCACTCCGCTGCCGAGCGCGAAGGTCGTCTCGACGACCTCGCTGCCCGTCAGCGGGTCGGGCGCCGGCCAGTTGCCGCGGCGCAGCCCCAGCCGCAGGGGCAGCTGGCGCTGGGCGCGGGCTCCGCGACCGGCCTCGCCCCAGAGCCACTCGAGCCCCAGAGAGAGGCGATCGACATCGGCCAGGTCGCGGACGGCCAGCGGCGCCGCGTAGTTCGCCCAGGCCTCGTGCTCCCACTGCAGGGAGACGATGGCGCCGCGCGGCAGGCGCTGCGCCGCGCCGAGCGCCCAGCGGGCCGGCATGCGACCGTCGAGCTGCATCGACTCGAGATCGGCCTCGCCGGCTGTCTCGATCTGGGAATCGCCGTTGAGGTCGGCGCCGCTGTCCCAGCGCAGCGAGAACACCGTGGCCGGGCCCAGGGGCCGGGCCTGCAGGCCGCAGACCAGGCCGGTGCCGGACCAGCTCGCCTGGCGGCGCACCTTGCGATCCTGATAGCCGAGGTCGGAATCGCCACTGACGGCATTGGGAAAATCGTAGGCCCACTCCTGGGTGAGATTGCCGCGGTAGAGATTGAGGCCGATGCCGGCGCGGTAGTTCTCGCCCAAGGGCATTGCCAGGCTGATCGGAAAGCGCGAGAGGCCGCCGCTCTGCGTGTAGTCCACGGCGTAGTGATCGATCGCGCCGTCGAGTGCGAAGGGCACGGTGAAGCCGTAAGCGCCCCGGCTGCGCAGATCGGCGCGGTAGCCCAGGCCCAGGCGCAGGCCCCGCGGCAGGGAGGCGCTGATCTGGAAGGCCGGAAAGTCCTGGCGGGTCTCGTCCCAGTCCGGGCCCTCGCCCGGCAGATCGCGCAGGCCGCGGCGCAGCTGAAGGACGGTGGCGAAGCTGACGCCCTCGATGGCCACGAGCTGCGCGGGATTGGAGGGCAGGCCGCTCTCCAGCTCCCAGCGCGCCTCGGACGCGCCGCCCAGGGCGATGGCATGGGCGTCCAGGGGCACGAGCGGCTCGCCCGGCGGCAGCAACTCGAGCAGGCTCTCGCCGCGCGCGCCAGGCGCCGCCGCGAGGGCGGCGAGGACGAGCCCCAGCCCTGCGATCCGGCGCCTAGTCAAAGTCGGGCCTCTTCAGGTAGATGAGCTCCAGGCGGGGCTTCAGCCCGTCCAGGGGGGCGCTGGCATTCAGGTGGTAGGCGACCTGGCGCAGGCGCTCTTCGGCGCCGCTCAGGCGCAAGGTGATGCCGACGTTCTCATCGCTGCCGTTCATCCAGGCCTGCAGCCACTTCGTGAGCGGCAGCCGCAGCGGCATCGTCAGCTGGGTCTCCGTGAGCTGAGTGTGCTCCGCGTCGTCTCCGTAACTGAGGAAGTACTCGAAGACGGGCAGGCGCGACTCGAGCAAGAGGCCCTCCTCGATGCCGGGCGAGCCGGGCAGGCTGTCGTCGACGGCCTGGAGGGCGACGGTGAGCCCACCCTCGTTGAAGTAGACCCCGCCGAGTTCGTTGTCCCGGCGATCGAGCGGGCTCATGCCGACCAGGCCGCTGCTGTCCGGCCAGAGTTCCAGGATGGCCCGCACGAGGATGATCGTCGGATCGCGCAGGGAATCCGGCAGCTCGAAGATCAGATGCGCGTCCCGCGTGATACCCGTGGCGAGCAGCAGGCGATCGGCGAACTCGACGCCGCTGTCGAGCTTGTCGGCGAGCTGGCCGTCGAGCGTGGGCTTGATGGACTGGGTGGCCTCCACGCTCGACACGGCCTCGATCTGCAGCACCGTCGGCGTCGAGTCCGAGCGGGTGCTGAATAGACGCAGGAGACCCGTCTCGCTCAGCGCGTCCTCGTAGCCGAGGGCCAGGTTCACCACGGCGCCTTCGGCGATCCAGGCATCCACGCTGTCGGGGGGCAGGGGAAGCGTGCCGCTGACCTCCAGCTGCACGGCATCGGCGCTGAGCGGCCAGGCGCCGGACACGGCGCTTACCCCCGTGAGCACTTCGCTCTCGAAGTCCAGGTCGGGCAGTCGCCAGACGCGAACGCTGACCGCGCGGCCCAGGTCGGGGTTGTCGCCCAGCCAGGGTTTGGCCGCATTCGGGCTGGGAAAGGTGGGCAGCAGCTGCGCGCGCGCGATTCCGGAGATGTAGGGATCGAGCCTGCTGCAATCGAAGCGAAAGACGGGCTCGGAACGGAAGCCGCTGGTGGAATCGAAGCCGCAGTAGATGACCTGCGTGGCAAAGAGCGGCCGGCTCTCCTCCAGCCGCGTCACCCGCAGGCCGAGGGCCTCGCCGGCGAGCTCGAAGACCCGGGCCTCGGCGGGGATGGGCGCCATGCCGTTGTCGGGACCCAGGGGCGTGTCGCCAGGCTCCAGACAGCCCAGACTGACGGCGAGGCCGACGAGGAGGAGGATCGGCAGTGGCCGGCCATGGTGGCGGGAGGCGGTCAAGGAGTTCAGCATTCCTTCTGTGGGTGGGAAGGGCCCGGCTACAGGCGGCCGGAAGGCCGGCGGGGCATTGTTAACACAGGGTTGCAAGCGCGTCAAGCCGAGCGCAAAGGGCTTGGGAAAGCGGGCGCGCCGCGATATAATGGAGCTTCGTGCGCTCCTCTCGCCATCCCTCAGTCGCTCCCCGGAGGTCCCCATGTTGCCGCGCCTCGCCCGCCGTTGCGGATTGCTTGCCATTGCCCTCCTCGCGCCCTCGCTGGCGCTGGCCGCCGATGGCCTCAGCGCCGGCGCCGATCACTACCTGCGCCGCGAACTGCGCCTGAACGACTTCCGCGGCAGTGGGCAAGAGCAGGTGGCCCTGACCCTGGAGCCCGACGGCGGTCTGCTCGCGGTCTGGGAGAGCCGCCGCCAGCAGGAAGGCCGCTATGGCGTGTACGCGCGGCGGCTGGACGCCTGGGGCAGCCCCCGGGGCGGCGAGCTGGCCGTGAACCTCGGCCGCGGCACGCATCATCAGCATCCGGCGGTGGCCTCCGGGCCCGGTGGCGCTTGGATGGTCTGGGAGGCCTGGGGCCTCGATGGTTCTGCGCAGGGGATTCTCAGTCGACGGGAAGGCGGCGACGAGCTGCTACTGAATACCACAATCGCTGGTTCCCAGGAGACGCCGGCCGTGCTGGCCCTGTCCGGCGCCGAGGGCCGGCGCTTGGCGGTGTGGGCGAGCCCCGGCGCGGAGCCCGGGACCAGCCGTCTCCGTGGCCGCCTTGTCGACGCCGCGGGCACCCCGCTCGGCGGCGAGCTGGCCCTCAGCGACGGCGCGGGCGCCCTGGATCGCCTGCCGAGTCTTGCCGCCCTCCCTGGCGGTGGCTTCGCCGTCGCCTGGCAGCGCCAGGTGCCGGGCCTGCCCGAGGCCGGCGGCGTGTTGCTGCGCTGCTTCGACGCCGCGGGGCGCCCGCTGGGCGACGAGCGGCTCCTCGCCGCCGGCGGCATCGAGCCGAGCCTGGCCGCGCTCGCCGGCGGTGAGCTGGCCCTGGCCTGGATGGCGCGCGAGGGTATCGACTGGCGCGTGCGCCTGGGCCGCGTGGCCGCGGGCTCGCTTGCGCTGGCCGCGCTGGCGCCCGGCGCCGAGCAGGGCGGCTGGCAGAGTGGCGTCGCCCTGGCGAGCAATGCGGCGGGCGAGCTCGCGGTCGCCTGGAATCAGCTCAGCGCCGACGGCCGCGAGGCCGACGTCTACGCGCGCCGCTATGGCGCGGACGGTGCGGCGCGGGGTCCCGCCTTCCGGGTCAATGCCCTCGCTGCCGGCTGGCAGGCGATGGCCGCGGCTACGGGCGTCGAGCGCCTCGTCCTGGGCGAGGACGGCCGGCTGGCCGTCGCCTGGGCGGGCGATGCGGGCCAGGGCGACACGAGTGCCGCCAACCTCACCTTGCTGCTGCCTGTGCCCGCGAACCCGCTGGCCCGCCTGGCCCTGACCGGGCGCCTCGCGCTGGCCGGCCTCGCCGAGCGCCTCGCGCCCGCCGCGGGCCTCGCCGGCGCCACGAGCTTCGCATCCGGGGCCGCGCTCCCCCATCAGCCGCCGGTCTTCGATCCCGATTTCCAGGCCGGCGCTCTCGACGCCGAGACGGCCTGGCCCGGCGGCGGCGGCCGCGATGCCGGCTGGCAGGCGATCGCCAACACGGGCTGGACCCCGCCCGATCCGCACATGGCCGTCGGCGCGAACCACGTGGTGGCCACGGTGAACGGCGCGCTGGCCGCCTTCCTCAAGGACGGCACGCCGCTCTGGCAGGAGCCCATCGAGGGCGCGGGCGGCTTCTGGGGCGCGCTGGGAGCCGGCGGCTTCGTCTTCGATCCGGAAGTGATCTTCGACCCGCTGGCCGCGCGTTTCATGGCCATGGCCTGCGAGCGCACGAGCGGACAGTCCTACTTCCTCTTCGCCGTATCGGCCACCGGCGACCCCACCGGCAGCTGGCACAAGTACCGCTTCAACGTGACCAGCCTGGCCGGGAACGACATCGACTCGCCGAACATGGCCGTCGACGAGCAGGCCGTCTACCTCACGGCGGACTTCTTCTCGCCCGACACCTACCTGGTCTACATCCTGGACAAGGCCAGCGTGCTCGGCGGCGGCGCGGCGGCGACCACCAGCGTGCTGCACACGGGCACCCAGTCGATGGGCCTGCCGGTCCAGGTCACCGACGCGCCGGCGATGTACATGCTCCACGCCAACGAGAGCCTGAGCGCCAGCACGATCACCTTCTGGGCGGTGCAGAACCCGCTCGGCGCGCCCAATCTGGTCTCCACCGCGCTCACCGTGCCCACCTGGTGGACGCCGCCCAGCGCGCGCAGCCTGGGCACCTCGACGCAGGTGATCACCTTCGAGGCCCGCTTCTGGAGCTGCGTCTACCGGGACGGCTACCTCTGGGCCTGCCACCACGCGGCGCCGACCTCGGCGCGCACCACCAGCGTGGCGCGCTGGTACCAGTTCGCGATGAACGGCTGGCCCGCCAGCGGCAACCCGCCCACGCTCGTGCAGACGGGCGACGTGCTGCCGGGCGGCACCGGCTATGCCACCTTCAACTCGATCAGCGTGAACGCCCTGGGCGACGCCGCCATGTGCTTCGCCTATTCCTCGACCAGCGAGTACTACTCGATGCAGCGCGCCTACCGCGCCGCCGGCGATCCGGCGGGCACCATGCAGGCGCCCGTGCGCCTCAAGGACAGCCTGGCCGCCTACACGCAGAATCGCTGGGGCGACTACAGCGCGGTGGCCGTCGATCCGGGCGGCGTCGAGTTCTGGATGATCCACGAGTACGCCCTCGGCGCCAGCGCCTGGAGCACCTGGGTCTCGCACTTCCTCGAGGACCTCACGGCGGCGCCCGAGCAGCCGCCGCTGGTCAGCGCCGGCGCCGCCTGGCCCAACCCTGTGCGTGCGGCGACGACCCTGCGCTTCGCGCTCGCCGCCGGCGCCCGCGAACTGCGCCTGGACATCTTCGCCGCCAGCGGACGCCGCGTGCGCAGCATCGCCCGCAGCGGCCAGCCGGCCGGCGAACTGGCCCTCGTCTGGGATGGCCGCGACGACGCGGGTCGCCCGCTGGCCGCCGGCCTCTACTTCACGCGGCTGAGTGCGGACGGCCAGCGCCTGGCCGGACCGAAGCTGACGCTCCTGCGCTAGGGCGCGCAGGGGCGCGCCCCTCGAGCGGCGGCGCGCCGAAAGGTGGCTGAGTGGGAGCGCTGAATCCGCGCCGGCGAGTCGGGCTGATGCTCGGTCTCGCGTCGCTGCTCGCGCTGGCCGTCTATGCGCGCAGCTTCGACAACGGCTTTCGTGCTGACGACTTTCCCTTTCTCAGCGCGGTCGCCGCTGCCCCGACGCCGCTCGCGCTCTTCGCGCCGCAGGCCGACATCGCCTTCTACCGGCCGCTGGCCCTCGCGCTCTTCGCGCTCGAGCATCGGCTCTTCGGCCTGGCGAGCGGGCTCTACCTCGGCTTCAACGTGCTGCTGCAGGCGGCCGCGGCCGGCCTCGGCCTCTTGCTCCTCGGCCGCCTGGGGCTTGGCCCCCTCGCCGCCCGCGCCGCCGCCCTCGCCTTCTTCGCCGGCGTCTTCCACTTCGGCAAGCAGGTGACCTGGGCCTGCACCAGTGGCGGACTGCTGGGCTTCGTCCTGCTCCTCGTCGCGCTGCTCCTCGCCGAGCGCCCCGCGGAGCCGGCGCGCTGGCGGCGCCAGCGATCGCGGACCGCCCTCCTCGTCGCCATCGCCCTCGCGGCGCCCTTCCTCCACGAGTCGGGGCTGTTGATCGGCCCGCTGGTCCTCCTGCGCCGCCTGCTGGCGGGGCGCCCCGCGCGGCGCGCGGACTGGGCCCTGGGCGCTTTCCTCTTCTTGCCCGCCCTCGCGCTCTGGTTCTGGGCGACGGGCGCGGCCGGGGTGGACACCGCCCAGACCAGCGTGGCGGGCGGTGGCCTGACCCCGCTCCTGCCCCGCTACCTGCGCTACCTCGGCCTGGCCCTGCTGCCCCTGCAAGTGGCCGGCCTCGACCCGGCGCTCGCATCGAGCGGCGCCCGGCTGCTGGCCTTCGCGCAGCTCACTCTCGGCGCGCTGGTGGCGGCGGGCTGCTTGGCGCGGCTCTTCACGCGGCGGGCACCCGCCGGCCAGCGCTTCCTCGCGGCCTGGGCGCTGGTGGCGCTGCTGCCCTACGCTTTGATACCCGTGCCGAGAGGTTGGCTCGAGCTGCGCTACCTGCATGGGGCGGCGCTGCCCCTGGCGGCGCTCGCCGCCGCCTTGCTGGCAGCGGCCCGCCCCGGCTGGCGACGCTGGACGGCGGGCGCCCTTGCCGCCGCCTACGCCGTGGCTGCCCTGGGCATCGGTGTCGCGCTGGAGGGGAAGTACGATCGCGAGGCGCAGAGCCCGGAGAACCAGGCGCGCCTCGCGGCGATCGCAGCGGCAAGAAGCCAGCCGCGCTAGAAGCGGCTCGTGAGCGAGAGCTCGAGGCCGTCGAAGGCGGGCTCGTAGCGACAGACACCGCCGACGCAGATGTAGCCCGCGCGGCGTCCACCCGCATAGAGGCGCAGATTGTGGCGTTCGCCCAGCGGCGCCGCCACCTGGACCCCGCTCCAGCGCGAGCGCTCCGCCACCTGCTGCTCGATGAGCTGCTGCTCGCGGGTCCAGTTCAGGAATTCGCCGAGCAGGCCGAGGCTCCAACCGCTGGCGTGCTCGTACTCGAGCACGAAGAGCTCGTCGTCGAACTCGCCGCTGTGCTCGGCGCGCTTGTGCTGATGCTCCCAGACGCCGACGACGGTGCCCTGTGGCACCGGCACGCGCAGGTCCAGCACCGTCGTCATGTAGTAGTCCCAGACCCACTCCGGGCGCGCGATGTCGCTGGCATCGAAGTAGGGCACCTTCTGGAAATCGAGAATGAAGTGCGCGGACTCGAAGGGGCCGAGCCCGATGCGATCCCACTCGAGGAAGGACTCCTGGAAGCTGTTCTGGCCGAAGCGCTCGTCGATATGCTGCGTCTCGGCGTAGGACACCAGGAACTCGCCCAGTTCCGTGCCGAGGGAGATGTCCGCCACCAGACCCTTCTCGTCATCGGGGTCGAGCTGGTGGGGATGGCGGGAGATCAGGGTGGCGCGCGGATCGTGGATGAGCAGGGGCGGCTGGTTCATCAGCTTCTGGTCCTGGGTGAGCACGGCCAGGTCGCGGTAGCGCTTGTAGCCGGCATAGATGCCCAGCGGACCCACCAGGTAGGAGCCCTCCACGATGTGCCCCGCGCCGCGCTGGTCATCGTTCGCCGCCTCGTCGGGCAGATGGCGGGCGCCCTCCCAGTCCAGCGCGAAGGGCCCCTGCGTGAAGCTGGCGCGCAGGGCCTGCAGCTGCGGACGCGCGGGCGAGTCCGGCCGCTCGAAGGTCAGGAAGGAACCGCCCAGGGTGAGGGGGCCGCGCGCGGCCTCCAGGTCGGCGCCGCTGAAGCGGTCGGCGCGACTCCGCTCGCCCGTCTCCATCTGCCCGGTTTCCGTGCGGCCGGAGAGCAGGGCCCCCCGCCACCAGCCGCCCTCGCGCTCGAGCAGCACGCCGTCGAGGTTGGTGTCCACGCGCAAGTCGCGGTTTTCGTAGCTGCGGAAGATGAGGCCGCGGCCGAAGAGCTTGGTGAAGGTGCCCACGCGCAGGCGCGTCGCCTGGAGCTGCAGTTCGGCGAAGCGATGCGTGATGCCCTCGCTGCTCCTCAGGTCCGTGGAGACGATGGGATCGGGCGGCGCGAAACTCGAGTAGCGCAGGCCGAGCTGGAAGTTCTCGCCGTAGAGGTCCAGGTCCAGCCAGTCCTCGACGATGTCCCGCTCGGTCTCGACGTCGTGGCTAGCCTGCAGGTCGTTGTTGGCCTGCACCGTGATGCCCTCCGCGGCCACGGGGCTCGCGCCCGCGAGACCGAGAAGGACGACGGCCGCGAGGGCCGCTCCCCGCCTAATCACCCTGCTTCGCCTCCCCTTCGGCAGCCCGCGCCGCAAGATCCGCTTCGATGAGGGAGCCCCAGGTCTCGGCGTCCTGCTCCTTGTAGCCCATGGTCACCGACAGCAGCTCGCCGCCGGAGCCGACCAGCACGTTGAAGGGCACCGCCCGGCCGCCCAGCTTGCGATAGGCGTCCTGATTGCTGTCGAGGTAGACGGGGAATTCGATGCCGTGCCGATGCACGAAGGGCTTGACCTGCTTGGCGGTGCGCGGATCGTCGACGCTGATCGACAGCACGCGCAGGCCCTTGGCCGCCCACTCGGCGTGGAAGGCCTTGAGCTTGGGCTGCTCGGCCAGGCAGGGCTTGCACCAGGTCGCCCAGAAGTTCAGCAGCACGGGGCCGCCGCCGATCAGGGTCTCAGAGCTGTGCGGCTTGCCGTCCAGGTCGCTCAGCGTGAAGCTGGGCACCTGCTTCTCGGCGGCGTTCGCGCCGACTGCCATCATCAGGCAGAGCGCAGCGAAGACGAGGCGTCGCATCCGGCGTCCTTTCCTGGCTTCCCTACTTGAGCAGGGTCATCTTGCCGCTGACGGTCTCCCCGTTCAGCGCCACGCGATAGAAATAGGTTCCGCTGGCGAGCGCGCGGCCCGCCGCATCCACGGCCGTGAAGGAGAGCGCATTCTCGCCCGCCGTCAGTTCCACGCCGAGGCTGCTCACGACGCGGCCGCGCAGGTCCAGCACCTCGAGGCGAGCCAGGCCGCCGGCCGGGGCCTGGAAGCGCAGCGTCGTCTTCGGATTGAAGGGATTGGGCTGGTTGGGCAGCAGGGCGAGCCGAGCGGGCAGGGCAGTGGGCTCGCCGGCCGAAGGCGCGGCGAGGGCGATCAGGGCATTGGCGAGCAGGGGCGCCAGGGAGCCCGGCGCCACGTCGGCCAGATCGAAGCCCAGAAAGAGGATTCGCTTGCCCGAGCTGCTGAGGGCACCGGCGACGCCGCCGCCGCCGTAGGCGAACTGCGCGGCGCCAGCGCGGGCCAAGGCGATGACATCGGGATCCGCGCTGGGATCCGTGAGCGCGAAGCTCAGGCCGTGGCCGACGTCGCTGCCGGGCAGGCCCTCGACCTGGGTGCCGCCGAAGTCCAGCTGATAGGTGATGTCGAAGAAGCTCTCCACCCACTGCTCGGTCTGGGCCGTGTGGTTGGGACTCGCCGGCGAGCAGAGATCCCAGGCGATTTCGTCGCCCGAGGCCAGCAGCGATCCGCCGCCGCCGAGATAGCTGCCGAGCAGGGCGCGGTCGTCGGCATCCAGGGTGGACTGGCTCTCGCCGGTCAACCAGAAGCTGAGCGGGAAGGTCTGCAGATCGGCCAGGGTCGGCAACTGCAGCGCGCGCGGCCAGTGGCCGACCGCCTGGGCCGCCAGGCCGCCGGCCACGGTGTCGAAGTGCCCGAAGGCCATGAAGGGGTCGTCGGTGTCGTCGACGACGAGCAGGTCGCAGCCCGTGTGAATGGCGACGAAGCCGCGCTCGTAGCTCTGGCCGGGATCAGCCGTGCTGCTCACGCGCAGCTTGCCGTAGCCGCTGCCCACCTCCATGCCCACCGTGAAGTCGATGCGGATGTCGACGCTGTTGCCCGGATCCACGGAATCCGTGATCACGTCGTCGACGAAGGGTGCGTAGCAGTTGTCGCCCACGCAGATCGACGCGGCCCAGACCAAGTCGCCAGGAATAAGCGTCTCCTTGTGGATCGCGTAGCTGTCCCGCTCGTCACCGGTGTTCGTGACGAGGCCGTGGAACTCCAGGTAGGCCAACTCCCCGCCGAGCATCACGCGCGTCGGCGTGTCCCAGGTGAAGTCGATCGTGGCCTGGGCGGGCAGGGCGCCGCCGCAAACGAACAGAGCCACCAGCAGCGTGATGCTCTTGCGCATGATCAAGGACCTCCGGGTGCTTCTATTGCGGCATCGAGGATGAGCTTGGAATCCGAATCCTGGACGAAGACGACGGCGCGCAGGTTCTCGGCCGCCACCGCGCCGAAGTTCGGCGCGAAGGTGGCCTGGGCCCCGAACTCGGCGCCCGGCGCGAGTGATACCGGCTCCCCGAGCGGACTGCCGAAGCCGCCGGCCTCGCCATTGACATGGCGAACGGTGTTGCGAAACTCGGTCTGCCCATTGGGTGCATCGAAGTGGACCAAGGTTTCGACCAAGACCAGGTAAATCCGCCAGCTGCCGCCGGCGGGAGCCCGCAGCACGCGGCCCTGGGCGCTCACCGTGACCTGCCCCCCCTGCTCGCTGCGCGTCACCGAGAGCTCCAGGCTCGCGGCCAGCGCCAGCTTCTCGGCGATCAGCGTCGCGATCGCGCTTTCGCTGGACGGCACGCTCACCGGCACCCCATCCACGCGGATATGGGGAAGCTGGGAGATGCTGTAGAAGCTGTTCCGCGAGCCGGTGTTGCCGTAGTGGCCGAGCACGGGGTTGTAGAGGAAGAAGGGATCCTGCGGCGCGGGGAAGTTCGGATGCCAGGCAAGGGGATAGGCCGGCCCCGTGGCCGCCGCCACCGCGGCCCACATCGCTTCATCCGCGGCAGGACAGGGCACGCAGCCCGTGTTCGAGAAATCCTCCACGAGCACGATGCGCTGTGCCGCGGCGGCGCCGCGAAAGCGCAGGGTGTCGGCCCGCCCCTCGCTCAGGGTGATGCTCGTATCCGCCGGGCTGAACTCGTAACCCTCGCGGGCGACGCTGACGGCGATGAGGACGCCGGGGCTGAGTTCGAAGGTGGCCGGCGCGGTTTCCGTCTGGAGAAGTCCGGCCAGCGTGATCGCCACGCCCTCGATGGGCTGGCCGCCGAGCTCCTCGGCGAGCACCGTGAGCAGACCGGGCTCGGTGGTCCCCGCCGGCTCGATCGGATCCTGCTGCCCGCAGACGCTGTACTGCAGCAGGAAGAAGAGCGGAAGCCAGCTGAAGAGGCGCATCGATTCCCTTTCCGTACAGCGCGGCACGGCCATGGGCCGCCAGGGCAAGCAGGACGATCGCGGCCCCGCTCGCCAGGGATAGTGGATAGAATAGCACCCCCGCCCCCGATTGCCAAGCGCGGATCGATCTGCAAGTGCCCTACATGTAAAGGGATGCGCATGATAGTTGCATTATGGTGATACTCATGATCCAGCAACTGCGCGCAGGGCCAGGCGCCAGCGCAGGCCCAGATCCAGCGCCTCCACCAGCTCGCTGCGGCCAGGCCGCGGGCGGCCGTCGAGGGCGGCCAGCGTGCCGGCCAGCGCGGCGAGCTTCAGCCGCTGGCGGAAGCTGGCGCCGGCCTCGCTGAGCCGCTGATCCAGCCAGTCGCGCTCGGCGGCGGCGAGCGGCTCCACGCTCCCTGCACGCAAGCGCCGCCGCGCGCGCAGGATTTGCCGGCGCAGGCCCGCGACGGCGGTCGGACCCAGCAGATCCGTGGCGGCGCCCGGCCGCCAGGCGGGCAGCTCGAGTATGAGATCGATGCGATCGAGCAAGGGGCCCGACAGACGCGAGCGGTAGCGCTGCACCTGTCCCGGCGTGCAGCGGCAGTGCTCGCGCCCGCGCAGGCTCTGGCCGCAGGGGCAGGGGTTCATCGCCGCCGCGAGCTGGAAGCGCGCCGGCCAGCGCAGGCTGCCCGCGCCGCGGCTGACGACGAGGCTGCCTTCCTCCATCGGTTCGCGCAGGGCCTCGAGCACGTCGCGGTGATACTCCGGCAGTTCATCCATGAAGAGCAGGCCGCGGTGGGCCAGGCTCAGTTCTCCCGGCCGCGCGCCCGGACCCTGGCGGCCCAGCAGACCCGCCAGGCTGAGGCTGTGATGGGGCGCCCGCAGCGGCGGGCGCCGCGAGGCGTCCACCCTGAGGCCGGCCGCCGAACGCAGGGCCATCACCTCACGCCGCTCGGCGCGGTCCAGGGGCGGCAGCAGCTCGGCCAGCCCGCGCGCCAGGGTGGACTTGCCATTGCCCGGCGCGCCGAGCAGCAGGAGATTGTGGCCGCCGGCCGCCGCCGCGGCCATCGCCCGCGTCAGACGCGGCCCGCCGGGCAGCAGCAGGGCGCCCGCCGCCACCGGACCGGCCGCCGGCGGCTGCGCGCGCTGCGGCAGAGCCTCGCCGCGACCCTCCAGCCAGTCCACGGCCTCGCGCAGGCTGGCCAGCGGCAGCAGGGGCAGGCCCTCCAGATAGCAGGCCTCGGCGAGGTTGCCGGCCGGCAGCACCAGCCCGGCCGCCCCCGCGGCGAGGGCCGCCAGGCCCAGCGGCAGGGCGCCCCGCAGGGGCAGGAGGCGGCCGTCCAGACCCAGCTCGCCGAGGAACCACCAATCGCGACCCTGGCGCGGGCGCAGCTGCCCGCTCACCTCCAGGAGGCCGAGGGCCATCGGCAGATCGAAGGCGCTGCCCTCCTTGGGCTCCTCGGCGGGAGCGAGATTGACCGTGACGCGCCCGGCCGGCAGCTCGAAGCCGCTCTCGCGCAGGGCGCCGTAGACCCGCTCGCGGCTCTCGCGGGTGGCGGCCCCGGCCAGGCCGACCAGGCTGAGCGCCGGCAGGCCGCGCGCGAGCTGCACCTCCACGCGCACGGCGAGGCCCTCCACCCCCCGCAGGCTCGCGCCCTGCCAGCTGCTGTGCATGGACCTCCCCGCCCGCTCTCGGGCAGGAGGCAAGAGCAAGGTCGGGGCCGGGCCGCGGACGGCGCCCGCCCCAGCCGGGGGTGCCAGCAGCCGTCCGGGGCCGCGACAGTCGCGCGGATTCGTGTTCACGCCGTTGCCGCTTTCTTCCCTTGACAGCCCGAAGACCCTGGCTAACATCCTGACACGCTCCAAGCCGGATGCGCCCCCGCCGAACGGGGTCCCGCGGACCTGAGCCAGGGTTCAGAGACGATGAGCAACAAGAAGCCGGTGACCTGCGACGAGTGCGGCGGTTCGGGGATCCTCGAGGATGACGAGTGCCCCTTCTGCCTTGGCGAAGGCCGCCTCGAAGTCGACGAGGACGAGACCTGGGAAGAGTCGGAGGACGTCGAAGAGATCGAGGACGATTTCGAAGAGCTCATCGAGGACGAGATCGGCGACGAGGAAGATCTCTACTAGTCCCCCGTGGACGGCGGCCTCGCCGCCCCGTGCTTGCGCTCCCAGCTCCGCTCCCATCCGAACATGCCCAGGGCCACCAGCACTGCCATCGCCAGCGGCAGCGGGCTGCCCGGTCGCGCGCCCCAGAGGAGGGCGAGCGCAGCCGCGGCCAGCGTCCAGGCATTGATCGTCAGCAGCGCCCGGGGAACGCTTGCCCCGCGCGCGAGCAAGCGATGCGTCACGTGCCGGCGATCGCCCACCCAGAGCCGGCGCCCCTCGCGCCAGCGGATCCACAGCACGCTGCCGGTGTCATAGAGCGGCAAGGCCAGGAACAGCGGCGCGAGCCAGGGCGCGCCGGAGGCGCGCGCACTGGCAAGCAGGGCGAAGAGGCCGAGGGTGAGGCCGAGGAAGGTGGCGCCCGCGTCGCCCATGTACAGGCGCGCCGGCGGCCGATTCCACCAGAGGAAGCCGACGAGCGCGCCGGCCAGGGGCCAGAGCGCGGCGGCGAGCCCGCCTGCCCCCGCGCGGCCCAGGGCGAGCGCGAGCGCCAGCGCCGTCCACAGGCTCGTGCTCCCGGCGGCGCCGTCCATGTTGTCCAGGAAGTTCAAGGCGTTGATCAGGGCCACCAGCCACAAGAGGCCCAAGGGCAGCGCCAGCCAGCCCCAGGTGCCGGCCGGTCCGAGGCAGCAGTTCAGTTCCGGCGCGAAGAGCAGTGCCGCCGCCAGCTGCGCGGCCAGACGCGGCAAGGGAGCCAGGCCCCGGCGGTCATCCAGCATGCCGACGAGGACGAGCCAGGCCCCGGCCGCCAGCCAGCGGAGGATCAGCGAGCGCTCGCCCGCGGGCAGCCAGGGCAGGAGCCCCGCCGCCAGCCCGAGCAGGAGGGTCGGCCCCCCGAGCACCGGGATGGGCCGCGCCTGCAGCTTGCGCTCGCCCGGCGCATCGAGGAATCCCAGCCGACCGGCGGCGCCGATGGCCAGCCGACCGAGCAGGAGGCTGACGAGGGCGGCGATCAGGCTGGCGAGAAGCGGCTCCATGCAACACCTGCGCAAGCTGCGGACTCAGAGGCCGCGGTAGTGCTCCAGCAGCAGGCGATCCCGGGCGCCGTCCAGGTCGAGGGTGACGAGGTCGAGCCGGTAGCTTCCGCGCCAGGCGCGGCGGCGGATCTCCTCGCGCAGGGCGGCGCGCAGTCGAGCCTGCTTGCGGGGGTCGACGCTGTCCAGGGCGCGCCCGTAGCGGTCGCTGCGGCGCAGGCGGACCTCCACGAAGACGAGACAGTCGCCATCGCGCACGAGCAGGTCAATCTCTTTCTGGGCCACGCGCAGATTGCGCTCGAGGACAGCCAGGCCCCGCAGGCAGAGGTAGCGCTCGGCGATCTCCTCACCCAGCTTGCCCAGCTCTCGCCGATCCGGTGAGCCAGCGCGCACAGAAACTCCGTCGGTGCAGGGGGCAGGGCCCCAGCTTGAGGAGGGCATCCACGTGGTCCGGGCTGCCATAGCCCTTGTGGGCTGCGAAGCCATAGCCGGGATAGTCACGATCGGCGACCGTCATCAGCGCGTCGCGGTGCACCTTGGCGATCACCGAGGCGCCGGCGATGGCCAGGCTCTTCGCATCGCCGTCCACCACGGCCCGGCTGATGCGCGCGCCGGGCGGCAGCTCCCGGCCGTCGATGAGCACGCGCTGGGCGCGAGGGGAGAGCCCGCGCAGAGCCGCGGCCATCACTGCGAAGACCGCCTGTCGGATGCCCAGTGCATCGACGGCGGCGCTCGGCAGGTCCGCCACGGACCAGGCCAGGGCATCCGCGCGCAAGCGCGCAGCCCACTCCGCGCGGGCGCCCGGGGGCATCCGCTTGGAGTCGTCCAGGCCCAGGGCCCGATAGCCGGACGGCAGGATGAGCGCCGCCGCCGTCACGGGGCCCGCCAGGGGCCCGCGGCCGACCTCGTCGACGCCCGCGAGCAAGAGGCCGGCGGCGGCCGCGGCGTCGAATGCCGCCAGCTCGCGCCAGCGCGCCTCGCGGAGGGCCTCACGCGCCGCGGCCCGGCGCAAGCGGGATGCCAAGTCACGCGCGCCTTGACGGGGATCGCTATCGAGAAGGGCAAGCCAAGGCGCGCGCTCCGCGGGGGCGAGAGCGGCCAGCGCCGCGGCCTGGACGGACAGGGGAGCGGCCGCGAAGGCCGCCGGCGTGGCAAGGGAATCGCAGGCGCCAAGGGCCGGCGCCCCGCTGGGGACCCGGCCCTTGCTCGCGCCGCTGGACATGGAGCTCCGCTAGCCCTTCTTCTCCGGCTCCTGCGGCAGGGCCTCGCGCCGGCTGCTGATGCGGGCCTTCTTGCCGCTGAGGCCACGCAGATAGTAGAGCTTCGCGCGCCGCACCTTGCCCCGCCGCAGCACTTCGATATCGCTGATGTGGGGGCTGTGCAGCGGGAAGATGCGCTCCACGCCGATGTTGCCGGAGACCTTGCGCACTGTGAAGGTGGCCTCGATGCCGCTGCCCCGGCGCTGGATCACCGTGCCCTGGAAGGGCTGGTAGCGCTCCTTGTTGCCCTCGATCACCTTGACCCGGAATTTCACCGTGTCGCCCACGTTGAACTCGGGGATGCCATCCTTCACCTGCTGGTTCCTGATCGCGTCGACGATATTCATGGCCCTCTCCTGTGCCGCCCCGCACCGGCGCTCGCCGGCCGAGCCTGACTAGTCCGCCTCGCGCTCCTCGTCGCCTCGCTGAGCGAGGAGATCAGGGCGGTGCTTCCGGGTCAAGCGCTGGGATTCCTCCCGGCGCCAACTTTCGATCTTCGCATGGTTGCCGCCGCGCAGCAGCGCGGGCACCTCCACATCGCGATAGCGTTCCGGCCGCGTGTAGTGAGGCCAGTCGAGCAGGCCTCCCTTGTCCGCTCCGAAGGAATCGGCCTCGGCCGACTCCAGGTCGCTCATCACGTCGGGCAGGAGCCGCACCGTCGCGTCGATGACGCAGATGGCCGCCGGCTCCCCCCCGGTCAGCACGAAGTCCCCCAGGGAGATCTCCTCGCTGACCACCAAGTCCCTCACCCGCTCGTCGACGCCCTTGTAGCGCCCACAGATCAGGGTGAACTCGCGCTCCTGGCTCAGACGGCGGGCTGTCGCCTGATCGAAGCGCCTTCCCCGCGGCGAGAGCAGGATCACCGGGTGCCCCGGGTGGTCGCTTTGCCGCGTCAGCGACTCCACCGCTTCCACCAGCGGCGGCGCCATCATGATCATCCCCGCGCCGCCCCCGTAGGGGTAATCATCCACGGTGCCATGCCGGTCCCCGGCGAAGTCCCGCGGGCTGGCGAAGCGGTACTGCACGACTCCCCGCGTCTCGGCCCGTTCGAGGATCCCGACCCTGAGCGCTTCGCGCAGGAAGTCGGGAAAGAGGGTGACCACGTTGATGATCACGCCCCTCCCTCACAGTTCCAGGAGGCCGTCCGGCGGATCGATCGTGATCGTCCCCGCCTCCCAGTCGATGCCGCAGAGGATGGGCGCGACGAAGGGGATCTCGTAGACCTTCGTCGCGCCCTTCACCTGCAGCAGCGCCTGTCCTGGCATCGGCGCCAAGTGCAGCACCTCGCCCAGCTCGCCCCCGGCGGCGAGCAGCACCCGCATTCCCGCCAGCTGCCAGGTCCGCGGCTGCTCCGGCAGCTCGACATCCGGCTCGCCCAGCAGCCAGAGCTCGGCGTCGCGCAGGGCCTCGGCGCCGTTGCGGTCCTCCAGCTCCGCGAGCTTGAGGACCAAGCACTCCCCCACCGGCCGGCTGGCCGTCACCCGCACCGGCCGCTCGCCCGCCGCGCTCACCAGGTGCAGGCGCTCCGAATCCAGGGCCGCCGCCCAGAAGTCCGGCGAGGGCAGCAGCTTCACCTCGCCGCGAATGCCCACGGGACGCAGCAGGCGCCCCAACTCGATGCGCGCCGGCTCACTCCGGTTCACGGATGCGGAGGCTCACCTTCCGGTCCTCCCGCCGCCCTGCGGCCGTGAGCAGCGTGCGCAGCGCCTCGGCCGTCTTGCCATGGCGGCCGATGAGGCGGCCCAGGTCATCCGGCGCGAGCATGAGGGTGTAGATGTCCTCCTCGCCCTGCGCCTCCTTTTCGATGCGCACCTGCTCGGGGGCCTCGGCTAGCGAGTCCGCCACGTAGCGCAGGAGCTTCTCCACATTGGGCATGCGCTAGGCCTCCGCGCCGTCGCCGGCGCTGTCCGCCGCCTTGCTCGCGTTCGCCGCCGCCTTGCTCGCGCTCTTCTTCTGGGCGCGCTTCTCGGCCCGGCTCGGCGCGTCGACGCGCTTGGCCGGCTGTTTGGCCTTCCACTCGATCAGCTTCGCCGGCAGTTCCTCGGCGCTGACGCCGCTGGCCAGGAGCCGATGCTTCTCGAGAATGCCCTGGCGGCGCATCAGACTTGCCGCCGTGCCCGAGGGCTGCGCGCCCAGGGCCAGCCAGTGGAGGATCCGCTCTTCGTTGAGCTGGATCTGCGCCACAGGCGGCATGGGATCATAGGTGCCCAGGTTCTCGATGTAGCGACCGTCCCGCCGATCGCGGGAATCCATCACCACCAGGCGGTAGAAGGGGCGCTTCATCGAGCCCATGCGGGTCATGCGAATCGTCGTTGCCAAAAGAGAAACCTCCGTTTCTGTTCCGATGCTGCTTTCAGTTGCCGATGCCGCCGCGGATGGCGCTCGGGACGCGCCCCTTCCCCTTCAAGCGGCCGAGGGTCTTCATCATCTTGCGCATCTCGCCATGCTGCCTGAGCAGCTGGTTGACCTCCTGCACGGTCGTGCCGCTGCCGCGGGCGATGCGGCGGCGCCGGCTGCCGTCAATGAGCTCGGGGCGCCGCCGCTCCTGAGGAGTCATCGACTGGATGATCGCGCGCAAGCGCAGCAGCTCGCGCTCGTCCACCTCGAGGCCCTGCGCCTGGAGTTTGCCCATGCCGGGCAGCATGCCCAGGAGCTTGTTCATCGGCCCCATCTTCTGCAGCTTCTCGAGCTGGCCGAGCATGTCCTGCAGGTCCAGCCCTTCCTTGCGCAGCTTCTGCTCGAGCTGCTTCGTCTCGGCGAGATTCTGCTCCGCCTGGACCTTCTCCACCAGCGAGAGCACGTCGCCCATGCCGAGGATGCGGCCGGCCAGGCGATCGGGGTGGAAGGGCTCGATGTCCTTCACCGTCTCGCCGACGCCCGCATACTTGATGGGCAGCCCCGTCACCGCCCGCACCGAGAGGGCGGCGCCCCCGCGCGCGTCCCCGTCGAGTTTGCTCAGCAGGACGCCGGTCAGGGGCAGCCGCGCCTGGAAGGCCTCGGCCACGCGCACGGCCTCCTGCCCGGTCATCGCATCCACCACGAGGAGGATCTCGTCAGGCACGCAGCGCCGTCGCCAGTGCGGCGAGTTCCTCCATCAACCCCTCGTCCACGTGCAGGCGGCCTGCGGTGTCGAGGATCATCAGATCGCAGAGCCGCTCGCGCGCCGCTGCCCGCCCCGCCTGGGCGATCGCGACGACGTCCCGGCTCGCGCGGTCCAGGTGCACCGGCAGATCGATCTGCCGGGCCAGGACCCCGAGCTGATCCATCGCCGCCGGCCGGTAGATGTCCACCCCCGCCAGCAGGGGCCGCCGGCCCTGCCGGCGCAGCAGGCCGCCCAGCTTGGCGGCGAAGCTCGTCTTGCCCGCGCCCTGGAGCCCGACCAGCATGACCGTCGCCACCGGGCTCGTGCGCAGGTCCAGCGCCCGATGCTGCTCGCCGAGCAAGCGCACCAGCTCATCGTGGACGATGCCGACCACCTGCTGCACACTCGAGAGGCCGCCGGCGGCCTCCTGGTCGGTGGCCGTCTCCCGGATGCGGGCCACGAAGTCCCGCGTGACGCCGAAGTGCACGTCGGCCTCGAGCAGCGCCCGGCGCACCTCGCGCAAGGCCTCCTGGACATCCTCCTCGCGCAGGCGCCCCTTCCCTCTCAGCTTGGCAAAGACCGCGTCCAAGCGCCCGCTGAGATTCTGGAACACCGCTGCCTCCGGAAGAGCCTGGGCCAGGCCTGGCCGAGGCGCACGAAGTCGGCAATATAGCAGAGCTTAGTGAGGCTGACAAGCCCTCTGACCGGGCAAAACGGGCCCGACTCGCCTATTTTGGGCCGCCCGCCGCCGCCTCGCGCAGGGCGGCAATGGCGGCCCGGCGATCGGGGCGCCCCATGACGGCGCTGGCAGCGACGAGCAGGTCGGCGCCGGCGCTGCGCAGGGCCCCGGCCTGGCCGGGACCGATGCCGCCGTCCACCTCGATGACGAAATCCAGGCCCGCCTCCCGGCGCAGCGCGGCCGCCTGGCGCACCTTCTCGAGCGCCGCCGGCTGGAAGGCCTGGCCGCAATAGCCGGGCTCCACGCTCATCACGAGGAGCAGGTCGAGGCCCGCCCAGAGGGGGCCGGCCGGCGGCAGGGGCGTCGCCGGTCGCAGGGAAAGCCCCGCGAGGACCCCGGCCGCGCGCAGGGCGGCCAGGGCGGCGGCGGGATCGGCGACTGCCTCGAGGTGGATCGTGAGTCCTGTGCAGCCCGCCTGCGCATAGGCCGCCAGGCTCGCCAAGGGCTGCTCGATCATCAGGTGGCAGTCCAGAGGGCGACTCGCCGCTTTCGCAATGGCAGCACAGACTTCGGGGCCGAAGGTGAGGTTGGGCACGAAGTGGCCATCCATGACGTCCAGGTGCAGGACCTCCGCGCCGGCGGCCTCGACATCGGCCACCTCGGCGGCGAGCCGCGCGAGATCGCCGCCCAGCAGCGAGGGCGCGATGCCCACCCTAGTCCGATCGAGATGCGACCACCAGCTCAAGCTGCTCTCCCTTCTGCAGGCGGGATCCCGCCGCGGGGCTCTGGGCCAGGATGCTGCCTGCGGCCTTGCCCCGGGCGCTGCGGTAGCGGATCTGCGGCTTGCCCAGACCGCTGCCGGCCAGGAGCGCCAGCGCCCCATCCAGGGACTTGCGGGTGAGGTCCGGCATCAGATAGCTGCCGCCGCCGTCGCCGTCGCTGAGCAGCAGATCCACGCGGGCGCCAAGGGTGACGCGCACCGCCGGGCCCGGTCGGCTGCTGAGGACCTCCCCGGCCGGCCGCTCGTCCGGGCAACGCAGGCGATCGCCCGGCAGGAGGCCCAGATCCTCGAGACTGAGGCGGGCTTGCCGCTCGCTCTGCCCACCGAGATCGGGCACCGCGACCATGCGCGGCCCCGCCGAGAATACCGCCGTCACGCGGCGGCCGGCCTTGACCTGGGTGCCGGCGCGCGGAAGCTGGCGCAGCAGGTAGCCCGCGGGCAGCGAGGCGTCGAACTCGGGCGGGCGCTCGCTGAGCACCAGGCTGCGCCGGGCGCAGAGGCTGTAGACCTCGTTCTTGGGGCTGCCTTCGAGGGCGGGCATCGGGAAGGCGTCGTCCACACCCACCTGCTGCGGCAGCAGCCAGTGATTTGCCACCCAGATGCCGAGCACGGTGATGGCCAGCATGGCGCCCCCGATGCGGGCGAGATGGAGAATCCGCTGCAGGGGCCGCTCTTTGCCGCTCATCGCCGTTCCCTCCCGCCGGCCGGCTCGCCCTGCGCAGCGCCGGGCCGGCGCCGGCAACGGAAAGCATACATCCCTGTCCCCTCCTCGCGGTCAGGCAGGCTCAAGTACTCCCCGGCCTCCGTGCACAGCGCCGTCGGCAGCTCGGCCGCCGTGAAGGGCTCGAGCGCAAAATCCGGGTGGGCGGCGAGGAAGTCGACGCGCCGGTCGCTGGTCTCCTCCGGTGTGAAGGTGCAGACGGCGTAGAGGAGCCGACCGCCCGGCCGCACCCAGCGCGCGGCCGCCGCGAGCAGCCGGCCCTGCCGCTCGGCCAGGCGCGGGATGTCACCGGGCGCCAGGCGCCAGCGCACGTCCGGATTGGCGGCCAGGGTACCCAGCGCGCTGCAGGGCGCGTCGAGCAGAACGCCGTCCATCGGCTGCGGCGCCAGCTCGCGCAGGTCTCCGCAGTCGCTGCGCAGCCGTCTTAAGCCCAGTCGCAGGGCGTTGGCAACGACTTTCTCGAGGCGCTGAGGATCGATATCGACGGCCAGCACCGTCCGCGCGTCCCCGCCCCGCTCCGCGAGCTGGCAGCACTTGCCTCCGGGCGCGGCGCAGAGGTCCGCCCAGTCGCCCCGCTCGCCCCCATCCAGCAGGGGGGCGACGCGCTGCGAGGCGGCGTCCTGCACGCTGAGCTCGCCGCGGGCCAGCGCCGGCAGGAGTGCCGCCGGCCAGGCGCCGCGGAGACGAAAAGCCAGCGGCAGATCGGCGAAGCACTCGGGCCGGGCGCCCTCTGCGAGCAGGGCGGCGAGGAACTCCTCCCGCCCGGATCGCAGCGCATTCCAGCGAAAGCAGTGGGCCGGCGCTGCATTGGCAGCGGCCATCATGGCCAGGGCCCGCTCGCGGCCGAACTCCTGTTCCCAGCGCAAGGCGAGCCAGCGCGGGTAGGACAGCACCTGCTCGGCGTGGGCGCCGAAGTCCGCATCGGGGTCGGGATCGGCACCGGGCACGCCGCCGCGCTGCCAGTTGCGCAGCTGGGCGTTGGCCCAGCCGGCCAGGCGCGCGCCGTTCCGGAGCTTGATCCACTCGACGCTCTCGCCGATGACGGCATGGGCGGGCAGGCGGTCCATGTGCTCGAGCTGGAACAGCGCCAGGCGCAGCGCGTCGCGCGGAACGGGGTCCAGGCGCGGCCGCCCCGTGAGCCGCCGCAGCCGGGCATCGAGCCGCCCCCGCTGGCGGACCACGCCCGCGCTGAGCTGGCTGAAGAGCCGGCGGTCTCGCGGATCGGCCAGCAGGGGATCCGCGAGCCAGCGCTCCTGATGCGTGTCCCAGTCCGTGGCGCCGGGCCAGCCGGCCTCGAAGCTCTCGAGAAAGCGCAGGGTGGCCAGACGCGCGGGCGCGATCCTCATCCGTTCTCCAGACGCTGGCCGAGCGCGAGCGGGCGGCCGCTCAGGTAGGCTGCGGCCGGCATCGGCCGGCGACCGGGCGGCTGGACCCACTCGAGGGCCAGCGCCTCCTCGCCGCAGGCGATGAGCAGCTGCGGCCGCAGGGCGAGCACTTCGCCTGGAGCGGCGCCAGCCCGGCCCGGCGCCGGTTGCGCGCGCAGGACGGCCAGCCGCTTGCCATCCCGGTGGCACCAGCAGCCGGGCCGGGGGCTGAGGGCGCGCAGGCGCCGATCCAGCTGGCGGGCCGACTCGCTCCAATCCAGAGCGCCGGCCGCGCGCGGCAGCTTGCGGGTGAGCGTGATGCCTGCCGCCGGTTGAGGGCTGGGCTGGAGGCTGCCGTCCCGCCAGCCGCGCAGCGCGCTGAGCAGAAAGGCGGGCGCAGCCGCGGCTAGCGCGGCGCTGAGCTCGCCCGCCGTCCAGCGCGGTGAGACGGCCAGCGACTGCTGGGCAAGCACCGGACCGGTGTCGAGGCCGGCGTCCATCAGCATCGCCGACCAGCCCGTTTCGGTGAGGCCCTCCAGCAGGGCCTGCTGGATGGGACTCGCTCCGCGTCCCCAGGGCAGCAGGGAGGCGTGCAGGTTGAGGCAGCCCAGGCGCGGCAGCGCGAGCAGCTCCGGCCCGAGGAGACGGGCGAAGGCGATGACCACGATGGCGTCCAGCGCCTGTGGCGCGAGGGCGGCGGTCACGGCGGCGGCGTCGCCCTTCTCCCAGCGCAGGAGCGGCAGCTCCAAGGCCAGCGCCGCCGCGCCCACGGGCGTCGGCACCGCCTCGCCGCGGCGGCCGCGGCGGCGGTCGCCGAGGGTCACCACCTGCCGGAGCTCGAGGTCCGGCGCCGCCGCCAGCGCTGCCAAGCTGGGCACGGCCAGCTCCGGACTGCCCATGAAGGCAATGCGCAGGACGGCGGGCGGATTGGGGCGGGCGGAGCTCACGAGACTACCTCGGATCGGCCGCGGCGTCAGTTGCGGGCGGCGTAGTCGCTCTCGATGGCGGCCAGGCGCTTCTTCAGCAGCACGCGGCGAGCGGGGCTCAGGCGGTCCACGAAGAGCACCCCTTCGCAGTGATCGAGCTCGTGCTGGATGATGCGGGCCAGGGTGCCGCCCGTCTCCAGTTCGATGCGCTCCCCCTCGATGCTGTGGAAGCCCACGCGGATGTGCTCCGGGCGCGTGACCTCGGCGCGCAGGCCGGGGATGGACAGGCAACCCTCCTCGATGGCGATGGTCTCGCTGGAGGCCTCGAGCACCTCGACATTGGCCATGAGCAGGATCTCGTCCTGCTCGCGCTCTTCGTCGTCGGCATTGGCGATCACGATGAAGAAGTGCTCGGACAGCCCGACCTGCGGGGCCGCCAGGCCGACCCCGCCCTCCTCGCGCATGATCTCGATCATGCGCGGCAGGTGCTGCTCCAGCGCCGCCCCGAAGGCCGTGACTCGCGTCCCGCGGGTGCGCAGCACATCGCAGCCGATGTACTTGAGCGAGAGTCCCATCTACTTGTCCGTCTTGGCCGTGATGTTGCCGATGGCCACTTCGAGTTTGCAGTTCTCGTCCACGCGCACGACGACGCGGTCGTCCTTGACGCCCACCACGCTGCCGAAGATGCCGCCCGAAGTGAGCACGTGGTCGCCCTTGGCCAGGGTCTTGAGCATCGCCTGATGCTCCTTGGCGCGCTTCTGCTGCGGGCGGATCATGAAGAAGTAGAGGACGGCGAACATGCCCACCATGAGGAGAATGGGACTCCAAGCGGGGGCGGATTGCTGGGCCTGCAGAAGGAAGGGCATCGGGGCTCCTTTGTGAACCGGTGGCAACCGGGGTCAGTCGCTGGCCATCGCGTAGTCGGCGAAGAAGGCGCGCTGCCAGGCGCCGTAGCGCCCGTCTACAATGGCGCTGCGGGCGCCGCGCATCAAGTCCAAATAGAAGTACAGATTGTGTAGGGTCGCAAGCGTCATCCCGGTCGCTTCGCCGGCATGGATGAGATGGCGCAGGTAAGCGCGGCTGTAGCGGCGACAGCAGGGGCAGGCGCAACCGGCCTCCGGCGGATTCGCATCGTCGGCATAGGCGGCGTTCCGGACCACCAGCCTGCCCGCGCGCGTGAAGAGCGTGCCCTTGCGCGCGTTGCGGGTAGGCATCACGCAGTCGAACATGTCGACGCCCAGGGCTATGCAGCGCAGGAGATCCTCGGGAAAGCCCACCCCCATCAGGTAGCGAGGCCGGTCGGCGGGCAGCAGGCTCGTGCACAGGGCCGTCAGGTCCAGGAGCTGGGACTTGGGTTCCCCGACCGCCAGGCCGCCGATCGCGTAGCCGGGCAGGTCGAGCGCGGTGATCGCCGCTGCGGACTCGCGGCGCAGCGCCTCGTAGCTCGCGCCCTGGACGATGCCGAACAGGAATTGCCGGTGCGCGTGGTGCCGGAAGATCGGGCCTTTCCGGTCGCGGCAGCGCCGCGCCCAGCGGGCGGTGCGGGCGGCGGCCGCGGCGGCGGCCGCGGGCTCGCTTGGATAGGGCAGGCACTCGTCCAGGGGCATGACGATGTCGGCGCCGAGGGCGGCCTCGACATCGATCACATCCTCCGGGCTGAGGAAGTGCTTGGAGCCATCCAGATGCGAGCGAAAGCCGACCCCCTCCTCGCTGACCGTGCTCAGTTCGCGCAGCGAGTAGAACTGGTAGCCGCCGCTGTCGCTGAGCAGAGCCCGCCGCCAGGCGGACAGGCCGTGGACGCCACCGGCAGCGGCCACGCGGGCGGCGCCGGGGCGCAGGTAGAGGTGATAGGTATTGGCCAGGATGATCTGGGCGTCCAGGTCCTCGAGCTGCTCGGCGGTGAGGGTCTTCACCGCCGCCTGCGTGCCCACCGGCATGAAGACCGGGGTGAGCACCTCGCCGTGATCCGTGTGCAGACGCCCGGCGCGCGCGCCGGTCTCGGGATCCACGGCCTCGAGGGTGAAGAAGGGCTTCATGGGCCGCCCTTCCCGGCCGCGCCCGGCAGGAGCAGCATTGCGTCGCCATAGGAGAAGAAGCGATAGCCGGCCAGTACCGCGTGGGCATAGGCGGCCAGCACGCGCTCCCGACCGGCCAGCGCCGCGACGAGCATGAGCAGGGTGGATCGCGGCAGGTGGAAGTTCGTGATCAAGCCGTCCAGGCGCCGGCAGCGGTAGGGCGGCCGGATGAAGAGCCGCGTCTCGCCGGCCAGATCCCCGCTCGCCGCCCAGTCAGCCGCGGCCGGGGTTTCCAGGGTGCGCGCCACCGTGGTGCCCACCGCGATCACGCGCCCGCCGGCGGCGCGCGCGGCGTCCACGGCGCGGCGGGTGGCCGCCGGCAGCAGGTAGCGTTCGGCGTGCAGGCGGTGCTGAGCGGGGTCCTCCACGCGCACGGGCTGGAAGGTGCCGATCCCGACATGCAGGGTCAAAGCGGCGCAGGCCACGCCGCGGGCCGCCAGCGCTGCCAGCAGCGGTGCATCGAAGTGAAGACCCGCCGTGGGCGCTGCGACCGCGCCGTCGACGCGGGCGAAGGCGGTCTGGTAGTCCTCGCCGTCGCGGACATCCGCCGGGCGCGCGATGTAGGGCGGCAAGGGCAGCTCGCCGGCCAGGGCCATCGCCTCCGCCCAACTCGCGGGCGTGAGCAAGCGCAGCCAGCGATCGCCTTCGCTGCCCGGCTCCTCGACCTGGATGCGCACCCGGCCCTCTGCGGCCAGGAAGCGGTCGTCTGGCCGGAAGCGCCGCGCCGGGCGCAGGAGGCCGAGCCAGCGCCCATCCGCACCGGGCGTGTGGAGCAGCAGCTCCGCCGCGCCGGCGCCCGCGCGCTCGCGCAGGCCGCGCAGGCGCGCCGGCAGCACGCGGGTGTCGTTGATCACGAGGAGGTCCCCCGGCTCGAGCAGGGCCGGCAGCTCGCGGAAGCGGCGATCGGCAATGGCGCCGCTCCCCATGTCCAGGACGAGCAGGCGACAGGCGGCGCGGTCGGCCAGCGGGCGCTGGGCGATCGCAGCCGGCGGCAGCGGAAAGTCGTAGTCGCTCAGGCGCTCGGGCACGGCCTGCATCAAGCCGGATCTTCGAAGAGCGCCGCATCCTCGCGCGGCGGGGTCAGTCCCAGGTGCTCGTAGGCCCGGCGCGCGGCCACTCGCCCTTGCCGCGTGCGACGCAGGAAGCCCTGCTGGATGAGGTAGGGCTCGTAGACGTCCTCGAGGGTCTCGGGCTCCTCGGCCACCGCCAGGGCGAGCGTGGCGGCGCCCACCGGGCCACCGCCGTGGTGGTGAATGAGCGTCTCGAGGATGCGCCGGTCCATGTCGTCCAGGCCGGCGGCGTCGACGCCCAGGCGCGCGAGGCCGTAGTCGGCGAGCTCGCGCGTGACGGAGCCGGCGCCCTCGATCTGGGCGAAGTCGCGCAGGCGGCGCAGGAGCCGGTTGGCCACGCGCGGCGTGCCGCGGCTGCGGCGGGCGATCTCGGCCAGACCGGCGGGCTCGGCCTCCAGTTCCAGGAGCGCGGCCGTGCGTGCGAGGATCTGCGCGAGTTCCTCGCTCGCATAGAACTCCAGGCGAGCGACGACGCCGAAGCGGTTGCGCAGGGGAGCGCTGATCATGCCCGCGCGCGTCGTGGCGCCGATGAGGGTGAAGGCCGGCAACTGCAGGCTGTAGTGCCGCGCATTGGGCCCGCTGTCGACGACCAGCTCGCAGCGGAAGTCCTCCATGGCCGGATAGAGGTGCTCCTCGAGCACGCGGCTGAGGCGATGCACTTCGTCGAGAAAGAGCACCTGCCGCGGCTCGAGGTGGGTGAGCACGCCCACCAGTTCGGCGGCGGTCTGGAAGACCGGTGCGCTCGTGGCCTTGAAGCCGACCGCCAACTCGGTGGCGAGGATGCCCGCCAGGGTGGTCTTGCCCAGACCCGGCGGTCCACAGAGCAACACGTGGTCGAGCGCCTCGCCGCGAGCGCTCGCAGCCTGGATGAAGACGCGCAGGTTCTCCTTCACCGCCGTCTGGCCGACGAAATCCGCGAAGCGCCGCGGGCGGAGCGCGCGTTCTTCCAGGCGCTCGGGCCCCTCGGCGTCCGGTTGCGTGATGCGGGGAGCGCTGCCAGTCATCGCCGGACTCCTTCGCGGCCTTGCGCTAGCGCTCGCCGGCAGCGGCGAGCGCGCGACGGATCAGGTCTTCAACGGGCTGGGGCGACTCGCCGGCGCTGGCCAGGGCGCGCAGGGCGGCCGCCCGGTTCATGCCCAGCGCCAGGAGCGCGCGCAGCGCTTCCTCGCGGAGGGGATCGCCCGCCGGCACCGGCAGCGCCTCCCGTCCGTCCGGCGAGAAGGCGTCCAAGCGTCCCTTGAGCTCGAGCAGCAAGCGGGAGGCCAGCTTGCGCCCGACGCCGGTCACGGCGATCAGGGGCTTCTCATCGCCCAGCGTCACCGCGCGCGCCAGATCCGCGGGCGACAGCGCCGAGAGGATGGCCAGAGCGACCCGCTTGCCGACGCCGGCGACACCGGTGAGCAAGCGGTAGACGCTGCGCTCCTCGGCGCTGGCGAAACCGAGCAACTCCAGCTTCTCCTCCCGCACGACGAGTTCGGCGAAGACGCGCAGGTCCGCTCCTGGGGAGGGCAGTTGCGCCCGTGTCTGCGCGGAGATCTCCAGGCGGAGGACGGCGGGTCCGACCGCCAGCAGGAGATCGGGCTCGGCGGCGAGCAAGCGGCCGCTGAGGGCCTCCAGCATCTCAGACCCCCTCGGCGAAGGCCAGCGGATTGCGCTGGCGCCCGGCGTGACAGAGCGCGACGGCGAGCGCGTCCGTGAGATCGTCCGGCAACTCGGCGCCGAAGCGCTGGCCGAGGATGCGTTCCACCATGAAGCGCACCTGCTGCTTGGCGGCGCGACCGCCGCCCGTCAGGGCTTGCTTGACCTCCCCCGGGCTGTAGAGCGCCAGCGGCAGGCCACGCCGCCCGGCGCAGAGCATGGCGGCCGCCTGGGCCCGCCCGAGGGTGAGCGTACTCTGCGGATTCTGGTGATAGAAGACATTCTCGATGGCACAGCTGTCGGGTCGCCAGCGGGCGATCAGGGCCTCGATGCCGCGCTCGATCTCGAGCAGGCGGTCGAGCAGGGGCGCCGCCGGAGCGGGAGCGATGCTGCCGGCGTCCAGTAGACACCAGTCGGCGCCGGCCGTCTCGATGAGGCCGTAGCCGGTGCGGCGAATGCCGGGGTCGATGCCCAGGATACGGGCCAGGGCCGGCCTCCCTTAGTCGTTGGCGAGCCGCTCGAGAATCGCGTCATCGATGTCGAAATTGGCCGTCAGCTTCTGGGCGTCGTCCAGGTCCTCGAGCATCTCCATGAGCTTGAGCAGGCTGGGCGCGTCCTTCTCGCTGACCGCCACGGTGTTCTGCGGCAGCTTCTCGATGCCGACGCCGAGGAAGCGGTAGTTCTCCTCGAGCGCGCGCTGCACCGCGCTGAATGCGTCCAGGGGGGAGAGGATGCGAAAGCTCTCGCCCTCGTCGGTGACGTCCTGGGCGCCGGCGTCGAGGGCGGCCATCATCAAGGACTCCTCGTCGACTTCGCCGGCTTTCGCGATTTCGATGACGCCTTTGGTTTCGAACATCCAGGCCACGGCGCCCGGCTCGGCCAGCTTCCCGTTGCACTTGTTGAAGGCGTGGCGCACCGACGCCGCCGTGCGATTCTTGTTATCCGTCACCGTGTCGAGCAGGATCGCCACGCCGCCGGGGCCGTAGCCCTCGTAGGTGATCTCGAGATACTCGACGCCTTCGCTGTCGCCCGTGCCCTTCAGCACGGCGCGCTTGATGTTGTCTGCCGGCATGTTAGCCGCCTTCGCCGCCTGGATGGCGGTGCGCAGGCGCGGATTCATGTCCTCGTCCCCCCCACCGGTGCGGGCGGCGACGGTGATCTCCTTGATCAGCTTCGTGAAGACCTTGCCCCGCTGGGCGTCCATGCGGGCCTTCTTGTGCTTGATCGTCGACCACTTGGAGTGACCCGACATCAGAACCTCCTGCCCGCCGGCTAGGATTCCGCCCTGGCGGCCTGGGCCTCTTCGATGACGCGCTGCGCCAGCTCGTTGGGCAACTCCTCGTAGTGCGAGAACGACATCGTGAAGCTGCCGCGGCCGCCCGTGATGGATCGCAGCTGGGTCGCATACTTGAAGAGCTCCGCCAGCGGCGCCGTCGCCTTGACGATCTGGTAGCGCCCCTTCTGCTCCGTACCCTGGATCTTGCCCCGGCGACCGGAGACATCGCCCATGATATCGCCCAGGTTATCGTCGGGCACCTTGATCTCGAGCGACTGAATGGGCTCCAGGAGCACGGCTCCCGCCTCGCGGATGCCCTCCTTGAGGGCCATTGCGCCCGCCAGCTTGAAGGAGTGCTCGTCCGAGTCGACATTGTGGTAGGAACCGAAATGGAGGGTCGCCTTCACGTCGACCACCGGGTAGCCGGAAACGGCACCGTTCACCATCGCCTCGCGCACGCCCTTCTCGACGGCGGGGATGAACTTGTTCGGAATCACGCCGCCGGTGATGGCATCGACGAACTCGAAGCCTTCTCCCCGCGTGAGCGGCTCGAACTTGATGTAGACATCGCCGAACTGACCGCGGCCGCCGGTCTGCTTCTTGTGCCGGTAGTGGGAGTCGACGAGCTTCTTGATGGTCTCCTTGTAGGCGATGCGCGGCTTCTCGGTGGCCACGGTCACCTTGAACTTGCGCTTGAGGCGGCTGAGGACGACGTCCATGTGCGTATCGCCCTGCACGGCCAGGATGTTCTGCTTGATCTCGCCGTCGAAGTGGACGCGGAAAGTAGGATCCTCGCGCGACAGGCGGCCCAGGCCGGTGCCGACCTTCTCGTCGTCGGCCTTGTTGACTGACTCGATCGCCATCTCGATGCTCGGATGCGGAAAGGGAATGGCGACGAAGGCTTGCTCGCCCTTGCTTCCGAGATTTTCCCCCACTTTGCTGTGCTTGAGCTTCATCACCATGCCGATGTCGCCGGCGCTCAGTTGCTCGACCTCCGTGCGATTCTTGCCATAGGCCAGGTAGAGCTGGCCAAGTCGCTCAGCAGCGTCGCCGTTCAGATTGTGGATGTCCTTGCCCGCCTCGAGGCACCCCGAGAAGACGCGCAGAAAGTAGAGGTCGCCCAGGTTCATCTCGGAGAAGTTCTTGAAGATGAGTGCGGTCGGCTTGCCCGCCGGATCCGGGGCCAGCTTGCCGCTGGCCAGGGCCAGCGGCCGCTGCACCGGGGAGGGCAGGAAATCGACCACGGCATCGAGGAGCAAGCGCACCCCGCGACCGCTGTGGGCGTCGCCGACGAGTACAGGCGCCAGCGTCCCGGCGCGGACGCCGGAGGAGAGGCCGCGGATCAGCTCCTCGTCGCTCAGGCTGCCCTCGGCGAAGAACTTCTCCATGAGCTGCTCTTCGGCCTCCGCTGCCCCCTCGACGAGCGCATCGCGCAGCTGGTCGACCTCATCCTGCAGGTCGGCCGGGATCTCGGCCGGGACGGGCACGCCCTTGTCGTCGAAGGTATAGGCCTTCAGGTGGATCAGATCCACGAAGCCGCAGAAGCTCTCGCCCTGGCCCATGGGCAGCTGGAAGGGGACGGCGCTGGCCCCGGGCAGCAGCTCGTTGATCTGCGCGAGGGCGGCGCCGTAGTCCGCGTGTTCCTTGTCCATGCGATTGAGGAAGATCAGGCGCGGGAATGCCCGCTCATTGAGCAGCTCCCAGATCTTCTCCGTGCCGACCTCGACCCCGCTGTCGGCCTTGACGACGACCACGGCACCCTCGACCGCCGCGAGGCCGGCGAGCTGCTCGCCGGTGAAATCGTCGAAGCCAGGCGTGTCCAGGAAGTTGACCTTCTGCTTGCGCCACTCGCCGTAGCCGGCGGTGACATTCAGGGACATCTTGCGCTCGATCTCCTCCTCCTCGAAGTCGAGGCAGCTGTTGCCGTCCTCGACCCGTTCGAAACGATTGAGCGTTCCAGTGACGAAGAGGATGGCCTGACCCAGGGTGGTCTTGCCGCTGCTCTGATGCCCAAGGAGGGCGATGTTTCTGATGTCTTCGGGGCCAAAGCTCTTCACCAATCCGCCCTCCTGCCGCAGGAGTGCCCACCATGGGTGGGAAAATCCTGAATGTCGGGGTTCAAACGGTTGCGGGAAAACAACCTAGCCAAGCTAGCAGCTTGCCCGCTCGCTGTCAACAGAGGCCTGCGGCTAGCCGCTTGCCCTGGACTACCCGCCCCTTCGCCGGCTCAGCCGCCGAAGCGCGCACTCAGCGTGGCCAGGAAGGCGAGCAGGGTCATGCCCAGCGCGAACAAGACGACGATGGGGACGGCCACGGCGCTGCGCTTGCGCTCGAGGAGGGCGGCCACGCCGCCGACGAAGATCCACAACTCCCAGAGCTGAAAAACGCCTAGATAGTCCAGAAGATTGGCGAGGAAGCCCTCGCTGTTGACGAGCGCGCCCAGACTGAGCTTGAGCGAGCTGTGCTGGATGTCCTTGAGCGTGGTCAGCTCGAGCCCCGCGAAGCGGAGGTAGAGCGTGTTGATGACCTGGAAGGCCATCCCGATGAAGCTGGTGTAGACCGACAGGGCGAAGAGGCGTCGATACGGGGCGCCACCGAAGGTGATCGTCAGCGCGAGCCAGTAGAAGAAGCTGCTCGCCAGCAGGATCAGGGGCAGGCCGATCAGGGGCGCCCCGACGAGTCCGCCGATGAGGGTCCATCGCAGCGGTGGCGGCAGGTGGCCGAGTTCGTCCAAGGCC
Source organism: uncultured bacterium (assembly GCA_963695095.1). Taxonomy (GTDB): domain Bacteria; phylum Krumholzibacteriota; class Krumholzibacteriia; order JACNKJ01; family JACNKJ01; genus VGXI01. Next base: position 1,696,543 of record CAVOFT010000001.1, on the reverse strand, counting down.
ATTCCCTGCATCTTGCCGGCCGCGACATCGAGGGTCATCAGCTCCTTCTGCACGGTATACATTGCCAATCCAGTCGGCGCGAACAGGAAGGCGAGCAGGGCCAGCATGAGCAGCCCCGGCCACCAGGGCAGACCCGCCTTGACATCGGCCATGACACTGGCCGGCGCCGAGAAGATGCGCAGCGGGGCGCTGAAGGCGCGATGGCTGGATGGGGCCGGTGAGGCCGTCGAAGCGATGTCCATGTCGACCTCCTGCGTGAATCAGGCGCGCGGGCTGCGGGCTCTTCCCGGCAGCCACTGCCAGTTCTCCCAGCGTCCCTCGGCATTTTGGCGAACGCGCTCGACGAATTCCAGCCAGAGCGCGAGGGCGCTGAAAGCCAGGAACGCAAGCAGCGTGGCAGCTGCCACCACCAGCTTCTTTCGCGGCCACACCGGCAAGGTCGGCTCTTGCGGCGAGTCGAGGATGCGTAGCGTGGACACCGTGCTGGCGGCCTGCAAGCGAGACTGCTCATACTGCTGCACGAGCAGGGCGCTGATCTCCTCTTGGATACCCAGCTCCCGGCGCAGCTCAAAGTAGCGCAGGGCGAGCGCCGGCAGCTCGCGCAAGGGCTTGAGCCCGCGCGGGGGGTCCTCGCTGCCCTGCTCGAGCGCGGCGAGTTGGGCGCGCAGCGCGGCGATCTCTGACGTCACCGCCCGGAGGGCCGGCGCGCCCGCCAGCGCGTCCTGGCCCAGCGCCGCCCGCTCCAGTTCCTTGAAGATGAGCTGCCGATTCAACTCACCGACGAGCGCTAGTTCGGCCTCGAGTTCTGCGGGCAGGTGCACCACCCCCTCGGAGGTGGAGAAATCGGTCAGGGCGCGGCGAGCGCTCTCGAGTTCCCGTTCGGCAGCCGCCATGCGTTCGCTGAGGAAGCTCATCTTGCGCTGGCCGCTCTCGCGCTGGACCCTCAAGTTGAAGCTGTCCAGTTCAGCGACCAGCCGGTCGGCGATGGCCTTCGCCAGCCCGGGTGAGGGTGCGGTCACTGTGAAGCGGAGGACGCCGCTGACCTGGTCGATGTCAACGACGAGGTCGCTGCGCAGGCGAGCGACAGCCTCCTGTTCGGCCGCTTGAGGATGTGCGAGCTGTGCCTCGCCGAGGCCGTAGTCCGGGTAGAGCGCGAGCCCATCCACAACCCGCCGACAGACGCTGTAGCTGCTCAGGATCTCCCGGTGCAGTTCCGCAGAGCCACCGCTACCGCCCAGAGCGGCCAGACCAAGAGGTAGCCCTGACTGACCCAACAGAGAGCTCAGTGTCGATGCCGGGGAAGGGCCGGCGTCCGGCAGCAGACTGGCGCCAGCGGCATACTTGCGGGGGAGGAAGAAGAGGGAAGTGACGATCGCGACCAGCGCAACGGCAACAGTGCCAAGGACGATCAAGCGCCGCCGACACACGAGCACGCCCAGCAAGGCTCCGACTGAGAAAGAAGCTTGCATTGGTCCCGCCGGCCAGATACGTTTACTTTGCTTCCATCAACGATGGCACCCTACTTCGCCATCTTTCGAGTGTCAACACCATTGCCTCGGAGGCCCCGCGCGCTCCACTGCGCACGTTGAAGTCGCCTCGGCACCTGAGCGCTTCGCAACGGAATCAACAGGTCCCTTGGCAAAGACCTTGCTTTGCCAATCTAGGTCGCGCGCTGGGAAGCCCCGATCGCGGTGGCAGCGCCTGGCTGGCGGCAAACCATGCCCTGATAGGGAAATCCCTGCCATGGGCGGCGAACTTAGCGCTTGACGGGTTTTGGGGGCTATGGGACTTTTGCCCGTCCTTTTCGGCGGGTCGCCCTCCGTGGGTGGGAGTCCGCCCTGCGCGTCGAGACCGTCCCCGATCGCACTCGGGCGGATGCAGCATCGTGAAATGGAGGCGTAGGTGAAGTACCTGGTCACCGGTGGCGCGGGCTTCATCGGTTCACATTTGTGTGAGTACTTGCTGGATCAGGGGAATCGTATCCACGCAATTGATAATCTATCCACAGGGCGCCTCGAGAACGTCGCCCACCTCGCCGACCATCCCCGGTTCACCTTGAGCGTCGATAGCATCCTGAATCCGTTCCTCATGGAGCGGCTCGTCCAGGAAGCCGATGTCATCTTCCACCTGGCCGCGGCGGTCGGTGTAAAGCTGATCATCGAGAAGCCGGTTTCCACGATCGAAACCAATATCCAGGGCACCGAAGTCGTCCTCCGCCTTGCGAGTCGACATGGCCGCAAGGTCGTCATCACATCCACCAGCGAAGTCTACGGCAAGAACAGCAAGCTGCCCTTCACCGAAGATGATGATTGCAGCTACGGACCAACGACGATCGGCCGCTGGAGCTATGCCTACTCGAAGGCCCTCGACGAGTTCATGGCTTTCGCCTATCGCCAGGAGACCCGTCTGCCGGTGGTCATCACGCGCCTCTTCAACACGGTCGGCCCCAGGCAGACCGGCCGCTATGGCATGGTCATCCCCCGCTTCATCAGACAGGCGCTGTTGGGCGAGCCGATCACCGTTTACGGCAATGGCAAGCAGAGCCGCAGCTTCACCTACGTCGGCGATGTCGTGAAAGCGTTGGTCGACCTGAGCGAAGCCGACGCGGCCGAGGGTGAGGTCTTCAACGTCGGCAATGACGAGCGGGTGACGATCGAGGGGCTGGCACAGAAGGTCAAGCTGATGACGGGTAGCCGCTCGCGCATTGAGTACATCCCCTACGAGAAGGCCTACAGCGCCAACTACGAGGACATGATGCACCGCCAGCCTTCACTCAAGAAGATCAACGCGGCCATCGGCTATCGGCCGACGATGAACCTCGATAGCATCCTGCGCACCATCATCGATCACACGGGGCGTAGCTTGGTCAAGGTACAAGGCGCGGCGGACAGTACGGCTCTCATCTCCTAGCCTACCGTAGGCTTTCGTAAGCTTCCGTAAGTTTCCCCTGATCGCGGGTCAGCTCTGAGTGGAGCTTTCTGGCATACCTATGAGCCAGGAGCTGTCACCGAACACCCAAAACCGGCCACGACGGAACACCTGAAAAGCGGCCACTTCGGGTAGGCGCTTGACGGTGCATTCTCCGGGTAGCAACCCGGAGGATGCGCATGGCGAACTACCTGAAGATGAAGCAACGCCAACACATTACCGCCCTACTGGAGCTTGGCTGGAGCTACCGCCGCATCGAGGCCGAGACCGGCGTGCGGCGGGAGACGGTGTCGCGCTACGACCGGCTACGGCAGTCAAATGCGGCCAAAGTGTTCCCCGGCTCGGCTTCAAATGCGGCCAACGTGTTTCCCGGCGCCTCGCTGCCGCCGCGCTCGACGGCGGTCTGAGCCTGCAGCGGATCTGGCAGGATCTTGTCGAGGAGTGCGGCTACAGCGGCAGCTATGAGTCGGTGAAGCGCTTTGCGCGGCATCTGGAACGGCCGCGCCGGGCCGTCGGTGTTTACCACAGCGACCCGGGCGAAGAAGCGCAGGTCGACTTCTTCCGGGGGCGCGCCGACCCTGCGCGTGGAGACCGGCCAGTGGGAACGGCCGTGGGTCTTTCGCCTGACCCTGTGTCACAGCCGCCATGGCTACGAGGAGGCGGCTTGGGACCAGACGCTCGAGACGTTTCTGCGCCTGCACGAGAACGCCTTTCAGGATCTTGGCGGTGTGCCCCGGATCGTGCGGCTGGATAACCTGAAGGCCGGCGTGGCGCGGGCCAGCCTCTACGACCCTGACCTGAACGACGGCTACGCCGCCTTCGCGCGGCACTGGGGCTTCACGCCGTTGCCGATCCGACCGCGGACGCCGCAGGAGAACGGCAAGCAGGAGCGCAGCGGCGGCTACGTGAAGGACAACGCGCTCAAGGGCCGTCGATTCGAGAGCCTGCAGGATCAGAACCAGTTTCTGCGTCACTGGAATCGGACGGTTGCCCGGCTACGCATCCACGGCACGACGCGCCAGCAGGTGTGGACCCATTTTCTGGCGACCGACCAGGCGGCCCTGCAGCCAGCGGCCACGGAGCCGTTTCCGTTTTTTGAGAGCGGCACCCGCAGCGTCCACGCCGACGGTCACGTCGAGGTCAAGGGTGCCTTCTACCCGGTGCCGCTGCGCGTCCCTGCCGGAACGCGGGTGAGGGTGCGTTGGGATCGGTACCTGGCGCACGTGCTCCACGAGGACGTGCTGGTCGCCGTCCATGCACGCGTGGCGCCTGGGCGATTCGCGCTGCGGCCAGGCAGCTCTCAGCTGGAGCTGACCTCGACCCAGTGTGCCTTCGAAGCGAAGCTGCTGGGCCGTTGCGCGCGGATCGGTCCGGCACTGCACCAGTGGGCCGAGGCTGCCGTCCAGGAGCGCGGCGTCCGCGCCTACCGCCTGATCCAGGGCGTCCTCGGCCTGACTCGCCGCCATCCGCGCGAGCAACTGCTGCACGCCGCCAGCCAGGCACTCGACCACCGGCTCTTTCGCTACAAGGACCTCCAGCGGCTGACCGCGCAGGCGGCGCCGGCCGCGCCCGCGCGCGCCCTGACCCAGGAGCACGAGAGCATTCGCCCACTGACCCAGTACCGATTGGAGGATCTGCTGTGAGCATCCAGCTCGACGCACGCCTGCGCCATCTGCGCCTGTCCGGCATGGCCGAAGCGCTACCCGGCCGATTGCAGCAAGCCACCGGCGCCAGTCTGCCCCATCGCGACTTCCTCGAGCTGCTGGTCGAGGACGAACTCGCACGCCGCGCTGATCGGCTGTTTGCCCGTCGCCTCAAGCAGGCGGGGATCGTGGCGGTCAAGGAATTCGCCGATTTCGATTGGACCTACAACCCGAAGCTGCCGCGGGCGCGGCTGTGCGAATTGGCAACCGGTCGCTTTGTCGCCCAGCACCAGGGCGTGCTACTGATCGGTTCGCCCGGCATCGGCAAGAGCCATGCCGCCGTCGCCATCGGCGTCGGCGCGATCCGCGCCGGTTACCGCGTGCTGATCCGCAGCAGCTTTGACCTGGCGCAGGACTTTGCCGAAGCCGAGGCGATGAGCCAGCGCCGCGATCTCGTCGAGCAGCTCACCCGCGTGGACCTGCTCGTGATCGAGGACTTTGGCATGCGCAAGCTCGGCCCGACGGCGGCCGAGGATCTGCTGGAGGTCTTTGTCCGCCGGCACGAGCGGGCCTCGACGCTGATCACGACCAATCGACCGACCCAGGACTGGGGTGTGTTTCTCGGCGACGTGCCGGCGACGACGGCAATCCTCGATCGCTTCCTCGAGAACGCCGAGATCCTCGTGATGAACGGCAAGAGCTACCGGCTGCGCGGCCGAAAGGTCGACCACGCGTGACGGCCACGCCCGCGCAGGATGCCGCCAAGGAGTAGACGATGGCCAGGAGCCGCTCGGCCAGGGAGACAGGGAGACAGGGAGACAGGGAGACAGCAGAGCGCAGATGTCGTCAGCACCCGTCGTGTCGTCGCGCTTGATGACGACCGCCGGATCGAGCATAATCACCGCGCTCACCCCCGGGGTGGCCGCATTTGAAGTGACCCGCCGTGGCCGCTTTTGAGTGACCGGTGACACCAGGAGCTTCCGCTGATGCTGTCGCGATTCACCGAGGCCGACACGCTCTGCAACGCGAAACGCTACGAACGCAGCCCGGATCGCCAGGACACCCGAGCCGGCAGCTACCGGCGCGGGCTGGAGACCAAGGCCGGCAAAGTCGAGCTGCGGGTTCCGAAGCTGCGCAAGCTACCCTTCGAAACAGCCATCATCGAGCGCTACCGGCGGCGGGAAAGCTCGGTCGAGGAAGCGCTGGTGGAGATGTACCTGGCCGGCGTCTCGGTCCGTCGGGTCGAGGACATCACCGAAGCGCTCTGGGGCAGCCGCGTCAGCCCAAGCACAGTGAGCAAGCTCAACCAGCGGATCTACAAGCAGATCGAGGAATGGCGCCAGCGGCCGATCGATGGCGAGTTTCCCTACGTCTACCTGGACGGCATCTACGTGAAACGGAGCTGGGGCGGTGAGGTCCGTAATGTGGCCGTGCTGGTGGCCATCGGCGTTAGCCAAAGCGGCTATCGCCGGATCTTGGGCGTGTGCGAGGGCGGCAAGGAGGACCAGGCGAGCTGGCTGGATTTCCTGCGGCACCTGAAGCAGCGTGGACTCCGGGGTGTCCGGCTCGTGATCAGCGACAAGTGCCTGGGCCTGGTCGAGAGCGTCGGCGAGTGCTACCCCGAGGCCTCCTGGCAGCGCTGCATCGTGCATTTCTACCGCAACGTCTTCACGCTGGTGCCGAAGGGGAAGGTGCGCCAAGTGGCGGCGATGCTGAAGGCGATTCACGCCCAGGAGGATCGCCGCGAGGCGACAGCCAAGCTCCTGGCCGTGGTTAAGAAGCTGCGGACGATGAAACTGGCGAAGGCGGCCGAGCTCGTCGCCGGCGGTGGCGAGGAGACGCTGACCTACTACGACTTTCCCAGCGAACACTGGCGTCGGATCCGCACCAACAACCCCATGGAGCGGATCATGCGGGAGATCCGGCGACGGACGCGCGTGGTGGGCTGCTTTCCCGACGGCGAGTCGGCGCTTGATGCTGGTGGCGGCTCGCCTCCGCCACATCGCAGGGACGAAGTGGGGCTATCGCCGCTACCTGAGCATGGACCTGCTGCACGATCAGGAAGAGACTGCGACCGAGACGGCAAGCTGAGAATGGAAGGACCAGCTCGAGGAAAGCCCCTCAGCGAATGTGCGAAAGATCCTGGACACTCGTAAGCTTCCCCGTCAAGCGGACCGTTTGAAAGTGGAGTTTCCAGCTTCCAGGGCCTCCCTGTAGACCGCCGGGGGCACCTTGCCCAGGGCGTCGTGAGGCCGCTCCTCGTTGTACTCCCGCATCCAGTTCCAGGTGATCTCCCTCACCTGATCCAGATCCTCAAACAGGTAGGCGCTCAGCACCTCCTCGCGGTAGGTCCGGTTGAAGCGCTCGATGAACGCGTTCTGGTTCGGCTTGCCGGGCTGGATGTAGCGGATCTCGACGGCGTTCTCCTCGCACCAGGTCACGAAAGCCGCCGAGAGTAGTTCGGGGCCGTTATCGCAGCGGATGGCCGCCGGCGTGCCCCGCCAGGTCTTCAAGCGCTCCAAGACCCGCACGACGCGCTCGCCCGATAGCGAGGTGTCCATCTCGATGTCGAGCACCTCGCGCACGCCCTCGTCGAGCACGTTGAGCGTTCTGAATCGGCGGCCGACGTACAGACTGTCGTGCATGAAATCGATCGACCAGACGACATTGGTCTGGGCCGGCACCAGAAGCGGCAGCTGGGTTCGTGTGGGCAGCCGCTTCTTCGTGCGGCGCCGGTGGTTCAAGCCCAGCTCCGTGTAGACCCGATGCACGCGCTTGTGATTCCAGGGCTGGCCGTCCAGGCGCAGCCGGTCGAAGGCCTTCCAGAAGCCCCAGCGCGGGCGCTTCTCGACCACCGCCTGCAGGGCCTCGATCACTGCACGATCCCGGACCAGGCGATCCTGCGGTGGGTCGTACCACGCCGAGCGCGACAAGCCCGACAGCGTACAGGCCCGCCGCACCGAAAGCGCTTCCTCGGCCACCAGATACCTCACGGCTTCTCGACGATCTAGCGGCCCTGGAGTTTTTTTTGGAGCAGCTTCTTCAAGGCGTCTCGCTCCATGCTGGCGTCGGCGTACATGCGCTTGAGCTCGGCGTTCTCCGCCTCGAGCTCCTTGATCCGCTTCAGCTCCGAGGCCTCCAGGCCACCGTACTTCGACTTCCACTGGTAGTAGGTCGAGGCGCTGATCCCGTGCTGGCGGCAGAGCTCCTGGACCTTCACGCCGGCATCCGCTTGCTCGAGGATCGCCACGATCTGTGACTCGGTGAATCGTGACAGCTTCATCAGAACCTCCTGGCTCGTCAGTATGCCAGAAAGCTCCACTCACAGGCGGTCCGCGATCATGGGAAGCTTACGACTACCCACCGCCTATCAAGCATCGCGCAGGGCGCAAGAGACGCCGTTGACAGAACGCCGGGCCCGCCAGGTCCTCGCCCTTACCTTGCAGGCCACCGCGCCGCGCCTTGGTTAGGTACCAAAGAAAAAGCCCCGCCGGGAGGCGGGGCTTGGGAAAAAAACCGGCGGCGCCCTACTCTCCCATGGGGTGGCCCCCACAGTACCATCGGCGCAGCAGGGCTTAACTACCGAGTTCGAAATGGGATCGGGTGTTTCCCCTGCGCTATCGCCACCGAAAATGACGACAATCGCAAAATCGGGCAAGCGCACGGTATCATCAATAATCAATGAAGCCTCACGACTTATTAGTACCGGTCGGCTGAACACGTTACCGCGCTTACACCTCCGGCCTATCGACCTTGTGTTCTTCAAGGAGTCTTTAGGGGACCGAAGTCCCAGGGAGATCTTATCTTGAGAGGGGCTTCCCACTTAGATGCTTTCAGCGGTTATCCCTTCCGAACATAGCTACCCTGCAGTGCCACTGGCGTGACAACAGGTACACTAGAGGTTCGTCCATCCCGGTCCTCTCGTACTAGGGATAGCTTCTCGCAAATCTCCTGCGCCCACAGCGGATAGGGACCGAACTGTCTCACGACGTTCTAAACCCAGCTCGCGTGCCTCTTTAATTGGCGAACAGCCAAACCCTTGGGACCTTCTCCAGCCCCAGGATGAGACGAGCCGACATCGAGGTGCCAAACAACCCCGTCGATGTGAACTCTTGGGGGTTATAAGCCTGTTATCCCCGGGGTACCTTTTATCCTTTGAGTGACGGCCCTTCCATTCGGCACCGCCAGATCACTAAGCCCTGGTTTCCCATCTGCTCGACCTGTCAGTCTCGCAGTTAAGCTCTCTTATGCCTTTACGCTCGAAGCGCGATTACCGACCGCGCTGAGAGAACCTTTGGGAGCCTCCGTTACATTTTGGGAGGCGACCGCCCCAGTCAAACTGCCCACCAGACACTGTTCCCGAGCCGGATAACGGCTCCAGGTTAGAATCCCAACAACACAAGGGTGGTATTTCAAGGTTGGCTCCACGAAAACTGGCGTCTCCGCTTCGCAGCCTCCCACCTATCCTACACATGCATTGCCAGAACCCAATGTCAAGCTGCAGTAAAGGTCCACGGGGTCTTTCCGTCCAGCTGTGGGTAAGCGGCATCTTCACCGCTACTTCAATTTCGCCGAGTCCCTTGTTGAGACAGTGCTCCGGTCGTTACACCATTCGTGCAGGTCGGAACTTACCCGACAAGGAATTTCGCTACCTTAGGACCGTTATAGTTACGGCCGCCGTTTACCGGGGCTTCAATTCGCTGCTTCACAACCGAAGTTGTTGACAACTCCTCTTAACCTTCCGGCACCGGGCAGGTGTCAGTCCCTATACGTCGTCTTTTCGACTTAGCAGAGACCTGTGTTTTTAGTAAACAGTCGCCAGAGCCTGATCGCTGCGGCCTCCGTCGGCTCACCACGCGAGGTGGATCACCTACCTGGAGGCACCCCTTCTTCCGAAGTTACGGGGTCAACTTGCAGAGTTCCTTAACAAGAGTTCTCTCGAGCCCCTTAGGATTCTCTCCTCATCTACCTGTGTCGGTTTGCGGTACGGACACCCCAGTGAATCGCTTAGAGGTTTTTCTTGGCAGTACGATTAGGGTCAGTTGGCTTGCCCGAAGGCTCGTTCCCCCATAACCCCTCGGTGTTAGCTCTCCGGATTTGCCAAGAGAGCCCACCTACAGGCTTGGACCAGCACATCCATCGGCTGGCTGACCTTCCACCACTGCGTCACCCCATCACTCAAACTCCACTGAAGTGGTTCAGGAATGTTGACCTGATTTCCATCGCCTACGCCTGTCGGCCTCGGCTTAGGATCCGACTTACCCTGAGCGGATTAGCCTTCCTCAGGAAACCTTAGATTTTCGGGGAGAGGGTTTCTCACCCTCTTTTTCGCGTACTCATACCGGCATGATCTCTTCCGATAGGTCCAGTGTCCCTTACGGGTTCACCTTCAGCCCCTTACGGAATGCTCCCCTACCGATCGCCAATGGCGATCCCAGAGCTTCGGTACTGTGCTTGAGTCCCGATCATCGTCGGCGCAGGTCTACTTGACTAGTGAGCTATTACGCTTTCTTTAAATGATGGCTGCTTCTAAGCCAACATCCTAGTTGTCTTTGTAAACCCACATCCTTAATCACTTAGCACAGATTTGGGGACCTTAGCTGTTGGTCTGGGTTGTTTCCCTCTCGCGCACGAAGCTTATCCCACGCACGCTGACTCCCGAGCTACCTGTGTCCGGCATTCGGAGTTTGATAGAGTTCGGTAACCTTGTGAGGCCCCTAGCTCTGTCAGTGCTCTACCTCCGGCACATAAACTCGAGGCTAGCCCTAAAGCTATTTCGGGGAGAACCAGCTATTTCTGGGTTTGATTGGCCTTTCACCCCTACCCACAGCTCATCCAGGAAGTTTTCAACCTTCTCTGGTTCGGACTTCCACGACCTGTTACGGACGCTTCCTCCTGGCCATGGGTAGATCACCCAGCTTCGGGTCTACGGCATGCGACTGAATCGCCCTATTCAGACTCGCTTTCGCTACGGCTCCGTGTTGTATCACTTAACCTTGCCACATACCAGTAACTCGCCGGTTCATTATGCAAAAGGCACGCGGTCACGGTCCGAGGACCGCTTCCACTGCTTGTAAGTTCATGGTTTCAGGTACTATTTCACTCCCCGCCAGGGGTACTTTTCACCTTTCCCTCACGGTACTGGTTCACTATCGGTCGCTAGCACGTACTTAGCCTTACGAGATGGTCCTCGCAGATTCCCACGGGATTTCTCGTGTCCCGTGGTACTTGGGTGCCTGTCGGGAGACCTCATGCTTTCGCTTACAGGGCTATCACCTTCTGCGGCTCCTCTTTCCAGAGGATTCTTCTAGCATGAAGTTTTGTAACTCCCTGGCTCCGTCAGCACTGGAGCCTGTCAGGTCCCGCAACCCCATCGATGCATAGCGCGCTGGCTGTACCACATCGACTGGTTTAGGCTGATCCCCGTTCGCTCGCCGCTACTTAGGGAGTCGTTGTTACTTTTCGTTCCTGCAGGTACTTAGATGTTTCAGTTCCCTGCGTTCGCCACCCAAGGCCTATGTATTCAGCCAAGGGTTGACGGACCGAAGTCCGCCGGGTTTCCCCATTCGGAAATCTCCGGATCAGAGCTTGTTTGCAGCTTCCCGGAGCTTATCGCAGCTTACCACGTCCTTCATCGCCGTCTAGCGCCAAGGCATCCACCATGAACTCTTAGTAGCTTCAAAAATTCTTGAAGATACCGGTCTTGCGCTTACCCGATATGCGATTGTCAAAGAGCAAACGGCCCCAAGGCCTAAACAAAATTCCCAGGTGCACTTGCTTCCGCACCGTGCGAACTGGAGATAACCGGACTCGAACCGGCAACCCCCGACTTGCAAAGCCGGTGCTCTACCAGTTGAGCTATATCCCCGTCATCGAGGGGTGGGCCTAGGTAGATTTGAACTACCGACCTCACGCTTATCAGGCGTGCGCTCTAACCAACTGAGCTATAGGCCCGTTGGGACGATACGCCTGACCCTACTCACGGGCGGGCCGCCCTGTGGAAACTGAATAGCGCACAGCCCAATCCAGATCGCATCGACTAGTGATCCCCCCTCCTGACTTACATCAGAATGAGAGGGTTCTCCATAGAAAGGAGGTGATCCAGCCGCACCTTCCGGTACGGCTACCTTGTTACGACTTAGCCCCAATCATCAGTTTTACCTTCGGCGCATCCCTCCCTTGCGGGTTGGGTTAACGACTTCGGGTACCCCCGACTTTCGTGGCTTGACGGGCGGTGTGTACAAGGCCCGGGAACGTATTCACCGCGTCGTGCTGATACGCGATTACTAGCGATTCCGACTTCATGAAGTCGAGTTGCAGACTCCAATCCGAACTGAGACCGGTTTTGGGGATTAGCTCCACCTCGCGGCATTGCAACCCATTGTACCGGCCATTGTAGCACGTGTGTAGCCCTGGGCGTAAGGGCCATGATGACTTGACGTCATCCCCGCCTTCCTCCTGCTTAACACAGGCAGTCTCCCTAGAGTGCCCGGCATGATCCGCTGGCAACTAAGGATAAGGGTTGCGCTCGTTGCGGGACTTAACCCAACATCTCACGACACGAGCTGACGACAGCCATGCAGCACCTGTATACCCACCTCTTTCGAGGAAGCCGTGTTTCCACGACAGTCAGGCATATGTCAAGCCCAGGTAAGGTTCTTCGCGTTGCATCGAATTAAACCACATGCTCCACCGCTTGTGCGGGCCCCCGTCAATTCCTTTGAGTTTCAGCCTTGCGACCGTACTCCCCAGGCGGAGAACTTAATGCGTTAGCTGCGGCGCCGAGGGGGTCGATACCCCCGACACCTAGTTCTCATCGTTTACAGCATGGACTACCGGGGTATCTAATCCCGTTTGCTCCCCATGCTTTCGCGCCTCAGCGTCAGAACCGCGCCAGAAAGCCGCCTTCGCCACTGGTGTTCCTCCTGATATCAACTCATTTCACCGATACACCAGGAATTCCGCTTTCCTCTCACGGCCTCAAGTTCCCCAGTTTCGAAGGCAGGCCAGTGGTTGAGCCACTGGATTTCACCCCCGACTTAAAGAACCGCCTACACGCCCTTTACGCCCAGTAATTCCGAACAACGTTTGCTCCCTCCGTGTTACCGCGGCTGCTGGCACGGAGTTAGCCGGAGCTTCCTCTGGAGGTACCGTCAAGCGGAAAGGGTATTAGCCAATCCGGTTTTCGTCCCTCCTGACAGGGTTTTACGATCCGAAGACCTTCCTCACCCACGCGGCGTCGCTCCGTCAGGGTTTCCCCCATTGCGGAAGCCTCTCGACTGCTGCCTCCCGTAGGAGTCTGGGCCGTATCTCAGTCCCAGTGTGGCCGGACACCCTCTCAGGCCGGCTACCGATCGTCGCCATGGTAGGCCGTTACCCCACCATCTAGCTAATCGGACGCGGGGCCATCCTCAAGCGACAGCTTGAAACAGAGGCCACCTTTGACCGATCTTGGATGCCCAAGATCGGTGTCATGCGGTATTAGCGTCTCGTTAGAAACGTTATCCCCCACTTAAGGGCAGGTTCCCCACGCGTTACTCACCCGTTCGCCACTCTACTCACGCCCCGAAGGGCGCTTTCTCGTTCGACTTGCATGCCTAATCCACGCCGCCAACGTTCGTTCTGAGCCAGGATCAAACTCTCCGTTGTAGAAATAGCCTGGACCACGACCGGACTTGCTAGGCAAGCCGGACATGCTCCGCTTCTCTACCAAAGCGTCCCAGCAATGGGACGCAAGGCTACGATCCGGAATCGAACGGACTGTGCGCTATTCGGTTTTCAAAGAGCGAACGCCCACTCAGGGACAGGAGAGGGACCGTACTCCCTCCACGATACAGAGTCAACCACTTTGTTTGGAAGCCGGACTCTGCCCTCCCCCGGCCCGCGAGGGGCTGGGGAGGAAGCGGGGGTGAATATACCCACGGCCTCGTGGGATGTCAACGGGCTGCCCCAAAAAACCGCCGAGAGGCCGGCCCCGGGGCTAGGAAACCGCGATCATCCTCAGGAACCGCCGCTTACCCGCCTTGAGCACGCGGACCTGGCCGGGCTGCAGGCGCACGGCGAAGTCCGGGCTGCTGATCGCCTCCCCGTCCAGCGCCACAGCCCCCTGCTGAATGAGGCGCCGAGCTTCGCTGGCGCTCTTCACCATTCCGGAATCCTGGAGAACCCTGATGATCCATAGGTCGTCCCCGGCCGGAAAGCGGCTTTCGGGCATATCGGCCGGCGCTTCCTTGCTCACGAAAAGCCTATCGAAGGCTGCCTCCGCGAGTTCACCCTCCCCCGCACCGACATACAGATCGACCAGCTGCCGGGCCAGCTTCCGCTTGAGGTGAACCGGATTGATGCCCCCACTGGCAAGGCGGACCAGGTCCGCGTCGACTTCCGCGGCAGGCAACCCGCTCGTCAAGCGGAAATAGGTGGGCAGCAGTGCATCCGGAATGGACATCGTCTTGCCGAAGAGGTCCTGCGCGGAATCCATGATCCCGATCGTGTTCCCAAGGCTCTTGGACATCTTCTCGCCGTCGCCGGTGGTCCCTTCCAGGAGGGGGAGCGTGAGAATCACTTGCGGTTCCTGGCCATAAGCCTGCTGGAACTGCCTGCCGACGAGCAGGTTGAACTTCTGGTCCGTCCCCCCGACCTCCACGTCAGCCCCCAGCGCAACCGAGTCATAGCCCTGGATCAGGGGATAGAGGAACTCCATGATGCTGATCGGGCGATTCTCGGCGATGCGCTTGGCGAAGTCGTCCCGCTCGAGCATCCGGGCCACGGTGTGATGGCTCGTCATCTTGAGGATGTCCGCGAAGTGCAGCGGTTCGCACCACTCGCTGTTGAAGCGAATCTCCAGTCGCTCCAGATCGAGGATCTTCCCGACCTGCTTGCGGTAAGTCTCTGCATTCGCCGCCACGTCTGCGCGAGTCATCGCCTTGCGGACTTCCGACCGGCCGGAAGGATCGCCTATCAGCGCGGTGAAATCGCCGATAAGGAAGACCACCCGATGCCCAAGCTCTTGAAACTGCCTGAGTTTCCGCAAGCCGACGGCGTGCCCCAGGTGGAGATCCGGGGCGGTGGGATCGAATCCCTGCTTGATGAGCAGAGGCCGCCCCGTGGCGACGGCACGGTCAAGCTTGCGTTCGAGGTCCTCGCGGGGCAGGACCTCTTCGGTGCCGCGCAGAATGATGTCGAGTTGTTCCTTGACCGAAAGCATGGCCTCCCCTTCTGCCCTTTCTTGCCAGGAGAACGGAGCAACGCTAACCATGGTACCCGTCGTTGACAAGGGATTTCCCCTTCCCTAAGGTCTGTCCGCAATGAATACCCAGACCAGCCTCCCCCCGCGTCGGCTTCCCGGGCGCCCGCGCTCTGCGCGTCGGCGCTGGCTCCTCGGCTTGATACTGGTCGCCTTCTGTTTCGCCTGCGGCATCGGCATCGCCAGCTTCGCCTGGCTCTCCCGGGATCTGCCCTCCACGACGCGCCTGCAGATGATCACCCAGAGCTTGAAGACGCAGGTGCTCGACCGGCACGGAGACATCTATGGCTCCTTCGGCATCGAGAACCGCGTCGCCATCCCCCTCGAGGCAATGCCTCGCCACTTGGTGGATGCAGTGCTTTCCGTCGAGGACCGGCGGTTCTACGAGCATTGGGGCCTGGACATCCTGCGCTGGCCGAAAGTGCTGCTGACGGACATCGTCATCCGCTTGAAGAGCCGCGATGCGCCCTTGCAAGGCGCGAGCACGATCACCCAGCAGCTCGCCCGCGATCTCTTCCTGACGAAGGATCAGAGCCTCGAGCGCAAGTTGAAGGAGATGATCCTCACGCTCAAGATCGAGCGGGCCTATGCCAAGGACGAGATCTTGACGATGTACCTCAACCAGGTCTACTTCGGCGCCGGCGCCTACGGAGTCGAGTCGGTTTCGCAGACGCTCTTCGGCAAACCCGCTGCCGAGCTCGACGTGGCCCAGGCCGCCCTGGTCGCGGGGATGCCGAAGAATCCCTGGGCCTATAATCCGCAGCGCTTCCCCGAGCGCGCTCGTGAACGGCGCAATCTCGTCTTGCGGGCGATGGTCGACAACCGCCGGCTGGCACGGAGCGAGTCCACCGCATTGCAAGCGGCACCTCTCGGCCTGCTCGAGCGAACGGCGGAACGGCGCAGCGGGAGCTACTACCTCGAATTCGTCCGGCAGTACCTGGAAAATCGCTACGGCACCGAGCAGCTGTACCGGGATGGGCTCACTGTCGAGACCACCATCGACCCCGCAGCGCAGCTGCTGGCAGAGGAAGAGATGGAAGCCTACCTGCGCTACCTCGAGGAGCGCATGGGCTATCCCAACACCTACGCCACCGTCACGGAGCGCTACAAGGCCGGCGAGCAAGTGCCCGTGCGCGAGCAGTACCTCCAGGGTGCGGTCCTGGTCCTCGATCCGCAGAGCGGGGCGATCCGCGCGATGGTCGGCGGGCGGGACTTCACGCAGAGCGAATTCAACCGTACCGTGCAGGCGCCGCGGCAGCCGGGCAGCGCCTTCAAGATTTTCGTCTACCTCGCCGCCATCGAGAACGGATTTGCGCCCAGCGACTTGATTCTCGACACCCCGGTGGCCATCCCCCTCCCAGGTCAGAACAAGTCCTACCGTCCGCGCAACCACTCGGGCAAGTTCCTCGGCGAGATCACGCTGCGCGAGGCGCTCGCGCAGTCGATCAACATCCCGGCAGTCAAGCTGACCAGTCGCTTGGGCCCGGCCATGCTCATCGACTACGCGCGCCGCTTGGGCATCGAGAGTCCCATGCCGCCGGTGATCTCGCTCGCGCTCGGCGCCGCTGATGTTACCTTGCTCGAATTGACCAACGCCTACGGGGTGGTTGCTGCCGGCGGAATCCGCAGCGAACCCTTCGCCGTACTGCGCGTCATCGACCGCTGGGGCCAGGTACTCGAGGAACACCAACCCGAGCGCCGCGAGGTGATCGACCCACGCAGCAACTTCCTGATCACCAGCATGCTGGAATCGGTGATCGATTCGGGAACGGCCATTCGGGCCCGCAGCCTGGGCTTCCGTCACCCCGCGGCCGGCAAGACCGGCACCACGGACTCCAATTTCGATGCCTGGTTCGTGGGCTTCACGCGCCAGTACGTCTGCGGCGTCTGGGTCGGCTTCGACGAGAAGCAGCAGATGGGGCAGTGGATGGAGGGCTCCCATGCCGCCCTGCCGATCTGGACCGAGGTCATGAAAGGCCTCCACGCCGACTTGGCGCCGGAACCCTTCGTCATTCCGGAGGGCGTCGTCAAGGTCGCCGTCTGTCGCCAATCGGGGCTGCTGTCCACCCGCTACTGCAAGAGCACGGTGCAAGAAGTCTTCATTGAAGGGCAGGAACCGACGCGCGTCTGCGACCGCCACGCGCACGGCAAATCGGCGCCGCTGGGCACGGGTCCCGGCCTGCGCGAAGTGGATCGTCTCAATCAGGAAGAGGATCTGCCCAAGCCCTGATCGCCCGCCTGCCCTCAGTCGCCGATCAGTTCGGCCAGACTGCGCAGGGGGTGGAATCCCCGCTCGTCCTCGAGACCGAGCAGCAGCGATACCGCAGGCGGCGGTGCGACCTGCGCCGCAATCAGCGGCGTCAGGGCGGCGGCGGCGGCGGCGACCCGTTGCGGGTCGTTCCCTTCGACCCGTGCGATCGCTTCACCTGGCAAGACCGGCTCTCCCCAATCCTTCAGGAATTGGATGCCGGCAGCCGGGTCGACCGCGTCGTCCACGCGCGCCCTGCCGGCGCCCAGCCGGACGCAGAGACGTCCGATCGCGGCTGCATCCGCAGCCGGCATGTAGCCCGCTGCCGCTGCGGTCAGGGTCTCGCTCGCGAGGGCCGGGGGCAGTCCCCAGTCGGCGCGCTGTCCCGCCAGGCGACCGCCCTGGGCGGCAACGATGGCCAGAAAGCGGTCCCGCGCGAGACCGCTGGCCAGGGCGGCCTCGCACTCGGCGCGCAGCGCGGTCCGCGCGTCCCCGCGGGCCAGCTCGAGCATGAGCACGGCCAGGGCGAGAACCAGCTCCCGCAGCGCCGCTGGTCCCCCGCCGTTCAGAAGTGCCAGCGCCTCACGCAACTCGGGCCGATTGCCGACGCTCTGGCCGAGCGGCGTGTCCATGCGGGAATACAGCACCGTGCAGCGCAGCCCGAACTCGACCGCCGTCTCCCGCAGCGCCGCGCCGAGCGCCCGGCCCGCCGCCAGCGTGCGCATGAAGGCGCCTTCGCCCACCTTGAGATCGATGACCAGGGCCGCGGGCCCGGCGGCGATCTTCTTGCTGAGGATGGAACTGACGATGAGCGGCAGCGACTCGACGGTGCCGGTAACATCGCGCAGGGCATAGAGCCGGCGGTCGGCGGGCGCGATGCGCTCGCTCTGCCCGATGAACGCGCATCCCAGCTCCGCCACCTGGCGCCGGAAGCGGGCCTCGTCGAGCTGCGTGTCGAAACCGGGAATGGACTCCAGCTTGTCGAGCGTGCCCCCGGTGAAGCCGAGCCCCCGGCCGCTGAGCATGGGCACGGCCGCCCCCAGCGCGGCCACCAAGGGAGCAAGGACGAGGGAGACCTTGTCGCCGACCCCGCCCGTGCTGTGCTTGTCCACCGTCGGCCGACCCAGGGCCGACCAATCGTGGCACTGGCCCGAGGCGGCCATCGCCCGCGTGAGCGCCACCGTCTCGGCGGCGTCCATGCCGCGCCAGACGATGGCCATGAGCAGGGCGCTGACCTGGTAGGCAGGCACCGCATCGGTGCTGACAGCGGCCACGAACTCGCGCAGGCTCTCCGCATCGAGAGCCGCGCCCTCCCGCTTGGCCAGGATCAGGGGTAGCAGGTTCATCGGCCCTGCCCGGCTCTCGGGAAATCCACGAAAGGATGCGGCAGGAACTCGCTCAACTGCCGCCGCTGGACGGCCCCCTCCCGGTCGACGAGCAGAACGGTCAAGTCGGCGGCAAACTCGCGCAGTACCTGCAGGCAGGCGCCGCAGGGCGGCGTGAAGCCGGGACCATCGGTCGCAATCGCGATCGCGCGCCAGGCCCGCTGGCCGGCGAAAACAGCCGCTGCGACGGCGTTGCGCTCCGCGCAGACGGACAGGCCCAAGGAGGCGTTTTCCAGGTTCGCTGCGCTGAAGAGGCTGCCATCCGCGCAGGCGAGCGCTGCCCCGACGCGAAAGCCCGAGTAGGGCGCGTGCGCGCCGGCCCGGGCGGCCAGCGCCGCTGCGATCAGTGTCTGCTCGTCCATCGCTCCCTCCTCGTGGGCGGCCGCAAAGCCGGCCATCAGGCGCCGGCGGCTTCCAGCTCGCTCCAGAAGGAGCGGCCGTCGCCGCTGGGCGGCAGGGCAAAGGCCTCGGCCAGGGTTGCCGCCAGATCGCCGAAGCTCTCGCGGCGTCCCAGGTCGAGCGGCGATCGCAAGCGCGGCGCGGCAGCCAGGAGCGGCACGTACTCGCGCGTGTGGTCGCTGCCCGGCCCGGTGGGATCGTTGCCGTGATCGGCGGTGATGAAGACACGGTCGCCGGGCAGCATCCCGGTCAGCCAGCCCGCCAGCCAGTCGTCGAACTCCCGCAGGCCCGCGGCGTAGCCCGCCGGATCGCGCCGGTGCCCCCAGAGCATGTCGAAGTCGACGAGGTTGACGAACACCAGCCCCGCCGCCGGGGGCCGGGCCTGCACCGCGCGCAGCTGGGCCATGCCTTCGCGATTGCTCGTGCTGGGCAGGTGCTCGCTGAAGCCGCGGCCGGCGAAGAGGTCCTTCACCTTGCCGATGCCGAGTACCGGCAGGCCGGCCGCCAGCAGGCGGTCGAGCAGGGTCTCGCCGGGCGGCGGTAGGGAAAAATCGCGACGGCCGGCCGTTCGCCGGTACGCGCCGCTGGGCCCCGCGAAGGGGCGCGCGATGACACGGCTGACCCCGTACTCGCCCTGCAGGACGGCGCGAGCCTCGGCGCAGAAGGCGTAGAGTTCGCCGGGGGGCAGCACGTCCTCGTGCGCCGCCACCTGGAAGACCGAATCCGCGGATGTGTAGACGATCAGGTGGCCGCTGGCGCAATGCGCGTCGCCGAGGCGTTCGATGATCTCCGTGCCGGAGGCCGCCTCGTTGCCCAGGAAGCGCCGACCGGTACGACGGCTCAGGTCGGCGAGCAGGGTCGCGGGGAATCCCCCCGGAAAGAGCGGGAAGGGGCGCGCGAGCGTCAAGCCCATCAGCTCCCAGTGGCCCGTGGTGCTGTCCTTGCCTTGGGCTTTCTCGGCCATGCGCGCGAAGGCGCCTTGCACGGGGCCCTCCGCCATGCCCGACCAGGGCTGAATACGACCCAGCCCCAGCTTCGCGAGCGCGGGCAGCCTGAGTCCGCCCACGGCGGTCGCCAGATTGCGCAGCGTGTTGCGCCCCGTGTCCCCGAAGGCCGCGCTATCCGGCAGGTCGCCGATGCCCAGTCCGTCGAGGATGATCACGAAGGCCCGCGGCCTCACTCCTCATGCCCTCCCATGTAGAGATTGCGGCCGAGCAGCTTGTGCACGCCCGTCCAGTTGCTGTCGCCGCCCATCGTCTCGCGGCCCTCCTTGAGCACGCGGGCATAGCCGTCGATCTGGGCATCGAGGTTGTCGATGTGGTGAAAGACGATCGCCTCCAGGGTCTTGGGCAGCTTGGGGCTGCCGAACTCGTAGGCCCCTTGATGACTGACGATGAGGTGCTTGAGACGGTAGATCGTCTCCACACCGAGCTCGGGACAGCGGGGCAGGAACTCGTCCAGGATTTCGACGCCCTCCACGACGTGCCCGACCAGCCGCCCTTCCGAGCTGTAGTCGATGGCCTTTTCGTACTCCATCTCGCGCACTTTGCCCAGGTCGTGCAGGAAGCAGGCCGCCAGGAGCAGGTCGCGGTCGAGTTCGGCGTAGAGCTCGCACAGGGCCATCACGATGCGGCTGAGCTTGATGACATGCTCCATGAGGCCGCCCACGTAGGGATGGTGCCAGGTCTTGCCCGCCGGGGCGGCGCGGAAGCGCCAGCCCAGTTCCTCGTCCTCGAACATCGTCGTGAGCAGGCTGCGCAAGGCGGGATTCCGCACATCGGCCAGGCGCCGCCGCCACTCCTCGGCCAGCGCTTCCCGATCCATCGGCGTCACGGGCAGGAACTCCGCCAGGTCGAAGCGCGAACCGTCCACCGCCTCGATGTGGCGCACGCGCACCTGCAATTGCTCGCGGTAGTCCTGGATGTCGCCGTGCACGCGCACGAAGCGACCCTGCTCCAGGCGGTCGTAGACATCCTGGGCGGCTTCCCAGAGAATGCCGCCCAGGACGCCGCTGTTGTCGCTGAACTGGAAGAGCAGGAAGCGGCTGCCATCCGGGTTCTTCTTGAGCAGCTTGCGCTTGAGGATGTAGATGCTGTCGATCTCCTGGCCCGCCTGGAGGCCGCTCACCGGCTCGCGTCGCATGGCGTCTCCGATCTAGACGTTGAAGCGGATGTTCACGATGTCCCCGTCCTGCACGGGGTACTCCTTGCCCTCCAGGCGCAGCGCGCCCTGCTTGCGCGCCTCCGCCAAAGTGCCCAGTCCGATGAAGCGATCGTAGGCGATCACCTCGGCTCGAATGAAACCGCGCTCGAGATCGCTGTGGATCTTGCCCGCTGCGCGCACGGCCGGCAGGTTGCGCTGGATGGTCCAGGCCCGCACTTCGTCCTCCCCTACGGTGAAGAAGGCGGCCTGCTCGAGCAGATCATAGCAGACACGGATGAAGCGGTCCCGCGCCGGTTCGCTCAGCCCCAGGTCGGCGAGGAAGGCCTGCCGGTCCTCGGGCGCCAGCTGGGCGATCTCCCACTCGGCGATGCCATCCAGCGCGAGATAGGCCAGCCCCCCCGCCGCGGCCAGTTCGGCGACCGGCGCCAGCTCGGCCGCCGCGGTGGCGGCGCCGCAGTTGGCGAGCAGCACCATCGGAGGACGGCTGAGGAACTGGTAGCCGCGGATCAAGGCATCGTCGGCCTCGTCCAGTGCGATGCTCCGCAGCGGCGTTTCCTCGCCGAGCGCCGTCTGCAGACGCTCCATGAGCTCCAGTTCCGGGGCCAGCTCCTTGCGGCCCTTGGCGAAGTCCGCCCGCAGCCGCTCGAGGCGCCGCTCGACGACCAGCAGGTCCGTCAGGATCAACTCCTGCTCGAGCGCGGACGCATCGCCGGCCGGACCCGCCGTGGGCTCATCCACCGGGAAGGCGCGCAGGACGTGGACGAGGGCGTCCACGTTGCGCATCTCGGTCAAGCGATCGGCGGGAATGCCGCCCCGGCCGACCTCGAAGGCCGGCAGGTCGAGAAACTCGATCTCGGCGTAGGTCGTCTTGCGGGGTTTGAAGATGGCGGCCAGGCGATCGATGCGCTCATCGGGCACCTTGATCGTGGCCCGATGAGCCTCGCGCCCGCCGAAGCCCCCCGTCGCCTCGCCCCGCCCCGTGAGCAGGTTGTAGATGGTGGTCCGGCCGACCCGTGGCAGGCCGATGAGTCCGATCTTCATCGTCGCCTCCTGGGACCATTGAAGCACAGGACCGCAGCAGCGGGTACGAAAAAGCCCCGGTCGCGGGACCGGGGCGCGGAAACAGAAGCGCTAGCCGTTGGTGATCATGTAGTTCTGGAAGCGGAAGACCTCGAGCGTCATCGGCCCCAGCACGCCGGTGGTCTCCTGCTGGCTGCGGCGATAGACCTCGCCCAGGGGGCCGCCGACGCCGACCTGGCCGCCCTCGGCCATCGCCGCCTTGAGGAAGAGCTCGCCGAGCGAGTTGATGCCCTCCAGCTTGAAACGCCCCAACGGCGTGCTCAGCGTGTAGCTGAGCGCCCCGCCGAGATCGCTGCGCGTCAACTCGCCGGTCACCCAGATCCGCTCGCCCTGCTGGCCGTAGGCCCTTAGCATGGAGCGCTGGTCGGCTTCGCCCAGGCGGCCAAGATCGGCGGCCAGGTCCACGAAGTTGCTGCGATCGAAGGAGGCGAAATTCTGATAGGAAGGGAAGACGGGCGGCTCATCCGCAGTGACGAAGGAAGTGTCCGACCCCTCGATGACGTGCTCCAGCACCAGGAAGACATCGGGATTGCTGCCCCATTCCCGACGCACGCCGAGCTTGAAACCGGCGTCCATGCTGCTGAGGAGGGCGATGTCGTCGGCATAGAGGAACTCGAGGCGATCCGCCTCGCTGAGCAAGGCCAGCTTGCTCCCCACCGCCAGGATCTTCGGCGAGCTGAGCTCGAACTTGAACAGCTTGTTCGTGCTTTCGCCGCTCACGGCCTGGGCCAGGCTGGCCGGCTCGTAGGGATTTTCGATCTTCTTCTTGCCACAGCCCGCCAGGGACAGGGTCATCGGGACGAGCGCCAGCGCCAAGAGGCGGACGGCAGGGCGGGCCGGGCCGGTCGTCATCATCATGGACGAACTCCCTTCCAGAGTCTCACAGGCTCACTATGATGAGGGGCAG
This sequence comes from uncultured bacterium, assembly GCA_963695095.1. Lineage (GTDB taxonomy): Bacteria > Krumholzibacteriota > Krumholzibacteriia > JACNKJ01 > JACNKJ01 > VGXI01. The sequence goes on along the minus strand of CAVOFT010000001.1, from coordinate 1,673,547 downwards.
TTTGGAGAAGCGGGCGAAACATACCACCGGCTCCAGATCGAGTCAACGGGCAAAGTGCCCCCAAGATCGGCGGATAGCGGCGCCCGCGGCCGCGCCGGAGAAGCGAACACCGCTTTGAGCCGAGCGGTCGCCTGCGTTATCTTGATCCAGCCGCCGGCGCGCCGCTGGCTGGCCGACCCACTCGTGGCGGGAGGTCCCCCGTGTTCAAGTTCGCCCTGCGCCTGATCTGCCTCGGCATCGCCCTGCTCGGCCTGCTCGGGACCCGCCCCGCGGCGGCCGCCTTCCTCAGCCCCAGCGAAGAGGCCGCCTTCGCGGCGCTCTTCCGGGACGAGGCGGCGCGAATCGTGCCGGGCCTGCTGGAGATCCAGCTCGCCGCTGCGCCGGCCGCTCCTGCCGAGCTGGCCCGCACTGGACGCAGCGGCCTGCCCGCGCTGGACGCGCTCCTGGCGGCGCGCGGGCTCGAGCGCCTGGAGAGCATCTTCTTCCAGGTGGCGCCCCCCGGCGGCCGCTTCGGCGACTTCCGCGACCGCTTCTTCACGGCCAGCCTGGATCCGGCAACGGATCTGCGCGCGGCCTGCCTCGCCCTCATGGACTTGCCCGAGGTGCTCACCGCCTGGCCGGTGCTGCGCTGCGAGCTGGCGCGGGCGCCGGTCGACATCGTCACGCCCAACGACCCCAGTCTGGCCACCCAGTACTACCTGGTGACGAACGGCGGCATCGGCACCCTGCGCGCCAAGGGCGCCTGGGGCCACAGCCGCGGCGACAGCAGCGTCGTCGTCGCCGTCTGCGATACGGGCGTGGACCTGGACCATCCCGACCTCGCCGGGCCCGCTCCCTATCTTGCGGGCAATCTCTATACGGATTGGCAGGAGTTGAGCGGCGCCAACTTGGTCGACGACGACGGCAACGGCTACCTCGACGACTGGCGGGGCTGGGACTTCGTCAACGTGGGCACCGGGCCCTACGCGGGCGAGGACTACGCCACCGAGGACAACGATCCCGACGATTTCCAGGGGCACGGCACCAACTGCGCCGGCTGCGTGAGTGCCATCAGCGACAACGGGGAGGGCATCGCCTCCATCGGCTGGCAGCTGCGGGTGATGCCCCTGCGCATCGGCTGGGCCGTGGACGACGGCCAGGGCGGGATGACGGCCATCACCTACTCGTCCATCCAGGCCAGCGCCTTCAACTACGCCCGCATCAAGGGCGCCCAGGTCATCAACCTCAGCTACGGCTCCAGCTACACGCCGAGCCTGGCGGCGGCCGTGAACGCCTGCACCAGCGCGGGCGCGATCATGGTCGTCGCCGCGGGCAATGACAACAGCAGCACGCCGGACTACCTGGCGACCACGAACAAGTGCGTCGACGTCGCAGCCACGACCAGCACCGACGGCAAGGCCACCTTCTCCAACTACGGCACCTGGGTGGACGTCTCCGCACCCGGCACGGGCATCCTCACCACGGCGATCGACGGCTACGTGGTCACCCAGGGCACCTCGTTCTCGAGCCCGCTGACCGCCGGGCTCATCGGTCAGATCTACTGGCAGCTTCACGGCGGCGCCCGCAGCCAGGCCCACGCCACGGCCGTGCTGGACCGCCTGATCGAAACCTGCGATGACCTCGATGCGCTGAATCCCAGCTACGCGGGCCTGCTAGGCGCGGGCCGCATCAACGGCTTTCAGGCGCTGGGCGGCGGCGGCTTCTTCGCTTTCCCGGAGGAGTTCGCCAGCTTCCAGGAAGCGCTCGACTTCGCCCTCGCCGGCGACACGCTGGCCGTGCGCAGCAGCGTGACGGCTGCTGTGACCCTGATCAATCCGACCAAGGCCCTGGCCATTCTCGGCGGCTGGAGCGAAGACTACACGAGCCGCGACCCTGCGTCCGCGCCCAGCACCCTCGTCGGCAACGGCATCCAGCCCCTCTTCGTGCTGAACACGGCCGGGCTCGGTGCCGCGCTCGCGATCGACGGCTTCCGGCTGGAGAACGGCGGCGGCAGCTCGGGCTACTATCCCGAGCTCGGCCGTTACGGTGGCGCCATGCTGGTGAGCGCCGGCCAGCCCAGCCTCAGCCATCTCACCTTCGCCGACTGCGATCTCAGCGATGAGGCGGTCTCTTGCGGGGGCGGGCTCTTCGTGGCCGGCACCTCGCTCAGCCTCGTTGCCTGCCGCTTCGAGAACAATCGGGCACGGCGGGGCGGCGGCCTCGGCCTCTACAACGCCACCGTCGCGCTCACGGATTGCGACTTCGTGGCCAATGCGGCGACGCACGCCATGAACCCCGCGCGGCGCGGCGGTGCCCTGCACCTGGAAGCCGGCCAGCTGAGCGGCAACAGCGTCGGCTTCGCCGGCAACATGGCCGACGACGAGGGCGGCGGCGCCTACGTGGACGCCGGCAGCAGCCTTAGCTTGAACGGGGCCAGCTTCACGAATAACAGCGCCGGCCCGGCGGGCGGGGCCATTGCTGCGCTCGGCCCGGTCGACCTGGTCGATTGCAGCCTCACCGACAACAGCGCCGCGGCTGGAGGCGCCATCCACACAGCGGCAGCGCTCACGGTCACCGGCGCAGCTTTCAGCGGCAACGGCAGTCCCACCCTCACCAACTTCGGCGGCGCGCTCTACGGCGCGCCCGGCGCCCAGTTCGCCGTGCGCAGTTCGAGCTTCCGGGCGGAGGAGGCCGCCATTCAGGGCGCCGTCCTCTACGCCAGCAGCGCCAGCGGCCACGTCCGCAATTGCACCGTGGATGCCACTGCCGGCCTCTATGTGGGCGCCGTCATCGCCTGCAACGAGGCGCCCCTGGACCTGCGCAACTGCCAGTTCACGAACGGCATGGCGGGCTTTCCGATCTTCGCCTCCGGGACCAGCCTGCCGACGGCGGCCTACAACAACTTCTTCGGCAACGGCGCCGGAGACTACTACGGCATCAGCAGCAGCGGCGGCGACACCCACGCCGATCCGCTCTACGTGGATGCCGCGCAGGGCGACTTCCACCTGGGCCTCGACTCGCCGGCCCTGGACGCCGGCGATCCGGCGATTCTGGATCCGGACGGCGGCCGCAGCGATATCGGCGCCCACGGCGGACCCGAGGCCGCCGCCGACCAGCCCGCCGCTCCCCGCGATCTGGCGGTGCTCACGCTTGGCCTCCGCGATTGGTTCGTGGAGCTCGACTGGGCCGACAACGAGGAGGGCGATCTGGCCGGCTACGCCGTCTATCGCGATCTGAGCCCCGACTTCCTGCCGGCGGCGGGCAACCGCGTGGCTCTCATCGCCCCGCCGGCGTCCACCTGGCGGGACGAGGTCCCGGACGACACGACCGTCTTCTACTACAAGGTCAGCGCATACGACGGCGATGGCTACGCGAGCGGCTACTCGAACGAGGTCGACGGCACGGGCCAGAGCGACACCGCGGCGGACGAGGACCTGCCCGCGCGCTTCGCCCTGCGCGGCGCCCATCCCAACCCCTTCAACCCCAGCACCACGCTCAGCTTCGACTTGCCGGCGCCGGCCACCGTGGCCCTGGCCATCCACGACGCCTCGGGCCGTTGCCTGCGGCGTCTCACGCTCGATCGCATGCCAGCTGGACGCCACCAGTGGACCTGGGACGGGCGCGACGAGGCCGGACGCCCGGCGGCCAGCGGCGTCTATGCGCTCCACCTGATGGCCGGGGCCTGGCGGGGCCAGCTCAAGCTGACCCTGCTCAAGTAGACGGGATCGGCCATGACGCGCTTCGCCTGGCTCTTGCTCCTGGTGCTACCGATCGCTGGAGCGGCCGCCCCCATCGACCCGGCGACCCTGCCCGCTTGGCAGCGCTACCTGTGGCAGGACCTGTCGCCCATCCTCACCCATGCCGAAGAGGAGGCGCTGCTCGCCCTGGACTCGCCCGCCGCCGCTGCAGAGTGGAACCGGCACTTCTGGATCAGCCGGGATCCCACGCCGACGACGGCCCTGAACGAGCGCCGCGAAGAGCACGAGAAGCGGCTGGAGACGGCCCGGGCGCTCTATCCGGCGCGAGCGGGCATCGGCGTCGACCGGCGCGGCGAGGACTACATCCGCTTCGGCCCGCCGGACGAGACGGCGACCATCGACGAGTGGTTCGACGAGACCGGACACCACCCGGCGCGGACGATCTGGCTCTGGCTCTCCCCCTCCATGCGCGCCACTTACGCCGACTGGAACCTGGACGGCGAGTGGGAACAGGCCTGGGATGAGGCGCCCTCCTCACGCCCTGACCAGCGCGTGCGCCTGGAGAACGCCTTCCTGCAGGACGGCCAGGCCGCCGACACCCGACTCCTCGATGAACTGCGCCTCAGCGATCCGCTCGCCTACCAGGACCTGCTGCGCCAGCTCGCCGAGGGCGAGGTGATCAATGCGCTCGAGGTGCAGAACCAGAAGATCATTGCCGACTTGATGGGCTCCAAGTTCCGGCGCATGGAGGCGAGCTACCAGGAGCACCGCCGCTCGCGGCGCGACCCCTACGTCCACGACTTCCGGACCGCACCCCTCTGGGCGGTCTTCGCAGTCGACTGCTTTCGCGGCGCCGGCAGCCGCACCCGCGTCGAGCTCAGCCACGAGGTCCGCCTGAGCGATCTCGGCTTCGCCTGGGATGAAGCGGCGGGCGACTTCGGCGCCGCGCTCCTGCGCGAAGTGGTCTTCTACGACAGCGACGAGCGCGTGGCAGCGACTCTGTCCGATCGCCAGAGCATCCATGCCGAGACGCTGGCGGACACGCAGCGCCCACTGCTGGTGCCCGGCCTCGCGAGTGCGCTGCTGCCACCCGGCGACTACCGTCTGGCCCTGCGCCTGGAGGACCTGGTCGGCAAGCGCTTGCAGATCTTCACCACGCGGGTCAGCGTGCCGACCTTCGCGCCCGACAGCCTGACGCTCAGCGACATCTGCTTCGCCAGCGCTATCCAGCGGGGCTCCGCCCCTGCCGACTTCGCCAAGGGCGAGTGGATCGTGACGCCGCACCCCCTGCGCGCCTACGCCATGGATCGCAGCGTCCAGCTCTACTTCGAAATCTATGGTCTCAGCGTGGACGCCGAGGGCCTCAACGACTACTCGGTGAGCTACCGCATCCGCCCGCGCACGCCGGCGGTCAAGTCGTCCTGGCTCTGGACGCGCGAAGAGGTCGCCGATGCCGAGGCCGGCAGCACCTTCGTCGACCGCCACAGCGGGGAGATGGCCCGCCATCCGCTCGGCATTCCCGCCGCAGCCTTCGCGGAGGACAGCTATCTGGTGGAAGTCGAGGTGCACGACCGCCTGAGCGGCCGGCGCGCGGCGGCGCGCGGCCAGTTCAGCGTCCTGTCGCCGACCGCGCTGGGCGCCGGTCCGCCAGCCCTGCGTTGACAGGGCCGCGGCCCTGTGTCAGCCTCGCCGCGTGTCTCCAGCTGGGGGAGGTCGCTGTGATCCGCCGTTCCCTGTCGCTCCGCCGTCTGCTCGCCCTTCTCGTCGGCCTGTTCGTCGGCGGCCTGCCCGCCCCTCTCCCCGCCCAGGAAGGCACGGAGGCGCTGCCCTTGCGCATCGGTTTCAACGGCGGCGAGAGTCCGGGCATCATCCGCCTGAAGGCGAATGCCTTCACGGCCTTCCTGGAAGAGCGCAGCGGCCTGCGCTGCCAGCCGGTGATCGAGGGCAGCTACAGCCAGCTCATTCGCGCCATTGCCGAAGGTCGCGTCGATTTCGCCTTCCTGTCGCCCCTCGGCTACGTGACGGCCGCTCAGGTGGCCGACGCCGAGATTCTGCTCAAGAGCGAGCGCAGCGGCCGGCCCTTCTACTGGAGCGTGATCCTCGTACGGCGCGACAGCGGCATCCACAGCCTGGGCGAACTCAAGGGCAAGCGCATCGCCTTCACGCACCTGGGTTCGACCTCGGGCTACGTCGTGCCGATGAGCGCCCTCCTCGCCGAGGGTATCGATCCCGATCGCTTCTTTGCGGAAATCGTCTATGCTGGCGGCCACAGCGCCGTCATCCGGAGCATCCTCGCCGGCGAGGTGGCGGCCGGCGCCACCTTCGCCGACGATCCCGAGGGCCGGGAGGGCGCATGGACGGCGGAGGAATTCATCGCCGCCACCGAAGCCGCCAAGCTGGTGCCCATCTACTTCTCGCCGCCCATTCCCGGCGATACCTTCACGGTGACGGCGCGCATGCTGGAGACCCAGGCGGCGCTGGTCGCCAAGGTGAAGACCGTCCTGCTCGACATGGGCGGGAGCAACGCGGGCCGCGTGATCCTGGGCGACCTCTACAACATCGACAATCTCATCCCTGGACAGGACGCCGACTACGACGTCGTCCGCGCCGCCTTCGCCGCCGTGCGCAACCGCTGAGACGACCGGACATGGAGAGGGCGGACGAGCACCGCGCGTGCGTCTACTGTAGCGCCACCGACGACCTGGTGGCGGACGAGCACATCGAGGAGCTCTGGTACTGCCGCCCCTGCCTGGCCCGCCGCGACGAGCACCGCGACATCATCGCCCGCGGTTGCGATGCCGATGACCCCAGCTACGAGTGAACGCTAGCCGAAGCGGATCTCGAAGTCGCCGCCGGCGAAGCGCTCGTCCGCGGCTGCCGGCCCGCGCGTGACCGCCTTGACGGAGCCGGCGGCCGGCCCCTGCCGGAGCTGACCTTCGAGGGCGTCGAGGGCGCTGGCTGCGCCCTCGGCGAGCACCTCCACGCTGCCGTCGGCGCGATTGCAGACCCAGCCGGCCAGGCCGAGCCCGCGCGCGGCGCGGTGGACGAAGGCCCGATAGCCGACACCCTGCACCCGGCCCGTGATCAGATAGCCTCGACGCTCCATTGGCAGACACTCCCCCCGCTGCTAGGCTGTGGCGCTGGCCGGTCAGCCAAGCACAGCCGGCCGCCAGGGAGCAAGCGCCAATGCCCGCCCGCTCAGATCCCGTCGCCGTCGTCGGCCTTGGCTGGTGCGCCTACGATCGCATCTACCAGGTGGAGCGCTATCCCGCCCAGGGCGGCAAGACCCGCGTCCGCGGCGTTCTCGAGCAGGGCGGCGGCCAGGTGGCCAGCGCCCTGGTCGCCCTGGCCCGCCTCGGCCACCGGGTGCGGATCATCGGCAAGCGCGGCGATGATGCCGAGGGCGAGCGCATCGAGCGGGAGTTTCGCGCTGCCGGCGTGGACACCGCCGGCCTCATCACCGTGACCGGCGCCCGCAGCCAGCTCTCGCTGATCCTGGTGCCGGCCGCCGGCGGCGAGCGGACCATCTTCGTCCAGCGCGGCCCCGAGATCGACCTGGCGCCCACGGATGTCGCACCCGGGCTCCTGCCCGACGCGCCCTATCTGCTCCTCATCGACGGCCATGAACTCGAGGCATGTCTCCTCGCTGCCGCCCATTGCCGCGCCCACGGCGGCCGCGTGGTGCTCGACGCCGAGTACTGCGCGCCCGGCACTGCCGCGCTCCTGCCCCTGGTGGACGAACTGGTAGCCGACGAGAGCTTCCCCGCCAAGCTGCTTGGCGCCGGCGAGCCGCCCGACGCGCCCGCCACCCTGGCCGCGCTGCTTGCCATGGGCAGCGGCCGCGTCACGGTGACCCTCGGCGAGCGCGGCGCCGTGAGCTGGGATGGCCGCCGCTTGCTTCGCCAGCCGGCCTTCGCCGTGCCCGTCGTGGACACGACCGGCGCCGGCGACGCCTTCCATGCCGGCGTCTGCCATGGCCTGCTGGCCGGCCTGGACGCCGCCGCCACCCTTCGCTTCGCCTGCGCCCTGGCCGGACTCAAGTGCCGGGCGCCGGGTGGCCGCAGCGGTCTGCCCAGCCTGGCCGAGGTCGAGGCCCTGCTCGCCGCAGGCAGGCTCAGGCCCGCGTGAGCCGGGCCAGCAACTCGACGTGATGGGTCTGGGGGAAGAAATCGAAGAGGCGCAGACTGCGCAGCACGAAGCCACGCGCCGTCCAGCCCGCGAGATCGCGGGCGAAGGTGGCCGGGTGGCAGCTCAGTGCGAAGATCTCCTCGACGCCCAGCGGATCGAGCTGGGCCGCGAGTTCCGGCGCCCCCTGCCGCGGCGGATCGAGCACCACGGTCCGATAGCGCCGACCCTCGGCCGCCAGGGCGGGCAGGAGCTCGGCCACCGCCCCTGCGCGGAAGCGCGCGCGCGCGCTGTGCGCATCGCGGGCCGCCTTGCGCGCGCTGCGCAAGGCGCTGCGCCGACTTTCGATGCCCAGCACCCGGGCGCCGCGCAGGGCCAGCGGCAGACTGAGGTTGCCGGCGCCGCAGTAGAGATCGAGCAGCCAGGGCGCTTCGCTCGTGTCGACATCGGCGACGAGGGCGGCCAGGAGCTGCCGGTTGGCGGCGGCATTGGCCTGCACGAATTCCCCCGGCCGCGTGTAGAGCGGGTAGCTCAGGGTGCTGCCGTCCGGACAGGCCAATTCCACCCGCTCCAGCAGGAAGGGCGTCCCCGGCGGCTCCCGGAGCAGGCGGCCTTCGGCATCGCGCAGCGCCCAGTGCAACGCGGTGAAGCCGGGGGGCTCCCAGTCGGCCAGCGCCGCCGGCAGCTCAGGACTCGCCGCCTCCCCGGCCAGGGCCGAGGCGACGATCTGCAGCGCCGGTCCCCCGTCGCCCGCGAGCAGGGTGAGTTCCAGCTCGGCGGTGCCGCGCTGCGCCAGCCGCCCCACCAGGTGTTCGCGCAGGGCGGGCAACGCGGCGGCCAGGCTAGGCTCGAGGAGCAGGCAGCGCTCGTGGTCGACGAGGCGGTGGCTGCCGCGGGCGAGAAAGCCGAGCTCGATGCGGCCGGCGCCCAGGCAGCGCAGGCGGTACTCGGCGCGCCGGCGGTAGCCGAAGGCCGCGGGCGCCGGCGCGAAGTCCGGCGGCGGCCACTCCGCCAGACCCCCGATGCGCCGCAGGGCCTCCTCGACCACGGCCTGGCGCGCGGCTCGCTGGCCGGAGTCCTCCACCTGCTGCCATTGGCAGCCGCCGCAATCGGCGGCCACCGGACAGGGCGGCGTTCGCCGCAGCGGGCCTGGCGCCAGCACCTCGAGCATCGTCGCCCGGGCCCAGCGCGCGTGGCGCTGGCCCAGGCGCACGCGCAGGCGGTCGCCCGGCACGGCGCCGGCGACGAAGACAGCCTGGCCCGCCAGGCGCCCGACGCCGTCCCCGCCAGCGGCGAGCGCGTCGATCTCGAGTTCGTCGTACTCCTCCATGCCTCTCCTCGGCCGGTGGCAAAAAGGGCCCGGGCTGTGGCCCGGACCCTCAGCGTAACCGCTCGGCCGCGGAGGCGCGACCGCTTTCTCGGCTAGGTGGCGAAGTTGAGCGCTTCGCGGAGCTGCTGATCGCGCCGCGCCACCGTCTGCGCATCCACGGTCGCAATCGCGGTCAGATTGACGATGGTGCTCACGTCGCTGCCGCGCACCACCAGGTGGATCGGCTTGGCCATGCCCATCATGATCGGCCCGTAGCTGTGGGCGGGGCTGAACCGCTCCAGCATCTTGAGGGCGATGTTGCCCGCGTCCAGGTTCGGGAAGATGAGCAGATTGGGCCGGCCCTTGAGTTCCGTGAAGGGAAAGTGCTCGCGCAGCATGTCCATGTTGAGGGCGACCTCGGCCTGCACCGGGCCGTCCACCACCAGATAGGGCCGCTCCTGGCGGACGAGGCGCACGGCCTCGGCCACCTTGTCCGTCTCGCGTGAACGCACGGAGCCGAAATTCGAAAAGGAGAGCAGGGCGATGCGCGGCACGATGTGCAGGCGATCCAGCTCGGAAGCGGCCATCAGCGTGATCTCGGCGAGGTCGCGCGCGTCCGGGTTGATGTTCACCGAGCAATCGGCCAGGCAGTAGAGCTGGTGCTCGTGCACGAGCATGTACATCCCGGCAACCAGCCGCCCGCCGGGCCGCGGGCCGATGATCTTCAGCGCCGGCTTCAGCACGTCGGGGTAGTTCACGCTGACACCGGCCACCAGGCCGTCGGCGTGGCCCTGCTGGACCATCATCGTCGCGAAGACGAAGTAGTCGCGCAGATCGTGCTGGGCCTGCACCTGGGTGATGCCCTTGCGCTGGCGCAGCCTGTAGTAGGCCTTGACGTACTCGTCCATCTGCGGCGAGGTCTTGGGCTCGATGATTTCGATGCCCTCGGGATCGTGGTGCAGTTCCTCGAAGCGGGCGCGGATCTCCTCGGCACGCCCGAGGAGCACGGGCCGCGCGATGCCCTCGCGGGCGATCTCGCTGGTGGCCCAGACGACCTTGGGATGCATGCCTTCCGGAAAGACGATGCGCTTGGGGTCGCGGCGCGCGAGAACATGGAACTTGCGCATGATCTCTCGCGACCAGTCCAGGCGCTCCAGCAGCTTTTCGCGGTACTCGTCCAGGTCGATGGGCTTCTGCGCGACGCCGGTGGCCATGGCCGCTTCGGCGACGGCGCTCGCCTCCCAGACCAGCACCCGCGGATCGAAGGGCTTGGGGATGATGTAATCGGAACCGAAGCTGAGATCGCTGTCGTCATAGGCGCGCTTGACCGACTCCGGCACCTCTTCCTTGGCCAGCTTGGCGAGAGCGCGGGCGGCGGCCAGCTTCATCTCCTCGTTGATCGCCGTGGCCTCGACGTCCAGCGCGCCCCGGAAGATGAAGGGGAACCCCAGCACGTTGTTCACCTGGTTGGGGTAGTCGCTGCGGCCGGTGGCCATGATGCAGTCCGGCCGGGCCGCCTTCGCGGCGGGGTAGCTGATCTCCGGATCGGGATTGGCCATGGCGAAGATGATCGGCCGCTCGGCCATGGCAGTCACCATCTCGGGCGTCACGGCATCCTTCACGGAGACGCCGCAGAAGGCGTCGGCGCCCCGCAAGGCATCGGCCAGATCGCGGGCCTTGGTCTCCCGGTAGTACTTGTCTTTGTACTTGTTGCGCCCCTCGTCGCCGCGGCCCTTCCAGAGCACGCCCTTGCTGTCCACCATCAAGATGTTCTCCGGCCGCACGCCGAGCGCGATGTAGAAGTTCGCGCAGGCGATGCCGGCGGCGCCGGCGCCGCTGAAGACCACCTTGATCTTGCTGATGTCCTTCTCGACCAGCTCGACGGCGTTCATCAGGGCTGCGCCGGAGATGATCGCCGTGCCGTGCTGGTCGTCGTGGAAGACGGGGATGTTCATCTCGGCCTTCAGCCGCTCCTCGATGACGAAGCACTCGGGGGCCTTGATATCCTCCAGGTTGATGCCGCCGAAGGTCGGCTCCATCGCCTTGACGGCAGCGATGATGGCCTCGGGATCCTCCTGGTCGAGCTCGATGTCGAAGACGTCGATGTCGGCGAAGCGCTTGAAGAGGACGCCCTTGCCCTCCATGACGGGCTTGCCGGCCAGGGCGCCGATGTTGCCCAGGCCGAGCACCGCGGTGCCATTGGAGATCACGCCGACGAGGTTGCCCTTGGCCGTGTACTGGCGAGCGAGCGAGGGGTCCTTCTCGATCTCCAGGCAGGGCTGGGCCACGCCGGGGGTATAGGCCAGCGAGAGGTCGCGCTGCGTGACGCAGGGCTTGGTGGACACGACCTCGATCTTGCCGCGGCGCTCGCCGCCGGAGTGATACTCGAGCGCTGCCCGCTTGAGGGCCTCCAGCTTGTCGTTGGGGTTCGCCATCCTGTCTCCTCCATCATCCTCGGGGGATCTCGACGGGAGCTGCGCCGGCGCAGAGGGCCGCAGTTCAGGACCCGCAACTCCTGTCCTGAGCACAAGAAAGCGTGGCCGCCGAGCCTTGTCAATGGCGAGCGGCAGGCGCAGGCGCAGGGGGATTTCAGGCCCGCTCGAGGTACTTTCCGGTCGCCGTGTCCACGCGGATGCGGGTGCCGATCTGCACGAATCCGGGTACGGTGACCACCAGACCGGTCTCGCAGGTCGCCGGCTTGGTCTGGGCCGTGGCGGTGGCCCCCTTCACCTCGGGCGGCGTCTCCTGGACGGTCATCTCCACCACCTTCGGCAGTTCGACCCCCACCACGCGGCCCTCGAAGGTCTGCACGTCGACGGTGGTGTTTTCGACCAGGTAGGGCAGGGCCTCGCTGAGCAGGTCCCCGGGAATGTGGGTCTGCTCGAAGCTCGCATCGTCCATGAAGACGTAGTCGCTGCCGTCCTGGTAGCTGAAGGTCATCTTGCTGCTGAGGACGTCCACCCGCTCCACCTTGTCCGGGGAACCATAGCGAACCTCTTTGTTCGTGCCGCTCTGCAGGTTCTTCATCTTGACCTGCACGTGGGCCGGCCCCTTGCCCGGCGTGACGTGGTTCATCTCGGTGACCCGGTAGAGCTCGCCATCGATCTGGTGGATCTGGCCGGCACGAATCTGGGTGGCAACGATCTTCATGCGCATCCTCACGCGGTGACGGGCAGCCTAGGCCCTGGCAGGAGCGCAAGATAGCAGAGGGGAGAGAGCCCGGCAAGGGTCAGCCGGCCAGGGCCTCGAGGCTGGCAGCCACCGACTCGACGAGGGCGCCAAGATCGTAACCGCCTTCGAGCACGGCCACGAGGCGGCCGCCGCAGAGCTCGTCGGCGAGGGCGGCCAGCAGGGCGGTGAAGCGGCCGAAGCCCTCCGTGCTGACCTCGAGCTGGGCCATCGGGTCGGCGGCGTGGGCATCGTAGCCGGCCGAGACGAGCAGGAAGTTCGGCTTGTAGTTGCGCAGGGTGCGGGCGAGCTCGCCCTCGGCCCAGTGCAGGAACTGCTCGTCGCCGCTCCCGGGCCCCAGCGGCCGGTTGAGCGTGAACTCCAGACCGGGTCCCGCGCCCACTTCATTGCGGCGGCCGGTGCCCGGGTAGAGCGGCGACTGGTGGCAGCTCGCGTAGAGCACGGAGGGATCCGTCCAGAAGATCTCCTGGGTACCGTTGCCGTGGTGGACATCGAAGTCGACGATGGCCACCTTGCCCGCGAGGCCCTCGTCCTGCAGCGCCCGGGCGGCGACGGCCGCGTTGTTGAAGAGACAGAAGCCCATCGCCCGGCTGGACTCGGCGTGGTGGCCCGGGGGGCGCAGAGCGCAGAAGGCCCGGCGCGCCTCGCCGGCGGCCACGCTGCGACAAGCGGCCAGCGTCGCGCCGGCCGCCCCGAGGGCAGCCGGCCAGCTCGCAGGCACCACTGGCGTATCGGGATCGAGGTAGCCGGGGCCCTCGGCGCAGCCGGCGCGAACCCGCGCGAAGTGCCCCACCGTGTGCACGGCGGTGATGGCCTCCTCGCCGGCGGGCTCGGCACTGCGGATCCAGTGGAAGCGGGCGGGATCGAGCTGGGCGAAAAGCCGCTCCAGGGCCTCGATGCGGGCCGGCCGCTCGGGATGGCCGTGGCCCGTGTCGTGAGCCAAGCCGCTGGCATCGGTGTAGATGGCCACTGGAGCGCGCACGCTGTCGACCTCGAGCATTTCGGGCTAGCTCGCGCCGCCGGCCGGCGGCGCGGCGTGACAGTATGCCACGTCCCCTGTCGAGACGCCAGCCCAGGCGCGGCGCGTTGACGCCCCCCGGCTCTGCGTGCTAATCCTGCCGCACCCCCTCACCGGAGGCTGCGATGCCCAGCCAAGCGTTCGCGGGCCACTGGGCCCTCATTCTCGGTGCCTCCAGCGGATTCGGCGCCGCCTCCGCCCTGGCGCTGGCCCGCCAGGGCTGCCGGATCGCCGGCGTCCATCTCGACCGGCGGGCCACGCTGCCCAAGGTGCAGGAGCTGATCGCGGAGCTGGAGGCCGCCGGCGCGGGACCGCTCTTCTTCAACGTCAACGCCTCCAGCCAGGACAAGCGCGATGAGGTCATCGCGCAGCTCAAGGCGGCCGGCGTCGTTCGCTTCAAGGTGCTCCTGCACAGCCTGGCCTTCGGCTCCCTGCTGCCCTACTTCCCCGCGGCCGGAACCGAGGAGAACAAGCCCATGGGCCGCGACCGCATGGAGATGACCCTGGACGTCATGGCGCATAGCCTCGTCTACTGGACGCAGGATCTGCTGGCCGCCGGCCTGCTGGGGACCGGCAGCCGCATCTACTCGATGACCTCCTCGGGCGCCGGCCGCGTGATGCCGAGCTACGGAGCGGTCAGCGCGGCCAAGGCGGCCCTGGAGAGCCACACGCGGCAGATGGCCATGGAGCTGGCTCCTCGCGGCATCACGGTGAACGCCCTGCGGGCCGGCGTCACGGACACCCCGGCCCTGCGCATGATCCCCGGCAACGAGCGCATCCTGGCGATGGCCAGGGAGCGCAACCCCTCGGGCCGCCTGACGCAGCCCGAGGACGTCGCCGCCGCACTGGTAGCCCTGGCCGGACCGGGCACGGACTGGCTCACGGGCAATGTCATCGGTGTGGACGGCGGCGAGGATATCGTCGGCTGAGCGGGCTCGCCGCGCGGCCAGGAGGTTCGAGATGCCGATTCGCATCCACGAGGGGCCGGTCAGCGCCGCCGCTGCCGCGCGCGGCGCAGAGCCGGCGCCCGGCGACGAGCATGTCCCCTTCATCCACTGCGTCGAGCAGACCCGGGAGGGCGAGCCCTTCCCGGTGGCCGTGCGCGTGGGGCACGAGTCCGAGCATCCGGACGAGCCCGAGCATTACGTCGCCTGGCTTCAGCTCTGGAGCGGCGAGCGGCTCCTCGCCGAGGCCCGCCTCGTCCAGGGCCTCCTGGGCGGGCAGGGTGCGCAGGGCAATCCAATGGTCACTTTCAATCTGGTGCCCGCAGCAGGTACGCTCGAACTGACGGCCCTGGCCTATTGCACGCGCGATGGGCTCTGGTCGGGCCCGCCTCGCCGCGTGAACGTTGTCGCCGCGGATGAGGAATAGCGGAACTGCTGGGACATCCCCGACCGCAATCGTCACTCCCACCGCCGTCGCTTTTCTGTTAGAATAACGACAAACGAGCCTGCTCCGGCCCTCGCGTCACTTCCATGTTCTGGAGGTAATCCATGACTTTGCGCTATCGCTCCCGCGGCTTCGCTCTGCGGGCCGCCCTCTGCCTGCTCGCCGCGGGCCTGCTCGCCGCGCCCGCTGTGCAGGCGGCGCCTGCGCATTCAGCAGCCCCCGCCGGCGACCGAGACGACCTCATCCTCGGCGAGACTTTCGAAGGCACCTGGCTGCCGGCGGGCTGGGCGAGGATCCAGACCCATATCGCTCAGACCTGGTTCCAGCGGAACAACTACGGGGCGCACTCCGGCAGCTACGTCGCCGGTGTCGTCGCCGCCAACACCCTCCAGGACGAGTACCTGGTCACCCCGGCGCTTGACTTCAGCGGCGCCGTCAACCAGAAGCTCGAGTGGTACGAGCGGGCCGTCAGCTGGGCAGGGAGCACCGGCCATCACTACATCATGGCGAGCACCACCAGCCAGACCGATCCGGCCGCCTTCTCCATCATCAGCGAGATGCTGCCCGGCAATCACTCGATCCCCCTGGACTGGAACGGGCCGCCCGTGCTGGTCAATCTGTCCAGTCTATCCGGAGAGCCCGTCGTCTACCTGGCTTTCCGCTACTACGACACCGCGACGGTCGGCGACACCTGGTTGATCGACGACGTGCGCATCTTCGCCCCCAGCCTGCACGACGTGGGCGTGGTCAGCATCGCCCCCGACGGCGGCAACCAGGGCTATGGCAGCCCCATCGCGCCGCAGGTGACCGTGGAGAACTTCGGCCAGGCCGGCGAGACCTTCGACGTCGAGCTCCTGATCAGCGAGTCCGGCTCGCCGATCTACTCGGAGACCCTGAGCGTGAGCAACCTGGCCTTCGGCGCCCAGAGCCAGATCGACTTCCCCGACTTCACCCCCGCCGCGGGCCAGTACTACGACCTCAGCGCGACAACCCAGCTGGCCATCGATACGGATCCCAGCAACGACACGGGCGTCGCGGAGTTCACGACCTATTACGATACCCACGTGCCCCTGGGCATGCTCTTCACGAACAGCGGCTGCGCGCCCTGCGTGCAGGCCAACGTGGCCCTGGACGGCTACATGCCCACGCAGGGCAACCAGGTGGCGCTGATGCGCGTGCACACCTGGTGGCCCAACCCGGGCGACATCATGTACCTCGCGAACACGGCGCAGGCGCAGGCCCTGGTGAACGAGTTCGGGGTGAGCGGCGTGCCGGACTTCTGGCTGGACGCCTTCTGGAACACCAGCAATCTGGGCTCGTCGATCATCGCCGCCCTCAATCAGGCCAAGACCTGGAAGAGCCCCATGCACGTCGGTCTGCAGTGGAATGACGACGTCGATGAGCTGACGGCGACGGTCTACGTCACCGGCGCGATGCGCCCGGGCGGCGACTACCAGCTCTTCTGCAGCATCACCGAGGACAACATCAATCACAACGGCGGCAACGGCGAGCCGATCCACCAGCAGGCCTTCCGCCGCATGTGGCCGGGCACCGCTGCAGGTCTGCCGGTTTCCGGCACCGTGGGCAGCCATCCCATCACCGTGACCATGCCCCTGGCCGGCACGTGGGTCTACGCCAACCTGCGCGCCACCGTCTACGTGCGCGACATGAGCACGGGCACCATCGTCCAGGCGGCGACGGACTTCCTGACCAACATCGAGTCCCTCACGGGCGTCGAGACGCCCCTGGCCGCCGCCTTCGGCGTCCAGGCGAACCACCCCAATCCCTTCAACCCCCAGACGACGATCGACTTTGCGGTGGATGCCGCCGGCCCCGTCAGCCTGCGCATCTATGACAGCGCCGGGCGCCTGGTCACCACCCTGGTCGACGGTGTCCAGAGCGTCGGCCGCCACACGGCGGTCTGGGACGGCACCGACGCCGCCGGCCGCGCACTGCCCTCGGGCGTCTACCTGGTCCGGCTCCAGAGCGCCGGCCGCCAGGACAGCCACAAGCTGCTCCTGGCCAAGTAGTTCGTCCCACCTGACTGGAAGCGAGGGGGCTTCGGGCCGCGCCCGGAGCCCCCTGGCTTTGCGCGGGAAGGGCTTGCTCCCGACGCTCCCGGGGCCCAGTATGGGGGGTGGCTGCGGCCACGCCCGCGGCGCACCGATCACCCTTCATCCGCCCGCGTTCTGCGCTGAGGACCGAGGAGGCCTCGTCGACCATGAGTACTGCGCCCGCCCCGACCCTGTCCCGTCAACTCGCCGACTTTGCCCACGCCCTCAAGTGGGAGCATCTGTCCCCCGCCGCCGTCCGGGAAGCGCGTCGCTTCTGGCTCGACAGCCTCGGCTGCGCCCTCGGCGGCAGCAAGGCCCACGACGCGCGCATCGCCCTCAAGGTCTTCCGCCGCTTGCGGGGACGGCCCGAGGCCACGGTGATCAGCACGGACTGGAAGACGAACGCCCGCGATGCGGCTTTCCTCAACAACCTGATGATCCGCATCATGGACTTCAACGACATCTACTGGGAGCAGGACCCGAGCCACCCCTCGGACATGCTCGGCACCGTGCTCTCGCTCGTCGAGCAGAACAAGCTGAGCGGCAAGGACCTCATCGTCGCCACGGTGCTCGCCTACGAGATCGAGATGCGCCTGTGCGAGGCCGCCCACCCCGGCATCCGCGAGATCGGCTGGCACCACGCCACCCTGACGCAGTTCGTCTCGCCGCTCCTCGCCGGCAAGCTCTACGGCCTCAGCCCCGAGCAGACGATGCACGCGGTCGGCATCGCCGGCTGTCGCCAGGGCACCTTCGGCGGCGTCGTCGCCGGCAAGCTCTCGATGATGAAGAACACCGTCGATCCCATGGCCGGCGCCGAGGGCGTGCTCAGCGCCCTGCTCGCGGCCGAGGGCTACACCGGCCCCGAGGCCGTCTTCGAGGGCAAGGAGGGGCTCTTCCATTGCCTGGGCAAGCAGACCGGCGTGGCCTGGTCGTCGGAGATCCTCACCGAGGGCTTCGCTGATCTGCTCGCCAAGCGCAAGAAGCGCGGCGGCGAGACGGCGGGCCCCGAGTTCCGCATCGTGCGCTGCGGCATGAAGGCCTTCCCCACCGAGGCGCTCACCCACTCGCCGATCTCCTGCGCGCTGGACCTGAGCGCGGGCAAGGGCTATGCGCCCGATGACATCGAGTGGGTGGAAGTGCGCACGACGGCGCGCGCCAAGGACATCCTCTCGGACCCGTCCAAGTACATTCCCAGCTCCAAGGAGACGGCGGACCACAGCCTGCCCTTCGTGATCGCCGTCGCCCTGCTCGACGGGGCGGTGACGACCGACTCCTTCACGCCCAAGCGCCTGAAGGATCCCCTGCTGCCCGGCGTGATGGCCAAGGTGCGCGTGGAGGCCGACCCCGCGATCGATGCCGCCTTCCCCAAGTTCAAGCGCGCGGAGGTGATCCTCAAGCTCAAGGGCGCCGAGCCGCGCCGCGCCAGCGTGGACTACCCCAAGGGCGATCCGCGCAATCCGATGAGCGACGCCGAGCTGGAGACGAAGTTCCGCGCCCTGGCCGGCCTCGCCCTGCCCAAGAAGAAGCAGACGCGCCTGGTCGAGCTGGTCGCCGGACTCGAAAAACTGGAGCGCGTGACGCCGCTGCTGGCTGCCCTGCGCACCAAGTAGCGCGGCGAACGGCCTGCCCCTACCGGCGCCTTTCCCCTGCGGGGAGGGCGCCGTTTTCATTGCCCCGCCCCGCGCCCACAGCGCCGGAAAGCCCTTGCGCGGGCGGCCACCCCCCCGCTACTCTGCGTAACATGAAACAGCAAGTCGTAATACTCAGCCTGGCCATCGGGCTCCTGGCCCTGCCGGCCGCCCGCATCGCCGGCGCGCACGATCTCTGGCTCGAAGCGGGGGCCAGCGGCTGGCAGCTCCGCTACGGACACCTGCCCGGCGGCCATGGCGGTGCGACGGCCCTGCCCCTGCCGCCGGAGCAGATCCTGGCGGCCACCGCGCTCACGGCCGCCGGCGACACCCTGAGCCTGCCGATCGCCGACGCCCGCGCGGGGCGCTGGCCGGCCACGGCGCCCGCCCTCTTCGTCCTCACCAGCTCCGGCGTCTGGACGAGGAGCACCGAGGGCACACGCAACCTGCCGCCCACGCAGGTGGCGCACGCGCTGGCGAGCTGGCGATCGGTGGAGAGCGTCAAGGCCATCGCGGCCTGGCTGCCCGCGCTCGCCGGGCCGCTCACGCGCGAGCTGGAACTGGTCCCCGCCCAGGATCCGCTGCGCGTTGCCGTCGGCGAGAAGCTCACTGTCCTCGCCTTTCGCGAGGGCCGCCCCCTGGCCGGGGTGACCGTGGCCTACGCCGGCGAGCCGCGCGGCCTCACCGACGCCGAGGGCAAGGTCAACATCCGCCTGCGGCGGGGCGGGCTCCAGCACATCCAAGCCAGTCTGGAGGCGCCGCTCACCGCCGACCCGGACGGCGCCGCCAAGCGCATCGAAACGACGGTGCTGAACTTCGTGCTGCCGGAGGCGGGGCAGTGAGCCGGGCCCTGCGCGCGCTCGCCGCCGCGTTCGCCCTGGGCAGCGTCGCCGCTCCCGCCGGCGCCCACGAGGTGCTGCAGCGAGTCGCGCGGCAGGAGGCGGTGGTCGTCACGCTGCAGTACGCCGACGGCAGCCCCTTCGCCTACGAGCTGTATGAGGTGCTGCCGCCTGGCGAGACGCTGCCCTTCCAAACCGGCCGCGCGGACGCCCTGGGCCGCGTGGCCTTCCTGCCCGACCGGCCGGGCGAGTGGCGCGTCAAGACGAGCAGCGAGGACGGCCACGGCGCGGAGCTGAGCATCGCCGTCGATACGGCGGGCGCCGCGGCGGCCTCGCCGCGCTCCCTCTGGGAGCGCGCCGGCCGGCTCGTCGCCGGTGTCGCCATCCTGTTCGGACTCTTCGGTGTCGTCACCCTTTTCGCCCGGAGGCGATGATGTCCACACGGCCTGCCCTCTCGATCGCCTTCGCCGCTCTCGCGCTCGCCGCCGCGGATCCGGCCCTCGCCCACCACGGCGTCGCCTCCCTCGGCGCCGTGGGGCTGCATAGCCCGGGCGCGCCCGTGGAGACCTCGGCCTCGGCCACCCTGCCGCAGGGCTCGCTGCTCCTCTTCCTCAAGCTCGACCAGGCGGCCTTCGCCACCTACACCGTTGCGCGCGACGACGAGGGCACGCTGAGCCGCTTCTGGCTCTACGGCGCGGGCCTGGGCCTGCGCCCCTGGCTCTCGGCCTACGCCGTCTTCCCCTACAACGTGAAGCTGATGGAGAACAACGCCTACAACACGGCCGGCTTCGCCGACCCCAGCCTGCTCGGCGTGCTGGGCCTCAAATGGGACGGTGGCCTGCGCCTCGTGCCCGCCAGCGAGAGCCTGGACGATCTCGAGGACTGGCACTTCACGGTCTACGCCGGCCTCACCCTGCCCCTGGGCAACCCCGATCTCGCCGACAGCGAGGGCACCCTCGACCCCGGCCTGGCCACGGGCTTCGGTGAGCCCTCGGGACTGGGCGGCCTGACCGGCACCAAGGTGCTGGGCGACCGACACACGCTCACCGGCGAGCTGTCCTGGATCCACTTCACCGAGCACGTCTACGGCGACGGCGACGCCGTCCGCTTCGGTGACGAGCAGCGCGCGAACCTGGCCTACAGCCTGCGCCTGCTCGAAAGCGGCCCCCACCGCTTCCGGCTGGACGGCAATCTCGAGGGTGCCTTCCTCGCCCTGGGGCGAGACGAGGCAGCGGGCGTGGGCGAAGCGGCCACCGGCGGCCGCATGATCTACTTGATCCCGGGCCTGCGCGCCTACTGCAACAACCTGAGCCTGGGCCTCGGCCTGAAGCTCCCCGCCTGGACGGCTCTCAACGAGGAGGCCGACCAGCAGGGCGCCGAGGGCAAGGAAGACTACCGCCTCGTGGTCAGCTTCTCCGCCCTGAACTAGGGAGCGCCGTGCACATTCCCGACGGGATGCTCAGCCCCCGCTTCTACCTACCCGCCTGGGCGGTGGCGGGCGGGGCCTGGGCCCTGACGCTGCGCCTCTGCGGCCGGCGCTGGGATCTTGATCGCCTGCCCCGCCTGGCCACCCTCAGCGCGCTGGCCTTCCTGCTGATGAGCCTGCCCCTGCCGCTGCCGGGGGGCACGAGCGCGCACGCCTCGGGCATCGGCATCCTCGCCGTGAGCGTGGGGCCGGGGCTCTGCTTCCTCGCCATTTCCCTGGTGCTCCTGCTCCAGGCCCTGGTCTTCGGCATGGGCGGCATCACTACCCTGCCCCTCAACGCCCTCGCCATGGGCCTGGCCGGCGGCAGCGCCGCCTGGGCCATCTGGCGGCTGCTGCGCCGCTGGAGCGAGCCCGCCGCGCTCGTCGCCGCAGGCTGGCTGGCGACGGCGCTCCCCGCTCTGCTCACCGGCCTCGCCCTCGGCCTGCAGCCGGCCCTCGGCCGAGGCGCCGACGGCTCGCCGCTCTACTTTCCCTTCGGCTTCAGCGTGGCCGTGCCGGCCTTGCTCATCCCGCACCTGCTGCTCGGGATCGCCGAGGGCGCGCTCACCCTGGCCGTCTGCCGCGGCCTCGCCCGCTGGGCGCCGCCGGAGTCCCGCCCATGAGGGACCGCCTGGGCCTGGCTGCCTATCTCGTCGCCGTGCTGGCCGCCACGATGGTCCACGCGCCGGCCCTGCTGGCGGCCGGCCTCGCGCTGGCGCTGCTGGCCGCCGGACGCGGGGCGCCGCGCCTGGCCCGGCGAGCCCTGCTCGCCACGCTGCCCTTCCTGCTCGTGCTCAACCTCTCGTTGCTGGCGCTGCCGCTGGCCGGAGGCGGCTCGCGCGCGGCCTACCTGCTGCGCACGGACCTGCGCCTCCTGCTCATCGCGAGCCTCAGCCTGCTCCTCGTGCAGAGGGTGAACTGCTTTCGGGCCCTCGCGCCCTGGCGCCGGCTGAGCGCGGTGCTGGTGCTCGCCGCCGGTCAGATCGCGACGGGTCGCCGGCTGCTGGCCGACTTTCGCCTCGCCCTGGCCAGCCGCAGCCTCGAGCGGCCCGGCTTGGGCCTGCTCTACCGCCACGCCGGCGTCATGGGCCGCCACTTCATCCTGCGCAGCGAGGCGGCCAGCGTCGAGCTGGCCCAGGCCCTGCGCTCCCGGGGCTGGGATCATGATTGAGGCCAGGGGGCTCGGCTTCGCCTATCCCGGCGGCGCGCCCGTGCTCGCTGCGCTGGACTTCCGGATCGCCCCCGGCGAAAAGGTGATCCTCCTGGGCGCGAACGGCGCCGGCAAGTCGACGCTGCTCAAGCTTCTGGACGGCCTCCTCTTCACCCGGTCGGGCGAGCTGCGCTACGGGGGCCGGCCGCTCGGCCGCGCGGCCTTCGGCGAGCGCGCCTTCAGGCGGCAGTTCCGCGCCGAGGTGGGCCTGCTCTTCCAGCGGCCGGAGCTGATGTTCTTCAACCCCACCGTGCGGGATGAGATCGCCTTCGGCCCCCGCCAGCTCGGCCTCCCCGACGCCGAAGCGCGGGCTGCGCACTGGGCTGCGGCCGTGGGCCTGGCGGCCGAGCTCGAGCGACCGCCTTTCCGCCTCAGCGGCGGCCAGCAGCAGCGCCTGGGCCTGGCCTGCCTCTTCGCCCTCGAGCCCAAGCTCCTGCTCCTGGACGAGCCCACCGCCCATCTCGACCCGCCGGCGACGGGCTGGCTCGTGGACGCCCTGGCAGCCTCGGCGGCCGCGGTGCTGGTCAGTACCCATCGGCTCAGCCTGGCCGCCGAGCTGGGCGAACGTGCCCTCCTGCTGTCCCCGGCCGGCGGCCTGCTCCACGATGGCCCCCTGGCGCCCCTGCTCGCCGACCCTGAACGGCTGCTGGCCGCCGGCCTCCTGCACCGGCACGGCCACCGCCACGGCGAGCTCGAGCACCGGCACTACCACCTCCACGACTGGGATTGAGACCATGGCCAAAGCGGACCTGCAGCGCTTCAGCGTATCCCTGCCCGCCGGGCTCCTGGCGGAGCTCGACCGGCGCGTCACGCGCCAGGGCTATCCCTCCCGCTCCGAACTCGTGCGCGACCTCATCCGCGAGCGCCTGGTGACCGAGAAGTGGGAGCGGGGCCGCGGCACCGTCTACGGCACGCTGACGATCAGCTATGATCACCACCAGCGGGGCCTCGCCGACCGGCTCGCCGAGGCCCAGCACAACCGCTACATCAACGTGCTCTGCAGCACGCACGTCCACGTGGACCACCACCACTGCCTGGAGGTGATCCTCCTGCGCGGCCGCCCGGCCGAGATCGAAAAGCTGGCCATCCGTATCGGCGGCCTCAAGGGCGTGCGCTTCTCGCGGCTGACCCGGGCCTCCACGCTGGCGGAGTAGCCCGCGGGCGGCCATTGCGCAGCGCCGCCGGGCCGTGCTATTTGTTGCCGCTGCTCGATCCATTCAACGAAACGAGGCGGGGAATGAGCGCTGCCATGGCCGAGGCGGGCGCCCGTGGGGCGGACGTCCGCTCGGATTGCTGGATTGCCCTGGAACTGCGCGAGGCGGGCGGCATCGAGATCGCTCTGCGCTCGAAGGTGGAGTCGATGTACGGTGAGGCCATCCGGGCCCAGCTTGCCGCGGGACTGGCGGCGCTCGGCATCGCCCATGCCCGCCTGGAGATGGAAGACAGCGGCGCGCTGCCCTTCGTGATCGCCGCCCGCCTGGAGACGGCCGCCCGCCGCGCCCGCGGCGGCGAGTGCCCGGAACTGCTGCCGCCCGTCACGCGGCCGGCCCCGCCTCCCTCGCCCCGGGACCGCTTCCGGCGCAGCCGGCTCTACCTGCCCGGCACCCAGCCCAAGCTGATGCTCAACGCCGGCCTCCACGGCCCCGACGCCGTCATCCTCGACCTCGAAGACTCGGTGGCGCCGGCCGAGAAGGATGCCGCCCGCTGCCTCGTGCGCAACGCTCTGCGCAGCGTCGACTTCGGCGCCGCCGAGCTGATGGTGCGCATCAATCAAGGCCCACACGGTCTCGTGGATCTCGACTGGCTGATCCCGCACGCCGTTCAGCTCATCCTGATCCCGAAGGTGGAGAGCGCCGACCAGGTGGCCGCCGTCGCCGCCCGTGCGCGTGAACTGGCCGCCGCCTGCGGCCGCAGCGAGCCCATCTGGCTGATGCCCATCGTCGAGAGCGCCCTGGGCGCCCTGCGCGCCCTGGAGATCGCGGGCGCCGACCCCAGCGTCGTCGCCCTCGCCCTCGGCCTGGAGGACTACACCGCCGACCTCGGCGTGGCGCGCACGGCCGAGGGCCGCGAGAGCTTCTGGCTGCGCTCGGTGATCGTCAATGCCGCCCGGGCGGCCGGCGTCCAGCCCATCGACACCGTCTTCAGCGATGTCGACGACATGGCGGGCCTGCGCGCCAGCGTGCTCGAAGCCCGCGCGCTGGGCTTCGACGGCAAGGGCTGCATCCACCCGCGGCAGATCCGCGTCGTCCACGAGGCCTTCGCGCCGGAGCCGGCCGAGGTCGACAAGGCGCGCCGGATCGTGCTCGCCTTCGAGGCGGCCGTGGCCAGGGGGCTCGGGGTGGTGAGCCTGGGCAGCAAGATGATCGATCCGCCCGTGGTGAAGCGCGCCCAGCACACGGTTCAGCTCGCCGTCGCCACCGGTCGCCTGGCCGCGGACTGGCGCGAGGCAGAGGAGGTGGCGTCGTGAGCGAGTTCACCGTCAACGCCGCGGGGCGCAAGGTGCCCACGGCAATCAACGGCGTCCCCCAGGTGCCCTACCAGGGCCTCGGGCAGTTCGCCCCGACCGGCCGCAAGGCAGCACCGCCGATCCGCCACTGCGCGGACTACCCCGCCGACGGCGACAAGCGCGTGGCGAGCATCAAGGAAGCGCTGCGCCATTGCGGCCTGCGCGATGGCATGACGATCAGCAACCACCACCACTTCCGCAACGGCGACCGGGTGATGAACCTCGTCTTCCAGGCCGCGGCGGAACTCGGCGTCAAGGACCTCGTCTGGTTCCCCAGCGCCGCCTTCCCCTGTCACGCGCCGATCATCGAGCTGATGAAGGCGGGCGTCGTCCGCCGCGTCGAGGGCTCGCTCAACGGCCCCCTCGGCCACTTCGCCAGCCGCGGCCACATGAACGGCGTCGCCGTGCTGCGCAGCCACGGCGGCCGCTGGCAGGCCGTCCAGGACGGCGAGGTGCACATCGACATCGCCATCCTGCCCGCCCCCACGGCGGACGCCTTCGGCAACGCCACCGGTGACCGCGGGCCCAGCGCCTGCGGCAGCCTCAACTTCGGCCTCGTCGATTCGATGTACGCCGACCGCGTCATCGTCGTCACCGACAACCTGGTGCCCTTCCCCTGCGTGCCCTGGCAGATCCAGGGCAACAACGTGGACTACGTGGTCGAGCTGGACTCGATCGGTGACCCGGCCCAGATCGTCAGCGGCACCACGGTGCTCACGAAGAGTCCCGACCGCCTGTTGATTTCCGAGCTCACCGCGCGCTTCATGCGCGCTACGCCCTACTATCGCGACGGCTTCTCGATGCAGGCCGGCGCCGGCGGCACGGCGCTGGCCTCGGCGCTCTTCCTCAAGGAGATGATGCTGGCCGATGGCGTGCGCGCGCGCTTCCTGCGCGGCGGCTCGACCAAGTACCTCGTCGAGATGCTCGAGGAGGGCCTGGCCGACTACATCCTCGACGGTCAGACCTTCGACCTCGAGGGCGTGCGCTCGATGCGCGAGAACCCGCGTCACGTGGCAACCAGCCCCTTCACCAGCTACAACTGGCACGGCAAGGGCAATTTCGCCTCCCTGGTCGACTTCGCCATTCTCGGCGCCACCGAGGTGGACCGCCACTTCAACGCCAACGTGGTCACCCACTCCGACGGCCTCATGCTGCACGGCATCGGCGGCTGGCAGAACTGCCTCACCGCCAAGGTGACCATCCTGCCCATCCCTTCCTACCGCGATCGCATCCCGGTGCTCGTGGATGAAGTCACCACGCTTTGCGGCCCAGGCGAGCTCATCGACGTCGTCGTCACGGAGCGCGGACTGGCGGTGAACCCGCGCCGCGAGGACCTGGCGACGGCGGCGCGGGCCGCGGGTCTGCCGCTGCGGCCCATCGCCGAGTTGCAGGCCGAGGTGGAGGCGATCTGCGGCGGCAAGCCCGCCCCGCCGCGCGTGAGCGACAGGATCGTGGGCGCGGTGAAGTGGGTGGACGGGACCCTGCTCGACGTGGTCTACGCGGTGCCCGAGACCGCGAGCCCCTAGGCGGCGACCGGCCTAGGGCCGCGCCAGCAGGCCGGCGCGCGCCAGGGCGCCTTCGAGGTCTTCCTTGCGCAGCGGCTTGCTCACGTAGTCGTCCATGCCGGCCTCCAGGCAGCGCTCGCGGTCGCCCTTCATGGCATTGGCGGTGACGGCGACGATGCGCGGCTGCCGCTCCAGCGGTAGCTCGGCGCGGATGCGGCGCGTGGCGGCCAGCCCATCCAGCTGGGGCATCTGCATATCCATCAGCACGAGATCGTAGTCCTGTTCCGCCAGGCGCTGCAGGGCGACGAGGCCGTTCTCGGCCAGATCCGCACGCAGGCCCAGGCGTCTCAGCATGCTGAGGGCGACCTTCTGGTTGACCTGGTTGTCCTCGGCAAGCAAGATGCGCAGGGGAGACTCGCTGGAGCCGACGCCATCCCGTCCGCCCGCCAGCACGGCCAGTGGCCTGGCGCCCGCCGGCGGCCGCTCGCCAGTCCGCCCCTCGGCGAAGATCATCGACAGCAGCTGCGCAAGCTGACTCGCCTTGACCGGCTTGGTCAGGGCGCCGACGAAGCCGGGATCCTCCAGGCGCCCTCCGCCCAGCCCCGGCCCTTGGAGGAGGATCACCGGCACGCCGCGCGGCGCGAGCAAGGTCGCCAGACGCTGTGCGCAATCGCCGCGGTCGAGTCCGCCGAGATCCTCGTCCACGAGCAGCAGGTCGAGGCCTTCGCCCTCGGCCTCGCTCGCAGCCAGGCTGGAGAGCGCTTCCTCGCCGCTCGCCGCGGCGCGGACCGCGAGCCCCTGGCCGCGCAGCGCCAGCAACAGCGCGGCGCGGCTCGCGGCGTTGTCCTCCACCAGCAGGGCCCGTCGCCCCGCCAGGGCGGGCGACGGGGGCGTCTGCCCCCCCAGCTCCAGCACCGGCGCGCGCATCGTGAAGTGGAAGACGGCGCCGCGCCCAGCCTCGCTCTCCACCCAGATGCGGCCGCCCATCAGCTCGCAGAGCTGCTTGCAAATGGCGAGACCGAGGCCGGTGCCGCCGTACTTGCGCGAGGTGGAACCGTCCACCTGGCTGAAGGACTTGAACAGCCGCGCCTGCCCCTCCGGCGAGATGCCGATGCCGGTGTCGCGCACGCTGAAGTGCAGCTCGACGCGATCGCCCGTGAGCGCACGCGCATCGACCTGGAGGCCGACTTCCCCGCGCTCGGTGAACTTCACCGCGTTCGAGAGCAGGTTGATCAAGATCTGGCGCAAGCGCGGACCGTCGCCGAGAATCAGCTGCGGCAACTCCGGCGCCAGCAGGCAGGAAAGCTCCAGCCGCTTCTCGGCCACGCGCAGGGAGACGAGGTCGAGCGCTTCTTCCACGCACTCGTGCAGGGCGAAGGGCTCGTCGCTCAGCTCGAGCAGGCCCGCCTCGATCTTCGAGAAATCGAGGATGTCGTTGATGATCACGAGCAGGGCATCGCCCGAGCTGCGGATGATCTCCAGGTAGTCGCGGTGCTCATCGTTGGGTCCGCTGTCCAGGATGAGCTGGGCCATGCCGATGACGCCGTTCATCGGCGTGCGGATCTCATGGCTCATCGTGGCCAGGAACTCGCTCTTGGCGCGCGTGGCGGCCTCCGCCTCGCTGCGCGCCTGCTCGGCCTCCTGCTGCGAAGTCTGCAGTTCGCCCACCATCTTCACCAGCTGCGAGGTGCGCTCACGGATGCGCGCCTCGAGCAGTCGCATCCGGTAGCGGTTCAGGCCGCCCCCCAGCAGCGCCACCAGGCCGAGCAGCAGCAGACCGAGGCCGCCATAGGCCCACCAGGTCCGCGTCCAGGGCAGGGGGATGCGAAAGGCATAGCTGGCCTCGGCGCTCTCGGTCCCGTAGAGATCGCGGGCCTGGACGCGGAAGCGGTAGCTGCCGCCGGCCAGGTTCGTGTAATCCTTGCGCGTGTCGACAGACCACTCGGACCACTTGTCATCGAAGCCGTCCAGGCGGTGGCGGAAGAGCGTGCGGGCCGGAGCGTCGAGGCTGGGCGCCGCGAACTCGAAGCGCAGGGCGCCGAGGCCTGCCGGCAGCGCCTCGACGGCGGGGCCACCGGGGCGCACGCCGCGCAGGAGCGAGTCCGGATCCACGGCGCTGACGCGCAGCAAGGGGCGATAACTGGCCAGGTGGCGGGCGGGGGCCCGCTGATCGAGACGGGTGAGGCCGTAGTAGTGGCCCACCCAGAGCACACCATCGGGCTCGAGCAGCAGGGCCATGCTGGCCAGGTGCGGAATGCGCATCAGGTCTCGCGATTGCCAGTCTTCAGCGGCCTGCCCGCCACGCGGCACGAAGCCGATCGTCTCGTCCCCGGCTATCCAGGCGGCGCCACGACCATCCTGAACCAGGCGATAGACCTCGCGGCTGCTGTCGGCGAAGGCGCGGCCGAAGGTGCTGTCCGGCGCGAGCGGCAGGAGATCGTCGCCCACGCGAGCATCCAGGCGCGCCCGGTAGAGCCCGAATTCGGTGCCGATGGCCACCTGCCCGTCGACGGTAAGCAGCGAGAGCGCGGCATTGGCCGTCGTCCCCGGCTCGGGTCCCAGCTTGAAGCGGCCCGTGGGCGCCGCATCGAGGCCGGCGCCATAGCTGAGCACGAGGCCGCCGCCCTCGTCCCAGGCGATGTAGATGGCGCCCTCGCGATCCTGGCGGACGCTGCGCACGACGCCGGCGATGCCGGCCAGGCGGCCCGCCGCGCGCCATTGCCCCGCGCTGAGCCGCAGCAGCCGCAGGCCTCCCTCCCCGCCGGCGAGGATGAGTCCGGGATCCGCCAGCGAGCGGCTGAGCTCGAAGACGGTGGGATCGGCGAGCACCCGCTCGGCGGCCTGCGGCCTGACCCGGAAGACACCGTCGTTGCAGCCGGCGAGCACGCCCGCCTCCGTGGCGAGCAGGGTCCAGCACTGGGTAGCGATACCCGGCACGCGGGCGAAGCGCAGGCGACCCCCGCTGCGCTGCGAGGCATAGATACCCCAGGAAGTGGCCACGTAGAGCTGCTGGCCATCGCGCGCAATGGCCTCCACGGAGCCCTCCAGGCCCAGGCGCTCGTCGAAGCTGCTCAGACGGGCAGGCAATTCCAGGCGCGAGATGCCATTGTCGCAGGTCGCCCAGAGCCCGCCCTGCTGATCGCGGAACAGGCCCAGGACCATGTTGTCGATGAGCCCTACCGACTTGTCCTGGACGCTGAGCAGCGTGCCCGCCTCCAGGTCCAGCACCAGGACCCCCTGGCGCAGGGTGGCCAGCAGGAGGCTGCCGTCGGCAAGCGCCAGTGCCCGATAGCTCTGCGCCGCCTGCAGGCGATAGTTCAGCTCCGGAGGCAGGGGCGTGAAGCGGCCTCCTGCGTAGCGGTAGAGGCCATGGTCGTCGCCGCCGCCCAGCAGGAGACCGCCAGCGGCCAGAGGGAGCAGCACGTTGAGACTGCTCTCGGCAAAGCGCTCGCCGCCGGGGAGCAGGGCCAGCTCGCCGTCCGGCAGGAGCCGCTGCAAGCCAAGGCCCACCTGCCGGGTGTACACCTCATCGTGAGCGGCGAAGAGACCGTGGAAGCGCTCGCCGGGACGCCAGACCTGCAGGCTGTCCTCGCCGCCGGTCCAGAGGTAGATGCCCTGGCGGCCTTGGAAGAAGAGCCCCTGACTGGTCTCCACGATGTTGAGAATCTCGTCCTCGCCACGCGCTGCCTCCGCGGCCGGGAGCAGGCGGCGCAGCGAGGCGAGCGACGCCTGGCCGGTGGAATCCGGGACCAGCACGCCGAAGTCGCGACGGCCGCCGACGCAGATGCGCCCCCGGCGGTCGGCGTGGACGGCGCGCACGACGTCCTGCCCCAGGGCCGGCACGCGCCGCCATTCGCGGCCGTCGTACTCGAGCAGGCCCTCGGTGTTGCCCACGTAGACCACGCCCAGGCTATCCTGGGCGCCGGACCAGTTCTGCGGATTGAAGCCCAGCTCGTGCGTCTTGAAGTTGCTGATGTGGACCAGGCCCAGCTCGGCATAGCCGCCCAGCCCGCCTGCGGCTGCCTTCAATGCAGCCGGCATGGCGGTCAGCAGCGCAAGGGCCAGCAAGGGAGCATTGCGGTGCATGGTCCTGCATGGGGCCTTGGCGCCCCGGGTCTGGAGTGGATTCGCCGGGAACCGCTCTCGGGGAAGTCATCGGCAACGAACGGAGCGGCCTTGATCTGATTCGGCCGGCGCCTCCGGGGACCAGCGGGCGGTTTCAGGGCGCGCGGAACAGGGCCTGCCAGCGCGGCAAGAGCGCTTCCCAGTCCCAGGCCAGCGCCAGGCGGCGGCAGGCCGCCGCTTCGTCGGCCCAGCGCTCGGGCTGAGCGAGCTGGGCCCGCAGGGCCGGCAGCAGTCCACCCGGCGGGTAGCGGCGACCGGGCGGCCAGATTTCGGGATAGGCGAGCGCGTCCGGCACGAGCGGCAGGCAACCGGCTGCGGCGGCCTCGAGTACCGCCAGGCCCTGGAACTCCTGCCGGGCCGTCGAGATCACCAGGTCCGCCTCGAGCAAGGCCCGGCTGTAGTCAGCGCGGGACTCCAGGTAGCCCCAGTGGCGGAGGCGCTCGCCGAGGGCCGCCTTCGCCTCGGCGAAGACGGCCGGCGCCCCGCGGAACTGCTGGCCGAGCACCGAGACCTCGAAGGCCCAGCCCTCGGCCGCCAAGGCGGCCAGCGCCGCGAAGAACTCCTCGGGACCCTTGTCGTGCTCCCAGCGGTGATTCCACAGCAGGCGCGGGAGCGGGCCGCGCGGCGGCCGGGGCGCCGCGGCCAGGGCCGCCAGTGCCGCCGGCACGGGCAGCACCTGCGAACGCGCCGCCAGGGCGGCCGGCATGTGGGTCAGGCGCGGCGCCGGCAGCCTCGCCAAGAGCAGCGGTAGAGCGGCGAAGAAGCTGTCGCGGTTGTAGGCTGAGTTCCAGAGCAGGCGATCGGCCGCCGCTGCGCTCTGCACATTCGTCCAGGCGAAGTGCGCATCACGGGGCTCCGCGAGGCGCACGGGATAGGCCAGCTGCTGCTCGTGGAAGTAGAGCAGGAAGGGCAGCGCCGCCGCCTCGGGGGGCAGGAGCCCGCGCAAGGCGGCGGCGTCCAGGAGCGAGGTGGCGAAGATGCCCGCCACCTGGGGGCGCTCGCGCCGCCAGCGCTCGGCGAAGTGCAGGGCCGCGCCGCGCATCCGCCACTTCCAGTGGCGGGCAGGCAGGGTCCAGAGGAGGACCGGCCGGTCCAGCCGCTCGGCCAAGCCGTCGACGAGGGACCGGTGGCTGCCCCCGTAGAAGGGCTCGATGAGGAGCCAGGCGAGCGGCCGCGCGGCCATGGCCGCTAGAGCTTGCGCGCCACCGCCTCGGCCATCTCGAGCGTGGTCGCGCTACCGCCCATGTCGTAGGTGCGCACCTTGCCCTCGGCCACGACGGCGGCGATGGCCTTCTCCAAGCGCTCCCCAGCCGGCTTCTCGTCCAGGAAATCGAGCATCAACTTGGCCGAGAGCAGCATGGCCATCGGGTTCACCTTGTTCTGGCCCGCGTACTTGGGCGCGCTGCCGTGCGTCGGCTCGAAGACCGCGAACTTGTCGCCGATGTTGCCGCTGGCGGCGAAGCCCAGCCCCCCCACCAGCTGCGCGGCGAGGTCGCTGATGATGTCGCCGAACATGTTCTCGGCCACGAGCACGTCGTAGTCCTGGGGGTTCTTCACCAGCCACATGCACATGGCGTCGATGTTGGTCTCCCAGAGCGGGATGCCGGGGTAGTCCTTGGCGACCTCGCGGGCGACACGGGTGAAGAGCCCGCCGGTCTGGCGCAGGACATTGGGCTTCTCCACCAGGGTCACGCTGCGGCGCTGCTCGCGCTTGGCGAACTCGAAGGCCTGGCGCACGATGTTCGCGCAGCCCGCCTTGGTGACCAGGCGCACGCTCATCGCCATCTCGTCGCGCGGAACGCTGGAGAAGCGCTTGGTCTTGGGCATGTGGGCGACCATGGCGTCGAAGAGCCCGTCCGGGATCGGGTGCGCCTCCATGCCGACGTAGAGTCCCTCGGTGTTCTCGCGGAACACGACGATGTCGATCCCCTCCTTGTGATTCAGGGGATTGCCCGGGTAGGCCTTGCAGGGCCGCAGGTTGGTGTGGAGGTTGAATTCCTGGCGCAGGCGCACGATGGGACTGAAGTAGACGAGGCCCTTGCCCCTCAGCTCGGGCACCAGCTCTTTCTCAGCCTCGCCGACCGGCTTGCTCGTGATGGCGCCGAAGAGTGCCGCCTCACTTGCGCGCAGCAAGTCCAGGGTGCGATCGGGCAGGGCATTGCCCTCCTGGCACCAGAACTCCCAGCCGATGTCCCCGTGGGTGTACTCGGCATCGATCTTGAGCGCGTTCAGCACCAGCCGGGCGGCATCCATCACATCCTTGCCAACTCCGTCACCGGGGAGCCAGGCGATCTTGTAGGCGGCCACTCTGTTCCTCCTGAATAGGGGCGGGGTGATTGCGGGAGCGGAAGGGTAGTCAGACGCCGTGCAATGTACCGAGGCGCCCGGTCGCTGGCAAGCCCGACCCGATCGCCTAGCGCAGAAGGAGCACGCGCGCCTCGCGGCGGGTTCCCGCCGCCGTCAGTCGGGCGAAGTAGAGGCCAGCGGCGCAGCGACGGCCGCGCTCGTCGGCGCCGTCCCAGACGAGGCGGCGCTCGCCCGCAGGCAGCGCGCCGTCGAGGAGGCGGCGCACGCGGCGCCCCTGCAGGTCGAAGAGCTCCAGGCTGACCTGGGCGGCGCCGGGCCCGGCCAGGGCCAGCTGCGGCTGCGCGCCGCCGGTGGCGGCCAGGCGCCAGGAGGCCGCGGCGGCAGGCGGCGGCCCCGGCAGGGCGGTCCAGTCGCCGCGACGGACGTAGTCGCCCTCGCGCGCGAAGGGCAGCGCGAGCTCACCGGCCATGACGGCGGTGGCGGCCGGCGCATAGATCAGGAAATCGTGCTCCGGGCCGGAGAGCCAGACCGTGTCGCTGTCCGCTACCGCCCAGCCCGCCGGATACATGCCGATGTAGAGCTGTTCGTCCAGGCGCAGCTCGTAGCCGTCGACGAGCAGCGAGCGCGCCACGCCGCCCGGTCTCTGCTCACGGAGCCCGAAGCGGCCGGCCAGCACCAGGCCCGGCTCGCTGAGGATCGCATCCCAGCCGGCGACGAAATCCCGGCGAATTCCAGTGCTCTCGCCGCTGCTCGCGCGCAGGCCGTCCGCAAAGCGCTGGACGGCGAGCGGTCGACTGGGCACACCGGGCGCCAGCGGCTCGAGCTGCCAGAGGAAGCGGCCGTCGATGGCGCTCTGCACGACGCTCAGGGTCCGGCTGTCGGGCTCGTTGGTCCCGTTGTCGTAGACCGCCTCGCTCCAGGTCACGGCCGCCGGCGCCGGCCAGAGCAGATCGGCTTCCAGACGGCCCTGCGCGCCCGTCAGGGTGTAGCGCTCGCCGGCCACGCCCAGGCTCAGGTTCAGGGCATGCTGCAAGCGCCACGCGAAGGTGTGCGCGGCGCCGTCCTTGCGCAGGTCGTCGAGCAGGTAGAAGACGGGCATTGCGGGCTCGTTGCCGGGCAGCAGGATCACCCAGCGGTCGGCGCGCGCCAGCGGGTTGCCGCCATCGTAGCCCCAGGACCAGTCCGTGCCGGGCAGCGGATAGTCGGGATCGTTGAAGGGGGAGTGCCCGCTGTAGGCCGGCGCCATGTCCGCCCGCAGCACGCGGCAGAAGCCGCGGTCCACGCGCACTTCGAGCGTGCCGTCCGTGCCGATGCTGGCGCCGGCATTGTGCTGCCCCCGGCCATCGACCAGCGGCAAGCTGTGGGCTTCCGTCTCCACTGCGGCAGCCCCCGGGCCGTGGTCCATGCCGAAGGCCTCACCGAAGGCGCGCAGGGTGAAGTGGCCGACGTCCTCCTGCCAGTGCCCCCCCCAGAACTTGCCGGCCTGCAGGGTGAACTGCAGGCTCTCGGCCAGGGGATCGCGCGGCCAGCCGCGCCGGTAGACGTAGAGCCCCTGATCGGGGAAAGTGCGTTCGGGAGGCAGGAACTCCCCGGGCGCCCGCTGCGGACCGGCGCGATGCCAGAGCAGGGTCGCGGGCAGGTCGCTCACGCTGCCGAAGTAGAAGCCATGCGGTCCACTGATCGTGTCCTGCATCCACCGCGCGAAACGGGGATCGGGCAGGGCCGACTGCGCCCACTCCCAGAGGGTGGTGTGCAGGGCGAAGGGGCGGCTGCTCTCCGAGCAATCGTTGCGATTCAGGCAGGTGCCCCCCTCCGGCACCAGCATGTAGGCCGCCCACTCGAGCGCGGCCCTCACCTTGGCCTCGTTCCAGAGTTCGACGCCATCGAGGCGGCGCGCGGCCTCCCAGACCGGCACCAGCAGGCGAAAGCAGTAGGCCAGGTACAGCCCGCCCTCCGCGAAGCTGCCGTCCGCTCCCAGCAGATCCGCGAGGCCCTTGGCGACCAGCGCCTCGCCCACGCTGCGAGCGAGGGCGAGATCCGTGTCCCCCGGCCAGTCGTCGCGCAGGCAGAGCTCCGCGTGGATCAAGGTGGCGCCGATGGCGATGCTGTGGTTGCTGCAGTAGGGATTGTAGAGGCCGCGCGTGAAGACGAAGTCCGTGCTCATCGTCCGGATGTAATCGCGCACTTCGCCGAGCAGATCCGCGGTGAGCTGGCTGTCGGCCGTGGCGAAGGCCAGGTCGTACATGGTCAGGAGCGTGCGCAGGCGGACTGCCGCCGACAGCTCGTCGCCGCTGCCCCAGACGCTCTGGCTCTCGATCAGCAGACGCGTGGCGTCGAGCAGCTTCTGGGTGACCGCGCCGGCCACCGGTTCGTCGGCGAGCAGAGCCGACAGCGCGAGCAAGGGGGCGGTCGTGAAGCCAAAGCTGCTGCCGAAGACGATCTCCACCGGCACATGCTGGTAGATCTCGGCCGTGTTCAGCATGTCGGACCAGACCAGGGCCTTGACGGGATCGGCGGCGATCGAATCCGGGAGCGCGGCGAGCAGGGCCGCATCGACCAGGATGCGTGGATGCAGCTCCGCGTAGTCGCGGGGCGCGGCCGCGGCGGTAGCGGCCAGGCCGAGCACGAGCAAGCTGAGGAGCAGGCGGCGCACGGCGGCTCCGGGGTGCGGGCTCGAGGATGTCGCCCTCGCGGGGCGTCGCGCCACAAGTCTAGCACAGACCGGCCGCCCTGGTCCCGCCCACTCGAGCGGAGCGCGCCCCGGCGGGCGCCCGGCTCCGGAGCAGGGTCGGCGGGGCCTAGAGCTCGGCCTCGAGGCGGGCGCCGCAGTCCGGCGCGCGGCAGATCCAGAGCACCTCGCAGGCGCCCAGCGGCAGGCCGGCCGCCTCGATGGCCAGGTCGGGGGGGGCCTCCACCTGCTTCCACATCTCGCCGCCGCAGGTGGGACAGGAGCGCTGCGCGAACTGGCAGACCGGACAGCGCCAGATGGCCGCCTCGGCGGGGTCGGGCTCCAGCGCGCTCAGGCAATTGGGGCAGTCGCCGCCGCCGGGCTCCGCGCTCATGCTTCGGCCCCCGTCGCGCCCGCCGCGCCCGCCAGACCCAGGGCCTCGGCGGCCGGCTGCATGCCGGCCAGGGTCTCGGCGATCAAGGTGTCCAGGGACAGGCCCAGGCCTGCGGCCCCGCGCTCGATCAGCGCCCGGTCCACGCCGGCGGCGAAGCGCGCGTTCTTCCACTTCTTGCGCACGGAGGACGCCGTCGTGTCCAGCAGGCTGCGGCTGGGCCGCACCAGCGCCGTGGCCGCGATGAGTCCGGTCAACTCGTCGACCGCGAAGAGCACGCGCTCCATGTCGCTCAGCGGTTCCACATCCGTGCAGGTGCCCCAGCCGTGACTGAGCACGGCCCGGATGAGCGGCTCCGGCCAGCCGGCTTCCGCGAGCAGGCGCGGCGTATGCCGGCAGTGCTCGTCCGGATGCAGATCGTAGTCCAGGTCATGGACCAGGCCGACCGCGCCCCAGGTGTCCGGATCGCCGCCGTAGCGCGGGGCGAAGTGGCGCATCACGGCCTCGACCGCGAGGGCATGCTTGCGCAGGGCATCGGTGGGCGTATGGGCGCAGAGCAGGGCCCAGGCCTCGTGGCGGCCCGGGGCAGTGGAACTGGCGGTCATGAGTCCTCCCGAGGAAGAGCGCTGTCGCGGCTCTGCAGTCTAGCGCAGACGCCGGCCGGCGAGAAGCCCCCCTGGCGCCCCGCCGGTTCCTGGTCTATAGTCGCGGCTCCCCTCACGCCAAGCGGCTCGATTGCTGGGCCGCCCGTCACGGCGAAGGAGTCCGCATGGCCCTGCCCGCATTGAGCTGTGAAGATCTCTGGCAACTGCCCCGGGTGGGCCTGCCCGCCCCCTCCCCCGACGGCGAGTGGGTGGTGCTGCCGGTCACCCGCTATTCGCTGGTGGACAACAGCGGCCGCAGTCGCCTCTGGCTGCTCCCTGCGGGGGCGCGGGCGGCGGGCGCCGGCGGTCCGCGCGATCCGGCCCGGCCCCTCAGCGCCGCGGACACGGACTGCCGCCAGCCCGTCTGGAGTCCCGACGGCAGGAGCCTGCTCTTCCTGCGCAGCCCCGGGGCCGGCGTGGGCAGCTTCGGCGACCGACCGCAGCTCTACCAGCTGCGCCTGGACGGCGGCGAGGCCGAGCGCCTCACGGACCTGCCCTTCGGCGTCGTCGATCCGCGCTGGTTCCCCGATGGCCGGCGGGTGGCCTTCCTGAGCGAGATGTCGGCGGCCGCCCCCGGTGTCGCCGGTGCGGCCGCCCTGCGCAAGGTGGAGGACGAGAGCCCGGCCCCGGTGCGCGTGAGCGAGAGCCGGGTCTACCGCTACTGGGATCACTGGCTGGAGACCCGGCGCCATCATCATGTGCTCTGCCTCGATCTCGCCAGCGGCGCGATCAGCGATCTCACGCCCGACTCGCGGCGCTGGTTCGATCCCATGGACCCCGTCGGCGAGTACGACATCGCCCCTGACGGCCGCGAACTGGCCTTCTCGGCCTGCGCCAGCGAGGAGCCCCATGACCCCCTGCGCTGGGGCGTCTTCACCGTGAAGTTGCGTCCGGCCAGCCGCGGCCGCCTGCTCGCGAGCCGCCCACGCGAGCTGGGCCGAAGCTGGCGCGGGGGCGCGCGGCGGCCCCGCTACTCGCCCGATGGCCGCAGCCTCCTCTATGGCGGCCGCCGCGAGGTCGATTTCTACGCCGACCGCATTCGCCTCGTGCTGCGCGATCGCGCGCGGGGCAGCGAGCAGGTGCTCACCGAGGCCTGGGACCGCTCGGCCGAGGGCTGGCTCTTCGACCCGGCGGGCCGGCGCATCCTGCTGCTTGCAGAAGAAGCGGGGCGCAGCGCGCTCTACGCCATCGGAATGGCCGCGGCCAGGCGCCGCGGTCAGGTGACGCCCCGGCGCCTGCGTCGCGGCGGCAGCTTCGCCGGTCTAGCGGCCGCGGGCGGGCGGCTCTTCCTCAACCACTCGAGCCTGAGCGAGCCGCCCGAGCTCTTCGTCTGCGACGGCGAAGGGCGGCGGGGACGCCGCGCCAGCGGCTTCACCGAGCCCTTGCTCTCGACACGCAACCTGGGCAAGGTCGAGGAGCGCCGCTTTGCCGGCGCCGGCGGGCGGCGCGTGCAGATGTTCCTCATCCACCCACCGGGACCGCGGCGGCGCCAGCGCCCCTTGCTCCAGCTCGTGCATGGCGGGCCGCACGGCAACTTCGGCGACCAGTGGCACTGGCGCTGGAACGCCCAGCTCTTTGCCGCCGGCGGCCGCCTCTGCGCCTGCGTGAACTTCCACGGCTCGACCGGCTGGGGCCAGGCCTTCGCCGCCTCCATCCTCGGCCGCTGGGGCGACCAGCCCTACGACGACGTGATGGCGGCCACCGATCTGCTCATCGCCGAGGGCCTGGCCGATCCCGCGCGCTTGGCGGCGGCCGGCGGCTCCTACGGCGGCTACCTGATCGCCTGGATCGCCGCGCGCACGCAGCGCTTCGCCTGCCTGGTCAATCACGCCGGTGTCAGCGATCTGCAGTCCCAGTACGCCTCCGACATCACGCAGGGCCGGCGGCGGTCGATGGGCGGCGAACCCTGGGACGACCTCGCCGGCCTGGACCGCTACAACCCGATGCGCCATGCCGCCGGCTTCGCCAGCCCCATGCTCGTGCTGCACGGCGAGCGGGACTACCGCGTCCCCTACAGCCAGGGCGTGGAGATCTACAACGTCTACAAGGCGATGAAGCTGCCCGCCCGCCTGGTGCTCTACCCGGACGAGAACCACTGGATCCTCAAGCCGCGCGCGAGTTGCCACTGGTACGGCGAAATCGCCGCCTGGCTCGAGCGCTGGCTGGATCGCTCGCCGAGGGGACGTGGATGAGGCGCCGCCTGCTTCTGATCACCTTCACCCTGGCACTCGCCGGTGCGGGCCGGGCCGAGGAGGCAGCAATGGCAGTGGCCGATTTCGACCAGCTGTGGAACTACGGCGACCCCGCGGGTACCGAGGCGCGCTTTCGCGAACTGCTGCCGGCAGCCAGCGCCGCCGGCGACCCGGACCTGCACGCCCAGTTGCTCACGCAGATCGCGCGCTGTCAGGGCCTCCAGCGCCGCTTCGATGACGCCCGCCGCACCCTCGGCGAGGCCGAGCACCTGCTGGCCGGCCGCGCGGGCACCGCGGCCGTGCGCTTGCAGCTCGAGCGCGGCCGCGTGCTCAACTCCGAGGGAAATCAGGCAGCCTCGCTCCCCCATTTCCAGGCCGCCCTCGACGCGGCCCGTGCCCGCAAGCTGGACTTCTATGCGGTGGATGCCGCCCACATGCTGGGCATCGCGGCCGGCGCCGAGGCGGGCCTCGCCTGGAACCTCGAGGCCATCGAGATGGCGCGGGCGAGCAAGGACGAGCGAGCGCGCGGCTGGCTCGGTTCCCTGCTCAACAACACGGGCTGGAGCTATCACGATGCCGGCGACCCTGCGCGCGCGCTCGAGCTCTTTCAGCAGGCCCTGGATTACCGTCGCCAGCAGGGCAAGCAGCCGGAGCTGCGCATCGCTGCGTGGTGCGTCGGCCGTTGCCTGCGCTCCCTGGGCCGGCTCGAGGAGGCACTCGCCATGCAGCGCGATCTCGAGCAGCAGTGGGCAGCTGCGGGGAGCGAGGGCGATGGCTACGTCTACGAGGAGCTGGCCGAGCTGCTCCTGGCGCTAGAGCGGAGCGGCGAGGCCAAGCCCTACTTCGCGCGCGCGCAGGCCCTGCTGGCCGCCGATCCCTGGTTGCAGGCCAATGAAGAGGCGCGCCTGGAGCGCCTCGCCCGCCTGAGCCGGGACGACTAGCGCGGCGCCTGCCGGCGGCAACACGGAAGCCCGAGCCGTAGGGCCCGGGCTTCACTGATGCAGCGCACAGGTGTAGACAGGCTAGGGCTTGTGGACGCCTTCCACCTCGATCTCGATGGCGATTTCGTCGCCGACGACGGCGCCGCCCGTCTCGAGGAGGTTGCTCCAGCTCAGACCGAAGTCCCTGCGATTGAGCGTGCCCTTGGCGCTGAAGCCGGCGCGCTCGTTGCCCCAGGGATCCTGGATGCTGCCGAAGTACTCGAGCGTGAGGACGATGGGCTTGGTCACGCCACGCAGGGTGAGCTGGCCCTTGAGCAGATAGCTCTCGCCCTTCATCTCCACGCCCGTCGCGGTGAAGTTGAGGGTGGGGAACTCCTCGGCGGCAAAGAAATCCGGGCTGCGCAGGTGGGTGTCGCGCTTCTCGTTGCCGGTGTTCACCGAAGCGGCCTGGATCGTGGCCTGGGCCTTCCAGGCGGCGGGCTGCCCCTCGACGAAGTCGAAGCTGCCCTCGAAGCTGTCGAAGTGACCGCGGACCTTGCTGACCACCATGTGGCGGGCGACGAAGCCGACGCTGGAGTGGGCGGCATCGATGCTGTAAGTCGCCGCCTCGGTGGCGCCAGCGCCGATCAGCACCAGGAGGGTCAGGAGAGCGTAGTGTTTGCGGATCTTCGTACCTCGCTTTCGCATGCAGTATGGAATGGGGTGCCGGCGACGATGGGTGTCCGCGAGGAGCGTCTGCCCGGCAGCGCTGCTCCAGGCCGGCTGCGGACAATATACGAACTCCGCCGACATCTCGCACGCGCTTGGCCAGCGGATCTGGCCCGACGGAATTCAGGGGCCTGAAGTCGCTGTCAGCCCGCGATCGGGTCGCGTTGACAAGTCGGGAGCCGATTGCTAGAGTGCCCGCGCCTCGCGCCGTAAGGCGCTGGCCCGTCCCCATCGTCTAGCCAGGTCCAGGACACCAGATTTTCAATCTGGCGACACGGGTTCGAATCCCGTTGGGGACGCCTCGGCGCCGCACTTCGCCCCCGCGCTCAGCGCGGCGACAGCGAGAGCTTCCCCGGCCCCGCGAAGAAGACGCAAAGGGCGGCCGCGAGCAATTCAAGCGCATGCGAGGCGCCCTTCCAGCCAGCGCCTGCGATCTCGGGCGGCAGGTTGAGATGCCTGAGCACGGCGACGAAGAGCGTGCAGGCGATCAGCGCTGCCGCGGGCCGGGTCCACAGGCCCAGGATGAGCAGCAGAGAGCCCAGGCTCTCCGCGGAAGCGGCCGCGAAGCCCCAGGCCGTGGGCCAGAAGTGAACGCCCAGATTCGCCATGCTGGCTCCGAGCCTTGCCCAGAGCGTGGGCCCGCCCACCAGCTTGTCCCAGCCATGAAAGATGAGCAGGCTGCCGCCCAGCCCCAGGCGGAGCAGGAGCAGCCCGAAGTCGGCGTGCAGGGGCTTCCCAGAGGTCAGCGCGCGCATGGCCTTCCTTTCTTGCCGGCCTCGCCGGCGCTCAGCGCTCGGTGGCGCCGGCCAGCAGGCGCCGGGCGTCGGCGGCGCCTTCGAAGTCGGCGCC
The DNA here is from genome assembly GCA_963695095.1 of uncultured bacterium. Lineage (GTDB taxonomy): Bacteria > Krumholzibacteriota > Krumholzibacteriia > JACNKJ01 > JACNKJ01 > VGXI01. The sequence continues at coordinate 1,632,808 of CAVOFT010000001.1, read as the reverse complement.
AAGCGCCAGCGCACGCTCGAGGAGCCGGCGGCCCGCCGCCCGCTCGCCTGCCGCCAGCCGCGCCGCCCCCAGGTGATAGAGCACGATGGGATGATCCGGCAGCTGCGCATCGGCGCGCGCGAGCACCGCGAGGGCCTGGGCCAGGTCGCCGCTTTGGAAGTGCAGCCAGCCCTTGGTGTCCAGCACCATCCCGTTGTCCGGCGCCAGGCGAGCCGCCTCGTCGGCCAGCGGCAGGGCCTCCGCCAGGCGGCCGGCCTGTCCGAGCAGATCGGCGAGCGCGTTGAGCGCGAGGAAGTTCTCCGGGTGGCTCTTCAGCAGGGCCCGATAGTCCGCGATCTCCCGCTCCCGGCAGAAGGCCTCCGGCGCAGGCGGATTCTCCGCGAACTCGCGGTTCATCCAGAACTGCGCGTTGCCCTCCGTGGGCAGCAGGCAGTAGGCGCTGTAGAGGTCCGGCTTGCTGCCGAAGAAGGCGAAGTTCGCGAGATGTCCCGCCAGGCGCTGGCGCAGGCGGATGGCCGGCAGCTGGGCCTCGCTGGCCCCGCGCAGATGCGGCAGGGCGCTGCACTGGAAGCGCGGCAGCTGCAGCGCCGGTGGCGCCGGCCGCACGGCGGATTGCTTGTCGAAGAAGTGCAGGTCATCCCGGTTGATGCGCTGCTCGGCGCCGATCATGCGCGCCATGCCCGCCGCATCCAGCCAGAAGAACCCGGCCAGCTCCTCGACGGAGGCGATCTGGTACTCGTCGGCGCGGAACCAGTCCGGCAGCTGCTCCAGCTTGGCGGCCAGGCGCTCGACGTTGAACTCGAAGGGACGCGGGGTCGCCAGCAGGAAGGCCTGATCCGAGCCGTAGACGTACCAGAGTGTGGCCGTGGGAAACACGCTGCGGAAGGTGTTCAGGTGGATGCGAAAGAGCTCCCCCCGCATCGAGCCCAGCACGGGCACCCACTGGGCGAAGACGCCCTCCGGCGCGAGGCGCCGCGCCACCGACCGGTAGAACTCTTCCGTGTAGAGAATCCAGCTGTCATAGGCGCGGGGATGCGTGGAGTCGCTGATGATCAGATCGTAGCGATCCCGGCTGGTCGCCAGGAAGTTGCGGCCGTCGTCGCTGTGGAAGCGGAAGCGCTCCGCGTGGAAGACGTCGCCGTTGACCGCGGTGAAGAGATCGTTGATCTCGGCGATGTCCGGATTGAGATCGACCACATCCAGGCTGATCACCTCCGGCGAGGCCAGCGTCGAGCCTGCGGTGATGCCGGCGCCGAAGGCGATCACCAGCGCGCTCTTGCCGGCATCGCTCTCGTGCACGAGCGTGGGCAGCATCCCCAGCAGCTTGAAGAGCTGGGTATGCCAGTAGCGGGTCGAGGCCTCTTCGACGCCGTTGAGGTAGATATCCCGGTAGCTGCCGAGGCGGGGATCCATCTGGTCGACCACTGTCACCGTGGCCGCCCGGCCCTCCCTGATCAGCTTGATCTCCGTCGCGGCGGCGCCGGTGGCGCTCGCCACCTTCGCCGCGTAGCGGCCCATCATCGAGGGCAAGGCGGCCCCGAGCGCCGGGGCCAGCAGCAGCGTGGCGAGGCCGGCGCCCAGCCAGCGCCGCGCCGGCCGCACCGGCGCGAGCAGCGCGAGCAGGCCGATCGCGACGCAGATCAGGGTCAGGCCGAGCAGCGCGCGCTGGATGCCGATGCTGGGCACGACGAACTGATTGATCAGGCCCGCGCCGAGCAGTCCACCGGCCGTGTTGAGCGCGTAGAGTGTGGCCGCGCTCCGCGTCGCCTCGCCGCCCTCGCGATCCTGCAGCATGCGCATGGCGATCGGTAGCAGGGCCCCGAGCAGGATCGTCGGCGCCACGATCGCGCCGAGGATCGGCAACGGATTGCGCAGCTCCGCGTCCGCGAAGCGGGCGAAGTGGGCGGCGCTGACGATCCAGTCGCTGAGGAGAAGGTAGGGCGTGATCAGGATCGCCGTCCCCGCCGCGAGCGCCACGGCGCCGAAGAGAGCGAGACGGCGGCGAAGCCGGCCATAGACCCAGCTGCCCAGCCAGGCGCTCATGCCCGTGCCCAGCAGGAATCCGGCGAGCACGAGGGGAAAGACCGAGACGCTGTTGCCGAGAAAGAGGATGCCCAGACGCGTCAGCAGCACCTCGTAGGCCAGCGCCACGAAGCCGATGGCGAAGGTGGCGGCGGCCAGGAAGCGCGGTCGCGCGGCTGCGTCCACCGGGCCGGCGACCGCTGCAGCGGGACTGGGGGTCTCGGCGCTGCGCCCTCCGGCCAGGAAAAAGGCAGCCAGCGCGGCCAGCGCGGCGCCGGCATAGAGACCGCAGGCGACGGCGAGCGTGAAGCGGACGCCGAATTCGAAGAGCAGGTGATAGCCGGCAGCAAAGGTGCCCAGCGCGGCGCCAAGCGTGTTCACGCTGTAGAGGTAGCTGCTGCGGAGGACGCGGCCGCCAGGCGCGGGGGCCGCGCCGCTGACGATCGCCGGGAAGGTGGCGCCCATGAAGAAGGCGGGCAGCAGCAAGGCCAGCGCACTGACGACGAGGCGCGCCAGCATGAGGCCGGCGCCGGCGTCGCTGTGCTCGGCCAGCGCCGCGAAGAGCCGGGCCAGACCGGCGAAGACGGCGGGGGAGAGCAGCACCAGAAGGCCGATCAGGGCTTCCAGCAGGAGGTAGGGCAGGAGCGAGACCCGGCGCCGGGCGAGCAGGCGGCCGCCGACGTAGCTGCCCAGGCCCAGGCCGCCCATGAAGACGACGATGATCATCGCCGTGGCGCTGAGCGAGTTGCCCACGACGACGATGAGCATGCGATTCCAGGTGACCTCCGCGATCAGGCAGGCAGCGCCGGAGGCGAAGAAGGCCAGATAGACGAGGACTCTGAACAGCAAGCTCCGCAGGGCAAGCGGCATCGGGCGATCATCCTCCACACTGGGCCGGGGTGGGGCCGGGCATGCCGCGCAGAATAGCGGGAGCGGGCCGCGGCTGCCACACTTTCAGCGCGGCGATCAGGGCGCCGAGCGCGGCGGCGCCGGGGGCTCGCTGCGGTGCAGGCCGAGCGCCACGTGTTCGCGCGGAAAGAGGAGATCCAGGCTCCAGTCCACGGCGACGCGCAGGCGCCGGGTGGCTCCGGGCATCTTGAGGAGGTAGACCGTTCGCCAGAGGAACCAGGCCCAGAAGCCGGAGATCTTGATGCCGAAGAGCTCCGCCACGCCCCTGCGGCAGCCGAGCGCGGCCAGCGCGCCGTGGTGGCGGTAGCGCAGGGGCCTGACCGGCCGCCCTGCGATGACGGCGGCGAGATTGGCGGCCAGTTGCTGGCCCTCCTGCACGGCGCCCTGCGCCGTGGCCGGCAGGCTGCGGCCGGCGGCATCCACGTTGACGGCGCAGTCGCCGATGGCCCAGATGCGCTCCTGCCCCGCGACGCGCATGTCGGCGGCGCAGAGCAGCCAGCCCTGAGCGTCGCAGGGCAAGCTGCCGTCCCAGAGCGGCGGCGGGGCGGCAATGCCGGCGCACCAGATCACCGTGCGGCTGTCGAGGCGCTGGCCGTCGTCCAGGAGCAGGGAAGCCGGGCCGATCGCCTGCACCGACCGCCGCGTGAGGATCTCCACCCCCTCGCGCGCGAGCTGGCGGGAGGCCTGGCGAGACAGTTCCTCCCCGAGCGCGCCCAGGATGCGCTCGCCGATCTCGATGAGGGTGACCCGGCAGTCCGCGGGCGAGAGGCGGGGATAGCCCCGGCTGGCCGCCCTCAGAAAGTGGAGGAATTCGCCCGCCACCTCGACGCCGGTGAAGTTGGCCCCCACCACCACGAAGTGCAGCAGCTGCCGGCGCGCGCCGGGATCCTCGCTGGCCTCGGCCAGCTCGAGCATGGTGATGGCCCGGTCCCTCAGGGCCACCGCATCGCCCAGGCTCTTCATCCCGAAGCCGTACTCGGTGAGGCCGGGGACAGGCGGGTGGCGGGTCACGCTGCCCAGGGCCAGGACCAGCTCGTCGTAGTCCAGGTAGGACTCCGGGGCAGCCGGCTCGAGGCGGTAGTAGAGCCGCCGGGCGTCGGCATCGACGCGCGTGGCCTCGGCCATCAAGAAGCGGCTGCGCTTGATGAAGGCGCGAATGGAGACCACGGCATGCCGGGGCTGCAGGCTGCCCGTGCCGGCCTCGACGAGCAGGGGCGTGAAGGCGAAGAAGTTCTGCCGATCCAGGAGGACGATCTCCACGTCGCGCCGCCGCCCCAGACGCCGCTCCAGGCCCTGGGCACAGTAAGCGCCGGCGAAGCCGGCCCCGACGATGACGATGCGCTGGGCTTTCCTGGAGTCCGCGTCCACGCTGGAGCTTGACCTCCTCGCCTTGACCTTGGGCTCAAGATAGGAAATATTCTACCCTATGCTAGACAGCCGCGCTGCACTCCGGCGGCGCTTCCCCTCAGACGGGAGCTCGAGCTTGATCCCACGCCGCCGCGCTCTCATCGCCTTGCTTGCCCTCTTCCCGCTCATCGGCGGCGCCGGCAAGCGCAGCCCCGAGCCGGAGCCCGACATGCCCACTTCGATCTTCGCCATCCCGCTGCAAACGATCGAGGGCCAGCCCACCAGCCTCGAGGCCTATCGCGGCCAGGTGCTTCTGCTCGTCAACGTGGCCAGCAAGTGCGGCTTCACACCCCAGTACGCGGGCCTGCAGGCCCTCTACGAGCGCTTCAGCGCCCAGGGGCTCGAAGTGCTCGGCTTTCCCGCCAACGACTTCATGGGGCAGGAGCCCGGCAGCAACGCCGACATCCTCGAGTTCTGCAACGTGAACTACGGCGTGGGCTTTCCGCTCTTCGCCAAGATCCATGTGAAGGGCGACGCGCAGCATCCCCTGTATCATTACCTCACCGCCGGCGGCGGCGATCCGGCCCTGGCGGGCGAGGTGAGCTGGAACTTCAACAAGTTCCTCGTGGACCGTGAAGGCCGCTTGATCGCCCGCTTCGGCTCGCGGACCGGGCCCCTGGACGAGGAACTGGTCGCCGCCGTGGAAAAGGCCCTCACCGGCTAGCACCCAGGCGAGGCCTCGCCCCCGGGGGCGGGGCGGGCGCTGCTAGCGGTCCCGTTCAGAGCACGCGCATCACGGCCACGACCTTGCCGATGATGCGCACCTCGGCGCTGCCGGCCGGCACCCAGATCGGTTTCAGATTCGCGTTCTCCGGCTGCAGCCGGATTCCCCCGGGCTCCTTGTAGAAGGTCTTCACCGTGGCCTCGTCATCCACCAGCGCAACGACGATCTCCCCATCGCGCGCCGTCTCCTGGGGGCTGACCACGATGGTGTCGCCGTCGAGGATGTGCGCCTCGACCATCGAGTCCCCCACCACCTTGAGCAGGAAGTTGCCTTCCCGGGCAGCGAAGGAGGCATCGACCTCGATCCACTCCTCGATGTTCTCCTCGGAGAGCACGGGCACGCCGGCCGCCACCTGACCGATCAGGGGCAGGCGCAGGACATTGCTCGCTGCCGGAGAGCGTCGCCCCCCCAATTCGAGCAGCTCGATGCCGCGGGAGCGCTCCGGAGCCCGGCGGATGTAGCCCTTGCGCTCCAGCGCCTTGAGGTGATCCTGGACCCCCCGCGGCGATCGCAGATCGAAGTGTGCGGCAATCTCCCTGATTGTAGGTGGATAGCCGTTATCCTTGAGAAAATCCCTCAGGAAATCCAGGACGGATCGCTGGCGATCCGTGAGAGCCGTTGGCGACATATCGCCCGCCTCCTGTGAAAGTACCAGCGGCGCCGGAGTTGACGGCTCCCCGCTGCGAGGATGTGCCGGCCGGGGGCGGCCAAGGCCTCGAGGGCACCCGAACACAGGCCCCCCAAGGCCGTCAAGGAGAAGTCGACAGGCACCCGCCCCCAGGGGCGGGTGCCGATGATGCCCGGGGAGAAGGAGCGGGAGAGCGAGTTTCGCTCTGCCGGAACCCTGCGAGCCGAACCCTCCCTTTCGGCCCACTGGCGCCCCTCCCCCCCGGTCAAGGCGCTGGCCGCCGCCAGCTGCGCCGCGAGGCGCGGGCCGGCGGGGCAGCCCTCCACCCGGGCCAGTTCGGCCGCCGGGAAGATGCCGCCGTCCGGATGCACCGAACAGCCCGGGCAGAGGGCGAAGATCTCGGGGCCTCCCGGGAGACCGGGAAGATGGGCCTGATTGGCCCGGGAGTCCCCGGGGTGACTGCCTGTGGCCAGGAAGCGGCGGGCATTGGCCAGGGCCGCCTCCAGGTCCAGGTCGGCTCGGGGGCGACGCGGCGGCGCCGCGGCCCCCGCGACAAAGAGGTCGATTTGCCCGCCCTCGCGCATGATCATGAGCGACTCCTTCCCAGCAGGCGGGCCCGCTGAACGGCCCCGCGCCCAAAACGCTCCCCCAGTTCGTCGATGGCGCCGTCCAGCTTCGCCTCGCGCTCCGGCGCTTCGCCGGCGAAGAGGCTGCCGGGCACGGCGTCCCGGGGGATCAGATTGCGCAGCGAGATGCCCAGCAGCCGCACCTTCTCTCCCCGGCGGTCCACCGCGTTCATCAGGCGCCGGGCGGTCTGGAAGATGAGCAGGCCCTGGTCCAGGTACTCGCTGCCGGTGACGGATCGGCTCAGCGTGCGGAAGGAGGCCGTGCGCAGCTTGAGCGTCAGCGTGCGGCCGGCCACGCCCTGCCGGCGCAGGCGACGGGCCACCTTCTCGGCCAGCTCCAGCAGGGTGCGCTCCAGCACCCGCGCCTCGTCCTGATCCTCGGCGAAGGTGTGCTCGTGGCCGACGGACTTCTCGTCAGGCCGCTCGGCCTCCACCCCGCGGGGATCCTCGCCCCGCGCCAGGCGGGCCAGCCGCGTGCCCCAGCGGCCGAAGAGGCGCTCCAGTTCGGCCTCGCCCAGGCGGTCCAGATCGCCGATGCTGGCGATGCCCAGCTCCTGGAGCCGGGCCAGGGTCCTGGGCCCCACGCCCCAGAGCCGGCCCACGGGCAGGGGGCGCAGGAAGTCCAGCACGCCGTCCGGCGGCACCACGGTGAAGCCGTCGGGCTTCTCCAGATCCGAGGCGATCTTCGCCACGAACTTCACCGGCGCCAGGCCGGCCGAGCAGACCAGGCCCGTCTCCTCCCGGATCCGCGCCTTGATCCGGCGCAGGGTGCCCTCCGGCGGTCCGAAGAGCAGCTCGGTGCCGCTGAGGTCCAGGAAGGCCTCGTCCAGGCTGAGCGGCTGCACGCGCGGGGAATGCTCGCGCAGGATGGCCATGATGCGCTTGCTCTCGGCCACGTAGACCTCCATGCGACCGGCCACGAAGCAGGCCTGGGGGCAGAGCCGGAAGGCCGTGCGCAGGGGCATCGCGCTGTGGATGCCGAAGCGCCGCGCCTCGTAGCTGGCTGCCGAGACCACGCCCCGCCGCGTGGGATCGCTGCCGCCCACCACGACGGGCCGCCCCCGCAACTCGGGAAAATCCCGCTGTTCCACGGAGGCGTAGAAAGCGTCCATGTCGACGTGAGCCAGGGCGGGGGAGGACCTGAACACGGGCGAGCAACCTCCGACGCAGGCCAGGCCGCAGCGCCCTGCATCGACGGAGAAACTACTATACGTCCGTATACATGTCAAGCGCGAGGCGAGAAAAAGGTAGCGCTGGCGGCGAGGGACCGACCGCGATCCAAAATAGCTGGCGCCATGGCGACAGATCGACTAGGATCGATGGCTACAAACCATTGTCGATAGGCAATATACTGGAATCGGCCCACATGCGACGCCAAGGACCACAGCCACGCTTGGCCCTGCTTCCCCTGCTCCTGGGCGCAGTGCTGAGCACGGCTGTTCCCGAGCGGCCTCAGGCGGCGCCGGCGGCCGCCGACTCCACGTGGCTGATGGCGCGGGCCGCCGCCCTCTATCCGAGCAAACCCAGCAGCGAGAGCGAGCGGCTCGCCCATTGCGGCGCCCTGCTCGCCCTGGCGGACAGCCTGGAAGCCGCCGGCCTCCTGGGGCCGGCGGGCCGCGGCTACGAATGGGCGGGCATTCACGCCTTCCGCTTCGGACATCTGAAGGAGGCCGAGACGACCTGGCAGCGGGGCCTGGCCATGCTGCGCCGGCACGGAGAGCCCAGGACGGAAGTCAGCCTGCTCAATGCGATCGCCGTGGGGCGGGCGGCCGCCGGCCGCAGCGAAGAGGCCGTGGCCAGCTGGATCGAGATGATACCCTTGCGCGAGGCCCTGGGTGACAGCTTCGGCCTGGGCGTGACCTGGGGCAACATCGCCAACAGCTACCAGGAACTGGGCCGCGTGGGCGAGGCCCTGGACGCAACACTGCAGGCCGAGCGCTGGGATCGCCTGGCGGGCAACGTGGGCGGTCAGCTGTCGACGCTGATGCGCCGCACCCTGCTGATGGCCCAGCTCGGACGGCAGGTGGAGGCGCTGGCCTGGGCGGACTCGGCGCTCGCCCTGGCCAGAGTGGCCGGACGGACGGACGCCCTGGGCCTCGCCATCGTGCGTCGCGCCGCTCTCCTCGACGCCCTGGGGCGCGGCGACGAAGCGCTGCCTCGGCTCGAGACCGGCATCGCCACCCTGGACGCCGCCGGCGAACGCTACTATGCGGCGCGCTGCCGCGAGGCCCGCCTCGGTCTCCTGCTGGACGCCGGCCGCGCCGCGGATTGCCTGGCCGCTGCGCGCGACCTGAAGCCCGAGATCGCCGCGCTCGAGCACGGCCCCCTGCTCAATTCGGTGCGGGCGCTGGAGGGCGAGGCCCTCTTCGCTCTCGGCCGGCTCGGCGAGGCCGAGGCCGTACTCGGCGAGACCGTGACCGCCTTCGAGAGCCAGCGCTACAGGCAGGAGGCCCCCGACAGCCGGGCCGGCCTTCAGCGCGAAGGCGCGGCCTACTACTCCGCGCTCGCGCGCTGCCAGCTTCGGACCGGCGATCTCGCCGCCGGCTGGGCCACCTCGGAGCGCGGGCGGGCGCCGCTCTTTCGCGAGCGCCTGGGCAGCGGGCAGCCGGCAGCGCTACGCGCTGTTCAGGCAGAACTTGATAGATCCAATGCATGTCTTATTCAATACGATAGCTACATCGATGACCACCTTCTCGTATTCCTCGTCGATGGCCGCGGCCTCCAGATGCTCGACCTGGCGCTGGAGCCCAGCCTCGACGACGATGTGCGCGCCGCCCTCAGCCTGATGGCGGATGGGAACTCCGATTCGCGCTGCGCGCCGCCCCTGGCACGCCTGGCCGAGCAACTCCTCGCCCCCCTGCTGCCACTGCTGCCGCCCGATGCGACGCGGCTCTGCCTGATCCCGCCGGATGCCCTGGCGGGCTTCCCCTTCGAGGCCCTGCCCATCTCCGGAGGCAGTCTCGGCGAGCGCTTCGACCTGAGCTACCTGCCCAGCGCCAGCGCCCTGGTCCTGGTCGCCGAGCGACCCGCTGCCGGGGCGGGCATGCTGGCCCTGGCCGATCCCCCGCCGGCCCCCGCTGCGCTCGCCGGCGAGCGGGCGGACCCGAGTCGCGGCCTGGCGGGCGTTCCCCTGCCCGAAGCGCGAGCGGAGATTCGCGAGATCGCCGTGGCCGGCAGTCGGCGACTGGAAGGCCGTGCCGCCCGCAAGGCGGACCTGAGCGCCGCTGCCGCCGGCTGTGCCGTGCTTCACTTCGCCACCCACGCGCTGATCAATCCGCTCAACGGAGCCGACGCCGCCCTGCTGCTCGCGGGCATCGACGGCGGCAGCGAATTCCTCCGAGCCGCCGAGGTGGAGAGCCTGCGCCTCAGTGCCGATCTGGTCACCCTCAGTGCCTGCCGCAGCAGCCTGGGTCTCGTCCTGCCCGGCGAGGGCAGCTTCGGCCTGCCGCGCTCCTTCCTCCTCGCCGGTGCCCGCAGCGTGGTCTCCAGCCTCTGGGATGTCGAGGATCGGGCGGCGCGCCGCTTCATGGTGCATTTCTACGCGGCCCTGCGCCGCGGCGAGGAGCGCGACCATGCGCTGGGCCTCGCTCGCCTCGCCATGGCGAGGGAGGGCTATCCCCTGCGGGATCGGGCAGCCTTCATCCTCACCGGCCTTGGCGCGCATCCCGTGGCGGCGCTCGCCGGCGCCGCCCCCGCCCAGCGCTCGCCGCGTGCGGCCTGGATCCTGGCCGCCTCGGCGGCCCTGCTCCTGCCGGGCGCTTTCCTCGCGCGGCGCCGACGGCGGGGGAGATCGCGGGGCCTCGGCAAATGAGCGGGCCGTCTGCCGAGCGTGAGCGCTGGTTGACGGCCCTGCGGGCGCGCTTCATGGAGATCGCCAGCCGCCGCGTGGCCGCCGAAGCGGTCGAGGATACGGTACAGGAGGCGTTGCGCGTGGTCTACGAGCGGGGCATCGTGGCGGGAGCTGCCGGCGAAGCGCGAATGCCCGAGGGCCTGCCCCCCCTGGCCTGGTGCTTTCAGGTGCTCCGCAACACGATCGGCAACCACTACCAGCGCCAGCGGCACCGTCGCCACGAGTCGCTGAGCGCTGCGCAGGTCGCCGGCAGCGCGGAGCCCAGTCCGCTCGAAGCGCTCGAACGCGCGGAGCGCTCCCATGCCCTGGCGGCTGCGCTGGACGCGCTGGCGCCGAGCGCGCCCGATTGCAGCCGCTACCTGCGCCGCCTGCTGGCCGGCGCCTCGCCGGCGACACTGGCAGCCTCGGAGGGCCTGGCTGCCGAGCTGCTCTACCGCCGGCTGTACCGCTGCCGCGCCCGCCTGCGGGAGATCCTGATCCAGCGAGGAGTGTTGCCATGAAGCTCGATGTGGGCGGAGATGCCGGCGATCGCGAGACGCGACTGGCGGACTACCTGGCCGGCCGCCTGGCGGCCGCCGACCGGGCGGCCCTCGAAGCGGAGCTGCTCGGGGACGCCCAGGCCAGCGAGGCGCTCTACGCCCAGGTGAATCTCCAGGGGGCCATCGCGGACGAGGGGCGGCGCCGCCGTGGGCTGCACTGGCGCCGCCGGAGCCTGATCGCGGCCCTGCCGCTGGCAGCGGCCATCGCCCTGCTCTGGCTGGGTCCCGGCTGGCGTGAGCGCGCCGGCTCGCCCGCGGTCCCCCGCCTGCGCGGCGAAGCCGGTCAGGTGAAAGGACTCGAGCCCGCCGGGAGCCTGGACGCCCCGGCCCGGCGTTTCCGCTGGACGGCCGACGCTCGAGCCCGGCTCTATCGCTTCGAACTCTACGATGCCGAGGCGCGCCTGCGCTTCAGCGCGCTGGCAGCCGACACCCTGCTCCTCTGGCCCGCGAGCATGGACTCGCTGCCGCCAGCCAGGGGCTTCTGGCGCGTGGTGCCGGTTGACGCGGCGGGGCGCGAGCTGGACGCCAGCGCGCCCCTGCACTTCGCGGCGCCGGCGGCAGGCCGCCAATGACGAAGGGGGAAGGCTGCCTTCCCCCTTCGCCCCGGGCCCAGCGCGGCAGCGGCTAGTGCACGTAGATCTGCCACATGAGCTGGAAGAGGTAGGGATCGGCGATGTCCACGCCGTCGGGCATGTCGTCCAGGCGCAGCGTGAAGGCGACCTTGAAGACCTGATCGTACTTGGCGTCCGGGTTGACGTAGTAGTTCACGCCCAGGCCCAGGTTCTTGACCAGCTCCGGATCCCCCACGGCATCCTCGCTCGCGTAGTCGACGTCCGTGTTGGTGTCCCAGATCTCGTAGCGTCCCACCAGCTCGGCCTTCTTGTTCAGGCTATAGCCGGCGGTCAGCGAGTAGCCGAGGCTGCTGTAGTCGGCAGCGTCGTCGTCCCAGACCGGATTCCACATCAAGGTGGCGTAGTCGAACTTGAAGTAGTAGGCGGGGGCCGCGTAGTAGACGAAGGCCGTCAGCGAGCCGGTCGGGCTGCGGAACTCGTTGGGCAGGCCGTAGGTGAAGCCCACGCTGAGTTCCGGCGTCGGCGTCGCGCTGATGCCGAAGTCGAGCTGGGGCAGCGCGCCGGTGTCGGCCATCGTGGGCGCTGGCTCGTCCTCGTCATCCAAGGCCGTGGGATCGCCGTGGCTGTTGGTGGAGGGCGTGAAGTCGGCGCCCCAGCTGCCGCTGCCGTTGTGCGCGAGCAGCTGCGCCTTGAACATGTCGCTGGGCTCCAGCGTGAGCTGGGCCCCGAAGGTTCGATAATCGCCGCCCACGGTGCCGCTGCCCACGCGGCGGCCCACGATGCTGCGCTCCACGAGGTCGATCTTGGCCGAAGAAGTCAGCCCCGCCGCCTGGCTCTGTACGCCGATGAAGCGCCCCGCCCGCAGGCTCGCCTTCTCGGTGAACTTCCAGTCGGCATAGGCATCCAGGATGACGACGTTGAGGCCGCTGACGTCCCCCAGCAGGCCGCCCGACATGTCGCCGCCCTTGTAGTCGTAGCCGATGCGAGCGCGGCGCACGCCGAAGCCGGTCTGGCTGGCATCGAACTTGGAGCTATCCGGATCCGTGTAGGCGGTGTAAGACCACCAGGTCTGCAGCAGACCCACCAAGGAACCCTCCGCCCGGGCCGCCCCGGCCAGCGCGAGCAGCAGCAGCGCCGCCGCGAGGAACGTGGCTCTCTTCATCGCTGATCCTCCCTCAGGATTGCACGGTCATCGACCCCAGCGGGGTCCGGCCTTGGAAAATGATGCCGCAGCGGTCCCTTCGCCGGACGCGGCGCTCCGAGGTCCCGCAGAAACTAGGCAGAGCGCTCCGATCCGGCAAGCGGAATTTCCCCTCTTAATAGACGCTTAACAGCTGCCTCTCGGCTTGACCGCGAACTGTCGCTCTGCCATCTCTCGCTGCCATGGACGCCGAACTCATCGCTCCCACCGATCTGGCCGCTCTGCTCGGCGCGCCGGGTCTGCGCCTCGTCGACGCCAGCTGGCACGCTCCGGCCTCCGGCCTGGATGCCCGCGCCCGCTACCGCGAGGCGCGCCTGCCCGGCGCCGTCTTCTTCGACATCGACAGCGTGGCCGGCCCGCCGGCTGCGCTGCCCCACATGCTGCCCGATGCGGCCACCTTCGCCGCCGCGGCCGGCGCCCTCGGCATCGCCGAGGCCGATCGCGTCGTCGTCTATGATCAGACGGGGGTGGCTTCGGCCGCCTGCCGCGCCTGGTGGACCTTCCGCCACTTCGGCCAGGCCCGCGTCGCCGTCCTGGACGGCGGCCTGCCCGCCTGGCAGAGGGCGGGCCTGCCCCTGGCGACCGGCGAAGAGCGCCCCGCACCGCAAGTGCGCGCAGCGCGGGCAGGGCGCTTCGCCGTCTGGGATCGCGAGGCGGTGCTCGCCAACCTCGAGCGCCGCGAGCGCCTGCTCGTGGACGCCCGCAGCCGCGAGCGCTTCGCCGGCCTCGGCCCCGAGCCCTGGGGCGAGCCGGGGCGCATCCCGGACAGCCGGAACCTCCCTTATGCGGAGCTGCTCGACGCAGACGGCCGCTTGCTCGCCGACGAGGGCCTGCGCGCGCGCGTCGCCGCCGCGGGTCTCAATCTGCAGCGCTCCCTGGCCGTGAGCTGCGGCTCGGGCGTCACGGCCTGCGTGCTGGCCTTCGCCTTCGCGCGCCTGGGCCAGGACGACGTCGCGCTCTACGATGGCTCCTGGGTGGACTGGGTGCGCGCGCCCGGCACGCCGCGCGCGCGGGACTGAGGCCGCCACGGCTGGCGCCGCCGGCGCTAGCGGCCGAAGCGCAAGCCCATCGCCTTGAGCAGGGGGAAGGGCGGCTCGCCGCCCGCGAGAACGAAGACGCGATCGTTGGCGAGCGTCTCCTCCCTGCCCGCGACGCGCAAGCGTACGGCCTCAGGCTCGATGGCGAGCACATCCGCATTGAAGGCCGCGCGCAGGCGGCCCTCCCGCAGGAGCGGCGCGAAGCGCTCTTCGTTGCGCCGCTTGATGCGGAACAGCTTCTCCTTGCGGTAGGCGAGGGTGACGGCCGTGTGCTCCTGCAGGGCCAGGCCCATTGCCGCCTCGACGGCGCTGTCGCCACCGCCCACGACGAGCACGCGCTCGCCGGCGAAGGAGGCGGCATCGAGCAGCTTGTAGAAGACCTTCTCGCTGTCCTCGCCGGGCACGCCCAGCTTGCGCGGCGTGCCGCGGCGGCCCAGGGCGAGCAGCACGCGCTGAGCATCCCAGTGCCGCCCGGCGGCCGTGAGGCGATAACCGCCCCCGGCGAGCGCCTGCATGCCGTCCACGCTGGCGCCGATCTCGATGGGCAAGCGCGAAGCGCTCGACGATGCCGCGCCAGATCTCCAGCAGCTCCTCCTTGGTGTACTCCTCGCGGTCGAGAACGCCGTAGAGGGGGATCGCCACCGGCTGGGTCAGCACGAGCTTCTTGCGCGGGTACTGCAAGATTGTCCCGCCCGCGGCCTCGCGCTCCAGCACCAGGCTGCGCAGGCCCGCCTCCTTGGCGGCGAGGGCCGCGGCCAGGCCCGCCGGCCCGGCGCCCACGATGAGCAGGTCGAGGCGATCCGCCGCCGCCCGCGGCTGGCTCGCCATGTGCTCGACGGCCTGGACGCCCTGGGCCACCGCGTTGCGGATCAGCGCATAGCCGCTCAACTCGCCGGCCACGTAGACCCCCGGCAGGTTCGTCTCCAGATGCGCATCGTGCTGGGGGATGTCGTCGCGCGCGCCGAGGTCGCCCAGCCCGACGCTGATACCCTCGACCGGACAGGCCACCGCGCAGAGGCCGTGGCCCACGCACTTGAGCCCGTTGATGATGACGGCCTTGCCCGCCACCAGACCCAGCACCTCCCCCTCGGGACAGGCGGCGACACAGGCGCCGCAGCCGATGCAGCGCAGCGCGTCGACCTGGGGGTGCTGGGCGATGGCGCGATCGGCCCCCAGCGCTACCGCTTCCGCGCGCCGGGCGGCCGTCTCGCGCTCGCGGCGGCGGAAGCTGCGCGCGTAGGGCAGCACGACGGCCAGCACGAGCAAGAGGGCGCCGCCCCAGATGGCAAGGGTCTCCATGCTAGAAGCGCCGTCCCAGTTCGGCGCCGAAGCGCCGGCCGCTGAGATCGTCGCCGCCATCCGTTTCGATGGAGAGCCCCAGCCAGGCGCGGCCGGCTAGCGCCAGGCGACCCTCGGCGCGCAGCCAGCGATTGTGGCGAGCCTCGAGGTCGCGCGGCGTGTAGAGGTAGGCGCCCGCGGCCAGTCCCAGCTCGTGGCCCGCGCGGAAGCGCCGGCGCAGGTCCGCGCTCGGGGAGAGGCCTCGGGCCGCTTCGCCGTCGAAGCCGCTCAGGCGGAGATCCAGGTGCAGGTGAGGCAGGGCCGGCGCGTCGATGCCCAGGTCCAGACCCCATGAGGCCGTCCCGCGCGCAGACCCGGCGCGGCTGCGCCAACCGGCGCGCGCGCCCAGGCGCGCGCCGGGCAGGGGACGCCAGGAGAGGCTCAGGCTGCTGCCCTGCGAGCGCGCTTCCTGGAAGAGGCTATCGGGGAGCGTGCGCTGCTCGCCGTCCAGGGGCGTGGCGCGGCTGTCCACACGCAGGCCGAGGCCGAAGTCCGCGTGCGGCCGCCAGTCGGCGCCGACATTCAGCGCGCTGACCTGAAGGGCGTCCGCCGCCCGGTCCCCCCGCCAACCGCGGTTCCAATCCAGTTCGAGGCGTTCGCGCAGGCTGAGGGCGCCGCGCTGCCAGGAACTGCCCGCCAGGAGGTAGTCGCGGCTGCTCTCGCCGGCGAGGCGCTCGCCCACCGCTTCGAGGGACCACTGCGCGGATGCCAGGCGCTGGCGCAGGTAGAGACCCCCGCGCGTGCCCCGATCGCGCAGGCCCTCCTCATTCCAGTCGGGCATGGCGCCGAAGTAGCCGCCGAGTTCGGCATCGCCCAGACGGCGGCCGACGAGGAGGCCGTCCAGAGCGCCGGCTCCCGATTGCCGGCCCCCACCGAGGCGGCCCGCGGCCAGGTGCCAGCGGCCCCTGCTTGCGCCGTACTCGATCGCCGCGGCGTAGAGGCGCAGGCGCTGCTCGTCGGCTGCGCCTGTGCGCTTCACCGTGCGCTGGCGCAGGCGCAGATCGAGACGCAGGTCGCGGCCGGCCAGCTGCTCACCGCGCAGGCCGAGTGTCGCGCTGAGCCGGTCGTAGTCGCGCGCGGCGGCGGCGTCGTCCCGGTAGGCGTCCCAGGCGAAGCGCAGGCTGCCGCTGAAGCGGCCGCTGGAGGCGCGGGACGCCGGGCTACCGGGCGCGGGCGCCGCGGGGTCCCGGCTCCGCCGCGGCGCTGCCGGAGGCACGGCGACGGCCGGCGGCGCGCTGCGCTGCACTCCGCGCACGCGGTCGCCGGCGGCGAGCGCCACCCGGCTGGCCAGGATGCGGCAGGCTGCCGAGTGCTCGGCGGCATGGAGGACGAGCAAGCTGGCCACGGTCCTGCCTTCGCGCAGCACGCCCAGGGTATCCCCCTCGGCGAAGCCGGCGGCGAGGCCCGCATCCAGATAGACCTGCTCGGCCGAGAGGTAGCGGATGCGCGCCTCCGGCGAGGCCGCGGCGGCGCTCGCGGCGAGCAGGAATGCGAGGGCCGGAATGAACCTGTGCATCAATCGGCCTCGCCGCGCGGGTGGCAGTCGAAGCAGGCCGCGCTCTCGTAGACGTAGTCGTCCACGTTGTCGTGATGGCCGTCGGTTTCGTTCTGGCTGTGCTCGTGGCAGAGGATGCACTCGAACTCGGCGTAGTTCGTGGACTGCACGTGGCAGTCCGCGCAGCTGTTCCACTCGCCCCGATGGCGGCCCGAGTAGATCGGGAAGAGCTGATCGTGGTCCCAGGTGGAGGGCGACCAGTTCGCCGTGGAGTGGCAGACTGCGCACTGCGTGTTGAAGCCGGCGGCCGCGTGATCCGGATCGTCGGCGCTTTCGAAGTCCCCCTGGTGGCAGGCGTAGCAGTCCGTCGGCGTGCCGGCGTAGCCGGAGGCATGGCAGCTCAGGCAGCTCGCGCTCGTGTGCGCGCCCGTGAGCGGAAAGGCCGTCGCCGCGTGATTGAAGGTGGCCGGCGACCAGGCCTGCGTGCTGTGACAGACGAGGCAGGCCGTGTCGAAGTTGGCGGCCCGGTGATCGGGATCGTCCGCGCCGTCGTAGTCGGCCTGGTGGCAGCCGATGCAGCTGGTCGGCTGGCCGCCGAAGCCGCCCTGGTGACAGGCCAGGCAGTCCAGGCGAGCGTGGGCGCCGCTCAGCGGGAAGTAGGCATCGTGATCGAAGTTGCTGTCGCCCCAGCCAGGCGCCACCGAGGAGTGGCAGCTCAGGCAGTCCGTGGACATGCCCGCCGCCCCGTGGTCGGGCGCCGAGGTCGCCGCGTAGTCGTCGGCGTGGCAGGCGAAGCAGTCGCTCGGCGTGCCCGCGAACTCCTCGCCCTTGGCGCCGACGTGGCAGGATTCGCAATCCACCCGCGCGTGGACACCGAGCAGGGGAAAGCCGCGCGCGGCGTGCAGGGCCAGGGTCCCGCCCGTCGGCTGCCAATCGTGCGGAGAGTGACAGCCGGCGCAGTCGAAGCCCAGCTCGCCGGCGTGCACGTCGAGGTGGCAATCCGCGCAGGCCGAGGCGACGCGGCCGAAGCGCAGGTCGCCGTGACAGCCGACGCAATCGGCCTGGGCGTGCGCGCCCTCGAGGACATAGCCCGTGCTGTCGTGCGCGAAGCCCCGGCCGGCGGCGAAGCGCCAGCTATCCGTGGCATGGCAGTGCGCGCAGTCGATGGCAAGCGGTCCGTGCGGGCTCTGCGGGCTCTGCGGGCTCTGTCCAGCTTGATCATCGCCGGCCCCGAGCAGGATCAGGAAGGGCAGCGGCAGCAGCAGCCAGGGCAGAGCGCGGCGAAGTCGAGCGGTCCCGGCGATCATGGCCGATCTCCTTGCGTGGACGCTGCCGGGACGAGGTCCGGATGACAGGACTTGCAGTCCGTCGGCAGCGGCTTGTAGCGCAGCGTGACCGGCTGGCCCGCTGCAGCTGCGAGGGGTTGGTGGCAGGCGGTGCAAGCCAGGGGCGCGTGGGCGCCGTCCAGGGCAAAGCGCGCATCGCGGTTGTGCTCGAAGCGAGCGGCGAACCAATCGCGGCTGTCGTGGCAGCGCTCGCAGCGCGTCGCCTGCTCGCCGGCCAGCACGAACTGCCCCCGGTGGACGTCGGCATGGCAGGTCGCGCAGTCCTTGCCCAGGCCGGCGAAACGCAGCGTCCCGGCGGGCTGGCCGGCGATCGGCTCGTGACAAGCGCGGCAGGCGATCTCGGCGTGGCGCTCGGCCAGGGGGAAGGCCGTCTGCGCATGATCCCAGGCCACAGCGCGCCAGCTCGCCACCTGGTGGCAGGCCTCGCAGCGGCGGGCCTCACCCGCGAGCGCGAGCGCCTTGCCGTGCGGATCCGCGTGGCAGCTGCTGCAGCTGGTGTCGGCGTAGCGGAAGCGCCCGGCGGCGAAGGCGGCCGTGGGTGCATGGCAGTCGCGGCAGGCCACGGCCAGGTGCGCTCCGGCCAGGGGGTAGCGACTCGCGGCGTGCTGCGCCGGACCGAACTTCGCAGGCGCGAAGCCCTTGATGCCGGCGTCGTGACAATCGCTGCAATCCCTGAGCGCGCCGGCCAGCTTGAACTGCCCTTCATGCTTGTCCGCGTGACAGTCCAGACAGCGCGCGTGGGCCAGGGGCGCGTGCGGGACGCCCGGCTTGTGGCAGGCCCCGCAGTCCAGCGCGGCGTGCCGGCCGCGCAGAGGATAGCGCGTGCGCTCGTGATCGAAGCGCGCGCTCGCGCCCTGCCGCCAGCCGCTCTCGCTGTGACAGCTCGCGCAGGCTTCCTTGAAGCGGCCGGCGTGCGGATCCTGGTGGCAGTCCCGGCAATCGGCAAAGGCGACGCCCTTGAAGGCGATGTGCAGGTCCCCCGTCGCGGCGCCGCCGCTGCGCGGATGGCACTTCTCGCAAGCCACATCTGCGTGCTTGCCGCGCAGGGGATAGCGCGTGCTCGCGTGGTCGAAGCCGGCGGCGGGCCGCCAGGCCTCCTCGCCGTGGCAGGCGAGGCAGCGCGCGCCCAGCTCGCCGCGATGCGGATCCTGGTGGCAGTCCAGGCAGGTCTTGCCGAGTCCGAGAAAGCTGCGCGCGGGATCGCTGCCTTCGGCCCTCAGCGCGGCAGCGCCGGCGACGAACGCCTCGCGGTGGCAGTCGCGGCAGCCGAGGCGGGCATGGGCGCCGACGAGCGTGTAGCCGGCGGCCCCGTGGTCGAAGTTGGCTTCGCCGCCGGGCCAGCGGATGAGGGGATAGTCGCGCCCGTGGTGCTCGGAGTGACAGCCGATGCAGTTCGCGTAGTCGGCACCGGCGTGCAGGCCCTGGCCCGCGGCGATCCGCGCGCCGAGCTGGCGATGACAGGCGAAGCACTTGTCCGCGCGCACGCCCTCGCCGATCTCGTGGCAGCTCGTGCAGCGCTTGAGGCCCTCGAGCTCGGCGTGGGGCGTGGACAGCGGCCCCGGCGAGAGCTGGGCAGGGGCCGGCGTCGCCCAGGCGCAGGCGAGGCAGAGCAGAGCGCAGCGCAGCGCGCCCCGCATTAGAAGATCCATCGGTAGCCCAACAGGACGGTCACTCCCACGTGCACGACCATGATGGCGAGCATCACGACGGCGAAAGGTTTGTGGATCACATGCCAGTAGTGGAAGATCCGCTCCAGGCGCTCGAGCAGCAAGCGCCGTCGCGCGAGGAGCGCCCGCCGGCGAGCCAGGGCCAGGAGCCGGCGCCGCTCGCCCGCGGGTAGGCGAAAGCCGGCCGTCCGCTGGGCGAGGAAGCGACGCAGGCGCAGGGACAGCGTGAGGTCGCTGGCGAGCGAGGCGAGCAAGGCCGCGCCCAGGGATCGAGCTTCCCCGGTTCCCCCCAGACGCTGCAGTCCAGCCAGGGTCTGCGCATCGAGGCCGAAGTCGGCGGCCAGCGCCGCGTTCAGCGCGGCGTCCTCGGTCTCGAGGGCCGCCAGGTCCAGCGCGTCGCCCTGCAGGTTGCGCGGAATCTGGAGATAGAGATAGCGGCCCAGGACGCCGCTGGCCGCCACCGCCACCATCGACCAGAAGCTCAGCGAGACGAGGCCGTTCACCTTGAAGGCGCTGTGCAGCACGACGAGCAGTGGGCCGAAAATGCCCAGGTAGATGTGCACGCTGAGCCAGCGCGAGATGGGCCCCGCCGCGCGCAGGGGGCGCCAGCGCTTGCGCAGGCTGTAGCCGAGCAGGATCACCATCATCAGGGAGCCGAGGATGCCCAGGCCGTGGCCGATGTCTCCAGCCGGCCGCCAGCGCTCGTAGTCCGCGTGCAGGGGACGCTCGGCATCCGCGGTCAGGTAGAACCCGGCGCCGCGCCAGCAGAGCCAGAGCAGCGCGGCGGTCGAAGCCGCGCCGAGGAGGCGCATGCTCCGGCGGAAGCGGCGCTCGGAAAGGCGTTCGGCGCCATGACCGGCGGAAGCGCTCGTGGGAAACCCCTTCGTGTTGGCCAGCCACCGAGTCGGGCCGGCGGTGGCGGCAAGGACCCGAGAATTCCCGGACCAGGAACCCAGATTAGCAAGAACGACGCCCCACCGCATCGGATAGCGCAGGGTCGCCGCTGCCGCGATGATGAGCCGTGCGGCCCGCAGGGGAAGGCCGGGGCGACCGGGGGGCGCCGGGCAGGCGCTGTTCGCGAGTGTCGATCACGGCGAAGAGAGCGTCAAAGGGTTTTCGGATGGCGAAAGATCCAATACGAGGGTCGCGGCATTCTCCGGCGGGGGCGCGGGCCTTGCAAGGTCCGCGTTGCGCGCAGGAGGCGCGCGCCCTCGCAAGCTCGCCGGGGATGGCATGGGAAGTGACGGGGCAGTTCGGGGAGGGCTGTCGGGCACGGCATCATGAAAATCGCCCGAGACAGCGGATGCGGACTGCAAGGCCGTGCAGGCCGCCTGAGCGATGAAACCGCCAGGAGCGCCAGATGAACCACCGGCTCGACGTGGCCAAGCAGCAGCTTCTCGCCGCGAGCCGGCTCAGCCTGGCCGCGCACCGCGAAGAAATCGACGCCCTGCTCACCGGGCTCGACCAGCAGGAGCGCCTCATCGGCCGGCTCCGCAGCGAGTGCGCCTCCCTGCAGGGCGCCCTCTCCCTGCAGGAGAGCATCATCGATGATCTCAACTCCCGCATCAATGCCCTGGAGGCGGCCATCCGCGACTACCTGGACCCCAACAAGTCGCGCAACGGCGCCCAGGTGCTGCTGACCGTGCTCGAGAAGGAACTGGGCGAGGAGGAGTCCGTCGCCGACAGCATGCCCAGCTCGCTCTAGCCCGCCGCCCCAGCTCGACCCGTCTCGATCCGCTTGCGCCCCCCTGCCAGCTCTGCCACTGTGAGGGCCCTCCCGCAGGGCGATCGCCGATGTGGCAGGCTGCCGTCGGCGCCCCTTGCGGCCACCTTCATCGGAGACGACCGCGCATGAAAACCCTGCTCGCCGCCAGCCTCCTCGTCGCCTTCACCTTCGCCGCCGGCGCCGCGGTGGCCGACACCGTCGACAGCATGGCGGCCGCCGGCGCCCAGGCCGCCGCCAGCGGACGGCCCATCCTGCTCGAGATCGGCACCTCCTGGTGAGGCTCCTGCCAGACCTTCGCCCGTGAGGTGAAGGCCAGCGAGACCTTCCGGCAGGACATCGCCGCCCAGGCCATCCTGCTCCCTGTCGACGCCGAGAAGGGCGAGGGCATCGGCCTCGCTCGCCGCTACGGCGTCCACGCCTATCCGACCTTCCTGCTCGTCGATGCCGACGGTATCCTGCTCGATGGCTGGCTCGGCTATGGCGCCGCCGAGCCCTTCCTGACGGCCCTGCGCGCCGCGACGGCAGCGCCCCTACCGCTCATCGAGCGCCGCCGGGACTTCCGGAAGACACCGACGGCGGCGGCGGCAGTGAAGATCGCCGAGCTCGAGCAGGTCGGCGGCGCCTTCGGCGAAGCCCTCGCCTGGTATCGCCGCGCCCAGGAGCTGGGCAGCTCGGATCACCTGGCGCCGGCCATGGTCGAGCTCATCGCCCGCGGCCAGCGGGCGGGGCTCTTCGGCGAGGCGGCCCTCCTGGAGCCGGCCCGCGCGGTCATCGGCGATCCGCGCAGCAGCGGCCAGCAGGTGATGGAGACCGTGGCCTTGCTGGGGCAGGCCACGGCGGGCAAGGAGGACCGCAGCCCCTACCTGGAAGGGCTCAAGCTGGGCGCGGCGCGGCTCGCCGGCGCAACGGACGCCGAGGAGCAGCGCCTGCATGCCCGCCTGATGGCCGACCACGCGCTGCTCATCGACGGCCGCCAGGACGAGGCCTTCGCCTGGAAGCGCAAGAGCATGGCCCCGGGCTGGGAGCAGGAGGCCGCCGCCCTCAACGAGATCGCCTGGTGGTGCTTCGAGAACGAGGTCGCCCTGGCCGAGGGCGAAGCCTTCGCTCGCCGCGGCGTGGCCCTGGCGGAGGGCGGCGAGAAGGCGAACATCCTGGACACGCTGGCCGAGCTCTGCAATGCGCGCGGCGACTGCGGGGAGGCGCTGACCCTGATCCGCGAAGCCCTGCAGCTGAACCCGGACAGCGACTACCTCAAGCTGCAGCTCGCCCGCTTCGAACAGCTCGCCGCCACGCCGCGCGGCTAAGCCCTGGCTCCGGCGCGCGGGTTCGCGGCCCGCGCGCCGGCGGCCTTTCCCGTTCAGCGATGCCGCCAGAGCGCCCGGATGGCCGGGGCGATCGCCGTGTTGTCGAGGTAGGGGCCGCGGCGCGGATCGCTGCCCTCGGCCAGCGCGGCCAGCGTCTCGCTGCCGCAACCGATCGCATAGAGCGGCACGAGGGCGCCGCTGTGATCGCTGCTGCCCCACTGATGCCGCGCCAGGCGATGGATGCCGCGCGAGCGCAGCGGCTGCCAGCGTCGGCGCCCCCAGCCCGGCGCGCTGAGGCCGCCCGTCTCGTGGTCGGCGGTGACGATGAGCAAGGTCTCCTCCCAGCTGCTCTCCCGCGCGACCCAGTCCATCACCGCAGCGACGGCGGCATGGAAGGCAAGCTGCTCCTCGACCAGGCGGCCCGCATCGTTGTCGTGGGCCGCCCAGTCGATGGCGCCGCCCTCGATCATGAGGAAGAAGCCGTCCGGATCCGTGTCGAGCACGTTGAGCGCGGCCAGGCTCATCTCGGCGAGCGTGGGCAGCGATTCATCGAAGGGCACCGCGAAGGGCGCGCGATGGCGGGGGCCGGGGCGCTCGGCCTGCAGCGTGAGTCCGCCGCGCGGCACGACGAGCAGGCGCAGCGGCGTCGGGCCGGCGGCGAGGGCCTGCACCGCGGCGCGCTCCGTGACGAGCTGCCAGGGATCGCGCCGGCCGTCGCCGTCCAGATCCATCAGCTCCGCGTCGATGGCGCCGTCGCCGTCCAGGTCGAAGGTCGTCGCCCCGGCGAGCAGCCCCGCCCACAGCTCGCGGCCGCCGACCTTGCCGAAGCCCCGGGGCTGCTCGAGCGGCCGGCCGTCGGCGGCGTAGGCAGGATCGCCGCAGCCCATCAGCACGCGCAGGCGGCTCTCCAGCAGGAGCTGCCGGGCGATGGCGCGGTAGTCGTCGCGGTCCTCGACGTGCACGACGAAGCCGGCCGGCGTGGCATGGACGAAGGGCACGCTCGTGACCAACCCCGTCGCGAGACCGCGCTCACCCAGCCACTCGGTGAGATTGTGCAGGGGACGGCCGTCGGGGGTGAGCCCCAGCACTCCGTTCGCCGTCTTGACCCCCGTGGCGAGGGCCGTGGCCGCCGCCGCGGAATCGGTGATGCCGCGCCGTCGCTGGCCGGACTGGCTCCAGAAGCCGGCGGGCGAGTAGGGCGGCGCGCCGGCGGGCTCGGTGCTCAAGGCGAGACGCACCGGCCAGTCGGCGAAGGGCGCCGCGTCCGGCCGGCCCGCGGCCCAGAGGCTGGCCAGGGCGACGTGGTTGAAGCCCATGCCGTCGCCGATGCACAGGATGACATGCCGCGGCGGCGCAGCCCCGGCGTGGGCGGCGCCGGCCGCGAGCAGGGCGAAGAGCAGGGCGAGACGGCGCGTCAGGCGCGCAGGCAGGCGTCGCGGCATCCGATACCCTCCGGGAAGGCCGGCCCGAGCGCCGGCCGGGCCAGGGTGCCTCGCGCCGGGGGCTGCTGTCAACGCGCGAAGGCGGCGAAGCGGCCACGACTGCGCAGGCAAAGCCGCACGAGGAGCAGCATCACCGGCACCTCGATGAGAACGCCCACCACCGTGGCCAGCGCGGCGCCGGAGCCGAGGCCGAAGAGCAGCGTGGCCGTGGCGATGGCGACCTCGAAGTGATTGGAGGCGCCGATCAGCGCGCTGGGAGCCGCATCGCGGTAGTCCAGGCGCAGGCGGTGGGCCAGGAGATAGGTGAGTCCGAAGATGAGGAGGGTCTGCAGGAAGAGCGGCACCGCGATCCAGAGAATCGTGAGCGGGGCGGCGAGGATCGTCTCGCCCTTGAAGGAGAAGAGCAGGACGAGCGTGGTCAGCAGCGCGACGATGGTGACCGGAGTCAGCCGATGCAGGAAGTGCTCGGCGAACCAGGCCTCGCCGCGGGCGGCCACCAGCCAGCGCCGCGTGAGGTAGCCCGCGACCAGGGGCAGGGCGACATAGACGGCGATCGAGAGCAGCAGGGCCTGCCAGGGCACGGGCAGGCGGCCCACGCCGAGCAGCAGGCCGCCCAGCGGTCCGTAGAGAAGGAGCATCGCGAGCGAGTTGATCGCCACCATCACCAGGGTGTGGCCGTCGTTGCCGCGGGCGAGGTAGCCCCAGACCAGCACCATCGCCGTACAGGGCGCCACGCCCAGCAGGATGCAGCCGGCCAGGTAGCTGCGCCAGAGCGGCACGGCCAGCAGCTTGACGCCATCGGCGAGCACCACGGTGCCTGCGCCGTAGCTCGCCCCCACCGGCAGGTCGAGTCCGAGGGGCAGCTTGACCAGGTCCACGGCCTCCGGACCGATGAAGCGCAAGAAGACGCCGCCGAGGAAGAAGCTCGCGATGGCGAGCATCGTGAAGGGCTTGATCGCCCAGTTGACGACGAGGGTGAGCGCCACCGGCTTCGCGCCGCGGCCGGCGCGCAGCAGCTCGGCGAAGTCGATCTTGACCATGATCGGGTACATCATGAAGAAGAGGCAGAGGGCGATGGGCAGGCTGATCACCGGCGCGCCGTCGACGCGGAGCGCGAGGCCGTCCAGCCAGCGCGCCAGGCCCGGCGCCAGCTTGCCGAGCAGGATGCCCGCCCCGATCGACAGCAGCACCCAGAGCGTGAGCCAGCGCTCGAAGCCGCCCAGCCCTCCGGGGCGCTTGCTGACACAGGCTTCCGCGGGCATCAGCGCTGGCCTCCGGGGCCCCGCGCGGCGGCCAGCAGCGCCGGCAGGCCGGCGACGAGCTCGCGGATGGCATCGCGCACCCGCCGGTAGTGATCCAGAGCCTCCTCCTCGCTCGCCGCGCCGCGAGCGAGGGCCGGCGGATCGGGAAAGCCCGCGTGCAGGTGCCGTGCGCCGGGCAGCACGGGACAGGCCTCCCGCGCCCGGTCGCAGACGGTGACGACGAGCTCGAAGCGTCGCTTGCCCAGCTCGGCAAGTCCCTTGCTCTGCTGGCCGCCGATGTCGACTCCGACCTCCGCCATCACACGCACGGCCCGGGGATCCAGGCCCGCGGGCGCCATGCCGGCCGATACCGCATCGACCCGCTTGCCGTGCAGGTGACGCGCCCAGCCCTCGGCCATCTGGCTGCGGCAGGCGTTGCCCGTGCAGAGAAACAGCACCGCGGCTCTAGTCATGCGCCGAGCCTGCCGAGTCCTGAGCCTCGAGCAAGGCGGCAATGGCCGTCAGATCGCGGCGATCAAGGCTGCCGCTGCGATAGAGGACCTCGCGTTCCGCGGAAAGGAGCACCAGGTAGGGCGCCTCCCGGCCGCCGAGCTTGCGGAAGGCGGCGCGCTCGGGATCGACGAAGCAAGGCGCCGTGAACTCGAAGCGATGCAAGAAGGGTGCGATCTGGTTCTTGTTGCGCGGCGCGTCGATGTTGACCATGAGCAGGGCGAGATCCTGTTCGGCGCGCGCCTGGGCGAAGGCCTCGACGGCGCGCAGCTTGTCCAGACAGGACTGGCAGGGCGTGCTCCAGAAGAGGAGCAGGGCCGGCCGCGCGCCGAGCAGGCTGTCCAGGGGCGCGCGGCCGCCATGGAGGTCGCTGAGCCAGAGCGCGGGCAGGCGCTGCGTCGCCGCGGCCGCGGGCATGCCGCTGGCCAGGAGGCCGCCGGCGATCAGCAGCGCCGAACCGGCGTATCGCCTAGCGCGCCAGTGCGAGCAAATAGAGCCCCGCCAGGATGATGAGTACGCCACAGATCCTCCGGATCACGCCCAAAGTCCGTGATCGCTCGTTCCAGTCGAGCGTGCGCTGGACGAGCTGGGTGAAGGTGCCGGCGACAGCGATCACCGCCGTGTGGCCGATGCCGTAGGTCAGGAGCAGCAGACTGCCGAAGAGGAGGCTCACCGAGCCGGCGGAGAGCGTGACTGCCAGCATGGGCGCCAGGTAGGCGAAGGTGCAGGGCCCGAGCGCGATGCCGAAGACGAGGCCGAGCAGCAGGGCACCGAGCGCCCCGCGCCGCGCGAGGCCCACCCGCGCGGGCCCGCCGGGCATTGGAATCACGCCGACCAGGTGCAGGCCCACCGCGAGGAAGACGATCGCGACGATCCAGTTGCCGGCGCGGCCGACATCGCCCAGCATGCGGCCGAGGGCGGCCGTCGCCAGGCCGATCGCCGCGATGGTGACCAGGATGCCAAGGCTGAAGAGGCTCGCCAGCGCCGCGGCGCGCCGCGTGCTGCTCGGACCCTGGCCCCCGATGAAGGCCACGATGAGCGGAATGCTGGCCAGGTGGCAGGGGCTGAGCACGATGCTGAGCACGCCCCACAGGAAAGCCGCGCCGAGGGCCAGGGGCCAGGCGCCCTGCACTGCTCCGGTCAGGCTGCTGAAGACCTCGCTCATCCCGCTGGCTCCGCGGCGGGCGCGACGCCGGGCAGCGCCACGCCCAGTTCGGCCCAGCGCGCGAGGATGGCGGCCTTGTCGATGAAGCCCTCGTGCCGCCAGAGTTCCTTGCCCCCCGCATCGAAGAAGATCTGCGTCGGGATCAGGCGGATGCCGTAGGTGGCAGCCGCATCCGGATCCTCGCGGATGTCGATGACGAGCACCTCGAGGTGGCCGGCCTGCTCGGCGGCCAGCTCGGCGAGGATGGGCGCCATCTTCTTGCAGGGAATGCAGGTGGTCGAGCCCAGGTCCACCAGGCGCGGCAGCGCGGCCGGCTTGCCGGCTTCCCCGGCAGCAGGCGCCACGGCGACCGCCGCCACCGGCGCCGCTCCCGGCGCCTCCGCACGGCCGGGCGCCTCGGCGCCTCGTCCCCAGAGCAGCACGGCCGCCACGGCCAGGGCCACCACCAGCAGGATCGCGACGCGCAATCTCCGGTTCATCGCTGCTCCTCGGATGCGGCTCGCTCAGCGGCCGCTGGTTGCCTCGGCGTCCGGCTGGGCGCGGAGGTACTGCGTGACGATGGGCTGGAGGGAGTCGCAGAGCGCAACGGCCTCCGGCGCATTCCAGACGCTGCGGATCGGCTGCGCGTCACGACTCTCGCCGGCCGCGCGCCGCCGGATCACGAGTTCGCTGCCGCTCAGCTCCAGGTTCGCGTGCAAGGCGCGCCCTTCGCCGAGCTCGTAGTCCAGGCTGCGCCAGGCCAGCCTGCCTTGCGCGAGCTCGGCCGCGAACTCCGCGCGCAGGCAGCGCTCGATGCTGGCCTCCAAGGCGAGGCAGGTCTCGCAGCGCAGGGTGGCGTGGAAGTAGATCAACTCGACGCCGCCGGCAGGCGTCGCCAGCGAGTCCCCAGGCGCCGGCACGGGCTCCCCCACCGGCTCTCCGACGGCGGCGGGCGCCAGCAAGGCCATCAGCAGCGCTGCGACGAGCAGGCGAGCGCGCCTCATGGCAGCAGCGCCCGGATGGCCTCGGGCGAGAGCACCTTGCCCGTGGACTTCACCTCGCCGTCGATGGCGAGGGCGGGCGTCATCATCACCCCGAAGGCGATGATCGCGTTCAGGTCGCTGATCTTCTCCACCGCCCAGTCGCCGCCGGCGGCAGCTGCCGCCTCCCGCGCATTGGCTTCGAGCTGCCGGCACTTGGGGCAACCCGTGCCCAGGATCTGCAGCTTGTGCATCGCATCCTCCCTAGAAGAGGGCTCCGTAGAGAAGCCCGGTCAGCGTCGCCATGGCGACCACGAGCACGATGAAGACGAAGGTCTTGCGCAGGCCGAGAATGCCGCCGATGACGAGCATGCTGGGCAGCGAGAGCGCGGGCCCGGCCAGCAGCAGCGCGAGCGCCGGGCCCTTGCCCATCCCGGAGCCCAGCAGTCCCTGGAGAATGGGGATCTCCGTCAGGGTGGCGAAGTACATGAAGGCCCCCGCCACGGCCGCGAAGAGATTGGCGCCGATCGAATTGCCCCCCACCGCGCGCGCCACCCAGGCGGAGGGAATAAGCCCCTCACCGCCGGGGCGGCCGAGCAGCAGGCCGGCGACCAGGATGCCGCCGAGCAGCAGGGGCAGGATCTGCCGTGCGAAGCCCCAGCTGGCTGCCAGCCATTCGCCCAGTTCGTCCTCCGCCCCACGCCGCCCCAGGCGCCAGGCCAGCAGCAGGATCGCTACCCCGAAGGGCAGGAGCGGGCGCCCGGGGCCGACGAGCGCGAGCAGGGCCACGGGCAGGCTGATCAAGGCCAGCTCCCGCCAGGCCAACCCAAACCAGCGGACCAGCATGAGACCGAGCGCCAGCGCGGCCAGCCCGGTCAGGGGCCACTTGATCGCGTGGACAGCCGTCCAGAAGCCGAGGCCAGCGGCCGGCGCGCCCCAGTTGGCGAAGATCAGGACCGCCAGCATCGCGGCCAGGCTGAGCGCCGATCTGCCTCAACGGCCTGGAGGCCGCCGTCTCCGCGGGCATCGCCGCCTGCGCCCGCACCGCTTCGCCACCACGGAAGAGGAGGGCCATCGCCAGGCCGATGACGATGCTGAAGACGACCGCCCCTACCGCGCGCGCGATGCCCAGCTCGAATCCGAGGATGCGCGCCGTGAGAATGATGGCCAGCGCGTTGATCGCCGGCCCGGCGTACAGGAAGGCCGCTGCGGGGCCGAGCCCGGCGCCCATGCGGTAGATGCCGGCGAACAGCGGCAGCACCGTGCAGGAGCAGACGGCCAGCACGCCACCCGACACCGAGGCGACGCCGTAGGCCAGCGGCTTGGGCGCGCCGGGCCCCAGGTAGCGCAACACCGTGTCCTTGCGCAGGAAAACGCCGATGGCTCCGGCGATGAAGAAGGCCGGCACCAGGCAGAGCAGCACGTGCTCGCGGGCGTACCAGCGCAGCAGCTGCAGGGACTCCAGAATGGCGCCGTCCACGCGGGCCCGCCCCACCGGCAGGAAGTAGGCGGCGAGGAAGCCGCCCGCAATGACCGCAAGCGCTCGTCCCTCGCGCCGCCAGGAGAAGACAGCCACGCCGATCCCCCTAGCGCGCCGCGCTCGAGTTCGCGTCGGCGTTGGCCTGGAGCACGGACTCGATGCAGGTGAAGAAGTTCAGCACGCAGGGGCACTTGAGGGAGTAGTAGATGCAGGCGCCGCGGCGCTCGTCCTGAAGGATGCCGGCGTTGCGCAGCTGGGCGAGGTGCCGCGAGACGGTGGACATGTCCGCGCCGGCCAGCTCGGTCAGCTCGGCCACGCAGCGCTCGCCGCGCGAGAGCTCGTCGACGACGAGCAGGCGCGTCGGGTGCGCGAGCGCCTTGAGCACCTCGGCACGAGCGCCGAAGCGAGCTTGAACCGAAACCGCCATGTCGGGCACCTCCGGGGTTCAACTGGGATGTTTGGCAATATAGCCAAATGCCCAAGCGTTTCAAGTGGAGAACGTGCGGTTGGGGGCGAAGATTTTCGCGGGCTTGACCGAACCTGCCCCTCTGCGCTTGCGTCTTGTCCAGGCAGGGGGAAGCACCCCCGCGCCATCAGCCCCGAACCGAGTGGACCCGATGGATCTGGCCACCCTCATCGCTCGCTGCCGGCAAGGCGATCCCCTGGCCTGGGAGCTTCTCGTGCGCAGGTACCAGTCACGCATCTTCGGCATCGCCAGCGCCTACGTGGGCGATCGCGAGGAGGCCCGCGACCTGGCCCAGGAGATCTTCCTGCGCGTCTGGCGGAATCTGGAGCACTGTCGCGAGAGCGAGCGCTTCGAGGCCTGGCTGCTGGCCATAGCCCGCAACGCAAGCCTGGACGCGCTGCGCCGCCGCCAGGCGCGGCCGCCCCGCCAGGATCTGCCCGTGGAGAGCGCGCACGCGCTGGCGGACCCCTCGCCCAGCGCCGCCGAGCACTGGGAGGCGGACGAGCGCCGGCGTCTGCTCTTGCGCGCCATGGACGAGCTGAGCCCCCTCAATCGCGAGCTGATCGTCCTCAAGGAGATGCAGGCGCTGCCGCTCGAGGAAATCGCGGCGCTGCTCGACGTGCCCCTGGGGACCGTGAAGTCCCGCGCCAGCCGCGCCCGCCTGGAACTGGCCCGCGCGCTGCGCGCGCTGGGTGGTCCGCCCGCCCCCCTCGGCGAAACCCCGGGAGGCTGAGCGATGCGCCCGCTCGACGATGGTCCCCGCTTGGACCAGGAAGCCCTGACGGCGGCCATCCTCGCCGCCACCAGCGGCAGCCCCTGCGCGCGGGCGGAGGCCCTGCTGCCCTCCGTGACGGACGGCGAGCTCAGCGCCGAGGAGACGGCCCTGCTCGCCGCCCACCTGGCGCACTGCGCGCCCTGCCGGGCACTGGCGGAGGGCCTCGCCTGGCTGGCCCGCGCGCTGCCCGCCCTGGCCTCGCTCGAGCCCGATGCCGACTTCGCGGCAGAGTTGCTGGCGGCGATGGCCCGGGAAGACGAGCGGAGCGCCCTGCCCCGTCTCGACGAGCGCATCACTGCCTGGTGGCGCCGCTGCTGGCGGCGGCCGCGCTTCGCCTTCGAGGCCGCCTACGCCGGCACCTTGATCGTCGTGGCCTTGACGGCCACGCCCGTCTCCCCGCTGCGCCAGGCGCCCGAGCGCGCCCTGGACCTCTTGCGCCAGGATCCGCGCACCCTGGCCTCGGCCCTGCCCCTGGACTTCTCCCGGGTGACGGACACGCTGGCCACCGTGGGTGACGCCGCCCTGGACAGCGGCGCCCGCAGCATCGGCGCCGCGCGCAGCGGCCTGTCCGCGCGCGTGACAGCCTGGCGTTCGCGCATGGCGCCGCTGGCGGGCGAGCTGTGGCGGGATCTGCGCGAGCTGCTGGACAGCCTGCGCCGGCGCGACCTGGCGGCGGCCTCGAGTCGCCTGAGCGAGATCCTGGGCGACCTCAAGCGCATTGGCCGCGGCTGGCAGGCTGCCCCGGCCCCGACGACGACAGCAAACGATGCCGCCTCGAGCGGCCAGCCCTGATTCCCTGACCGAGGAGGCAGACATGTTCGAGCATCCCGAGACGCGCGGCGAGGGCGCCCTGGAGGGCGCGCGGCCGGCGGCCGCTGCGCCCCGGCCCCTGCGCCGCAGCAGCTTGTACAAATCCCCCACCCTGGCCAGCGTGCTCTCGCTCTTCCCGGGTCTGGGGCAGGTCTACATCGGCTACTACCAGCGCGGCTTCGCGCACGCCATCGTCGTGGCCCTGTGCATGACGATGCTGAACATGGACCTCGGCAAGGTGGCGCCGCTGGTGGGGCTCTTCCTGGCCTTCTTCTGGCTCTTCAGCGTCATCGACGCCGGCCGGCGGGCGGCGCTCTTCAATCAGGCCGTTGAAGGGGTCACCGCCCTCGAGATGCCCAAGGACATGAAGCTGCCCGTGGGCGGCTCGCTGCTGGGCGGGCTGCTGCTCATCGCCATCGGTGCCCTGCTCGTCGCCCACACGCGCTACGACTACTCGCTGGACTGGCTCCAGGACTGGTGGCCCGTCGCGCTGGTGCTCTACGGGCTCTACCTGATCGCCCAGTGGTGGCGGGGCCGCTCGCGCGAGGCATAGCCTCGCGCGAAGCCTGGCCTACTCGAGCCTAGTCGCGGCCCTGGTTGAAGCGCTTGAGCTGGCGCGTCCACTGAGTGACCTGCCGCTTCTCGGCGCGGCTCAGACCGGACCAGGCGGACGGGTCATGTTCGGCCAGGAAGCCGTCGCTGGCGGCCAGCAGCTCCGCCAGCTCGCCCTCGGCGCCCATGGCGAGGTTGAGCTTGACCGCCAGCAGCTGCGCCCGCAGCGCGGTGATGGGATTCGCGCCCTCCTCGCAGCGATCCCGGAGCTGCTGGCGCAGCACGGCCACGGCCAGGCCGGCATCGGCCACCTCCAGGCTCTTGGCGCCGGCGGGGCTGCCCAGCCAGAGCGGCAGGAGCGGGGTCACCAGATCCTCCCCGTGGCCGTGGCCCTGTCCGGCGTGGCGAATCCAGAAGCCCACGCTGCGCGGCGTCCAGTGCGCGACGGGCGCGGGGCGCAGGCCGATGTCCCGATCGAGATCGGACTGGCCGGCGAGCGAGCTGAAGACCGGCGTGAAGCCGCTGCCCGGATCGAGATCGCTGTCGAGGGCAGGGTCATCGCCCTGCTGGGCGAGCGTCGCCAGCGTAGCCCGCCGGGAGCTGCGACGCGCAGCAGGTAATCGCCGGGCTCCAGGTCCGCGAAGGCATAGGCGCCGCTGCTGTCGCTGACCGCGCTCAGGAGCAGGCGGCGCAGGGGATCCTGCAACTCGACGGTGATGCCGCCGAGCCCGGCTTCCTCGGGATCCTGGAGGCCGTCGGCATCGGCGTCGAGCCAGACGCGGTCGCCCAGGGTGGCCGTGGTCGGGAAGACCGGCAGGTCGAAGCGCAGCAGGGCCTGCATCTCGATGCCGGCCTGGAGCTGGGCCCAGCCCGCGTAGAGCGGATTGCGGTCGCCGTAGTTGCTGCCTGGCTGGGCGCGCCAGATGAAGGCGTCCGCCGCGGCCGCGAGGCTGTCGGCGATGAGGCCGGTCGGACCGCGCATCCAGAGCAGCAGCCGCGGCGGCGAGGCGGCGTCCTCGCGGCTGTCGATGACGCTGCGCGGCGTGGCCAGCGCGCCGTGGCGCAGCAGCAAGCCATGGTAGCTCTCGGCGCCCGTGCCCCAGGCGAGCACCCGTTCGGTCAGCGGCAATTCGAACCAGCCCGCCGCGTCGACGAGCACGGAATCGATGGGCGAGGGGTCGTAGGCCGCGCCGAAGTTGTTCCAGGTGACGCTCTGCTCGGTCCAGGGCGCCGTGACGCGGTGCAGGTAGAGCCACTGGTTGCTCGCCTGGCGAACATGGAAGCGCAGCAGGGCGGCCTCGAGGGCGCCGGCGGCGGGCAGCGGCGCCGCCGCGGGCATCTCGACGACGCGCGGAGCTGGGGCTTGCCTCCTCGCTGTCCGGAGTGAAGAGGAACTGGCAGCCGACCAGGGCCGGCACCAGGGCGGCCAGGGTGATTGCGACCAGGGTAATGCGTTTCATCGGCGACCCCCTGCTGGGCTCCTCGGCAGGAGCTGGCGACCGCGAGGGGTCGATCCCGGGATCCATCGGGGAGCGGCGACTCGAAACGCCATCCCTCGCCAGAGCGGGCCTTTCCTGGCCCTCGGCCAGGAAGCGCAAGCTGCGGGCCAGGCGCGGGGATAGCGCTGGAAGTGCTGGGATCGCATGCGGCGGCGAGCGCTGCGTCAATCCACCGCAGGGGGCCTGGCGCTCCGGCCCTAGTTCAGCGTCGCCGAGAAGCGCAGGGCGACGCTCTTGCCCGACCAGTCCTCGTCCGCATCCCCGGGCACGCTGTGGTAGCCGAAGGCGCCGGCCACGCCCAGGCCCCAGCGGGCGCCCACCCACCACTCCTTGCCCACGGTGAAGTCCATGGCGAGGCCGGTGTCGCTCTCCCCCAGCTGCGTATGGCCGACATCGAGGCTGAGCGTGGCGAAGCCCAGGGAACCGGAGAGGTAGAGGTTGGCCGGCATGAAGTAGTAGGTCACGCCGCCGCCGATGGCGCTCAAACTGAGATCCCCGGGGAACCAGCCCTCCTCGTCGGCCCACTCCACCGTGGGCTCACTGATGCTCCAGCCCCAGAGCGTGCCGTGCAGGGCCAGGCCCGGCGAGACGACACCGCCGATGGCGAGGTTGACGTCGCCGCTGGCGCCCGAGAGCTGGGGATCCTCGCCCGGGATCTCGGGGCCGCTATCGGCGCCGCCCAGGCCGCCCGACAGGCGCAGGAAGAAGCCGCCGTCGTGGTCGTGGCCGCGGACGATGCGCGCCTGGCCGGGCGCGGCGCTGAGGGCGATGAGGAGGGCCGCCATCAGCGCGAGACCCAGGGACCGTCGGAAGAAGCGATCGCATCATCGGACCCCCTGCCGCGTAGCGGCGCTCCGCCCCGGAGGCTCCGCACAGCGATGGCCGGATTATGAGGGCAGGGCGACTGCAAGCAAGGAAAATGCGAAGGACCCGGGCAGGGGCCCCGGGTCCGAATGGGAATGCCTCGGATTGCAGAGCGATCCGCGGCCTAGTAGAGCGCCTTGATCGAAGAGAGGCTGTTGGGCGCGGTCGCCGTCACATCGTTGTAGTAGGTGCGGAAAGCGTAGTCGAAGGTCGGCCAGGACTGGTAGCCCGGGTTGGCGTACACCTGCCCGAAGGCGTAGGGGTTGCTGGTGTCGCCCGCGATGCCCAGCGTCGTGTTGCCCGTGAAGACCAGGTAGTAAGTCGTCGCCGGCGCGATGGGAACGAGGCCCCAGAAGACGTCGACCCACTGCCCCGCCGTGCCCGTGGCGCTCGCCGAGGCGAGCATCACGGCGCCGGCCTGGTTCGGCAGCAGGTTCCACAGCGAGATCGTGACCGTATCCGACGTGCCGATCCCACTCTGCAGCAGGATCCCGGCGCCCGAGATGTTGGCATTCGTCTGCATGAACGACTGGGCCAGATCCCCCTGGGAGAAGCCGGCCATGTAGGTGACGCCGCTGGGCTGATTCTGGTCGATCAGCTGGGCGGACGCCGAAACGGCGAAGCTGCACATCGCCGCCGCGAGAGCAATAACTAGCAATTTGCGCATGACTCACCTCGTGCTAGGCCTGTCACCGATTGCTGGAATGTCCGGCCAGTTTGAACCGGCGCCAGCAGCCGGAATCGAGTCTCAGCCTGGGGACGCCAAGTCCGTCGAGCTGTCCAGCGAGTCGGCCTCATTCCTAATCGAATAATGGCCGGGCATCCACAGCCCTAGTTTACACAAATGACAACTACTCTGTCAATGCCCATGTCGGCGCATTTCAGCCCCCGCCGCACCGGCGGCGAAGGCTGGACTCGTGAGGGACGGGGAGAAAGGGAGGCGCTGGCTGGGCCTCCTGGGGAGGGCGGGTGCCGGGGCCGCGCGCCGTCTAGCTTGCGCGCGACCCCGGCATCGCCCCCTAGCGATCGAGGTAGTTCAGGATGTGGTTCGTCAGGCTCTGCCCGGGGGCGCAGAAGCCGCGCGCGCCGTTCATGGCCGGGCTGCCCGAGTAGGCCGCGCCCGCTGACATCGCAGAATCCGCCGACAATCCTCGCGGATCTGATCCTCGTAGGGAAAGGGCCAGAGGCTCTCGCCCGTGTCCTGGTCCCAGCCCGGCTCGCCGTAGAGAGTGCCGCTGACGCCGATCTTGTTCACGATCATGAGCGCCGATGCGGCCGCCGTTCGTCGCCGGACGTTCCAGAGCGTGCTGCCGGGCTCGATCTCGACCAGCGAACTCAGGCCGTCCGTGATCGGGTTGATGGCCACGAGCGAGTGCGGACCGACTGCGGCTGGCCTGATTGCGCCCGCCGGTGTTACCCCAGTAGCAGTTGTAGTCGTGCTCATCCAAGTTGGCGGAAACAGCGTACTGGCCCTCGTTCAGCGTCATGCCGTAGATAATGCTGTTCACCATGGACTCGGCGTTGGATTGATCAAAGCTGACCGGCCGAGAGCCGAGGTCGTTGATGCCGAAGGTGCAGCGGTTCAGGAGCCAGCCGCCGTAGTCCGCCGTCGAGGAGAAGGTGTAGGGCTTGTAGGTGTCGGTGGCGTCGCCCGCGTTCGTCCGGTGATCCCAGGCGACGCAGTCCGTGAGACTGCCCTCGGCGGTCGGCCCCTCCAGCCACCAGCCCGCCGCGCCGTCCATGTTCAGGCTGATGCAGCCCGACGTAATGGCAATCCGTGCGAGCCGTTGGGCGTGAAGAAGCTCTTGAGGCCGTCGTAGGTGTGATCGACACCCTTGTTGTCCGTGCCGTCGACGGTGATGCA
This sequence comes from uncultured bacterium, assembly GCA_963695095.1. Classification (GTDB taxonomy): domain Bacteria; phylum Krumholzibacteriota; class Krumholzibacteriia; order JACNKJ01; family JACNKJ01; genus VGXI01. The sequence continues at coordinate 1,596,790 of CAVOFT010000001.1, read as the reverse complement.
GTTCTGGAAGTAGATGTTGTCGCAGGTATAGGAGGCGAAGCAGGCCAGTGGCTCCGAGACGTTGGAGAAGTCCCAGCGCACGACGACAGCGCCGGAAAACGATGTGATTGGCGCCCTGATTCACCTGGAAGGCGTAGCGATGCGGTCCGCCCCAGGCGTAGCAATCCTCCATGAGCCCGTGATGGCTGTCGTCGCTGATGAGGCCCGCGCGCTGGTTCCAGCCCGTGCGCAGGATCTTGAAGTGATGGGACGCTTCGTGGACGTAGATGGCCGCCGCGCCCGTGCGTAGGATGCGCAGCCCGTCGATTTCGATGTAGGAGGCGGCGCGCAAATCGATCATCGCGAAGTTGTCGCCTTCCAGCGCGACCTTGCCGGCGTTGCGGGCGCGGATGATGGTGTAGTTGTTGGCGCTGCCGGACTCACTCGAGTGCAGGGAGATGTCCTCATAGTAGGTGCCATCGTTGATCCAGACCTGGTCGCCGGGGGACATGGCGTTGATGGCCGCGCCGATGGAATGGTAGCAATCGGAGTTCGCCCAGCCGAAGTTCGCGATATCCGTGGTGCTGATCCCGGAGGTCTTGGTGCCGGTCGTCGAGACGCAGAAGTAGTTGTCGGGGTTGGGCGGCGCGTCGCCGATCGAGAAGGTGCCGTTGCTCGCATCCGCGCTGGCGCTCTCGAGGTCGGTGATGCGGATGCTGTAGCCCGCCAGTTCGCCGTCCGCCTGCGCGGCGGTCCAGGAGTAGCTGCCGTCGTTCGCGGTGCTGGTGGCGATGACGGCCGCCGGCGAGCCGTCCCGCAGCAGCTCGATCATGACCTCGGCGCCGCAATCGCTGGCGGTCCAGGTGATCGGGTAGCTCAGGCCCTCGACCCAGGTCTCGCCGCCGTTGGGGCCGGTGACGGTGAGCACGCAGGGGGTGGGGTCCTCGGCCGGATCGATCGTGAACACGTCGTTGCTCTCGTCGGTGCTCTCGCTCTCCAGGTCGATGACGCGCACCTTGTAGCCCGCGGACATGTCCGCCCACCTGGGCGACGGTCCAGGTGAAGCTGCCGTCGTTGGCGGTGCTATCGGAAATCGTGGCCACCGGGGCGCCATCCCGCCACAGCTCGAGTGCGACCTTGGCTCCGCAGTCGCTCAGAGTCCAGGTGAACGCGTGCTCCGAGCCTGCCACCCAGGTCTCACCGCCGTTGGGAGCGGTCACGGTGAGCACGCAGGGGGCCGGGTCCTCCGGCGGCGAGATCGTGAGCACGGTGTCGCTCTCGTCCGCGTTGTTGCTCTCCAGGTCGATGACGCGGACCTTGTAGCCAGCGGCCTGGTTCGCCGCCTGCATTGCCGTCCACTCGTAGCTGCCGTCGTTGTCGGTGCGGTCGGCGAGCACGGCCACGCGCGAACCGTCCCGCCACAGCTCGATGGCGACATCGGCCCCGCACTCGCTGACGGTCCACGTGATCGGGTACTCGGCGCCCGCCACCCAGGTCTCGCCGCCGTTGGGGCTGGTCACCGCCACCACGCAGGGGGCGGGGTCCTCGGGCCTCTCGATCGTGAAGGCGTTGTCGCTGTTGTCGGCGTTGCCGCTCTCCAGATCGGCGATGCGGATCCGGTAGCCGGTGGCCTGGCTGTCGACCTGGGCGGCCGCCCAGGTATAGCTGCCGTCGTTGTCGGAACTATCGGCGATCGTGGCCACCAGTGCGTCCTCGCGCCACAGCTCGAGGGAGACCTTGGTGCCGCAGTCGCTGATCGTCCAGGTGATCGTCTGCAGCTGGCCTTCGATCCAGGTTTCACCGCCGACGGGACCCGTCACCGCGATCACGCAGGGCGCGGGATCCTCGGGGATGGGACCGGTGGTAGTCTTGTTGTCCTTGCCGCAGCTGGTAGTAGCCACGGGGAGAGCGCAGAGGATCAGGATTGCCGATAGGATTTTGTGCACACGCGCCTCGTAGGTTGCAGCAAGTTGTGAAACGCAACGTTGCGTGGGGCGCCGGACGCTCAATCAAGGCAGGTTCTTCCTGCAACAGGCAAGATTTGCCGCCGCCCGGCTGCAGATAAGCAACTCGTGTTCCGAGGGCGCGGCACGCCGTCGGACCGAGGAAAAGCCCGGCGGCGCGCATCCTGGGGATGCATGGAAAGGGAGAATGGGAACTTCGTCAACCAGTTTCGCGGTTTGATTGTATTGCAGGGCGGAAACTCGCGCTGGATATGGGGTTGCGCGCTTCCAGGGATTACTTGAGCAGGATCAGCTTCCGGGTGTCCGCCCCACCGGCAGCCTCCAAGCGGCAGAGATAGGCACCTGAAGGCAGGGGCCGGCCCTGGGCGTCGCGGCCGTCCCAATCCAGGCGGTGCGTGCCGGTGCCGAGCCAGATCCCTGTCAGCAGCGCGGCGCGCTCGCGCCCCGCCGGATCGTAGATCCTGAGCCCCACCGGACCCGCTTGCGGCAAGCTGAAGCTCAGGCTCGTGCGGGCGTTGAAGGGATTCGGGTGATTCTGAGCAAGCAGAGGGAATGGGGCCGCCGGTTGATCGGCCACGGCCGTCAACGAACAGCCGAGGCCCAGCGCTCCCATCTGCACCGCGCAGTCGTTGTTCGCGGGCAAGCAGAGCGACCCCTCCTCGAGGGCAAAGCCCGCGGACTCGACGAAGGGAGCCTCGGCACAGGATAGCGGGGCGCAGAAGCGAGGATCTAGGAAGGTGGTGCCGGGATCGAAGCTGACCGCGCCGCCGATGACGCCGGCGGAGTCCACGGCGCTGCAGACGAAATCGACGGCGATCGCCGGGTTGTTCAGGTAGAGCTGATCGCCGGCAATCCCCGCGCAGTTGCCCCAGAGGATGCTGTCGTCGAATTCCCCGGTGGTCAGCGGGACCTTGGGGAAGCAGGCGATGCCGCCGCCGGCACCCAGCGCACGATTGCCGGCGACGGTCGTGCCTGCCAGGAAGAGCCGGCTCGAGGTGCCAGGCTCGCCGGCCAGGTACAGCGCGCCGCCGCTGCCTTCGCTGTAGTTGCCGACCAGCAGGCAGTCGTTGATGAGGATGTCGTTGCCGTCCCAGTCGGCGACGGCGATCGCGCCGCCGGAAGACCCCGACAGCGCGCTGTTGCCGGCCAGGGTGCAGCCCGTCAGGGACAGCCCATCCGATGAGCTGGAGGCAATGGCGCCGCCCCCGTCGCCGCCGCCCGCCGTATTCCCGAGGAACTCGCAGTCGACGAGCACGGCGAATGCAGCCTGGAGGAGATGGAGCGCGCCGCCGCTACCGAGCACGGAGTTGTTCTCGAAGCGCGTGGCCGTGATCAGCGCGGTGCTCGGCCCGCCCAGCTGGATGGCCCCGCCGCTGGCGCCGCTGTTGTTGGCGAAGAGGCAGCCCGCGATCGTCAGCCCAAAGCCCTCTTCGACCACGAGCGCGCCGTCGGGGCAATCGCGAATCGTGCAGTCGTGGAACTCGAGATAGTTCTCGAAGGAATAGAGCCGGTGGCCGGACAGCTCGCAATCGTAGAAGCTGATGCGAGCGCCGTGGTGGCCGTCCATCGCGGCGACGATCGTGCACCCGCGAAGCTCGATGCCGAGGCCCGTCCCGAAGAGGTGGATCTCATTGCCGCTCACGTCGCAGTCGAGGAAGCGGGCGTTGCTCCAGTACAGGTCAAGGCACCTGCCCGCGTTCTGCGAGATCAGGCAGCGCTCGAAGCGCGCGGAGCCGTAGACGAAGACGCCGCCGTCGTCGTTCTCGATGATGCGGCAGTCGCGGACGATCGGACCGGCGCTGAAGCTGAAGCCGTCGATCGCGAGCCCCGCGCCGGTGCCAGGGTAGGGTGCGCTGTTCGCCCGCAGGATGAGGTTCTGCAGGAGGGGTCGCGCGAGGTTGCAGAAGATTCCCCCACCGGCATACGCGCCGGGCCAATCCGTAGCGTGAGTCGCCACGCCGTTCTGGATCGTGAACCCCTCGAGGACGGAGGTGCTGTCCTCGCCGGAGTGGAAGTAGACGCCGGTGTAGGGCTCGGCGGCGGCGCAATCGATGATGCAGAGCTCGGGGTCGCCCCCTACCGAGCGCAGCGTGATCGGCTGCCCGCGGAAGTCGATCTCGCGATTGCCGGGGCCGCTGTAGATGCCGTCGGCGACGAGCACGGTGTCGCCGCCGGCAGCGGCATCGATGCCGGCCTGGATGTTCGGTTGATCGGCGGGGACATGGATGGTCGCCGCCTTCGCTGCCTGGCTGCTCAGAATGAGCATGAGCGCGCCGACAAGCGCCGTCTTCATCACCGCATCCTCCCGGACTGTTCTTCGCTGGCGCGAGCGACACCTAGCAGGGCCGCTTCTCCCGCTCCCTGGGAGTATAACGCATCCGGCTCGACCGCTGGCCAGCAAGCCCTTGGCATGCACTCAAGATCCAGTGAGCCGCCCGGGGATCGAACCCGGCACCACTTGATTAAAAGTCAAGTGCTCTACCGACTGAGCTAGCGGCTCGCAATGGGGAAACTCTAGGCGCGGCCACGACCAGCGTCAAGCTAGCTGCCGGCGCCCAGGTCCAGGATCTGTTTTCGATCCGGGCCGACGCCGAGCAGGCCGACCGGCAGGCCGAGCTGCTCGGCGAGGTAGTCGATGTAGCCCCGCGCGGCCGCCGGGAGATCCTCCAGGTGGCGGGCTTCGCTGATGTCCTCCTGCCAGCCGGGCAGCATCTCCACCACGGGCTTCGCGCGATCGAGCGTGGCCGCATCGCGCGGGAAGCGCGCGAGCGGCTCCCCGTCCACGGTGTAGCTCGTGCAGACGCCGATCTCCTCCAGGCCGCTCAGGATGTCGAACTTCGTGATCGCGAGCACGCTGATGCCGTTCACCGCCACCGCGTAGCGCGCCGCCGGCATGTCGAACCAGCCGCAGCGGCGCGGCCGGCCGGTGGTGGCGCCGAACTCGGCGCCGCGCTGGCGCAGCAGCTCGCCGCGAGGCGTCGGTGAGCTCGCTCGGGAAGGGCCCGTTGCCCACCCGCGTGCAGTAGGCCTTGAAGATCCCCACCACGTCGCCGATCCAGCACGGCGGCACGCCGCTGCCGCTGATCGCGCCGCCGATGCTGGGATTGCTGCTCGTGACGTAGGGGTAGGTGCCGTGATCGATGTCCAGCAGCGTGCCCTGCGCGCCTTCGAGCAGCAGGCGCTTGCCCGCGCCGAGGGCCTCGTGCAGGAAGTCCACCGCGTCCACGAGCAGGGGCTCGATGACGGCCTTCACCGCCAGCAGCTTCTCGGCCGCCTCGTTGGGGCTCACCGGCTCGCCGTGGTAGAGCGCGTCGATCCGCCGATTCTGCTCGATCGTGCGCTCGATGATCAGGCGCTTGAAGCGCTCAGGCTCCAGGCGGAAGATCTCCGCCCGCAGGCCCGTGCGCGAGACCTTGTCGGCATAGGCGGGCCCGATGCCGCGGCCCGTGGTGCCGATCGAGCGGCCCTTCTTCGCCTCCTCCTGGAGGCGATCGATGAGCCGATGGTAGGGCAGGATCAGGTGGGCGGCGTCGGACAGGAAGAGCCGGCCGTCCACCGAGATGCCGCGCTTCTTGAGGGCCTTGATCTCGTCGGCCAGGGTGACCGGGTCCACCACCAGGCCCGGCCCGAGCACGCAGTCCTTGCCCTCGATGAGGATGCCCGAGGGAATCAGGTGGAAGATGTACTCCTGCCCATCGGCCCGGATCGTGTGGCCGGCGTTGGCGCCGCCCTGGTAGCGGACGACGACATCGTGCCGGGCGGCCAGGGCATCGACGAGCTTGCCCTTGCCCTCGTCGCCCCACTGCCCGCCGATGACCACGGTGGCGCTGCCCTGCTTGCCGCTCATGGCTCTCCTCGTCATTGCGGAGCCCGACCGCAGGGCCGAGCTTCGAGCCGATCCACGATAGACGCCCCCTGCCGCCCTGTCAACGCTACCCTGTCGCCGGCGCCGGTCGCCAGGCCGCGAGCTGGCCGTCGATCCAGGCGATCAGCTCCGCTCGCCCCGTGCCGTCCGTCGCCGAGAAGAGCTGGACGGGCTGCGCAGGCCCCAGCCCCAGGGTCTCGCGCACGCGAGCCAGAGCCTGCTGGCGCTGGCCGCGGGGCAGCTTGTCCGCCTTGGTGAGCACGATCAGGAAGGGCCGCGCGCCGGCCGCCAGCCAGTCGATCATCTGGCGATCCAGCGCGGTCGGCTCGTGGCGGCAGTCGACGAGCTGCACGAGCCCCGCGAGCTGGGCGCGCCCTTCCAGGTAGTCGTTCATGAAGCGGCGCCACTTGTCCTGCACCGCACGCGGCACTTCGGCATAGCCGTAGCCGGGCAGATCGACCAGGCGCGCGCGGCTCTCGCCCAGGCGGAAGAAGTTCAGGGCCTGGGTCTTGCCGGGCCGCTGGCTGACGCGCGCCAGCGCCTTCTGAGCGGCGAGCTTGTTGAGCAGGCTGCTCTTGCCCACGTTGGAGCGCCCGGAGACGGCCACCTCCGGCCACGGCTCGCCCGGACAGGCGCCCAGGCTGAGGGCGCTGGTCTCGTAGATCAGCTGCTCGAAGCGGCCCACGAATGCCTCAGGCGTGCGCGGTGGCGCCGCTGCGCCGGCGCGCGGGCGTCGGCTTCGGCTTGCCGGACTTGCCCGCCTTGCCGCGCGGCATGCCCCCCGGCGACTCCACCAGCGCGTGGGCCAGCAGCTCGTCGATGTGCTCGACGAAAACCAGCTCCAAGCCCTTGCGCACGGACTCGGGCAGCTCGGGCAGGTCCTTCTCGTTGGCCTTGGGCAACAGCACCTTGCGAATGCCCAGCCGCTGCGCCGCCACGGTCTTCTCGGGCAGGCCGCCCACGGGCAGGATGTTGCCGCGCAGGGTGATCTCGCCCGTCATCGCCACGTCCTTGTGCACGGGAATGCCCGTGATCGCGCTGACCAGGGCCGTGGTCAGGGCGACGCCGGCGCTGGGGCCGTCCTTGGGCGTGGCGCCCTCGGGCACGTGGATGTGCACGTCGATGCCCGTGAAGAAGTCCTTGGCGATGCCCCAGCTCTCGGCGCGGCTGCGCACGATGGTCTGGGCCGCCTTGGCGCTCTCCTTCATCACGTCGCCGAGCTGGCCGGTGAGGATGAACTCGCCCTTGCCGGGGACCAGCTGCACCTCGATGTTGAGCGTCTCGCCCCCCACCTGGGTCCAGGCGAGCCCGGTGGCGATGCCCACCTCGTTGACCTTGTCCAGCGCTTTCGGCAGCCAGCGCGGCGGGCCGAGGTTGGTCTCCAGATCGCCGGGCTCCACCTTGAGCCGCTTGCGGCCCTTCTCGACGATCTGCACCGCCGCCTTGCGGCAGAGCGTGGCCAGCTCGCGCTCGAGGTTGCGCACGCCGGACTCGCGCGTGTACTCGTCGATGATGCGCTCGAGCGTGGCGTCCGGAATGCTGAGCTGGCCCGTCCTTGAGGCCGTGCTCGCGCAGCTGCTTGGGCAGCAGGAAGCCGCGGGCGATGCCCTGCTTCTCGTGCTGCAGGTAGCCCGGCAGGCGGATGATCTCCAGGCGGTCGCGCAGGGCGTCCGGAATGCTGTGCAGGGTGTTGGCCGTGGTGATGAAGAGCACCTCGGACAGGTCGAAGTCCACCTCGAGATAGTGGTCGCTGAAGGTGTTGTTCTGCTCGGGGTCGAGCACCTCGAGCAGGGCCGCCGCCGGATCGCCGCGGAAGTCCATGCCCAGCTTGTCCACCTCGTCGAGCAGGATGACGGGGTTGCGCGTGCCCGCCTTCTTGAGGGCCTGCACGATGCGCCCGGGCATCGAGCCGATGTAGGTGCGCCGGTGGCCGCGGATCTCGGCCTCGTCGCGCACGCCGCCCAGGCTGAGACGGTAGAACTTGCGGCCGATGGCGTCGCGCGATCGAACGGCCGAGGCTGGTCTTGCCCACGCCGGGCGGGCCGACGAAGCAGAGGATGGGGCTCTTGGTCTTCTTGCGGCGGGTGAGCTTCATCACCGACATGAACTCGACGATGCGCTCCTTCACCTTTTCGAGGCCGTAGTGGTCGCTCGTCCAGCTTCTTGCGCACGCGGCCGATGTCCAGGCGATCGCGGGTGCGCTTCTTCCAGGGCAGCGCGGCCAGCGTCTCGATGTAGGTGCGGATCACGCTGGCCTCGGGGCTCATCGCGGGCATCTTGGCCAGGCGGTCCAGCTCGCGCAAGGCCGTCTCCTCGACGTCCTCGGGCATGCCCGCCTCCTCGATGGCGACGGCCAGCTCGTCCAGCTCGCGGCCGTCGTCGCCGTCCTGGCCCAGCTCCCGGCGAATCGCCTTGAGCTGCTCGTTCAGGTAGAACTCGCGCTGGTTGCGCTGGACCTGGCTCTTCACCTCGCTCTCGATCTTGCGCTCGAGCTTGAGGATCTCCACTTCCTCGCTGAGCACCCGCACGAGGATGCGCAGGCGGGCGGCCACGTCCTCCTCCTCGAGCAGGGTCTGCTTCAGCTCGAGCTTGTCCGGGATGTGCGTGGCGACGGTGTCGGCCAGCAGCACCGGCTCCTCGATGCCCGTGATGCTCTCGTGCACGGCTTCGGCGATGCGCTTGTGATGGCGCACGTAGTCGCCGAAGAACTCGCGGGTCATGCGCACGAGGGCGTCCAGCTCCGCGTCGGCCGGCACGCTCTCGCGGCGCGGCGCCACCTGCACCTTGAAGTAGCCTTCCTCCTGGACGAAGTGGCGCACGCGCGCCCGGGCCAGGCCCTCGACGAGAATCTTCATCGTGCCGTCGGGGAGCCTCAGCAGCTGCGTGATGTGCGCCACGGTGCCCGTGCGATGGATGTCCGCCGGCGTCGGCTCGTCCATCTCCTTGTCCTTCTGCGTGGCGACGAGGATGAGCCGATCGGCGAGCATGGCGTCCTCGACCGCCGCGATCGATCCGGGCCGCCCCACCAGCAGCGGGTGGATCATCGTCGGAAAGACGACGACGTCCCGCAGCGGCAGCAGGGGCAGCACTTCGCCCACCTGGAGCAGGCGGTCCTGGTACTTGATCTCGAAGATGGATGCGGGCACTGGCATGGGGCCTCTTTTCGCGCGAAGGCCGGAGCGCCCGACGGGCACCCCGGCACCGGCCTGCCGGCGAGCGGCTAGGCTTCCCGGATCTGGCGTTCGTCGCCGAAGAAGATCTTCGGCGCCTTGCCCTCGGTGACGCTGTCCTCGGCGATGACGACGCGCTGCACGCCGGGCCGGCTGGGCAGCTCGTACATGAGATCGAGCATGGTCTCTTCCATGATCGAGCGCAGCCCGCGGGCGCCGGTGGCGCGCTTGAGGGCCAGCCTGGCCACGGCGCGGATGGCGCCCGGATCGAACTCGAGCTGGATGTCCTCCATCTCGAAGAGCTTGCGGTACTGCTTGACCAGGGCGTTCTTCGGCTTGACGAGGATGTCCACCAGCGCCGCCTCGTCGAGCCCGTGCAGGGGCGCCACCACGGGCAGGCGGCCCACCAGCTCGGGGATGAGGCCGAAGCGCAGGAGGTCCTGCGGCAGCACCTTGAGGAAGAGGTCTTCCTGGTCACGCTCCTGCTTGCTGCGCACCTCGGCGCCGAAACCGAGCGTCTTGTTGCCGACGCGACTGGCGATCACCTGGTGCAGGCCGTCGAAGGCGCCGCCGCAGATGAACAGGATGTTGCGCGTGTTCACCTCGATGTACTTCTGCTGCGGATGCTTGCGGCCGCCCTGCGGCGGCACGTTGGCCACCGTGCCCTCGAGGATCTTGAGCAGGGCCTGCTGCACGCCCTCGCCCGAAACGTCGCGCGTGATCGAGGGGTTGTCGCTCTTGCGAGCGATCTTGTCGATCTCGTCGATGTAGACGATGCCCCGCTCGGCGGAGCTGACGTTGTAGTCGGCGGCCTGCAGCAGGCGGACGAGGATGTTCTCCACGTCCTCGCCCACGTAGCCGGCCTCGGTGAGCGTCGTCGCGTCGACGATGGCGAAGGGCACCTTCAGCAGGTGCGCCAGGGTCTGCGCGAGCAGGGTCTTGCCCGTGCCCGTCGGCCCGAGCAGGAGGATATTGCTCTTGTCGAGCTCGACTTCCTCGGCTTCGCGCAGGTGATGGATCCGCTTGTAGTGGTTGTAGACGGCCACGGACAGCGTCATCTTGGCGCGCTCCTGGCCGATCACGTAGTCGTCGAGCTGCTCGCGAATCTCGGTCGGCTTGGGGAATTCGCCATCCTCGAAGATGGCCGGGCGCACCATCTCCTCTTCGAGGATGTCGTTACAGAGCTTGATGCACTCGTTGCAGATGTAGACGTTGGGGCCGCTGACCAGCTTGGTCACCTCGTCCTGGCCGCGGCCGCAGAAGGAGCACTTGATCATCGCCGTGCCTTCCGATGCGGGGACGCCGAGAGCCTCGGACTCGCCTGCCCGCACCTGGGAACCCTAAAGATAGTCCATCGGCCCGGCGTCGCCAAGCCGAAGCTTAGTCCTTCTGGCGCTCCGCGCCGGCCTGCTTCTCGATCACGCGGTCGACGATGCCGTAATCCCTGGCCTCGACGGCAGACATGAAATAATCGCGGTCGCTGTCCTTGGCGATGCGCTCCACCGGCTGGCCGGTGTGGCGGGCGAAGAGGGCATTGATCTCGTCCCGCGTCTTCAGAATTTCCCGCGTGTAGATCTCGATATTGCTGGCCTGGCCCTGGGTCCCGCCGCTGGGCTGGTGGATCATGATGCGGCCGTGGGGCAGCGCGCTGCGCTTGCCCGCCGCGCCGGCCGCGAGCAGGAAGGCCCCCATGCTGGCGGCCAGGCCCATGCAGATCGTCGCCGCGTCGGCCTTGATGTACTGCATGGTGTCGTAGATGGCCATCCCGGCCGAAACGCTGCCCCCGGGCGAGTTGATGTACATGTTGATGTCCCGCTCCGGGTCCTCGGCGTCGAGGAACAGGAGCTGGGCGATGACCAGGTTCGCCAGGTGGTCGTCGATCGGCGAGCCGATGAAGATGATGCGGTCCTTGAGCAGGCGGCTGTAAATGTCGTAGGCACGCTCGCCGCGACCGGACTGCTCGATCACCATCGGAACCGGGATGTAGCCCATGGATCCTTCCTTTCTGGAACTTGGCTGCGCTCGTGGAGGCCCTAGGCCTCCGCCTCGGGGCGCGGAATCGGCGCCCGCTGAATCTGGGCCTGCTCGGCCAGGAAGGCAAAGACCTTCCGGTGGAGCAGATCCTCGCGCAGGCGCCCGGCGGCGCCCGCCCGCTCGACACTCTTCCTGATCTCGGCGGCCGGCCGCCCCTCGGCCGCGGCCAGGGCGTCCAGGTGGCCCTCGTAATCGGCCTCGCTCACCGCCAGGGCCTCCTGCTTCGCCACCGCGTCGAGGATGAACCAGCGCTTGATGGCCAGCTCGGCGCCGGGCGCCAGGCCCTCCACCGCCTGCTGCCGCTCATCCTGGGCCAGGGCCCGCCCGCCGCGCCGCTCCTGATCGCTGATCAGGTGGGCGACGTAGCTGGCCACCATCGAGGGCGGCAACTCGAACGGATTCTTCTCGAGCAAGCCCCGGACCAGGGCCGCCTCCAGGCGACCCCGGTTGCGATCGCGGATCTCGGCCTCGATGTTGGCCCCCACCTGATCGCGCAACTGCTGCAAAGATTCGAACTTACCGACTTCACTTGCGAAGCCGTCGTCAAGGGCCGGCAGGCTCTTGGCCTCCACGCCCTTGAGGGTCACCTGGAAGTTCCGGGTCTGTCCGGCCAGGGATTCCTGGTCGTAGTCGGCCGGATAGGTGACGGGAAAGCGCCGTTCCTCCGCGGGCGCCATGCCCCGAACACCGGTCGAGAAGGCCTCGAGCACGTAGGGGCTGCCCAGCTCGAAGACGTGGTCCTTGACCTCCGTACCGAGCACGGCGAGGCCGCCCTCGTCCACCTGGCGGAAGTCCACGGTGACACGATCGCCCTCGGCGGCGGCCCGCTCCACGGCGCCGAACTCGGCCCGCGCCTCCTGGAGCTGGGCGAGCGTGCGCTCGACGCCGTCGGCCGGCACCTCTTCCTCGTAAGCGGTAACGGATTGACCGCGATAGCCCTCGATCTTCACCTCGGGCCTCACCTCGACGGTGGCCTTGAAGCTGAACTCGCCGCTCTCCTCGCCCAGGTCGATGTCGCTGTAGTCGGGCTCGCTCACGGTGTTCAGCGTGACCTCGTGCAGGGCCTGGTGCCAGGCGCGGGGCAGCAGCCAGTCCAGGGCGTCCATGACGATCTCGCGGGCGTAGAGGCTCTCCACCATGGCCGGCGGCACCTTGCCCTTGCGGAAGCCCGGCACCTGGGCCTTGCGGCGCACGCCGGTGAGCACGTGGGCGCGCGCGGCCTGCCACTCGGCCGCCGGCAGCTTCACCGAGACGACCCGCTGCCAGGACTTGGTCTCCTCCACTTCCACCGAGGCGATGGCCACCAGGGGAGCGTGGTTGTGCTCTTTGTGCTCGGGCTCGGGCGGCGCCGGGCTGGGGCCGGAGGCGGCCTGCTGGCTGCTCATGCTGCTCCTTAAGGTGGGGCCGCCGCTGCGGAGGCCCGGGGGACGCGGGGCCGCCGGGCGGCCCGGGCTCGGGTGCGAGAGGGGGGACTTGAACCCCCACGAGTTTCCTCACGGGAACCTAAATCCCGCGCGTCTGCCAATTCCGCCACTCTCGCGCCGGCGGCAGCGCCGCGGCAGCCGGCGCTGCCAGGCCCGCCGCGGAACCGATAGTAAAGGCCCCGGAGGCCCTCCGGTCAAGCCGTAAGGCGCGCGCAAGCCCCTGGCAGGGCATTACTTGCCCTTGAAATCCGCCTTGCGCTTCTCGAGGAAGGCCGCCGTGCCCTCCAGCATGTCTCCCGTGCCGCAGAGCAGGCCGAAGAGCTGGGCCTCCAGGCGCAGACCCTCGGCCTGGCTGCTCTGCAGCCCGCCCCTGACGGCCTCCAGGGCCGCCCGCTGGGCCAGGGGGCCCACGGCCATCAGCTTGCCGGCCAGGGCCGTCACGGCAGCCGCCAGCTCCGCCGCCGGCACCACGCGGTTGACGAGGCCCAGCTCGAGGGCCTCGGGGGCCTTCACCATGCGTCCGGTGAGGATGAGGTCCAGGGCCCGGCCCATGCCGAGCTGCCGGGCCAAACGCTGCGTGCCGCCATAGCCCGGGATCACGCCGAGCGTGACCTCCGGCAGGCCGAGGGCCGCCGTCTCGGCCGCCACGCGCAGGTGGCAGGCCAGGGCCAGCTCGCAGCCGCCGCCGAGCGCATAGCCGTTGATGGCGGCGACCACGGGAATCGGCAGGTTCTCGATGCGGTCGAACAGGGCCTGGCCGCGGCGCGCGAAGGCCTGGCCGGCGAGGCCCCGCAAGGGGGCGATCTCGCTGATGTCGGCGCCGGCCACGAAGGCCTTCTCGCCGGCGCCGGTGATCGCCAGCACGCGCGTCGTGCCCGCGAGGGCGCAGGCCTGGATCTCGTCGAGGGCCGCGTCGAGTTCGGCCAGCAGGGCGGCGTTCAAGGCGTTCAGGGCCTGGGGGCGCTCGATCGTCAGCCAGCTCAGGGCGCCCTCGTGGCGCAGGGAGAGATTCTCGAAGGGCATGGCGCTCCTCGCAGCGTGTGGGGAACCGTGGCGCGATGTCGAGGGGGCGCGGCCAGTCTAGGCGAGGCGCCGCGCGCGGTCAAGGCGGGCGCTCGCCCCGTGCGGCACTTGCCGCGTGACAAGCCGCGCCGTCGCGCTATGCTGGCAGCCGCCCCGGGGGGCGGATCGGAAGGAGCGCCATGCAGGACGAACCCACGCTCAGCCAGCATCGAGGCCGCCGCGGCGCGGCTCGCCGGGCGCATCCACCGCACGCCGGTGCTGCTCAGCGCGGGGCTGGATGCCCTCACGGGCAGCGCCCTCGCCTTCAAGTGCGAGAACTTCCAGCGCACGGGTTCTTTCAAGATCCGCGGCGCCATGAACGCAGTGCTCTCGCTCTCGGACCGCGAGGCCGCCGGCGGCGTCCTCACCCACTCCTCGGGCAACTTCGCGGCGGCGCTGGCGCTGGCCGCGCGGGAGCGGGGCGTGGCAGCGCACATCGTCATGCCCGAGAACGCCCCCGCCGTGAAGCAGGCCGCCGTGCGCGCCTACGGCGGCGAGATCACGATCTGCGCCCCCACGCTCGCCGCGCGCGAGGAGACGGCCGCGCGCGTCCAGGCCGAGACCGGCGCCCGCTTCATCCACCCCTACGACGACTACGCGATCATCGCCGGCCAGGGCACCGCGGCTCTCGAGCTCTGGCAGGAGGCGCCGGACCTGCAGGCGATCGTGATCCCCGTCGGCGGCGGCGGCCTCTCCGCGGGCTGCGCAATCGCCACGGCAGCCCTCGCGCCGCGCGCGGAGATCCTCGGCGCCGAGCCCGCGGGCGCTGACGACGCCTTTCGCTCGCTGCTCGCCGGCGAGCGCCTGCCGCAGCTCGACCCGCGCACCTGCGCCGACGGTCTGCGCACGGCCCTCGGCGAGCGGAATTTCCCCATCTTAAGAAGGCTGCTCGGCGGAATCATCACGGTGAGCGAGGAAGAGATCGTGGCGGCCATGCGCCTGATCTGGGAGCGCCTGAAGATCGTCGTGGAGCCTTCCGGCGCGGTGCCCCTGGCCGCGGTGCTCGGCGCCCCCGCACGCTTCCGCGGCCGGCGCGTCGGTCTCGTGCTCAGCGGCGGCAACGTGGACCTGGACGCGCTACCCTGGTGCGTCGCGCCCTGACGGGCGCCCGCGGCCTGGCAGGCGGCCCGCTGAAGGCCGGCGCCTACTCCCTGACAAGAGCCGCAGCCCAGAGCGCGATCTTGCCGCCCAGCTCGGGCGAGTAGCCCTTTTCCTCGAAGCGGATCTTGCCTGCCCGATCGATGGCGCAGATGTAGGGAATGCCGTCGACGCCGTAGGCCTTGGCCAGCGCGTCGTCGCCGTAGAGCAGCTCCATCGCGTAGCCGTTGCGCGCCAGGTAGGCCGCCGCCCCCGCCGGCGTCTGCTCCCAGACGTTCACCGAGAAGACGCGCACCCCCTCCGGTTTCTCGGTCTCGATCCACTGGTCGAGCACGGGCATGGCCATGCGGCAGGGCCCGCACCAGGTGGCCCAGAAGTCGAGAATGAGCACCTGGCCGCGCAGGTCCGCCAGGCTGAGGCTGTCGCCCGCCAGCGTGCGCAGGGTCCAGGCGGGCGCCTCGCGATCGATCATCGTGGCCATCACCTCGGCCTTCAGCGCCGCGCGACCGGCGGCGTGATTGGCCTCCACCGCCGCCTCGATCTCGGCCCAGGCCGGCGCCTCGTGCAGGGCGACGAGATCGGGATCCTCCGCCAGGTGTCCGCCGTCGGCGTAGCCCGCCGCTGCCGCCTCGCGGAGCGCGGCGAAGGCCGCCTCGCGGTGGCCGAGCAGGGCCTCCAGGCAGGCGATGTCGTAGAGCCGCCCCGCCAGTCCTTCGCCGCCGGGCGTCGCCTGCGCCCGCTGCTCGGCGAGCAGGATCGCGTAGACCTTCGCCTCGCGCAGGCCATTGGCCCAGTAGTAGTCGACGTACTGGGCGCGATCGCCGGGACCCACGCGGCCCGCGGCGACCAGGGCGTCGATGGCCGCCGTCAGCTGCGCCTTGGCCTCCTCGTAGCGGCCGCGGTAGATCTGGATGCGCGCGGCTTCCATGTCCGTCGCCCAGCGGGCGCCGGCCGCCCGCGCCCGCTCGTGGAGGGCCAGGGCGCCATCGGCATCGCCCGTGTGGAGGAGAAAGTTCGCCATCGCCGCCTGTGCCTCGGGGGTCTCGCCGCTGAGGGTCAGGTAACGGGCGAAGGCCTCCTTGTCCTGGCTGAAGGCCTCGGCGATGCCCGCCTTGGGCGCGGAGGCCCGAAAGAGCTCGCGCTGATAGACGCCCGTGAGCAGCTCGTAGGCGCCGAGGTTGGCCGGCTCGAGCGCGAGCGCGTGGCGGGCCCAGGTGAGGGCGTCCAGGGGCTCCTGGCTCGCCTGGCCGCGCAGCACGGCGGCCAGGGCCGACCGGGGCTGCTCGCCCTGCCGCGCGGCGTAGTAGGCCTCGGCATCTGCAGGGTCCACGCCCTTCCAGCGCTCGAGGATCAGCCGCTGGAGGGCGGGATCCTCGCTGGCCGCGGTCGCCTGCCTGCAGAGCGCGAGGGCATCGGCGATGGCGAAGGTCTTGCCGAACTCGGCCTTGAAGCTCTCGGCGGTCCAGGCCTCCTCGGCGAGGGCGTCGGCGGGCAGAGCGGCAAAAGCGAGCAGGGTGGCGAAGAGGGCGGCGAATCGGCGCATGGCGGGGCTCCCTGGCTGGGGTTCGAGGCCGGGAGGATAGCCCGGCGCCGCCGGGAATTCCAGCCCGGAGCCTGTCTTGACGCTGCCCGCCGCGCTCGCTAGACTGCGCCCTGTGCGCTGAGAGGCGCATCTTACCCTTTCCCAAGGACTTCGATGGCCCACGACGACGTCTTCCGCCGCCTGGAAGCCAAGCGCGCCGCGGCGCGCCTGGGCGGCGGCCAGGAGCGCATCGACAAGCTCCACGCCTCCGGCCGCCTGACCGCCCACGAGCGGATCCACCTGCTCTTCGACAAGGGCAGCTTCCAGGAGCTGGGCGTCTTCGTCACCCACCGCTCGGCGGATCCCGGGATCGCCGACAACAAGCCCGTGGGCGACGGCGTCGTGGCCGGCTTCGGGCGCGTGGCGGGCCGGCTCGTCTACGCCTTCGCGCAGGATTTCACGGTCTTCGGAGGCACGATGAGCGAGGCCAACGCGGCCAAGATCTGCCGCCTGATGGATCTCGCCCTGCAGGGCGGCGCCCCGGTGATCGGCCTCAACGACTCGGGCGGCGCGCGCATCCAGGAGGGGGTCTACTCGCTGGGCGGCTACGCGGACATCTTCCTGCGCAACACGCTGGCCAGCGGCGTCATCCCCCAGATCAGCGTGATCATGGGTCCCTGCGCGGGCGGGGCCGTCTACAGCCCGGCGATCACGGACTTCATCCTCATGGTCGAGGGCACCAGCCACATGTTCGTGACCGGCCCGAACGTGATCAAGATGGTCACGGGCGAGGAGGTCAGCTTCGAGGAGCTGGGCGGCGCCGGCACGCACAATGCCAAGAGCGGCGTGGCCCACTTCTCGGCGACCAGCGACCAGGACGCCCTGCTGCAGGTCAAGAAGCTACTCAGCTACCTGCCCTCGAACAACCTCGACGACCCGCCGCGCGTGGAGACCGACGATCCCTTCGACCGCCAGGACGAGGCCCTGGACACGATCATCCCCTCGGATCCCAAGCGCACCTTCGACGTGGTGGAAGTCATCGAGCGCGTGATGGACAGGGGGAGCTTCTTCCAGGTGCAGAAGGACTACGCGCGCAACATCGTGGTCGGCTTCGCGCGGCTGGGCGGCCAGAGCGTGGGCGTGGTGGCCAACCAGTCCAAGACGATGGCCGGCGCGCTGGACATCGCGGCCAGCCTCAAGGCCGCGCGCTTCGTGCGCTTCTGCGACGCCTTCAACATTCCGCTCGTCACCTTCGAGGACGTGCCCGGCTTCCTGCCCGGCACCGACCAGGAATTCGGCGGCATCATCAAGCACGGGGCCAAGCTGCTCTACGCCTACTGCGAGGCCACCGTGCCCAAGCTGACGGTAGTGATCCGCAAGGCCTACGGCGGCGCCTACGACGTCATGAGCTCCAAGCACATCCGCGCCGACCTCAACTACGCCTGGCCGACGGCCGAGCTCGCCGTGATGGGCGCCGAGGGCGCCGTGAACATCCTCTACCGCAAGGAGCTGGCCGAGGCGGCAGATCCGGTCGCGCGCCGGGCCGAGCTGATCCAGCGCTACAACGAGCAATTCGCGCACCCCTATCTCGCCGCGGAGGCGGGCTTCATCGACGACGTCATCCTGCCCCGCGAGACGCGGCAGAAGCTGATCGCCGGCCTGCAGAGCCTGGCCGGCAAGCACCAGCAGCTGCCGCCCAAGAAGCACGGCAACCTTCCCCTCTAGCCCGGGAGCCCCGATGCCCCCCCTACACAAGGTCCTGGTGGCGAACCGCGGCGAGATCGCCCTGCGCGTGATGCGCACGGCGAGGAAGCTCGGCATCGAGACGGTGGCCGTCTACAGCGATCCCGACCGCCAGGCGCCCCACGTCTTCTTCGCCGACCAGGCGCTGCCCCTGGGCGGCGTCACGTCGGCAGAAAGCTACCTGCGCATCGACAAGATCGTCGATGCCGCCCGCCGCGCGGGCGCCGACGCCGTGCACCCCGGCTACGGCTTCCTCTCGGAGAACCCAGCCTTCGCCGAGGCGCTGGCCGCGGCCGGCCTGGCCTTCGTCGGTCCGCCCGCCGCCGCGATGGCCGCCATGGGCAACAAGCTCCGGGCGCGCGCCCTCATGATCGCCGCCGGCGTGCGCGTGATCCCAGGCAGCGAGGGCGCGGTGGCGGAGCCGGATGAGGCCGCCCGCCTGGCCGCCGCGATCGGCTATCCCGTCATGCTCAAGGCCGCGGCCGGCGGCGGCGGCAAGGGCATGCGCGTGGTCCGCGATCCGGCGCAGCTGGCCGCCGCCCTGCGCGCGACGCGCGAGGAGGCCGGCAAGGCCTTCGCCGACGAGGCCGTCTTCGTCGAGAAGTACATCGAGCGGCCGCGGCACATCGAGATCCAGGTGATGGCCGACGCCCACGGCGGCTGCATCCACCTCGGCGAGCGCGAGTGCTCCATCCAGCGGCGGCACCAGAAGGTGGTCGAGGAGAGCCCCAGTCCCTTCGTCACGCCCGAGATGCGCGAGGCGATGGGCGCCATGGCCGTGCAGGCCGCCCGCGCCGTGGACTACCAAGGCGCGGGCACGGTGGAGTTCATCGTCGATGCGGCGCGCAGCTTCTACTTCCTCGAGATGAACACGCGCCTGCAGGTGGAGCACCCGGTGACCGAGCTGGTGACGGGCCTCGACCTGGTCAAGTTGCAGTTCATGGTGGCGGCGGGCGAGCCCCTGCCCCTCACGCAGGAGCAGGTGACCCGCCGCGGCTGGGCGATGGAGTTTCGCATCTACGCCGAGGACCCCGAGCACGGCTTCCTGCCCTCGACGGGCAAGATCCTGTGCCTGCGCGAGCCGGCCGGGCCCGGCGTGCGCCACGACAGCGGCATCTACGAGAAGTACGAGGTGCCCGTCTACTACGACCCCCTGCTCAGCAAGCTGGTCATCCAGGGCGAAGACCGCGCGGACACGATCGCCCGCGCCCGGCAGGCCTTCCAGGAATTCGTCATCGCGGGGATCAAGACGAACATCCCCTTCCACCAGTGGCTGCTGCGCCAGCCCGCTTTCGCCGCCGGCGACTGCGACACGCACTTCATCGACGAGCATTTCAAGGCGGACGAGATCGCCGAGGACCCGCGCGTGCCGGCGGTGGCCGTGCTCGCCGCCGTGCTCGCCTACCATCAGCACGCCCGCCGCCTGAACTTCGACGAGGCCGCGGCCCGCGATTGCCAGCCCAGCCGCTGGCGGCAGGTCGGGCGCCGCGAAGCCATCGCGCGCAGGAGCCACGCATGAGCGCCACTCGTTACCATGTGCGCGTCGGCGGGGTCGTCAAGGTGGTCAGCGTCGAGCCGCGCGGCGGGCGCTGGGCCATAGCAGTAGACGGGGCGGAGCATCTAGTGGAGCAGATCGTGCTCGAGAAGGACGAGCTCTACTCGCTCATCGTCGGCGATCACTCCTATCTCGTCGACCTCGTCGCCGCGGACTGGCAGACCGGCCGGCTCGTCATCGGCGCCATCGGCGAGCAGATCGAGCTCGGCGTGCGCGATGAGCTGGAGGCCGTCGCCGAGCAGATCACGGCCGCCGCGCGGCCGACCGGCGTCTTCGAGCTGCGCGCGCCGATGCCGGGCATCGTCCTGCGCGCCCTGGCCGAGGTCGGCGAGCGCGTCGCCCGCGGGCAGGGACTGGTCATCCTCGAGGCGATGAAGATGCAGAACGAACTGGCCAGCGAGCAGGACGGACTGGTGCAGGAGCTGCTCGTCAGCGAGGGCCAGCTCGTGGAGACGGGCGCCGTCCTCGCGCGGGTGATCCAGGAGGGACCTTGAGCAGGGCGGAGGACTTTGCCAAGGCCCGCGCGCGCTGGCAGGCGGAGACCCTGGATCCCCACCTCGCCCGCGGCGCCGAGCGCCGGCCGCATTTCGAGACGCCCTCGGGGCGCCCGGTCGCGCCGCTCTACGGCCCGGACGACCTGGCCGACCAGGATCCCCTGCGCGACCAGGGGCTGCCGGGCGAGCCCCCCTTCACGCGGGGGATCCAGCCCAATCAATACCGGGGTCGCCTGTGGACGATGCGCCAGTACGCCGGCTTCGGCTCGGCCGCCGAGACCAACGCGCGCTTTCGCTACCTGCTGGCGCAGGGCCAGACCGGCCTGTCCACGGCCTTCGACCTGCCCACTCAGATGGGCTACGACGCCGACCACCCGCTGGCCGGGGGCGAGGTGGGCCGCGTGGGCGTGGCCATCAGCACGCGGGCGGACATGGCCGAGTTGCTCGCCGGCATCGACACCGGCGCCGTGAGCTGCTCGATGACGATCAACGCGCCGGCCGCCCAGCTCCTGCTCTTCTACGTGCTAGCGGCCGAGGCCGCCGGCGTGCCCGCCGCGAAGCTGCGGGGCACGATCCAGAACGACGTCCTCAAGGAGTACATCGCCCGCGGCACCTACATCTACCCGCCGGGGCCGAGCCTGAGGCTCATCACCGACACCTTCGCCTGGTGCGCGCTCAACGCGCCGCAGTGGAATACGATCTCGATCAGCGGCTACCACATCCGCGAGGCCGGGAGCACGGCCGCCCAGGAGCTGGGCTTCACCTTCGCCAACGCCGCCGAGTACCTGCGCGCGGCCCAGACCGCGGGCCTCGCCTTCGCGCGCTTCCTGCCCCGGCTCTCCTTCTTCTTCAACGTGCACAACAACCTGCTCGAAGAGGTGGCCAAGTTCCGCGCCGCCCGGCGGCTCTGGGTGCGCCTGCTGAAGGAGCGCTTCGGCGTCACCGAGCCCGAGCTGATGAAGCTGCGCTTCCACAGCCAGACGGCGGGCAGCACGCTGACGGCCCAGCAGCCCCTGAACAACGTGGTGCGCGTGACCGTCCAGGCCCTGGCCGCCGTGCTCGGTGGCACGCAGAGCCTGCACACGAACAGCTTCGATGAAGCGCTCGCCCTGCCCGGGGAGGCCAGCGCCCGTCTCGCCCTGCGCACGCAGCAGATCGTCGCCGCCGAGAGCGGCGTGGCGGACACGGTCGATCCCCTGGCCGGCAGCTATCTCATCGAGCGCTGGACCCGCGACCTCGAGGAGGAAGCCTGGGCGCTGATCGCCGAGGTGGAGTCGCTCGGCGGCGCGGCGCGGGCCATCGAGGCCGGCTTCCAGCGGCGCCGGATCGGCGAGGCGGCCTTCCGCACGCAGAAGGCCATCGAGGCCGGCGAGCAGGCCGTGGTCGGCGTCAACTGCTACCAGGAGGAGGAAGGGAGCGCGGCGGCCGCCGCCAGCTTCCGCCTCGATCCCGAGCTCGAGCGCCGGCAGCTGGAGAGCCTGGCCCGCTTCAAGGCGGAGCGCGCGGAGCCCGCCGTCGCCGCCGCCCTCGCCAAGCTCGGCGAGGCCGCGACGGGCAGCGCCCCCCTCCTGCCCCCGCTCAAGGACGCCCTGGCCGCTGGGGCCACCCTCGGCGAGACCTGCGACGTGTTCCGCCGGGTCTTCGGCCAGCACCGCCCACAGGGATGAGACCGCGATGAAGCGCTACAGCGAGCAGCTCCCGGCGGGGGTCTTCCGCCGCCTGGATCACCTGGGCCTGGCCGTCGAGGACCTCGAGGCCGCGCGCATCCGCTACGTGGACATTCTCGGCTTCAAGGAGCTGGCCAGGGAGCGGCTGCCCGAGCAGGGCGTGGAGCTGATCATGCTCGATGCCGGCAACTGCCGCCTCGAGCTGCTCGCGCCGCTGGGCGAGGAGAGCCCCATCGCGCGCTTCCTCGACAAGCGCGGCGAGGGCCTGCAGCAGATGGCCTTCGAGGTCGCGGATCTCGCCGGGGCCCTCAAGACCCTGGCCAGCCACGGCATCCGCCCCCTGGGACCGCCCAGCCGGGGCGCCGGCGGACTGAAGATCTGCTTCCTGCACCCCCGCGATACGCACGGGGTGCTGCTGGAGCTGGTCGAGTACCCCCAGGCGCGCTAGCCCTCGCGGCGGCTGCCGATCAGGGTCACCTTGGTGCCGGCTTCCCAGTTCGGCGCGCCGCTGCCCAGCGGCGCCGTCATCAGCCAGTAGTCGCGGCCGCGGTAGAGCAGGTGGGGCTTGAAGCCCGCGGGCGCCTCGCCGCCCACGGCCGCCACCTCCACCCGGCCGGCGAAGGCCTCGCCGGGCGGGCTCAGGATCCAGCGGCCCTGCCCCTGTCGGCCGAGAATGCGCACGATGGCCTGGG
Organism: uncultured bacterium; assembly: GCA_963695095.1. Lineage (GTDB taxonomy): Bacteria > Krumholzibacteriota > Krumholzibacteriia > JACNKJ01 > JACNKJ01 > VGXI01. The sequence goes on along the minus strand of CAVOFT010000001.1, from coordinate 1,574,521 downwards.
CCTGCGTCCCCGCCCCGGGCAGGGCCGCGAGGGCCATCTCCTCCTCGAGAGCGGCGATGCGCTGCATGAGCAGGGGGTGTTCGCCGACGAGATCCCTCGCGCGCAGCAGGTTCATGTAGGCCAGCTCGGGTTGCCAGTTGGCCAGGTAGAGCGCGGCGCGCTGGCTGGCCGCCTGGAAGTTCCAGGGGCCGGCCTCCTCGTCGCCGGCCAGGGCCACGGGCCCCAGCACGCGAATCGCCTCCTCGCGCTCGCCGAGGAAGGCCAGCAGGCGGCCGACGAGGAAGCTGCGGGCGGGCTCGTCCTCGGGCGCCAGCTCGAGCTGCCGCGCCTGGCCCAGGGCCTGGCGAAAGAGGATGGCCGGCACGGCCGGCACGTCCTCCTCATCATTGGAGAGCAGCGGGCTCTCCCGCGTCAGCCCGTAGTCCTGCAGGACCGGCGGCGGGGCGCTCTGGTCGAAGCCCACCTGCATGGAGGCGGCGGCGCGCAGCCAGTCGCCCGTGAAGAGGCTGAGCAGCTCCAGGCGTGTCTGGATGGGCCCGCACTCGGGCCAGGGCTTCAGCGCGTACTCGTAGCAGAGCTCGGCCTTGGCCGGATCGCGCTCCTCGACGTAGTAGTAGTCGCCGAGATAGACGTAGCCCACGCGACCCAGCTCCGTGGGCGCCCCCTTCCAGATGAAGCGGCGGGGCAGCTCGACGGGCGGCCGGTCGGCGGCCGGCTTGACGGCGGCAGGCTCCGGCGTGGCGGCGGGCGCGGCCACTGCGGGGGCCTTCGCCTTGCCGGCCGGGGCCGTCGCGGCCGGGGCTGCGGTCGCCGGCGTGGCGGTCCGCGCTTCCCGCAGCGGCTCCAGGTCGATCCACTCGCCCTCGGCCCCGCCGCCCTGGGCGCGAGCGATGCGGGCGGCCATCAGCACGAGGATCAGCAGGGTGAGCGTGAGCCCATCATGGCGGCGTGACGATCGAGTCATGGCTCTTCTCCCAGGCAGGCGCCGGACGGGAAGCATCCAGTCGGCTGTTTTCTCGCCGGGCGCCCGCCGAGCGGCGGCGCGCCGCGCCGCCAAAGGGCGGCGCCAAGCGCACTTGCAAACGGAACTCCCGCCGCATCGGCGACGGGAGGCCATAGATCAAGATGCGTTCCAGGGCGAAGCTAGGGAGCCACGAAGGCGCGCGGGCCGCGCAGGCCCTCCGCACCCGCGCGCACGGCGCTGACGCGGAAGTAGGCGTAGGTGTAGAGCGTGTCGCAGAGGCCGATCTCCGCGCAGAGATCCTCGTCGATGTAGGCGAGGCCGGGATCCTCGTAGAGATAGCTCGTCGCCGCCGTCGCGGTGTAGAGCGAATCCACGTCCAGCTCGGTGAAGCCGAGATTGGCGTAGAGGCCGACGTAGAGTCGGTACTCGTCCACGCCGGCCGCGTCGGCCACCCTCCATTCCAGCTGGACGCTCTCCGTGCCCACGCGCTGGGCGCTGGTGATGACCGGCAGCGGGAAGTCGGCCAGCAGTTCCTCGTGCTCCTTGCTGCAGGAGCCGAGGGCGAGGAGCGAGGCCGTGAAGGCCAGCGCAAGCAAGAGCATCCGTGGCGACATGAGATCTCCCCCGTGCTAGAAAGCGATGGTCCAGGCCAGGCCCGCCGCGCCGTGGGCGAGCACCGGCGTCAGGTGGCCGGGCAAGGCGGCCCCGTCGCCCGCGGCCGCCGAGGTCTTGGGCCCGGCGAAGAGCCAGGTGTCCACCAGGCTGCCGGCCCACCAGACGGCGAGGCCGATTTCGATATTGCGCCTGAGCGTGTAGCGATCGTCGGCGATGGGCGCCAGGCGCTCGATGTCGACGAATGAGGCATAGGCCGCGTCGCCGTCGTCTTCAGCCAGGGCGCGCCGGTAGCTCTCCTCGGCGTTGCCCAGGTCCTTGGCCGCGCTGTGGTATTCCATGTGCGCGAAGAAGGTGCCGGCGACCAGCGCGGTCGCGCCGCCCGCCCAGAGAGCGCCGCGCCCCGTGCGGCCCTGCTCGATCTGGCCGAGCCCAGGCAGCAGCGCGCTCCTGAGCAGCGCGCGCTCGCGGGAGACGGGGTTGGGCGCGTAGCCCTCGGCGAGGGCCGCCGCGGGCAGGGTGAGAAGCAGCAGCAGCGGAATCAGGCGGCGTGCGCGCATGAGGCGCTCTCCCTTCGCTCAGGCGTAGTCGTAGAAGCCGCGACCGCTCTTGCGGCCCAGCCGCCCGGCGTCGACCATCTTGCGCAGCAGCGGGCAGGGGCGGTACTTGCTGTCGCCCAGGTCCCGGTGCAGCACCTCCATGATGGAGAGGCAGACGTCCAGGCCGATGAGGTCGGCGAGCTGCAGCGGGCCCATGGGATGGGCCATGCCCAGCTTCATGATCGTGTCGATGGCGTCGCGCTCGGCCACGCCTTCCTGCAAGGTGTAGACGGCCTCGTTGATCATCGGCATCAGGATGCGATTGGCGACGAAGCCCGGGTAGTCGTTCACCACCACCGGCGTCTTGCCCAGCTTCTCGGCCAGGGACACCGTGCGCGCCATCACCGCGTCGCTGGTGTCCAGGCCGCGGATGATCTCCACCAGCTTCATCATCGGCACCGGGTTCATGAAGTGCATGCCGACGACGCGCTCGCGATGCGGCAGCGGCCCCGCCAGCGTGCAGATCGAGATGCTGGAGGTGTTCGTGGCCAGGATGGCGCCTTCGCCGTGGGCCTTGGCCAGGCCGGCGAAGATCCTGTGCTTGATCTCGAGCTGCTCGGTGGCCGCCTCGATGGCGAGAAAGGCCTCCGACTTGGCAGGCACCGCGGTGGCCGTGGCGATGCGGCCCAGGATGGCCTTCTTGTCGCCGGCGCTGATCGCCTCTTTCTTGACCAGGCGATCCAGGCTCTTGTCGACATTGGCGAGGCCGCGCTTCAGCAGCTCCTCGCTCACATCGACCAGGGTGACCTCGAAGCCGGAAGCCGCGAAGACCTGGGCGATGCCATTGCCCATGGTGCCCGCGCCCACCACCAGCACGCTGTTCTCGTTCATCTCGCCTCCGGAAAGCCCCCCCTACGAGGCTCTGTTGCCGGGGTTTCCCCCGCCTCCCGCGCGCGGATCAGGCCCCGGCGCGCCGCCGGGTGACCTCCGCGCGAATGTAGTCCACCACCTCGCTCGTGTCCGTCCCCGGGCCGAAGAGCTGGCCCACGCCCTGCGCGGCGAGCGCCGCTGCGTCAGCGGGTGGAATGATGCCGCCGCCCGTGATCAGGATGTCCCCCGCCCCGGCCGCGACCAGCCGCTCGCGCACGCGGGGGATCAGGCTCATGTGCGCGCCCGAGAGGATGCTCAGGCCCACCACGTCCACGTCCTCCTGGATGGCCGCCTCGGCGATCATCTCGGGCGTCTGGTGCAGGCCCGTGTAGATCACCTCCATGCCGGCCTCGACCAGGGCGGCGGCGATCACGCGCGCGCCGCGGTCGTGCCCGTCCAGGCCCGGCTTGGCCACCAGCACGCGGATGCGCTCGTCCATGCTCCTACCCTCCGGCAAAGGGGCATGCCCCGGCGGGACGATACCAAATCGGGGCCGCGGAAGGGAATGGCATTGTGGGTGCGGGAATGCCCTTCCCTTGGCTTGCCAGAATCCCATGGGGCCGCTAGTCTGATCGGGCTTCCGGGGCCGTCCCAGGGATGGAGGAACCATGGGATCCACCAAGCGATCGCCGGGACGAGGCCGCCGCTGGAGCATCCACTCGACCGGCCTGCAGCTGGTCATGTACAGCCTGCTGCTCGTCGCCACGCCTTTCGTGCTCCTGCGGCGCTTCCTGCAGGAGGCCGTCGGCGAGATCACGCGCTACCCGCTCGCGCTGGGCGGCCGGGAGATTCCCCTGGTCCCGGTGCTCGCCCTGGTCCTGCTCGCCGCCGCGCTTCTGGTCCTGAGGCGGCGCCTGTCGCGCCGCGGCCTGAGCGTGGCCGCGCTCGCCCTGCTGATGATCCTCATGGCCCATCGCATCGCCGACTACTACCTGATGCACGAGTGGTACGATCTGCAGCAGAACTGGCACTACCTCGCCTACGGTCTCTTCGCCTACATGGCGCGGCGCGACTTCGCGGCGCGCGGCATGAGCCGCGCGCGGATCATCCTGAGCACCTTCATCGCCGCCATCCTGTTCTCCACCTTCGACGAGGCTTTCCAGAAATTCATCAGCAGCCGCATCTTCGACATGGGCGACATCGCCAAGGACGGCTGGGGCGCGGCCATCGGGATGACCGTGCTGAATCTCGGCGAGCGCGGTCCCGGGAGCCTGCTGGCCCGGCGCCCCTCGATCCGCCAGCGGCGTCCGGGCGATTACCTCCGCGAGCCCGCTGCCCTGCTTCCGCTCATCGTCCTGTTCACCCTGCTCATGCTGATCTTCGGCTCGCTCCAGAGCGACGTGCGCTACGCCGGTGAAGTGATCCTCTGGACCGTCGGCGCCTTCGTGCCGCTCTTCCTGATCGTGCATCTCAGCCAGTTCCAGGCCTGGCGCCGGGGGATGATCGCGCTCGGCCTGGCCGCGCTGCTGGCCTTGGCTTTCCTGGCTCTGCGCTTCCGCGGGGAGCCGCTGCGCGAGGTCCGGCCGGGGCTCGTCCTCTACCGCGGTCTGCCCGTCGTCCATTTCGACCTGATGGTCCACCCGAACGGGAGCTTCCGGTTGGTCGACAAGAAGGAGTACTTCGCGGCGCGGGACCGCCAGCGTCTGATGAGCCAGGGTCGCGACATCATCCTGGTGGCCACGGGTGGCGCGGGCAGCGGCGGCCGGGGCTTCCCCGAAATGGGGATCAGCCAGTTCGACTACAATCCGCGCACGGGGGAGGGCACGCAGATCATCCGCCTTCCCAATGCGCAGGCTGTCCCCACGTACAACCGAATGATCGCGGAGGACAAGCATGTCCTTTTGGTCTATCACAATGGCGAGTGAGGGCGGAGGGGGCGCCTTGCCGCCGCCCGCTGCCGGGCCGACTCGCCTGCGCGGCGTCGTGACCCTTGTCCTGATGGGCGTCTGGATCCTCCTGATGCTCTTCGCGATCATCTCGGTGATCAATCCTCCCTGGCTGAAGGCGCTCTCCAGCCGCGGCGCGAAGGTGGAGTTCCAGGACTACAAGCACTACGGCGACGACGCCATGCGCCAGGAGCGGTTCCGCCTGGCCGTCCCCCAGTACGAGAAGGCCCTGGAAATCATGCCCAGAGAGCCGGGAGCGCTGCTCAACCTGGGCATCGCCTGGATCCAGCTGGGCAATGACCTGCAGGGACAGGCCTACCTGAACGAAGCCCTGGACGCGGCGCGGAGCGACCGCACGCGCGCTCCCGCCTACGAGCATCTCGCCGATCTCGCCGAGAAGCGGGGCGACCGCGCGGGCGCCATCGCGCTCATGCGCCAGGCCGCCGCCTGCGAGACGGGCAACCCGGGCCCCTACCATCTGGGACTGGGCCAGCTGCTGATCGCGGAGGGGCGCTTCGGGGAAGCCGCGGCCGCGCTGGAGACCGCCCTCGCCGCCGAGCTGGCTCCCTCGCGGAGCTATCGGGAGATGCTCCTGCGCCGCAGGGATCAACTGCAGGAGGAAGGCGGGAGCCTGGACGCGATCGATGCGCTGCTGGCCAAGGGCTGGGGGCCGGCGGCTGCGGAGCGCTTCGATCTGCAGATCCTGCGCCGCGCGCAGGCGACCGACCGCCGCGTGGCCGTCGTCCACAATCATCTGGGCTGGGCGCTCATCCAGCTGGAGCGCTTCGCGGACGCCGCCGGACACTTCCGGGAGTCCTTGAAGATCTGGCCCGGGAATCCCAACGCCGCGAACAATCTCCGGGTCCTCGACCGCATGGTGGCCGACCGCCGTGCGCAGGATGCTCCGGGCGCGACGCCCTGAACCCCGGATGCAAAGAGAACGGAGGACGGGAAACCCCGTCCTCCGCATCACATCCGAAGACTCTACGAGCTTCGAGTCTGGATCGACTAGTACGCGCTCTTGATCACCGACCAGGACTCTTCCTTGGTCGGGGTCGTGCAGGGCGTGCCCATGTAGGCCAGATCGAAGTTGCCCGTAGAGGTGCTGTAGCCGTCCACGGCGACGATGTAGGTGCCGTCGGCCGGAGCGACCCAGATGATCTCGGACTGCAGGCTGCAGAAGTCATCGTTGCAGGCGAGGTAGCTGCCGCAGCCATCAGGGCCCTGGATGGACAGGGCCGTGTCGTAGCTCGCGGACCCACCGCCCTGGCAGAACGTGAAGGTGTAGGTCTCGCCGCCCACGGCGCAGAAGTAGAAGGCCATGTTGTCGTCGCCGGCGTAGTAACCGGACTGGACCTGCCAACTAGCGGTAGGGGAGAGCGTCCCCTGGACGCCCACGCAGGGCTCGCAGTAGCGATAGAGGTCCTTGTCGGCCATGGCGACGCTGGCCGTCATCAGAATCAGCAGAGTCGCGAGAACGATGCGCATACTCAACCTCCCATATTGATCATGATGCCAGTAGCTGCCCCTCGCGTGGGTGGTCCTGGAGACGAACCACGCACTGGGCGCACCTAATTAGGTCGAGCTATATTACCACCTTTCGGACCCGAATGTTAAGTACAAACGCAATGCCGCATCCAGCAAGGGGAACCCCCCGTCGGGCTGCCGCCGGGCCAGCATGGCGGCCACGGCCTCGGGCTCCAGGTGGTGGTGCCGGACCGGCCAGGCAAGCACGCGGCGGCGGACCTGAGCAGAAAGCAGATAGCGACCTGTCCGAGGTCATGGTGCTCGCCCTGCAACACAGCCCGGCCTGCGCGCAGGAGATTACTTGACGAACACGAGCTTCGCCGTGCGCATGTCCTTGCCGGCGCGAAGACGCCCGAAGTAGACGCCCGAGCTCAGCAGCGCGCCGTTCTCGTCGCGGCCGTCCCACCTCACCGCATGGTCGCCCTCCGGCAGCTTGCCCACCGCCAGGGTGCGGACTTGCCGGCCGGCCAGATCGTAGATCGCGAGGAGGACGGTCGTGGGTGTGCTCAGTCGGAAGCGCAGCGTCGTGGAGGGATTGAACGGGTTGGGATACGCGGCGAGCGCGAGCTTGGCCGCCACCACGTCCGCATCCGGCACGGCCGTAGGCGGGCCCAGGTTGCGGTAGTAGTTGAAGGTGCCGGCGTAGTTGCCGATCGTCAGGTCGAGGTCGCCGTCGCCGTCGAGGTCCGCGAGCGCCGGCGCGGCATTCTGGCCGGCGGTGATCCCGGCGACGACGCTGGCGTCCTCCACCCAGTTCGCGCCCTCGTGCGCGAAGTAGCGCACCGCGTGCGAGAGGTTGCCCGTGATCAGGTCCTGGTCGCCGTCGTGATCGTAATCGCCGAGGGTCGGCGAGCAGTTGCTGCCCACGTCCAGGCCGCCGAAGTAGCCGGGGACGACAACCCACACCGGCGCGGCGAGGGTCCCCTGGTTCTCCAGGTAGCTGAGCTGACCCGCCTCGTTGCCGGCCACGAGGTCGAGGTCGAGGTCGCCATCCATGTCCACGAAGCGCGGCACCGACCAGTCGCCGAGGTCGACGCCCGCGAAGACGCTGCCGTCGTAGCCGAAGCCGCTGCCGGTGTTGGGGTGGAAGAACAGCTGGCCGTTCAGGTCGCCGACGACGGCGTCGGCGAGGCCGTCGTCGTTGACGTCGCCGAGCGTGATGGCCGAGTAGATCGAGTGATCGATGCTCGCAAAGTACGCGTGGTCGGCGACGCCAGGCCGGCGCTGCGACGGTGCCGATGTTCTCGTAGTACTTGATGTCGCCGAGCTGGCTGCCGCTGACCAGGTCCAGGTCGCCGTCGCCGTCGAAGTCGTAGAAGAACGGCGAGCTGGCCCCGCCGACGTCGAGCACGCCGCCGAACAGGCTCGTGTTGGCTGTCCAGACGGGCACTGCAAGGCTGCCGGTGTTGACGTAGTACTGCAGGGGCCCGGCGTCGGTGCCGTACACGAGATCGAGGCGGCCGTCGCCGGTGAGGTCGGCCAGGCAGGGCGAGTTCCAGTACGTCACCCCGCCGAGGCCCGCGAAGACCGCGTCGTCGTTCTGCCAGGACCACGCCGCCGGGTCGCCGATGTTCCGGTAGTAGACGAACCCGTGCTCGTCGCGTCCGGAGAGCAGGTCGACATCGAGATCCCCGTCGAGATCGGCGAAGCACGGATACGCGTACAGACCCACGTCGAACCAGGTCGCGGCCGATGCCTCGGTGAAGACGGCGGCGGTCGGCGAACCCAGGTTGGGATAGTACTTGAGCTGACCGCTTTCGCTGAGCCCGACCAGTAGATCCAGATCGCCGTCGTCGTCGAGATCGGCGAGGGTCGGCACGGGGATCGAGCCCGCTTGCAGGCCGGCGAAGAAGCCGTCGACGCGCGCGAAGGCCGGGGCGTGCGACATCGCCGACGTTGGCGAAGAGCTGCAGACCCAGGTAGCCGCCGGTGACGAGGTCGAGGTCGACGTCGCCGTCGAGATCGCCGGCGACGGCCATCTCGGCGTCCAGCGGATCGATGGGCGCGAGGATGTCGCCGCCGGGCGCGAAGGCCGGGCTGGCGGCCGTGCCGATGTTCTCGAAGTACAGCGGCGCGTCGTCGATGCTGCCGAGGATCAGATCGAAGTCGCCATCGCCGTCGAGATCCGCCAGGCGCGGCTGCGAGAAGGCCAGCGAGGGGATGCCGCTGGGGTTGAAGAGCCCATCGTCCGCCTGCCAGTTCTGGGCCTCGCTGGTGGCCGCGGACGCGAAGAGCAGCAGCGTGAGCATGGCCGGCCGGAGCTTCATCGCGATCTTCCCCCTGCCCGACGGTTCCTGGTAATTGTAGCACAGTCGCGACCGCCTGGCAGGAAAGCTGGGGAGGGTTGGGAACGCGGGCGGCTGCGGGACGACCCCCGGCCGCTTCGATTTGGGCCGGGCCGGAAGCGCGGATTGTACACGTGTACACTGGGTCCGCGGCGCTGCGCCGCCTCGAGGCGAGCCGGCTCGTGCGGATAGGCAACTCAATACCGGTCGGCGCCGCGCGCCAGGCCCCCCTCAGAGCGGAGCGTACCGCCGAGCTGCGCAATCCCCGGGATGCCTTTGCGAAGGCCGTTGAGACCCGTGGAGCGATGACGCGGCAGGCTGGGCATGGGGTTCGCAGTACCTTGCCTGGCGGTTTCCCCTGCCCTACGATTTCAGGTAGCACCTCCCATGCGTCGCTTGCCCGCGCGACGCAATGCAGGTGCGCGAGGTCATCAGGATCCTGAGCGGGATGGCTGGCGCTCTTCGCCAGCGCGGCAGCCATCGCCAGTACCGGCACCCGCGCAAGCCAGGGCTGGTCACGGTGGCGGGAAAGCCGGGCGCTGACCTGGCGCCGGGGACGCTGAGCAGCATCTTCAAGCAGGCGGGATTGAAACGATGCGATTCCTGATCGTCATCGAAAAGGCAGAGCGCGGGTTCTCGGCCTACTCGCCGGATCGCCCCGGCTGCGTCGCCGCCGGTGCCACCCGTCGCGGTGTGGAGAAGGCGATGCGCGAGGCGATCGAGTTTCATCTCGAGGGGCTGCGCGAGGAGGGCTGCCGTGTTCCCGCGCCGCGCAGCTACTCGACCTATGTGGATGTGCCAGCGTAACTCAGTTGCGCATGCAGCGGGCCGACCACGAGCGCCCGGATAGGCATTTCAAAGCCGCTTTGGGGCCGCGCGCCTGGCCATGGCTCGCCTTCATCGACCGCTCGCCCTCTCCGAGCCGCTTCGAGCATGCGCTTGGCTCTCACCCCTGTCAACGCGAGCGCCACCTCGAGGGCGCCGCTGACACGCTGCGGTGTCAGTGGCTGCGTGGCCCTGAGCTGGAGGCTTCCCTCGACTTCCCTGGCCCCGGTAATTGCGCCCGGCCGGGCACTCCGCGCGCAGACTCCGTCCCCGCGCGCGATGCGCGCCGGTCACCAGGGCTCGTCGCGTGTAGGCCGTCCGCTGGTCGACGCTGTCCTCGCCTCCCCCCTCCCATGCGAACTCCGCCCACGGCGGCGCCCGCGAGGGCGACAGCGGTGAGGGCCTCGCGGACTCCCCCACGTGCTCGAGGATGCGCCGCACCGCGGCCGCTTCCGTCACGAAGGCGAGGATCCGCATGGCGCCACCGCAGCGCGGGCAGACCAGGGGCAGCACCTCGTAGATGCGCGCCAGCAGCATCGCCCAGGCGTAGCGCACCGTGCGCGTGGACTGGCGGCGGCTCCGGCGCCGGCGGCTCGGCTTCGCCCGCCAGCTCCATGCGCGCCGCGGCCGTGCGCAGCTGGCAGGCCAGCGCCTCGCTCGGGCCCGCCGTGGCGATCACCGCCGAGCGCAGGCGCGCGTGCGGAGCGAGCACGCCGTGGTAGCGCGTGCGATGCTGCCTGGGCGGCGGGATCAGCGCCGCCAGGCGCGCCAGCAGCTCCAGCGGCGTGAGGTAGAGGCAGGTGCGCCCGTCGGCGAGGGGCTTCCTGAGCCGGTAGGCCAGCGGTCTCGGCATTCAGGCGATCCAGGCGCGCGCTGCTGAAGCTCGGCCGCGCGCAGTAGCGCGCCAGGCGCTCCAGGCCCTGGCGATCCCAGGCCGCCAGGCGCACCGAGGCGTCCACCGAGAAGCCGCCGCTGTGGCGCCAGGCGAGCATCGTGGCCGACGGCCTCCGGCTCCAGGTAGCCGTGGCGGGCCAGCCAGCGCAGCACGCGCCGGCGCACCTGCGCTTGCACCCGGCCGACATCCGCTGGCCCGGCCGCGTAGAAGACCGCCTCGCCTGTGGGTGTCGCGGCGAAGAGGCCATCGGTGATCAGGCAGTGGAAGTGGGTGTGGCCGTTCAGCGCGGCGCCGAAGTGATGGACGAAGGCCACCGCCCCGAAGCGGGCACCGGCCGGCGCCTCTGGGCTGGCCTGGCGCACCGCCGTCTCGACCGCCCGCAGGAAGATGCCGAGCACCGGGCTCAGCGTCTCGGGCCGGTGGCGCAGAAACCAGCGCACCCGCTTGGGCAGGGAGAGCACCCACTGGCGAATCGGCACGCGCGGCAGCACCTGATCGATCAGGGCCGCCGCGGTCTCGACCATCCGGCGCGTGTCGCAGCTCGGGCAGAGACCCCGCGTTCGGCAGGAGAAGGCCACGAGAAAGTCGTGCCCGCAGCGGCCGCAGCGAACACGGGCGAAGCCGTGCGCCAGGACGCCGCACTCGAGGACCTTGCGAAAGCTGCGCTGGACGAAGGCGGGAACCGGATCGATCTCGGCGTCGGCCCGCCGCGCCAGGTCCAGGAAGGTCTCCAGATGCTCGCGCACCAGCCGATGCAGAAGGCTCTGCTCAGGCCGCCGGGGGCGATAGATCCCCGGCTCGAAAGGGTGGACCTGGCCGGCAGGGAACGCGGGCAAGGGACTCCCGCGGGGGCGGTGGCGGCTGCGAGAGGATCAGATGACGCTGCGTGACCCGCGCCCGTAGCGGCGCTCAGGGCTGCCCGTCTGGCGGCGCAGCGAGCGCCGCGAGGTCGGCCGGCGTCAGCGCCGCCACCTGCGCCGCGAAGCCGATGCGGCCCTCCATGACGAGCGCGACCCCCATCTCGAGCGCGCGCTCGCGCTCGGCCGTCCAGAGCGCCGCGCTCACGCGCGCCTCCACGGCCGCGCGCAGGCGGCGGGCGAGCTGCGCGCGCCGGCGCAGCGTCGAGGCGGCCCTCGCGGGTGAGGAAGTCGCAGTGCTGCTCGATAGCGGCAACCAGCTCGTCGAGCCCGCGGTCCTGCGTCGCCACGCACTGGAGCACGGGCGGTCGCCAACCCGTCCACGGTTCCCCGCGGCGCATCAGGCTGGCCTCCAGCTCCATGGCCAGGGCGGGGGCGCCCTCGCGGTCGGCCTTGTTGATCACGAAGAGATCGCCGATCTCCATGAGGCCGGCCTTCATCGTCTGGATGCCGTCGCCGCTCTCGGGGGTGAGCACCACCACCGTCGTGAAGCAGTTCTCGACGATGTCCAGCTCGCTCTGGCCGACGCCGAGCGTCTCGATGAAGATGCGCTCGGCGCCGCAGGCGTCGAGCAGGTCGGCCACCGCCTCGGTCTGGCGGGCCAGCCCGCCGAGCGAGCCGCGGCTGCCCAGGCTGCGGATGAAGATCTCCGGGTCCCGCGCCGCCTCGTGCATGCGGATGCGGTCGCCGAGCAGGGCGCCGCCCGTGAAGGCGCTGCTGGGGTCCACGGCCAGGGCGGCGAGCTTCAGACCCTGCGCGCGGTAGCGGCGCAGGAGCCCGTCCAGCAGGCTGCTCTTGCCCGCGCCCGGCGGCCCCGTCACGCCGATGCGGTAGCCGCCCCCGCCGGCCGCCAGCGCCCAGTCGTTCAGCGCCGCGGCGGCGGGCGCCTCGTCCTCGACGAGCGAGATCAGGCGGGCCAGTGCGCGGCGGTCCCCCGCCCGAGCGGCGGCGCAGCGGGCCTCGAGCTCTGGGGTCATCCCGGGTACTCCTCGCGTTCGAGGAGCAGCGACGCCGCAACGGACACGCCCGCGCGCAGGGGCAGGCGGATCGAGAAGCGCGTGCCGGCACCGGGCGCGCTCTCCACCGTCAGTTCGCCGCCGTGCTGGCGCACGTAGCGCTGGGAAAGGGCGAGTCCCAGGCCGGTGCCCTCGTCCTTCGTGGAATAGAAGGCGCGGAAGATGCGCTTCTGCTGCTCGGCGCTCATGCCGCAGCCGTTGTCGACGACATGCAGGAGCAGCCAGTCGTCCTCGCGCTCCGTCTCCAGGCGGATCTCGCCCTTGTCCTCGATGGCCTCGATGGCGTTCTGCACCAGGTTCAGCAGCACCTGCTTGATGCGCCGCTCGTCCAGGGTGAGCCGGGGCAGATCGGCCGCCAGCTCGCTGCGGAGGCGAATGCCGGCCTCGGCGACGCGGTCGCGCAGGAGGCTCTCGATGTCGCGCACGAGGGCGTTGAGATCCACCGGATGCACCTGCAGCTCTTCCCGCTGCGCGCTGTGCAGGAGGCGGCCCAGGGTCTCCTCCAGGCGCAGGGCCTCCTCGGCGATCACCTGCACCGTTCGCCGGTCCTCGGCCGCCAGGCTGGCGCTCCTGAGCAGGCGGCGGCTGAAGCCGCCGATGGCGGTGAGCGGATTGCGGATCTCGTGAGCCACCGCCGCCGACAGCTCGCCGCTGGCCGCCAGCTTTTCGGCGCGGCTGATGCGGCGGCGGATCTCGGCCAGCACCTCGGCGCTGGCCTGGCTGCGCGCCAGGCTGCGCTCCAGCGACTCGCGCAGCAGCAGGTTCTCGAGGATGCCCGTGGCGAAGCGCACCAACACCTGCAGCACGTCGATGCGCTCGGGCGCCAGGCTGACGCCCGAGTAGCGATTGTCGACGAGCAGGAAGCCCAGGCTGCGCTCGGCGCGCACCAGGGGCAGGGTGACGAAGTGCTGCAGATCCAGCGCGGCGACGAGGCCGCGATCGGCCGCGTGCTCGAGCTGTTCCCCATGCAGCTCCTGCAACTCCCAGAGCGCGCGGCTGAAACGGCTCGCCGGCTCCTGCGCCGCGAGGCTGAGGCCCCGCAGGCGCCGCGCGAGCGGCGCCTCCTCCGGCGTGCCGGCCAGGCCGCGGCGCACCAGCTCGCGCAGGTCCAGCCAGGGCTCTTGCTCGGCCAGCTCGCGCCAGATGCGGTCGGCTTCCTTGTCGTCGCCCGGGCCGATGGCGCAGTGGCCCTTGATGCGCTCCTCTTCCGGGTCCTTCCAGAACATCATCGCGCGGTTGAAGCCCAGGCCCTGGCCGGCCGTCACCACCGTGAGCAGGGCGAAGCAGACCTCGCGAATGGAGCCGAGATTGGGAATGAGCTGGCTGAACTGCCCGAGCAGGCTGAGCTCGTCCAGGTGGGCGCTCTCCCCGCCGCTCTCGTAGAGGGCCAATCGCCGCTGGAAACTGGCCGCGCGGCGGAGCGAGCGCTCCAGGAACAGATCCAGGTTGCGATCGACGGAGCGGCGGCCCCGGCCCCGCTCGCGCAGGCGCCGGAAGTACTGGCAGCTCAGCGCCTCGACGGGCCCGAGCTGCCCGCTGCGCCAGGCGAGCACCTCGGCCTCGTCCACGCGCATCAGGGCCGGGCTGCCGACGATGTGATCGCCATAGACGGGGCAGCTGCGGTCCCGGCAGCGGAAGAGATCCCAGCAGACCTGGCGACTCGTCACGATGGCGCCTCCCGCCGGCGACTCTAGCACAGGCCCCGGAGGCGGTCCACCGGCGACGGGAGGGCGGGCCCGCGCCCGGCCCTCCCGCCTCGGCTCCGCTACTTGTCGCCGTAGCGCTGCTTGACCTGCCCGATGGACGCCTCGCCCACCGGCACCTGCGCACAGACGTTCGCCTGGCCGAGGGTGGGCAGGCAGCCGGTCGAGCCCGGCTCCTGGTTGCCGTGGTAGAGGTTGAGACCGTCGAAGAGGATCCACTCCCCGGTGCCGCTGGGAAAGCGGCCGAGGCTGCGATCGTCGTCCATCTGGTAGCTGGTGTAGGCGACCAGGTCCACCTGCACGGCCTCGCCGCCCTCGTCGCGATAGAGGGCCACCTCGCCGCCCGAGTTGTTCAGACTCAGGCCGGCGCTGCCGTTTCCGGTCTCCGCCTGCCAGGCCACGGCCATGGCGCCCGTGACGGCCAGGGCCGCCCCCGGCGCCAGACTGCCACTGAAGCGATAGCGCACCGCCGGGTCCGCGCCCGAGTCGGAGAGCCAGTAGGCGGCCAGATCCACGGGAGCGGCGCCCCCGTTGGCGATCTCGATCCATTCGTCGTTCTTGAAGTCGATGATGCCGTCGCCGGACCAATCGGTGATCGGATCGGCGAGCACCTCGTTGAGCAGCACCTGAGCGAAGCTGCCCACCGGCAGGGAGAGAATCAGAACCAGCGGCGCCAGCAAGCTAGCCAGCCGCGCCGTCTTGCGGGAATCGTGCACGCGTGCCTCCTCGGCGTGGAGCGGGGAGGAGGGGGCGTCCCGGCGATGGCAAGGGCCGTGCCGCGCTAGCGCCGACGGGCGATGAGGGGCAGGCAGGCGAGGAAGAGGAGGATGTCGCGGCCGATGAGACCGAGGTCGACGCCGTGGCCGCCACTCGCGTTGAAGCAGCCGCAGGCGATGTCCAGCCCGCGCAGGAGCGCCAGCGTCAAGGCGCCCACGAACATGAGGCTCATCAGGGCGGCGAGCAGGGCCGCGCCGCGGCGCAGCGGCGGCAGCAGGACGGCCAGGCCCGCCACCAGCTCGAGCCAGGGCAGCGCGAGCGCGAAGGGGTGGAGCAGGGCCAGGGGCAGCAGCCGGTAGCGGTAGATCGACTGCGCGAAGTCACCGGGGTTGGCGATCTTGTCCAGGGAAGCGACAACGAAGGTGGCGGCCACGGCCAGGGCCAGGAGCCAGAGCGACCAGCCCGGCAGTCGGGCGCTGAGGCGGGCGAGGGGGCTCATCGCTCCTCCTCCCGGCTGCGGCTCAGCGGGCCGCCGGCCGCCGTCCAGGCGGGCAGACCGCCGTCGAGCAGGCTGAGCTCGCGATAGCCGCGCTCGGCCAGCCGTCCCGCCACGGCCGCCGTGGCCTGCAGGCGGTCGCCGTAGAGCACGATCGGGTCTTCGGGCGCCATGAAGTCGATGACGGCCGCCAGGTCGTCGGCGAACTGCTCGGGGCGCAGGCTGAGGGCGCCGGGGATGCGGGCCGCTCCGGCGGCCAGCCCCGCGCGCGTGTCGACGAACAGGTGACTGCCCGCCTCGTAGTGCGCGAGCGCGGTCGCCGCGGCGATGAGAGGCTGCTTCAGCTCGAACTCGTAGACCGCCGGCTCGGCGGCCAGGGGCAGGCGCGGCGTGCGCCAGAGCCAGCTGACGAGCGCCGCCGCCAGGGCGATCGCCAGAACGAGGCCCGCCTCGGCCAGCAGGCGACGGCAGTCGCCTCCCCCCACTTCCCCTTGCCGCATGGCTCCCCTCACTCGCGCAGGATGTAGAGCAGGTCCACGAGCAGCTCAGGCTCCTCGGCCCGGTTGGTGAAGATGCGCAGGCCGCCCTTGACGCGGCCCTGGCCGGCCAGGGCCAGCGAGTCGTCGGCCGCCACGGCCTTGCCCGTCACGCGCAGCCTGGCCTCGCCGCCGCTACCGTCGGCGAGCACCTGGACGGCCAGGCCGGGCAGGTCGACCTTGGCATCGGTGACGCGGAAGGCGAAGCCCGGCGACTTGGTCTTGACGAGGATCTCCTTGCTCAGGGCCTGGCCCGGCGTCACGTAGCGGAAGTTGAGGCGATCGGGCGCGGTCTCGAGATCGCCCAGCACCGTGCCGCTCAGGGTGAAGTCCAGGCTGGGCATGCGCGGGTCGTCGGTGGCCAGGCGCAGCACCTGGCGAAAGGGTCCCGCGATGGCGTCCGCCTTGAGGCCGACGACGAGGCGCTGCCGATCGGCGCCGGCGCCGCGCTCCAGCTTGACCTCGAAGCGCTTGGCATCGACCGGGCCCAGGGTGAGGCCCAGGCTGGGGCGGCCGTCCACGCGGATCGCCGCCTCCAGACGCGGCAGCTCCCCGCGGTGGACCTTGCCGAAGTCGAGGTTGCGATCGGCGGGCTCGACGAGGATGGGCGCCGCCACGAAGGCGAGCACCGGGATCTCCACCAGCGGCCGTTCCGGGTCGTTCGAGCTGATCTCGATGGTCTTGTTGTTCTCCCCCGAGAGGTCGCGGCTGTGGAAGTTGACGGTGAGCCGGGTCTGCCCGCCCGGCGGCACGCGCTCGGCGGCCAGCACCAGCTCGGTGCAGGAGCAGGAGGTGTAGACCTCGCTCAGGAACAGCTCCGCGTCGCCGCGATTGCTGATGAGGACCTCGCGCGTGAAGAGCTGGTGCTGGGGCATGCGGCCGAAGTCGATGCTGCTCACCGACAGCGCCAGGCGCGGCGCCGCGGCGGCGACGGCGGGCAAGAGCAGGGCCAGGAGGGCGGGCAGGCCGCCGCGAAGTAGCGTCATCGTCATCCTTTCCGTCGCGGCTTCAGACGGGCTGGGCCCATTCCCCGCCCCGCATCAGGGGCTCCACGCCGCCATCGGCGAGGAGGCCATCCACCTCCAGCTCGGCCGAGCCGATCATGAAGTCCACGTGGGTGAGGCTGTCGTTGCCGCCCGCCGCAAGGAAGGCAGCGTCGTCCATCGTCGCGCCGCCCTCGAGGCAGACGCGGTAGGCGCGGCCCACCGCCAGGTGGCTGGCCGCGTTCTCGTCGTAGAGCGTGTTGAGGAAGAGCAGCCCCGACTGGGCGATGGGCGAACTCTGCGGCACCAGGGCCACCTCGCCCAGGCGGCGCGCCCCCTCGTCGGTGTCCAGGAGCTTGTGCAGCACCGCCTCGCCCCGGGCGGCCGCGGCCTCCACGACCCGGCCGGCGGCGAAGCGCAGGCGGATGCCCTCGATGAGGTTGCCGGCATAGGCCAAGGGCATGCTCGCCGCCACCCAGCCCTCGGCCCGCTCCCGGTGCGGCAGCGTGAAGACCTCCTCCGTGGGCAGATTGGCCACGAAGGCGCGGCCCTGGGGATCGTGGCTCAGGCCCCCCAGCCAGCGGTGATCCGCCGGCAGACCGAGCTCGAGATCGGTGCCCGGCCCGCGATAGCGCAGGGCGCGGTACTGCTTGGCGTCCAGCAGGGCGCGGCGGCCCAGGAGGGCCGTCGTGTGCTCTTGCCAGGCGGCCACCGGATCCGGACGGTCGGCGCGGCAGATGCGGAAGATGGTCTCCCAGAGGGCCGCCATGGCGGCCTCCGGCGCGAGCTCGGGAAAGACGCGGGCGGCCCAGGCCGGCACGGGCGCCGCGCAGATGCTCCAGTTGATCTCCTTGGCGCTGATCCGGCGCGAGAAGGGCTCGCTGTAGACCTGCAGATTGCGCTGCACCTGGGCGACGCGCTGGGGGTCTTGGCCCTTGAGCAAATCCGGATCGCTGCCGCTGATGCGCAGGACGGCGTCGCCGCGGGCGCTGCCCTTGATCAGCGCGTCCGCGCTCCAGGTCGACACCTCCGCCGCGAAGGAGTCCGCCGGCGCGTGGCGGTAGCGGGCGAGCAGCGTCTCGTCGTCGACGTAGAGCAGGTCCACGAGCGGCGAACCGGCCCGGTAGGCGGCCGCGACGACCCGGCGAGCGAAGCCGCTGCAGCCCACCGGCGCCAGCAGCAGGAGACGCTGGCCGGGCGCTAGGCCCACCCCCACCTTGATCGCCAGCTCGGCGTAGTTGTCGAGTTTCTGCTCGAAGCTCAAGCTCATCGCTACTCCTTGCGCAAGCCGCCGCTGCGGTCATGGCGCCGGCTGGACGCCAGACGCAGCGTCGGTCCGCGGGGTCGACCTTCGCGGCAGGGAGATGGGCAAGGTCCCGTCGAACGCAGCGTCCGCCGGGGGGTTCCCGACTCCGCGCTAGCTCTGCTCCACCGACCCTGCGCTGCTGTCCACCGGCGCGGCTTCGCCCGCGGGCACCGGCGCCGCCCAGCTGTTGCAGTAGCCGGCGGCCGCGATCGGCCCCTTGACCAGGGTGCAGCTGCCGCAGGGTCCGGCGGTCGCTGCTACCCAGAAAGCGCAGTTGTCGCAGCGCTTCGCCTCGATGAGCGTCTCGCTGCGGTAGCCATAGGTGATGCGGGTCTGCCGATCCTGGGCACTGAGCCCGCTGATGTCGCTGCAGGGATCCTGCTGCTTGGCGCCGCAGCCCGCCAGGACCTGCGCGCCGAGACCGAAGCCGGCCGCGAGGCCCAGCTGCTTCAAGAAGCTGCGGCGATCCCACTCCTGCTTGCTCATTCTGCTCTCCTTGGCATGGCCGGCGCAGGGCCGGCTCGAAGCTCCTCTTGTAGCGCCTGCGCGCCCGTCTGTAAACAGCTGGCTCAGGGGCTCAGAACTCGGCGGCGATCTCGGCGTCGATCTTGCGCGCGGTGTGGCGCAGCGCGTCGCCGGGGCTCGCGGTGCCGCGCATCACCTGCTGGATCGCTCCCTCCTCCAGGTACTTGCGCCCGGCGAACCAGGCCGCGTTGCGCGGTTCGTTGAAGGCGTGGTCGAGCTGGGCGTAGGTGGCCGCCAGCCCGGGCGTCGCCGCCAGCAGCTCCTGCATCTCGGGCTGCTCGAGGCAGCTCTTGCGCAGGGGCGCGTAACCGCTGGCCAGGGACCAGCGCGTCGCATTCGCCGTATCGGTGAGGAAGCGGATGAACTGCCAGGCGCCGCGCTTCTGTGCCTCGCTGGCCTTGGCGAAGACCACCAGGTTCGTACCCTGGATGAGCGCGGCCTGCCGCTTGCGCCCCGGCAGAGGCGCCACGCCGAGCGAAAAGTCGATCGCGCCACGCAAGAAGGAGAGCGAGACGCTCGAGCCCTCCATGATGCCGACGCGGCCGGCCTTGAACTCGTTCTGATAGGCGTAGTCGAAGGTGGCGTAACCCAGGCGCCGGGTGCCCAGCAGCTCGGCCATGAACTCCAGGGCTTCGACGCCCTCGGGTTCGGCGATCGTGCAGCGTTTGCCGTCGGGAGCGAAGAAGTCGCCGCCGTTGGCCAGCAGCAGGCTGCCGAAGATGGTGACCGAGGCGCGCGCAGTGGTGCCCCAGCGGTCGGGGCGGCCGTCGCCGTCGAGATCCGCCGTGAGCAGGGCGCTGTCGTCGCGCCACTCCTCCCAGGTCGCCGGCGGCCGCTCCGGATCCAGGCCCACGGCCGCGAAGAGGTCGCGGTTGTAGAAGAGCGTGCGCACGCTCTTGTTGAAGGGGAAGGACCAGAGCCGGCCCTCGTAGCGGCATTCATCGAGAAAGACGGGGCGGAAATCGGCGAGGTCCGCCGCCGTCAGCGGCGACGCGCCCCGTTCGCCCGCGGCATAGGGCTCGAGGCACTCGATGATGCCCGCCGCGATCATCTCGGCGGTCCAGGCCTCGTAGGCCTGGGTGATCGTGGGCGGCTGGCCGGCCGCCACCGCCGCGATGATCTTCTGGCTGAGGGCCTGGTAGCGGCTCATGTCGTAGGCGCGCACGGGCAGCTCGGGATGGAGGGCGTTGTAGTCCTCGATCATCGCCGTCAGGGCCGGCGACCAGCGGCCCATGGCGTGCCAGAAGGTGATCACGTTTTCGTCGCGGCGCGCGCCGCAGTCGCCCAGGCCCGCTGCGAGGGCGAGACCGGCCAGGAGGGCGAGCGGGCGACGGCGCATCGCTACTCCTTCAGGCCGCTGGAGGCGAGGCTGGCGATGATCTGGCGCTGGGCGAAGAAGTAGAGCACGAGCAGCGGCACGACGCTGAGCGTGGTGGCGGCCATCATCAGGCCGTACTCGGCGCCCTCCTCCTGGCTGAAGGCGGCCAGCCCGATCTGCAGGGGGCGCATCTCGGGGCTGTGGGTCATCACCAGGGGCCAGAGGAAGGAGTTCCAGGTGCCGATGATGGTGAAGAGCGAGATCGTCACCAGCACGGCCTTGGACAGGGGCATCACGATGCGCCAGAGCACCCCGAAGCGGGTGGCGCCGTCGATGGTGGCCGCGTCGAAGAGGTCCTGGGGGATCGTCTTGAAGTGCTGCCGGAGCAGGAAGATCGAGAAGACGTTCACCGTCCAGGGCACGATGAGGGCGCATAGGTGTCGAGCCAGCCCAGGCGAGCGATGATGATGAAGCTCGGCACCAGGTAGACGGGCTCGGGCACCATCATCATGCTCAGGAACAGCAGGAAGAGCGCGTCGCGGCCGCGGAAGCGCAGGCGCGCGAAGGCATAGGCGGCCAGCGCGCTGGTGACGACGACGCCGGCCAGGCAGGAGAGGGCCACGGCCACGGTATTGAAGAAGTAGCGGCCGAAAGGCGCGCTCTGCCAGGCCTCCACGTAGTTGGCGACCACGCGCGCGAAGCCCTGCGGACCGGCCGCGGGCGCTTCGCCACCCACCAGCACCTCGGGCACGAAGCGATGCGGATCGCGGGTGATTTCCAGCGTCGAGCGCAGGGAGGTGGAGACCATCCACAGGAAGGGCAGCACCATGCTGAGGCCGAAGGCGATCAGCAGCAGATGGATCCCGCCGCGCCGCGCCAGCCGCGTGCCAATGCCCACCGCCGCCCCCTAGTAGTGGACCCGCCGCTCGGCCAGCCGGCGCTGGACGAGCGTGAGCCCGAGGATGATGAGGAAGAGCACGAGGGCCACCGCGCTCGCGCGGCCCAGGCTGGCCGGCGGCGTGAAGCCCTTGTCGAAGAGGTAGTAGACGAGCACCTTCGTCGTGTCCTCGGGACCGCCCGGCGGGGAGGTCATCAGGTAGACCAGGCTGAAGGTCTGGAAGCTGACGATGGTGCTCATGATGAAGACGTAGAAGGTGGTCGGGCTGAGGATGGGCCAGGTGACGTGCCGGAAGAGCTGCCAGGTGCCGGCGCCGTCGATGCGGGCGGCCTCGTACTGCTGCTGGGGGATGTTCTGCAGACCGGCGAGAAAGATGACGATGTTGTAGCCCAGCCCTTTCCAGGTGTTGACGATGGCCAGGCTGACCAGGGCCAGGCTCGGCCCCCCCGCCCAACCGGGCAGCCAGCGGCTCTGCGGGTCGACGAGCAGCTGGAAGACGCCGCGGCTTTCCCCCAGCCAGCCCGGTCGGCCCAGGTGCAGCTTCTCGAGCAGGAAGTTGAGGATGCCCAGCTCGGGCTCGAGGATCCACTTCCAGATCACGGCCACGGCCACCATGCTCGTCACCACCGGCATGAAGTAGAGCGTGCGGTAGAAGCCCAGGGCCTTGATCTTGCGATTCAGGAGCAGCGCGAAGAATAGCGAGCCGAAGATGGCAGGCGGCACGGTGCCGAGCACGAACCAGAGCGTCGTCGCCAGCGAGTGCCAGAAGCTGGGATCCTGGAAGAGCTTCGCATAGTGGCCGAGGCCGACGAAGCCGACGAGGGCCCCCATCTTGATCTCGTAGAAGCTGAAGGCGAAGGCGGCGACGATGGGAACGAAGCGGAAGATGAGGACGATGGCCAGGGCGGGGACCACGTAGAGCAGGGCGCCGGCGCCATCGCGGCGGCGGCGCTGGCGCCGGGCGAGCTCGGGGCTCTCGATTGGGGGTGCGCTGGCCATCAGTAACGGCTTCGGCTGAGGTGACGCCTGCGGCCGTGGCCGCGCCGGCGCGTCGGACTCTACGGAGCGCCCCGGGAGCTGTCAACCGTGGGGCGAACGCTTCGCGCTTGACTTCGCGCGGGACGGCCGGGAACATCGCACTGTCGCCAGCACCGGGAGTCGACGTGGTCCTGCTCGCCATCGTTCTCAGCGATGCCCAGAATCTGGAGGAAGTCCTGGAGGGCTTTCTCGAGCTCGGCATCCAGGGCGCCACGATCTTGAGCGCCCAGGGCATGGGCGAGTACCTGGCCCAGGAGGTGCCCATCTTCGCCGGCCTGAGGGGCCTGTTCCCCGGTGGGGACGGCCGGCACCGCCTGCTGCTCTCGGTGACCGATCAGGGCAAGGCCGAACAGGCAGTGGCGCTGCTGCAGCGGATCTGCGGCCCCCTGGCGGGTCGGGGGACCGGGATCGCCTTCACCTTGCCGGTTGAGTCCCTCTGGGGCCTCGCCGAGGAGCTCTGAGCCGCCTGCCCCGGGCGGGAAAGTCTTTCAGCTCCTTGATATCCCCTAGGTTTCCCCGTTGACCGCTTTTCCGCCTTCGGAGTATAATAGCCCTGTCTCTCGCCCCATGTGCTTCATCCTGCTCATGGGTGGTGGGGGCCGAAACTGGCTCCCGCCATGGATAGCGCCCCTGCTGACCGGTTGAGCCCTACGGGAAGACTTGCACTGAGCGTGACAACCTTACCGGGGGCCTAGTCTACCTTTTAGGAGGTTTCGAATGGCCATGAGGAATATCATCTCTCTTGCTCTGGCAGCCGTGTGCGTTCTTGGCCTGGCGGTGGGGGCAAGCGCTGGCATCCCGGATACGAACAATTCTACGGCGTCCGCGGACAACTGCGGCCGCTTCACCATCGCCCCGGGCGGCGGTGAGACCCTGATCGAGGGCACCAACGACTACACCATCCATGTCACGGTCCTGGACATCAACGGCGATGCCGTCGCCACCCTGGCGGCCACGGATCTGTGGTTGGATCGTCCCGGCAATCTCGTCGCTTGCGGTGGCGCGGCGGCGGGCAGCCAGGCCGATGCGGGCACGGATGTTGCGGGTCACACCATGTTCACGGGCACCATCTACGGCGGCGTCAACGGCGATGCCGGCAATGGCGTGAACTGCGATAATACGGACCTGTATGTCTACGCTCTGGGCATCGTGCTGAACGGCAACAACCCCGTTTGCGTGTCCTTCGACAGCGTCGACCTCAACGGCGACCTGGCATGCAGCGTGGCCGATTTCGGCAAGTTTGCTTCCGATTTCAACTGCACGGCCGGCTGCGATCCTTGCCACGACTACAACGAGAACGGCACCACCACCGTTGCGGACTTCGGCATTTTCGCTAGCTACTTCAACAGCAGCGTTTGCCCCTAGTCGCGACGGCGTGTGAGCACGCTAGGGCGAGACCGGGCAATCAAGCTTGCCCATGTAGCAGGTACGCGGGAGGCTTTGGCCTCCCGCGTTTTCTTGTGCCTCGCCGCCTCCGCGGCCGGAATCGCAGGGGTCGGCGGCTTTGCGGCCTGCTTCAATTGCAGCACTTGCCCCTGAAGCCCTGCCGTCCTAGTCTGCCGCCATGAGCAAGAGCCTCAAGGTCGACCGCCGCGCGCAGCACGCCCTGCTCAGCCTCGCTGCACCGCCGCGCAATCTGCTCGACACAGCCTTGCTGGGCGAACTGCTGGCCGCGATCGCCGAGCTCGCTCGCGACGGCGCGCCGCCCTTCATCCTGGCCGCCGAGGGCAAGCACTTCAGCACGGGCTACCCCATCGATGCGATTCCGGAGGCCATCTTCCACGCCGACCCGGCGGTGCGGGCCGGCGCCCCCTTCGAGCAGGTGATGGCCGCGCTCTGGGATTACCCGGCGCCTATCCTGGCCGCCATCCAGGGCGACGCCTGGGGCGGCGCCGTCGAGCTGCTCTGCTGCGCGGATCTGCGCCTGGCCGTGCCCACGGCGCGCTTCGCGGTGCCGGCGCTGCGCCTGGGCCTCATCTACAGCCCGACGGGGATGCGGCGCCTCCAGACAGCCTTCGGCGCCCCCCTCGCCCGTGAATTGCTGCTCACCGGCGAGCCGATCGGGGCCCGACGGGCCCTGCGCGCGGGTTTTCTCTGCCGCCTCGCAGCGCCGGCAGGTCTCGCCGCTGCGGCGGACGAGCTGATGACCAGCCTGCTCGCCGCCGCGCCCGGCGCCCTGCGCGGGACCCGGCGCAGCCTGCGCCTGCTCGAGGCCGCCGAGGCCCTGGCGCCCGACCTCCTGGCCGACATCGCCGGCCTGCGCCACGCCGCCTGGCAGAGCGAGGACTTCCGCGAAGCCCAGCGAGCATTTCTCGAGAGACGGCCCCCGCGCTGGCGGGACCGCTAGCGGGACCGATCGCCGGGCGCCGCCGGCCCCCCGCCGCCGGGAGCGTCCAGCCGCTCGCGCAGGAGGCGCGCCGCCTCGCGCGGATCCGCCCGGCCGGCGCTGGCCGCCATCAGCTGGCCCACGAACCAGCCGAAGAGCTTCGCCTCACCGCCCCGGTAGCGGGCCAGCTCCTGCGGGCTCGCCGCGATGACGGCCTCCGCCTGCCGGGCGAGGGCGGCGCTGTCGTCCAGGCGCTGGAGGCCGAGGCGCTCGATCCACGCGGCCGCCTCGCCCCCCTCGGCGGCCATGCGCTCGAAGACCGTCTTGGCCGCGCTGTTGCTCAGTTCGTCGGCCCGCACCCGGCCGAGCAGATCGGCCAGGGCCGCCGGGCTCACCGGAAAGGCCGCCAGGGGCACCCCGGGCTCTGAGCGGCGCAGGACCTCCCCCATCACCCAGTTGGCGGCGAGCTTGGCGTCGCCGAGCGCGGCCACCACGGCTTCGAAGTAGGCGGCCAGGTCGGGCTCGGCCGTGAGCAGCTCGGCATCGTAGGCGGGCAGGCCCAGCACCTCCTGGAATCGCGCGGCGCGAGCGACCGGTAGCTCGGGCAGGGCGGCGCGGACTTGCGCCAGCCAGGGGCCGTCCACGGCCAGGGGCGGCAGGTCGGGCTCGGGCAGGTAGCGATAGTCCTCCGTCTCCTCCTTGCCGCGCATGGGCCGCGCCCGGCGCGCCCCCGCATCCCAGAGCAGGGTTTCGGGCTCCACGCTGCCACCGGCGTCGAGCAGCGCCGCCTGGCGGGCGATCTCGCTGTGCAGGGCCGCCTCCACGCCGCGGAAGGAGTTGAGATTCTTCAGCTCTGTCTTGACGCCGAGGGCCGCCCCCGGCCGGCGCAGCGAAAGGTTCGCGTCGCAGCGCAGACTGCCCTCCTCCATGCTGCCGTCGCAGACCTCCAGGTAGACGAGCAGCTGGCGCAGGCGCGTGAGGTAGGCATGCGCCTCCTCGGGCCGGCCGATGTCCGGCTCGCTGACGATCTCGACCAGGGGCTGACCGGCGCGGTTGAGATCGACCCGGCTGCCGCCCCCGCCGTGCAGGCTCTTGCCGGCATCCTCCTCGAGATGGATGCGGCGAATGCGGATGCGCCGCCGCTCGCCGGCGAGGGCGATCTCCAGCTGCCCGGCCTCGGCCAGCGGCTGCTCGTACTGGGTGATCTGATAGCCCTTGGGCAGATCCGGATAGAAGTAGTGCTTGCGGGCGAACAGGCTGATCGGCGCGACGCGGCAATCCGTGGCCAGGGCCACGCGCAGCGCAAGGGCCACCGCCTGTCGATTGAGCACGGGCAGGGCGCCGGGCAGGCCCAGGCATACCGGGCAGCAGCGGCTGTTGGGCTCGCCGCCGAAGCTGGCCGCGCAGGCGCAGAAGATCTTGCTCGCCGTCCTGAGCTGGGCGTGCACCTCCAGGCCGATCACCACTTCCCAGCCCGCCGGCGACTCGCTCATGGCGCGCCCTCCTCGCTCGCGGCCGCGGGAGCGCCCAGCGCGGCCGCCACGGCGCGCCGGCGGCGATCGCCGAAGGGGAAGCAGCGCTCCAGACCGGCAGCGGCGCGGATCAGCGTGGCTTCGTCGAGGTAGCGCGTCACGAGCTGCATGCCCAGCGGCAGTCCGCCCGCCACGGCCGTGGGCACGCTGGCCGCCGGCAGGCCCGCCAGGCTGGCGGGCAGGGTGAGCAGATCCGTGAGGTACATCGCCAGCGGATCGGCCAGCTTCTCGCCGAGGCGAAAGGCCGGCGTGGCCGCCGTGGGCAGGAGGATGGCATCGCAGTCCGCGAAGGCCGCCGTGAAGTCGGCGGCGAGGCGCCGGCGCAGCGCCTGGGCGCGCAGGTAGTAGGCCTCGTAGTAGCCGCTGGCGAGGGCGAAGTTGCCCAGCAGGATGCGCCGCTTGACCTCGGGGCCGAAGCCCTCGCTGCGGCTGCGCGTGAGCGTGGCCGCCAGGGTCGCGCCCTCGGCGCGCTGCCCGTAGCGCAGGCCGTCGAAGCGCGCGAGATTGCTCGCCGCCTCGGCGTTGGCGAGGACGGCATAGGCGGCCACGGCGCGGTCGAGATGGGGCAGGCCCACCGGGACGCAGCGCGCGCCCTCGGCGGCCAGGGCCTGGGCCGCCTCCTCCCAGGCCGCGCGCACGGCCGGATCGAGCGCGAGTTGCTCCAGCTCCCTCGGCAGACCCAGGCGCAGGCCGCGCAGGCTGCGCGTGAGTTCGGGCCTGAGCGCCGGCACCGGCGCGCGCAGGGTGGTGGCGTCCTGAGCATCGTGGCCCATGATCAGCTCGAGGACGAGCGCGGCGTCCGCCACCGTCTTGGCCAGGGGACCGATCTGGTCCAGGCTGCTGGCGAAGGCCACGAGGCCGTAGCGGCTGACCCGCCCGTAGCTCGGCTTCACGCCCACGATGCCGCAGAAGGCCGCCGGCAGACGGATGCTGCCCCCGGTGTCGCTGCCCAGGGCGACCAGGGCGAGGTCGGCGGCGACGGCCGCCGCGCTGCCGCTGCTGGAGCCGCCGGGGCAGCGCGCGAGGTCCCAGGGATTCCGCGTCGGGCCGCGGGCGGAGTGCTCGCCCGAGGAGCCCATCGCGAACTCGTCCATGTTGGTCTTGCCGAGATAGACGCCGCCGGCCGCCCGGAGGCGAGCGGCGGCGCTGCAGTCGTAGGGCGAGACGTAGCCGGCGAGCAAGCGCGAGGCGCAGGTGGTCGGCGTGCCCCTCAGGTTCATGTTGTCCTTGAGCGTGAAGGGCAGGCCGCCGAGCGCGCCGCCCCTGGCGGCCCCGGCGGCAGGGGGCTCCTCGGCGCGATGCAGGTAGCAGCCGAGCCGCCCGTCGAAGCGGTCGATGCGCACGTTCAGCTCCTGCCGGAGCGCCCCCGGCCGGAAGTCGCCGGCCGCGAGCCCCGCCAGCGCAGCGCCGAGATCCAGGGCGGCGATCATCGGTCGCCGTCCGGCTCGGCCTCGGGCCCCGGAAGCACCGGCGGCACGAGGAAGTGCCCGGCTGCCCAAAGGGGCGCCAGGGCCTGCAGGGCCGCAGGATCAAGGGATAGGCCGGGAACATCCTCGCGCAGGGCGCCCGCGCAGGGCGCGCTGGGCTCCTCGGAGGCCGCAGCGGAGAGGCTCAGGCTCTCGGCGTAGTCGAGGATGCGCGTCAGGTCGGCCGCCATGGCCTCGCGCTCGGCCTCGCCCAGCTCGAGGCGGGAGAGCGCTTCCAGGCGGAGCAGCAGGGCGCGGTCGATCTTCACAGCGGCCACCTCGCTTCGGTCAGGCCCCGCGGCCGGGGCTCACAGCGGACGCAGGCCGGCCACCCGCGCCAGCAGCTTGCGCGCGCCCTTGCTGTCGAAGAGCACGATGACCCGCAGGTCCTCGCCGCTGCCCTCCAGCTTGTGCACGATCCCCGGGCCCAGGCTCGGATGGACGACGCGCAGGCCCACGCGCAGGGCGGCGGCCTCCTCGTCCTGCTCGAATTCGCCCGCGAAGTCCTCGCCGGGCGGCTCCTGGGAGAAGGCGTCGCGGCCGGCGGCGCCGATGCGGGGCGCGCGCTGCAGATCCCGCCGCCAGGGGACGGCGCTGCGCTCGGGCTCCCGCCGCGCTCCCGCTGCGGCGCGGCCGCTGCCGCTCCAGGCGCCCCAGCCGCTCAGGCCGGTCGCGGACAGTCCGGCGCGCCCGAGCAATTCCTCGCCCTCGCGCTCTACCCACTC
Source organism: uncultured bacterium (assembly GCA_963695095.1). GTDB lineage: Bacteria > Krumholzibacteriota > Krumholzibacteriia > JACNKJ01 > JACNKJ01 > VGXI01. The sequence goes on along the minus strand of CAVOFT010000001.1, from coordinate 1,546,556 downwards.
CGCGGGCAGCTCGGCGAGGAAACGGCTGGGTGCCGCGGACAGGGTATCGCCGAAGCGACGCCGATTGAGGGCGTGCAGCACCCAGAGCCGATTGGCGGCGCGCGTCAGGCCCACGTAGAAGAGCCGCCGCTCTTCCTCGACGTCGCCCTCGTCGTCGCCGCCCTGGCCGATGCTGAGTGCGTGGGGCAGCAGTTGCTCCTCGACGCCGCAGACGAACACCGTGTCGAACTCCAGGCCCTTGGCATTGTGCAGGGTCATCAGCGTGACCAGCTCGCCGCCCTCGCGATGGCTGTCGATGTCGGCCACGAGGGCCACCTCGGCCAGGAAGTCGCGCAGCGAGCCCGGCTGGCCGCTGCGCGGCTCCGCCTCCGGCTCCCCGTCCGGCGCGGCGGGGCGGGCCTCGCCCGCGCTCGCCTCGGAGAGGCGGGCCTCGAAGAAGGCCTGCGCGGCGCTCAGCAACTCGGCCACGTTCTCGCGCCGCGTCTCGGCCTGGATGGGATCGCCGGCGGCAAGAAACTCGAGATAGGGCACGCGCTCGAGCAGGCGCGCCAGCACCTCGGGAGCCGCATCCAGCTCGGGCTGCGGGGCGAGGGACAGGAGCAGGCGGCCGAACTCCGCCAGCCGGCGGCCGGCGGTCTCCGGCAGCGCCTCCAGGTGCTCGGGAAAGGCCGTGACGAGCAGGCCGGGCGCGAGGCCCAGGCGCCTGCCCAGCTCGACGAGGCGCGCCTCGGTGGTCTTGCCGATGCCGCGCGGCGGCACGTTGAGGATGCGATCGAAGCTCACCGTGTCGGCGGGATTGGCGGCCACCTTCAGGTAGGCGAGCAGATCGCGAATCTCCCGGCGGTCGTAGAAGCGCGTGCCCCCCACGATCTGATAGGGCAGGCGATAGCGCGCGAGTGCCGCCTCCAGGGCGCGGCTCTGCGCATGCGTGCGATAGAGTACCGCGAAGCCGCCGAGCGGCGTGCCGAGAGCCGCCAGGCTGCGGATGCGGCGGGCGACGGTCTCGGCCTCCTCTTCCTCGTCGAGCAGGGTCACCACGCGCACCGGCTGGCCCTCGCTGCGGGACGTCCACAGCGACTTGCCCTTGCGCTGGCGATTGTGGGCGATGACCGCGTTGGCGCTCTCGAGGATCGGCCGCGTCGAGCGGTAATTCTGTTCCAGGCGGATCAGCACGGCACCCGGGTGCCGGCGCTCGAAGTCCAGGATGTGCGCGAGGTCGGCGCCCCGCCAGCCGTAGATGGACTGGTCGTCGTCCCCCACCACGAAGAGATTGCCGCAGCTGCTGGCCAGATGCTCGATGAAGTGCATCTGCAGGGGATTGGTGTCCTGGAATTCGTCGACGAGCACGTAGTCGAAGCGGTCCGCCCAGCGCGCGCGCGCCGCGGCGGACTCGGCGAAGAGCCGCACGGGCAGGGCGATGAGGTCGGTGAAATCCAGGGCCTGCGCGCGCGCGAGCCCCTTCTGATAGGCCGCGTAGACCCGGGCCGCGAGCCCGTCGCGGTAGCCCTGGGCCTGGGCGGCGGCTGCCTCCGGGCCCAGGAGCTGATTCTTGAACTGCTCGATGGCCGCGCGGGCCGCCTGTGGCGTCAAGCCGCCCTCGGGCAGGGCCAGCGCCTTCATCACGCTCTTGAGCAGGCTGAGCTGATCCTCCGCATCGTAGATGCCGAAGTCGCGCGCGAGGCCGAGCGCCTCCCACTCGCGGCGCAGGATGCGCACGCCCGTCGCGTGGAAAGTGCCCAGCCAGAGCCGCCCGGCGGCGGGGCCGAGGCTGGCCTCGAGCCGGCGGCGCATCTCGCCGGCGGCCTTGTTCGTGAAGGTGAAGCCGAGAATGCGCCAGGGCGGCGTGCCGGCCGCGACGAGGCGGCCGATGCGCTCGGTGAGCACGCGGGTCTTGCCGCTGCCGGCGCCGGCGATGACCAGGCAGGGACCGGCGCCGTGGGCGACGGCGGCCTCCTGGGGCGGATTGAGCACGAGGGGGGCCACGGGCACTCCAGGGCAGGGGCTGCGGGCGACGGGGATCGCCGCCACAATACGGATCGCCGCCGCCGCGGGGAAGGGCTTTTTCCCGCGCCCCCTAGAACTGAGCGCCGATCGAGAAGTGGCTGCGCCGCGCGCCGAGCTGGTTCAGATCCGTGGGCCAGGCGATGTCCCAGAGCAGCAGGAAGCCGCCCAGGTTGATGCGGAAGCCATAGCCGAAGTCCGCGCGCAGATCGGCCAGGCGCGGCGCGTCCCCGGGCACGAAGGCGCGGAAGTCGTCGCCGGTCCAGGCGCCGCCGACATCGGCGAAGACGCTGCCGCCGATGCCGCCCCAGGCGAAGGGCAGGGGCCCGCCCAGGTAGATCGCGTTGATGAAGGGGAAGCGCCACTCCAGGCTCCCCAGCGCGCTGCGCGTGCCCGCGAACTCGAGATAGTCGTAGCCGCGCAGATCGTAGGGGCCGCCGAGGTAGAAGTAGATCGGGTCCACGCCCTCGCTGCCCCGGCCGCTCAAGCGCAGGGCCAGGCTGTGGCCGGCGGGACCGAGAAAGTAGCGCCGCCAGTCGGCGTAGCCCACCCAGCGCGCCACCGGCTCGCCCTGGCCGAGATCGTGGGCGTAGCCCGCGCTCAGCGCCCAGCGGCTGCCCTTGACCGGGCCCAGGTAGTCGAAAAGGGCGTCGTCGTAGACCAGGGACAGGCTGGGCTGGGCCAGGAGCCGCTTCTCGATTGGATCGCGAGTTGTGTCGCTGAGGGGGATGGGCCGCCCCCAGGGGTCGAAGCCCTCGTAGTACTCGCGCCGCGCATAGAGCAGGTTGAGGTCCGCGTCCAGGCGCATGAAGAGGCTGAAGGGATAGCTCGCCGAGAAGAAGCCGCCGCGCCGCCACTCGAGCGCCAGCCGATCGCTCGGGAAGTACTCGCCGAAGCTGCCGATGCGGGTCTGGTAGTAGCTCAGGAAGGAGTAGGCGCCGGCGCTCCAGTTGAGCCGACGCGTGCGGCGCGCGTAGGCGGCCATCAGATTGGAGTCCGAGATGTTGCCGAACACATCCAGCAGCAGCGTGATCTCCTGATCGCCGAGCACATCCTTGAAGGTGATCACGCTGCTGCCGTAGAGGCCGTAGACGGTGTCGTAGGTGATCTGCCGGCCCATGGCATCGACGAGAAAGCGCGTGCGATAGGGGCCGCCCAGGCCCGTCAGCGAGTCCGCGGGCGCCGGCGGCGCCGGCGCCCGGCCCGCCGCGAACTCGCTCGAGTCGGGCAGGGCCGGGAAGGGCCGGTAGCGGAGCGTATCGGGAGCCGCCGGCGGCGCCGGTGTGGGCTGCGCGAGCAGGCCGGGCAGATCCTCGAGCACGAAGACATCGTAGCCGCCCCCATCGAGCGAGGCGAAGGCCAAGCGCGCGCCGTCTCCGCTCAAGCTGGGACCGATGACGCCGCCCGCCGGCGCATAGACCCGGCGCGGCAGGGAATCCCCCTCCGCGAGCTGCCAGAGTTCCTCCAGGCCGGCCACGGTGCTGGTGAAGAGCAGGCTGCCGGAGGCCAGGGGCAGCGGATTGCGGTCGTCGCCGGCGGTGGCCGTCAGGCGGCGGGGGCCCGCCTCGCCGGCATCGCCGATGGCCAGGCGCCAGAGGTCGTAGCCGGCGCCGGGCTGGAAGACCTCCGGCCGCCGGCCATAGAGGGTCGTGTCGAGGGCCGCCGGCGCCGGTGTGCTGTCGAGTTCGAACAGACCCGGGAAGAGCTCGGGGTGGCGGGCATAGACCAGCGTGCCGCCATCGAGCCAGGCCGGATCCTGCTCATCGGCGAGATCCCGGGTGAGGCGTCGCCACTGGCCGCTGGTCAGATCGAGCAAGTAGAGATCGGTGACGCCGCCGGCGACGCCGCTCACGGCGATGAAGCGCCCGTCGGGCGACCAGGCAGGGCCGCGCAGGCTCGCCAGGCCCGGCCGGTGACGCGCCAGCTCGCGGCCATCGGCGGCGGCCACGATGACGAGTTCATCGGCGCCCCCCGCCAGGGCGGAGAAGACCAGCCGCTCGCCGCTGGGATCGAAGGAGACGCCGGTGTCGAAGGGATGCAGGCTCTCCAGGCGGGACGAGCGATGCCCCGTCACCAGCTTGCGCAGCACCTTGCCGTCCAGACTGGAGGCCAGGTAGAGATTGACCTCGCCGTCATTGTCGGCGAAGTAGGCGAGCCGGCTGCCATCGGGCGAAAAGCGGGGATTGACGAAGAAGGCGCGGCCCGCCTGCTCGTGATCGAGCAAGCGGAAGGCACGGTCGCCCGGCCGGCCGCGGGCAGCCAGGCGCGGCCAGGTCTCGGCCTTGGTCTCGCGCAGGAAGTCCTCGCTGAAATCCTCGAGCTCCATGCCGGTGCGCTTCTCCAGGGCGCGCTCCAGATTGCCGCGGCCGCTCATCTCACCGAGCAGCTCAGGCAAGATGCCCTCCCCGAAACGCGCCGTGAGATAGGCAATCGCCGCCTGGCCTTCCTTGTAGACGAGGAAGCCGCCGACGTAGCCGTCCAGCGGCGCCAGGTAGTCGCTCACCACGGCGTCCTCGAGAAAGAGCTGCGCGCTCGCGTCCCAGCCCGTCGACAGGTACTCGGCCATGCCCTCGATGAACCACAGCGGCGGCATCATGAACTGCCCCACGCTGCGGGCCACGTGCTCCGGACCGCGGCCGCCGAAGAGCATGTCGAGCATGAAGACGTGCACCAGCTCGTGAGCCACCACGTGCCGGAAGTCGGGCACGGAGCCGGTGTAGGGCAGCACGACGCGGCTGCGGTAGACATCGGTGAAGCCGCCCGTCGATTCGCTGATCAACTCGGGGCTGACGTTGGTTTGCTGGAAAGAGGGATGCGAGCTGTAGAGCACGAGCGGGATGCGCTGGCGCACCTGGTGGTTCAGGCGCTGGGCGAGGCGGGCATAGGCCTCTTCGGCGAGCAGGACGGTCTGGCTGGCGAGCGCGGCCTCCTCGGGGTAGTAGTAGAGGTCGAAGTGGCGGCTGTGGTAGACCTGCCAGGCGAAGCTGTCGTAGTGCACCTTGTTCTTGCCGAAGACATAGGCCTGGGCCGGACCGGACCCCAGCAGCACGGCAACCAGGAGCGCCCATGCCCAGCGCGTACGGATCGCGCTCATCGGCACGCCGGACCTCCTGGCACCGTCGCGCCGCGGGCTAGTACTCGTAGCGGAAGCGGATGTCGACATTGTATTCGTTGACCAGTCCTTCGTCGGCGAAGCCGCGCCCTCGGTTGACCACCTCGGAGCGGAGATAGAGCCTGTTGTAGAGGCGATATTCCAGGGCTACCTCGCGATCCGTGTCCATGCTCAGTCCCTGATTGTAGCTGATGTAGAAACCGCCCGGCAGATAGCGCCCGATTCGCCAGCGCGTCTCGATGTCGCCGCTGCTCCCCTCAAGATTGCGATTTTCCAGGCCGAAGTCCACCAACCCGGAGAGCTCATCCGAGACCACGCGCTCGAAGCGATTGAGCAACTCCGCCTCCACGCGGCCGGCCACGGCCGTGCCCGCGGTGCCGCTGCCTTCCTCGCCGCCCACGGGCAGGCCCATCAGGATGCGCAGCACGTCCTCGCGGCTGTAGCCCTGCTCGCTGGTCACCTCGATCTCGGGCTCGGCAAAGGTGTTGGTGATGTGGATCTGGATCTTGTCGTCGCGATGGCGGGCCTCGGCGAGGATATCGATCTTCGGATTGATGTCCGCGGCACTGCTGAAGTCCAGCTCTCCCTGCACGAGGTGGAAGCGATTGCCGAAGACGAAGTAGCTCCCGCGCAGCGTACGCAGCTCGCCGCTGGCGTCCTGGCCGGCCGGCGTGCTGGAGAGCCGCAGCTCGCCCGAGAGCTCGAGATCGGCCTCCTTGTTCACCAGCATCAGCTTCTGCTCAGCGCGCACGGCGAGATCGTAGCTGAGCACGGGCGCCACCGTCGGTCCGGGCGCTTCGACGACATCCTGGAACTCGTAGCTCAGGGTCCCCTCGTGCACGTCGAGCGAGCCGCGCAGGTAGGGATGCGGCGGCACGTCCTCGGCCTCCCAGGCGCTCATCGTCAGCTCGCCGCTGATCAGGCCCGAGAAGAAGGGCAGCGTGCCGAAGGCGCAGCGAGACAGCCGGGCCGTGGCCAGGTAGCGGAAGGGCTGGCGCCAGGTCAGCCACCCGCTGGCCGTCAGCTGCCCCTCCGGGTAGCGGGACCACTGGATGCTCTCCTTGGCCCGCAGGGAGACCACGCGCAGGGTGTCCCCCTGGACCTCGGCCTCGGCCTCGATCGCGCTCAGGCGCTCTTCCCACCCGGCCAGGCGCAGAGAGCCGTCGCGCAGGCGCAGCCGGCCCTGGGGCCGCGGCGCCCCCGGCGTGCCGGCCAGACTGAGGTCCCCCTCCAGGCGGCCCCCCAGCTCGGCGATGAGCTCGCTGAGGCCGACGAGATCGCTCGCGTCGATGTCCACGTGCAGGCTGCCCCTGAGCTCGCCCTCGGTCAGCGGGCCCGGCCTGCGCCCCAGACCGAGGTCCAGCGGCAGGCCCAGCCAGCCCTCCACGCGGCTGCCCCGGCGCCCGACGCTCAGTCGAGTGACCTCGAGCTCGCCGGCGGCGAGCGTGGCCGTCCAGGACAGGGCATCCAGGGCGAAGTCTCCCACCCGGGCGCTGTCCAGACGCGCCTCGCTGGCGATGGCCGGCTGCGCCAGGGGGCCCTCGATCCGGAAGCCCCCGCTCAGCCGGCCGGCGAGTGCGGCGCTGGCGGGCCAGAGCCGGCTGAGACGCTCCAGGGGGAAATCCCCGGCCTCGAGCGCCAGCGCGGCGACGAGGGCCTCCGGTTTCAGCGTGGCCAGGGCCGCCGGGCCGTCCGCCGCCGAGGGCAGGCCGCCCAGCTTGCCGGCCAGGCGCAGGTGCTGACCGGGTGCGGGCTCCCAGCGCAGGCTGTCCACGGCCAGGCTGTCGCCCTGCCAGCGCAGCGCGAAGTCGGCGCGCCCCGCTGGCGCGCCGCTCAGCGCGAACTGCTCGAGCCGGCCGCTGAATGAAAAGGCCGCCGGCCCCTCGCGCTCGAGCACGCCGCTCAGGCGCCCGCCCAGGCCCAGAGCGGGCGGCAGCCAGGGCGCCAGCTGGGCCAGCGGTACGCCCACCAGCTCGAGGCGGTCGGGGCCCTGGTCCCGCCGATTCCAGCGCAGGGCCGCGCTGCTGCCGCCACTGCGCCAGCGCGTCAAGCTCAGAGCGGGCCGCTCACCGAGGCTGAGTTCCAGGGGCCCCTCGTTCAACCAGTCCTTCCCCAGCCAGCGTAGCCAGGCGCGTTCGAGGCGCAGGCGCGGCTCGCGGGGATCGATCGCCAGGCGCCCGCTGAGATCCAGCGCCAGCTCGGCGCCGTCCAGCGAAGCGTGGCGGAGAAGCAGGGTGTCGCCCAGCAGCTCGGCGTCCAGGTAGTAGCGCGCAAAGGCGAGGCCCAGGTGCTCCAGCGAATCGCCCTCGGCATGGATGCGCGTGGGCTGGAGATTGAGGGCATCGCTGCGCAGGGAGAACTCGCCGCGACCGAGCAGGGCGCCGAAGTAGCGCAGGCGGGCGAAGCGGCCGCTGAGGTCCATGGCCGGCGCCAGCGCGGGCCCGGCGAAGCGGCCGGCCAGCTCCACGTGCCCGCCCAGGGTCGAGTCGCCCGCGAAGGTGCCGGCCAGGCGCGACGAGTCGCTCACGGCAACGAACTCGAGATCGAGCATCGCCTCCTCCGGCAGGATGCGACCGGCAAGCGTGACTGCCAGGCCGCGATCGCTGACCTCCACTTCGCTCAGGATCAGGGTGTCGCCGCGAACCGCGAGCCGGCCGGTGGCGGCGCCGAAGGGATAGATGTCCAGGCGCCCAGCCCCCAGGGCGAAACGGAAGCGGGCGGCATTGCCCGGATCCACGGCGTTCAGATTGCCGCTGAAATCCGAGGACAGGCTGTCGGAGAAGAAGGTGGCCAGGTCCAGGTGCGCGAGGCGGGCGTCGGCGCTCCAGCCGAACTCGCGCCCGCCGATGGGCAAGGTGAAGACGGCGGCCGCATCGAGCTGGTTGTCGTTGAGGCGGCCGGTGAGAGCGGCGAAGTGCAGACGCCCGTCCGTGTAGAGGCCGCGGCAGTCCACGTTCTCGAGCCGGTAGTCGAAGAGCGTGCCGCTGAGCCGGCCGGCAACCTGCAGGCTATCCAGGGGGCCGGCAAGCTGCAGGTGGCCCTCGAGTCGGCTATCGGTGTCCAGGGTCTGGCCGAGGGCCGTCGCCAGCTCGCCGAGACGGGCGGGCGCGGCGGTGATGGCGAGATCCGCGGAAATGCGGCCGGCCAGCCCCAGCTCGCCGCGGACGTTCAGCCGCGATTCGGGCAGCTCGAGATCCACGCCGGCGAGGCCGAGCTGTCCGCCCTCGCGCAGGAGGAAGAGGCCGGCCAGGTCGACCGGCGGTCGGTCCCTGTGCTCGATGCGCAGCGAGGCGAGATCCACGCTGCTGCCCTCCGCCGTGCGATAGATGCGGCAGGCCGCCCCCTTGAGGATGAGCGTATCGGCGCCGCCCGGCGTCTCGCGCAGGACGAGCAGGCGGTCCAGCGTCACCTCGTCGAGGGCCACCTGGACCTCGCTGCGCCCGCCGCGCGGCGAGTCGAAGCCGGGATAGGCCCAGCCGGTCGCGCGCACCTTGTAGGCGCGCAGGACCGCCTCCTCGACGCGCAGCGACTCGGACAGGAAATCGCCCCGCAAGAGCCCGGCCACCGAGAAGCTCAGCGCGGCGCGGCGGGCCGTGAACAGATCGAAGGGCACGTGCCCCGGGCCCAGGTAGCTCACGCGCAGGCCGTGGAGGACGATCTCGCCGGGCAAGTGGCCCTCGATGCCCTCCAGGTGCAGGCTGTAGCCCCGCGTCGCCAGCAGGTTGCGCGTGACCAGGCTGGCGACCCGTTCGGCCAGCCAGGGGTTGTTGCGCTGGATGTAGAGCAGCAGGGCCACCAGGATCACTGCGAAGAGGATCAGGGCGGCGAGCGAGGAGCGGCGCAGGTGGCGGCCCATCAGAAGGTGTGTCCCAGGCTGAAGTGCCAGCGGCCGCCGCGATCGGCGAGGCTCTGCAGGGGCAGGCCGAAATCGACACGGAGCACGGCCAGGGGCGTCAGGTAGCGCAGGCCGCCGCCGAGTCCGTAGAACACGCGCCGCGTGTCATTGCGATCGCCGGGCTGCCAGGGCAGGGCCCGACTGCCGGCGATGTCGCCGAGATCCAGCCAGGTGCCGCCGCCGTCGAGAAAGAGGACGCCGCCCAGCTCACGGCGCCCGAAGAGCGGCAAGGGCACCCGCCACTCCAGGTTGGCGACGAGCAGGTAGCGGCCGCCCAGGACGAAGTCGGGCAGGCTCTGTCCCGGCACTTCCGCCGAGAGATCCGTGGCCGTGGGATCGATCCGCGGACCGAGGCTGTTCTCGTCGTAGCCGCGCACGGTGGCGCCGCCGCCGCAGTAGAAGCGCTCCTGGAAGGGCACGCCGTCGGCCGGCACGCCGATCTGGCCGCCCCGTCTGCTCTCGCCGTAAGGCCAGACGCCGCCCAGGACGAGGCGCGTGGCGCCGACGGCCTCTCGCGGCAGGCGGTGATGCCGGGCCACGCTGAGCTGCAGGCGCTGGAAGTGATGATCGCCGCCCTGCAGGCCACCGGCCAGCTCGTAGCTCAGCCAGGCGTGGCCGCCCCGCTGCGGACTGAAGAAGTGATCGCGGGTATCGCGATCGAGCACCAGCCCCAGCGAGCGCGTGTTGTAGCTCGGCACCGGCTCCAGCGGCAGGTCGGCGATGCGGCGCTGGTAGAGGAAGTCGAATTGCTGGCGCAGGCTGAGCACCGAGTGCGCATCGAGCCGGCGGGTGGCGCTCAGGCGCAGCGCCCGCGTCTCGAGACTGAAGGCGCCGCTCTCGCTCTCGTAGTCCAGCTCGCGGAAGAGAAGCAGGCCGAGCCGGGCGCGCAGACGGACGATGTCCAGGAAGCGCCAGTCGAGGGATTCGTGCTCGTAGCCCAGGCCGAAGCGTCCGCGGCGATTCTCGCTGAAGGCGAAGTTCGCCTTCAGAGCGACGCGCTGGCCCCGGTCGAAGAGATTGCGGTGGCTCCAGCCGCCGATCAGGCGCAGACCATCGATGGAGCCCAGCCCGACACCCGTCTCCAGCGCGGCCATCTTGCGTTCACGGCAGACCCAGACCAGGCGCAGCTCCTCCTCCGCAGCGGGCAGGCGGGGGCCGGCGCTCGGATCCATGGCCTCCAGGCGGTAGTCGATCGAGCGGAAGTAGCCACTGTCGAGCAGGTTCTGCTTGCTCTTCACGATTTGATCCAGCCGCAGCGGCTCGCCGACCTTCACCGTGAGTTCCCGCAAGGCCAGCTCATCGTCCAGGCTGAGGCCCTCGAGCGCCACGGCCGCCAGCCGCGCCGGCGGCCCGACATCGATCCGGTACTCGAGGTCCACCGAATCCCGCTGGGCGTAGGCCGGACTCTCCAGCACCTGGATCGTGTGCTCCACATGGGCGGCGAAATGGCCCTCCTCCTGCAACGTGCGCAGGATCCGGAAATGATCCATGGACGGGGCTTCGGGATCGAAGGGCTGGCCCGGCTGCAGCACCAGGCGCCGGCGCAGATTCCGCTCAACCTCGCCCAGAGCGGGGCTGATGCGCAGCGCGCGCAGGTAGCGCCGCTTGCCCTCGTCGACGTGGATGGTGATGTCCAGCCGCTCGCGATCGGCATCGTAGCGCAGATCTTCTTCGCGGAAGGAACTGACGCTGACTTCCGGAAAGCCCGCGCGCCGATAGTAGACGGCCAGGGTCGTCAGGTCGCTGTGCAGCCAATCGCGCACGAAGCGGGGCTGCCCGCTGAACTGCAGGAAGCGGGGCTCCTGGGTGCGCAGGAGGGCCTTGAGCTGGCCGTCGCCGAAGGTCTCGTTGCCCTCGATCGCGATCTCTCCGATCAGGGGACGCTGATCCTCGGCCGCGAGGGCGAGGGCGGGTGCGGCGGCCAGGGCTAGCAAGCAGGCCAGCTGACGGCAGCCGCAACGACCCGGCGCGGCCGCCTTTGACAGACGCCGCCGGCCGCCGTAGACTGCCGCGGCTGCGAACTCGGTGAGGATCTGGACCATGATGCGATTCTTAACCATGCCCGCGCGCGCTGTCCCCATCTTTCTCGCGCTGGCGCTGGGGCTCGGCGCTTGCGCCGATCGCCCGTCGGATGGCGCCGCCGCGCTCAGCCCCGAGGAGGAATTCCTCGTTCAGCAGTACCTGCGCATCGTGGATGCCCGTCGCCTGGCCGCGCTCGGCGACACCCTCGCGGACGCGCGCTTCGACCACCTGGCCGCGTCCCTCCCCGGCGATTCCCTGCGCGCCGTCGCGGCCAGGATCAGCGCCGAGCGCCCCGAGCGCTGGCCGGTGCTCTTCGAGGAGATCGTCCGCCGCAAGCAGATCCTCGAGGGCGAGGGCAGCAGCTCCCGCTGACCCCGGCTCAGGGCAGGACGCGGCCCAGATCCAGCACCAAGATGAACAGCATCAGACCGAGCAGGAGGAACATGCCGGCCATCGTCAGGCGCAAGCGCCACTGCTCACGCACGGGCAGGCCGACCGCCTCCAGGAGCAGGAAGCTGACATGGCCGCCGTCCAGCACCGGCACCGGCAGCAGATTGAGCAGGAAGAGCTGGGTGCTGAAGAAGGCGATGAAGCCGAGCAGGCGGTCCCAGCCCCAGCGCGCCATCTCCCCCGCCACCTTCGCGATCAGGATCGGCCCGCCGACGGCGTCCTTGCTGCCGCGGAAGGTGACCTGCTTGACCACCCACTCCAGCGTCTTGCGGGCCGTGAAGAAGACCTGCAGGCTCCCGTACTTGGCGGCATCGAGCAGGCCGATGGCCTCCGTGCCCTCGCTGTAGGGCTCGAAGTAGATGCGCCCGGCCTCGATGATCTTGTCCTCGTCGGCGGGATCCGGCACCTGGGCCAGCTCGGGCGTGATGCTGCCTTCGTGCCGCTCGCCTTCACGTTCCCAGATGATGGCCAGCTCGCGGCCCGGGCTGGCATTGACGATGGCCGCGATCTCGTCGAAGTGGGCGACGGGACGGCCGTCCAGCTCGAGGATGCGGTCGCCGGTGGCCAGACCCAGCCGGTCGGCAGGACCGTTCCGGAGCACTCGCCCGACCCGGTTGTCGCCCAGCACGCTGAGCCCGGTGGGATCGAAGCGCCCCTCGGTGGCCGTCAAGACGAGCGTCAGCTCGAGCCGCTCGCCCGCCCGCTCCACGCCGAGCCGATACTGGCCGGCGCCGCCGGCGCTCAGCCGCTCGGCGAACGCGTTCCAGTTGGCCACCGCTTCGCCGTCGAGGCTGAGCACGCGATCGCCCCGCGCCAGGCCGGCGCGGGCGGCAGGCGTATCCGCGGGCGGCTCGCTGAGAATGACGTCGGGAATGATCGGGAAGCCCTGGACGGCATAGATCCCCGTGGTGAGGACCACGGCCAGGACCAGGTTGGCCAGGGGCCCGGCGAGGATCGCCCACAGGCGCGCCAGGATGGGCTTGTTGCGGTAGAGCCGCTCCGGGGGCAGCGTGGCCTCCTCGGCCGGCACCTCGCCTTCGCCTACGGCCTCGAGCATGCCGGCCATCTTCACGTAGCCGCCGAAGGGCAGCAGGCTCAGCGCCCACTCGGTGCCCAGCCCCCGCCAGCGGAGCAGCACCGGGCCGAGCCCGATGGAGAAGCGATGGACGTGGATGCCCACCGAGCGGGCGGCGAGAAAGTGGCCCAGCTCGTGAACGAGCACGACCAGGCCCAGGGTGAAGATCATCGCGAGGATGGTGGTGATCATGCGGTCCTTTCGAGAGCGCGCACCTGATGGGCGGCAAGGGCACGGGCCCGCTGATCGGCCTCGACTAAAGCAGGGTAATCGCCGGCGGGTTCCCAGCCCCCCGCCGCCAGCACCCGCTCGACGACGGCCACGATGCCCGTGAAGGGCAGGCCACCGGCCAGGAAGGCAGCTACGGCGAGCTCGTCGGCGGCATTCAGGGCCAGCGGCGCCGTGCCGCCGGCGGCCAGGGCGCTGCGGGCCAGGTCCACGGCGGGGAAGCGGGTGGCGTCCAGAGGCGCGAAGTCCAGCCTGAGCGGCGCCTCCAGGTTCAAGCGGCCATAGTCGGCCGCCGGCCGTTCGGGGTCGCAGAGCGCGGCGAGGATGGGCTGGCGCATGTCGGGGGCGGCCATCTGGCAGAGCAGGGAAGCGTCGCTGAGCTCGACGAGGGCGTGCGCCAGGGAGCCAGGGTGGACGAGCACGCCGATCATCGCCGGTGGCAGGTCGAAGAGCTGGGCGGCCTCGATCACCTCGAGGCCCTTGTTCATCAGGGTGGCCGAGTCGACGCTGATCTTGGGCCCCATGCGCCAGGTCGGGTGGCGCAGGGCCTGCTCGGGCGTGACAGCGGCCAGGGCCGCCAGCGGCAGCTCGCGGAAGGGGCCGCCGGAGGCGGTGAGCCAGACCCGCCTGAGCTGCTCGCGCGGGCGACCGGCGAGCAGCTGGGCGAGCGCGCTGTGCTCGCTGTCGACGGGCAGCAGCCGGCCGCGGGCACGCCGCCGGGCCACGGCCAGCAGCTCGCCGCCGCAGACCAGGGACTCCTTGTTGGCCAGGGCGAGATCGAGCCCCGCCGCGAGCACGGCCAGGGTGACGGCCAGCCCGGCGAAGCCGAGCACGCCGTTGAGGGCGATCTGGGCGGGCGTCTCCAGCAAGGCCTCCGCCGGGCTGTCCGCGGGCAGAAGGCGGGAGGCGTGCTCGGGATGGGCCTCGGCCCAGGAGCGGTGGGCGGCGGCGTCGGTCACTTGGACGCGCGCCGGGGCGAACTCGCGGATCCAGCCCGCCAGGGGCGCCGTGTTGCGGTGGACGCTGAGCCCGACCAGGCGGAACTCGTCCGGCCGGCTGCGCAGCACGTCCAGCGTGCTGCCGCCGATGCTCCCGGAGGCGCCGAAGAGGAGTACCCGTTTCATGCTCAGAGAATAGCCCAGCGCAGCAGGTAGTAAAAGGCGGGGATCGAGAAGAGCATGCTGTCGGCGCGATCCAGCAGGCCGCCGTGGCCGGGCAGGATGCGGCCGCTGTCCTTGATGGCCGCGTCGCGCTTGAGCAGGGACTCGAAGAGGTCGCCGAGCTGGCCGGCCAGGGAGAGCAGAAGCCCGACGAGGACGGCCAGCCAGCCGGCCAGGAAGGGCGCCCAGGCCGGGGCCAGCAGCCAGGCGCAGAGCGCGGCCCCGGCCATGCCGCCGATGACCCCCTCCAGCGACTTGCGCGGGCTCACCGGGGAGCGCAGGGAGTGGCGGCCCCAGAGACTGCCCACGAAGTAGGAGAAGCTATCCCCCAGCCAGGTGACGCCCGCGGCGAAGAGGAACCAGCGCCCGCCCACGGCGGCCGGCAGCCCCAGCGAGGCCGGCAGTTCGCGCAGCAGGATCCAGTGGCCCGGCAGCCAGGCCAGGTAGAAGACGAAAAGCAGCTTCTCGCCGGCCCGCTCGGTGCCGCCCTCGCAGCGGCCGCGCAGCGCGTCGGCGCCGAAGAGGCCGAGTCCGACGAGCGCGAACAGGGCCGCCGCCTGCTCGGCGCCGCCCCAGTGGCAGGCGGCGATCAGGGCCAGCGCGATCAGGGCCAGGGGGAAGAAGCCGGAGCGCCGCCCTCGCGCCCGGCGCATGGCCCCGAATTCCCAGATCATGCGCAGGGTCCACAGCGCCGTCACGCCGAGGAAGAGCCAGCCGCCGGTCAGGGCGACCCAGACGACCAGGGGCAGGAGCAGCGCGGCAGCCAGCAGCCGGCGGCCGAGGCTGGGCAGTTGCAGGAGGGCTTCAGAGGACTTTGCCAAAGCGTCGCTCCCGGCCCAGGAAATCGAGGATGGCCTGGTGGAGGTCCGCCGCCGCGAAGTCCGGCCACAGGGTCGTCGTGTTGTGGATCTCGGCGTAGGCGAGTTGCCAGAGGCAGAAATTGCTGAGGCGCTGCTCGCCGCTCGTGCGGATGAGCAGATCCACGGGCGGCAGCTCGGGCAGATAGAGGTGGCTCGCGAAGCGCTCCTCGTCCAGATCCGCAGGGCGCGCCTCGCCGCGGGCCACCGCAGCGGCAAAGGCGCGCGCCGCGTCCACGATCTCGGCCCGACCGCTATAGCTGAGGGCGAGGACGAGCTGCATGCCCCGGTTGTCGGCCAGCTCCGCCTCGGCCGCGCGCAAGCGGGCCAGGGTGCCCGGCGGCAGCAGCTCGAGGCGACCCATCC
This sequence comes from uncultured bacterium, assembly GCA_963695095.1. Lineage (GTDB taxonomy): Bacteria > Krumholzibacteriota > Krumholzibacteriia > JACNKJ01 > JACNKJ01 > VGXI01. Next base: position 1,531,390 of record CAVOFT010000001.1, on the reverse strand, counting down.
CGCGCAGGCTGATGTCCTGCTTGTCCAGCTCGGCGCACTCGGTGTCGAGCACGTCCTCGAGGAACTGCATGAGGGCCTTCACCTCGGCGCCGGGCCGGCGCCAGTTCTCCATCGAGAAGGTGAAGAGAGTGAGGTGCCGGACGCCGAGACTGGCGGCCGCCTCCACCGTGCGGCGCACGGCCTTGCGGCCTTCGCGATGCCCCATGATTCGCGGCAGCATGCGCTGGCGCGCCCAGCGGCCATTGCCGTCCATGATCACGGCGATGTGGGCCGGCGGCCCGCCTTGATCGCGAATCTGACGTTCTGGGCTGGCGGCCGCTGCCATGCGCTCCTCAGACTTCCATGATCTCGGCGACCCTCTTCTCCAGCGCGCTGTCGATCTCGGCCACGAAGCGATCGGTGAGCTTCTGGATGCCGTCGGTGGCTCGCTTGAGCTCGTCCTCGCTGAGGGTCTGCTCCTTCTCCTGCTGCTTCGCCTGCTCGATGCCCGCGCGCCGCACATTGCGCACGGCCACGCGCCCCTCTTCGGCGAGCTGCTTGACGCGCTTGACCAGGTCCTTGCGCCGCTCCTCCGTCAGGGTGGGGATGTTGATGCGCAGGACACTGCCGTCATTCTGCGGCGTGAGGCCGATGTTGGCGGCCAGGATCGCCTTCTCGATCGCGCCCAGCATCTTCTTCTCCCAGGGCGAGACCGTGATCAGGCGCGCCTCGGGCACGGCCAGGGTGGCCACCTGGTTCAGCGGCGAGGGCGTGCCGTAGTAGTCGACGCGGATCCCATCGAGCAGATTGGTGCTGGCGCGGCCGGCGCGGATCTGGCTGAACTCGTGCTCGGTACTGCGGACGGTCTTGCTCATGCGCTCTTCGACATCGACGAGCAATTCGTTGTCCATGCGCTCCTCCTAGCTGACCAGGCTGCCGAGCGGTTCGCCTTTCAGCACCCGCTCCAGCGCACCCGGCTGCGAAAAATCAAAGACGCGAATCGGCACCCCATGATCCTGACAGAGGGCGAAGGCGGTGGCGTCCATCACGGCCAGGCGCCGCTCGAGCACCTCGGCGAAGCTGAGCTGCGGCAGGCGGATCGCCTCGGGATCGCGCCGGGGATCGGCAGAGAAGACGCCGTCCACCGTGGTCGCCTTGAGCAGGCAGTCGGCGCCCAGCTCGACCGCCCGCAGGGCGGCCGTCGTGTCCGTCGAGAAGAAGGGATGGCCGATGCCGCCGGCGCTGAGGACGATCTCGCCCCGCGCCAGGGCGGCGAAGGCGGCCTCGCTCGTGTAGGGCTCGGCGAAAGGCGCGAGCGGCACGGCGCTGAAGACCCGGGCGGCGGCGCCCGCGGCGCTGAGCAGGGAACCGAGAGCGATGGCGTTCATCACGGTGGCCAGCATGCCGATGCGATCGGACTGGATGGCGGCGAGCCCCGCGGCCTTGGCGGCGCGCCCGCGCAGGAAGTTGCCGCCGCCCACGACCAGGATCAGCCCGCAGTTCAGCTGCTTCAGAGCCGCCAGCTCCTGGGCCAGGGAGCGGGCCCGCTCGAAATCGAGGCCCAGGCCGTCGGGTCCGCCGAGGGTCTCCCCGCTCAGCTTGAGGACGACGCGCTGATAGGCGGCCGTCGTCATGGGCGACTCAGGAGAGATCTTCGCCCAGCTGGAAGCGGGCGAAGCGGCGGATGATCATGTTTTCGCCCAGGGTGCCGATGGTCGAATCCAGCACATCCTTGACGGTCATGCCGGGGTCCTTCACGAAGGCCTGCTCGAGCAGGCAAACCTCGCTGTAGTACTTCTCGATGCGCCCGGTGGCGATCTTCTCGAGGATGGCCGCCGGCTTGCCGGACTGCTGGGCCTGCTGGCGGGCGATCTCGAGCTCGTGGGCGACCACCGCGGGATCGAGGGCGGTGCGATCGACGGCCAGGGGCGCGGCCGCGGCCACCTGCATGGCGACGTTCTTGCAGAGCTCCTGGAACTGCTCCGTGCGGGCGACGAAGTCCGTCTCGCAGGCGATCTCGACGAGCACGCCCACCTTGCCGCCCGGGTGGATGTAGCTGAAGACGAGGCCCTCCTTGGTGGCCCGACCCGACTTCTTCTTGGCGTCGGCCAGACCCTTGGTGCGCAGGTAGTCGACGGCCTTCTCGTAGTCACCGCCGCTCTCGGCCAGCGCCTTCTTGCAGTCCATCATCCCCGCGCCGGTCTTCTCCCGGAGCTCCTTCACCAGTTTGGCGGTGATCTCGGCCATGATCGGCTCCTCCTCCTCGCTGCCTCGTCGGCGTCTTCGCGGTGGTGATCGGCAGGCTAGGCGTCCAGATCGAGCGGCGCCTCGTCGTCGGGCTCGGCGGTCTTGATGCGGGCGGCCACGCGCTGCGCGGCCTCCGCGCGGGCCTCGGCGCCGGCGGCGCGGTGAGCCGGGCGCTGCTCGGCGGCCTTCTCGGCGGCAGCCTTCTCGACCATCGCCTTCTCCTCGCGCTCGCGCGACTTGAAGGCAGCCGCGCCCTCGATGACGGCGTCGGCGATCATGCGGCTGAAGAGCCGGATGGAGCGGATGGCGTCATCGTTGCCGGGAATCGGGAAGTCCACCTTCTCGGGGTCGCAATTGGTGTCGACCATGGCCACGACGGGCACGCCGAGCTTGTTCGCTTCCTTGATGGCGATCTCGCTCTGCGAGGTGTCGACGACGAAGATCAGGCCCGGGGTCTTCTGCATGCCCCGGATGCCGCCCAGCATGCGCTCCAGACGGTCCCGCGTCTTCTCGAGCTGCATGCGCTCCTTCTTGTTGAACTGCTCGATGCGGCCGTCGGTCCCCATCTTCTCGATGTCGGCCAGCTTGTCCAGGCTCTTGCGCACCGTCTGGAAATTGGTGAGCAGTCCGCCCAGCCAGCGCTCGACGACGAAGAACTGCCCGCAGCGCTGGGCTTCCTCGCGGATCGTCTCCTGGGCCTGCTTCTTGGGACCGACGAAGAGAATGGGCGCGCCCCCGCCGGAGATCTCGCGCACCTTCTCGTAGGCCATGGCGGCCAGCCGGTGGGTCTGCTGGAGATCCAGGATGTAGATCCCGTTCTTCTCGGCGAAGATGAAGGACTTCATCTTCGGATTCCAGCGTCGGGTCTGGTGGCCGAAATGGACGCCGGCCTCCAGCATGTCCTTGATGGTGATCGAATAGCTCACGATGCCTCCTGCAGGTTCTTGCCGCCACCGGCTTCATCCCGGGCGTTGCTCCCCGTGGGGAGACCTGCGCGCCCAGTCCACCGGTGTGTGGTTTGGTCGACTAACGCTTGGAGAACTGGAAGCGCTTGCGGGCGCCGGGCTGACCGTACTTCTTCCGTTCCTTCATGCGCGGATCGCGGGTCAAGCAGCCGCTGGCGCGCAGGGTCTTCTTCAACTCCTCGTCCTTGGTCAGCAAGGCCCGCGCGATGCCCAGGCGGACCGCGCCCGCCTGGCCGGCGATGCCGCCGCCCGCCACCGTGGCGTGGACATCGACGGAGTCCATCATGTCGACGTACTCCAGCGGCTGGCGCACCTCGATGATGAGGTTGCGACGGCCGAAGTAGGCGTCCAGGGGCCGGCCGTTGACGGTCTGCTTGCCGTGGCCGGGAATCACCACGCGCACGCGGGCCACCGACTCCTTGCGGCGACCGGTGGCGTTGAAGAAATCTGCCATCTTAGCGGGACTCCTTGCGATTGACGTTCTAGCGCTCGATCGTGAGCGGCTCGGGCTGCTGGGCCGCATGCGGATGACCGGGGCCGGCGTAAACGCGCAGCTTCCGGCAGAGTTTGCGCCCGAGGCGACCCTTGGGCAGCATGCCGCGCACCGCGTGGCTGATGACATCGCCGGGCTTGGTGGCGAGCATCGTGTCCAGGCGCGTCGTGCGCAGGCCGCTCTGGTAGCCGGTGTAGCGCGTGTAGACCTTCGACGTGGCCTTGGTGCCGGTGACATGGATCTTCGCGGCGTTGACGATGATCACGTGGTCGCCCATGTCCACGTGGGGCGTGAAGTCGGGGCGGTGCTTGCCGCGGATGATGCTGGCGACACGCGTGGCGAGGCGGCCCAGGGTCTGACCCTCGGCATCCACGATGTACCAGTGCTCCCCGACCTGCCCCGCCTTCGCGACGTGGGTCTTCATTCTTCCTCCATCTGAGGATTGCCGCGCGCAGAGGCGGACCCCTCGTTCACCCTGGGGTCTGGTTCCGGCGCTTCGGTGGATCGAAACGAAAGCCCAAGCTAACAAAGGGTTACGCCGCTGTCAAGGGCGCTGCGGGGGCGGCGCCGCCCTTTCCCCCGCCCCCGCGAGGCCCTCGAATTCAGCGATGCCTGATTCCTGGGCGAGATGGCGGACGCTCGTGGCGATATCCGCCGCGCTGCGGTTCTCCAGCACCCAGTCCAGGGGCCGCGCCAGGCCCCGCAGTGCCGCCAGGGCCTCCCGCCGCGGCAGGCTGCCCGCGCCGAGGGCCCGGTGGTCATCCGAGGCGCCACCGTTGTCGTGCAGGTGCAGGCTGCTCAGGCGGGGGCCGAGGGCGGCCAGCCACTCGCTCAAGGGCGCGAAGCTGAAGGCGTGCCAGTGGCCGAGATCCAGGAGCCAGGCGAAGCGGTCGGCGGGCAGGGCGGCGAGCAGCGCGCCGAGGGCGCCGGGATCGCGATCGAAGATGTTCTCCAGGTCGATGCGCAGGCCGCGCGCCGCGGCCCGCTCCCCCAGCGCCGACCAGAAGGCGATGCTCCGCTCGAGCCAGCCCGCTCGCTCCTCGGCGGTGCCGCTGCCCTGGGGATCCCAGCCGGGATGGGCGGTCATCGCCGTGACGCCAAAGTCGGGGGCGAGGTCGATGGCCGCCCCCAGGCGCCGCCGGGCCAGCTGGACAGCCTCGCTGTCCTGCCCGCCGGGCGCGAGGTCGCGGAAGGGGGCGTGGAAGCGGCAGGGGCGGCCCTGGGCGCGCAGGGCCGCGGCGATGGCGGCGCGCTCGCCGGCGAAGGCCGGGGCGAGGGCGGCCTCGTCGATGAGGATCTCGAGCCCCGCGGGCAGAACGGACAGCTCCGCCTCGTAGCGGCGGTACTGGGTGAGCGGCAGGCTGATGTAGAGCTGGTGCATGCCGCGGGCCCTAGCGCAGCAGGACCCAGCGACGCTGAGCGCTGAGCCCGCCGCCCTCGACCCGCAGCAGGTAGACCCCCGAGCTCAGGCTCGGCAGCCCGCCGGCGCCCGGCGAGAAGCTGAGGACGCGGCCGCTCGGCCCGGGCCGCCCGGTCCAGAGCTGCGCCAGCCGGCGGCCCCGGATGTCGTGCAAGCCCAGGGCAAGGGTGCGCCCCTCCTCGGCCCAGACCCGCAGGCTGAAGCTCGGATTGCCGGGGTTCGGCCAGGGCTCGCTCAGGCCCAGGCGGGCGGGCGGCGGCGGCAACTCGGCACCGGTCCCGCTGCGGGCGAAGATCACCCCGTCTTCATTGGGCAGGACGATCGGGCTCCCGCTCAGCCAGGGGGCGAAGTCCTGCGCCTGTCCGTCGCCGCCCAGCAGCAGCCACTGCGGATCGTAGGCCAGGACCTGGCCTTCCTCCGAGGCGTTGCAGACGACGAGCCCGTTCTCGTACTCGCGGGCGAGCAGGCCGCCGTTGCCGAAGACCACGCTCAGCGAGTCGATCACCATGCTCACGACGCCCTTGGTCATCAGCCGCACGCTGTAGTTCGACTGCGAGCCCAGGTAGACCTTGGCCCGGTAGAGCCCTTCGGCGCCCGGCTCCGGGCGCACGAGGGTGGTCGTCGTGGGCGGGTCCGGGGGCGAGCCCGGATCCGCCGGGCTCTTCTTGAAGAACAGCTGCGTCTCGCCCTGCGCCACTTCCAGGGCGCGGTAGCGGAAGGAGATGACGTAGCTCGTGTCCGGCAGGAAGCCCCCGGGCGGCTGCAGGTAGAAGAGCGTCGGGAAGGGATCGACGCTGTTCGTGGTGACGAGCAGCGAGGAGTTCCCCTGCAGCACGAGTCCCGGCTCGCTGGTGATGCTCGTCGCCGTGTGCGGGGCGAAGGGCGCGACGTGGGGTCCGACGGCGCCCTCGAAGGTGTCGACGAACAGAGGGCTCTCGCCCAGCGTGAAGCGCTGGCCCAGGGGCAGGCCGAGATCGTGGTTGAAGAGGTCGTACCAGACAGACCTGGTAGTGATCGAAGGTGGTGAAGTCGTAGCTGAAGTAGTTGTCCGCGAGCAGGCTGCCCGCGAAGCGGAAGCGGAAGGGCGGCTTGTCCGTGGGGCTGCCCCCCAGCTCCTCGTAGGGATAGACCGCGTTGATGGAGGTGACGTTGTCCCCGAACTCGAGGGAGTTCCAGATGTCCATGTCCATCAGGGTGCCGTCGAAGTAGCCCTCGCCCCGACCGCCGGGGAAGGCCTCGTAGAGCTTGCCGTGCAGGGCATCGAAGCGCGGCCGCGAGTTGTTGCCCATCACCACCGCCGCCGCGGGCAGGGCGGCGCGCAGTCCGTCGGCGATCATCCGCTGCGAGTCGGCCAGCCAGGCCTGGATGCCCGCGCTGCCGATGCCGCCCTCGTAGAGATCGGCGAGCCCGTTGTTGTTGTAGTCGAAGCTGCCATCGAACAGCGGGTCCCACCAGAGGTAGCCGCCGCTGCTCATCTCGTCGAGAAAGATGCCATGGATCACGCCCGCCTCGATGAGCGGACCGAAGCGCTGGGCGAGGAAGTCGACAAAGTAGTCGCGGAACTGCTTGCCGCCCACCACCGGGCAGACGGGAGTGATGTTGACGTGCTCGGCGTGCGCCCAGAAGGAGATCACCTCGCCGGTCTCGGTGTAGGCCAGCCACTCGGGCGGCACCCCGGTGACGAAGTCGTAGCGCAGCGTGCCGGGCGTGTCGTCCACGCCCAGGGCGTCCGTGATCAGCACCGGGTCAATGTAAGCCAGGATGCGCAGGTCGGGATTGGTCTGTCTCATGAGGGCCAGGCTCATCGGCTCCCAGTCGATGAGCTGGTAGGGCAGCACGACCAGATCCCAGTTGGCCAGGAAGACCTCCTTGCCGGGAATATCCGTGCGCAGGTAGTAGTTCATGAGGCGCGGCGCCTCGGGGTGCAGGAAGCCGGCCCGGGCCCCACCCGCCGCGCCAGCCAGGAGGCCGCAAGCGAGGAGGAGAAGGGCTACGCGGCGGCGGGTGCTGGTCGTGTTCATACCGGGGAGGATAGCACGGCGGTGAAGCACCTGCAAACCGGCAAGGCGCCGACATTCCGGATCGCCGCCATGGCCGACCCCAGGCGGAAGCGGCGCGCCCTGGCCGGCAGCGCCAGGGGCGCGCACTTATTTGAGCAGGGTCAGCTTGCGGCATTCCTCCCGACCCGCCGCCCGTAGCCGGCAAAGGTAGACGCCGGAGCCCAGGGCAAGGCCGCTGGCATCGCGGCCGTCCCAGCGGAAGCGCTGCTCGCCGGCCTCCAGCTCGCCGTCGTGCAGCAGGGCGACGCGGCGGCCGCCGAGGTCGATCACTTCGAGCCGGGCCCAAGCAGGCGCGCCCAGGGTGACGGTGAAGGCGGTGCCGGGATTGAAGGGGTTGGGATGGTTCCGGCTCAGGCGCGGCGGTGCCGGCAACTCGGCGGGCGGCGCACTCGCAGCCTGCCAACCGCTGAGCCGCGCCAGCAGCCACCAGAAGCCCTTGCCCTTCAGGTAGCAGTTGAAGCAGTGCGAGTGGGCGCAACCGCCGCAGCCCGGGCAGGGATTGACGGCGCACCAGTCCGCGCACCAGAGGCAGGCATCGGTGTCCTCGGGATAATAGACGCCGTCCGGATCCCAGCTCTCGATGTCAGCGAAGTCGAAGAGCACCTTGTCTTGGGCGGCGCAGTAGGCGCGGATCTGTTCGTTGCTGCGATAGAGGTTGCCGTTCGGTCCCGTGCCGTCCAGGTGCCCGGTCATGTAGACGAAGTGCACGTTCGGGTAGTCCAGCTCGAGCTGGCTCATGGCGGCGAGATAGGCCGCAATGCCGGCTTCCGTATTGTCCGAGCAGCCGCCGCACCAGGACCAGGCGACCACGTTGCATTCCGGGTGCTGATCGAGGTAGCTGCGCGTGGGCGCCACCCAGCTCGTGTCGCCCATGTGGCCGAGATCACCGCCGGTCTCCTGGATGGCCGGCAGCGCATAGAGCACCGGGTCTTCGCCGGCCAGCATGGCGAGGCCGGTCATCAGCTGGCTGCCGTGGGAAGTGTGGCCGTAGAATAGGTGGAACTCATCGCGGACCGCTGCGAAGCTCGCCGCCGGAATTTCGGCCCACTCGGCGACGGCGGCGTGATCGGCCACGATGGCCGCCCCAACAGGGGCGCTCAGGCACAGCAGGAACAGACAGGCAGCAATGCGCTTCATCGTCCCCTCCCCCGCCGGCGCTTGCCGCCCCGGATACATCCGGAGCCGCGCGCGGCCTTTCCCCCCTTGCAAGCGCGCGGCCACACCTGAGGTCGCGCCTGGGAACAACAGAGCCCGGCGCGGAAGCCGCCGGGCTCGAATCGGAGCGGGCTGGCCCGCCTCCGGACGCGCACGTTGTTTCGTGCGCGGGAGGAGGCGGGTCTGCCCGTTTTACTTGAGCATCAGCATCTTGCGCGTCTGGCTCTCGCCGTTGGCGCTCAGCCGATAGTAGTACAGGCCGCTGGGAGCCTGGCCGCCGGCGGCTGACGCACCGCCCCAGACGAACTCGTGGCCGCCCGCCGCGAGCTGGCCCGCGGCGAGGGTCTGCACCAGACGGCCGGCCGTGTCGAAGATCTCCAGGCGCGCCTCGCCGGGCTCGGCGAGGACGAAGCTGATCTTCGTGCTCGGGTTGAAGGGATTCGGGTGGTTCTGCGCCAGCGCGATCCTGGCGCCCGCGGGCAGGCCGTCCGCGCCCAGCGGGTTCTGGTAGAGGATCTCGATGTCGGCGTCGCTGCGCGGCATCAGCACGAAGTTGCCGAACTCGTAGCGCAGCGTGCCCGTGATGTTGAGCTCGTCGCCCAGGCCCTCGAGATAGCTGTAGTCGCCCATGTCGCCGATCTTGAGCCAGTTGAGGTCGTCCTGGGTAACGCTCCAGTCGTAGAAGTTCCAGGCGCCCGCGCGCTCCACCACCGTCACGTTCTCCACGCGGACCAGCGCGCCCTCGTAGGGCTCCCAGACGCTCGGGTCGCTCATGTCGCCGATGGTGATCACCTCGGGCGCGAGCACCGGATTGCCGCTGGACACCTTCTCGAAGTAGTAGAAGGGCTGCACGAAGGAGGTCATGTTGAAGTACTCGGTCTGCGCGTCGGCGATGATGACGATGTCGCCCACGGCGAGCTGCGGCAGGTAGGCGGGCAGGTAGACCTCGAGGCCGTTGTAGGGCGTGCGCGCCCCGGCCGCCCCGTTGACTTCCTGCAGGTAGACGTGGTTGCCCCAGACATCGTACTTGCTGTGGATGACGCCCCTGACGGTGACGATCTGTCCAGCCACGGCGGAGGAGTCGCCGCCGGCATCCGGGTACTGCGAGAAGGCGACGGTATTGATGCCGCCCCAGAACTGCGTCGCTTCAGGCGCCATGGCCACGCCGTCCGTGTTCTGCACGTCGATGACCGTGAGCGTGAGCAGGACTTCCGTCAGCATCGGGCTGGCGAGCGCCAGGTGGACGAGTTCGGGATCGCCCGGATCGAGGGTGGCCGTGCTCACGGCGCCCAGATCGAGGAAGTAGTTGCCCGAATTCTCGGCCGAGGTCTCCTCCACCGGCCGATCGAAGCGCACGTCGATGCTGGACTCACCGGTGGCCGCCGCCCAGAGCAGGCTGGGGGCCGGCGCCGCGCCGACGTAGACGATGTCATACTGGCCGCGGGGCGTCACCTTGAAGTCGTTGAAGGTGAAGTTGAGGACGCCCGTGACCGAGCTCATCTGCGTGCCCACCGGCGGGCCGGAGGTGCCCAGGCCGTCGTCGAAGCGGGTGGTGTCGTTGACCGCGAAGCCGAACTCCGCTCCGAACCACTCGCCGAAGCCGGGATCGGTGGCGATCTTGGCCACGCTCTCATGGCGGACGAGCACGGATTCCCACTTCTCCGCCTCGAGCGGATTGGCGGTCCGGGTCTGCCAGGCGCGCAGGAGCACGGGCTGGGGCACCTGGCCGCTGCCGACCACGGTGTAGCTGCCCTGGCCGCCGTGCGGCACGGAGAGATTCAGCTCCGCGAGACCGGTGCCGGGGGCGCCGGCGGGAAAGTAGTCGTCATAGAGACCGGTGACGTCGACGACGTCGCCGATGATCACGGTCGGCACGTTCACCGTGCCCACGAACACGTAAAGGCCGCTATTCGGGCCGCCGGCCGGCTCCTGGATGAAGAAGCCCATCCCGGAGGGGATGTCATCGACGGCGGTGACGACCTTGCCCTCGACCGTGACCACGGTGTTGTCGGCGATCAGATCCGTCTGCAGATCGTAGATCGTGACGATGGGCTGGGCCGAGGCGACCGCTGCCAGACTCAGCGCGGCCGCGACCAGGAATAGAACTCTGCTCTTCATGTGCGCCCCCTAGGCTGACGATGTTACGGCAAGGCTGTACGCTCGCTGGGCCAGACGGCCCGGGCGCCCCGACCGGCTAGGGCAGGACGCCGAATTCCTCGCAGAATCCCCGGACCTGATCGAGCACGTTGTCGTTGCTCCAGGTCAGGCTGATCGGGAAGGTCAGCAGCACGAGCTGACCGCCCGACTCGAAATGGCGCCTGACCCCCACGGCCCCCGCGAAGAGGCTCGGCGGGTAGGTCTGGTCGCCGGTCACACGATAGAGCTCTGCCACGATTCCCGTGGAGAGCGCCTCCGGATTCAAGGCCAGGCGATCGATGCCCTTGAGCTGGACACCAGCGGCAAGGCCGAGCGCCGCTGTGCCGGCAGTCGCGAAACCCTGGAACTGCTTGGGTCCGAAGACCCAGAAGTTCGAGGTCATCACCCCGCCGGTGCTCGTGTTGTGGGCCTGCAGGCTGTCGGCCTTGAGCACCTCCTGCTCGAAGTCGACGCTGAAGCTGCCTCCGGAGTAGGCGCCACGGCTGGCTCCGACCAGGTTGTAGCCCTCGAGCAAGACCTTGCCTCCCCCTTCCAGGTACACGCGCAAGCCGGCTTCGGCCGCGCGCAGGTTGAGGCTGGGCGGGTTCGTGAAGGCGAGCGGCGCGCCATCCGTCCCATTATACCATACGACGAGCTCGAAGAGGGAGAAGATGGCGTGCAGGTTCTCCGGCGCCCCGATCGGCCCGCTGGCGGCGATCTCGTGCAGGAGCACCTCCTGCGGCGCGAAGAGGCCCGTGAACCGGTCGTGCCAGAAGGGGTCGACCACGGTCAGGTTCTGGGGGCTGGCCTGCCCGGCACCGTCCATCAGCAGCACCCGGGCCTGGCGGATGTCCCGCACGAAGGCCGTGGCCGTGAGCACGTTGCTCAGGGCCCCGCCCAGATCCCGGGCCTGCAGGTGGAATTCGCGCTGGACGCCCACGAGCTGGCCGAAGTCCGCCGGGACGAGACTGATCAGGGTGTCGGTGCCGGCCACGGTGATGGCGGCATCCGGATCCTCGAACCAGAAGCGCACCGACTCGATGTAGGCCAGCGCCTCCTCGGGGTCCGTCGCCGGGTTGTCCGGATCCCCCACCTTGAAGCGGATCGTGAGCACGGGCAGGATGCTGGCCGGCAGGCTGAGCGTGCTCGTCGTGTCTCCCGCGCTCGTCACGGCCCAGAGGCGCGGCGCGCGGTTGAAGACGGGCACTGCCTGCTCCGCCGGCTCGGGATCGCCGAGCCCCTGATTGTCCACGGCCCGCACGCGGAAGCGATGGACGAGCGTGTCGGCGCCGGCCGTGGGCACGGGCAGGAAGAAGGTGTCGCGCGTGGCCGTGAGGTAGGGCGGGGTCAGGCCCACCCAGGTCGTATCGAAGGCCACGGGCGGCGTGGCGGGGTCCAGCCGCCACTGGATCTCGAAGCGGACCACCTCGCCGTCGACATCCTCGCCGTGCCAGCTCAGGATCTGCCGGTAGTGCGTGGGCGCCAGCTCGCCGCCTTCCACCGACAGGAAGGTCTGCGGCGGCTGGTTGGGCAGGAGCGACTGCTGCTCGTCGCAGGCGCCTAGCCCGAGAGCCGCCAGCACGCAAAGGGCGGCCAGTGCCCGACGGCACGGAGTGGCAGGTCGAAGGTCCCGGTAAGGTGTGCTCATTTCAGGATCAGGAACTTGCCCTGCTGCGATTCGCCGCTCGCGCGGTCGGTGACGGAATAGAGGTAGAGTCCCGTGGCCACCGGCTGGCCGCTCTCGCTGCGCAGGTCCCAGGCGGCCATGGTGCCCGAGAGCTGGGGCGCTTCGCCTCCTACCAGCAGGCCGGCGGCATTCTCGCCGCGGTACTCGGCGCGGTCGAAGTCGATCTCGGCGACGCGGTCCCCCGCCAGGGTGAAGATCTTGATCAGGGCGCGGGCCGGCAAGCCCGCAAACCAGATGTAGCGGCCGGTGGCGGGATTGGCGTCCCAGACGGCGCTGCCCCGGTAGGGATTGGGGAAGACCGTGACGCCGCGTCCGGCCGCCTGCGCCGGGCTGCGGCCGGGCACCACGTGCAGCAGGTTCTGGCCGACGCCGCTCTCGAGGCTGGGCGTCTCGGGATTGCCGAGGTCGTAGCTGGTGACCGCAACCCAGTAGTGGTGGCCATCCTTCACCGGGGCCAGCGTGCTGCCGTACTTGTAGACGATCGTATCGGCGCCGGCGGCCTCGTATTCCCACTCCGCCTCGGGCAGCAGCACCCGGCTCAAGCCCGTGTTGTAGCCCACCGAGTCGGGCTCGGTGACCAGGAAGGGTTCCCGGGCGCCGAAGTGGAAGCTGTAGGCGTCCGGCCAGAGCGCATCGAGCGCGGCCTGGCCATTGTCCGCGTCCAGTGGCTCGGGGGCGACGGCCGCCTCCAGCCAGCCCTGCGTGAAGTAGCTGTCAAAGAGGGGGTTCTTGGCCGGGATCTCGGCCAGGTCGACCTGGGTGAGCAGATCGAAGCTGCCCGCCTCGGGGCCGCGGCCGACGTAGACGCGATAGCCCTCGAAGTCGTAGTCGCGTGTCACCGCGTCCACGCTGCGCTCGGGGCCGTCGCCCCAGCGGATCTGGATGCGGCCGGCATCCGTGGCCACCTTGATGCGCGGCGAATAGGGCGGCGTCGGCACCGTGAAGTTGAAGCTGTAGACCTTCTGCGCGTAGAGGGCGTTGTCCACCAGATCCGCGAAGTTGTCGCCGGCCAGGAAGGCGAAGGCAAGCACGAGGCTGTCCGGCTCCTGGCCGCCCCCGCCCGGGAAGAGGTCCCAGGGCCCGACGTTCAGCAGCTCGACGGGGCTGTCCCCGGAGGTGTCGGGACTCGGCGTGATCTCGGTCCAGTCGTCGAAGCCGTCCTCGCTGAGCACCGCGTACTTCTCGTCGTCGTTGTCGCGGGCGTAGCTGCCCGGCTCCCAGTCCCACCAGCGCCAGGCGACGCGGCCGACCTCCTGCGTCCACTCGCCGCCGCCGGGCTTGTACTTGGCGCCCAGGAACTTGATGCCGGCATGCTGGGGCGCGCGGCCCTCGTCATAGGTCCAGTGGTGCTCGGCCATCAGGTTGTAGGGGTCTTCGCTCAGGCCCGCGTACTCGGGCATGTCGTCCAGCCAGTAGACGTTGTGGTGGTAGAACCAGTTGGCGCTGGCCGGCGGCCAGGTGCCCAGGGGGTACTTCCCCTTCCAGCCCGTGGTCATCTCCGCGTAGACGCCGAAGAGAGCGTTCAAGAGCGTGCGCGTGGGCACCACCGTCCACTTGACGAGAACCATGGCGTCGGCGGGCTCGTAGCTCCAGGCGTAGCTCTCCTGCGTGACGACGAGCCCGCTCGCGCTGTGCCAGTTGTCGGCGTTGCCGGTCTCGGGCGTGTGCTGGTGATCCAGGGTGTCGAGGAAGGCCGTGACCAGGTCCTGCTCGCTGATCGCGCCGAGGGGATCGTAGTAGGGACTCGTCGGCAGCGTGCTGCGCTCGCGAATCCAGCCCAGCGCCTGCTCGGCCGGCGGAATCGAAACCGGCACCCACTCCGTCGGCCGCGTATAGGTGCCCCAGTAGCCGTCCTGCACGCCGGTCGTCACCAGGGTGTCGAAGTCGGTGTTGATGCCGCCGACCCAGAGGCCGCCGCGGATCATGTGGTCCACCTCGGAGCCCTTGGGGTACTCCATCGAGGCGGCCCGCTCGGCGAAGTTGTTGCCGAAGAAGCCGTGGTTCGTGATGGTCAGGGCCAGGTTGCCCGCGTTCTGCGTCTTGAAGACGTAGTCGAGCAGGAGCGTTTCGTCCAGGCGCGCCCAGAAGGGCCCGGGCTCCGCGGGCAAGAGGGGCACCGGGGGCGCATGGGGCTCCGGCGCCGCGCCGCTCAGGCTCAGGGCGAGCAGGGCGGCGAGGCCCGCCACCGCCGAGCGGCGGGCGGACCGGCGCGGCAGGCGCGGCTTACTGGCGCTTTTCATAGTCGATGATCTTCCCCAGCTCCGGATCGGCCACGTAGACGCGCCCGGCCACCACGGTCAGGGCCGCCGGCGCGCGCAGGATTTCCTTGGTGTGCGTGTTGACGCGCAGCTGGCCCTCCGGATCCAGCTGGGCTGACAGCTCCCAGACGGTGGTGTCCGCCCGGTTGATGACGAACAGGTGCTCGGCCGCGGCCGTGATCGCGACCGGATCGTCCAGCAGCTCGTCGAAGTAGGCGAAGAGCGGCGGGTTGAGGGGGCCGGTGGCCGGGTCCAGCGCCTGGATCGTGTGCAGCCCGTCGTCGAGCAGGTAGAGCCGGCCCGCGGCGATCGCGATGTCGCGCACCGTGGCGCCGCCGGCCTGGCTGGTCCAGCTGAGCTGGCCGTCGGCGCTGACCGTGGGGCTGGCCGCCGTGCCCCCGACGCGGTAGCGATAGATGCGATTGAGGCCGCGGTCGGCGACGAAGACGCGCCCGGCGTCATCGGCGGCCAGGGCGATCACCTGCTGCCAGGCGGGGTCGGTGAAGCTCACCTGCACGGTCAGCGTGTCGAGAAACTCGCCGCCGTCGTAGCCCTTCACGCGGTCGTCGGCCGCGTCGTAGACCCAGATGCGGAAGTCGTGGTCGCTGCCGTCGGCCAGCAGCCGCGGAGCCGTCAGCCCCTTGAAGATGCGCTTGTGGTTGGGCGTCACCAGGTCTTCGCGCTTGTAGGTCGGGTAGATCGAGAGGCTCTCGGCGTCCTGGATCACGTAGAAGATGCTCGTGCTGCGATGCACGAGCATGTCGGTGACGCCGGTGACGAGCCAGCGGTAGGCGACCTCGTAGCTCTCGTCGCCCAGCACCTCCGTGCTCGGGATCTGGCTGGGCAGCTCGGGCTTGATGCCGCAGGCCCCGGCCACGATGGCCGCCGCGAGCAGAGACAGCAGTGAGCGAGCGCGCATCAGAAGTCCACCCGGATCGCCCAGCGGTGGATGCCGCCCAGGCTGTTGCCGTCGGTGAAGGCGTAGTCGAGCCCGGCCATGGCGCCGCTGAGCATGAAGTTGGCGCCGAAGCCGGCGGCGATCCCCATCTCGTCGGCCATGAAGTTGTAGCCCGAGCGCAGCGCAAGCAGGCCGCCGAGGTAGCTCAGCTCGAAGCCCGTGGCCAGGGTCTCCTGGTTGTCGGCCAGGTGGTTCATCTCGAGGCTCTGCGTGAGCAGCCACGGATAGCGCTTCCAGGGCTCGAAGGCCAGGCCCAGCTTGAAGGTCGAGGGCGGCGGGAAGCCCTCGTACTCCTCGCTCTTCTCCTCGCTGTGGTTCCAGTAGCTGCCCGCCGGCTTGAACTCGGGCCCGAAGTTGGTGATGGCCATGCCGATGCGCGTGTTGAGGTAGGGAATGTGGTAGAGCGTGCCCACGTCGACGGTCCAGGCGTTGGTCACCGGCCCGCCGATGGCCGAGCCGAGATCCTCGCGGACGTACTTGAGCGCCACGCCGAGGTAGAGCTGATCGGTCATCGGGCGCGCGTAGGCGGCGCCGAGCACCAGGTCGCTGAAGCGGAAGCTGCGCCCGGTGCCGTAGGGGTGGTACTCGTCCGTCTCGTCGATGCTCGTGCTCAGGCTGCCGATCTGGAAGGCGACGTTGCCGCGGAGCAGCGGCTGCGGCAGGCTGAGGAGCGCATTGGCGTAGTGGATGTCCGCCGGCCAGGCCACGTAGCTGGCGAAGAACTGCCGATGGGGCAGCTGGCCCAGACCGGCGGGGTTGTACCAGACCGCCGTGGCGTCGCTGGCGACGGCCACCCAGGCGCCGCCCATGGCCGCGGCCCGCGGGCTGATGTCGATCTTCAGGAAGGTGCCGCTGCTGGTTGCCACGCGCAGGCCGCCCAGCTCCTGCACGGCCGGCGCGGAGCCGGCGGCGAGGGCGAGCAGGCAGAGGGCGACGAGCGCGCGGCGCATCAGAAGTTCACCCCCATGCTGAACTTGAAGCGGCGCGGCGCGCCCAGGCGCGAGGGATCGGCCAGCGACAGGTAGCGGGCCAGGCGCGCATCGGGATCCGTGGGCGGGTTGAGGTAGCTGCCGGCGCCGTCCCGGTAAGGCTCGCCGGTCATGGGATCGACGCTGCGCGGCTGGTTCCAGTTGAAGACGTTCCACCCCTGCAGCGTGAAATCGATCCGGTAGTTCCCCCAGAGCACCCACTTCTGCAGCTTCAGATTGAGATTCTGCTCGATCGGTCCGTTGTGCGCGTAGTCCTCGCTGATCGGCTGGCCCGAGAGATCCTGCTTGGTGTAGGCGCGACCGCTGGAGAGGCTGTAGTAGCCGTTGATGCCCCAGTGGCCGGGCAGCGGCAGGCCGAGGAGTCGCGGGCCGCGGTGCTCATCCACGCGGTAGTCGAAGGTGGCGCTGACGCTGTGCGGCCGGTTCCACCAGAGGAAGCCCTCGCCCAGCTCGACCTCGCCGGTGGCGCCGCCGATGTATTGCTCGCGCTGCGCATTGGGGTCGCTGCTGCGCCCGGTGGCGATGGAGTAGGTGTAGTTCAGCGAACCGGAGAGGTAGCGGCCCCGCCGCTTGCGCAGGGAGAGCTCGACGCCGCGGCTGCGGGAGTAGTCGCTGTTGCGGTAGAGGAAGTAGGTGGCCTCCTTGCTGCCCTCCACCGGATCGTAGTACTGCACCGTGAAGCGCTCGCTGGTCGGGTAGTTGAAGATGTCCTTGACGAACACCGTCACGTCGCCCGCGAGGCCGTCGCGAAAGGTGCGCCGCGCGCCCAGCTCGTACTGGATGGTGATCTGCGGATCCAGGTTGATGTTGCCCAGATTGCCGAAGAGGTCCTCCACGCCGCTGGCGACGTGGGTGTAGACGTAGTAGTAGGTGGGCCACTGGCTGAAGTGGCCGTAGTTGAAGAAGAGGTTGTCCCGTTCGCTGACCGGATAGCTGACGGCCACCCGCGGGCTCACCGTGTACTTGTAGCGATTGCCGAAGAAGGACTGGGTCTCGGCGAAGTACTGCTCACCGACCTCGGCGCTGAACAGATCCCCCGCCGTGCCGTCGATGGCCGCCTGGGCCGCGCGCTCGGCCATCTGGCCGGGAAACCAGAAGTCCGAGCGCATCCCGACGTTGGCGACGAAGCCCTTGTACTCGATGTCGTCCTGGACATAGAGCTCGGCCTTGGTCGGATGAGCGCGGAAGATGTCCTTGCGGCCGAGTCCGTCGGCGCGCTGGATCCAGGGGTCGCGGATTTCGATGTTCTGGATCGTCTCGTAGTCGACGCCCAGGCCCACCTTGCCCTGGTGATGCGGATACCACTTCTTCGTCAGCGCCCACTTGCCCGTCCAGCGCTCGACGTAGCGGTCGCGGTACTGGTTGTAGTCCCCGTTCAGGTAGAAGTAGGGATGGAAGCGCCAGTCGTCGCCCTGGGCCGGGTCCGGCCAGTCGTAGACCTGCGGCGCGTACTGGGCGAGGTAGTCGCGCAGGTCCGCCTGCTCCGGCAGCT
Source organism: uncultured bacterium (assembly GCA_963695095.1). Classification (GTDB taxonomy): domain Bacteria; phylum Krumholzibacteriota; class Krumholzibacteriia; order JACNKJ01; family JACNKJ01; genus VGXI01. Next base: position 1,513,551 of record CAVOFT010000001.1, on the reverse strand, counting down.
GCGAATTCTGGCGGATGCGCACGAAGAAGCGGGAAAGCTGCAGCTCCTGGAACATGTTGCCGGCGAAGTTCTGCCGGTAGTTGAGCACGGCCGTGTTGCGGTCCTCGACGAAGGCACTGTAGTGATCCAGGTACTGCGACCACTGGTAGGGGTACTTGTTGCTCTCGCGCGTGAGGTCGCTGATGTCGTGGCGGTCGAAGCCCTGGTCCATGGCCAGGTACTTGGTCATCGTCAGGCTGAGCTTGTGGTCGCGATTCAGCTTCCAGGCGAACTTGCCCGTCAGATTCCACTCGTTGTTCTGTCGGGGCGCCGCGCTGCCGCTCTGCCAGATGATCGGCAGGCCGAGGAAGCTGTCCTCGTAGCGGGTGTTCAGGTTGCGGCCGCCGCCCGGCATGTCGCGGATGTTGGGATAGCGCGTGTCGAGCAGCTCGCCGGCGAAGTTGGCGAAGAAGCTCAGCCGCTCGCCGGGAAACCAGGTGCCGCTGCCCGGCAGCGGGCCGCTGAGCTGGAACTTGTAGGTGTCGGTGTAATAGTGCTCCCAGTCCGTGACCACGCCCGGCAAGTGGTCGATGCCGTACTCGGCGAAGCCGCTGAAGGTCTCGCCGCCCTCCTTGAGCGTGACGTTGATCACGCCCGCCATGGCGTCGCCGTACTCGGCCCGCCAGCCGCCGGTGATCAGGTCCAGGTTGGAAACCGACTTGGAGTCGATGCCCTTGGCGCTGCTCGTGCCGGCGAGCGCGTCCTTCATCGGCACGCCGTCGACGAGCACCAGGGTCTCGTCCGCGCGGCCGCCGCGGATGTGCAACTCATCGTCCTGCTTGACCACGCCGGGCTGGGTGACCACCACCTCTTCCACCGTCTCCACCGGCATCTTGCCGATCTCGTCGGCCGCCAGGTTCTTGGTGCTGCTGGCCTCGGTCACGTCCACCAGGGGTTTCTCGCCGAAGACGGTGATCTTCTCGGTCTGGATCACCGTCGGCTCGAGGTCGAACTCGATCTCGAGCACGGTGCCGTTGCGCAGCCGCACCAGCGTGCGCTCGGCCATCCTGTAGCCCATGTAGCTGGCGCGCACCGTGTAGGTGCCGGGCGGGATCTGGGTGATGAGGAAGGTGCCGTCGTCCAGGCTCATGCCGCCGAACTGCGTGCCGAGCAGGACGATGTTGCCGTAGGCGAGCGGCTTGCCGGTAGCGGCATCGAGGAGGACGCCGGTCAGCGTGGCGCCGTCGGCCTGCGCGAAGGCTGCCTGGGGCAGGGGCCCGGCCAGGCTGAGCAGAGCGAGGACGATGAGGGCCGCCCGAAGCGGCCGGGGCGCCGAAGACAGCATCTGGGCTTTCCTTGGCGAGGGCGGCACAGGCGCGGGCGAAGGAAACCGCTCGCGTAGTGCACGCTAGCACAGCGTTTTTTGCGCTGTCAACGGGACCGCCCCGCCCCCACCCGCGAGCTTGCCAGAAGCGCGCGAATCTGGGATAATTGGAGGATCTCGTTTTCTCGTAACGCGCGTCCAGCGTGCCTGCCCCAGCTCCCCGCCCCAGCCCCGGAGACCACCATGCTGCGCAACCCGCACCGCCTCCTCGCGCTCTGCCTGCTCGCCGTCGTCTTGCCGGCGGCCGCCATGGCCGCCGGCACGCTCCCCGACACTCGGCACGACGACTGGCGCGGCACGCCGCGGCTGCAGATCGAGCCCGCCTGGAGCCAGCCCGGCGACCTGGCCGGCGAGGCGCTGGCCCGCGCCTTCCTCGCCGACCGCGTGGCGAGCTTCCGCCTCGCCACGGATCTAACCGACCTCGAGCTGGCCAGCGTCCAGGAGAGCCTGCTGGGCACGCACTACCACTTCGCGCAGCGTCTGGCCGGCCTCGCCGTCGAGCACGGCGAGGTGATCGTCTCCATCGCCAAGGCGGACGGCCGCGTCTACCAGAGCTACAACAACTACTACCCCCTGAGCGAGCGGCCCGACGCGACCGCCCACCTGGACAGCGAGGCCGCTTACGAGATCGTCTGGCAGACCCTGCGGGCGCGCGGCGAGCTGCTCAGCGCGCCCGGCGCGACGCTGCTCTGGCAGGCGGCGGACGGCCATCCCCGGCTCGTCTGGCAGCTCGCGCTCGAGGTCGCCGAACCCTACGGCCACTGGGCGCTCACGGTGGACGCCATCAGCGGCGAGCTGCTCGGCATCGCGGACAGCCGCCTCTATCGCGTGGCGGACGACTTCACGACGGCCACGCCCGCCGAGCGCATCGGCGCCCTGGCCGGGCCGGCCGGCGACCGCGCCGCGGCCTTCGCCCGCTTCGCGGCCCGCGCCACGCTGGAGAGCGCCCCCGCGGGCGGCAGCCGCGCCACCGGATCGGGCGTCGTCTTCGATCCCGACCCTCGCGCCACGCTGATGAACGACGGCCTGCAGGACGGCAGCCCGGCCTCCAGCTTCACGGCCGCCTACTTCACGCGCACTTTGAATGACATCACCCTCAGCGGCGGCCTCTATCGCGTGACCGGCCCCTGGGTGAACATCATCAACTGGGATCCGCCGGCAACGGCGCCCAGCACGACGGTCGACGGCAACTGGACGGCCACGCGCGGCAACAACGCCTTCAATGACGCGATGACCTACTTCATGATCGACCAGAACCAGCGCTACATGCAGGCGCTCGGCTTCACCGGCGCCACCGGCATCCAGGAGGGCTCGATCGGCACCGACACCGACGGCGTCAACGGCGCCGACAACTCCTACTACACCTCCGGTACGAATCGCATGTCCTTCGGCCACGGCTGCGTGGACGACAGCGAGGACAGCGACGTCATGCTGCACGAGTACGGCCACGCCATCCACTACAGCATCAACAGCAACTGGAGCGGCGGCGACACGGGCGGCATCGGCGAGGGCTTCGGCGACTACTGGGCGGGCTCCTACAGCTACAGCACGCCCAACGGCGCCATCTACCACCCGGAGTGGATCTTCTCCTGGGACGGCCACGGCACGGGCAACCTGTGCTGGTCCGGCCGCTTGATGAACAAGCTGAACCTGGTCTACGTGCACAGCACCACCTACGGCGCCCACCAGAGCATCCCCGGCGGCCAGAGCGACGAGCTGTGGTCGACGCCGCTCTTCCAGAGCCTGATCACCCTGGTCGGCACCCACGGCCAGACGCGCGACAGCGTGGATCAGATCGTGCTCGAGTCCCACTTCGGCATCGGCTTCGGGCCCAAGATGCGCGATCTGGCCTACGCCACGATCGCGGCGGCCCAGGCCCTGCAGCCCGGCCAGCCGCATGCGGCGGTCTTCACGCAGAAGTTCGCGCACCACAACATCGTCGAGGACCTGACGGCGGTGCCGGGCGGCGAGGGCGGCACGCCGGCCGCCGGTTTGCTCTTGGCGCAGAACAGCCCCAACCCCTTCAACCCGAAGACGACGATCCGCTTCACGCTGCCCGCCGCGGGCCAGGCGACGCTTAGCGTCTTCGACGTCGCCGGCCGCCGGCTGGCTGTCCTCGCCGACGGCGACTTCGCCGCCGGTGACAACGAGGTCGAGTGGGACGGCCGCGACGCCGCGGGCAAGTCCGTGGGCTCGGGCGTCTACTTCTACCGCCTCGTGACCGCCGACGGCAGCGCGACGCGCAAGATGCTGCTCGTGAAATAAGCGGTCGCCGGGACCTCCCGCGCTGGCGCCGCTTCACAGGCGCGCGCGAGAGGTCCCGGCGACCGCGCAATGCACCGGCGGCATCACGCGTGTCGCGCTGCCGGCCACTGACCCGGAGCGAAAGGAGTCGACCGTGTCCATTCGACCCGTGAAGCGACTCACCGAGTCGCGGCCAACCCTCGAGGGCGCGGGCGTGCGGCTCAGGCGGGCCTTCGGCTTCGGCGACACGGCGGCGACCGACCCCTTCCTGCTCCTCGACGATTTCCGCGGCGAGCAGCCGGCGGACTACGAGGCCGGCTTCCCCTGGCACCCCCATCGCGGCATCGAGACGATCACCTACGTGCTCGCCGGCGAGGTCGCCCACGGCGACAGCCTGGGCAACCGCGGCGTCGATCGGCGCCGGCGACATCCAGTGGATGACGGCCGGCCGGGGCATCCTCCACCAGGAGATGCCCAGGGGCGACGCGAGCGGCCGCATGCACGGCTTCCAGCTGTGGGCCAACCTGCCCGCCGCGCTCAAGATGACGGCGCCGCGCTATCAGGAGATTGCCGCCGCCGACATTCCCGAACTCGTCGACGACGACGGCACGCGCGTGCGCATCGTCTGCGGCGAGTTCTGGGGCAAGCGCGGCCCGGTGGAGGGCATCGCCGCCGATCCGGTCTACCTGGATGTCGACGTACCGGCCGGGCGGCGGCGGCGCCTGCCCGTCGCCCTGGAGGCGAGCGCCTTCGCCTACGTCTTCGCCGGGGAGGGCCGCTTCGGCGGGGCGTCCGCGCCACAAGCCATGCCCACGGAGAACGCGGCGGGCGTCGACGGCCCTGACCCCGGGCTCAGCGCGGCCAATCGCGCACTCGTCCTCTTCGATCGGGGCGACGAGGTGGTCGTGACCGCCGGCGCGGAGGGCCTGCGCTTCCTGCTCGTCTCGGGCCGGCCGCTGAGGGAGCCCGTCGCCTGGCGCGGTCCCATCGTGATGAACAGCGATCAGGAGCTGCGCGAGGCCTACGCCCAGCTCGATCGCGGCACCTTTCTCGAGGTCTAGGAGACGCCATGCCCGCGCCCGAAGCCAGCGCACTGCCCGCCTACCAGTACCAGGGCGCCCGCGCCCTCGTGCTGCTGCACGAGGAGCAGATGCGCGACTTCCTCACCGCGTGGCGCGAGGCCGCCGCGACGCAGCTGGCCCTGCCCGCGACGGCAGATCCCGACTACGCCTCGCTGGAGACCCTGCTGCGCCACGTGCTCGCCTGCGCCCGCGGCTACATGGTCTGGTGCTGCGCGAGCCTCGGCCTGCCCGAGCCCGGCATCCCCGAGGCCCCGCCCGTGGCGCGCATCGCGGCCGAAGCGGACGGCTACCTCGAACAGGTGCTGGCGGGCTGGCGCGCTCCGCTCGTCGAGGTCGACGAGGAGCGCTTCGGCGAGGAGTACAAGTCCCGCTGGAACGTGACCTACTGCATCGACGCCATGCTCGAGCACGCAGTGACGCACCCGATGCGCCACGCCTTCCAGCTCCGGCGCCTGCTGGCCGAGCGCTAGAGCGGCCTGAGCACCATGAACACCAGCGCCGCAAGCAAGAGCAGCAGCACGATGCCCCCCACCAGATTCCAGATGAGGCGCAGCCGCCGGTAGGCCGGCGGGATCTCGCCGCCCGCGCCGAAGGCCTTGGCCAGCTTGCCCTGCTTGGCCTGCACAGGCACCAGCACGGCCAGCCAGAGCAGGACCACCAGCGCGTAGATCTCCAGTCCGCGGCGGATCCAGGGCTGGGCGCCCATGCCGCCGAGTTCGCCCATGCGCGCAAGGCCCGTTACCAGCAGGAGCAGCGCGCCGGGCAGGCTGAAGACCCAGTCGGCCACCGCCACGCTGCGCTGGGCGCGGGCGACGATGCGCGCATCGCCCGTGCGGTCGGCCAGGCCCTTCCAGAGAGCGCTCACCATGCCATTGCCGATCAGCAGAATGGCGCCCAGCGCGTGCAGGGTCTTGAGGACGAGAGCTTCGGTCATGGTCATCGCTCCATGTCAGGGGTGGGCAGGACCGCGAGGAGGGCGGCGAAGTCGTAGGGCGGCGCGAGCCGGCCGCGCTCGGTGAAGAAGGCCGTGATCAGTGCAGCTGGAGTGACATCGAAGGCAGGGTTGCGCACGGCTACGTTCGGCGGCGCGAGCTGCGCTTCCCCCAGCCGCCTCAGTTCGTCGCCCGCGCGCTCTTCGATGGGAATCGCGCCGCCCTCCGGACACCGCGCATCGACGGTGCTGAGGGGCGCGGCGACATAGAAGGGCAGCCCCGCCCGCGCGCAGGCCAGGGCCAGGGGCAGCGTGCCCACCTTGTTCGCCGTGTCGCCGTTGGCCGCGATGCGGTCGGCGCCGACGATCACCGCGTCGACGCCGCGGGCAAGGATGAGCCCGGCCGCCGCGCCGTCCACCTGCAAGGTGACAGGCACGCCGGCCCGCGCCAGCTCCCACACCGTGATGCGCGCGCCCTGCAAGAGGGGCCGCGTCTCGTCCGCCCAAACGGCCATGCGCCGGCCCGCCGCGTGACCGGCGAGAATCACCCCAAGGGCGGTACCGATGCCCCCCGTGGCCAGCGGCCCGGCGTTGCAGTGGGTGAGCACGCGGGCGGGGTCGGGCAGGGCGGCCAGTCCCGCCGCGGCGATGGCCGCGCAGCGCGCGGCGTCATCGGCGTGCCAGGCCAGCGCCGCCGCTTCGAGGGCCCCGAGCAGGCCGGCGGCATCGGCCCCGGCGGCCAGGGCGCGGCGCTCGGCGGCGGCCATTGCCGCCAGGGCCGCCGCCAGGTTGGCCGCCGTCGGCCGCGTGGCGAGCAGCGTGGCGCGCGCCGCGGCGAGTCGGGCCGCGGCGGCCGCGGCGGAAAGCCCCGGCTCCCCGCGCAGGGCCGCCGCCAGATCCACGCAGAGCCCGTAGGCGGCGGCGATGCCGATGGCCGGCGCGCCCCGCACGCGCAACTGCGCGATCGCCTCGGCCACGGCCGCCAGCTCGGCGCAGTCCCTGTAGATTTCTGCGCCCGGCAAGCGGGTCTGATCGAGCAGGCGCAGGCGCCCGGCCGCATAGCTGAGATTGCGGGGGATGCCCGCGGGCAGGGCAGGTAGCGCCGTGCTCACGGTCCCTCCCCGTCCCAGGCGCAGAGCATGCGCGTGAGCAGCTCCAGCGGCAGGCCCATCACGTTGAAGTAGCAGCCCGTGATCCCGGTGACGAACTGCGCGGCCAGGCCCTGGATGCCGTAGGCGCCGGCCTTGTCGAAGGGCTCGCCGCTCGCGACATAGGCGGCGATTTCGGCTTCGGCCAGCGCGCGGAAGCGCACCTCGCTGAGGCTGGCCTCCACGCGGCTCGTCAGGCGCTGGCAGCCGGGCTCGTAGCGGGCCAGAGCCAGGCCGGTGATCACCGTGTGGGCGCGCCCGGCCAGGCGGCGCAGCATGGCGCGGGCCTCGTCGGCGTCGCGGGGCTTGCCCAAGGCCGTTTCATCGACCACCACCAGGGTGTCGGCGCCGATGACGAGGGCCCCGGGCTCGCTGAGCGCCACCGCCTCGGCCTTGCCGCGCGCATGGGCGCGGGCCGCCGCGGCCGGCGCCAGGTCCCCGTCGTCCTCGCGGTAGTCGCTGGGCAGCACACGGAAGTCGAAGCCGAGGCCGGCCAGCAGTTCCCGCCGCCGCGGGCTGGCCGAAGCCAGCACCAGATCCGCCTGCACGCGGGCGGGGACGAAGGGATTCACGCTTCGCCTCCGGACGGCGGCGGAGCGGCGTCCCGGGCCTCGCGATCCAGGATGAGCGTGACCGGGCCGTCGTTCACCAGCTCGACCTCCATCATCGCCTGGAAGACGCCGCTGGCCACCGGCAGCCCTTCCTCGCGCAGGGCGGCGAGGAACTCCGCGTAGAGCGCCGCGGCCTGGGCGGCCGGCGCCGAGCCCACGAAGCTGGGCCGGCGGCCCTTGCGGCAGTCGCCGTAGAGCGTGAACTGGCTCACCGCCAGCGCGGCGCCCCCCACCTCGCGCAGGGAGCGGTTCATCTTGCCCGCGGCATCTGGGAAGATGCGCAGCTCGGCCAGCTTGGCCGCCATCCACTGCACGCACGCGGTATCGTCGCTGGCCTGGAACGCGCAGAGCAGAAGGAGGCCGCGCTCGATGGCGCCCACCGTCTCGCCCTCGACGCGCACGGCCGCGCGCGCGACCCGCTGCGCCACGACCCTCACGGCGGGCCGCCGGCGGCGGGGCCGGCCGCGACCCTAGCGGCGATAGACATCCTGCACCCCCCGCACGCCGCGCACCTGGCGCAGGATCTCCTCGATCTGCTCGGTGTCCTTCACCTCGAGCGTGAAGTGGAAGTGGTTGAGCAGGTCGCGCTCGTCGCGGTCGAAGCTGCCGCTCCTGATGTTGGTGCCCGTCTTGGAGATCTTGCCCGTGATGTCCACGAGCAGGTCGGGCCGATCCTCCGCGCTCACCTCGAGGCCGACCAGGAAGGTCTCGCTCTTGCCGACATCCCACTCGACGGCCACCCGCCGGTCCTCGAGGCCGGGATCCTGGACCAGGTTCAGGCAGTCGCTGCGGTGCACGCTGATGCCCCGGCCGCGGGTGACCACGCCGACGATGCCGTCGCCCGGCACCGGGCTGCAGCAGCCGGCGAAGCGGATCATCAGGTTGCCGTGGCCTTCAACGCGCACGCCGCGCACCGAGTCGCGGCGGATGCGGGTGGCCCGCTCCTCGTCGAAGAGCGCCGGCTCCCGCTCCTCGGGCGGGTAGACGCGGTTCAGCACCGAGGCCGCCGAGAGGTTGCCCCGGCCGACGCCCTCCACCACGTGCTCCGCGTTCTCCACGCCGAGCGCCTCCGCCACGGCGGCGAGTTGCGCCTCATCGGGCGGTGGCCGATGGTGGCGCTTGAACTCGCGCTCGAGCAGCTCGCGGCCGAGCAGCAGGGATTGGGCCAGCTCGCCTTCGCGCAGGCGCCGCTTGATGCGGCTGACCGCCTTGCTCGTCTTGACGTAGCCGAGCCAGTCGCGGCTGGGCCGCGCGTCCTTGCGCGTGAGGATCTCCACCACTTCGCCGCTCTCCAGCGGCCGGCGCAGGGGCACGATCTTGCCGTCGATCTTGGCGCCCATGCAGCGGTCGCCCACCTGCGTGTGGATGGCATAGGCGAAGTCCAGCGCCGTCGCGCCGACGGGCAGGATGTGCAGATCCCCGCGCGGCGTGAAGACGAAGATGCCGTCCTGGAACAGGTTGATCTTCAGGTGGGCCATGAACTCGGAGGGATCCTCGCTCCACTCGCCGCCCTTGAGCTCGTCGAGGAAGGTGCGCAGGAAGTCCAGCTCGCGGCTGGTGCCCAGGTCCTCGAGCTTCTCGGCGCCGGCGGCGCCGGCCTTGTAGCGCCAGTGCGCGGCGATGCCGAACTCGGCGATCTCGTGCATCTGGTAGGTGCGGATCTGGACCTCGAAGACGCTGCCGTCCTCCCCGATCACCGCCGTGTGCAGGCTCTGGTAGCCGTTGCGCTTGGGCGTGGCGATGTAGTCCTTGAAGCGCTGGGGCAGCGGCTTGAAGAGCGTGTGCACCACGCCGAGCGCGTGATAGCAGTCGGCCACGCTCTCGGTGATGATGCGGATGGCCATCAGGTCCAGGATCTCGTCCGCGCCCAGGTGCTGGTCCTGCATCTTGCGCCAGACGCTGTAGAGGTGCTTGGCGCGCCCCTCCACCGCGCACTCGATGCCGTTCTCGTCCATGGCGGCCTGGATGCGGTCGCGCATGGACGTCGATCAGGCTCTCGCGCCCCTCCCGCCGCATGCCCATCGTCTCGGCGACGCGCTCGTAGGCCTCGGGCTCCAGGAACTTGAAGGCCATGTCCTCCAGCTGCCACTTGACCCGGCCGATGCCCAGGCGGTGGGCGAGCGGCGCGTAGATCTCCATCGTCTCCCGGGCGATGCGCTCCTGCTTGTCCAGCGGCAGGTGCTCGAGCGTGGCCATGTTGTGCAGCCGGTCCGCCAGCTTGATGAGCAGGATGCGGATGTCGCGGCTCATGTGCAGGAGCAGCTTGCGGAAGTTCTCCGCCTGGGCGCGCTCGGCGCTCTCGAAGCGCAGGGCGCCGATCTTGCTCACGCCGTCGACGAGCAGGGCCACCGTCGGGTTGAACTCCTCGCGCAGCTGATCGGGGCTGAGTCCGGCATCCTCGACGGTGTCGTGCAGGAGCGCGGCGGCGATGGCGTTGGAGCCCAGGTTCAGCTCGGCGCAGGTGCGGGCGACGGCGAGCACGTGGACGAAGTAGGGCTCGCCGGAGACCCGCCGCTGCTCGGCATGCGCGGCATGCGCGCGCCGGTAGGCCTTCTCGACGATCTCCGCGTTCACCTGCGGCGATAGCCGGCGGGCCGTGGCCAGCAGCTCCGCCAGCTCGGCGGCGCCGTCCGGATCGCGGGCGATGGGAGGCGGTCCTGCGCTGTTCATGCCGCCGTCCCCGCCGGAGCCAGGTCGACGAGCTGCAGGGCGAGCCCATGCTCGCCCGGCGCGCGCTGGAAGGTGTCCCGGCTCACGCGCAGGCACAGATCCAGGGCGACGCCCCGATGCAGGCGCCCTTCCAGCGCGGCCGCGCGCCCGAAGGCCATCACCTTGAAGCGCTCGCCGCCGGGCGCCTGGACGTCCAGACGCAGGTGCTGGCCCTTGAGGACGCGGCTGTCCAGTGGCACCGCCTCGCGCAGCAGCAGCAGCGGCTCGGGATTGCCCTCGCCGAAGGGGCCGAGCCGCTCGAGGCCGTCGAGGAAGCGGCGGTCCAGCTCGGCCGCCGCGATGACGAGGTCGGCGGTCAGCGGCGCCGGCGCCGGCAAGGGCGGGGCTTCGCGCTCGAGGGCGGCGGCGAAGTCCGCCCAGGCGCCCGGCCGCACGGAGAAGCCCACGGCGCGCCGGTGGCCGCCGTGGCGCTCGAGGTGGCGGGCGCAGGCATCCAGCAGGGCCTTGAGGTCGAGCGTCTGGCTCTCGGGTCCGCGGCCCGATCCGCGCGCGCCGCCCGCGCTGTCCAGACCGGCCAGGATCACCGGCCGCCCGAACTCCTCGCTGAGTCGCGCGGCGCTGATCCCCAGCACGCCGGGGTGCCAGCCGGTGTCGGCCAGGGCGAGCAGGCCCAGCGCCTGCTCGGCCTCGGTGGCCCTGGCCATCCGCTCGCGGGCCTGCCCGCGGGCGGCCTCCGTGATCTCGCCCTCCAGCTCGCGCCGCCGCGAATTGAGGGCCTCGATGCGGGTGGCCAGGGCCGCGGCCTCGCCGCTGTCCTCGCTGATCAGGAGCTGCAGGGCGAGCTGGGCGGAGCCGAGGCGCCCCGGCGCGTTCAGTCGCGGCGCCAAGCGGTAGGCCAGATCCTGAGCGCTCAGCTCGCCGGCCTCCAGGCCGGCCACGCGGGCCAGGGCTCGCCAGGCGGGATGGCGGTCGGCGCGAGAGCCCGGGCGCGCCGTGAGACGGCGGCTCATCTCGCGCAGGCCGGCCATCACCAGCAAGCGGTTCTCGCCCGTGAGCGGCGAGACGTCGGCCACCGTGCCCAGGGCCACGAAATCCAGCCAGGTCTCGGCGGGCAGGGGCCGGCCCAGCGCCTCGTGCAGGGCGCGGGCCAGCTTGTAGGCCAGGGCGCTGCCGCAGAGCTCGGCGTAGGGGTAGCGACTCGCCGCCCGCTTGGGACTGACGAAGGCCAGGGCCTCGGGCCGCTCCGTGCTGAGGTGATGGTCGGTGATGATGGTGTCCACCCCGCGCAGGGCGAACTCCTCGATCAGCGCGCCTTCGGAGGAGCCGCAATCGACGGTGACGACAAGGCTGCAGCCGGCCCCGGCCGCGTTCTCCAGGGCGCGGCGGGAAAGGCCGTAGCCATCGCGCTCGCGATGGGGAACGAAGGCCTCGGCGGCCAGGCCCAGACCGCGCAGCGCGCGGCGCAGGAGGGCGGCACCGGTGAGGCCGTCCACGTCGTAGTCGCCGTGGATGAGCACCTTCTGATCGTGCTCGCGCGCGAAGCGCAGGCGATCGACGGCCGGCGCCATGTCCGGCAGCAGGAAGGGATCGTGTTGCTGACCGGGGTCGCTCTCGCGCCAGAGGCGCCAGGCCGCCGCGTCCCGCAGACCGCGCTGCCAGGCGAGGGCGGCCACGGCGCGAGGCAGCTCGAGCGCCAGGGCCAGGGACTCGACCTCGCCCGCCGGCGGCGGCTCGCGGAGGCGCAGGATCGGGGCTGGGGCCTGCTGCAAGGGTGCTCCTCCGCTAGAGGCAAGGCTCGTCACCGTTCCGGGCAGGCGCGGCGCCCAGGCGGGCAGAAAGTGGAAGCGAACCTGTAAGCCGGGTTCTGTCCTCCCCGTGGGGAGGGATGGCCATTTATCTAGGACCGCCGTTACCGACGGCCTCGAGCGACCTACCCGGGAGTCGAACGAGGCGGGCCGCCTCTCTTCCCCTATTTGGTCTTGCTCCGGGTGGGGTTTACCGTGCGGCCGCCGTCGCCGGACGCCCGGTGAGCTCTTACCTCACCTTTTCACCCTTACCCGTCCATCTCGCGATGAAGCGGGCGGTTTGTTTTCTGTGGCACTTTCCGTGGAATCGCTTCCCCTGGGAGTTACCCAGCACCCTGCCCTGTGGAGCCCGGACTTTCCTCGGAGACGAGCTCCGCGACCATCCGGTTCGCTTCCGCGGCGATTATAGGGAGTCCAGCGCCTGATTCGCAAGGGCATCGGCCAGGGCATTCTCCGCCCGCGGCACGTGGCGCACGCGCCAGGCTCGAAAAGCCGCCAGGGCGAGGCGCGCTTCCTCGTAGAGCGGCTTGAGCTGCGGGTGCTTCACCTTGTAGCGGCCCTCGAGCTGGCGCACGATGAGCTCGCTGTCCATGGCCACCTCGACCCGCTCGCCCCCCAGCTGCCGGGCCGCGGCGAGGCCGAGCAGCAGGGCGCGGTACTCCGCCTGGTTGTTGGTGAGGACGCCCGAGCGCCTTGCCCTCCCGGTGCAGCTCGCCAGTCGCGGCGTAGATGACGCACCCCCGCGGCGGCGAGGCCGGGATTGCCGCGGCTCGCGCCATCCGTGAAGACGAGCAACCAGCCCGGCGCCACCGCGGGCCCCTTGCCGGCTCCCGGTGCTGCAGTAACCGCCGGCGCCGCCGTCGCGCCCGGCATCGCCGGCGCCGGCGAGTGGGCGGCAGGGGCGAGCTCCGCCTGCAGCCAGGCGGCCAGGCGCGCGCGGGCCTCGGCGGGCAGGCCCAGCCGGCGCTGTCTCGCCGCGGAGGTACTCCAGCAGGGCATCCAGGAGTTCGGCAGCAGGCGCGGGCATCAGGCCTCCCCTTCCGCGCGCAGCACGAGGCGTCCGCAGCCCTGGCAGCTGAGCACGCGGTTGTCCTTGCGCAATTCGAGCAATTCCTGGGGCGGCAGCGCGGCGCCGCAGGCGCCGCAGGCGTCCCCGCGCAGGCCGGCCAGGCTGCGATGGCCATGGTTGCCGAAGAGGCGCCGGTAGAGCCGGGCGTCGGCGGCGGGCATGGCGGCGAGCGTGGCCTCGCGCTCGGCGAGGGCCTGGTCCCGCTCCGCTGCGCACTCGGCCGCCTCGCCGGCCAGGGCAGCGAGCTCCGCGGCGGCGGCGCGCGCCTCCTCGGCCTCCCGCGCCGCGCGCAAGCTGAGCTCCCGCTCGTGGATCTCCTGGGCCTCGAGCTTGACCAGGATGGTCGCCTCCACGCCGGCAATGCGCTCGTCACAGCGCGCCAGCTGATGCTCGCTGGCGGCCAGGGCCTGCATGTCGGTCACCGCGCTCTGCTGGGTCTCGAGGCGACGGCGCTCGGCGGCCAGGCTCGCGCTGTCCCGTTCGAGCCGCCGGAGCGCTTCCACCAGCTCGGCGGCCGCCTGCTCGCGCCCCCGCTGCCTCGCCTCGCGCACCGCGCGCTCCTTCTGCAGTGCGCGCTGCGCGCCCGGAATCTCGGCGAGACGGCGGAGGATGAAGTCCAGGCGGCGGTCGAGGTGATAGAGGGCCAGGAGCTGCTCGCTGTTTTGCATGCGCACCGCGACAAAGGGGGTGAACGGCCAGTGGGCCCAGCAGGATTTGAACCTGCGACCCAACGATTATGAGTCGTCTGCTCTCACCACTGAGCTATGGGCCCGTCAGCCCAGGCTAGGCGCTGCGCGCGCGGGCGTCAAGCGCGAGGGGTGGGTACGAAAACGGGCGGCTCCTCGCGGAGCCGCCCGCCAGATGTCCATCGAGGTCACGGGGACCTCAAGGCCGCCCCCTCGCTAGAAGCCGAGGGGAATTCCCGTGACCACTACTCCAAAGGGGCATCACCCAGGTCCTTCACATGGCACTTGTTGCACAGCGAGCGCTGGTTGTGGACGAAGGTGTAGTCATAGTACATGTTGTCCGCGTCTTCCTGCGTCCAGCCGGTGTCCGTGGGCTGGGGATGGGATTCCGCGATGAAGGTCTCGCCGAAGTCCCAGCGGCCCGCGTCGCCGAAGGCCGAGGCGTGCGCGCGGTGGCAGGACAGGCACATCACCTGATCGGTGCCGCCCGGACCCTGCGTGTTGTTGGTCGTGCTGACGGTCTCCAGGTCCACGTTGACGGCCTCGAAGGGCACGATGCCCCAGTAGGAGGTCGCCGGATCGCCGCCCACCACTTCGTCCGTGCTGATGTAGGCGTTGTAGGCCGCCGCGATCGTCGAGCCCAGGTTCTCGCCCGTGGGGTGCACGAAGTTGTTGGTGTTGTCGGAGTGGAAGGTGGTGTGGCAGTTCGCGCACCACTCGCTCATGCCCGACTTGTAGACGGTGTGGCGAGCGTTGGTCTCGTTGCCGCCGCCGCCGACGTAGGTGCGCCGGCTGTTGCCCTTGGCCTCGGGCGCATCGCTGTCGAAGTCATAGCGGCCGCCGTTGTAGACCGGGCCCATGGCGGTGCCGTAGAGCAGACGGAAGCTCTGGTTGCCGTGGGGATCGTGGCAGCTCGTGCAGCGCAGGTAGGTGGACAGGAAGTCGCCACCCGGGGCCTCGCTGAGGGTCATGTCCTCGGCCAGGCCATAGGCCGGCGAAATGACGTTGTGGCCGTGGCTGTCGCCCGAGCTCTCCACGGTGCTGCCGTGGGCATCCCAGGAGTAGGTCTTGGTGAGCCAGTAGAAGTCGCCGCCCGGGCCGTAGCCCGTGCCGCCGAGGAACTGGCCGTAGGCCGCATGGCAGTTGAGGCAGGTGTCGCTGGAGTTGCCGTCGATGAGCAGGTACGCGTTGCCGGTTGCGACGTCGGCCACCTGCTCGCCGTCCATGCTGTTGTGCATGGTGTGGCAGCCCTGGCAGTCGGCGACGCCGCCGTCGTGGAAGGCCAGCGCGGCGCCGCTGGACGCGAGGACCAGAGCGGCAGCGAGGCCCATGAGCTTGAACAGTCTCATTGCGGTTACCTCATGATGTTGGGTTCAGGACTAGGAGACACTGCGGGAAAAAGTCGATAGCATGCGTTTGGTTGGCGCCGGCTGCCGGCACCGAAAGGCTGCACCCCCTTGGTACATCGTGGCGAGTGACGGTTTGCTCGCG
This sequence comes from uncultured bacterium, assembly GCA_963695095.1. Classification (GTDB taxonomy): domain Bacteria; phylum Krumholzibacteriota; class Krumholzibacteriia; order JACNKJ01; family JACNKJ01; genus VGXI01. The sequence continues at coordinate 1,498,451 of CAVOFT010000001.1, read as the reverse complement.
ACCGAAGGGCCAGGCCGGCGCTCCAGAGTGGGCGGCCTCGGCCCGCTCGCTCGCGTCGTAGAGCCGGAAGCTCTGGACGCGGCCCAGGTAACCCTGGGTCACGACGACGCGGCCATCGGGCATCGCGGCGATGGCGTTCGGGTGGTAGAACTGGCCCGGACGGCCGCCGAAGCTGCCGTACTCGGCCAGGAAATGCTGCTCGGCATCGAAGAGCAGGATCGCATGGCGCAGGCGGTCCAGCACGAGCACGGTGCCCTCGGGACCGATCGCCACGCCGACGGGGAAGACGAACTGCCCGCGGGCGGAGCCGAAGCGGCCGAACGCGCCCTGCGGCTGACCCTCGCCGTCGTGCACGAGCACGCGGTGCAGGAGTCCGCTGGGCAGATAGAGGCGGCCATCGGCTGTCTCAGCGGGACGACCCAGGCCCAGATCGCGGTCTACGTCCTCGGGGCCGCCGACAACTCTCGCGGCTCCAGAGCAGGGCGCCGCTGGCGCCGTCGTGCTTGCACAGCAGCCGGTGCGCGTTGTCCACGGTCACCAGGCCGCCGTCGCGAGTGAGCAGAAGATGCTGGGGACTCCAGTCCGCGCGGGGGCGCTCGACGCTGAAGGCCTGCGGCTCGCCGCGATAGTCCAGCCGGCGCAGGGTGCGGCCGAGCCCGCTGTGGCTGTCCAGAAGCACGAAGCCGCCCATCGCGTCGAGCAGGGCGTCGCCGGGCTGTGCGAGTTCGGCCACGCCCCCGGTCGCGAAGGTGAAGATGCCCTCGCCCGAGTAGACGCGCAGGCTGCGCTCGCCGGCATCGGTGACGCAGAGCTTCATCGCCCGTCGGCGCGTAGCTCACCCCGACGGGCCGCTTGCAGGCCTGCTCGTGAAAATTCGGTGACAGTTGTCCCGCGTAGTCCATCACCCAGGTGGCTGCCGCGGGCATCGCGATGAGCGGAACCTGGATGAGGACGAGCAGCAGGCGAGCAATGGATCGGCTGGACATCGGCCTGGACTCCATGCGCGGTACTCGGTGCCTCGGACCAGCGCGGGTTAGCGTCGCTGACCGGTATGTATGTTACCTAATTCACATCATATCGGTCAAGAACATCATCTAATCTTGGATCCATATTCTCTCACTTCGGTCGATAATTCAGTTCGTTGAAATTACATAGTTTACGAATCATGAAACGACACTGAAGACCCGCGCAAGTGCCCGCGCCGGCCCCAGGCAGCCGGGCTGCGGCGCTAATAGGGAGGGCCGCCCCCGGGATGGAGGCGGCCCTTTGGGTACGATCGTTCGAACGCTTCCGCCCTAGCGGCTGCGGATCTTGTCCGTGTGGCACTGCACGCAGAGCCGTCCGTGCGGGTCGTCCAGGAGGAAGTACTTCTGGACGGAGCCGTGGGCGGCGTGGCAGCTCAGACAGCCCAGCTCCTCGCCAGTGCGCGGGTCGAGCACGCCGGCGCCCAGCGGATGGCTCACGTGCTTGCTGAAATCGTGGCACTTGCTGCAGAGCTCGGGCGTCGGTCCCAGCTGCTCGGTGGATTCGGCATGGGGGTCGTGACAGCTTGCGCAGAGCCCCCGGGGTCCGGGCGGGTGCGCGAAAGCCGCGCTCGCCAGGGCGTCCTGCTGCTCCGCATGGCAGCGGCCGCAGAGCGCGCCCTGCTCCTTGGCTAGCAGCCAGGGCTGGGCGGCAGCGTGCGGTACATGGCAGTTGCTGCAAGCCGCCCCCTGCTCGAGCGCCGGATGCACGCGGCCCGTCTTCAATTCCTCGCCGAGGCTGCGGTGGCAACCCAGGCAGAGTTCCCGCTCGGGCTTCGCCGGCGCCTTGCTCCCGGCATGGCAGTCGGCGCAGCGCCTCTCGGCGTAGGGCGTGTGGACGGAGCCCTGCCGGCCCAGGGCGGGTAGCCGGGAGCGGTGGGGCTCGTGGCAACCGGCGCAGTCCGCACCCGCGAGATCGAAGCCGCGATGGGCGGTGGACATCCCCGCGGCGCCGAGTTTATGGCAGTCCAGGCAGAGTCCGGGCAGCGCCCTCTTCAGCATGGCCGGCTCCGCGCTGCCGTGGGCGTCGTGGCAGACGCTGCAATCGCCCCGGGCCACGGGCGCATGGGCCTTGCCCTGAGCCGGGTCCCCCAGCTCGGCATGGCAGCTCAGGCAGAGCGTGCCCGCGCTCTGGCGCAGCAGCGCGGGCTGATTCGAGGCATGGCCGTCGTGACAGGCCTCGCAGCGCCCCTCGCGCAGCGGCGCGTGGGCGAGGGCCGGCACCGGGGCGAGGGCCTGGGGCTCATGGCAGCCATAGCAGCTCTCCCCCACGCTGCCTGCGAAGAGATGCTCACCGGCGGCGGCATGGGGGTTGTGGCAGGCCTGGCAGTCGCCCGAGGCAACGGGTGCGTGGACGTGCTTGCGGCCGGCAATGGGATCGTCATGGCAGTCCAGGCAGACACCCCGCGGCACCGCCGTCTCGCCGGCCTTGTGGCAGGCCTGGCAGTCGCGATCGGCGAAGGGTGGGTGCGCCTTGGCATGCATGAGCGCCGGCGCGGCGGCCGTGTGCGGCTCGTGGCAGCCCATGCAGTCCAGCGAGCCGGGGTCCGCGCTGCCCAGGTGGGCGCCGCGGAAGGCGGCGCCGTCCGCCGTCGTGACAATCGAAGCAGAGGGCCGGCTGCGCCTGGCTGAGCAGGCCCTTGGCCTCGCCGCCGTGCGGCAGGTGGCAGTCCAGGCAATCGCCCGCCGCTGCCGGCGGGTGCAGGGAGACCTTGCCCTCGCTGGCCGCCGTCTCCGCATGGCAGCCGGCGCAGAGCAGCGCCGGCGGCGCCGCCAGCAAGTGCTGGCCGGGCGCCCGATGGGCATCGTGGCATTCCGTGCAGCGGCCGCCGGCCACCGGCGCATGCGGCACGGGCAGCCCGGCCCCGGTGTCGTGGCAAGCGAGGCAGAGCGCCTCCGGCGCCTGGCTCAGCATGGCCGGCCGCTCGCCGCCGTGGGGCTCATGGCAGTCCAGGCAATCGCCCGCCGCCGCCGGTGGATGCACGCTGCCCCCCGCCGGCGCCTGGGCGAAGTCGGCATGGCAGCTCAGGCAGAGCGTGCCCGGCGCCGCCTTGAGCAGCGCGCTCGTCGTGCCCACGTGCGCTTCGTGGCAGGCGAGGCAGTCGCCGCTGGCCACGACGGCATGGGGATGCGCGGAGGCGTTGAGCAACTTGATCTTGAGGTGGCAGGACAGGCAGAGATCGCCCGCCGGGGCGTTGAGCAGCTGCGGCTGCTCGGAGCCATGGGGCTCATGGCAGGTCGTGCAGGCGCGCCTGGCCGTGGCGCTGTGCTCGTGCTGGCCGGGGCCCGCGGTGATGCTCGCTTCCTGATGGCAGGACCGGCAGAGCGCGCCGAGTTCCTGCCGCAGCAGCGCCGGCTGCTCGGCGCCATGGGCGTCGTGGCAGGCGCTGCAGCGGCCTGCGGCCGCCGGCGCGTGCGTGTGCGCGCGGGCGAAGTCCCGCCCCTGGTCGTCGTGGCAATCGAGACAGAGCCGATCCTCACGATCCCTGAGCAGGGCCGGCTGACTGCTGCCGTGGGGCGAATGGCAGTCCGTGCAGGCGCCGTCGGCGAAGGCGGGGTGCGGTACCGACGGTCGCCGCTCGCCCTCGTCGTGGCAGGCGGCGCAGCTGGCGGCGGGATCCCCGCTCGGCGAGACGCGGCCGGCTGCATCCAGCTCGTGGCAGCTCGCGCAGTCGAGGTCGGCCACCGGCGGGTGAATGGAGCGGGCGAGCAGGGCCGGCGTCGCGGCACTGTGGGGATCGTGGCAGCTGACACAGGCCGCCGCGCTCACGTCCACGCCGCCATGGCGGCTGCGCAGGGCCTGGTCGGCCGCGTGGCAGTCCAGGCAGAGCGCCGTCGCCGGCTTGCGCAGCAGGCCCGGTTCGGGCGCGCCATGGCCGGCGTGGCAGGCCGCGCAATCCCCGTCGCGCAGGGGCGCGTGCAGGGTGGCGCCCGTGAAGGCGGCGCCGTCGTGGCAGCCGGTGCAGGCCCCGGCGCCCTTGCCGGGCAGGAGCCCCGCCTCGCCCGAGCCATGGGGATCGTGGCAGTCCGTGCACTTGCCCTTCGCGAAGGGACCATGCAGCACGGCCGCCTCGCGCGCGTCCTTGACGCCGGCGTGGCACTCCAGGCAGAGCGTATTGATCTCGGTCTTCAGGATCAGGCCCCCCATGAGGCCATGCGGCTTGTGGCAGGCTTCGCAGTCCTTGCCGGCGAAGGGCGCGTGGGCATGCTTGCGCCCGAGCTCGCGCTTGAGTTCCTCGTGGCAGTCCAGGCAGTCGCGAGAGCCCAGACCCTTGCCCGGCGCCGCCGCGGGCCGCGGCAGCCCGATGCCGGCAAGCAGCAGGATCAGGGCCCCGAGTCCGAGCAAGCCCGCGCGGCGAGCGCTGGGCTGGGCCGGGATTGCACGCGTCTTCATCAGTGCTGACCTCCGCTGGGCTGATTGCCGTTCCCGCTGCCGCCCGCCCCGCCCCCGCCGAGTGCCGCCAGGCGCGCGGCGACGCGCGCTTCGGCCGCCGGCAGCATCGTGATCGTGGCCGCCTGCTCCAGCCGATTCAGCGCGCGGCGGATGGCCTCCTGCTTCTGCTCCCGCTGATAGGCCGCCAGGACCTCGGCGCGGCAGCTGGCGAAGGGCGGCGGCTCCACCCGCTCGCGGGCCTGGACCAGGATCAGCGCCCAGCCCTCCTCGAGGGCGAGCGGACCCAGCACGGCCCCCTCCACGAGCTCTGCAGCCGGCAGGTCGAGGGTCGCCGGGTCCAGCCAGTCCTCGCCGAAGGGCGGCGGCCCGGCCAGCACGGCGGGGTCGCGCGCGGCGAGCCAGCTGAACTGGGCTCCCTGTTCGAGCTTTGCGCGAAAGCCCTGGGCGCTCTCGGGCGCGGCGAAGCGCAAGCTGCGCAGCTTGACGCGCGCCGGCGCGGCGAAGCGGCCGGGATCGGCGGCGTAGAAGGCCGTCAGCTCCGCCTCCGCGGGCGCCGCGGTCGAGAGGCCGAGCAGCAGGGTCTTCAGGACTTCTTCGCGGAGCAGCGAGCGCTCCAGGCGCTTCGCCTCGGCGCGGAGCGCCGGCCGCTCGGGCAGGCCCAGGATGCGGGCCTCGTGGCTGAGCAGCGCCTCGTCCACCCACTCGCGGAAGACCCTGTCGCGCAGACTGGCGGCCTCGGGGCGCCCGGCCAGCCCGTGGAAGTACTTGAAGATGAGCTGCCGGTAGAGGCCCTGCACGGTGAGCCGCCCCGTGGGCAGCACGGCCAGCGTTGCGTCGCTCTCGCGCAGGCCGGCCTGAACCGCCGGGTCTTCGCTGCCGAAGTCGAGGCTCGCCAGCAGCGAGTCGTCGACGGCGACGCCGTAGCGCGCCCGGAGCCCGGCCACGTAGTCGCGCACGGCGGCCATGCGCTGCTCGCGCTCGAGGGTCTTGTGCATGGCCTCGCGCATGGCGGGCGACTGGCCCACCGTCTCGCTGCGGACCTCGAGCAGCTTGATCAGGTGCCAGCCGAACTCCGTGCGCACGGGACCGGACACCTCGCCCGGCGCCAGCGGCGCCAGCGCGGTTTCGAACTCGGGGACATAGGCGCCTGCGGCCGCCCAGCCGAGATCCCCGCCGCGGGCCGCATTGCCGTCGGTGGAGTGACGGCGCGCCAGGTCCGCGAAGGGCAGGCCGGCGGCCAGGCTGTCCAGCAAGGCGCGGGAGGTGCCTTCCTCGGCCACGAGGATGTGTGCCAGATGCATGAGCCGGCTCTCCTTGCTCATCAGGCTGTCCAGTTCGGCAGCGCCCTCCTCGGCGCCCGGCGCGGAGATCGAGTCCAGCAGCGCGACCACGCTGCGCAGGCGCAGGAGATCCTGCACCTGGTTGCGCACGGCGGGCTCGCCATCGGCGCCGATGCGATAGCCCTCCTGCTCCAGCAGCCGATCCTGCACGAGCCGCCGGAGCACGGCGGTGGCCGCGGGCGGCGTGGCGGCGCTATCCGGCGCCGGCAGCCGCTTCAGCTCCGCCTCGAGATCGTCGAGGGTGATCGCCTCGCCGTTGACCCAGGCGAGCAGCCGCTCGTCGCCGTCCTGCGGAGCGGGCGCCGCGGCCAGGGACAGGAGCAGCGCCAGCAGGGAGGCTGCGGGCAGCAGGCGGGACAGGCGGGGAGCGCTTGAGCATGCCGCTTACCTTTCTCGTGCGCAGTTTCGGGCAGGGGCCGCGGGCGGGCCTCGGCTTCATGGCTGCCCCCCGGGGGCGCTGGCGACGGCGAAGGCGGCGGCCAGGGGTGCAGTCAACTCCGCGCAGCGCGCGGCCCAGGGCAGCCGCCGCGCACGGCCGAAGCTCCCGCGCAGCGACAGCGCCGGCAGGTACTGCTCGGCGGCCAGGCCGAGCAGTCCGCTCTCCGCGCTCACGAGCTCCAGGGTCGCCAGGAGCGGCCGACCGATCTGCCGCGCGGCCGGCGAGGCTCCCGGGCGCCGGGAAGCGCTACCGCGCCGCCCGTCCTCGTCCGCGATGTCCCCGCTGCCGGCGCCGCGCAGCCCGGCGCCGGGCAGGCCGGCCTCGTACTCGCTCACGCTCAGACGCAGCAGGGACTCGGCGCCCAGCTCGGCGGCCAGGGCGCGCCGGCTCGCGGCACCGATGCTGGCCGGATGGATGCCGGCCTGCCGCAGCGCGCTGACCAGCAGGGCCGGATCGGGAATGCGCCAGCGCCCCTGGGCGAGGAGTTCCGCGAGCAGGCTCTCCTCGACGAGCGACAGGAGCAGGGGATCGACGCCCGGCCCCCGCGCGGGCAGCACCAGGAGGCCGGCCGCGGCGGCATCCGGCGCCGGCTCCTGCCAGCGGGCCGCGAGCTCGAGGCTGGCATCGCCGATGGCCCGCCGCCAGTCCTCGCCGCCGGCGAGGTCCTGCTCGGCGACGGCAACCTGGAGCAGGCGGCCGTCGGCGGCCGCGAGGCCGCGCAGGGCGAGGAAGAGCTTGCCCTGGCCGCAGGCCAGGCGCGCGATGATGACCTGCTCGGCGCCGCAGCGCTCGCCGAGTGCCGCCACGACCTCGCGGCTCAGTCCGCGGCGCGAGCGCACGCGCGCGTCGGCAAGCAAGCCCTCCACCTCGTCACCGGCGCACAGGCGCCGGCCCGGGGCGGCCAGGGCCGCCACCAGCGCCTGTCGGGCCGTTTCGCGCAGGAGAGCCGGCGCCGCCGGCAGGGCCGCGTCGCTCTCCGCGTCCAGGAAGAGAACCAGCGCCGCTGCGGGCAGCCCGCCGGTCTCGGCAGCCGCTGGAGCGGGCGCCGTCAGGGCGGGCGCCATCAGCAGCGCCGCGAGGAGCAGGATGCCGGCGCGCAGGCTCAAAACAGGGTGCCCAGGGCGCGGTCCACGGCCTCCGCGCTGACCGCGTGCAGGGAGCGCGCCTCGGTGCCGAAGAGCCGGCGCCAGAAGGAGGCGCTCGAGGCGTGGGTCTGGGCGCGCCAGACCAGCACCCCGTGCTGGGTCTCCGTCAGGGTGAAGCTCAGGGTGACCTGGCTGAGGGACTCGCGGTTGCTGCGCAGCAGGCCGCATTCCTCGACGGTGCCGCCGAAGAGCCCATCCACGCCCAGGGCGGCGCCCAGGGCGACCAGCTGCTCGGGCGTGGCGATCGCGCCGGCGCTCAAGCGCTGGGCGATGAGCGCCTCGCGCACGGCGCCCGCCTCCACGACTTCCACCACCTGGGCGCGCAAGAGGCGCGTGAGGAAGAGCGAGGCGATCCGCTCATCGGCGAACTCGTCGCCGCTGAGGTTGGCGAAGGGCAGCACGGCCACGCGCCGGACGTGGCTCAGATCCACCCCGGGATGCTGGTAGCTCGTCACGGAGGCCGCGCAGGCGCCCAGCGCCGACGCGAGGCCCACGAGCAGGAGCAGGCTCGGCAGCAGGCGGCCGCCTGCCGGCTGCGCGCGCCCTGCCCTGGCCGGTCGGCCCTTCTCGCGCCCTTCACATGCCATCATCTGACTCTCCTTGCCAGGGGCCCGCCTCAGAAGGCGAGGCTGCCCTTCACGAAGCCGTTCACCGGCGAGCTGACGCCCTCCGGGCGCCGATAGCGCTGAGCGTCCACGCCGGTCTCCAGGAGCAGCCGCGGGCGCGGCGTCCAGGCCAGCGTCGCGCCCGCGCCGTTCTGGCGGGAATCTACACGAGTATCAGAGAACTGGCTGGCGTTCAAACGCAGAGACAGGTCCCCGCCCGGCAGGGGCGTCCACGCCAGGCTGTGGTTGACCAGCCACTCGCCGCTGCCGCGGTCCTGGTAGACGACGTGGCTGCGCAGGCTGATCAGCGGCACCGGCGTCCAGCCGAGGGTGAGCGTCGTGTCGTTGAAGCGCGAGTAGCCGTAGCCCGCCTCCCGCTCCACCCAGCGATCCACGCGGCTGAGTTCCAGGAAGAGCCAGCTGAAGGGCACGCTGTGCAGGGCCGTGTAGGAGGTGAGCGAGCGCGAGCTCAAGCTCTGCCCCTCGTCGCGCAGCCAGCCGTGGCTCAGCCGCTGATCCAGGCGCAGGCCGGGGGCGAACTGCCACTCGCTGCCCAGGCTGATCGTCCGGGACCGGCGATCGGCGCCGCGGCCCCGGTCCGCCAGCTGATCGAGGTGCAGGCTGAGGGCGTGGCGGCCCGCCAGCCGCCGCCGCAGCGAAAGGCTGCGCGTGTCGACGTCGCTGTCGAGCTGGCCGCCGCTCTCGAGACGGCGCCATTCCAGCCGACCGGCGGCGGACCAAACGTCCCGGGCCCAGAAGAGACCCAGGCCCTCGCTGCGATCGTCCTGGTCCGCCCGCCCCGTCGCGTAGTTGCGCAGACGAAGCGCGAGGTCCGCCCGTACGCGCCAGTCCTGGCTGAGCCGGTAGTCGAGGCCCGCCTGCAGGCGCTGGCTGTCGCTCGTCTCCTGGCGCTCGCCGGCGGGCAAGGTCTCCGCGGTGTAGGCCTCGATCTCGGTGACCCGCAGCTCGGGCTCCACCGGTCCCAGCTTCGCATTGACGAGCTTGAAGTGGCGCAGGACGAGCTCGCCCGGCAAGGTGAACTCCCAGCCCTGAAGGTCCTCGTCCCAGTCTCGATAGCGGGCGCTCGCGCTGGCTGCCTCGTGGCGGGTCCAGAGGCGGCCCTCGGGATCCTCGGCCACGTAGAGGCTCCACTGCATGAGCTGGGGCGCGGTGGGACGGCGGTCCACGTAGAGCAGCACCGCCGCCACGGCAGTGGGCGCGCCGAGATCGATTTGCAGGTTCCGGTAGTCGCCGCCGAGCTGCAGGCCGACGGGCGCATCGTCGCCCAGATCGACCACCGTGGCGCTGCGGCGATCCAGATCGATGAGCGCCGGCACCAGGCTCAGGGGCTCCTCGAGGGGATCGTCCACCTCCGGCGAGGCGTCGATGCGCAGGCCCGCCGTCGCGGGTTCGAGCAGGAGGCGGCCCGTCAGCTCGCTCTGGGTCAGGGTCTGCTGGAAGCGGCGGGCGCGGGCGCTCAGGGACACCCGGCCGCGCTGGTCCTGGAAGCCGAAGCCGCCGTCGTAGCCGACGAGGTGGCTCGCGTGGACGCTCAGGTTGCCGCGGGCGAGGTTCTCGGTGGCCTGTCGGGAGTAGCCGTAGCGCAGGGTGCCGATCGACAGCGGACTCTCGGCGCTGGCCGAGCGCAGGGATTCGCGGGTCTCCACGTCGGCGAGGGCGTCCTCCTCGCGCCAGGCCCGCGTCTCGAGCCAGCTGCCCTGCAGGCGAAGCCAGCGAGCGGCCCGCAGCTGGCTCCAGAGGCCGAGCTGGCCGAGGTCCTGGCTCAGACGGGGTCCGGGATCGGGCTCCTGTTCCCGGCGGCGGCCGCTGGCTCGGAGTTCGAGATGCAGGCGCGGGTCCCCGTAGCGCAGGGCCATGCCCGCGCGCCGATTGAGCTGATTCCAGGCCGAGCTCGTCGCGCCGACCCGGCTCTGCGTGGCCTCATCCCGGACCTGGGCCTCCAGGCGCAGGGACAGGCCCGGCCAGAGGCCCACCAGCTGCTGGGCGTAGGCATCGCGGGTGATCACCTGCAGGCTGTAGTCCTGAGCGCCGAAACCGCCATCCTGCTGGCTCTGGCGGAAGCCGAGCTTGCCGTCCAGGGCGCGGGCGCTGCCGGGCCAAGCGAGGGCGAGGGCGGCCAGGAGCAGCCCCTGCGCACAGAGGCGGGACGGGAGCGCAAGATGCTGGCGGGAGGGGCTGGCCATGGCCTTCGTTGCTGCGCGAGGCCGCCCGGAGGGCGGCGCCGGGTGCGGAGTCCGGGTTCGAGCCCACTAAGGATAGGCCATAATTAGCGAGTAATCGACCGAATAATCAAGATTGGCGGGCCGCTTTGCCCGGCCCGCCCCCGGACTGACGCCTAGTAGTTCTCCACGTAGCCCTTGAGCTTGCGGGCGCGGCTGGGGTGCTGGAGCTTGCGAATCGCCTTGGCCTCGATCTGCCGCACGCGCTCGCGGGTGACCTGGAAGATGGTGCCCACCTCCTCCAGGGTGCGCGGGCGTGCCGTCGCCGAGGCCGAAGCGCAGGCGGATCACCTTCTCCTCGCGCCGGGTCAGCGTGGACAGCACCTTGGTGAGTCTGATCCTGCAGCATCGAGTGCGCGGCCGAGTGAGGCCGGGCTGTCGGCGTGCAGTGTCCTCGATGAAGTCGCCGAGGTTGCTGTCCTCGTCCTCGCCGATGGGCCGGTCCAGGCTGATCGGCTCCATGCTGGCCTTCATGACCCTCTTCACCTTCTCCACGGGGAAGGCGAGGTACTTGGCCACCTCCTCCGGGGTCGGCTCGCGGCCGTACTCCTGGATGAGCTTGCGGCTGGCCCGGCTCACCTTGTTGATGGCCTCGATCATGTGCACGGGCACGCGGATGGTGCGCGCCTGGTCGGCGATGGCGCGCGTGATCGCCTGCCGGATCCACCAGGTGCGCGTAGGTGGAGAACTTGTAGCCCTTGCGGTAGTCGAACTTGTCGACGGCGCGCATCAGGCCGCCGTTGCCCTCCTGGATCAGGTCCAGGAACTCGAGGCCGCGGTTCGTGTAGCGCTTGGCGATGGAGATCACCAGGCGCACGTTGGCCTCGATCATCTCCTTCTTGGCCTGCTCGCCGCGGCGCTCCCCCTGCTCGACGCGGGTGAGCAGCGCCTCGAGTTGCTCGCGGGTGACGCCGCGCTCCTTCTCCAGGGTCTTGAGGCTGCGGATGCAGGCCGTACTGCTTGCGGCGCAGGTCCTCGAGCGCCGTGAGCGTCCAGCGCCCCTTGCCGCGCAGCTGGATGTTCTTCCAGCCGCGGTCCTTCATGCGGGCGATGGTCTCGCGCAAGCCATCGTAGTCCATGCCGAGGAACTTCTCGTAGTGGTGCACCTGCTTGGCCGCCGCCTGGAACTCGTCGTGCACCTCGCGCAGGGCGAGGACCAGCTCGTCCACGCGCTTGGGCTGCAGGCTGAGCCCGTGCAGCAACTCCAGCCAGGATTCGCGCCGCGTCTGCAGGGCCTTCTCGGCGGCCTGCTTCTTGCGCTCGGTGTCGGCCCTGGCCAGCTTCTCCTCGCAGGCCAGGATCTCCTCGCCCAGCTTGCGCAGGCGGCGCAGCGTGCGCACGGCCGTGGCCTTGTCCCGCTTCTGGGGCGTGTGGTGCTCCTGGTAGCCGCCCGTGTCCACCTGGATCAGGTCCTCGACGCTGAGCGTGCCGTTCGCGAGGGCCTCCACCCACTGATCGACATGGGCCTCGGAGAAGGGCGAACGGAAGAGCGCTTCGAGCACCTGGTGCTTGCCGGCCTCGATGCGCTTGGCGATGGCGATCTCGCCCTCGCGGTCCAGGAGCGGCACCTTGCCCATCTCGCGCAGGTACATGCGCACGGGGTCGTCGTAGCGCATGCTCTGGGCGGCGGCCTGGCTCATCTTCTCGTTGAGCTTCTTGGCCCGCGCCTCCTGGGCGCGCAGCTTGGTCTTGGCCTCCTCCTCGCTGTCGAAGACCTCGATGCCGAGCTCGGCGATGCGGGAGTAGACCACGTCCACGGCATCGATATCGAAGTCCTCCGAGAACTGCTCGTAGATGTCGTCGTGGAGGATGTAGTTCTTCTTGCTGACGAGCTTCTTGAGGGCGACGATGATGCGGCTGGTCTTGGACTTGCTCACGCTCAGGACCCCTTCTGTGCTTCGAGAATGCGATCGATCTCGGCCCGCAGGCCGCGAATGGCTTCGCCCACGTGTCGCCACTCGGCGAGAAGATCCGCCGAGACCTCCTCGCCCGCCAGTTCCAGGGCCTGTACCCGGCCCTGGAAGTCGCGGTTGAGGTCGAGCATCCGCTTCAATTTAAGTCGCAGGGCGCTCGTGCGCACCCAATCTTGCGCGCTTCCTGCCGGCAGGCGCAGGAAGGTCAGCTCGGTGACGGCCCGCGCCGCGGCCGGGTCGGGAAACAGCTCGCCCAGCTCCCGGCTGTCCGGCGCCCGGCCCAGGGCCGCCAGCACGGAGTAGAGCCGGGCGCGCAAGGGGTCGGCGAAGTGCTCGGGCCGCAGCAGGCTGAAGACCGTCTCCCGCTCCGGACCCGCAGCGAGCAGCACGGCCAGCATCAGCTTCTCCAGGCGCTCCTGCTCGGGGCTGCCCGCCTCGACGGCGGCTTCGGCCTCGCCGGCGGCCGCGGGCGGCCGCCGCGCCCCGCGCCTGCCGTCGCCGGCGCGGCGCCGCGTCTCGCGCAGGGTGTGCACGAGCACCGTGCGCTCGACCCCGAAGGCCGCCGTGAGCTCCTCGAGCAGGCTCTCCAGGCGCAGGTCGCCTTCGGAGAAAGCGGTCAAGTCCTCCAGTATCCGGCGCACGGCGCGCTCCCGCTCGGCCGGCTTGTCGCCGCGGGCCCTGACCAGGCCGCGCATGTAGTCGAAGTAATCCGGCGCCCCGCGCAGCCGCTCGCGGAAGGCCTCGCCGCCCTCGGCGCGGATCAGGCTGTCCGGATCCTCGCCGGCCGGCAGCGCGAGCACGCTGGGCCTGAGGCCGACGGTGATCAGCACGCCCGCCGCCCGCACCGCCGCCTTCTGCCCGGCGGCGTCGCCGTCGGTGACGACGCAGACCCGCTCGGTGTAGCGGCCCAGGAGCTTGGCCTGATCGCTGCTGAAGGCGGTGCCGCAGGCGGCGACGGCCAGGGGGACGCCCGCCAGATGCAGGCTGATCACGTCGAAGTAGCCCTCCACGAGAATGCCGAGCTTGGCGCGGCGGATTTCCCGCCAGGCGCGGTCCAGGCCGTAGAGGATGGCCTTCTTCGTGTAGACCGGGCTGTCGGCCGAGTTGATGTACTTGGGCAGGCTGTCGTCGAGCACGCGGGCGCCGAAGCCCAGCACCCGCCCGGCCACCGAGCGGACAGGAAACATGACACGATTGCGAAAGGCGTCGTAGTGGCCCGGACTCGAGGCCTTGCGGCGGATGAGCCCCAGTTCCTCGCAGCGCTCGGGCGGGAAGCCCTGCCGGGCGAGCTGCTGGTGGAGGTCGCGCCAGGACTGCCCGGCGTAGCCCAGGCCCCAGTCGCGCCAGGCCTCCTCGCCCACGTCGCGCCGGCGCAGGTAGTCCCGCGCGCGCTCGGCGGCCGGCGATTCGCGCAGCTGGCGGCCATAGAAGTCGGCGCTGGCGGCATTGATGCGCTGATAGAGTTCGGCCCGGCTGCTCTCGCCGCTGCCGCCCCCGGCCGCCTCGATGGGGATCCCCGCCCGCCGCGCCAGGTGCTCGAGCGCCTCGCGGAAGGCAAGGCCCTCCTGCTCCATGACGAAGCTGAAGACGTCGCCGCCCTTCGCGCAGCCGAAGCAGTAGAAGTTCTGCCGCTCCTGGTTCACGTTGAAGCTCGGGCTGTTCTCGTGATGGAAGGGGCACAGGCCCACCCAGTTGCTCCCGGCCCGGCGCAGCTTCAGGTACTGGCCGATCAGCTCGACGATGTCGGTGGCCGCGCGCACCTTCTCCTTGAAATCGCTCTGGGCAGCGCCGGGATCGGGCCTAGTCACGGCCGGCCTCCCCGCGGGCTCCGGGTCCCCCGCCAGGCGCGCCACGGTGACGCCGCTGCCGCCGCGATTCTGATCGGCGAGCGTGAAACGCCCCACGCGCGGATCCCGGGCCAGGGCCCGGCGCACTTCCTCGCGCAGGATGCCCTCGCCCTTGCCGTGGAGGATCTCCACGAGGTGGAAGCCCGCGAGCGTGGCCGCGTCGAGGAAGGCGTCCATCGCCGCGGCCGCCTCCTCCGCGCGCATGCCGCGCAGGTCGAGCCGGTAGGAATCCGGACCCGAGGCCTCGTAGCTGACGCCGGCGAAGCGCTCCGCCGGGCGTGCCGCCTCCGCCTCGCTCCCGCCGGGCAGGGGGCTGAGCTCGCTGAGCGGCAGCACCATGGGCAGCCCGCGCAGGGAGACGCGCAGGCGGCCGCCGCCGGCCGCTTCGAGGATCTCCGCCGTCTGACCGGTGGCGCGCAGGCGCACGCGATCGCCGGCACGCCAGCTGGTGAGCACAGGCCCCGGCTCAGCCGCCGGCGGCGGCGCGGGCGCCTGGGCCGCCAGGGTCTCGAGCAGGGCATGGCCGGCGCGGATGCTCTCCCGGTCCGCCTCGCGCTCGCGCAGCGAGCGGACGGCCTGCTCGAAGTCACGCCGAGCTTGCGCGAGGAAGCCCTCGGCCTGCTCGCGGGCTTCGGCGAGGATGGCGCGCTCCTGGGCGCGCACCCGCGCGAGGCGATCGCGATAGTCGGCGGCGAGGCCCTCCTGCTCGGCGCGCAGCTGTTCGGCCGCCTCGCGGGCCGCGGCGGCCGCCTGCGTCTCGCGCTCGAGACGCTCGAGCAGGCTTTCGAGTCGCATGGCCTCGGCGCCGAGCAGGCGCTCGGCCTCGGCGAGCACGTCGGCATCCATGCCCAGACGGCGAGCGGTGGCGAGCGCGCGGCTGGCCCCCGGCACGCCGAGGCTGAGGGTGTACAGGGGCCGCCGCTGGATGGGATCGAAGTCCATCGCCGCATTGACGGCCCCCGGCGCGCCCTGGGCGAAGCCCTTGAGCACGCCGAAATGGGTGGTGACGGCCGCCCGCGCCCCGCGGGCGATCCAGTGGGCCATCAGGGCCTGCGCGAGCGCAGCCCCCTCCTCGGGATCGGTGCCGTCGCCGATCTCATCGACGAGGATGAGCGCACCCGGTCCCGCGCCCGCCGCCATCTCCCCCAGCCGCGCGAGGTGCGCGCTGAAGGTGGAGTGGGAATCGCGCAGGGACTGCTCGTCGCCGATATCCGCGAAGAGGCTCGTGAAGAGCGGCAGGCGGCTGCCCTCGGCCACGGGCAGGGGCAGCCCGCACTGGTTCATCAGCACGAGCAGGCCGAGGGTCTTGAGCAGGACGGTCTTGCCCCCCGTGTTGGGGCCGGTGACGAGCAGCAGGCGCTGCTCCGCGCCAAGCGCGAGCGCCAGCGGCACGGGCGCCGCGCCGGCGGGCAAGTAGCGCGCGAGCAGCGGATGCCGCGCCCCGCGCAGGTCGAGGCGATCTTCGGCCGGCGGCGACCAGTCCGCCCACTGCCAGTCCCGCTCGCGGGCCAGGCGCGCGGCGGCCAGGGGCAGTTCGAGCCGGTGAAAGGCATCCAGGCAGGCGCGGATGGGATCCACCCAGGCGCCGACCCGGGCGGTGAGCGCCCTGAGCACGCGCGCGCACTCGCGCGCCTCCTCGGCCAGCAGCGCCGTGATCGCGTTGTTCAGCTCGACGGTCTCCAGCGGCTCGACGAAGAGGGTCTTGCCGCTGGCCGAGGCGTCGTGGACGATGCCCGGCAGCTGGCTCTTCTGCTCGCGGCGCACGGGCAGCACGAGGCGACCGCTGCGCACGCGTGGGCGCAGGTCGCGCTCGCCTTCGGCCAGGCGCTCCTTGATGAGGGCGTCCAGGCGCCCGCGCACGCGCGACTCGCTCTCGCGGATCGCCGCGCGCAGGCGGGCCAGGGTGGGACTCGCGCCGTCCCGCAGGCGGCCCTCCTCGTCGACGCAGCGCTCGATCTCGCCGGCCAGGCCGCGCAGATCCGGTGGATTGCCCCAGTCCGCGTGGAGGACGGGCGCCAGCAGGCGGGCGTCGGCGAGGAAGTCGCCCAGGCGGGCGATGGCGCCCAGGCAGCGGGCGAGCTGCCAGAAGGCCTCGCCGGGCAGCTGGGCGCCCGGGGTCTTGCAGCGCTCGATGCCCTCGCCGAGATCGACGAGTCCCTCCAGCTCGGGCTCGCGCCCTTCCTCGAGCAGGCGCTGCCAGGCGGCGACGCGCGCGCGCCGGGCCTCGATGGCCCCCAGCTCCGCCAGCGGCGTCAGGGCCGTCAAGGCCGCCGCGCTGCGCGCGAAGCGCACGCGCGCGGCGAGCTCCGCCAGCAGTTCGGGGAACTCCAGGCGCCGCGCGGCATCGCCGCAGACCAGCCCCGGCGACTGCACGAGCCAGGGCATCAGACCGCGCCCGGCGGGATCGGGCCGCCGCCGCCCAGCCGCTCGACGGCCGCGAAGAGGTCGGCCGACACGGCCGCGAGGCCGCGCAGGAAGTCGGCCTCCCAGCCGCGAGCCGCGCCGATCAGCGGTCCTGCCGCGCCGAGGCGATCGAGTATGCCGAGCAACAGACCCGCCAGGATGACGCCGATCGACACGCCGAGCAGGCCGCCGCCCACGCGGTCGAGCCAGGCCAGCGGCGTCCAGCTCAGGCTCTTGGCGAGCAGCCAGCCGACCAGGGCGAAGGCGGCGGCGATGCCGGCGAAGCAGAGCAGGAGGAGAATGATGCCGCTGCCCGGGAAGTCGAAGCCAGCCGGCTGGTGGGGCAGGATGGCCGTGGCCAGGGGCCGCGCGAGCAAGAGGCCCGCGAGGAAGCCGAGCAGCTTGAAGGCCGTGCGGATCAGCCCGCCGCGGAGGCCGTGATAGAGGCCGAGGACCAGAACCGCCGCCAGCGCGCCGACGAGGAGATGCGTACCCAGGATCGCGCTCATGCCGGGTCAGCTCGCGAGCCGGGACTTGACGAGGGCGCTGACCGCCGCCCCGTCGGCACGCCCGGCCGCTCGCTGGAGGACCTCCTTCATCACGCGCCCCATGTCCTTCAAGCTCGTCGCCCCCAGCTCGCCCACCACGGCCTCGACGAGCGCAGCCAGGGCCTCGTCCGTCAGCGCACTGGGCAGATAGGCCTGCGTGATCTCGGCCTCCGCCAGCTCCTTGTCCACGAGATCCTGGCGGCCGCCCTTGGCATACTCGGCGGCCGCGTCGCGCCGCTTGCGCGCATAGCGAGCCAGCACCTCCAGCGCCTCCTGCTCGCCGAGCTCCTGCCTCTGCTCGATACGCGCATTGGCCAGTTCGCCCCGCAGCATGCGGATGACGCTCACGCGCGCCTTCTCGCCGGCCTTGAGCGCCGTCTTCAGATCCTCATCGAGGCGTGCTTGCAGACTCATGCCCCTCCCGACCCGCAGGGTCCCTTGGCAGAAAAGCATAGAAAGTAAAAAACTTAGCCATTATAGACGCGCATTTCCGCGCTGTCAACGCGACCCCAGGGACTCGTCCGCCACGGGCAGCAAGAGGCGGCAGGCCACGGCCAGGGCCGCGGTTTCCGCGCGCAGGCGCTGCGGGCCCAGATCGATCACGAACGCCGCGGCGAGCGCCAGCGCCTCCCGCTCCTCGGCGGCGTAACCGCCCTCCGGTCCGACCCAGGCGAGGAGAGGCCGCCCCGGCTCCGGCGCAAAGGCCGCCTGGCCGCTGCCCGCGCGGCGCTCATCCGCCCAGCACTGCCGCCAGCCCTCGGCTTGCCCCCGCGCCAGCAGGGCGGCGAAGTCCACCGGGCCGTCGAGGCTGGGCAGGATGAGCCTGCGGCTCTGAGCGAAGGCGGAGGCGAGAATCTCGTCATAGCGCTCCGGCCGCGTCTCGCGCTGCACGACGCCGTGGCGGCCCTGGTAGAGGTGGAAGGCGGCGACCCCGAGCTCCGTGCCCTTCTCGAGCGCCCAGTCCAGACGCCGGCCCTTGAGCAGGGGCAGGGCGAGGTGCACGCAGGGCTGCGCGGGCGGCTCTCGCCGCACGAAGTCGCTGAGTGCGACCTGCGCGCTGGTCCTGGCGACCGCCCTGAGCTCGCCCCGCGCGCAGAGCCCGCGGCCGTCGCGCAGTTCGAGCGCATCGCCCGCGCGCAGGCGCAGCACCCGGCAGAGATGGTGCAGAGCCTGGCCCTCCAGGCGCAGGCTGCCCTGCTGCGCATCGAGGCCGGGCCAGAGCAGGACGGGGGCTTCCTTCATGCGCGCTCACCTGTGCCTGGCGCCCTGCGGGCGTTGGGGTGTCTGGCGCTCCGCGGAGGCCGGAGACGCGGACCTCAGGCCGGTCGCCGCGGGCCCGGCAGCTTGCCGGCCTGCAGCTTTTCCAGTTCGGCGAGGAGCTTCTGCTCGTCGCGGCCCAGTCGCGCGGGGGTCCAGCAGACGAGGCGCACGATGAGGTCGCCGCGGCGCCGCGAGTTGAGCTGGGGCAGGCCCTTGTCGCGCAGACGGAAGAGCTGATGGCTCTGCGTGCCGGCCGGCACGCTCAGCTTGGCCGCGCCGTCGAGGGTGGGCACTTCCACCTTGCCGCCCTGGGCGAGCGTGGCGAAGCCGACCGGCAATTCGAGGAAGAGATCCTGGCGCACGCGCTGGAAGAGCGGGTGCTCGTCCACCTCGACGAGCACGATCACGTCGCCTGCCGGTCCGCCGCGCAGGCCGGCCTCGCCCTGGCCGCGCAGCGGGATGTAGTCCCCGGTCGACACCCCCGGCGGGATGTTCACCTCGATGGTCTCGCCGCCGGCCACGCGGCCCTCGCCCTGGCAATCCGCGCAGGGGTCGCCGATCAGCATCCCTTCCCCGTGGCAGCGCGGGCAGGGGCTGACGCTCACGAACTGACCGAGGATCGACCGCTGCACGCGGCGCACCTGTCCGCTGCCCTGGCACTCGCTGCAGCGCTGGGAGCGACTGCCGGGGCGCTGGCCGCTGCCGGCGCAGGTCGCGCAGGTTTGCTTCTTTTTGATGCGGATCTGCTTGTCCACCCCCGCGGCGACCTCTTCGAGCGAGAGGCGAACGCGCACGCGCAGATCGCGGCCGCCGCGATCGGGCCCGGCCTGCCGGCGACCGCCGCCGCCGCCGAAGAAGGACTCGAAGCCGAAGTCGCGCATGAACGACCGGAGCGCGTCCTCGAGATCGATGCCCTGGCCGCCGGCGAAGGGGCCGGCGCCGCCGAAGCCCTGGCCCGAGACCCCGGCGTGGCCGAACTGGTCGTAGGCCTGGCGCTTCTGGGGGTCCTTGAGCACCTCGTAGGCCTCGGCGGCCTCCTTGAACTTCTCCTCGGCGCTCTTGTCGTCGGGATTGCGGTCCGGATGGTACTGCATGGCCAGCTTGCGGTAGGCCTTGCGGATGGCCGCCTCGTCGGCCTCGCGGGCGAGGCCGAGGACCTCGTAGTAGTCGCGCTGGGGCATGCTCCTCCTAGCCCGCCACGGCGACCTTGGCCGGGCGGATGAGCAGCTCGCCCAGGCGATAGCCCTTCTGCAGTTCCTGGATCACGGTGCCCTTCTCGGCCTCCGTGGCCGGCAGCTGGACCAGAGCCTCGTGGCAGCGGGGATCGAAGCGCTCGCCGAGGGCGGCGATGGGCGTGAGGCCGAAGGCCGCCAGCTGCTCCTGGAAGCGCCGGGCGATGAGGCGCAGGCCATCGCCGTGGGCGGCGTCCTCGTCCGCGGGCAGCTGGGCCAGGGCGCGCTCGAGGTCATCCAGAACGGGCAGGAGCAGCAGGGCGAGATCCCCGCGCAGGCGCTGGGCCTCGCGCTCCTGTTCGCGCTCCATGCGCTTGACCTGGTTGTCCCGGTCGGCGAGCAGGCGCAGGAGGCGTTCGCGGTCCTGGCTCAGGGCGGCCAGCTCCGCGCCGGCCTCGGCCTCGCCGGCAGCCGAGGCTCCCTCGGCGCTCGCGGCGAGTTCCTCAGGCAGGGCGGCAGCGGGCGCCGCGTCAGCGGGAGAAGCCACCTCGGCGGCCGGCTCCAGCGGCTTCTCGGGGACCGCGTTGGGCTTGGAATCGCGGTGGCGCTTCGCGCTCATCTCAGCACCAGTGTTCGCCATCGCCATCGTGGAGCAGGCTCACCAGACCCTCCATGCTGCCGAGTACCAGGGGATACTCCATGCGCACCGGACCGAGCATGCCCATGATCGCGCTCTCCTGCGAGCGCTGGATGCGCACCCCCACGAGACTGAACTGCCCCAGCTCGCTCAGGGTGTTCTCGCTGCCGATGCGCACGCAGACCTCCCCCGGCGGATCCGAGAGCACGCGCAGGGATTCGCCCACGCTGGTCGCATCGTCGAGCAAGTGCACGAGGACTCGCAGGCGACCGGGATCCGCGAACTCGGGTAGACCGAGCAGTCCCTCGACGCCGGTGATGCTCGGCCGCCGCCGCTCACCGGCGGCGTCCGGCGCTTCGTCGGGCGTGGAGACGACGAGCAGCGAGATCCCCAGGGCATGGCTGAGGCGGCTGATGAGGCGCGCGGCCCGCTCGAGCTGAGCGGCCAAGCTGTCCTCGCGGGCGCCGAGTTCCGAGGCCAGCAGGGGCTGCCAGGGATTCGCCGATCGAGCCGGCCGGATGACCCGCTCCACGTAGACGCGGTAGCCGAGGTCGGTGGGAATGCGCCCTGCCGCCCGGTGCGGCTGCACCAGCCAGCCCAGCTCGTCCAGCTCGGTGAAGACATTGCGCACCGTCGCCGAGGACCAGCTGTGCTCCAGGTCCCGCGCGACAGCTGCCGAGCTGACAGGCTCCGCCCGCTCCGTATAGAGACGGATGACAGAGTCCAGGATGCGCAGCTGACGATCCTGGGGACTGGCGTAGTACCTGAAGTCCATGAAAATCAACCTGTTCGGGAGGGTTGTCAGAATTTAGGGCAGGCCCGGGCCCCTGTCAAGTGGCCAGGGCGGCGAGGATGCCGTCCAGGCGCAGCCAGCCGCTGGGATTGAGGCGCCAGCAGCCGGCCTCGCGCCGGGCCCAGCCGGCCGCCTCGCAGCGGGAGAGGAAGCTGGCATGGCCGGCGAGCAGGGGCTCGGCCAGCGGCAGCCCCTCGCGGGTGCGCAGGCCCAGCAGGAGGCGCTCGAGGGCGAGCGCCTCGCGCATCGGGCAGGTCCTCCTCGCTGGGAGCGACGCGGCCCGCCAGCAGCGCCTCCTGCCAGGCGGCGAGATCCGGCGCCCAGGACCAGCGCCGCCCGCCCAGGCGCGAGTGCGCGCCGGGCCCCAGGCCGAGGAACTCGCCGCCCTGCCAGATGGCCAGGTTGTGACGGCACTCGCCGCCCGGCAGGCACCAGTTGGAGACCTCGTAGGCCTCGTAGCCCGCCGCTGCCAGCCGCGCATGGGCATCGAGATAGCGGTCGGCGCGGAAGTCCTCGCCGGGGTCGAGCTGAGGACGGAGCGCGAACTGGCGCCTGAGGGGCGCGTCGGCCTCCAGTTCAAGGCAGTAGAGGGACAGATGCGCGGGCCGCCGCGCGAGCACGGCTGCCAGGCTCGCGGCGAAGCTGGCCTCCGTTTGCTCGGGCAGGCCGAGCATGAGGTCCACGGAGAGCGCGAAGGCAGAGGCGGCCAGGAGGTCCAGGGCTGCCAGGCCGCGGGCGGCGTCGTGCCGGCGGCCCACGGCGGCGAGCTCCGCGTCGGCGGTGGACTGCAGGCCCAGGCTCACCCGCGTGATTCCGCCCGCCGCCAGCCGCTCGAGCAGGGCGGCGTCGACGTCCTCGGGATTGCACTCGATGCTGAACTCACCGGCCGGGGCGAGCCGCGCGGCGAGGGCGCCCAGCAGGCGGGCGAGCGCGGCCGGCGCCAGCCAGCTCGGCGTGCCGCCGCCCAGGTAGATGCTGGCCGCGGGCACGCCCCCCAAGCGCAGCGCCTCCCGCTCGAGCTGGGCCAGCAGCGCCTCGAGGTAGCGCTCCTGGCTGCCGGCCGTCTCCGTGTAGAAGCCGCAGTAGCTGCAGCGGCTGGCGCAGAAGGGCACGTGGACGTAGAGCCCGATCATCGGCGAGGGCCCTATCGAATGAGGTCGCCCAGGCGGCTCAGGCGCGGGAGCTTCTTCGCGCCATCCCAGGACCAGTAGATGAAAATGGCCTTGCCCCGCACCGCATCCCGCCAGTCCACCGGCCCCAGCACGCGGCTGTCGCGGCTGTTGTCGCGGTTGTCCCCCATCATGAAGATCTTGCCTTCCGGCACCTTGTAGGGCCCGAAGTTGCGCGCCGCCCGCCCCGGCTGATCGCCGTAGATGAACTTGGTGTAGTCCTCGTCCTGGGGCTGGCCGTCCAGGTAGATGACGCCGTTGCGCACCTCGATCGTCTGCCCGCCCACGGCCACGCAGCGCTTGATGTAGTCGTCCTTCTCGCCCGAGAAGCGGAAGACGATGATGTCCCCGGGCCGCGGCTCGCGCAGGCCCGGCAGGCGCACGTCCGTGAAGGGAATCTGCGGCCCGTAGAGGAACTTGTTCACGAAGAGGAAGTCCCCCACGAGCAAGGTGTCCTCCATGCTGCCGCTGGGAATGCGGAAGGCCTGGATCAGGAAGCTTCGCGCGAGGAAGGCCATGACGACGGCCCAGACCACGACATCGACGGTTTCCCGGAACGACGACTTCTTCTTGCCCACAGCCCGCTTGGCCATGCTTGCCTACCTTTCCATCTTGAGCACCGCCAGGAAGGCTTCCTGGGGAATCTCGACATTGCCGACCTGCTTCATGCGGCGCTTGCCTTCCTTCTGCTTCTCGAGCAGCTTGCGCTTGCGCGTGATGTCGCCGCCGTAGCACTTCGCCGTCACGTTCTTGCGCAGGGCGCTGATATTGCTGCGGGCGACGATCTTGCCGCCGATCGCCGCCTGCAGCGCCACCTGGAAGAGCTGGCGGGGGATCTCCTCCTTGAGCTTGTCGATCAGCAGCCGGCCCCAGCTCTCGGCCTTGTCGCGGTGGACGATGCTGGACAGCGCATCGACGGGCTCGCCGTTCACCAGCACGCTCAGCTTGACCAGATCGCTCGGCTCGTGGCCGGCGTATTCGTAGTCGAAGCTGGCGTGGCCGCGGGTGCCGTTCTTGAGCCGGTCGTAGAAGTCCACCACGACCTCGGCCAGCGGCAGGCGGAAGTGCAGCTCGACGCGCTTGTCGTCCAGGTAGCTCATGCCTTCCTGGATGCCGCGGCGCTCGATGCAGAGCTTCATCACGTTGCCGACGTACTCGGACGGCGTGTAGATCGTCCCGCGGACGACGGGCTCGCTCACCTCCGCCAACACGGTCGGATCCGGCATCTGGGCCGGGTTGGCCACCGTCACCGCGCTGCCGTCCTTGAGCGTGGCGTGGAACAGGACGTTGGGAAGGGTGGCGATCAAGGTCAGGGCGAACTCGCGCTCGAGGCGCTCCTGGACGATTTCCATGTGCAGCAGCCCGAGAAAGCCGCAGCGGAAGCCGAAGCCGAGCGCATTGCTCGTCTCGGGCACGAAGCTGATCGCCGAATCGTTGAGCTGCAGCTTGAGCAGCGCCTCGCGCAGGTCCGTGTAGTCCTCGGTGCGCACCGGATAGAGGCCGCTGAAGACCATCGGCTTCGCGGGCCGGTAGCCCGGCAGGGGCGCGGGCGTCGGCGTCACCGCGGCGGCCAGGGTGTCGCCGACCTGGACGTACTTGACCTCCTTGGCCCCGGTGATCACGTAGCCCACCTCGCCGCAGGCCAGGCGGGGCATGGGGCGGCGGCCGAGCACGAACTGCCCCAGCTCCTGCACGTCGTACTCGCGGCCCGTGTTGAGGAAGCGGACGCGGTCGCCGCGCGCGAGACTGCCGTCCATCATGCGCACGGTGGCGATGGCGCCCAGGTAGCTATCGTAGCTGGAGTCGAAGATGAGGGCGCGGGCGGGGGCGCCGCTGCGGTCGGGCGGCGGCGGCAGCCGCCGCGCCACGGCCTCGAGCAGCTCGGCGATGCCGACGCCGGTCTTCGCGCTCACGAGCAGGACATCGGCGGGCGCCACGCCGAGGATGCGCACGAGATCCGCCCGCACCTCCTCGCTGCGCGCGGCCGGCAGGTCGATCTTGTTGATCACCGGCAGCAGCTCGAGATCGTTCTCCAGGGCGAGGTAGAGGTTGGCCAGGGTCTGCGCCTCCACGCCCTGGGCGGCATCGACCACGAGGATGGCGCCCTCGCAGGCGGCCAGGCTGCGACTCACCTCGTAGCTGAAGTCCACGTGGCCCGGCGTGTCGATGAGATTGAACAGGTAGTCCACACCGGCGGGATCGCGATAGGGCATGGCGATCGGGTGGCTCTTGATCGTGATGCCGCGCTCCCGCTCCAGGTCCATGCTGTCGAGCACCTGCTCCTGCATCTGGCGAGCGCCGAGCGTGCCGGTCAGCTCGAGCAGGCGATCGGCCAGGGTGGACTTCCCGTGGTCGATGTGCGCGATGATGCAGAAGTTGCGAATGCGATCGAGAGTGGGCATGGCCGCCTAGAACGAGAGCCGCAGCTGGAGGCCCACGCTGCGCTCGCCGGGATCGAGACGGGGCAGCAGGGCCGCCCGCTGCCCGCGAATGTCGTCGGTCTCGAAGCCGTGCAGGTGGGCGAAAACGTAGGCGTCCAGGATGCTCGCCAGGACCAGGGCGCCCGTGTACCAGACGTAATCGGTCTGCCGCTCCTCGTGCTGGTGGAAGCGGGCGCGCAGCTCGGCGCGACTCAAGCCAAGCCAGGTGTCGCCCTCGGCGAGGGCCGCGGCATGGCGCTTGTAGAGATCGGCGCGCTGGCCTTCGCGCAGGATTACCGAGAGGTAGTAGGCCTCCCAGCCGAAGACGACCAGCGTCCGCATCCCCTCGCTATTGTAGAGTTGCCCGAGCCCGGGGAAGGCGACGCTGGCCGCCATCGCCAGGCGCGCGTTGCGGCTCGCAGGCGGCGCTTCGCGCAGGCCTTCGGCGCTCAGGCGGCCGTGGCCGGCGGACCCGATCTCCTGCTCGGTCTGAGCCTGCGCCACTAGCGGCAGGGCGACCAGCAGGAAGAGGCCGGCGAGCAGGCAACGCAAGGACGGGCGCATGGCACCTCGAGGGTTGAAATGGCGGGAATGCGTGGGAATCGAACCCACCCCGGATGGGATTAGCACCCGGCAGAAGGATTTGAAGTCCTCGGGATCCACCAGGACCCATCCACTCCCTCAAGCATCGCGGCAGTGTAGTGGGCAATTCCGGCGCCGTCCAGTGCGCAGACGGGGGCGGGAGCGGCGCGCCGGCGCCGGCCGGGCCCTTATTCCGGCAGCCGCGCGAGCAGTTCCACTTCGACGCGGGCGCCCAGGGGCAGGCCGGCCACGGCGACCGTCGAGCGGGCCGGCGGCGCCAGCCCGGCGAAGTACTCCGCGTAGACGGCATTGAAGGCGGCGAAGTCCGCCATGTCGGCCAGGAAGCAGGTGGTCTTGACGACGTCGGGCCAGCCGGCGCCGGCCGCCGCCAGCACGGCGGCCAGGTTCTTCATCACCTGGTGGGTCTGGGCGCCGATGTCGCCGGGCACGAGCTTGCCGGTGGCCGGATCCAGCGGCACCTGGCCGGCGGTGCAACAGGAGATCGCCGCTGGCGACCGCCTGGCTGTAGGGCCCGACCGCCGCCGGTGCGGCCGGTGTCTGGATCACTTTGCGCCTCATGGGTTCCTCCTCACTCCACCGTCACGCTCTTGGCCAGATTGCGCGGCTGGTCCACGTTGCAGCCGCGCAGGACGGCAATGTGGTAGGCGAGCAGCTGCAGCGGGATCACCGTGAGCAGCGGCGAGAGGTACTCCACCGTCTCGGGAATCGAGATCACGTGGTCGGCCAGGCTGGCGGCCGCCGTGTCGCCCTCGTTGACCACGGCGATGATCTTGCCCTTGCGCGCCCGCACCTCTTCCATGTTGCCGAGGATCTTCTCGTAGGCGTTGCCGCGGGGGCAGACGAAGACCACGGGCATGTTGTCGTCGATGAGCGCGATGGGCCCGTGCTTCATCTCGGCCGCCGGGTAGCCCTCGGCGTGGATGTAGGAGATCTCCTTGAGCTTGAGCGCGCCCTCCAGCGCGACCGGGAAATTGATGCCCCGGCCGAGGTAGAGGAAGTTGTTCGCGCCCGCATAGATCTCGCGCGATGCTGCGGATCTTGGCGTCCATCGTCAAGATCTCCGCCACCTTGTCGGGGATGGCCTGCAGCTCGCGCACCAGCTCCTGGCCCTGATCGCTTGGACATGGCGCGCATGCGGCCCAGCAGGAGAGCGAGGATGGCGAGCACCGTCACCTGGCTGGTGAAGGCCTTGGTGGTGGCCACGCCGATCTCCGGCCCCGCGTGGATGTAGACGCCGCCGTCGCTCTCGCGGGCGATGGTGCTGCCCACCACGTTGACCAGGCCCAGCGCCTTGGCGCCCTTGGTGCGCGCCTCGCGCATGGCGGCCAGGGTGTCCACCGTCTCGCCGGACTGGCTGATCGACCAGGCGATGTTCTGCTGGGCGATGATGGGGTTGCGGTAGCGGAACTCGGAGGCGTACTCGACTTCCACGGGGATGCGCGCCAGGTCGCTCGATGCATGTACTCGCCGATCAGGGCGGCGTGCCAGCTCGTGCCGCAGGCCAGGAAGATGATGCGATCGGCCGCGCGCAGGTCGTCCAGGTTGTAGATGAGCCCGCCCAGCTTGGCCTTGCCCTCGTCCAGGATCAGCCGGCCGCGGAAGGAGTTGCGAATCGTGTTGGGCTGCTCGAAGATCTCCTTGAGCATGAAGTGCTCGTAGCCGCCCTTCTCGATGCTCTCGAGATCCCAGGTCACCTCGTGGACGGACTTCTCCACCATCTCGTTGCGGATGGTCTTGGTGTGGAACTTGCCGTCCTCGATCACGACCATCTCGTGGTCGTCGAGGTAGATGACCTGTCGCGTGTGGGCGAGGATCGCGGCCACGTCGCTGGCGAGGAAGAACTCGTTCTCGCCGATGCCCACCACCATCGGGCTGCCGTTGCGGGCGCCGACCAGCTTGCGCGGATGATCGCGGTGCATGACCGCGATGCCGTAGGTGCCCTCGACGATGGACAGCGCGCGGCGAACGGCCTGCTCCACGCTGCCCTCGTAGTAGTGGGCGATGAGGTGGGCGAGCACTTCGGTGTCGGTCTCCGTGCGCGGCTCGATGCCCTGCTCCTTCAGATAGCGCCGGAGGAACTGGAAGTTCTCGATGATCCCGTTGTGGACGAGCGCCAGGTCGCCCGATTCGTCGGTGTGCGGATGCGCGTTGTCCTGGGTCGGCGGGCCGTGCGTCGCCCAGCGCGTGTGGCCGATCCCCAGCGTGGCCTCGTAGGCGCCGGAGCGCAGTACCGCCTCCAGGTTGCTGATCTTGCCCTCGGCCTTGACGACGGTGAGGCCATGCGGCTCATGGAGTGCCACCCCGGCCGAGTCGTAGCCCCGGTACTCCATGCGCTTGAGGCCGGCGATCAGGATGGGGAGGGCGGGGCGTTCCCCCACATAGCCGATGATTCCGCACATGATCTCGCCTCGTCGCTAGGGGATGTCACGCTGCGCCTGAGTATCGGTCCTCTCTCGCGCAGCCTCAATAGAAATCCCGGCGCTCCGGGTTCAGGCCAAGGCCGTCCTGAAGTGGGCTTCAGCGGCATCCAGCCGGGCCGCCAGCCAATCGGCATCGGCGGCTTCGCCGATCAGACGCAGGATGGCCTCCGTATTCGAGGGGCGGACGTGGATCCAGCCCTCGGGGTAGCTGGCCTTCACCCCGTCGCGGGTGTCGAGATCGGCGCCGGCGAAGTGCTGCCGGGCCAGCGCGGCCACTGCGGCGGGATCGCCCTTGGCGGCCAGTTCCAGGCGCCGCTTCTCCATGTGATAGGCCGGCAACGCCGCGGCCAGGGTCGACAGCGGCCGGCCCTGCGCGGCCATGGCGGCGAGGATGAGGGCGCTGCCCACGAGCCCATCGCGGCCGGCGTGCAGCGCCGGCAAGATGACGCCGCCGTTGCCCTCGCCGCCGATCACCGCGCCCTGCGCCCGCATCGCGGCGACCACGTGCGCCTCGCCCACCGGGCTGCGGTGGCAAGGCTGTCCGTGGCGGGCGGCCACATCATCGATCATGCGGCTGGTGCTGAGATTGGCCGCCACCGGGCCGGGCTCGCGGCCGAGCCAGTAGTCCGCGGCCAGGGCCAGGGTGTACTCCTCCGAGAGGACGCGGCCGCTCTCGTCCACGAGCACGAGGCGATCGCTGTCCGGGTCCACCGCCAGGCCGAGGTCCGCCTTGCCTGCGCGCACCGCAGCCGCCAGCGCTCCCAGATGGGCGGGCGTCGGCTCGGGATTGTGCGGGAAGTTGCCGCTGCCATCGCAGAAGATCGGCAGGCAGCGCACGCCCAGCGCTTCGAGCAGCATCGGCATCGCGGCGCTGCCGGAGGCATTGACGGCGTCCACGGCTGCCGTGAAGCCGCGCGCGGCGATGGCCGCGGCATCCACGCCGGGCAAGGCGAGGATGGCGTCCACATGGTGGCGGGCCGCTGCGGTCCAGCGGCGGAAGCCGCCGAGCCCCTCGTGACCCTCCCAGTGGAAATCCCCCGCCGCCTCGATGGCCAGCACTTCCAGGCCCAGGGCGGGCGCGAGGAAGTCGCCCGCCGCGTCCAGGAACTTCAGCGCGTTCCAGGGGGCCGGATTGTGGCTCGCGGTGATGACGATGCCGCCCACCGCGCCTTGGGCGCTCACCGCCATCGCCGTGCCGGGGGTGGTGGCGACGCCCAGATCGACGGTCTCTAGCCCGGCCGCGCTCAGGACGCCCTTGACCAGGTCCAGCACCATGCGCCCGCTGGGTCGGCCGTCCCGCCCCACGACGACGGGCGCGCCGATGGGCGCGCCGCGGCGGCGGCACCAGGTCGCGTAGGCGGCACTGTAGCGGAGGATGGCTTCCGGATGGAGAGAGCTGCCGACGATGCCGCGGATTCCCGAAACGCTGACCATGAGCTGGCTATCGGGCACGCGTAGCCTCCCCGGGTTGGGGTCGCCGCGCGGGGCGCAGCGAACGGACGATGGCAAGGACGGCCCCCGGCGGACGGCCCGCAGTACACGGCGAGCGAATGCGGGAGCTGGCGCGCGGATTCGAACCGCGGACCTGCGCATTACGAGTGCGCTGCTCTACCAACTGAGCTACGCCAGCAGTTTCGCTCCCAAGAGGGCGTATACTGCGATTCGAAATGCGCGAAGTCAAGCCCTGGGCGGCCTTCTTGCGGGGGCGTCGACGGCGACCGGGCGCGGCAACGCAGGGTGCCGGGAACGGTAATCCCCAGCCGCGCCGAGGAAGCTCTCGCCAAGGAGGCCCTTGCATGCTGCGACCCACCCGCTCGTGCAGAATGGCGCTCGCCGGGCTCGCCGCGCTGCTGCTGGCGCCGGCTGCGCCGGCCCAGGGACTGCTGATGGATGCGCGCCGGATGGCGATGGGCGGCGTGCGGGCGCCGCGGCCGGGCGATCTCGCCGCCGACAACCCCGCCTACGCCGCGGCAGCGCCGGGCCCGGCCTGGCCAGGCAGCCTGCCCCTGCCACTCGGCCTGCTTCCCCTGGCCGCCGACTGGCCCAGCTTCGATCCCGACTCGCCGGACTTCGACCCCCTGCGCCTCGCCAACCTGGTCGCCAATCCTCCGCTGCACGTGGAGTTGCGCCGGCCCGACCCCTTGGACGGCGATCTCGTGATCGATCTCGGGCAAGAGAACCTGCGCGTCTTCTGGGAGGATGCGCACCTCGTCGTGCCCCGTGAGCCGGTCGCCCTCGGCGGGCGCAGCGACCGGTTCGGCTTCGGGCTCGGCGGCCCGCTCGGCGCGCGCGCACACTGGCGCGCCCAGGTGAATCCCTTCGTCGACCTGCGCCTCGAGACCGCCGTGGACGAGGCCCTCTACGGTCTGCTCGCAGCAGGCGACTCGCTCGCGCCCAACGCGCGCTACACCCTGACCGGCGAGGGTGCGGCGGCGGCGGGCCTTGCCTTCAGCGTCCGCCTGGGCGGGCGGCGCGGCGGGACGGCCGGCGCTCCCGCACTCTCCTGGGGCCTGCGGCCCAAGCTGCTCACCGGCTTCGCCATGGCCGCCGGCGAACTAGACGTCGCGCTGGCCAGCGGTGACTCCCTCTTCGCCTCCAAGGAGCTAGAGGTCGAGCAGCGCAGCCTCACGCGCAGCGGCGCCGGCCTCGGCCTCGGCTTTGCCCTCGACCTCGGGCTCGTCCTGCAACGCGGGCCATGGGATCTCGGGATCGGCGTGCGCGATCTCGCGGGCAGCATCCGCTTCCCCGACACCCGGCTCGAGGAGCAGCGACTGGAGGACGGCGCAGACGGGAATGGCGGCACCGTCAGGCGGGTGCTGGCCGAGGGCGAGAGCTACCGCTATGTCCTCGACCCGCTGTGGACCTGCCACGGCGGCTATGCCGCCGGCCCCTGGCTCTGGCGCGCCGAATGGCGCCTGCGGCCCTGGGGAGACAGCGTCCACATCGGCGGCGAGCGCCGGCTCGGCCTCTGGGCCCTGCGAGCCGGCAGCCAGCGCGATGCCGGCGGCGATTGGCAGGCGGCGATCGGCGGCGGTCGCTGCTTCGGCGGCCTCTGCCTCGATCTGGCCCTGGAGACGCATGGCCGCTTTATCCAGGACGAACGCGGGCTCGCCCTCGGGCTCAGCCTCAGCCATTCCCTCTAGGAGGAAGCATGCCGACCCTCAGCGCCGCGCGCCGCACTCTCGCCGCCCTCGGGTTGCTGCTCCCGCTCGCCTGCGGGGACAACCGCGCGATCATCAACGTGGATCTGGACAGCTTCATTGCGGAAGAGGACCGGCGCTTCGCCTACCTCGTGCTGCCCGCCGGCCTCCACACGGCGACCTCGCCCATCGAGAGCGTCGAGACCCCAGCTGGGCTGCGGGACGTCGCCACCCTGGAGGGGATGACGGCCGACCTCCAGATCCGACTCGACAACCGCGCTGTGCTCGGCGAGATCACGATGGGCGTTCAGCTCGAGGTCTTCGTCGCCGCCGACGACGATCCCCTTCACTTCTGGGATGCCGAACACCGCCTGGCCGTCCTGAGCGGGGAGTTGAGGGGAGGCAACATCGACTTCCTCGAAGAACGCTTCGCGGCCGGCGACTTTCTGCCCCTCTTCAGGGAGCATGAGACCGTGTATGTCGGCCTGCGTTTCGCACTGGAGCATCGAGGCGGGACCGGGGCCATCGACGGCGAGGCCCTGGTCACCGGGCTGGATTTGCGCATCGAAGCGAGGGAATCGCTCTTCTAGGCGCAGCAGCCGGGCGCAAGGAAAGGGGCGGCTCCCGCTTGAGGAAGCCGCCCGAATCGCGAGCCACCGCCCGTCAGCCCGTCAGACCCAACTCGCGGAGCTTCTGCCGCTTCTCCTCGAGCCTGCCCACGAGGCTCTCGAGGTTGCGGGTCTTGAATAGATCGTAGATGCCCTCCTTGATGGGCTTCCAGTCATCGTGGAGAGGGCAGATCACATCGTCGGAGCAGGGATTGATGCCGAGCACGCAGGTCGTGTCCCACTGGTTGATGGCATCGAAGGCGTTGACGATTTCATAGAGGTAGATATCGCCGGCCGGCTTCATCAGCATGAAACCGCCATGCGGGCCGCGGAAGGACTTGACGAGCCGAATGCGCGTCAGCACCTGCATCGTCTTGGCCAGGAAATGGAAGGGAATGTTCTCGGACTCGGCGATCTCTTTGAGCTGAACGGGTCCGTTTTCCTCACGCCCCGCCATGTACACCATCGCCCGAATCGCGTACTCGCTCGCCCTCGAGAGAATCATGGGAGCCCCCAGGTAGGTTATTCAGAGTTAAAAGTCTGATAACCCCAAACTTAGCGCAAATCAGGGAGTTTGTCAATCCCCGCGCGGGGGCTGGGACAAGAAGCAGCGCGAGCCGGCCCTGGTGGGAGCCGGCTCGGCAGCTTGGGTGCGAAGGGGCGGAGTTGAACCGCCGACACGCGGATTTTCAGTCCGCTGCTCTACCGACTGAGCTACCTTCGCGGCGCGGCCTAAAAAAGCACAGTCGCCGGGCCCTGTCAACTGCACCGGTTTCAAGGGTTCCGGGACTCCATCCAGGCCCAGGCCGAGGCCACGATCGCGTCGAGTTCGGGCTGCCGGGCCGTCCAGCCGAGCAGCGCGCGGGCCCGCTCGACCCCGGCCACCAGGCGCGCCGGATCTCCCGGGCGGCGGGCGCCGCGCTCCAGCCGCGGACGTCTGCCCGTCACCCGCTCCGCGCTGGCCAGCACCTCCTTCACCGAATGGCCACGGCCCGTGCCGAGATTGAGCGGTCCGCCGGCCGCATGGCCGCCGGCCAGCACGTCAAGGGCCGCCAGGTGGGCCTCGGCGAGGTCGGCCACGTGGACATAGTCGCGGATGCAAGTGCCGTCGGGCGTCGGGTAGTCCTCGCCGAAGAGGGTCAGCGGCGCGCCCCCCGCCGCGGCGGCCAGGACCAAGGGGATCAGGTGGGTCTCCGGTTCGTGGCGCTCGCCGTGGTCGGCCAGGGCACCCGCCGCATTGAAGTAGCGCAGGCAGAAGTAGGCGATGCCCAGGCGCGGCGCGGCGTGGGCGAGCACCTGTTCCATTGCCAGCTTGGTGCCGCCGTAGGGATTCACCGGCCGGCAGGGATCCTCCTCGCGGAAGGGCCGGCCCTCGCCGAGGCCATAGACGGCCGCCGAGGAGGAGACGACGAGCAGGCGCGGGCCGCAGCTCTCCATGCCGGCGAGCAGCGCCAGGAAGGCGCCGAGGTTGTCGCGATAGTAGCCGACCGGATCGGCCATCGACTCGGCGACCAGGCTGCGGGCCGCGAAGTGAACGACGGCCTCGCTCCCGGCCAGCAAGGAATCCAGCCAGCGCCGCTCGCGCAGATCGGCCTGCGTGAAGGGCAGCCCCGGCGGCAGGCTGTCCGCATGGCCGGTGCTGAGGTTGTCGATCACCTGCAGCTGGTGGCCCGCCGCCAGGGCCGCGCGCAGGAAGGCGCCCCCGATGTAGCCGGCGCCGCCGGTGACCAGGATTCTCATTCGCGTTCCTCCTCGAGCTGCGCGGCCAGGAGCGGCGCCAGGTAGCGGCCCGTCAGCGAGGCCGGCGCCGCGGCGATGGCCGCCGGCTCGCCTTCGGCGACGATCCGCCCGCCGCCCGCGCCCCCTTCCGGCCCGAGATCGATGATGTGATCGGCCGCCAGCAACACCTGCGGGTTGTGCTCGATGACGATGAGCGAATGGCCGGCCTTGAGCAAGCGCTGGAAGACGGCCAGCAATTGCCGCACGTCGAGAGGGTGCAGGCCCGTCGTCGGCTCATCGAGGATGTACAGGTGGCGCTCGCTGCCCGTCGCCGCGAGCTCGCGGGCGATCTTCAGGCGCTGGCTCTCGCCGCCGGAGAGCGTGCTCGCGCCCTGGCCCAGCTTGAGGTAGCCCAGCCCCACGCGGTGGAGCATCCACAGCCGTTCGCCGAGGGCATGCTGGCCGGCGAAGAACTGGATCGCCTCGTCGACGGTCATGTCGAGCACCTCGGCGATCGTGCGCCCCTTGTACTGCACGGCCAGCGATTCGGGGCGGAAGCGGCGGCCGCCGCAGGCCTCGCAGGGCACGTAGAGATCGGCCATGAAGACCATCTCGAGCTTCACCGAGCCCAGGCCCTGGCACTCGGGGCAGCGACCCTCCTTGCTGTTGAAGGAGAAGTGCTCGGCGCCCAGGCGCAGGCGGCCACGGCGGGCCGCTTCGGCGTAGAGCTCGCGGATGAACTGGAAAGCGCCCAGGTAGGTGGCCGGATTGCTGCGCGGGCTGCGGCCGACCGGGCTCTGGTCGACGACGCGAAAGCCGTGCACGCGGTCGGCGCCGCGCAGGCGCCGCCAGGGATCCCCCGGCCGCGGGCCCTCGGGACTGGCGAGGGCCTGCACGAGCACATCGGCGACCAGGGTGCTCTTGCCCGAGCCGCTGACGCCCGAAACCACCACCAGCCTGCCCAGGGGAAACTCGACCGTCAAGTCCTGCAGGTTGTTTCGCGTGACGCCCTCGAGGACGAGGCTGCCCCGCGAGGGCCGCCGCGCCCGGTCGCTGAAGCCGAGCGGCTCGTGGCCGGCCAGGCAGCGCAGGGTGGCCGACGGATGCTCCGCGTCGATCGCGGCGAGATCGGCCACCGGCCCCTGGTAGACGAGCTGGCCGCCCTTGGCCCCGCTGCCCGGGCCGAGATCGATGAGCTGATCAGCCCGCCGCAGGACCTCGAGATCGTGCTCCACGACGATCACGCTGTTGCCCAGGTCGCGCAGCTCCAGCAGGGTGGCGATCAGCCGCTCCGTGTCCCGCGGGTGCAGGCCGATGGTGGGCTCGTCGAGGGCGTAGAGCGTGTCGGTGAGCCGACTGCCGAGGGCGTTCGCCAGGTGGATCCTCTGGAACTC
The DNA here is from genome assembly GCA_963695095.1 of uncultured bacterium. Lineage (GTDB taxonomy): Bacteria > Krumholzibacteriota > Krumholzibacteriia > JACNKJ01 > JACNKJ01 > VGXI01. The sequence continues at coordinate 1,464,220 of CAVOFT010000001.1, read as the reverse complement.
CCCGCCGGAGAGGCTGCGCGTGGGTCGGTCGAGGCCGAGATAGTGCAGGCCCATGCGCAGCAGGAAGCGCAGGCGGCTGTCCAGTTCGGCCATCACCCGCTCGACGCCCTGCGCCGCCGGGTCGATGGGCAGGGCGGCCAAGGCGGCGGCGGCCTCGCCGATGGTGAGCCGGTACAGATCGGGCAGCGTCCACTCCCCCAGACGCACGTGGCGCACCTCCGGGCGCAGGCGGCTGCCGTCGCAAGTCGCGCAGCGCTGCTCGGACATGTAGCGCCGCGAGTAGAAGCGGGCGTACTTCTTGTAGGCCTTGCCGCGCAGGGCCTGCAGCCAGGGGATCAGCCCCTTGAAGCCCTTGCCGCCCTCGAGCAGGAGCCGCTGCTGCGCCGGGCTCAGCTCGGCGAAGGGCCGGTCCGCGGGAATCTTGCGCTCGCGGCAGAGCTCCAGCACGCGCTGCTGGAAGCGCGCGAAGCGCGGCGAGGCCCAGGGCGCGAGCGCGCCCTCGGCGAGGGAGAGCGCCGGGCGCGGCACCAGCTTCTCCGGATCGATCTCCAGCTGATTGCCGTAGCCCCGGCAATCGGGGCAGGCGCCCTCCGTGAGCTGGAAGGAGAAGAAATCCGGACGCGGCTCGGGCAGCTCGAGGTCGCAGGCCGCGCAGACCGCGCCCTCGGCGTGACGCGACAGCTCGCTGCCTGCCTCGTCGAGGATGACGAGGCGACCCTCGCCCTCGCCGTAGGCGCTCTCCAGCGCCTCGGCCAGCCGGCCCTGTTGCTCGGGCTCGGCGCGCAGACGGTCGACGATGACCGGCAGGCCGGCCACCGACAGGTCCGCCGCCGACAGCGTCTCGAGGCGGGCGACACCGCCCGCCGCGGCCACGCGGAGATAACCGCGGGCGACGAGGATCTCGCGCACCTGCTCGCCGCCAAGTCCGGCCGCGGCGCGAAAGGGATAGGCCGGCAAGAGGAGGCGGCCCGCGTACTGGGCGACGAGACGCGCGGCCAGGGCGCTCGGCTCCTCACGGGCGACGAGAGCGCCGCAGCGCGGGCAGTGCAGGCGGCCCGCGCGCGCGAAGAGCACGCGCAGGAAGTCGGCGATCTCCGTGTAGGTGGCGACGGTGGAGCGCCCATGCTGGACGCTGTTCTGCTGGCGGATGGCCACGGCCGGCCCGATGCCCTCGAGGGAGTCCAGGTCCGGCCGGCGCAGGCGCTCCAGGAACTGCCGCGTGTAGGTCGACAAGCTCTCGACATAGCGGCGCTGGCCCTCGGCGTAGAGGGTGTCGAAGAGCAGGCTGCTCTTGCCCGAGCCGCTCGGTCCGGAGATCACCACGAAGCGCCCGCGGGGGATGTCCAGATCCAGACTGCGGAGATTGTTCTCCCGAGCGCCCCGGATGCGGATGAGGTCCATGCGCGCGAACTTTCCTTCGGAGTGATCGATCAGCTTAGCGGCCCCGTGCGCGAGGCGTCAACGCCCATCGGCCCCGCTTGTCCGCTCTCGGCCCCCGTGCTAGGGTGGCCGCCATGGCGAACTTTCCCGATCGCGAGCTCCGGCAGCTCTGGAACACCCTCGAGCGCCTGCTCGCGCCCGATGGTTGTCCCTGGGACCTTGAGCAGAAGCCCGCCGATCTCGCCCGCCATCTCATCGAGGAGGGCCACGAGTGGCTGGAGGCCTGCGACCAGAATGACAGTGTGGGCCAAGCCGAGGAGATCGGCGACCTCGCCTACCTGCTCCTGTTCGCCCTGCAGCGGCTGACGCGGGATGCTGCGGCCGCCGAGCCGGAAGCCGCCGCCGCGGCCCTGGTCGCCATCGACGCCAAGTTGCGGCGACGCCATCCTCAGCTATTCCCCGCTGCAGCCGGTGACCCGACCGGATCGGCTCAGCCCCCTCCTGCCGACAGCGCCGCCCAGCTCAGGGTCTGGGAGGCCGTCAAACGCGAGGAACGCGCCGCGCGCGGCGAGCCCGGCGGCCTGCTCAAGCCCCTCCCCCGCAGTCTGGGCGCCCTGGCCCGGAGCCATCGCTACCAGGAGCGGGCGGCCGGCGTCGGCTTCGACTGGCCGGATCTGGACGGCGTGCTCGCCAAGCTCGAGGAAGAGACCCAGGAACTGCGCCGCGAGCTGAGGGAACTGCCCGCGGCCCCGCCCGCGGGCGGCGGAGCGCCTTCGGCGCGCTATCGCCAGGCCCTGGACGCGGCTGCCCTGGACCGCGTCCAGGACGAGCTGGGCGACGTCCTCTTCGTGCTCGCCAATCTCGCGCGCTGGCTGGGCCTGGACGCCGAGGCGGTGGCCGAAGGCGCGAATGCGAAGTTCCTCCGGCGTTTCGCTGCCATGGAAAGGCAGCTGGCGAGCGCTGGTCAGCCCCTGGGCGAGCTGCCGCTGGCGACCATGGAGCGCGTCTGGCAGGCGGTGAAAGCCGACGAGCGGGAGGACGAGCCCGGTCCGGCCGGATTCGCGGGGAGCGGGCGCTGACTCAGTCGCCGCCCACCGGGGCGGGCGGATTGCCGCGCTCGGGGCAGCCGTCCTCATCCTCGAAGCCATCGTAGTCCTCGGCGCGATCCGGGCACAGATCGTCGACGTCGGCGATGCCGTCGTTGTCGTTGTCGAGATCGGGGCGGCCATCGTCGTCGGCGAAGCCGTCGATGTCTTCGGGCAGGTTCGGCGCCAGGTCGATGAGGTCCAGGACCCCGTCGCCGTCGTTGTCGGGATCGGGGCAGCCGTCCTCGTCCTCGAAGCCGTCGACATCCTCCGGCCGATCCGGGCAGTCGTCGTCCTCGCCGCGCAGGCCGTCCCGATCGGGATCGCCGGCGAGGAGCTGCCAGTCGCGACGCAGCATCAGGCTGGTGACCAGCCCCGGGTAGTGCGGCGCGAAGGCGGTGGCGAAGTCGTCGCGGGCGAGATCCAGATCGAAGCTGCCGCTGATCTCCCAGCGCCAGGGCCCCGCCGCGCGGAAGCCCAGGCCCAGGCGCCAGGGCTGCTCGCGCAGCAGGATCTCCTCGTTGCGTCGATCGAGCAGGTCCACGCTGAGCTCGAGGGACAGGCGCAGGTCCTCGCCCAGGAACTCCAGGCCCGCGCCGTAGAGCGTCTGGCGCAGGCTGGCCTCCGACTCCGTTTCCGCGAGGGCCGGGTAGAAGGGCGGGTAGACGCCCTGCCAGGCGGCGGCGCCGAGGCCGGGGGCGAGGCCCTGGCCGCTGCGTCCCCGGTTCACGCGCAGGCCGGCGTTCAGGTGCAGGCGCGTGGGCACGAAGCTGCCGCCGCGCAAGAGGTCGATGCTGACGATGCCCATGACCTCGTAGTCGCGCGCATCGGCCGTGAAGTGGCGGCGGCGGTCGCCCACAGGCAGGCGCAGCGCGCCCTCGGCGGCCAGGCGCAGGCGGTCGCCCGGCATGGGCAGGCCGACCTTGAGCCCCAGATCGGCGTCGCCGAGGCCGGCCAGCCAGTCCGAGTCCCCGATGGCGTCAACGAGATCGCCGTCGCCCGCGCCGGCGAAGCGGAGCAGGCCGTGCAGCCGCTGGTCGATGCTGAGCTGCCCGGCTTCGCCCAGGCCGAAGCTGAGACCCAGGCGGCCCGTGCTCCAGTGGTAGCGGCTGGCCTGGCCGACGTCCTGGTAGTAGTAGGTGCTGCCGAGTACCAAACCGAAGGCGCCCAGGCCGGTGGTCTCGTCGGTGCGCACGTGGAGCAATCCCCGCGATTCCGGCATCCCGAAGCCGGCCAGCGCTTGCGCAGCGAAGGCGCCGAGCATGCCGAGGCCGATGCCCAGCGCCCGCAGCCCGGCGCCCGCGCGCCGCGCTTCAGTCGCTGCTTTCACCGGATGCTCTCTCGTCGCCCTCCGCCGGGGCGGCCTCGTCCGCACCGGGATCTGCAGCCGGCTCGCCCTTCTTCAACTCGTCCACGTAGTTCAGGCGCAGGGTGGTGAGCATGTCCTGCAGCGCGCGGGCTTCCTCGCGGCTCAAGTTGCCCTGGGTCTTGCGCGCCAGGCACTCGAGCAGGTCGATGCTCTGGCGGGCGGCGGCGAGGTCGCGCTCGACCTCCCCGCTCATCGGATGCACCAGCTTGCCCAGCTGCTGCAGGGCCGCAGCTTGGAGGCTGAAGATAAGGCTGAGGAACTGGATGTCGCGCTCGTCGGCGGCCATGGCGCCTCCTAGAAACCGTCGATGCTGTGGCGGCGGATGCTGATCAACAGCAGATCGGCCGTGTCCCGCGTCGAGATGTTGCGGATTGCCGGCACGTTGATCTCCGTGAAGTGCATGCTGTCGCCGGCGCTCATCTGGTAGGTCTCCTCGTCCACCCGGAACTCGAGGCGGCCCTGCTCGAGCACGAGGGTCGCCTCGCCTTCCTGGCCGGCCTGGGCATAGCGCAGCTCGGCGCCCGCATCCAGATGCAGGCGATAGACCTGCAGGCGGCCGCCGGGGATGCCGCGCGTCAGCCGCTGGAAGTACCCGGACGCGGACTTGAAGTCCTCCTTCTGCCGCTCCTCGTACTTGATGTGGCTGACGTCCTCGAGATTCTGGGTCTCGAGAAAGAAGGACGTATCCTTGCCGAGCGCGGAGGCGATGCGCGAAAGCGCCCCGATCGTGGGGCTCGTCTTGCCCCGCTCGATCTCCGAGATGTGCGTGGCCGATACGCGGCTGCGCGACTCGATGTCCTTGAGGGTCATCCCCTTCGACTTGCGGATCCGCTTGATGCGCCCACCGAGTTCCTGGATCTCCATCGCCACCCCTCCTAGATCTTGAAGCTGGGCACGGTGACCACGAGCGCTTCGCAGGCGGCATCGCCGATGTTCTCGATGCGGTGCGGGCTCGCGGCGTGATAGTGGAGGCTGTCGCCTTCCTTGAGGATGTGGCGGCCTTCTTCGACATAGACTTCGAGAATTCCCTTGCGCACGAGGATGAACTCCTCGCCCTCGTGGCGGTTCACTTCGCCCGTCGAGACGGCGCCCTTGTCCCAGGTCATCAGCATCACCGACATGCGCGAGTGCGGCACGCTGCCCGACAGCGACTCGATCGATACCGGCGGCTCCATGAAGCGGTAGCGGCGGCGATTGCCGGCGCTGAGCTGGTTGATCTGGGGCAGTTCCTCCGCTTCGACGAAGAAGGCGGCCTCGGTACCCATCGCCTTGGCGATGCGCGTGAGCGCGCCGACCGTCGGACTGGACTTGCCGCGCTCGATCTCGGAGATATGCGTGGCCGATACGCCGCTCAGGGCCTCGATCTCCTTGAGCGTCAACTTCTTCTCCAGGCGGTAGCGCTTGAGGCGCTCGCCGATCTCCGCCTTGCCCAGGGCTTGCATGTCGCTCCTTAACAGCATTGGAATGAAAGCAGCGAGTTGGCGAAAAAATAAGAAAAAGTGGCTCTAAGGTCAAGATTCATTCGCTATGCCAGATCAGAGGGCTCAAGATTCCGGTAAACAGGCCTCCCCCTGGTCGGGAAGATCGCCCCAGCCGGCGGCCTCCTTCTGGTGCAAGAGTTCCCGCAACACGTCCGCCAGGTAGACGACCCCCCGGGCCTCGCCGGCGGCGTCCGTGACGAGGGCCAGGCTGTGGCCCGCAGGCTGCAGCGAATCCAGCAGCTCCAGGGCCGGGATGCCCCCGTCTACCTGCAGCAGCGGCTCCATCTGCGCGCGCAGTGTCGGATAGAGGTCGCCGCCCAGGAGCCGGCGAGCGGGCAGGACGCCGAGCAGGTGGCCGGGGCGACCCTCGTAGAGGAAGGCCGCCGAGCTGTGCTTGGCGATGAGTAGCCGGCGGAGTTCCTCGGCGTCGCCGTCGATCGGAAAGAGCGTCAGTGCGCTGAGGGGGCGCATCAGGTGGGCGGCATCGAGTTCGCCCAGCAGGCTGATCTGCTCGATGGCGCGCTCCTGGTCCGCCCCGACGACACCGGCCGCCCGACCCGCCTCGACGTGCTGGCGCACGGTCTCCCAGGACACTCCGTCCCTGTTTCCCCCGCCGAGGCCGGGGAAGAGGCGCAGCAGCCAGATCAATCCGTCCAGGCACAGCACGAGAGGCAGGGCCAGGATGGAGAAGAGCAACAGGGGCGGCGCGCTCAGGCGGGAGATCCGGAAGGCGTAGTGATGGCCGATGCCCTTGGGCAGCACCTCGCCGAAGACGAGCACGAGAGCTGTCACCCAGAGCGAGGAGAGCAGGTCGTTCCAGAGCGGACCGAGATGCGCGCCGGCAGCGGCCAGCCAGCGCTCGGTGAGGAATAGGCCAGCCAGGGAGGCGAGCACGTTGCTGAGGTTCGTGCCGATGAGGAGCACGGCCAGGGTCCGCTCGGGGTGGCGGTAGAGTCGATCGGCGAAACCGGCGAGGCGCTGACCCCGATCCCGATCTGCCCGGTGGCGCAAGCGCCCGGCGGCGATCACGGCCGTCTCGCTGCCCGAGAAGTAGGCCGAGGACAGGGTGGCCAGCGCGAAGATCAACAGCCAGGTGTTCATGGCGCGCGCTCCCCAGCCCGCTCGATGCGCAAGGCGCCCAGCGCCGGGCCGCGCGCGGAGAGCACGGTCCAGGTCAGCCCATCGATGCGGTAGGAGTGGCCCATCTCCGGCACCTCTCCCAGCCTTTCCATCAGGTAGCCGCCCAGGGTCTCGGCCTCCGCCGGCGGCAGGCGCAGCCCCAGGATCTCCGGCAAGCGGATCACGGGCAGGCGGCTGGAGGCGATCAGGGTGCCGGCGTCCAGAAGCCGATAGTGCAGCTCGTCCTTGCTCTGCTGGCGAAGCCGGCCGACCACGAGGCCGAACAGGTCGTCCACGCTGATGAGACCGGCGAGGGCGCCGTACTCGTCGAGCACGATGGCCAGGGCAGCGTCCTGCGCGAGCAGCTCGACGAGCAGGGCATCCGCCTTGCGGCTCTCCGGGCAGAACTCGACTGGTTCGGCCAACTCGCCGACGGGCCGCGCGAGATCCGTTTCGGCCAAGAGCGCCAGCGCGCTCACCACGCCGACGATGTGGTCGCTGGACTCGCGGTAGACGGGGGCGAGACTGTGGCCGGCGCGGCGCATGGCCCCCGCTGCCGCCTCGACCGTGGTGCCGGCTTCGAGCAGGAAGAGGTCCACGCGCGGGGTCATCAGGGCTCCGGCGCGCAGGTCGCCGAGCTGGAAGACCCCTTCGACGAGCTGCCGTTCGCGCGCGCGGAAGCTGCCGCTCTCCTCGCCGAGGCTGAGCAGGGCCAGCATCTCCTCGCCGCGTATCGCCAGGCTGTCGCCCGGCAGCAGGCGCTCGAGCACGCCGAGCAGCTTGCGGCTCAGCCGGCGCAGCAGGGCCGTGGGTCCGGCCAGCAGCTGCTGGACGCGCAGGAGCGGCCCCGCCACGCGCAGGCTGGTCCGCATCGGCGTACCCACGGCCACGCTCTTGGGCAGGATCTCGCCGAACACCACGAGCAGGCCCGTCACCAGACCCAGCGTCACCAGGGGGCCGCTCGTCTCGCCCAGGTAACCCAGGATGAGCCGGGAGGCCAGCGCCGCCAGCGTGATGTTCACGAGCGTGTTGCCGATCAGGATGGTGATGAGCACCGAGCCCAGGTCGTGCAGCAGGCGGGTGACCCGGCGGGCCGCCGGATCACTGCGCTGAGCCAGCTCATGGCGCTGCTGAGGCCCGAGGGCGAACAGCGCCGTTTCCGCACCCGAGAAGAAGGCCGAGCAGGCGAGCAGGCCGAGACACAGGCCCGCGACCACGAGATCCAGGCTCATGCGCCGCTCCCCGGCCGCTGGCGGCGCAGAGGCGCAAGCAGCTCGCGCAGGCGGCCGAGCCCCGGTTTGACCAGCACCGCATCGACGCCGGGCCAGCGGCGGTCGGCCGCCGCGCTGTCGCCGGTGAGCAGCAGGGTGAAGAGGCCGGGATCGGCCTCGCGCCAGGCGGCGAGCAAGCGGTCCCCGCCCGTGCCGGGCAGATTGAGATCGGCGACCATCGCGGCGTAGCGCCCTGCCGCCGGGGCCGGGCCCTCGCCCCCGGCCCGGACCTGCACGCGGAAACCCTCGGCGCGCAGCAGTTCGGCGAGCATCTCGCGCAGATCGGCGTCGTCCTCGACGAGCAGGAGGGCCGGCGCGCCGCGCGGCGCGCGCTGGCAGGCCACTTCGAAGCTGCCCGCCTCCGCGTCGAGCTGAGGCTCGAGATGCAGGCCCAGGCTGCGCGCAGCACTGACGATGAGCCCCAGGCCGCGGCCGTGACCATCGGCGCCGGGAGGCGGCGACTGGCCCGCGGCGAGCGCGGCCACCAGGCTGGGCGCGGGCAGGCGGCCGCCATTGCGCACGCGCAGGCCATCGGCATCGGCGATCAGGGCCACCGGTCCGTCCGGAGCTGCCGCGCAAGCGTTCGTGAGCAGGTTGAGCAGGAGGCTCTGCCAGAGCGGGCCCGGGCCGGGCCACAGCAGGGGCCGCTCCAGGGTCAGGCTCGCGCGGCCCGCCGGGAGGCGGCCCGCGCGCTCGAAGCGCTCCCAGAGCGCCGCCACGAGGTCGGCGCGGTCCGCCAGCGGTCGCCCGCCGGGCGCGGGCCGCAGATCGGCGCTCGCGTGCAGACCGACCGCGAAGGAGCCGGCGATGCCGTCGAGGCCCGCGTCCAGGCGCGCCAGCAGCGCGCCGAGCGCGGGCAGGCGCTCAGCCGCCGCCCCGCCCAGGCGCCCCCGCGTGAGTCGGAGGTCGCAAGCCAGCAGGCTGAGCAGGTGGCGCAGGTCGTGCGCATCGATGCCGACCGGCTCGCGAGTTGGGTCCATGGTGACGATCCTCGATCCTCGCGGCCAGCTTCCCCGGGCCACCCCCTCCTGTCAACAAGAAGCCGGCCTCGCTTGACGCTTCCGGTGGGCCGCCCTAGACTGGCGCGCTTCCCGCCAGCCGCGGGAGGCGCCGGGGAGCGCGCGCCCGATGCCGACGAAGACACTGCTCATCCGCTTCGGCTCGCTCGGCGACCTGGCACTCACGCTGCCGGCCCTCTGGGACCTGGCGGCCAGCGAGCCGGCCGGCGAGCGCCACTTCCTCGTGCTCGAGCCCTGGGCCTCGCTGCTGCAGCCGCTGCCGCAGCTCGATCGGCTCTGGACCCTGCCCCGCGGGGCCGGCCGCGCGGAGCTCGCCGCGCTGGGCCGCAACCTGGCCGGCGAGGGCTTCGACCGCGTTCTCGATTTCCACGGCAACCTGCGCAGCCGCCTGCTCCGGCGGCAGCTCGCCGCGCCCCGGCTGGGCTGGTGGGCCAGCCCCCGGCACGACCTGCGCCGGCGACTGATGATCGCCCGTCCCGGCTGGCCGGCACTCCTGCGGCCGCGCGCCCCGCTGACGCCCGTGTGGATCCGCCATCGGTCCACGGTCGCGGCCGCCCTCGGCGAGGCCTACCGGCCCGCGGGCGGGCGAGCGGCCGCCTACCCGCTCGCCGCTGCCCTCGGCGATGGCGTGGACGCCGAGCTGGCCGCCCTCGGCCTTCCCGCCGGGGTCCGGCCCATCGCCCTGGCCCCGGGCGCGGCCTGGCCGGCCAAGACCTGGCCGCACGCCGCCGCCCTCGTCGAGCGCCTGGCCGGGCGCTGGCCGCTGCTGCTCGTCGGCGGGCCGGACGAGCGCGAGGCCTGCGCTGCGCTGGCCGCCCTCGGCGCCGTGGACTACAGCGGCGATCGACCCCTCTCCCACGTGGCGGCGGCGCTCGCGCGCGCGCGCGCCCTCGTGGCGGGCGATAGCGGCCTCGTGCACCTGGCCGAGCTCGTGGGACGGCCCGTGATCGATCTCTACGGTCCCACGGTGCCCGCCTTCGGCTTCGCGCCGCGCCTCGGCGCCAGCCGCCTGCTCGAGCTGCCGCTCGCCTGCCGGCCCTGCTCCCTGCACGGCGAGAAGCCCTGTCGCTTCGGCCACGGCAACTGCCTGGCCGCGATCGGCGTCGAGTCCGTCCTCGCCGCCCTGGCGGACATGGGGGCGCTGCAGTGAACCCGTGGCTGGGGCTCTACCGATTCCTCTCGCCGCTCCTGCCGGCGCTGGCCAGGGTGGCCTCGCCCTGGGCGCCCAAGCTGCGGGCCGGGCTCCGCTGGCGTCGGGACTGTCCCCCCGCGCCGGCGGCGCTCGCCCGGCTCGCCGCGCGCAACCCGCGCTACTGGCTCCACGCGGCCAGCGCCGGCGAGCTGGAGCAGGCGCGGCCCCTGCTCGCGGGTCTGCGCGCCCGCGATCCCGAGGCGGGGCTGCTCGTCACCCTGAGCTCGATCTCGGCGCGGGCCGCCGGCGAGCGGCTCGGCGAGGCGGACCTGGTGCTCCCCCTGCCCCTGGACACGCCGCGGGCCATGGCTCGGCTCCTGGCCGCCTTCCGCCCGCGGGCGGTGATCGCGGTCAAGTGGGACCTCTGGCCCAACCTCGTGCTCGAGGCCGAGCGCCGCGGCGTCCCCGTGCTGCTGCTCGGCGCGGCGCTGGGGACGGACTCGGGACGCGCCCGCTGGCCGGGCCGCCTGATCGCGGCGCCGCTCCATCGCCGGCTGACCGGCATCGGGGCCGCGAGCGAGGCCGACGCGCGGGCCTTCGCGGCGCTCGGCGTCGCGGCCGATCGGCTCGCCGTCACCGGCGACACGCGCTTCGATCGCGTGCTCGCCCGCCGGGCGGAGGCGCGGCCGCTGCCGCTGGCCGGCGCGGGCGAGGGTTTCTGTCTCGTCGCGGGCAGCAGCTGGCCGGTCGAGGAGGACATGCTGCTGGCCGCCTTCGCCGCGCTCAGGCCGACGCGAGCCGACCTGCGCCTGCTGCTCGTGCCCCACGAGCCCACGGCCGCGGCGATCGCCCGCCTGCGCGAGGCCGCCGCGGCGCGGGGCCTGCCCCTGTGGACCCTCGGCGAGCGGGCCGATCTCGCCGCTGGCGGCGTCTGCGTTGCTGACCGAGTGGGCATCCTGCCCGAGCTCTACGCGGCGGGGCAGCTCGCCCTCGTGGGCGGCGGCTTCGGGCGCGGCCTGCACAGCGTGCTCGAGCCGGCGGCGCGCGGCCTCGCCGTGCTCTGCGGTCCCGCGCTTCGGTCGCGCCGACGAGGCCCGGCGATTGGTGGCCGAGCGGCGGCGCCTTCGTCGTCGCCGATGCGGCCGAACTGCTCGAGCGCTGGCGGCGCTGCCTCGACGAGCCGGAACAGCTCGCCCGCGCGGGCGCCGCGGCGCTGGCCTTCGTCGAAGCCGGCGCGAGCGCCCTGCCGCGCAGCCTCGAGTTCCTGGCCGCTCGGCTGGCGGCTCCGCGGAGCGGCGAAGGGGCTTGATTCTGCGTCGTTTCCGGCCTTACCTTTCGGCGTCCCCCGGAAGGAGATCCCATGCGCCGCCCCCTGTCCGCGCTTGCGATGCTGACGGTCATCCTCCTCGTCAGCGCGGCCACCGCCTCGGCGGCGCCGCCGGTAGCCGGCTTCCACGGCCCGCGCTGGAGCCTGGGCCCTTTGGTCGCCACCTATGCCGGGCCCAGCCATGCCGATCTCCTCTTCCGGACGAACGACATCATGCCCCTCCTGGGCAGCGAGCCCGGGATCCGCCTGACGGATTTCGAGACCGGCACGCCCGCGGGACTGCGCGCCTACTGGGCCTATCGACCGGCGCTGGGCCTGGCGGCCACCTACAGCTTCTCCAGCTACAGCAGTGCGGAGACCTTCTTGCCCCCGGGATGGACGTCGCCGCGCGAGCTGTCGACGAACCTGCACGAGCTCGACTCTGACCGTGCACTACGGCCTGGATTTCGTCCGCAACCAGAAGCTGCTGCCCTATGTCGGCTTCGGAATCGGCCTGGTGATGGCCGACAGCCACCTGCAGATCGACCTCTTGAACAGCTCCGGCGTCCAGGTGGACGACGACGACCCCGATTCTCCGCTGCTGCCGGACAAGCACTTCGACATCGGCGCGCGCGACACGACGATGGCCTACATCGGCCTGGCCGGCCTCATCTATCGCTTCGGCAGCCGCGTGGCCCTGAACGCCGAGATGCAAGGAGTGATGGGCGACATCCGCCAGACCTTCGACTACGCGGGCTCGCTGCAGCACATCCGGCCGGAAACGGACCCGAGCGCAATCGAGGACTGGGGCAAGAACGACATCCTCGGCGGCTCCTACCCGATGGATCTCAGCGGCGTGCGTCTGTCGATCGGCATCCTGGTCGGCATCTGAGCGCGGCCGAAGGCCTGGCCTCGACGCCGGCAGCATGCTAGAGTCGAGGCAACGCCGCCCGGGAGGACCCGCCATGAGCCTGTCGCCGCGCCGATCCCAGTTCCCTCGCCTGACCGCGCTCGCCCTGCTGGGCCTGGCCCTCGCCGCCGCGCCGGCGGCCGCCGACGAGCCCGCCACCGACAAGCTGCGCGAGGACGGCAGCATCCCCTATTGCCGCCACCACCTGGGCGCGCTGGGACGCAGCGGCGAAGGACAGGCCGGCCAGAGCGAGTGGGAGGCCCGCTACTACGAGATCAGCGGCAGCCTGGACTTCGCGGCGCTGAACTTTGCGGGCAGCGTGCGCGCCTTCCTCACCCCCATCGCCGTCGCCGACAGCCTGGTGCTCGACGCCCTGGAGAGCCTCACTCCCAGCGCCGTGCGCGTGGACGGCGCCGCCGCGAGCTGGCGCCGCCTGGATGACGAGACGATTTCCATCCAGACGCCGGGCGGCAGCGTCGGCCTCGAGCGCGTGATCGAAGTGGACTACCTCGCCGAGGAGAACAGCATCGGCTTCGGCGCGTTCTGGTTTCCCGAGTACCTGGACGATCAGGATCGCCGCATCCGCACCTGCCAGACGATGACCGAGACGCAGAACGCCGGCAGCTGGTGGCCCTGCATCGATCGGCTCAGCCACAAGCCCGACAGCCTCGCCCTGGCCATCACCGTGCCCGACACGATGGTCGTCGCCGCCAACGGCGTGCTCGAGGGCATCGATGCGCCCGGCGACGGCACGCGCACCTACCGCTGGCGCGAGCGGCACCCCATCGCCACCTACCTGGTGGCGATCACGGTGGCCCCCTTCCACTCGCCCACGGCGGACGGGCTGCCCTGGACCGAGAGCTACGATCTCGGCGGGGGCGACAGCCTGCCGCTCACCTGGTTCATCCGGCCCCACCACGTGGCGCAGGCCGAGCAGAACCTGCCCCTGATCAGCGACATGCTCGACGCCTTCCGCGAGCGCTTCGGCGAGTACCCCTTCGCCGACGAGAAGTACGGCGTGGCCGAGTACAGCTTCGGCGGCGGCATGGAGCACCAGACCCTGAGCAGCATCGGCACCACGGTGATCGCCTCCAGCGACAGCGCCCACTTCGTCCAGCCGCACGAGCTGGCCCACCAGTGGTTCGGCGACGCCGTCGGCCCGGCCACCTGGGAGGACATCTGGCTCAACGAGGGCTTCGCCACCTACGGCGAAGCGCTCTACTACGAGCACCTGGGCCGCTACAGCGCCGGCGAGTACATGTACGTTCGCCGCCGGCTGCCCAATGGCGAGGCCTTCCCCGGCAGCGTCTACGCGCCCGAGTACACCTTCAACATCACGGCCTACTGGAAGGGCGGCTGGGTGCTGCACATGCTGCGGCAGCTCCTCGGTGACGATGACTTCTTCGATCTGCTGCGCTACTGGGCGCAGGACTCGCCGCACGTGATGGGCACGGCGACCACCGCCGACTTCATCGCGGCCGTGAAGCGCTATGCGACGCGGGCGAGCGAGGCCGAGATCGACGGCTTCTTCGCGCGCTGGGTCTACGGCGTCGGTCAGCCCGTCTATGCCTGGTCCTGGGCGGCGGCCGGCGGGAAGCGGCGACTGGCAGCTCAGCGTGGAGATCCGGCAGACCCAGGGCGGGGATCTCTACCCCGACTCCCTGGACCTGCGCGTGAGCTTCGCCGGCGGCGCGCCGGACAGCACCCTGCGCGTGGTGCCCGCCGCCGCGCTGAACAGCTTCCAGTGGAGCCTGGCGACCGAACCCGTGAGCGTGGCGCTCGACCCCGATCACCGGCTGCTGCACCGCGCCCTGCCGGGCCCCGATCTCAGCGCAGCGCTCGCCCTGCTCGCCCCCTATCCCAATCCCTTCCGCCCCGCCGAGGGCACGAGCATCCAGCTTGCACTGCGTCGCGCGGGAACGCTCTCGCTCGCCATCTACGACGTGACCGGGCGCCGGGTGATCAGCCTCTGGGACGGCCACCACGAGGCCGGCGCCCTGGACTGGGTCTGGCGCGGGCGCGATGAGAGCGGCAAGGCGCAGGCGGGCGGCGTCTACTTCCTGCGGGCCCGTCTCGATGAGCGCATGGAGACGAGCAAGCTCATCCTACTGCCCGTCGACTGAGGCGGCCGGGCAGTCCGCGGCCAGGGCGCAGGCGGCGCAGCGCGGCTTGCGGCTGGCGCAGACGCTGCGCCCGTGCTGGATGAGCCGGTGGCTGAGCGCCGTCCAGACCGCTGCCGGAAAGAGCGCCATCAGCTCGGTCTCGACCTTCACCGGATCCTCCTGCCGCGTCAGGCCGAGGCGCCGCGCCAGGCGGCCGACATGCGTGTCCACCGGCAGGCCGGGCACCCCGAAGGCATTGCCCAGGATGACATTGGCGGTCTTGCGGCCCACGCCCGGCAGCGCGGTGAGGGCCCTCATGTCCGCGGGCAGGCAGCCGCCGTGCTCGGCGAGCAGCTGCCGGGCCGCGGCCTGGAGGTGGCGCGCCTTGCTGCGAAAGAAGCCCGTGCTGCGGATCAAGTCCTCCAGCCGCGCGGGGGGCAGCGCCGCGAGGGCCGCGACGTCCGGCGCCGCGGCAAAGAGGGCGGGCGTCACCTGGTTCACGCGCTCGTCCGTGCACTGGGCGCTCAGCACGGTCGCCACCCAGAGCTGGTAGGGGTCGGCGAAGCCCAGGCTGCAGTGCGCGTCCGGATAGAGCCGGGCGAGGGCGGCCTCGAGGCGGGCGGCGCGGCGGCGCTTGGCGGCGAGGGATTCACGGGGCATGCGGCCAGGATAGGGCGGCCGGGCGGCCGGCGCAATCGCCCGTGAAAAAGCGCCCCTCCCGCAGGGGAGGGGCGCTGAACGGAGGTGCTTGAGGGGGCTCCGTGCTTACATGAATCAGGACTGGCCGTCGGCGGCGGTCGTCTCGATCTCGACCCAGCGCTTGCCCGTCTCGGGGCAGGTCATGACCTTGGCTCCGGCCGTCTTCTCGGGAAAGCGCTCGCAGTAGCCGGCCGTCCACTCGGACACCGCGCGGAAGCGGGCGTCAGCGGCAGCGGCATCCGCGGGCCAATCGGCGAGCTGGCCGGCGAGGGTCTGCAGCGCCTCGCGGTGCTGGGCGGCCTCGGCGCTGGCGATGAGCTTCTGCAGGCCCTCGTTCCAGGTCGCCGCGGCGGTCTGCATGCTCACGTTGCAGTGGCCGCTGGCCGCCTTGCTCAGGCAGAGGTAGCTGCTGATGAAGAAGTCGGCCTTGGCCGCGCAGGCATCGCTGCTCGCGGTCTTCGTCGCCGCGCCGTTGCAGTGGCCGGCGGCACCGGCGGTCTGGACACTCGCTGCACTGCCGCAGGCGCCCGCCGCGCTGGCCGTCTTGGCCGCGGCGCAGGCCGCCGCGCAATCCGCGGCGCTGCTGCTCGTGCCAGGGACGCTGGCCGCGCTGGCCTCCGTCTTGCCGGCGCAGCTGCTGCCCGCAGCGCTGGCCGTGCTCGTGGTCTTGGTCTTGGCGCCGTTGCAGGCCAGCGCGAAGCTGGAACCGAGGCCGAGCAGGCCGATGGCGAGAAGGCTGGGCAAAAGCAGGTGCTTGCGCATGATTACTCCCTGGTTTGGTGATTCGGATTCTGGCTGCGGCGACCCCCTGACGGGCCCCCATTCCCGGCGTCGGCCACTGGGATGCCGCAGGTCCGACGTAGGTTCCAAGATAGCACAGAATCGGCGAAATCTAGAGATTCAATTCGCCGATTGCCCCGAGATCTCCAGAAATCAGATATAGAGGTATGTTGATCCTGGTTACGATGAGCCTTCGTGCGTGGCCTCGACCCTAGTCGCCGCTGAGCAGGCGCCGAAGCACGGCCTGCAAGATCCCGCCGTGGCGGAAGTAGTGCAACTCGACCGGCGTGTCCAGGCGCAGCAGCACGCGCAGGCTGCGCTCGGTGCCGTCGCTGCCGCGGGCCAGCACTTCGAGCTCCTGCCCCGGCCGCAGGTCCCCGGCCAGGCCCGGCAGGGCGAAGATCTCCTCGCCCGTGAGGCCCAGGCCGGTCCGCGATTCGCCGGGCAGGAACTGCAGCGGCAGCACGCCGAAGCCGGCCAGGTTGCTGCGGTGAATGCGCTCGAAGCTCTCGGCGATCACGGCGCGCACGCCCAGCAGGTAGGTGCCCTTCGCTGCCCAGTCGCGGCTGGAGCCCGTTCCGTACTGCTGCCCCGCCAGGATGACCAGGGGCGTGCCTTCCGCCTTGTAGCGGGTCGCCGCTGCGAAGACGCTGAGCTGCTCGCCCGTCGGCAGGTGGCGGGTGACGCCGCCCTCCACCCCGGGCACGAGTAGATTGCGCAGCCGGATGTTCGCGAAGGTGCCCCGCTCCATGACCTCGTGATTGCCGCGCCGCGAGCCGTAGCTGTTGAAGTCAGCGCGAGCGACCCCGCGCTCCCCGAGATAGCTCGCCGCGGGCGAGGCGGGAGCGATCGCACCCGCCGGCGAGATGTGGTCCGTCGTCACGCTGTCGCCGAGCACCAGCAGGGCGCGCGCGCCGCTGAGCGCCCTGAGCGGCGCGGGCGCCGCCGCGAGGTCGGCGAAGAAGCTCGGCTCGCGCACGTAGGTGCTGGCCGTGTCCCAGGCGAAGAGCAGCCCGGCGGGAACGGGAATCGCGCTCCACTCCGGGCTGGCGCTGAACACCTGCGCGTACTCCTCGGCGAAGAGCTCCGGCTTCACGGCGCTGGCGATCGTCGCCTCGATATCGGCGCTGCTGGGCCAGAGCTCGGCCAGCATCACCGGCCGGCCGTCGGCGCCCTGGCCGATGGGCTCGCTGGCGAAGTCGATGTCCACGCGGCCGGCCAGCGCATAGGCGACGACCAGGGGCGGACTGGCCAGGTAGTTGGCGCGCGTGTGCGGGCTCACCCGGCCCTCGAAGTTGCGATTGCCGCTGAGCACGGCCGCGGCGATGAGATCGTCGGCCTCGATTGCCTTGACGACGGCCTCCGGCAGCGGCCCGCTGTTGCCGATGCAGGTGGTGCAGCCGTAGCCCACGGTGTGGAAGCCCAGCGCCTCCAGCGCGCCGGTGAGGCCGGCGGCGTCGAGATAGCGCGTGACGACCTTCGAGCCCGGCGCCAGGCTGGTCTTCACCGTGGGGGCCACCTTCAGGCCCCGCGCCACCGCGCGCTGGGCCAGCAGGCCCGCCGCCAGCATCACGCTGGGGTTGCTGGTATTGGTGCAGCTCGTGATGGCGGCGATCACCACCGACCCGTGGCGCAGCTTGCCGTTCGGGCCCGCCGGCGACGGCTGCTTGCCGTAGCGCTCGCCGAGATCCCTGGCGAAGCTCGCCTTCATCGCCTTCAAGCCGATGCGATCCTGGGGCCGCGTGGGGCCGGCCAGGCTGGGCTCGACCTCGCTCATGTCGAACGGGAGCGTCTCGCTGAAGTCCGGTGTCGGCGCGTCCGCGACGGCGAAGAGCCCCTGCTCCTTCGTGTAGCGCTCGACGCGGTCCACGAGCGCCGCCGGACGGCCGGTCTGGCGCAGGTAGTCGAGCGTGCGCCCGTCCACGGCGAAGAAGCCGGCGGTGGCGCCGTACTCGGGCGCCATGTTGGCCAGGGTGGCGCGGTCGGCCAGGCTGAGCGCGGCGCAGCCCGGGCCGAAGAACTCGACCAGCTTGCCGACGACCCCGTGGGCACGCAGGCGCTGGGTGACGGTGAGGACGAGGTCCGTGGCCGTGACCCCCTCGGCCAGGGCGCCCTCGAGGCGCACGCCGACCACGGGCGGCAGCAGCATGCTGATCGGCTCGCCCAGCATCACCGCCTCGGCCTCGATGCCGCCGACGCCCCAGCCGAGCACGCCCAGGCCGTTGACCATCGTCGTGTGGCTGTCGGTGCCGACCAGGCTGTCGGGGAAGAGCAGGGGCAGCCCCGAGCCGCCGGGATCGGCGCTCTCGCCCACCACGCTGGCGAGGTACTCGAGGTTCACCTGATGGACGATGCCGGTGGCCGGCGGCACCGCGCGGAAGCCCTGGAAGGCGCCCGTCGCCCACTTGATCAGCTCGTAGCGCTCGCGATTGCGCGCGAACTCCAGCTCGGCGTTCTTGCGCAGAGCGTCGCTGTTGCCGAAGAAGTCCACTTGCACGCTGTGGTCGATGACCAGATCGACGGGCACGCCCGGTTCGACCCGCGCGGGATCGCCGCCCAGACGCGCCATCGCGCTGCGCAGGGCTGCCAGATCCACGACGCTGGGCACGCCGGTGAAGTCCTGGAGGATCACGCGCGCAGGGCGGAAGGGGATCTCCACGCTGCCGGCCTTCGCGGGCGTCCAGCCGGCGATGTGCGCCACGTCGTCCTCGCGAATGCGAAAGCCGTCGCAAAGACGCAGGCTCGCCTCCAGGAGCACCTTGATCGTGCACGGCAGGCGGTCGAGCTGAGCCAGTCCCCGCCGCTCGAGGGCATCCAGGCGGTAGATCTGCGCCTCGCCGGCGGCGAGGCGGAGGCGGTCACGGGCGGCGAAGGCATCCAGCGGCATGCTCATGCAGTTCCTTTCAGTGCGGGGACACTGCCCGCAAGCGGCGGCTCCCCTCAACAAAGCAGAAACTAGCCGGGATGGCGGCATTCGGCAAGAGCAAGGCCGAGCCCTTGCCCACGGGGGCACAACAGCTATATTGGGCGGGTCCCGAATCGGGGGTGGCCCATGTCTGCCCAGCACCGCCGCCTCGCCCTGGCGATCGCCCCCCTGCTCGCCCTGCTCACGGCGCTGCTGCTCGTCGGTCTCGCCCCGGCCCAGCGCGTCATGGCGGGTATCTTCGTCCTCGCTGTGCTCTGGTGGATCAGCGAGCCGGTGCCGCTCTACGTGACGGCCGTGGTCGCCGCTTTCCTCTCCGCCCTGCTGCTCGGCCCGCTGGCCCCCGTCTTCGGGGCGGCGAGCCTCGACTACCGCGACTTCCTCAGCCCCTTCGCGAGCCCGGTGGTCGTGCTCATGTTCGGCGGCTTCGTCCTGGCTCGCGTCTTCAGCCGGCAGAACCTCGACCTCGAGTTCGCACGCTTCTGCCTCGCCCGCTTCGGGCAGCGGCCGCGGCGGGTGCTGCTCGGCGTGATGCTGCTCACCGCCGCGATGTCGATGTGGATGTCCAACACGGCGACGACCGCCATCATGGTGGCCAGCCTGCTGCCGCTCCTGCGCGGACTGCCGCGGGAGAGCCCGCTCAGCCGCGCGTTCTTGCTCGGCGTCCCCTTCGCCGCCAACATCGGCGGCATGGGCACGCCGATCGGCACGCCGCCCAATGCCATCGTGATCGGCCAGCTCGCCGACCGCGGCATCCACCTCTCCTTCCTGGCCTGGATGGCGGGCGCCTTCCCGCTGATGCTGGCCATGCTCTTCATCGCCTACTGGCTGCTGCTCGGCGCTTTCCGCCTCCGCGACGACGACCTCGTCCTCGCCCTGCCCGCGGGCGGCCAGACGGCCCATCGCGGCCTGGTTTACGGCACCTTCGCGGTCACGGTGCTGCTCTGGCTCAGCGACGCCGTGCACCACATCCCCTCGGCGCTGGTCGCCCTGGTGCCGGTCAGCGTCTTCGCCATCGCCGGCCTCTTCGACAAGGAGCAATTGCGCGAGATCGGCTGGGACATCCTGCTGCTCATCGGCGGCGGACTCGCCCTCGGCGTCGGCATCGAGCAAACGGGGCTCGGCGCGGGCGTGGTCGGCGCTCTCGGCCTCGATCGCCTGTCGCCCCTGGCTGCCCTGCTCGTGATGGGCGCCGCCGTCGCCGGCCTGGCCACGGTGATCAGCCACACCGCGAGCACGAACATCCTGCTGCCCCTCGCGCTCACCGTCGCCGCCGCCAGCCCGACGCGGATGGCGCTTGCGGTCGGGCTGTGCGCAAGCCTGGGCATGGCCCTGCCGATCAGCACGCCGCCCAATGCCATCGCCTACGGATCCGAGCGCATCGACGTGCGCGACATGGCCAGGACGGGCGCCCTGATCACCGTGATCGGGCTGGCCTTGACAGTCGCCTACGAGAGTGCCCTATTCGCCTGGTTGCCGGGACTCTTCCCGGACGCGGGGCGCTAGCGAGGAGGGGCTCATGGAACTCGACGTGCGGTCCAAGCGCGAACGCTGCCCGGTCTGCGACGGCACGGCCATGCACAATCTGGTGCTCATGCGACCCGGCAAGGACGTGGCGATCTTCGCCGAGTGCGCTCGCTGCAGCGCCTTCGTCGCCCGCTATACGCTGAGGGACTATACCTGCGAGGACCCCTACCGCTCCTTCCTGCGCCAGATGCGCCAGCGGCGCATGGCCTCTGGCAGCCTCGCTCGCGATACCGCCGAGCGCTTCCAGACGGAACTACGGGAGGACTACGCCCAGGCGCGCGCGATCGCGGACGCCGCGGCCGAGGATCGCGACCTCGAGGATCTCCTGAACGACCTGGATAACCCCACCGCAGACTGAAGCGGGCTCGCGCACGCCGAGACGCTTGCAGGTGAGCGCGCCCGCCTCCGCGCCGCGCCCGTTGTTTCGGGCGCGGGCGGAGACGGGGGCGCTCATTTGAGCAACATCAGCTTGCGCACGAGCGAGCCCGCGGGCAGCTCCGCGCGGGCGAAGTACAGCCCACTCGACATGGCCTTGCCAGCGGCATCGCGGCCGTCCCAGTGCAGGGTCGTCTCGCCGGCGGGCAGACTCCCCTCGACGAGGATGCGGAGCAGGCGGCCCTGGGCATCGTGGATGCTCAGGCGCGCCGGGCCCGGCGTCGCCAGCGTCAGCTCGATCGCCGTGCTGGGGTTGAAGGGATTCGGCCAGGCCGCGAGGCTCGCCACCGCGGCCGGCGCCGGCGCGGCGGTGAGGTCGCCGCCCAGCGTGCCGTCCGGCCGCACGTTTTGGCCGTAGACGTCCACGGTGCCCGCGCGGTCGTCCTCCCAGATGAGAAGCGCCGTACCGTCGGGGGCAGCGGCGACGGGCAGGCGGCTCTTGCCGCTGAGCAGGGTGGACACGCCCAGAGGCTCCGCGCCCCAGAGCCAGTTGCCGGCACTGTCCGCGCGGAAGCCGCGCACGCGGTTGCTCCCGAAGCCGCCCGGCTCGTCGATCCAGAAGAGCGTCGCCCCGCCCGCGGCGGGCAGCGCGCGCAGCGCGTAGAGGTAGAGCGGGCTCGTGGGCAGGAAGCTGCGGCCGGAGGCGCCCCAGAGGCGGTTGCCCGCGGCATCGAAGCGCTGGCCGGCGATCCCCCACTGGCTCTGTGCCGTGTTGCGCTCGTCCCAGAAGACGTAGGTGTCGCCGCTCGCCTCATCGAAGGTGAAGGTGGGCGAGATGTGGTACATGCCGCCGAGCGTGGAGACGACGAGCCCCTGATGCGGCCACAGCTCGGCGCCCGCCGCATCCAGACGCTGCACGGCGCTGTTGTAGAGGCCGCCGAGGTAGCGGTGCCATAGCAGCAAGGCGCCGCCCGCGCCGTCGGACAGGATCTCCGGCTGATAGGCGATGGGCAGCGCGGTCTCGTCGTAGACGACGGTGGGCGCGCCCCAGGTGGAGGCGCCCGCGGCGTCGAAGTGCTCGGCGCGCAGGTGGCGGGGCGCCATGAAGGTGCTGATGTCGCGCACCCAGCAGACGATGACGCCGTCGGCGCCCGCGGGCACGAGGTCGCAGAAGCCGGGGCTCTCGCCCGCCTCACCGGCCACGGCGAGGGCGCCGGCGGCGAAGCGCAGGGTGCCGTCGGGGGCGAGGCGCTGCATCATGATCTTGCCGTCGCCGGCGTCGGGCGACTTGCCCCAGACGACGACGAAGTCGCCGCCGGCGGTCTCGGTGACCTTTGGCGAGGGATCGAAGTCGGCGTCGACGCTGATGGCGATGCCGTCCGCGCCCCAGAGCATGTCGCCCGCAGCCGAGACGCGATAGGCGTAGACGTCCAGGTCGCCCCCGGCGCGGATATCGGAGAAGACGAGCACGGCGCCGCCCTCGCTGTCGGCGAGGAGATCCCAGTCCGTGATCCAGGTGTCCTGGGCGTGGTCGCTCACGAGGATGCCGTTGTGCGGCCACGCTTCGTTGCCGGCCGCGTCCAGGCGCTGCAGGTAGACGTCGTAGCTGCCCGCGGCGAGGTCGAACCAGCCGACATAGCAGCCGCCGTCCGCCCGCGCCGCGATCTTGGGCACCACCTGATCGCCCGCGCGATCGGCGATGGCCAGGTTGACCTGCGGATCCGCAGACCAGACGGCCAGCGCCGCGGCCGGCAGGACCGCAAGCAGCAAGAGAGCAAGGATGGCACGCATGGGAACTCCTCCCCTTCCGCGCGACCCCCCGCCGCGCGCGTACGAGTACGAGTATACCACGGGGCCCTATGCGAAAGCGCCCGACACTCGCGTGCCGGGCGCTGCTTTTCCGGTGAGCGATCTCGCCTCTGCGCCGCGCCCGTTGTTTCGGGCGCGGGCAGAGGCGAGTGAGCTCACTTGAGAAGAAGCATCTTGTGCGTGAGCGCCGTGCCCTCCGCACGCAGACGAGCGAAGTACACGCCGCTCGACTGCGGGATGCCTGCATCATCGGTGCCGAGCCAGGTCACCACGTGGTCGCCGGCTTCGAGCCGGCCGCTGAGCAGGCTGGCCACGCGGCGGCCCTTCACGTCATAGACGGCCAGCTCCACCGAGGCGGCCGCCGGCAGCGCGAAGCGGATGTCGGTCTTCGGGTTGAACGGATTGGGGTGGTTGCCGCGCAGGGTGAGCGCCGCCGGCAGGGCCGTCGGCGTCTCCTCCACGGCGGTCAGCCCGCCGCCGATCAGCCAGAGCACGGCGTTCTCGAGCAGCTGCACGCGCTTGGTCGCGTCCATCGACTCGTAGCACCAGGCGAACATCACGTAGTCGCCGTCCTCGGGCGTGCTATCCAGATCCTGCACGATGATGCTGGCATCCGAAGGATAGCTCGTCCAGGCGCCAATGCGCTGGGCGCTGGCGGTGGCCACCAGGGCGTCCTGGTCGCCATAGCCGGCGTAGCTCACGGTGATGGGCCCGACGATGGTATTGGGATAGCTCATCACCGGGTGCGCCGCCGCATAAACGGTGACGCTGCCGCTCGAGTCGTGGTTCCAGTTCGCCACGCGCAACACGGCCTGGGCCCAGGTGCTGTTCTGGTAGTCCCAGTCGTAGCCGACCTCGCCGCCCTCGACGAGCAGCTTGCCGCCGGCCTGCACGTAACTCTGCAGGGCGGTGCGGAAGGCCGCGTTCTCGAGAGTCGCGGTGTTGCGGCCGCTGCAGGTCATCAGCAGATCGTAGTTCTGCCAGGTGGCCGGATTGCTCGTCATCGTCTCAACCACGACCGTGTAGCCCAGTGTCTCCAGGTCGCCCTGGATGGTGGCGATGCTCTTGGCCTCGCTGTAGTAACCGGGCTCGATCACGCTGCCGTCCACCGCCAGTTTCGGCTCGTTCCAGCCGGCCTTGGCGCCGTCGTTGATGACAAGGATATTGCCCACCGTCTCCTCGAGGACGAAGTCTGCGGTGACGACGGGCGCGTCCACGGTTTCCGTGCGCGTCTGGGCGATGTGGCCAGGGCAGCGCACCGTCACGGTCCAGTCGAAGTAGGGCAGCGGACCGCTGGTGTACAGGCCCGTGCCCGCCGCGCTGCTCACCTCGTTGTAGAGAGCGCCGGTGTCGCTGCGGAAGATCGAGATCGTGGCCACGAGCGGCTGTCCGCTGCCCGCCTCCGTCACCGTGCCCGAGAGTACCCCGCTGGGCGCCGCGACCAGGTCGATATCGTGGACATTGGCGCCGTAGTTCACGAAGTAGGGCTCGCTGTGCGGCAGATAGCCGAAGTAGTCCACCGTGAGCGTGTAGTCGGCGACGAGGATGTCCTCGCCGACGTCGTAGTCGCCGCTGCCGTTGCAGGTGGCCGTGAAGGCCAGCTCGTCGCCGGCATCCCAGCCCTGCACCACCGCACCCGCTGCGGGGTTGCCCGCCGCGTCCACGTGGCCGGTCAGGGTGCCGAAGGCCTCGATGATCGGGAAGTTGCGCACGACGATGTTGTAGCCCAGCTGAGCATAGACGCCCTGCACGGCCCCCAGCGCCGTCGGCGTCAGCGTGAGCGATGCCTCCGTCGTCATCAGGCCGGGCTCATCGTTGACGTAGGCCCACAGCTCGTGCGCGGGCAGCGTGCCGAACAGCTTGTAGGCTTCGAGGGTGCCCGGCAGGTTGAGCGCGAAGGAGTCGGTCAGGCCGATGTCGGTCGTCACGCGCAGGGCGACGTCCATCAGCGGCAGGGCATTCACCGTCAGCGGCTGGCGGAAGAGCAGCCAGGGATCCGCCGGATCCTGCCCGCAGATGTCGACGCTCGGGCCGTAGGGGTAGTCGATCAGCAGCTGGCAGTTGCCGTCGCCGCCGGTGGTCACGCGCGCCGTCGCGTAGCCCACGCCCTCGGCCCAGACCTCGATGCCGGGCTTGGGGGTGGTCCCGTCAGCCTCGAAGACGCCGATGGTCACCGTCGTGGGCACCTGGGCGTCGATGGCGTCCGGATCGAAGACGATCGTGGCCGGCACGATGACATTGATCGTCGCCGTGTACGGCTCCATGTTCTGGGCCATCACGATCAGCTCGGCCGGGCCGGGGGTGAGCAGCTCCCAGATCTCCAGGTCGAGGCTGCCCGTCGCGCCCACGGTGCCGGCACCGACCAGCGCACCGTCCTGGCTGAGCCCGCAGTAGCTGCCGGGAGCGGCGGCGATCGCCAGACTCGTGCTGGTGGTGAAGAGCGGCTGACATGGTTGACCGGGTTGGTCTGCGGCACGCCGATCCAGGTGCTGAGGCTGGGGTCGCCCATCAGGTTGTAGATGGTCCAGTAGTAGCTGGTCAGGCTGGAGCCGGCCTCCATCACGGCGAGGTTGCCGCAGAAGATCAGCGCGTCGTTGGTGACGTACCACTGCGTCATCGCCTCGCCGTGATCGTGGAAGAGGCCGTCGTAGGCGCCCATCGTCGTGGGTCTCGTAGGTGGGGTTGGCGACGATGCTGCCGTTAGCCCACGCCCCACCAGTAGTCCTCGTCCCAGTAGGTCGAGTTGCTGCCGCCGATGTAGCCGATGGCGCCCTTGTCCGCCACGCGCAGCCAGGTCTCGGCGAAGCACTCGCCGACCTCGTAGCTGCTGGTCAGGCAGCAGTTGCCGACGGCCAGGCAGTACTCGCCGTAGTTCTGCAGGCTGTTGATGTTGCCCTGCGTGAAGGTCGGGTCCGACCAGGAGGTCGTGCTGCCGTGGGCGGTGTAGTTGATGTAGCTGACGCCGTCGCTCACGTTCTGCACGATCTGCGGCGTCGCTGCTGCCCGAGGCCGGGTACAGATAGGTGTGGCTGAGGATCTCGTGCGCGGGGTTGAAGTAGTAGGTCGTCCCGTAGTTGATCTGGCCGTTCGCCCAGACGGAGCCGAAGCTGCCGTCCATGCCGGCGATCATGACCACCTCCTCGAGATAGCTGGGATCGGGCATGGTGAACTGGTCGTACATCGAGGGTCTTGTCCAGGATGGCCTGGAGCATGCGTCGGGTTGGTGGCGCTCAGGCGGCCGTAGTAGATGTCCGGCATCAGGTCGCCGCCCTCGACCGCGCAGTAGGGCCGGTCGGTGACGTTGCCGCCCTCGGTCCAGGTCGGCATCTGGGCGACGTCGCCCACGAAGACGACGAAGCTGGGCGCCGGCTGCTCGGGCGTCGCGTTGTTGTAGAGGCCGTGGATGTAGGCCTGGATCTGAGCCGTGGTGCGTGCCGACCTCGGGCGTGCCGGTGACGGCCAAGATCGTCTTGAAGCCGCGGCGCGTCTTCCAGGCGACGAAGTCCGCCAGCTGGTACTCGAACTCCGGCGGCGTCACGACGACCAGCGTCACGAGATCGCGCACGCGATCCGGATAGCTGTCATGCAGGCCGCGGGCTCCCTCGAGGCGCTCGTAGACCGGTGTGAAGAAGGGGCTGCGGGTGAGGGCCTTCAGGCGCGCCTCGGCCACGGGATCGCCGCCCGTGAAGTTGACGCGGAACTCGACGCTCTCGGCCACGCGCAGGCGCTTGGCCTCGGGATAGTAGGTGACCGGGGACACTTCGAGCCGGCCCACGCGGGCGCCGCGAAGCTGCCCGCAATCGACGACGGCCACCAGGTCGCGGGCAACGGGTTCGGCCCGGTAGGCCGCGGCGTCATAGCGGAAGGGCCGACTGGCCGGATCGGCGCTCTTGGACAGGCTGGGCTGCGCCGGGAAGAGCGGATCGCCGAGGCCGAGGGCGCCCAAATCGATCTCGCGCTCCTGGAGGCCGATGATCTCGATGCTCGCCTTGGCGCCCAGGGGCAGCTCGATGAGGCGGTTGAGCATCGGCAGGGCCGGCGCGCCGACTTCCTGGCTGTGGTAGTAGCCGGGGATGTCCAGCCGGGTGAAGGCCCCCGCCGGGGTGGCCACGCGCTCGGCGGCCAGGCCGGCCAGGGAGAGGCGATAATGGAGAGCGTCGCCCTCCTGCGCCAGCAATTCGAGCCGTGTTTCGCTGCCGCTCAACGCGATCTGTGATGTCTCGGCCAGAACCGGCGCCGCCAAGCAGAGCAGCAGCAAGCCGATGGCCAGTCCCTTCACGGTCTTCATCATCGTCCTGTCCTTTCGTAGGAATGCCCGAGCCACCCGGAGGCGGGTGGAAGCCAACCGTCACATTATAGCAAGTATTCAGATCGAGTGGTATTGAATCCGTGAATGGGCCTGCGGCGAAACCTCTCCCGCTCTCGAGGGCTCCAAGTCAACAGGCGTAACCCCCTGGCCGGGCCACCGTAAGCTGCCCCGTTGGGCGGTTCCCGCCCGGCCCTCTCCGTTACCCACCCCAGGAGGCCACGATGTACCGGCTCATCGGCCCGCTCCCCGATCGCCGTCCCCTGAGCCTCTTCGCCATCCTCGCGGTGTTCCTGCTGGCGGTCGTCATCAACTTCAGCGGCTGCGGCAAGAACGGCGGCGCCGAGGAGAACGCCCCGGCCGCCGACAGCAGCTCCGCCGCCCCCGACAGCGCGGCCGGCGCCCAGAAGAGCGGCGGCTTCCTGGCACGCTTCCGCAAGGATGACAAGGACGAGAAGAAGGAAGAGCTGCGCGTGCCCGTCGAACTGGCCCTCGTCGGCCGCGACACCGTGGCCAGCACGCTGGGCGCCACCGCCTCCCTCGAACCCGAGAAGCTGGTCGACGTGCAGTGCAAGGCAGCCGGCCAGATCAAGTCGCTGCCGGCCGAGGAGGGCGATTGGGTGGAGAGCGGCGAGCTCCTCGCCCTGCTGGACGGCGAGGCCGAGAGCGTCGCCCTGGAGGAAGCCGCCTTGCGCGCGGAGGCGGCCCAGCGCGAGTTCGCCCGCGGCGAGGCCCTGCACGCCGAGCAGGGCATCAGCAACAAGGAGCTTCAGGACTTGCGCTTCCGCTGGGAAGAGGCCGACGCCCAGCGCAAGGCGGCGGCGCTGCGCCTCGCGTACACGCGCATCCTGGCGCCCTTCAGCGGCCGCGTCACGGAGCGCCTCGTCGCCCCCGGCCAGCACGTCGTGGCCGG
Organism: uncultured bacterium; assembly: GCA_963695095.1. GTDB lineage: Bacteria > Krumholzibacteriota > Krumholzibacteriia > JACNKJ01 > JACNKJ01 > VGXI01. The sequence continues at coordinate 1,436,714 of CAVOFT010000001.1, read as the reverse complement.
CACCACGCTCTTCCGGCTGGTGGACAGCGATCCGCTGCTGGCCTGCGTCTACCTGCCCGAGAAGCTGGCGGCGCGCATCGCCATCGGGCAGGCCGTGCGCATCCTGCCCGACAGCGCCCCGGAGCGCGAGCTGCCCGGCGAAGTGCTGCGGATCGCGCCGATCGTCGACACCCGCACGGGCACGGTCAAGGTGACCTGCCGCGTCAGCAGCGGCGACGAGCTGCTGCGGCCGGGCTCCTTCGTCCGCGTCCAGGTGGAGACGGACCTGCACGAGGACGTGCTGGTCATCCCCAAGCGCGCGCTGGTGCCCGAAGGCGGCGAGACCTACGTCTTCAAGGCCGTGGCCGACAGCGTCATCAAGGTGAGCATCACCACGGGCTACGCCGACGCCGGCCGCGTCGAAGTGCTGAGCGGCCTCGTCGAGGGGGATCGCGTGGTGAGCGTGGGGACGGGCAGCCTGAAGTCCGGCAGCAAGATCGAGGATCTCGTCGGCAAAGCCGGCGCGGCTGCCGATTCCGCGCAGGCCCGGGACAAGAGCTCATGAAGCTCGTCACCGGGTCGATGAGCCGGCCGGTCACCGTCTTCATGCTGACGCTGGCGGCCCTGCTCTTCGGCTTCGTCTCCCTGTCCCGACTGCCCCTCAATCTGCTCCCCGACATCGCCTATCCGACGCTCACCGTGCAGACGAGCTACCCGGACGCGGCGCCCGCCGAGGTGGAGAAGCTCATCACCGAGCCGCTGGAGGAAGCCGTCTCGGTGATCCCCGGCCTGCGCGGCCTGCGTTCGGTGTCGCGGGCGGGCATCTCGGAAATCAGTCTCGAGTTCGGCTGGAAGACGGCGATGGACTTCGCCGCCCTCGACGTGCGCGAGAAGATCGACATGGTGCGCCTGCCCGAGGACGCCGGCAGCCCCATCCTCCTGCGCTACGACCCCAATCTCGATCCCATCCTGCGCCTGGGCCTCCACGGCAAGCAGGACCTGGTCAGCCTGCGCCACCTGGCCGAGCACCTGCTCAAGAAGGACCTGGAGTCGCTCGAAGGCGTGGCCTCCGTGCGCGTGCAGGGTGGCCTCGAGGAGGAGATCCAGGTCGAGGTGGACGAGGCCAAGCTGGCCGCGCTCGGCCTGCCGATCAGCGCCGTCTCCACCTTTCTCGGCGACCAGAACCTGAACGCGGCCGGTGGCCGCTTGCGCGACCGCGACGCCGAGTTCCTCGTGCGCACGCTCAACGAGTTCAAGGGCGAAGAGGACGTGGCGCGCACGATCGTCTACGAGGACGGGGAGCGGCGCGTCACCCTGGCCGACGTGGCGACGGTGGCCCGCGGCTACAAGGAGCGCGAGGTGATCAGCCACGTGCAGGGCGAGGAGGCCGTGGAGCTCGCCCTGTACAAGGAGGGCAGCGCGAACACCGTGCGGGTGGCGAGCGTCGTCAAGCGGCGCCTGGAGCAGCTGCGCCGGGAATTGCCGCCGGCGACCGACCTCGTCGTCCTGGCCGACCAGAGCACCTTCATCGAGCAGTCCATCGCCGAGGTGCGTGGCAACGCCGTGATCGGCGGCCTTCTGGCCGTGCTCGTGCTCTATCTGTTCCTCAAGGATCGGCGCAGCACCTTCATCATCGCGACGGTGATCCCGATCTCCGTCATGGCCACCTTCTTCGTGATGCAGCAGCTCGGCATCTCGCTCAACATCATGTCGCTGGGCGGGCTGGCCCTCGGCGTGGGCATGCTGGTCGACAACGCCATCGTGGTGCTGGACGCGGTCAGCCGCCACCGCGCCGCGGGGCTCAGCCTCTGGGACGCCACTCGCGAGGGCGCCGGCGAGGTGGCCCGCGCAGTGACGGCCTCCACGCTCACCACCGTGGCCGTCTTCCTGCCCATCATCTTCGTCGAGGGCATCGCCGGTCAGATCTTCCGCGATCAGGCGCTGACCGTCACGGCCTCGCTGCTCGTCTCCCTGCTCGCGGCGCTGACCTTGATTCCGGTCCTGGCCAGCCTCGGCGGCCGCGCGCCCGCCTTTCCGCCGGTTCCGCTCGCGGAGCCGAGCCCGGAGCCCATGCCGCCTGCGCCCCGCCGCCCCGCCGGCCGCCTGCGCCGGGTCCTGAGCGCGCCGCTCGTGGCCCTCGCCTGGCTGGGCCGCTGGCTGTTGCGGGGGCTGACCGTGCTCCTGCCCGGACTGCTCGTCCGGCTGGGGCGTCTCCTGTTCGCCGCCGCCAGCCGCCTCAGCCTATGGCTGCTCTGGCCGCTGCAGCGGGGCTTCGATCGCGCCTGGGGACGGCTGGACGCGGCCTATCCGCGCCTGCTGGCCGCTGCCCTGGCCCGGCCGCGACTCGTGCTCGGGCTGGCCCTGCTGCTCGCCGCCGGCGCCGTGGCCAGCCTGCCCCTGCTCGGCGTCGAGCTGGTGCCGCCCTTCGCCCAGGGGCAGTTCGGCTTCGATCTCGAGTTCCCCGCGGGCACGCCGCTGGCCCGGGTCGAGCAGAAGCTGCGCGAGATCGAGGCCGACCTGGCCGGCGATGCGCGCATCGGCGTGCTCTACGCGAGCGTCGGCGATAGCCCCAGCCTCGGCGGCGCGCGCAGCGAGAAGCGCGAGAACGTGGCCCAGCTCGGCATCAGCGTGGCCGACAGCGGCGACCGCGACCAGGAAGCGGCCGTGATCGACCGCTGCCGCCAGGTGCTCGCGGCCTACCCCGAGCTCCGCTACACCTTCCGCCGGCCCAGCTACTTCAGCATCCAGACGCCGATCGAGGTGCAGGTCTACGGCTATGACCTGGACGCCCTCGCCGCCTACGCGGACCGGCTGGCGCTGGGCATGGCCCAGATCCCCGGCCTGCGCGACGTGAAGAGCAGCCTCGAGCAGGGCAACCCTGAAGTGCAGGTGCGCTTCGCCCGCGATCGCCTGGCCAGCCTGGGCCTGGACATGGAGGCCGTCAGTCGCACGCTGCGGGGCAAGATCCACGGCGACCTGGCCACCCGCCTCAAGGAGCAGGATCGCCAGATCGACGTGCGCGTCCGCCGCGCCGACGCCGGCCAGATGGACGTCGGCGAGGTGAGCGGACTCGTCATCGGCCAGGTGGAGGGGGTCCCCATCCCGCTCGCCACGGTGGCCGAGGTGATCCTGGGCACGGGGCCCGCGCAGATCGTCCACGTCGGCCAGCAGCGCGCGGCCGTGATCAGCGCCAACATCGCGGGGCGGGATCTCGGCGGCGCGAGCCGCGACATCGAGGCCCTGCTGGCCGCAGCGCCGCCGCCCGCCGCGCTCGCCGTCAGCCTGGGCGGCCAGAACCGCGAGCTGGCCACCTCCTTCCGCAGCCTCGCCCTGGCGGCGGCCCTCGCCGTCTTCATGGTCTACCTCGTCATGGCCAGCGAGTTCGAGAGCTTCCTGCACCCCTTCGTGATCCTGATGACGGTCCCCCTCGGCCTGGTGGGCGTCATCCTCGCCCTGCTCGTGACACGGACGGCGGTGAGCGTGGTCGTGCTCATCGGCGCGGTGATGCTCGCCGGCATCGTCGTCAACAACGCCATCGTGCTCGTGGATTACATCAACGTGCGCCGGCGCGCCGGCATGGCGAAGCGAGGGGCCGTCGTCGAGGCCAGCGCCGCCCGCCTGCGCCCGATCCTGATGACGACCCTGACCACGGTGCTGGGCCTGACCCCCATGGCCATCGGCCTCGGCGAGGGGGCGGAGATCCGGGCGCCGATGGCGATCGCCGTCATCGGCGGCCTCAGCCTGGCCACCCTGCTCACCCTGATCGTGATCCCGGTGGTCTACGAGCGCCTGGACCGGAGCGCCTGAGATGGCCCTCTCCGACTTCTCGCTGCGGCGGCCGGTGACGGTGCTCGTCGTCCTCGCCGCCGTGGTCGTCCTCGGCGCGGTGAGTCTCACGCGACTCAAGCTGGACTTCCTGCCCAAGGTCGACTGGCCCTTCGTCGGCGTCCAGCTGCCCTATCCCAACGCCGTGCCCGCCCAGGTGGAGCGCGAGATCGCCCGCCCCGTCGAAGAGGTGATGGCCACCCTCGGCGACGTCAAGTCCCTGCGCTCCTACTCGGACCGGGACGGCGCCTTCGTGGGCGTGGAGTTCGATTTCGGTCGCGACATCGACGTGCTGCGGCTGGAGGTCAAGGAGCGCATGGAGCAGGTGCGGCCGCTCCTGCCCGCGGACCTCGAGGACTACTTCATCTTCACCTTCAACACGACGGACATCCCCGTCATGGAAGGGCGCATCAGCGCGCCCGGGCGCGACCTCTCGGGCTCCTATGAGCTGCTCGAGCGGCGCATCATCGCCCCCCTCCAGCGCATCGAGGGCGTCGGGCGGGTCGTGGTCGACGGCATCAGCGCCAAGGATGTGACGATCTATCTCCTGCTGGACAAGATCATCGCCCACGGCGTGGACGTCGGCCAGCTCTTCCAGACCCTCAACAGCAGCAACGTCGACCTGTCGCTCGGCCGCGTGCAGGACGGTCGCCAGCGCGTGAGCGTGCGCAGCCTGGGCCAGTTCCGCGACCTCGAGGAGATCCGCAACCTGCCGGTGAATGCGGCCGGCATCCGCCTCGCCGACATCGCGGAAGTGATCTACGCGGAACCGGCTCCCAACTACTACCGCCACCTGAACGGCGAGCCAGCGATCGCCTTCGAGATCCAGAAGGCCTCGGGCGCCAACATCGTCGACGTCTCCAAGCGCGTGCACGCGGAGCTCGCGCGCATCAAGGGCGATCCCACCCTGGCGGGCATCGAGGTCGTGGTCTGGTTCGATCAGGGCGAGAACATCCAGGGCAGTCTGCGCGACCTGCTGATGTCCGGCCTCATCGGCTCGCTGCTCGCGGTGGGTATCCTGCTCGTCTTCCTGCGCCGGCTGCTGACCACGCTGGTGGCCGCCATCGCCATTCCCGTCTCGGTGATCGCCACCTGCGCCTTCCTCTATCTCTCCCAGCGCAGCCTGAACATCCTGACGATGATGGGCCTGATGCTGGCCGTGGGCATGCTCGTGGACAACGCGATCGTCGTGCTGGAGTCGATCTATCGCCGGCACGAGCTGGGCGAGCCCCAGCGGCAGGCGGCCGCCGAGGGCACACGCGAAGTGGCGATGGCCGTTGTCGCGAGCACGGCCACCTCCGTCATCGTCTTCGCCCCCATCGTGCTCACGAAGAACACCGAGATCACGCTCTGGCTCTCCGAAGTGGGCATGACCATCTCCGTCACCCTCATCTTCTCGCTCTTCATCTGCCTCACCCTGGTGCCGCTGCTGCTGTCGCGCATCCGCAAGGCGGACACGCGCGGCGAGTTCGCGGCGCTGGCCTGGCTCCGTCGTCAATACCTGCGCCTGCTCGCCTGGACGGCGCTCCGCCATCGCAAGGCCACCCTGGGCGTCCTGGCGGGGCTGATCGCCCTGACGGTCGTCGCCATCAAGGTCACCGGCTTCAAGCCCTCGGACATGGACGATGGCGGTGGCGTCAAGCGCGACCACGTCTCCTTCTGGCTGGAGTACACGGACAACACCAATCTCTACCGCGTCGAGGAATACGTGGCGACGATCGAGGGCTTCCTCATCGCGCGCCGCGACAGCATGGACGTCAAGGCCGTCTACACGTTCTACGACGACAATTTCAGCGCCTTCCGCCTCTACTTCGCCGACGGCATCGAGGTCACCCCCACGCGCATCGGCGCCCTGCGCGACTCGCTGCGCAGCCAGTTGCCCGTGCTGCCCGGCGTGCGCTACCGCTTCCGCGACGAGGAGGACGTCGGCCAGGGCGCCCAGCTCGTCGCGGTGACGCTCTTCGGCGAGGACACGGACTTGCTCGCCGGCCTGGCCACGGAAGTCGTGCGCCGCCTCGACCTCATCGAGGGCATGCACGACGTGGATACCAACCGCGAGTCCGGTCGCGACGAGGTGCGCGTGATCCTCGATCGCGAGCTGGCCGGCCTCTATCAGGTGAGCCCGCGGGAGCTGTCGCAGGTGCTCGGACTCACCTTCCGCGGCGTGCCCCTGCGCAAGTTCCAGGGCGATGAGCGGGAGATCGACCTCGGCATCGTGCTCGAGCCCAGCGATCGCCGGAACCTGGAGAACCTGATGCGCCTGCCGGTCAGCTACCGCGAGGGCCGCCCGGTGCTGCTCGGCCAGGTGGCCCGTTTCGAGATCGGCCGCGGCCCCACCCAGATCGCCCGCGAGCGGCAACAGACGGCCCTCAGCATCAGCGGGGCCTACGAGGGCAAGGAATTCGACAAGGCGATGGAGCGCGTGCGCGGGGTGATGGACTCCCTCGAGCTGCCCGCGGGCTACAGCTGGTCGGAGGGCGAGCGCCTGCGCCGCGTGGGCGAGCAGCAGAACGACATGCTGCTCAACATCCTGCTCGCCCTGGCCTGCGTCTACATCGTGATGGCCATCCTCTTCGAGAGCCTGCTGCATCCCCTCGTGATCATGCTGTGCATCCCCTTCGCGGTGCTCGGTGTCATCTGGACCCTGCTGGCGACAGGCACGCCCTTCAACCTGTTCGCGATGATCGGGCTGGTGATCCTCATCGGCATCGTCGTGAACAACGGCATCGTGCTGCTGGACCGCATCGGGCAGCTGCGCCGGCAGGGGCTGAGCCGCGAGGCGGCCATCCTCGATGGCTGCCGCGACCGCTTCCGGCCCATCCTGATGACCGCGGCGACGACCGTGCTCGGCCTCGCCCCGCTGGCCCTCGGCAAGGCCAGCGTCGCCGACGCCTACTACTTCCCCCTCGCCCGCGCCATGATGGGCGGCCTCACGGCGAGCACCCTGCTCACGCTCATCCTGCTGCCGACCCTGACCATCGTCGCCGAGGACCTCGCGCTGCAGGCCCGGCGCACCCTGGCCTGGGGACGCGGCCGCGGTCCTCTGCCCTGGCGGCCGCCGCCCGCCCCGGTCGCGGGCGGGGGCGTACCGGCGAGCCCCCGCCGGCGCTAGCCCTGATCCATCAGGAGTCGGCTGGGCACGCAGCGCCGCACCCCTCGCAGCGGTAGGGTAGGGCGGCTCGGTCTGTACACGTGAACACTCCGCCTCGGTCTGTACACGTGTACACTCGGCCTCGGCCAGGGCGGCGAAGGCAGCCAGCAGCAGCACGTCTTTCGCCTCGGCGTGCCCTCGATCAGTCGCCCACAGGCGGCCGCGGGCGCGTGCCCAGCCCCGGGCCCAGGAGCAGCGCGTTGTCCAGCAGGCGCACCGTGCCGCGGAAGGCCCCCCGGTAGCAGGGATTCCCCAGGAAGGCGATCACCTGGCCGTCGCCCACGCGCTCCTGGCTGAGGTAGACGCTCTCCGCCCAGCGCGCCCGCGCTTCCGGCCACAGGAGACCGGCGAGGCGCAGGCGCTCGGCAGGCGCGAAGCGGCCCACGACGCGCGCCGGCTGGCGCGCGTGCAGGGCGATGTCCGTGTCCACCATCGCCGCGACGCGCTCCCCCACGCCCGCGGCGAGCCAGTGGCTCGCCTCCAGGTCCACGCGCAGGATGCAGCCGCCCGGAGCAAAGCGGCGGAGCCAGGCGTCCTGCTCGTCGGTGATGGGCGAGGCCGCCGCGATGGGCGCCTGCGGCAGAGCGGGCAGGCCGAGAGCGAGGCTGTCGCCGGCGCGCAAGCGAGCGCCGTCCACGCTCAGGGCGGGCAGCGCGGCCAGGCGGCGGCTCTCGGCGAGGTAGGCGTCCAGGGTGGCCAGCACCTGGCGCCGCGGGCGCAGGGCGCCCAGCCCTTCGGCCCCGGGTCCCTCCGCGGCCGAGGGAGAGAGCAGGCCCGTGCCTTCACCGAGGGCGATCAGGGTGCCTCCGCGCGCGACCCAGTCGCGGAGCCGCGCCCAGCCCGCCTCGCCCAGGCGCGGGCGCAGGCCCGCGCCGCGGCCGCGCGGCCCGTCCGGCACGATGAGCACGCCGTAGCGATCCAGGTCCGCCGTGTCGAGCAGGTCCACGCGCAGGCGCGTGACGGGCAGCCCGAGCTCGGCCTCCAGGTGCTGCCAGAGCGCGCCGAAGGTGGTCTGGTGGAAGGCCGAGCCGGCGAGCAAGGCCACGCGCGGCCGCCGCAGGGGGCGCCAGGCATCGCTGCCCAGGTCCGGTCCAGCGCTGGACAGGGCCTGATCGACGCCTACGAATTCGGCGCCGCCGGCAGCGGCCAGGCGGCCGAGCGCGGCCGGCAGCGAGTCGGGCGCCCCCGCCCGGGGGACGAAGACGCTGCCCGCGGGCCACTCGCGGCCGGCGCGGACGAAGGCCTCATCGCTGGCCGCGCAGCCGATGCCCGCCGCGAGCAGGCCAGCGAGGGCGGGCACGAAGCCCGGGTCGCCCGCATGGAGGAGATAGCCCAGCGGCGCTGCCGCCGGCGAGAGGCTCCCCACCGGCGGCGCGGACTGCAGCGGCCTGCTGGCCACGCGCGGCAGGCGGCGCGCAGCGTAGACGGCGGCTCCGCTGGCCTGGGCGGGCGACCAGGCCGCCGCCTCGTAGAGCATCGAGCCCTCGCCGGCCTCGAGGCCGCGCCGCTCCTGGGTCAGGACGCTGTCCGGGAGCAGGGGATCGAGATCGAGGATGGCCGCGGCCAGCCGACCCTCCGGCTGATCCAGGCGCAGGAGGTAGCTGCCGGCCGCGAAGGGCCGCTTGCCGCGCGGCTCGCCCCAGAGGTCCACGGCCTCATCCAGGCGCAGGGCTTCGCCGAGCACATCGACGCGAATGCCCTGCGCGGCGAGCAGGGCGGCCAGCTCGACCGCGGCGCCCGGCGCCCGCTCCTTGTCGATGAGGTAGGCCCTCGTGCCGTCGGCGGCCTCCCCCCGCCAGCTCCTGCGGGCGGCCAGCTGATCGGCAGCGATCGCCTCCGCCTGGCGGCCGGCCTCGCCGAGCAGGGTCCAGGCCACCGTGAACTGACGCGCCACGCAGTCCGCATAGTCGAGCACGGCGCCATCGGGTCGGAGCACGGCCCCGCCGCGCGTGGTCGCCTGTTCGACGAGAAAGGCCACCGTGCCCAGGTGCAGGGGCCAGGCCGCGCCGCGATTGGGATTGAACTCCTCGTTCCAGTCGCCGGTGGCACAGGGCCAGCCGCGGCGGCCGAAGGCCTGGGCGACGGCGCTGCCCAGCGCCTCCCACCAGCCCGCGGTCGAGGCCGGCAGGTGCGGGTTGAAGGGCGCGCGGGGAGGCGAGAAGAGGGTCGTCGAGAAGCTGTTCATCTCGTGCAGGTCCACGCTGAGGGCGGGATACCAGTCGAGAAAGAGGGCGACGCGGCCGCGCGTCTCGGGTTGCGAGAGCGTGTACCAGTCGCGGTTGAGGTCGAGCAGGTAGTGGTTGCCGCGCGGGGTCGGCCAGTCGCCGCGGCGGCCGAGATCCTGGTCGTCGAGCACGGGCGGCGCCGCCGCCCAGGCCCGCCAGGACGCGAGGAAGCGCGCGCGGCCATCGGGGTTCTGCAGCGGATCGACGAGGACGAGTACCCGCTCGAGCAGCGCGGCCGTGGCCGCGCTGCGATCCGCGGCGAGATGGTAGAGCAGGGCGAGGGCCGCATCCGCACCCGAGGCCTCGTCGCCGTGCACGTTGGCCCCCACCCAGACGATGAGGGGCAGCGCCGCCGCCTCCGCGCCCCCCTGCATGCGCGCGCGCTGGGCTGCGCGCAGGGCGTCCAGCTTGCCGATGTTGGCCGCACTGCCCACGGCGGCGCAGACGAGCGGGCGGCCCTCGTGGGTGCTGCCGTAGTTGAGCAGTTCCACGCGCGGAGAGGCGGCCGCCAGGCGCTGACAGGCGGCCAGGATGAGCTCGCCCTCGGCCGGACGCTCGCCCCAGGGGAACCCCAGCAAGTTGTCCAGGCGAGGCGATCGTGGGGTCGTAGTCGGCGGCGCCGGCCAGATCCTCCAGACGCAGGAACTCGGCGCGCGCCGGGCCGGCCAGGAGGAGCGCGAGGGCAAGGACCAGCGCCGTGAGGGAGAGCGGCCGCGGGCGGATCATGAGGACTCGCTTTCGCCGAGGTAAGCGGCGAGTGTAGCGAGCCCTCCGCGCGGCGGCAAGCGCGAGCCGCGCTAGCGAAGAAGCACGAGCTTGCGCGCCGCGCTGCCCGTGGGCAGGGCCAGCCGCGCGAAGTAGACGCCCGAGGGCAGGGTGCGCCCCTCGCCGTCCTTGCCGTCCCAGACCAGCGCGCGCTCGCCCGCGGGCAGGGCCTGGTCCAGCAGCACGCGCAGTTCGCGGCCGCGCGCGTCGACGATGGACAGGCGCGCCCGCGCGGGCGCGTCGAGCGCGAAGCGCAGGGTCGTCTGCGGGTTGAAGGGATTCGGATGCGGCGCCAGCAGGCGCGCGGCGAGCGGCGCGGCGGGCGCAGATGTCAGCTCGTCGAGCGCGAGGCGGAACATGGACCGCCCGTGCGTGCCGGCCACGAGCGTGCGCGTGGGCCGGTGCAGCGCGAGGTCGAGCACCGGCGCGCGCGGCAGGCCGCCGGCCAGGGGCTGCCAGCTGCCGCCGGGCTGCTCGCTCGTGTACACGCCGACGTCCGTGCCGACGTAGATGCGATCGGGCAGGTCAGGATCGGCGACGAGCGCGTTGACGGGAGCCGCCGGCAGGTCGCCCGTGACGTCGAGCCAGGTCGCGCCCTGATCCTGACTTCGATAGACATGGCCGATTCCCTCCCAGCGCAGGCCCGAGTAGGTCGCGTAGAGCACCTGACCGTCCGCGGGATCGATGGCGACGCGGGTCACCCAGCGGCGCGGCAGCTGAGCGTCCACGGCCGTCCACAGGCCGCCGCCGTTGGTGCTCAGGCGCACGCGGCCGTCATCGGTGCCGGCGACGATCAGGTTCGGGTCCTGCGGTCCGACGGCGATCGTGGTGATCGTACCGAAGTTGCCGCCGTGGTCGCCGTCGGTCAGATCGCCGCTGATCGCGCTCCAGGAGCCGGCGCCATTCGTGCTGCGGTACACGCGGTAGGTGCCGTAGTAGAGCGTCTGCGGAGTGGCCGGATCCATCACCACCGGCGTCGACCAGTTGCGGCGGTCGCCGCTCGCGATGCCGCTGGTTGCAGCGTTGAAGCTGCCGCCGCCGTTGGTCGACTTGCCGAGGCCGCCGTACTGGTACTCGGCGTAGATCGTGTTCGCGTTCGTCGGATCGACGAGGGTGTAGAAGCCGTCGCCGCCGTAGATCATCTCCCAGTCGCCGGTGGCGCCGGTCCAGGTGCGCAGGGTGCCATTGTCCTGGGTGCCGCCGTAGAGCCGCTGGGGATTCTGGTAGTCGACGGCGATGGCGTAGAACTGGCTGGTCGGCTGATCGTAGAGCTTGGTCCAGCTGCCGCCGCTGTTGGCCGAGCGATAGAGGCCGCCGTCATTGCCCGCGTAGACGCGATTGGGCAGGGAAGGCGCGAAGGCCAGCGCGTGGTGATCCACGTGCATGCTGCTGCCCGTCTCGCTCCAGCTCGCGCCGCCGTTCGTGCTGCGGTAGGCGTAGAGGCCGAGGGCGATGACGTTGTCGGCGTTGACCGGATCGACGCGGATGTTGCCGAACCACCAGCCGAAGTTGCTGTACATGCCCGCCAAGGCGCCATCGTTGACCTGGGACCACGAGTCGCCGCCGTTCGTGCTCTTGTAGACGCCGCGGAAGTAGGCGCTGGCGTCGGCATAGATCGCGTAGAGCGTGCCGGGCGCCCCGGCGCAGAGGGAGATGCCGATGCGGCCCACGTCGCTGTCCGTGGGCAGGCCACTGGTCAGCTCTTGCCAGGAGTCGCCGCCGTCCTGGCTGCGCCAGAGCCCGCTGCTCGGCCCGCCGGAGCGGCGATAGTTGAGCCCGCGCACGCGCTCCCACATCGCCGCGTAGAGCACCTGCGGGCTTTGCGGATTCAGCGCCAGGTCGATGCAGGCCGTCGAGTCGGTGAGGGCGAAGACGCGCTCCCAGCTGCCGCCGGCATCGAGGCTGCGATAGACGCCGCGCTCGGGGTTCGTGCCGAAGAGCTTGCCGCTGGCCGCCACGTAGACGCGCTGGCCGTCCGTGGGGTCCACGAGGATGCGCCCGATGTAGCGGGTCGCGGCCAGGCCCAGGTGCTCCCAGCTCGCGCCCGCGTCCAGGGACTTGAAGACACCCAGGCCGAAGAAGCTGAGGCTGGCCGCGTTGGCCTCGCCGGTGCCGGCGTAGAGGACCTCCGGGTTGCTCGGATCGAGAGCCACGGCCCCCACCGGCAGGACGGCCTGCTCGTCGAAGATGGGCGTCCAGCTCGCGCCGCCGTCGGCAGTCCGGAAGATGCCGCCGCTGGCCATCGCCGCATAGGCGATGTCGGCATCGGTGGGGTGCACGGCGAGGTCGGTCACGCGGGCGCCGATGTTCGTCGGCCCCGCCTGCGTCCAGGTCGCGCGGCCGAGCAGGGCGCCGCCTCGCTCCTTGGCCGCGGCCTGAGCCAGAGCCCGCTCGAGGGCGGCCTGGCTGATCTCGCCGGCCTCGTCGGCGCGCTGCCGCCAGAACCAGTCGTTGGGGCGCTGGTTGGGCTCGCGGGGGGGTTCGGCATCCCGGCTGCGGAAGGGCGGGACCAGCACGAGAACGAGAGCGACGAGCGCGAGACCTGCGAGGACGAGAAGCGGGCGGCGCATGCTGAGCTCCAGGGCGAGGGGGCTAGGCAATCCAGCCCCCATTATACCCTGGATGCCCCCGAGGCGGCCAGCCGCTCGGGTCAATCGGCGAAGGCCCGGCGGGGGAGATCATCGCCCCACGCCGAGTTCCCGGCCTCTCTTGTCCGCCGGCTCAGCCCGAAACGACGAAGGAGATCTTCCCGTTGATGCGGAACTCGGAGATCTTGCCCTTGGCATCCACCGTGGCGGTCATGTTCTCCACGTAGATCTGCTTGATGTTCTTGACCGTCTTGCCGGCCTCGGTGACGGCGTTCTGGGCGGCGTCGTCCCAGCTCTTCTTCGAGGTGGCGATGACTTCGATGACCTTGACGATGCTCATGCTTGGCTCCTCTGTGGTTTCTCTCGCAGTCGGGTACCCCGCGGAACGCGCCGGGCGCGCTCCGCGATGTCGATGCTTCAGCTCTGGGCCGGAATGCGCAGCACCTGGCCCGGGTAGATCTTGTTCGGATCGCTGAGCATGGGCTGATTGGCGGCGAAGACGAGCGGATACTTGGCGGCGTCGCCGTAGTGCGCCTTGGCGATCTTCGAGAGCGTGTCGCCCGACTGCACCGTGTAGAGCGCGGCCTCGGGCGCCGGCTTCACGACGACGAGCTGGTCGTCCACCTGCGCCACGCCCCGCGTGTTGCCCAGCACCAGGATGATCTTCTCCTTGTCGCCCTGCGTGGGTGTGCTGCCCGCCACGCGAGCCACGCCGCTTGCGAACTCGAGCTCGAGATGCTCGACCTTCAAGCCGAGGGCCCGGATCTGCGCGGCCAGGGCGTCGGCCTTGGCGCGGTTCACGGCAGCCTCGGCAGCCTTGGCTTCAGCGGCCTGCGCTGCCTGCGCGGTCTCCGCGGCCGCCTGCTCCGCCTTGCTCTTGCCGAACAGCTTCTCGCCGGCGTCCTTGACGAAATCGATGAGTCCCATGGTCATCCTCCTTGTGGTGGCAATGTGATCCTCAGCCAGAGGAACTCCCTAGCGGCCGAAGAGCTTGCCCAAGAGACTGCCCTGCTTGAGCAGATCCGAGAGATCCACGTCGCCGTCGCCGTCGGCGTCGAGCATGCGGTTCAAGGCCCCTAGCTGCTGCGGCGCCGCCTTCTCGACGGCCTGCCGCTCCTTGCCCAGATAGCTGGAGAGCTGGGCGGGATCCAGATTGCCCTGTCGCTTGGCCCTGCCCAGGGCACCCAGAACCATGGGCGCCAGCAGGGCAAGCAGCTTGCCGGCCGCGGCGCCGTCCATGCCGGTCGCCTGGCTGAGCCCGTTCGCGACCCGCGTCTGCTTGTCGGCGAACAAGTGCTTCAGGATGCCCGCGCCGGGGGCGGTATCGCCCTGCCCGAGAAAGCCGGCCGGATCGTTGAGGATGCCGCCGTCGTGGTCCCGATCGAGGGCGGCGCTGAGCGCGCTGGCGCCGGCGCCGCTCTCGCTGTTGCGGGACAGCGCCCCGAGCAGCATGGGCAGAGCGGCCGCGATCCCGGCCTGGGTCTGCTTCGTGTCCGTGCCGAGCTGGCGGCTGAGCCCGGCCAGGGCGCCTCCGCCAAGCTGGCCCATGAGACCTTCCAATAGAGATGACATGCCAAGATCCCCTTCCGTCCCGAGGAGAGCGCTCGAAGCTGGGTGAGCAGATGGGCGTGCAGGGCTGCGCAGATCTCTGGAATGGATGCGGCGTTCGCCGCCGATCGCGCAAGACCGCCCAGATGTTGATCTCTCACCATAGCTGCTGGTGATCAGGGATGGAAGCGGAATCGACGCAGCGGCCCTGGGCGGCCGCTCTCCGGGCGCTCTCGCCCTGGTTCAGTAAGCGTCGTCGTCTGCCGCCCGAGCCCGGCCCCGGTGCAGGCGAAAGACGATGACGACGTAGGCGACGGCAAGGGCGAAGCCTGCCGGCCACCAGCGCAGACCCGCCGCCAGCGACTCGGGGCTGGACGCGCAGCCGGCCGCAGTCAGCGAGAGCGCCGGATCCGTCGCGGGGATCAGGGCCGGGTAGAGCGCGGTGGCCGTAGCGCCGAGGAGACCGAGGAGGAAGGCGCCGGAGCCCAGGAAGGCCAGCAGATCGTGCCCGGCGCGGCGGGCGGCAAGACTGCCCGCAAAGCCGACCACGAAGAGGCCGCTGGCCGCCCAGGCCAGCGGCCGCGCCGCGAGGGCGGCGAAGAGGGCGGGCGCGAGGAGGACGGTGGCCGCCGTCGTCAACGCCCAAAGCCCCAGCACCATCGGGAAGAGCAGGCCGGCAGAGCGGCGGCTGCGCTCGCGCACCGGACCCGTGGTCTTCCAGGCGAGAAAGAGCGCACCATGGTGTGCGATGGCAGCGAGGGCAAGCAGCCCGGTCAGCAGCGTGAACCAGTCCAGGAGCCCCGAGGCTCCCCGCGGCGAGAAGGAGGCGAACAGAGCCAGTGCGAACCAGCCTTCCCCATCCAGCGGCACGCCGCGGATCAGGTTGCCGAGGGCGGCGCCGAAGAGCAGGGGCAGCAGTGTCGAGGCGAGGCCGAAGGTGGCATCCCAGAAGCTGCGCCACATGCCGTCGCCGACATGGGAGCGAAACTCGATAGCGATGCCGCGCAGGATGAGCAGCCAGAGCAGGAGCATGATCGCCAGGTAGAAGCCCGAGAGCCCAGCCGCCAGCGCCTTCGGAAAGGCGAGAAAGAGCACGCCGCCCGCGGCGAGCAGCCAGACTTCGTTGCCGTCCCAGAAGGGACCGATGGCGGCTAGCACCTGGCGCCGCTCCCCATCGGCGCGCGCTACCCACAGGTGGAGGGCGCCCGCACCGAGATCGAAGCCATCCATCACCACGTAGGCGGCCAGCGTGAACGCGGCGATGGCGTACCAGGCAGTCTCCATCATGCGTCCTCTCCGTGCTGTGCTGCCGCGGCTGCGACCGCCGCCCTGAGCGGTTGGGGCCCATGCTGGATCTCCCGCGCGACCAGGGCAAGAAAGAGCGCGCCGAGCACGAAGTAGAGGCCGGCGAACCCGAGGGTGGTGAAAAGCGTGGCGCCGGCGTGCACGGTCGGCGAGCTGCCGGCAGCCGTGCGCAACAGACCGTAGATGAGCCAGGGCTGGCGGCCCAGTTCGGCCGTCAGCCAGCCGGCCGTATTGGCGATGAAGGGAAAGGGAAAGGCCAGCGCCAGCGTCCACAGCAGCCAGCGGGCGCGGTCGAGCCGCCTGCGCCAGAGCAGGAGCGCGGCGATTCCCATCACGCCGACGAACAGCGTGCCCAGGCCCACCATGATGTGGAAGGCGTAGAAGAGCAGTTCGATGTTCGCGGGCCAGTCCGTCTCCGGGTAGGCCGTCAGGCCGTTCACATTGGCCGAAAAGCTCCCGTAGGCGATCCAGGAGAGTACGGCCGGCAGCCGGATGGGGTTGTCGAGCTTGCGCTCGGCGACGTTGGGCTGGCCGATCATCGCCAGCGGCGCGCGCGGTCCGCTCTCGAAGCGCCCTTCCATGGCGGCCAGGGCGACGGGCTGGTGCGCGGCCACGAGGCGCCCTTGCTCGTGCCCCGTGGGGAAGGTCACCAGCACGGAGGCGGCGAGCCCGGCGATCACGCCGGTGCGCAGCGAGCGCGCGGCGAGCTCGGTGTGCTCCCGGCGCAGGGTCCAGAAAGCCCCCACCGCCGCCATCGCAAAGGCGCCGGTGACGACCGCGGCCACCTGGTTGTGCAGGAACTCGACAATCGCCC
This sequence comes from uncultured bacterium, assembly GCA_963695095.1. Classification (GTDB taxonomy): domain Bacteria; phylum Krumholzibacteriota; class Krumholzibacteriia; order JACNKJ01; family JACNKJ01; genus VGXI01. The sequence continues at coordinate 1,420,514 of CAVOFT010000001.1, read as the reverse complement.
AAGGGCTGAAGACGAAGGCCGTCAGCCGGGCGATCTGGAAATTGCCCGCGGCATCCACGGAGTGGCCCACCGGGTGCTGCATGAAGGCGTTCGTCGCGATGATGAAGTAACCCGACAGCCAGCTGCCGATGAAAAGCGCGAGGGCGGCCAGGGCGTGCAGCCGCGGGCCGAAGCGCCGCTCGCCGAAGAGCAGCACGGCGAGAACGCTGGACTCGAGGAAGAAGGCGAAGATGCCCTCCATGGCCAGGGTCTGGCCGATGACGCCGCCCGTCTTGGCTGTGAAGACCGCCCAGTTGGTGCCGAATTGGAACTCCATCGGCAGGCCGGTGACCACACCCATCGCGAAGGCAAGGCCGAAAAGGCGGATCCAGAAGCGCGCGGCGTCGTTCCAGGCCTCGCCGCCGCCGCGCAGTCCGAGGGCCTTCATGACGACGATGAGCAGGGCCAGGCCCATCGTCAGCTGCGGAAAGAGGTAGTGAAAGGTGATCGTGAAGCCGAACTGCAGGCGATGCCAGAAGAGCGGGTCGCTCACGAGCAGCACTCCGGGACGAGGGTATTCACCGCGCGGACCCGGCCACAGCGGTGGCGGCCAGGTAGCGGCGGAAGGTCAGGTAGGCCTCCGCGCTCAAGTCGTGGTTTCTGCGGTAGGAGAGATTTCCCACCAGGCTGATCAAGGGCTGACGCCGACCCCAGAAGTTGCTCCAGACCCTGTTCAGGATGCGGGGGATCGAGTAGAAGGCGCGATCGCAGGCGAGCATCTCGGCGTTGATCGCATCCACGGATAGGTGCTTGTAGCGGGCGACGGGGAAGGTCAGCGTGTAGTACTGCCAGTCCGCGGGGAAGGTGTTGAGCGCGATGCGGTCGTCGGCCTGCATCTGGTCCCAGAGGCGTGTGCCGGGCAGCGGCGTCAAGTACAGCGCGTTCAAGCTGTCCACGCCGTACTCGCTGGCGACCTCGGCGATGCGCTTGCCGATGCCGGGCTTGTCCACATCCAGGCCGATGATGAATGAGCCCACGACGAGGATGCCGTGCCGCTGGATACGTCGCACGGAGGCCCGGAAGTCCCGGTCCTTCAGAAGATTGAACTTCTTGCTGACTTCGCGCAGGCCTTCGGGGCTCGGTGATTCGAAGCCGATGAAGAAGCCCCGACAGCCGGCCTTCGCCGCCAGGCCGAGTAGCTCCTCATCGTCGGCCACATTGATCGTCGCCTGGGCGATCCAGTCCTTGTTCAGCTTGGCCGCGATCATGGCGCGGAAGAGATCCTTGGCGCGGGCGATATGGGCGGCGCTGGTGCCGATGAGGTTGTCGTCGACCACCAGCACGCGCTTCTCGCGGACCAGCCGGAACTCGCCGATGACATCGGGGATCGATCGCATCCGGTAGCGGGCGCCGTTGAAGGCGGTGACGCTGCAGAAGCTACAGTTCAGCGGACAGCCGCGCGTGGTCTGGATGGCGCCGAAGGCATAGCCCGAGGCCAGCAAATCGTGACGCGCCGGCGGGACCTGATCGATCCCCGCCAGGGCGCCCTCGTAGCGCGGCGCGAGCTGCCCGCGCTGGACATCGGCCAGGAGCCGCGCCCAGACGCCTTCCGCCTCGCCCGTGACCACGCCGTCCACGCGGGCCTGGACTTCTTCCAGACACATCGTGGCATGGATGCCGCCCATGACCACTGGCACGCCGAGTCGCCGATAGTGACCGGCGATCTCGTAGGCCCGATTCGCCTGTGAGGTGAAGGCCGTGATCCCCACCAGGTCCGGCCGGGGCAGCGCATCGTAGTCCGGGACGCCGAGATTCTCATCGAGAATGGTAACTTCCCACTCGGCGGGGGTCAGGCCGGCCAGGACCATCAGACCGAGGGGCTTCCACACTCGATAGCGATTCCACTTGTTCTCCTTGACCTTGGCCATGCTGACGAGTGGATTGGAGGGATTGATCAGATAGAGTGTCATCGCTTGCGTATCCCGGTAATTGCGGAGCGGATCGTCTCCGGTGTGCAGGATCGCCCCAGTACGCGAGCGACGGAACGGCGGCGAAAGAGCGGCGAGTGCGTCCTGTGCGCGGACATGGCTTCTGGGCCCCTCAGCCGCTCGGGCCGAGTCGCGTCCACAGTAGCGCGCGCTGCCGGCTAATACCAGAGCCAATTCGGGCGTAGGCTCCCGCGCGTAACGGCCGCGTAACGCCTTCCCGCCATGCTGCTGTCGCGCGCGCAGGAAAGCGCGTGCGAGCAAGGGAGGGGAGGCATGCGACACCTTCAGTTGGGCATCGCCATCCTGGTCGTCATGACCGGCGTGGCGGCAGCCCAGGACACTTGGGAGTGGATCGGCCCCGAGTACACGAGTACCCGCGCCATCGCCGTCGCCGCGGATGGTACCATCTACATCGGCGGCCTCTACATGGGCGTCAGGGTGAGCGAGGACGACGGGCTCAGCTGGACCGATGTCGGCGGCCCCAGCGATCTCACGGAAATGGTCTGCACGGACTTCGGCACCCTGATCTGCAACGACACCTGGAGTAGCGGACTCTTGGTGACTGCCGACAAGGGCGCGAGCTGGGACCAGGTCACCGTGCTGACAGAAGGCGAGTTCGTCTCCCAGCTCGTAGTGCATCCGCTGACGGGTGACGTCTACGCCGCCGTGGAGTACGGCGGCGGCCTCTTCTACTCCTGCGATGGCGGTTATGGCTGGCAACCGGTGGCCGAGAACCTGATCTGCGACCAGTACTTCGATCTTGAGGCCGGGGGCAATGCGCATCTCTGGGTGAAGGGAGATACGGGCCTGTGGCGCTCCGAGGACTACGCCGCCAGTTGGCTATCGCTCGCGGTACCGCCGGCGGCTGAGGACTGGGGCATTCTCTCCTTCGCCCCCAGCTTCGCGCTCTTCCTTGCCGGCTACGACACGACGAACTACGAGATGCACCTGCTGCGCTCCTGGGATTTCGGCGATAGCTGGATGGAGCTGACGGAGAATCTGCCGGTGCAGGAATGGGGCTGCTACGGGGACATCGCCTACGGCAACGATTGGGGCACGATGCTGATGGCGGATGAGTGCAACGGCGTCTACCGCTCCGAAGACATGGGCGATACCTGGGCGCTCTACACCGAGGGCCTCAGCGCGACGGACGTGATCGGCCTGGTCAACGGGCCGGGCGGCGTGCACTACGCGGCCTCGCAGAGCAGCGGTGTGTTCAAGAACGCGCGCGACGCAGTGGCGGCGCCGGACACACCCGCGGTCCCACGCGCCCTGCTCGCGCAGAATCACCCGAACCCCTTCAATCCGACAACGACCTTGAGCTTCACGCTGGCGGCCCCAGGGCCCGCGAAGCTCACCCTGCACGATGCGCAAGGTCGCCTGCTGCGCGTTTTGGCCGATGGCTGCTTCGAGGCCGGCATCCATGCGCTGAAGCTGGGCGGCAAGGGGCTCGCCAGCGGCAGCTACATTTACCGACTCGAAGCGGGAGGCGAGGTGCAGGCCCGGCGGCTGATTGTGCTGAAGTGAGAAAGCAGCGCCTCAGGGGGTCGATCGCCCGCCGGCATCGGCCCCCATGGCGCCCTCGGCCGCCCGCCACTCCCGCGCGAGTTGCAGCGTGAGCTGAGCAGCTTCGGCGCTCAGGGGCCCGCCGCCCTGGGCCCCTTGCAGTTGCGGCAAGGCGTCGGGGTGCGTCACCCGCAGCCAGGCCGCGAACTGCGCGTAGCGGGCCCTCAACAAGGCCATCTGCAGCGGCTCGCCCCGCGGGACGATCTCCAGGATGCGGCCGCCGGACACGCGCAGGCGCGTGAAGTGACGGGACTGCGGCAGTCCGAGGCAGTCGAGGAGATCGTCGCTGCGGACGAGTTCGCAGTCAACGGTATCCGCGCTGGCCCGCAGGTTCTCGATCGAGAATTGGGCATTGAGTGCCCTGTCGTACTCGAGCACGGCCAGGATGTTCTCCCGGCCCGCGACCCGCGCCATGCCGATCTGCCAGACGGCATCTTCGTCCAGCAGCTTGGCGAGGCCGGCCGCATCGCCGGCGTTCCAGGCCTCGATGTAGGCGCGCACGAGCGGCTCGGCGGCGGTCTGGGGCTCATTCGCACAAGCGAGGGGCAGCAGCACCGCCAGGCCGAGACCAAGGGTCGCGATTGCATGGCGCATCATCTGCCTCCCCTTGCGCATGAATGATCACTGCCCTTCCGGTGGCTGCCAGAGCTCGATGCGATTGCCTTCCGGATCCATGACCCAGCCGAACTTGCCGTACTCCGACTCCTCGACCTTGGCATCGACGTCGCAGCCCTCGCTGCGAAGCTGAGCCAGCAGAGCGTGCAGGTCGTCGACCCGGTAGTTGATCATGAAGCTCGCCTGGCTGGGCGAGAAGTAGGCGGTATCCGCCGCGAAGGGGCTCCAGACCGTCGTTCCCATCCCCGCGGGATTCTCCGGAGACGCCCAGCGGAAGGTGACGCCTCCCCACTCCTGGACGTCCATGCCGAGGTGCGCGCGGTACCACTCCCCGAGGCGCTTCGGGTCCTTGGCCTTGAAGAAGATGCCGCCGATGCCGGTGACGCGCTTCACGCTTGGCTCTCCTCGATGTTCTCCGGTTGCTGCCCGTGCCCGTCCCGGCACTCGCTCGCCGCCAGGCTTGCGCGCGGATCAGCGGGCCAAGGCTCTGGGGCCCACGCCGGGTGGACGGGGGCGCTAGGCTTCCTCGGTTCGCCTACACGCTCCCCGCACTTTCGGGCGCACCGGCGCAGGTCCGCCCCCCTGGACCGGACACGCCACCTGCCTTCACGATCACGAGCAGACCGCGAGCGCGGGTGACTGGATGCAACCGCTGCCTTGACTCGCGATCCTAGCCACTATCCGCCAATTGGCGAGAGCGTCGCGGATGGCGCAGACCTCATCGTGAAGTGGGTATCCATCCTGCTCGCGGCCGCACGCTCCCCCACCTTCACGATGCTTCATTCTCCATGCGGTTGCATTCCATCTCGTAGTCTGCGATGAGCGGCTCGATAGCCCCGTGAAACGCATTCTCGTGCGAACTCAATTCCTCGACTCTGCGCGCGAACTCCTTGTGCTTCATTTCATCATCGAGGACGAGCCACAATTCGGCTAGCTTCTTGATGTTGTTCTCTGCATCGTGTCGCATCTGTTTGAGTTGCGAGATGATGTCTCTTGATCTCTCCAGCTCAGTCTTTTCTGGCTGATCGGTCATGATTCTCTCTTTCTGAGTCGGATTCCCCGCGGGACCCCGTGCTCGGTTGCGGATAGTACGGTAGGCAGGTCCGCATATCAAGATGCTGATGTGCCGGCCTTGGTTTCATGGCCACGCGGGTCGCCAGATCATGCGGCCTCCGGCACAGGCCTCTCGCCAGCTCGAGTCGCATCATCGTCCCGCCCAGCTTGACCCGTGTTCGTCGGCGCCCTTGCTCCCAGGGATCGCCCCTGATCAGACGCAGCAGCAGCTCGGCTTTTCGTTGCGCGCTTCGGCGCGCAGGTTCCCAATCGCGAAGTGGAGCGGAAACTCACTGCTCCACGAGTTCGACACGCCGATTCTTCTCCCTGCCGGCATCCGCGGTGTTCGCGAAGACCGGTGCCAAGGGTCCCACGCCCTGCGCTTCCAGATGGCCGCGGGCGATGCCGTAGCCATCGACCAGCGCATTCACGACCGCCTGCGCGCGCGCCGTCGAGAGCTCCCGATTGTAAGCAAGCGTGCCCTTCGTGTCCGTGTGACCGACGACGTAGAACTGCCGAGCGGACTGGGCCTTCAGGTAGCTCGCAATCTGATCCAAGGCGGGCTTCGACTCCGGCTTGATCACGGCCTTGTCGAAGTCGAAGAGGATGCCGTCCAGCACCACGCGTCCCTTCTCCTCGATGCCGGCGCCGATGGCCTCGGCATCGACGACGATCAGGCCCGTCTGTGCAGGCGCGACCTCGAGCACATCCACGAGCGTGCTCACCCGATCCTCGCGGAATTGATAGACGGACACGATCACGTAGGCCACGCCTGCCGCGCGTTCCTTCCGCGCCACGACGGATCCGCCGCCGCCCGAGGTGGCCGAGCCCCTTCCCATCTCGTTGACGGCACCGGCCGTATCGCCCCAGGGATTGCTGAGGTAGAGCACCTCACGCCACTTGCGACTGCCAACCCCCGCTCCCCGCGCGCCCGCGGGCTCGCGGCCGGCTGCCAGGATCTCGAAACCGGCAGCGGCCAGCGCCTGCCGGTAGTTCTCGTAGACTTCGGCGTCGCTGCGCGCGCCGCCGTCCAGGGTGTAGTAGATCCGCGTGAGGCGCCCCTCCGTGTCGATCCCTTCGGCGATTTGCCGATAGTCGGTCACGGATCCCGTAGGCACCCGGTAGGGCCGGTGGTTGTCGACCCGGTACCAGGCGATGGCCGATCCCGGGTAGCGCGTGATGATGGGATGGTCCTTGCTCCCGGGCAGGTCCTGGGCCTGGGCCGTCGTCGTGCCAAGGGCGATTGCCAGCAGCAGCAGCGTGATGCGACGCATGCGGTCTCCTCCGGTCAAGGGGTCTCCAATCAACCCGCCCCTGCATGGCGGGCCGACCGGCCTCAGTGATGGGTTTGCGGCAGTGCTAGCTTTCGTCCGGGATCTCGGCTTCGACGAGCAGGGCGAGCAGTGCCAGCGATTCCTGCCAGCCCAGGTAGCAGGCCTCCACGGGAATCACCGCGGGGATGCCCTCCTGGACGATGTTGAGCTCGGTGCCGAAGTTGGTGAAGGACATCTTGTAGGTGCCGCCGACCTGGGCGTCCATGTGGTGGACCTTGGCGGTGAAGCCATGCGGCGGGATCCACTTGACCAAGGCGTCGGGATCGGTGAAGGCACGGTAGACGCGCTCGGGCGTCGCGCGGAGCACGCGGTGGAGGCGTACGGTGCCGGTGGACATGCGTGATTGCCTTTCGGGTGCGGAGGAGGGGTGGCCGCGAGTATGCGCGGGCCCCGCGCGTGCTGCAATGAGGGAGTGTCGCTGGCCGCCTGCCGCAGCCTTCGCCATCGGATCACGGGACCTGCATACCCTTTGTCGTGCCGATCGGTGGATTGCCAGGCGAGACGATCTTGGTTACTCTGCTGCCGATTCGCGAAGCACTGCCGATTCCAGAACAGAACCCACGGAGGATGATGATGCGCACATTTGCCCTCGTCGCCCTTGTCTGCGCCGCCCTGGCCGGCAGCGCCCTCGCCAAGGACGAGCACCCCACCGAGATGAGCCAGGACGACATGATGCAGGCCTACGCGGCGGCCGCCGCCCCCGGTGCCGCGCACGCGATGCTCGCCAAGGGCGCCGGGCGCTGGGACGCCACCGTCAAGTCCTGGCAGGACCCAGCTGGAGAGCCCATGGTTTCCACGGGCACCGAAGAGGCGGAGATGATCTTCGGCGGCCGCTATCTGAAGTCCCACTTCCGGGGATCCATGATGGGCCAGCCCTACGAGGGGCTCGGCACGATGGGCTATGACAACGGGAAGAAGAAGTACGTCGGCACCTGGTTCGACTCCATGGGCACCGGGATCATGAGCTACGAGGGCGACTACGACGCCCAGAAGAAGGAGCTCGTCTGCCACGGGTCCTATGTCGATCCGGTGATGGGCATGGAGAGCAAGGTACGTCTGGTCACGCGCTTCATCGGCGACGACCAGCACGTCTTCGAGTTCTGGGGGCCGGCTCCCGGCTCGGACCTGGAAGTCAAGTGGATGGAGATCAGCTACGCCCGCGCCAAGTAGCGCACGGGAGCATTGGCAGGAACCCGGCCGAGCTGGCCCCACGAGAGCCAATCACCGGGTCCGGCCCGCCCTGCTCAATCGTCCGCGTCGCTGAAGGCGATCTGCCAGCGCGATCGCGGATCGTCGAACTCGACCTCGGTGGGATCGAAGGCCTCCGGATCGAACTCGCCACCGACCCACTCGAGGAACTCGGCGTGCTCCGGGTGCGCGGGATCGCCAAGCGCCGCGAGCAGTTCCTCGTAGCCGGGGATGCCGCCGCAATCCTCCGGGGGGCAGGCGCGCCTGCCCGCCAGGCAGATGGGGTACCGCGTACCGGCCGCGCGCTCGCCGATCTCCTCGAGCGTGACTTCGTGCTCCCAGCCGTCGCCGAAGTCGTACTCGTAGACCGCGCGATCTCCGACCTGCTCGAGGTAGGCCGCAAGCGGCACCTCCCAGCCTGCCAGGCAGGGCATGAGGTCGTCGCCATCGGGGTCGGGGATGCCGATCTCGGCGCGCTCCCCTAAGCCCGTTCCGCGCAGTCGGAACATGTGGAGATGGTAGTCCAGCCAGCCCATCGCGTCCTGGATGGCGACGTGCAGGTCCCAGAAGCTATAGCTCGCGCGCAGGACGATGTGCCCCACTGCCGGCACTCACTTCGACCCGTCCTCCAAGCCCTCCAGCCGCTCAAGGTCCGCCAGGTCCTGAAGGCGACCGGAGGCTCGCTTGTTCGCAATCAGATCCTGCCGCGAGAGGATTGGCACTAGCGTTTCACCAAGTCGTACGGTGATCCGGCTCTCCCAGGCCGCCACGAAGTCGACACCGTCTATCGCCGTGATGATGTCGATGCGCAGGGGAGGCACACCAATCTGGAAGACCAGCCCCGGCAAGGCCAGATCCGCCTCGGTGAGATCTTGGAGCGGGGCGCCGAAATCGCGGAGTGCCTGGATCGCCCGCACTGCGTTCTCGCTGTCCGGCCGCACCCAGACGTCCAGGTCCTTCGTGGCCCTGACGTGGCCATGGGCGGCCAACGCGTGCGCCCCGACGACGAGGTACTCAACCGCGTGGGCGTTGAATGTGGCTAGTAGCTCGATCCAGTCTTGGTTCATCGGCACCGTCCTGTCGCCACGCGTAGCAGATTCGAGTCAAGCTCCACACGGCCTCCACTCGTTCCGGAATCGAGAGCGCGAGCCAATCCGTGTCCGGTGGAGCGGGTTCACCAGGGCGGATGACGCGGGTGATGAAATTGCGGTGGGCCATCTCGCTCCAGTGATTCTAGTAGAACCATTTCGCCAGCCCCAGCGCCCCCTGCTTCCAGGGCACGCGGTGGGTCACGCCCGAGGCGCCGGCGAAGCGATCGAGGTTGGCCAGGTACCAGCGGTAGTTGCGCAGCAGCGCGTCGCGGTTGGAGTACCGGGGGTCGTAGCCCAGCACGGCTTCAGCCTTCTCGATGGAGACGAAGGAGTCCTTGCTGGCCGTCTCGTAGACCCACTTGTAGAGCGGCGAGAGCTTGAGCGCCTCGAGCACGCGCAGCACGGCAGATGGCCGGGCCCGCCGGGAGCGGCTTCGACGCGCTTGCCGAAGCCGGCCTCGTCGAGCACGGCCTGGAAGTCGCCCGCCGCCGTGCCGAACTCCCGCGCGCCGATGTTGAAGACGTCGTCCACGCGCTCGGCCGGCAGCGTGAGGCAGAGCCAGATGGCCGCGCAGAGATCCTCCACGTCCAGGTACTGGTAGCGGTTCTTGCCGTCGCCGAGCACGGGAAAACCGTGCCCCGTGCGCGCCCAGTCGTAGAAGAGGGCGAAGACGCCCAGCCGCTCGGGCCCGATGAAGGACTTGGGCCGGAGGATCGGCACGCAGAAGCCCGGCTCCCGCGCACGCGGCGCAGATCTCCTCGGCCGCGATCTTCGCCTTGCCGTAGGGCCCCACGCCCACGAGCGCGTCCGTCTCCACCAGCGGGTGGTGGTCCGGAATCCCGTAGACCGCCGTCGAGGAGATCTGCACGCAGCGCCCGGCCTCATGCGCCTTCGCGCTCTCCACGACGTTGCGCGTGCCCTCGATGTCGGTGCTGAAGATCTCCGCCGCGCTTGTAGAGCGGCAGCGCGGCCGCGCAGTGGACCACGGCCTCCACGCCCTCCATGCAGCGGTCCACCGTGGCCCGGTCGCGGATGTCCCCCTGCACCGACTCGATCGCGGAAACCTCGGGATAGTCGAAGGGCAGGAGGTCGAGGTTGCGCACGCGGCAATCCCGCGCGAGCAGGTGGCGAATCAGGTTGATGCCCAGAAAACCGGAGCCCCCGGTGACGAGAACGCGCACGAGCTAGCTCTCCTCCCTCGCCGCCGCGGGCAGCAGGTGCTTCTGCACGTAGTCGGTCACGCCCGCCTCGAGCGTGTGGAATTCGCCGGCGAAGCCGGCGGCGCGCAGCTTGGCCGTCGTCGCCCGCGTCTCGTACTGGTACTTCGCGCGCAGGGCCTCGGGCATGGCGATGAAGTCGACCAGAGGCTCTTCGTCCATCGCCGTGAACACCGCCCGCGCCAGATCCAGCCAGGTTCGCGCCGTGCCCGTGCCCACGTTGTAGAGGCCGCCGGGCGCCGCCGTCTCGCCGAAGAAGCGCGTGACGGCCACGGCGTCGGCCACGTAGACGAAGTCCCGCTTCTGCTCGCCGTCGGCGTAGTCCTCGCGATGGGAGCGGAAGAGCGCCACCGTGCCCCGCGCGCGGATCTGCTGGAAGGCCTTGTGCATCACCGAGCGCATCTCGCCCTTGTGGTCCTCGCCCGGCCCGTAGACGTTGAAGTACTTGAGGCCCACGATGCGGTCGAAGCGGCCGGCCGCCAGCGCCCACAGATCGTAGGCCTGCTTCGAGTAGCCGTACATGTTCAGGGGGCGCAGACGCGGCGTCACCGCGTCATCGTCGTCGTAGCCGAGGGCGCCGTCGCCGTAGGTCGCGCCACTGGAGGCGTAGACGAAGCGCGCGCCCGCGCCAAGGGCCGCTTCGCAAAGCTCGCGCGTGTAGCGGGTGTTGTTGTCCATCAGGTAGCCGGCGTCGGTCTCGGTGGTCGAGCTGCAGGCGCCCAGGTGATAGACCACCTGTGCCCCGCCGAGCCCCCCGGCGCGGAAACGGGCGCGAAACTCCGCCTTGTCCAGGTAGTCGGCGTAGGCGAGGCCCAGCAGGTTCCGCCACTTCTCGCCTGTCCCCAGATGATCGACGATGAGGATGTCCCGCTCGCCCGCCGCATTGAGCGAGCGCACGAGATTGCTGCCGATGAATCCCGCACCGCCGGTCACGACGATGCGCGGCATCTTGCCGGAGCTTGGGCTCATGCGCGCCGGGTCCTTTCCCGAGCGACCTAGTCGCCGCCGTAGAACTGCTTGATGCGGCCGAAGTCCAGGACGCTCACGCCCCGCTTGGCGCAGGCCACGCCCAGAGCGCCCATCCGCCCGCAGCCGGGCGGGGCCACGCAGGGACTCCCCGCCGAGAGGCTCAGGTCGCCGCTGGCGGCATCGCCGCAGAATTCGGGATCGAGGCCGAGGTTGCCGGCCTGTCCGGCGAGCGCGGCCAGTGCGCCCGTCCAGTCCCCGCCCGCGTTGCCGAAGAGGTCGCTGCAGCTCACGCTCGCCGTGCTCGCGAAGCGAAGCTCCACGGCCTCACCGGCGGGCGAAAACGCGATGATCGAGTGCTGGAGATTCAAGCTGCTCATCGTGGCGAGGGCGATGCCGCCCGCCGTCACGCCCTCGTTGAAGGCCAGCGTGCAGCGCGTCAGCGACAAGGCCGCCTGATCGCCCGCGTAGAGGCCGCCGCCCCGCGCGCTGGCGCTGTTGGCGACGAGCACGCAGCTCTCGAGCGTGAGCGCCGCCGCATCGGCCATCAGCGCCCCGCCGTAGGCCGCGCTGTTCGCCGTGAAGCGGCAGTTCGTCGCCGTCACCTGCGCGCCGGCCGTCACCGCCAGGGCGCCGCCAGCGATGCCGGCGACATTGCCCACGAAGACGCAGCCCTCGAAGCTCGGCGCGCCGCCGGCAACGAAGACCGCAGCGCCCTTGGGCGCCGTGTTGCCGCTGAAACGACAGTTCCGGATCCGCGCGCGGCTGCCGACGAGCAGGAGCGCGGCGCCATCGGCGTCCGCCAGGAAGCCGCCGCGAAAGCCGATGCCCTGGATGACGGCGCCCGCCGTCTCACCGGTGACGAGGCTCAAGCTGCGCCCCGGCGACGCGGGGCCCGCCCCGGCGTCCAGCACGCAGGCCTCCGCATTTCCGCTGCGGGAGCGCAGGGTGATGCTCTTGCCCGCGAAGTCCAGCCCCGTGTTGCCGATCCCGCTGAAGACGCCGTCGCCCAGCTCGATCAGGTCCCCGCTCACGGCCAGGCGCAGGGCCGCCGCGATGGATGGCGTGTCGCCGCTGCCGTCGGGCAGCACCAGGTAGCTGCTGGCGGCGACGAAGCCGGGCAGGGCGAGGAGCAGGGCGGCGGCAAGGCGCGCGGTCGGCCAAAGGCGGCAGCGTGGGCGCGAAGTGTTCATGGCAGCAGTCTAGCGCCCGGGGCGCCGGGCTGTCGAGACTCCAGGCATTTCCCCAAACGAAAACTCCCGCAAGGGTTTGCGGGAGTCCTCAGGCGCCCGATGGCGCAGGGCGGGAGCGACGAGATTCGAACTCGCGACCTCCTGCTCGACAGGCAGGCGTTCTAACCAGGCTGAACTACGCCCCCCAGCACAGGCAGGGGCGCAAGGTAGCAAAGCCGCCCTGGGCTGTCAAGCCTCCCCGCCGGCCCAAGCGATCCCTCCACAAGGACTTGCAACCTTCAATGCCAGCGCCGCGCGAGGCGCGTGCCCGGGTAGTAGGCCGCCAGGATCTCGTCGTAGCCCTGGCCGGCCGTGCTGCGCCCGATCGCTCCCACCTGGCACATGCCGATGCCATGGCCCCAGCCCGCGCCCGTCGCGATGATGCGCACGAGGCGCCCCTGCTTATCGCGCTCGGTCTTCAGCTCGAAGAAGATGCTGCGCAGGGCGTTGCCCTGCAGATCGCGCTTCAGGGCCGAGCGGATCCGGTCGCCCTGCACCACGAACTCGCCCCGGTCGGTGCGGACCACGAGGCGCTTGGCCCGCCCCTCGGGCGTGCGCTCGGTGACGGCGATGTCCTGGAGATACCCGATCTCGGTGCCGGCGGGCAGCCCCGCCGCCGGCGGCAGGTAGGCGCGCAGGATCTGCCCGAGCTGCTTGGCGCTCCAGCCCTGCTGCCAGCGATAGAGCTTGCTCGAGCGGCACCAGGCCCGCCCTTGCGCATCGACGTCGCGCACCATGCGCAGGTGCGGCACCGGTTCGTGCTTCCAGACCTCGTCGATGGCCACAGTCGCGCCGCCGCAGGTGGAGGCGTAGTAGATCTCCGCCGGCTCCTCCCCCGCGAAGAGCAGCTGTCCGCGCGTGGCGCCGATGGCGCGGTTGGCGGCCTGGGACTCGGCCTCCGCCCCGCGATAGACCTGATCGGCCACGGTGTCCACCATGTCCCAGGCCCGCTCGCGACTGGCGAGGAGCCGCTGCACGGCGTAGGTGCGGCTGGCCACCGCCTGGGCCTTCATCGCCTCGTAGCCGCTCGCCGGCAGGTTCCCGATCTCGTGGGGCACCACGCCGCGCAGGTAGAGCTCCATGGGCAGCAGGTTCAGGCAGCTGAAGTGGTCCTCCTCGCGCCAGAGCTTCAGGCGCCCGCGATAGGCCTTGCCGTTCACGGTGAGCACGCCGCCGGCCAGGGGCTGCAGCGTGATCGCCTCGGCGAAGGGCAGGCGCCCCAGCGCCGCCTTCGTCCTGGCGCCGCCGCGCAGGCCCTCGCTGACCACCTCCAGGCGCTCGGGGCTGCGGCGGTTCTGGAAGAAGGAGTAGCGGCGATCGCCGCCATAGCGCGCGAGCACGCGGCCCGCGGCGTCCAGGGCGACGAAGCCGCTGCTCGCCTGCACTTCCACGCCGCTGACGCGGCGGCTGAGCAGGATGCGCAGTTCGGGCTCGCGGTCGAGGCCCACGCCGGGCAGCGGCCGTCGCCGCGGCTCCTGCGCGCGCGGCGCGGGCGGCCGCCGCTCCGAGACCGTGCGCGTCTGGATCGGCGCCTTGCTCTGGCAGCCGGCGAGCGCAAGCACGGCGAGCGGCGCAAGCAGGGCCAGCGGCGCCAGGCGAGGAAGGCGGAGTCGGCGCGGCGGCATGAAGGGCATCCTCATCGGCTGCGGGTCCTAGAAGCAGTGGAGCCTGCCCGGCGCGAAGAGCCCCGCCGCGGCGGGTGCGCGCGCACCGGTGACGGCGGGCAGGCTGACAGGACGGCCCGCGGCCGCCTCCAGGGCAAGCACGGCAAAGTCCGCCGCCTCCTTGGCCGCGGGCGGCAAGCCGAGCGCGGCGCTGCTGGCGAGGGCGAGGGGCGCCAGGCGGGCGGCGAGAGCCGCCATCAGCGTGGGATTCGCGCTGCCGCCGCCGGCCACATACAAGCGATCGGCCGGCACGCCGTCAAGCGCGAGCGCTACGCTCTCGACGCTGAGGGCGAGCAGGGTGGCGGCGAGGTCAGCGTCCGCATGCTGCGCCCGCAGACCGGCCAGGGCGGCGGGCCCGAGAAAGCGGCCGCCGAAGTGTTCCCTGCCCGTGCTCTTGGGCGGCGGCCGCTGGAACCAGGGTTCGGCCAGCCACTCGGCGAGCAGCTCGGGCAGCACGCGTCCCGCGGCGGCGAGGCGGCCGCCCTCGTCGCAGGACGCGCCGGTGGCCAGGCGGGCGAAGCTGTCGAGCAAGGTATTGCCCGGCCCCGTGTCCCAGGCGAGCACGCCCTCGCTGCCGCGCCCGGGCGGCAGCAGCGTGACATTCGCAATGCCACCGATGTTGAGCAGGGCGCGGTACTCGCGCGCGTCGCGGTGGAGCAGGGCGTCGGCCAGGGGCACCAGCGGCGCTCCCTGGCCGCCCGCGAGCACGTCGGGCAGGCGGAACTCCCCCACCGTGGGCAGGCCCGTGAGCGCCGCGAAGGCGGCCGGGCTGCCGATCTGGAAGCTCAGCTGCGCGCCTTCGGGATCGTGCCAGAGGGTCTGGCCGGGAAAGCCGGCGAGATCGGCGATGGGCGCGGGGAAGGCGGTGCGCACGAAGTCAGCGAAGGCGCGGGCAAGGCCGACGTGCAGGCTCGCGAAGGCCGCGGCGCTTCGCGCTTCGCCCAGGATCAGCGCCTCGGCCTCGGAGCGCAGCGCCGCCGGGTAGGGCGCCTCCTGCCAGTCGAGCAGTTCCCACCGCTCGAGGCCCTGCTCGCCGCAGCGCAGGCGCAGGCGCGCCGCATCCAGTCCATCCAGACTGGTGCCGCACATGAGACCGAGCACGGTCCACTCGCCGCTGCCGCAGAAGCTTGCCATGGCCGCATGTGAGCATCGATCGCGGGGACTGTCAATCGCAGGCGCAGCGGCGCTCAGTCGCGCGCGCGGGCCAGATCGAGCCCTGCGGCCAGCGACCAGCTGCTGCTGCCATCCTCGCGGCGTCCGTAGCGCGCACTCAGCGTGGCGCGCCGGCCCGGCCCGCCCAGACGCAGTCGCGCCGAGGCCTGCCAGCCGCGGCCGGCCAGCGCGCGCGTCTCGCTGGCGGCGGCAAGGCCGGCGCCGGCCTCGCCGCTCGCATAGACGAGGAAGACCGGCGCCCCGGGCTCCAGTTCATGGCGCAGGAGCGAGAGCTCCAGGCCGGGGAAGCCAGGCAGCGCCCCCGTGAGCTGGACGAGGCTGCCCACCCCCGTTTCGCCGAAGCGCCGCCGCCAGCGCAGGGCGGGACCGCGCGAAGCGGCGAGGCCGATGGCCAGCTCCTGGCGCAGCCCGAGCGCATCGCGCGCGCGCGGAAAGCCCGGCGCGGCGTCGAGGGTCTCCGACCGCCGCTCCTCCACCTGGCGCAGCTCGATCTCGAGGGCGAGCGGCATCAGGCGCCCTTCGCCCTCGATGAGCACCGCGCTCTCGCTGCGCCGCGTGCCGCGGGCAAGGCCGAGCCCGCGGCGCAGGCGCCGCGCCAGGCGCCAGCGCCAGGGACCCGGCCCCGGCCCCGCGAGGGCGGCGTGCAGCTCTTCGCCGGCGGCCGCGCCGAACCAGCCGCGCGCTCCGGCGGCCTGCGCGCCATCGAGAAGCAAGCCCTCGACGGCCAAGCGCAGGCCGCTGGCCGGGTCGGGCGCCGCCAAGGCAAGTCGCCAGGCCAGCCCTCGCCGCAGCGGCGCGGCTCTGGGCGCCAGCAGCCCTGCCTCGGTGGCGAGGGCGAGCCGCGGGTCCTCGCGCTGCCAGTCGAGGCCGAGTGCGCCGCCCAGGGCCCGAGGAGCTTGCAGCAGATCCAGACTGGCCGCCCGCCAGCGCAGCCCCAAGACGGCGCCGAGCGCCTGCCGCCCGGCGGCCTGCCCGGGCGCAGAGTCGTCCTCGAGGACGGCGATCGCGACCCGGCCGGCGCTGCCGCCGGCAGCCAGGAGCACTCCGCGGCCGAGCGGCTCGCTGGCCGTCGATGGCGCCAGTGGCAGAGCGGCCGCCCTCGGCGCGCGGGGCGCGCCGAGCGGCGCCCGCCGGCGAGCGCCGAGCAGGAGGCCCTGTCCCCAATCTCCAGCCAGGCCGCCGACGACGAGGCGCCAGCGCCCCCAGTCTCCCGCGAGAGCGCCCCGGGGCAGCTCGGCCAGGCCGCTGCCGGCCAGGCCCAGACGCCAGGCGCCCAGGGCATGGCTCGCGCCGTAGCGCGCAGGGCGAGGGCCGGCCGCGTCGAAGCCGCCGGCCAGGCTCAGCCCGCTGCGCGCAGGCAGGCTGCCGAGGGCGAGCGGCGCCTCGGCGTCCAGGGGCAGCGCCTCCTCCGCTCGCGCCGGTAAATTCATGATAAGCGACATAGCTGCAACGAGTAATAGCGACTTCTTCATCTAGCGCAGCAGCAGGCGCAGGCCGTGACTTGCCCCCAGCTCGGCGTGGAAACGCTCCTCGAGGGCCAAGCCCCAGCGCTCGCCTCCGTAGCGCAGGCCCAGGCCCTGCCAGCCCGGCCAGTTCGCCTGCAGCCCCAGCTCGAGGGGGCCGAGGCGGCGCTCCAGGGCGAGCCCCTCCTCGGCGCCCGCCGGACCTCCGGGCCGTCGCCACAGCCGCAGGATCCAGTCCCCCTCGGCCAGGCTGAGGCCGATCTGCGCGCCCGCCGAGCGCGCGGCGAGGCCCGGCCCCGGCTGGCCGAGGAGGCGGGCGCTCAGGCAGAGCACGGGCCGCCGGCCCAGGGCCGCCAGCAACTCGAGGCCCTGCGCGCCGGCGCCCGCGTCCAGGCGCTCGCCGCTCCAGGCCAGACCCAGGCTGAGACCCTCCCCCAGGGGTCTGAGCGCCCGCAGGCCGAGCCGCCAGGCGCCGATGGGCCCCCAGTCCTGGCGGCTGGCAGCCAGGGCCAGCTGAAGGCCCCCGGGGCGAGCCGCCAGCTCCAGCTCCTGCACCACGGCCGGCAAGCCATAGGGGCGCCATTGCCCCAGGGCGAGGCGCGGCCGCCAGGGACCGAGGCCGTCCAGGGCCGCCTGCAGGTCCCGCGGCGAGCGCTCGGGATAGAGGCTGAAGAGCTGCGCCCGGCCGGGCGGCGGGGCTAAGGCCAGGCTGATAAGCACGATAATGGCTTTATTTATATAGCGTTGCCGAGATAATCTCAAGTTCAACATCAGTGTTGGCTCCGGCGCTGCAGGCCGACCACGGCCTTCGCCTGGTGGCGCCCGCCGGCGGCGTCTCGCCAGCTGGCCAGGACCGGATAGGCGCCGTCGGCCAGGCGGCCACCCCGGGCGTCGCAGCCGTCCCAGACCAGGCGCGCGAGGCCCCCGGCCAGGCTGCCGCTCAGGCGCTGCAGTTCCCGGCCGGCGGCGTCGAAGATGCGCAGCTCCAGCGCCTCGCCCGGCGCGCAGAGATCCACCCAGAGGCGCTCGCGCTCGGGGTCGAAGGGATTGGGGGCGAGGGCGAGCCCGGACGCCGTGGCGGGCGCGGGAGCCGCGCTACCGGTCAGCGGACTGCTGCCCAGGGGCGAGGCCGCCCAGGGGGCGAGCGCGCCTAGCGGGAAGTCCGCGAGGCGCTCGATGCTGAAACCGCGCGCCGGGATCCAGTCGCCGCGGTAGAGGAGGCCATCCGCGCAGCGGCCGTCGGCGCTGGCCAGGCGCAGGCCATCGGTCCAGCCTGGCGCCTGGTCGGCCTCGCCGCTGTTGGCGAGGCTGGGCCAGGGACTCAGCGCCAGCACCCGCACCGGATCGAGCGCTGGCAGCGCCGCGAGCAGTGCCTCGCGATCCGCGCACAGGAGCAGACGCTCGCCGGGGGCGAGCGGCGGCGGCCGGAAACGCGCGCGCGTGCCGCCGAGGTCGGTCAGCGTGAACTCCGCCAGGCCATCGAGGGCTGCTCGCGCCCGGCACTCCACCCATTCGCTGCCCCCGGACAGGGGCGCGAAGAGCACTTCGTCCAGCGCGAGCGCGCCCAGACCCACGCGCAGAGGGAGCGAGCAGCTGTCCGCCAGGCCGCCGGTGGGTCCCAGGAGGGCGAGGGCGAGCAGGGCATCGCCGGCCGGCAACCCGGGCAGCACGACGAGCCCGCCCCCTCGCTCGCCGGCCGCCAGAGCGGGCAGGCTGCCGCGGGCGACGCCATCCACCTGCAGGACGAGCGGCGCCGGCCAGGCATCCCGCCCCGTGTTCGCCGCCGCGATGCGCAGGCTGCAGGGTGCGCCCGGCGCCAGCGGCTGCCAGGGCGGCGTGACCGCCTCCAGCGCCGCGCGGAAGGGCGGCTGGTTGAGCGCCCCGGGCGTGGGCGGGGCCGCGAACCAATCGAGCGCGTTCTGGTCGGTGTCGACGCCATCGGGCAGGCGCGCCAGCGACTGCCCCGCTGGGTCCGGAGCCGGCCAGGCCTCGTAGAGGCCCGGATCGAGGCCCTCGCCGTAGCCCAGCAGATCCAGCAGCTCGCCGCCGGCCACGAGGCGCAGGGCCTCCGGGCCATTTTGCATGTCGAGCGTGAGCACGACCTGCGCGCCGGGCACCGCGGGCTCGCCGAGCACGAAGAGCGCGCCCGGCGGCAGGTTCAGCGAGCCCGTCCAGAGCAGCGCCCAAGCGCCCGGAGTCGACCCATTGCAGAACTCCAGCCGGACCTCGCCGAGCGCGAGGCTATCCGGACCCGCCGCGATCAGCTCGACGAACTCGAGGTCGCCGTCGGCGCCCTCGGGATCGTAGAGCACTTCGTTGAGGAGCAGCCCTGCACGCGCGGGATCGTCCAGGAGCAGCCAGAGCGCGCAGGCGAGCAGGAAAAGCAGCAGGAGTAGACGGCGCGCGATGCGTCCGCTGTCCACGGCAACCTCCCCCGGCCCTCGCCAGCGGTCCGAGCGCGCAGGGCACTCGGGCCGCCCGGGCGCCAGAGGCGCCCGGTTGCCGGGGCGGAGGGCCTAGACCATGCCGAATCGCTTCCTCAGCCCCCACTCGGCAGCGAGCAGGCTGAGGAGGAGGAGGAAGGCCAGGGGGTGCTGCCACAGGCGCAGGACGCGACGGCTCGTCACGCTGCGCGGCGTGAAGTCGAGGGCCGCGTCCAGCGCGTCAAGCCCTTCGGCGGTCAGGACGCGACCGCCCGTTTGCGCCGCCAGCCAGCGGAGGGTCTCCGGCCGCGCGGCCAGCTCCATCAGTTCCCGGCGCGGGGCTTCCACCGGCAGCTCGATACTGCGCGCGAGCGCTTCGCCGCTGGCCAGCCTCGCGCTCAGGGCGAGACGATACAGGCCCTCGGGCAGGGCGGGCAGCTGCGCCGCGAAGCCGGCGCCGGCCGTCTCCCGCGCAAAGGTGCCGGCGGCCAGCAGGCTGTCGCCCGCCAGGCGCGAGAGGCTCCAGTCCAGCTCCGCCTCGGCCAGGGGGCGGAAGTCCGGATCCAGCACCTCTGCTCGCAGGCGGCCGGGCTGGCCCGCGCTCAGGCTCTCTTCGCCCCAGTCGACGAGCAGGCGCTCGGGCGGATCCTCGCGGGCGAGCCAGCGCAGCAGGCCCGAGAAGAGCTCGCCGAAGAGGGGCGCCCCCTGCTCGCCCTGCAGGGGCCAGCGCCAGAAGCCCTGGCCGCTGCAGGCGGCCAGGCGCAGGCCGCCCAGCTCCCGCGCGCTGAGCACGGCGCCTCCCGCCGCGACCAGCAGCTCCCGGCCGCCCGCCAGCGGATTGGGGCTCGCGCTCTCCAGGGCCGGCAGCGAGGCCGGGTCCACACCCAGGGCCACGGCCCCCTGCAGGGCCGGATGGCGCAGGGCGTCCGCCCCCCAGTGCAGCAGGACCTCGCCTCCGGCCGCTCCCGGGCCTCGCCCGCCGGGAACCGCGTTCAGGTCCAGGCGCCAGGCAGCCGGCAGACGGGCGCCGCTGGGCCGCTCGAGGAAGGACCCGAGCAGCAGGGCGCCTCCCTGCAGGCGCAGACGCTCCAGGAGCCCCGGGTCCCAGCCCGGTTGCCAGGAGTGGAGTACGAGGCCGTGCCAGAGCTCCGCCTCCACCTGCCAGGCCTTGCCGCTGGCGGCCTCGCGCAGCCCGCCCGTCGGCCCGGGCGTGACGGCCACGAGCTCGAGGGCCTCTTCGCCGCGCAGGCCGTCCTGCAGCGCCGCCAGATCCCAGTCCGGCCGGCCGGCGAGCACCAGCACGCGCAGCCGGCTCTCCACCACGCGCACCGCCAGCAGGCGGCTGTCGTTGCCGGGCGCCGCGTCCGGCGCGCTGCCCGGCCGCCCCTGCTCGAGACTGAGCTCGAGCAAATGCTGACCCAGGGCCTCGAGCTCCAGCGACAGCTCGAGGCGCACGCGCGATTCGCCCGGCTCGAGCAGCCAGTCCTCGGCGGCGAGCAGGCGACCATTCTCGCGCACCAGCAGGCGGCCCGCGCGCGCCGCCCGCCCCGTGGCGGCGATCTCCACGGCCAGCGGCAAGCGAGCGCCCTTGCGCAGGACGGGCAGGGCCTCCACCTGGTCCAGGCGCAGATCGGCCGGCGCCACGCTATCGCCCAGCAGGATGCCGTAGAGCGGTCGACCACCGCCGAGAGCGCCCGCCCAGAGGCCGCCCTCCGTGTCGCAGCCATCGCTGAGCAGGAGCAGGGCCTCGCCCGGCTCGGCCGGAGGCAGCGCGCCGAGCGCAGCGCCCAGGTCCGTGACCGGGGCCGTGGCCACCGCCGGCAGCACGCCGGTGAGCAGGCCGTCGCCGAAGGCCGCCGGCGCCAGCCGCAGGCGCCCCTCATAGCGCTCCTCGAGCGCCGACAGCACTTCCTGCGCGCGGTCGTAGCGGCTGGTCGCTCCGGCCGTGCTCGCCGCCGGGCGCTGCATGCTGGCCGAGGCGTCCACGAGCACGCGCAGCAGGGGCCGCTCGGCGCGACGGCGTTCGAGCACGAGATCGAGCCCGCCGACGAGAAGAGCCAGCAAGAGCGATGCCGCCAGACGCAGGCCGAGCAGCAGGCGGCGCTGGCTCGCGCTCACGGGGCTCAGGGTCTGGCGGTAGCTCCACAGGGCCCAGCCCCAAAGCAGCAGCACGACGATCAGCGCCAGCCAAGGAGCGGCCAGATGGGGTTCGAGCTGCACGAGCTTGCTGCCTCCGGGCTGAGAGGTGACGCCCGGAGGCGTCGCTGCGCCGTCTAGTCGGAGCCGCTGTTGCCGTTCCCGACGCGCAGGAGCGACAAGCTGCGGCCAGCCGAGTCGTCGCGGCGCAGGGGATTGGCGGGGTCGGGCCGCAGGGACCAGCCGCTGTCGTTCTCGACGGCAAGCAGGTAGGAGTACTCGCCGGGCGCCAGACTGAAGCTCAGTTCCCAGCGCTCCGATTCCAGGCGCGAAAAGGGCGCTAGCGCCCACTCGTTGAAGTCGCCTGTCGCGAAGACGGCCCGCGCCTCGCCGCGATACTCGAGCCGCACGCGCGCGGCGTCGCCCTCCCAGATGGCCACCGGCTGCCGCGCGGGCGGGGTGCAGGCGCCACCGGCGCCCAGCAGCAGCGCACCGGCCAGGGCCGTCGCGCCTCGACGCAGTCTAGTCAGCATGGCGAAGCTCCGCGTGGAGGCTGCGGCCGAGCAGGACGAGCTGCAGGATCACCAGCACCTGCAGGCCACCCAGAGCGCCGGGGATCCAGCGCCACACGGCAGTATCGCCTGCCGCGGCCCCCAGCAGCAAGCCGACCAGCAGGCTGTACTGGATGAAATAGTAGAAGCGCCCGGCGAAGGTGGCCCGCGCCGGCAGGAAGCCCGCCCACAGGCGCAGCCAGAGCGCCCCGGCGGCCAGCAGCGCATAGCGCAGGACCACGAGCAGGAAGACCCAGATCGGGAGCAGGCCGGCCAGCGCGAGGGCGCTGAGGCTGGAGCCGCAGAAGACCGCGTCGATGCTGGGGTCGGCGACGCGGCCGAGCTGCGTGACTTCGCCGCGGCGCCGGGCCAGGCTGCCGTCCACGGCGTCGCTGAGGGCCGCCGCCAGCACGGCCAGTGCCGCCAGGCGCGGCTCGCGGGCCAGGATGAGGGTGACCACCAGCGGCACGGCGATCACGCGAATCAAGGTGACGCGCGTGGCAAGATTGAGGCCGCGCAAGGGCCGGCCGGCCTCGCTGTAGAGGAGATGCACCTGCCGGGCGAGCAGGAAGCCCGTGGCCAGCGTCCAGGGCAGGGCGAAGGCGAGGAAGCCCAGACCCAGCCGGGCCGGGCCGGGCCGCCAGGCGAGCAGCGGCGCGAAGGCAAGCTGCAGCAGGGCGAAGACCAGGATCGTGCGCCAGACCGAGCGCCGCAGCGCCGGCAGATCCAGGCGGGGCGGCGCCACGACAGGCGCCGCCCCGCGCGCGGAACGCGAGGCGGTCGAGGCGATCCGCTCCCCGCTCAGTCTCCCGCCCCCGGCGCTTCCAGCGCGGCATGGGCCGCCGCCAGCCGCGCCACCGGCACGCGATAGGGCGAGCAGCTCACGTAGTTCAGCCCCACGCGGTGGCAGAAGTCGACGCTGCTCGGGTCGCCGCCGTGCTCGCCGCAGATGCCCACCTTGAGCTCGCGCTTCGCGGCGCGCCCCTTCTCGAAGCCCATGCGCACGAGCTGGCCCACCCCCGTCTGGTCGAGGCGGGCGAAGGGATCGGCCGGATAGATGCCCTGCTCGATGTAGGCGGGCAGGAAGCGGCCGGCGTCGTCGCGGCTGAGGCCGAGGGTCGTCTGCGTGAGATCGTTGGTGCCGAAGGAGAAGAACTCGGCCTCGGCGGCGATCTCGTCCGCCGTGAGCGCGGCGCGGGGCAGCTCGATCATCGTGCCGACCAGGTAGTCCACGCGCTTGCCCGTCTCGGCGAAGACCGCGGCCGCGGTCTCCTCGACCAGCTGGCGCTGCAGGGCCAGCTCCTTGACGTGGCCGACGAGGGGGATCATCACCTCGGGCAGAGGCTTCGACGCCCTCGGCCGCCACCGCCACGGCGGCCTCGAAGATGGCCCGCGCCTGCATGGCCGTGATCTCGGGATAGACGATGCCCAGGCGGCAGCCGCGGTGGCCGAGCATCGGGTTGGCCTCGCTTGAGCTGCTCGACCTTGGCGGCGAGGCGCGCGGCGGGCACGCCGAGCTTGGCGGCCAGCTCGGCGATCTCCGCCTCGCCGTGCGGCAGGAACTCGTGGAGCGGCGGATCCAGCGTGCGGATGGTGACCGGCAGGCCGTCCATCGCCCGGAAGATGCCCTCGAAGTCCGCCTGCTGCATGGGCAGGATCTTGGCCAGGGCGGCCTCGCGGCCGGCGCGGTCCTCGGCGAGGATCATCTCGCGCACGGCGTCGATCCGCTCGCCCTCGAAGAACATGTGCTCGGTGCGGCACAGGCCGATGCCCTTCGCCGCCGAAGCGGCGCGCGACCGTGGCGTCCACGGGCGTGTCGGCGTTGGTGCGCACGCCCAGACGGGCGAAGCCGTCGGCCAGCTTCATGATCGTGTCGAACTGGCGGAAGAGCAGGCTCTCCGCGGGCGGCAGCTCCTCGTCGATGAGCACCTGCACGATCTCGCTCGGCCGCACGGGGATGCTGCCGGCCAGCACCTCGCCGGTGAGACCGTCGATGCTGATCGCCTCGCCCTCGCGGAACTCGCGCCCGGCCACCCGCAGCACCGCGTGGGCATAATCGATCTCGAGCGCGCCGCAGCCGGCGACGCAGCTCTTGCCCATGCCGCGCGCCACCACGGCGGCGTGGCTGGTCATGCCGCCGCGACTGGTGAGGATGCCCTCGGCGGCGTGCATGCCCTGGATGTCCTCGGGGCTGGTCTCGATGCGCACCAGCAGCACCTTCTCGCCGGCCGCGGCGCGGCGCACGGCCTCGGCGGCGCTGAAGGCGATGGCGCCCGTGGCGGCGCCCGGGCCCGGCGTTGAGGCCCTTGGCCAGCAGCTCGCCGCGCTCGATGGCCTTGGCCTTCTCCTTGCGGTCGAAGACGGGCAGGAGCAGCTGCGTGAGCTGGTTGGGATCGACGCGCAGGACGGCCGTCTTGGCGTCGATCAAGCCCTCGTCGAGCATCTCGGCTGCCACGCGCACGGCCGCGAAGCCGGTGCGCTTGCCGTTGCGCGTCTGCAGCATCCAGAGGCGGCCCTTCTGGATGGTGAACTCGATGTCCTGCATGTCCCGGTAGTGGCCCTCGAGCTTCTTGTAGATGGCGACCAGCTCGGCGTAGCAGGTGGGGAACTCCTCCTCCAGGCTGGGCAGCGGATTCGCCGGGTCCTTGGCGGCGATGTTCAGGGGCTGCGGCGTGCGGATGCCGGCCACCACGTCCTCGCCCTGGGCGTTCTTCAGGTACTCGCCGTAGAAGCGGTTGTCGCCGGTCGACGGGTCGCGCGTGAAGGCGACGCCGGTGGCGCAGTCGTCGCCCATGTTGCCGAAGACCATCGCCTGCACGTTGACCGCGGTGCCCCAGTCGGCCGGGATGTTGTTCAGCCGGCGATAGGCGTTGGCGCGGGGGTTATCCCAGCTCAGGAAGACGGCATCGATGGCGCCCCATAGCTGCGTCCAGGGATCGTCCGGGAAGTCGCTGGCCCGTTTCGCGCTTGACGAGAGCCTTGAACTCGCCCACCAGCTCGCGCAGGTCGTCGGCGGTCAGCTCGGTGTCGAGCTTGACGCCCGCGGGCATCCTTCTTGGCCTGCAGGAGCTGCTCGAAGGGATCGTGGTGCTCGCCGCGCACCAGCATGACCACGTCGCCGTACATCTGCACGAAGCGGCGGTAGGAGTCGTAGGCGAAGCGGCGCGAGTTCTCGTCGTGGATGAGGCCCTTGACCGTCTCGTCGTTGAGGCCGATGTTGAGCACGGTGTCCATCATGCCCGGCATCGAGGCGCGGGCGCCGCTGCGCACGGAGAGCAGCAGGGGCTCTTTCGCGTCGCCGAAGATGCCGCCCATCGCGCGCTCGATGCCCGCGCACGCCGGCCTTGACCTGGTCGGCGAGGTCGGCGGGGCGCTTGTGGCCGTGCGCGCCGAACCAGTTGCAGACCTCGGTGGTGATCGTGAAGCCCGCCGGCACCGGGACGCCGAGGGCCGCCATCTCGGCGAGGTTGGCGCCCTTGCCCCCGAGCAGGCTCTTCATCGCTGCATTGCCTTCGGCCTTGCCTCCGCCGAAAGCGTAGACCTTCTTCTCGCTGATCTCGATCATGCGTGTACTCCCCTTGCCGGTTCAGCCGGCGGAGGCGTGCTCCGGTTGGCTGGTGAAATCCAGGGTGGCCGAGAAGTGGCGCAGGATGGGCGGCGCTTTGACGATGCGCATGCCCTTCAGCTTCCCGCGCTGCTCGTGGAGGTCCAGGATGGACTGGGCCACGTAGTTCATGTGCATCGTCGTGTAGACGCGACGCGGGATGGCCAGCCGCACCAGTTCGAGCCGGGCCCTGCGCTCCGCGCCGGTCGCCGGATCGAGGCCGCCGAACATCAGGGTGCCGATCTCGACGCCGCGCACGCCCGACTCGATGTAGAGGTTCACCGCCAGCGACTGCCCGGGAAACGCCAGGGGCGGGATATGGGGCAGGAATTCGCCCGCATTCAGGTAGACGGCGTGGCCGCCCGGCGGCTGCAGGATGGGCACGCCGCCCTCGACGAGCTGCTCGCCGAGATTGGCCACCTGGCTGACGCGAAACTGCAGGTAGCGCTCGTCGAGCACCTCGCGCAGACCGCGGGCGATGGCCTCCAGGTCCCGGCCCGATAGCCCGCCGTAGGTGGGAAAGCCCTCCACCAGGATCAGCAGATTGCGGATGCGCTCGGCCAGGTCGCCGTCGCGCATGGCGAGGAAGCCGCCCATGTTGACCAGGCCGTCCTTCTTGGCGCTCATCGTGCAGCCGTCGACGTGGCTGAACATCTCGGCGACGATGGCCGGGATGCTCAGGTCCGCGCATTCCGGCTCGCGCGTCTTGATGAAGTAGGCGTTCTCGGCGAAGCGGCAGGCATCGAAGAAGAGCGGCAGCCCGTGGGCGCGGCAGACGGCGCTCACCGCGCGGATGTTGGCCAGGGACACCGGCTGGCCGCCGCCGCTGTTGTTCGTCACCGTCAGCATCACGAGCGGGATGCGCGCCACCCCCACGCGGGCGATCAGGGCCTCCAGCGCCGCCACGTCCATGTTGCCCTTGAAGGGCGCCACCAGACGCGGATCTCTGCCCTCGGCGCAGAGCAGGTCCAGGGCCTCGGCCTGCTGGTGCTCGACGTTGGCGCGCGTGGTGTCGAAGTGGCTGTTGTTCGGCACGACCATGCCCGGCTGGAGCACGGTGGAGAACAGCAGGTTCTCCGCCACGCGGCCCTGGTGGACGGGAATCACGTGCTCGAGGCCGAAGATCTCGCGGATGGTCGACTCGAAGTGGAAGTAGTTGCGGCTGCCGGCATAGGACTCGTCGCCGAGCATGATGCCCGCCCACTGGTTGTCGCTCATCGCGCTGGTGCCCGAATCCGTGAGCAGGTCGATGTAGATCTCATCGGCGCGCAGCTTGAAGAGATTGTAGCCGGCGCGCTGGATGGCCGCCGCCCGCTCGGCGCGACTGATGGCCGCAATCGGTTCGACGACCTTGATCTTGAAGGGCTCGATGTAGCGCTCCATGACTCCCGCATCCTCCCGCTGGCTGTCGCGGCGCCTAGTCGTCGGCAGCGGCGCCGTCCGGCGGCGACTGCGGCGGCAGCGCTGCGGGCAGAATCGCCAGCGCGCCGGTTTGCCTTCCCACCGCGTTAATCTGCGCAGCATCACGCCAGATCGCCAGCGCGGCAAGGGCTTTTGCGTCCAGAATCGCCCAGCGCTCCAGCAGCGCGCAGACCAGGGGCGGCACGGCCCGGTCGGCGCCGTCAGCGATCTTGAGCGCCAGCCCCCAGCCGCGCGCCCGCAGCGAGACCAGCTCCACGCCCTCCGCGCCGCTCTTGGCCAGCAGGCCGCCGCCGGCGGCGCGCATCAGATCCGTATCGAAGCGACGGTGGCTGCCCCCCACGAGTTCGGGATGAGCGGTCAGGGCTCCCCGCAGTCGCTCGAGCGCCACCCCCCAGGGCAGCGCCGGGCGAGGCAGGCCCGCCGGCGGATCGCCGGCGCCCAGCCGGGCGGCGGCCTGGGCAAGGGCCGCCAGGGGCAGGCGAAAGCTGGGGGCGCTGCAGCCGTCGAGGCCGAGGAGGGGCGCCCGGCCGCCCGCGAAGGCGCTGAGCGTCTCGCGGATCAGGCGCTGGCCGGGGCCCTCGGGGTCGAGGTAGTCGGCGCTGGGCGCGCCCAGGGCGCCGGCCAGGAGCAGCATGCCCGCGTGCTTGCCCGAGCAGTTGTGATAGAGCGGGCTGTCCGGCGCCCCGCTCGCGATCTGCTCCCGCGCGCTGGCACGGTCGAAGGGCCGGTGGTAGCCGCAGGCGAGGTCGGCCTCTCCGAAGCCGCCGGCCGCGAGGATCTCGCCCACCAGCCGGCGGTGGCGCGGCTCTCCGCTATGCGAGCCGGCGATGATGGCCAGGTGCTCGTCGCCGAGGCCATGGCGCTCCAGCAGGCCGAGGGCCGCGACGGGTAGAGCCTGGAAGGCCTTGACCGCGCTGCGCGCCCAGACCGCCTGACCCGGATCCCCGCGCCCGTCGAGCAGGCGCCCGGCGGCGTCGACCAGCGCCCAGGCTCCCCAGTGCTGCGATTCCGGCTCGCCGCTGCGCGTGAGCAGGGCCAGTGCCTGCCACTCGCCGCGGGCAGACCCGCTCAAGGCCGCTCCATGTGGAAGATGTCCACCAGGATGTGGTCGAAGAGCCCGCGCGCGGCATCGTCCGCGAGGTAGTAGGGCGTGAAGCCCAGGAGCACGCTGGGCGCTTCCGGGTGGCGCATGCCGACGAGCCCGGTCAGGTGCCGGCGGCCCGGGCCGAGGCTGTACTGCAGCTCGTCGTAGTGCTGGCCGTCGGCGCGCATGTAGGGATGGACGGGCGTGGGCGCCGGGCCCCAGCGCGTCGTGGAGTCGGCGGGAATGCAGGTGAGCAAGGGCCGGTACTGCTCCGAGCGCAGGTGGAGCGGCGGCGTGTAGGCGGCCGCGAAGCGGTCCCAGTTGTAGATCTCGCCCTCGGCGAGGCCGAACTCCACGTGCCCGGCGCCGCTCGGGTCGTCCCAGTCGTCGGGATCGTTGAAGATGGGGCCCGCGGCGGCGAACCAGGCGTAGACCTCCGGCCGGAAGCGCAGGGTGTCGGCGGGCAGCCAGCCGGTGCTGATGGGGAAGTCGGCCTGCTCGCCGCCGGCATAGCCGATGCCGGTGAGCCCCCAGAAGGTGCGCGGCGTGCGCAGATCGGCGTTGGCGCCCGGAAAGAGGCGCGGATTGGGATCGACGGCCTTGGCGACGGCATCGATGCCGAACTCCCGCCAGGGCAGGAAGCGCTGCACGGCGGCCGCGGACTCGTTGGCGCTGCCCCCGCTCAGGCCCATGTGCTTGAGGAAGGCGATCGGCGTTCGGCGCTGGTAGGAATCGGTCTGCATCTGGGCGGGCAACGGCAGCAGCGCTGAGATGGGGTGCACGCCGCAGAGCAGGAGCTGCCCGCCGCCTTCGAGGAAGGCGCTCAGGTAATCGTAGGGCACGGCGCCCTGGACGGAGTAGGGATCCACCATCGCCGCCACCCGCGCGAGCCCGGAGCCGCCCGGCTCGGTCTCGCGCACCTCCCAGATCACGCGCTTGTAGCTGGCCAGCACCTGGATATAGGGCTGCTTGTCGATGACGGTGACGCGGAAGAAATCGCGGCCCGCTGCAAAGCCGGGGTAGTCGCTCAGGAGCGCCTGCCACCAGGCGAGCTGCTGCTCGTTGGTGTGCGGGAAGGTGCCCCAGGTGAAGGGCTGGCCGAGGGGCCAACCCTGGTAGGGATTGGCCACGGGCGTGTTGTCGTAGTCGTCGACCAGCAGCAGGTCGAAGTCCATCGTGAAGGGGATCACCACGAAGCGATAGAGGACCCGCGTCACGCGGCCGCTGTAGTCGCGCGCCTCGAGCGTGAAGCTGTGCGTGCCGCCGGGCCAGCTCGCCTGCGCAGCGGTGTTGCTGAGCGACCAGCTCGTCCATTCCTCGTCGTTGTTGCTGTCGAGGATGTCCCACCCATAGCGGTAACCCGTGATCTCGCTGCCGTATTCCGCCGCCGAGGCGGACCAGCTCATCTGCAGGGGCTGATCGGCGGCGATGCTGTAGTCCCAGGTCTGATCGTGGCCGGCGAAGCTGGTGCCCAGCGAGCGCTCGCGGATCACCAGCCGCGGCTGCAGACCCTCGAGGATGCGCAGCTTGCGCAGGTTCTTGCCGTCCTGGTAAGTGGCTGGTGATGGCGCCGGCCTCATCCTTGGCCTGGACGAGGAAGAGGTAGTAGCCCTCGCCGCCTCCCTGCGAGGTCGGCGTCAGATCCTCGACGAGGGCCTGGCGGCCGCCCAGGTTGGGGTTCAGGCTGTCGACGGCGTCCCAGTGCCGCCAGGGGCTCCACACGCTGTCCGGGAAGGCGAGCAGGCGCCCGCTCTCCTGATTGACGATCCCCAGGTCACCCCGGCGCAGCAGCGTGAAGCGCGTGGAATCGGGCACGATCACGCTGCCGTCGCCCACCGAGTCGTTGCCCGTCCAGCGGAAGAAGATGTCCGGCGGCAGGCCGTCGTAACCGCCGACGCCGCCGAGGTCGCCTGGGAAGACGATCTTCACCTCGGGCGCGATGGTCGTCGCCGTGAAGCTGCGATGCTCCGGCAGGCGGGAGGCCAGCCCCTCTTCGTCGACGGCCCGCACGAAGAAGGTGTGCTGAGCGCGGAAGAGGAAGCGATCGCCGTAGAGATACTGCGCATCCGCGGGATCGTCCGCGTCGGGAATCGAATCCGCGGTGACGGCGAAGATGCTGTCGTGAGCCCAGACGTCCCGCCAGCCGTAGCCGAGCCCGGCCAGACGCGCGTAGACGTCCTCGTCGATGATCAGCGAACCGGTGACTTCGTCGTCGGTGATCAGGAATTGATAGCGGTCCACATGACCGTCGGGGTCGTGGCCGTTCCAGTAGAAGTGCACGCGGTAATTGGCGTCGGGTTCGCCCTCGACGGGTCCGCTCGAGAGGTGGATCACCGGGGCCTGGTTGGGTAGGCCGACTTCATCGAGGCGCTCATCGCAAGCGCCCAGGCCCAGCGCCCCCGCCAGCAGCAGCGGCAGGGCGCCGCGCCACCAGCGGCTGCCGCTCACCAATCCTCCTCTGCGACCGCCGGCCTGACCGGCCCGGGTGGCCGGTCAGGGGAGAGGCGCCGGGCGCCGGTCATCACCTAGCGGATGATGATCAGGCGGCCGAACTCCTCGTCCCCACCCTGGCCCTCCGCGCGGTAGATGTAGACGCCCGAGGCGACCAACTCGCCCATCTGGTTGCGGGTGTCCCAGACGATGTTGCGCGTGTTCGGATCCGTGTTCGCGGCCTCGAAGAGGAGATCGCCGGCCAGCGAGTAGACCTTAAGGGTCGTCTGCGCCGTGACGCCCACGAAGCGCACGATCTCGCCCGGGAAATTGTGGTAGTTCGGATCGTCGAAGGCGCTCTTGCCCGTGCGCAGCGGATTGGGCACGGCATAGACGTTGCGCTCCAGCCGCTCCCCCGCCGGCCGGTTGAAGACCAGCTCCCGCGCCACCGTGTCGAGCTGCTCCTTGCTGGTGCTGCTGCGGAGGTAGTGATTGTTCTCGCCGCTGTTGGGTCGGAAACCGCGGTCGAAGGTGGTGATCGCGTACTTGTAGGCGAAGCCGTTGTGCACGTCGAAGTCGAGATAGAGCAGCTCGTCGCTGCCGGCGAAAACGTTGGTCAGCGTCATCGGATCGTAGCCGTAGTAGGGCGGCGGCGCGGTGATGCTGAAGTCGCCGCCGATCCACCACCAGTACTCCTTGTCGCGCTCTTCATTGTAGGAGATCTTCCAGATGTTCATCCAGCCGTTGTCCGAGCCGAGGACTTCCCGCCAGACGAGATAGCCGTCGAACTCCTCGGTGACCAGGCGCCAGCGGAAACCCTCAGCCATGACGCCCGGCGAAAAGGAAACGTAGAGTCCGTAGGCGGAGGGATCCGTGGTCGGATCCCAGGTGCCGTTCGGGTACCAGGCATCGGGAAAGAGCCCGTGGGCGCAGTGGATGTTGGTGTCGACGAGTCGCACGGAATCGGCCGCCACCCGCTCGTAGCGCGAGTAGAGGTTGATGCGGCCGCTGAGCAGGGGATCGCCCGGGGCATAGGCGAACTCCGGATCCGGCGTGTAGGATTCCTTCCAGCTCATCGTGCTGGTGATCGTGATGCTGCCGCCGATCGGCGTGAAGTACTGGGGCGTGTCGTACCACAGCTCGCCGTCGATGGTGTAGTGGCTCGCGCTCCAGGCATCGAGGCCGGGATCGAGAGGGCTGGCCACGCGATCGCCCTGGAAGCGCGCGCCGAAGCTGCGCTCGAAGACGAAGACCTGATCCCGGCTGCCCGTGTAGGCGCCGTAGACCGAGAGTTGCGGCGAGACGAGCACGGTGTCGCCCGGCACGCTGCCCGCGGGATCCATGGCCCAGACGCCGCCCGAGCGCAGCGAAGGCCGGCGCACGATCTGGGTGCCGGCCGGCCGCGTCCAGGTAAAGGTCATCATGTCGCGCTTGCGCCAGCCGTCGGGCAGGAAGTAGTGCGGGGGCTCCTCCTCGGTCACGTCGAACTCGGCCGGCACGCCGAAGTAGCCGAACTCGGTGCCCACGGAGTAATAGGCGTTGCCGATCGCGTCCAGGCGCGTGCCGCCCGCGGGGTAGAAAGGGCTCATGTCCCAATCCGGCGCGGGCAATCCCAGCGTATCGGCATAGACCGCCGGCGGCGGCATGTCATCAGGATCGCAGAGCTGGGCAGCCGCCCCGGCCGGCAGGAGCAGCGCCAGGACCAGCGCTGCACTGAGCCTCGCCTCGTTTCTCATTGCGCCTCAATCCTCCCTCACCCCGGCCGCCGGGCCGGCGAGCGTCGATGGAGCGACGGAGGGGCCGCGGCGTTCAGGTCCCACTCCCGAGTGCTGCGGCGTCCCTCCGTCCAAGCTGGTCCTCACTTGATCATGTGAAAGATGTCGATCAAGATGTGGTCGATGAAGCCCTTGGCCTCGGTCGGCGCCAGGTAGTAGGGCGTGAATCCCAGGAGCACGCTGGGGGTGGCCGGCTTCTCCATGCCGATCACCGCGACCGCATGCGGGCCGCCGCTGCCCGTGGCGTAGCCCAGCTCGTCGTGATGCTCGCCGCCCGGAGTCAGGTAGCACATGTCCGGGCTCGGGGTCCGGCCCCATCTCGTCGTGGGATCGGCCGGCACGTAGGAAAGCAGCGGGATGTACTTGGTCGTCCGGTAGGTGAGCGGCGGATCGTACTGGAGCCTGAAGAAATCCCAGTTGTAGATTTCCACGGAGTTGAGGCCGAAGGCGCGAGGGAAGGCCGTGCAACCCACCGCGCGCGAATCCGCCCCGTTGAAGAAGCCGCCGGCGTCGTGGAACCACTGGTAGACCTGCGGGCGAAAGCGCAGGGTGTCGCCCGGCGCCCAGCTCGTCGTGTTGGGAAAGCTGGCCAGTTCGGCGCGCGTGTAGCCGGCGCCGTAGAAGCCCCAGAAGGTGCGCACGGTGCGCCAGTCGGGGCCGGTCCAGTCGTAGGTCTTGGCGTCCTGGTCGGCGCCCTTGACCAGCGCGTCCAGGCCGAAGTACTTGTAGGGCAGGAAGCGTCCCACGGCGGCTTGCGACTCGCTGGAACTGCCTTCCGAGTAGGAGAGGTGCTTGAGAAAGGCCATGGGCAGCCGGCGCTCGTAGGTGGGGTCGGCCATCTCGCCGGCCGTGGGCAGCATGGCGAGCACCGGGTTGCTGCCGCAGAGCAGGAGCTGCCCGCCGCGGTCCATGAAGGCCGACAGGTAATCGAAGGGCACCGAATTCACGGCGTAGACGTCCACGAAGCGGGACACGCGGCTCAGGCCCGCCTCGCCGGCGCCGCCCTCCTTCACCTCCCAGATGAGACGCTTGTAGAGCGCCACGGTCTCGAAGGGCGGGATGGGATTGATCGCCGTCACCCGGAAGAAGTCCACGACCGGATCGTAGCCGTTGTACTCCTCCAGGATGGCGTCCCAGAAATCCCGCTGCATATCGTTGGTCAGGTAGTAGGTGCCCCAGTTGTACTGATTGGGGCTGCCGGGGTAGGTGTTGGCGACGCTCGAGCTGGCCGTGTTGTTGTAGTCGTCGATGAAGAGCAGCTCGCGCTCCATCGTGAAGGGCACCACGACCAGGCGATAGACGACACGGGTCGTCGTGCCGCTGTAGTCGCGGGCCTCCAGGAAGAAGCTGTGGCTGCCCGAGACGAAGCTGGCCTGCGTGGAGGTGGTCGCCAGCGACCAGGTGCTCCACTCCTCGTCGTTCTCCGTATCGAGGATATCCCAGCCATAGCGGTAGCCGGTGATCTCGCTGCCATAGGCCGCGGCCGTAGCCGACCAGGTCAGCCTGAGCACCTGGTTCTCCGCCACCGTGAAGTCGTAGGTCTGATTGTTGCTGCTCACGCGCACGCCGAGCACGGGCTCGGTGACGGTCACCTTCGGCGCCAGGCTGGAGACCACGCGGATCTTGCGCAGGTTCTTGCCGTCCTCGTAGTGGCTGGAGATCGCGCCGGCCTCGTCCTTGGCCTGCACGAAGAACAGGTAGAACCCGGCGCCGCCCCCCGCCGAGGTCGGCGTGAGGCCAGTGATCAGGGCCCGCTTGCCGCTCAGATTCTCGTTGAGCGAATCCACCTGATCCCAGCCCCGCCAGACGCTCCAGACCGAGTCGGGGAAGCTGAGCAGCCGGCCCGTGAACTGCGTGTCCAGGCCGAGATCGCCCCGCTTGAGCAGGGCGTAGCGCGTGTAGTCGGGCTCGATCACCGTGCCGTCCCCCACCGAGTCGTTGCCGGCCCAGCGGAAGAAGATGTCCGGAGGCAGCTGATCGTAGCCGCCGACGCCCTGCGTGTCCGCAGGGTGGTTGATCTTCACCTCGGGGGCGATCGTCGTCGCCGTGAAGGTGCGATGGGCCGGGATGCGGGATACGGCTCCAAGCTCGTCCACCGCCCGAATGAAGAAGGTGTGGTGGGCGCGGAAGAGGAAGCGATCGCCCCCGTAGAAATAGAGCGAGTCTTCCGGCGCGCCCGCCACCGGGATGGAGTCGGCCGTCACCGAGATGGTCGTGTCATGCACTTCGATGCTGCGCCAGCTGTAGTCCACCTGCGGATAGGCGTCGTCGAGAGCGGCGAGGGTGGTGTAGATATCGTCGTCGATGATCAGCGAACCCGTGACCTCGTCGTTGGTGACCAGGTACTCGAAGTGGTCCACGCGGCCATCGGGATCGTAGCCGTTCCAGTAGAAGCGCACCCGGTAGTTGACGTTGGCGTCGTTGTTGGCGGGCCCGCTGGAGAGATACACCGCGGGCGCCTGATTGGGCTTGCCCTCGGTCTCCAGGTTGTCGCAGCCCATCACCCCGCCGAGCGCGACCGTGACCGCCAAGAGGAAGAGCAGGAATCTGTATCTGCGCATGGCTCGCTTCCCGCGTTGCGGCCCCCCCGCGGGGGGGGCCGACCCCGCCGTTCTGGGGCTAGAACGGCGCGTACTGAATATCGACTTGGGCGCGCAGGGGCAGGCTGACGCGCCCGGTGTTATTGAGACCGATCTGGCGTTGCGGCGTGTCCTCGATCATCTCCGTCACGACCTGCGAGGCGATGGTATTGCAGAATTCGCCCTGGAAGGTCTTCGGACCCAGATAGGTCGGCGTCGGGCCCGCGTTGATCGCGGAGAAGATGTCCCGGATCTTGAGCTGCACGGTGAAGCTCCCGGAGGCCGGCGGATCGGCGTTGCCCGGGAAGACCTCCTTCCAGAAGTTCACGGTGGTCTGGTCGGCCGCCTCGTAGACATCCGTCACGAATTGCAGGCTGCTGATCGGAAAGTCGGGATCCACCAGATCCCAGCGCGCGCGCCCGAGCTGCACGGCTTCGCCGTTGCGCGGGTCGTCGTGCCCATAGAACGTGAAGGTCGGATTGAACTCGTCCAATGCGCTCGGCCCGACCCCGGTGACGACGCTCGGATTCAATGTGAAGGTGCGCGTTGTCGGATTCCAGGCGCCGACTTCGGATGTGGGCGGCCAGAACGCTGGATAGGCATGCAGCGCGACGCGCACCGGAGCGCCCGGCGGCAGGGTGCTCAGGTTCACGCGCACGCCCGAGGGGCTGCCGTCGCCCTTGGTGGCGCTGAGGACGATGCTGTCCACCGTGGAGGCGAAGCCGCCCGTGAAGGTGACCGAGACCGGCGTGCCGTCGACGCGCTCGAAGTGGTCCTGGGCGTAGCCGTAGACCGTATAGGTCACGGGCAGGATGTTCATCCGGAAAGTGCTGCCCGCCTCGCCGAAAGCATCGAACTCGAGTTCCTCCGGGTAGCCGAGCTCGCCGCCGGCCGGATAGCGCCCGTTGGAGTTGGCGCTGAAGGCGGCGCCATTCGTGAGGTTCTGCTTCGTCCAGGAGTAGCTCATCTGGAAGCGGGTCTGGATCGTATCCTCGTCCCCCACGATGTCCTCGATATCGGCGGCGATGATGGGGTCGTCGTAATCCCAGCCCTGCCAGAAGAAGCGGATCCAGGCGGTAGCGCCCCAGGGCACGGTCTCGCGCACGGCGTAGTGGAATCCGGGCGGCGCTGGGCGGCCGTCGGGCAGGGTATCCACGCGCACGGCGTTGAGGCGGTAGACCTCGCTCTGGCCCTGGCCCGTCGGATAGGTCACCTCGATCGGGTAGTCCTCGGCGCCGTCCCAGGGCCGCAGGCGCGTATCCGGGTCGCGGTTGAGCACCGGCGCCACGGCACCTTTCAGATTGCTCAGCGAGGTGTTCAACTCGGACTCGACGCCGGCCAGGTCGATCGCGCGCGCTTTGATGAGAAAGGTGCCAAACTTGTAGAACTCGACCATGAGAGAATCGGCGCCGCCGATGTCGTTCGCGAAGCTCAGGCTGATCGCCGTCGAATCCTGCAGGCCGCAGTAGCCGTCTTCCAGATCGACGTTGCTGCAGTCATCGGCGATCTGGTAGGTCCAGATCTGCTCGCCGGTCCTACTCTGGGGCTCGAAGTTGGGATCGGCCCCCGAGGCCCACCTGTAGCCGAGGATGTAGCCGTTCTGGGTCGTCGCCGTGAAGCGGCAGGTGAATGCCTCCCCGGAGTCGAGCGTGTCCGGCGGCGTGTCGAGCCAGACGATCTGGGGGCGGGCGTCGACGCTGCCGAAGAAGTACAGCCGCGCCGGCACCGGGTCGCGCTTGCCCTGATCGTCGACGGCCGTGACGTTGAAGGTCACGTCCCGCGCCGTGCCGCCGTTGTCGTTGGCCTGGATGGTGAAGATGGAATCGGTGCGCGTCGTCAGGTGCGTGGCCTCGAAGAGCCCCTCGCGGAGGATGCGGTCGTCGGCCCGGGTCTCGGGATTCCAGGCCGAGAAGTAGGCGCGCGAGGAGTCGGTCCAGGCCCAGAGGTAGTAGGCGATCTCGCCGTCGGGATCGAGGCCGTACCAGTTGAGCTGTACGCGGAAGCCATCGAAGAGGGATTCCACCGGGGCCGCGGTGACGTAGGTCTCCGGCGCCTTGTTGCGGTCGAAGAGCTCGGGCAACTCGCGGCGACAACCCAGACCCAAGGCCAGGGCAAGCCCGGCGGCGGCCAGAAGGGAAGTCCTCAGGCGGCGGTCAATCCCCAGCATGATAATCCGCTCCTTCCACCCAGGGTGTGGAGTCTCGGGGCACGAGGGCAGGCATGAGTGGGGTAAAGCGGCTGTAATATAGGGAATTGTGGGATTTGAAGTCAACCCAAAAGCCCCGAGGCACCCCGGAGCCGTCCCGGGGCCGGGCGCCGGCCGCACCCCGGGCCCCGGCGGCTGCCGCCGGGGCCCGGGAGCAGGAAAAGGGGGAGCCAAGCGGCTCCCCCGGCTGGAGTTGAAAGGTGCGGGCTCGGCTCCGCGCCGCGCGCGTTGTAGACGCTCGCTCCCCTCCCGCCGCGCGCGAAACAACGCGCGCGGCCAGGAGGGGAGACTCGCTTGCGAACTACTTGAGAAGCACCAGCTTGAGCGTCTGGCTCACCGCGTCCGCCTGCATGCGGACGAAGTAGACGCCGCTGGCGACGCGGTCGCCCGCATCGCTGCGGCCGTCCCAGACGACTTCATGCTGCCCGGCGGCGAGGCTGCGCTCGCCGGCCAGGAGTTGCCGCACCCGCCGCCCGGCCAGGTCGTAGACGCCCAGGTGGACGGGCGCGTCGACGGCCAGCGCGAAATGGAGGGTGGTCTTGGGATTGAATGGATTCGGAGTGCTGCCCTTGAGCGCCGTCGCCGCCGGGATCTCGCCCGCGCCATCGGGCACGGTGTCGGGATCGCGGCTGAGCAGGTTGGACAGGATGTCGCCCACCATCTTGCGGGCGTAGTCCACACCCTGGGCGACGCCGTAGCCGGCGTCCCGCACCTGGAAATAGCCGAAGGGGTTGAAGAGCGTGCGATTGATGTGCCCGGCTGCGCTCGTCGCCGTGCCGTTGCCGTCCGGATCCCGGTTGTAGATGCCCGCCACCGCCGTCGTGCCGCCGGTATTCTCCCAGGCATGGCTCTCCAGCGCGAACTGGCCGTTGCGGGCCACCATGGCGAAGTTCTCCACCGAGGGGCAGCCGCCGTCCACCCAGAAGCTCGGGCTGGCGCCCAGCCATTCGAGCGCGGGATGGGTGGCGTAGACCTTGGGCACGAGCACGCCGGTCACGTCGTCCAGGTACTGATTGGCGAACAGGAGCGAGGCACCGAGATCGGTGCCGAGGAAGGGATCGGAAGCGCCGAGGTCATTGGCGACCTGACAGCCCATCACCCACAGGTAGGTGTCGTGGCTGCTGTTGGCCAGCCAATCGTCGAGGAGCACGGTGTCGAAGGTCTTGTCCTCAGGCAGGGCGTTGCTCAGGGTGTAGGAAGGCAGGTTGCTGCTGTCCCAGACGATCACCTGGTACTGGTCGATGTCCCCCAGTTCCGCCCGCCCGCTGAGCCCGTTGTTGAGGCCCGAGCTCGGCGCCTGCGTGGTGTAGATGTCGTAGTCGGCATAGCCGTTGTAGCGGAAAGCCTCATCCCACCAGGGCAGATCGCCGAAGTTGTCCTCGCAGTAGAGCATCGCCACGCCAGCGGTCGGCAGGCAGCGCACCGTGTAGTAGGCGCGGAGCTGAGGATCGTTGGCCGTGGCGTAGCGGGGACGGGTTTCGATGACCCCCGTGCCGGATTCGGCGCGGTAGAAGAACTCGATCACGTCCCCGGGCTCGAAGAAGGCATCGTTGAAGTCGAAGGCATAGGTGCCCGCCACCGTCGTGCCCTGGTAGCGGGCCGAGTCGGCGAGCAGGGCGTTGAAGGTGAGGCCGTTGAAGTCAGCCGTGCCCACGTGCGGCGACCAGATGCCGTCGCCGGCGTCCGGATCGCCCATGGCGGCCGCCGTGGAGCCGGCATGGGGACCGGAGACGACGCGGAACCAGAGGTAGAATTCCGGGCGGGTCTGGCCGGTGGGATTGCTCGCGTTCGGCTTGATGCCTCCCGCCAGATCCATGTTCAGGTCGACGACCGTCGAGTCGCCGATCACCAGCGTGTTGCTGTTCGGCGGCGCGATGTCGTCGCTGTTGTCGATGCGCACCTTGCCGGTCCCGACCTCCGGGAAATTGTCCTGGAAGCGCCGGTACTGATCCACGTTCCAGGCCACGGCCGAGGCGTTGATCAGCTTGATGCGCACGTTGTCGAAGTAGGGCGCCGGCGTGTGGCCCGTGCCGTCGCCGTACTGGTTGCACCAGTCCGGGCAGCGGTCGATGGACTCCATCTGGACGACGAGGCCCGTCACCGTGCCACCCGCCGCCGCCTCGGCGACCGCGAGCGTGACGTTGCGGTCCGCGGCG
Organism: uncultured bacterium; assembly: GCA_963695095.1. Taxonomy (GTDB): domain Bacteria; phylum Krumholzibacteriota; class Krumholzibacteriia; order JACNKJ01; family JACNKJ01; genus VGXI01. Next base: position 1,381,619 of record CAVOFT010000001.1, on the reverse strand, counting down.
AACCAGATCTTCTGGTCCCCGTAGTAGCTCGTCTGGTCATCCTTGAAGCCGCTGAGGCAGGGCTGCTCCTCGGTGATCGCCGCCACCCGCCACTTCTCGAAGACGAGCGCATTGAGCGGCATGTCCAGGTAGACCCAGTACTCGAGATTCACCTGCGTTTCGGGCGTGATCACCAGCGGCTGTCCGCCGGCGCTGCCCGCCGCGTGAGCCCGCTCGAGCAGGGGGCTGCGCACGGCGCTGTCCATGTAAGGCGGCCCGTAGACCGTCACCGGGATCGGGTACTCGGGATTCGTGGTGTTGAGGTCGAAAAACGCCCAGGCATGGCTCGAGTTGACGATGCAGATGTCCTCTGAGAAGAGCCCCTGGTAGAGCGCCCCGAAACTGCCCGCGCCCAGCGGCACGGTGAAGTCGATGGCAGCAGGGAGCACGCCATCCTCGAGGTCGGCCCGGAAGACCGTCACCGCGTCCGCCCTCAGCTCCAGGTTGTCGAGCCAGACCGCGCCGATGTCCGAGATGAAGGAGCCATCCTCGTCCGACCAGCCGCCGTCCGCGCTGAAGTGGAAGAGCACATCGCCGAAATTGGCCCCGGTGGGGTAGTCGGCCTTGTTGATGGTCACGCTGAAGTCGTGGAAGGTGCGGTCGGCGGCCACGTTGTGCCGGAACACCTCCTGGGCGGTTCCGTTCACCTCGATCTCGACCGTGAAGAAATCGTAGACGTCGCCTTCGAAGTCGCTGTTGTAGACGAAATTCACCTGCAGCGAGGTGGCGAAGCCCGGCTGGGCCAGAGCGACGATCTGTTCCCAGTCGTTGCCGTAGCCCGTGGGATTGAGCCACCCGCAGACGTTCTGTCGCCCGCACCAGAGCGCGAAGTCGTTGTTCGTGTCCCCCACCGTCCAGGGCTGGCCGGCGGCGCTCATGTCCGTGGGCAGGCCGTCCACCATGTCGGCGTCGGCCAGGTGCCACCACGCGCCGGCCTGCACCGTCAGATCCACCGGGGTCCAGCCGGCCATGGCCGGGCCGCCGGCGCCGTTGTCGAAGGTATAGCCGCGGTCGTCGGTACCCGGTGCCCCGTAGGCGCCCGGCCCCGAGGCCGCGAAGAGGAAGAGCGTGTCCTCGCGAGCGCGGAGGTTCGCTGCGGGCGGGGCCCCGCGCGCGGGGCCCTCCAGGGCGATGTGGCCTCGATCGGGCCGCGCGGCCTCTCGGGCCGCGGCCTGCAGAGGCGGCATGAACGCTGCCAGCCCCAGCAGGGCAGTGATCAGTCGTCGAGTCATGGTATTCCCCCAGTCCTGTGAGTCGTGATGAGGAATCGCCGACTCGGCGGATCATGCCTCGCCCGCGGCGGCGTGGAGCGCGCGGGGGGAAAAGAGCAGGACCAGGGATCGCTTGCCCGGTGTCTTGGCCCTGTCGCCCGCTTGCCCTGCGGTCACGCGCCGCGGCCCGCAGCCCGGCCGGGACGGCGGCCCCTCGAGGCTAGGCTCGCCTCGAAACAACCAATCGGGCCCCTGCAGGAGCCGTACCCAAGGCGCTCCGGCCTCTGATCGTAAGTCCTTGTCAATGCGTGCGGTACAACTTTTACAGATGCCATCCGAGGGGGCGAACAGGGATCAGGAGGCGAGAGATAAAAGGCCCTTGTGAGGGCCCGAGGGCCACCATCGCATACCGTTGTCAATGCTTGTGTTATAGGAGGAAACCGGCGGCGGCGCTGGGAGCGGTATTCGTCATTGAGTTGTCCGTCCGCCGTCATCCCCGTCCCGACCAGCGGCAACGGGCGCCGGCGGCCGCGGGTGCCGGCCGAGCGCCTGGAGCACCTCGCGCGCAAGAAAAAGGGGGAGCCTTGCGGCTCCCCCTTCTGCTCTGCTTTCGCAAGCGAGCTCGTTTGCGGGTCGCGCACGTTGTTTCGTGCGCGAGAGCAAACGAGTGAGCGGACTACTTCAACATCACCATCTTCTCGGTGGCGTTGAAATCGCCGGCGACCAGCTTGTAGAAGTACACGCCGCTGGCCACGCGGACACCGCCGTTGTCCTTGCCGTCCCAAACCACCTCATGGCTGTCAGCCGACATCGGCTGATCAACCAGCGTCTTCACCAGGCGGCCGCTGAGATCGTACACGTTCAGGTGCACGTACTCGCTGGCAGCCAGATCGAACTTGATCGTGGTCGTGGGGTTGAAGGGATTCGGGAAGTTGCCCTTGAGCGCGAAGCTCGCCGGCACGACATCCACGCCGTCCGGGGTGCCGTTGGGATCGAAACCGCAGAGGTTCGACAGCACGTCGCCAACCAAGAGGCGAGCGTAGCTGTAGCCCTGACCGGTGCCGAAGCCGGCATCCCAGACTTCATAGTAGCTGAACGGGTTGAACAGGGTCCGGTTGGTGAAGCCACCGGGGCTCAGGGCAGTACCATTGCCGTCCGGATCCTGGTTGTAGATACCAGCCTTGGCCTGGCTGCCGCCCGTGACCGCCCACCGCATGGCCTCGACGGCCAGGGGGTTGCCGGTGTTCAGCGCCACCAGATCCAGGTTGTCGATCGACGGGCAGCCCGCATCCACGTTGAAGTAGGGCTGGATGCCGCCGATCAGCAGCGCAGGATGCGACGAGAACACCTTGGGCACCACGATGCCGGTGAGGTCATCATAGTAGGTGCCGGACAGGATGCGCACGGCGCCAAGGTCGTTGTTCAGGAAGCTCGGCTCGTCCGCCTGGTCCGTCGCGATTTCGTTCCCCAGCACCCAGAGGCAGGTGTTGTGGGAGCTGTTGACGAGCCAGTCGTCCAGCAGCACGTCGTCGAAGGTGAGGTCATCGGGCAGCGCGTTCTGGATCGTGTAGGTGGGCAGGTCAGCGCTGTCGAAGATGATCACCTGGTACTGATCGATGTCACCGATTTCGGCGCGGCCGCCGAGGCCGTTGTGCAGACCCGAGCTGGGCGCCTGGGTCACGTACACATCGTAGTCCTCGTAGCCGTTGTAGCGGAAGGCCAGCTCCCAGTACGGCATGAAACCGACGCCGCCAGCGCCCCAGCCGTCGTCGCAGTACAGCATCGTGGCGCCGGCCGTCGGCAGGCAGCGCACGGTGTAGTAGCTACGCAGCTCGGGATCGGCATTCTCGGCGTAGAGCGGACGGGTCGACACGGTAGCGTCGGCCGCGATGCCCTTCCAGTAGAACTCGATGACGTCGCCGGCCTCGAAGTAGTCATCCGCGAGGTCGAAGGCCCAGGAGCCGGGGCTCTGGGTGCTCTGGTAGCGGGCAGTGTCCGCCACCGCGACATTCCAGGTCTCACCGTTCACAACGGTCGTGCCAACGAGCGGCGAGTAGATGCCGTCGCTGATGTCCGGATCGCCCATCGCCGCGGCGGTCGAACCCGCATGCGGGCCGGCCACGACGCGGAAGTGCATGTACACTGCGCGGCGAGTGCCGGTGTTGGGATCCAGGCCGATGCCGCCGTTGCCGTCCATGTTCAGGTCGACGCGGGTCGAGTCGCCGATCACCAGCGTGGTGCTGGTGGTGGGCTGAACGTCGATCGCAGCTGTCGATGCGCACCTTGCCGCTGGTCTCAGGGAAGTTGTCCTGGAGGCGGCGGAACACGTCGGTGTTCCAGGCGATCGACGAGCTGTTGACCAGCATCGCCGAGACCATGTCGAAGTAAGGCGCGGGGGTATGGCCGGTGCCGTCACCGTAGGTGTTGCACCAGACGCCGCACTGGTCGAGCGAGTTCAGACGGATGGCGATACCGTTGACGGTATTGCCGGCCGCGGACGTCGCCAGACGCAGCGTGTAGTCGATGAACCAGTCGCCCCAGGCATTGTCGTCACCGTACCACACGGTGTTGTTGTTGGCCCACTGGCCGAGGCAAGGCACCTCGACGGTCTGCGCCGCGACGAACAGCTGGTAGAAAATCAGCGCGTTCAGAGGCAGGTCGCGGTAGACCATCCAGCGGACGAGGAACTGCGAGTTCGCATCGTGCTGATCGAGAACCGAGGTACCCACGGCATCGCCGAGGGCGTGCGCCTTCTCGAAGATCGGGCTCTGGATGCCGTTCTCGACGTAGGGCGGACCGTAGGCGGTCACCGGGATCGGGTACTCGGGGTTCGTCGTGTTCAGATCGAAGAAAGCCCAGGCATAGGTCGAGTTCGTGATGCACACGTCCTCGCTGAACAGATTGGCATAGAGCGCGCCGTAGATGCCCGCGCCCGCGGGGAAGCTCGCGGTCAGCGCGGGGTAGTTGGCCTCGACGCCGTCCTCGAAGTTCCAGGCCAGATCCGTGGCGCCGGTGTAGTCGACCACGAAGTTGTCGACCCAGACCGCACCGATGTCCGTGATGAAGGAGCCGTCCTCATCGGACCAGCCGCCATCGGACACGAAGGCGAAGATGAGCTTGTCGACATCGCCGAAAGCGGTGGGACCGTAGTGGAGCACGGTCTGCTCGCCGCTGATGGTGTTGGTCAACAGCTGCACGGGATCGTTGGCGCCGGTCTTCGTGTACAGGGTGAAGAAGTCGAAGGTGTCACCCTCGAAGTCCGCGACGTAATCGAACTCGATCGTGCCGCCGGTGGCCGCCGCCGGCACCGCCAGCTCGAGCCACTGGTTCCAGCTGGTGCCGTAGCCGGTGGGATTCGCCCAGCCGCAAGCGTTCTGGCGACCGCACCACCACGCGAAGTCGTTACCAGCGGTCGGGCCGCCCGTCGGCGGCAAGCCAGCCGCCGTCGAGAAATCCGTGCCGTGGCCGTTGCTCAGCGTCAGCGCCTGCAGATGCCAGTAAGTCCCGGCCTGAGCCGTGGCATCGTAGGTCGTCCAGCCAGCGGTGGCCGGGCCACCGGAGCCGTTGTCAAAGGTGTAGCCGCGGCTGTTGGTGCCCGGCATGCCCTTGGCGCCGGGACCCGAGGCCGCGAACAGGAAAAACGTGTCTGCCCGAGCGCTCGCGGTAGTCACCGGGGCCGGCTGCGGCGTGCGGTACTCGAAGTTCGTGCGCGTGTCCTTGACGACATCGCGCGCAAACCCGGCACTTGCCACCAGGGCCACGAGAGCGAGGCTTAGGGTCAGAGAGAGGATCCTCTTCATATTACCCCCCATTAAGGCAATGGTTGTTTCGAGACGAATCAGTCGAGCCGGATCCGGACCGGCCCGTGGGGCTACTCAGGCTGGAACTCCGCACCCCCGAGACCGTTGGGACCCGGGACGGGGGCCCCCGCCCGGAATCGCCGCGGCACCGCAGGATCGCCGCAACCGGTTCCGGGAGTCCCTGCACCCGCTCGTCAGGCATCGGGAAGACTTGGCGAGTCCCAACCTGCTTGAGGGGTCCAGACACGAAGACCCAATCCGAGTGCTAATAGTCTACGTGCTGGGGGTTTGCGAAGTCAAGTAACGACCGCATGACAGCCGGGTGGGGCATGCGATTCCCGAAAGGCCCTTGACAGTCCCCAGGAGAAGTGCATGGGCCGGCTCAGCGCTCCGGGAGGGGCTCCCGCTCCCCCTCCAGGACCACGCGCGAGAAATTCGCGAGATGTAGGAAGAGCTGGGCGAGATTGCGCAGGAAGGCCAGCCGATTTCCCCGCAGGGCGGCGTCCTCGCTGTTGACCATCACGCTTTCGAAATAGCCGTCGATGCTGCCACTGAGGCCGGCCAGGCGCCGATAGGCCTCGGCGTAGCGGCGATCGCCGACTTCGGCCAGCAGGGCGGGCGCCGCGGCGGCAACGGCGGCGTGCAGCTGCCGCTCGGCCGGCTCGACGATGCGGGCGGGCTCGTAGCCGTAGGGCAGGGTCGCCCGCGCCGCGGCCCAGCACTCCAGATCCGCGTAGGCCCGCTCCGTCGACAGGCTCACCTGCTCCTTGGCCAGGATGTTGCCGACCCGGCGAGCGCCGATCACGAGCCGCTCGAAGGCGGCATCGCCCCGCAGTGCGTTCAAGGCCAGGGCCCTGGCCTGCAGGTCCAGGACGCGGGTCTCGCCGCTCTCCACCACGGCGTCGAAGATGTCGGGGGCAACCCCCGCTTCCTCCATGAGACCTTCGAAGCGACCCAGGAGGAACTCCAGCAGGGCGGGCCGCAGCTCGCCCGGCTTCGCCTGCGGATAGGCGGCCAGTGCCGCATCCAGCAGTTCGCCGAGGCAAAGGGGCAGGGACTTCTCCAGCAGCAGGCGCAGGCAGGCGAGGGCCTGCCGGCGCAGGGCGTAGGGATCCTTGGAGCCGGTGGGCGCGAAGCCGGCGAGCCAGAAGCCGGCAATGGCGTCCAGACGGTCGGCCAGCGCGAGCAGGCTGCCCTCCAGCGAGGGGGGCAGGGCGTCCCCCGCCTGGCGCGGCAGGACGTGCTCGTAGAGCAGGGACGCCCGGGCGGCGGGCACGCCTTCGGCCAGGGCGTACTCGCGCCCCATCAAACCCTGGAGCTTGGTGAATTCCTTGCCGTCCTTGATCATCTCGCTGGCCAGGTCGGCCTTGCAGTGCAGGGCGGCCCAGTCGAGCGCTTCGCGGTCCAGCTGCAAGTCCGGCAAGGCTGCAGCCAGGCGCCCCGCCAGCGCGCGCAAGCGCTCGCCGCGCTCGGCGAGGCTGCCGAAGCCCTCGATCCAGAGCACCGTGCGCAGGCGCTCGCGCAGACCCGCCAGGCCAGTCCGGCGGTCCTCCTCCCAGTAGAAGCGCGCGTCGGCGAGGCGGGCGGCCAGGACGCGCTCGTTGCCCCGGCGCAGCTCGGCGGGCTCCGGCCGCTCCCCGTTGAGGATGACGACGAAGGCCGGCGAGAGCGCCCCCGTGGCGGACTCCACGGAGAAGTAGCGCTGATGGGCCTTCATGGCCGTCGTCACCACGGCCCGCGGCAGGGTCAGCAGTGCCGGGTCGAAGGCGCCCGCCAGCGCCACGGGCCACTCGCTCAGGTAGTTGACGGTGTCCGCGAGCTCCGCGTCCTCCACGAGCCGCCCGCCCTGCTCGGCGGCACAGGCGCGCGCGGCGGCGAGCACCTGCGCGCGCCGGCGCTGCGGCTCGGGCTCGACACCGGCGGCGCGCAGGCTCTCGGCATAGGTTGCGGCTCGCAGGATGTCGATGGCCGCCGTCCCCGACTGCCGGCGGCCGGCGCTCCTGCGCCCCGCGCGCAGCGGACCCAGGCTGAGCGGCAGGATCTCCTCGCCGTGGAGCGCCACCAGCCAGCGGATGGGGCGGGCGAAGCGCAGGCTGCCGTCGCCCCAGGTCATCGTCTTGGGGAAGCGCAGGCCGAGGATGAGCGCCGGCAGATCGGCCGCGAGCAGCGCGGCGGCCTGGCGGCCCGGCACGCGGCGGTGCAGGGCGAGATAGCTGCCGCGGGGCGTCTCCAGGGTGTGCAGGGCCTCGAGCGCCACGCCCTGGCTCCTGGCGAAGCCGAGGGCGGCCGGGGTCGGCTGGCCGTCCTTGAAGGCCGCTGCCACGGGCGGGCCCGTCAGTTCCTCCTCGCGGTCGGCCTGCTCGCTCTCGAGCGCCGGCACCAGCAGCGCCAGCCGGCGGGCCGTGGCGAAGCGCTGGATGGGCTCGTGGCCCAGCTTCGCGGCGGCAAGGTAGGCACCGAGCCCCTCGGCGAGCTGCGCGAGCGCGGGCTCGATGTAGCCGACCGGAATCTCCTCGCAGCCGATCTCGAGCAGGAAATCCACCCTAGGCATCGCGTCCCTCCCTCGCCCGCGCCAGCAGGGGAAAGCCCAGCGCTTCCCGCTGGGCCAGGTAGGCCGTGGCCGCGCGCCGCGCCAGGTTCCGCACGCGGGTGATGTAGCCCGTGCGCTCGGAGACGCTGATCGCGCCGCGCGCCTCCAGGACATTGAACACGTGCGAGCACTTGATGACGTAGTCGTAGCCCGGCGCGACGAGGCCGGCCTCGAGCAGGCGCAGGGCCTCGGCCTCGAAGCGGGTGAAGAGCTCGAAGTGCAGCGGCACGTCGGCGTGCTCGAAGTTGAAGGCGGAGAAGTCCCGCTCGAAGGCGCCGTTGACGTCGCCCCAGCTGAGGCCGCCGCCCCAGTCGAGGTTCATCACGTGGTCCACGCCCTGCAGGTACATGGCGATGCGCAGCAAGCCGTAGGTCAGCTCGGCGGTGATCGGCTTCAGCTCGTAGCCCCCCACCGACTGGAAGTAGGTGAACTGCGTGATCTCCATGCCGTCCAGCCAGACCTCCCAGCCCAGGCCGGCGGCGCCCAGGGTGGGGCTTTCCCAGTCGTCCTCGACGAAGCGGATCTCGTGGCGGTCGAGGTCGACGCCGATGTGGGCGAGACTGGCCAGATAGAGGTCTTGCACGTCCGGCGGCTCGGGCTTGAGCACCACCTGGTACTGGAGGAACTGCTGCACCCGGTTCGGATTCTCGCCGTAACGGCCGTCCTTGGGCCGGCGGCTGGGCTCGACGTAGGCGGCCCGCCAGGGCTCGGGACCCAGCACGCGCAGGAAGGTGGCCGGGTTGAAGGTGCCGGCGCCGACTTCGGAGTTGTAGGGCTGCAGCAGGGCGCAGCCCTGCGCGGACCAGAACTGGGCCAGGCGCAGGATCATGTCCTGGTAGGTCATGGACGCTCCTTGGGGTCCGCGCCCGCTCGCCGGGCGCTCGCCAGCAGCGCGAGCGAGCGCGGCGCCTTGTAGCCGGGCAGATGGCGGCTGAGGGCGAGATGCAGCACGCGCCCGACGCAGGCGCGCACGGCCTCCGGCGGCTCCCGCTCGCCGAGCGCGGCGGGACGCGCGAGGACGATCGACAATAACCAGTCCCTTTCCTCGGGCGCAAGCGCCATTCCCTCGGCGCCGTGGCGCGCGCAGGCGAAGAGACCCTCGCCCGGCAGGAAGCAGGTGTCGGCCGCCGTCAATTGCGCGCCGCACTGGCTGCAGCGCAGCAGGCTCTCGTCCGCCGCCAGGCCGTGGAGCCCGAGCAGCCCGGCCTCGAAGGCGAAGAAGGCGGCCCAGCCCGGGTCCGGCGGCGCTTCGCCTTCGTAGAGGGCCAGGAAGTCCTCGAGGAGCGGAAAGAGGCCGGCCATCGCCTCGCCTTCCTCCGTGGTGGCCATGACCAGCTCCAGCGCCGCCAGGCGCAGGCAGAGCGAGGCGAGCCCGGCGACCGCCCGCGCTTGAGCGCCGCGGCCGGCTGCCTCGCGCAGCAGGTGCAGGCCCCCGCGCGGCTTCAGATAGACCTGCACCGAGAGGCCGGCGCCCGGCTCGAGCAGCCCGCGCAGGCGGCTCTTCAGCTCGCGGGCGCCCTTGGCCACCGCCCGCAGCAAGCCCGCCTCCTCGGTGAGCAGCACGGCGATCAGGCTCGTCTCGCCGAGGGCGTAGGTGCGCAGGACGCGCGCCCGGCTGGCGATGAGGCTCATGGCTAGACCAGCAGGAAGCGGAGCTGGGTGGCGACCAGCATGTAGATGGTCAGATCCACGATGTCGTTCGTGGTGGTGACGAAGGGCCCCGTGGCGTAGGCGGGATCGACGCCGAAGCGCTCCAGGAGCACCGGCACCAGGGTGCCCGTCGTGGTGGCCCAGATGACCACGCTCAGCATGGAGAGCGCGACCACGACGCCAAGGCCGAGGTCGCCCAGCCAGAGCCAGACCACGAGCAGGGAGAGCAAGCCGATGATCACCCCGTTGAGCACGGACACGCCCAGCTCCCGGAGCATCCGCAGGGGCAGGCCGCTGGGCTGGATCTCGCCGGTGGCCAGGCCGCGCACGACGAGCGTCGAGGACTGGATGCCGATGTTCCCGCCGAGGGCCGTGATCACGGGGACGAAGAAGGCCAGGGTGAGCACCTGGCTGAGCGCCAGCTGGAAATGGGCGAGGATGCGCGCCGAGAGCAGGCCGCCGCCGAGGCCGAGGATCAGCCAGGGCAGGCGGCCCGCGCTGATCCGGAACAGATTGCGGGCGCGGACGGAGAGCGTGTCCACGCCGGCGAAGCGGGAGGCGTCCTCCCAGGCCTCCTCGGCGAGAACGTCCATCACGTCGTCCACGGTGATGCGGCCGACGAGGACGCCGCTGGCGTCCACGACCGGCGCCGAGACCAGGTCGTACTTGCGAAAGAGCGCGGCCACGTCCTCCTGGTCCATCGCGGGCGCAACGGTCACCGGCACCGGCTCCATGAGCGCCTTGAGCGGCATGCCGGGCCGGGCGACGACGAGGTCGCGCAGGCTGAGCACGCCGCGCAGGCGCATGGCGTCGTCGACGAGATAGATGGAGTAGAGCTCCCTGATCTCACCGGCCTTGGCGCGCAGTTCCTCGATGGCCTCGGCGACGAGGGCGTTCTCGTTGATGGCCGCCAGCTCCGCCATCATCAGGTCGCCGGCGGTGTCCTCATCGTGCTGCAGGAGGCCGCGCACCTCGGACTCGGTATCCTCCGCGAGCAGGTCGAAGACGCGCTCCTGCTCTTCGGGCTCGAGGTGGCGGATGGTGTCGGCGGCCTCGTCGGAGTCCATCTCCTCGACGATCTCGGCCAGCTCGGCTTCGCTGAGCGCGTCGGCCAGTTCCTCCTGGATATCCTCGTCGGCCCCGCCGAGCAGTTCGGCGGCGGCGGCCGGCGCCAGCAAGCGCAGGACGGCCTGGCGCTGCTCGCTGTCCAGCTCGATGAAGAGTTCTTCGAGGTCCTCGGACGGCAGCTGGCCGAGCAGGGTCGCCAGCTCGGCGGCGCGACCGGACGCCAGCAATCCCTCCAGGCGGTCGAGGAGCTGCGCGCGGGACTCGGTCACGGCCGGCTCGGCGGGAGCGCGGACCCCAAGGCCGCCCCGGGCACGTAGGCGCCACCGCTGATGATGACCTTGATCGCATCTTCCACGCTCAGGGCGACGATGCGCAGGTCGCGCTCGGGCACGAGGAGCATGAAACCGGAAGTCGGATTGGGGCTGGTGGGAACGAACACGTTGAGCAGGCGCTCGCCGGGCGCCGCGCTCGTCCACGCCGCCGGCGTGGAGCCGGAAACGAAGCCGAGTACCCAGATCCCCGGCCGCGGATACTCGAAGGCTAACGACGCTCTTGAAGGACTCCGTGTTGTCGCGCAGGAAGACGTCGAGGATCTGCTGGACGGCGCGGTAGATCTTCCCTGCCAGCGGCACGCGCACGACGAGCATATGGTAGAGCCCGACGAGCTTGCGGCCCAGGTAGTTGCCGCCCACGGCGCCGGCCGCGAGGAGCAGGAGCAGCACGACGGTGAAGCCGAGGCCCGGAATGTCGAAGCCGAAAATCCGGTTCTGGATGGGATCGAGGATGTTGTCCACCGCGGCCACGATCTTGTAGAGCAGCCAGACCGTGACCAGGCTGGGCAGCGTGACGACGATGCCCGTGAGCAGGTAGCGACGCAGCCGCTTCATCGGGCGTCCCCTCCCGCCGCCCCGGCCTTGCCCCGTTCGCGCACGGCTTCGGCGAGGCCCTCGCGGATCATGATCACCTTCGTGATGCGCTGGCGCTGCACGCTCTCGACGCGGAAGGTGAAGGGATCCAAGGTCAGCTCGTCGCCGGGTTTCAGGATGCGGCCGGAGTGATAGAGCAGCAAGCCGCCCAGGCTCTCGAAATCCTCCTCGCTCTCGACGAAGGTGTGGCCGACGATCTCCCCCAGCTCTTCGAGGTCGATCTTGGCGTCGACGCGGGCCGAACGGGAATCGATCAACTCGAAGAGGCTTTCGTCGCGGTCGTATTCATCGCGAATCTCGCCGACGATCTCCTCGAGCAGGTCCTCGAGAGTGACGATGCCCGCCGTGCCGCCGTACTCGTCGACCACGATGGCGAGATGCTGGCGCAGGGACTGGAAGCGCCGCAGCAGGTTGCCGGCCATCTTCGTCTCGGGCACGAAGTAGGGCCGGCGCATGAGCGTCATCAAGGGCGAGACGACGGGCTTGACCTGCCCTTCCTGCGCTTGCTCGAGCCTGAGCAGATCTTTTGCGTAGAGGATGCCGAGCACGTGGTCCGGCGAGTCCTTGTAGACGGGGATGCGACTGTGGCCGCAGTGGGCCACGAATGCCTTCGCCTCGGCGAAGGGCGTGTCCACGTCCAGCGCCTTGACATCGATGCGGGGAATCATCACCTCGCGCACCGGCGTGTCGCGCAATTCCACGATGGAGGCGATCATCTCCCGTTCGCCCTCGGCGAGGATGTCCTCGCCGCCCGTGTGCTCGACGAAGTCCTGCACGTCGCGGGCCGAGACCAGCGGCCCCAACGATTCGAGTCCCTCGCCGAGGCGCAGCCGAGCGAGCAGAGGGCCGAAGAGGGCGTCGAGAGGGTAGAGCAGAAAGAAGGTCGGGACGAAGATCCAGCCGAGCAGCCGGGTCAAGGTGCCCGGATAGCGCGTACCCAGGGCGCGGAAGATGCTGACGGCGAGCAGGACGACCGCAGCCAGGCCCAACCAGACCGCGAGCAGACGAGATCCCGTGAGCGCACCCGCCGAGGATTCGATCAGCGCGGACAGGTGCAGAGCGCCCAGCACGAGGCTGGCTGCCATGGCCAGGAAAGGAAAGAGGAGCAGGGTCAGCGCGAGCTGGGCGGGCCAGTGCTCGTGGATGCGGGCGAGCACGCCGCGGTGCTCGCCCTCGAAGGCCTGGGGCTCCACGCGCAACAGCGTGGTGAAGGCCGCGCCCGCCGCCGAGAGCAGGCCCGTCGCGCCCAGCGCCAGCAGGAATCCGATCAGAATGCCGTCCACGACCTCAGCTCCTCGGGTTCCGGGACTTGAAGTAGGCGGCGATGCGGCGGCGATAGGGAGCTTCCACGGCGGCCATTGCCGCTGCCGCCGCCTCTTCCTCGTGATCCATGCCGAGTATATGGCAGAGGCCGTGGATTGCCAGTATCAATACTTCCTCGGGCAGGCTGTGGCCGGCCGCCGCCGCCTGGCGAGCGGCCGTGTCCAAGCTGATCAGGATTTCGCCCTCGGGATCCTCCGCCGCGGGCAGGCTGCCCCAGCCCTCGTCTCCGTAGCTGAAGCTGAGGACATCCGTCGGCGCATCCTTGCCGCGCCAGTCGCGGTTGAGACGGCGCATCTGCTCGTCGTCGATGAAGCTGAGCTCCACCCAGCGCGCGGCCGGACCCAGCTCGCCGGCCAGGTCGGCGAGCAAGCCGAGCCAATCCGAGTCGGCGTCAGCGACCGTCGGGAAGTTCGGGTTCGTCGCGATCCTCAGCCGCATGCGCCTCCTGGGTCGGCTCCGCCGGCGGCGCATCGGCGCTGCCCGCGCCCAGCGTCTGGGCGCGACCGTCGCCCTTCTCCCCGGGGTACTTGATGCGCGGATGGTAGATGCTGAGCAGGGTGGTGACGAAGCTCTCCCGGATGCGCGCCAGGTCGCGGATGCTCAGGCCGCACTCCTCGAGCTGCCCCTCGCGCAGGCGGGTGTCGATGGCACCGGTGACGACAGCGCGGATGGCGGCCGTATTGGGCTCGGCGATCGTCCGCGCGGTGGCCTCGACCGAGTCGGCCAGCATGAGAATCGCCGTCTCGGCCGACTGCGGCTTCGGGCCCGGGTAGCGGAAGTCGTCCTCGGTGACCTGACCGTGCGCGTCCTGCTCCAGCGCCTTCTGGTAGAAGAAGCGCATGACGGTGGTGCCGTGGTGCTCGGGGATGCCCCGGCGAACGATGCTCGGCAGCTTGATCTGCTCGGCCAGGTCGAGGCCGCGCTTGACGTGGTCGCCGATGATCAGCGCGCTCATGTTCGGGGTCAGCTTCTCGTGCCGGTTCTTGAAGCCGTGGATGTTCTCCACGAAGTAGTCGGGCTTCGCCAGCTTGCCGATGTCGTGGTAGTAGGCGCAGACCTTGGCCAGCAGCGGGTTGGCGCCGATGGCGTCCGCGGCCGCCTCGGCCAGGTTGCTGACGGCGAGGCTGTGCTGGAAGGTGCCCGGCGCCTCCACCTTCATCCGCTTGAGGATGGGGCGGTTCAGATCCGTCAGCTCGAGCAGCGTGAAGTCGGTGGTGAGGTCGAAGAAGCGCTCGAGCAGGGGGAGGATGGGCATCACCAACCAGGCGCAGACGAGCCCGTTGGCCATGCCGCGCAGGGTCTCCGGCAAGATGCCGCCCGCCTGCCCCTTGGCCAGATGCACGGCGGCGATGCCGAGCAGATAGGCCAGCACGATGTAGAGCACGCTGCGGTACAGCTGCAGGCGGCTGCGCAGCTGGCGAATGGAGAAGATGGCCGCACCGCCCGCCAGCAGCCCGACCAGGATGGCCGCCGGCGGCGGCTGCGCCGTGATGCCCAGCAGCACGAGGGCGAAGACCGTGACGAGCAGGGCCAGGCTCTCGTCGTAGAGGCCGGCGACCAGCATGGCGACGAAGGTGATGGGGACCAGGTAGGCGCCGCCCGGCTCCAGGGGCAGCACCAGCTTGCTCGCCGCCAGGAAGATGAGCAGCAACAAGGCGAGGAGCACCGTCCGCCGCGGATCGACGAAGAAGTCGCGCCGGTAGATGAGCAGGACCCGCAGCATGAGCAGGATGGTGAAGAGCAGCAGCAGGGCCTGCCCCGCATAGAGCACGGTCGCGCGCCCGCGGCTATGCCCCTCCTTGCCGAGGGCGGCCTCCAGGGCGGCCAGGCGATCGAGATGCTCCTGCGTCACCTGCACGTTGGGCCCGAGGATGCGCACGCCCTTGCGCACGATCTCGTTGACGGGAACGGCATCCGCGACGGCGCGCTTGCGCAGCTCGGTCTCGGTGGCGTCGCTGAAGCAGTTCGGGCGCAGATGGGCGCGCGCGAGCGAGATGTAGGCTGCGCGCTCGGCGGCGCTCCAGTTGACATAGGCCTGGGCGCGCGCCGCCAGCACGCGGGCGAGGCTGTCCTGATCGACGACCTGGTCGGCGTCGAGCTGTCGTTCGCCGCCGGGGCTGATGAGAATGAGTTGCGGCACGCCCTCGCGCCCGGCGACCGGCGCCGCGCGAAAATCGAGGACGCCGGCGCTGAGCAGGCTGTCCACCACCTGGACCACGGCCGCGAGCAAGCGCTCGGGGTGCCGGCCGGCGAGCAAGGTCGCCAGCGCCCCGCGCTCCAGCTCGGGGTGCAGATCGAGGAGGTGGCTCATGGCCGGCTCCCGACCCGCCTGCGGCTGGACGGCGAGCACATCGACGCGCAGCTGTTCCAGCTTCTGTCCGAGCTGGCGGGCAACCGCGGTGTCCAGGCGATAGAAGGACGGCACCTGGAGAGACGCCGCCGCCCGGCGCTCGGCCAACACGGCGGGTTTGACCGGCAGCGGGAAGTCGATGGGCGAGATGATGTCCTCGCCGCTCTGGGTGACGTCGCCCAGCTTGTACTCGTAGTGCGGCGCCCGCTGCACCGGCGGATAGAGCAACACGATCCCTGCGAACAGCGTGAGGCCGGAGAACAGGTTGATCAGCCTCGCCAGCCGGGCGGGCCGGCGGCGGCGCTCGGCGCTCTCGCCACTGCGGGCCGCGGATCGGCTCATGCTGTCCCTTCGGGGGTAGCCGGCGCCGGCTTGGCGGCCGATGCCTGCTCGAAGGCCGCGATGATGCGCCGCACCAGATGGTGGCGGACGACGTCGTTCTCGTCGAGCTCGATGAAGCGAATGCCGTCGATATCGGCGAGCAGGCGGCGAGCGGCGATGAGGCCCGAGCCCTCGGGCCGCTCGAGGTCGATCTGGGTGATGTCCCCCGTGATGACGGCCTGGCTGCCGTTGCCCAGGCGGGTGAGGAACATCTTCATCTGCATCATCGTGGTGTTCTGCGCTTCGTCGAGCACCACGTAGGCCGAGTTCAGCGTCCGGCCGCGCATGTAGGCCAGGGGCAGCGCCTCGACCGCGCCGCTCTCGATGAGACGCTTCGTGCGCGCGGCGCCGACGAGATCCGTGAGGGCATCGTAGAGCGGGCGGATGTAGGGATCGATCTTCTCCTGCAAATCGCCGGGCAGGAAGCCCAGGCTCTCGCCGGCCTCGACGGCCGGCCGCACGAGGAGCAGGCGCTCGACCTTGCGCTCGCGCAGCAGGGCCAGGCCCTGGGCGATGGCCAGGTAGCTCTTGCCCGTGCCGGCCGGCCCGATGACGAAGACGATGTCGTAGGCCGCCATCGCCTCGACGTAGAGCCGCTGGCCCGGAGTCTTGGGCGTGACCAGCGCGCCGCGCGCCGTCTGGAAGACGGCCCCCTCCGCCTCGGGGGGACGGCGCTCGGGCTGGGACCCGCGCAGGCCCAGCGCATAGTGGATGTCCTGATCGGAGAGGGCACGGCCCGTCTTGGCCAGCTCGATGAGCTCCAGCAGCACGGCCGCCATGTCCTCGACGCGGGCGCGCGGCCCCGTCAGCAGCACCTTGTCGCCGCGGACCGTGATGCGCCCGGGGAAATCCTCGGCCAGGATCTTGAGATGGCGATCGCCGACCCCCAGCAGGTTGAGGGCGTCGACATCGGCCAAGGAGAGTGTCTCGCTGTGTTCCTTCGACACGGGCGTCCTTCGCGCAAGCGGCTCCGGCGCGGGGGGCGCCGGATCTGCGGTGCATGCCGTCGGCGCTGCGGCGGCCGCCGCAGTGCTGCCCGCTAGCGTGGCACGGTCAGGACCTGATCGGGTCGGATCAGGTCGGGATCGGCGATCTGGTCGCGATTCGCCTCGTAGAGCCGCGGCCAGGCCAGCGCATCGTCGTAGATCTCCCAGTAGCCGGCGATCTTGCTCAGCCATTCGCCGGTCACCACGCGGTGCTGGCGCGGCCAGTCGCGCGGCACGTAGAGCAGCTGCTGCGGGTGGATGCGGCTGGGGTCGGCGATCCGCTCCCGATTCGCCCGCGCCAGGCGCGGCCACTTGCGGGGATCGGCGTAGATCTGCTCCTGGGCGGCGATGCCCATCAGGTCGTCGCCGGGCTGCACGAGGTAGCTGTCCGGCAGCGCTTCGTAGGCGGCGATCTCGGCGCGAAGGGCGCTGAAGTCGCTCTCCGCGCCCAGCACCAGCACCTGGAGCCGCGCCAGCTCCGCCCGCAGCTGCTGCAATTCCGCGTCCTCGCTGACTGCGGGCGTGGACGCCCGGGGGACGCGGACGCGATCGAGTTCGGCCGCCAGATCCGCGCAGTAGCGCTCGCGCTGCTCGCTGGAGAGGCGGTCGTACTCAGCTTCGCTGTAGTAGTCGCCCGCCGCCACGTCGGCCTGGCGCAGCACGGGCCGGCTGCAGCCGGCGGTCGCGAGCAGCGCCGCCAGACTCGCGACGGCGGCCAGGAGCAGCATGGCGCGAGTCGTGGATTTCATCCCTGCTCCCCTGCCGCGCGCACCTAGCGACCGCTGCCTTGCTTGAGTTCGACGAGGCGCTGTTCGAGCGCGGAGCGCTCGGCGCTGGAGTCGGCGGCAGCCTGGATCGCGAGCTTGTGGGCGGCGATGGCCTGCTCGAGTTCGGCGCGCGCCGCAGCCTCGTCCGCCTCGCCGGTCGCCGTGGCCGCAGCCTCCAGCCGGGCCGCCTCGATCTGGGCGGGCTTCACGTTGCAGGGCGGCGGCGTGCCGCAACCGGCCGCGAGCAAGGCCAGCGGGAGGGCGAGGAACCAGGCGGTACGCGAGCGACTCGACCGAGTGCTCAGAGCCGATCCTCCTGGGCGGGAGCGAAGCGCTCTTGGCAGGTTAAACCCTTTTCCTGAAAGCGTTTGTACCAACAACTCAACAGCGCTAACTCTAGGTTGCCGCCTGGGCACTGTCAAGGACTATCTGGGCACTGCGAAGCCGCAACCTCATCGTAGCGGATGACTTAGGCGTCGGCGTCCCCCGGCCGCAACTGCAAGCGCAGCTCCTCCAGCTGCACAGGCTCCAGGGGCGCCGGGCTGCCCACCATGAGGCATTTGCCCTGCAGGGTCTTCGGGAAGGCGATGTAGTCGCGAATGGAGGCGCCGCCGTCCAGCACCATCAAGAGGCGATCGAGCCCCGGGGCGATGCCCCCGTGGGGCGGAGCGCCGTAGTCGAAGGCGCTGAGGAGAAAGCCGAAGCGTCGTTCGGCCTCCTCCTTGCCGATGCCGACCACGGCCATCACGCGCTCCTGGATGTCGCGCCGGTGGATTCGGATGCTGCCGCTCGCCAGCTCGACGCCGTTGCACACGAGATCGTAGAGCTGGCCGTGAACCCGACCGGGATCCGTTTCCAGGAACGGAATGTCCTCCGGGTAGGGCATGGTGAAGAGATGGTGCATGGCCTGCCAGAGGCCCGCCTCGTCGCGCTCGAAGAGCGGGAAGCGGTGGATCCAGAGGAAGCGGTAGTCCCGGCCGGTCGCGAGCCCCAGCTTGGCGCCCAGGGCGCTGCGGACGGCGCCGAGGGCCGTGGCGGCCGTCTCCCCGCGATCGGCGACCATGAGCAGGAGGTCGCCCTCTCCCATCCCGCCGGCCTGGATCAGCGCCTCGCCGAGGGCGCCCGGGAAGAACTTGGCCGCGCCGCCGCTCAGCCCCTCCGCCCCGCGCTTGGCCCAGGCCAGACCCTTGGCGCGGTAGGTCTTGGCCACGGCTTCGAGCTCGTCGATCTCCTTGCGCGAGAAGGCGGCGCCGCCCGGCACGCAGAGGCCGCGCACGACCCCGCCTGCGGCCAGCGCGCCGGTGAAGGCCGTGAACTCGGTGCGCGCCGCCACGGCGCCCAGGTCGACCAGCTCGAGCCCGAAGCGCAGGTCCGGCTTGTCGCTGCCGAAGCGCGCCATCGCCTCCTCGTAGCTCAGGCGCGGGAAGGGCAGGGGCAGCTCGCGGCCCAGCACCTCGCGGAAGACCGCCTGCAGCATGCGCTCCACCACCGCGAACACCTCGTCCTCGCCGACGAAGCTCATCTCCATGTCGATCTGGGTGTGCTCGGGCTGGCGGTCGCCGCGCAGGTCCTCGTCGCGCAGGCAGTGCGCGATCTGGAAGTACTTCTCGTAGCCGGCCACCATCAGCAGCTGCTTGTACAGCTGCGGACTCTGGGGCAGGGCATAGAATTGGCCCGGCTGGACGCGGCTGGGCACCACGTAGTCGCGCGCGCCCTCGGGCGTGCTGCGGATGAGCAGGGGCGTTTCGATCTCGAGAAAGCCCTCGCGTGCGAGTTGCTCGCGCACGGCCAGGGTCACGTCGTGCCGGAAGCGCATGCGGGACTGCATCTCGCGCCGGCGCAGATCCAGGTAGCGATACTTCAGGCGCAGGTCGTCGCCGACCTCGCCCTCCTGGAAGGATTCGATCGGAAAGGGCGGCGTCAGGCTGCCGTTGAGCACGCGCAGCTCGCTGGCCACCAGCTCGATCTCTCCGCTGGGCAGATCGGCGTTCACCATCTCCGGCGGCCGGCGGCGCAGGGTGCCGCGCACGGCGAGCACCCACTCGCTGCGCAGGGGCCGCAAGCGCTCGGCCAGCTCCTCGTCCTCGCCGGCAAAGACCACCTGGCAGAGGCCGCTCCGATCCCGCAGATCGATGAAGACGAGGTTGCCGTGATCCCGGCGCCGGTGCACCCAGCCCATCAGGGTCACTTCGCGCCCGGTATCGGCGCCGCGCAGCGCGGCGCAGTCGTCGCTGCGTCGCCACTCGCCCAGGTTGTCCAGCACCCTTCTGCCTCCGATCGCTGGGGAAAGGACGGAATCAGGGCCGGGGCGCCGGCGGCATGCCAGCGGTCCAGGCCTGGATCAGCTCGAGCAGGTTTTCTTCCGGCAGGGCCTTCTGCTCGCCGGAATCCAGATCCTTCACGGTGACGGCATGTGCCGCCAGTTCCTCCTCGCCGAGAAGGATGGCGAAGCGGGCGCCGCGCTGGTTGGCGCTCCTGAGCTGCGCTTTCAGCCCGCGGCCGCTGTAATCCACTTCCGCCGGGATGCTCGCCCGCAGGCGCGCCGCGATGCGGGCCGCCGGCGCCTCGGCCGCCGGGCTGAGCAGCACGAGGTAGGCGCCGCGCTCGCTGAGCTCGCGGGGACCGAGGGTGCGCTCGTTGCCGATGGCCCAGACCAGGCGCTCCAGACCCGCCGAGAAACCCACCGCCGGGGTCGGCGGCCCGCCGCAGGCCTCGACGAGGCGGTCGTAGCGGCCGCCGCCGCCGAGAGCGCTCTGCGCGCCGAGCGCGGGGTAGTGCACCTCGAAGACCGTGCGCGTGTAGTAGTCGAGGCCGCGCACGACATCGCGATCGCGCCGGAAGGGCACGCCGCGCTCGCTGAGCAGCGACTCGAGCCGATCACGGTGATTGCGGCATTCGAGGCAGAGCTGATCCATGATCCGCGGCGCCGCCACCAAGACTGCCTGGCAGGCCGGCAGCTTGCAGTCGAAGACGCGCAGGGGGTTCGCCTCCCGCCGCTCCCGGCAGGTGGGGCAGAGCTCCCCGTCCACGCCGGCGAGGAAGACGCGCAGGGCGTCCTCATAGGCAGGACGACAGCAGCTGTCGCCCACGCTGCCCAGATCCACCCGCAACTCGGCGAGCCCCACCTCGCGCAGGAGGCCCACGAACAGCTCGATCACCTCGGCGTCCATCGCAGGGCTGGCGCTGCCGAAGGCCTCGATGCCCAGCTGCACGAACTGGCGGAAGCGGCCGGCCTGGGGGCGGTCGTAGCGGAACATGGGGCCCCAGTAGGCCAGGCGCAGGAGCCCGCCGGCTGCCAGCAGGCTGTTCTCGAGGACGAGGCGAACGACGCCGGCCGTCGCTTCCGGCCGCAAGGAGAGGCTGCGTCCCTTCCGGTCCGGAAAGGTGTACATCTCCTTGCTGACGACGTCGGTGGCCTCACCCACCGCTCGCGTGAAGAGCTCCGTGTGCTCGAAGATCGGCGGGTCGACCTCCGCATAGCCGAACTGAACCGCGAGCCGGTCGAAGAGCAGGCGGAGCTGGCGCCAGAGCGGACTGGCTTCTGGCGTCCGGTCGTAGGTGCCGCGGGGGCGCTGGAATCTCATCGCCTGATCTCACTTTCGCGCTCGGCGGCAGCAGGGCCGCCGCTGCCCAGACCCAGCAGGCCGCCGCAGGCGCCGCCCGCGAGATCCGCCAGCCAATCGGCCAGCTCGCGGCTGCGATTGGGCACGAACCCCTGGTAGAATTCGTCGACCATGCCCACCAGCGCCGCCAGCAACGCCGCAGCGAGCAGTGGCCAGAGGCCGCGGCGGCGCCGGCCGTCCTCACTGCGGGCGAAGACATAGCCGAACCCGCAGTAGAGGACGAAGTGCGCCACCTTGTCGATGAACAGAGGGGCACCCTGCGGCCGCGGGTCGGCCGGGATCGATGAAAGGCCGAAGATCAGGACGAGGTATAGCAGCCAGAGCCTTCGCATCGCAATTCCTAGTCGGGAGCCGTCGGGAGAGGTGGAAGCGCCCGGCGGCGATGGCCCCGGCGGCTGCGCCGGGGCGCAGGCGCCGCGGCCGCCGGCGGGTACTCAGCTTGCTTCGAAGTCGCGGATCGTCGCGAGCACGTCCGCCGGCGTGGCGGCGCGGCGCAGGCGCTCGCGAAAATCGGAGCCGTGGAGGAGGCGGGAGATCTTGGCGAGGATCTTCACGTGCTCGTTGCCGATGCCGCGCGGCCCGAGGATCATGAAGATGAGATCCACCGGCTGCTCGTCCATGGCCTCGAACTCCACGGGCCGCCGCGGACGCCATAGCGAGAGGTGGGTGACCGGCACGCCTTCGGACTGGGCGTGGGGAATGGCGACGCCCTGGCCGATGCCCGTGCTCATGATCTTCTCGCGCACTTCGAGATCCTGGAGAACCATGGCCGGTTCGCTCACGTGGCCGCGAGCGTGCAGGCGGCTGAGGGCGTCCTGGAAGAGGGTTGGCTTGTCGGTGCTGGTGAGGTCCAGATGGATGGAGTCTTCCTTGAGGAGTTCGGAAAGTAGCATTCCCGGTGGTGCCTCCCTTGAGCTAAGTGCAGTCTAGGGTCACCCCCTCCCGGCGTCAAGCTGGGTGGGGGTCACTCCGGCTGCCAGGCCTCGATTTCGTAGCGCACCAGCACCGTCGCCGGCGTGAAGCGGAGCAGGGAATCCGGCGCCTCCAGCGCGATTTCGCGCTCGCCGCTGCGCGTGGCGTCGGACAGGTCGAGAAACTCGGTGCGTACCCAGGGCATACGGCTGACGCGCTCGCGCGGGCCCCGCACCCGCACCTGGCCCGGCGTGGCAAGGGGTCCGCTGCCGAGGGCCAGGCGCAGGGGATGCCGGGGCTCCTTGCCCACGACCACCTTCACCGGTACCACCTTCTCCGCCACTGCCGCCAGCTGGATGCGCAGCGTGGCCGGGGTAATGTCCGTCACGGCCCCGCTGAACTGCAGCGGCAGGTCGAGCAGCTCTTCGCGCAGGCGCAGCGTGACCGGCTCCGTCGTGGCCTGCAGGCTGATTCCCGGCCGCAGGCTGGGCGGCTTCAGGCGCAGCCAGAAGAGCTTGCGCCCGCTGGCGCGCAGGGTCACCTGCACGTCCTTGGGCGGCGCCTCCAGGTACATCAGCGAGTCGGGCAAGAGCGGCAGGTCCAGGGGCACGCGCAGCGTGCGGATCTCCTCGCGCTGCCCGGATACCATCGCCCAGAGCAGGGTCGCCAGCACCAGGCTCGTGATGCGGATGGGCAGATGGCGGGTGAGCGCGCGCAGCTTCATGGGGCCTTCTCGCGGCCCAGAGGCAGGATGACCAGCTCCTGCCCGGGCCGGATGAGGCCGTTGCGCTGGAGCCGGTTGGTCTGGCGCAGCGAGTCCACCGTCACACCGTAGCGCTTGGCAATCAGGGTGAGGTTCTCGCCCGGCTTGACCCGATGCACCACCGGCGCCGCCTGATCGGACATGACGAGCAGCAATTCACCGGCGAGGACGCGATCGGCGCGGGTCAGCTGGTTGACCCGCACGAGGTCGTCGACGCTCACCCCGAAGCGCTTGGCGATGCCGGAGAGGTTGTCGCCGGGCTTCACCTTGTAGACGAGCTTCTCGCGACGGGCGAAGAGGGGATCGAAGAGCGTGCTGCGATACTCGGTGAAGTAGGCGTCGATGCCGCGCGCCAGCCACTCCGCGTAGGCCTGGCGGCCCTTCGCGCTCGTCAGCAGGGGCAGGTCCGTGCCGTTCGTGAAGAAGCCCACCTCGACCAGCACCGAGGGCATCGAGACCATCTTGCAGACGGCGAAGCCCGCCCGCTTCAGGCGCCGATTCGCGCGCAGGACGGGATCGCGGCGGGCCTCCGTCTGCAGCGCCTGGGCCACCAGCCCGCTGCGCGCGATGGCCGTCTTCAACTGCTTGGACAGGACGAGCCTGTACTCCTCATCCCCGGCGCCCGGGAAGATCCCGCCGACGAGATCAGCGCGGTTCTCGAGGTCGGCGAGCGCCTGCGCCCGCCGGCTCGTCGCCCCTTCCGTGGAGAGCGTGTAGAGCTCGATGCCGCCCGCGCCCCGGTTCGGCGCGGTGTTGCAGTGGATGCTGATCAGGAGGTCGCCCTGGGCCTTGTCCGCCAGCTCGCGGCGCCGGCCCAGGGAGATGTAGTAGTCCCCCGTGCGCGTGAGTACAGGGCGGTAGCCGGGCATGTTCTCGAGAATACGATGCAGGCGCTTGCCGATATCGAGGGTGATGTCCTTCTCGCGCTCGCCGCGGTAGATGGCCCCCGGATCCTCACCGCCGTGTCCGGGATCGATGGCGATGGTGATGACGCGCTCGCCCAGCGGGGCCAGGGTGATGGCGCTGGGCGCGGGAGCGGCGGCCTGGGGAGCGGCGGCAGCGGCGGCTGGCTCGACGGGCGGACTGCCGGCGGCGAGCTCGCCTGCCGGCGCCGCGGCGGCTGCGCCCGGGCCGCCGGGGCTGCTGTCCGCGGCGGCCGCCTGCGCCTCCGGCGCAGCCGCCGCGGCGGGCTCGGCAGGGCCGGTGGCGGCGGTGCCGGAGGGGGCAGAGTCCTGGACCGCCGCTGCCGGTGGCTCGGCCGCGGCGAGAGGTCGCTCCGCGGGCGGCGTGGGCAGGCCAGGCTTGGGCGAAGCCGGCGGTGGCGCGGCCTCCCCGCGCCGGGTCGGGAAGATGTCCACCACCAGGCGGCGGGGTTTCTCCCCCGGAATGGCGTCCAGGGCGAAGTACCTGATCCGGAAATCCTCGCGCAGATCAAGCACTACTTGAGCCCCATGGGCCAAGCGATTGCAGCGAATTCGATTGAGCAGATCGTCCCCTACCGGCCGATTCTCCGTGCCGCAATCGAAGCGGGCGCCGGGCAAGTCGATGACGACGCGCTCGGGGGAGGGGCGCGTGGCGACGCGATAATCGAAGGAGCTGTCCAGGTCGAGGACGATCCGCGTGTGATCGGGAGCGGTCCAGTGCCGGATGGCGCTCACCTTGGGCTCGGCCTCGGCGGAGCGCGGCACGGCCAGCAAGAGGCATGCAACCAGCAGGCCCGCCCAGGCCTGGAGCGCCCCGCTGCGGCAGCGGAATCCTCTCCGCAGGCCGTCGCGCGGAGGCAGCGGGGCGCGGCGTCTCTCCCTGGCGAACATGGCGGCTCCATCGTGTGGCGCGCCAGAGAGTTAGCCGGAGAGAACGAGATCAGTCAACGACGAATTCGTCGGAGAGGATGTACTGGGCAGGATTGCCCAGCTCGCCGCGACGGAGAACCTCGTAATGCAGGTGGGGAGCGGTCGAATGCCCGCTGCTGCCCACCGTGGCCACGACCTCTCCCCGCACGACCTTCTGGCCCGGGGCGACGAGGATGCGGTTGCAGTGGGCGTAGCGGGTCTCGATGCCGTTGCCGTGGTCGACGATGAGCACATTGCCGTAGCCGGTGCTCGAGAAATCCACCGAGCGGACCTGGCCATCCGCCGTGACCACGATGGGCGTACCGGAGCGCGCGGAGATGTCGATGCCGTCGTGGTGGGCGACGCGGCCGGTGAAGGGATCCACCCGACGGCCAAAGCGACTGGTCATGCGGCCGCCCGTCACGGGCCGGATCGAGGGAATGCCGCGCAGGCGTTCCTGATCTTCTCGAATGGCGCTCAGCACGCTTTCCGCGCTCTGGCGGAGCACCTGGCTGCGCCCGGACAGACGGTCCAGGCGGCGATCGACGCCGGCCAGCTCAATGGAAGGCCGCAGCGAGCTGGGCCCGCCCACACCGCCGGCCAGGGCTTCCTTGCCGAGGGGTTCGAGCTTGGCCACTGTCCGCGTCCAGCGCTGGAATTCGTCGATCTCCTTCAGCGTCCCTTCCAGGCGGGAAACACGCGCATGCACGCGCTTGATATCGCCCCGCAATCTGGCGTTCTCGGCCTTGGCCGCCCGCAGCTCCAATTCGTTGCGGCCCCGCAGCAGGCCCTGCGTGCCGAAAACGAAGAGTACGAACAGGAAGATGAGGGTAGCGCCGAGCGCTGCGCGCAGTTGCCAGGCCTTGAGCCGCAACTGGCGAATGGGGTGCTCCGTTTCGCGGATGAGCACCAGGGTGTAGCGTTTGCTCTTCTTCGCCATGATCCTCGAGGGTTCGCGGGAAAACGGAGCCAAGCTAGGGGCTCGCACCGGCGCTGTCAAGGCCGAAGGATTGCGGGGCTAGTGCAGATATGCATGTTTCGTTCCCGAATGGGGAAAGAAGAGGAAACGCGAGGGCCGATCGGCCCTCGCGCGTCCTAAGTCCGCTCGGGATCTAGAATTCAGGACTCGAGGTAGCTGCGTAGACCCTGACCCTGCCGGGAGGCCCGCAGTTTCTGGAGCGTCTCCTCCTTGATCTGGCGGATGCGCTCGCGCGTGAGGGCGAAGCGCTCGCCGATGCGCTCGAGCGTCTCCGGCTCCTGCCCTCCGATCCCGAAGTAGTAGATGAGGATCGCCCGCTCCCGCTCCGGCAGCTCGGTGAGCACGCGCTCCACGTCCTCGCTCAGGGTACGCCGGTAGGTGTCGGCATCCGGCGTTTCGGCCGCCTCGTCGCGCAAGTAGTCGCGCAGAGGATTCTCCTCGTCCTCGCCGTAGGACTCGTCCATGGACAGCGGCACGTTCGCGATGTCCAGCGTGCCGCGCGCCTCCTGGCGGCTGATCTTCAGGCGCTCGGCGATCTCCTCCACGGTCGGCTCGCGGCCGAGGTCCTGGGTCAGGCGCTGCTGCACCTTGCCCAGCCGATAGAGCGTGGTGGCCCGGTTCAGCGGCACGCGAAAGATGCGCGACTGCTCGGCCAGGGCCTGCAGCATCGCCTGGCGCACCCACCAGACCGCGTAGCTGATGAACTTGAAGCCGCGCTTCTCGTCGAAGCGCTCGGCGGCCCGGATGAGTCCGATGTTGCCCTCGTTGATGAGGTCGGTGAGGCTGAGCCCCTGGCCGGCGTACTGCTTCGCCACCGAGACGACGAAGCGCAGATTCGATTCCACCAGCTTCGCCAGTGCCGCCCTCTCGCCGGCGCGGATGCGCCTGGCCAGGTCCGCCTCGCCCTCCCGTGTCAACAGCGGTATGTCGTGAATCTGCTTGAGATAGATGTCCAAGCTGAGTTCGCCGCTGTGCCGGATCGGTTCGCGCTCGCCTCTCATGGCCGCTCCTTTCGCTCGCCGCTTGCGCGGCTGAACCTCTCCAGCAGGGGTGGTTCCGTGGGGCGGGTGGCCCCCCTACCTGGGTGTGATGAACAGGAAGGTCGAGTAGGCCTTCCGCTGCACGAGCAGCCCGATGCGCTTGTCCTCGCCCTTGAACTGCTCGCTCGCCTTGCGAAAATCCTCCGTGTTGTTGATGGGCAGGTTCTTGATCTTCTGGATCACGTCGCCCACGCGCAGGTCGGCGGCGGCCGCCGGGCTGTTCGTGCGCACCTTCGTGATGATGACGCCTCGATCCGTCTCGATTTCCATGCTGCGCGCCAGCTCGCTGCCGGCCGCGTTCTCCACTTCGATGCCGAAGAAGTCCTCTTCGTCGCGCAGATTCGACGCCAAAGCGACTTCGTCGGCGGGAAACTCGGTCAGCTTGATCGAGCGCGTGAGCTCCTTGCCGTCGCGGTGCAGGCGCACGGCGATCTCCTCGCCGACCCCGCGCTCGGCGACCATGAAGCGGAAGCGGTCCACGTCGTCGACGGCCTCGCCGGCGAACTCGGTGAGCACGTCGCCCTCGCGCAGGCCGGCGCGGTCGGCGGGACCGCCGCTGACGACGTCCTCGATCAGGATGCCGTGCTTGATGGCCAGGCCGAGGCCTTCGGCGACGGCCGCGTCCAGCTCGCGCGGCAGGACGCCGAGATAGGCGCGGGTCACCTTGCCGGTGGCGATGAGCTGCGGGATGATCTTGTTGGCCATGTTGATGGGGATGGCGAAGCCGATGCCCTGCCCCGCCGCGTTGATGGCCGTGTTGATGCCGATCGCGCGGCCGTGGATGTCCACCAGCGGGCCGCCGCTGTTGCCGAAGTTGATGGCGGCGTCGGTCTGGATGAAGTCCTGGTAGCGGGGCGTGCCGCCCTGGATCGCGAGCTGCGAGCGACCCTTGGCGCTGATCACGCCGACGGTGAGACTGCCCTCGAGCTGGCCCAGCGGGTTACCGATCGCGATCGCGTAGTCGCCCACGCCGGCTTCGTCGCTATCGCCGCGCTCGACGTAGGGAAAACTGCGGCCCTTGCCGTCGGTAATGCGGATCACGGCGAGGTCGGTCTCGGCGTCCATGCCGAGCACCTCCGCGCTGTAGGTGTCGCGCTCGCCCGGCAGCCGCACCTTGATGGACTCGGTATCCCGCACCACGTGGTTGTTCGTGACGATGGTGCCGTCCGCATCGATCAGGAAGCCCGAGCCGGAGCCCGGAATGGGCATGTGGTCATTCGGCATGCCGCGGTCGGGAAAGAATTCCTTGAACTGCTCGAAGAAGGGATGGTCGCGCATGCTGGCCTGCGCGTTGCGGGAGACCTCGATGGAGACCACCGCCGGCACGACCTTCTCGGCCACGCTCCGGAAGGGGCTCTCGACGTCGCTATTGAGCAGCGCCGGCGCAGTTTCGGGGAAGGCCGCAGCGGCCAGAGCGGCGAGCAGAGCGAGCGCCGCCAGCCGACGGAGGGAGAGCCGGCCCAAGCCAGCATTCTGAATCCTGTTCAACACGTGGAAATCCTTTCCATTCATGGCACTTCCCTATTCCGAATTCTATCCTTGTTAGGCGATGGAAGCAATGACTTCCTGGCGGCCAAGGGTTGATGCCGCCCTGCCTCGCTCTGAAGTGGAGACCAAACGCGAACCCACTACGCTAGTTCCCGCTTTTTCCTTGGGCCGGGCCCAGCGATGGCCTAGCCTCGCCTCCAACCCGGTCCTGGAGATGCCCGATGCCCGGAGCCGCCGTCTACTTCGTCTCGGATGCGCACTTCAGCGCGCGGGATTCGGACCGGGAACGCGAGAAACGCCGCCGCTTCGCCCGCTTCCTCGAGGGGCTCGGGGACGCCGAGCACCTCTACATCGCCGGGGACCTCTTCGACTTCTGGTTCGAGTATCGCCGGGTCATGCCCGCCGGCTTCGCCGATGTGCTGATGCCGCTCCGGCAACTCGCGCTGGCCGGCACGGGCATCACCCTGATCGGCGGCAATCACGATTACTGGCTGGGTCGCCACCTCCGCGACGAGTTCGGCTGGCAGCTCGCGCCCGGCGGCCTCATCGCCGAGCA
Organism: uncultured bacterium; assembly: GCA_963695095.1. Taxonomy (GTDB): domain Bacteria; phylum Krumholzibacteriota; class Krumholzibacteriia; order JACNKJ01; family JACNKJ01; genus VGXI01. The sequence goes on along the minus strand of CAVOFT010000001.1, from coordinate 1,353,335 downwards.
CCAGGGGCGCCGCCTGCGCGTGGACCATGGCGATGAGAGCCTCAGCGGCGATCGCGGCTACCTGGCGCTCAAGGCCATCATCCGCAACCCCGCCTTCGTTGCCGCCGCCCGCCTCCTCCACCCCGACTTCACCCTCTGGGCTGCCGACCGACTCTCGCAGGGCAGCCGCAGGCTGGAAGCCTACGAGCAGGAGCGCGGCCGGGCGCTGCGCCCCTTGCAGCTCAAGCGCCTTCTGGATGAGCGCTTCGATGCCCTCATCTTCGGGCACCTGCACCTGGGCTTTCATTGGCGCTATCGGCAGTGGGATCTGCTTTGCCTCGGCGACTGGATCCGCCGCTTCAGCTACGCGCGCCTGGCCGAAGGCGAACTCGCCCTGCACGATGATCGCGGCCGCCGCTATCCGGTCGAGCCGGTCGCCGACCCGGATCAGAGGGCCCGCTGCGCCATCCGTCCCGAGGCGACGAGCGAGGGCCGCAGCGCCGAGTGAGGCCGCTGCCGAGACCCGGCTGGTCTAGAGATCGAGGGTGAGCCCGAGCCGATGCGCGCTGCCCAGGTCGTTCGCCACGGCCAGGAAGGCGTAGTCGAAGGTCACCTGCTGCCAGTGCAGACCGGCGCCCACGCTGAGGCCCTGGGAGTCGTAGCCGGCCTTGTAGCCCAGGCGAAGGGCCGCCAGGCCCTGGTAGTCGAACTCGGCGCCGACGTGATGGCGGGCATTGAGGCTCTTGCTCTCGCCGAGCTCGGCATCGCTGGCCGTATCGCTGTCGCTGAGCAGGAGCAAGTCATAGGCGAAGCGCAGGTCGCCACCGGCGGGATGCGCGGGGGCCAGCCAGGCCGCGCCCAGCTTGACCGTGCGCGGCGCGTCGAACTCCTCGCTGACGTACTTGAACTTGGGGCCGAAGTGCAGGAGCGCCGCGCCCAGGGTCAGTCCGGGGATCTTCGCCTGATGGCGCAGGCCGATATCGACGAGAAAGCCCTTGGCGTTCTCCTCGTAGAGGCGGCTGTAGATCCACTTGAGGCCGATCCCCGCCTGCACGCCCGGCACGAGCTCGCGGCCAAAGCCGCCGTGCACGGCGATGTCGAAGGCCGAGAAGTGGCCGAGCGGCTCGCTGCTGGGCACTTCCTCGCGCAACTCGAGCTCGTCCATGCTGAGCCCCGTCAGGCCCAGGGCAAAGGTACCCAAGCGGGTGGGATGAGCCAGTCCCACGAACTCCTGGCGCACCGAGGCGATCCACTCGTTGTGCATGAGATGCACCTGCGTCCGGGGCACCGCTGCCAGGCCGGCCGGATTCCAGTAGAGGGCCGTGGCATCGGCGGCCAGGGCCGTGTAGGCCTCGCCCATGCCGGCCGCGCGCTCGCCGACGCCGAGGCGCAGGAAGAGCAGACCCGAGGTGCCGGGTTCATAGGCAGCCGCGGACGCAGCGACGAGCAGGAGCAACAGGGTAGCAGCCAGGGTGCGCGCGCGCATTGTTCCTCCATCGATTCCCACTCAGCGCAGGATGGCCAGGCGGCCGCTCTTCAGCTCGCCTGCGCCCTCGGCGCGTAGGGTGTAAAAATACACGCCCGGCGCGAGACCGACAAGCGAGGTCTCGCGCTCCCAGGCGCTGTAGCCGTCCGTGCTGCCGCTGATCTGCAGGCGCTGCTGCCCTTCGAGATCGTAGAGCGTCACGCTCACCCGGTCCGGGGCCGAGCTGCGCAGGCGCCAGGTCACGCGATCGGTGGCGGGATTCGGGTAGGCGTAGGCCTCCAGCAAGCGGCCGGTTCCCGCCGCCCCCGGCGCGTGGGCGGCCGCGGCAGCCAGGTGCCGCTGCCGCGCGGCGCCGCCACCGCCCTGAGCCCAGGGAGGCTCCACCGCGGCCGCCAGCTCCGTCTCGAGCTGCCAGACGCGCAGGGCACTGCCCGTGACCAGGGTGTCCTCGCCCGCCGTGTTGGCGATGGCGGGCGTGAAGCCGCTCAGGCCGCGCAGTTCGAGGAGGCCGTCGCCGTCGAGGTCGGCCAGCACCGGGCTGCCTGCGAGATCGCCGCCCGGGAACTGCGAGGCGAGGCCCGCGGCCAGATCCGCCCGGCCGACGAAGAGGCGTCCATCCAGGGTGGCCAGCAGGGGCTGGTCGCGACCGGCCGCATCGCGCCAGAGCAGCAGCCAGCGCGCCGGATCCACCCAGAGGCCGGGATCCGGCTCCGTCTGGGACGGGGAAAGCACCCAGTCGGCGAGGGCGCTACCCTCCGGCCCGCAGGCGCCCAGGCGCCCCGCGCCCGCCGCCAGAGCGGCTAGCGTCCCGTCGCCCGCGAGGGCGGCAGGCAGGAGGGCGAGGGCATCGCCGGTGACGAGGTCGCTCGCGAAGGCAACTTCGCCTTCGCCCTCGCCGCCATAGCGGCCGGCGGGGAACCAGAGCCGGAGGCCGCCTCCCGCCTCGACGAGCAGGTCGTCCACACCGTCGGCGTCCAGATCGCCCGCCGCGAGCTGGACGGCCGGATCGCTGCCCATGGGCAACTCGAGTTCGGCGAGGGCCGGCCAGCCTGCGGCGCGGGTGGATGGCGCTGCCAGCCACACGGCGCGGGTTGTGGCGGCAGCGGTGTCGGCCAGCACCAGCGCGAAGCCGGGCAGCAGGGGCTCCGAATGGGCGTAGCCGCGCCCGGCGGGCGGGACCTGCAGGCAGAGTGCCGGATCGCTCAGCGGCAGGCCGGCCAGCGGCTCGCCCCAGGACAGACCCTCGCCGCTCAGGTCCAGTTCCTCCCCCGTGCCGAGGAAGCAGCGCGGCAGGCAGCGGCTGAAGCCGAGGCTCCCATCGTCAGGCAGATCCTCGATCACCAGAATGGCCTGCTCACCCGCACGGTGGCGCAGATCTGTCTCCAGGGCCGCCAAGCTGACCAGCAGGGGACCCGTGGAGGCCGCTCCCAGGGCGGCGATCGGGGCGTCAGGCGCAGCGCCCAGGCTCTCGCCGTCGCCGCGCCAGGCGAAGAGGCGGCCGTCCGCACAGAGCAGCACGAGCTCGGCCAGGGCGTCGCCGTCGAGGTCGCCGGCAGCGAGGGCCCCCGCCGGCTCGCCGGCCAGCGCGGCGACGAGCAGGGGCGCTGCCAGTTCGCCGCTGGGCGCGTCGGCTTGCACATAGACGAAGAGCGAATCCGCGGCCAGCTCGGTGCCCCTGGCGAGGAAGGCGAACTCGAGCGCGCCGCCCGCGTCGGCCAGAAGCTCGGCGACCAGGGGATCGCCCAGCGGCAGGCGCCCGGCCAGGCGCTGCTCGCTGCGCGGCCAACCGCCCTGCTCCCAGCGCAGGGTGAAGTCCATGGTCGGCCCGTGGGGGCCGATCGCACTCAGGCGCCAGCCGGTGTCGGCGCCTTCGGCGCTGCGCGTGGAGGGCAGGCTCGCCTCGTCGATCGCCGTCTGCGTGGCGATGAGCGCGTTCGGCCCGCCGGCGGCCCGGAAGGCGTCGTAGTCGCCGCCGTAGGCGTTCTCGTCGAAGCTGAAGGTGGCCAGGTCCGGATAGCCGTCCGCTTCGAGCAGCGCCACGCCGTAGTGATCGTTGTAGGCGTTGATCAGGTTGAAATCGAGCTCGAAGGTGAGGCGGACGAACTCCTCGTCGATGCGCCAGACGAAGAGGCCGCTGCCCGGCGTCTGGTCGCTCGCGTTGTACTGGGTCGTGAAGTAGTCGAACTCGGCGCCCAGGAGGGACTCGGCGTTGTCGGGCAGGTGATTGCCGTTGGCATCGGCGAAGCTGAAGCTGTCGCTGCCGTCGGCATCCTGGTTGCGGTTCTCGATCAGGAAGTACTCGCGCTCGGAGATGGGCGCGATCAGCAGCGTGCCCGTCGCGCCCTGCTCCCAGCTCGCCAGGGTGCACTCCAGGCCGCTGCCGGAAGCTGCCGTCTGGCTGATCGTGTCCGCCTCGGCCCAGCCGAGCAGGCGGCGATTGAAGGCCGAGGGCGGGCCCGGCACGAAGCCCAGCGCATTCCAGAGGCCGCTGCTCATGAGATCGAAATTGCCCGCCCCCTGCCCGCGCGGCTCGACGAGGTCGTTGAGGCTGACCAGGCCCAGGTAGCTGCCGAGCTGGTGCGCGTAGACGCCCAGGGTGCCCAGGACGTAGGGCGGCGTCAGCTGCTCTTCCACTTCCAGCTCGGGCGCGATGCTGAAGCGCTCGAGCACGAAGCCGCCGTCGTCGGTGGGGATGCCCGGCCAGCCCTCGACGGGGGCCTCGGGCAGGGAGTCGGCGAAGGCCTCGCTCAGGGAGGCGAAGTCGAGGTAGCCGCTCCAGAGCTGATCGGTGGAGTTGCGCAGGAGATCGGACTCCTGGCCCGGCCCCGCGTGGATGAAGGTGACCAGGTCGTAGGCGGAGAAATCGAGGGCGGCGTCCAACGAGTCCACCACCTCGGCGGCCAGGCGCCGCGCGCCCTCTTCCCAGCTCAGCGCACTGTCGTCGCCGTAGTGAGCCATGCTGCCGCTGAGCGTGAGGACGCCGTCGGCCAGGGTCGGCAGCACCTCGACGCGCCCGGCGGATACCGTGGCGTAGTAGTCGGCGGCGCGGGCCAGCGTATTGGCGAACCACGCGGCGCGGGGCGTGACCACCACGGAGTCGGGGTAGCCCAGCACGTTCAGGGGATCGAAGTCCTCGGCATAGCTCTCCGGAAAGCCGCGGTCGGTGAAGGCGACGAGAATGCCCAGCCAGCGCAGCGTGGCCCGCTCGCGCGCTGCCGGTGCGCCGGCGAGCAGGGCCTCCAGCCGAGCGCGCTGGCGCTCGCCGAGGGCGCGGCTGGGCGGGGCCGGGGCCGCGGAGTAGCCGGTCAGGACAGGGGCCGGCACGGGGCCGGCGCACAGACGCCCCGGGGCGGCCAGGAGCAAGGCGGCCAGCAGAGTGAGCAGTGTGCAGGCAGGGGGCAGGCGTCGGTGCAAGGCGCGCAAAGACAACCACCTGGCGACGGGAGTAGGGCTGGGCAGGCGCGGGGAGTATAGGAGGCCGCCTGCGGACCCGTCAAGGCAAGCACTCAGTCGCCGGGCAGGATGCGCAGGGCGAGGCCCCCCTCGCCGCCGGCGGGCCAGGGCCTGGCCTCCAGGCGCCGGCCGCCGGCCGCGGCGACGAAGGCAGCCATCCACTCGAGGTGCAGGGTCGCCAGCCCCGCCGCCGCCTCCGCGGGGAGCCCCCAGTAGGCGGCAAGCGGCTGCCCCCGCCGGCGCCAGGCGACCTCGACGGGCTCGTCCACCTCGAGTTCGATCTCGACGTGACAGGGCATGCCTTCGAGCCAGTGCTCGCGCAGGCTGGCGAAGAGGCTGCGCGCGTCCTCGGCGGCGCCGTTCCTGCTTGCAGCCGCGCCGAGCTCGCGGCCGTCGGCGCGCAGAGCCGCGGCGAACAGGGCCATCGCCTCCGGACCCGCGGCGAGGGCGAAGCGGTACAGCGCCGCCTCGCGCGCGCAGACGGCCGCCACCAGGCCTTCCAGGCCGGTGTGAACGGCGCCCTCGCCGATGAAGCGCTCCAGGGGCTGGCTGCCCAGCGCTTCCGGATGCTGCGCCCAGGCCTCGGCCCAGGCGGCCGCCGCGCCCGGCTGCCCGGCTGCGGCCAGCGCGGCCGCGAGTTGCTCGCCGCGCGCTTCGGCGCGGCGCGCCTGTTCGAAGATCCACTGGTGGATGGGACCGATGCTGCAGGCCATGGCAAGCTCCTGGCTCAGAGTAGCGCTGCCCCGCCACAGTAAGCGGCGCCGGACCGAGCGGCATTGACTCAGGTCAAGGAAGCTAGCTGCCGGCGAGGTCGAGCAGGGCGTCGGGGTCGAGCAGGGTGATGCGCTTGCCCTTGACGGCGATCGCGCCCTGATCGCTCAGCACGCGCAGGGAGCGCGAGAGGCTCTCGGCGGTGGTGCCCAGGAGCTGGGCCAGCTCGCCTTTGCCCATCGGCAGCGTGAGTCCGCGCTGGCCGCGGCCCTCGCGCAGGAGGTAGCAGGCCAGCCGCGCCTTGACCTCCCGCATGGCGAGATCCTCGATGATGTGGGAGAACTCGAGGAGCCGCCTGGCCATCGACAGCAGCACCTGCCGCGCGAACTCGGGCCGTTCCTCGAGTTCGCGGTGGAAGATCGCGGCGGGCAGGTAGGCCACGCGGGTGCGCTCCATGGCCACGGCCTCGGCGTGGAAGTCGCCGCCGGCCAGCATCGCCGCCTCGCCGAAGCTGTCGCCGGTGGCGAAGAAGTGCAGGACCTGCTCCTTGCCGGAACCCGAGCTGACCTGGATCTTCACCCGCCCGAAGAGGATGACGAAGAAGCCGCGGGCGGGCTCGCCCTGCTGGACGATGCGCTGGCCGCGCAGGTAGACGCGCCGGCTCAGCTCCGGAGCGATACCGGCCAGGTCCGCCGCCGGCAGATGGCGAAAGAGCGGCGAGGCGCGCAGCTCCAGGATTCTCGGATCGCTCTCGGGCATGGACGGTCCTCCCCACCGCCCGGAGGGACGGCCTGCGCAGGGTAGTCGAGGTGCTCGCGCCTCGCAAGGCGGCCTCCCCGGGGCTTTGGCCTTGACGCGGGGCGCCTGATTCCGGAATTATTATGCAAAAGCATGGCTGGCGGCCCAGGCTAAGGAAATGCCTCAGGGTCCGTTCCGAGGAGATTGCCCGTGCCGATCGCCTTCATCGACCAGGACTACGCCCGCTACACGCCCGAGAACCACGCGGTCTGGAAGCTGCTCTACGACCGGCGCATGGCCGAGCTCAAGGAGCAGGCGAGCCAGGCCTACCTGGATGGCCTGCGCACCCTGGAGATCTACGCCGACCGCGTTCCCCAGCTCAGCGACATCAACGCCCGCCTGGGGCCGGTGACCGGCTGGACCTCGCGGGCCGTGCCCGGCTACATCCCCGCCGACGACTTCTTCGCCTGCCTGGCCCGTCGCGATTTCCCGACCACCATCACCGTGCGCCCGCGCGAGCAGCTCGACTATCTGCCCGAACCCGATATCTTCCACGACGTGTTCGGGCACGTGCCCATGCACGCGAACAAGATCTTCGGCGACTTCCTGCAGGCCTACGGAGCCGCCGCGCTGGACTGCGGCGGCGAGCCGCGGCTCGCCGAGCTGCAGCGCCTGTTCTGGTTCACCGTGGAGTTCGGTCTGATCCGCGAGGCCGGGGCGCTCAAGCTCTATGGCAGCGGGCTCATCTCCTCCCCGGGCGAGGGCAGGCACTGCCTGGAGAGCCCCGAGGTGGAGCGCGTGGACTTCGATCTCGAGCGCGTGATCGCACAGGACTTCGAGATCGACCACTACCAGCCCATCCTCTTCGTGATCGACTCCTACCAGCAGCTCTACCAGGCCCTGAGCGAATACCGTCAGCGTTATCTGCACTGAACGAATTCGCCGCGCTTCACCCTCCCGGCCGGTGACGCCTGCCCCGACCGGGCTCCCTCCTGCGCCCTCTCGGGGCCGCGCGCGCAACGCTCGGCGCGCGCGGCAACTGTCGCTGCGAGATGACTAAAGCCCCGCCTTCCCAGTCCGATAACTGACTTGGAAGGATCGCCATCTCGAAGGACAGGATATGATCGCTCTTCCCCTCTGGGCTGTGGCCATCTGCGGGCTCCTGATCCCTGCGTGCGCGCTGCTCTTGGCCTTCGGCCTGCGGCGCGGCGGGATGGCCCTCCTGCGCAGTTCCCTGCACAAGAAGTCCGGGCAACTCGACGACGCGCTCATTCAGTTGACAGACGCCAACCAGCGCATCGCCACCGCCCTGCGCGATGCCGAGCAGGCCCGCAGCGAGGCGGAGACGGCCTCCCGGGCCAAGAACGAGTTCCTGGCCACGATGAGCCACGAGATCCGCACGCCGATGAACGGCGTCATCGGCATGACCAGCCTGCTCATGGACACCGCGCTCAGCGCCGAGCAGCGCGAGTACGCCGAGGTGATCCGCAGCTCCGGCGATTCCCTGCTGACCATTCTCAACGACATCCTCGACTTCTCGAAGATCGAGGTGGGCCAGCTCGAGCTGGAGGAGCACAGCTTCCAGCTGCGCGAGGTCTACGAGGATGCGCTGGATCTGATGGCCGTGCGCGTGGGCGAGAAGGGCCTGGAACTGTCCTGCATCGTCGAGCCCAACGTCCCCCACACGGTGGTCGGCGATCCCACCCGCCTGCGGCAGATCGTCGTCAATCTCATCGGCAACGCGGTGAAGTTCACCCAGACGGGCGAGATCGCGCTCACCGTGAAGTCCCAGCTCCTGCGCGAGGGGCTCTACGAGATCCACACCGCCGTGCGCGACACGGGCATCGGCATCAATCCGGCCGGCCGCGCGCGTCTGTTCAAGGCCTTCAGCCAGGTGGACAGCTCCACGACGCGCAAGTACGGCGGCACGGGCCTGGGGCTCGCGATCAGCAAGCAGCTCGCCGAGCTGATGGGCGGCCGCATCTGGGTGGAGAGCACGCCCAGCCGCGGCAGCACCTTCCACTTCACGGTCCGCGCGCGCCGCAGCAACCTGCCCGAGCCGGCGCTTGACCTGCACGCGCTCAAGGGCCTGCGCGTGCTGGTCGTGGACGACAACGCCACCAACCGCCGCCTGCTCGAGGTGCAGGCGATCGCCTGGAGCATGGCGCCCGTGCTGGCCGAGCTGCCGAGCGCCGCCATCGCGCTCGTCGAGAAGGAGAAGCCCTTCGACGTCATCCTGCTCGACATGCAGATGCCCGAGATGGACGGGCTCGAGCTGGCTCAAGTGCTCGCCCACAGCGCCAAGAGCGCCCGCGTGCCGAAGATCATGCTCAGCTCGATCGGACGCCGCATCGAGGTGGCGGGCACGCCCCTCTACTCGGCCCTGAGCAAGCCCATCCGCCAGGACCGCCTGCTGGCAGCCCTGCTCGACGCCATCGGCGAGCGCGAGGGCGGTCATGCGCTGGCGCCGCCGCCCGCGCTCGAGCGCCTGGCCGGGCGGCTGCCGCTGCACATCCTGCTCGTCGAGGACAACCGCGTGAACCAGAAGGTGGCCCTGCGCCTGCTCGAGCGGCTGGGCTACAGCGCTGACGTGGCGGCCAATGGCCTCGAGGCCCTGGACGCCCTGCGCCGGCAGCCCTACGATCTGGTGCTGATGGACATGCAGATGCCCGAGATGGACGGCCTGGAGGCCACGCGCCGCATTCGCGCGGACTTCCCCGCCAAGCGCCAGCCGCGCATCGTCGCGATGACGGCCAATGCGATGAAGGGCGACCGCGAGCGCTGCATCGAGGCCGGCATGGACGACTACATCAGCAAGCCGGTGAAGTGGGAGTCCCTGGTGGAGGCCATCGGCCGCTGCGAGATGGTGCCCAGCCGCTAGGCAGGACGCGCTAGGCCCGGGGCAGGGCCTCGATCTTGGCGGCGAGGATGAAGTCGTTCTCGCTCAGGCCGTCCACGCTGTGCGTCCACAGTTCCACGCCCACCTTGCCCCAACTCAGCGCGATGTCCGGATGGTGATCCTCGGCCTCGGCAAGGCCGCCGATGGCATTCACGAAGGCCAGGGCCTCGGCGAAGTCGGCGAAGCGGAACTCGCGGCGCAGGCGGCCGGCCGCCAGCTCCCAGCCGGGCAGCTCGGCGAGGAAGGTCCGGCAGGCCACGGCCGCGAGCGCCGGCGTGCCCGCGGGCAGAGGCCGGCAGCGGCGCTGGGCAAGGGTCTCGCTCATGCGGAGGCCTCCGGGCTCAGGCGCAGAAGCGCGCAAAGGCCGCGCTGAGATCGGCGGCCACATCGTCGGCCTCGCGGCCCTCGATGGCGTGGCGTGGCAGGAAGAAAACCAGCTTGCCGTCCTTGAACAGCGCCGCCGAGGGACTGCTGGGCGGCAGGTCCGTGAAGTGGGCGCGGGCGGCCGCCGTGGCCTCGCTGTCCTGCCCGGCGAAGACGGTGGCCAGGCGGTCGGGCCGGGCCTCACCCTTCAGCGCCATGGCCAGACCCGGCCGGGCCATCCCCGCTGCGCAGCCGCAGACGGAGTTCACGAAGAGCAGGGCACTGCCTGTCTTCTGCCCGAGCCAGCGCTCGACCGCGACCGCGTCGCGCAGTTCCTCGACACCGATCCGCGTCAGTTCAGCCCGCATCGGGCTCACGAGCAACTCATCGTAGGGCATGGTCTCCTCCGTCGCATTCGCCAGGATCCGGAGCTTTGGATCCCGATATTCCTCCAAAGCTCAATTCACTCGGGATGGAAGATATGCACCGGGCGCCGGGCCGCAAGAGGCGGCCCGAGCCTAGTTCGCCGAAGCGGTGGCGGGGATAGGCACCGACTCGGTGCTGAAGCTCAGGCCCTCGCCCCCGCTCGCCAGGTCGACGCGCAGGCGCCGGCCTTGACCGGCGCCGCCGGCCGGCGCCTCCCCCGTAACGATCAGCCGCGCGATCGGCGTCTCCAGCTCGCGCTTGAGCAGGCGCGCCAGCGGCCGGGCGCCGTAGACCGGGTCGTAACCCTTGCGGGCCAGCCAGGCGCGGGCAGCGGGCTCGACGACGAGCTCCAGCTCGCGCTCGGCCAGGCGCAGGGCGAGCCGGGCCACCAGCAGATCGACGATGGCCTCGATCTGCACCGGCGTGAGCGGCCGAAAGAGCACCTGCTCGTCCAGGCGGTTGAGGAACTCGGGCCGGAAGTGGCGGCGCAATTCGGCGAAGACCGCTTCCCGCGTGGCGGCGGGGAGTTCGCCCTCGCCGGCGGCCGCCGCACCCTCGATGAGCAGCGGCGAGCCGATGTTCGAGGTCATGATGATCACCGTGTTGCGGAAGTCGACCACACGCCCCTGCCCGTCGGTGGCCCGCCCGTCGTCGAGGATCTGCAGGAGCGCACTCCAGACTTCCGGGTGCGCCTTCTCGATCTCGTCGAAGAGCAGGACGGCGTAGGGCCGGCGGCGCACGGCCTCGGTGAGCTGGCCGCCCTCCTCGAAGCCCACGTAGCCGGGCGGCGCGCCGAAGAGCCGCGCCACCGAGTGCTTCTCCATGTACTCGCTCATGTCCAGACGGACGAGGTTGTCCTCGCGATCGAAGAGGGCTTCGGCCAGGGCCTTGGCCAGCTCGGTCTTGCCCACGCCGGTTGGGCCGAGGAAGAGGAAGCTGCCCAGGGGCCGCGCCGGGTCCTGGATGCCGGCCCGTGCGCGCAGCACGGCGTCGGCGACGGCCCGCACTGCCTCGTCCTGACCGACGACGCGTCGGTGCAGGATGCTCTCCAGGCGCAGGAGCTTTTCGCGCTCGCCTTCGACCAGGCGCTCGACGGGCACGCCCGTCCAGCGCGAGACGACGGCGGCGATTTCGGCCTCGCCCACCACCTCGCTGAGCAGGCGCGGCGCGCCGGCCGCCGCGTCGGCCTGGGCGGCCTCGGCCTCGGCGATGCGCGCGCTCAGGGCCGGGATCAGCCCGTGTCTGAGCTCGGCCGCGCGCTCCAGGTTGTAGTCGCGCTCGGCCGTCTCGGCCTCGCGGCGCAGGCCCTCCACCTGCGCCCGCAGTTCGCGCAGGGTGGCCTGCCCTTCCTTCTCGCGTTCCCACTGGACGCGCAGGCCGTTCGCCTCCTCGCGCAGATCGGCCAGCTCGCGGCGCAGGGTGGCCAGGCGCTCTTCGCTCGCGCGATCGCTCTCGCGCTTGAGGGCGGCCTCCTCGATCTCCAGACGCACCACGCGGCGGCTGAGGTCGTCCAGGCGCGCGGGCTGGGAGTCCAGCTCCGTGCGCACGGAGGCGCAGGCTTCGTCGACCAGGTCGATGGCCTTGTCGGGCAGGAAGCGGTCGGCGATGTAGCGGTTGGCCAGCGTGGCCGCGGCGACCAGGGCCGCGTCCTGGATGCGCACGCCATGGAAGGTCTCGAAGCGCTCGCTGAGGCCGCGCAGAATGGAGATCGAGTCCGCCACGTCGGGCGCTTCGATCACGACGGGCTGGAAGCGCCGTTCGAGCGCGGCGTCCTTCTCGACGTGCTTGCGATACTCGTCCAGCGTCGTCGCGCCGATGCAGTGCAGCTCCCCACGCGCGAGCATGGGCTTGAGCAGGTTGCCTGCGTCGGGCGAGCCCTCGGTGCGGCCCGCGCCGACGATGTTGTGGATCTCGTCGATGAACAGGAGGATACCGCCCTCGCTGCGCTTGATCTCGGCGAGCACGGCCTTGAGGCGCTCCTCGAAGTCGCCGCGGTACTTGGCGCCGGCGAGCAGGGAACCCAGGTCGAGCGCCCAGACACGGCGGTCCTTGAGCCACTCGGGCACGTCGCCGGCCAGGATGCGCTGGGCGAGCCCCTCCACGACGGCCGTCTTGCCCACGCCGGGCTCGCCGATCAGCACCGGGTTGTTCTTCGTCTTGCGCGAGAGGATGCGGATGACGCGCCGGATCTCGGCGTCGCGGCCGATGACGGGGTCCAGCTTGCCCTCGCGCGCGAGGGCGACCAGGTCCGTGCCGTACTTCTCCAGCGCTTCCATGCCCGCTTCGGGGTCTTCGCTCTCCACCTTGCGGTTGCCGCGCAGAGTGGCGAGTGCGGCGAGCATGGCTGCGCGCGTGAGACCGGCCTCGGCGAGCAGGCGTCCGGCGGGCTCCTCGCGGCCACCGGCGAACAGGGCGAGCACGAGGTGCTCCACCGAGAGGAAGCTGTCCCCCATGGCCTTGGCCTCGTCCTCGGCGCGCAGGAGAAGCTGCTGCAGCCGGCGGCTGGGCATCAGTTGCCCGGCGCCGCTGCCGCTGACGCGGGGGCGCTTGGCCAGCTCGGCGCGCGCGGCCTCCACGAGGGCGGCCGTGTCGATCTCAAGGCGCTCGAGCAGGCGCGGCAGCAGGCCCCCCTCCTGCTCCAGCAGGGCGAGGAGCAGGTGCTCGGCGTCGAGTTCGTGGTGCCCCTGGCGCAAGGCGGCGGCGTGGGCCGCCTGCAGGGCGTCCTGGGATTTGCGGGTCAAGCGGTTGAGGTCCATGCTCAGCCTCCGGGATCTGCCGGCGCAGGATAGCACAGCCGGCAGAGGCGGCACCGCAAGTGCGAGGCCAAGTCCGGCTTGCCTCACAATGCATTGAATGGACATGCCTTAGCAGATCGCGCGGGCGCGAACGGTGGAGAGGCCCTGCCAAACAGTCGGCGGCAGCGCTCTGGGTGGCCGGAAACCCTGCCAGTGCGGCAGCCAGGCGTCAGTGCGAATCGAGGCCTGGCCAGGGCCGAAGCGCGCGGCCGTCCTCCAGGCTGAGGCCCTCGGCGGCCCCCTCGGCGCGCAGGTAGGCCAGGGCCAGGAAGCCGCCCTCGGCATCGGCTGCCGCCGAGCTGACCCAGCCGGCGGACTCGCCCGCCGCCGTGCGCAGCGCAGCGCCCCCGGCCGGCGGTGCCCCTGGCCCGGCGAGGACCTGCGGCCGCCAGCGCGGGCGACCGCGGCTCGCCTGGCGCATCACCACCTCCTGGCCGGGGTAGCAGCCCTTGCCGAGGCTGACCGCCTCGGGGACGAGGCCGGCCTCCGCCGGCAGCACGCGCGCGAGGTCGGGGTCGCGGCGGGGTCGGCCGGCGGCGATGCGCAGGTACTCCGCCGCCGCAGGCGAGAGCCGGCGCCCGCCGGCCGCGGCCAGGGCCTGGAAGAGTCCGCGCAGGGCGCCCGCTGCGCCCTCGCCGGCGGCGGGGGCCGCGGGGCCCTGCGGGCCGCAGGCGGCGTCGAGGACCAGTTCGAATCCGGGCGGACCCAGGCGGGGGGAGGCGAGCAGGGTGAGCGGCCAGCCCGCGCAGGCGGCGCGACGGTGGGCGCAGGGGGCCGTCGGCAGCTCGGCAAGAGCGAGTTCCGTGCGGAGGAAGGCCGCCGCGTCCGGTCCCGCCAGCCAGAGCTGCTCGCCCGCCGCGCCCAGCGGCGCGAGCTGGACGTCCTCGCGAAAGATGCGCCGCGCGAGCTCCTCGGCCAGGGGCCGTGCCGGGTCGCTGTCGGCGATGAGCAGATAGCCCGCCGGCTCGCGCAGCACGAGCAGGTCAGCCAGCACGGTGGCGCGCGGATCGAGCAGCAGGCTGCGCGCCCCTTCGCCCGGCGCCAGCGGCGCCAGATCCTGGCTCAGCGTGGCCTGGAGCCAGCCCGGCGCGTCGGCGCCCGTGGCCCGCAGCACTTCGCCCGTGAGCTGCACGCGGAAGACGAGGCCCGCGCGGGCAGCGGCCAGCTCCTGGGCCAGCGACTCCGCGCGCGCTTCCACGCTCAGCTCGCGTCCAGGGCGGCGACGGCCGCGGCGAGCAGCTCCTCCGGATGCGCCTCCAGCTCGGCCAGCGTGAGTTCGCCGGCGTCGAGCTTGGCGAGCAGGGCCTTCTGCGCCAGGTACTCTTTGTTCACGATGCCCGCCTTGCTCTGCAGCAGGCGCCAGGCCTTGCGCCGCTCCACGCAGAAGAGGACCATCTGCCGGCTCATGGCCAGCTCGCGCCAGGCGCCGGCCTCGTCCTCGACGCGCAGGAAGACGCCGAAGTCGGGCACGAAGGCGCGGTGCTGCGGGATCGAGATGGCGGCGCGCAACGACGTCCTGCTGGCTCAGGCGCAGCAGCATGTCGTCGAGGTGCACCAGGCCCGCGGCCTCGCCGGGCTTGAGGCGGCGGAAGTGCTGCCGGAAGCGGGCCTCGGTGGTCGCCCAGTGGGCGACCGTGTAGCGGTACTTGGACTGCTTGTCCTTGCTGCGCGCCTCCCACCAGTCGGCCTCGACCGTGGGATTGCCCTTGAGGTCCAGGGCCTCGGCGATAGGTCTCGCCCGATCGCGGGTCGAAGACGAACTCGGGCATGCCGCGGGTGTCGCGGACGCGCTGCGCCTGCCGCGTGGCCTGATCGTCGGCGACGCCGTGCTCGGGCTGGCAGGTGGTGAAGCACTGCAGGAAGGCGGTGCCGCGATAGTCGAGGGCGTCGAGAATCGCCTGGTAGAAGCTGCGGCGCATTGGCCATCGAGACCTGCGCCACGAAGGGCGAGCCGTGACCGGCGATGAAGATCTCGGCCAGCGCTCTTCTTCTCCACGCTCTTGCCCTGGCGTGGCCACGCCGAACTGGTTCATGTCGAAGCCGCCGGGCATCGGGCGAGGAGTCCGAGTTCTGTCCGCCGGTGTTCGAGTAGACCTGCGTGTCGAGCATGAGCAGCTTCACGTTCGGCCGGTTCTGCAGGATCACCTTCGAGACGTTCTGGAAGCCGATGTCGCCCATGCCGCCGTCGCCGCCGATGCGCCCAGGCCTTGGGCAGCTCGGCGATCTCGCGGTCGCGTCATGCCGGCGTCGGTGAAGTGCGTGAGCTCGAACAGTAGCGTCGCTCGGCAGTCGATCGGCGCCTCGCCCTCGCCGCCAGCGAGCAGCGTCGGCCAGGCGCTCGGGGATCACCGAGCGGCGGGCGTGGTCCATGATGAAGCTCTCGCCGAAGAGCCAGGTCACCGTGGCGCCGTCCTGGAAGAGCGAGTTCATCCAGGGGTAGGGGTGCGGGTTGTTGGGCGGCGTCGAGCCGTAGACGGTGTTGCAGCCGGTGTGCGCGCCCATGGCCATCACCGACATGCCGTTCGCGAGCCGGCCGTCGAGCGCCTGCAGCTCCTTGTGGTTGAAGGCGTCCTGCTCGCAGCACAGCGGCCATGGCCTCCGACGATCTCGGCGTCCGTCAGATCAGGCCGTGCGCGGCGAGGCGGGCGAGGGTGTCCTCCTCGTCTCTCGCCGCCGAGGCCCATCAGGAGGTGGGCGACGGCCTGGCGCCGAAGCAGCGCGTGCTCCTCGGCATCCTGCCCGGCAGCGGCCGCCAGTCGCTCGGCGCCGTGCGCGTCGCAGGCGCGCGGCCTTCGCCGCCAGCCGCTCGGCCTTGGCGTGGTAGAGCGGACGCATGAGGCCTCGGTGAGCGAGGCCACCGCGTGCAGCACGCTCTTCTCGCCGCAGCCCGCGCAGGCGCCGTCGCCCGAGACGAGCGCCTCGTAGTTGCGCCGCACCATGAGGTGGTTGCGCAGAGC
Source organism: uncultured bacterium (assembly GCA_963695095.1). Lineage (GTDB taxonomy): Bacteria > Krumholzibacteriota > Krumholzibacteriia > JACNKJ01 > JACNKJ01 > VGXI01. The sequence goes on along the minus strand of CAVOFT010000001.1, from coordinate 1,337,528 downwards.
GGCGGTCTTGGAGTCGTGCGGGTTGCTCGTCGTCGTAGAGGCCGAGGTACTTGCTGCGAGGTGTCGGGCAGGAGGTCCAGGAAGGCGGTGCCGGTCGCGTGATCGGCGTTCAGTTCCTCGGTCTCCGGCACCATCACCAGGGCCTCGTGATCGCCGCACTCGGTGACGCACTCCGCGCAGCCCTTGCAGAGGTCCGAGACGAAGATCGAGAAGACGCCGCCCGCGCCCGGCTCCTTCTTCTCCGTGGTCAGCGAAGATGGCGTTCACCTTGTTGTAGGCCAGCGGCACCTGCTCGAGCACGGCGAGCAGCTGCGCCTTCGCCGCGGCACTCAGCCGCCGCGAGCTTCTCCAGCTCCTCGGCGAGAAGGGCGTGCACGGTCGGGTGCTCCTTGGCCTGCACGGCGGCCAGCATGCGCGGGTGCAGCGCGGCATCCAGCGCGGGCACGGCCTTGAGCAAGGCCGCCCGCGCGACGGGCTCGCTCACGTAGTTCGACGATGGCCGTGCGCAGCACCGTGGCCAGGTCCTGGGCCGTGTTGGGCAGGGCCGTGTCCGGGCAGGCGGCGATGCACTCCATGCACTGCGTGCAGTTCTCGGGAATCCAGATCGGCGTCTCGCGGCGGGCGACGTACTTGCGTCGCCGTGGCGCCCGTGGCCGCGGCCATGACGCCCACCGAGGCGAAAGCCGAGGCCGGCTGGTCGTAGCCGAGCCCGGCGCGGAACTCGCCGTCGAAGGCGTCGAGCGTGAACAGCCGCACGCGCTCCCCCTGGCCCGCAGGCGGCGCGCTGGTCGCGCAGCCGCCGTCCACGCAGTCCACGAGCAACTGCCCGCGCATGGTCGAGCGGTCGGGCGCGTCGGCAGCGCCGTAGACGATCTCGCGCACCTGGGAGAAGCCCTCCTTCATGACCGTCATGTTGGAGGCCACCACCGCCTCGCCGAAGCGGCCGAACTTCTTCTGGTACTGGGCCAGCACGACCTCGCGGTAGTGCTCGTGGTCGATGCCGTTGTCGGCGAGGAAGCTGCGACACGCCGAAGAAGGCGCCGAGGAAGGCATTGCCCTGCATGCGCAGCTGCAGATCGGCGCGGTCGGTGGCCGTCGCGGGCGATCTCGAAGCCGGGCAGGATGAAGACGCGGATCTTCGCGTCGAGGATGGCCTGCCGGTAGCGCGGCGGGATGCGCTCCCAGGCCGTCTCGGGCGACTCGTCGCGACTCCCAGACGAAGGCGCCGCCGTCGGTTGAGCCCCTCCAGCGGATTCGTGTGCAGTGAAGGCCTTGGGGTCGCAGCAGAGCACGACGTCCACGTGGTGCAGGTCGCAGTTGACCCGGATGCGCTCGGGCGCGACGACGAGGAAGTAGTTGGTGGGCGCGCCCTTCTTCTCGGAGCCGTACTTGGGGTTCGCGCTGACGTGGAGGACCTCGCTCGGCCGGCCCAGCTCGTCCACGCGCGTCGCGCTCGGCGAGGTAGTCGACCGAACTCGCCGATGATCTCGCCCAGGTTCTTGCCGGTCGTGATCATGCCCCAGCCGCCGATCGAGTGCAAGCGCACGGCGATGGCGTGCTCGGGCAGGAGCGAGGGCGTCTCGGCGGAGCATGACCGCGTAGGGGTGATCGACGCCGAGGACGAAGAAGCTCTCGCCGTCGGCGGCGGTCCGGCCGTCCTTGCGCTCGCCGTCAGCCGGTGGCGAACTCGTAGGCGCCGAGCACGTGCTCGGGCCGGAAGTCGCGCGACCCGAGGCCGTAGACGCCGCTGAAGATGCGCGGCAGCTCGGCCGCCGTAATCGCGGGCAGCTCCGCATGGGCCGGCGCGACGCCGTTCTCCAGCGCCTTCGTGAAGGCCGTCGCGGATGTCGCGCGTGAGCGGGTTGGCGCCGGCCAGCGGCTCGTCGGTGCGCTCGAGGACGATCACGTTGCTGCTTGCCGGCGCAGCGCCTCGACCAAGGCCGCCTCGGGGAAGGGCCGCAGCACGTTGACGTGGATCGAGCCGACCTTCGCTCCGCGCGTCGCGCGCAGGTGGTCGACGGCGGCCTCGATGTTCTCGGCCGCCGAGCCGAGCGAGACGAAGACCGTCTCCGCGTCCTCGCAGCGGTACTGCGGCTGATGAGCCCGTAGTCGCGGCCCGTGAGGCGGCGCGAACTCGGCGTAGGCCGCCTCGAGGAAGCCGCAGGATCGGCTCGGCGAAGTTGTCGCGGCGCGCGACGACGCCGTTCATGTAGTGCTCCTGGTTCTGCACCGGGCCGAGGAGCAGCCGGGTTCGCCAGGTCGATCATGGCGGGCACGCGGCGGCGCTCGGGTCCGAAGAGCGCGCGCTGGGCGCGGCGTGGGGCAGTCGATCAGGTCGTCCGGCGCGCCGAGGTACTCGCGCATCAGCTCGGCCTCGTGGCGGTAGAAGCGTGCGCTCGAGGTGCGAGGTGAGGAAGCCGTCCTGGACGTTGATGCCCGGGGTCAGCGACAGCTCGGTGACCCGGCGCAGGATGAGCGCCTGGTCGGCGGCCTGCTGGGCGTCCTTGCGCGAAGAGAATGATCCAGCCGGTGTCGAGCGCGGCGTAGACGTCGTCGTGGCCGCAGTGCACGTTCAGCGCGTGCTTGGTCAGCGCGCGGGCAGCGACCTCCACCACCATCGTCGAGAGCTTGCCCGGGCGCGTGGTAGTACTGCTCGAGCCCGTAGACCAGGCCCTGCCCCGAGGTGAAGTTGACGACGCGCTTGCCCGTCACCGAGTAGGCGATGGCGCCGCCCTGGGCGGCGTGCTCGCCCTCGGCCTCGATGGCCAGCTTGGGCCGGCCGAAGACGTTCAGCTTGCCCTCGGCGAAGGCGAGCTGGTAGTTCTCGCCCATCTCGGTGGACGGCGTGATCGGATAGAAGACGCCCGGCATCCGTGATGCGGGCCTCGGTGTAGTAGGCCACGAGCTGGTTGCCGTTCGTGGTCAGGGGGATGCCGGGGTACTTCACGGGACGAGCGCTCGTCGTCTTGCTTGCATCCATGGGGGGGAACCGCCTCCTGCGGAGTGAGTCGCAGCATTCCAGCAATAGATGGACCATCGCTTGCCAATGCGCAAGGCATGAGCGGCGCCACAGCTCTCAATGCCGAATTCAGGCATCGCGGGCCCTGTACTCGGCTGCCCCCGGCGGCACTTGCGGCCGCTGGATGCGCGGGTTAGTCTGATCGGGACTGCCCAGAAAGGAAGCCCATGCCCCGGACTCCCCTTGCCCACTTCGACATCGAGTACCTGCAGATCCTGGATCCGGAGGGGAAGGTCGACGCCGCGCTCGATCCCAAGCTCGCCAAGGATGAGCTGCTCGCGCTCTACCGCGGGCTGGTCTGGGGTCGCGAGGCCGACGACCGCATGCTCAAGCTGCAGCGGCAGGGGCGCCTGGGCACCTTCAGTCCCTCGGTTGGACAGGAAGCCGTCTCGGTGGCCCCCGCGCATTGCATGGGCAAGGACGACTGGTTCGTGGGCGCCTTCCGCGAACTCGGCGGGCGCCTGATGCGCGGCCACCGCTTCCGCGACATCCTCCACTTCTGGAACGGGCGCGAGGAGGGCTCGGCGCTGGATCCCGCGCTGCGCACGCTGCCGGACTCCATCATCGTCGGCGCGCAGATCCCCCACGCGGTGGGCCTGGCCTACGCGCAGAAGTACCGCGGCGAGGAGAGCGCCACGGTCTGCTGGTTCGGCGACGGCGCCACCAGCGAGGGCGACTTCCACGAGGGCCTCAACTTCGCCGCCGTCTGGCAGGCGCCGGTGGTCTTCATCTGCCAGAACAACCAGTGGGCGATCTCCATTCCGCGCAAGCTGCAGACGCGCGCGCAGAGCATCGCCCAGAAGGCCGTCGCCTACGGCATGCCGGGCATCCAGGTGGACGGCAACGACGTGCTCGCCATGGTGGTCGCCACCCGCGAGGCCCTGGAGCGCGCGAAGAGCGGCGGCGGGCCGACCCTGATCGAGGCCGTCACCTACCGCATGGGCGTGCACACCACGGCCGACGACCCCACGCGCTACCGCGACGAAGCCGCCGCGCAGGTCGAGTGGGCCGCGAAGGACCCCATCCTGCGCCTGCGCCGCTATCTCGAGAGCAAGAAGCTCTGGGACGAGAAGCGCGAGGAGGCCCTGCGCGAGGAACTGCGCGCGGCGATTGCCGAGGAGGTGAAGGCCTTCGAGGCGGACACCGAGCTGGAGCTCGACACGCCCTTCGACCACGTCTTCGGCGAGCCGCACCCGAGCCTCGAGGATCAGCGGGCCGCCTTCCAGGCCCTGGTGGCCCGCGATGCCGAGCGCGAGGAGGCGAGCCGTGGCTAAGCTCACCATGATCCAGGCGATTAACCTGGCCCTCACGGAAATGATGGCGGAAGACGACAGCGTGATCGTGCTGGGCGAGGACGTGGGCGTCAACGGCGGCGTCTTCCGCGCCACCGAGGGCCTCTACGCCAAGTTCGGCGAGACGCGCGTGCTCGACACGCCGCTGGCCGAAAGCGGCATCGTGGGCGCGAGCATCGGCATGGCGCTGGCGGGGCTCAGGCCCGTCTGCGAAATGCAGTTCTCGGGCTTCTCCTACCTCTCCATCGCCCAGCTCGAGGGCCACGCCTCGCGTTTCCGCAACCGCACGCGGGGCAAGTTCACGGTGCCCATGGTGATGCGCATGCCCTACGGCGGCGGCGTGCGCGCGCTGGAGCACCACAGCGAGAGCCGCGAGGCCACCTACGCGCACTTCCCGGGGCTCAAGGTGGTGATTCCCTCGACGCCGCGGAACGCACGGGCGCTGCTTGCGCGCGGCGATCGCGGACCCGGACGCCGTGGTCTTCATGGAGCCCAAGCACAGCTATCGCGCCTGGCGCGAGGAGGTGCCCGAGGCGCCCGAGACGCTGCCCCTCGGCAAGGCCGAGATCGTGCGCGAGGGCGGGGACATCACGCTGGTGGCCTGGGGCGCCATGCGCCGGCCGGCCGAGCAGGCGGCCGAGCAGCTCGCCGAGCAGCGCGGGGCGAGCGTGGAACTCATCGACCTGCTCACGATCTCGCCGCTGGACGGCGACGCCATCGCGGACTCGGTGCAGAAGACCGGCCGCTGCGTCATCGTGCAGGAGGCGCCGCGCAGCTTCGGCGTGTCGAGCGAGATCGTCGCGCGCATCAACGACAAGGCGCTGATGTACCTGGAAGCGCCGGTGGCGCGCGTGACGGGCTTCGACGTGATCACGCCCGGCTTCAGCCGCGAGAAGGCCTACCTGCCCACGGCCGGGCGCATCGCCGATGCGCTGGCCGCCACGCTGGACTTCTAAGGGAGGCGCCGTGTTCGAGTTCAAGCTGCCGGACCTGGGCGAAGGCGTCCACGAGGGCGAGATCCTCAAGTGGCACGTGGCCGAGGGCGGCCAGATCGCCGAGGACGCGCCGCTGGTGGACGTGGAGACCGACAAGGCCGCGGTGACGATTCCCTCCCCCGCCGGCGGCACGCTGACCCGGCAGGGCGGCAAGGTGGGCGACGTGGTGATGGTGGGCAGCATCATCGCCGTCATCGATTCTGGCGCCGCGGCCGGCGCGCCGGCCGCAAAGGCGCCCGCGAAGGCCGAAGCGCCGGCCAAGCCCGAAGCGCCGGCGCCGACGCCGCCGACTCCGGTGCCCGCGCGGCCCACGCCGCCGGCCGCCAAGCCGGCCGCTCCAGCAGCCCCGGCCGCTGCCACCAGCCCGCCCCCGGGGGCGGGTCCGGTGGCCGCAGCGCCGGCCGTGCGGCGCCTGGCGCGCGAGCTGGGCATCGACCTGCATCAGGTGCCGCCCACTGGCCCCGGCGGGCGAGTCACCGCGGAGGATCTGAATCGCTTCCAGGCCGGCGGCGGCGCGGCGGAAGCTGCGGACGCCGCCCCCGGGGGCGGGCCGCGCATGGCCTGGGCGGGCGGCGGCATCCCCTTCTTCGACGTCGAGCCCATGCCCGACTTCGCGCAGTGGGGCGAGGTCGAGCGCGAGCCGCTGCGCTCGATTCGTCGCAAGGTGGCGCACAAGATGACCAGCTCGATGATCCTCGTCCCCCACGTGGCGCACATGGACGAGGCCGACGTGACCGAGCTGGAGGCCTTCCGCCAGCGCGAGAAGGAGCGCCTGGTGGGGCGCGACGGCGCGGCGCCCACCCTGCTCGCCTTCGTGGCCAAGGCCGTGGCCGAGGGGCTGAAGGAAGCGCGCGCCTTCAACGCGAGCCTCGATCCCTTCCGCGAGGAGATCGTCTACAAGAAGTACATCAACATCGGCATCGCCGTGGACACGGGGCGCGGCCTGATCGTGCCCGTGGTGCGCGAGGTCGACAAGAAGAGCGTGGTCGAGATCGCCACCGACATTCGCGATCTCGCGGAGCGGGCGCGGGACGGCAAGATCGAGGTAAGCGAGCTGCGCGGCGGCACCTTCACGATCACCAACGTGGGGCCGCTGGGCGGCACGGCGCTCCTGGCCACGATCAACTACCCCGAGGTGGCGATTCTCGCCATGGGTCGCGTGCAGGAGAAACCCGTCGTGCGGGCGGGCGAGATCGTGATCCGCAGCATCCTGCCGCTCAGCCTGGCCTTCGACCACCGCGTCGCCGACGGCGCCGACGCCGCGCGCTTCGTCACGACGATGATGGCGCAGCTCGCCGATCCCCTGTCCTGGCTGGCCGGCAAGGCCTGACCGCGGACGCCCGCTCCAGGCGGTGAGATGGAGAGGCAGGCGCAGACGATGCTGTGCGCGCCGGGGCGTCGCGCATACCTTAGCGCGTGACGTGTAATTGATGTCTTTACAATGTGTTAGTTGATTGAGCCGAGGTGGCTGGGGGAACTCTCTGGACAGCCGGTCACTGGGGAAGCGCGGAACTTCCCACGCCCCCTCGATGCAACCGGGCTGCAGCACTATACCTTGACAAAGCTGGTATTGTTGGTATCTTCGCAATATAGACCGGTCGGTCTACTCTCAACTAACCACCCCCGAAGGAGATACCAGCATGCGGATCACGAAGGACGCGGTCGAAGTGCAGATGGAGATCCCTGGGGCCATCGTCCGTCAGCAGAAGGGATTCGGTGACGCCAGCGGATTAGGCCCGATCAGCGCGGAGTGCTTCACCCTGGCGGCAGGTGTCGACACCACGCCGCTGTTCGAAGGGTTGGAGGGCGGCCTTTGCCAGTGCCCCCACTGGGGCTTCGTCCTGCACGGGCGGATCACCACGACCGACGCCAATGGGATGCAGGAGACGGTCAACGGGAACGACCTGTTCTACTGGCCCCCCGGTCACAACGTCAGGGTCGACGCCGATGCGGAGATCGTGATGTTCAGTCCCCAGTCTGAGCACAGCCATGTCATCAACCACATGATCGCGAAGGTGAAGGGGAAATAGCTCGCCGCGGGGATGAGGGCCAGACGGCCGAGGCCTTGCGTGGGTGAGGCCTCGGCGGCTTGCCGCTACGCAGGAAGATCTATGCGGCCGCGCGGCCAGCGCACTACGATGGGCAGCGGGAGCATCAGGCCACCGTGGATGCCCGCAACTAACGGCGCCCCCGGGATGCCCGGGGCGATTCGGTGAAGAGCGCAAAGAGAATGGCATCGACACACCCGACCAAGGATCGCCTGCTGATCGCTGGATTGCGAATGCTGCTCGAGCAGGGCTACAACGGCCTGGGCATCAAGGCGCTGCTGATCGGCGCGGGGATTCCGAAGGGGTCGTTCTACCACCACTTCAAAGACAAAGAGGACTTCGCGCTTCAGGTCATCGACAGGTACATGCAGGAGGTTCACACCGGCCTGGACGCTTGTCTGGACGACGTGAGCCGCGCCCCCCTGGAGCGGGTGCGTCTCTTCTTCGAGATGACGGAGCAGCACTACCGGCAAGAGGGCTACATGGGGTGCCTGCTCGGCGGGCTCGGGCAGGAGCTTTCCGGAGCAAGCGAGGTCTTCCGAGCCAAGATCGAGGAGTGCTTCTCCGGCATCGCGGCGCGCATGGCCGCTTGCCTGGAGGAAGCCCGGCACAGGGGTGACATACCGGCGGACTCCGACGCTGGAAGGATGGCGAGCGTCCTGGTGGATTGCTGGGAGGGCGCGGCGCTTCGCAGCCGACTGAAGCGGGATGCCGCACCATTGAGCGCCATGCTCGATTTCTACTTCCATTCGGCAGTTGCGCGGTGAGACCCGACGGACGGATCGACCCTGACCTTTTCAACCGAATGAAGGAGCCACCATGGTGATGGGCAGCCTGGAGCTGGAGACCGGCGTCGTCGTGATCGGCGGCGGGCCGGGCGGCTACGTGGCCGCCCTGCGCGCGGCGGATCTGGGGCTGGAAGTGACGCTCGTGGAGACGGCCGAGAAGCTGGGCGGGGTGTGCCTGCGCGAGGGCTGCATTCCGTCCAAGGCCTTGATCAACGCGGTGGAGATCGCGCACACCGCGCGCGAGGCAGCGCAGATGGGACTGACCTTCGGCAAGCCCAAGTTCGATCGCGCCAAGCTGCACGACTGGATCCAGCAGGTGGTGGACAGCCTGACCGGCGGCATCGCTGGCCTGCTCGAGAAGCGCGGCGTGGAAGTGGTGAAGGGCTACGCGCGCTTCGCCGGCACCCACGAACTCGCAATTGAAGGCGGCGAGGTGAGCCGCATCCGCTTCAAGCAGGCGATCATCGCCACGGGCAGTCGCATCAACGAGATTCCGCCGGCCTACGACCTGCCGGTCTGGTCCAGCGCCGAGGCGCTGGAGATTCCCGAGATCCCCGACACCCTGCTCGTCGTGGGCGGCGGCTACATCGGCCTGGAACTGGGGCTGGTCTACCAGGGGCTCGGCAGCAAGGTGAGCATGGTGGAGCTGTTCCCGAACCTGCTCATGGGCGCGGACCCGGACCTGGTGCGGCCGGTGCTGAAGAACTGCGAGGCGCGCTTCGAGGAGCTGCTGCTCGAGAGCAAGGTGGTCGGCATCAAGGAGCTGGGCGAGGGCCAGGGCTTCCGCGTGGACATCGAGCACGGCGGCGAGCTGTTCAGCCGCCACTACGACCGCGTGCTGGTGGCCGTGGGGCGCAAGCCGAACACGGACGATCTCGGCCTGGAGACGATCGGCCTGGAGCTCGACGGCGATGGCCGCATTCCGACGGACGAGGGCTGCCGCACGAAGGTGGCGCACATCTTCGCCATCGGCGACGTGGCGCCCGGGCCCATGCTCGCGCACAAGGCGAGCCGCGAGGGCAAGGTGGCCGCGGAGGTGATCGCGGGCCAGCCGAGCGCCTTCGACAACCGGGCGATCCCGGCCGTGGTCTTCACGGACCCCGAGATCGCCTGGGTGGGCCTCACCGAGCAGGAGGCCGAAACCAAGGGCGTGAAAGTCAAGGTGGGCCGCTTTCCGCTCAGCGCCTTAGGGCGGGCCAAGGCGATCGGCCGCACGGAGGGCTTCGTCAAGGTGCTGGCCGATCCCGAGAGCGAACGCCTCCTCGGCGTGGCCATCGTGGGCGCGCACGCAAGCGAGCTGATCGCCGAGGGCACCTTGGCGCTCGAGATGGGCGCGACGCTGACCGACCTGCTGGTGACCATCCACCCCCACCCGACCTTCTCCGAGAGCCTGCTCGAGGCGGCCGAGATGGCGGCCGGCACGGGCGTGCACCTGGCCGCGCCGAAGAAGAAGTAGCGTGGGCGCGCCGCCCGAGCCCGAGCTTCATGCTTCAGGGCTTCGCATTTCGCCATGGCTCGATGACGAGCCGCTGCTCGAGGCCGTGCGCGCGGATGGCGTGGCGCGCTGGACGCTTCGCCCCCACGAATCCACTGCCATTGTGCTCGGCCGCGGGTCGAAGCCCGAAGTCGAGCTGCACCTGGACGCGGTGCTGGCCGACGGCCTGCCGGTGTTCCGGCGGCGCGGCGGCGGGTGTGCGGTGTTGCTGGATCCGGGGAACTTGATCGTGAGCGTCGCGCTGCCGATGCCGGGGATCGGCGGCTCGAAGGCCGCCTTCGCGCGGCTGTCGGCCTGGCTGATCGAGGCGCTGGCCGCGGCGGGCGCGCCGGGGGTCGAGCAGCGCGGGATCAGCGACCTGGTGCTCGGGGATCGCAAGGTTGGCGGCTCGGCGATCTATCGCGAGCAGGGGCTGCTGTACTACTCGAGCACGCTGCTGATCGAGCCCGACATTGCCGGCATTGAACGATGGCTCAATCATCCGCCAAGGGAGCCGGAGTACCGCTCAGGTAGGCGGCATGAGGAGTTCCTGGGAGCGCTACGGGGTGGGCTTGTTCGCGGCCCCCTGTGCGAGGCCCTTTCTGCGAGCTTCCAGGCAGGCATGGGACTGGGATCCCGAGACGACGCAGTGCCCAACTGGCCTGGCTCGAAATCGAATCGGGCGACCTGACCGGTTCGCAGGCAATTGAGTCCTCCTGGTTCCCCCCAGCCATCCAGCGATCGCCAAGGCCGGCAGGCGCCATCGTCGCTACTCGATCGCCAGCGGCGGCCCGAGCAGCTCCATCCCGTGCGCGCGCCAGAGGGCCGGGTCTTGCGGCGGCATCGCGTTGGCCCTGGTCACTTCGCGAAAGAAGGCCACCATCTTCCCGGCCGGCATGAAGCTGACCAGCATCCTGCCGCGCGCAGCGCCGACGTGGGCCCAGACGTGCGGCACCCCGCGCGGGGCGAGCAGCGAGTCGCCGGATCTGCAGTGCGAAGCGCTCCTGCCCGACTTCCAGGATGAACTCGCCTTCGGCCACGTAGAACCACTCGTCCTGCTCGTGATGCAGATGGCGGGGCGGCCCGCCCTTGGCGTGGAAGGTGTTCTCCAGCACGAGCAGGCCGCTCTCGTCGGGCGGCAGCACCTTGAAGGCGACGACGCTCACGCCCAGCCCACGCTGCTCGCCGAGACAATCGGCACCGGCCTTCACCGCCACCACCGGCGACGCGGCAGACAGTCGCTCCGCTTCCGTCATGTTTTACCTCTCTGATTGCAGGGCGCAGCACCATCGTCGAGAACCGCGCGGGCAGGAGCGGGGCCGAGCGCTGCATTGCGATTCGGATTCTAGGCTCCGCGTCGCCCCGGATCAAGCCCGTGCCTCGCCTTGCTTCGCACTGTCGAGCCTTGAAGGGGATACTAGCTTTCGAGGTACAGAATGAGCAGGACCGGCACCGTCGCCGCCGCGATCTGCAGGGCGAGAATCGCAAGCGCCTGGCGCGGCGCCACGGGCAGCCAGCGGGCCGCGAAAAAGAGCATGATCGGCAGCTGCGCGGCCATGAGGAGCTGGAAGAGCCGCGCCGGCGTACCCTCGTCCTCCTGATGCACGATGCCGAACCTGGTGAGGTGGATCAAGATCATCGCCAAACCGATGGCGGACATGGCGAGGGGCAGGAAGGCGCCGGGCAGCTTGAGCGAGGGTTCCTTCAACTGCATCGCTCCAGGGGCGGCGAACACCGCCAGCCTACGCCCGGTCAGCGCCATGATTCCGGGGGATTCGCGGCGCCAGCGAACGCGGCGGCGCTAGCGCCGCCGGCCAGGATGGCGTGTTCCCCCAGCCGTCGACGCGTTGTGGTGCCCTCGTCGATGAGCACGCGCGGCAGCTCGGGCTCATGCCAGACGCCTTGTCACGATCCTGAGCCTGGCCATGACCTGATGACCAGGCCGCTCCCGGCAGGGCGGCTCGATTTGTACACGTGTACACTCCGCCCCGGCCAGTGCCGCGCAGGTGGCCAGCGGGTGCTCGTGACGGCCCAGGGCTAGACGTTGGCGACGATGAAGAGCCGCTCGAAGGGGTAGGGCACGCGGCCGTCGGCCCCGGCAGGGTAGGCCACGCGCAGGCGCTCGCAGTGCGGGGCGAGCAGCGCGCGATAGTGGACGGCCTCGGCCACGGGCCGCCGCGCCATCCGCGCGCGCAGCTCGGGAGTCCCGAGCGGCGCGCCGCCCACGCCGCCCTCGGCCAGGGTCTCCCGCATGAGCCGATGCGATGGCAGACCCCAGCTCTGCGGCATCTGCACGGCCAGGCGACCTCCGGGGGCGAGCAGGCCGAGCAGACGCGGAAAGAGCGCCTCGTGGTCGGGCAGCCAGTGGAGAGCGGCGTTCGAGTAGATCAGGTCCGGCGCCTCCCCCGGCGCCGGCTCCCACTCGGCGATGTCAGCTCGCTGCCACATCACCCGTGCGCCTTCGTTCTGAGCGAGTGCCAGCTCGCCGCCTTCAAGTTGCACCAGGTAAGGTCCCCATTGCGGCAGCGTTGCTCGGCAAAGCATGGACTCGGAGCTATCCACCCCGAGCACCGCCGCTGCAGGCCACTTGCTGGCGAGCTTGGCGGTCAGATCCCCGGGGCCGCATCCCAGATCGACGATGCGCCGTGCATCCGCGAGCGGCACCCGGGATAGCAGGTCCAATCCCGGTTGGATTCGCATCGTAGCGAAGCGCTGGTAGAGGTAGGGATCCCAATCCATCCGGTGCTCCAGGTCTCGAGCGCGGCGGCAGGAACCGGGGCGGGATGAGGATTCCATTGCCACCCGCCGCAGCGGCGGCTAGCCTGGGTGCGCTCGCTCCAGGAGGTCAGCATGAACGCTGGCGACCCGACGCGCAAGCAGGCCTTCCGGCAGGCCCTCGGCCCGAACGAGCTGCGCGCCATGCAGGCCATCCAGGCCGCGCTGATGGCGGGCGTGCTCTTGTTCAGCCTTGTCGTCGTGCTGCTCGCCATCCGGCCGCAGGCCGCCGCGCTTGCCACGCCGCCGGCTACGCTCACCCTGCTCAGCCTCGTCCACGGGGCCATGGCCATCGGCATCTGGAGCCTGGCGCCCATGCTGCAGACCGCTCTGCTCGCCCGAGCGCGCCCCGAGAGCGGCGCCAGCGAGGCTGCAGCTGCCCTGGCCGCCATTCGCAGCGCCGGCCTCCTGCGCCTCGCCCTGCTCGAAGGGCCGGCCCTCTTCGGCCTCGTCACCTGCCTGCTCGCCGCCCGCGGCGGCGCCCTGCGCGAGCAGCCGCTCTACTGGCTCAACGCGCTGAGCGCCGGGGCCTTCCTGGCCTACGCGGCGCTCAGCTTCCCCACGCGCGAGCGCGTGGAGACCTTCTACGCCGAGCGCTGCGGCCGCTAGCAGACGACTCAGTTGCGCGTGAAGTTCAGCGTGAAGCCCTTGCCGCCCACTTCACCGTCGCTGACCTCGACGATCAGCCTGCCCCCGTCCAGGCGATAGGCGATCCGGCGCGGAAAATCGTGGTCCGGATTCTCGAAGACCGCGTAGCCCTCCCCGCACTCGCCCAGCCGAAAGGCAGCGGGCAGCAGGTTGTGCGCCACCTTGGCGATGTAGAACACCTCGCCCGCCATCTCGACGAGGCGCAGCGACTCGCTCTCCACCACCGCGCCGGCGGCTTCGCCCCCGGGGGCGGCCGCCCGCGTCTCGCCGAAACCCTCCCAGGTCTCCGTGGACACGGCGGCCCAGTGTTCGCTGATCACGCGCGTGCCCGCCTCGGCGCGCCAGCTCCCCAGCAGCCAGGTGAGATGCTTGAGCGCGTGGCAATCGGCGGCAGGAGCCATGCGGGCTGCTCCCAGCGTGAGGGTGAAGGCGGCGGCGCCAGCCGCCAGGCGGGATCGCATCGTCATGGGTCCTCCCCGATCGTGGCGTAGTAGTCGAGCACTCGCTGCCGCGCGCCGGCCCGGGTGTAGACGTCCGGGCGCCGCGAGTCGATGACCCCGGCGATCACGGCGGCCACCTCGGCGGCGCTCTGCCCCTCGGGGAACTGCCGCGAGTCCGGTCCGCCGTGCAGGGCATTGAGGCCGAAGTCCGTGTAGACCACGCCCGGTGAGACCAGGCTGAACTGGATGCCCGGGTGGGCCGCTTGCACTTCCGCGCGCATCGCGATCGTGAGCGCGTTGAGGAAGTGCTTGGCCCCGCAGTAGGCCGAGCGCACCGTTGCGAAGGGCACGCGGCCGAGCATCGAGGACACGTTGATCACGTGGCCCTCCCCGCGCGAGCGGAAGTGCGGCAGCACGGCCTGCATGCCGTAGAGCGCCGAGTGCACGTTGGCGCGCATCATCCGGTCCATGTCCTCGTCCGTGAGCGCGGATGGCGGGCGCGTGATCCCCTGCCCGGCGTTGTTCACCCACACGTCGATGCGCCCGAAGCGCGCGAGCGCAGAGGCCGCCGCGCGCTCCACGTCCGCGCGATGGGTGACGTCCGCAATGACGGTCAGCGCGCCCTCGCCGCAACGCGCCGCAACGGCCGCAAGGATCTCGGCGCGCCGCGCCACCAGCACGACGGCATCCCCCCGCGTGGCCAGCAGCTCGGCGAGGGCGGCGCCGATGCCGCTGCTCGCGCCGGTGATCACCGCCACCCTGTTCTCCATGCGCATCCCTCCTGCGGCGCCTGGCCGCGGCTCGGACGGCGTCGCCCAGCGGCGCCGTGAACGGCAATGCTAGCTGTCCAAGGGGCCGCAGGCAAGCCGCTGCGACAAGCCCGCGCATTCGGAGTTCCGGGCCCGCTTGGCGACGCACTGATAGTATTTCTGCAAAGCAGTGCCTTCCGGCTGGCGACGGTTTCGGGCAGTCGCTAGGCTCGGAGTTTCTGCCCGCGCTGCGGGCGGCACCACAACCAGGAGAGACGACATGCAACGCAGGATCCTCAGCGCCTTGCTCGTCTCTGGGATGATCGGTCTGGGATGCAGCAGTGATGGCGGGGGGCCGGCAGGTCCAGGGAGCAACAACAACGGCGGCGGCACCGGCTTCACGGCGCGCATCGACGGAACGGCCTGGTCGAGCAGCGCGAGCACCATCCAGGTCACCGGCAACCCCAGCAACCCCGGCCCCGGCCAGCTCATCATCAGCGGCATCGACCTCAACACGGGGCGCAGCGTGCAGCTCATCCTCGCCTTCGTGAGCGGGCCCGGCACCTATCCGCTCGGGGTCAACATGCTGAGCACACCGGGCGGCACGGGCACCGCCGTGGTCGCGGGGAGCTCCTGGCTCACGCCGCTGAGCGGTGCGGCCGGCAGCGTGGAGATCACCGCCCGCACGGCGACGCGCATCGCCGGCAGCTTCGAGTTCACCGGTGATGCCCTGATCGGCGCGACGCCGCCCCAGCGCACGGTGACCGAGGGCGCCTTCGACATCACGGTGAGCGCCGGCCTGCCGCCACTGCCCACGCTGCAGGGCAGCACGATGAGCGCCGAGCTCGGCGGCGCGGACTGGAATGCGGCCACCATCGTGGCGACCCAGCCCAGCGCCACATCCTTCAGCTTCTCGGCGAGCAACACAGAGTACACGATCACGGCCTCGCCGAAGCAGCCCGTCGCGGCCGGGAACAGCTACGGCATCCCCTCGCAGATGAGCTTCACGGTGGTCCACACCGCCACGGGCAATTCCTGGGCAGCCACGGCGGGCGGGGACATCGGCAGCTGGACCATCGAGAGCTTCACCGACGAGGGCATGAGCGGCAGCTTCAGCGGCACGATCCCGGGCCTGAGCGCACCGAGCGCGCTGACGATCGTGGGCGGCGTCTACAGCTTCGAGTTCATGTAGTCGCCCCTCAAGCAAGCGGTCCGAGCGACCTCGCCTCCCGTTCAGCCCGGCCGCTTGGGCTGCTTGTCCTGCTTCGCCTTATCGTCGTGAACGTTCTTGATCTGCTTCTGCCTGTCGCTCTTTTCCTTGTCCTTCTTGCCCTTGTCGCCCACGGTAATCCTCCTTGATTGGCTTGACCTTGCTGCGCGCGCGAGACGCCGCCTTGGCGCCCTGCTCGCCCAGCGAGGAGCCCCCCTCAGGGGGCCACTACCCGCACCACCACGTACTCCGAGTAGGCGATGTTCCCCGCCCGGTCCTCAGCGGCGGCAAGCAGGCGATGATTGCCGCCGTCGCCATAGGGCGTGCTGTCCCAGTCCCAGCTATAGGGCGGCGTGTCGTCCTCTCCGAGTTCGTCGCCGTCCACGGCGAAGAGCACGCGCAGCAGGCCTCCGGCGTCGCTGGCGCTCGCCTCGATCCGAACCTGGCCGCTCACCATGATCCCGTTGATCGGCTCGGTGATCTCCACTTCGGGCAAGGTCTGATCGCCGCTGTCGTCGCTGCAGGCGCTCAGCGCGGCCAGCGCTACCAGGGCCAGGCCCGCTACGCGAGCAGGGATCCGCAAAGAGTCCAGCGTGTCGAGCCGATGCATCGATCATCCTCCTCAAGCGGGGAAGCATAGCGGCGACTCGCTCTAGGCGCCAGCACTACGGTGAGACTGGACGCCGCCACCGGCGCCGCCTAGACTGTCCCCATCGCCCTCGTTCCGGGAGGATTCATGGACAGGCTGCTCTTTGGACTCGTGGTCGGCGTGCTGCTGGCCCTGCTCGCCATGGCCCTCCTGCGCCGCCGCCGGGGCCAGTCTGGCCCACGCCTGACCGTGAGCAGCTCGGTGGAGGCCTTCCGCAGCGTGGGCGAGCTGGTCGTGCTCAAGGTGCTCACCAAGCAGATCGTCACCAGCCGCGACCATCTGCTCGGCGACTGGGGCGAGAAGTGGCTGGCCTGGCTGCTCAGCTCCAAGCAGACGGCGATGGTCTTCGAGTTCGTCGTCGACTTCCGTTACGACCTGCGCGATCCGGCCTTCACCGCCCAGCCCTTCGCCGCCGGCCGCGGCCTCGCCTTCACGCTGCCCCCGCTCATCTACGAGATCCAGATGAAGGACATGTGGCTCTACGACGAGCGCGGCGCCGCCCTGGCGCCGCTCGTCCTGCCGGACTGGATCGGCCGCGTCTTCGGCGGCAAGTTCTCCGAGAAGGAGAAGAACCAGCTGATCCGCGCCGCGCGCGCGGAGGCCGAGGGCCTGGCCGCCCAGCTCGTGAAGACGATGCGCGCCGAGGTCCAGAAGAGCGCCGAGGCCACGCTCGGCTCCATCGCCCGCGGCATGGGCTGCCCCGAGACCCGCTTCCTCTTCGGCGAGGCGGAGCCCAGGCGCCTGGCCATCGACCTCTCCCGCATCGAGGCCGGCGCCGCCCGCGCGATGGCAGGCGGCGAGGGCTAGGCGGCGGGGCCCGGCGCCTCCACCGGCAGCGGCGCCAGCAGCCGCCGGTCCCAGAGCGCGATCAAGAGGGCGACGCCGAGGATCAGCGCCCCCGTGAGCTGGTGCAGCGTGGCCAGCAGCGCTTCCCACCAGGGGATGTCCCCCGCCGCCGGCGTCGCGTTGACGGCGATCAGCGCCCCCGTGCCGAGCAGGAGCTGCAGGCCGATGAGAAGGGTGAGGGCGCGCCCCAGCGGACGCAGCCAGGGCAGATCGCCGTAGAGTCCCCAGTGGCGCGCGCCGACGGTCGCGGCGAGCAGGGCCACCAGCATGGCGAAGCTGACATGCCAGACCATCCCCCAGGCGAAATGGCGCAGCAGAGCGCCCAGGACGAGTTGCAGGAGCAGCGCTGTCAGGAGCAGCGGGCCGAGCTGGCGGTCGCTGAGCGCGCTGGCCCGCGGCGCCGGGGCCGGCGACGAGGCCCAGCGGCGGCTGGCCAGCGCCAGCAGGCCGAGCAGCAGGGCGAAGCAGAGCTGGCCGAGTACCGCGTGCAGCACGGCGAGCAGGGTGCTGGGCGACATGTCCGCCGGCGACTGGCTCAGCGTGAAGCGGCCGGTCACGCGCAGGCCGCCGAGCAGGCCCTGCAGCAGCACGGCGGCGAAGACCGCCCAGCCGAGCGCCCTGACCGCCCGGCGCGGCGGGCCGAATTGCAGGTGCAGCGCGAGGGCCAGCGTGCAGAGGCCCACCAGCGAACCGAGCAAGCGATGCGCGTGCTCGTAGAAGATGCCGCCCGTCATCCGGGTCAGCGGATAGAGGAACATGTTGAAGCCGTAGCTGTTGGGCCAGTCGACCACGGCCAGGCCCGCTTCCTTGCTGGTGACCAGGCCGCCGGCGGCCAGCAGCAGCAGCGTGGCGGCGGCGGCGACGCCCGCGAAGGCGGCATCGGCGCCGAGACCGGCATCGCGCCGCGGGGGCCGGGCGACGCCCCGCGCGCCGAGCCAGGCGCCACCGCCCGCGAGCAGAATGCCCAGCAGCAGCGAGGCCGGCACCCAGAGCATGGCGCCCTGGCGCAGGGCGCCGGGCACGTCCCCCCCGATCACGCTGCCGAGGATGAGCAGGTTGAGCAGCGAGGCGAGGCCGCCGGCCGAGGCCCCGAGCCGCGGGCCGCGACCGCTGGCCCGAGCGCCCAGCCAGCCGCCGAGGCCGAGGCAGAGGAGCAGCAGGGCGAAGAGCAGCCAGGGGGGCACCAGGGGCGCGGCGAGGCGGCTCGCATAGGCCAGGGCCCACATCGCCGTGCTGATGCCGAAGCCCAGGGCCAGGATCTCGGCCCGCCCTTCGGCGCGGCTGGCGGCGGCGCTTGCGGTCATGCTGCTCCCTCGGCGGCCTCGGCCCGGCGCGGGCTCGCGATCCCGGCGGAGAGGGCCGTCAACTCCCTGAACCCCGGTGACCGGCGCTTTCCGCTTCCCCACCTGCGGGGAGCTTGCTACCTTGACTGCGCACGAGCGCGGCACCGACAGCGGGCATCCTACGCTGGCGTGCCCATCCCTGCCAAACCCATTTCCGCGAGGCTGCTGCGTGCCGCCCACCGCCCTCCCGCTCACGTTCAGCCAGCGCCTGGGACTCTACACCGTGCTGACGAAGCTGCGCCTGAGCGGCATGGTCCTCGCCACCACGGCCGCCGCCTACCTGCTCGCACGCCGCGGGCCCTTCGCTCCCGGCGAACTGGCCGCGACCTTGATTGGCACCTTTCTGTGCGCCCTCAGCGCCGCGGCTTTCAATCAGGTCTGGGAGCGCGAACGCGACGCCCGCATGGATCGCACCCGGGAGCGCCCTCTGCCCAGCCGGCGCCTGGGGGTCGGCGAAGCGCTCTTCGCCGCCGCGGCGATGCTGGCGCTCGGTGAGGCCGTGCTGCTGGCCGGCACCAACGCCCTGACGGCGGGATTGGCCTTGCTCACGGTCGCGCTCTACGTGTACGTCTACACCCCGCTGAAGCCACGCAGCAGCCTGAACACCCTGGTCGGAGCCGTCTGCGGCGCCCTGCCCGCCGATGCTGGGCTGGACGGCGGCCAGCGGTCGCCTGGAGGCCGGCGCCTGGCTCTTCGGCCTGCTGCTCTTCCTGTGGCAGGTACCGCACTTCCTCGCGCTGGCCTGGCTCTATCGCGAGGACTACGCCCGCGGCGGCTTCCGCATGCTGCCGGCCCTGGACCCCAGCGGCCAGTTCACGGGCGCCCTCAGCACCCTCTACAGCCTGGCGCTGCTGCCCCTGGGCGCGGCCTTTGCGCTCGCCGGTCTCGTCGGACCCGGCGCCGCCGCCGGCGTGGCCCTGCTCGGACTCTGCCTCGTGGCGGCCAGCCTGCAGCTCTGGCGCCGCCTGGATCGCGCCAGCGCCCGGCGCCTCTTCTTCGCCAGCGTGCTGGTGCTGCCCCTGGTCCTGATCCTCCTGCTAGCTGACGCCACCCCGCGGCGCGGCGTCGCCGGCCACGCCTCGCGCGCGGAGGCGACCGGCCTCGCCCACCTGCGCTGGCGCTGATGCTCCCGGACCGCCGCCGCTCCTTCCTTTTCGCGACGGCCTTCCTGCTCGGCGCGCTGGCCCTCGGCTGGCAGCTCCGGAACCGGCAGACCTTCGAAAGCGAGCAGCGCGGGGACGGCAAGGACCTGGCGAGCTACGGCTTCGACCTCGGCGCGCTCGCCGTGGACCTGGCCGACATCACACCCGCCGGCGTGCCGCGGGAGGGTCTCGCATCGCTCGATCGGCCGCCCCGCCTGGACGCGGCCGGCCTCGATTCGCTGAATGCCCTGGGCCGCTCGCCCTTCCTGCTCGGCGGCGACCGCGTGATCGGGATTGCCCGGCAGGGGAAGGCCGTCGCCTACCCGCTGGCCATCCTCGATTGGCACGAGCTCGTCAACGACACCCTGGGCGGAGGGCCCGTCCTCGTGACCTGGAATCCGCTCTGCGGAGCGGCCTGCGCCTACGATCCCGGCGAGCGGGAGTTCGGCGTGAGCGGGCTCTTCTACGCCTCGAACCTCCTGCTCTATGATCGCGCGGGCCGCGGCGCAGCGGCGCCGGCTCCGGGGGCGGAGAGTCTCTGGAGCCAGCTCACGGGGCGGGCGCTGGCCGGCCCGGCCCGCGGCGACAGCCTCGAGCGCCTGCCCCTGGAACTCACCCGCTGGGACGACTGGCTGGCGCGACACCCGGGCACGCAGGTTCTCGCCCCCGACCCCGCGGGCCTGGCGCGCAAGTACCGGCGGCGGCCCTACACCAGCTACCTCGGCTCCGAGCGTCTGCAGTTTCCCGTGCGCAGGCTGCCCGCCACGGATCGGCCAGAGGCGCTTCGCCTGAAGGAACCTGTGCTGTCCGTGTGGGTGGGCGCCGCCCGGCGTCTCTACCCGCTGACGCCGCTCCTGGAGCGCGCGGAGCCCAGCGGCGCCTGGACCGATTCGCTGGGCGAACGCGCGCTCGCGTTCCGCGTCTGGCCGGGCGATCCCCCCGTGGTCACCGTGCGCGCGCAAGACGGCGCGCCGCTCCTCAGCGCGGAGGCCTTCTGGTTCGCCTGGTATGCGCAGGAGCCCGCGGCGACGGCGCTGCTCGCACCCTAGTGCGGCAAGCTAGTGGCCGGGGACGGGGGGCTGGTCCGGCGCCGGTTCCGCACCGGGCTCGGCGCCGGGCGCCTCCGGCGGCGCGGGCACGGCCATGCCCGGGGCGTAGCCGGGGATGAGCTGGTCGCGGTAGTGCAGCGTGTCCAGGAGCGCGAGCCCCAGGAAGAGGATCACGAAGAAGACCGAGGCCACGAGGACGATGGCGTTGAAGGGCCGGTCGTACTTCAGGTGCATGAAGAAGAGGGCCACCAAGATGGCCTTGATCGTCGCGATGCCGATGGCCACCGGCACGCTGAGCGGGCCCAGCTTGACCCAGGTCACCGCCACCGTCACGAAGGTGAGGAAGAGCAGCGCCGCCCACACGCGCAGGAGCACCTGCGTCGGCACGACGTGCACGTGGGCCTGGCCCTGATCGGCGTGGCTCATCGTCTCCAGCCTCCCGGTTCCCGCCGGCCGCTCATCTGATGAGGTAGAGCAGCGGGAAGAGGTAGATCCAGATCAGGTCCACCAGGTGCCAGTAGAGGCCCACCAGGTCGACCGGGCGTGTAGTACTCCGGCCCGAACTCGCCGCGCTGGGCGCGACGCAGGATCCAGCCGATGGCGATCATGCCCGCCAGGACGTGGATGCCGTGCAGCCCCGTCATGGCGAAGTAGATCGCGAAGAAGACCTGCACGTTCTTGGGCGCGGCGAGATCCGCGGGCGGCAGGTGCTCGCCGCGAAACCGCGTCCGTGCGGCGCCTCGGGAGCGAGGCCGCTCGGCGCCGGCGCCGCCGGGGCGATCAGCGAGGCGTCGCTGCCGTCGCCCGCCGCCTTGAGCGGCGCCGCCGGCAGGGCCGGCGCGGCATGGGCGCCCGCGTCGGCATCGTGCAGGACGGGCTGGTAGTGCTTGCCCCAGAGCAGTCCGTGCTCCCACTTCGGCTTGTACTCGACGTCCTTGATGCCGAGGAAGCCGAAGGCGCAGAGCAGGGTGATCGCGAGCAGGGTCACCGTGCGCTGCCGCTGGCCCGAGCTGCGCAGCGCGCACGGCCCAGGCCATCGTCAGGCTGCTGCAGATCAGCACCACCGTGTTGATGCCGCCCAGGGTCTTGTCCAGGAAGTGGTGCGCGTAGACGAAGATCTCCGGGTGGTTGGCCCGGTAGACGGCGTAGGCGCAGAAGAGCCCGCCGAACAGCAGGATCTCCGTGGCCAGGAAGAGCCACATGCCCAGCTTGCTCGACTCGAACTGCTGCTTCGCGCTGTCGAAGTGATGGGCCAGATGTTGCGCACGGCGTGCCATGCGTTCTCTGCCGCTTCGTCCGAGCGCCCTAGCTGCCTTGCCCGCCCTCGGCAGGCAGGTAGCCGTCGATGTCCGCATCGTAGCGCAGGGCGCTGAAGTCGTAGGGGTCATGCTCGGCCGGCGCCTCGTGGAAGTTGTGGTGGGGCGGCGGCGAGGCGCACTGCCACTCCAGCGTCGCCGCGCCCCAGGGGTTGGCCGGCGCCGGCCGCCCGCGGAACAGCGAGTGCGATCAGGTAGACCGCGATCAGCACGAAGCCCGACGGCCAGCAGGTAGGAGCCGACGGTCGAGATCTGGTGGTAGATCGTGAACTCGGGCGGGTAGTTGTAGTAGCGCCGCGGCATGCCCTTGCTGCCCAGGACGAACTGCGGGAAGAAGGTCAGGTTGAAGCCGATGAAGATCAGCACCGCCGCGATGCGGCCCCAGGTCTCGCTGTACATCCGGCCGAACATCTTCGGCCACCAGTAGTGCAGGCCGCCGAGGAAGGCGATCAGCGTGCCGCCCATCATCACGTAGTGGAAGTGGGCGACGACGAAGTAGGTGTCGTGCAGGTGGACGTCGGTCGCCAGCGTGCCCAGGAACAGGCCGGTCAGCCCGCCGATGGTGAACAGGAAGAGGAAGCGACAGCGCGTAGAGCATCGGCGTGTCCAGGCGGATCGATGCCCTTGTACATCGTCGCCAGCCAGTTGAAGACCTTGATCGCCGAGGGAATCGACACGCTGAAGGTCAGCGCGCTGAAGATCATGGTCGCCAGGCTGCGACTGGCCGCTGGTGAACATGTGGTGGCCCCAGACCAGGAAGCCGAAGAGGGCGATGGCGATGCTGCTGTAGGCGATGAACGTGGTAGCCGAAGATGTGCTTGCGGCTGAAGACCGAGATCAGCTCGCTGATGATGCCCATCGCCGGCAGGATCATGATGTAGACGGCCGGGTGCGAGTAGAACCAGAAGAAGTGCTGGAAGAGCACCGGGTCGCCGCCGAGGGCGGGATCGAAGATGCCGATGCCGAAGGCGCGCTCGAGCGATCAGCAGCAGCAGCGTGATGCCCAGCACCGGGCGTGGCCAGCACCTGGATGATCGCCGTGGCGTAGAGCGCCCACAGGAACAGCGGCATCTTGAACCAGGTCATCCCCGGCGGCCGCAGCTTGTGGATCGTGACGATGAAGTTCAGTCCCGGTGAAGATCGAGCTGAAGCCGAGGATGAAGGCGCCCATGGTCAGCCGAGATCACGGCGCCGCTGGTCGTGGTGCTGTAGGGCGTGTAGAACGTCCAGCCCGTGTCGAGGCCGCCGGCGCAGGATCGAGCACCAGCGCGAAGACCGCGCCGACGACGCAGAGGTAGAAGCTGGCCAGGTTCAGCCGCGGGAAGGCGACGTCCTTGGCGCCCGAGCATCATCGGCAGCACGAAGTTGCCGAGGGCCGCCGGGATGCTGGGAATGATGAACAGGAAGATCATGATCGCGCCGTGCAGCGTGAACAACTGGTTGTAGCGTGTCGGCGTCCATGATCGTGCGCCCCGGCGTGAGCAGCTCCGTGCGCACCAGCAGGGCGAAGATGCCGCCGAGGAAGAAGCTGGTCAACACCGAGATCAGATACATCACGCCGATGCGCTTGTGATCGAGCGTCGTCAGCCAGGACTTCAGGCCCTGGCCGTGCGTTCAGGTAGTTGTCGCCGGCGGCGGGCGTGCTCGTGCTGGTGCTCATGCTACGGGGCCTCTCGATCGCTCAGGGACTTGATGTAGGCGATGATCACCGCGATCTCCTTCTCCTGCACCCGGCCCTGGAAGGTGGGCATCACCGGATCGAAGCCCTCCAGCACCTGGCTCTGGGGATCGAGCATCGACGCGCGGATGTAGTCCTCGTCGGCGGTGACGGTGCTGCCGTCCTTCAGGCGGCGCGGGCTGCCGAAGAGCCCCTTGTACGTGGGTCCCACCATGCGCGAACCGTCCGCGCTGTGGCAAGCATTGCAGCCCAGGCTGTGGGTGAGACGTTCGCCCGCCTCGGCGGGAGGCAGCTTGTCGAGGAAGCCGCCCACGTCCTCCAGCCAGGTCTCGAACTCGCCGGCCGGATGCACGATCACCTTCGAGCTCATGTCGGAGTGGCCCGTGCCGCAGAACTCGGCACAGAGAATGACGTGCTCGCCCGGCGCTTCGGCATTGAACCAGACCTTGGTGTAGCGACCCGGCACCACGTCCTGCTTCACGCGGAAATCGGGAACGATAGAAGCTGTGGATGACGTCCTGGGAAGTCATCACCAGGCGGACCGGCTTGTCCACCGGCACGTGCAGCTGGGCGTCGCTGTAGCCATTGGGGTAGGTGAACTGCCAGTTCCACTTCTGGCCCGTGACGAGCACCTCGTAGGCGTCGCCCGGCGGCACGGCCAGCTTGAGATAGCCGCGGAAGCCGACCGTGAAGATCACGATCACCAGCGCCACGGGCACCAGGGTCCAGGTCAGCTCCAGCGCCGTGTTGTGGGAGGCGCTGCTGGCCGCCTCCTCACCCGCGCGGCGCTGCCGGTAGCGGACGATGAAGACCCCCATCACGCCGACGATGAGCACGAAGAAGAACAGGCTGAGCCAGAGGATGAAGTTGAAGATGCTGTCCACTTCGCCCGCGAGAGCGGTGCCCTGCCGCGGCAGCCAGAAGGAGCCGCTGCCCTGCGCGAGGAAGGCGCTCGGCCCGGATCCGAAGAGCGAATTCAGCGCGTTCACGAGTGCGATCCCCCTGCGAGCAGCCGCTGGCGGCGCCCGCGCCGCCAGACCGTGGTCAGCCACAGGGCCAGGACGAGCGCGCACAGGCCCCCACCCAGCCGCATCAGGTTCATCGCCGCCGGGGCGTAGCGGCCCGCAGCGGCGTCGTAATGGAAGCAGAACAGCAGGGCGCGGTCCAGTGCGCTGCCGATCTTGCCGGCCGAGGCCTCGACCAGGGCCAGGCGCAGATCCTTGGCCGGAAAGTCGAGGCCGAGCAGGGTCTGGCTCACCTTGCCCGCCGGCGTGAGCACGAAGATGCCCGCAGCGTGCATGTACTCGCCGCGATCCTCATCGTAATCGTACTTGAAGCCCACCGCGTCGGCGATCGCCGTGATGCCTGCCTGCTCCCCGGTGAGGAAGTGCCAGCCCGCGGTCGCCGAGGGGCGCCCATAGTTCTCGATCTGATGCGCCTGCTTCCGGCGGGCGCCCTCGCTGTCATCGCGAGGGTCGATGCTCACGGTCACGATCGTGAACTCCTGTCCCGCCGTCCAGTCCAGCTCCTTGAGGCCGGCCACGAAGCGGTCGAGGAGGATGTTGCAGAGCATCGGGCAGTTGTAATAGACGAGGGTGAGGATCACCGGCCGCTCGCCGGTGAAGTAGTCGCCGAGCCGCACCGCTCGCCCCTGCTCGTCCGTGAAGGCCAGCTCCGGCGGCACCTGCGCGCCCGCCTGGTGGAAGATGCCCAGTCCCTGGAGCGCCGCCGGCTCCTGGTCAGCCGGCTGCGCACCCGCGGCGCGCGGCCAGAGCGCCAGCAGCAGCGCCGCGCTCATGAAGAGCAGTTGCCGGATCCCCATCACGGTTGCGCCTGGCCTTGACTCGCCTGAGCGGCGACGCGCGCCATCGCCGCCTCGATGGGCATGCGCAGGACGCCCCGCTCGGCGTCGATCTCCCCATAGCCCTCGAGCTGGGCCCGCTGGGCGGCCTCGAGCGCCGCGAGGCGCTCGCCGCCCGCCCGCCCGCGCTTGCTTGCCTCCTCCTCGCCCTCCCAGCGCTGGAAGACCAGCTGCAGGCCGAGAATGAGCAGCAGCAGGATGAGGCCGCCGATGGCGCCCACCCAGGCGGTGCTGCTGCTCTTCGGGTCATCGCGCCCGTGGCGGGTCGCGGGGCTAGGCATTCTCGAACTCCAGGGAGGCGGCGAGTCGCGGGTCCCGCTCGGGGATGACGCTGCGGCCGCGCAGGCGCAGCAGGATCAGACTCGCGGAGAGGCCGCCCAGGCCCAGGAAGAGCGTCAAATCGAGCAGGTGCAGCGGGACGCGGCCCGGGCTGAAGCCCGGCATCACCAGCCAGTAGAGATCCACCCAGTGCATGAGCAGCACCCAGAGGGCGCCCGGCATGAGCAGCAGCATCTGCCGCTTCGGGTAGCGCGAGAGCAGGCCGAGGAAAGGCGCGAAGAAGTGGCCGAAGAGCAGCAGCACGGTGACCGCCGTCCAGCCGCCGGTTTGCCGCGCCAGGTACCAGCCGGTCTCCTCGGGGATGTTGGCATACCAGATCAGCAGGTACTGGGAGAAGGCGATGTAGGCCCAGAAGACGATGAAGGCGAAGACCAGCTTGCCCAGGTCGTGGTAGTGCTCGCGCGTGATCGCTCGCGTGAGGAGGCCGCCCCTCTGGAGCAGGCGGGCCCAGAGGGCGAGCAGCGCGAAGCAGCTCACCGCGCTGCCCGCGAAGAAGTAGACGCCGAAGATCGTGCTGAACCAGTGCGGGTTCAGGCTCATCAGCAGGTCGAAGCTGGCGAAGGACACGGTCACGGCGAAGAGGACCAGGCCAGGGCCGCTCAACCGCTGCATGCCGTGCGTGTGGGCGACGTCTCCCGTGGCGTCCTGGGCGCAGGAGCGCCGAAAATAGTAGAGCGAGAGCCAGGTCCAGACGAGGAAGTAGACCGCCAGGCGCACGATGAAGAAGCCGGGGTTGAGGTAGGGCGCCTTGGCCGTGAGCAGCGCGTCGTGGGCGACGTGCACGGGATCGCTCCAGGGATAGAGCTGGCGCATGCCCAGCAGCACGGGAACGGCCAGCAGCCCCAGCCAGGGCAGGTTGGCGGCCAGGGTCTCGGCCAGCCGGCGCACGACCACGCTCCAGGTGGCGCCGGTCACGTGCTGGATGAGCACGAAGAAGAGCGCGCCCAGCGACAGGCTGAGGAAGAAAGCGTAGTTGACCAGGTAGGCCTGGTAGAAGCGGGCGCTGCCGGCGGCGGCGCCCAGGGCGAAACTGGCGGCGAAGCCGAGCACCGCCACGAAGGCGGACAAGCGCAAGGCGCGCCCGCCGCCCGCGCCGAGATGGCGGGCTTCCTGGTTGATGTCCAAGCGCGGCGGCCGCTTCATTCTGCACTCCCCCCCGCGAACTGCGCCCGCTCGGCCGCGGGCAGATCTTCCAGGCGCGCATGCTGGCTGAGCTGCAGCGCTTTGACGTAGGCGACGATCGCCCAGCGATCCCGGGGCGGGATCTGCGGCCCGTGGGCGGGCATGTTGCGGATGCCGACGCTGATCGTGTTGTAGAGCTGGCCGAGCGGTCGCTCGCGGACCAGATCCGTGTGCAGGCTGCTGGGCGGCGTCCAGCCGCCCTCGGCCAGGGCCAGCGCCCGCTCGTGCACGATGCCGTCGCCGTAGCCGGCCAGGCCGTGGCAGGGGGCGCAGAAGATCCCGTAGCGCTCGCGGCCGCGCGCGAGCAGCGTCGAGTCCACCGGCAGGGGGAAGGCCGTCACCCACTGGCCGCCCATGCGGCCCTCGGCGAAGGCCGGCGGGGCCATCGACTCGCCGCGGGCGACCGTCCCCGCCGGCTCCGCCCGCGCCGCGCGGCCGTCGGCGAACAGGGGGCTCGCCTCCTGGGCCTTGTACTTCGGCTGCTTGTCCATGTCCGGGATGATGCTGATCCGCGTGCGGTCGCCGCGGGAGGCAATGCGGTTCTTCGCCACCAGCGCCAGCGGGATCAGGGTCAGCAGCACGCCGACGACGATCAGATTCAGCGTCCAGCGCGGCATGCTAGTTCGCCTCCTCCGCGCTCTCCACGCTCAGGCGCTCGACGGCCACGGCGCCCAGCCCGGCGAGGAAGCGTTCGGTCATCTCGCCCCGGCAGCGGGGATCGCGGGCCTCGATGCTGATGAAGAAGCGGTCGTCGCTTGCCCGGCGGAAGCGCTCGCTCTGGAAGATGGGATGGTGATACTGCGGCAGCCCGTTGAGAGCGAGCATGCCCACGAAGGCCGTGAGCGCGCTGAAGAGGATCGTCACCTCGAAGGCGATGGGGATGTTCGCTGGAATGCTGAAGAGCGGCTTGCCGCTGATGTTGAGCGGATAGTCCACGGCGTTCATCCACCACTGCATGAGCATGCCGATCCCGGCGCCGCTGAGGCCGGCGCCGAAGACTAGCCAGGGCAGCTTCGTGCTGCGCAGACCCATTGCCGCATCGAGGCCGTGCACGGGGAAGGGCGTGTGCGCGTCCCAGCGGGTGAAGCCCTCGTCGCGCACGCGCTCGCAGGCTTCGATCAGCGCGTTGACCGACTCGAACTCGGCGAGGTAGCCGAAGAGCCGGGGATTGCCGCTGCCTGGCGTCGCGTTCACCGTCCTCCTCCCTTACTCCGGCTTCACGGGGTCGTAGCGGCCGGGGATGTCGCCCCAGTAGTCGCCGGCGCCCGGGTGCTCGGGATCGTGGAAATGCGCCTGCGGCATCACGGTCTTCACCTCGGCCATGGCGATGATCGGCGCCACGCGCAGGAAGAGCAGGAAGAGCGTGAAGAAGAGGCCGAAGCTGCCCGCCAGGGTGAGCCAGTCGACCGCGGTCGGCGAGTAGTGCCCCCAGGCCGAAGGCAGGAAATCGCGGCTGAGCGAGCTGACGACGATCACGAAACGCTCGAACCACATGCCGACGTTGATCGCCACGGCCACCAGCCACATCACCCAGAGATTGCGGCGCAGGCGCTTGAACCAGAAGATCTGCGGGCTGAGCACGTTGCAGCTGACCATGATCCAGTAGGCCCAGGCGTAGGGCCCCAGCGCCCGGTTCACGAAGGCGAAGGTCTCGTAGGGGTTGCCGCTGTACCAGGCGATGAAGAACTCCATCGCGTAAGCGTAGCCCACCATCATGCCGGTCGCGAGCATGATCTTGGCCATCACTTCCAGGTGCTTGGGCGTGATCAGGTCCTCGAGACCGAAGAGCTTGCGCGTCGGCAGGACGATCGTGCTCACCATCGCGAAGCCGCCGAAGATGGCGCCGGCGACGAAGTAGGGCGGGAAGATCGTCGTGTGCCAGCCGGGGATCTGGCTGGTGGCGAAATCGAAGCTGACCACCGAGTGCACGCTGAGCACCAGCGGCGTCGCCAGTCCCGCCAGCAGCAGGTAGGCCTTCTCGAAGCGGTGCCAGTGGCGGTTGGAGCCCCGCCAGCCCAGCGCCAGCAGCCCGTAGATGATCTGCCGCGCGCGCCCGGCCGCCCGGTCGCGCAGCGTGGCGAGGTCCGGCACCATGCCCATGTACCAGAACATGATCGACACGAGCATGTAGGTGCCGATGGCGAAGACGTCCCACAGCAGCGGACTGCGGAAGTTCGGCCAGGCCTGCTGCTGGTAGGGAATGGGGAAGATCCAGTGCAGTAGCCAGATGCGGCCGACGTGGATGGCCGGGAAGAGCCCGGCGCAGACGACGGCGAAGATCGTCATCGTCTCGGCGA
Organism: uncultured bacterium; assembly: GCA_963695095.1. GTDB lineage: Bacteria > Krumholzibacteriota > Krumholzibacteriia > JACNKJ01 > JACNKJ01 > VGXI01. The sequence goes on along the minus strand of CAVOFT010000001.1, from coordinate 1,308,388 downwards.
AGCGGTTGATGCCCGTGCGCCACTTCTGGCGAAACAGGAACAGCACGGCCGAGATCAGGGTGCCCGCGTGGCCGATGCCGATCCAGAAGACGAGGTTGACGATGGCCAGGCCCCAGGCGACCGGGTTGTTCAGGCCCCAGACCCCGATGCCCTTCGCGATCAAGTAGACGATCATCGAGAAGAGAACCAGCGTCAGCAGGCTGGAGATGCCCAGCGCCGCGTACCAGACCCGCGGCATCTGCCGGCGCTCGAAAACGCTGCAGACCGTCGCCGTGACGGCGCCGAGGTCCTTGCCACCCGTGACCAGCGCGGGCTGCGCGCCCGGCGGCAGGTCGAGCTGGGCCCGAGGATCAGGAATGACTGCGCTGCTCATGCTGCGGGCTCGCCAGGTTCGGGTTGGGATTCGTCACGCGCGCCAGGTAGGCCGTCCGCGGCTTGATGTTCAGCTCCGCCAGCAGGGAGTAGGCGCGGTGGTCGCCGTGGAGCCGACCCACGCCGCTCGCCTCGTCATTCAAGTCCCCGAAACGGATGGCCTTGGTCGGGCAGGTCTGCATGCAGGCGGGCTGGATCTCGCCGTCGGCGATCGGTCGCCCGTCGTTCTTGGCCTGGATCTTCACGTTCTGGATGCGCTGCACGCAGTAGGTGCACTTCTCCATCACGCCGCGCGAGCGCACGGTGACCTCCGGGTTGAAGGCCAGCCGGGCGACCTCGGGCACGTCCTTGGTGTAGTGATAGAAGTTGAAGCGGCGCACCTTGTAGGGGCAGTTGTTGGCGCAATAGCGGGTGCCCACGCAGCGATTGTAGACCATGTCATTGAGGCCCTCGCTGCTGTGCGTCGTGGCCTGGAAGGGACAGACCTGCTCGCAGGGCGCCAGCTCGCACTGGGCGCAGGCCACGGGCTGCACCACGCTGGCCGGGTTCTCCGGCTCGCCCTGGAAGTAGCGATCCAGGCGGATCCAGCTCATCTCGCGGCCGCGGGCGACCTCATCCTTGCCCACCACCGGGATGTTGTTCTCGGCCTGGCAGGCCACGGCGCAGGCCCCGCAGCCGATGCAGGTGTTCAGGTCGATCGCCATGCCCCAGCGGTGCCCCTCGTAGGCGTGCTCCTGCCAGAGCGAAACCAGCGGGGGATGATGCCCCTCGTGGCGCGCGAAGTCGGGTTCGGCACGGTAGGTGGCCAGATCGGCGGACTGGACCAGCTCGCCTACGCGCGCCTCGCGCCCCGCGAAGCCGACGGGATCGATGAGGTAGTGGTCCTGCGTGCCCGCGAGCAGGTACTGGCCGCCCAGCTTTTCGACCCTCAGGTCGGACGCCGCGTGGAGCGCCCGGCTCGTGCGCAGGCGGTAGGCATCGAAGCCGACGCCGTTGCCCACCGCGCCCGCCGCCTGGCGGCCGTAGCCGAGGGCCAGGGCCACGCTGCCGGCCGCGATGCCCGGCAGCACGGCGACGGCGGCGTCGAGACTGCGGCCGTCCGCGCTCAGGCGCACGCGATCGCCGTGCGCGAGGTCCAGGCGCGCGGCCGTGGCCGGGCTGAGCGCCGCCGCATTGTCCCAGGTGATCTTGCTCAGCGGATCGGGCAATTCCTGGAGCCAGCCGTTGTTGGCGAAGCGGCCGTCGAAGAGGCAGTGGTCGCGGTGCAGCACGAGTTCGAGGGGCTGCTCGCCCGGGGCCGCTGCGGCCGGAGGGGCCGCCAGGGCCGCCGCCAGCGAACTCGCCGCCAGCGACACCGGCTCCGCCGGGAAGGCGGAGTCGGCGAGCACGCCATCGTGGAGCAGGCGGCGCCAGGCCGGCTCGAAATCCTTGGGCAAGCGTTCGGACAGGCTCGCGCGGAGCTGCTCATGGCCGCTCGCGGCGCCCCCGCCCGCGGCCAGCAAGGCGAGCAGTTCGCCCGGGCTCTTGCCCCCGTAGAGCGGCTCGATGAGGGGTTGCATGCTGTAGTAGCTGCCGTCCCAGGCCAGGGCGTCGCCCCAGGACTCGAGGAAATGGGCGCGCGGCAGATGCCAGCGACAGCGCCGCGAGGTTTCGTTGTCGTAGAGCGACAGATGGACGCTGGTGGCGACGCGCTCCAGGGCGGCAGCGAAGTCCAGGTCCGCCGGCGCATCGTAGACCGGATTGCCGCCCAGGACGATCAGCGTCTCCACCTCGCCGGCCGCCATGGAGCGGGTGAGCGCGGCGAGGCCGGCAAGCTGGGCCGTTTCCTCGCCGGCGGGCGGCGCCACGTAGCGCAGCGTGCGGCCCACGCCGCCGAGCAGGGTGTTGAGCAGGGCCGTCAGGGCATGGACGCGCGGCGTCTGACTGGACCCCGCAACGATGAGCGCGCCGGAGCGGGCGGCAAGCAGGTCGTCGACGAGAGCGGCCAGGAAGTCGGCATCGCCCTCGGCGGCGGACGCCCCGACCAGGCCGTGGCCGAGCGCGCGCAGCTCGCCGGGCAGCTCGGCCTCGAGTCGGTGCAGCAGCGCCGCGGCCAGCGCGAAGGTGAAGGCTTCGCTGCGGCCCGCCGCCAGCGGCAAGCGGTGGTCGGCCATGCTGCCCGTGATGCTGAAGCGGCTCTCGACCACGTAGAGCCGGTTCATCTGCCCGTCCGGATTGCGGCCGGCCGCATAGCCGCGCGCATGGGCGAGCGCCGCCGGATGATCGGCGAGCAGGTCGGCATCCAGGGCCAGGATCACCGCCGCGGCCCCGAGATCGGCCACGGGCCGCAGGGGGCGGCCGAAGGCCAGGGCCGTGCCCGCGTAGCTGTTGTCCTGGTTGAGCGGCTCCCAGGCCTGCCAGCGCGCCGCCGGGTAGGTCGTCAGGAACCGGCGGCGCTGCGCGGCCAGGGCAGGCGAATTGCTGCCCTCGGCGAGGATCGCCAGCCCACGGCCGCCGGCGGCGCGCAGGGGGGCCATCGCCGCCTCGGCGGCGATGGCGAAGCGGGCCCAGTCCTGCCGCTGCTCGCCGCCCTCGCGCAACAGGGGACTGCGGCTGCGATCCGGATCGTAGAGCTCGAGGATGGCCGCCTGGGCCAGCGCATCGGCGGCGCCGCGCCCGATGGGATCCTCGGGGTTGCCCTCCACCTTGATCGGGCGGCCCTCGAAGCTGGTCACGAGCAGACCGCTCGCGCTGCCCGCAAGCTCGAAGGCCGTGGCGAAGCTCCGCGTCAGCCCGGGCGTCTGGCCCGCCGGCTGGTAGGCGCGCGGCACGATGGTCTCGCGCGGCCAGCGGCAACCGGCCAGGCCGGCCAGGGCGACGGAGGCGCCCATGATCTTCAGGAAGCCCCGGCGCGACAGGGGATCGGGCGCGGCATCGGCGCCGCGCGGGAACTCCTCCGCGCAGAGGGCCCGGAACTCGGGCGAGGCGGCGTACTCCTGGAGCGTGCGCCAGTAGCCGCCTTGGCGATCTTCTAACGATGACATGTGGAACAGTCCGTCGGCGGTTGGATGTTGTACTCCCGGCGAAGCTCGGCGCCCAGCGCTACCGGATCGCCTGCCGGCGCCCAGTCCATGGCGGTGACGGCGGCGAGCGGCCGCAGGTGAGGCTCGGGCCGGCGATGGCAGTCCAGGCACCAACCCATGTGCAAGGGCTCGACCTGGCTCACCACCTCCATTTGATCGATGCGGCCATGACAGGAGGCGCAACCCACGCCGCGGCGCACATGGGCACTATGGTCGAAGTAGGCGAAATCGGGCAGGTCGTGCACCCGCACCCAGGGGATGGGCATCCCCGTCGCGTAGCTCGCGAGGACGGGCGCCAGCTTCTCGCTGGCGCTGCGCACACTCGCGTGGCAGTTCATGCAGGTTTGCGTGGGTGGCAGGGTCGCCTTGGCCCCGGTCTCGACGCCCAGGTGGCAGTAGCGGCAGTCCAGGCCGAGGGTACCCACGTGGAGCGCGTGGCTGTAGAGCACGGGCTGGGTCGGAGCATAGCCGACGTTCGTGGTCCGGGGCGAGGTGGCGTAGGCGATCAAGACAACCGTGTACAGAAGGCCGCCCAAGATCGCCACCGTCGCCAGCGGGCGAATGGCGTTGGTCCAGGGAGGGAACAGGACTCGGCCGCGCGGTCTGCTGCTCTGCATGGGGGCGCAAGTTAGAGCATTCACAAAGGAGGGTCAAGCCTAGACGGGATCGCAGAAAAGAGGATCCCATTGTCCCCCATGCCGGCCCGGCATGGTCGATGGCAGAAGCCGGCAAGGTGAGCTCAGCGGCCGACTCGCATCAAAAAAGGCAAGAGGGCTTGCGCCCTCCTGCCTCGCACATCTCAGCATCAAGGAGAGGAGTACATCTCCTTCGATCGGACTCGCCGATTGCCCTGGCGTGTTGCCCCACACTTCACGCAAGGACCGAGTCAATCGACTCATCGGACGCTTCCGATCGGCCCGAGGAACGACATCGAATCCGGCTGACTTCCCCTATCAATTCCGTTCGAGTCCCTCGAGGAAGCTTGGAAAGAGCCTCATACCTGCCAAGCCTGGCGCCCTCCTCACTTCAAGCGTTCAACTGCAGGGAGCATGCCATAACCGCTCGCGATCGGGGGATTTATCCCCTTGCAAATGAGCCACTTGCATGGGCGATTCGCAGCGCCAGAGTACACCGACATGGACTTGCGCAAGATTCTTTAGATTGCCGGCGGCTAGAGCGGGCAAGCTCAAGTCGCCAGAGGCTTTGGCGCCTGGGAGAAAAGGTGGAGGTCGGCTGCCGCTACGCAACGAGCTTGTGAGCGCCAAGCAGAAGGGCCCGGTGTGACCGGGCCCGCGGAATAGCCGGCGCGTCGCCGAGAGAGCCTTGCTGCTCAGTCGTCGAGCGCGTACTTGCGGATCTTCTGCAAGAGTGTCGGGTAGCTGATGCCCAGGGTCCGGCAGGCCCGCGTGCGATTCCAGTCCGCCTGTTCGAGCGCCTCGACCACCAACTGGCGCTCGAGTTCACCCACCTGGCGCTTGAGGTTCAGGTCGACGCTCTGCACTTGCCCGCCGTGCGCTCCCTGGAGCGCGTCTTCCAGCGCAACGGCGTCGCTGGCCAGCGGTTGATTGTCGAGGCTGAGCAACAGCGCACGCTTGATCACCTTTTCCAGCTCGCGCACGTTGCCGGGCCAGGCGTGGCTCTCCAGCTTGAGCATCGCCCGCTGCGAGATCCCGCGCAGTCGCTTGCCGAACTCGGCGCCGTAGCGATCCAAGAAGTACTCGGCCAGCAGCGCGATGTCCCCCCTGCGCTCGCGCAGAGGCGGCATGCGCAGGGGGAAATCGTTGAGGCGGTAGTAGAGGTCCTCGAGGAAGCGGCCCTCGCGGGCCAGCTCCTTCAGGTCCGTCTTCGTCGCCGTGATCAGGCGCACGTTCACGGGGATGCTGTCGTTCGCGCCTACGCGGCGGATCTCCCGCGTGTCGAGGAACTGCAGCAGCTTCGCCTGCATCCTCAACGAGGTCTTGCCGACTTCGTCCAGGAAGAGCGTGCCGCCGTTCGCTTCCTCGACGAGTCCCGCCTTGTCATTGATGGCGCCCGTGAAGGAGCCGCGCACGTGGCCGAAGAGCTCGCTCTCGAGCAGTTCCTCGGGCAAGGCGGCGCAGTTCACATGCACGAAGCGTCGATCGCGGCGATTGCTCATGCGATGAATGGCATAGGCCAGCACGCCCTTGCCCGTGCCCGTCTCGCCGCTGAGCAGCACCCAGGCATCGGTCTCGGCCACCTTGCCGGTGAGATGCAGGAGCTCGAGCATGCCAGGATCGCGAGTGATGATGTGCTGCGTCGCTTCGGGCAGATCGGGGGGCAGCACCGCCCGCCGCGCCAGCCGTTCCCGCTCCTGGTAGGCGATCAAGGTGACCATGCGGGCGAAGCCGGCGATATAGCGCACCATTTCGCGAGAGAAGCCCGCCGCCTCCCCCGGACGCTTGCGCCAGAGACAGAGGAAACCCATTTCCTTGCCGGAGTGGACGAGCGGCTGGAAGAGCAGCGAGGATGCCGGGCCTTCTTCGGCATCGCCGCCCACCGCGCTTTCCCGCAGGTCCTCGCCCTCTCCGCGGGTCATGCCCGCGAGGAATTCGAAGGGGCCGCCGTCGGCGCCATCCATGCAGAGGCAGCCGGCATCGGCATCGCACAACTCGAACAAGCTGAGCCAGGCACTCTTCAGTTCCTCGGGCAGGTCTTCACGACCACCGAGGAAGCTCCTTTGCGCTCCGGGCAGGAAGCCGAAGCCGCTGCCGCCCTGGGCGATCTTACGCTGCTCCACCTCGCCGCGGACGCGATCCAGCTCTTCCCGATCGGCCTCCGCGGCATCGGCCGGCAGATAGCCCTCGGCATCGAAGACGGCGAGAAGGGCGCGGTCCAGGTCGCCGAGCCAGTTCTCCACCCGGGCCAGGAGCAGACTGGTGCGGAAGCGGAAGTGATCGCAGGTTTCGTCGCAACGATGCTGGAGCAGGTCTTCGAGCAGCTTCCGCGCCCGCAGCGCATCTTCGAGCGCGCGCCGCGAGAAGAGGAAGTCGCAGTACTCCAGCTTGGTCTGATCCTCCGCGCTGCGGTCCTGGGTGGCCTGGAAGGCATGCAGGGCGTTGCGGAAGGCCACCTCTGCCTTGTCGCCGCTGTCCAGCCGCAGCCAAGCCCGCGCCTGGGTACGGTAGAGGTGGGGGATCTCGAAGATCTCGCCGTTGGTCTCCGTGAGCTTGAGGCCGCGCTCGGCCGTGCGGACGGCGTCGAGGGGAAGCCCCTGGCCGAGCTGCACGCGCGCGATCCGCTGCAGCAGCTCGACCACGATGTCGCCCTTGGGCGCCAACTGCTTGGCCAGATCGATCGCGAGCTCGTAGTTGGCGAGCGCCGCCTCGAGATCGCCCTTCGCTTCCGCCAACTCGCCGAGGAACTCGTCGGCCAGCGCCAAGCTGCGCTGCTGACGGTTCTTCTCCGCCAGCACGCGACCTTCGAGCAGGAGCTGCTCGGCCCGGCGATAGTTGCCGAGCTGGATCTGGACGCGGCCCAGCGAACTGGTCGCCCGTGTCGCCTTGCCCTCGTCCCCCGCTTCCCGCGCCAGCCGGCGCGCGCGGATGAACATCTCCGAGGCGTCCCGATGCCGCCCCTGCTTGAAGTAGACGATGCCGATGTTCAAGAGCAAGCTGATGCGCACGCCGTGCAGCGACTGCTGCTTGGCCAGCGCCATGCTCTTGTTGAACAGGGCCAGGGCGCCGTCGAAGTCGCAGGCATTCTTCTTGAGCAAGCCGAGGTTCATCGTGGCGCCGATGACGCCGCGATGGTTGTCGATGCGGCGATAGGTGACCAGCGCGTCGGTGAAGAACTCCTCGGCCTCGCGCGGGTAGCCGAGCCGGGAGTAGATGATGGCGATGCGATTGAGGTTCTCGGCGACTTCGGCGTGCAGGGAGGAGTTCTTCAGCAACTCGTAGGCCTGGAAGCAGTACTGCAGGGCCTCTTCCGGACTGCTCGTGTAGAGGTGGACCATGCCGATACGGTCCAGCACGAGCCCGTATTCCAGGCTGCTCTCGCGGCCCTTCAGCCGGGACTGCGCGAGGAAGAACCACTCGCGGGATTCATTGTCCAGGCCCTTGCGGTGATAGCACTCGCCAAGTTTGAAGGCGAGGCGCCAGAGGTCCGCCGTGGAGCTTTCGTCTTGGGCGCGCTGGTAGGCTTGCTCAAAGTACTCCAGGGCCAGGGTGTAGTTCTCCGAGGAGAAGTGGAAATCCCCCATGGCCTCTGTGTCCGTGGAGCTGGCCAGGCTAGGCAGGGGGGAGCGGCCTGCCTGCTGCTGGAACTCCTGGGGACTGCTGCGATCCGGCTCTCTCATCGATTCGTCCTCGTGTGGGGTGGACGCACTCTGAGGAAGATGGCTACGGCGTTCTTCCTAGGTCCAAATCCAAGACCCCGCCCGCCACCAGGATTCCAGAATCTGCAGCAGCCAGGGCAGCCCGTGCTGGTTGCGAGGCGGCTGCTGGTCGTTGTTCACCCCGTCCCAGTAGTCATCATCATCGCCCGATTCACCGGCAGCGCCCACACCGCCGGGGATGCCCCCGCCGCCTTCACCGGCGATCGGAGCCGGTGGGCCGCCATTGGAGTACACCGGGACAGCCGATTTAACTACGAGTTCACCAGCGCTGACGGGAGGAATCGTCGAGTTGCCCGTGCCCAAGCAGATTGTGAGCAGCAGGGCGAAGATCGATAGGCAGGTAGTGGCGCCCCTTCTCATCGTAAACGCGCTCCCGGCAAGGGTAAAGACAGGCCCTGTCTCGACTTCACAAGTGCCAGCAGAATGATAGGAGGAGACAGGGGGGAGAGTCAAATCGAGTTCCGAGAAAAGCCTGCCCGCCCCAGCGCAAGATCGGCGGAGGCTACTCGGGGTCGTCGGCGGCTTCGTCGGGATCGGGCTTCCCGGCCGTAAGTCCATATTTTTCAATCTTCTTGTAGAGATTGCTCCGCTGCATTTGCAAGGCGCGGGCCGTGCGGCTGACGTTGCCGCCGTACTCCTTCAGTTTTCGCGCCAGGAAGACCGCCTCGCTGCGCTCCTTGAAGGCCTGGAAACTGGCGGCGGCGAAGAGGCCGCTCTCCTCACCCGCCGCTTCGCCCCCCGGCAGGGGGATGTCCTCCACTTCAATGCGCTCGCCCGGCGCCATGATCAGGAGCCGCTCCACGAGGTTGCGCAGCTCGCGGATATTGCCGGGCCAGCGGGCGCCCTGGAGTCGCTCCAGGGCGGCAGGCGCGAACAGCCGGGGCCGCATCCCCTGCTCGCGGAGATACAGCTCCGTGAAGTGCTTGGCCAGCAAGGGGATATCCTCGGGCCGCTCCCTGAGCGGGGGCACCTGCAGGGGCACCACGCTGAGGCGATAGTAGAGGTCTTCGCGGAAGCGGTTCTCCGCCGCTTCCGCGAGCAGGTCCTTGTTGGTCGCTGCGATCACCCGCACGTTCACCTGCTGGGTGATGGTCCCCCCGACCCGCTCGAACTTTCCCTCCTGTAGCACGCGGAGCACCTTTGCCTGGGCGCTCAGGGACATATCGCCGATCTCGTCGAGGAAGAGCGTGCCCCCGTCCGCCTGCTCGAAACGACCCATCCGCTGCTGGTGGGCGCCCGTGAAGCTCCCCTTCTCGTGACCGAAGAGCTCGCTCTCGATCAGCTCGTTCGGAATCGCCGCGCAGTTGACATCCACGAAGGGCCCCTCGGCCCGCGCGCTCAAGCGGTGAATGCGCCGCGCCACGAGTTCCTTGCCGGAGCCGTTCTCTCCCGTGATGAGCACGCGCGCATCCGTCGGCGCCACCCGCTCGATGGCCTTCAGGAGCAGTTTGACGGCCTGGCTCTCCCCGATGATCTGCTCGCCTTCGCCCAGGCGCTGGCGCAGGGATTCGATCTGCCGCTGCTGCTCCAGCCAGGCCAGGGCATTGCGCAGAGTGACGAGAACGCGGTCCGCGTCGAGGGGCTTCTCCAGGAAGTCGAAGGCGCCGAGCTTGGTCGCCTGCACCGCGGTATCGATGGTGCCGTGGCCGGAGATGATGACGACGGGCGTCGCCAGGCCGCCCTCGCCCAGCCGGGCGAGCACTTCCAGACCGTCCATGCCGGGCATCTTGACGTCGAGGAAGACGAGGTCGAAGGGCTGGCGCGCGGCGAGCGCGAGCGCCGTGGGGCCGTCCGGGGCCGTCTCCACCGTGAAGCCCTCATAGCGCAGGACCTTGCCGAGGGACTCGCGGATCCCGGCTTCATCGTCGACCACGAGTAGACGCGCGCTCATCGAGCTCCTCCGACAGGCGGGCGAGCAGCATAGCGGCTCGCGTTCAGGGATGCCAGAGGATCCGCAGCCCGAGTTCCTCGTTGCGGCTGGCCTGGCTGCCGAGCAGAAAGCTGTGCTGCTCCTGCCGGGCCAGATGGAACTCGAGGCGCCAGGGCACGCGCACCCAGGCCGCGCGCAGCTCGCCGCCCAAGGCCCACTCGCCGTCCGGGGCGGCCTCGTCCGCGGCGAGATCGTCGCCGTAGCGGCTCAGGTAGTGCTCCGCGCGCAGGGCGAAGCTGGCCAGCCAGGCCGGGGCGGGGCGCCAGCCCAGCTCGAGGCGCTCCTCGATGATGCGGAAGCGGTCCACCTGATCCGTTTCCTGCCGCAGGAATTCCGCGCCCAGGTCCGCCTCGAGGGGAAAGCGGCCATCAGGGCCCCAGCGCAGCCGGACGCCGGCGGCGCCGCGCGCCTCGGCCGGGCGGCGCAGGGCGTCGCCGCTGGGCAGCAGATCCGGGTCGAAGCGCTCGAGATCGAGGTGCAGTTCCATGCGGAGAGCTCGCGCGCCGAGTTGCCGCGCCAGGCCGCCCATCACTTCGAGGGCTTGGTGATCGCCGCTGTGGAAGTAGTTATCCGCAGCGCCCGCCCAGCGCTCGCGTCCGGCGCTCAGGAGCAGGGAGAGGTCCGCCGAGGGCGCCCAGAGGAGCAGCTCCCCGCCCAGGGACCAGGTCTTGCCCTCCGGTCGCTCGTAGTAGGCGACGCCATCGGGAACGCGCGGCGCGTGGGCCTCGACATCGACCGTGAGCGCCACCTCGCCGACGGCCAGGTCCCGCCCAAGCCGCAGGGCGGCCTCCAGCTCGCTGCGATCGCTGGTATCGCGCTCCCGGTAGTCCACCCCCAGCCCGGCCAGCTCGAGCTCCAGTTGCAGGCGCTCGCTCGCCTCGGCATCGAGCTCCAAGCGCAGTTCCAGCTCGCGGCGATCGGCGAGGATGGCGCTGGACTCGTCGTAGTCGAGATCGAGGTAGCCCGCCGAGATGCCCGCCCTGCCGAGGCCTGTTCGCCAGCCCAGGTCCAAGCTGCCGCGCCGGGACCAGGCGGCCTGGCTGGCGGCAGCCTGGCTCTCGACCAGGTCGGGATCGAAGAGCAGGAGCGGGGTCGCCAGGCCGCCTTCACTGCTGCGCGCCGCCCCCAGCGACAGTCCGCACTCACCGCGCCGGCCGAGATAGCCGAGGGTGAGCGTGCCCGCGCCCTCTTCGGTGTAGAGGCTTGCTTCGTGGCGCAGCGCCGCCCGCGTATGCCAGCTCGGAGCGGGTCGACCGCTCAGCTCGAGGCCCAATTGCCGGGCAAGTGCGGACTCGTCCACGCCGCCGGCCACGTAGTGCTGAATGGCCAGCCCGCTCTCCCCCGCCAGCTCCCAGGCCGTTTCCGCGGCGTGGATCGGGGCAGCGCAGAACAGGCAAGCCAACCCGCCAAGGGCGGGGCGAAAGGGCGACACGCGGCTCCTTCGGCGGCTCAGAAGTGGAAGCGGCGCCGCAGCATCTCCATTGCCCGCTCCACCCGGCGCAGCTGGGCGAGCATGTCGCGGAGGCTGGGATCCTCGGTCCAGTTGCGAAGACGCCCGAGGGACTCGCCGAGCAGGCGCTCCCGCTCGGTCTGCTGCTGAAGGCGGGGCCGGAAGCCATCCTGGAACCAGGCGCGCCAGGGAGCGGCTCCCTCGGGATCGACGGCCGCATAGTCGTCCAGCCGCCGTTCGCAGCGGCGCTCAAGCTGCTCCAGCGCGTTGCCGCTGCGGCGCAGGGCCTCCTCCTCACGCCCCAGGCGCGTGTGCAGGCGGCGCGCGTGGCGGAGCTGGGTCTGCACGCGCCGCAGGAGCTGGGCGTTGTGGCGCAGGAGCTGGCGCTGCTGCGGACTGAGCTGGCCGGGCGGCGCGTCCGCGAGCTGGATGATGCTCTGGCCCTGCACCTCGCGCCAGGGCGCGATGACCTCGACCCGCAACCAATCGTAGAAGCGACGGTACTCGCCGCGCTCCAGGGTTGCCGCGAGCAGCCGCAGGCTCTCGGCGTGGCGGAAGAGCAGGCCACCGGGGCCCTCCAGGCGATCGCGCAGGCCGGCCAACTCGGCCTCCAGCCGGGCGGGCGAGGTCTCCGCGGTCCGGCCCTCGGGCTCGGGCGGGGCCTGGGCCAGCGCCGGCCGCGCCAGGGCGCCCGCCGCGAGCGCCAGCAGGGCGACGAGAACCGGGATTGCAGGGGCATGTCTCATGGCCGACCTCGTCAGCAGGGGAGAGAATCGCTGCTGCCGGCAGGCTGCAAGGGTGATGCCGTGCCGGAGGGGAGGCCGAACCGGAGCCGCAAGACAAGTCAAGAGAATGGGTTGCCCCTTCGCAGCGGCCGGCGCCAGGCGAGTAGCGGTGAACCAATTGGTGCGCTGGGCGTCCCTCATCAGTCGCCCTCCCCCGCCCGATCGAGCCCGTGCTTCTCGAGCCGATAGCCCAGGGTGCGCCGGGTGAGCCCGAGCAGGCGCGCCGCCGCGCTCTTGTTCCCGCCCGTGCGGGCCAGGGCCTGGCCGATCAGGTCGCGCTCCAGCGCCTCCAGCTCGATCCCCGCTGCCGGCAGCACGAAGGGGTGCTCCGCCGCCTCGGCCGTCGCCGGCGGCGCCGTCAGCGAGGGCAGGTCGCCGACATCGATCTGGTCGCCGGCGGCGAGCACCATGGCCCGCTCGAGGACGTTCTCCAGCTCGCGGATGTTGCCGGGCCAGGCGTGCCGGCGCAGGCGCTCGAGGGCGGCGGGCGTGAGCCCGGCGATGCGGCGGCCGCTGCGGGCGGAGAGCTTCTGCAGGAAGTAGCGCAGGAAGAGCTCGAGATCCCCCAGGCGCTCGCGCAGCGGCGGCAGCTCCAGCCGGATCACGTCGAGTCGATAGTAGAGATCGCCCCGGAAGTGGCCCGCGGCCACCATCCCCTGCAAGTCGCAATGCGTGGCGGCCAGCACGCGCAGGTCCACGCGCAGGGTCTGGGCGCCGCCCACGCGCTCGAACTCGCGCTCCTGGAGCACGCGCAGCACCTTGGCCTGGGTGCCCGGCGCCATGTCGCCGATCTCGTCGAGCAACAGCGTGCCGCCCGCGGCCAGCTCGAACTTGCCGGGCCGCGCCTTCACGTCGGTGGCCACGCCCGCCTCGATGCCGAAGAGCTCGGCCTCGAGCAGGCTCTCCACGAGCGCCGCGCAATTGACGCGGACGAAGGGCTTCGCCCGCCGCGGCCCGTGGGCGTGAATCGCCCTGGCCAGCACCTCCTTGCCGGTGCCGCTCTCGCCCATGATGAGTACCGTCGAGTCGCTGGCCACCACGCGGGGCAGCAGCTCCACGATGCGCCGCATCCCGGGATGGCCGCCGACGAGGATATCGTCGAAGGCGCCGGCCAGCTCGCCCTCCGTGGCCAGGGCAAGGCCCGCCGCGGCCGTCGGCGGGGCGAGCAGGCGATCGACGCTCTCGCGCAGGGCGCGCAGGCGCACGGGCTTGACGAGGTACTCCGCCGCGCCGAGCTCGAGCGCGCGCACGCCGGCCTCGATGCTGGCGAAGGCGGTGACCAGCATCGTCCGCGTGCCCGGCGCGGCGCTGCGCAGCCGCTCGATGAGCGCCAGTCCCGCCTCCTCGCTCTCCATGCGCAGATCCGTGATGACGAGATCCGCGGGCGCGGCCGCGAAGGCGGTCCAGGCCGCGGCCGCGCTGTGCGCGACGGCGATCTCGCGGCCGGGAGCGGCCAGGGTCTCGGCGAGCAGGGCCGCGAGCTTGGGCTCGTCGTCGACGATCAGGATGCGCTGGCTCATGCGGTCTCCTTCGCGGGCCCGGCCGCGGCGAGGGGCAGCTCCAGTGTGAATTCGGCGCCGCCGGGGCCATTGGCGCTGAGCCGCAGGCTGCCGCCATGGGCGCGGGCGATGGCGGCGCAGACGGCCAGGCCCAGGCCCGTGCCGCCCTCGCGGCCCGAGACGAAGGGCGCGAAGAGGCGCGGCACCAGCGCCGCGGGGACGCCCGGACCGCTGTCACGGATCACCGAGCGCAGCCACTCGCCCTGGGCAAAGAGCTCGACGCGCACCAGCCCGCCCGGTCCCGCGGCGAGCGCGGCGTTGGCCAGCAGATTGAGGGCGAGCTGGCGCAGGCGATCGGAATCGGCGGTCAGCGGGGGCAGGGCGGGCGGGGCCGCCAGCTCGAAGCGCAGGGACGGGTGGAGCTGACGCTGCTCTTCGACGAGCCGGCCCCAGACCTCGAGCGCGGCCAGCGGGCGGAGCCGCAGGTCGCTGGGTCGGGCGAAGCTGAGGAAGTCGTCCAGCAGCCGGCGCAGCCGCTCGGTTTCCGCCACGATCTCCCCGGCGCGACGCGCGGCCTCGTCGGGATCGCCGCTGCGCTGGAGTTCGAAGAGCTCGGCATGGCCGGCGATGATGGCCAGGGGATTGCGGATCTCGTGGGCGAGTCCGGCCGCGAGCGTGCCCACCTCGGCCAGATGTTCGGCCCGATCCAGCTCGCGCTGGCGGCGTCGCGCCTGGCGCAGGATGAGGGCCATCGCCACGAGGACGAAGACGACGAAGCCCGCGCCGAGGCCGGTGGCCGTCCACAGCCCGCGGCGCAGCGCCTGGAGCTGCGTGCTGACGGCCTCGCCCGATTCGAGCACGAGAATGGCGGCGAGTTCCCCCGCGGGCCCGGCCAGCGGCAGGCTCAGCGACTGGAAGAGCTCGCCGCCCTCGGCCTGCGGCGGCGGCGCCACGGCGAGGCCCAGGCGCAGCGCGGCGATCAGGCTGTCCGGCAATTCGCGCGCCGGCCAGAGGGGATCCTCGGCGAGCGGGCGCCCGTTGCCGTCGTGCAGTTCCAGGCGATCCAGGGTGGCCGCGCTGCGCAGCGCCTCGGGGTCCAGCCGCCGCCAGGCCTCGAGCGGGCCCTCGGGATCGGCCGCGAGGGCAGCGGCGATGAGCCGGCCCTGCTCGTCGAGGTGGCGCCGGCTGGAGTCGGCGAGGCCGCGGGCGAGCAGCGCATGGAAGACCCAACCGCCGGTCAGCAGCAGGGCGACGAGGACGAGCGTGAAGAGGGCGACCAGGCGCGTGACCCGATCGATGCCGGCAGCAGCCATGGCCGCAGTGTCGCCGCCCACCCGCGAGCTGTCAACGCGGGAGCGCCAGGCGCCCGCCTGCACTACCCTGTCCGGCGCCAGCGTGCTACCTTGGCAGGCATGAGCAAGCTCCCACCCGCGGACCTGATCCCCCTCAAGCGCCTGGCACCGGCGGCCCTGGACGCCTGGCTGGCCGTGCGCGTCGAGCCTGCCTGGCGCCGCCGCGCGGTGAAGCAGTGGATCTACGCGAAGGGCGCCCTGGACTGGGAGGCGATGACGGACCTGCCCCGCGCGCTCCGCACGGCGCTGGCCGCCGAGGCCTCGCTCTGCTCGGTCGCCCCCGTGCTGGCCACGACCAGCGCCCTCGACGGCTCCGTGAAGCACCTCCTGCGCCTGGCCGACGGCGAGACCATCGAGGCCGTCCACATGCAGGGCGAGCGCCACCCCACCTTCTGCATCTCGAGCCAGGTGGGCTGTCCCCTGGACTGCGTCTTCTGCGAGACGGGCCGCATGGGCTTCCGGCGCAACCTGGAGCAGGACGAGATGCTCGACCAGGTGCTGCTGCTCCAGCGCGGGCTGCCGCCGGACAGCGTGCGGCCCAATCTCGTCTTCATGGGCATGGGCGAGCCCCTGCTCAACTTCGGCCCCCTCGTCGGCGCGCTGCGCGTGCTGGGCGACGGCGACGGCCTGGGCTACGGCGGCCGCCGCATCACGGTGAGCACGGCGGGGCTGCCCGGACGCATCGCCGATCTCGCCTCGGCGCCGGTGAAGGCGGGCCTCGCCCTCTCGCTGAATGCCGCCGACGACGCCACCCGCGCCGCCCTGATGCCGGCCCTGCACAAGTACCGCATCGAGAAACTCCTGGCGGCCTGCGAGGACTACGCCCGCCGCACCCAGCGGCGCGTGACGCTCGAGTACGTCCTCATCGCCGGCGTCAACGACCGCGACGAGGACGCCGCCAACCTGCGCACCCTCACGCGGCGACGCCCCTTCAAGCTGAACCTGATCCCCTACAACCCCGGCGCCACGCGCGTGAAGATCGCCCTGCCCGGCGCGGGCGGCCAGCTGCCGCTGGTCCGGCCGACCCCCGAGCAGGTGGAGCGCTTCGTGGGCCGCCTCGTGCCCGCCGTGCCGGCCGTCACCGTGCGCTGGAGCCAGGGCGTGGACGTGGGCGGCGGCTGCGGCCAGCTCTCGGGCATGCACCGCGAGAGCGCGGGCTCCTGAGCCGACGGGAAGGCCCCGCGGCGATTTCCCGTGGCGCTCGCGGCGCGCCCGCGCGATGATGCGCTAGCCCGAACCCAAGCCGCCGCCGTGACTCAGGACCCCAGCGCCCTCCACCGCCGCCGCGATCTGCGGCTCATCCTCGCCGACGGCCTCGCCTTCAGCGCCATGGTCGGCATGGGCGAAGCCTACATCGCCGCCTTCGCGCTCGCGCTGGGCCTGGGCGAGATCGCCGCGGGGCTGGTCGTCACGCTGCCCCTCCTGGCCGGCGGCTTCCTGCAACTCGTCACCCCGGCCGGCGTGCGCTGGCTGGGCTCGGCGCGGCGCTGGACGGTGCTCTGCGCGGGCCTGCAGGCGGCCAGCCTCGCGCCCTTCGCCCTCGGCGCCCTGGCCGGTCGCCTGCCGGCCTGGGCCGTCTTCGCCGCGGCCACGCTCTACTGGGCGGCCGGCATGGCCGCGACGCCCTCCTGGAACCTCTGGGTGGAGCGCCTCGTCCCGCGGCGCGTGCGCCTGCGCTACTTCGCCCGGCGCACGGGCCTCGTGCAGCTGGGCATGCTGGCCAGCCTCGTCGCCGGCGCGGCCCTGCTCGAAGGGGCCAAGGCCCAGGACCGCCCCCTGGCCGGCTTCGCCCTCATCTTCACGCTGGCGGCGCTCGGACGCGCCGTCTCCACGCGCGTGCTGGCCGCGCAGAGCGAGACGGCGCCCGCCGACATCGCCCCCATCGGCCTGGCCCCGCGCGCCCTGCTCGGCGAGTTCCGCCACGGCGCCGGCGGGCGTCTGCTCGTCTACCTGCTCGCCTTCACGGCCAGCGTGATGATCGCCGGCCCCTACTTCTCGCCCTACATGCTGGCGCGCCTGCGCTTCTCCTACTGGGAATACATGGGACTGATCGGCACAGCTCTGCTGGCCAAGGTGCTCGTGCTGCCGCGCCTGGCGGCGGTCGCCCAGCGCCTGGGTCTGGTCAACCTGCTGCGCCTGGGCTGGCTGGGCATCCTCGGCCTGCCGGCCCTTTGGCTGGTCTCCCAGGCCTACGGCTACCTGCTCTGCCTCCAGGTGGTCTCCGGGGCCTTCTGGGCGGCGCAGGAGTACGCGGTCTTCCTCCTGCTCTTCGAGACGATCCCCGCCGGGCGCCGCATCGCCCTGCTCACGGCCTACAACCTGGGCAACGCCCTGGCGACGATCGGCGGCTCGCTCGTCGGCGCGGCGCTCTTCGCCGTGGCCGGCGGCGAGACCGCCGGCTACGTGACCCTCTTCGTGGCCAGCAGCCTCGCGCGGGTCGCCTGCCTGGCCCTGCTGCTGCGCGTGCGCGGCGCCGCGCGGCTGCCGCGGCCGGCGGTCTTCCGCCTCGAGGCCCTCCGCGTCGAGATGGGCGGCGTGCTGAAGCCGGTGCTGGCCACGGTGCGGCGCGGGCGCTGGCGTGGGGCGGGGTCGACGCCGCCGCGCCGCCCCTGACGGTAGCGCAGCGGCTGCGCGCCTAGCCGGGGGGCGCTTCGCCGCGGTCGCCGTAGTGCTCGCGCCGCGTCGCATCGAGGAAGCGCTGGATGCGCGCCGGCTCGACATCCAGGTGGACGAGGGCCTGGCGAGACATTTCCAGGGCGGCCTCCAGTTCGGGCTCCACCACGTGGATGACGCCCAGGCGCGCCAGCGCCGCCCCTGCCGCCCGGCCCTCGCTGCGGGCGACGACAGTGAGCGCCGGCGCCAGCTCGCGCAGGCGAGCCGCCACGGACTGGACACCCACCGCCGAGGGAAGCGTGATCATGGCCAGCCGCGCATTGGCCAGACCCGCCGCCGCGAGCACGGGCGCCTGGGCGGCATCGCCGAAGACGGCCGGCCAGCTGCGCGCGCGCGCCTCCGCGATGCGGTGCTGGTCGAAGTCGATCAGGCAGAAGGGCAGCCCCTCGTCGGCGAGAATCGCCGCCACCCGCTGGCCCACGCGCCCGGCGCCGGCGATCAGCACCGGCCGCGCGGCGGGATCGAGCGGCGCGGGCAAGGGCGCAGCGGTCTCGCCCGCGGGACGTCGCCGCCGCTGCCAGCGCTCGTAGAGCGGCACCGTGGCCTGGCTGAGGTAGGGCGTCAGCGCCATCGTCACCAGCGCGGTGGACAGCGTGAGCGAGAAGAGCTCCTCATCGATGCCGCCCGTCTCGAGGCCGAGTTGAGCGAGCAGGAAGGAGAACTCGCCGATCTGGGCCAGGCCCAGACCCATCGCCAGCGGCACCACGTTGCGATAGCCGAAGAGACGGGCGAGGCCAGCGAAGATGAGACCTTTGCCCGCGATGACCGCCAGGACGATGAGGGCCAGCTCGCGCAGATGGGCGGCGAAGAAGCGGGGATCGAAGAGCATCCCCACGGAGGCGAAGAAGAGCAGCCCGAACAGATCGCGCAGGGGAATGACGTCGCTGAGGGCCTGGTGGCCGTACTCGGACTCGCTGAGGACGAGCCCGGCGATGAAGGCGCCCAGCGCATAGGAGAGCCCGGCCAGGTGGCTCAGGTAGCCGATGCCGAGGCCCAGGGCCACCACCATGAGCACGAAGAGCTCTCGCGAGCGCCAGCCGGCCGCCTGGCCCATCAGCCAGGGCACCAGGCGGATCGCCGCGGGGACGAGCAGGGCGAGAAAGAGCGCGGCGCGGCCGATAGCCAGCAGCACCTGGCTGGGATCGGCGCCCGCCTTGCCGAGCTGGGGCAGGATGATCATCAAGGGCACGACGGCGAGATCCTGGACGATGAGCATACCCAGCATGGCGCGACTGGAGAGCGTGCCCAGGAAGCCGCCGCTGACCAGGACCCGCAACACGACCATCGTGCTCGATACCGAAATCAGGGCCCCGAACCAGACCGCCGCGACCGGCGACCAGCCGAGAGTCCGCCCGAGCGCCGCGCCGAGGGCCATCGTGAGCAACAGCTGCAGCGCCGTGCCGAAGACGGCGATTCGTTGCACGGCGCGCAGCGCCGAGAAGGAGAACTCGATCCCGATGGCGAAGAGCAAGAGGGCGACGCCGATCTCGGCGAGCAACTCGATCTCCTCGGGCGCCGACACGGAGAGGCCGCCTGTGTGCGGGCCGAGCAGGATGCCGGCAGCAATGTAGCCCAGCAGCACGGGCTGGCCCAGCCGATGCGCGAGGGCACCGAGGGCCAGGCCGCAAACGACGATCAGGGAGATGTCAGCGACGATACCCACGCGAACGAATCCTCCTTGCGCGTGACCGGCGGCGGGCAGCGGGCCGCCGTGTCAAGTTCAGGCCCGCTCCCGGCGCAGGCTGAATGCCAGCCAGAGCGCGCCCGCCAGCGCGGCCGCCAGCAGCAGGCCAGCCTGCAGGGGGCGGCCGAAGAAGGCCTGGCCGATGCCGAAAAGTAGCCCATAGATGAGGCCGACCCCGGCCAGCACGTTGAGCCAGGCCCGGCCGGCGCTCACGCCCAGGGGCCGGCGCACCCCCTCCGGCCAGAAGCGCGCCGGCCACAGCCCGGGCGGGCGGGTGCGGGCGACGAAGGCGCGCAGGTGCTCCTCGCCGTCCGGGCGCGTGGCGAAGGTGACGGCCAGCCACACGGCGCCGGAGAGGCCGACATTGATGAGGAAGATCTCCCAGACCTCGAAGCGGTGCGCCAGCCAGCTGTGGCGTTCGCCAGGTTGAGCAGGGAGGCGATGCTCAGGCTCGCCAGCATGGCGCTGATCTCGGTCCAGGCGTTGATGCGCCACCAGAACCAGCGCAGCAGGAAGACGGCGCCGGCCCCGGCCACGAGCTGCAGCAGGAAGACGAACAGGTAGCTGATCGAGCGGCTCTGCCAGGCGACCAGGCTGCCGAGGACGATCACCAGGATGCTCATCGCGCGGGCCACGGCCACGTAGTGCTGCTCGCTCTCGCGGCGCCGCCAGAAGCGGCGATAGACATCGTGCACGAAGTAGCTCGCCGCCAGGTTCATGTGCGTGTCGATCGTGCTCATGAAGGCGGCGAGCATCGCCGCCAGCATGAGGCCGAGCAAGCCGGGACTCAGGTACTTGATCATCATCGCCGGATAGACGGCCTTGTGGTCCGTGCGCTCCGGGAAGACCCAGAGGCTCGCCAGCGCGACGAGGAACCAGGGCCAGGGGCGCACCGCATAGGTGAGCAGGGTGAACCAGAGCGTGGCAAGCAAGCTGTGCCGTTCGTCGCGGCTGGCGTTCATGCGTTGGACGAGCACGCCGCCGCCGTCGGAGTACTTCCAGCTCCACCACTGCACGAGCACCGCCACGGCGAAGCCCATGAAGGCGCCGCGGAAGCCCGGGCTCGCCCAGTCGAAGTGGCGGGTGAGCGGGGCGAGGCGCGCCGCCGGTTCGCCCGCAGCATCCAGAAGCTGCGGCAAGCGCAGGCGCAAGGCGGCGAGGCCGCCTTCGGCCTGCAGCACGCGCACGGCCAGGATCACGGCGCCGGTCATGGCGACGACGAACTGCAGGAGGTCGGTGACGACGACCCCCCACAGCCCGGCCACGCTGGCGTAGAGGCTCGCCAGCAGGATGCAGCCGGCCAGGGTGACCAGCTTGGGCACGCCGAAGGCGCCGGCGATGGCCGTCGTGGCCAGGATCACCCAGCCGAGCACGATGACGTTGGTGACGAAGGCGTAGAAGAGCCCCTTGAACAGAGTCGGAGCCCGGCCGCGCCGCGGCCGCCGTAGCGCAGCTCGCAGAACTCCACGTCGGTGGTGACGCCGCTGCGCCGCCACAGCCTGGCCAGGAAGAACGTGGTGACGAGATGGCTGATGGCGAAGTTGAACCAGACCCAGTTGCCGGCGATGCCATGCGTGCGCACGAATTCCGTCACCACGAGCGGCGTGTCGCTCGCGAAGGTGGTGGCCGCCATCGAGGTGCCCGCCAGAATCCAGGGCAGGCGGCGCCCGCTGAGAAAGAACTCGCTGGTGTTGCGGCCCGCCCGGCGGCTGTAGAGCAGGCCCAGCCACAGCATGATCGCCATGTAGAGGACGATGACCAGCAGATCGAGCCAGTGCAGCAGCATGGCGCCTCGCAGCGGTGAGTACCGACAATGCAGGTAAACATCAGGCGCGTCGCGGCCGTCAAGCGCGCAGATGCCCGCCGCCGCTTGTCCTTGCTCCCGCGGCGCGCGGCGGCTAGGATCCCAGTCACCACCGACCCAGAGGTATCCGATGAAGAATCGTACGCGCAGTCGCACTGCTCTTGGTCGCGTCCACTGCCGGCGCGGAGACGGCGATCGAGCTCACCGTCTACAACAACGATCTCGCCCTCGTGAAAGAACTGCGCAGCATCGAACTTGCGCGCGGCGTCCAGGAGTACACCTACACCGGCGTCCCCGCACGCCTGCTGCCGGAGACCGTGCACTTCCGCAGCCTGCGCGATCCCGAGGGCACGCAGGTGCTCGAGCAGAACTACCGCTACGACCTGCTGGACCGCGGCTGCCTGCTCGAGCGCTACCGCGGCCAGCAGGTGCGCGCGCTGGTGGACGGCGAGCTGGCGGAGCGTCCGCCTGCTCGCCGCAGGCAATCCCACCGAGAGCCAGCCGCTCGGTCGCATCCTCGAAATCGACGGCGCCATCCACATCGAGGGCTTCGTGCTGCCCGCCCTGCCGGAGGGCCTGCTGCTGGAACCCAGCCTGGTCTGGCGGCTGGACGCCGACAAGGCCGGCAAGCACGACGTCGAGCTGTCCTACCTCAGCGAGGGCATCAACTGGCGCGCCGACTACGTGGCCGTCGTGGGCCAGCGAACGACGAGCTCGACCTCACCGGCTGGGTGACCCTGGACAACCGCAGCGGCAAGAGCTACGCCGACGCCCGGCTCAAGCTGGTGGCCGGCGACGTCAACCGCGTGCCGCGGCCTTCGCTGCCCATGGCCAAGGGCCAGGAGATGATGGCCCTGTCCGCGCCGCGACGGCAGTGGCTTCGCCGAGGAGCAGTTCTTCGAGTACCACCTCTACACCCTGGGCCGCAGCACTACCGTGCTCGACAACGAGCAGAAGCAGGTGGAGCTGCTGCGAGCGGCGGGCATCAAGGCCGCCGCGCAAGTACGTCTTCCGCTCCAACAGCTGGCAGGAGGACGCCGAAGCGCGGGCGGTGGCCGTCACCATGGAGTTCGCCAACGAGAAGCAGCCAGCGGCGCCGGCATGCCGCTGCCCAAGGGCACCGTGCGCGTCTACCAGGCCGACGCCGGCGGCCAGCTCCAGTTCGCCGGCGAGGACGAGATCTCCCACACGCCCACCGGCGAGCGCGTGCGCCTGAAGCTCGGCGACGCCTTCGATATCCGCGGCGAGCGCATTCAGACGGCCATCGACCGGCGGGGCAACGAGATCATCTCGCGCAGCTTCCAGATCACGCTGCGCAATCACAAGGACGCCGCCCTCAGCGTCGAGGTCATCGAGGACGTGCCAGCCTGGCAGGAGTGGAGCGTGCGCGAGGCCTCGCACAAGCACGAGAAGCGCTCGAGCCGCCAGGTCATCTTCACGGTGCCGGTGGCCGCCAAGGGCGAGGCGGTGCTGACCTACACGCTGCGGACCGAGTAACCGCGCTCGCCGAGCGCCGCGGCATCCGGCTGCGGTGGAATCCGGACGGGCCTCAGTTCGTCCGACAGCGCCGCTTCACAGGCGCTGTCGGACGAACTGAGGCCCGTCTAGCTTCGCCGTTGCAGGAGGCCGCGGAGCTCGGCGAGCGAGGCCGCGCGCACGGCGAGCAGGGCGCTGGCCACCACCGCACCGGTAGCCGCCAGGCCGCCAACGAAGCCCAGCGGCAGCAGGCGCCTCAGGACCAGCAGGGCGGCAGCGGCGAGGAGGCCGCTGGCCAGGATGCGCAGGGTGGGCAGCAGGTCGGGCCGATATCCGTGGCGGCCCGCCGCCAGCAGGCTGAGCACTGCAGCAAGCCCTTCGCCGATCAGAAGCGCCAGAATGGCTCCCTCGATACCGCGCGCCGGCACGAGCCAGAGCATCAGGCCGAGACTCGCCGCCACGCCGATTGCCTGCTGCAGCGTGCGCTGCCACTGGCGATCGAGCGCCGTGAGCACGTTGCCCGCCGCGAAGCCGACGAAGCGCAGGGGCAGCAGCCAGATCAGCCAGCGCAGCCAGGGCACGCCGGGCAGGTAGGCGGCACCCCACAGCCGGCCGAGAATGGCATCGGCGAAGAGCAGGGTCCAGAGCAGGGGGAAGAGCGCGAGCAGCAGCGAGCGCTGGAAGTATCGGCTGTAGAAGGGACCCAGCCCCGCGCGATCCTGGCGGCCGAGGCGGAAGAGCTCGGGCAACACCGCCGTCTGCAGCACCAGCGGGAGGACCTGGAAGACGACGAGGATCCGCGAGGGCGGCGCATAAAGGCCGAGGCTGTGCTCATCGACAGCCTCCTTGAGCACGACCATGTCCATGCGCGTGGCCGCCATCGCGAGCAGGCTGGACAGGGCGAAGAAGAGTCCCTCACGACCCACCGTTTCGCGCCAGCCGATCGGTCCGCGCCGCGGCGGCGCGAAGCGCCCGCTGGCCGAGGCGGTGAGCAGGGCGCTGATCCCACTGACCGCCAGGTAGGCCCAGGCGAAGTAGAGCAGTCCCGCCTGGTCCCGCCAACCGAAGATCACGACGGCCAGCAGCACCAGCCGCGAGAGCACGAGAATGGCCGCGGAGAACTCCATGCGCTGATGGATCTGGAACACCGCATCGAAGGTGATGGCGATGTTGTCGGCCACCTTGGTCAAGGCCAGCAGCATGACGAGGGCGTAGAGCGGCCCTTGGTGCCCGGCGTAGACCTGCATGCCGGCCAGCATCAGCACCGTGAGGCCGGCCTTGATGAGCAGGATGTTGAAGAGGTGCGCGCCGGTGCGCTCCTTGGCCGCCGAACCCTCCTTGAGCAGGATGCGGTTGAGGCCGAGGTCGAGCACGGCCGCGAACAGCTCGGCGGCCGCCAGGGCCGCAAAGAAGCGCCCGTAGTCCGCCACGGACAGGGCGCGGCCCATGAGCACGATCACCACGGCGCCGATGGCGATGGAGAGGTAGCGCCCCAGGGCGAGCGAGAGGAAGTTCCTCAGCATCGGATTCAAGCCCAGCCGCTCCCCTAGCGCATGCGGACGACCTTGTCCTCCCAGATCACCTGCTCGCCGCTCAGATCCGTGAGGGCCAGCCGCGCGATGTAGACGCCGTTGGCGATCTTGCTGCCGGTGCCGTCCAGTCCGTCCCAGGCAACCACCTGGGTGGCGCCCTCCGCCAGACCGCCCAGCTCGCGACGAAAGACACGGCGGCCGCTCAGCGTGTAGATGCTGAGCGTGCCCTGCCCGGATGCCGTTCGTCAACTCGAAGTGGAAGGTGACGGCGTTCCGGAACGGGTTGGGAAAGATGCGGCCGGCCAGCAGGCGGGTGCGATTGTCCACCCGCAGCTGGATGCCCCCGTACTCCTCGCCGTCGAGCAGCACCGTGAGCCGGTGCTCGCCGGCCGCCCAGGCATAGGGCAGCTCCATCCGGTGCAGGGTCGTCGACGTCCGTGGCTGCCGCGCCGAGACTGCTCGACTCGCCGTCGACGAGGAGGGCGAAGCGGTCGGGCAGGATCTCCGGCGAGGGCACGAGGATGTCGATGCGCAAGGTGCCGCTGGGCCGGATCCATTGCCCCGCCCGCAGCGGCGCGTCCGCCAGGTAGAAGTTCACGCGCTTGGGCACGGGCAGCGAGAACTCCGCTTCCCGGCCGGCGATATCCCGCGCGGCGAGGACCAGCGCGTCCATGCCGAAGCTATAGGGAACGCGCGCCGACAGGTGCCAGGCGCGGCCGCGGCCGCCGGCGGCGACGGCCGTGGTGTCGAAAGGCGCCAGGCTGTCCAGGGGGAAGCTGGCCTCGGCGCTGAAGGCCGGCAGTGGCGGTGAAGGGGATGGCCGCGCGCGCGGAGTCACTGAGCGAGAGCGCGGCCAGATAGGTTTCGTCCCAGACCAGGGCCTCGATGCGCAGGGTATCGCCCGTCACCTGGGGCGGCACGAAGTCGTCCGGCCGCATCTCCTGCTCGTTGACGAAGAGCCGCAGGCGCGGCGCGCCGGCATCGAGGCGCAGCAGAGGATCCCCGAGCAGGTGCGTGCGGTAGCTGGCCTCCTTGTCGCCGAAGCGCAGCTCGGCCAGCATCTGCAGTTCGCCCGCCCGCCAGGCGGGGAAGACAGCCATGACCCCGTCCGGATCCGTGGCGCTGACCATGATCTCGTGCCAGTCCTGCTGCCAGCGCAAGTTCGGAAAGAGGTACTCGAAGCCGTCGCTGGCGTAGCTGGCCACGGCGCCGGCGTTGGGATAGCCAGGGGGATTGGTGAAGAGCAGGCGCTCGCCCATGCAGTCGCCGACGTTGCTCTTTTCCTCGTTATAGGCCGCGAACTCGTTGCCGTGACAGCCGAAGAGCGCCCAGAAGAAGGGGCGGTTGCCGTTGGTCAGGAAGTCCTGGTCGTGACCGCCGGCGGCTGTCTTGAAGATGAGCTCGTGGCAAAGCTGGCCGCGATTGGCGTGGCTCTGGATCGAAGCCCACAGGTAGCCCTGGCTGAGCGAGTCGATGAAGACGGGCGAGACGATGGGCCTGAGCAGCGTCTCGAGCTCGGTCGGGTAGACGGGACTGTGCTCGGCATACCAGGTGTTGGTCTGGGCGCTCAAGTTGTAGGGCACGGCCGCGAGATCCCCTACCCAGGCGTCGTCGAAGAGGTGCCGCATCGCGGTGACGCGGATCTCGAATTGCCGCTCGCCGTCGCGGCAGTAGACGATGTCCCCGGGCTCGTCCCAGACCCAGCAGTCGTCGGCGCCGAGCAGGAAGCGCCGGCGCCAGGCGCCGTCCGGCTCGCAGCCGCCCTCGAAGCACTCCATCTTGTCGAGGATGATCTCCAGCTCGGCCGCATTGCCGACGGGCAGGCGGCCCATCAGCATCGCCGGCCAGTCGTTCCAGTTCCACTTGACCACCCACTCCTCGAGCGCCACCAGCTCGTCGACGCCCACGTATTCGTGCTTGGAATGCACGGGGAGGAAATCGGGCATGGCGTCAGGACTGAGGCCCCGGGCATCCTTGCTCGCGTCGCCGACGAGCAGCAGGGCCTCGCAGCCCCACTGCTGGTAGGCGAAGCGCGCGGCATTGCGCAGGCCGATCGGACCGCGGACACCGCCGTAGAAGGCGTCCCAGACCTCGGAGGCCTTGAGCAAGCGGACGGCGTAGCCCTCATCCTCGCGGCGATCGATCCAGCGCTGCATGCCGGCCGCGAAGCTGTCGTGGGCGATGACCAGCACATCGCGCGGGGACGTCTCGGCGAGCACGCCGATGTCGGCGGGCGTGGCGATCGCCGGCGCGCGCAGGCGCGTGGCATCGGCCAACCACCAGGATTCGCCGCCGGCGAGATCGCGGCGCAGGCGCAGCTCGTAGGCGCCGGCCGCGCCCGCCTGGTTCTCCGGCGCCAGCGTCACGCGCGTGGGCTGGCCGTTCGCCAGGCGCAGGAGCTGCCAGCCGCCCCTGTCGCTGGTGAGGCCGCCGACGCGGATTTCGGCAGGGCCGCTCGCGCCGTCGGCGTGGAAGTAGAGGCTGTCCTCGCGCACGGCGTAGGCCGAGCTGTAGGCGAGGTCGTAGTCACTTGACGTAGGTGCGGAACTGGGTGCCATCGGTGCGATCGATCGACGAGGGTGTTGCCGGCGGCAGACAGGCAGCCGGCAGGAACGGTGGCCTCGTAGTCGATCGTGTCGTGGAAGGTGACCTGTACAGGAGGCAGCGTGCAAGCCGCCGCCGCCCACCAGGTTGACGCTGAAGTTGCGGACCCCGTCCAGGGCCGAGCGCGAGGCGCCCTGGAACTGCAGCTTGAGCGTCGCGATGCTGTCGGCCAGGGCCGCCGGCGTGGCCAGCGGAATGCGCAGGACATAGCCCTCGGGCGCGAGGGGCTGGGTCCAGTAGTAGAGGTTGTCGTCCCAGGTCTCGAGGTTGACCCCGTTGTAGAACCAGTTGGGCGGCGCCTGATGGAAGGCCTGCTCGCCCTGCTGCCAGAGCCTGCGCTTGAAGGCCGGACGCAGGGGCCAGGCGCCCGCCGCCGACCAGGCTGTCTCGGTGGGCATCGCGCTCGCCAGTTCGGGCGCCACGGCCACGAAGTAGGCATTGGCGCGGCCGTACCACTCGATGGGATCCAGGCTGTCCGGCGCGTGCCGCTGACGCCAGCCGAGGAATACCAGCCGGTCGGCAGGATCCAGTGCGCCATCGCCGTCCGCGTCGAGGAAGTAGCGCGGTCTCGGCGATCTCGCTGAAGACGGGCTGACCGCCGCCATCCCAGTCGAGGCGCTGCCGGTAGAGGGCGATGTCGGCCAGCGGCGTGCCGGCCGGGATGCCCCGCGCGATGAGGCTATCGCCGCCGACGGCGTACAGGCCATCCTCGCTCGTGAGCAGCTTGAGCTTCGCCGCGGCGCGGGCGCCGCGCCCGGCGGCCACGCCGAAGCGCGCGGGAATGCGCTGGCGCCAGCCGGCGGCCGGCCCGGGATTGAGCAAGGCCCCCGCATAGAGGCGCGGCCACTGCCGATCAAGACGGCGCGGCGCCTCGCGGCTCGCCGTCGCCGCCCGCTCCGCGGCGGCGCCGCGGAAGCTGAGGTCCACGCGCAGTTCGCGGGCCAGGGTCAGGCCGCGCTCCGGCCCGAAGCCCAGTGGCGTCACCACGAGTTCGACAACGCGCTGGTCGCGCAGCCAGTGGGGCTCGCCCAGGCGCGCGGCGATCGGGTAGGCGCGCGCGAAGGCCCTCGCATCGGGAATCAGCTCCTCGTTGAAGAGGAAGTCCTCGCCCGCGGGAACGGCCCTTGGCGTGGGAAAGGGCAGCGGCTGGCCGGCGACGGCCTCGCTCGCCACGACGCGCCAGTCCAGGCGCGCCTCCATGCCCGGCGGCAGGGCGACCAATCCCCGCCAGACGGGCAGCATGGGCGCACCGGCGGCGCGGGGATTCCCGGGATCGGCGCTCTCGAGCGCGCAGCCGGGGAGTTCGAGGTAGAGGCCTTCGTCCGTGCTGCGGAAGGCCTCCGGCGCAAAGCGCAGGACGAGGCTGAGGCCCGCAGCGTCGCTCTGCAAGACCTCGGCAGCCGGCGGTAGCGGGCTGGGCAAGGCCGTGCCCGCGGACCCGGCGCCTGCCGCGGGCGCGGCCAGGCCAACGGCGAGGAGCAGGGCAGGAAGCAGGGGCAGGCATTGCTTCACATCACCCTCCAGGGTCGTCGAGCATCGGCTCCAAGTCTTTGGCTGCGCAGGGATGTGCAGAGGTGGGTCCGCAAGAACGCGGGGAATCTAGCATTCGCGGCGAGGCAAGTCCAGGACTCCCGCCTTCACTTGAGAAGGAGTAGCTTGTGCAGCCTCTGCTCGCCCGCCGCGGAGAGACGCGCGAAGTAGACCCCGCTGGCGACGGCCGTGCCCGCTTCGTCGCGGCCGTCCCAGGCGGCGGTGTGCGCGCCTGCCGCCCGCGGCCCAGCCACGAGCGTGCGCAGCCGGCGGCCCTGAAGGTCGTGGATGCTCAGCGACACGCTGAGTTCGCGATCCAGGCTGAACGCGATCTGCGTGGACGGATTGAAGGGATTGGGCCAGCTGCCGGCGATGGACAGGGCCGGCGCGCCCCCGGCCGGAGCGGCGGTGAGCGCGTCGAGATAGCCAAGGGCGGCGAGGGCGTCCAGGATGCCCCAGCCGTAGTCGTTATCGGGCGCCTCCGCCTGGCTCGCCGTAGTGCGCAGGGCCTCGCGCAGGGACCAGGGGCTGACGCCGGGATGCGCGCTGAGCAGGAGCGCGGCCGCGCCGGCCGTGAGCGGGCAGGCGAAGCTGGTCCCCGAGGCGCCCTGGTACTCGTCCAGGGTACCCGGCTTGACCACGTTGTTGGCGAC
The DNA here is from genome assembly GCA_963695095.1 of uncultured bacterium. Classification (GTDB taxonomy): domain Bacteria; phylum Krumholzibacteriota; class Krumholzibacteriia; order JACNKJ01; family JACNKJ01; genus VGXI01. The sequence continues at coordinate 1,279,628 of CAVOFT010000001.1, read as the reverse complement.
GCCGAGGGCGCAGAGATCCGGCTTGATGCGTCCGTCGGCCGTCGGCCCCGGCGAGCTGAAGCTCGCGATCTCGCCGGTGATCTCCACCGCGCCGACGGCGATCACGCTGTCGCCGTCCGCCGGGGCCGCGATCGTGCCCGTGCTCAGCCGGTAGTTACCCGCGCTGTTGAAGACGGCCATGCCGAGGGCCACGGCCTGGTCGGCGGCGATGGTGGTGACGCAGGTGTTCCCGTCGAAATCCGCGAAGGCGTACCAGTCATCATAGGCCAGGCTCGAGCTGACGAGATCGCAACCCTGCGCCTCCAGCCACTCGATCCCCGCCACCCAGTAGTCCTCCTCGATGGGGACTTCCTGGCCGTTGTCCTCGGTCTTGGCGAGGTAGAAGCTTGCCGCGAAAGCAGGGCCGATCAGGGAGCCCGGCTTGTAGCCGGCGATCGTGGACAGGGTCATCGTGCCGTGGCGATCCTGGTTGTCCGGGTCGCCGGGCTCGTCGGCGACGACGGGATCCCCGTTGATGAAGTCCCAGGCGCCGAGCACGTCCAGGCTCGCGAAGGCCTCATGCGTGGTGTCGAAGCCCGAATCCAGCATGCCCACCACGACGCCTTCCCCGTGGATGCCGAGCTGGTGCAGGGCGGGCACGTTGATCTGCGCCAGCTCGGGCTGACTGCCGCCGTAGTCCAGGGGATCCTCGCGACTCGATGCGAAGTGAGGCGGGCCGGCCACCGCCAGCAGCGGCTCGCGCGGCGCCGCGGCGGCGACGGGCGCCAGTCGGGCGATGAAGGGAGCCTCGGCGAGCAGGGCCAGGTCGCCGGGGCCGGCGACCACGCTCACCGCAGCCAACCAGCGACTCTCGGCGCGGATGGCGAACCCGCGCGCGCGCAGCCACTCGCGATAGGCGGCTGCGTTGGGCAGATCGCGCCAGGCCGCACCGGGCGCAGCGACGCGGGCACGGCGAGCCAGGGTCCGGGCGCTGAGGCCGGCCTCGGCCGCACGCAGGTCGGCGGGCTCTGGCGCCGCGGCGCCCTTGTCCGTGAAGAAGACCCAGACCGGGCGCGGCGCCATCCCGGGCGCCAGCAGGGCCTCGAGGGCGGGCGCAATCGCAGCCGCAGCCGCCGCCTGTCCGGTGGGAGCGATGGCGGCGGCGAACAGGCACAGGAGCGCTGTGAGGGGTGGCCGCATGCGCTGTCCTCCCTGGGCGCGGATTACTTGAGCAGAAGCAGCTTCAGGCCGTCCTCGATGCCGCCTGCCCTGAGGCGGGCCTGATAGAGGCCACTGGGCAGGGCCTGGCCCGCTGCGTCGCGGCCGTTCCAGAGCACTTCATGCGCGCCCGCGGTCTGCATGGCGCCCGCAAGCAGACTGCAGACGTGGCGGCCCCGCGCATCGAGGATGTCCAGGTCCACGCTTCCCTCGCGAGCCAGCCGATAGCGCAGCGTCGTGGTCGGATTGAAGGGATTCGGGAAGTTGCCCTCCAGGCGCGCGGCGACGGCCGGCAGCAGGGGCGCGTCCGTGGTCTGGTCCACCAGGGCCACGTCGAGGACGGTCGGCGTGCCCCAGCTGGTGCTGACGCCGCTGATCGTCTGCGTGACGTAGCCCGGCGCTTCGAAGCGCAGCGTGTAGCTGCCCGTGTCGAGAAGCTTGTAGTAGTCGCCCCGGTCGGGGTCGGTCTGGACGGATTTCGCATTGCCGATCACCGTCACCGTGGCGGCCAGGGGCGCGCCGGTGGCCGCATCGGTGACGCGCCCGTTGACGCCGTAGCGCGCGGCCTTGATCCAGTGCATGAAGCTCTCGCGGTTGTTCGCCCAGTAGGTGTCGAGCTGGGAGGCGGGCGGCGCGTAGCTGTCGCTGAACTCCACGATCACGTGCAGGCTACCGGTCTCGTGGTAGGCCCAGTCTTGCAGACTGCCCTTGGTGACGTACCACTGCGCGCCGTTCGTGATGCCGTGGTAGAAGTCGCCGTTCCACATCGGCGAGTTGTAGTAGCTGTACTCCTCGGCGAGCTGGATCAGGGCGGCGTCGTCCGGAGCGAGCGTGTAGGTGTAGTCCCAGGGGTAATTGACCACCAAGGCGCCGCTGTGGCCGTCCTGGCTGATCACGCAATGCGTGGCAAGGCCCCAGGCTTTCATGAGCTGGGTCTCGATCTGCTCGGTGTAGGTGCCGTCCTCGCCGACCGAGCCGTCCGGCACGGGGAAGTTCCGATTCAGGTCCACGCCGTTGGCGTTGCTGCGAGTGTTGGCGACATGACCGTCAGGGTTGTGCAGGGGCAGAAAGAGCAGGTGGTAGTTGTCCACGAGGTTGGTGACGTCCTCGTGGCCGGCGACACCGTAGTTGGCGGCCAGGTAGTCGATCAGGTAGAGGCTCATCTCCATGCTGATCTTCTCGTTGCCGTGGATGTTGGCCGAGATGCGCAGCTCGGGCTCGGCCTCCTCGGCGCCGTTCACGTTGTCGCTGATCGTCAGCGTCCACAGCTCGCGACCCTGCACGGAGGTGCCCAGGCTGCCGCGCTTGGCGATGGCCGGATGGGCGGTCTCGGTGTCGAGCAGGATCTGCCCCAGCTGGGCATAGGTGTGATAGACCCCCCGCTCGCCCACGCGCTCATCCTCGCCGCCGCGCTCGACCTGGGCGGCCCAGCGCTCCTCGATGGCGGTCTGCAGGCTGCGCTCGAGGTCGGGCACGCGCAGGGGCTGGTAGCCCGCCGCCTCGAGGGCGGCGAGTTCCGTCTCGGTGACGCGGGTGCGCAGGCGCAGCGCACGGCCGAAGGGCGTGCGCGCGGCCGGGCGGACGTCCTCGCGCTGGAAGGCGGCGATGGGCACGCGGGCCAGCAAGGCCGTCAGGGCATCGCCGTCCGGTAGCATGAGCTCGATGGGCAGATCCCGCCAGACGGCGGGCTCCCAGAGGGGCAGGCCGCGTTCATCCAGCGGCGGGGCGGCGCTCGCGACCAGCGCTGCGGGCCCGAACCCGAGCCAGAGTAGACAAAGCAGGAACCCGCTCGCCGCCATGCGGCGCTTGGAGATCGCACCCATCGACATCCATCCTCTGCTGAGGGCCAGGGAAAGCGCCCGATAATCGGCGCTAACCCCAATGATAACACAGGCAGGGCAGAACAGCCAAGGGCGGACTCGCGGGCGGCCGGACCTCAGGTCTCCGGCAGGGACTGAAGCACGCTGACGACCTCGTCGATGATCCAGTCCGGCGTCGAGGCGCCGGCGCTCACCCCGATTCTGGCCGCGCCCGCGAACCAGGCAGGATCCAGCCCGGAGGCATCCTCGACCTGATGGCTGCGCGGGTTGCTGATCCGGGAGATCTCGGTCAGCCGGCAGGTGTTGGCGCTCGTGAAGGAGCCGACGATGACCATCACGTCGCAATGGCCGGGCAGGTCGCGGATGTCCCGCTGGTGCGTCTTGGTCGGGCCGCAGATGGTGTCCACGTAGCGCAGCTCGCGCACGCGCGGCAGCAATTCGACGAGGATCCTCTGCACGTTCTCGATGTTCTGGGTGGACTGGACCACCACGCCGGCCTTGCGCAGGCGGCCCGGAATGCGCAAGGCCACCTCGGCGGGTCCGGCCAGGACGATGGCGTCCTTGACCTGCCCGGTGATGCCGACGACTTCGTCGTGGCCATGGTCGCCGATCACGATGAGCTGGTAGCCCTCGCTCTCCATCTCGCGGGCCACCTGGTGGATCTCATGGACGAGGGGGCAGGTGGCATCGAGGATCTTGAGCCCCTGCGCTCGGGCCTTCGCGTAGACTTCGGGCGCGGCGCCGTGCGCGCGGACCAGCAGGGTGCCGCTCGCGCCGGCCTCATCGATCTCGCGCACGACCTTCACGCCGGCCTCGTCGATCTTCTGGACGACGTGCTCGTTGTGCACGATGTCGCCCAGCATGACGACGGCGTCCTCGCTGCGGGCCGCCTCCATGGCGATGTTGAAGGCGCGCTTGACGCCGAAGCACTGCCCGGCGCTGCGGGCGAGGATGATCTCTCGGGGCAAGGCGACCTCCCGGATTGTTCCTGCAAGCTAGAGAGCCGGGCTGCCGCTGTCAACGCGATGAAAAAGGAGCCTTGGCTCCCAAAAGCCCGCGGCGCCGCTGGGGGGGGCGGCGCCGCGAGGGGGGACCGTCAGGAGGAGGAATCAGCCGATCAGGAGCATCTTGTGGCTCAGGCGCTGCTCGCCCAGCCGGATACGCGCGAAATAGACGCCGGAGGCCAGAGCCCCGCCGCGTTCGTCACGTCCGTCCCATTCGACTTCCAGGAACAGGCGCTCCAGGGTGCCCAGATAGAGCGTGCGCACCCGGCGGCCGGCTGCATCGAAGACCTCGATGGTCAGGGGCAGCCCGAGCTGCTCGCGGGCGGCGGCCAGGGCGAGGCGAGTCTGCGGATTGAAGGGATTCGGGTAGTTGCTCGCCACCAGCGGACCCGCGGCCACCACCTGGCCCTGCCCCAGCGCGAGCAGGAAACCGTGAAGCCCAGGCACCGCATCCGGCGCCGGCAGCGCGCCATTCTCGATCGTGCCGCTGTAGTTGGCCAGCGCCCCTCCGCAGAGGTAGCGGAAGTCCTCCGCGAAGATCTCGCGCGGCCGATTCCGGTGCAGCGCATCGGCGCAGTAGACGCTCGTGTCCTCGATATCCCGGAGCTTGCGATAGGCTTGCCAGCCGGCCGTATCGCTCTCCGGTAGGTGGCGATTGTGCATCGCGTGGCCGAGTTCATGGGTGGCGACCATGTGCGTGACTTCGCGCGGGATCGGCAGCGCGCCAGGGCTCAGGAAGATGCGCGCGCCGGCCGTGGAACTGCTGGTCAATCCCTTGCGCGGATAGGGCAGGCAGAAGACGCTGAGCGTCTCCGGCAGCGCGGTATGCACGACCGCGGCCAGGGCATCGTAGACATCCAGGGCCGCATGGGGATGGTAAGCGGAGCTGGGATCACCGGACTCGGGCAGGATGAGTTCGGTGCTGCCGTAGCCGGGGATCTCGAGCCAGGCGCGCCCGGCGCTCTCGCGCACCCAGTGCTCCTCGACATAGTCCGCCGAGAAGATCCGGGCCTGGACGCCCCGATGGAGGTCGAGTTCGAGCACGGCCCCGGCGGCGACGCTGGGGGCCGCTGCAAAGAAGGTGGACGCCTGGAGCAGCAGCGCAAAGGCGAGGAGCCGGCGGGAGGTCCGGCTGCTGGCTGGCTGGGTCTGGATCCGGGGGGTCATTTCGCGCATCTGGGCTCCCACTCTGGCGTCCAGCCCTCTTTCCGCAACCGGCGTTCCCCGCTTCCCGGCTCAAGATGGGCCGGCCCGCCCGAAACAGAGGCGGCACGGAGATGCGGAGGCCTAAGAGCAGGCCCAGCCTGGCCAGCCGTCCGGCAGCGAGTGGGGATGGCGGCCCTGACAATTCCTCGCGCCCAGGGCGGCGCCCTCCCCTCCCCCTTCTCGCTGCGCCGCTCTGGGGGCTTTCCCCCAGCGCGGAGTCTGCACCGGGCTCCATCCCCCTGCAATCGCAGTAGTTGGAAGATTCGTCCGCGTCTTGGGTGCTTGGGGCATTTCCCCCAATGGTGCGGCGGTGCCTAGAAACGCATGCCGCTGCCTAGATGGATCTCGTAGCGGCCTCCTTCCCCGAGGCCGAGTTCGCAGCGCAGGACATCGCCGATCGGCGTGTAGGCGCGCAGACCGCCGCCGGCGCCGTGAATCCGAGCGCGAGCGCCATCGGGCAGGAGGAAGCGATTTCGGCTCCAGAGGAAGCCCGCGTCGGCGAAGAGCGCGGCCTCGAGTTGCACGTCCACGACGCCGAGGATAGGGAGCTTGAAGGTGAAGCGAGGCAGGAGATCGTGGCGAAGTTCACCGCGCAGCACCAGATGGTTCCGACCCCTGGGCCCCGCCGCCGTCGCAGCGCCCTGCCAGCCATCGATGCTGCCGCCGCCATAGCCGCGCACGGAATCCAATCCACCCAGCGAGGAGGTGCCCTTGTAGAACAGCTCGCCCCAGCGGTTGACGGCATCCAGCCCCACCGCGCCCACCCAGCCCAGGGGAAGCATCCGATAGTGCGTCACGAACAGCGACAGCTGCCGCAAGTAGACCGTGCTGCCCAGGATGGGATCGTAGAGACTGCTCGTCAGCGCGAGCTGCCCGCCCTGTTGGGGTCGCAGAAAGCTGTCCCGGGTGTCGCGGGCGTAGCCGAAACTCACGGAGCTGAATTGCTCATAATGACGCTCGCGGTCGGGAGCCTGTGCAGTGATGGGCGTTGCCAAGAAAGAGCGTTCACCCCAGGCCACGCTGAACAGAAAGCGGTGCTCGAGCGGTCGCCGGCGCAGCAGCGAGAGCCAGAAGCTGATCGCCACGCGCTCGGTGTGCAGCTCATCCTCGTCGTCGCGATCGACGAGCCGATAGTCCAGGCGCTGATCGATGGGATAGCTGCCCAGCCACGGACGCCCGAGGCTGACGCGGGCGCGCTCCTCCCAGCCCGCCGAGTACTCCAGCCAGAGATCCTCCCGTGCGCCCCGAAGGCTGCGATGGCGGTAGACAGCACCCAGGCGGAATTCGCCATCCCGATAGTCGGCCACCGGATAGACCAGCCCCCAGCGCGTATCGCCCCGCTCCATGAAGTAGTAGGTCACACGGAGACTGCCGCCGTCAGGCGCGATCGCCACCCCGACCGCGGCGAAGATACTGAGGCCGTCCAGAAAGCGCAGATCGCGCTCCAGAAGCTCGGGGTCGAAGGCATCTCCGGGCTGGAGGTAGAGTTCGCGCAGGATCGCCTCGTCCCGGGTGCGCTGATTGCCCTGGAGGATGATCTCTTGCAGCGGCCAGCCGCGAAACACCTCCGCATCCGCGGCCTGGAAGCCGGCACCCGGCAGGTCGAGCTTGCTGCGCTTGGCAGCCGCGGCCTTCCCGGCGACTCCGGCCAGGCAGGCGAGGACAAGCAGGAAGGAGATCGCGCGCCGGCGACGGCGGTCGGCGGGGGCGCGGGGCGCCGCAAATGCTTGGGCTCGGCACACCCGGTCAACCTAGCGATGAGTCCCGGTCCTGGCCAGAGGAATCAAGCGCGGTCGGCGATGGGATGCCGGGAGCCCAGGCGTGTGATGACGAGGATCCCCAAGCCGGCGCACCAGGCCACGATCTCCACGAAGAGCACGAGCCCCTTCATCGGGCCACCGAGGTGACCGAGCAGGTGGAACAGCCAGAAGACCGCGGCCCAGATCGCCACGGCGGCATAGCGATTCATGCCTCGGACTTCGAGCGTGTACCTGGAGAAGGTGTAGAGCGGGATCAGCCAGGCCGCGAAGCCAAGCCCGATGAGAGCAAGGATGGTCAAGACCACGACCGGAATGCCGACCAGGGTGAGCAGAAGCAGGAAAAGGATCAGGGCCACCGGGATTGCCAGCAGCGCCGCGGCCAGGAGCGTCAGAAAGCCGACGAGCAGGCTCCACCAGGGCCGGCAACGCAGTCCCGCCGTGAAGCGTGGGATGCGGGCCGCCAGCAGGATGCTCCCGGCCATCGCCAGCGCGAGGAACTCCAGGAGCTTCAGCAGCGCATCGTCGGTGCCGAAACGCTCGCGGTCCATCAATCGGAAGTCGGCGGCGCGCCAGCCGTTCTTGAACAGCCCCCCCAGGTGGCTACTCGTACGGGTCACCTCGCCGACGATCCGGGCGCCCTCCTCGCGCTCGACCTCCCCGCCGACGACCAGTACGTCGCCCGTGATGACTGCATCCTCCCGCACGTAGACATCGCCCATGATGACGACGATGTTGCCCACCACCTCGCCGTAGACCTCGAGGTCGCCGAAGAGGATGACCAGGTCATTGTGCACGATCTCGTCGCTCTCGACCGTGACATCGCGGCCAAAGCTGACCTGTTCGTCCTGATCCCCGTATCGGCTCTTGTCCGCGGGGTCGCCAGTGTCGACGCGCACCCGGAGCCGACCCTCCTCATCCTCCGCCGTGATCGAAACCTCGCTGTCTCCCTCCTTCACGATGATTCCAGAGTCGTCGATGATGATCTCGTGGGCGATGCCTTTCGCGCTGCGGCTGCTGTCGGTCGTCGCCGTGCCGGCGGCGGGAGCCGCCGCCGGCAGCAGGACCGCAGCCAGGGCAAGCAGGCCCCGGCCCGTCAAGCGCCAGCTAGCGCAGCGTAGGATGCATGAGCGCATGGGACAGCACTCCCTTGAGCCGTGTGCGGTAGACAGCAAAGACAAGCACGACGGGACCCAACGCAACAAGTAGAATCAGGGCCGGCAGTTGCGGAGGGAGCACGCTGCGCAAGGTGCGCTCGACACGGATCAGGGAGGCGGCCTTGTCCAGCGCCGGTCGGGTCACGAGATCCCCTGTCTTGCGGGCGCTCTCGATCAGGGAGAGCACGCCCGTGAGTTCGCGGCTACTCTCGAAGAGCACTCCGGCCGCGCTGTCACGAAGCTGCTCCGGCTTGGCCGCCGGCCACCATTGGCCAAGGACCAGCGCCAGCAGGAGCAGTCCGAGGGGGAGCGGCGCCCACTGCCGCCGCAGGGCGCCGCGAGCCGGAGCCGGCGTGACGCGCTCGCGCAGGGGTACCTGGGCAAAAACCTCTGCCAGGACGGCATCGGCGAAGCCCCGTGGGGCCGGCTGCGGTCGGAGCTCGGCCAGCAGGGCCCGGAGTTCGCGCTCGCGCGCATGCTCCCGGGAGCAGAGCGGGCAGCGCTGCAGGTGGGCGCGCAGGGGACCGCGGAGTGCTGCGGAGAGGCGTCCCTCAAAGTAGTCGGGAAGGGAGCTCTGTACCGATTCGCAGCGGCTTCTGCCTTCCTGGCGATCGAACTCGGGGCGCGTATCCATGGTCAGGGCGTGGTCCTTTGGGGCTCGTGGGCGAGCTTGATACGGATGTCCCCGGTGGCGGTTACAACCCGCAACCTGCCCCTGCCGTCGCCGGTCTGCCCGCTGACGTGGCGGCGGCTCAGGTCCTCGACCTGCAGCGGCAATCGCAACTGCATCGCGCCGAGATCGGTCGCCGCGTCCAGCCAGAACCCCGCTCCAGGGAGCAAGAGCACGTCGATATCCCCGCTGGAACTGGCCAGGAACACCTCGCGCGATCGGCCGCCGGGCAAGGGGCCCAGATCCAGCAGGCTGAGGTCGCCGCTGGCGCAATTCACCTTGAGGTCGCCGCCGGGCTTGCGGATGGCGACGTCGCCGCTGCCGCTGATCAACTCCAAGCGGCCTCGGATATCAATGACCACCAGCTTGCCGCTAGCGGTCTCGATCTTGGCGTCCCCCGCTACCTGCTCGATGCGCATGCCACCAGTGACGGTGCGGAGCGCGGCCTTCCCGCCTACACGGCGAAGATCGAGGTCGCCGCTGGTTGCCGTTACCGCCACATCGCCGGCGACGTCGCTGAGGCGCAGGGTGCCGCCCGTCACGCCCGCCGAGAGGCTGCCGCCGATCTGGCGGGCTTCCACGTCTCCGCTCGTGGCGGCGAGCACCAGGTCCCCCGCCAACCCCACGGCGACAAGCCGATCGCGCGTCACGCTGGCGGCAACGGGCAGTGCCGCGGGCATGCGCAGACGCAGGTCGATGCTGAGGCGGGCTCCGTCCAGATCACTCGCCCGTGGGCCGTCGATGCTGCGCGCGGCATGCATCGGGCGCAGCCGCAGCCGGCCATCCTGTTCGAAGACGTCGATGCGCAGATTGCTGATGATGTCGCGCACGGCATCGGCACTGCCGCCCCAAACCCGGTAGTGCACCGCCAGCTCGAGGTCCTCCCGCGCTTCCCCCTGCAGCTCGATGCTGCCCGCCGGGTTCTCGACGATGAGCTGGGCCAGGTTGCGCGCCGGCAGCCGGCGCTCCTCGCTGCGCCTGGCCTCGGCAGCCAGCGCGACGCCGCCCGGGATCATGAGCAAGCACGCCAGTCCCAGCGCAGCCCATCGCCATGGTGTCTCAGAGCAGCTCATCACGGTCCAACCTCCGCTTGATCCGCTCCCGCGCCCGGTGAATCCGGATCTTCACCGTGCCGATCGGGAGCTCCAAGATCCGCGCGATCTCGTCGTAGCTCAAGTTCTCCCGGTGGCGAAGCAGCAGGATCGCTCGATAGTGCTCGGGCAGTTCGGCCACCGCAGCATCGAGCATCCGCATCCGCTCCTCGGCCAGCAGCCGCTCCGAGGGATCCGGGGTGTCGGCGGCGATTTCCCGGCGGAAGCTGCCGTCTTTGCCCTCCAGTTCCTGGTCCAGGGAGTAGGCGATGCGCTTGGCCTTGCGCAGATGGTCGATGCAGAGGTTCGTCGCGATCTTGAACACCCACGCCGAGAAGCTGTAGCGCTCGTCATAGTTCTCCAGCCGCGTCAGGGTGCGGACCAAGGCCTCCTGGGCGATGTCCTCCGCCTGTCCGGAGTCCTTGATCATGCGCACGCAATAGCCGAAGATCGGATCCTGGTAGCGCGCGAGCAGGGCCCGGTAGGCTTGTCGATCGCCGCGGAGGCAGCTGCGAATCAGCTCGCGGTCCTCGACGCTCACCTGCGGCACACTCCTTACGGGGGCTGCCAACCCTGCGTTTCCCGGCGGGCCCCGCAGCGGGTCAAAGGAGCAGTCTAAGTGCGCGATTCGTTGGCGCGAAGCTTTTTCCTGCTGGGCTTCGAGCACCTTGGCCCGCTGGCCCTTCTCTCTCTATTGCGCGCGCTGCCCTGGATCGCCCTGGCGGCCCTGCTCACCTTCCTACCCGCTGCGAGCCTCGCCCCCGCGCAGTGGGTGGTCGTGGCCGGACTGCTCGTTCTCGTCGGGCTGCTCTGCGCCCCCTGGCTGAGCGCCGCGGGCCAGCGCTTCGCGGCAGCGCTGGCCCGCGGCGAATCCGCGTCCTTGCGGGCGGAGCTGGCGAGGCCGGGCCGCCACTATCGACCCCTGCTCGCCTGGGCCCTGCTGCAGGCCCTGCTTGCGCTCTTGCTGCTCCAGGTGCTCTTGCCCTGGCCCCTCGCCGGTCACGGCCTGCTCGCCTGGTTCGGTCTCGCGGCGGGTCTGTGGCTCTGGGCGCTGTCCCGGCTCTGGGGCTTCGTCTTCCTCCCCCTCCTGGCCGTGCGCCAGCGCGAGCTGCGCCCCACCGCGAGCCTGGCGCTGCTCCTGCTCCTGCAGCGTCCCCGTATCCTGCTGCCTGGCTTCGCGGTCAGACAGGGGATCGCCGCGTTGCTCGGCATCAGCGGCGTCGGCCTGCTGGTCGGCCTCGGTGGCCTGCTGCCCCTGCAAGCCGCCCTCACCCTCCGGGAGGCGCTGCGTCCCCATGGCCTGGATCTCGTGCCGCCGGGCCAGCCGGAGGAGAATCGGCCCCTGGAACTGCCCTCAGCGCGACGCCTCTGGCAGCCCTGGCGCTGAGGGGCATTTTCCTTGACCTCGCTTCCAGCCGGTGTCATTACCCATCCGGGTGCCCTGCGGCGCCCACCCGCGCCTGCATCGAGGAAGGAGCCTGCCATGAGCGCCATCGAGGAAGTCCTGGCTCGTGAAATCCTGGACTCGCGCGGCAATCCCACGGTGGAGGTCGAGGTCTACCTGGAGAGCGGTGCCGTGGGGAGAGCGGCCGTCCCCTCGGGCGCCTCCACCGGCGAGCATGAGGCCATCGAACTCCGGGACGGCGATAGCGAGCGCTACCTGGGCAAGGGCGTGCTGAAGGCCGTGGCCAATGTCCACGAGATCATCCGGCCGGAGCTGCTCGAGCTCGATGCGCTGGACCAGGCCCACATCGACTCCGTGCTGCTGGACATCGATGGCACCTACAATAAGGAGAAGCTGGGCGCCAACGCCATCCTCGGCGTCAGCCTGGCCGTGGCCAAGGCCGCCAGCGCCTACCTGGATCTGCCGCTCTACCAGTACATCGGCGGCGTCGCCGCGCGCACCCTGCCCGTGCCGATGATGAACATCCTCAACGGCGGCAAGCACGCTGACAACAACGTGGACATCCAGGAGTTCATGATCATGCCCACCGGGGCGCCGGATTTCGCGAGCGGCCTGCGCTGGGGCGCGGAGATCTTCCACCATCTGCGGAAGGTGCTGGCCGATCGGCGGCTGAGCACCTCCGTGGGCGATGAGGGCGGCTTCGCGCCCAACCTGGGCTCCAACGAGGAGGCCCTGCAGGTGATCCTGCAGGCGATCGAGAAGGCCGGCTATCGCCCGGGCGAGGACATCCATCTCGCGATGGACGCCGCCGCCAGCGAGTTCTACAGCGAGGGCGCCTACGTGCTCGCCGGCGAGGGGGGCCGCCGGCTCGATGCCGCGGCCATGGTGGACTACTACGCCGATCTCGCCCAGCGCTACCCCATCGTCAGCATCGAGGATGGCCTGGCCGAGGACGACTGGCAGGGCTGGCGCCTGCTCACCCAGCGCCTCGGCGAGCGCGTCCAGCTCGTGGGCGACGACCTCTTCGTCACCAACACCGATCGCTTGGTGCGCGGGATCGACGAGGGCATCGCCAACTCCATCCTGATCAAGCTCAACCAGATCGGCACGCTCACGGAGACCCTGGACTGCATCGAGACGGCCAAGCGGGCCGGCTACACCAATGTCATCTCGCACCGCAGCGGCGAGACGGAGGATGTGACGATCAGCCACGTCGCGGTGGCCACCAATGCCGGCCAGATCAAGACCGGCAGCCTGTGCCGCACCGATCGGGTCGCCAAGTACAATGAGCTGCTGCGCATCGCCGAAGAGCTCGGGGAGCAGGGCCGCTACGAGGGCCTGCGTGCGCTCAACTACGAGGCATGACGAGCGGCAGGCATGCGCCCGGCGCTTCGGCGCCGGAACCCTGGCGGCCCGAGCGCGCGCGCCGGGAGGATGCCCTGAACGCCCTGCGCCCGGACGGCCGCACGCCCTACCTGCGTCGACCCTGGACCGAGGGCCGCATCGGCGGGCGCACCTTCAAAGGCGCTCTCGCGCTCCTGGTGCTCGTGTTCATCTACCTGCTCCTCCTGGGCGAAACCGGGTGGATTCACCAGTGGCGCCTGCAAAGCCGCCGCAGCGAGCTGTTCACAGAGATCCAGCGCCTGGAAGCCGAGTCGGCCGCTCTCGAGGCCGAGGCCCAGCGCCTGGCCGCCGACCCTCTCTACCGGGAGCGCATCGCTCGCGAGGAGTGGGGCTACAAGCGCGCGGACGAGACCGTCTACCACCTGCGCCGCCTTGACTAGCCGCGCCATCTTGGACGAATTCCGGTTTGCGCAGTCCATGTGAAATAATTCCCGAATATGGAGAAATCCAGGGCCCGCATGTCTTGAAATAGCCCCGCTCCCGTGTAAGTTGTGCGCGAATGAACGAGCAATCGCTCGCGCAGGCGGCACCGGGAGCCGGCGCGAGTGCGCGCGCTGCGCCTGCGCGGCGCGCCCGGACCACGGACCTGCGAAGAGGTGATCGATGAGCACACTCAAGACGGTGGTCAAGGAATGCTGCCAGGCTCATGGCAACGACCGCACGCGGCTGATGGACATCGTGCGCGCCGTGCAGGCGAGCCAGGGCTGCGTCACGCCCGAGGCTCAGCAGCTCATCGCCGAGGCTCTGCGCTGCACGCGGGTCGAGGTCGAGAGCCTCGTCTCCTTCTACGCTTCCTCTCCGACGAGCCGCAGGGCAAGGTCGTCATCCGGCTCTGCGACGACATCATCGACGAGATGCGCGGCAGCGAGCGCGTGGCCGATGCCCTGCGCGAGGAGCTCGGCATCGACTTCGGCGAGACGACGCCGGACGGCGAGATCACGCTGGAGCGGACGCCCTGCATCGGCATGTGCGACCAGGCGCCGGCCGCGCTGGTCAACGACGTCGTCGTCACCGACCTCAGCGCCGACATGGCGCGCGAGGTCGTCGCGCGAAGCTGCAGGGAGCACATGGATCCGCAGCAGCCTGGTGCGACGCTCGGCGACGGCAACAACGCCCACGACCTCGTGCGCGCCGATGGTCCACAACAACATCCGCCAGCCGCGGCCCGGTGCTCTTCGCCGAGATCGAGCCCGGGCGAGGCCTGCGCAAGGCGCTGGCGATGAGCCCGGCCGAGGTGATCCGCGCACGTCAAGACGGCGCGCCTGCGCGGCCGCGGCGGCGCCGGCTTCCCGACCGGCATGAAGTGGGAGTTCACGCGCGGCGCCGCCGGCGAGCGACAAGGTACGTGATCTGCAACGCCGACGAGGGCGAGCCGGGCACCTTCAAGGACCGCGTGCTCCTCACCGAGCGCGCCGACCTGCTCTTCGAGGGCATGACGATCGCCGGCTACGCCATCGGCGCCGAGCACGGGCATCCTCTACCTGCGCGGCGAGTACGCCTACCTGCGCGGCTTCCTCGAGGACGTGCTCGAGCGAGCGGCGCGAGCGACGGGCTGCTGGGCAAGAACGTCATGCGGCAAGCAGGGCTTCGACTTCGACATCCGCATCCAGATGGGCGCCGGCGCCTACGTCTGCGGCGAGGAGACCGCGCTGATCAGCTCCTGCGAGGGCCTGCGCGGCGACCCGAAGAACCGGCCGCCGTTCCCGGCCCAGAAGGGCTACCTCGGCCGCCCGACCATCGTCAACAACGTCGAGACGCTCTGCTGCGTCGACGCGGATCCTGGAGAAGGGCCCGGGCTGGTTCGCCGAGCTCGGCTCGACGCGGCAGCACCGGGCACGAAGCTGCTCAGCATCTCCGGCGACTGCAGCCGGCCCGGCGTCTACGAGGTGCCCTTCGGCATCACCGCTGCGCGAGGTGCTCGAGACTGTGCCGGCGCGCGACGACGCCATGGCGCGTCCAGGTCGGCGGCCCGAGCGGCCAGATGGTCGGCCCGGCGGACTTCGACCGCACGATCTGCTACGACGACCTGGCCACCGGCGGCTCGATCATGGTCTTCGGCCCGGAGCGCGACCTGCTCGAGATCGTCGCGCGAGTTCATGGAGTTCTTCGTCGAGGAGAGCTGCGGCTACTGCACGCCCTGCCGCGTCGGCAACGTGCTGCTGCAAGGAGCGGCTCGACCGCATCGTCGCGCGGCCGCGGCGAGCCGGCCGACCTCGACTACCTGCGAGAGCCTGGCCAGGAGCGTGAAGACCGCCAGCCGCTGCGGCCTCGGGCAGACCTCGCCGAATCCGGTCCTGACGCAGCGCTGGAGAACTTCCGCGATGCCTACGACGGCCCGCGTCCGGCAGCCCGCCGAGGGCCGCCAGCCGGGCTTCGACATCCAGCCGCGAACTCAGCCAGGCCGAGGCCCTGACCGGTCGCGAGTCGGTGCACTTCAAGAGCTAGGAGGGCAGCCACGATGAGCGACACGGTCACCCTCACCATCGACGGCAAGGCGATCACGGCCCACGCCGGGCAGACGATCCTGGAGGCCGCCGGACGCGGCGGGCGTCTACATCCCGCGCCTGTGCGCCTACAAGGACCTCGCCCCCTTCGGCAGCTGCCGCGTCTGCACGGTGCTGCGTCAACGGCCGGCCGCAGGCGGCCTGCACGCAGCCGGTCGCGGAGGGCATGGTCGTCGAGAACGACACGGAGGCAGCTCAACGCCATTCGCGCGGGACATCGTCGACATGCTCTTCGTCGAGGGCAACCACTTCTGCATGTTCTGCGAGAAGAGCGGCAACTGCGAGCTGCAGGCGCTGGCCTACCGGCTTCGGCATCACGGCGCCGCGCTTCCCGCTACCTGTTCCCGGAGCGCGACGTCGACGCGTCGCACCCCGACATCTTCATCGACCGCAACCGCTGCATCCTCTGCGCCCGCTGCGTGCGCGCCTCGCGGGACCTCGACGGCAAGCACGTCTTCGAGTTCGTCGGCCGCGGCGCCGCACAAGCGGCTCGCGGTCAACGCCGGGCCGCGCTCTCGGCGACACCGACGCCGACGTCACCGACCAGGCGCGTCGACGTCTGCCCGGTCGGCGCCCTGCTGCGCAAGCGGGTCGGCTACGCGCGTGCCGGTCGGCCAGCGCCTGTACGACCACGAGCCGATCGGCTCGGACATCGAAGCACGGCGCACCGGCCGAGCGACTGAGGAGAGACGACCATGGCGAAACCCGAAGTCGCAACGACGTCGCTGGCCGGCTGCTTCGGCTGCCACATGTCGCTCCTCGACATCGACGAGCGCATCCTCGAGCTCGCCGAGCTGGTCGACTTCGACAAGTCGCCCGATCAACGACATCAAGGACGTTCACCGGCCGCTGCGCGGTCGGCCTCGATCGAGGGCGGCTGCTGCAACGAGGAGAACGTCCACGTGCTGCAGGACTTCCGCAAGCACTGCGACGTCCTCGTCTCGGTCGGCGACTGCGCGATCAGCGGGCGGCATCCCGGCGATGCGCAACACGATCCCGCTGCGAGGAGTGCCTCGACGAGGCCTACCTGAACGGCCCGACGGTGCACAACCCGAGCGGCAAGATCCCCGACGACCCGGAGATCCCGCTGCTGCTCGAACAAGGTCTACCCGTGCCACGAGGTGGTGAAGATCGACTACCACCTGCCCGGGCTGCCCGCCGCCGGCGGACACGATCTGGGCAGGCGCTGGTGGCGCTGCTCGACGGACAAGCCGGTCGAGCTGCCCTACGAGCTGATCAAGTACGACTGAGGAGGAGACGACCATGGCGACCGCAACGACACGAACGAAGATCGTCATCGAGCCGGTGACCCGCGTCGAGGGGCACGGCAAGGTCACCATCCTGCTGGACGAAGCAGAGCGAGGTCGAGCAGGCGCGGCTGCACATCGTCGAGTTCCGCGGCTTCGAGCGCTTCATCCAGGGCCGGCCCTACTGGGAGGTGCCGGTGCTCGTGCAGCGGCTCTGCGGCATCTGCCCGGTCAGCCACCACCTGGCGCGCGGCCAAGGCGATGGACGGCATCGTCGGCGGCGAGAAGCTCACGCCGACGGCCGAGAAGATGCGCCGGCTGATGCACTACGGGCAGATCTTCCAGTCGCACGCGCTGCACTTCTTCCACCTCGCTCGCCCGGACCTGCTCTTCGGCTTCGACGCCGACCCGTGGCCATGCGCAACGTCATCGGCGTGGCGGCCGAGTACCCGGAGCTGGCCGTGCAGGGCGTCATGATGCGCAAGTACGGCCAGGAGATCATCAAGGCCACGGCCGGCAAGAAGATCCACGGCACCGGCGCGATCCCCGGCGGCGTCAACAAGAACCTCTCGATCGCGGAGCGCGACGGCTTCCTCGAGGACATCGACCAGATGGTCGAGTGGTGCCGCGGCGCCGCTGAAGATCGCCAAGGACTACACGGTCGAGCACCTCGAGAGCTGGCGCGACTTCGGCTCCTTCGACTCGAACCACCTCTCGCTCGTGCGCGCGGACGGCGCCATGGACCTCTACGACGGCGGCCTGCGGGCCATCGACGCCGAGGGCAAGCACGATCTTCGACCAGGTCGACTACCAGGACTACCTCGACGTACATCGCCGAGGAGGTCCGGCCCTGGTCCTACATGAAGTTCCCCTTCATCAAGTCGCATCGGCCCGGAGGACGGCTGGTACCGGGTCGGGCCCGCTGGCGCGGGTCAACGCCTGCGACTTCATCGACACGCCGGAGGCCGAGGCGGCGCGCAAGGAGTTCATGGCGCGTCACCGGCGGCAAGCCGAACAACGTCACCATGGCCTACCACTGGGCGCGGATGATCGAGCTGCTGCACGCGGTCGAGAAGATCCGGGAGCTGCTGGACGACCCCGACCTGCAGGGCACGGACCTCGTCGTCAAGGGCGAGCGCCGCGGCGAGGCGGTCGGCCATCGCTCGAGGCGCCGCGCGGCACGCTCTTCCACCACTACCGGGTGGACGAGAACGACCAGGTCGACGATGGCCAACCTGATCGTCTCGACGACCAACAACAACGAGCCGATGAACCGGGCGGTGCAGCAGGTCGCCGAGGACTACCTCGCCGGCAAGCCGGAGATCACCGAGGGCCTGCTCAACCACGTCGAGGTGGCGCATCCGCGCCTACGATCCCTGCCTGTCCTGCGCGACGCACGCCCTGGGCCAGATGCCGCTGGAGGTCGAGCTGCGCGACGCCGAGGCGGCCTGCATCGACCGGCAGCGGACGACATGAGCCCGGCCGGCGCCGAGCTCCTGGTGATCGGCTACGGCAACCCGGGCCGCCGGGACGACGGCCTGGGCCCGGCCTTCGCCGGCGCCATCGCGGAGCTGGCGCTGCCCGGCGTGCAGGTCGAGATCGAACTACCAGCTGACGCGTGGAGGACGCCGCCGTCGCCGCGGCCAGCGAGCGTGGTGGTCTTCGTCGACGCCGACAGCGCCGGCCGGAGCCCTTCTCGGTGCGCCGGCTGGCCCCGGCGGCGAAGACGGCGAGCTTCAGCACGCACAGCGTGCAGCCGGAGGCGGTGCTGGCGCTGGCCAAGGATCTCTTCGGAGCCGAACCCGAAACCTGGTTGCTGGGGATTCGGGGCTATGAGTTCAACGAGTTCGGCGAGGGTCTGTCCGTACGGGCCGCGACCAATCTCGCCGCGGCCTTGGACTGGGCCCAGCGCGTGCTGCCTGCGCGCCGCTGGACAGCGGTCCCTGATGCGGCGCCCGGCCCGGCCGCCGCGATTGAAGAGGGTGACGCATGAAAGATGGCAAGACCGTGATCCTGTGCATTGACGACGATCCCGACATCCTCTCCTATCTGCGCATCGTCCTGGAGAGCGAGGGCTTTCAGATGGTGGAGGCGCCCAGCGCCGAGGAGGGGCTGCGGGCCTACAAGGAGAAGCAGCCCGACCTCATCATCGTCGATCTGATGATGGAAGAGGTGGATGCGGGGACCAATTTCGTTCGCGAGCTGCGGGTGCTGGGCAACAAGGCCCCCATTCTCATGCTCAGCTCCACGGGCGACAACCTGGCGATGGCCGTGGACGTCTCCACGCTCGGCCTGGCCGGCGTGCTGCAGAAGCCCGTCAGCAAGGACCGCCTGATTTCCCTGATCAAGGCCAAGCTGGGCTAGGCACGCCAGCGGCCTCTGCGCAGACGCCCGTCCCGGCCGGGGCGGGCGTTTCGCTTGGCGATGACCGCGCGCGGCGGCTGCTTTCAGCGGCTGTGCTGCGGTGGCCTGGAGCGTGCGAGGACGGCCTGCGCAGCGGGGAAGGGAGAGAGCGCCCGCTCGAGGATGCCCAGGCTGGCGGCGATGGCAAGTCCGTAGTTGGTCATCGGCACGCCCGCCTCGCGGCAACGCGAGAGCCGACCGAGCACGGTGCGGCGGGTGATGGTGCAGGCTCCGCAGTGGATCACCAGCTGGTAGTCGCCCAAGTCCTCCGGGAAGTCGAGACCCTGCACGGTGTCGATGCGCAGCGCGCCGCCCACCACCTGCGTCAGCCAGCGCGGGATCTTGACGCGCCCGATGTCCTCGCCCACCGGATGGTGGCTGCAGGCCTCGGCGATCAGCACGCGGTCGTCCGGGCGCAAGCGCGCGATGGCGAGCGCGCCTTCCGTCTGCGCGAGGAGATCGCCGCGGTAGCGGGCGAGCAGGATCGAGAAGCTGGTGAGCGGGATCGCGGGCGGCACGTCGGCGGCCACCTTCAGGAAGGCCTGCGAGTCCGTGACGACCAGGCGCGGCGGCTTCTTCAGCAGGGCCAGCGCTTCGGCCAGCTCGCGCTCCTTGACCACCAAACAGAGCGCGTCGCCATCGAGGAGATCGCGGATGGCCTGCACCTGAGGCATGATCAGGCGCCCTTTGGGCGCCTCCTTGTCGATGGGCACCACGAGCAGGGCCAGTTCGCCGGGACCGACGAGGTCGCTGACGAGGGCTGGCTCCTCGAGGAACTCGGCGGGCGTCTGCAGGATGATCAGCGCCCGCAGGGCCTCCAGGCCGGCGCTGGTGGTCGCCGTCGTCGCCACCCAGGGGATGCCGGCCGCAGCCAGGCGCGCCAGGGTCGCCGCCGCGGGCGCCGCTTCGTCCGCCCGATTGAAGGCAACCGCGGCCGGCACGCCGCGTGCGGCGAGCTCGGCGAGCAACGTTTCCTCGGGCTCGCCCCAGGTGCTCCCCGCGGCCACCAGCAGCCCGAGGTCCGTGCGTTCGAGCACACGCCGACTGCGCGCGACGCGCTGCTCGCCCAGGCTGCCCTCGTCATCCAGCCCCGCCGTGTCGATGAGCAAAACAGGGCCGATCGGCTGCAGCTCCATCGCCTTCTCCACCGGGTCCGTGGTCGTGCCCGGCTCGGCCGACACGATGGCCACGTCCTGGCGGGCGAGCGCGTTCAGTAGGCTGGATTTGCCCGCGTTGCGGCGGCCGAAGATGCCGACGTGCAGGCGGAAGGCCTTGCTCGCGGAGCGGACGCGACTCATGGCCCCTCCCCGTCCGGCTGGCCGAGGCGCGTGACGGCCGCAGGCGCGATCAGCGCACTGAACTCGGCATCGCTGAGCAGGCCCGCCTCGACGACGAGTGCCCGCAGGGGACGGCCCGCCGCCGTCGCCTGCGCCGCCAGGCGAGCCGCCTCGGCGTGGCCGAGCCGGGCGGCGATCGCGGTCGCCGCCGCCGTGCTACCTTCCACCTGCATCCGGCAGCGCTCGCGGTCCGCGCTCAGACCCTCGATGCAGTGCAGGCGCAGCAGTGTGCAGGCGCGGGTCAGCTCCCCGATCGTGCCCAGCAGCTCGTCCGCCACCAGGGGCAGGAAGGGATTGAGCTCGAGGCTGCCCAGCGCACAGGCCTGGGTGATCGCGAGGTCGGCGCCCAGACAGCGCAGGCCGGCCTGCACGGCCGCCTCGGGGATCACGGGGTTCACCTTGCCGGGCATGATCGTCGAGCCCTCCTGCCGCGCGGGCAGGCGCAGTTCGCCCAGGCCCGCCTCGGGGCCCGAGGCCAGGAGGCGCAGGTCGTTGCCAATCTTGATCAGGTTGACGGCCAGGCACTTGAGCAGGCCACTCACCTCGGCGAAGAGATCGGCGTTCTGCGTAGCGTCGATCAGGTTCTCCGCCCGGGCGAGGGGCAGGCCGGAAAGCGCACGCAGGGTGTCGACGACGCGAAAGATGTATTCACGTTCGGCACCCAGACCCGTACCCACCGCTGTACCGCCCAGGTTGATGATGCGCAACCGCTCCCGGGCCTTGTAGAGGCGCCAGCGGTCCCGCCCGATCGCCTCGGCGTAGGCGCCCATCTCGCGGCCCAAGGTGACGAGCACGGCGTCCTGAAGCTGGGTCCGGCCGACCTTGACCACATCGGCCAGTTCGCGCTCCTTGACCTGGAAGGCCTCCTGGAGCGCGAGCACCGCCTGCTCAAGCGCGATCAAACCGCGCAAGGCGGCCACGCGCAGTGCGGTGGGATAGGTGTCGTTGGTGGACTGCTGCCGGTTGAGATCCCTCAGCGGCGACACCTGGACATGATCCCCGGGCACGGCGCCGAGCAACTGCAGGGCGCGATTGGCCAGCACCTCGTTGACGTTCATGTTGGTGCTGGTGCCGGCGCCGCCCTGCAGGGCGTCCACGCGAACGTGGACGGTAAGCGTGCCCACGGCCATCTCGGCGCAGGCCTGCTCCATCGCCGCGGCCTTGGCCGGTGCCTCGGCCCAGTGGCCCAGCTCGCGCAGCGTGCGGATCGCCGCCTGCTTGACGAGTCCGTAGGCCTCGACGAGGGCGGGCCGCACGGGGCGACCGGCGACGTCGAAGTTCGCCTCCGCCCGCCAGGTGTGGACGCCCGCGAGGTCAGCGGCCGGGCCGGCAAGTTCGCCCAGGGCGTCCCGTTCTCGGCGTTCGTTCACGGCCCCACCTCAGCAGTAGACGTCGCGCTCGCCCCCGCGCACGCGGGCGAGCATGGATTCCGCCCGCTGGCGGGAGGCCGGACCCATGTCGGCCAGATGTTCGTGAACGCAGACCTCGCCGAGGATGCGCGTCGCGGGCGAGGCGTAATCAGCCAGGTACTCCTGGAAGGTGGCGAGAGCGTTGGGCGCGCAGTGTTCCTTGATCGCCCCCGGCTTGGCCAGATCCATGAAGTCTGCCCCCGTCCGCCCCAGCCGATAGCAGGCCGTGCAGAAGGAGGGCACGTAGCCGAGCTGGGCAAGGTCGCGGATCACCTCGTCCAGAGACCGGTGATCGCCCAGGCAGAACTGGCCGGCGCCCTCCTCGTCGGCGCCATCGGCGTAGCCGCCCGGGTTCGTGCGGCTGCCGGCCGAGATCTGGGAGACGCCGAGCGCAAAGGTCTCCCGGCGCAGCGCCGCCGACTCGCGCGTGGACAGGATGATCCCCGTGTAGGGCACGGCCAGGCGGAGGATGGCGACCAGCTTGCGGAAATCGAGGTCGGAGACGGGGCGCGGCGGGTGGCTGGCCATGTCGGAGCCCGTGGCCGGCTCCAGACGCGGCACGCTGATCGTGTGCGGACCCACGCCGAAGCGCGCTTCCAGGTAGCTGATGTGCTGCAGCAGCGCGAGCAGCTCGAAGCGCCAGTCGAAGAGCCCGAAGAGCACGCCGATGCCGACATCGTCGATGCCGGCGGCGAAGGCGCGGTCGATGGCGCTGAGGCGCCAGTCGTAGTCGGCCTTGCGCCCGCGCGGGTGCACGGTCCGGTAGGTCTCGTGGTGGTAAGTCTCCTGGAATAGCTGGTAGGTGCCGATGCGGCGCTCCCCCAGCCGGCGGAACTCCAGCTCGCTCAGGGGGGCCACATTGACGTTGATGCGGCGGATCTCGCCCCCGCCGCACTTCGTGGCATAGACCGTGTCGATGGCCCGCAGGATGTAATCGAAGCCCTCGCGCGGGTAGGACTCGCCGGCCACCAGCAGCACCCGCTTGTGGCCCTGCTCCACGAGGACGCGCGTCTCCTGCGCGATCTCCATCTGGGTCAGCGCCCGCCGCTGGATCTCGCGGTTGCTGGCCCGGAAGGCGCAGTAGGCGCAATCGTTGCCGCAGAGATTGGAGACGTACAGGGGCGCGAAGAGCACCAGCCGGCGGCCGTAGATCTCCTCCTTCACGGCTCGGGCCGTCTCGAACAACTCGCCCAGCAGTTCCGGATCGCTGATCCCGGCCAGGGCGGCCACATCGGCGGCGGCCAGGCCGGCCAGTTCGCGCGCGCGTGCCAGCACCTCGCGGATCCGGCGGGCGTCGGCCGGCCCCGCTGCGGCCAGGGTTGCCCAGATGCGTTCCTCGTCGACCAAGCTGCTGTCGGGTCGGATCATGATTCGCTCCTCGGCCGGCCAGGCCGCTGCCGCTCGGCGCAGATCGGGGGATCGCCCGGCCCGCTGCCGATCGCGCGATCGAGGGCGACGAGTTGTCGCCGCAATCGCGCCAGTTGCTCGCCGGACTCGGGACCCGGCAGCCCCTTGCCCGGATAGATCTCGTAGAGCCGCCGGTAACGCCGCGGCGTCAGGTTGGGCATGACGACGTTGGCGCCGCGCGTCAACCCATCGCTGCGTCCTGCCGCCGGGTCGGCCACCGACAGGGCCGTGGTGCTGGGGATGTTCGTCCCCGGGCAGAGCAGCCGCGCCAGCGCCAGGGCCTTGCAGGCCATCAGGGCTGTTCCCGGCACTTGCTCGGCCCGCGGCACCGCGCCCCGCGCGGCGTCGGCGGCCTGCCCCAGAGGCGTTGCCGGGTGGGGCAGCCAGGGGCCGAGGCCGATCATGTCGGGGGCGAGGTCCGCCAGCAGCTCGAGATCGTCGGCCAGATCGGCGTAGGTTTGCCCAGGTACGCCGACCAGGAAACCCGTGCCCATCTGGTAGCCGAGGGCCCGCAAGCGCTCCAGCCGCGAGAGTCGATCCGCGAGCGGCGGCGCTCCGGGGTGGAGCTGGGCGTAGAGCTCGGGATTGGCCGTCTCGAAGCGGAGGAGATAACGCGCCGCGCCTGCCTCGCGCCAGAGCGCGAAGGCCGCGTCGTCCCGATCGCCGAGACTGAGGGTGACGACGAGCCCGGTCTCGGCCCGGATCGCCCGCACCACGGAGGCCAGCCACGGCGCCGACAGCCCGGGATCCTCCCCGGACTGGAGGACGACGGTACCCAGCTCCTGAGCCTGGGCCAGTCGCGCGCAGGCCAGGATCTCCGCCCCGGTCATGCGATAGCGCCTGAGCGCGTGGTTGCCGGCTCGGATGCCGCAGTAGGCGCAGTTGCGCACGCAGCGATTGGCGATCTCGATCAGCCCGCGCAGCCAGATCGCCTCCCCCACCTGGCGGCGGCGCAGGCTGTCGGCGGCCTGCCAGAGCCCCTTCAAGCGCTCGTGATCCGTTTCGTGCAGCCAGTCCAGGATCTCGCCGCGGCTGGGGCGGCGGCCGGCCGCGGTCGTCATGTCTCGAACCCCACGTCGACCGCGGCCGGCGGCATCTCGTCGCTGCCGCAGCGGGCGAGCGTCACCGTGAACGTGCTGCCGACGCCAGGCGCACTGACCACACCCGCGTCACCTCCACTGAGGCGCGCCAGCCGGCGCACGATGCTGAGCCCCAGACCGCTGCCCAGGATATTGCGCGTCTGCGCGTTCTTGATGCGGCTGAACTCGCCGAAGAGCTTGGCCTGCTCGTCTTCGCTGATGCCAATGCCCGTGTCGCGTACGGCAATCGTGAGCCGCTCGGCATCCCCCTGCAGCGTGACCTCCACCTCGCCACCGTCGCGGTTGTACTTGACCGCATTCGAGACGAGGTTGTTCAGGATAATCTCCAGCTCGCCGCGGTCGCCCTGCATCTGCAGATCCCCCGTGGTCGCCAGGCGCAGCGCGATGCGCCGCGGCTCGGCTTCGCTGCGCACGCCGGCCAGCGCCTGCGCCGCCAGCTCGCCGAGATCGATGGGAGCCAGCTCGCGCTTCTTCTGCCCGGATTCGATGCGGGTCAGATCCAGCAGATCGAAGATGAGCTTGCGCATCCCCTGCAGGCGCAACACGCTGCGATCGAGCATGTGCCCGCGTGTTTCGGCGTTCTCGCCGGTGGCGGGGTCCTGCAGGAGCTGCAGGTAACCCTCGATGGCGGCCAGGGGAGACTTGAGTTCGTGCGCCACCACCGAGATCAGCTGGAAGCGGGCCTGGCGGCGCTCCAGCGCCAGCTTGCGGGCCCGGCGGTCGAGCAGCACGTGGCGGGCCGCCTTGTCGATCGTGGCGCCGAGCTCGGCCGGCGTGAAGGGCTTGGCGAGAAAATCGTAGGCGCCGCGCTTCGTGGCCGTCACCGCCGTCTCGATCGACGCATAGGCGGTGATCATCACCGTCAGCAGGCGAGGGCCCTCGCGGGTCAGCTTGTCAAGCAGCTCGAGGCCCTGGATGCCAGGCAGCTTGTGGTCCAGAAGCATGATGTCCGGCTCGGCTTCGCCGATGCAGGCCAGCGCCGCTTCACCGGAATCCGCTTCGACGACCACGTAGTCGACCTCGCCGTCCAGATCGGGCATGACGCTGACGTGACCGCGCAGCGCACGCAGGATGCCCATGCGCATCCGCGGTTCATCGTCGACGACCAGCACCCGCAGGTGTTCCATGGCCTAGGCCTGCACGAGCAGCCGCCGCACTTCTGCGCGCAGCCGCTCGGCCCGCACCGGCTTGTCCAGCAGCAGGTCGGCTTTGGTCCAGGCCTGCGCCTCCGGCTCGGCGAGGTCGAAATCAAGGCCCGTGGCCGCCGTGACCGCTGTCAGCAGGATCACCGGTGTTTCCGGGTAGAGTCGCTTGGTCTCGTGGCAGAGCACGAAACCCGAGTCCTTGCGCTCCATCATGAGGTCGAAGATCGCCAGATCCGGTCGGGCGCCCATCAGGGCCTCCTCGGCCTCGTTCTGCCCCTGGGCCAGCACCAGCTCGTAACCCTCGCTGTCCAGCATGGCCTGCACCTGCTGCAGGGCGTCGGGGTCGTCGTCCGCAACCAGGATTCGTCGCGATGCGCTCATCATATTGCCTCGCTCATGGTTTCCTCGTCCTGCCCCCGCCGGGGCAGACTGATGGTGAAGATGCTTCCGGTCGGGCCCGCGGCGGCATCCGTGTTCGAGCGCACGTCGATGCGGCCGCGGTGCATCTTGATGATGCCGTAGGTCACCGCCAGGCCGAGGCCGGTGCCCATGCCCATCTGTTTCGTCGTGAAGAAGGGCTCGAAGATCTTGCTGCGGTGCTCCTCGGGAATGCCGGTGCCGCTGTCGGCGACGACCAGGCAAACCTCGTCGGCGTCCCCGTGCGTGCCCACGGTAAGCGTGCCGCCATCCGGCATGGCGGCGATCGCGTTGTTGACGAGATTCGTGAGCACCTGCGTGAGCTGGTCGGCATCGACCTCCGCCGGCAAGGGTCGCACAGCGTGCTGGCAGCGCAGGTTCATCCCCGGCGGCGGCTGCACGACGCTGAGGAAGTGGTCCACGAGCTGGGTGAGATCGCAGGAGCGCAGCGTGACGCGATTCTTGCGCGCGAAGTTGAGCAGCCCGGAGACGATCGTCTTGCAGCGATCCGCCTCCTCGACGATCGTCTGCATGTCGGCGTGCAGCTCAGAGGCCGGATCCAGGGAGTCCATCAGCATGTGCGCATAGAGCAGCACGACCCCGAGCGGGTTGTTGACCTCGTGGGCGATGCCGGCGGCAAGCTGGCCCATGCTGGCCAGCCGCTCCGATTGCATCAGCGCCTGCTGGGCGTCCGTGAGCTGCTGGTGCGATTCCGCCAGCTCGTGCACGGTTACCCGCAGCCGCTCGATGGTGTGCGGTAGGCACATTGCCGATTCGGCCAACCCCAGGAAGACCGCGGTGGCATGCTCCCGGCAGGTGTTGTAGCCGCAGGCGCCGCAATTGAGTTCATCCGCCGGCGTCGGCTTGCCCATCTCCTCGAGCAGCACTTTGAGCGTGCTCTCCGACGGCATCGGCACGCGCAGGTCGTCTTCGGTATATTCTCGGGCAAGCGGCAGGCCCTCCATCTCGCGCATTGCCAACTGCCAGCGGCCGATGTTCAGTTCGCCCAGACGCTCGCGCGCGTAGCGGCTGACGGCGGCCCGCCGGCGGAAGAGCGGGGCGTTGCTGGTCATGCCGGAGCCCATGATGCAGCCGTTGCAGCAGAGGATCTCCAGGAGCTGCGAGTCGAGCGACCCCAGTTCGAACTCGCGCAGGGCTTCCGGGAAGCTCTGCTTGCCGTCGGCGACGACGATGTCCCCGGCGAGCAAGTCCTCCTCCAGGTCAGCCGCCTTGAGCAAGCCACGGCTGATCGCGAATAGGGCGCCGAGGCCCGCATAGGGCGGGTCGAATCGCATGGGCAGGGCGGATTCCGGCTTCACGCCCGCGTAGTGGAACATGTCGCGGAGTTCGCTGAAAGTGAGCACGGCATCTACATCTTTCGCCAGCGCGGGTGTTTCGATTTCGCGCTTCTTGGCGATGCAGGGGCCGATGAAGACCTTGCGCAGCGGTTCTTCGTAGATGCGCGAGAGCGCGCGGGCGGTGGCCACCATCGGTGAGACGATCGGCGCCAGGTTGCCGATCAGCTCCGGGTGGTACTTCTCGACATAGGAGACCAGCGCGGGGCAGGTGGTCGCGATGTTGCGGCTGCCGGGCTCGGCATCCCGCAGGCGCCGGTAGCGATCGGCGACGAGATCGGCGCCGAACGCCACTTCCACCACCCACCGGAAGCCGATCGCCCGCAGCATGCCGATGAAATAGGCCAGATCCAGCTCGGCGAATTCGGCCGCGAAGCTGGGTGCGACCAAGGCCGCCACGGGCACGGGACTGTCCAGCAGGGCCTGCACCTTCGGGATGTCGTCTCGCACCTGCTTGGCGCCCTGGCTGCAGACACGCACGCAATTGCCGCAGCCGATGCAGCGCTCCCGGAGCACCTCGGCCCGTCCGTTGCTGATGCGGATGGCGTGTGAAGGACACTCGCGTACACAGGTGTAGCAAAGCCGGCAGCGGTCCGCGTTCGTGGTCACCAGGGGCAGCAGCACCGATGCGCGCATGCCGACCTCCTAGAGCAGGATCTCGCGACGGCGATACTTGGTGTGGAGGAGCTGATGGCTCTTCTCACCCAGCGGCTTACCCAGATACTCGTCGTACAGCCGCTGCACCTGCGCATTGTAGTGGCTAGCGCGCTTGGACTCGTCGGAGTCGATCTGATAGAGTGACTGCATGCGCGCGGTCAACCGCGCCCGATCGGTGCCTAGGGGCTGCCCGCCGCCACCGATGCAGCCACCCGGGCAGCACATGAACTCGATGAAGTGCAGGTCCGGGTGCTTGCCCGCCTTCAGCTCGTCGAGCAGCTTGCGCGCATTGCCCAGCCCGTTGACGACCGCCGCCCCCACGTCCAGGTCGCCGACCTTGACGTGCAGGGATTTCGCGCCTTCCAATCCGCGCAGGGGCCAGACGACGGGATCCTTCATGTCCTTGCCGGTCAGCAGCCAGTGGGCCGTGCGCACGGCGGCCTCCATGACGCCGCCACTGGCGCCGAAGATCTTGCCGGCGCCTGTGCGCTCGCCGAAGGGAGTGTCCGCCTCCTCGGGCTTGAGAGCGTGCAGATCGATGCCGTGCCGGCGGATGAGCCGGCCCAGCTCGCGGGTGGTGAGGACGTAGTCCACGTCGGGCAGGAAGTCGCGACTCATCTCCTCGCGCTTGGCCTCGTACTTCTTGGCCGTGCAAGGCATGATCGAGACGCTCGTGATCGAGGCTGCCTCCACCGCCATCCGCTCGGCGTAGAACGACTTGACGAGAGCTCCCATCATCTGCTGCGGGCTCTTGCAGCTCGAGAGATTGGGTATGAACTCCGGATAGAACTCCTCGAGGAAGGAGATCCAGCCAGGCGAGCAGCTCGTGAACATCGGCAGCACGCCGCCCGCGGCAACGCGATGCGCGAGTTCGGAAGCCTCCTCCATGATGGTGAGGTCGGCCGTGAAGGAGGTGTCGAAGACGCGGTCGAAGCCGATCCGGCGCAGGGCGGCGACCATGACGCCGTCGACGTCGGTACCGGGCTTCATGCCGAACTCCTCCGCCAGGCTTACCGAGACCGCCGGCGCATGCTGCACGACCACCAGCCGCTGGGGATCGCGCAGGGCCGCCTCGACCTCGGCGATGTAGGAGTACTCGCGCAGCGCCCCGGTTGGGCAGACGTTGATGCACTGGCCGCAGTTGACGCAGACCGAGTTGGCGAGGCCGCGGTCGAAGGCGGTGCCAACGAAAGTGCTGCTGCCGCGGCGCAGAAAATCGATTGCCGAGACGCCCTGCACCTCCTCGCAGATCCGGATGCATTTGCCGCAGAGGATGCACTTGTCCGGGTCCCGGATGATGCTGGGCCCGGAGACGTCCGCTTCGTGGTGCGAACGCTGCCCGCGATAGAGGCGCTGATCCACCCCCAGCTCGCGGGCGAGCTGCTGCAGCTCGCAGTTGCCGCCGCGCACGCAGTAGAGACAATCGTCAGGGTGGTTGGCGAGCAGGAGCTGCATGATCGTCCGCCGCGCCTCCAGAGCCCGCGAGGAATGCGTCTTGATGCGCATGCCCTCGGCCACGGGGTAGGAGCAGGACGGCACCAGGCCAGCCATGCCCTCCACTTCGACGACGCACACCCGACAAGCCCCCGTGGGGCTGAGTCCCTCGACGTGGCAGAGCGTCGGCACCGAGACGCCAGCCCGCGCCAGGGCCGAGAGGATGGTCTCGCCCGGGGTGGCCTCCATCCTGTCGCCATTCACTTCGATCGTCACCATGATCACACCTCGCAGAAGATCGGGCCTTGGCTCACTTGGGCTGGGTGAATTCGAGATCGCAACGCAGGCAGCGCCTGGCTTCGCGATGGGCCTGGGCGTCGTCGATGCACAGCTCGACCTCGCCGAATCCGCAGACGCGCGCGGCGACCGGCGCCAGCGGCGCGTGCACGCGCTCGCCGCTCTCGGTCTCATCGCCCTCGCCGACCGGCGCCAGGTAGACGTCGGGCAGCGCGATGCGCGGCAGTACGCGCAGCTGCTTGCCCTGCACGTAGCGGCCGATCATCAAGGCCGCGCGCTTGCCGGCAGCGATGGCGCCGATCACCGTGCCTGGCCCCGTGGTCACGTCGCCGCCGGCGAAGACGCCCGCGCGGCTGGTGGCACCGGACTCCTCGTTGATGTGCGGCGCCCCCCAGCGCGTCATCTCGAGACCGGCGAGCGCGGCCACGGCCGGCCGCTCGCTGATCGCGACGATGACGGTGTCGAGGGCCACGTCGAACTCCGAGCCGAGCACCGGCTCCGGGCGCCGGCGGCCGCTGGCATCCGGCTCGCCGAGCACCGTGTGCAGAAAGCGCATGCCGGTCAGCTGCCCCTCGGCGGACAGCACCGACTCCGGCGCCGTCAGCGGCTCGATGGCCACGCCCTCGGCCAGCGCCGCCTCGATCTCCTCGGCGTAGGCGGGCATCTCCTCGCGGCTGCGGCGGTAGAAGACGGTCACCGCAGTGACCTCGGGCATGCGCCGCGCGGCGCGAGCGGCGTCGATGGCGGAATTGCCGCCGCCGATCACTCCCACCCGCCCCTTGGCCATGCACATCCCGTCCAGGTTGTAGGCCTTCAGAAAGCGGATGCCGGGCACCACGCCCGCCACGTCCTCGCCGGGCACACCCAGGCTGAGGCTCTGGTGGGCGCCAATGGCCAGGTAGACCGCCTTGAATCCCTCCGCCAGCAGGCCGTCGACCGTGAAGTCACGGCCGAGGGCGCTGTCCAGGCGCAGCGCGATGTTCTCGTTGAGGAGCGCCTCGATTTCGCGGTCCAGGATGTCCCGCGGCAGGCGGTAGGCCGGGATGGCGCTGGTCAGCATGCCGCCTAGCCGCTTCTCCTGCTCGAATATCGTCACCCGCATCCCCTGGGCGCTGAGCAGGTGGGCCGCCGTCAGGCCCGCCGGCCCGGCACCGATCACGGCGATGTGCGGCGCGTCCGTGGCGGCCGGCTTGACCGACGCCGTGTAGGCGCGCGGATCGACGCGCTCGACGACGTAGCGCTTCAGCGTCCGCACGGCGACGGGGTCGCCGCCCGTGGTCCCCGCGCGGCAGACCGCCTCGCAGGGATGGTGGCAGACCCGCGCGCAGACCGAGGGGAAAGGGTTCGCCCGCCGGATGACGCGGTAGGCCTCCTCGTTCTCGCCGCGGGCGACGTGCGCCACGTAGCGCCAGACCTCCGTGCCCACCGGGCAGCCTGTCTGGCAGGGGGCACCGACGAGATCGCGGCATGAGCCGGCCGGGCAGCGCCGCTCGTAGATGTGCGCCTCGTACTCGTCGCGGAACCAGCGCAGGGTACTGAGCACGGGGTTGGGCGCCGTCTGGCCGAGTCCGCACAGCGACGCATCCTTGATCACGCGGGCGAGCTGCTGCAGCTGCATGATGCCCTGGAAGCGCAGCAGAGCCTCGTTCTCGCTCTCGCGCTGGTAGGACCGCGTGATCGCTTGCAGGATCTCCAGCATGCGCCGCGTGCCCTCGCGACATGGGATGCACTTGCCGCAGCTCTCGCTCTGGATGAATTCCATGAAGTACTTGGCGAGGTCTACCATGCAGGTGTTCTCGTCCATGACAACCAGGCCGCCTGAACCCATGATGGCGCCGAACTTCTTGAGCGCTTCGTAGTCCGTGGGCAGGTCCAGGTGCGCCTCGGGAATGCAGCCGCCGGAGGGCCCGCCGATCTGCACGGCCTTGCAGCGTCGGCCGCCGGGCACGCCGCCGCCCACCGTGAAGACGACGTCGCGGATCGGGGTCCCCATCGGCACCTCGACCAGGCCGGTGCGCGCGACCATGCCCGAGAGCGCGTAGACCTTGGTGCCCTTGCTGCCTTCGGTGCCCACGGCGCTGAAGCCCTCCCAACCCAAGCTCATCACCGTCGACAGGTTCGCCAGCGTCTCCACGTTGTTGATGATCGTCGGCCGGCCGAAGAGGCCCTGCGCCGCGGGATAGGGCGGGCGGGGGCGCGGCATGCCCCGCTTGCCCTCGATGCTGTGGATGAGAGCTGTCTCCTCGCCGCAGACGAAGGCGCCGGCGCCCATCTTGATCTTGACCTTGAGCGAGTAGTCGCTGCCGAGGATGCGCTCACCGAGGAGGCCATAGACCTCAGCCCGGGCGATCGCGTCGCGCAGGCGCTGCACGGCCAGAGGGTACTCGGCGCGAATGTAGATGACCGCCTCCTCGGCGCCGATCCCATAGGCCGCGATGAGAATGCCCTCGAGCAGGCGGTGTGGGTCGCTCTCGCAGACCGCCCGGTCCATGAAAGCGCCTGGATCGCCTTCGTCCGCGTTGCAGATCAGGTACTTGTGCTCGCCGCCGGCGGCGCGGGCCAGCTTCCACTTGCGGCCGGTCGGAAAGCCGCCGCCACCGCGGCCGCGCAGGCCGCTGCGCTCGACGATGTCGCAGACCGTATCCGGATCGAGCTCGCGCAGCGTCGTGTAGGCCGCCGAGTAGCCGCCGCGCGCGATGTACTCGTCGATGTTGTCGGGCTCGATGATGCCGCTGCCGGCCAGCACCCAGCGTTTCTGCAGGCGCAGGAAGGGGTGGTCGGCCAGGCGGGGCACCTCCGCCCAGGGCGCGAGGCCTGCGGCCTCGAACTGCCCCAGCCGGCCAGCGGTCGGGATCCTGCCCTGCGCGATCACCGCGTCGAGCAGGGCGGGAACGCCGTCGGCCATGACGGGGCCGAAGCTGACGCGCGCGCGCCCCGGCAGCTGGATGTCGACGATGGGCTCCTCCGAGCAGAGGCCGATACAGCCCACGCGGACCAGGTCCGCCGCCTGGCCCGTCTCGGCCAGCCAGGTCTGGATGGCGCCAATGGTCTTCTCGGCGCCCGCGCCGAGGCCGCAGGTGCCGGCGCCGACGAAGATGGCCGGGCGCTCCAGGCGCTCCCGGCGCAGGCGGGCGATGAGCTCGGCCGTACCCGGCCGGCCTCCGTCGACGCGGGAAAAGGGCCCCGCCTTGAGCGCAGCCAGCAGCCCGGAACGGGGCGCGGTCGGCGGCTGCCAGCAGCCGATCGTGGCGCTGGGGACGGCGCCCTGCGGGAACTTAGACATGGGTCGCCTCCTCGTCTGCGCGCACTTCGCACCGGCACTCCTCGATGATCTGCTCCACTTTGCGCGGCGTCACCTTGGCGTAGAACTCGCCGTTGATGTTGATCACCGGCGACAGGCCGCAGGCGCCCATGCAGGCGACGACCTCGAGGCTGAAGAGCCGGTCGCGCGAGGTCTGCCCCGGCTCGAGCTTGAGCACGCGGCGGACGGTATCCAGCACGCGGGCGGAGTTCTTCACGTGGCAAGCCGTGCCCCGGCAGACCATGACGTGGTAGCGGCCGCGCGGCTGGAAGCGGAACTGGTTGTAGAAGGTGGCCACCCCGTAGATCTTGCTGGCCGGCAAGTGCAGGTGCTGGCCGATGGCCATCACCGCCGCCTCCGAGATGAACCCCTCCACTTCCTGCAGCTCCTGGAGCAGCGGGATCAGGGCCTCGCGCCCTGCGTCCCGGTGCCGGGCCAGAATGCTCTCGACCGTGGCGCTCATGCGTTAGTCCTCCTCTGCCGCCCGTTGCCCGTAATAGGCCACACGCTCGAGAGCGATGCCGATGTCCGTGTTCTCCACGTAGACGCCCTCGCGGACACGCAGCCTGACGTTAGTGAAATTCAGCATGCTGACGATGCCGCAGCTGACAAGTCGATCGGCCGTCTCCTGCGCGCCCTCGGCGGTGAGCGTGAGGATGGCCGTGCGCACCTGAAGCTCCGCCACCAGGCTTGCCAGCTCGGCGATGCCGTGGACGAGCGTGCCGTCGATCTGGCGACCCACCTTCGCGGGGTCGCTGTCGAAGACGGCCGCCAGTTCGAGGTGCGGATGATTGCGCTGGAAATAGTGCAGAACCGCGCGGCCCAGACTGCCGACGCCGACGAGGATGACGCGCTGCTTCGCCTCGCCGATCAGGAGCGATGCGATCGCCTGGCTCGTCGCCAGCACAGGGTAGCCCTGGCTGGGTGTGCCCAGACTCTCGACGCTCATCAGGTCCCGCCGCACCTGCGAGGGCGTGGTGCCGGCCAGCGTGGCCAGCTCGTGGGAGAAGACGGCCTCCACGCCGTGCAGTTCGAGCACCTGCAGCATCCGCCGATACAGGCTGAGCCGGCCGATGGCCTTTGCGCTCAACCACTGCCCGCTTCGCTCGCGCATCGCCGGATCCCTGCTGTTCCTGGCCGCCCGTGGACGCCCCGTTATTTTTGTAACGGCAAGGTAGGCGACGCCGGAGAGTCGTCAAGATCCGAAATCAGGAAAACGGGACACCGTGGGCGGAACATGCCCGATAGCAGTGCTAACTTCTTGGATTAGATTCAGATACGGAATCAGATATGATTTGTCCCATGTCGCTGGCCGGATCGCCATCTCGCGAGTTCGGCGCCATGGCGAAGGGTCAGGGGCTCTCGGCCGCCGCTGGCAGGTCCACGACCACGGTGGTGCCCACCCCCTCTTCGCTGGCCAGGTGGAGGCGGCCGCCATGCCGCTCCACCGCCTGCTTGACCAGGGCCAGGCCGAGGCCGGTGCCTTCCTCGGCCAGCTTCTTGGCGTTGCTGGCGCGGAAGAACTCGCTGAAGAGCTCCACCTGCTCGGCGGCCGGGATGCCGATGCCGCTGTCGCGCACCTCGATGCGCAGCTCACCGGCCGGCGATGGCTGGAAGCCGACCCGAACGAAGCCGCCCGGCGCCGTGTACTTGACCGCATTGGAGACGAGGTTCTCGAGCAGCTGGCCGATGGCCTCCTCTCGGCCCATGACCGCGGGGCTGCCGTCGGCGACCGCGATGCTCAGCTCCAGCGACTTCGCCGCTGCCCGCTCGGCGAAGAGCTCGCTCAGCCGCGCCGCCAGCCGCGATGGCTCCAGGCGCGCCGGCGGCGCCACCTCACCCTGCTCGCGCCCGCGGGCGAGCGTGAGCAGCTCGCCGATGGTCTGGTTCAGGTTGCGCAGGCGCAGATCGATGCGCTGCAGGAACTCATCCTGCCGCGGACTGATGACGCCGAGAATGCCCTCCCGCACCGCAGAGAGCAGGCTGAGCGCTGCCGCCAGCGGGGAGCGCATGTTGTGGGTGACGCGCAGCAGGAACTGGGACCGCTCGGCGAGCAGGCGCTCCGCCGCGGCGTGAGCGCGGGCGTTCTCGATCGCCACGGCGACCAGCTCGGCGGCGAGACTGAGGAAAGCAGTGTCGTCCTTGGTGAAGCGCTGGGGGCGGTCGCAGTAGGCGCTGAGAACGCCGATCACGCGGGATTCGAGGCGCAGCGGCGCGAAGGCCAGCGAGCGGATGCCCTGGCGGCGCAGCTCCTCGTACTGCTGGAAGGCGGCCTCCGTGTCGATGTCCCCCTCGACCAGGGTCTCCCCGGCGATCACCCGCTGATTGAGCGGACTGTCGGCGAGCCGTACTACCTGGCCGGCCAGGAACTCCGCGGATAGCCCCTCGGCGGCGACGAAGTTCAAGCGGCAACCGTCTTCGCTGAGCAGCTTGACGGCCACCACTCGCACTTCCATCACGCCTGCCAGCTCGCGGCACACGAGATCGAGCAGGGCCTGCGGCTCATGCGCGGAACCGATGGCGCGCAGCATTGCGTAGAGGCTGTGGAAGCGCTCGTTGAGCGTGAGTACCTGCTGGCTTGCCGCAGTCAGTTCCCCCACCCGCCGGCGCAGGCGGACCATGATGCGCGTGGTCAGCATCGCCGTCGTGATCGCCGTCGTGCTGAAGACGATCAGCAGGGCCAGCAGGTGCCCGGGATAGTCGAGCAACTCGAGAACCTGGCCGCGCCAGAGCAGCGGATGGCTGGCCACGACGCCCTCCAGCTCCAGCAGGGCGAGCAGCCAGAGACCGAAGACGCTCACGCCGGCAAAGCCGTAGGCCGTGCTGGCCGTGAACTGGATGGCGGCGAAGATGATGTGGAAGAGAAAAAAGAAGATCAGCGGGCTAGCCACGCCCCCCGTGAAGTAGACGAGCAGGAACATGGCGCCGTAGTCCAGCGCCACCTCGGCGATGGTCCAGCCCCGATCGCGGACCGACTGGCGCTCGAGGTCCGCGCGCAGGCGGCGGACGCCGATCGTGAGCAGCAGATTGTAGCTGAGGATGCCAAGGGCGGTGAAGAGCACCGGCCGCACGGGGAAGCCGAAGCCGACGAAGCGGGCAAGCAGGACCGTGCCCAGGATGAGCGGCGGCACCCACCAGCGCAGACGGATCTGCCAGAAAGAGCGGCGGCCCCAGACCCGGGGCAGATTGGCGCCGCTCAGCTCCTGGCTGAGTCGCCGCATGCGCCGCCGCGCGCTGTGTTCGCTCATCCCCCTCCTTCCCAGCCGCTGCCCGGACTCAGCCCCGCCGGGCCGCCAGCTCCGCGCGCAACCAGTCCAGCCAGCCCGCCAGCCCTTCGCCGCTGCGAGCGGAGAGCAGGACGAGCGGCGCTCGCGTGTTGATCTGGGCCAGGTCGGTCCGCACCAGCTCCACATCGTAGTCCAAGAGCGGCGCCAGATCGATCTTGTTCAGCAGGATCAGGTCGGCCGGCTGAAAAAGCGTCGGGTACTTGGCCACCTTGTCCGCCCCCTCCGGCACCGAGAGCATGGCCACCCGCCGGTGCTCGCCGAGGTCGAAGCCGGCCGGGCAGACCATGTTGCCGACGTTCTCGATGAAGAGCAGGTCCAGGGCGTCCAGCGGCAGGCCGTCCAGGGCCTCGGCCACCTGGGTGGCGGCCAGGTGGCAGCCGCCCTCGGTGTTGATCTGGGTGACGGCGACAGCCAGCGACCGCAGGCGCTCGGCGTCGCGCGTGGTCTGCAGGTCGCCCACGATCACCGCCACCCGCAGGGGCGCCAGGGCCGGCAGCGTGGCCTCGAGCAGGGCCGTCTTGCCGCTGCCCGGCGCGCTGGTGATGTTCAGGGCCAGCACGCCGGCCGCATCCAGGCGCGCGCGATTGGCCCGCGCCACGGCGTCGTTGGCCTTGAGCACGCTGGTGACGACATTGATCGTCCGTTCCACCTTGTTCACGAGGGGTCCTCCTCATCCGCGCCGGCGAGGGCGCAGGTCACGCGACTGAGCACGATATCGTCGCCGCTGAGAATTTCCACATCGGCCTGACCGCAGCGGGCGCAGAGGTAGTCGGCGACTGCAGGCGCGAACTCGTGGCCGCAGCCCCGGCAGCGCGCCTGCGTGGGCACGATCGTCAACTCCAGCCGCGCCTGGGCCGCCACGCCGCCCCGAGCCGCCTCACGGAAGGCCAGCTCCAGCGCTTCGGGTACGATGCCCCGCCTGGCGCCGGCCCTCAGCTCGATGCTCTCGAAGCACTCGATATCGCGCTCGGCGGCCAGCGCCTCGAGTTGCTCGAGCAGGGCGAGGGCGATACTCAGCTCGTGCACGGCGCTCCTTCAGCAGATGCGCGGCAGATCTTCGCCGTAGGGCCGGGCGATGAGCCGGCGGCCACCGCCCCGCGTGATCAGCTCCGCCAGGGGCGGCGCGGCGCGCAGGCAGCGGCCGACGAGCGCTGCGCGCGCGCCCAGCGGGTGCGCGCGCAGCGCGGCGAGGGCGCGCGGCGCCGCCGCCGGCGGCCACCACGGCCACCAGCTTGCCTTCGTTGGCGATGCCCAGGGGATCGAGCCCCAGCAACTCCGCCGTGGCCAGGGCGGCCGGCAGGATCGGCACCGCCGCCTCGTCCACTTCCACGCCGAGCCCCGCCGCCGCTGCGAGGTCGCAGACCAGGCCCGCCAGGCCGCCGCGCGTCGGATCCCGCATGAACTTGAGCGCCTCGCCGCAGGCCGCGATGAGAGCGGCGGCCAGCGTGTCCAGCGCGGCGACGTCGCTGACGAGATCGGTGGCGAACTCCAGGTGCTGGCGCATGGAGAGCACGGCCAGGCCGTGCTCGGCGATGCCGCCGCTGACGAGCAGCAAGTCGCCCGCCTCCACGCGCTCGGCGCCGAGCAGGGCGCCGGCGCGCAGCTCGCCGAGGCCGGTGGTATTGATGAGCAGCCCGCCCGCGCCCCGCCGCTCGATGACCTTGGTGTCGCCCGTCGCCACGGGCACGCCGGCCGCGGCCGCCGCGACGGCGATGGAGTCCAGCACGCGGTCGAGGGTGGCCAGGGCGAGCCCCTCCTCGAGAATGAGGCCGAGGCTGAGGGCCAGCGGTCGCGCGCCCATCATCGCCAGGTCGTTGACGGTGCCGCAGACGGCGAGCCGGCCGATGTCGCCGCCCGGGAATTCGAGCGGCTGCACGACGAAGGAGTCCGTCGTCAGGCAGAGCCTGCCGGCCACGGGCGCGAGCAGGGCGCCGTCGGCCAGCGGCGCCAGCAGGGGGTTGCCCAGGCGCGGCAGGATGTGCTCGGCGACGAGGCGCTGCGTCAACTCGCCGCCGCCGCCGTGGGCCATCAGGATCTGTTCGGACTCGCGCATGCGGCTCCTACTCGCGGGCGCCGGCGCTCAGCCGGCCGTAGCGGTACCAGGCGGCGCAGGTGCCCTCGCTGCTGACCATGCAGGGACCCACGGGGGCCAGCGGCGTGCAGCCTTCGGCGAAGAGCGCGCAGTCGACCGGGCTCGCCTTGCCCTGGATCACCTCGCCGCAGAGGCAGCCGGGGGGATGGACGTCGGGCCCGAACTCCACGCCGAAGCGCGCGCGGGCGTCGAAGCGCCGGAAGGCCGGGCGCAGGGCGAGCCCGCTGGCGGGAATCACGCCCATGGCCCGCCAGGCGTCGTCGCCGGGCTCGAACACCGAGAGCACCAGCTCCCAGGCGCGCCGGTTGCCCGCGGCGCTGACGACGGCCGGGTAGGCATTGTCCACCCTGGCCTCGCCCGCGGCGAGCTGCGCGAGCAGGGCGCGAATGCCCGCGAGCATCCCCGCCAGCTCGAAGCCGGCCACCGCGCAGGGCTTGCCGAAGCCCTCGGCGATGGGCAAAAAGGCGTCGGCGCCGATCACCACGCTCACGTGGCCGGGGCAGAGGAAGCCGTCCACCGGCACCTCGCCCGCGCTGAGCAGGGCCGCCATCGCCGGGATGACGAGCTTGTGCCCCGGCAGGATGCTGAAGTTGTCGATCCCCTCGGCGGCCGCGGCCAGCAGGGTGGCGGCCGTGGCCGGCGCCGTGGTCTCGAAGCCGACGGCGAGAAAGACGATCTGCTCGCGGGGCCGCTCGCGAGCCAGGCGCAGCGCGTCGCGGGCCGAGAAGACGACGGCGATCTCGGCCCCCTCGCCGCGCAGGCGCTCGAGGCTGCCCGTGCTGCCCGGCACGCGCATCATGTCGCCGTAGGTGGCGAGGATGATGCCGGGGCGGGCGGCCAGCGCGCAGGCGGCGTCGAGATAGCCCTGGCTGGTGACGCAGACCGGGCAGCCCGGTCCGCTGAGCAGCTTGAGCGCGGCGGGCAGCAGCGAGCGCGCCCCCGTGCGAAAGAGGCTCACCGTGTGCGTGCCGCAGACCTCCATGAGGGTGACGGGCCGCGCCTGCGCGGCGACGAGCTCGGCGATCTCCGCGGCGAGCTGGGCGGCCGCAGGCATCAGGACTCCACTGCCGGCCCGGCCTGCGCGCCGGGCAGCTCGAAGTCGTCGCCCAGGGCCAGGCGCAGGGTCTCCCAGGTCTCGCGGGCCTCGGCCTCGTCGAGCACGGTGAGGGCGAAGCCGGCATGCACGAGCAGCCAGTCGCCGGGGCCGGCCTCGGGGGTCATCGCGAGGGAGACCTCGAGGCGGCTGCCCTGGAAGTCGACCATCGCCATCGGTCCCAGGGGGCCCTCATCGACGGCGCTGACGCTCAGGATCTTGCCCGGAACGGCCAAGCACATGGTTCACTCCTCGCTGTGCGCGCCGGTGGGAGGCAGCTGGCCGCGTTCGGCCTGCGCGGCGGCGATGAGGGCCTGGCCCAGGGCCAGGCCCCCGTCGCCGGTGGGCACGCGCTGGTGAATACTGACATCAAGGTCATGATCCTGCAACAGGCCCGCAAGCCCTTCCGTGAGAATGCGATTGGCGAAGCAGCCCCCGGAGAGCAGCAGGCGGCGAGGCGCTCCCTGGGCGGCAGCAGCGGCCGCGAGGGCCGCCAGGCCCTGGGCCAGCCCGGCGTGGAAAGCGGCGGCGAGTTCGCCCGCCGGGCGGCCGGCGTCCCGGCCCCCCACGAGGGCCGCGATGAGCGGCCGCGGGTCGAGCAGCAGCAGGCCGCCCTCGGGGATCACCGGCAAGGGCAGCGGCGCGGCGGCGCCGTGGCGGGCAGCGGCCGCCTCCAGGGCCATCGCCGCCTGGGCCTCGGCCTGGTTGTAGTCGCAGAGGCCAAGCAGGAAGGCCACGGCGTCGAAGAGCCGACCCAGGCTGCTCGTGCGCGGTCCGGGCGGCGCGGGCGCGGCCAGGAAGCGGCGGGCGAGCGCCAGCGCCTCGGGCCGGATGCGCGCCGCGGCGCCAGGTGCGGCCGCGGGCCAGTCGGGCCCGTAGGTCTCGGCGAGCAGGCCCGCCGCGGGCCGCCAGGTCTCGCGGGCCGCGGCGTCGCCGCCCAGCAGCACGAAGGGGCGCAGGGACCCCAGGCGCGCGTAGCGCGCTGCGCTGCACTGCAGCAGCTCGCAGCCCCAGATGCTGCCGTCGTCTCCGTAGCCCGTGCCGTCGCAGGCCAGGCCCAGCACCTCGGCGTCCAGCGGCAGGCCGTTGTCGGCCATGCAGCTGACGATGTGCGCGTGGTGGTGCTGCACCTCGACGCGCGGCAGGGAGAGGCCGCGCGCGTGGCGGCTGGCGGCGTAGTCGGGGTGCAGGTCGCAGGCGATGAGCGCGGGCTCCACGCCCACCAGTTCGCCCAGGCGCTCGATGGTGCCGAGGAAGGCGCGGTAGGCGGCCGGGTTGTCCAGGTCGCCCAGGTGCTCGCTGAGCAGAGCCTGATCGCCGGCGAGATAGCAGACGGTGCTCTTCAGCTCGCCGCCGAGGGCGAGGACCGTCGTGGCGACCGCCTCGCTCAGGATGATCGGCGCCGGCGCGAAGCCGCGCGCGCGGCGCAGCGGCAGGGTGCGCGCGGCCTCGCCCCCGGGGGCGGCAAGGCGCAGGGCGAGGGCCACCGAGTCGTCCACGCGGCGCTCGATGTCGCGATCGTGGAGGAGGAAGGCGTCGGCGATGGAGCCGAGCCGCGCGAGGGCTTCGGCGTTGTCCGCGCAGAGGGGCTCCGCGCTGGGGTTGCCCGAGGTCATGACCAGGGGGCCGAGCTGCTCGCCCGCGGCGGCCGTGGCGAAGAGCAGGTGGTGCAGGGGCGTGTAGGGCAGCATGATGCCCAGCGTGTGGCTGCCGGGCGCCACGGCGGGCGCGATCGGGATGCCCGCATGCGCGGGCGCCAGCACGATGGGCCGCGCGACGCTCGCGAGCAGGGCCTCGCTGGGCGGGTCGAGCTGCACCAGCGCGTGGGCAGCAGCCAGCTCGGCCACCATGAGCGCGAGGGGCTTGGCCTCGCGGCCCTTGCGCGCGCGCAGGCGGGCGACCACATCTTCGCGATCCGCGCGACAGGCGAGGTGAAAGCCGCCGAGCCCCTTGATGGCGAGGATTTCGCCGGCCAGGAGGCGGCGGACGCTCTCGGCGATGGGCTCGCCCGCGCGCGCGCGGCCCACGGCGTCGGTGAGTTCCACGCGCGGGCCACAGTCGCCGCAGGCGTTGGGCTGGGCGTGGAAGCGGCGGTCGGCGGGGTCATCGTACTCGGCCTGGCAGCGCGGGCACATCGTGAAGGCGGCCATCGTGGTGCGCGGCCGGTCGTAGGGCAGGGACTTCACGATCGAGTAGCGCGGCCCGCAGTTCGTGCAGTTGATGAAGGGGTAGCGGTAGCGGCGATCCGCGGGATCGAAGAGTTCGCGCAGGCAGTCGGGGCAGGTGGCGGCATCGGGCGCGATCTCCGCGCGCTGCTCGCCGCCGCTGCGGCTCGAGAGGATGCGGAACTCGCGCTCGCCGAGGGGCGCGAGCGCCTGCTCCTCGCGCGCGACGATGGCCACCAGGGCCGGCGCTTCGGTTTCGACGCGCGCAAGAAAGCGGGCGATGGCCACCGGGGCGCCCTCGACTTCGACGAAGGCGCCGCGCAGGTCGTTGCCCACGTGGCCGGCCAGGCCCTCCTCCGTGGCCAGGCGATAGATCCAGGGCCGAAAGCCCACGCCCTGCACGCGCCCGCGGAAGTCCAGGCGCAGGCGCGCGCGGCCAGCGCCGCCGGCGGGGGAAGCTGGATCGCGTGCCTCGGCCATTGGACTCCTCGCGCAGTGGCCGGCCGCGCCGGCCGCCAAGGCCGACTATAGCAGGCGAGGCCGGCCGCGCCCAGGGCGC
This sequence comes from uncultured bacterium, assembly GCA_963695095.1. GTDB lineage: Bacteria > Krumholzibacteriota > Krumholzibacteriia > JACNKJ01 > JACNKJ01 > VGXI01. The sequence goes on along the minus strand of CAVOFT010000001.1, from coordinate 1,237,708 downwards.
CGGCTGGAATCGCGAGGGCGGCAGGCGTCGTAACTCGAAAAAGATCAAGGTGATCGCGGCTTGACAGGGCGGGCCGGCCGGTCTATATTGGCCAGCCTCTGACGCGGGGTGGAGCAGTCCGGTAGCTCGTTGGGCTCATAACCCAAAGGTCGCAGGTTCGAATCCTGCCCCCGCCACCTAGCAAGCAGCCCGTTTCCAAGGAATTGGAGGCGGGCTGTTTTCGTGTGTGCCCGCCGGGGCCGCTAGGGGACGTGACTCTGGGCGCATTCGCAGATATAATGGGGCTGGAGCGTGCACCGAACGGCGACGAACGTGAGGGGGGTAGTGCCGATGCGCCTGCTGACCACTGTGCTCTGCCTGACAGCCTTGGCTGCGACCGCGACCGCCCAGACCCTCGATTTCGCCGTGCTCAGCCCCGTTCCGGGAGACTACTCGAACTGCGCCGTGACCATGAGCTCCTCAGGCGACATCCTGGCCGCCTGGGAGGAGGAGGGCGTGGGAATCTGGACCCGTCGCCTGGTCGCTGGCACGCTGCAAGCTCCCATCTTCCACGGGCCAGGTATCGATCCGGGCGTCTGCTGGACCACTTGGGGCTTCAGCCTGGTCTGGGCGGAGGGCGACAGGGTCCTCACGCGCGAGCTGGCCGGCGGCGAATGGGGCGAGCTTGTCGAGATCCGCGATGATCCCGGGGATCGGCCCGTTCGAGGCTTGGCGGTGGCAAGCTGGCAGCCGGGTTGGCAGGGCTCGGAGAACGCGCTCGCGGTGGAGATGGACGATCTCTGCGCCCTCCTCTATGAAGGCTGGGGTGGAGACTTCTCCGGCGGCTGGCAGTTCTGCACGGAGGGTGAGGACGCCATGCGCCTCTACCCCCAGGCCCAGATGGCTTGCTGGCTGGACGTGTGCTTCCCCCGCCTGTACCTGGCGAATCCCGTCGAGGAGTGCATCGGCTACTTCGACCTCTATGGCATCCCCTATTCCGTCTGGCCCGAGGGCGGCTACTTCGGCGGTTACTTCGACACGGCCATTGGCCCCAGTGGTCACCATCTCATCGGCATGAAGCCGCAGCCCCTCTGCCTCTGCAACCACCTCTACTATTGCCGGGAACTCGGTGAGGGCCAGTGGACGGAGCCGGAGGAGCTCACCGTGAACGGGCTCGGCGACGACTGGCCGCGCTGGCCGGCGCTGGCCGTGGATGCGGATGGCGCCGCCCACGCTTTCTGGTTCCAGCAGTTCGACTACGCCGCGCAGACGAGCTATGCCAGCTACTACAAGGTCAAACCGCCGGGTGGGGCGTGGGAGGATCGCTCGGATCTTCTCGGTGGGAGGATCTGCAGGCACAACGACCTCGCCCTGGGCCTTGAGGGCGCCGTCGCCCTGATCTTCGAGCTGGGCGATCCCGAGCCGACCGGTGAGATTTGGCTGGGCCGCGGCAACCTGATGACCGGCGTCGATGCCCCGCCGGCCAGGAGCGGCGACCTGAGTATTCACCCGAATCCCTTCAACCCAAGAGCGGAGATCCGCTTCAGCCTGGCGCAGGAGCAGCGCGTCCGCGTGACGGCATACGACGCTGCTGGGCGGCGGGTCGCCGAGGTCCTGGACGCGCGCCTGCCCGCGGGCGAGCGGCGCCTGGACTGGGAGGCGAGGGATGCGCAAGGGCAGCCCTTAACCAGCGGACTCTACGTCATCCGGCTGGAAGCGGAGGGGACCGTGCGCACACAGAAGGCCCTCCTGCTGAAGTAGCTCCCAACGCCGCCGCTCGGTGTCAGCAGGGAGAGCATGGCGCAGGAGAGATCCGTCGCTGCGAAGCAGTCGGCTCGGGGGTACGCACCCCGGGCCGCAGCTAGGCTGCATCAAGGCGCGGTCGAGGGGGAAGGTGGGAAATGTTACTGCGAACTGGAATGCTGCCGAGCGGATGGAGCCGGGTCGGGGCGCTCGGCCACGTACTGCTGGTGTCGGCGCTGCTATGCTGCGCCGCAGGCGCGGCGGCCGATGAGGTCCTGCCGCTTTACTTCGAGTGGGGACCGCCGCTCTACGACTTCCTGGACCTCGGCGGGGCGGACATCAATCCCTACGCGGAGTGCAACAACGCCGGGGGCGGCTACGCCGTCGCGGGCTTCGATCAGCTCGGCGAGTGGATCGAGATCCTCATCGCGCTGCCCGAGCCGGGCAGCTACGAGGTCTCGGCCAGCTTCAAGAGCCAGTTCGGCATGCTCAACGTGCTCGAACTCAGCCTCCGCCCCGCGGCCGGCGGCGCGGCGCAGAGCCGCGAGATCAGCTACTACGGCGCCGGTCTGGGCTGACCCGATCCCCTCGTCTGGGCCGCCGGGAGCGGCCCGCTCCAACTGGACGCCGGCGACTACATCGCGCGCGTCGAGATCTTGGACGGGCTCTTCAATCTGGCCGACCGCCTCTGCCTCAATCCCGCCACACCCGTTCGGCAAGCGCATCTAGGCTCCGTGAAGGCGCTCTATCGCTGAGGGACCGGCAGCGCCATCGCCGTCTTCTAGCCCTTCACCAGCGTCCGATAGCGGTTGCGGCGATTCGCGAAGAGCCGGTCGCCCAGTTCGCGCTGCCGCCACTCCTCGTAGGCCGAGAAGTTGCCCTCGTAGAAGCGCACCTTGCCCTCGCCCTCGAAGACGAGCGTGTGCGTGCAGATGCGATCGAGGAAGAAGCGATCGTGGCTGATCGCCAGCACGCAGCCGGAGAACTCGAGGATGGCCTCCTCGAGCAGGCGTAGAGTGTTCACATCGAGGTCGTTGGTCGGCTCGTCGAGCAGGATCAGGTTCCCGCCCGCCTTGAGCAGCTTGGCCAGGTGGCAGCGGTTGCGCTCGCCGCCGGAGAACTCGCCCGTCCGCTTCTGCTGCGAGGCCCCCTTGAAGCCGAACTGGGCCAGGTACTTGCGAATCGGGATCTTCTCGCTGCCGATCGCGATCTCCTCCTCGCCGCCCCCCACGTCCTCGATGAGCGTGCGGTTCGCGTCGAGACCGCTGCGCTCCTGGTCGCCGTGGACCAGTTTCACCGAGGCGCCCACGCTCACGCTGCCCGCCTGCGGCTTCAGCCCGCCGGCGATCAGCTTGAACAGGCTCGTCTTGCCCGCGCCGTTGGGACCGACCAGGCCGATCACCGCCCCGCGCGGCACGCTGAAGCTGAGCTGCTCGAAGAGTGTGCGCCCCGCGTAGCCGAAGGCCACGTCCTTGAACTCCACCACCTGCGCGCCCAGCTCCGGCCCCGGCGCGATGCGGATGGCCGCCTCGGCCTCGCCCCGCTGCTCGGACCGCTCGCGGGCGACGAGCTGCTCGTACTCGCGCAGGCGCGCCTGGGCCAGCGCCCGGCGGTCGCCGCGGCTCATGCGGATCCAGTCCAGCTCCCGCCGCAGGGCGCGGCCGCGCGCGGAGTCCCCCCGCTCGCCTTCGGCCAGCTTGGCCAGCTTCTGCTCCAGCCAGGAGCTGTAATTGCCCTGCCAGGGGATGCCGCGGCCGCCCTCCAGTTCGAGGATCCAGCCGGTGACGTTGTCGAGGAAGTAGCGGTCGTGCGTGACCACGATCACCGTGCCGGGATAGACGCGCAGCTGCTCCTCGAGCCAGTTCACGGTCTCGGCGTCGAGGTGATTGGTGGGCTCGTCGAGCAGCAGCAAGTCAGGCTGCTCGAGCAAGATCTTGCAGAGGGCCACGCGCCGCCGTTCGCCGCCCGAGAGGGTGCCCACCAGCCGCTCGTCCTCGGGCAGGCAGAGGGCGTCGCTGGCGACATCCAGCTTCTGATCCAGGTTCCAGCCGTCAGCGGCCTCGATGCGGTCTTGCAGGGCACTCATGCGGTCCATGGCCTTGGCCATCGCGGCCTCGTCGAGATCCTCGCCCATGCTGGCGGCAACGGCGTCGTACTCGGCCATCAGCGCCTTGATCGCCCCGAAGGCGGACTCGATGGTCGCGCGCACGGTGAGCGCGTCGTCGAGCTCGGGCTCCTGGGCCACCATGCCGGCGCGAAAGCCGGGCGTGAGCTCGGCGTGGCCCTGGAAGTTCGGCTCCAGGCCCGCCATGATGCGCAGCACGGTGCTCTTGCCCGAGCCGTTCTCGCCGACGATGCCGATCTTCGCGCCCGGGAAGAAGCTGAGGTTGATCTCCTTCAGCACCTGCTTGGGCCCATAGGCCATGCTGACGCCGTACATGTGAAAGATGAACTTCTCGGCCATGGGTCGATCTCCTGAGCGGGGTCGGTGGGGAGTGCGCGGCGGGGCCCGCAGCGACCCAGCATGCACGATCGCGAGCTCGCCGCCAAGCCCTGACTCGGCGAACGCGGGGCACGGGAGGCGATTCCGGCCTGCGGGCCCTTGGCCGCGACCGACGCCTTCTGTATATTGACCCGCCTATGGACTGGCTGACCGATCTCTTCTCCTTCATTCTCCACGTGGACAAGCACCTGCTCGAGCTCGTGCAGAGCTACGGCGGCTGGGTCTACGGCATCCTCTTCGGCATCGTCTTCATGGAGACGGGCCTCGTCGTCACGCCCTTCCTGCCCGGCGACTCCCTGCTCTTTGCCGCGGGCGCCCTCGCGGGCGCGGGAGCGCTGGAGATCCGGGTCCTGATTCCCCTGCTCATTGCCGCTGCGGTCATCGGCGACAACCTGAACTACACGATCGGCCGCCACCTGGGCCCGCGCGTGTTCCGGGGCGGCGGCCGCTTCTTCAAGCAGGAGTACCTGGACCGCACGCATGCCTTCTACGAACGCCATGGCGGCAAGACCCTCGTGCTCGCCCGCTTCGTGCCCATCGTGCGCACCTTCGCGCCCTTCGTGGCCGGCATTGGCCGCATGCGCTACCTGCGCTTCCTCGCCTTCAGCGTGGGCGGCGGCTGCTTCTGGGTGCTGCTCTTCACCCTGCTCGGCTACTACTTCGGCGGCCTGCAGGTGGTGAAGGAGAACTTCTCGATCGCCGTGCTCGCCATCATCGCGCTTTCGCTCGTGCCCATGGCCATCGAGGGCTGGAGGGCGCGCCGCCGCGCGCAGGCGCGGCAGACACGCTAGCCGGTCAAGCGCTGGAAGCGCCGCGCGGCCAGCCAGAGCACACCGAGTCCCATCCCCGCCAGAGCCAGGAACTGCGGCCAGAGCAGGCCGAGGCCGCTGCCTTTGAGGAAGATGCCCCGCACGATCTCCAGGTAGTGGCGCATGGGGTTGAGCAGGGTGAGCCAGCGAAAGAGCGCGGGCATGCTGCTCACCGGGAACATGAAGCCCGAGAGCAGGATGACCGGCATGAAGATCAGGAAGGTGGTGAGGAAGGCCTCCTGCTGCGTGCTGGAGACCGTGGAGACGAGCAGGCCCAGGCCGAGGGCGGCCAGCAGGTAGAGCAGGCTGCCCAGCACCAGCAGCGGGAAGCTGCCGGCGAAGGGCACGCGGAACCAGAGCAGGGCCAGCGCCGTGATGGCGACGAGATCGAGCATGGCGATGATCGCGAAGGGCAGGGTCTTGCCGGCGATGATCTCCCCGGGCCGCAGCGGGCTGACCAGGAGCTGCTCGAGCGTGCCGATCTCGCGCTCGCGCACGATGGCCAGGGACGTGAGCAGCAGCGAGATCAGCATCATGATGGTCCCCACCACCGCCGGCACGTTGTAGTTGCGACTCTCCAGCGCCGGGTTGTACCAGGCGCGCTCGCGCAGTTCGACGGTGGCGCCGGCGCCGGCCGCCAGCGGCGCGCCCTGCCCGCCGTCCTGCGCCGCGCGCAGCCCGTGGCTCTGCACGATGCGCTCGGCGTAGCCGCGGGCGATGGTGGCGATGTTCGAGTTCGTGCCGTCCAGCAGAAGCTGCACGCTGGCCTCGCCCACCGCCAGATCCGCCCCATAGCCGCGCGGGATCTCGAGGCCGAGCACGGCGCTGCCCGCGGCCAGAGCCGCGGCCAGGTCCGCGGGCCGCGATGAGCTGCCGCTCAGGCGGAAGTAGCCCGAGGCCGTGAAGGCCGTCACCAGCTCGCGCGAGGCCTGGCTCTGATCCAGGTCGACGAGGAAGAGCCGGGTGTTGCGCACGTCGGTGGACACCGCGTAGCCGAAGATGACGAGCTGGATCACCGGCGCCACGAAGATGATGCGCAGGAGCCGTGGATCGCGCCGGATCTGGATGAACTCCTTGCGCAGCAGCTCCAGCACTCGCCGCGGACTCGGCAGGGAAGCGCGGCTCATCCCAGCTCCTTCTTGAAGGCCCGCATCGCGGCGAACACGCCGAGCAGGGCGAAAGCGATCATCAGGAGGCCCTGCACGTAGAGCACCTCCACGCCCACGCCCTTGAGGAAGATGCCTCGCGTGACGACGAGGAAGTAGCGGGCGGGGATGAGGAAGGAGATCGCTTGCAAGGGAAGGGGCATCACGCTGATCGCGTACATGAAGCCGGAGAGCAAGAGCGCCGGCAGGAAGCTGGTCAGCATCGAGACCTGGGTGGCGAGCAGCTGCGAGCGCGTCACCGCCGAGATGAAGAGGCCCAGCCCCAGCGCGCCGGTGAGGAACGCGGTCGACAGCATGGCCAGCAGCGGCACGCTGCCGCGCAGGGGCACGCCGAAGAGGGCGATGCCGAGCAGGCTGATCACCAGCACGTCGGCGAGGCCGATGGCGAGATAGGGCAGCAGCTTGCCGAGCACGATCTCGCCCCGGGTGACGGGCGTGGCCGCCAGCTGCTCCATCGTGCCGCGTTCCCACTCGCGGGCGATGGTGAGCGCGGTGAGCATGGCGGCGATGATCATCATGATCACGGCGATCAGGCCGGGCACGATCATGTTGCGGCTGGACAGCTCCTCGTTGTACCAGACGCGGCTGACGGCGAGGATGGGCGGCCGCGCCTGCCCGCCGGCCGCGCGCAGGGCGTGGGCGGCCACGGCCGCCTGCGCGTAGTTGATGGCGATCTCGGCCGTGTTGGCGTCGCTGCCGTCGACGATGGCCTGCAGCGGCACGCGCTCGGCGGCGCTCGCCGCCGCGAAGCCGCGCGGCACGACGAGGGCCATGCGCACCTTGCCGCGGGCCAGCAGGGGCTCGGCATCGGCAGCGCGAGCGGGCCAGGCCACGGCGCGGAACTGACCGGAGGCGGTGAAGGCCTCGACGAGGCCGCGGCTCGCCTGGCTGTGGTCCAGATCGACGACGGCCAGGGGAATGTCGTCCACGTCCCAGGTGATCGCGTAGCCGAAGAGGATCAGCAGCAGCACCGGCAGCAGGAAGGCCAGGATCAGGCTGCGCGTGTCGCGGCGGAGCTGGATGGCCTCCTTGCGGGCGACGGCGATCAATCGACGCAGTTGCATGACCGACTCCTCGCTCAGCCCTGGGGCGCCCCACCCGCGGCATGGACACGGGCGATGAAGACGTCTTCCAGGCTGGGGGCGATGCGGGCAATGCCCGCGATGGCGATGCCCGCGCCCTCAGCGCGGGCGCGGATCGCCGCCTCGGCGAGAGCGGCGTCCGTGGCCACCGCGTGCACGCTGCGGCCGAAGAGGCCCACCTCGCGCAGTTCCGACGCGCCGGCCAGCACGCCGACGAGGGCAGCGCTGTCATCGCTCGCGATCTCGAGCAGGGGCAGATCGAAGCCCGCCCGCAGCGCGGCCGGGCTGTCCAGGGCGATCAGGCGGCCGCGGTTCATCAGGGCCAGGCGGTGGCAGTACTCGGCTTCCTCCATGTAGTGTGTGCTGACGAAGACCGTCGTCCCCGCCTCTGCCAAGGCGGCGATCAGGTCCCAGAAGTTGCGCCGCGAGAGCGGATCCACGCCCGAGGTCGGCTCGTCGAGGAAGAGCACGGGCGGTTCGTGCAGGACGGCGCAGCCGAGCGCGAGCCGCTGCTTCCAGCCCAGCGACAGCTCGCTCGTGCGCCGCCGCCGCTGCTCGCCGAGGCCCGCCATCGCCAGCACCCAGTCGCGCCGCGCGGCCAGCCGATCGGGCGCCAGGCCATAGAGCCCGCCGAAGAAGGCGATGTTCTCCTCCACCGTCAGGTCGCCGTAGAGCGAGAAGAGCTGGGACATGTAGCCGATGCGCTGCTTGATCGCCGTCCGCTCGCGGGCCATGTCGAAGCCCGCCACCCGGCCGCGGCCGCCGCTGGGCGGGAGCAGGCCGGCCAGCATCTTGATCGTGGTCGTCTTGCCGGCGCCGTTGGGGCCGAGGAAACCGAAGATCTCGCCCGCGCCGACGCTGAAGGAAACGGCATCGACGGCAACGAAGCTGCCGAAGCGCTTCGTGAGCGCTTCGGCGAGCACGGCGGGCGCGTCGGCGCTCACGGCGTGACCTCCCGGACCCGAGCGATGAAGACGTCCTCGAGACTGGGCGCAAGGGGCGCGAGGCTGAACTCGGCCAGGCCGGCCGCCGCCAGGCGGGCGCCCAGCGGCCCGGCGGCCGCCGGCGAGTCCAGGCTCAGGTGCAGGGTGTCGCCGAAGACGGCCACGCCCCGCACCAGCGGCTCCTCGGCGAGCAGGCGCCGCGCTTCGCGCAGCCCGTCTCCACGCAATGCGAAGAGCGCACCGGGCAGAGCGGCCTTCAGCGCCGCCGGCGTGTCGAGCGCGAGCAGCCGCCCCTGGTGGAGCAGGGCCACCCGGTCGCAGCGCTCGGCCTCGTCGAGGTAGGCCGTGCTGACGATCACCGTGACTCCTCGGGCCACCATCTCGTGGACGATGAGCCAGAGGTCCCGCCGCGAGACGGGATCGACGCCGAAGGTGGGCTCATCGAGCAGGAGCAGCTCCGGCTCGTGCACCAGCGCGCAGGAGAGGCCGAGCTTCTGCTTCATGCCGCCCGAGAGCTGGCCGGCCAGTCGGCCCTGGAAGGGCCCGAGGCCCGAGAACTCGTAGAGCCGCGCCAGGCGCGCCGGCCGCTCGGCGCTCGGCACGCCGTAGAGGTCGGCGTAGAAGTCCAGGTTCTCGCGCACGGTGAGGTCGCCGTAGAGGCCGAAGCGCTGCGACATGTAGGCGATGCGGGCCTTCAGGCGCTCGGGCTCGCGGCGCACGGACAGACCGAGGATCTCGGCATCGCCCGCGCTGGGCCTGAGCACGCCGGCCAGCATGCGCAGGGTCGTCGTCTTGCCGGCGCCGTCCGGGCCGACGATGCCGAAGAGCTCGCCCCTGCCCACCGTGAAGTCGAGCCCGGCCACGGCGATGAGATCGCCGAAGCGGCGCGCCAGGCCCCGGGCCGCGAGCGCGAACTCGCTCATCGGGGCTCCAGGTCCAGGCGCAGATCGGCCGGCATGCCGGGCTTGAGGTCGCCCGTCTCGTCGCCCAGGATGCGCACCTTCACCGCGTATACCAGCTTCACGCGCTCCTCGGTGGTCTGCACGCTGCGCGGCGTGAACTCGGCCTCGCTGGCGATCATCACCACCTCGCCCTCGTAGCGGCGGTCGGGGAAGCTGTCGCCGCGGATCTCGGCCCGCTGGCCCAGGCGCAGGGCGCCCACGCGCGTCTCGGGCACGAAGATGCGCACCCAGCGATCGCGCGGGTCCATGAGGCTGATCACCGGCGAGCCCAGGGCGACGATCTCGCCGGGCTCGCGGTGGCGCAGCGTGACGACCCCGGCGATGGGAGCCTGGATCGCCATCGTCGCCAGGCCGGCCTCGAGGGCGCGGGCCGCCGCCTCCGCCTGCTCGACCAGGGCGCGCTGGGCGGCCAGGCGCTCGGGTCGCGCGCCGGCTCTGAGCAAGGCCAGCTGCTGCGCGGCCTGTTCGGCCTGGCTCGCCGCGAGGTCCACGGCCAGGCGCGCCTTGTCGTCGGCCTCCTGGCTGACCGCGCCGCCGGCATGGAGCCGGGCCACGCGCTCGGCGTCGCGGCGGGCATCCGCTTCGCGATCGCGGGCGGCGGCCAGCGCAGCCTGCGCCTGGGCCAGTTCCTCCGGTCGGGCGCCGGCTTCGAGCTCGGCCAGCAGCGCCCGCGCGGCAGCCGCCTGGGCCTGGGCGGCCTCCAGGCGCGCGCGCGGCTCCCGGCGATCGAGGGCGGCCAGCTCCTGGCCCGCGCGGACGGCCTCCCCCTCCTGCACGGCCACGCTTTCGAGCCTGCCCACGGCCTGGAAGCCCAGTCGGGCCTCGGTGGCCTCGACGGTGCCCGAGGCAAGGAGCAGCCCGTCGTCCTTGCCGCCGCGCCGGATGAGCAGAACGGCGAGGGCGACCAGCAGGAGGAGCAGGGGGACTGCGATGGCGAGGCGGCGTCGCTTAGTCATGGGCGTGCTCCAGTTCGCGAAGGATCCAGGCGACATCCAGTTCGCCCACAGCGCGGGCGAGCTCCACGCGGGCGGCGATCTCACGGTGACGGGTTTCGATGAGGCCGGCCCGGGCGGCGGCGAGCGAGGCCTCGGCATCCAGATAGCGGGCGCTGTCGCCGGTGCCCACCTCCAGCGCGAGCCGCTCGATGCGCTCGACCTCGGCGAAACCCGCCACAGCGCGCTCGAAGCTGAACGCGCGGGCACCTGCCTCGGCCATGGCCCGCCGCGCGCGCTCGGCCTCGGCCGCGCTCTGCAGGCGCAGCGCGGCCAGGCGCTCGCGGCTCGCCGTCAGCGCCGCCTCGGCCTGGGCGACGCGCGCCTTGATGGCCCCGCCCGTGAAGAGGGGCAGCGAGACGCTCAGCCCCGCGTTCCACTCGCCGAGGGGCTCGATCTCAGGACTGTCGTAAGCGACGAGGGCGGCGGAGAGCTTGAGCTGCGGCCAGCGCGCGCCACGGGCGAGACTGACGCCGGCTGCCGCGCCCGCCACTCGCGCCACGCCCTCGACGAGGGCGGGCGAGCCCATCGTCTCGCTCTCGGGCGGCAGGGTCCCGCCGGGAGCCCGCGCAACCGGCAGCAGCTGCGCGCGCCGACAATCCGCGAGGGGGCGGCCGGTCAGCCGCGCCAGCTCCCGCTCGGCCAGGTCGAGGGCGCCGGCCAGGTGCACGCGCTCCGCCTCAGCGGCGGCCAGGGTGGCGTCCAGGCGCAGCGCCTCGACGGCGGCGGCCTTGCCGAGGGCGCGCCGCTGGCCGATGCGGTCGGCCTCGGCGGCAAGGGCCGCCAGGCGGGCCGCCTGGGCATCCAGCAGTTCGGCCTGGCTGAGCACCTCCAGGTAGGCCTGGACGCTGCGGGCCGCGAGCGCTTGCCCGTCCGCGTCGAGGCGGGCCGCCGCCCCCGCGGCGCCGGCCCGCGCCTGGCGGATGCGGGCGGGGCGGGTGGGGCCATCGAAGAGCGTGTAGCTGAGCGAGCCCGCGCCCTGCATCAGCGTACGATCGAAGACGGGCAGGCTGCCCGGCGCGAAGCCGTGGATGGGCGTGGCCACCATCGGCTCCTCGAAGCGCGTGGCCGAGCCGGTCAAACTGAGCGAGGGCAGCCAGGCGGCTCGGCTCTCGCGCAGGGCGGCGCGGGCGAGTTCGGCCTCCGCCCGCGCGGCGGCGAGCGCGGGATGGCTGGCGAGCGCTGCCTCGACGGCGGCCTCGAGTCGAAGCGGCTCCCCCGCCTGCCCGGCTGCCGGAAGCAGCAGCGCGGGGATCAGGGCGATCGGCAGCAGGAATCGGCGCGGGGTCATCAGGTCCTCCCCTCAGGGCTCAGGCCGCGGCGCACGAAGGCCACGGCATTGTCCACCACCCGCGCGAAGACGGCCGGGTCGTCCGCAGGCAGACCCAGCACCTCGCGCATCTTGTTGCGCAGGGCAAGCACGTGAAAGGGCTGGGCGACGATGCTCAGGATCAGCAGCTGGGCGTCCCCGGCGACGATGCTGCCCTCGGCCTGCCCGGCGACGAGGAGCTCGCGCAGGGTGAGGGCGAGCCGGGCCACCTGCGCGCGCAGGGGCTCGGGGACGCCCCGCGGCTCGGCCAGCTCGCGCAGCACGAGGCCGGCGAGATCGGGCTGGCCGGCGAGATTGGCGAAGATGAGGCGCAGGATGCCCTCGATGCGCTCCAGGGGCGGCTCCGGGCGCCCGGCCTCGCACTGGATGGCCTCGCCGGCCTCGGCCCAGATCCCCGCGAGGACGGCGTGGTAGAGGGCCTCCTTGGAGCCGAAGTGATAGCCGATCGCCCCCAGGTTGACGCCGGCGGCCCCGGTGATCGCCCGCACGGAGGCGCCGCCGAAGCCCCGGCTGGCGAAGAGCCGGCGGGCTTCGTCCAGGATCGTGTCGCGAGTGCTCTGGGTTTGATTCATACGTTCGTATGATTGACGATTCCCCTCCCCTCGTCAAGCCCCCTCCTCGCCCTCATTCTGGAGCGTCGCCGGGACTCGAAATCGTCGGCCGCTCCGCCGCTCCCACCCGATAAACGCCTTGCTTTCGCTCAATGATGCATGAAATCATCGGATATCATGCCGACATGAGGAAGGGAGTGCAGGGTAGGAGAATTGCTGCGATAAAAAAGGGCTAAACGATCTGAATTGACTTGAATAACCAGGAAGGGCGGGGGAGCGGCACCGCACCAGATCGGAGGCAGCATGAGCGCGAACCAGATCCCCGGCCATGATCGGCTAGCGGAGCTCACCGCTGCGCTGGAGCGCCTCGAGCAGCGCGTGGCACGCCTGGAAGGCGGACTCGCCGCCACGCCGCTGGCCGCGACGACGCCGTCGATCCCGGAACTCGCCGTGGGCGCAGCCGAGCCCGTGGGCGGCATTCGCCCGGCGCTTCCTGGCCTCACGGTCGGCGATCTCGGGCGCGCCTTCCTCGTGATGGCCGGCGCCTTCCTGCTGCGCGCCTTGACCGACATGCGCCTGTTGCCCCTGGCCGGCGGCATCCTGCTCGGATTGCTTTACGCTCTCGTCTGGGTCTATCTCGCCGATCGCGCCGCCGCGCGCGACAAGCTCGTGCGCGCCCAGGTCAACGGCGTCACCGCAGCGCTCATCGCCTTCCCGATTCTCTACGAAGCGCCCACGCGCTTCGGCGCCCTGGCGCCCGCGCTCGCCATCCTGCTCGCCGCGCTGATGGCCGCCGTGGCCCTCGCCGTCGCCTGGCGACGGAGCCTGCAGCTGCTGGCCTGGATCTTCGTCTCGGGAGCGCTGCTCACGGCCATCGCCCTCGTCTTCGCCGCGGGAGCGGTCGAGCCCGCCGTGGCCCTGCTCCTGCTCCTGGGCCTGGCCAGCGTCTGGCTGGGCTATGCGAAGAAGTGGCGCGGCTTGCGCTGGTGGGTGGCCGCCGCGGCCAACTTCATGGTCTTCTTCATGGTCTCCATCGCCTCCAGCCCGCTCGGCGTCCCCGAGCGCTACGCGAACTTCTCGATCGCGCGCGCGCAGCTCCTGGCCGGCGGCCTGCTCATCGTCTACCTCGGCAGCTTCGCGCTGCGCACGCTCTGGCGCCGCCGCGACGTCACCCCCTTCGAGGTCATCCAGTCGGCAGCGGCGCTGGCGATCGGCTTCGGCGGCGCTCTGCGCATCGCGCAGGCGGTCGGCTCCGGCGGCGCCGCGCTGGGCGTGGTCACGCTCATCGCCGCCGCCGCCTGCTATCTCGTCGCCTTCGCCTTCGTCGACCGGCGGCTCGGCCGCGGACGCAACTTCATCTTCTACACCACGCTCGCCTTCGTGCTCATCGTCACCGGCAGCCGCCTGCTGGCCCAGGGCGGCGCCCTGGCCCTGATCTGGAGCGCGCTCGCCCTGGCCACCGCCTACCTGGGCGGCCGCTACGACCGGGTCACCCTGCGCGTGCACGGCGCCCTGTTCACGCTTGCCGCCGCCTGGTACGGCGGCCTGCTCCGCCTGGGCTTCGACGCCTTCCTGGCGCCGGCGGGCCGGGTCCCAGCGAGCCCCGGCGCGGCGCTCCTGGCCGTGCTGGCAGTCACCGCGCTCACCTACGCCACGCTCGTCGTCACCCAGGGCCGCCGCGCCGCGCTGGGGATGCTGCGCCTGCCGCGCCTGGTCGTGCTACTGGCCGTGCTGGTCTGCCTGGCCGGGCTCGCGACCGGCCTGCTGCTGCAGGCCGTCCGCGCCTGGGGGGTGACGGACCTGGCCGCCGCCACCGTGGCCGCGCGCATCGCCGTGCTCTCCGTCGCCGCCGTGCTGCTCGCCGGCGGCGGGCGGGGCGCGATGCTGCGGGAGATGTCCTGGCTGGTCTACCCGGTGCTGGCGCTCGGCGGGCTCGCGCTGCTGCTCGGGCTGAAGCAAAGCCACGCGACGGCCCTCGTCCTGGACTGCGGCCTCTACGGCGGCGCCCTCATCGCCGCGCCCTGGCTCCTGCGCCGGCGCGAGGAGGCGGAGCCGGGCGCCCCCGAGCCCGCGGCCTGAGCCTCGCGCTCGCGCTCAGCCCTTGACGTAGAAGCGCAGGACGCCCGTGTAGACCGGCATCGCGAACTTGAGCAGCAAGGTGTAGACGAGCGCGCCCACTGCCCAGATCCCCACCGTCACGCCCTTCTCCACCATCGTGGGCGAGTAGTCGTAGATCTCGCCCAGAGTGCTGGGCACGAAGCCGGGGATCACCAGGCCCATCCCCTTCTCGATGTAGACGCCGATGATGACCAGCACGCAGGCCACGTTGAGCGTGAGGAAGTTTTGCCGCGCCCGCGGATTGAGGAAGACGAGGAAGGCGCAGAGGTTGAAGAGGAAGGCGGTCCACATCCAGGGCACGAGCTGGTTGTGCCCATGCAGGCCGAAGTAGAGGTACTGCATCGGCGCCAGGTGAACGCTGCCCGAGTAGAACTCCTTGAAGAACTCCGCCGCGAGCAGGAAGAGGTTCACACCCATCGCGTAGGCGATCAGCTCGGCGATCTTGAAGAGCGCCTTGTTGTCGATCTCGATGCGCGAGACCCGGCGCACGATCTGGAAGATGAGGATCATCACGGCCGGGCCGGAGCAGAAGGCGGAGGCGAGGAAGCGCGGCGCCAGGATGGAGGCGTTCCAGAAGGGCCGCGCCGAGAGCCCGTTGTAGAGAAAGGCCGTCACGGTGTGGATGCTCACGGCCCAGGGAATGGACAGGATGATCAGCGGCTTGATGATGCTCAGGCTGTAGTCGCGGCTGTGGGCCATCTTGTAGAGGGCATAGAAGGAGATGAACAGGTTGATCAGCAGGTAGCCGCTGAGGGCCAGGATGTCCCAGGCGAGCAGGGAGGCGGGAAAGTTCATCGTGCCCAGCACCGGCAGCAGGTGGCCGAGCCGCTCCACGTGGCCCATGTCCACCACCACGAAGAGCATGCACATCACCATGGCCGCCACGGCCAGCAGCTCGCCGAAGAGGACGATCTCCTTGATCGGCTTGAAGTTGTAGATGTAGGCCGGCACCACCAGCAGCACGGCCGCGGCCGCGACGCCGACGAGGAAGGTGAAGTTGGAGATGTAGAAGCCCCAGGACACGGGGTCGCGCATGGCGGTGACGATCAGGCCCTGCTCGTGCTGCCGCAGGTAGGCGGCGATGCCCAGCGCGATGAAGCCCGCCAGGCAGGCGAGCCAGGCATAGTAGTAGCGATTGCCCCTGAGCACCGTCCTCAGCGTGGCGAGGAGATTGCGCATCGTGCCCTCCCGGCGGCCGGCCTCAGGTGGCGAAGAAGTAGAAGAACTTGGGATTCGTGTTCAGGTCCTCCTTGAGCCGGAAGACCCGCTTGTTGTCGATGCAGTAGCGGATCTCGCTGGCGGGATCCAGCAGGTTGCCGAACTTGCGCGCCCCCACCGGACAGGCCTCGACGCAGGCCGGATAGCGGCCCGGATCCTCGCGCACGCGCTGGATGCAGAAGCTGCACTTCTCCACCACGCCCTTGGGCCGCGGCCGGTTGCCCAGGTAGTGGGTGTCCGGATTCAGCTCCGCCGCCGGCAGCCCCGGCTTGCCCCAGTTGAAGCGGCGGGCGCCGTAGGGGCAGGCGGCCATGCAGAAGCGGCAGCCGATGCACCAGTCGTAGTCGATGACGACGATGCCGTCGGGCGCCTTCCAGGTCGCCTTGGTCGGACAGGCCTTCTCGCAGGGCGAGTCCTCGCAATGCTGGCACTGCACGGGCATGTAGAAGTAGCCCGCTTCGGGCACCGCCTCGGCCTCGTAGTAGGGCTCCGCCCGCTCGAGGTCGTTCACCCATTTTTCGCCCTTCGCGAAGCGGAGCACGCTGATCCAGTGCAACTGCGGATCGCGGGACTGGTTGTTCTCCTTCACGCAGCCATAGACACAGCGCCGGCAGCCCACGCAGCGCGAGAGGTCCAGGCCGTAGCCGTACTTCACGCCCGGCAGCGGCCCGGTCGCCTTGACCTTCAACTGGAGGCCGCGCTCCTCGGCGTAGCTCCGCTCGAGGCGCTCGAGCAGGGTGGCGACCTCGTCCCGGTTCATCTCCCGGAAGCTCTTGCGGAAGAAGGATTCCCAGATCGAGGCATTGGCCGTCCCGGCCGGGATGGCCAGGCTGCCGAGGCCGGCCAGCTTGAGGAAGCGCCGGCGATCGAAGCCGCCCTCTGGATTTGGCTCGCGTTCCATCACTGGCTCCCGGGCTGGCTATGGCTCTCGTGGCCGGGCGAGGCAGGCGCGGCGCGCTGAGGTCGGTCGATCGCCTCCGGGCGCCGGGGCGCCGGGTCGGGAGCGATCGGCGCGAAGCGCGGCCGATGGGGATCGTGGCAGTGCACGCAGAGCCGGTACTCCTTGGGCCCGTTCCACATGCCGGTGCGCTTGCCGTGCACGCCGGCCTTCCAGTCCCGGTAGTTCGTGCCATGGCACTGTCCGCAGAGCTTGTAGGATTCGTCGAAGCCGATGAGCTGGCCGTTGGCCAGCCGCAGCTTGTCGCGGTCGTCGGGATTGTGGCAGTCCAGGCACCAGCGCTGCTCCTCGGCATGGTGGAAGCGCGCCACGATTTCCTCGTGCATCCCCAGCTCGCGCGGGGTCGGATCCGGCTCGAGGTCGACATGGCAGTCCGAGCAGGGGAAGATGCCATCGGACAGCGGCGGCGGCGGAACGGGGTAATCCTGCGTCGCCGCGGGCAGGCTCGCGCTCGGCTTGGCCGGCTCCGGCGCGCTCGCCGCCGGCGCTGTGGCGCCGAGGCCGAGCAGGAGGAGCAGCGGGATCCCGGCGACAGCGGCGCGCGTCATGGGCAACTCCTGGCGCTGGACCGCGCAGGCTTTGAGGGCCTGGGCAGGCCCGCCAGCGAGCAAGGGCCATCAGTGTAAAGGCCCGAATTTCGGACTTCCACTATTATCTACATTTCTGGTCTTTTTGGCTGGTATAGTAAGGGCGCTACCAGCGGCCATCGGTCATCGACTCGGGCCGCAGGCGGCGGTCCAGCTCGCCGGCTTCGAGGAAGCCGAGGGCGAGCACGGCCTCGCGCAGGCTGATGCCCTCGGCGTGGGCCTTCTTGGCGGCCGCCGCGGCGCGGTCGTAGCCGATCACCGGCGCGAGAGCGGTGACCAGCATCAGGGAGCGCTCGAGGTGGCGGGCGATCGCCGCCCGGTCCGGCTCGAGGCCGGCCACGCAGCGCTCGGTGAAGCTGCGCGCCGCGTCGGCCAGCAGTCCGGTGGACTCGAGCAGGCAGTGGGCAAGCAAGGGCTTGCAGGCGTTGAGCTGCAGGTGACCGGAGAGGCCGCCGATCCCCACCGCGGCGTCGTTGCCGATGGCCCGCGCGCAGACCATGACGAGGGCCTCGGCCTGCGTGGGGTTCACCTTGCCGGGCATGATCGAGCTGCCCGGCTCGTTGGCGGGCAGGATCAGCTCGCCCAGCCCCGCGCGCGGGCCCGAGCCGAGCAGTCGGATGTCATTCGCGATCTTGATCAAGGCGACGGCCAGATCGCGCTGGGCGCCGCTGGCGGCCACGATCGCATCGTGGGCCCCCTGCGCCGCGAAGGCGTTGGCGGCCCGCAGGAGTGGCAGACCCGTGGCGGCGGCGAGGCGCGCGATGGCCGCCGCGGCGAAGCCGGCCGGCGCGCTCAGCCCCGTGCCCACGGCCGTGCCGCCCAGGGCCAGCTCGCAGAGGCCCGGCAGCGTCGCCTCGACGCGGGCGCGGGCGGCCGCGACCTGCGCGGCCCAGCCCGAGAACTCCTGGCCGAGCGTGAGCGGGA
This sequence comes from uncultured bacterium, assembly GCA_963695095.1. Taxonomy (GTDB): domain Bacteria; phylum Krumholzibacteriota; class Krumholzibacteriia; order JACNKJ01; family JACNKJ01; genus VGXI01. The sequence continues at coordinate 1,219,842 of CAVOFT010000001.1, read as the reverse complement.
CGGCGTCCATCAGGTGGGTGCGCCCGATCTTGACGAGCTCGGCGAAGGCCTCTGCCCGCTCCGCCAGCGCCGCCTCGAGGCCGGCGAGCGCCGGCAGCAGCTGGCCGCGGATCTCCCCCGCCGCAGCGATGTGCATCGCCGTGGGGATGGCGTCGTTGCTCGACTGGCTGCAGTTGACGTGGTCGTTGGGATGCACGGGTTGCTTGCCGCCCCGGCCGGCGCCCGCCAGCTCGTTGGCCCGGCCGGCGATGACCTCGTTGGCATTCATGTTGAGCTGGGTGCCGCTGCCCGTCTGCCAGAGCGGCACCGGGAAGTGCGCGTCCAGCGCGCCGGCCGCGACCTCGCCTGCGGCCTGCTCGATGAGCGCGGCCAGGCCCAGCGGCAGGACGCCCAGTTCGGCGTTGGCCGCCGCAGCCGCAGCCTTCACCTGGCCGAGGGCCGCGAGCATGGCCCGCGGCCAGCGCGCCTCGCCGATGGGAAAGTTCGCCACGGCGCGCGCGGTCTGGGCGCCGTAGTAGGCCTCGGCCGGCACGGCCAGCTCGCCGAGGCTGTCGGTCTCGATGCGCGTGGGCAGACTCGCGGACATTGCCTCACCTCGTGAAGGGGCTCTGCGCATCATCGGGGAGGCGGGCCGAGGGCTCAAGCTCCGATTCGCGATTCAGGGTGGCGCCGACTGCGGCGAGCGCCTAGACTGACCGCCATGGCTGTCCACGATATCGACTGGCGCGAGCTGTTCGCCGCGGGACGCTGGTGGGGCGACTGGGAGCTGCCCGCCGATACGGAGCTGCACGTGCGCCTGGACGCGCTCGCGCTCTGGATTGGCCGCGCTCCCAGTGAATGGCGCCTCTCCCACTGCCTCGGTGAACGGGCGGCTGCCCCGGCCCTCGAGCTGCCCGCCCGCAGTCCAGAGCCCTCATTCGAGGCAGCGGGCGTTCGCGGCGCCCGCTACGCCTTCCGCCGCACCGCAGATCGGTTGCGCATCGAGCCGGCGCTGCCGCCCCGCGGCCTGGTGGTGCGTCCGGAGGGACCGCTCGTCATCCCCCGCGGCGAGCAGGTCACCGTCTACCTGCGGCTGCCGCTCTGGCTGCGCCTCTGCGTGCCGGGAGGCGACTGCCTGCTCGACACGGGCCTGCAGCCCCTGTCGGACACCTGGTTCGGCCCGCGCACGGGGCCGGGCGAGCTCTGTTACGCCAGCCGCTTGCGCGGGCGCCTGAACCTGGGGGACCTGCCGGTCGATCCCTTCCGCGCCCACGCGGCCATCCACATTCGCAATGAAGCCGAGGCGCCGCTGCCCGTCGATGGCTTGCGCCTGCCCACGCCGAACCTGTCCCTCTACGCCGGCGCCGACCACCAGCTCTGGACCGAGACCGTCCTGCTCGTGCACGAGCAGGACGGCGAGATGGCGGCCCTCGACCTGGGCGGCGGCGCGCCGCGCGAGGCGCCGGGGGCCGCCCTCGTGGCGGGACCGCGCAGCGTGCCCGAGCGACGGGCCGTCGTGCACACCTTCTCTGGCCTCTTCCGCGGGAGTTTCGATGCCTTTAGGCACCATCGCCACTGGTCTGAGTGACTGGCTGACCACCGAGCGCCTCGTCGCGTTGCTCCGCGCCGTGATCGTGCTGGTCGTCGGCCTCGCCCTGGCCCGCACCGCCGCCGCCATGGTCACGCGCGTGGCGCGCAAGCGCACGGGCAGGCAGGAAGTCATGGTACTCCGCCGCCTGACCTTCTACCCGCTGGCGGCCCTGGTGATCCTCGGCGTGCTGAACGAGCTGGGCTTCCACCTGGGCGTCCTCATGGGCGCCGCCGGTCTGCTCACGGTGGCGCTCGGCTTCGCCTCGCAAACCTCGGCCTCCAACCTGATCAGCGGCCTGTTCCTGCTCGTGGAGCGGCCCTTCGTCATCGGCGACATCATCCGCGTCGAGGGCATCTCCGGGGAAGTGCTCTCCATCGACCTGCTCTCGGTCAAGTTGCGCGCTTTCAACAACACCTTCGTGCGGGTGCCGAATGAGACGATCATCAAGACCCAGGTCAGCAACCTGACGCACTTCCCCATTCGCCGCTTCGACCTCATGCTCGGCGTCGCCTACAAGGAATCGCTGCCCCGGGTGCGCGAACTGCTGGCCGGCGTGGCCGAGCGGAATCCACTCTGCCTGGTCGAGCCCGCGCCCATGTACATCTTCAAGGGTTTCGGGGACTCGGCCCTCGAGCTCCAGTTCTCCGTCTGGACCATGAAGGAGAACTACCTCGAATTGCACAACAGCATCCCCGAGGAGATCAAGGCCGCCTTCGACGCGGCGGGCATCGAGATCCCCTTCCCCCACCGCTCGCTCTACGCTGGCAGCGCCAGCCAGCCCTTCCCCGTCCGCATCGTCGACGAGCGCTAGTCCTCGTCGGCATTGCGGCTGCCGCCCAGCCAGCCCTTGCGGCGGAAGTAGACGAGCATGACCACCACGATGGCGGCCATCAGGCCGAGGGCGAAGAAGTAGCCGTAGCGCCAGCCCAGCTCCGGCATGTTCGCGGACGAGGCGGTGTCGAAGTTCATGCCGTAAAGGCCGGCGACGAAGCCCAGCGGCATGAAGAGCGTGGCGATGATGGTCAGCACCTTCATCACCTCGTTCATGCGATTGCTGATGCTGGACAGGTAGAGATCCATCAGGCTGGAAGTCATCTCACGGTAGCTCTCGACCAGCTCCATCACATGCACGGCATGATCGTGGCTGTCCCGCAGGTAGATACGCGTGGCGGGCGCGATGCGCGGGTTTTCGTCGCGGTAGAGCATCCCCAGCAGATCGCGCAAGGGCCAGACATAGCGGCGCAGGTTGAGCAGGTCGCGCTTGAGATGGTGCAGGCGCGGCACCAGCTCCGGGCGCGGCCGGATCAGGATCTCCTCTTCGAGATCCTCGAGGTACTCGCCGTAGCTCTCCAGCAGCGGGAAGTAGGCATCGACGACGGCGTCGACGAGCGCGTAGGCCAGATAGTCGGGACCGCCCTCGATCAGGCCCGGCCGGCCGGCGCGGATGCGCTGGCGCACGGGACCGAAGACATCGCCCTCCTTCTCGCCGAAGGTGATCACGAAGTTCGGGCCGAGGAAGAGGCTGAGCTGCTCGCTGTCCAGGGGCATGGCCGCGCGCGGCATGCGCGCGACGATGAAGACCTGATCGCCGTACACCTCGGCCTTCGACCGCTGGGGAACGTTGACCACATCCGCCAGGGCCAGCGGGTGCAGTCCGAAGAGCTCGCCGATTCCATGCAAGAGCGCGCTGTCCGCCAGGCCGTCGACGTCGAGCCAGAGAATGCCCGGTCCGCCGACCAGGCCGCTCAGGGTGGCCAGATCCGCAGCAGCGCCCTCCGACAGCGGCAAGCCGCCACCATAGCGCATGTAGCTGAGCCGCGACGGATGGGCGTCGGCATGGGGCGCCAGGGTCCCCGGCGAAGCGCCGGGTGCCGTACTCCGCCGGGCATCTTGCCGCCAGCTCCAGGCCCGCAACTGCATGGCTCCTCCTCGGCGCAGGGGCGCGGGCCGCTGCGTCCGCGCCGAGGAGCTTAGGCACAGAGCCCGCCCGGCTGTCGAGGCTTTCCCGCCGGCTACTCGGTGAACTCGATGCTCTCGAGTTCCCGCCACGGCAGATAGAGCGGATCGGTCTGCCCACGGTCGAAGACGAGCAGTCCATCGTTGTCGCCGGTCACGTCATGGCTGTCTTCCAGGCGGAGCTCCTCGCCGCTGCGCAGGATCACGCGGCTCTCGTCGCGGCCGGGCTCGATGCGCTTCACGAGCGTGAAGGGGATGTTGTACTGCAGGTCGTTCCACGAGCCGTTGAGGAGTTCCCAGCTCGCCGCCTCGTCCAGGTCGAAGACGAGCCGGCCCGCATGGGTGGCGCCGCCTTTGGTGATCACCGTGCCCGCCAGCGGTTTCGCCGGCTTGTAGTCCGCGTAGGCGCGCCCGCTCGCCGGGTTCTCGCTGAACTCGAGCCGGTCGAACTCGCGCCAGCCCACCACCACGCGACCGAAGCGGGGGTCCTCCACCATGATGCCGCGGTTCTCTTCGTTGACGTCGTTGGTGCCCCGCAGCCGGTAGCTGCGGCCGTCCTTCAGCGTCACCGCGCAGCCCTGGCTGCCGCGCCGCTCGATGCCGGCGATGCTCCCCATCGGCACGGAGAGCTTGCCGTCCTCGGCCTCTCCGTCCAGGCGGTCGCTGCTCAGGCACTCCTCCTGATCCCACTGGATGTAGCCCGTGAACTCGCCGTGGCGGGTGCTGAGCGTGCCGTAGAGGCGGGTCGCGCCGGGATCCGCGCCGGCGGGCGCCGCGGCGAAGCGGATGGTCTCGATGTGGTCCCAGCGCAGCTCGATCTCGCCCAGCTTTTCGTCGCGCACGAGGATGGTGGCGCCGACATCGTTGGCATAGCCCTTCACCGCGTAGCGCTCGCCGCCCTTCATGGTGAGCTGGGCCGCGGTCGCGCCCCGCGCCTCGATGCTCTCGATGTCGCCGAAGCGCGCGATGAAGATGCGCGAGTCGCCGCTGCCCCAGCCGTCGGACTCGACGTTCACGCGAAAGCCGAAGATCTTGATGTTCGTGCGCTTCTTCTCCCGCCCGCGCTGGCGATCGCGCTCGCTCACTTCCTTGAGATAGGGCAGGTCCTCCTTGGCCGACTGGAAGAGGTCGTCCCAGAAGGCCTCCTCGTCGGTGTTCCAGCGCAGGAAGCCGGTGTACTCCTTGCCGGAGTCGGTGCTGATGGTGCCGTAGAGAAAGCCCTCGTTCGCCTGCTTTGCCGCCAGGGGCGCCGCGGCCAGGCCGATCAGGAGCAGGGCCGCCTGCACACTCGCGATGCGCGTCCGCATGGGGATCTCCTTTCTGGAATCTCAGTAGATGACCCGCGCCGCGCGTTCGGGCGCGTCGCCGGGGCTTTGCTCGGTGGCCACTGCGATCTCGCCGGCGCTCGCCTCGCCGGCGGCCAGGGCGGGCGCGACGCGATAGAGGATTGCTGCCAGCTCGCGGTGATAGCGTCGATCCGCGCGCAGAAGACGCAGGGTGAGGGCGACGAACTCGCGGTCGTCCATGGCACCGCCGTCGGAGGCGAGGGCCAGTTCGATCGTCTCCCCCTCGGCGGGCAGGGCCGGCAGCCCCGGAGCCCGGGGGCCGAGGCGCGCGCCCAGGGCCAGGCCCAGAGCGAGCATGGCGACGAGGGCCGCGGCCTGCAGCCAGGTGCGGCCGCCGAGCCGGGGCCAGGTTCGGCGCGGCGCGGCCGGCCAGGCGCCGGGCGGGAGTAGATCCAGGCGCCCCTGCAGGGAGCTCGCCTCCTGGTAGAAGCGGCGGCATTCCGCGCAGGCGATCAGGTGATCCAGGGCCTCGCGCTGCTCGCCGGGCTCGCCCTCGCCGTCGAGGAGAGCCGAGACGAGCGCTTCCATCCGCTCGCAGTCCTTCATGCCCTTGCCTCCTTGTCCGCTCCGGCCGCGCGGGCCGCCGGCGCGTGTTCCTCCAGCCGCGCCATCAGCGACTTGCGCGCCCGGTGGACGTTGATCTTCACCTTGCTCAAGCTCCAGCCCGTGCTCGCGGCGATCTCCGCATAGGGCCGCCGCTCCAGCGGACCGAGCGTGAAGGCCAGCCGCTGCTCGGCGGGCAGACCGGCCAGCGCCGCGGCGAGGGCGCGGGCGAGCTCCCGATCCCGGATCGCCGCCGTCGGGCCCGACTCACCCTCGGCGCCGCGAGCGCCGGCGACGAGCTCCAGGCTCAGGCCCTCGCCCAACTCGCTCTCCGCCTGCACGAGCCGCCGGCGGCGCAGGTGGTTGACGAGCAGGTTGTGCGCCGTGCTGAAGAGGTAGGCGCGCAGGCGGCCGGGGTCGCGCAGCTTCTCCTCGGCGCGCATGGCGCGCAGGAAGGTCTCCTGGCAGAGATCCTCGGCCTCCTCGCGCCGGGGCAATCGCCGCGCGAGATAGGCCTGGATGTCGGCCCCGTGACGGCGATAGGCCTTGCTCCAGCTTCCGCTCACGATTCTCCTCGCCGCCGCAGCGGGCCCGCCCGGCCCGCAGGATATGACCCCCGAGCGCCCGCGAGGTTACACCGGCGGGCGGCCAAAATGCACTGGCGATGGAGGGGGCCAGCCTCTACCCTGGTCTCGGCAGGGGAGGATCGGCATGCCCAGGGTCTCCAGACAGCAGATCATCGACACCGTGAGCGCGGCCCTGGCCGCCGACAGCGAGGTGCTGGCCGCCTGGCTGGGCGGCAGCGACGCCAGCGGCCGCACGGACCAGTACTCGGACGTGGACCTGCAGGTCATCGTGCCCGACGCCCACGTCGAGGCCGTCTTCGTCCTCGTGCGCAAGGCCCTGGAGACGCTCTCGCCGATCTCGCTCGCCTACCGCCTGCCCGAGCCGGCCTGGCACGGCCTCTCGCAGGAGTTCTTCCAGCTCCGGGACGCCGATCCCAAGCACATGCTCGACCTGGCCGTCGTCCCGCTCAGCAAGCCGGCTTCGGCGCGCTCGCTCGAGCCGGAGCGCCACGGCAAGGCCCTGGTGCTCTTCGATCGCGGCGACCACCTGGCAGCGCCGCCCCTGGACTGGGACGAGCACCTCGCCAAGGCCGAAGGCCGATTGAAGACAATGCGCAGCACGGTGCCGCTCTTCGTGCCCATGGTGGAGAAGGCCGTGCGCCGCGGCCACCTGGCCGAGGCCTCGGCCTTCTACCAGGCCCTCGTGCTCAAGCCGCTGGTGGAGCTCCTGCGCCTGCGCCACTGCCCCGAGCGCTACGACTACGGCTGGCGCTACCTGGACCGCGACATCCCGCCCGTGGACCGCGCGCTCATCGAGCGCCTGGCCTTCCCGCCCGATCCGCAGGTGCTGCTTCGCTACGCCGCCGAGGCCACGCAGCGCTTCATCGCCGAGTACGCGGCTCTGGACGCGGGCGAGTGGCGCCTGCCCCAGGCCGCCGAGCGCGCGGCGCGCTAGGCGGAGGCGAGGATGCCCGCAGCGCTCTGGAGCCCGCCCGCGGCCCGCACCGAGGCCTCGCAGATGATGGCCTTTCTTCGCGCAACGGGTCATGGCGATTACGATGGGCTCTATCGCTGGTCGGTGGCCGAGCCGGCCGCCTTCTGGCGCGCCGTCTGGGACTTCTGCGCCGTGCGCGGCGAAGTGGGCGCGCGCGCGCTCGTGGACGGCCAGCGCCTGCCCGGCGCGCGCTGGTTTCCCGACGCGCGGCTCAGCTTCGTGGAGAACCTGCTCTGGCGGCGGGACGATGCGCCCGCGATCATCTTTCGCCGCGAGGATGGGGCGCGCCGCGAGCTGAGCTACGCCCAGCTGCACGAGCAGGTCAGCCGGCTCCAGCGCGCCTTCCAGGCCGCGGGCCTGCGGGAAGGCGATCGCGTCGCCGCCTTCGTGCCCAACCTGCCCGAGACCATCGTCGCCGCCCTCGCCGTGACGAGCCTGGGCGCCATCTGGTCCTCGGCCTCGCCGGACTTCGGCGTCGAGGGCGTCGTGGACCGCTTCGGCCAGATCGCGCCCAAGTTCCTCATCGTGGCCGACGGCCATCTTTACAAAGGCGTTGTACACAGCTCCGAGGAGAAGCTGCGCGGGGTGCTCGCCGGACTGCCCAGCGTGGAGCGCTGCTTCGTGATCCGCGACACGGGCGGCACGGAGCCGGGCACCGTGCCCGGCACCGAGGATTACGCGGCCTTCCTGGCCAGCGCGCCCGCGGGCGAGCTGGCGCTGCCGCGCTTCCCCTTCGACCATCCGCTCTACATCCTCTACTCGTCCGGCACCACCGGGCGGCCCAAGTGCATCACCCACGGCGCCGGCGGCACGCTCCTCCAGCACCTGAAGGAGCATCGCCTGCACACGGACCTGCGCGCCGGCGACCGCTTCTTCTACTTCACCACCACGGGCTGGATGATGTGGAACTGGCTGGTCACGGGCCTGGCCAGCGGCGCCACGCTGGTGCTCTACGACGGCAGCCCCTTCCACCCGGGGCCGGAGACGCTCTGGGACCTGGCCGTCGAGGAGCGGCTCACCCAGTTCGGCACCAGCGCCAAGTACCTGGACGCCTGCAAGAAGGCCGGGCTCTCGCCGCGTCGCACGCACGAGCTCTCGGCCCTGCAGACGATCCTCTCGACGGGTTCGCCCCTGGCCCCCGAGTCCTTCGACTGGGTCTATGCGGAAGTGAAGGCGGACCTCCTGCTCGCCAGCATCGCGGGCGGCACGGACATCGTCTCCTGCTTCATGCTGGGCAATCCCCTGCTGCCCGTCTGGCGCGGCGAGATCCAGTGCCGCGGCCTGGGCATGAAGGTGGAGGTCTGGGACGACGAGGGCCGGCCGCTGCTGGGCGAGCCCGGGGAACTGGTCTGCACGGCTCCCGCGCCCTCCATGCCCATCGGCTTCTGGGGCGATGCCGACGGCAGCCGCTACCGCGCCGCCTACTTCGAGCACTTCCCGGGCGTCTGGCGACATGGGGATCGCGTCGAACTCACCGAGCACGGTGGCATCGTGATCCACGGGCGCAGCGATTCGACCTTGAACCCGGGCGGCGTGAGGATCGGCACGGCCGAGATCTACCGGCAGGTGGAGCAGGTGCCCGAGGTGGAGGAGGCCATCGTCGTGGGCCAGGAGGTGGGCGGCGACCAGCGCGTGCTGCTCTTCGTGCGCCTGCGCGCGGGGCTCCAGCTCGACGACGCCCTGCGCGCCCGCATCGGCCGGCGCATCCGCGAGCACACGACGCCGCGGCACGTGCCGGCGGTCATCCTGCAGGTGGCCGACATTCCGCGCACCCGCAGCGGCAAGATCTCCGAGCTGGCCGTGCGAGAAGTCATCCACGGCCGGCCCGTGAAGAACACCGAGGCCCTGGCCAACCCGGAAGCCCTCGCCCTGTTCCGCGATCGGCCCGAACTGGCCTGAGAGCGGGCCGGGCAGTGGCGCTCGCCGGGGCCCGCCGACTTCGACTAGCGGTGGCCGCCCGCGGGCTCGGGCGCCGGCTCTTCGCGGCGGCGGACTGCCATCTGCGCGAAATGCGTGCCGCCGAAGTGCTCCTGCAGCACGACATCGGCCAGCACCAGCTCCCGCCGCGCGGCCATCACGCGGCGGCGCAGGTCCTCGGGCAGCCCGGTGGCGGCGAGCAGATCCTGGAAGATGTCCCGCACGGCCTTGATGCGCGGCAGCACCTCGGGCGCGGCCTCCGCCGGGGCCAGCTCGAGCTGGCCGGTGAGGATGCCGCGGTGGCGGCCGGCGCTGTCGGCCACCTCCATGCCGCGCGGACCGATCTCCAGCTCGCGCAGCTCCTTGGCGTGATTGCTGCCCGCGTGCTTGCGCACGCTGAGGAAGCGGCAGAGCCGTCCCTCGTTCTCGGCCAGGGAGAACTGCAGGATGCCGTCGGTGAACTCCCCGATCTCGCGGGCATTGTCCATGAGGTCGCCCGCGAGGCTCTGCGCGCGGTGGAGCAGGAGCGCGGTGGCGCCCACGTCGGCGAGCAGGGCGCGCAGCACCTGCACGCCGTCGGCCACCCGGCGGTCGCGGCCGGGCAGGGCGAAGAGATCGTCCAGGGACTCGAGCACGAAGCGCTGCGGCGGCCCCGCGTGCAGGGCGACATCCAGCGCCCCCAGCAGCTTCTCCATGCTCATGCCGCCGCGCGTGAAGGCATCCACGCAGAGGCGACCGGAAGCCAGGGCTTCATCCCAGTCGAAGCCCAGACTCCGGGCCTCGCCCAGCAGGTCCTCGGGCCGGCGGTTGAAGACCACCGAGCGGCAGCTCTCGCCGCGGCGCAGGCCCTCGTCGATGAAGTGGTAGGCGAGCACCGTCTTGCCCGTGCCCTGATAGCCGGCGGCCAGGTTGAAGGAGCCCGTCCAGAAGCCGCCTTCGAGCATGGCGTCCAGGCCGGCCACGCCCAGCGGCACGCGGCGGCGAACGGCCTGCGGCGCCGGCGAACGCCGCACGTCCTCGGGGCGCAGGCGCGGATAGACGACGACGCCCGTCTCCCCCAGCTCGAAGGGATGCAGGCCCGAGATGTGCGACTGCCCGCGCGTCTTGCGCACCTCGAGGAAGCGCTCGTTGTCGCCCCCGTGGCCCGAGCGCGCGTTGTAGACGCGCAAGCTCGCGTCGACGAGGTACTCCTCGAAGGCGATGGTGGCGTCGTCCATGCGCTCGAGTTCCTTGACGAGCATGGCGTTGATCCCGCGCAGCTTGAGGAAGTTGAGGATCTCGGCCAGGGTCTCGCGCAGTTCGGTCTCCGAGTGGGCAACCCGCTTGAAGTGCGTGATGCTGTCGATGACCAGGCGCCGCACGCCCAGCTCGCGCACGATGTTCTCGACGAGATCGCTCTTGCCGGCGAAGCCCTGCAGGATGCGCTCCGGCGGCGTCCACACCACGCGCAGCTTGCCCTGCTTCTCGAGCCCCGCCAGGTCCATGCCGAAGCCCGCCGCCTCCTCGTAGATCTGGCGCGGGAATTCCTCGAAGGTGAGGATGAGGCCCGGCTCGTCGAACTGCTGAGCGCCGGCATAGAGCGTGCGCAGGGCGACGGTGGTCTTGCCGCTGCCGGGCGGCCCTTCGACGAGCAAGCTGTTGCCGCGCACGAGGCCGCCGCCGAGCAGATGGTCCAGTCCCGCGATGCCGGTGGGCATCAGGTCCTTGCCGCTGTTCATCGCAGGGCACCTCCGCAGAAGTGGCAGCTCTCCCAGTCCGGGCGCACCGGCGCCAGGCAGTGCCGGCAGTAGATCTTCTCCCATTCCCGCTCCAGGTGGACGCCGCAGGCGGGGCAGCTCTCCCAGTTGGCCTCCACCGGGCGGCCGCAGCCGCCGCAGGTCTCCTTGAGCGTGGTCTGGCAGTAGGGACAGACGCTGAACTCCACGTTGACGACGCGCTGGCAGTGCGGGCAGAGCTGCTCGTGGGGCGCCTCGGCCAGCACGACGCGCTGGATCTCGGCCACCGTCGTCTCGCCGGCCAGCACGGCGCGCTTGGCATGGTCGGCCAAGAGCAGCATGCCCGCGCGCTTGGCAGCGTAGCGGATGGCATAGGGCGAGGCGCGATCGAGGATGAGCCGGTGGATGTCCTCCTCCACTGGGAAGTACTCGTAGATGCCCATGCGGCCCTTGTAGCCGGTGCCGGCGCAGTGCGCACAGCCGCGGCCGCGCACGAGAGCCTCGACTTCGGGATAGCCGAGCAGGGCGCGTTCGGCCTCGCTCGGCGCATAGCGTTCGTTGCACTGGGGGCAGACGCGGCGCACGAGGCGCTGGGCGAGCACGCCGCGCAGGGTGGCCGCGATCAGGTGCGGCGCCGTGCCCATGTCCAGAAGGCGGGTGATCACCTGGCAGGCATCGTTGGTGTGGATGGTGCTGAGCACCTTGTGTCCCGTCAGCGCGGCGCGGCAGGCCACCTCCACCGTCTCCAGGTCGCGCATCTCGCCGACGAGGATGACGTCCGGATCCTGCCGCAAGAGCGAGCGCAGGCCAGCGGAGAAGGTGAGGCCGATCTCCTCCTGCACCTGGGTCTGGGTGATGCCGGGCAGCGAGTACTCGATGGGATCTTCCAGGGTGGCGATGTTGAGCACCTCGCGATCCAGCGATTGCAGGGTCGCGTAGAGCGTCGTCGTCTTGCCGCTGCCGGTGGGTCCCGAGACCAGGTAGAAGCCCATGGGGTTCGTGAGCACGGCCTGGTAGGCCTCGCGAATGGCGGGCGGTAGATGGAGCCGCTCCAGGTCGAGCAGCTCGAGCTTCTTCTCGAGCAGGCGCAGCACGATCTTTTCCCCGTGCTGGGCGGGCAGCACGCTCACGCGCAGGTCGAAGAGGCGGTCGCCTTCGCGCGTGCTGAAACGGCCGTCCTGGGGCAGGCGGTGCTCGGCGATGTCCAGGCTGGCGAGGATCTTGATGCGCGAGATCACGCCGGCCGCCTGCTCCCGCGGCAGGCGGGCCACCGTGTGCAGGATGCCGTCCAGGCGCAGCCGCAGGACCAGCGCCTCGTCGCCTTGCTCGATGTGCACATCCGTGGCGCCGCGGCGCGCGGCGGCCCCGAGCAGGGTCGCCACGAGCTCGGCCGGCGTGCGTCCGGCCAGATCGGCAATGGGCTCGATGCGAGGCGGCGCGGGGGCCGCGGCAGAGGCCGCCGGCGCCGCGGGGCGGATCGAGGCCAGGCCCGCCTCCTGCTGCGCATACCAGTCGCGGCGGCAGCGGGCCAGCTCCGTGCGCAGGGCGACGAGGGGCAGGATCTCGCGGCCGGTCGCCCGGGCGACCGCCTCCCGGGCCGGCTTGTCGTCGGGATCGGCAAAGGCCACCCGCAGGGCGTCCCCGCGGAGGTCCACGGGCAGGCAGTCGTGGCGCTCGGCGAGGGCGCGGGGCAGGAGCAGGAGGGCGGCCGGCGCCGGGCTCTCATCGGGCAGGTCCGCCGAGGGGCAGAAGTACTGATTTTCGAGGATTTCCAGCAACTGGCGACGGCTGAAGCCGCCCTCGCTGAGCAGCTGCGCCTCGAAATCCCGCCCCGCGCCGGCACTGCGCTCCAGCAGGCCCCGGATCTCGGCCTCGCTGAGCAGGCGGCGCTGGCCGAGCAGGTCGGCCAGGCGATCCTCGTGGAGACTGGGCATGGCCCCCCTTTCCGCCTGCGGCGCGGACGGAGGCGCCCCGGCCCAGGGACGCCCCGCCAGAGCCTTCATCGGCAGCCGCCGCGGGAATATTGAGGGGAAAGGGGTCCGGATTGGGAACCCCAGCCCCTTGCGCGGGTTGAGGATCTCCTTCACCTTGTTATGGATTACTGCTATCCTGGCGGCTCACCCCCTCACCCAAGGAGACGCGCACATGCGCAAGGGAATCATCGTCGCTTTCTGCCTCGCCCTCCTCGTTCCCGCCCTCAGCCTGGCCGGCGAGACCGTCTACGGCAAGGGTGTCAGCTCCCGCGAGACGATCCCCGTGAGCCAGCTCCTGGCCACCCCGGATGCCTATGTCGGCCAGACCCTGCGCGTCGAGGGCCTCGCCGTGGGCGTCTGCGAGCACCGCGGCTGCTGGATCAACATCGGCTCGGACAAGGAAGGCGAGACCCTGCGGGTCAAGGTGGAGGACGGCGTCATCGTCTTCCCGGCGAGCATCCTGGGCTCCACTGTCATCGCCGAGGGCGTCTGGACGGCCAACAAGCTGGATCTCGAGACGACCAAGCAGTACTGCGGCGCGCAGGCCGAGAAGAAGGGCGAGGAGTTCAACCCCGAGCACGTGACCGACTGCATGACGCTCTATCAGCTCTCGGGCACGGGCGCCGTGGCGCTCGAGGCGGCCGCCGCCCCCAAGGCGGATCCCAAGGCCGAGCCGAACGCGCTGGAGGCCGTGAAGCCCCAGCACAAAGGCTAGCCGCAGCAGCATGAGCACTTTTCGTCGGGTATGCCTCTGGCTCCACCGCGAGCTGGGTTTCCTCGCGGTGGGGCTGACCCTCGTCTACGCGATCAGCGGTCTGGCGCTGAACCACGTCCACCACTGGGACGCGAACTACGCGCGCACGCGCGTGCGCGAGCAGATGGCGCCCCCGGGGGCGGGTGAGACCGCGCTCGTCACGCCGCTGGTGCTCGATCGCCTGCGCGCGCAGGACCCCGAGCTGGCCGTGAAGAGCACCTGGCGCTCGGGCCAGGACTACCTGGCCGTCTTCCTCGAGAGCGGCGGCAAGATCGAGGTGAACCTCGTCACCGGCGAGTACCAGCGGGACAGCGCGGCCAAGCGGCCCTGGCTCTTCGAGATGAACTTCATGCACTTGAACACGGGCAAGCGCCTCTGGACGGGCGTGGCCGATGTCTATGCCGGCATCGTCATCGTGCTGGCCATCTCGGGGATCTTCCTCGTGCGCGGCAAGAAGGGCCTCATGGGCCGCGGCGGCGTGCTGATGCTGATCGGCATCCTGCTGCCGGTCATCTACGCGCTGGTGTCAGCGGGCAACTAGGCGCTGGCGTGGTCCACCTTAGCGCAGCCTGGTGACTCGCCCCGAGAGCCGCCGGCCTTCCCGTTCAATCCGGTACAGGTACACGCCACACGGCGCGGGTCGGCCCTCGCCGTCGCGGCCGTCCCAGGCAAACTCGACAGCGGACTCGTTGGCGCCCGCGAGAGCTTTCAGCTCGCGCAGCTTGCGCCCCCTGATGTCGTAGATGCACAGCATCGCAGGTCCCGCTCCCGGCAGTGCGCCGCGAATCCGCGTGGTCTCCACGAAGGGATTCGGAAGCGCGCGGGCGGGCTGCCAGTCGGCGCTATCCGAATCCCCTGCGACGCTGGCGATACAACCCTCGCCGAAAGCACCGACCAAGATGCCGCAGGGATTGCCTCCCGGCAGGCAGGGCGAGTTCGTCTGAAGCTCGTAGCTGAAGTCCGCTCCGCTCTGCTCATCGTAGGGCCCTGTACCGCAGAAGTAGGGATACGCCGAGAAGTTGCCGTCCTGGCCGATGACATCCGGCCAAGCGCCGCCGAAGTGGTCGCCGTTCGTGGCAAAGACATCGCAGCACGCGAGCACGGGCGCTGCCCCGTCGCCGGCCCACTCGAGGCTGCTTGAGCCCGTGTTCAGGGCGACGATGCAGACCTCCAAGCTCACGCTCCCCGCTTCGCCGCCGTCGTCGACGTGAATGGCCGCGCCGCCCACTGTGGATTGGTTGCGCGCGATCGTGCAGCTGGCGATTCTCAACGCAGTCCGCGAGCAATCGATACCGCCCCCATACTGGCCCGCTTCGTTTCCGCTGATGACCACAGCCTCAAGCTCCAGTCGGCCGCCAGCAGCTCGGATTGCACCGCCGTCCCCCACCGCCGAATTGCTATGGAAGACCGACTCCTGTATCCGAACACTGGACGAATCCTCGGCAGAGCTGGCTTCCACGTACAGCGCGCCGCCGGAGTGCCCGCTGTTGTCTTCGAAACTCACGCGATCGAGGGTGAGCGAATCCGCGTGGAGCATGGCGATTGCACCGCCTCCAAAGCTTGCCTCGTTTCGCAAAAACTCCACCTCGGAGAGATAGGCGGAGGACTCCCCCCAGAGATAGAGGGCTCCACCAAACCCACCGCTAATGGTATCCCAGCCGCTGCGGTTGTCTGCGAAACCCGAACCGGTGATGCGAGCCACGGAGTTGATCAGCGTCAGCCCGCCAGCGTAAAGGTCGCTGCAGTTCCCGCGCCACTGGATCTCCGAACATAGGAGGTCGCTGCCGCTGCAGTAGATCCCACCAGCGCACTCTTCAATGGTCAGTCCCTGAAGGCTCAACCCGGGAGGAGGCACATCGATGAGGGATAGGCCTCCCCCGCCAGCCCCGTACAGGATGGTGGAATCGCTACCGGCCGTGCCGATGACGTAAATGGCCTTTCCGATGCACCGGAGGATCCGTGTTGAATCTGGCGGAGCGGCATAGATTCCAGGTGAGACCATGACGCTGTCCCCCGGCGCCGCTGCATCGACCGCTGCCTGGATCGTGGGGTACTCGAGCGGGACGTGGAGCTGAGCGGCCTCTGCCCCGCTCGCAAAGCCGCTTGGCAGCATCGCAAGCACTATCCCAGCTGCGAAGCAGCGTTTGCCCATCACCAGGACCTCCCCTCATCGGCAGCACCCTTGCCCGACGCTTGGGAGTATACACCCGCTGCCGATCGCTCGCACTTCCTGCCGCACGCTACAGAAACGCCCCGGACCAGAGCACCGGGGCGTCGAATCGTTCTTCAGCGGACCGAAGCGGGCAACTAGCGCAGGCGCAGCAGCCGCCCCCGCCACTCGCCGCCGCCGCTCGTGATGCGCACGAAGTAGAGACCGGCCGGAGCCGCGCGCCCCTCCGCGTCCCGGCCGTCCCACAGCAGGCTCAGTTCGCCGGACGCGGCCTCGCCGTCGAGGCTCCGCACGCGGCGGCCCTGCGCATCGAAGATCTCCGCGCGATAGCTGCCCGCGGCGGGCAGGGCGAGGCGAAGCTGCACGGATTCGCGGAAGGGATTGGGCCAGGCGCGCGCCTCGAGCGCGGCCGGCTGCCAGGGCGAGTCCACCGCCGTCGGCGCGAAGCGATACTGCAGGGCGAGCATGTCCATGTCCGTCGAGGTCGCGTAGCTGTAGCCCACGGCATAGAGCTCGCCCGTGGGCGCGAGCGCGAGCGCGCGCAGCTCGTCGGTGAGGCTGTCCGCGCCGTCCCAGACCAGTGTCCAGGCCTCATCGCCCGTATCGGGTGCGTAGGCAACCACGGCCGCGTCCCAGGTGGACGCACCGCCGTCCATGAAGCCGGCGGCGAGGATCAGCCCCTCGGGGCCCAGGCCCAGGCAGTTGGCGAGGTCGTACCAGCCCATGGGCCCGTCCTTGAAGCGGGTCCAGAGGGGATCGCCGCTGGTCGGGTCCACGCGCATCGTCATCATGTTGCCCGCCGAGACGCCGGCCACCACGGGCCAGCCCGCGCCGTCGACGATCATCTGCCGCGGGTCGTCCGCCGCGCCGGCGTTGTCGTATTGCCGGCTCCAGAGCACGGCGCCGTCAGCGCCCGCGTAGCGCGCGAGCACGGCGTCGAAGGAGTAGCCCGTCTGCCAGGTCTTGTTGGCCATGAAGACGTCGCCGCCCTCCGCAGCCAGGCCCAGCCAGCCCGACGGCGTCTCGTTGTTGACGGCGCCGGGCTCGCGCCGCGTCCAGTGCAGCTGGCCGTCCTCGCCGGCCAGCTTGAGGGTGAGGAAGTCCGCCGATTCGTCCGGGTTCACCGCGATGCCGGTGATGACGAGGTCACCGGCGGCGTCCGCCACGCAGGCGTAGCCGCGGTCATTGCGGGCATTGCCGCCGTCGAGGCGGTTCAGCCAGAGGATGTGGCCGTCGGCGGCAGCCAGGCGCAGGGCGATGACGTCGTCCATGCGGCCGGCCGTGTAGGCGCGCCCCACGACAAAGGCATCGCCGTTCGGCGCCGCGGCCACGGCGTAGGCCGTTTCGTGCTGATCACCTGCGGGAGCGTAGTGCTGTAACCAGAGAACCTCTCCGGTCTCGCCGTCCAGCTTCAGGACGACGATGTCGTCGCCGTGGCCTCAACCCACGCAGCCGACGACATAGCCGACGAGGAGCAGGTCGCCGAGCCCGTCCCAGCTCAGCGCGCTCACGGCCATGTCGTTGGTGTCGAAGGAGGGCTGGCGGCGCTCCCAGAGCACGGCGCCCGTGTCCTTGGCCAGCTTCATGGCCAGCAGGTCCAGGCCGTCCACGCCGTCGTGGCTGGTGCCGGCCAGCACCAGGTTGCCCGCGGGGTCCGTGAGGGCAAGGCGGGCCTCGTCCACGTAGAGGCCGCCGCCGTCGTGGGTCGCGGCCCACTCGAGCTCGGGCGCCGCTCCGCTCAGGGCGGGCAGACCCGCCAGCGCCGCGGCGAGGGCAAAGCGTAAGCCCTTCATTCGGTGTCCTTTTGTGGATGTGGTGGCAGCCCCGAGCCCAGGCCCGGCGGCAATTCCAGATGATTCTAACAGTTTTGGGCTCGCCTGCCAAGCGGCGCCCTGCGCCTTGCCCCCGCCGCGCTCCGGGGCTAGGATGCCCCCATGCGCCAGCTCGCCCTCCTCGCCCTGGCCCTCGCCGGGCTCGCCTTGAGCGGCCCCACCGGGGCCGACACCAAGGCCCCGCGCGACCCCTTCCCCTGGCTGGGTCGCACCCCGCCGCGCGAGCCCGTCTACCCGGAGATCCTGATCGGCCCCCGCGAGTTGGCGAGGACGCCCGAGCGGAAGCGCCCGCTCGCGCTCGACCTGCGCCCCGCCGAGGCCTTCGCGCGAGGCCATCTCCCAGCCGCGCGCCCCTTCGACCTGGAGCTGCCGCTGGCCACCGCGCTCGCCGCAGGTGAGGCCGGCTCCCTCGCCGCCTGGCTAGGCGCGCAGGGCATCGACAGCGAGACCCCTCTGCTCCTCTACACGGACGGCCTCGGCCTGCCGGCCCTCGGCCGTGCCTTCTGGGCCCTGGAGTGGGCGGGCTGCCGAATGCCGCGGGTGCTCGCGGGCGGCATCGAGGCCTGGCTGCGCGAGGGGGGCGAGTTGAGCCGCGAGCCGGCGGCGGGGGCGACCGCGGTCGCCGGCCCCACACCGGACGCCGCGCTCGCCGTCGACGCGGCCTGGATCCTGGCCCGCATGGGCGAGACCCGGACCTGCGAGATCCTCGACCTGCGCGGCGAAGCCGCCTGGGCCGGGCCCGCGGGGCACATCCCCCATGCCCTGGCCATCGACCTGCCCGCCCTGCTCGGCGCCAACGACGGCTGGCCGGAGCCAAAGGCCGCCCGCGAGGCCCTCGGCGAGCTTCGGCCCCCGCAAGCGGGACACCGTGGACCTGGAGGCCACCTTCGTGCTCTGCGGGGCGGATGCCACCGACCCGGCGCCGGGCCTGGGCTATCTGCTGCTGCGGATGATCGGCGTGAAGGCCGCCGTGCAGCTCGGCGGCTGGGCGGCCTGGCAGGCAGACTGGACGCTACCCACGACGCGCATCCTCGACACGGAGGCGATGCGCGCCCTGCTCGCCGACGGCAATCCCGAACTCGCCGATCGGCGCCGCCCGCGGCTGCCCCTCTTCGACCTGCGCGGCCACCGCGACTTCACGCGCGAGCATCTGCCCGGGGCCATCGCCCTGCCCGCGCAAGTGGTCGACGACTCGCTCAGCGCGCTCATCGCCGCGCATTGGCCGGGAACGGCGCCCGCCCGCGACTCCTTGGCCTTCTACTGCTACGGGGCCGATTGCGTGCGCAGCCGCATCGCGGCCACGAAGGCCGCTCGGCTGGGCTGGCTGCGCACACTGATCTACCAGGAGGGCGTGCCCGGCTGGCGGCGGGCCGGGCTGCCCCTGCCGGGGCGCGGCCCCCAGCCTCTCGTCCCCATCCCGCCCAAGCGCGAGCGCTGACCTCGGTCCGGCAAGAGGACACGCCGAGGCGAAGACCGAGCTGCTGCCGGCTGCCTTCGCGGCCCCAGTCGTGGCGGAGTGTACACGTGTACAAAACGAGGCGCCCTCCCAGGTCGTGATCTGCCGCTGCAAGGAGTGCGGCGGCTGGCTCACCGCGGCCCTGCCGGTGGCGGCCTTCTCCGCTTCTCGGCGGATCAGAGCCAATCCTCACCGGTGCACAAAGAGGCCCGGCGCCCTCAGGGCGCCGGGCCGAAGCGGAAATCGCAGGGGCAGCGGGAAAGCCTAGAAGCCGAAGAAGCTCTTGATGCGGCTCCAGGTGCCTTCCTCGACGGGCGTCGGATCGCCGGTGACGCGAATGTTCGTCGCCACCTCGTTCACGTGACAGGCCAAGGTGCCGCCGGGGCCGGTGACGGTGATGATATCGCAGGCATCCACGACACCGTTGCCGTTGTCCTCCCAGGCGTCGACATGCCAGAGCTGGCCATAGTCGGGCCAGATCTCGATCCAGGTCTGGCAGACCGGATCGCCTGGCTGGTAATCGGTGGGCTCGAGAATCAGCTCGCAGTCCAGCCAGTAGGTGGGGCCGATCCAGTCGATGTGGTAACGCACGCCGTCCAGGTAGATGAAGTCGCAGGCGGTGAGCTCACCGTCTCCATTGTCCTCGACGCTGTCCTGGTGAGCGGGGGCGCAGAAGTTCGGCCACAGCTCGTGCCAGCCCGAACAGTCGGGCGGAATCGGCTCCCGGCCGGGCAGCGTGTCCAGTTCGAGCACCTTGTCCTGGGCGAAGGCGCCGACTGGCAGCAAGGCCAGCAGGGCGACCGCGGCCAGCAGCAGGCGGTAGCGCATTGTAGTCATGTTCCGTCCTTTCGCTGAGAGGGAGCGTCCGCAGCGGGACATCTCGCCGTGGTTATCGAATGCCACAACTCTAGCCCCACCCGAGGGCTTTGACCAGCCCCGAACAAACACGATGGTAAGCCGCCCTACCCCTCCCGGCGAGGGCAGTCCCGCGCCGGCCGCCGCCGCTCAGGTCTGCTGGCCGCCCGCAGCCCGCACCGCGCGGCGGTGCAAGCCCAGAAGGCGCTCGTAGCAGCGCTGTTCCATGACCAGCAGGGGACAGCCGACAAAGTCCTGATCGTCCATGGCCTGCGCCAGACTGCGCAGAATGGTGGCCATCTCCCGCTTTTCGCGCTCGTCGCCGTCGGCAGCGAGCACGACCATGTGATCCTGGCGACCCTTGTCCACACCGAGGCTCATCCTGACCTCCTCCGTCGCCGGCGAGCCGCCGACGACAGCATCCCCGCAGATTATGGAGACGGTTTCACAGGCGCGCAATCTCGTCCAGAAAAAAGCGATGAAGTCCACCCGGTATCAGGCCGCGAAGCGGCGGCTGGTGCAGCTCCCGGGTGGGTATCAGCGCGCTTCGCCCGGCCGTGTTCGCGGGCGGGGCTGCCCAGGCCACAAACGGGCCGCCGCACTCGACTTCTCGCCGCGCGCGTTCTCTCGCGCGCGGGAGGAGTTGAGTGCGGCGGCTTCGATCGCGTTCCGGGCAGTCTTACTTGGCGAGCACGACCTTTCGCGTCAGTTCCTTGCCGCCGCTCTGCAAGCGGATGAAGTAGACGCCGCTGGCCACCGGCCGCCCGAGGGCGTCGCGCCCGTTCCAGCTCACCGCCTGCTCGCCGGCCGGCAGTTCGCCGGTCAGCAGCGACCGCAGCAGGCGCCCCTGTGCGTCGTAGATGCCCAAGCTGGCGAAGCCCGGCCTGGCGATCGTGAAGCGCACGGTCGTCGTCGGATTGAAGGGATTCGGGAAGGCCTGGGCCAGGCTGAGGCGCAGGCCGGCCGGAGTCTCTTCCGTGGCGGTCGTGTCGAAGACGCCGGCGATCATGAAATCGTCCACGGCGCCCTCGACCACCGAGCCGCTACCCGTGTCGCTGGCGACGAACTTGAGTTGCACCTCGCCCGCCAGGGCGAAGAAGGTGGCGAGATCGAAGCTGTGGCTCTCCCAGGCGTTGGATGAGATCGTGGTGTTCTCCACCGCCGCCCAGCTCTGGCCGGCGTTGTTGGAGACGAAGACCTGCCAGTTGTCGGCGCCCGGGTTGCTGCCCTGATCGTTCGAGTACCAGCGCCAGTAGCTGAAGCTGACCGACTCGGCCCCCGTCAGATCGTAGACCGGCGAGAAGAGCGTTGTCGCGCCGCCGTCCACGTCATTGTAGCCGACGGTCTGGCCGGCCACGTGCTGCCCGGTCACCCAGCACTGGGCGCCGGCGGCGCTGTGGTCGTCCTCCGGCTGCGCCGCCGTGCCCACGGGATCGACGCGCACCCAGAGGCCGCTGGTGGCGTCGTCGGCGGCATCGCCGACCGTCCAGCCGCGATCGGCTTCCATGTCATGGGCAAAGCTCGCGCCCACCTCGAAGTAGTGCAGGGCATCGGGCGCGTTGCGCGGGCTCGAGCCGTCGTTGCCGCTCACATCCGTCGCGCTCAGGTAGTACTCGACGGCGCTCCCCTCGGCCTGGCTCGGAATCGAGGCGCCGTACTCGCCGGGCTGGCCCGTGGGCGTCATCGCGATGGCCGAGAAGGCCCCGCCGTTCACCCGATACCGCAGGGTCACGCTGCCGGGCTCGATGGCCGCGCCGGCGAAGCCCTGCGGCACGCCGACGGTGAGGTAGCCGCCGCCGGGCGCGGCCGTGAAGGGGAGCGGGCTGTGCTGCCAGGTCACCCCGCGCAGGCTGCCCGCCGCCTGGATCAGGTAGAGCGCGGGCCAGAGGTTGTCGTCGAAGAGCGCCTGGCGGCGGGCATTCGTCGGCCAGAAGCCGTCGGTGCTGTTGCCCATCTCGTTGGTGAAGCCGTAGATCTTGCCGTGCTCGCCCTGGGCGCCGTAGTCCCAGTCGAAAGTGCCGCCGCAGACGTCGTAGAGCACCTCGCCCGGCTGGCCCGGCGTGTAGCCGTTGAACTGCACCATCGCGGCGGCCAACTCGCGGAAGACATCCTCATCCGGGGTATTCGCGGTCGTGTAGCCCCAGGGGTAGAGCGTCAGCTCGCCGTAAGTGTGGAGACTCTGGCGAACGACGAAATCGTGGGCGTTGATGAAGGTCATCATCGCCTGCACCTCGGGCTCGCTGCCCGGCGCGGGCCCGCGGTAGGTCTCGTCGCTGGGCACGCCGCTGCTGCCCCAGTCGCAGCCCCACTCGTAGGGGTAGTTGCGGTTCGGATCCACGCCGTAGCTGCTGCCGTTGTTGCGACGGTTCTTGCGCCACATGCCGCCGCCGTTGGGATTCGTCTGCTCGTTGTAGAGAAAGCCGTCCGGGTTGACGATGGGCACGATGTAGACCTCGTTCGCATCGAGCAGATCGACGATCTCCGGGTTGCCGGCGTCGTACTGCTCGCAGAGGTACTGGGCCAGCATCATCGGCATCTCGGAGGCCATGATCTCGCGGGCGTGATGCGCGCCGTCGAAGAGCACCTCGGGCTCGCCGACCTCGTCGAGATCGGGATTGTCCGAGAGGCGGGCGCACCAGATCTGGTTGCCCAGGTGCCCCTGGCCGAGCGCCCAGCGCGCGCTGATCACCTGCGGGTAGAGCGTGCGCAGGCTGTCCATCCAGGCCACGGACTCGGCATAGGTGTGGTAGAGGCCGTAGTCGGCGCGATCGCCCAGGCGCTCCGCGTAGAAGCTCTCGACGTCGGCGTGGATCAGCTCGACGCGGCTGCCCAGACCCATGAAGGCCTCGCGCTCGGTGCTGGGAACGAAGATGTCGACGTAGTCGCCCTCACGGCTGGGGACGAGGTCCAGTCGGCCCGCTTCGCGCTCGATGAAGGCGCGATCCTCGCTCGTGTCGAGCCAGTAGCGGAGCTGGGCATGGTGTTCGGTGCTCGCCGCTGCGGTGGCGACGGCAAGGGCCAGCAGGCACAGAATGGCGCCGAAGCGCCCAAGGGTGGTGGCGCGAAGCAGCACAGGGGTCCTCCTCTCCCAGGGTGTAGCGGTGTCCAGTATAGCAGACACCGTGCCGAGCCGAGAAGCGGAGTTCGCCCTCCCCTACTTGAGCAAGACGGCGCGCTGGCTGAACTCCCGGCCGCCGGCGCTGAGGCGCAGCAGGTAGACGCCGCTGGCCAGGGGCTCGCCGTGCGCATCGAGGCCGTCGAAGGCGAGGCTCTGCGGCCCCGCCGGGCGCGGCCCCTCCGCCAGCACGCGCAGACGGCGGCCCGCGGTGTCGAAGACCTCCAGGCGCACGGGACCCGGCGTCGCCAGCGTGAAGGCCACGCGCGTGGACGGATTGAAGGGATTCGGGTAGCAGCCGGCGAGGCCCGTGGCCACTAGCGGGACCCCTCCCGCGGCCGTGGGATCGAAGGCCACTTCGCTGCTGGACTCCAGCACCCAGTTGTCGGGGTCGAAGGCGAGGTCCAGCGGTTCCTGGGGTCCCAAGGGCAGGCTGTAGTTCTGATGCCAGGCGTCGTTGTCCACGCGCAGGTCGAGCGGGCCCAGAGCCGTCGTCACGCGAAAGGGCAGAGGCATCGTGAACAGGCCGGCATTGGTCTGCACCTGGCGGATCTGCAGGTCCAGCCACCAGCCGCCGGTGCCGCTCCTGGCCTGCCAGGCCCACTGGTAGACCGGTCTGTTCTCGCCGTAGACCCACTGCTGGAAGAAGCCGGTCAGGTCCCGGCCCGTGTAGGCCTCGAGGTCGGCCTCCAGGTCCGTGGTATGCGCGTTGCCGTAGAGGTGCTGGCCGTAGTAGTAGCGCAGGGCGCCGAAGAAGGTCTCGTCGCCGAGCATGAAGCGCAACATGTGCAGCACCCAGGCGCCCTTGCGGTAGACCACGCTGCCGAAGAGGGCGGGGTTGTTGTACACCGGCCCGACGAAGTCGGAGGTGGTCTGGGTCATCCATGTGGTGAGGCCGGCCTGGCCACCCACGTACTCGAACCAGATTGCCTCGCAGTAGCTCGCGAAGCCCTCGTTCAGCCAGACGTTCTCCCAGTCCTGCAGCGTCACGGCGTCGCCGAACCACTGATGGGCCAGCTCGTGCATCACGATGCGGTCGTAGTAGTGGCCGCCGCCGAGCACCGCGTTGCCCATGCTCGTGCAGGTCTGATGCTCCATGGCGCCGGCCCAGTGGAAGACCATGTGGCCGTACTTCTCGTCCATGAAGGGATACTCGCCGAAGAGGCTGTCCATGATGGCCAGGGCGAGCGGCGTGATGCTGAGGTCCTCGACCGAGTTCGTGTAGTTCTCCGGGTAGACGTAGTTCTCGATGGGCAGCGAGTCGCCGCTGCTGCTCACGTACCAATCGGTGTAGTGCTGGTAGTTCGTCACCGTGAGCGCGATCAGGTAGGAGTTGATCGGGTAGCTTTCGCGCCAGTGCCAGGTGCTGCTGCCGTCGCCGTGATCGGTGACGGACTGGAGCAGGCCCGGCCCCGGCGCCGAGTAGGCGCTGGGCACGCGGTAGTAGAGATCGGCGGTGAACTTCTCGTCGGGGACGTCCTTGCAGGGCCACCAGTCGCGGGCGCCCTCGGGTTCGCTGAGCGTGGCGACCAGGGGCACGCCGCCGTGATCCGTCCAGGTGAAGCTGCCGAAGCCGGTGGAGCCGGGCGAGCCGACGAAGTCCAGCTCGAGGCTGAAGAGCTGCCCAGCCGCCAAGGGGGCGCTCAGGGTGACGACCGCGAGATCGCCGCCGTGGGTCCAGGCGACGGGGCTGCCGTCCTGGCGGACGGCGAGCAGGTTCATCGCCTGGTCGAAGTCGAGGCTGACGGTGGCCAGGCCGGCCGTCTCGGCGCGGCTGTCGAAGCGCACGCTGCCGGCGAGGGTCTCGGCCGCGAAGTCCGGGGTGAAGTGCAGCTCGGCGTGGAGGATGTCCCAGTCGTAGTCCCGCGCCTGCGGCGCCCGGCCCGCCAGCAGGCCGGCGCCCGCGCGGCAGAAGTTCGCCTTGAGATCGAGAAGCGGGTCCGCCGGCACGGCAGGGCCGGCTGCCGGGTTGCTCGCGGCGGCGAGCAGAACGAACGCGGCGAGCAGGATGCGCATGGGGTTTCTCCTTGCAGTCTCCGCGGCTAGTCCAGGCTGTACTCCTGGTCGCCGGTGATCAGGTCATGGGGCAGATCGAGGGCATCCTTGTAGATCTGACAGGCGGTCACACCGACGCTGCCCGTGGCCATCAGCGCGTTGAGGAAGCCGCCGAAGGCGCGGCCGTTCTCGGCCGTCACCAGCACCGAGCTCTGCCGACCGCCGCGTTCGGTGTCGAACTGGAGAATGCTCATCATGTGCACGCCCTCGCTGGCAAGTGCCTCGAGGATGTGGTCGGCGCCGGGATCGGCCTCGTGCAGGTCGAGGAAGATGATGCGATCGCCCTGCTGGTAGCCGACGCCGTCGCGGGCGGTAATCCCTTTGACGGCCTCGTAGTTGGTGTAGAAGTCGGCAGGGCGGCGGGCGATCACCGCCCGCAGCGTGCGCAGGAGGTTCTCGGTTTCGAAGGGCTTGACCACGAAACCGTTGGCACCGGTGTCCAAGGCGGCACCGATGTCGACGACGTCGTTGCGCGCCGTTACCATGAGCACGGGCAGAGCCGCCTGGTCGTACTGCTCACGGATGGTCGCCAGCACGGCGTGGCCGTCCATGTCCGGCATCATGATGTCCAGGAGCACGAGAGCCGGCCGCTCGGCGAGGGCGGCCACGGCCTGGGCGCCGCTGGTGGCGGTGCTCACGGTGAAGCCCTCGATCTCGAGCAGGCTATGCAGCATCTCGACGATATCCGGCTCGTCGTCAACGACGAGAATGCGGCGATTCGGCTCAGCGTTCATCGGGACATCCTCCTCGTCTGGGGCTGGTCACGGGGCACGATCGGCAGCATGATGGTGAAGCGCGACCCCTGGCCCACCGTGCTGTCCACCTTCACCGTCGCGCGATGCGCGTCGGCAATCTTCTTGACGATCGCCAGGCCAAGCCCGGTGCCGCCGTACTTGCGGCGGATGGAGCCGTCGCCCTGCCGAAAGCGCTCGAAGATGAAGGGTAGCGCATCTTTCGCGATGCCGCAACCGCTGTCCGACACGACGAGCCCCAGGCTCTCGGGCACCTCGGTGGTATCAACGGTAAGCGCAACGCGCCCGCCGGCATCCGTGAACTTGCGCGCGTTGCCGATCAGGTTGCGCAGCGCCTGCTCGATGAGATCCTCCTGGCCGGCGACGTGCAGGTCGACCTCCGGCGGAATCACCTGAAAGTCGATCCCCTTTTGCTCCATGGCGGGCAGGAAGCTCTGCTCGAGGAAGCGGAAGAGCTTGACCACGCTGATCTCGCCGATGAAGACCTGGGCGGTGCTCTCCTCCATCTTGCCGTAACGCAGGAGCTGGCGGATCAGCTCCTGCAGCCGTTCCTGGTTGCGCCGCATCACGGCCAGGGCCCGCCGCTGGCGGTCGCTGATCTCGCCGAGGCGCCCCGAGTCGAGCATCTCGCTGTAGCCCTGGATGGTGACCAGCGGCGTCTTCAGCTCGTGCGTGACGTTGCTGAGGAATTCGTCCTTCATCTGGTCGAGCTCCTGCAGCTCGCGGTTGGCGGCGCCCAGCTCGCGTACCTTGCCGCGCAGGTCCCGCAGCAGGCGGGCGACCTGCTCTTCCTTGATGGCGTAGACGGTGCCCAGGATGCCGAAGACCGCCGAGAAGAGCAGCGGATGCAGCATGAAGACGAACTGCCAGGGCTGCGTGCGGAGCAGCCCCGGCAGGTTCCCGAGCGAGGGCTTCAGCTCGGCCAGGGAGAAGCCGAGGCCGAGCGAGAAGAGCGGAATCGGCAGCCCCCAGAGGAGGCCGAAGATCAGGTACAGATTGCGCCGCGGGTTGTAGCTGCGCTGGCGCAGCATCGCTCCGGCGAACTCGGCGATCGTGCGCCGCCAGGCCATGCCGCGTCCTCCCGGCCGCCGCTAGTCGGCGGGCTCGGCGAAGAGCGATGCCGGCAGCGTCGGATTCACCACCACCTCCTTGATCGTCAGCGTCGCGAAGGGGGTGCCGTCGTGGTCGATCGTGAAGCTGCGCGCGAACTGCACGCCGCCCGTCGCCGCGTAGTCGCCGAAGGTCGTGAGATTCATCACCGGCCCCGCCTGGCCGCTATCCTTGTATTCCATGCCGCGGAACAGGTGATCCACGCCCAGGAAGACCCTGTAGCCTTCGTCGCCCTCACCCTGCAGGTAGACCACGGCGCAGTCCTCCCCGGCAAAGGCCTCGCGACCCAGGGACAGCGCGCGATAGTCGTCGAGGTGGCGAAGCAGGTGCAGGGCGTCGCTCCTTTCGCTGCGCCACATCTCGGCCAGGTCCTTCCCGGTGACGGTCTGCTTGCCGCGCGGGCTGATCACCCAGGCCGCGTCCGGCGTGAGGATCTGAACCATGTTGCCGAAGGGCGTCGTCGTCTCCAGGCGCAGGCGATCTTCGCCCAAACGCTGCTGGACGATACCGAAGGTCATCGGGCCCATGCCCGTTTCCTTGATCAGGAAGTCGCCCTTGAAACGCAGCGACTTGACCGCCGCCAGGGCCTTGGCGCCGCCGTGGGCCGCCAGGGCCTTGTCCATCAGCGCGCGACCGGCGGCCAGGTTCTCGCTCGTCGCCTCCGGCAGTTCCAGGGCGAACTTGGGCTCCGGAATGGTGATGTCGATCTCGGTCGGCTCGCCGAAGCCGAGGCTGGCCAGGGGCGCATCGAAGTCCGCCGCGCGGCCGACGACGAGAATCGCCATCTGCTCCGGGTGGATGCGCGCCTTGGCTGCGGCGAGGATATCGGCGGCGGTGACGGCGTCCACCTTGTCCAGGAAGGTGTCCAGGTAGTCGGCCGGCCGGCCCCAGAACTCGTAGGAAGCCTTGCGGCTGGCGATCGAGAAGGGATTGGAGAAGTTGAAGACGAAGCCGTTCTTCAGGCCCTCCTTGGCGCGCCGCAGCTCGTCGGCGGTGACGGGCTCCTCGCGCACCTTGCGCAGCTCGTCCATGATGATGGTGATCGCCTCCACCGTCGACTCGCTCTTGGTGTCGACGCCCACCGTGAAGGGCATGCGGTGGTGGTTGCCCACGATCATCCAGGCCCAGACGCCGTAGGCCAGCTCGCGCTTGCTGCGCACCTCGCTGAAGAGCCGGCTCGAGAAGCCGCCGCCGAGAATCTCGTTGAGCACCTGCAGGGGAAAGAGATGCTCGTCGTCCCAGCGGATGCCGAGGTGCCCCATGCGGATCTTCGACTGGTTGACGTCTTCCTTGGCGATGTAGTTGACCGACATCGGCGTGTCGGAGATCAGGGGATCCGGCGGGAAGAAGGTCTCCCCCTGCGGCCAGTCGGCGAAGGCCGCGCTGAGCTTGGCCTTCATCGTTGCCGTGTCGAAATCGCCGCCGGCCACGAGGATCATGTTGTTCGGGTGATAGAAGTACTCGTGAAAGGCAACCAGGTCCGCGCGCTCGATGGCGGCCAGGGTATCGTACTCCGGTTCGCGGGCGTAGGGGCTGTCCGCGCCGAAGTAGAGGCGCTGGATCTCGCGATTGGCGATCCCCGAAGCGTCGTCGTTGCGGCGGCTGATGGCAGTCTTCGCCTGCGTGATGGCGAGGTCGAGCTTCTCATCGGGGAAGGCCGGGTAGCGCAGCACGTCCACGAAGACGGCGAGCACCTCGTCGAAATTCTCGGTGAGGCAGTTCAGGGAGGCGCTGGCGTTCGCCTCGTCCATGCCGGTCTCGACGCTGGCGCCCATGTTCTCGAGCAGCTCGTCCAGCTCGTCGCCGGGGTAGCGCTCGGTGCCGCCGGTGCGCATCACCTCGCCGACCAGGTCGGCCAGTCCCGTCTGGGCGGCCGGCTCGTAGATGCGCCCGGCGCGGATCATCGCGGAGAGGCGGACGACCGGCAGGTCGTGGTCCTCGACCAGGTAGAGCACCATGCCGTTGGCGAGCTGCTCGCGCGTGACCTGCGGCACCTGGAAGTCGCGGAGCGCGGGCAGGGAAGTGACGACCTTGTCATAGCGGCTCTCGCCGGCCTGGCCGGCCGCCGGGACGAGCGCGATCAGGGCGAGCGCGACGAGGCCGAGCCGCCCCCAGGCACGCGTCTTCAGCTTCAGGGACTTGAGCATCGTTGGCCTCCTCGCCTAGCTGCCCACGGTGGTCTTGATGACGCCCACCGTCCGGTTGGATGTGCGGAAGATCTCACCGGCCACCCGCTGCACGTCGGCGGCGGTGACGGCGTCGATGGCCGCGAGCTGGGTGAACAGCTCGCGCCAGTCGCCCAGGATCATCTGCGCCCAGCAGAGCTGGCCGGCCATGCCCTGGTTGCCTTCCAGGTCCCGGATGAACTGGGCCCGGGCGCGGCTCTTGTACCCGGCCAGCTCGGTCTCGGTGACGCCCTCATCGACGATGCGCGCAGCCTCTGCGTAGATGGCCGCCTCCACGTCCTCGACGGTGATATCCTTGTTCGGCACGGCGATCAGGGTGAGGAGCGCGGGATAGCGGTCTCCGGGCAGCCCCTCGAAGGCGCCCGAGAAGAGCGCCAGCTTCTCCTGCTTGACGAGGCGCACGTTGAGCCGGCTCGCGCGGCCCTGGCCGAGGATGCTGGCCAGGGCGCCGATGGCCGGGCGGTCGGCGTGCCGCTTGGCCGGAATGTGATAGCCGATGAAGATGAAGGGCTGGGTGTTCTCCTCGATCACCACGCGCCGCTCGCCGAGCTGCTCCGGCTCCACCGTGCGCACGGGCTGCGGACCGGGGCCGGCCGGGATCTTCGCGAAGTACTTCTGGGCGAGCTGCTCCATCTCGGCGCGGTAGACGTCGCCCACCACCGCGATCACCATGTTGCGCGCGCCGTAGTGCCGCTGGTAGAAGTCCTCCGCGTCGCGGCGGCTCCACAGCTCGATATCCCTGCGGTGGCCGATGACGGGCCGGCCGTAGGGATGGCCGAGATAGGCGGCGCAGACCCACTCCTCGAACAGGCGCCCCTGGGGCTGGCTCTCGGTGCGCATGTTGCGCTCCTCGAGGATGACGTTCTTCTCCTTGTAGAACTCGCGCAGCACCGGATTGATGAAGCGGTCGCTCTCGAGCAGGCACCACAGCTCGAGCTTGTTCGACGGCATGCTGTAGAAGTACTGCGTCTCGTCCCAGCTCGTCATCGCGTTCATGCCGACGCCGCCGTGGGCCTCGACGAGCTTGCCGAAGGCGTTCGTGTCGACGAGGCCGTCCGCCTCGGCCTCGAGGGCGTCGAAGCGGGCCTCGAGCGTGGCCAGGCGAGCGGCGTCGGCTGCGTCGCCCTTGAGCCGCTCGGCCTGGATCTGCGCATAGACCTCCTCCATGGCGTCCATCGCCTTCAGCTCGCGCTTGATGTCCAGGCTGCCCAGCTCGTGCGTGCCCTTGAAGGCCATGTGCTCGAACATGTGGGCGATGCCGCTCTTGCCGCCTTCCTCGTCGACGCCGCCCACGCCGACGTAGGTCCAGAAGGAGAAGACGGGCACGTCATGGCGCTCCAGGAGCAGGATCTTGAGACCGTTGTCCAGGGTGATCTCCTGGACCTGGCCGGCCATCTCTTCATAGCCGGCCTGCGCCGGCCCGGCGCCGGCGGCAAGGAGCAGCGCGAGAAGCGGGGTGGCGGCGCAGAGCGCCAGGCGTGTCCGGCAGGACATGCGAAACCTCCTGGGATCAGGGAGCGGTGGGTCGATGGGCCGCAACGGGCAAGGCAGGGCAGGCTAGCACAGCGCCGCAAGCGCTTCAACGAGAGAGCGATGGATGCTCGCCGCCGGCCTGCGTCCTCGAGCGCCTCGGGCCGGGAGGGAAATCGGGATCCCTAAGTCTTGATCTTTCAACGTATTAGCCGCTGTCGCTGCTTGCCGCGGTGGAGGGAAATAGCGTAAGCTCTACGGTATCTCGCCGGCGCCAGCCCCTCACCCGGTGACGCCGCGCACCCCTGATCGGGAGGTCCCCATGCGCGTCACGCGTCCCCTCTTCTTCGCCCTGCTCTCTCTTTTCGCCGTGCTCGTCACGCTCAGCGCCCTGATCGATGTGGAGATGGCCCTCGCCTTCCTCTAGGGCCCCTACAACGGCAAGACCGGCGCCCCCGGCGAAGGCAACTGCACCCAGTGCCACTTCAGTTTCGATCTGGACTCCGGCAGCGGCAGCTTCGCCGAAAACTGCATTGCGGGCGGCGGCCAGTACGTCCCCGGCAACAGCTACACCATCTGCCTCGAGCTCGCCGATCCCGGAGCCAGCCGCTGGGGCTTCGAGATCACGCTGATCGACGCCGCGGGTGACAAGGCGGGCTTGCTCTCGCCCGTGGACGCCGAGACCCAGGTGGCCGACAGCGTGATCGCCACGCACCTGCGCCAGTACGGCAAGCAGACCCTGGCCGGCTCCGCGCCCGGCACCCTCGGCAGCAAGACCTGGACGATGCAGTGGCAGGCGCCCGCGGCCGGCAGCGGCCCGGTCACGCTCTACGGCATGGGCAACGCGGCCGACAACAGCGGATCGGTCCTGGACGACTACATCTATAGCTTGGTCCTGTCCCTCGACGAGGCCCAGCCCACTGCCGCCGAGAGCGCGCCGCTGGCGGCCCTGCTCGCGCCCAACTTCCCGAATCCCTTCAATCCGAAGACGCGCCTGAGCTTCGACCTCGGTCAGCCGGCCAGCGTGCGCCTGAGCATCCTCGACAGTGCGGGTCGCCTGGTGAAGGTGCTGCACGCCGGCCCCATCGCCGGCGGCGCGCATGACTTCGCCTGGGACGGCCGCGATGCCCAGGGCGAGCAGAGTGCATCGGGCGTCTACTTCGCCCGCCTGCAGGACGCCGCCGGCCGCGACCTCGATGCACCGGGGAAAATGACCTTGCTCAAGTAGCGACGGCGACCCGCAAGGCGAAAGGCCGGGCGCCAGGCGCACTTGACGGGTGCCGGATCGCCTGGTATATTGCGCATCCTTCGGCCGGGCCTGCGCCCGGCTTCTCGACGCCACGCTCCAGGGGAGATCGCCATGTCCAAGCGCTGCGCCTTGACCGGGATGGGTCCGCGGGCCGGCCGCAACGTGAGCCACGCCAAGAACCGCACCCCGCGCTGGTTCCGCCCCAATCTCCAGAAGAAGCTCGTCACCATCGACGGCGTGACGAAGCGCGTCTGGATCTCCACGCGCGCCCTGCGCACCCTGGAGAAGCAGGCCAAGGCCTAGTCCTCGCCCAGCGGCTTCCCGGCGGCGCCTTCCCGATCCCGGGGAGGCGCTCGGCGTTTGAGCCCGCACCGCAGCGGACGGCCGGCCGCACCAAAGGGTGCAGCGCCGCGGGCGCCAGGCTGGAAACCCTCCCCCCCCCTTCCGCGGCAAGACATTCATTACCAGTCACTTGGAGAAATACCCCGAGTCCCCACGCTGCCCGGGTATGCCCCTTGCCCTGCCCTGCTCGTCCCCCGCAGGGGACGACCCCTGGCCCACCGGAACCGCGAACGAGGAGACCTACCATGCGACTCACTCCGCTCTTGCTGCTCATCGGCCTGCTCGCCCTGGGCGCCGCCGGCTGCAACAGCCTCTTCGGAGGCAGCGAGGCCGTCAGCGCCGATCCCGAGGCCGAGCTCTACGACGCCGAGCTCTACAGCGACCTCAACCTCGATCTCGAAGAAGCCAACGGTGGCTACGGCACCGAGGATGAGGAGCCGGGCTTCGGCGAGCCCAACTTCTTCCGCCACCGCTTCGAGCTGGCCGTCGCCGCCGGGGACAACCACTGCATGGGTCCCGAGATCCGGGCCATGCTGGCGACGCCCGGCGTCCAGGTCCACTATCTCTACTTGAGCTGGGGCCAGCTCGCCGGCAACCCGGACATCGAGACCGCGACGGACTGGTCCGGGTCGATCCGCGTCGATCGCGGCGGCATCGTGGTCCTGCGCCGCATCGCCTTCGAGCGGCAGACCGATTGGGTGGTCTTCCCCCGCGAGGATGTGAAGGTCGTCGACCTGCACTCGCTCACGACCACCCATTATGACGGCCTGCTCCTGCAGGTCATCGATCCCACGCCGGACGCCCCGGAGGCGAACGCCCTCACGATCGCGATGGGACCGGCGACCACCAGCCTGCCCGTGGCGGACCTGGACGGCTACGAGGGCCTGCTGGACGTCGATGAGCTGGGCAACCAGATGTCCCTGCAGGCGCCGGCCATCCTGGACTGCCCCAACGGCTTCCTCGCGGGCATCTGGGTGCATCGGCCGGGCGAGGCCGCCTTGCGCGGCATCTTCCGCGGCGCCTTCCTCAGCTACGAGGGCGAGCTGCTCGGCCACCTGCGCGGCCACTGGGGCGTCACCGACGAGGGCGAGCAGCGCTTCCGCGGCAAGTGGATTGCCCGGGACGGCAGCTTCCGCGGCTTCCTGCGCGGCAGCTGGGCGGCTGATCCCGTCGGCAGCGGCGGCGCCGGCAGCTTCGAGGGCGACTGGATCGACGAGACCGAGACCCTGATGGGCACCCTGGCCGGCCACTTCCGCAGCGGCCCCGGCCGCGGCGGCTTCTTCGCCGGCCGCTGGCTGGATGCCGGCTGCGCGCCCTGATCGACGCGCTCCCGCTCGGTGCAAGCAAAGCGCCCCCCGGATCGCTCCGGGGGGCGCTCGATTTTACCGCTGGGAGCTCAGTTGCCCTCGAGCGAGACCTTGTCCACGTAGAAGGTGCCGGCGCCGTCGTTCCAGCTCGCGAAGCTGAGATGGGTG
Source organism: uncultured bacterium (assembly GCA_963695095.1). Lineage (GTDB taxonomy): Bacteria > Krumholzibacteriota > Krumholzibacteriia > JACNKJ01 > JACNKJ01 > VGXI01. The sequence continues at coordinate 1,186,441 of CAVOFT010000001.1, read as the reverse complement.
AGCTGGCTCGGCGTCCTGCCCTTGGTGAAGAAGGACTCCAGCTCGAAGGGCTGCGTCCGCCCCTCGATGCGCACCGCGTAGAAGCCCTCGGGCACGTTCACTTCCACCACGATCGTGTGCCACTTGCCGAGCTCCAGGTCCTTGGCCACCAGGGTGCGCGCGTCCCAGCCCTTGGCCCCTTCGCGGGCGAAGAGATTCATCTTGCCGGGCGTGGCCGCGTTCTCGCAGCCGAGAAAGACGAAGCGTTCGGAACCGGTGCTATTGGGTCCGCCCTGCTTGTCCTTGATGCCGCCCATGAAGCAGAAGGCCGAGCGGTTGTCATCGGGCAGGATCTCGCGCACGAAGAGGTCGTAGCGCAGCGTGGCCGCCACCTTGATCGGCGCCGGCAGGCGCTGGCTCAGGTAGGTGTTGAGATCGGGGTGGGCCTTGATCATGGCCTTCTTGGTCGCGTTGCCGCCGATGTCCTTGCTGCTCAGCATGAGCAGCTTGGCCCCCTCGCCGTCGTCGCGGCTCTCGTACCAGTCCGGGCCCTTGCCGTCCTTGCGCAGGTCTCCGCTCGATTTCTGGGCTTCGAAACTGCCGTCGACGACGCCCTCCGCCGCGGCCGCGCTCCCGGCGCCTGGCCCGCAGGCGAGCAGCAGGGCAAGAGAGGTGGCGGCGAGCTGGAGATGGCGCGGGACTCGAAACATGGGGACGACCTCCGGGGGCAGGCTCGGCCGGACCGCCCGGCCAAGCCGCGGCAGTATAGCAGCTGCGCCGCGCGGGTCCAGTCCCCAGCGGGGCCTAACGCCCGGGCATGTGCAGCAGGCGGGTCCGCCGCTTGAGCGTGCGCAGGGTCAGGTAGACGAGCGTGGCGGCGGCGAGCAGCGACGCCCAGAGGCGGTTGAGCACGAAGTCGCCCTGGCTGATATCGTCCATGCCCTGCTGCAGCAGGGCGAAGGCCAGGACGAGGGCCAGCAGCCCCGAGTACTCGCGGCGGGCGGCGGTGCGGGGGCAGAAGCGGAGCTGGGCCGGCTGCCAGCCTCCGAAGCGCGGGAAGAAGGCCGGCGTGCGCCGAGCCCAGGCGCGGAACTCCTCCCCGAACTGCGCGCGCAGGAAGGCCTCCTCGGCGAGGATGATGCGCTCGTAGTAGAGCGCCAGCATCAGCGCCGCCAGCAGGGCGGCCCACCAGACGCCCGGGAAGGAGACGATGGCCAGATAGGTGAGGACATTGCCGAAGTAGAGCGGGTGGCGCAGCAGCGAGTAGATGCCCGTGGTGTTGAGCGCCGCCGCCACCTGCCCCTGGGTGTTGCGTCCGGAACTGCCGCCGGGCACGCAGCCCACCGTGAGCACGCGGATGAGCAGGCCCGCGAAGCCGGCGCCGATGCACAGCCCCCGGTAGACGCGGGCGCCGACGGCGCCGAAGGGGAAATCGACCTGCGGTGACACCCAGAGCGCCGGCAACAGGACCGCGAGCAGGAGCAGCGGCAGCGTGCCCCGATGGCGGAAGAGCCAGTCGCCCTGCTGTTCGAGTCCGCTGCGCAGCTCCATCGCCACTCCTGGCCCGCCGGCGGCATCCCGGCGCGATGGGGCACAATAGCGGGGGCCTGCCTCCCTGCCAAGGAGCTTCCGGAGCGCGGGATCGGCAAAGCGCGGCCAGCGCCCCGGGCCGCCCCGCCCGACAACCCGGACGGCCGGCCTTGATTTTCCAGGCCGAATTCCCTAGGATGCACGCATTCAAGCGCTTGCACCGTCGGATCGGCTCCGGCAGTGCCTTGTCATGCTCGAACCCAGGCAGAGGTTGACGTGTCCGAGAAGCAGCGGGATTACGCCCAGGCCCGTTCCATCCTAGCCACGGACTGCGGCTCCACCACCACCAAGGCCATCCTGATCGAGCTGGTGGACGGCGAGTACCGGCAGACCTTCCGCGGCGAGGCCCCCACCACCGTGGAGGCGCCCTTCGAGGACGTCACGCGCGGCGTGCTCAACGCGGTGCTCGAGGTGGAGGAGCTCGCCGTCAGAAGAACCCCGAGCGCCGGCTCCTCGACGGCGAGACGATCATCACGCCCATGGCGGGCGACCGCGGCGTGGACATCTACATCTCCACGTCGAGCGCGGGCGGCGGCCTGCAGATGATGGTGGCCGGCGTCGTCAAGTCGATGACCGGGCGAGAGCGCCCAGCGCGCCGCCCTGGGCGCCGGCGCCATCGTGATGGACGTGCTGGCCAGCAACGACGGCCGCCTGCCCCACGAGAAGATCGCGCCGCATCCGCCAGCTGCGGCCGGACATGATCCTGCTCTCCGGCGGCATCGACGGCGGCACGGTCAGCCACGTCGTCGAGCTGGCCGAGATCCTCGCCGCCGCCAATCCGAAGCCGCGCCTGGGCATGAGCTACAAGCTGCCCGTCATCTACGCCGGCAACAAGGAAGCGCGGCAGACCATCTGGGAGACGCTCGGCAACGTTACCGATCTCAAGGTGGTCGACAACATCCGGCCGGTGCTGGAGCGCGAGAACCTCACGCCCAGCCGCGACGAGATCCACGAGCTCTTCATGGAGCACGTGATGGCCCAGGCGCCCGGCTACAAGAAGCTGATGAGCTGGACCGACGCGCCGATCATGCCCACGCCCGGGCGCCGTGGGCGCCATCATCGAGACGGTCGCCCGCCGCGCCGGCATCAGCGTGGTCGGCGTGGACATCGGCGGCGCCACGACGGACGTCTTCAGCGTCTTCCAGGGCGTCTTCAACCGCACGGTGAGCGCCAACCTGGGCATGAGCTACAGCGTCTGCAACGTGCTCGCCGAGGCCGGGCTCGCCAACGTGCTGCGCTGGGTGCCGCTTCGAGATCGACGAGCAGGAGCTGCATGAACCGCATCGGCAACAAGATGATCCGGCCGACGACGATTCCGCAGACCCTGGACGAGCTGAAGATCGAGCAGGCCATCGCCCGCGAGGCGCTGCGCCTGGCCTTCATCCAGCACAAGCAGTTCGCGGTGGGCCTCAAGGGCGTCCAGAAGGAGCGCACGATCTCCGACGCCTTCGATCAGAGCGCTTCGGGCGAGACCCTCGTCGACATGATGAGCCTGGACCTGCTCGTCGGCTCGGGCGGCGTGCTCTGCCACGCGCCGCGCCGCCACCAGGCGGCGCTGCATGCTGATCGACGCCTTCCTGCCCGAGGGCGTCACCCAGCTCGCCGTGGACTCCATCTTCATGATGCCGCAGCTCGGCGTGCTCTCCACCGTGAACGAGCGCGCCGCCACCGAGGTCTTCGACAAGGACTGCCTCATCCATCTCGGCACCTGCGTGGCCCCGGTGGGCGCGGCCAAGCCCGGCCGCAAGCTGATGGACATCAGCCTCGAGCTGCCCGGCGGCGAGACGCTCCAGCGCGAACTCGCCCACGGCGAGCTGTTCCTGGTGCCGGCCGCCTACGAGGATCCGGTGCGGGCGGTGCTGCGGCCGGCGAAGGGCATCGACATCGGCAGCGGCAAGGGCCAGGAAGTGCAGACCGAGCTGCGCGGCGGGGTCGTCGGCCTCATCTTCGACGGCCGCGGCCGGCAGCCCTTCACCCTGCCCGAGGACGCCACGCGCATCGCCAGGCTGCGCGAGTGGAGCGCTGCCACCGCCGAGTACCCCGAGAGCGAAGTCACGCAGGGCGCCGCCGTCTAGCGCGCCCGCCAAGGAAGGAAGGCCACGATGGCCCACGCCTACACGCCCGGACTGAAGGTCCTCAAGGAGGCCCGCGTCGCCAAGGTCCGCATGCTGCCCCTCAGGGGCGAGGTGCGGGTCGCCACCGGCGATGCCGTCTCGCCGCAGACGATCGTCGCCGCCACGGAGCTGCCCGGAAACGTGCAGATGGTCAACGTCGCCGGTCAGCTCAACGTGGACCCGGGCGACGTCGGGGAGTCCATGCTCAAGCACGAGGGCGAGCGGGTGAAGAAGGGCGAGCCGATGGCGCGCAGCCGGGGCATCTTCGGCTTCTTCAAGAGCACCCTGGCCAGCCCCGCCGACGGCACCGTCGAGAGCATCTCGGGCGTCACCGGCCAGGTCGTGCTGCGCGAAGCGCCCATTCCCGTGCAAGTGGACGCCTACATCGAAGGCAAGGTGACCGAGGAGCTGCCCCAGGAGGGCGTCATCGTCGAGACGACGGGCGTGTTCATCCAGGGCATCTTCGGCATCGGCGGCGAGCGGCAGGGCGAGATCAAGATCGTGGTCGACCGGCCGGACCAGGAACTGACCAGCGACCGCCTCGACGCGAGCTGCAAGGGCAAGATCCTCGTCGGCGGCGCCTTCATCAGCCTGGCCACCCTGAAGCAGGCGATGCAGCTGGGTGCGGCGGCGGTGATCGTCGGCGGCTTCGACTACCAGGACCTCAAACCCCTGCTCGGCTACGATCTCGGCGTCGCCATCACCGGCGGCGAGGAGATCGTGACCGCGCTGGTGCTCACCGAGGGCTTCGGCCGCATCGCCATCGCCGAGCGCACCTTCGAGCTGCTGAAGTCCCACGCCGGCCGCCTGGCCAGCCTGAACGGGGCCACCCAGATCCGCGCGGGCGTCATTCGGCCCGAGGTGATCATCCCCCTGCCCCCCGAGGAGATCAGCGGCCGTGTCTTCGACGAGTCCCGCATCACGGGCATCGAAGAAGGCAGCCTGGTGCGCGTGATCCGGGCGCCCTACTTCGGCCTCCTGGGCAGCGTGACCAGCCTGCCCCCGGACCTGCAGCGCATGGAGAGCGGCACGCTCGTGCGCGTGGCCAAGGCCCGCCTCGCCGACGGGCGCGAGGTGCTCTTGCCCCGCGCCAACCTCGAGATGGTGGAGACGGACTAGGAGGCGGGCGTGACGGCAGCGGAGAGCCAGGGCGAGCGGGCGGCAGCCGCCCCCGGCACGGAGCTCGCCTGGCGCGTCTGGCTGCTGCCCGCCCATCCCCTGCGCGGCGGGCTCGCGCTCTCCGTTTGCCTGCTCACCCTCGCCTTCGCCTGGAGCCTGTCGGGGAGCGTCCTGCTCACCGCGGTGGCCGGCCTCCTGCTCCTCGCCAGCCTCTCGCAGTTCCTGCTGCCCACCTCCTTTCGCCTGAGCGACGAGAGTGTCCAGGTGAAGAACCTGCTCTACCGGCGCCAGCGCCGCTGGAGCGAGTTCCGCGGCTATGCCCGCGCCGGCGAGCGCCTGAAGCTGCTCACCCTGCCGCCCGGCTCCCGCCTGGACAACTATCGCAGCCAGCTCCTGCTGCTGCCCGCCGGCGCCGAGGGCGAGGCCGTGATGGCCTGCGTCCGGGCGCGCCTGGCGGCCGCCGCCCCGGCGCCAGATGAGGCGGCGCTTGCGGCCAAGGCGGCGAGCGCAGCCGAAGCAGCCGCCGCCAAGGGCGAGGAGCGCGCGTGAACGGCTTCGAGACGGCCTTCAACGCCGCCCGCCTGCCCGCCCAGCCGGCCGACATGGCCGCAGAGGACTTCGCGCTCCTCACCGACCTCGCGCGCAAGATCGTGCGCCGGCGCCTGGCCGTGCCCGCGATTTTCTTCTTGGAGACCGCCAAACCCCTCAACTATGTTGGTGCGCAGGCGATGGTCTTCTTCGGACCCTTCGTCCAGGTGCTCTTCGAGACGCCGAACTACGAGCGCTACACCCAGTTGCTCGAGCAGCGGCCCACCCTGGAGCTGCTCTTGCAGATGATCGAGGGCTACGAGAGCGAGCTGGCCCGCGCCGAGAAGGTCGAGAAAGCTGCGCGCAAGGCGGCGCAGGGCCGGCCCGACTGGCGCTTCTGGCGGCGCCGCCGCAAGTGACCTCCACCCGGGAGCCCGCCATGCCCAGCCGGACGCCTCAGCAGCCAGGCGCGCTTCGCCATTGCGGCCAGACGCTGGCCCTACTCGCCGCCCTTCTCGGCCTGCTCGCGGGCCCGGCCCTCGCCCCGGCGCTAGCGCAGTCGCTGCCGGCCCCCATCGCCGGGGACAGCCTGAGCGCCGCGGCCCCAGCCGCCGCCCTCGCGCCGGCACCGCCCCGGGCGCTCGCCGCCATCGACGTGCCCGACGACAACGGCCGCGCCATCGAGATCACCTGGCAGCGCTCGGCCAGCGACGACGGCAGCGGCCTGGTGGCGGGCTACCGCGTCTTCCGCGCCGAGGCCCGGCCGGGCGTCGCGCCCGAGCGCCTCGACTGGCTGCGGGTCGGCCAGCGCGGCGCCACGGGCGGCCGCGAGGAGCGGGCCAGCTTCACGGACGTCGGCGGCGAGATCGAGACGGGGCGGGCCTACTTTTACCGCGTCGAGGCCTGGGGCCCGGGCGGCGAGGCCGCCATCCTGCTCGCCACCCCTGCGGCGAGCGTGGCCCAGTGGTTCAACCGCGGCCGCTGGGGCATGCTGCTGGCCGTGCTCGTCCTCAGCGCGGCCATCATCTACTGGATTCTGCGCGCGCAGAGCGCCGACATCTACCTGCGCCCGGTGGCCGGCCTGGCCGCCTTCGACGAGGCCGTCGGCCGCGCCACCGAGATGGGCCAGCCGGTGCTCTTCATCCCCGGCATCCAGGACATGGACCAGATCGAGACCCTGGCGGGCGTGAACGTGCTCGGCTACGTGGCGAAGATGACCGCGCAGTACGAGACGCCGCTGGAGGTGCCGGTCAGCCGCTCGCTGGTGATGGCCCACGCCCGCGAGGTGGTGCGAGAGGCCTACCTCAGCGCGGGCCGGCCTGACCTCTACAATGACGACATGATCCACTACCTCACCGACGATCAGTTCGCCTACGCGGCGGCGGTGGACGGGATCATGCTGCGCCAGCGGCCGGCGGCCTGCTTCTACCAGGGCAAGTTCTACGCGGAGAGCCTGATTCTCGCCGAGACGGGCAACTCGATCGGCGCCATCCAGATCGCCGGCACGGCGAGCCCGGCGCAGTTGCCCTTCTTCGTCACCGCCTGCGACTACACGCTGATCGGCGAGGAGTTCTTCGCCGCCAGCGCCTACCTGTCCAAGGAGCGCAAGCTGATCGGCTCGATCCGCGGGCAGGACGTGGGCAAGCTGATCTTCATGGTGGCCCTCGTGCTCGGCGTGGTCTACGTCAGCGTGGAGGCCTTGGGCCTGGACCTGCCCGACTGGCTGGACATCACCCGGCTCTTCTCGGGTGCCGGTGGCGGCGGAGGGGAGTAAGCGGCCATGCTCTTCAAGCGCTGGATCCCGCTGGGCATTCTCATCTTCGTGGGGCTGCTCACCCTGGTGAGCTGGTTCGTCCCCCATGACCCGATCGGCCACCTCGGCCAGGACTTCAGCCAGTTCTTCGACATCCTGGCGTCCTTCGCCATCATCCTGGGCGCCGCCAACCTGATCAAGCTGCAGGGGCTCAAGATCATCCAGCGCAAGCGGGGCTGGCCCTTCAGCATCGTCACCATCGTCGGCTTCCTGCTCATGGCCTGGGTGGGCTTGAACTGGCACAGCTACTTCGGGCCGCAGGCGCGCTATCTGGCGGGCACGCACGTCAACCACCCGGAGAGCCACTTCTTCTGGATCTACTGGTACATCTTCACGCCGCTGTCGGCGACGATGTACGCCCTGCTCGCCTTCTACGTGGCCAGCGCCAGCTACCGCGCCTTCCGCGCCCGCAACCTGGAGGCGACGATCCTGCTCGCGGCCGGCATCGTGGTGATGCTGGGCCGGGTGCCCTTGGGGCAGACCTTCACGGCCTGGCTGCCGGAGACGGGCTTCTTCAGCGGCCTGCGCCTGGAGCAGGTGGCCGACTGGATCTACACCTATCCGAACACGGCCGGGCAGCGGGCGATCATGATCGGCATTGCGCTGGGCGTCGTCTCCACCAGCCTGCGCCTGATCCTCGGCATCGAGAAGTCCTTCCTCGGGGAAGAGTAGGAGCGCGCGGATGTCCTTTCTCGCCAAGGTGAGTCGCCTGGACCGGCGCTGGATCTACCTGATGATCGCCCTCAGCGTGGCCCTGCCGCTGGTGTGGCCCTTCAGCATGCCGGTCAAGATCTCCCCCCACGTCCAGGCCGTCTACAGCGCCCTCGATGCCCTCCCCGAGGGCAGCACCGTGCTCTGCTCCTTCGAGTACGGGCCGAGCACGCTGCCCGAAGTGCACCCGATGGCGGACGCCGTGCTGGAGCTGCTCATCCAGCGCCACCACAAGATCATCGTGATGTGCTTGTGGCCGGACGGCGTCTTCATGAGCCGGGACATCCTGGACCGGGTGGCCGTCGGCCGTCACCAGCTGGAGTACGGCCAGGACTTCATCAACCTCGGCTACAAGGCCGGCAACGAGGTGGTGATCAAGTCCATCGCCGAGAGCTTCACGCGCACCTTCCCGGTGGACACGCGCGGCCAGTCCACGGCCAGCTACCCGATCATGCAGGGCATCGAGAACCTGGCCAACATCGACTTCATCTTCAGCTTCTCGGCGGGCTATCCGGGCACGGTGGAGTGGGTGCAGTACGCGGCCGACCCCTACAACAAGCCCATGAGCACGGGCTGCACCGCCGTGCAGGTGACGGAGGTGGTGCCCTACGTGCATTCGGGCCAGTGCCGGGGCATCCTGGGCGGCCTGTCGGGCGCGGCCGAATTCGAACGCCTGCTCATGGACAAGAGCATCGTCCCCGCGCTCGGCCGGGCGAATGTCGGCATGTCGGCCCAGAGCATCGCGCACCTGGTGATCGTCCTCTTCATCGTGATCGGCAACGTCGCGTTCCTCGTGGAGCGGCGTCGCCAGCGCAAGTACTAGGGGGAAGAGCCGATGGCGGAGACATTCGGGGTCTGGTTGGCGGCGCTGCTGACCCTGGCCATCTTCAGCTTTCTGTACAAGGACAACCCCTTCTACAAGTTCGCCGAGCACCTGTTCACGGGGGTCTCGGCGGCCTACTGGATGTGCATGGCTTTCTGGAGCCAGGTGCACCCGAACCTCTTCGGCAACCTCTGGTGGCCGGAGAGCATCCTGCGCGGCTGGGGCGAGTTCAGCTACATCTGGGTGGACCAGGTCATCGTCGACGGCGTGCGCTACGCCGGCAATGCCCTCGTCGACGGCACGCTGAGCCCGGCGCAGATCGCCTCGGCCCAGCTCGTGAATCACATCAGCATCTCCTACTACATCCCGCTCATCCTGGGCCTGCTCTTCTTCACGCGCCTGATCCCGAAGATCGCCTACTTCAGCCGCTGGCCCCTGGCCTTCGTGATGGGCATGGCGGCGGGGCTGCGCCTCTACGTGTTCCTGCAGTCCAACGCCATGGAGCAGATCAACAGCACGATCAAGCCGGTGCTGGGCACGGCGACCGTGGCCGAGGGCATCAACAACCTGATCGTGCTGGTGGGCGTCTTCGCGGGGCTGGTCTACTTCTACTTCTCGCGCGAGCACAAGGGCGTCTTCGGCGGCATCAGCCGGGTGGGCATCTACTTCCTGATGGTCTCCTTCGGCGCCGCCTTCGGCTACACGGTGATGGCGCGCATCAGCCTGCTGCTGGGCCGCTTCGTCTCGCTGCAGGCCTGGCTGGCCGGCGTCTTCTAGGCCGTCCGGCAGCAACGGGCATGCAGAAGCCGGGCCGCCCCTACAGGGCGCCCGGCTTCGTTGCGCTGGCAGCGGCCTGTGGCGCCGGCGGGGCCTAGAGCTGGATGTAGCGCTGGTTCTGCCAGACGCTGATGCGCTTGATCCAGGCCACCGGGATGAACTGCTCGACCGGCTGGTCGGCGCCCTGCTTCTTGTGCGCGAAGGTCACCTGGATGTAGTCCTCGGCCGCGGTGGTGAGCTGGGCGGAGTAGGACTCGAAGGAAATGCCATCGGTGATCTTCGAGACCGTGTAGCTCTGCGGGTTGATGATCGTGACGGGAGATCCTGCCCAGGACTTCAGGACCTCGACGAAGCGATTGGCGGCCATGGCTCGTGCTCCTTTTCTCTGCGGATGCGCCGGGATCTCCGGGTGCAGAGAGAACATAGCGCAGCCCGCGGGTCTCTGTAAAGCCCTCCGCCTCTTGCTTCTAGCCCGACAAAGTCCTAGGATGCGCAGGGCGCGACCCGCCCCCCGGAGGACGGGCCGCCGGCCTCGGCGGGGCAAGCGCCCCGCCCGGCGCGCCAGACTCCACCGCCCCCAGCCGAGGAGAGACCGATGGACCTCAAGCAAGGCATGGTCATCAAGGTCATCACCAGCGCCGATCGGCTCTTCAAGGGCAAGGTCGTGGAGATCCACCCCGACGGCTGGTTCGTGATGGTGCAAGAATTAGGCGATCGCGTGCAGATCAACCCGATGCACATCGTCGCCATCGAGGAGTAGCGGCCCAGGCGACCCCACCGCCTCATCGTCGGGCGGTCAGCCTGGCGGTCGGCAGCACGGCGGGGCGCTGGCCCCTGAGTCCCCTTCCAAGGAGAGAGCATGAGCGAGCAGCAGCGCGTCTCGCTGAGCCCGAGCGGCGAGGCCTTCCCCCTGCCCGGGCCGGCGGAGTACGCCCAGGAGTACGAGCGCCTGGCCGCCATCGTGGCCACCAAGCGCGCGGCGGGCATGGAGATCGTGGTGGTGATGGGCGTCGGCTTCGTGGGCGCGGTGATGGCGGCCGTGGTGGCCGACACCGTGGACAAGGCCACAGGCAAGCCCGCGAAGTTCGTCATCGGCATGCAGCGGCCCAGCGAGCGCAGCTTCTGGAAGATCCCCCTTCTCAACCGCGGCATCTCGCCGGTGAAGGCCGAGGATCCCGAGGTGGACCCGATGATCCACCGCTGCGTGGTGGAGAAGAACACGCTGATGGCCACCTTCAACCCCGACGTGCTCAAGCTGGCCGACGTGGTCGTGGTGGACGTCCAGTGCGACTACCTCAAGCAGGACCTCGGCAAGCTGCACACCGGGCGCACGGAGATGGAGGCCCTCGAGAAGAGCTTCGTCACCATCGCGGAGCGCATCCCGGCGGGCTGCCTGGTGCTCATCGAGACGACCGTGGCGCCGGGCACCACCGAGCACGTCGCCCTGCCCGTCCTGCGCGAGAAATTCCAGGCGCGGGGCATCGACAGCGAGCCCCTGCTCGCCCACTCCTACGAGCGCGTGATGCCGGGGCGCGAGTACGTCAAGTCCATCCGCGATTTCTGGCGCGTCTGCAGCGGCGTCAACGCCGAGAGCCGCCGCCGCGTGGAGACCTTCCTGCGCGAGGTGCTCAACACGGAGGAGTTCCCGCTCACCGTGCTCGACCGGCCGATCGAGAGCGAGACCTGCAAGATCGTCGAGAACAGCTTCCGGGCCACCCTGCTCGCCTTCATGGACGAGTGGAGCCTCTTCGCCGAGCGCAACGGCGTGGACCTGGCCAAGGTGATCAAGGCCATCCGCGTGCGGCCCACTCACAACAACATGATGTTCCCGGGGCCGGGCATCGGCGGCTACTGCCTGCCCAAGGACGGCGGCCTCGGGCTCTGGGCCTACAAGCATATCCTCGGCTTCGAGGACAATCCCTTCAAGATCACGCCGCTGGCCATCGACATCAACGACACGCGCGCCCTGCACGTGGCGGAGCTGGTGCGCGACGGCCTCGAGGAGATGGGCCACGGCGTGGGCGGCTCGCGCCTGCTCCTGCTCGGCGCCTCCTACCGCGAGGACGTGGGCGACACCCGCTACAGCGGCAGCGAGCTGGTGGTGCGCAAGCTCACCGAGATGGGCGCGCTGATGAGCGTCCACGATCCCTATGTCGAGCACTGGTGGGAGTTCGAGCAGCAGGACAGCTACCCCAGCCCGGGCTACAGCTGGGGCCGCTTCTTCCGCAACCAGGAGCGCCTCACCGAGCTGCGCGTGCAGCGGGACCTGAACGTCGCCCTGCGCGGCGCCGGCGGCGTGATCCTCGCCGTGCGCCACAGCGAGTACCTGGCGCTGGAGCCCGAGCGCGTGGTGCGCGCGGTGGGCGGGCCCTGCCTGATCGTGGACGCCTTCAACCTGCTCGAGGACGACAAGATCCGCGCCTACCTGCGCCTGGGCTGCACGGTGCGCGGCATGGGCCGCGGGCATATCCACCGGCTCAAGGAGGAGGTCGAGGCGGAGCGCTAGAACAGCCAGCGGGCGACGCAGGCCAGGCGCGTGAAGCGGCCCGCCTTGTCGATGCGCGTGCCCGTGTAGCCGCTCTCGAGGACTACCGATTCGTCCGCGTAGTTGACGATGAGGTGGTCCAGCTCGAGGTCGAGCTGGAAGCGTGGGCTCAGCGCCAGGCGCAGGCCCGCGCCGAGCAGGCCGGCCAGGCCGGTCAGCTTCAGCTCTTCGGCGAGGCCGCCGCCTTCGCCGTCCGAGCGGATGCGCAGGTTCACGCCGCCGAGGCCGCCGTGCAGGTAGGGCGCCAGGCCGCCGCCTCGCGCGAGTTCGTAGCGTAGGCCGAGGAGGCCGGCGCTCCATTCTGCCTTCGCTGACATTTGGTTGGTGTCGTGCCGGGCGGCGAGCAGGGTGAAGGTGGCGGTGGCCCGCGGCGCGAGGCGGCGGCCGACGCCGATCACGAGCCCGTAGCCGGGGCCCTCGCTGAGGGCGAAGCCGTCCGGCGCCGCCTCTTCCAGATGCGCCCAGCCGCCCTGGGCGCCCAGCCCCAGCTCCCAGCGGCCTTCGCCCGGCGCCGGCGCGCCCGCCTCGCCTGTCACTTCAGCGCGCGCGGAAGCCGCCCCGAGCCCCGAGGCGGACAGCAGGAGGAGCGCGACAAGCGCGGCGAGAAGGCGAAGGGTCACGGCGATCTCCTCGCGACGGCAAAGGCCCGGGCCGGCCGCTCTCGCGAGCGCCGGCCCGAGCCGAATCCTAGTCCGCCTCCGGCGATCAGCCCAGGGGAATCGTGTTGCCCTGTCCGTCGCTGAGGGTGCCGGCGCCGTCGCCGGTCCAGCTGACGTTGTAGGTCACCGTGTGGCCGAACTGCGTGTAGACCAGGGTGCCGTGGCCGCTGCCGTCGGCGGCGTACCAGAAGTCGCCCACGGCGCTGGGGTTGCCCTCGGCGAGGGTGTCCCGCGCGCTGAAGACGAGGTGCGCGCCGCCCGCGTCCAGGGCCTCGAGCGTGTACTCGCCGCTGGCGTTGACGCCCGCGGCCGTGCGGCTCCACTCGCCGGTCAGGGTGCTGGCCGTGCCCGTGACGCTGAAGGTCTCCGTGAGCCCGCCCTTCACGTGCTGGCCGGTGGCCGTCCAGCCCTCCGCGGTCTCGGTGGCCGTGAAGGTCCGGTAGTCGGCGTGGTCGTCCTGCCAGAAGAACTCGTCGCGGGCGGCGAGGCTGCCCGGCAGGATGGTGCCGGTCTGCTCGCGGCTCACGGGGTCGCTGCCGGCGGCGAAGGTGGTGATCACGCTGTACTCGCCGCTGCTCTCGTTGAACTCGCCCTCGACGCTGACGCCGTCCGGGCGGCTCTCGGTGAGCGTGGCGGCCCCGGCGCCGTCCCAGGTGATCGTGCGATCCAGAGAGCTGCCGTCGAGGAAGTCCAGGTGCAGATGGTAGCTGCCGGCGCCGGCGCAGCTGATCTCCACCTGGCGCTGGGCGTGCTGCAGCCACCAGCCGGCCGCGTAGAAGATCTCCTCCTCGAAGTTGCCGCCGCAGGGCTCCTCGCCGACGCCGACGGGGTCTTCGGGGGTGAAGGTGACCGTGGCGCTGGGCGAATCGCCCTCGGCGGTCTGGCCGTCGAAGGTGGAGACGCGGCCGATCTCGAGGAGCAGGTCGTCGCCCTCGTCCTCGAGCTCGCCCAGGTTGGCGCGGATGTGATCCTCGACGCTCTCGAGCCAGGGGTTGCCGGGCGCGGCGGTGAAGGTGGCGGTGAGGGTGACCTCGCTGCCGTTCACGATCGCGCCGCCGCCGGCGGCCTCGATCACGGCCGTCTGCTCGGCGCCGCTCTTCCAGTGGACGGTGTTGGCGAGGCGGTGGAAGACCTCGTCGCCCTCGGTGTCCAGGGCGCCGATCTCCATGCGCACGACGGTCTCGATCCAGGCCTGGAAGGGGTGGAAGGAGGGGTCGTCAACGCGCAGGTCCGCCTCGACCAGGGTGTCCGGACCGATGGGGCCGGGGCCGGCAACGGGCTGGATCAAGCCGCTGGAGACCTGGCCGTTGGCCAGGGTCTCGCCGATGCTGAGGCGGTGGTAGCTGTCGTCCTCGGGATCCGCGAGCGTGCCGTTGGTGTCGATGAGCACCTCGCTCTCGCGATGGCTCACCTGCCAGAGGATGGCGTTCGGATAATCGCGGATCGCCACGAAGCGCACCATGTCCTGGCCCGCGGCCTCGATGACGGCGTTCAGGCCGGTGCTGTCGGCGCTGTTGAAGTACTCGACCGAGAGGGTGTCGCCCTCGGCGCGGTCGAAGCCGGGGCCGGCATCATAAGCCGGCAGCGCGGCCGTGGCCTTGCGGCCGGCCCTGGCGCTCCGCGCCGCCGTGACCTGCAGGGCGGCCGCGGCGCGGAAGGCCTGGGCGTTGACGAGGGCGAGCTGGGGGAAGTCCACGCCCTGGCCGGTCCAGGGGTCGAACTCGGGGTCCTCGGCCAGGCCCAGGTCGCCGGTGGCGCTGGCCATGGGATTGGCGAAGAGCTGGGCGAGCTGGAGGTTCTCGTTCACGGTGGCCGCGGACTGGGCGCTGGCCGCGAAGCTGGCGGCCACGTCGGCGTCCGGGGGAGTCTCGCTCGGCGTCGTGCGCTCGCAGCCGCTGAGCAGGGCGATGGCCGCCAGGGGGATCGCCAGCAGGGCCAGGGCGCGGCGGGCGGGGGTTCGCTTCTTCATTTGGAGTGCCTCCTCGGGGCTCGGTGATTGGCTTCCGAGGCGGCTAGCGCAAGGGGTGTGCCGGGGCGGGCAGGAGCGCAGGAACCGAAGTACTCACTTGTCAATCTGTTGAAAAATAATGGCTTGCACGGTATAGACGCGGTTCGCCCTGGCCTCGACCCACTCCGCCATGAGTGAATTTTATTCACGGAGTGCCCTTCCATCGGCTCGCCTCACCCCAGCGGCGCAGTCTGGGGATGTGCCGGGCGGCAATCTTTGACAGGCCGAGGACACTCGCCTAGCTTCCAGGGCGGTCGTCAGGTCACCAGATCTGCCAATGACCACGCAGACGGCCATGGGGAGGAACCAAGTCATGCACGGAACCATCAAGGCGCTTCTCTTCGCGTCCTTGGCCCTTGCCGCATCAGGCCTTCAGAGTCGCGTGCTCGCCGCCCCCAGCGGCCTCGGCCTCGGCATCCACGGCGCCTACGGCGAGTCGCGCGACGCCGAGAGCGGCAGCCCCACGCTGGGCGCCCACGTCGAGCTGCGGCCCGGGCCCATGCTCGGCGTCTTCGGCTCCGTCTCCTACAAGCTGGACGAGGACTTCTCCGTCACGCCGGCCGGCGGCGAGGCCGTCGGCTACCAGGCCTACAGCGTGCCGATCTCGCTCATGGCGCGCCTCTACCTGCCGCTGAGCGCGCTCACGCCCTATGCCGCCGTCGGCGCCCAGTGGCGCTACATCGGCTACGACTTCGGCGACCTCGAGCAGAGCATCGAGAACCTGCAAGCCGACGACAGCGAGAACGCCTTCGGCTGGCTGCTCGGCGCCGGCGCCGAGTTCTCGGCCTCGCCGCGCCTGGCGATGTTCACGGAGCTGCGCTTCGAGTTCATCGACGTCGACCGCAAGCTCGGCGACGCCGTCCTGGAGAGCGCCGAGGCCCTCGACTACGACCAGTGGAGCGTCATGGTCGGCCTCACGCTCTACCTCGGCGGCGAATAGCCACTGGCCACCGCTGCCCGGCGCGCTAGGACCCGCCCTGCCGGACCTCGGCCCGCCGGGCGATCTGCTCGATCAGTCGGCTGAAGATCAGCGCGTGGAAGGGATACAGGCCGTACCAGTAGAGCCAGCCCGACAGGCCCTTGGGCGCGAAGAAGGCCGTCTGGGCGAGCAGCAGCTCGCCCCCCGCCCGCGGCGTCACCTCGAACTGCAGCCAGGCCTTGCCCGGCACCTTCATCTCGGCGCGCAGGCGCAGCAGCCGATCGGGCTCCACCGCTTCCACCCGCCAGAAGTCCAGCGCCTCGCCCACGCGCAGCGCGTCCGGATCGCGACGGCCGCGGCGCAGGCCCACGCCGCCGAGCAGGCGGTCGAAGCCGCCGCGCAGACGCCAGGCCCAGTTCATCGTGGTCCAGCCACGCTCGCCGCCGAGGCCCGTGTAGACGCCGTGCACCGCCGCCGGCGTTGCGCGCACGAGGCGCTGCCGCCGCTCGATGATCATCCCCTCCTGCGTCGTCAGCACCACCGGCGGCAGCTTGCCCTGGCTGCTGCTCAGCGCGTCGCTCCAGGCGGTCTCCACCGCGCTCGCCTCCAGGCTCGCCAGCGCGCGCTCCACCGCCTGCCGGTAGCCCGCCGGCCGGATCTCGGGGAAGAGCGCCATGCCGCTCGGGTCGTGCACCACGCTCTCGCTCTTCAGCCCTTCGATCAGCGGTCGCGCGATCGCGGCCGGAATCGGCGTCACCAGGTTCACCCAGTAGGACGACAGGCGCGGCGTCAGCACGGGCACCGGCAGCATCCAGCGCTTGAGGCCGCGCACCTCGGCGTAGATCAGCATCATGTCGCCGTAGGTGACGACGTCCTCGCCGCCGATCTCGACCACGCGCCCGGCGCTGGCCGGCGTGGCCAGCCCCGCGACCAGGTAGTCCAGCACGTCGCGCACGGCGATGGGCTGCGTACGCGTGTAGACCCAGCGCGGGCAGATCATGACCGGCACGCGCTCGGTCAGGTAGCGGATCATCTCGAAGGAGAGGCTGCCCGAGCCGACGATGACGCCCGCGCGGAACTCGGTAACCGGCAGGCCCGCGCTGCCGAGGGCCGCGCCGGTCTCCTGGCGCGAGCGCAGGTGCTCGGAGAGCTCCGGCGAGGCCACCGCCAGCCCGCCCAGGTAGAGGATGCGCTCCACGCCCGCAGCGCGGGCAGCCCGCGCGAAGTTCTCGGCAGCGCGCAGGTCCTGCGCGTGGAAGTCCGCGCCCCCCGCCATGCTGTGCACCAGGTAGTAGGCGGCGCTGACGCCCTCCATCGCCGCCGGCAGGGTGGCCGCGTCGAGCACGTCGCCCGCCACGATCTCGACCGCGCGCTGCCAGGGCCGCCCCTCCAGCCGCGCCGGATCGCGCACCAGGCAGCGCACCCGCTGGCCCTGCTCCAGCAGCCGCGGCACCAGCCGCCCGCCGATGTAGCCGGTGGCACCGGTGACGAGGATCACGACTCCTCCATTCCGAGCTGCTTGATCTTCTTGTGCAGGTTCGTGCGCTCCAGGCCCAGGTCCCCCGCCGCGCGGGTGACGTTCCCCCCGTGCCGCGCCAGCGCCGCGCTCACCAGCGCCTTTTCGACGCCGATGCGCACCTCCTTCAGCGGCCGGCCCAGCAGGCGTTCGGCCACCAGCGCCAGCAGCTCGGCCTCGCCCTTGGGCAGGCCGCCCCCGGGGGCGGGTCGGCCCTCGCCGAGCGCCGCCGGCAGTTCGCCCGGCCCCATGATCAGCACGCGCTCTACCACGTTGCGCAGC
Source organism: uncultured bacterium (assembly GCA_963695095.1). GTDB lineage: Bacteria > Krumholzibacteriota > Krumholzibacteriia > JACNKJ01 > JACNKJ01 > VGXI01. Next base: position 1,169,058 of record CAVOFT010000001.1, on the reverse strand, counting down.
TCGCGGATGTTGCCCGGCCAGTCGTGTCGGGCCAGGCGCGCCAGCACCGGCGGCTCCAGCTCGCGCGCGGCGAGGCCGTTCTCCTCCGCATAGCGCGCGGCGAAGTGCGCGGCGAGCAGGGGAATGTCCTCCTTGCGCGCGCGCAGGGGCGGCAGGTGCAGGGGCAGCACGGCCAGGCGATAGAAGAGATCCTCCCGGAAGCGGCCGGCGGCCACCTCCGTGTCGAGATCCTTGTTCGTGGCCGAGAGCACGCGCACGTCCACCTTCTCCACCTCGTGGCTGCCCACCTTCTCGATCTCGCCCTCTTGGAGAGCACGCAGCAGCTTCGTCTGCACGCGCGGGCTCATGTCGCCGATCTCGTCGAGAAAGAGCGTGCCGCCGTTGGCCGCGCCGAACTTGCCCTCGCGCGTCTCGATCGCCCCCGTGAAGGCGCCCTTCACCACGCCGAACAGCTCGCTCTCGATCAGCTCCTCGGGCACGGCCGCGCAGTTCAGGCGCAGGTAGGGCGCCCGCGCCCTGAGGCTCGCGCGGTGAATCGCCCGCGCCACCAGTTCCTTGCCCGTGCCGCTCTCGCCCGTGATCAGCACGCGGGCCGGCGTGGGCGCCACGCGCGCGATCTGCTCGCGCAGGGCCTGCATGGCCTCGCCGCGCCCGAGGATCTCGCCCGCGCCGTCGTGCTCAAGGCGATCCCGCAGGGCGGCGACTTCGCGCCGTAGCGCTCCCCGCTCGAGAGCCGCCGCCGTTGTGGTCAAGAGCCGCGCCTTGCTGAAGCCCTTTTCCAGGAAGTCCAGCGCGCCGGCCTTCATGGCCGTCACCGCGCCCTCCACGTTGGCGTGGCCGGAGATCATCACCACGGCCTGCGCCGGCCAGCGCTCGCGAAGGCGCGCAAGCGTTTCGAGCCCGTCGATGCCCGGCATCTGGATATCCAGGTACACCAGATCCGGCCGCGCGGCCTCGCTGCAGGCGGCAAGGAAGTCCAGGGCCGCCTCGCCCGTCTCGACGCAGTGCACCTCGTAGCCCGCGCCCTCGTGGATCATCTCCATGCTGCGGCGCACGTTCAGCTCGTCGTCGACGACGAGCAGGCGACCCTTAGTCATTCGCCTTCCTCTCCTCTGGCGGTGCCAGCGGCAGCTCGATCACGAAGTGCGCACCTGCCGCGACCTCTGCGACCAGCCGCGCATCGCCGCCATGCAGGGTGCAGACGCTGCGCACGAGCGCGAGCCCGAGGCCCATGCCCCCCGCCTTGCTGCTGAAGTGCGGCTCGAAGATGCGCCCTTGGAGGGCCGCAGGCACGCCGGGCCCGTCGTCGGTGAAGTCCACGCGCGCGCGGTCGCCCTCGACCCGCGCGTCCACGCGAATCCGCCGCGCTTCCGCCGGCAGCGCGGCCATCGCCGCCAGCGCGTTCTCGAAGAGGTTGCTGAAGACCCGCCGCAGTTGCTCGGGATCGAAGGGGAAGGGCGCGAGCGCGGGATCCACCGTCAGCTCCACGCGCGCGGAGGTGCCGCCCTCACCCCCGCCGTACAGGCGCGCGAGGTCCGCCAGCAGCGCGCCGAGGTCGGCCCTCTGCCGTTGCATCTCGGGCGTGCGCGCGAAGGCGCTGAACTCGCGCGAGAGCCGGCGCAGGCTCTCCACCTCGTCCTCCACGATGCGGCCGCTCTCGGCCAGGAAGGCCGCATAGTCCGCGTCGCCGCCCGGGTAGCGGTCGCGCATCTCCTGCACCATCAGGCTGATCGGCGTCAGCGGATTCTTGATCTCGTGGGCCAGGCTCCGCGCCATCTCGCGCCAGGCGGCCAGGCGCTCGAGATCGGCCAGACGCCGCTGCTGCTCGCCGAGGCCGGCCGCCATCTCGTTGAAGGCGAGACCCAGGCGGGATACCTCGTCGCGGCCCACCGCCGGCACGCGCGCCGCCCAGTCGCCCGCCCCCACCCGCCGCGAGGCCGTGACCAGGGCGTCCAGTCGCCGCGTCAGGCGCCGGCTGAGCAGCCCCGCGGCGGCGAGGGAGAGCAGCAGGGCCGCGCCGTACACCATGAGGAATGGCCTGAGGAAGCCGTCCTGCAGGCGCTCGCGCTCCAGCTCCAGCCCCGCCTGCAGCTGATGCGCGGCCACGACGCGCTCGAAGTCCCCCGCCAGGGTGGCCGGCAGCGGACGGCTGGCCAGCAGCCAGCCCCTCACCGGATCGCCCAGGGGCAGGACGGCGTCCAGGCGCTCCCGCGCCCCCTCCGCCACATACAGCGGCGCGCCCGGCGCCGCGCTCCCGGCCGGGGCCAGTGCTCGCGCGGCCTCGCCAAGCGCTTCGATCAGCGCCGGCGGCCACTCGCCGGCCAGGGGCTCGGCCGCGCCATCGGCTGCCAGCCGCAGCAGCGCCAGGCCGCCCCCGGGGGCGGGCGCTTGGCCCGCGGCGACGGGCTCGCCCGCCGCGACAGCATCGCGCTGCTCCCAGAGCGCGAGCGCCTGCCGCTCGAAGTCCCGCCGCTCGGCGCGCAGCCAGCCCCGGGCCGCCTCGCTGCCGGCCTCCAGCCCCTCGCGGAAGGCCGGGCTGAGCCCCACGCGAAAGCTGCCCTCGAGCAGGCCGCGCACGACCAGGGTCACCGGCAGGGCGGGCAGGAGCGCCAGCAGCGCGAAGACCAGGAAGATACGCAGGCGCAGGCTCATGGTCCGGGCGCCTCCTTGCCGTCGCTCGCCGGGGCGGGCGTCGCCGGCGCGGAAGCGGTCGGCGCTTCCACCACCGGCGCGCGCTGGGCGAGCGCCGCCACGGCGAAGGGCCCGATCAGGCGCTCGGGCCCCCAGCCCTGCTCGCCCTTGCCGCCGAAGACGCTGCCCAGGAGTGCGCCCAGGTCCAGGCGCAGCTCTCGCGCGGAGGGATCCGCCGGGTCGCTCACCGTGCGGGCGAGCCAGCGCTCCATGCGCTCGCGCTCGGCGCCGCCCAGGGGATCCACGGCCACGCGCAGGCTCAGTGTGAGGCTGCCCGCGCCGAGGGCGGCCAGGGCCGCCAGCGGCAGCGCCTCGTAGCGGCTGCCCGCCGCGCGCAGGGTGGCGAGGTCGGGATAGTCCCAGTGGCGGCCCCCGCGCTCGAGGCGATAGCGATCCTTCCAAACGTCGTAGCTCAGCGTGCTGCGCACCAGGCGCCCCATGGCGCGGCCCGCGGCCGGGCGCAGCTCGAGGGCGAGGTCCACCACCACGGGCAGGCCGCTCTTCAGCGTGTTTTCCAGCGGCGGACTGAAGAGCGCGACCACGTCGACGTCGGCGACGAGCTCGCCCTCGGCGCGGGCCAGCTCCACGCGCTCGATGCGCGCCGTCTGTTCGATGGCCTGGGCGTCCGCGGCGACGAGCGCCGCAAAGGCGAGCGCCGCGAACGCGAAGACCCTTGCGCCGCGGCTCGCCCCTCGCGCCACCGGCCGCCCCCTGCGCCACGCGCGCCGCACTAGAAGCTGTGCCCCAGGGTGAGATAGACCCAGACCGGCTCGCCCGTGATGCCGGCCGTCACCGGGAAGCCCAGGTCCAGGCCCAGGGTGCCCAGCCAGGGCAAGGTGAGACGGAGGCCGTAGCCTGCGCCCAGCTGCCACTTCTCGTAGTCGACGTCGGGCTCGGCGAGGGAGCCCGTCCGCTCGAGCCAGCCGCGACCCGCGTCGGCGAAGGCCAGGGCGCCGAGCCGCTCGCCGCCGCTCCGCGCGCGCAGCAGCGGCAGGCGGTACTCGAGGGCCGCGCTGAGAAAGCCGTCGTGCCCTTCGGGCGGCGAGAGGCTGTGATCGCGAAAGCCGCGCAGCGAGTAGGAGCCGCCCAGACGGAAGCGCTCGTAGTAGGGCGCCGCCTCCCCCAGCCAGCCGGCGCGAAGCCCGAGCGCGAGGCGCTGCCCCGCGGGCAGGGCCTCGGTGGCGCGGGCGGCCAGGGTCCAGCGCGCGTAGTCGGCCTCGGCGCCGAGCCCCTCGCTCACCAGACGCCCGCGCAGACTCAGCGAATGGCCGGGCGTCCCGTCCATGCCGCCTTCGCCCAGGTTGAGGCCGAGGAGCAGGCCGTTCAGCGCGCGGCGGCCGGTCTCGGTCTGGAAGGCGGGCGGCAGGCGGTAGGTGGGGATCTCGCTGTCGGTGTCGCGGTTCTCGCCCTCCGCATCGGGCTCGACGCTCTGCGCAGCCAGGCCCAGCTCCAGGCCGAGCGCCGGGCGCGGGCGCCAGAGCAGGCTGAGCGCCGCCTCCTGCCGCTCCAGGCCCAGACGCTGCTCGTCGTAGAGGCCCAGCCAGCCCGGCTCGTTCGCGTACCAGATGAGCTTCTCGTTCTGGCCGCGCAGGCGCAGGCGCAGGGCGAGGGCGCCGCGGGCGCTCAGCGGCTGCAGCCACTGGGCCTCGGCCCCGGCCGTGCGGAAGCCGAGCTGCAGGCCCAGGGTCGCGCGCCCGCCCAGGCCCACCGGGTTTTCCAGGCGCAGACCGATCAGGGTGAGGTACCAGCCCTCGGGGTCGCGGAAGCCGAAGCCCGTGTCGAGATAGGGCCGGTGGCGCTCCCTCACGCTCACGTCGACGAGCAGGCCACCCCGCTCGGCGCCGGGGCGGGTCGTCAGCTCGACGCTCGCGAAGTAGCCCGAGTCGAGCAGCCGCGCCCGCGCGGCGGCCAGAGCGGCGGCGTCGACGGCATCCCCGGGCGCCAGGGCGAGCAGGCGCTCCAGCACGACCCGGTGCGTCTTCCACTGCCCGACGAAGCTCACGGCCTCGACGCGCAGGCCGGCGGGGGTCTGGGCGCCGTCCCGCGCTCGCGCCCCCACGGGCGAAAGGCAAAGCAGGGCAGCGACCAGGAGCGGTATCCCTTGGCGGGCTGATCGGGAACCAATGGCGAGCGGGCGGGGCATGATCCTCCTGGCCGACACCCCGAGTTGGCGCAAGTCGCGTACCCAGCTCCCCCTGTGGCTTCGATCCTGTAAATGATTACGATATAATGACTTGATCGATGATCCTGGAGGGCGCCGGACCGCGAACCGTGAAGACTCTACACGGTCCGTGCAGGAAGGTCACGCGAATGTGAGGCCTGGGGCGCGACTGTGGGCGCGGCCGTCGGCCGCTGGGCTAGGCGCTGGGGCCATCGAGCCAGTCGAGAGTCTCGGTCACCACCTCCCGATAGCTGGCGGACTCCCCGGCCGCCCAGGACTGGGCGAAGCCCGCCTCGCCGAGCGCCGCTCGCATGGCGATCATGAAGTTCTCGCGTTCCTCGACCGCCTTCGGAGCTACGGGGGCACCCAATGATGCGCGCAGTGCACCGGCAGCAGCCCGGAGGCCGACGGCTCGGGTAGCCTCGTTCAGAAAGGCCGCCAGCTCGCTGGCTCGCTCCAGGCTGCTGGCCTGATGAAAGCGGTCCTCCAATTCGCTGAAGCCGCGCAATGCCCGGGCGACATGGCCGCGCGCCGCCGGCAGCTCGCCGAGCTGGAGGGCGATGACGCTGAGGTTGTAATGGGCGAGACCGACGCCGCGGGCGTCACCCAGCTCGCGCCGAATGGCGAGATTCTCCTCCTGCAATCGCCGCGCCTCCTCGGGCTGCCCCTGGCTGCGGCGGACGATCGCCAGGTTGGCCAGGGTGCGGCAGGTGCCCAGCCGGTCCCCCAGCTCCCGAAAGAGGCCCAGCGCCTCCGTGAACAAGGCCTCGGCCTCCGGAAGCGTTGCCGAGTCGAGGGCCACGAGCCCCAGGCTGCCGAGGGCAACGGCGATGCCCCTCGGCTCGCCGAGTGCGCGACACACGGCCAGGCTGTCGGTATAGCGGGCCTTGGCTTCGACATAGTCGACCTGGGCCCAGGCCAGGTTGCCGGCTCCCGTCAGGGCCCGCGCCAGGGCCCGCGTCGGCGCCTCCTCGAGCCGGGCCCGCTCGATGGCCCGGGCCAGCAGCGCGCGGCCGAGGCTGAAATGGCTGCGAGCCTCCCAGAAGGGCCAGATGGCGGCGGCCAGGCGCAGGCCCTTCCCGCTGCCCCCTGCTGCCTGCTCCGACCACGCGAGCGCGGCGAGCAGGTTCTCCTGCTCGGCGGCCAGGCGCCGGATCCAGCGCAGTTGCTGGCCGCCCTTGAGGTGCGGCGCGGCCTCCTCACCCAGGCGCAGGCAGGCGTCCAGATGCCCATCGCGACGGGCGGGCGCTTCCCCCGCCCGCTCGAGCGCCTCGAGTCCGTACTGGCGCAGGGTCTCGAGCAGGCGGTAGCGCGCCTCGCCGCCCGTGCCCTGACCCACGACCACCAGTGACTTGTCGACGAAGTGCGTGAGCTGCTCGAGCAGATCGAATTCGTCCCCGCCCTCGCCGCAGACCGCCGTGGCCAGTTCCAGCGTCCAGCCCCCGGCGAAGACGGCGAGCCCGCGCAGGAGCTTCTGCTCCGACGGTGCGAGCAAGTCGTAGCTCCAGTCCAGCGCGGCGCGCAGGGTCTCGTGCTGGGGCAAGCTAGCGGGGTCCGCCGCTGCGCCCGCGCCCACGAGCAGGCGGAAGCGGTCATCCAGTCGCGCTTCGATGGCCTCGATGGTGAGCACGCGTACGCGTGCAGCCGCCAGCTCGATGGCCAGCGGAATGCCGTCCAGGCGGCGGCAAATGCGCGCCACCGCCGGCACCTCGGCCGGCGCGAGCTCCCAGTCCGGGCGCACCAGGCGCGCGCGGTCGACGAAGAGCCGCAGCGCCTCCGACTGGGCGAGGCGCTGGGGGTCCTCACCGAGGGGCAGCGAAAGCGAAGGCAAGGGGTAGTCCTGTTCGCCGGTCAGCGCGAAGCGCTCCCGGCTGGTGGCCAGGACGCGCAGGCGCGGGCAGCCGGCAAGCAGCGCGTGAATCAGCTGCGCGCAGGTTGCGAGCAGGTGCTCGCAGTTATCCAGGACGAGCAGGCAGGCCTTTTCGCGCAAGTGGTTGGCAAGGGTGGCGACGAGGGGGCGCTGCAGTTCCTCGTGCAGGCCCAGGGCCGCGGCCAGGACCCCGGGCACTCGCTCCGGATCGCGAATCAGGGCGAACTCGGCCAGCCAGACGCCGTGCGGGTAACTTGGCGCCAGCTCGCGGGCCAGTTCCAGGGCCACCCGCGTCTTGCCGGCACCGCCCGTCCCCGTGATCGTGACCAGGCGCGCAAAGCCGAGCAGCCGCTTCAACTCGGCCAGCTCGCGCTCGCGCCCCACGAAACGAGTGAGCGTGAGCGGTAGGTTGTGAGTGGCGGCAGGGCGCGCCGCCTCGGCACCGCCCTCGACGACGGCGGCCAGGACCCGCGCCAACTCGCCCATGTCGGCCAGGCGGGCCTCCGCACCCCGGGCGAGGCAGCCTCCGAGCAGTGCGCGCAGATCCTCGGGCAGCCCGGGCGGCAGGGCGACCCAGTCCGGCTCGCCCTCCAGCGTGCGGGCCAGGACTTCCAGCGGGTTCGCGCCGGCGAAGGCCGGCCGTCCGCTCAGACACTCGAAGAGGATGCAGCCGAAGGCGAAGATGTCCGCCCGCGGATCCAGGGGCAGCCCGCGGGCCTGCTCCGGGCTCATGTAGCCGGGCGTGCCGAAGACGGTCCCCTGGGCCTCGAGGGTAAGCGAGCGGGTGGAGTCCGCGGGGCCCGTACCGACTGGGCCCGAGCGCGCGAGGCCGAAATCGACCAGCTTCACGGTGCCCTTGGCCGTGAGCATCACGTTCGCCGGCTTGAGATCGCGATGGATGACGCCTTGCTCGTGGGCCGCCTCCAAGCCCGCGGCCATCTGGCGCGCGAGCGTGAGCGCCTCGGCCAGCGCCAGCGGGCCGCGGGCGAGGCGCGCAGCGAGACTCTCGCCGCTCACCAGTTCCAGCACCAGGGCCAGCGGCTCGCGGGGGGCTTCGATGAGGCCGTAGATGGCCGCGATGTTGGGGTGGTTCAAGCTGGCGAGCAGGCGCGCTTCACGGCGCAGGCGATCGACCCGCTCGGGATCCGCAGCGAAGGCGGCAGCCAGTACCTTGAGCGCTACCCGGCGCTCGAGGCCGGGGTCCTCGGCCAGGTAGACGACCCCGCTGCCGCCCCGGCCCAGCGTGCCCAGCACGCGGAAGCCGCCGATGGCTTCCGGCTCGCTCTGTGCTTGGCCGCTGGCCATCGCAGGCCCTCCTTGATCCTGCCGCGAGTGTAGACCATGCCGGGGCAAGGCGCCAGGTCCGCCCCCGATCGGCAGGCGCCGCGGAGCGCCGGCGGAGCGACCGCGGCGCATGCTTCCAGTTGCCCACACTGCGCCGATCGAGTAGGCTCCGCCACCTCGCCCGCCACTTCCTCCCCCGCAGGAGACGCATGGATCTGCTGCTCTGGCTCAAGGCCGCCATCCTCGGCATCGTCGAGGGGGCCACGGAGTTCATCCCCGTCTCCTCCACCGGGCACCTCATTCTCACCCAGACCCTGCTCGGCTTCGAGGGCGCCAAGGAAAACGCCTTCGTCATCTTCATCCAGCTGGGCGCGATCCTGGCCGTGGTCTGGCGCTACCGGGTCAAGCTCTTCGGCGTGGCGGTCAACTGGCCCCACGACGAGCCCTCCCGCCGGCTGATCGTGAACCTGGTGATCGGCACGCTGCCGGCCATCGTCGTCGGCCTGCCCACCGAGGCCTGGATCGAGGCCCACTTCTTCAAGCCCCTGCCCGTGGCCCTGGCCCTCATCGGCGGCGGCATCGCCATCCTGCTCATCGAGCGCCGGCAGCGCCCGGTGCGCGCGGCCGGCATCGACGATCTCACCTGGCGCCTCGCCCTGGGCGTGGGCGCCATCCAGGTGCTCTCGATCCTCTTCCCCGGCGTCTCGCGCTCGGGCGCGACGATCATGGGCGGCCTCCTGCTCGGCCTCTCCCGCCTGGCCGCCACGGAGTTCTCCTTCTTCCTGGCGATACCGGCCATGCTGGGCGCCTCGATCCTCAAGCTCGCCGGCGTGCGCGATCAGATGAGCCTGGCCGACCTGCCCGTCTTCGCCATCGGCTTCATCGTCTCCTTCATCGTGGCGCTCGCCGTGATCAACTGGTTGATCGCCTTCGTCTCGCGGCGCTCCTTCGTGCCCTTCGCCTGGTATCGCATCGGCGCCGGCCTGGCGGTGCTGGCTGCGCTGGCCCTCGGGCTGGCGAAGGGCTAGACGCAGCGCCGGAAAGGGGTCGCCATGCCCGCCTCGTCGCGCTCCCCCTGGGTCTTCGTGCCGACGCTCTACTTCGCCGAGGGCGTGCCCTACATCCTCGTCAACTCGGTCTCGGTGATTCTCTACAAGCGCCTGGGCATGGACAACGCGGCCATCGCCTTCTGGACCAGCCTGCTCTACCTGCCCTGGGTGGCGAAGATGCTCTGGAGTCCCCTCGTCGATACGCGCGGGACGAAGCGGAACTGGATTCTCGGCACCCAGCTCGCGCTCACCGTCAGCCTGGCCGCCCTGGCCATCGGCATCGGGCTGCCCAGCGCCTTCGCGGTCACGCTGGCCGTCTTCTGGTTCGCCGCCCTCGCCTCGGCCACCCACGACATCGCCGCCGACGGCTTCTACCTCTACGCCCTGGACGCGCGCCAGCAGGCCCTCTTCGTCGGCGTGCGCACGCTCTTCTACCGGGCGGCGATGATCTTCGGCTCCGGCCTGCTCGTCACCCTGGCCGGCCGGCTGGAGCTGAGCCTGGGCGACATCCCGCGCGCCTGGACCCTGGCCTTCGCCCTCGCCGCCGGCGTCTTCGGCGGCCTCTGGCTCTGGCACCGCTTCGCGCTCCCCCGCCCGCCGGCCGATGCGCCCGGCCCCCGCGCGGCGACCGAGCCGCCGGCCCACTGGGGGCGCATCTTCGCCGACTGGTTCGGCCAGAGGCGCGCCGCCGTCATCATCGCCTTCATCCTGCTCTACCGGCTGGGCGAGGCTCTCCTGCTCAAGCTGGCCGCGCCCTTCATGCTGGACGCCCGCGCAGATGGCGGGCTGGGCCTGAGCACGGCCCAGGTGGGCCTGGCCTACGGCACCCTGGGCCTGGGCTGCCTGATCCTGGGCGGCATCGCCGGCGGTTGGCTGATCGCGCGCTTCGGCCTCCGGCGCTTGATCTGGCCGCTGGCCCTGGCGCTCAACGTTCCGAACACGGCCTACCTCTACATGGCCCAGGTGCAGCCGGCGCCGGCCCTGGTCTTCCTGCTCGTCGCGCTCGAGCAGCTCGGCTACGGCCTGGGGGCCACCGCCTTCATGGTCTACTTCATGCGCATCTCGCGCGGGCGCCATCGGACTTCGCATTACGCCATCGCAACGGGAATCATGGCCCTGGGCATGATGCTGCCCGGCATGGCGAGCGGAGCCATCCAGGAAGCATTGGGCTATCCCCGGTTCTTTCTACTCGTCGTGATCCTCGGCCTGCCCGGCCTGGCCACCCTGCCCTTCCTGCCCCATCTGGATGATGAAGAGCCGCCCGTCTCGGCCCCTTGACCCGAGGCGGCGCACATGGTCTTCTCGAATAGTACGGCTGCGGCCGGGTAAGGGAGCCTGTCCCGCCCCGCCAATCCAGCGGTCGCGACCACCCGCCTGACAAGGAGTCCCCTGATGAGTATTCGCCCCCTGCGCGCGCTTGCCCTGGCCGCCCTCGGCTGTCTTGCCCTGGCCCTCTTCGCCCTCGGGCTCAGCCAGCCCGCCGCCGCCCAGACGGACGGCGTCCCCCATGTGAAGAACGGCGCCACGCCCAAGAACGGCGTCGAGACGCTCACGCTCACCGAGCTCTGGCGGCGCGGCGGCGAGGACGACGAGGAGATCCTCTTCGGCATCATCACCGACGCCGCCGTGGGCGCCGACGGCAACATCTACCTGCTCGACGCCCAGCTCAACGAGATCAAGGTGATCTCCCCCGAGGGCGAACTGCTGCGCAGCATCGGCCGCGAGGGCGAGGGCCCGGGCGAGTTCCGCAACGCCCAGCAATTCAGCTTCCTGCCCGACGGCAACATCGGCGTCGCCCAGGTCTTCCCCGGCAAGCTGATCGGCCTCAAGCCCGACGGCAGCCCGGGCAAGGACATCGAGCCGGGCAAGACCGATCCCACCGCCGGGGGCTTCTTCGTCCTCATCAACGCCGAGAGCGGCGGCGGCAATCTCGTCCTCACCGGCATCGAGATGACCTTCGACCAGGCGACGCTGAGCCAGAAGCGCCACTACTTCGTGCGCAGCTACGGCATGGACGGCGCCCAGAAGGCCGAGTTCATGGCCACCGATCGCACCTGGGTCTTCAACGACAACTTCCAGTTCCTCGAGAAAGACAACGACTTCGTCTGGCGCCGCTTCGGCGTCAGCCCCAAGGGCCAGGTCGTCGTGGCCCCGGCGCCGCTGGAGTATGCGCTCAGCGTCTACAGCGCCGCGGGCAAGCTCGAGCGCGTGATCGAGCGCCAGTACGAATCCTGGACCCGCAACGACAAGGTGCGCCAGCGCTACCAGAGCCTGATGCAGGCGCAGTCGCAGCAGTTCCCCAACCGACCCACGCCCGTGATCGAGGACCAGGAGCCCGACGTGCAGAGCATTCGCTGCGCTGCCGACGGCAGCACCTGGGTGCTCACCAGCCGCGCGCTCTACACGCCCGAGCCGGGCATCCTGGCGGCCTGGGACGTCTTCTCGCCCACGGGCGAGTTCGTCAAGCAGGTCAAGGCCAAGGCGCCCGGGGATTCCGCCACCGACTGGCTCTTCCTCACCGAGGAAGGCCTGGCCATCCAGGTCACCGGCTTCTGGGACGCGGCGATGGCGGCCATGGGCGGCGAGGGTGCCGACGAGGAAGCTGCCGCGATGGAAGTGATCTGCTACAGCACCAAGTAAGGCGGCCCGCGGGCCAAGGAGGCACAATGAACGCGCGACTCGGACTTCCGCTTCTGTTTGCGATCAGCCTGGCAGTGACGGCTGCGGCCGCTGCCGCGCCCCCCCGCGTGCACAGCGGCGACAAGCCGGCCGAGGGCCGGAAGGAAATCGCCCTCAAGGAGCTCTGGCGGGCCGGCGGCGAGGACGACGAGATCTTCTTCGGCTCCGTCGGCGGCGTGCAGCGGGGCGCCGGCGGCGAGATCTACATTCTCGACACCCAGCAGTCCAACGTGCAGGTCTACTCGCCCACCGGCGAGCACCTGGCCACGCTGGGCCGCGAGGGCGACGGCCCCGGCGAGGTGCGCCGCCCCGGCGGCATGTTCCTGCTCAGCGACGGCCGCCTCGGCCTGCTGCAGTCCTTCCCCGGGCGCATCGTCCTGCTGCACCCGGATGGCTCGCCGGCGGGGGATGCCACCTATCAGGGCCCCGGCGCCGAGCAGGGCGCCTTCTGCGTGCTCAACGCCGGCTTCGGCGCGCCGGCCAACGAAATGGTCCTGCTCGGCATTCGCATGAGCTTCGGCGGCGGTGCCGTCAGCGATCAGACCTTCTTCCTCTCCCGCTGCGACGGCGCGGGCAAGGAGAGAGGTCGAGTACCTGAGCAAGAGCTACCAGATCGACTACAGCGACTTCCGCCTCGATGAAGGCAAGATGGACTTCGTCTGGAATCGCTTCACGGTGAGCGGCGACGGCAAGCTCTACACGGCGCCGACGCGGAACGAGTACCTGATTCGCGTCCAGGCGCCGGACGGCAGCGTCGAGCGCGAGTTCGGCCGCGCCTACGCGGCGCCCGCCCGCGATGCCGAGGGCAAGGCGACCGCCACCCGGATCATGGAGGCTATCGGCAGCTACTACCCGACGCCGCTGAAGGGCACCTCGATCGAACCCACGGAGCCGGCCGTGGCCGGTCTCTTCCTCGACGGCAAGGGCAATGTGCTGGTCCAGCCCGGTGACATGAGCGCGCGTCCGGCCGGCGTCTTCGCCCTGCTGGATGTCTTCGACGCGAGCGGGCGCTACGTCCGCCAGCTCGCCCTGCGCTGTCCGGGCGACCCGCGCAAGGACGGCCTCGTCATGCTGGGCAGCGACCGCGTCATTGTCCTGCGCGGCGCCCTTGACGCCTGGCTCACGCAGCAGGCCGTGGCCGGCGAAGCCGAGGCGGCCGCCGAGGCCCCGGCGCTGGAAGTGATCTGCTACTCGATGCCTTGATCAGCACTTGGAAACCAGGCAACCGGGCCCGCGTAGGAGCCCGGTTGCCGTTTTCTCCCGCCCCACCGAGGTCTTCGATGTCCCTGCCGCGCTACCGCCCCCGCGCCGACCTTGCCAGCTTCCTCTTCACCTTCGGCGTCCTCGGCCTGCTGCTCGCCGCCCCCCTCGGCTGCGGCAAGCAGGGCGAGGGCGCGGGCGCGGACTCCACCGCGGCAGCCGCCGACACCAGCGCGGAGGCCGAGCCCGAGCCGGAGAAGGCGATCAAGGTGAATATCGGCGCGGTGCAGCGAGGCGATCTGGTCACCTCGATCTACGCCGATGGCGAGATCCGCACGCCGCGCTCGCTGGCCGTCCGCGTCAAGGTGGGCGGCGAGCTCGTCGAAGTGGGCGTGCGCGACGGCGATCGCGTCAAGCAGGGTCAACTGCTCGCCCGCATCGATCCCCGCGGCTACCGGCTGGACCTGGAGGCGGCACGCTACGCGCACTTGCAGGCGCTGTCCCAGGTGGCGGCCGAAGCCGACAGCTTCGTCGGCGACGCTCGGGCCGCCGGGGAATTCGATGCCGCGCGCCAGGAGCTGGAGCAAGCCCACGGCGAGGGCGGCCTCGGCGACGAGGAGTACCGCGCCCGCCTGCTCGCCCTGGAACTGAACGCCCTGGACAAGGGCGCTTTCCGCCAGGAGGTCCTCGAGCAGCGCACGGGGCTGGCCGCGGCCCGCGTCTCGGTGGAGCGCGCGCGCCTGGCCCTGGAGTACACGGAGATCCGCGCTCCCTTTGCCGGCACCGTGCAGGGACTGGCGGCCGTGGTGGGCGAGAACATCAGCGTGGGGCAAACCCTGCTCTCGCTCTACGACAACAGCAAGCTCGAGGCGGTGGTGCACGTGCTCGAGGCGGATCTGGCCAATCTCAGCGAAGGCCGGCCCGCCCTGATCGCCGTGCCGGCGGTGGCCGACACGCTCAAGGCCGCGATCGACGTCATCTCGCCCAGCCTGGACGCCGCCAGCCGCACCTGCGAGTGCATCCTGCGCTTCCCCAACCGGGGCGGGCGCTTCCGGCCCGGCATGTTCGCCCGCGCCGAGATCGCCGGCTTCGTTTTCCCGGACCGACTGCTCGTGCCCAAATCGGCGGTGCTCATCCGCGACGACCGCCCCCTGGTCTTCAAGGTGTCCGGCGACGAGGCGCAGTGGCTCTACGTCACCGTGGGCCTGGAGAACGACAGCTGGATCGAGATCCAGAACGTGCACAGCGGCGGCACCCTGGAGCCGGGTGACGAGGTCGTGGTCAGCGATCACCTGACCCTGGCCCACGAGGCCAAGATCGACGTCCGCCGGCGCCTGACGCCCCGCGATCGCTGGGGCCTCGCCCCTGCCCAGGTCGACGGCCCATGATGATCCGCAGCAGCGTGGGGCGCCCGGTCGCGGTGCTGATGCTCTTCGCCGGCCTCGTTCTGCTCGGCGTGCAGGGGCAGCGGCGGCTGGCCCTGGACCTGCTGCCGTCGATCAACTACCCCAATCTCACGGTCATCACCAACTACGCGGACACGCCGGCGGACGATCTGGTCCGCCTCGTCACGGAACCCCTGGAAGAGCGCATCGCCGGCCTCGAGGGCGTGCGCCGCGTGGTGAGCAAGACCCGCGAAGGCACCTCCACGATCACGGCCCAGTACGACTGGGGCACGGACATGGACTTCGCCAATCTGCACATGCGCGAAGCCGTGGACCAGGTCGCCTACGGCGAGAGCTTCCCGGCCGTCGCCGACCGCCCGCTCATCCTGCGCTGGGATCCTTCGGCGCGGCCCATCGCCATCCTGGTTCTCGATGGCGACGCCCCCCTGCGCGAGATGACCGACTTCGCCCGCGAGGTGGTGAAGCCGGCCCTCGAGCAGATCGACGGCATCAGCCAGGCCGAGGTGATCGGCGGCGCCGAGCGCGAGATCCTCGTCACGCCCGACCTGGCCAAGCTGCGGCTCTACGGCCTCACCATCGAGGACCTCGCCACGGCCCTGCGCATCGCCAACATCAGCTTTCCGGGCGGGCGCATCCGCAAGGGGCCCCTGCACCTGCCCCTGCGCATCCTCGGCGAGTTCGAGAACCTGGACGAGATCCGCCTGACGGAGATCCCCGCCGCCGGGCCGGGCATCACGATCGCCGATGTCGCCCGCGTCGAGGACACGGTGAAGGAGCCCGAGGGCGCCACCTTCCTCGGCCGCGAGGAAGTCGTGGGCCTGCACCTCTACAAGGAGGTGGGCAAGAACACGATCACCACCAGCAAGACCGTCGACGAGGTGCTGGGCGTGCTCACGACGACCTACTCCGCCTTCGCCACCCGCTACGTCTACCGCGAGGCGGACTTCGTCGCCGAGTCCGTGAGCGGCCTGCAGCAGTCCCTGCTGATCGGCGCCCTGCTCGCCTTCCTCGTCCTGCTCATCGGCCTGGGCGACCTCTTGAGTCCGCTGGTCGTGGGCATCGCCATGCCCGTGTCCATCTTCACCACCTTCGCCTGCCTCGACGTCGCGAAGGTGAACATGAACCTGATGTCCCTGGGCGGGCTCTCCCTGGCCGCGGGCATGCTGGTGGACAACTCGATCGTCGTGCTCGAGAACATCAGCCGCCACCTTGCCGGCCGCGGCAAGACCCAGGCCGAACGGGATGCGGGCGCCGTGCAGGGCGCCCGCGAGGTGGCGATGCCCGTGATCGCCGCCACGCTCACGACGATCGCCGTCTTCTTCCCGGTCATCTACGTGCCGGGGATCGCCGGGGAGTTCTTCCGCGACCAGGCGCTCACCGTCACCTTCGCGCTGCTGGTGTCGATTCTCAGCGCCCTGCTGCTCCAGCCCATGCTCGCGGCCCGCCTGCTCCGCCCGCATGCCCGGACGCCGCGCGCGGTGCAGCTCACGAACGACTTCCAGGAGCGCCTGCTGCATCTCTACCACCGCCCCTTGCCCTGGGTGCTGGACCACAAGCCCCTCTTCCTGGGCTTGCTGCTCATCCTGCTGGCGGCCGCCGCCCTCCTGGGCAAGGACATCCGGCGCAGCTTCCTGCCCGACCGCGATCAGGGCGACTTCAGCCTGCAGCTCGAGCTGCCGGCCGGCACGCCGCTGGACGCCACCGGCGAGATCGCCGGCGAGCTGGCGGCCTTCGCCGAGGCCTTGCCCCACGTGGCCAGGGTCTACACGCAGGCCGGCGAGACGGAGCGCACCCTCGCCAGCCTCAAGGAGTACACGGCGCCCAATGTGGCCCGCCTGCGCGTGATGCTCGCGCCGTCCCGGCACGGTCGCACGGACATGGAAGAGGTCAAGGCGCTGCTCGACGCCCGGATGGCGAAGCTGGCCGGCGCCAGCTGGGTGTTCAAGGACGAGGGCGTCGGCCTGCGCGAGGTGCTGGCCAGCGGCGAGGCCACCTTCTCCCTCGGCGTCGTCTCCACGTCGCCGGAGACGGCCCTCGCCGTGGTGGAAGGCCTCCTGCCCCACCTCGCCGCCGTGCCCGGCCTTGGCGATCTCGAGATGGACCGCGTGCTCGGCAACCCCACGCTCGAGGCCACCATCGATCGCGAGCTGGCTCTGCGCTACGGCCTCGAGCCGGAGTCCATCGCCCTGGAGCTGCGCGCCCGCATCCAGGGCACGGTGGCCACCACCTTCAACGAGATCGATCAGCGCATCGACGTCGGCGTCCGCCTGCCCCTGGCCGAGCGGCGCGACCTCGACGCCGTGCTCGCCTCCCCCCTGCGCCTGGCCGGCGGCAAGACGGTCACCCTGGGCACCTTCGTGAAAACGGAGCTGAACCGCCCCGTGCGCGAGATCGTCCGCCGCGACCAGCGTCGGCAGATCAGCATCGCCGGCAGCGTCGAGGGACGCGGCGTCGACCAGGTCTGGGAGGACGTGGACCGCATTCTCGCCGCCACGCCCACGCCCGGCGGCCTCGTCTTCGTCAAGGGCGGCGAGCAGGAGGAGATCGGTCGCAGCTTCCGCGATCTCGGCTGGGCCCTGCTGCTCTCCCTGCTCCTCGTCTACATGATCCTGGCCGCCCAGTTCGAGAGCTTCGTGGATCCCCTGATCATCGCCGCGGTGCTGCCGGTCGGCGCGCTCGCCGCGCTCTTCTCGCTGATGGTCACCGGCAACACCCTGAACATCATCTCGCTGATCGGCATGGTCGCCCTGCTGGGCATCGGCGTCAACGATGCCATCGTCAAGGTGGCCACGGCGCGGCGCCTGCAGGCCGACGGCCTGCCCTTGCGCCAGGCCGTGCTCGAGGCCGGCCGCCTGCGCTTCCGACCGATCATGATGACCACCTGGACCACCGTGCTCGCCCTGGTGCCGATGGCGATCGGCATCGGCACCGGCGCCCAGTTGCAGCGTCCGCTCGCCATCGTCATCATCGGCGGGCTGACCTTGACCACTTTGTTCACGCTCTACCTGACACCCGTGATCTACGAGCTCCTCCACCGGGGGGACCGGCAATGATCCGCTTCTGGGTGGACCATCCTGTCGCCACCTGGATGCTCTTCGCGGCGCTCATGGTCTGCGGCGCTTACGCCCTGCCCCGCCTCGACCTCGAGGCCATGCCCGAGACCGAGCTGCCCAAGCTGACGATCAGCACCTCCTGGCCCGGCGCTTCGCCCAGCGCCGTCCAGCGCTCGCTCACCCTGCCCATCGAGGAGGCGGCCGCCAAGTGCCACGGCGTGGAGGACATCGAGTCCACCTCGCGCCACGGGCGCTCGACGGTGGAGGTCAGCTTCCGGCGCGAGCAGAACCTCGAGTTCGCCCGCCTGGAGCTGAGCGAGCACCTCGGCGCCGTGCGCCGCAACCTGCCCGCGCGGGCGAGCCAGCCGGTGATCGTGCCCGAGGTGCCCGAGCAGGTACAGGTGGAGGAGTTCTTCTCGGTCAGCCTCATCTCGCCCCTGCCCGCCAACGAGCTGCGCGATCAGGCCGAGGACTGGGTGGTGCCGCGCTTCCTCGCCATCGCCGGCGTCGCCGACGCCGAGCTGCGCGGCGGCGCCCTGCCGCTCCTGCGCGTCATGCTCAACCTGGAGGCCATGGAGCGCTATGGCCTGACAGCCGACGGCATCGCCGGCCGCCTGGACGCCCTCGATGTCGTCATCCCCGCGGGCGCCGTGCGGCAGGCGGGCCGCGAGCTGACCGTCACCGTGCACGACTCGGTGACGGTCGATATGCTCGCCAAGGCCGTCATCGCCAATGTCGGCGGGCAGACGATCACGCTGAATCGCGTCGCCCGCGTCGAGCGCAGCTTCGAGGACGTCGTCTACTACCGGCGCATCAATGGCGACAACGTGGTCTCCCTGCGCGTCACCGAGCGCAGCGGCGAGAACTCGGTGGCCCTCAGCCGGCGGCTGCGCCAGGCACTGCCGACCATCGAAGCGGCCATGCCCTTCCCGGTCAAGTTCGATGTCGAGCAGGACCAGGGCGAGGGGCTGGAGGACAAGCTGACCGAACTGGTCTACCGCTCGCTCGCGATCATGGGCCTGCTCTTCGCCCTGCTCGTGGTGGCCCTGCGGCGCATCGGCGTGGTCGCCATCGTGATCGGCTCGATCCTGTTCGCCATCGTCATCTGCTTGAGCCTCTTCTACTTCTTCGGGCTCTCGGTGAACTTCATCACGATCAGCGGGCTGACCATCTGCTTTGGCATGCTGCTGGACAACAGCATCCTCGTGCTGGACTCCATCCACCGCCGCCTGACCGAGCGCGTCACCGGCTCGCCGCGCGAGATGCTCATCGCGGGCACGCGCGAGGTGAGCTTCCCCATCATCGCCACCACGCTGACCAACGTGGTCGCCTTCCTCTCCTTCATCTACCTCACCGGCCGCCTGGCGCTCTTCTACCTGCCGCTGGCCGTCAGCGTCAGCTTTGCCATGGGCGCCTCGGTGTTCACGGCATTCTGCTGGCTGCCGGTGGCCCTGCGCGGAACGGCCGAGCGCATCACGAAGCGGCGAGCGCAGGTGGCCGAGCCCGCGCCCCGCCAGGGCTGGCCGCTGCTCTGGCGCTGGATTCTGTTCACCCTGGGCGCTGGGCTGCTGGCGGCGGCCGGCATCGCGCTGGCGCCGGGCGCGGTGAGCCTGCGCGAGCTGGCGCCTTGGCTGGGCGGCGCCACCGGCCTGCTCATCCTGATCGGCCTCTTCGTGGCCTACGTCCAGCGCATCACCTGGCTGAACATGCGCCTGTGGTTCGTCACCCTGGCCCTGTTCGGAGGCCTGTGCTACGGCGCCTGGTGGGCCTACGGGCACAAGGTGGCCAAGGGCGGCTTCTGGCAGCCGGCGAACGAGGAGTACCTGCGCCTGTACATCGAGCGGCCGGTGGGTACGGACGTCGTCCTCACCAGCGCGACGATGAAGCTCTTCGAGTCCGAGCTGCTGCCGCTGCCCGCCGACGTGCGCATGCGCGTGGACTGCTTCGAGAACTGGGCCTACATGCAGGTGGAGTTCGAGGACGAATCGCTGCGCTTCTCCACCACCCCCGAGCTCTTCCGCAACAAGCTGATCGTGCTGGCCGAGGAGCTGGGCGGCATGTTCATCTTCGTCGGCGGCTATGGCGATCCCTATCTCAAGGGCGGCCGCGGCGGCGCCATGAGCAACTCCACCATCCAGCTGGCGGGCTACAACAGCAAGGCGCTCAAGGACCTCAGCGACGGGATCACCGCCCGCCTCGAGCGCAATCGCCGCGTGCGCAACGTGATGCTCTCCAGCGGCTCCCAGTTCGAACGTGCGGGCACCGAGGAGACGCTGATCATCATTCGCCGGGAGGCCCTGGCGAGCTACCGGCTCTCCGTGGCCGAGGTCACCGGCCACCTGCGCCGCCTGATCGGCGTGGACCTGCCCTGGCACATGATGGTCGAGGGCGAGGACAAGCAAGTCCAGCTCAGCTTCGCCGACGCCGACGAGATCCAGTACGGCGCCGTGCTCGGCAAGACGATGACCACCAGCCGCGGCCAGGTCGTGCGCCTGGGCGACCTGGTGCGCCTGGAGACGCGGCCCGAGCTGACCGCCATCACGCGCAAGGACCAGCGCTACAGCCAGCGGGTGAACTGGGAGTACATCGGCACCGACCGCATGCGGCAGAACTTCATCAAGGACGTACTTGCGGGCCTGGAGCTGCCCTACGGCTTCACGGCCGAGGACATCAGCGGCCAGCAGATCACCGAGGAGGAGAAGGAGCAGCTCATGATGACCTTGCTCCTCACCCTGCTCTTCATCTTCATGACCCTGGCCGCGCTGATGGAGAACCTCTTGCTGCCGCTGCTCATCATGCTCGCGGTGCCGATGGCCCTGCTCGGCGTGGTCGGCATCTTCTGGGCCAGCGGCGCCACCTTCGACAGCTCTGCCCAGATCGGGCTGATCCTGCTCTTCGGCGTGGTGGTGAACAACGCCATCCTGCTGGTGAACCGCTTCCGCCTCACCTTGCGCGAGCGCGTGCACGACGAGGGGCTGGATCAGGGGCCCGACGCGCTCGTGCCCGCCAAGCCGCGCCTGGGCGGCTGGGACCTGTGGCGCTTGCCGGCCGCCCAGGCCCGCGAGCTGCTGAGGACCAGCATCGTGGAGGGCACGCGCATACAGATGCGCTCGATCCTGCTGGCCAGCGGCACCACGGTGATGGGCATGCTGCCCCTGCTCTACCAGGTGGAGAAGGCCAGCGGCGACACCAAGGACATCTGGGAGAACCTGGCGCTGGCCTCCGTGGGCGGGCTGACCAGCAGCACCGTGCTCATCCTCGGCGGCTTCCCGGCGATGTACTGGATCTTCACGCGCTGGGGCTGGGGCCTGGCACGGCTGGGGCATCGGCTCGGCGCCCGCCGCCGGAGCGCCGCGCCCGCGCCGGCACCCGAGGCGCCGCTCGCGAGCTAGCGCTGCGCGACGTACATGGTGTACTCGTGCCGCCGGCCATCGATGGTGTCGTGGGCAGCGACCTCGCTGACCTCGGCGAACTGCTTCGCCAGCCGCGCAGCAAACCAATCGTAGCGCTCGGGGGACCAGAACACGGCCACGCCCCCGGGCCGCAGGGCGCCGTAGGCCAGCGCCAGCCCGGTCTCGGCATAGAGGACGGCGTTGCCCTCACACACGAGCCAGTCCGGACCGTTGTCCGTGTCGAGCGCGACCAGGTCGAAGGCGCCCGGACGCTCGCGCATGACATCGGCGACGTCGGCGAGGAGGACGCAGGCGCGGCCGGCCGCTTCGGCGGCGGCGAGTCGCTCCGCGCGCTCTTCCCCGTGGGCACGAAACCAGTCGACGATCAGGGGTTCGTACTCGACGACGGTCACGTGCTCGACCTGGCGCGCCCTCAGCGCCGCATCGAGCGAGTAGCCCAGGCCGAGACCGCCGACGAGCACCTCGAGACCGAGCTTAGCGTCGGCATCGTGTGCGGGCCGTGGCGCACCGGCCTTCGAGAGGACCGCCAATCCGGCCGTGATGAGCGCCACGCTGGAGCCGGCGTTCGCGCCCGAGATCAGGAAAGTGCCGCCGGCGATGACCTCGAGCTGCCCATCCGTGCGGCGCAGGACCAGCTCTCCGCTGCGCCCGGCAGCGCGCGCCAGGACTTCGGCGCCTTCCGCGGGCAATTGGGCACCCGCGTCTTCAGGTAGCCCCGCCAGCTGCCTTCGGCTCGATCCGTTCACGATTCCTCGCAGTGTTCTTCACGCCCGTCGCGACCTAACCACAGCGATCGCGTCCTGGCGATCAACACGAGGACGAAGACCCAGAGCAGGATCTGCTCGGTTCGGGTCGGCAGCCCTGGGAAGAGGTAGTTCTTCGCTGCGATGGCGGCGTGGTAGAGCACCACCAGGGCCAGGCTGCCGCCGGAACCATAGTAGATCCATGTGAACACGAAGGCGGTCGCCACCAGGCCGAGCACCCGAACGGCCATGGCAGCGAAGCCCAGGCTCAGGCCCTGCCCTATCCAGGCAGGGATGTGCCACAGGCCCCAGAAGACGCCGAGCACCAGCGTCCCCACCAGCGCACCGCGCCACGCACGCAGCCTCGGCAGCGCGAAGCCGCGCCAGCCGATCTCCTCGCCGATCGCGTTCGGCAGGGTGAACACCACAGCCACGGGTATCATGTAGGCCGCCGCCGCACCCAGGATTGCCTTGAGCGGCATGGGACCCAGCTCATACGAGCGACCCAGCAGGCGATCAATGCCGAAAGCCAGGCACCACCGTACGGGCTCGAAGAAGAGGGCAATGAGATACCATCGCCAGTGCACGCGCCACTTGCCCAGCCCGCTCAGCAGGTCGCTCAGGCCTCGCCCGCGCGAACGGAGGATCGTCAGCACCATCGCCGCCAGGCCCGGTGCCCACACCGTGAGCGCGTTTGCCGGCGACTGGAGCGAAACGGCCGCCGCCGCGAGTCCCAGTCGGTAGCGCGCCTGTGGCACCCAGATCGTCCACGCAATCAACGTCAGCAAGAAGAACAGGGCGAGCTCGATCGCGCGCCGCGATCTCTTGGCGCCGGCGTCCTCTGTCATCTTAGACCTCCCTTCGCAGGCAGGCTACCGCTGCCGCGGCCATACCGCAAGAGGGGCCAGGCAATGAGAAGGATGGCTACCCCATGGAGAGTGCCGCAGAGCGGAAAGATGCGGGCTGCAAACCCATCGGCAGGAAGAGGTCCGCGGGCGCGCCTAGAGCAGCGCCAGGCCCCGCTCGGCGAAGACCCGCAGGGGCTCCCAGTAGATGCCGAGCAGCAGGGTGAGCAGTCCGAGCACGCCCACCGTGGCGACGCTCAGGCGCGGCACGCCCGGCGCTGGGGCCTGACCCGTCGCGGGGCTCAGCGCGGGCGCCGCTTCTTCGGTGCCCTCGATGAGCATCACCTTGGCGATGCGCATGTAGTAGCCCAGCGAGATCACCGAGTTGAGCAGGCCGAGCAGGGCCAGCCAGAGCCAGCCGCCCTCGATGAGCGCGGCGAAGAGGTAGAACTTGCCGATGAAGCCGAAGGCAGGGGGGAGACCCGTCAGGCTGATCAGGAAGATCAGCATCATCACCGCGAGAAAGGGCCGGCGGCGCCAGAGGCCGCGCAGCGAGCTGATGTCCTCGCTGCCCGTCTCGTCGGCCACGGCCGCGATCACCATGAAGGCGCCGAAGTTCATCAGCAGGTAGGCGAAGAGGTAGAAGAGGATCGCGGTGACGCCCGCCTGGCTGAGCAGCACGAGGCCGGCGAGCAGGTAGCCCGCGTGGGCGATGGAGCTGTAGGCCATCAGGCGCTTGAGGTTGTCCTGCCAGAGCGCCGACAGGTTGCCGACGAACATCGTCGCCACGGCCATCACGGCCACCAGGGTGGGCCAGGGCAGCCCCGCCAGCGGCAGCCAGCCGCCCTCGCTGGGCATCGCGAAGGCCGTGTAGAGCAGCCGCAGCGTGAGCGCGAAGCCCGCCGCCTTGGGTCCCACCGAGAGGAAAGCGGTCACGGCCACCGGCGCGCCCTCGTAGACGTCCGGGCACCACATGTGGAAGGGCACCGTGGCCATCTTGAAGCCGAGCCCGACGAGGATCAGCACCAGGGCCAGGAAGATGGGCAGGGGCTGGGCCGCGCCCGCCCGGAAGGCCTCGGCCATGGCGGCCAGGTCCAGGGTGCCCGTCAGGCCGTAGAGCCAGGAGAAGCCGTAGAGCATGGCGCCCGAGGCGACGCCGCCGAAGATGACGTACTTGAGCCCCGCCTCGTGGCTGCGCGTGTTGCCGCGCAGGCTGCCGACCAGGGTGTAGGAGAGCAGCGAGACCGTCTCCATGGCCAGGTAGGCCATCAGCAGGTTGCCGGCGCCGGCCATCAGCATCATGCCGAGGACGACGATGAGCAGCAGCGCGGTGAACTCCCCGCCCGCGTTCGTCAGCTCGCGACTGCGCGCGGCCATCAGCAGGGTGAGCACGCCGACGAGCACGAAGAGCAGCCGGAACAGGCGCGTGAAGCCGTCCAGGACGAGCATGTTCTCGAACAGCAGGCGTCCAGCATTTGCGCCAGTGCCCGACAGGGCAGCCAGCCCGGCCAGCAGGAGCACGCTCACGCCCAGCCAGGGATAGGCGCCGCGGCGGCGCTGGCCCCAGACGAGATCGAGCAGGAAGATCAGCAGCGCGCCGCCCGCGAGGATGGCCTCGGGGAGGAAGTGGCTCAGGCTGCCGAGATTGCCCAGGGACAGCATCCCGTCCTCCTTAGAATCCCGCCATGCCGGCAGCGGCACCGCTCACGTGGCCGACCAGGAAGTTGAGGGTGTCGCCGATCAGGTCCAGCACCGGCATCGGCCAGACGCCGAGGATGATGACGATGATGCCCAGCGGC
The DNA here is from genome assembly GCA_963695095.1 of uncultured bacterium. Classification (GTDB taxonomy): domain Bacteria; phylum Krumholzibacteriota; class Krumholzibacteriia; order JACNKJ01; family JACNKJ01; genus VGXI01. Next base: position 1,144,865 of record CAVOFT010000001.1, on the reverse strand, counting down.
ACCAGGGTGATCAGCTCGCGCGGGCTCATGTCGGTCAGGGTCGCGTACTTCGGATTCAGCTCGCCGAGGAACATGCGCTGCAGGGTCCACAGCAGGTAGGCCGCGGTGAGCACGATGCCCGTGGCGCTGACGATCGTGTAGAGCGGGAAGGTCTTGAAGCCGCCCATGAAGACGAGCACCTCGCTCACGAAGCCCGAGAGGCCGGGCAGGCCCAGGCTCGCGAAGAAGGCCAGCGCCGTGATGCCCGTGTAGACCGGCACCCGGTTGGCGAGCCCGCCGAAGCCGTCGATCTGGCGGTGATGCGCGCGGTCGTAGAGCACGCCGACGAGCAGGAAGAGCATGGCCGTGATCGTGCCGTGGTTGAACATCTGCAGCACGGCGCCGTTGATGCCCTGCGGAGTCAAGGAGGCCATGCCCAGCATCACGTAGCCCATGTGCGAGATGGACGAGTAGGCCACCAGCTTCTTGAGATCGGTCTGGGCCATCGCGCAGAGCGCGCCGTAGACGATGTTGATCATCCCGATCAGGGCCAGCACCCAGGCCAGCTTGAGCGTCGCCTCGGGCAGGATGGCGAAGTTCACCCGCAGGAGGCCGTAGGTGCCCATCTTCAGCAGCACGCCGGCCAGGATGACGCTGATCGCCGTCGGCGCCTCGACGTGGGCGTCCGGCAACCAGGTGTGGAAGGGGAAGGCGGGGATCTTGATGGCGAAGCCGATGTAGAAGGCGAACCACATCAGCACCTGCACGCTCATCGTCAGCCCGCGCGCGGCGCCCATCATCTCCACCATGTCGAAGGTCTTGCCGGCCTTGAAGTAGAGGAAGATCACCGCCAGCAGCATGAACACGCTGCCGAAGAGGGTGTACAGGAAGAACTTGATCGCCGCGTAGATCTTGTTGGGGCCGCCCCAGATGCCGATGAGGAAGTACATCGGCAGCAGCATGATCTCCCAGAACACGTAGAAGAGGAAGAAGTCGAGGGCGCAGAACACGCCCATCATGCCCGCGTCCAGGAGCAGGAAGAGCGCGAAGTAGGCCTTGAGCTGGCGGTTGATGCCCCAGCTCGCGATCACCGCGACGGTGCTGATCAGGGCCGTGAGCAGCACCATCGAGATGCTGATGCCGTCCACGCCCAGCGTAGTAGTGGATGTTGAAGCTCGGGATCCACGTGCGGGGGCCTTCCATGAACTGGAACTGCTTCAGCGGCTCGCCGCCGAAGTGGCGCGAGAAGTTCATGAAGAGCTCGACCGCCCACCACAGCGGCGGCAGCGTGGCGGCGACGGCGACGGCCTTGATCCAGGTCGGCCGGCTCGCCGGCATGAAGAGGATCACGGCGGCGCCGATGAGCGGGAAGAAGATCATCCAGCTCAGGACGTTGTCGACCATGGCGAAGAACATGAAACCCTGACCTCCCCGGGCTCGCGGCCCGCAACGTCCCTAGCGAGGGATTCCGATCAGCACGCCGATGATGACGAGCAGCAGCACGCCCGTGATCACCGCGTAGGCATAGCTCTGGATGCGCCCCGTCTGCAGGCGGCGCAGGCTGGCGCCCGCGTCCTTGCAGAGCGCGGCGGCGCCGTTGACGAGTCCATCGACGAAGACGCGGTCGATCCAGCCGCTGGCCATCGACACGCCGCGCGTCAGCCAGGCGCTGCCGTTGACCAGGCCGTCGATGACGACGCGGTCGAAGCGGGCGAAGGCGCGCATCGCCCCCAGCACCGCGGCCACGACCGTGCTCTGGTAGGCCTCGTCCACGTAGTACTTGTTCTCGAGCAGGCGGTGCAGGGTCCGGAAGCGGGCGGCGGCCCGCCCCGGCAGCTCGGGCCGCCGCAGGTAGATGTACAGGGCGGCCAGACCCGCGAGCGCCGCGCCCAGCACGGACAGGGCCATCAGCAGGTACTCCATGGGATCGACCCCGTGGGAGTCGCCGTGGCTGCCGCCCCCGTCCTCGCCGTGCGCCAGCTCGCCGTGGGCCGGCGCGCCCTCGGCGGCCAGCTCCGCCGCGGCCGCGGCCGCGGCCTCCTCGTGCACCCGGGCCAGGTTCTCCTCGTCGCCGGGCTGCCGATGGCCGTCGCCGGTCTCCGCGCGCTTGGCGCCGCCAGGCGCGGGCGCCTCATCGGCGGCGAGAGCGGGCGGCACGAGGGCCGGGGCTGCCGCGCCGTGCAGGGCGCCCGCGGGCCGCGAGGCCACCACCGGCGCCAGCCAGCCGTGGAAGCGGTTCGCCCCGCCCAGGGAGTGGGGCACGCCGACGAAGCCGCCCACGGTGGCGAGCAGGGCGAGCGCGACGAGGGGCCAGGTCACCAGGCGCGGCTGCTCCTTGAGCTGCGCTCGCGTGTGCGGATCGGCGCGGCTCTCGCCGAGGAAGGTGAGGGCCACGAGGCGGAACATGTAGAAGGCCGTGAGCAGGGCGCCGAGGAAGCCCAGCAGCCAGAGGAAGCGGTACCAGCCGCCGGCCGACCAGGCCTTCCAGAGGATCTCGTCCTTGCTGAAGAAGCCGGCGAAGGGCGGGATGCCCGCGATCGCCACCGTCGAGACGAGGAAGGTCATGAAGGTGATCGGCATGGCCTTGCGCAGGCCGCCCATCTTGCGCATGTCCTGCTCGTGGTGCATGGCGAGGATGACGCTGCCGGAGCCGAGGAAGAGGCAGGCCTTGAAGAAGGCGTGGGTCATCAGGTGGAAGATGCCGGCCGCGAAGGCGGCCGACGCCGATCGCCAGCACCATGTAGCCGAGCTGGCTCACGGTCGAGTAGGCGAGCACCTTCTTGATGTCGTTCTGGGCCAGCCCGATGGTGGCGCGAAGATCGCCGTCAGGCCGCCCACCGTGCGCCACCACCAGCAGGGCCGTCGGCGCGAGCACGTAGAGGGCGCTCATGCGCGCCATCATGTAGACGCCGGCCGTCACCATGGTGGCGGCGTGGATCAGCGCGCTCACCGGCGTGGGGCCGGCCATCGCGTCCGGCAGCCAGACGTAGAGCGGAATCTGCGCGCTCTTGCCCGTGGCGCCGACGAACAGGCAGATGCCGATCCAGTCGAGCAGGGGCAGGCCGAGCACGACCTGGCCTTGGAGCAGATGCACCGTTTCGCGGATGCTCCCGAAGCTCAGGGTGCCGGCGCCCACGCGCTCGAGACCCCAGAACAGCAGCAGCATGCCGATCAGGAAGCCGAAGTCGCCGATGCGATTGACGATGAAGGCCTTGTTGCCCGCCGTCGTGTTGGGCAGGTGGCGGAACCAGAAGCCGATCAGCAGATAGGAACAGAGCCCGACGCCCTCCCAGCCGACGAACATCAGCAGCAGGTTGTCGCCGAGCACCAGCAGCAGCATCGCGAAGCTGAACAGGTTCATGTAGGCGAAGAAGCGCCAGATGCCGTCGTCGCCCTTCATGTAGCCGATCGAGTAGATGTGGATGAGCAGGCCCACCCCCGTCACCACGAGCAGCATCACGCTGCTCAGGGGATCGAGGGTGAAGGCGACCGCGACATCCAGCCGCGGCAGCGCGCCCCCACCCACGCCGATCCAGCGCCAGAGCTCCTGGGTGATCACCCGGCCCTCGGCGGCCAGGCCGCGCAGGTAGAAGAAGCCGGCGAGCGAGAGCAGGAAGCTGCCGGCAACCGCCCCCACGGCCAGGCCCTGCACGAAGCGCGGCGAGAGCTTGCGGCCGAGCAGGATGTTCACGCTGAAGCCGAGCAGGGGCAGGAAGGGAATCCAGCCCAGGGCTCCTTCGATCCAGCTCAGATCCATACCTGCGTCCTTCCCTGCCCGGCCGGGCGGCGCCCGGCGCCCCGTCAGCGCTGGAGCGAGTCCAGGTGGCTGGCGTCGATGTCGCGGCGGTTCTGATAGATGGCCAGCACGATGGCCAGGGCCACCGCCGCCTCGGCGGCCGCCAGCACGATGATGAACACCGTGAACAGGCCGCCCTCGATGCCCGCGGTCGTGAAGTGGTTGAAGGCGACGAAGTTCAGCCCGGCGGCGTTGAGGATCAGCTCGACGCCCATCAGGATGCCGATCGCGTTGCTGCGGCTGAGCACCGTGTAGACGCCGGCGGCGAAGAGCGCCGCCGCCACGATGAGGAACTGCGGCAGGCCGATCATTGCGCACCTCCCTCGCCGGCGGCGGCATCTTCGCTGCCCGCCGCGCTCTGTCCGCCGCGCACCTCGCGCCGCGCGATGATCACGGCGCCGATCAGGGCCCCGAGCAGCAGCAGCGAGGCCACCTCGAAGGGCAGCAGGTACTTGCCCAGCAGGGCCCGGCCCAGGGGCGCGCTCATCGGCGCGTAGTCCACCTGCGCACGCAGCGGCCAGTCGCTGCCCAGGATGAGCACGAGGCTCATCATGAAGACGCCGGCCGCCGCCAGCAGGGAGGCCGGCCGGTTGAGGATGGGGTTGGTGTTCGCCGCCTCGGCGATGTCCCGCGTGAGCATGACGGCGAACAGGATGACCACCGTGATGCCGCCCACGTAGACCAGCACCTGCATGGCGGCCAGGAAGTCGGCGGCGAGCTGCACGTAGAGCCCCGCCACGCCGAGGAAGGTGAAGATGAGCGCGAAGCCGGAGTAGACGATGTTCCGGCTGCCGGCCACCACGCAGGCCGAGAGCAGGGTCAGCGCGGCCAGCGCCAGGAAGACGACGTCGTAGACCCCCATCCCCTAGTCCTCCGCCTCGGCGGCGCCGCCCGGCGCCTTGGGATTCTTGTAGATGGGCAGCGCGCCGCGCTCGACGAACTGGTGGTAGAGGCTGCCCAGGTTGGTCGTCGCGGCCTCGAAGCGCGGCGTGAAGTGGATGGACCCCGTCGGGCAGGGCTCCAGGCAGAGCCCGCAGTACATGCACTTGCCCAGATCGATGTCGTAGCGCTTCAGCATGCGCTCCTTCGTCGCCTCGTCCCGCTCCACCTCGATGTAGATGATGTCGATCGGGCAGGCCCGCGCGCAGAGCAGGCAGCCCGTGCACAGCTCCACCTCGTTGACGAGGAAGCCGCGATAGCGCTCGGGCAGGGTGGCCTCGACGTCGACATCGGGATACTCGATCGTGATCGGCGCCTGCGTCCACAGGTGGCGGGTGGTGATCCTGAGCCCGACGAGGGTGGTCAGCACCGCGTCCCTGATGTTCCCGAAGTAGTCGGCTACGGCGCCCATCTCAGCTCCTAGAACAGCCCGGCGACGAGGTCGTAGAGGCCGCGGCCCTTGAAGGCCACCAGCCAGACGGCGCTCATCACCACGTTGAAGACGGCGATCGGCACGAGATACTTCCAGCAGATGCCCATCAGCTGGTCCACGCGCACGCGGGGCAGGGTCCAGCGAATCTGCAGGATCAGCAGCACGAGCGCGAAGCTCTTGGCGAGGAAGACGCCCGTGCCGAGAGCCGCGCCCCAGAAGCCCGCCGGCTCGGCGGGCACGCCGGGGAAGTTCCAGCCGCCGAGGAAGAGCGCGGTGGCGATGCCGGAGACGATCCAGATCGTCGCGAACTCGCCGATGAAGAAGACCCCGAAGCGGATGCCCGAGTACTCCGTGTTGTAGCCGCTGACCAGCTCGCTCTCGGCCTCGGGGATGTCGAAGGGAATGCGGTTGTTCTCGGCCAGCGCGCTGATGAAGAAAACGAAGAAGGCGAGGAAGGCGAAGGGGTTGTGGAAGATGTACCAGCGCAGGATACCGCCGCCCCCCGCCTGGCCGGCCACGATCTCCGAGAGGCTGAGCGAGCCGCTGAGGATCACGATGGTGAGCAGGCTGAGGCCCGTGGGCACCTCGTAGCTCACCACCTGGGCCGCGCTGCGGAAGCCGCCCAGCAGCGACCACTTGTTGTTGCTGGCCCAGCCGCTCATGAGGATGCCGGCGACGACGAAGCTGGTGACCGCCACCAGGTAGACGACCCCCACGTTGAGGTCGCTCACCACCAGGCGCTGGCCCCAGGGCATGACGACCAGCGTGAGGAAGGTGCCCGTGGCCACCAGGTAGGGCGCGAGCCGGAAGAGCGGGCGGTCGGCGTCCGTCGGGATGATGTCCTCTTTCAGGATCAGCTTCACGCCGTCGGCCACGAATTGCAGGATGCCCTGCGGCCCCACCCGGTTGGGTCCGATGCGGCTCTGGATCTTGCCCGCCACCCGCCGCTCCGCATAGGTGAGCAGGCCCGCCATCAGGGAGGCAAAGAGGACGATGCAGACGAGCGCCGCCGTCAGCATAAAGCCGAGCTGAATGGCCCAGACGGGCCCGGGCAGATTGTGCTCGGCGATCAGGCCGGCGATCCACTGCTCCATGCGCACCCTTCCCTGCTAACGGTCGATCTCCGGCGCCACCACGTCCAGACTGCCGATGATCGCGACGAGGTCCGCGATCATCAGGCCGCGGGCCAGCTTCTCCGTGATGCTCATCGCCGCGAAACTGCCGGTGCGGATCTTCACGCGATAGGGCTGCTTGCCGCCATCGCTGACGACGTAGTAGCCCAGCTCGCCGCGCGCGCTCTCCGTGCGCACGTAGTACTCGCCGGCCGGCGCCTTGAGCACCTTCTTCTCGTTCCAGAACTCCGGCGCCGAGCGCGGCAGGCGCTCGACGGCCTGGCGGACGAGGCCGATGCACTCGCGCATCTCCTGCACGCGGCACCAGAAGCGGTCCCAGCAGTCGCCCAGCGTGCCCAGCAAGCCCTGGCCCACCGGCACCTTGAAGCTCAGCTCCGGATAGAGGCCGTAGGGGTCGTCGCGGCGGCAGTCGAAGTCCACGCCGCTGGCGCGCAGGTTGGGCCCGCAGAGCCCGTAGGCCATGGCATCGGCGGCGCTGATCACGGCCACGTTGGCCAGGCGGCCGCGGAAGATCCGGTTGAAGGTGATCAGGCGGTCGAACTCGTCGATGGCGGGCAGGAAGCCGTCGCAGAAGCGCAGCACCTTGTCCGTCCAGCCGGCCGGCGCGTCGTGGGAGACGCCCCCGATGCGCACGTAGTTGTGCGTCAGGCGCGCGCCGCAGAGTTCCTCGATCAGATCGTTGACGTGCTCGCGCTCGCGCAGCGCATGCAGGAAGGGCGTCACGGCGCCCATGTCCGAGGCGTTGGAGCCCACGGCGACGAGGTGGCTGGAGAGGCGCACCAGCTCGGCGCTGATCACGCGCAGCAGCTCGCCCCGCTCGGGCACCTCGTGGCCGATCATCCGCTCGCAGGCCACGGCCCAGCCGTGGTTGGCGTTGATCGCGGCCACGTAGTCCACGCGGTCCGTGAAGGGCATGAACTGGTAGTACTCGAGCCCCTCGGCGATCTTCTCGATGCTGCGGTGGAGATAGCCGACATCGGGCACGCACTGGTGGATGATCTCGCCGTCCGTCTCGAGCTGGAAGCGCAGCACGCCGTGGGTGCTCGGGTGTACGGGCCCGAAGTTGAGCGTCATCAGCTCGGTCTTCACTTCTGCCATGACAGCCACTCCCGGTCGCGCTGGGTGGGAATGCCGTCATACTCGGGCTTCTCGGCGTAGTCCTTGCGCAGGGGGTGCCCCTCCCAGTCGTCGGGCAGCATGATGCGGCGCAGGTCCGGGTGCCCCTCGTAGACGATGCCGACGAGGTCCCAGCTCTCGCGCTCGTGCCACTCGGCCGCGGGCCAGATGTCGCTCACCGTGGGCACGCGCGGCGCCTCGCGCGGGAGGTCCGTGTGCAGGGTGAGCAGGCGACCGCCGTGGGCGTAGCTGCAGAGCGTGATCGTGCTGCGCAGGCGCTCTTCCTTGACGTGGTCCGTGCCCGCCACCTGCTGCAGGGATTCGAAGTGCAGCTCGGGGTCGTCGCGCAGGGCGAGGCAGAGCGCGCGCAGGCGCTCGGGCGTCACGAGCAGGTCCGGTTGCGGCGCCTCGGGGCGGAAGCTGAGGCCCTCCTCGCCGACCAGCGCCTTGATGCGGGCGAAGATCGCCGTCGCCTGCTCCGCGGTCAGTGCGCTCATGCCTGGGCCTCCGTGCCGGGCGGCGCCTCGGTCGGGGCGACAGCGAGCGGCGCCGGCGGCAGCGCCGCGGGGCGCTTCACCAGGAAGCGCTCGCCCTTGATCTTGCGCTGCAGCTCGGCGATGCCCTCGTAGAGGGCCTCCGGCCGCGGCGGGCAGCCGGGGATGTAGACATCGACGGGCAGGATGGCGTCCACGCCCTTGACCACGCTGTAGCCCATGTTGAAGAGGCCGCCGCAGTTGGCGCAGCTGCCCATCGAGATCACGTAGCGCGGCTCGGCCATCTGCTCGTACATCAGCTTGAGGCGGCTGGCCATCTTGTAGGTGAGCGTGCCGGCCACGATGAGCAGGTCGCTCTGCCGCGGCGTCGCGCGGAACACGGAACCCATGCGGTCCAGGTCGGTGCGCGGCCCGCCGGCCTGCATCAGCTCGATGCCGCAGCAGGCCAGGGCGCTCAGCATGTACCAGACCGAGTTGCCCCGGGCCAGGTTCATGATCTTGTCGGTAGTGGTGAAGATGGCCGCCTCGGGCAGGGTGTCGACCATCGTCGGCAGTTCGCGGTGCGTCATGTCGTTCTCCCTCGGCTCATTCTACTCGGGCCGGGAGCGGTCGTGGCGCCGCAGCTCGATCACCGAGTCGCCGCGGCTGAGCTGGAGATCCTTCACCCAGTTCAGGTCTCCCTTGCGCCACAGGTAGACCAGGCCCAGGAAGAGGATCAGGATGAACAGCAGCACCTCCGCCAGCACGAACCACCCCTGCCCGGCCTCCACGAAGCTGCGCATGACCATGCCGACGGGGAACATGAAGGCGATTTCCACGTCGAAGATGAGGAAGGCCAGCGCGATGATGTAGAAGCGGATGTTGAACTGCAGCCAGCCGGACCCCGTGGGCCGCTCGCCGCACTCGTAGCTCATCAGCTTGTCGGCGCTGTGGTGGCGGGGCGACAGCAGCTTGGAGATCACCAGCAGCGCGAAGATGAACAGGGCGCTGAACAGGATGAAGACCAGGACATTCGCAAACTGGAATAACATCGCGTTTTCTCCACGAACCCGGGCTGGAGAGCGGCGCCGTCCCGCCGGCGGGAAGCGAGGCGAGCGGTCGCCTCGGCCTGGCCAGAGGCTAGCGAGCGTTGACCCCGCCCGCAAGCACTTTCCAAGTAATCAGATGGCTCGCCCACCGCAAGGGCCGCGGCCCTGCGTGTCCCTTGTTTCACGATTCCGCACGTTCAACTCCTGTTAGTGGCTGCAGCCGCAATTGACGGCCCGCGATCCCCGCCGCATGCTGGCCGCGCACACCCCATCGCCCGCGCCGCGGGCGCAAGGAGAACTCGATGTCCGCGCCCCGCGAGAGCCCGCTCGAGCTGGCTGGCCCCGCCGGCCGCCTGGAAGCCCTGCAGCTGCTGCCCGCGGGAGCCGCCGCCGGCGGCGCGCTGCTCCTGCATCCGCATCCGCTCTACGGGGGCAATCTCCACAACAAGGTGGTCTTCACGAGCCAGCAGGTCTGCGCGCGGCTCGGGCTGGCGACCCTGCGCTTCAACTTTCGCGGCGTGGGCGCCAGCGCCGGCCGCTACGACGACGGCCAGGGCGAACAGGAGGACGCGCGGGCCGGCCTCGCCCACCTTGCCGCGCACTTGCCCGGCGCGCCGCTCTACGTCGTCGGCTTCAGCTTCGGCGCCTGGATCGGGCTCCGCGTCGCCGCGGACGAGCCGCGCGCGAGGGCCGTCGTGGCGCTGGGCACGCCGGTGGACTGGTCGCCGCTGGACTTCCTCGCGCAGTGCCGCAAGCCCAAGCTCTTCATCCACGGCGATGAGGACCAGTTCTGCGACCCCGCGGCCCTGGCCCGCAGCTATCCGAGCTTCGCCGAGCCCAAGCAGCTCGAGTGGATCGCCGGCGCAGACCACTTCTTCACGGCGCGCCTGCCGGCGTTGAGTCAGGCGCTGCAGGCGCGCTTTCCGCTGCCGGAGGCGGACTGGCCGGCGCCCGCCCCGCCCGCGTGAAGACCGCATCCACGGCGAAGTGATCGCCGCGGGCGCCGGGAAGTTGCAGCCAGCGCAGGAAGCGACCCTTCTCCAGATCGACCAGGGCCAGGCGGCATTCCGCGAAGTCCGGCACGGCGAAGAGCCGGCCGTCGGGACTCATGCCGCCGGCCAGCGGATTGTCGCCGGCCTCGATCTCGTGGCGGAGCGTGAACTCGGGCCGGCCCGCCGCGTCGGCCTTGACGCTGAAGATGCGCAGGCGGGGCAGCTCCGTCGGCGCCACCTTCAACTCGCTCACCACGATGCGATCGCCGCCGGGCAAGGGCGTCACCCGCGAGGGATGCTCGCCGGCGACCAGCACCGCCAGCGTCTCCAGGCCGGGCAGCGCGAGCACGTGCACGGCGCCGCGGTCGCGCCCGGTCGCGGTCGGCGCGCCCAGGCAGCTCACGTAGAGCCAGCGGCCGAGGGGATCCGCGTTGAGGTCCACGGGCGCCGCGCCCACGGTGAGCGAGTCGACGGTGGTGCCCAGCTTGAGATCGAGCACCGAGAGCGTCGAGTCGCCGGTGTTGCCCACGAAGGCGCGCTCCCCCGCCGGATCGAAGCAGATCGCCCGCGGGTTCTTGCCCGTGCGGAAGGCGCGCTGCGGCGTGCGCGTGGCCATGTCGATCAGCGTGGCCACCGGATCGTCGCGCCCCATCGAGATGACCGCCCCATGCGCCACCAAACAGCGCCGCCCGGCCGCGTCGAAGGCGATGGCCCCCACCGCGGCGCCGAGGCTGACGCGGCCGACGATCGAATCGCCCGCGGCGCGGAAGACGAAGAGGTCGCGCGAGGCCTCGCTGCCCACCCAGAGCTCGTCCCCGCCGGGGCTGACCGCCATGCGCGCGCTGAGCGAGCCGAGCTGCTCCTCCCCGACCAGGGTGAGCTGCGGGTAGTCGTAGTTGAGCAGGCGCGACTGGCCGTAGGGCAGGCGGAACTGGGCCACGTGCAGGCGCCAGGCGGGTTCCGGCTCGCCGCGACCGCACCCGAGGACGAGGGCAAGCGCGAGGCCGAGCAGCGCAGGGCGCAGCCAGGGCGAGCGAAGCATCAGCGATCTCCTTCCGGCCAGGCGTCGACGATGCCGACGATGATCGAGCGAATGGGCGCCGCCCGGTCGGCCAGCACCTGGCGGGCGCCATTGCCCTCGTCGAGGACGAGCACGGTCTCGCCCGCGCCCGCGCCCACGGCGTCCATGGCGATCAGGTAGCCGGGCCCGTCCAGGCGCTCGACGATGAGCAGGCGCTGGCCCGTCACCACGCGGTGGTGGATGGTGGAGGTGAGGCGGCCCGTCACGCGACCCAGGATCATCGCCGGCCTCCCCGCGCCGGCCGGCGCGGGGCCGCCGGCGCCGCCGCGGGCGCGGGCTCGCCGCGGCGCGCGCCGGTTTCGTCCTCGTCGAGGGCATGCGTGTCCACGATGCCGACGATCGCGTGGTCCACCGGCACGAAGCTGGGCTCCAGGACCAGCGCCGCCTCGCGGCTCGCCACGAAGTAGACCAGCTCGCCCGGCCCGGCCATGCGCGTGCCGTCGGCGCAGACGAGGGGACGCCCCGCCGGCGCGAGCCGCTGATCCAGCGGCTGCACCCAGAGCATGGGCACGCCGGCCAGCCCTTCGCAGACGGTGGCCGGCACCAGCGTGCCGATGACGCGCGCGAACTGCATCAGACCTGCTCCTCGGCGTGGCGATTGCCGTGACCGGCGATCGCCCCTGCGCTCGCCTCGACCTCCGCGCCCGGCGGCTCCAGAGGCGCGCAGCGGGCGAAGCCGCTGCCCGCGGCGAGTAGCGCGCGCAGGGTGTCGTCCAGGCGCGGGATCACGGCCTGCTGCGTGAGCCGCGCGCCCAGCCGCGCGGCGCCGGCGGCCACGGCCGCCTCCACCTCGTCGAGGGCGCCGTCGAAGCTGCAGAAGGCCTTGCCGCCCAGGCCGTCGGCCAGGCGCAGCTCGCGCAGCGTGACGGCGCAGGCCTTGAGCGCCGCGTCGGTGGCGCCCAGCAGCGCCGCGCTGCTCGCCGCCTCGAGCAGGCCGAGGGCTTCGGCCTCGGCCCCCGAGCGCTCGCCGGCCAGGGCCGGGGCGATGGCCGCGTGGGCGTCGGCGAGCAGGATCTCGTCGTGCAGTGCGGCCGCCGCCAGGCCCTCCGCGTGGGCTTCCAGCACCGAGGCCGTGCTGCCGCCCAGCAGCACGAGCCAGCGGCCCGGCTGCACGCTGCCCGCGCGAATCAGGGCCACGGGCGCGCGCTTGAGCATGCGGTCGGCGGCGGCCACGCCGGCCGGCACGCCCGCGTACTCGAGCAGGGCCAGGGCCGGCCAGCGCGCGTCCGTCGGCTGGGTCACGGCTACACGATCCGGAAGTGGTCCACCAGCACGCAGCGCCGCTCGCGGCTGAAGCTGTGCGGACCGGTGAGGCCCTCCCCGGTGGGGCTGGCGATGCTGAAGCTCGCGTAGCCCTCGCCGCCGTGGCCGAGGCCGGCGGCGCAGGGGCCGTTCTTGACGAAGATCGAGGTGTTGATGGCCCGCGCCATGCGGCTCAGGCGATCCAGGCGCTTGGAGTGCATGGCCGCCGAGTGGCCGCAGCCGTGCTCGGCGCGCACGGCGAGGTCGATGGCGGCGTCGGCATCCGGCACGCGCACGACGGGCAGCACGGGCATCATCTGCTCGGTCCAGACCAGGGGGTGCTCGGCGGGCACCTGGGCGATCAGGAGGCGCGCCGCCGGATCGCAGGGCGCGCCGATGGCGCGCGAGGATCTTGGCCGCATCCTGGCCGATCCAGCGCTTGGCGATGACGCCCGGCTCGCCCGGACCGCGCTGCGCCTCGAAGAGCAGGTTCTCCAGGCGCGCGAGTTCACCCGCGGTGAGCAGGCGCGCGCCGTGGCGCTGCATGGCCGCGACGAGGCCCGCCGCCGCCTGCTCGACGACGAAGACCTCCTTCTCGTCCACGCAGATGATGTTGTTGTCCAGGCCGGCCCCGAAGACGATGTCGCGGCCGGCCTGCTCGAGGTCGGCCGTCTCGTCGACGACGACGGGCGGGTTGCCCGGCCCCGCGCAGATGGCGCGCTTGCCGCTGGCCATCGCCTCGCGCACGACGCCCGCGCCACCGGTCACCACGAGCAGGCGCACGCCGGGGTGGCGCATCAGCGCCTGGGCGCTCTCGATCGTGGGCGCGGCCACCGCCGTGACGAGGTCGGGCGGCCCGCCGGCGGCGACGATCGCGCGGTGTATCAGCCGCACCGTCTCCGCCGAGCAGGCGGCCGCGCCGGGGTGCGCGTTGAAGACCACGGCGTTGCCGGCGGCCAGCATGCCGATCGCGTTGCAGATGATCGTGCTCGTCGGATTCGTGATCGGCGTGATCGCCGCGATGACGCCGAAGGGCGCCGGCTCCATGAGCACGAGGCCGCGGTCGCCGCTCAGCGCGCGGGGGACGAGCGCCTCCGGGCCCGGGTGTCTTCAGCGTGACGAGGCGGTTCTTGAGGGTCTTGTCGGCGGCGCGGCCGAGGCCGGTCTCCGCGTGGGCGAGTTCGCCCAGGCGCGCGGCCGCGGGCAGCAGCGCCGCGCGCAGGGCGTCCACCAGCCGCGCGCGCAGCGAGGGCTCGGCAGCGGCCAGCGCCCGGAAGGCGCGGCCCGCGGCGGCGACCGCGCTGTCCACGTCCGGGTGGATACCCTCGCCGAGAGCCGCCCCCGGGGGCGGCGGCGCAGCGGACGCCGCGGCAGGCGCCGCAGCCGGCGCGGTCGCCCGCGCGCCGCCGGCGAGACCAAGGCGCGCCGCCAGCTCGCCTGCCAGCGCCTTGATCTCGGCCTCGCTGAGGGCGCTCACGGCGCGGCCCCCTTGCGCGCAGGCTCGCTAGTTATCGCGGCCCGCTGCGGTGGTCGGTCCAGCGATCCCAGTGCCTCAATCATCGCGGCCCTTGCGATAGCGCTCCTCGCCGCCGATCTCCCAGCTGTCGACGATGGCCATGATGACGGCGTCGCAGGGCCGGTTCTCGGTGACCTTCGTCTGCCGCGCCGAGCTGCCGGTGGCGAAGAGCACCTTCTCGCCGACGCCCGCACCGACCGCGTCAGCGGCCACGACGGTGGCGCCCGTGGGCTTGCCATCAGGGCCGAGCTGCCCGAGCAGGAGGAACTTGAGGCCCTCCAGGCTCGGCTCCTTGCGCGTGGCCACCACCGTGCCCAGGACCAGGGCCAAGTTCATGGCCGCCGCCTACTTGGACTTGGCGGCGTCGGCCTGGTGGCCGAGCGGGATCACCATGTCCACGTTGGCGTGCGGGCGCGCGATGATGTGCACGGCGACCAGCTCGCCCACGCGCGCGGCAGCGGTCTGCCCCGCGTCGCAGGCGGCCTTCACCGCCGCCACGTCGCCGCGGATCACGGCCGTCACGTAGCCGCCGCCGGTCTTCTCGTAGCTGACGAGCTCGACCCGCGCCGCCTTGACCATGGCGTCGGCCGCCTCCACCATCGCGGGGAAGCAGCGCGTCTCGATCATGCCCAGTGCATCTGCCATTGTCCTTCCTTCCTTCGGCTGGGGACCGCGGTCCCTTTGACTCTCAATCCTTCGCTTCGCGCACGCGGCCGCTCAAGGCCTCGACCGCCGCCACCGCGGCCGGCCAGGCCGCGTCGATGTGCCGCTGCTCGCCGCCGAGATACACGCGCCCGAAGCTGCCGAAGGCGCGCACCTCGAGGATGTTGATCTCGGCGGCCTTCTCGGCCTCGTTGGCGGCCAGGGCGGCATAGGCCGCCGGCTCGCACTCGAGGATGTAGAGGCTCTGACCGGCCAGGATCATGTTGCCGTGGCGCATGCGGTTGATGAGCTGGGTCTGGTAGTCGTCCACGGCGCGGATCACGGTGCTCGAGAGCAGGCGCGGCTTGATGCGCTCCTCTTCCTGGACGCCCAGCGCTTCGAGAATGGCGCGGCCGGCCTGGCGCACATCAGCCTGGCTGCGGGCGTGGATCTCGAGCATGCCGTAGAGCCGCTCCACGATCTGCATGCCCGGCGTCACCTGCGTGCTCTTGAGCGCCACGTCGGTGACGCGATTGATCTCGATGCCCGGCGAGATCTCGACGAAGAGGCAGGCCTCCCCCGCCGTGGGCAGGAAGCCCTGGGCCACGGTGGCCAGGAAGCTCGCGAACTGCGGCTGCAGGCTGTCCAGGAAGACGTAGGCGCGTAGATCGACCATTCCCATCCCTTTCTCGCGCCGGCTACACCGGCGCGCCCGCGACGCGGACGGCCTGCTTCGCTTCGGCCAGGATCGCCACGCTCGCGCTCGCCCCGAGGCGGCTCGCCCCGGCGGCCAGCAGGCGGCGGGCCGTGCTCAGGTCGCGGATGCCGCCGGAGGCCTTCACCGCCATGCCCGCCGCGCTCACCTCGGCGGCCATCAGGGCCACGTCGGCCTCGGTGGCGCCGCCGCCGGCGAAGCCCGTCGAGGTCTTGACGAAGTGCGCCCGCGCGCGCCGCGCGAGGCGGCAGGCGCGGCGCTTCTCGTCGTCCGTGAGCAGGCAGGTCTCGATGATCACCTTGCAGAGGGCGCCGCCCTCGCGGCAGGCCTCGACGACGGCGCGGATGTCGGCGAGCACGGCCTCGTCCTCGCCGGCCTTGAGCGCGCCGATGGCGATGACCATGTCGATCTCGCGCGCGCCCTCGCGGATGGCGCGCCGCGCCTCGAAGGCCTTCACTTCGGGATGGCTGGCGCCGAGGGGAAAGCCGACGACGGCGCAGGTGGCCACGCCGCTGCCGCCGAGCTCGGTCGCCACCAGGGGCACCCAGACCGGATTCACGCAGACCGCGGCGAAGTGGTGCTCGCGGGCCTCGGCGCAGAGCTGGCGGATCTGGGCGCGCGGTGGCGTCCGGGCGCAGCAGCGTGTGGTCGAAGTAGCGGGCGAGGTCGGCCGGGAGCGCCGCGGCCGCCGACCCGCCCCCGGGGGCGGTATGGCCCCCGCGCCGGCGCCGACGGACCCGCCCCCGGGGGCGAGTAGCGGGGCCAGCTCGGCGAGCAGGCGCTCGAGGTCGCGCTCGGAAAGGAGGGTCGAAGCCCCCGGTACAGTAGGCGCCGGCTCCGCCGGGGTTGTCGCTCCCCCGGCAGAACCGGCAGGGATTGCCGCACGGCATCCCGAAATCATGTCGCCCTCGATCATGCCGACCCGGCGCCGGTGGCGCTCCTCGCTGCAGTCGGTCCGCAGCCAGAGCTCCACGATCTGCCAGGCCAGCTCCGGGCCGATCAGCCCGGCGCCGAGGGTGAGCACATTCGCGTCGTTGTGCTCGCGGCTGTTGCGCGCCGAGGAGAGGTCGTAGGCCAGGGCGGCCCGCACGCCGGGCACCTTGTTGGCCACCATCGCCGAGCCGATGCCCGCCCCGTCGATCATGATCCCCCGCTCGCAGCGCCCCGAGGCCACCGCCTCGGCCACCTGGCGGGCGAAGACGGGGTAGTCGACCGCTTCATTCGATGAAGTGCCCAGGTCGATCACCTGATGGCTCTGGGCCCGCAGCTTCAGGGAGAGCTGCTCCTTGAGAGCGTAGCCGCCGTGGTCCGCGCCGAGGGCAATTCGCATCCGTGCGCCTTCGCGGGCTGGGGTCCGGAGACCCGGTTCGTAGCGCCCCGCCCGGCGGCGGGGCCTAGGACCAGACCTGGGAGTCGTCGCTGGGCTTCGGGCCGGTGAGCGGCCGGATGCCGCCCCCCTCCTGGTCCAGGATGTTCTGCAACTTCCTAACGTGAAGCTTGAGGGCGCTCACTCCCTGCTCGGTGATGCGGAAGCGGGTCCAGGAGCGCCCGCCCCGGCTGCCCTTGAGAATCTCCAAGTAGCTGGCATCGGACAACTTGCGGGTTTGCACGTGCAAGTTCCCGTCGGCCAGGCCCGTGCGCTGCTTGAGCTCGGTGAAGGCCACCGCTTCCCCCCTGATCAGCGCGGCCACGATGGCCAGCCGCGCCGCGGAGCTGAGAATCTCGTCGAAGTCGGGCAAGGCGCTCTCTCCGTGTGCTTCACGATCGAAAGTTTGTCCCCAGCTTCGGCAGGTGTCAAGCAGTTCTTGAGCCATTCCCGTCTTTTAGCTTCACGATATGAAGTTAGTGGCGTTCCGAAGACCCCCGCATCCTTGTGCTTGCAAGCGCCGCCGCGGGCCGTCACCTTCCCGCCGGCGCGCTGTTCTGCGGCCTGCCCCCAGCAAGGAAGGCACTCCCATGTCGATGTCCCCCGCGAAGCGAATCCTGATCGGCCTTGCCGCCCTCGTCCTCGTGCTCATCGTGGCGGCGCCCCTCGTCCTCAAGGCCATGTTCCCCGAGCCCAAGCTGCGCGCCATGGTGCTGCCCAAGGCGCAGGCCGCCCTGGGCCGGCCCGTGGACTGCGGGCGCATCGGCCTGGGCCTGGGCCTGCGCGGGCTCACGCTCGAGCTGGAGAACCTGGAGCTGGGCGCCGACTCCACCGGCTACGGCCTGCGCCGCCTCGACCTGCCGCGCCTCGAGGCCCGTCTGGCCCTGGGCCCCCTGCTGCGCCGCGAGATCGCCATCAAGACCCTGATCTTCGTGGAGCCCGCGGCCGAGCTGCTGCTGCCTCCGGCCGGCAGCGCCACGCGCGCGGCCAAGGCCGCGGCGGGCGAGGCCGCCTCCACCGCGGCGGTGGCCGTGGCCGCCCCCGACCTGCGCCTGGTGCGGGCCCGCGTGCACCTCGTCCGCGAGGGCAAGGACGGCCTCGATCTGGAGGCGCGCATCGGGACTGGCCGCTTCGCCTCCACGATCGAGCCCAGCGGCAAGCTGGACCTCAAGGGCGGCCTCCAGGACGCGGCCCTCTCCGGCCGCCTCGCCGACGGTCGCTCGCTCAGCGGGCAGGCCAAACTGGACCTCGATCTCGGCGTGGACGCCGGAGTGCTCACGCTCCGCTCCAGCGTGCTCGAGGTGGCGGATCTCGCCCTGGGCGGCGCGCAGGACACCCTGCAAGTCCGCGTCGCGAAGCTCAGCGCGGATGGCGCGGGCCGCGCCCCGCTGGCGGCCCTCCAGGCCACGCCACCCAGCTACGGGGCGCCGGGCGTGGCCCTGGCCGGCCGCGTGAAGGCCGAGGGCATCGCCATCGACCAGCGAGCGCCCGCGCCACTCGCGCTCACGATCCCCAGCGCCGAGGGCCCCTGGGCCCTGGGCGAGGCCAGCCAGGGCGCCTTCGCGCTGACCGGCATTGCCCTCGCGGCCGGCACGCTCGACATGAAGCCGCCCACGGGCGGCAGCCTGACGGGCACGCTGCCCGCGGGGCGCCTGGACATCAGCCTGGTGCCCGGCCCGACGAGCACCGAGATTCCGCGCCTCGCGCTCGCGCTGGAGAGCTACACGTTCAAGAGCCAGGCCGCCACGGGGTCGCCCGTCACGCTGCGCGGGGAAGGCGGCACCCTCACGGGCACGGCCTCGATTCCCGTCCGGCGCGGGCATCTCCCCACAGCCCAGATCGACCTGGCGCTGAAGCCCCTGACCGCGGAGGGCGAGGGACTGGCGAAGCCCATGCGACTGGAGAACATCCAGCTCGCGGGCGCGCTCGACGCGCTGGCGCTGAAGAGCCTGCGCCTGCGCGCGGGCACTTCGGAGATCGCCGCCACCGGCACCATCGTGGGCGCGCCCAAGGCGCCGCGCTTCGCCCTCACGGCGCAGAGCGCGCAGATCGACATCGCGGACTTCGTTGTGCCGGCGAAGGAGAAGCCCGGGGCTGCGGCCGGCGGCGCGGCAGGCGCGAGCGGCCCGCCGCCCGTGCTCATTCCCATGCCGGGTCGCGTGGACTTCCGCGTCGATCGCCTGATCACGCCGGCGGCGCCGATCACCGGCCTCATGGGTCGCGTAGAGGCCGAGGCCAGTGGCCTGAGCGTCGCGGATGTCAAGGGCATGCTGCACGGCGGCAGCCTCACCGGCAACTTCGCGATGTCGCCGCGCGCGGACGGCGCCTTCGACTGCAAGGGGGACTTCATGGTCGCGCGCGTGCAGGCGCCGGCCTTCCTGGCCGCCCTGACCCCGATCAAGCGCGGCATCGAGGGCAGCCTCACGAGCGAAGGCAGCTTCGACTTCGTGCTCAGGCCCGGCGAGAAGCCGCGCGGACTGGGCGCGAAGGCGGGCGTCGATCTGTCCGACGGCGCGCTGGTGAATCTGACCTTCCTCAAAAGCCTCGCCCAGCTCGCCGGCCTGCCGAGCAAGGAGCGCTACGGCATCGGCCGCCTGCAGCACCACTTCGAGCTGCGCGCGGACCGCGTGCTCGCCCGCGACCTGCGCCTGCCCTTCGAGGACGGCTGGGTGACGGCCACCGGCTCGGCCGGCCTGGACGGCACGCTCGACTTCACGGGCCGCTGGGAGCTGGGCGCGAGCACGCTGGCCCGCCTGGGCCAGGGCTCGACGCTCGCCTTCCTCAAGAACGCCAAGGGCAAGGTGGAGCTGGACTTCCTCGTCAGGGGCAGCACGCAGGCGCCGGCGATCACGCTGGACACCAAGGCCCTCGAAGCCCGGCTCGGCGCCGAGGCCAGGCAGCAGCTCGAGCAGAAGGGCAGCGACCTGCTCCAGAAGGGCCTGGACGCGCTGAAAAAGAAGAAACCCTAGCGACGGCGGACCACCCGCGCCTATGATCCTGCCGCCTCCTGACCGGGAGTCCGCCACTCATGAAGTGCCCCGCCTGCCGCAGCCTGATGCTCGTCGTGGAGCACGACGGGATCGAACTGGACCACTGCCCCGCCTGCGCTGGCACCTGGTTCGACCGCGATGAGCTGGCCCTGCTCCTCGACGAAGCGACCGGCGCCGTCGGCAGCCAGCTGCGCGCCGCCGCGGTCGCCGCGCTGCCCGCCGCCACGACCCGCGAGAAGGGCCGCCGCTGCCCGGCCTGCCGCCACAGGATGCGCAAGGCGAATATCGGGCCGGGCGAGCGGGTACTGGTCGACGTTTGCCCGGCCGGCCACGGCCTCTGGTTCGACAAGGGTGAGGTGGCGGCCCTGGCCGAGGATCTGAAGCGCGAAGGCCAGGACCTGCCTTCCCGCGCGCTGAGCTACCTGGGCGAGGTGATCCGCCGCGACGACGCGGCAACCACAACGGAGGACCGCTGATGCTACCCTTCTTGATCATCCTGGGACTGCTCGTGCTCCTCGTGGGCACGGTGATCTCCATCTACAATTCGCTCGTCGGCCTGCGCAACCAGGTGAAGGAGGCCTGGGCCCAGGTGGACGTGCAGCTCAAGCGCCGCTTCGACCTGATTCCGAACCTGATCGAGACAGTGAAGGGCTACATGCAGCACGAGCGGGAGACGCTGGAGGCGGTCACGCAGGCGCGGGCCGCGGTGGCCGGCGCCGGCGCCGGCAATCTCGACGCCCGCGCCCAGGCGGAGGGCGGCCTCACCGCGGCCCTCGGCCGGCTCTTCGCCGTGGCCGAGAGCTACCCCGACCTCAAGGCCAGCACCAACTTCCTGGCCCTGCAGGAAGAGCTGACCAGCACCGAGAACAAGATCGGCTTCGCGCGGCAGTTCTACAATCAGGCGGTCATGCAGCTGAACAACCGCGTCCAGATGTTCCCGGGCAGCATCATCGCGGGCATGTTCAACTTCAAGGCCGGCGACTTCTTCGAGCTGAAGGACGAGATCCAGCGCGAAGCGCCCAAGGTGCAGTTCTAGGAAAGTCGCGGTCCAGGCCATGTGGGAACAGATCGCAGCCAACCGGCGCCGGAGCGCCTTCCTCGTCGTCTTCATGGCGGCCCTGCTCGGCGCGCTCGGCTGGGCCATCGGCGAGTCGCAGGTGGAGGGCGGCGGCGCCTTCGGCCTCGGCCTGGCGGCGATCGTCTGGCTGATCCTGACCCTGGTGGCCTGGTTCCAGGGCGACAGCATCTACCTGGCGATGTCCGGCGCGCGCAAGGTGAGCAAGGCGGACCTGCCCGTCCTCTACGACGTCGTCGAGGAGATGACGATCGCCTCGGGCCTGCCGAAGATGCCCGCCATCTACGTCATCGACGACGCCGCCCCCAACGCCTTCGCCACCGGCCGCAAGCCCGAGACGGCCTCGGTGGCCGTGACCAGCGGCCTGCTCAAGGCCCTCAATCGCGACGAGCTGCAGGGGGTGGTCGCCCACGAGCTCGGCCACATCCGCAACCGCGACATCCTGCTCATGCTCTTCGCCGGGGTCATGGTCGGTGCCATCGTCATGCTGTCCCAAGGCGGCCTGCGCGGCCTCTGGTACGGCGGCGGCCGCCGCTCGCGGCGCTCGAGCGGCGATGGCGGCGGCGGCGCGATCGTCATGCTGATCGCCATTGCCTTGATGATCCTGGCGCCGATCATCGCGCAGCTCATCTACTTCGCCATCTCGCGCAAGCGGGAGTACCTGGCCGACGCCTCGGCGGCGTCCTACACGCGCTTCCCGGAGGGGCTGGCCTCGGCCCTGGAGAAGATCGCCGCCGCGCCGAAGGAAGTGCTGCGCGGCGCCAACCGCGCCAACGCGCCGATGTACATCGTGAATCCCCTGCAGGCCGCGGGTGCCGAGCCCCGCGCGGCCGCCGCGGCCAGCGCCACGCATCCGCCCATCGCCGAGCGGGTGCGCATCCTGCGCGCGATGGGCGGCGGCGCGGGCTTCCAGGACTACGAGCGCAGCTACCGCGAGGTCACCGGCAAGGGCGGCGTGCTGCCGGCCTCGGCCCTCGAGGATCCCCACGCCGGCGCCGGCCTGCGCATCCAGGGCGAGCGCTGGCGCCACGCGGCGGCCGCACCCCGCGAGCGCGCGCGCGAGGTCGACGACTTCTTCTACAAGCAGCAGGGCTACGCCCGCATCGAGTGCCCCTGCGGCAGCGTCATCAAGGCCCCGCCGGGCCTCACGGCCACGAGCGTGCAGTGCCCGCGTTGCGGGCGGCGGCATGCGCTGGCCTGGGAGCTGCCCGGCCTGCCGCGCGAGGGCTAGGCCTCGCAGCGGCGCCGGGGCCGCGCCCGCCCTACAGGCCAGCCAGCCGCGGCAGGACGGCCTGGGCGAAGCTCAGCACGAAGAAGAAGCCGCACATGTCCGTCACCGTCGTCAGCAGGGGGCTGGAGACCAGCGCCGGGTCCAGGTTCAGCCGCTTGAGCACCAGGGGCAGCATGCCGCCCAGGGTGACCGACACCAGGGTATTGGCCGCCAGCGCGCCGCCGATGACGAGACCGAGCCAGGGACTGCCCTTCCAGATGATGGCGACCCCGCCCAGCAGCATGCCCAGCACCAGGCCGTTGATGATGCCGACCCTGGCCTCCTTCGCCAGCACCCACAGCAGCTCGCCCGGCCGCACCAGGCCGAGCGAGAGTTCGCGCATGGAGACCGCCACGGCCTGGTTGCCCGAACAGCCGCTCATGTCGCTGACCATGGGCAGGAACACGGCCAGGGTGATGGCCGCGGCGAGGGTGTCCTGGTACAGGGCGATGACGCTGGCCGCGATGATGTTCAGGACGATGTTCAGGCTCAGCCAGGACAGGCGGCGTCCGGACCGCGACAGCAGGGGCATCGTGCGGAACTCCTCGCCGCCGATGATGCCGCTGAGCCGCAGGATGGTCTTGGTCTTCTGCCGGTTGACGGCCTCGGTCACGGCGCCCGGCAGCACCACGCCGACCAGCCGGTCCCCGTCGTCCACCACCGGCACGCCGACCCAGTGGTGCTCCTCGAAGAAGTCCCGGAGCTCCTTGAGCGACGCCTTCACCGGCACCCTCCGCGGCGAGGCGATCATCAGCTCCGCGAGCGGCGTATCGCGGACCGGGAACAGCAGGTCGTGCATGCGCATCACGCCGATCAGCTTGCCCGCGGGGTCGACGACGTAGAAGTAGAGGACGTTGTAGTCGGCGTACTCGTGGCGGTTGGCCTGCATGTCGTCCAGAACGTCCTGGATCGTCTGGTCGGCCTGGTAGGACAGGTACTCGGAGATCATGAGCCCGCCGGCGCAGTCCGGCGCGTGCTGCAGCAGGCTCCTCGCCTCCTCGGCTTCCTGCCGGTCCATCTCGGCGAGGATCGCCTTGCTCGTCCCGCTGTGCATCTCGCCCAGCACGTCGACCAGATGATCGCTGGCCAGTTCCTCCATGATGGCCGCCGCCCGCGCCAGGGGCATGTCCTCCACCAGGTCCGCGGCCTGGGTTTCGGAGATGTCCTCGATCACGTCGGCGGCGTCGCCCGGGCTGAGCATGCTCAGCAGGCGTTGCTGCTCCGGTTCGGTCAGCCGCGAGATGGCCCGGGCCGTCTCCTGCGGGGCGAGGGTGTCGATGAAGATCTTCAACTCGGCGCTGTCGTCGGCGCTGATCAGCCGGCTCAGCGTCTCCCAGGGTGGGCTCAGGCCTTTCATCGCTTACCTCTCGATTCGGAATCCATTGCGGAGCGGGTTTGCCGGCTGCGGGCCGCGGTGGGCGCGTTTCCGGCTGTGCATGAAACCACAGCAGGAGTGCGGAAAACAGCGGTGTTTGGGGATCCGCCGGCTCACGCACCGGAACCCCGACTCTTCGCGGGCCGGGATGCGCAGACCAGGGCTTCGCCCCGGCCCGCCGTCGCAATCTCCCCCGCCCTAGCCGTCTCCCCCAGGCGGAGCTTCATCGGGCAGCAGGCCGGCGAGGCGGTCCTTGTGCACCATCGCGCTGAGCATCTTCAGGCGGATGTAGTCGCCGTCGAAGAAGTAGTAGCCGGGGAAGGCGCCCAGCTGCGCGCTGGAGCCGCTGTCCTTGATGAGGAACCAGTCGCGGCCTGCGTGTTGGAGAAAGCCCACCGCGTGGATGCCGTGATCGTCGCCCGTCGCGCCGCTGTCGATGCGCAGCTCGCGGCTCGCCTGGTCGATGTAGTCGCGCGGGATGTCCCAGGTCGGAATCACCGCCGCCCCCTCGCCGCCATCGTGGCCGGGCTCGCTGGTGTCGCCGCCGAGGGCGACGCTGTAGCCCGCCTGCACGGCCTCCGCGATCACGCGGTAGAAGTCTGCAAGCGGCAGGTTGAGACAGAAGCTGGCGCGCCGCCAGTTGTCGGGGAAGTCGTAGAGGACCCAGCCGCCGAAGGGCTCCTTCATCGTCGAGACGATGTCGACGTAGTCGTCCGGATCAAGGCGCAGGACCTCGGCGAGGAACTGCGGCGGCGTGGTGCTGACGCCCTCGAACACGAAGCTCGCCGGCGGCGGGCCCAGATGGGAGTCGAGGATCTCGCGCACGTAGGCGATCACCTTCTCCTCCTCCCAATACTTGTGCTCCTTGACCCAGTCCAGGTAGGCCCGCAGCTCGCGCCGCAGCAGCGTATGATCGTGGCGGCCGGTGGAATCGGGAACGCCCGGGTAGAACGCCTCCGGCACGGCGCCGTACCGGCGATAGATCTCGCGCACGCCGAGGTCCAGCGAGCCCTCGCTGAACTCCGAGTGGCCGTACTCGCGCACGAAGCGGCGCGCCTTCTCGACGTACTCCCAGTAGACCGGCCACATCTCCGAGAGCTTGACCTGGCGGCCGGTGGCGCGGGTCAGCTCCGACTCGAAGGTGGAGGTGGAGCAGAAGGACCAGCAGGTGCCGGTGGCGTGCTGCCGGGTCGGCGGGAAGTGGAAGCACTGCTGGAAGGCCTGGGGACTCGCGGGCCTCTTGATCCGCGACCAGTCGAGACGCAGGCTGCGCTTCTCCTCCTTCTTCTGCTCGGCCTCGGCCTGGTAGCGCTCATCGACGAGCTTCTGGAGGGAGTCGAGCTCGGCCTGCCTCGCCTCCCGGGCATCCTTCATCTCGTCGAAGATCGGAAACTTGTAGGCGGGCTTGTAGACCGCCGGATCGGGGGGATCGCTGCGGGCAGGGGATGTGCTGCCGAGAAGCGCCCCCGCCACGAACGAGAGCCGAACCCAGCGCAGTGCGGCCCGGGTTCTGCGCGCCATGCCCATCACTTGACCTCCCCGTGTTGCGTCCGCGCTGGACAATGCGCCGGGTCTCCGGCGCTGTCAACGCGATCGCGTGTCGGGAAGCGCCGCCCTAGCGGCGGCCGCGGCGCAGGCTGGGCCGGGTGGGCCGGCGGCGGTCGCGCTTCTCGGGCGTCGCGGGCCGGCCGAGGGGATCCCAGGGTGGCGGCGGGAAGGGCAGGCCCGTCACGTGCTTGTACTCGAGGGACATGCCCAGCACCTTCTCGATGCGCACCACCATCTCCAGGTCCTCGTGGGTGACGAAGGTGAAGGCGTCGCCCGTGTGCAGCGCCCGCCCCGTGCGGCCGATGCGATGCGTGTAGTCGTCCACCGACTCCGGCATGTCGAAGTTGATCACGTGCGAGACCTGCGAGATGTCCAGCCCGCGGGCGGCGATGTCCGTGGCGACGAGAACCTGCGTCTTGCCGGCGCGGAAGCCGTCCAGCGCCTCCTGCCGCTCGCCCTGGGGCATGTCGCCCTCGATCACCGCCACCTTGAACTTCTCCTTGCGGAGCGCGAGGTAGACGGCCCGGGCCGCGCTCTTCATCTGCGTGAAGACGAGCACGGACTCGGTGTCCGTCTGGCGCAGGATCGCCAGCAGGAGGGCGTTCTTGTGCGCGGGCGCCACGGCGTAGAGCGCGTGGCTCACCGTCTCCACCGGAGCGCGCAGCCCGATCTCGATGGTCACCGGGTCCTGCATGATCTCCGTGCAGAGGCGGCGGATGTCGTAGGGCATCGTGGCCGAGAACATCATCGTCTGGCGGCCGCGGGGCAACTTGCGCAGGATGCGCTTGATGTCGGGCAGGAAGCCCATGTCCAGCATGCGGTCCGCCTCGTCGAGCACGAACACGTCCAGCTCGCCGAGCTTGGCGCTGCCGCGCTCGATGAGATCGAGCAGGCGGCCCGGCGTGGCGACGACCACCTCCACGCCCTTGTGCAGGGCGTCGATCTGGGCCTTGTACTTGACGCCGCCGTAGACGGTGGCGCAGCGCAGGTCCGTGTGGACGCCGAGGGCCGCGACGTGCTCGCTGAGCTGCTCGGTGAGTTCGCGCGTCGGCGCCACGATCAGCGCGCGCGTGTGGCCCCGCTCCCGCCCCAGCAGCCGCTGGAGGATGGGCAGGATGAAGGCGGCCGACTTGCCGGTGCCCGTCTGGGCGAGGCCGATCAGATCCCGGCCCGCCAGGGCCGGGGGAATGGCCTTCTCCTGCACGGGGGTGGGCGCAATGAAGCCCAGTTCTTCCACGGCCCGCGCCAGCCGGGCATCGAGCTCGAATTCGGCGAAACTCACTCCAACCTCACTCCGCCCACGCTGGCGTTGTTTTCATGGTGCTTTCGGCCCGCGCCAGGGACGTCGCGCAAGATTGGCAATGCGGCATCGGCGGGCTCCTTTCACTGGCAATCACGGAATAGGCCGATCATAGTGCAAGGCGGCGCACACGAAAAGCACGAAGAGCCGGCCCCGGGAGCGCCGGCGAGGAGGGCCGATGAACTGGACCGACGAGGCGCTGGCCACCCTGCCCGTCAAGCAGGGCGTCCGCCTGCGCGGGCTCGAAATGACTCGCCTGGAGACCTTCTGCGACGCGGCCTTCGCCTTCGCGGTGACCCTGCTCGTCATCGCCGGCGGCAGCATCCCGAACAGCTACGCCGCCCTGCTCGCGGCCCTCAAGGACGCGCCGGCCTTCCTCGCGAGCTTCACCGCCATCGCCTCGATCTGGTACGGCCATCGCGAATGGAGCCGCCGCTTCGGCCTGGAGGACGGCCCCACCACCCTCATCAGCCTGGGCATGGTCTTCGTGATGCTGATCTACGTCTACCCGCTGCGGATGGTCGCCTCCGCCTTCATGGCTTTCGCGAGCGGCGGCCGCCTGCCCAGCGCCTTCGTGATCGACAGCGGGCGCGACCTCACGGGGCTCTTCGTGGTCTACGGCGTCGGCTTCGCCCTGCAGACCGCCCTGCTCGCCCTCCTGCACCTGCGGGCGCTCAAGGCCGCGGCCTCGCTGCGGCTCGATGCCCTCGAGGCGCTGCGCACGCGGCAGGGGATCGCCCTCAACGCGGTGCTGGCGCTCACCGGCCTGCTGTCGGCTCTGGCGGCCGGGCTGCTGCCGACGGCGCTGGGCATCTGGGCCGGTTTCGTCTACGCGAGCCTGCCGCTGACGATGACCCTGACGGCCACGCGCTACGCCCGCCAAACGCAGTCGCTGGCGGCTGCCGGCTAGCCCGCCCACCTGTCACGTGACAGGAAGAGCGAGCGCCCTACTTGAGCAGCGTGAGCTTGCGCATGTCAGCGTAGCCCGCAGCTTCCAGGCGCGCCAGGTAGATGCCGCTCGCGAGTGCCTGACCCGTCGCATCGCGGCCGTCCCACTCGGCGACGTGCTTGCCCGCCTCGAGCCGCGCATCCACCAGGGTCGCCAGCCGGCGGCCGCTGAGGTCGTAGATCGCCAGCCGCGCTGAGCCAGCCGACGGCAGCGTGAAGCTCAGGGTGGTCTTCGGGTTGAAGGGGTTGGGCACGGGCGCGGCCAGGCGCGGCAGCGCCGCCAGCGGCGTCGCCTCGGCCGGCACCGCGGTGAGCGTGCCGGTCACGTCGCCGTTCGCCACGAGGGCGAAGCCCTGGGGACCCTCGGGCACGCTGGTCCCGTGCACGCGCAGGGTCCACTGGCCCGGCGCGGGACTCGCGAGCAGCACGCGCTCCACGGTGTTCAGCGCATCGAAGCTGCCGCCGGGCGCGCTCTGGCCGGCGCTGAAGACGTTGCCCTTGTAGCTCGTCGCATCGGGCGCGATCAGCTCCAGGTCCAGGTTGTTGATGATCGGCGTCGCGGCGCCCACCGTGGCCGGCGGATCTGTGAAGACGAGGGTCACCGCGAGCGCTTCGCTCGCGCTGTTCACCAGGAGCTGGTAGTCCACGGACTCGCCGGTCCCGAGGCCCTCGGCGTTGCGCAGGTCCTCTACCCACATCCCCCGCGCGTCGCCCGCAAAGGCCAGCGACTCGTCGAGGATGAGATGCCCCCAGCCTTCGCGGTTGGAGGGGTAGCCGGGCACGCCGCTCATGTCATCGCTGCCGTTGAGCAGGGTCGCGCGCAGGAGCGCGCCCGAGGGCGTCAGGGCGTCGGCGGGCGTCGGGCTGCCGCTCGGGTACCAGCCCTCCGTGTAGAACTGCCGCGCGAGCAGGGCGGAGCCCGCGATCGCCGGGCAGGCCATCGAGGTGCCGCAGAGCGTGGTCGTGGCGCAGCTCGCCGTCGAGGCCGAGCGGTTGTTGCAGCCGGGCGCGTAGATCTCGGGCTTGCGGCGGCCGTCGGCCGTGGGCCCGGTGCCGCCGGAAGCGTGATTCTCGAAGTTCGGGTTGTTGGTCGCCCCCACCGCGAGCACGTTCTTGGCGTTCTCGGGCGTCTTCAGCGTGGAGAGATTGGTGACGGCGAAGGCCACCATGCCCTCCTCGTAATCGTGGCTGTAGCGGTCGATGTCCCGGCAGAGCGCCGTGTAGCTGGTGGTGCCGTCGTCGCCCCAGGAGTTGGTGGACACGCGGGCGCCGAAGCCGTGGTGCGTGACCAGCGTCGTGTACATGTTGAAGCCGCCGGCATTGTAGGTGCTGATGGCCATCTTGGCCTCGTAGGCCACGCCGTTGTAGTCGGAGACGCCCGTCACCGGCGTCTGGTTGCCCACGGCCGTGCCGGCCGTGTGCGTGCCGTGCGTGCTCGAGCCGCCCGTCTGGTAGAGCACCTTGCGATGGTCGGGGCCCGCCGGGTCGCCGTCCGGATCGTTGAAGTAGCAGCTGGACTCGGCCATGCCGCTGTCGATGTGGCTGAGCACCTGACCCTCGCCGTGGAGGCCCTGGTCCCAGAGCGCCTCGTTGCCGCTCAGGGCCGTCTGCACGACCCAGACGACGTTGTTGTTGCGCTCGCTCAGCTCGGGCGCGTCCTCGATCCACTGCACGGCGGCCAGCCGCGCGAGATCGTGCAGGCGCGCCGGCGCCAGGGCCAGCTCGAGGCGGGGCGAGGCCGGGTCCTCGCTGAGGGCGAGGATCTCCGCGTCCAGCTTGCGGGCGCCGGCCGCGGCGCGCTCGGCATCGCTGCCGGCGAAGAGCTGCACGGTGAGAAAGAGCCGGCCGTCGGCGGCGCGGGCCGGATCCTGCCAGACGCGCTGGCCGATCGCGGGACTCAGCGAATAGGCCGGATGCCAGAGGCCGACGAAGTCCACCGCGCTCAATCCGCGCGCGGCCTCGGCCTGGGCGCCCGTCATCCGCACGAGCTGGGCCTGCTGGGGCAGGTAACCGAGCAGCTCGGCGCCGAGGGCACGCAGCTCGTCCGTGAGCGCGGGCGTGATCGGCTCCGTCCAGTGGACGATCCAGTGGGCGCTTTCGTCCGCATCGGGCGCCGCGGCGCGCAGGGCCGGGTCGGCGGGCAAGGTGGCGGCGGCCGGATCGATGGCGCCGGCCGCCAGCTCGATGCGCTGGGCCTCGGCGGCGGCCAGGGGAAGCCCGGAGGCCAGGAGCAGCAGCAGGCTGCCTGCGAGAATGACGATGAGCGAGCGTGACATGCCGCGGACCTCCGGGGAACGGTGAGGGGGAGCCGTCAATTGTCCCGGATGCGGCCCCCGATCGCAAGGAAATGCTGCAGATAGCATCGGAACTGTGGTATGATGAAATCCGAAATGCCAGCGCCGGTCGCCGAGACCAGGCCGCCATCCCCTGCACGACATCGCCACCCTAGGAATGGAGAGAACCATGCGCCTGCCGAGACTCCTGTTCGGGCTCGCTCTGCTTGCCCTGGCCTGCGGCGTCGCCTTCGCCGCCGAGCCGCTGCCGGCCACGCCGAGTTCACAGACCCACTCCCTGCTCGCCCTGGAGAGCGTCGATCACTACGCAGCGCCCGTCGTCGACGCCGCCCTGGCGCGGCTCGAGGACGAGGACCGCGAGGCCGAGGGCCTGCCGCCCCGCTTCGCCATCCCCTACCCGGTCGAGATCGACCCCGCCACGCGCGGCACCTGGGAGGACATCCCGGGCGGCAATCGCGTCTGGCGCCTGCGCGTGGACTCGCCCGGCGCGGTCTCGCTGAATCTCGGCTTCACCCGCTTCGCCCTGCCCGAGGGCGCGCAGCTCATCGCGCACGCGGCGGACTACAGCTACGGCACGCGCGCCTACACCGCGGCCGACAACGCCGCCCACGGCGAGCTGTGGACGCCCGTGGTGCTGGCCGACGATATCGTCATCGAGCTGACGGTGCCGGCCAAGGCCGAGAGCCGCGTGGAACTCGCCATCGGCTCCATCAACGTGGGCTATCGCGGCTTCGGCGAGCTGCTGCCGCCCGGCGATCGCTCCGGCGCCTGCAACGTCGACGTCATCTGCCCCGAGGGCGACGACTGGCGCAGCGAGATCCCGGCCATCGGCGTCATCTCCACCGGCGGCAGCACCTTCTGCACCGGCTTCATGGTGAACAACACCGCCCAGGACGCCACGCCCTACTTCATGACCGCCAACCACTGCGGCATCAACACGGGCAACGCGGCCTCCCTGGTGGTCTACTGGAACTTCGAGAGCCCCACCTGCGGCCAGCACGGCGGCGGCTCCCTCGCCCAGAACCAGACCGGCTCCTTCTTCCGCTCCTCCTACTCGGCTTCGGACTTCACGCTGGTCGAGCTGGACGAGCTGCCGAACCCGGCCTGGGGCGTCACCTACGCCGGCTGGGACAAGTCGAGCGCGGATCCGCCCAGCGCCATCGCCATCCACCATCCGAGCACGGACGAGAAGAGCATCAGCTTCGAGTACGACCCCACGAGCACGACGAGCTACCTGGGCACCGCCGTACCGGGCGACGGCACGCACGTCCGCATCACCGACTGGGATCTCGGCACCACCGAGCCCGGCTCCTCGGGCTCGCCGCTCTTCAGCCCCAACCACCACGTGGTCGGGCAGCTCCACGGCGGCTACGCCTCCTGCACCAGCCAGACCTCCGACTGGTACGGCCGCTTCTCGGTGTCCTGG
Organism: uncultured bacterium; assembly: GCA_963695095.1. Taxonomy (GTDB): domain Bacteria; phylum Krumholzibacteriota; class Krumholzibacteriia; order JACNKJ01; family JACNKJ01; genus VGXI01. The sequence continues at coordinate 1,114,167 of CAVOFT010000001.1, read as the reverse complement.
ACGCACGGCCTCAGCGCCTACCTCGACCCCACGGCCAGCGGCGTCATCACCCTGGACACCTACGATCCCTACGCCACCGGCATGCAGGTGACCCCCGGCACGGGCCTCGTCTCCAGCGGCGACCAGGGCGGCCCCTTCACGCCGACCAGCATTGCCTACACGGTGGAGAACGCCGGTGAGACGTCCTTCAGCTTCAGCGTCAGCGACGACGCGGCCTGGGTCAGCGTGACCGGCGGCAGCGGCACGCTGGCGCCCGGCGCGACGGCCAGCGTGACCGTCAGCCTCAACGCGGCGGCCAACGGCCTGCCCCAGGGGCTCCACAGCGCCATCGTGCAGTTCACGAACACCACCAATGGCGACGGCGACACGCAGCGGCCGGTCAGCCTGCAGGTGGGCGTGCCCTCGCTGCAGATCAGCGAGACCTTCGACACGAACCCGGGCTGGAGCGTCCAGGGCCAGTGGGCCTTCGGCCAGCCCACGGGCGGCAACGGCGACCACGGCTACGCCGATCCCACCGGCGGCTACACGGGCCCCAACGTCTACGGCTACAATCTGAACGGCGCCTACACGAACAACATGCCCGAGTACCACCTGACCAGCACGCCCTTCGACTGCACGACCTTCACGGGCACGCGCGTGAAGTTCCGCCGCTGGCTCAACGTCGAGCAGCCGAGCTACGACCACGCCTACCTGCGCGTGAGCAACAACGGCACGACCTGGACCCAGGTCTGGACCAACGGCAGCGAGATCACGGACAACAGCTGGCAGTACCTGGACTACGACATCTCGGCGGTGGCTGACGGCCAGAGCACGGTCTACCTGCGCTGGACGATGGGCACCACGGACAGCAGCTGGCTCTACAGCGGCTGGAACCTGGACGACGTGGAGATCTGGGGCCTGGGCGGCGATCTGACGGCCGCGGGCGACGCCCCGCTGCCCGCCAAGAGCGCCCTGCTCGCCAACGTGCCCAACCCCTTCAACCCGACGACGGAGATCCGCTACGCGCTGGCCGCGGCCGGCGAGCTGCGCCTGGCCGTCTACGACGTCGCGGGCCGGCAGGTGGCCACGCTCTTCGCAGGCCGCCAGGAGGCGGGCCAGCACGCGGTGACCTGGAACGGCCAGGACGATGCCGGCCAGCCGGTGTCCTCGGGCATCTACTTCGCCCGGCTGAATCTGATCACCGCTGACGGCACGGTCGACACGAGCAAGCTGACCTTGCTCAAGTAGAGGCACTGGCTCGGGTCCTCTCGCGCGCGAAACAACGCGCGCGACCCGGACCCGAGCCAGCGCCACCCGGGCAGGGCAGCCTGCACGCGGCAGCACTCCGACAGCCGAGGCCCGGCGGCGATGCCGCCGGGCCTTCTTGTCGGGTGCCTCGGGCAGGCGGACTCCATCGCTTGACCCGCGATCGCCCTCTGGCGCAGGCGGCGGCTTCGCGCTATGCTGCGACGGCGCCCGGCGCGGGCGCGTCGAGGAGGTGTGGGCGATGTCCCGTCGTTTCCTGCCCGGCATGCTGACCCTGCTGCTCGGCCTGGCCGGCTGCCAGCACTACAGCGTGGAAGTGACCCTGGAGGCCGACGGCAGCGGCCGCCGCGTCTGCGAGCTGGCCTGCGATGCCCCGGGCCCCACGCCCGAGGCCGCTGTCTTCCACTTCCGCGAGCGCTTCGCCCTCGCCGAGGCCGCCGGCTGGCGCCGCATCGACGCGGCGGCGAGCCGCAGCGCCTCGTCTTCAGGCGCGAGCAGGAGCTGGCGGGGGCGGCCGATTGGTCCCGCCTCGACGGCGAGATCGCCGTCCCCGGCCGCGCGGACGGGCGGGCCGCCGGCGTCCTCTACGCCAACAGCGTGCGGGTGGAGACGGCCGGCGAGGGCGACGAGCGCACGCTCAGCTATCGCGAGCGCTTCGAGTGGCAGGGCATCCTGCCCGCCGCCTCGGCGCTGATCGCCGAGCTGGGCGCCGCGGCGCTGGCCCTCGACTACCCGGCGCTGGACGAGCCCGCGCGCGCCGAGCTGCGCGGCCTCGTCGGCGGCGCCGCCCTGCGCTACATCGCCCTCGAGCAGGAGGACGCGGCCGAGCCCGCCTATGCCACCTTCCTCGCCGCCCTGGCCGAGCAGGCCCGAGCAGTGATCGCGCGGCAGTATCCGGAGGCGACAGCAGCGGCCATCGGCGAGCGTCTGCACGGCGTCCTGCGCGGGGCCGGCGAGGGGAGCGACGCCGCCTTCGCCGAACGCCTGCCGGGGCTGGACCTGGTCGCCTCCACCGACCTCAGCTTCCGGCTCACGCTGCCCGGTCCCGTGCTCGAGACCAACGCCGAGCGCGTGGAGGGCAACACGGCCATCTGGCGCTTCGGCCTCAGCGATGCCCTGCTCGAGCCGGTGCAGCTCTACGCGAAATCCCGGGTGGAGCACTAGGCCGCTTGCCGCCGGGCCGCGCGCCGACTAGACTGTCCGCCCAGCCGGAGGCTCCGCATGTTGCGCCATCTGCTCGCCCTCGCCGCCCTCACCCTCTTCGCGCCCTGCGCCGCGCAGGCGCTCGGCATCGACTGCCCCGAGCGCGTGCCCGAGGGCACGGCCTTCGTCGTCACCCTGCGCGCCGCGGTGGACACGGACTCGATCCTCGTGGACTGGCTGGGCAAGACCCTGCGCCCGGCGCTCGTGGCCAATCCCAAGGCGAAGGTGGCCCGCCTCGTGCTCGGCCTCGGCATGCGCGAGCGCCTGGAGGGCGAGGAGCACACGCTGCGCGTGCGCTCCTGGCGGGATGGCGTCGAGACCATTCTCGTGCGCCCCATCGCGCGCGAGCCGCGCGCCTACCCCGAGCAGCATCTCACGGTGGCGAGCAAGTACAGCGAGCTGTCCGCGGAGGACCTCGAGCGCACCGAGCGCGAGCAGCTCCGCGCGCGCGCGGCGCTCGCGCGCGTCAGCGCATCGGGTGACTGGCCGCTGCCGCTCAGCTCGCCGGTGGCCGGCGAGAAGAGCAGCGACTTCGGCCTGCGCCGCTTCTTCAACGGCGAGGCCAAGAGCCCGCACAGCGGCCTCGACCTGCGCGCGGCGACGGGCACGCCCATCGCCGCCTGCGCGGACGGCGTGGTTGCCCTCGCCGAGGAGCACTTCTACGCCGGCAATTCGGTCTACCTGGATCACGGCGACGGCTTCCTCACGCTTTACTTCCACCTGTCGGCGATCGAGGTGAAGCCGGGCGAGCGGGTGGCGCGCGGCCAGATCATCGGCCGCGCGGGGGCCACGGGGCGCGTCACCGGACCCCACCTGCACCTGGGCGCGAGCGCGCAGGGACAGCTCGTCGATCCCGCGCTGCTGCTCGCCGTGCCGCCCGCGGCCGCGAGCGAGCCCGCCCAGCCCTAGCCGCGCTGCGCGCGTCCACGAAAGGAAGCTGCCATGGCCGCCAATAAGCTGCCTGCCTTCAGCCTCAAGAACCAGGACGGCGCCACCGTGAAGCAGACGAGCCTGCGCGGCAGGGCCTGGCTGCTCTTCGCCTTCCCCAAGGCCGCCACCAGCGGCTGCACCGTGCAGGCGCAGGGAATGAAGGCGCAGGCGCGCGCCTTCGCCGCCCGCGGCGTCGAGGTGCTGGGCCTCAGCCCCGACGCGCCGGAGACCCTGGCCCGCTGGAAAGCGAAGGAGGGCTTCCCCTTCGACTTTCTCTCCGACCCGGAGCACAAGCTGCTCGAGGCCCTCGGCGCCTGGGGCGAGAAGTCCATGTACGGCAAGAAATACATGGGCGTGATCCGTTCGCACTGGTTCGTCGACGAGGAGGGCCGCATCCTCGACGCGCAGGTGAAGGTGAGCCCAGGCGACAGCATCGAGCGGGCGCGCGCGGCGGTGGCGGCCCGCGAGAGCGGCAAGCCCTAGATGCACGCGCAGCGCCGCGCCACCCTCCTCGGCCTGGCCACGGTGCTGCTCTGGTCCACGGTGGCCACGGCCTTCAAGCTGAGCCTGCGCGCGCTGACTCCGGCGCAGCTCCTCGCCTACTCGGCGGCGGTGGCCTTCCTCATCCTGGGCGGGCTACTGCTCGCGCGCGGCGAGCTGGGCGTGCTGCGTAGCGCGCCGCGCGGGGCTGTCCTGCGCGGCCTCGCGCTGGGCCTGCTCAACCCGGCGGCCTACTACCTCGTGCTCTTCGCCGCCTACGACCGCCTGCCCGCCCAGGTGGCCCAGCCGCTCAACTACACCTGGGCCCTCACGCTGGGCATCCTGTCCATCCCCCTGCTCGGCCAGCGCTTCCGCCCGCGTCTGCTCGCGGCGGGCCTGGTGGCCTACGCCGGCGTGCTCGTCATCTCGCGCCAGGGCGAGGGCGGGCCGGCGGACGGACTCGGCGTGGCCCTCGCCCTCGGCTCCACCCTGCTCTGGGCGCTCTACTGGATCGGCAACACGCGGGGCAGCCTGCCGCCGGTGGCGAGCCTCTTCCTCAACTTCGCCGGCGGCCTGCCCGTCATCCTGCTCGTCTGCGCCCTGGGCGATGGGCTCGTCCCCGCCGACTGGCGGGGCCTCTGGGGCGCGCTCTACGTGGGCATCGTCGAGATGAGCGTTGCCTTCGTGCTCTGGCTGACCGCCCTGCGCCTGGCCGACAGCGCGGCGCGCGTGGCGAACCTCATCTTCCTGGCGCCCTTCCTGTCGCTGGTCTTCATCGCCCGCGTGGCGGACGAGCCCATCCGCGCGGGCACCCTGGTCGGCCTCGCCCTCATCGTGGGCGGGCTGGCCATCCAGTCGCGGGACTAGGCTCGATCCGGCACGAAGATGCGCACAAGCGCCTCCGCTGACTCATCCCAGACGCCTTGTCCCCCTGCCGATGGTCTCGCTGTCAGCGGCCATCAGCCGGGCTTCGGCAAGGCCGCTACCGGCAGCGCGGCGTCAAGCCCTACGCCGCTTTCGTGCAGCAGGCGGTGACAGGCCGCGCAGAGGGTGATCAGGTTCGCCGTGCTATTGCGCCCGCCCCGCCGGCGTGGCTCCCGGTGATGCACCTCCAGGAAGCGCGTTGCTCGGCAGCCCGGCGCCTGGCAACGGTGGCCGTCGCGCGCAAGCACTTGCCGTCGAAGAGACGGCGGGATCGATGCCCGATTGGGCGCGTCTTCCCGCTGCGTTCGGCAGTCGCAGGCCACCTGCGCGGCCACCGCCGGCGCCAGGGAGCGCCTGTCGGGCAGGCGGGCGGCGCCGCAGTCCTCGCAGCGGTAGATCACGACCTGATACGGCGCCTCGCTTTGTACACGTGTACACTCCGCCTCGGCCAGTGCCGCGAAGGCAGCCAGCAGCAGCTCCTCTTTCGTCCCGGTCTGCCCTTGCTTGCGCAGGCGCTCGACGATGGCCAGCCAGCGGGCGTGCTGCTCGGGCTCGAGCGTGAAGCTGACCTGCACCTTGGCCACTGGTGCGGGTAGCGGCTCGGCGGCAGGTCCCAGCAGGTCTCCCTGGCCGGGAAGGCGTTGCGCCTCGCGGCGACTCTCGCGGATCTGCGACTCGAGCTGACGCGCGCTGCTCGCCTTCGCGAGGGCGATCCACTTGCCTTCGGAGCGCGGCGTGGCGACCGCCGCCACGCTGCGGGCCTTGGTCCAGGGCAACTCGCCAGCCTCCACGGAGGCACGCAATTCGGGCAGGCCATCCAGCGACTCCGCCAGCCGGACGAACTGGTAGGTCTTCGCCTGCCCGAAGCCAAGCACGGCCTCGGCGTAGGCATGAATGCTGGAGTAGCCGCAGTCGCGGTAGAGGCGCCGGCGCATCAGCTCGGCGAACCAGAGTACGGCGCTCTGTTCGGCGCGGCGCAGCTCGGCGACGGCCGCACGCAGGTGGGCATCAACCTTGGCGGCGGGGAGATTCGGCACGAACTCGGCCATGGAAAGTCCTCGCAGGATCGAGGACGCGGGAGGCGGGGAGAGGCCAGTATTATACTATGGACCTGAGCATAGGTCAAGTGCATCGCAACGAGAAAAGCCATCGGCGCACGCAGGGGCCGCTGATGCGCAGGCCTCTTGACGAATCAAGACTAGCCGAGCGTCACCAGGGCGATGCCGCCGAAGGCGAGCAGCACGGCCACGAGCTTGCGCTTCGTGAGCGGCTCGCGCAGGAAGACCGTCGCCAGGAGCAGGATGAAGATGGTGCTCGTCTGATTGAGGATGGCCGCCGCGCCCGCCTGCGTGTACTTCATGCCGCCGATCCAGAGCAGCAGGGCGAGACAGGAGCCGAGCAGGGTGCCCGGCAGGCTGAAGCGCCAGTTCGCGGCGGGCCGGAAGACGCCGAGCAGGTGGCGGCGCCGCGGGTGGAGGAGGGCCGCGGGGACCATCAAGGCGAAGGTCGCGATCTGGCGCACGGTGGTCGCCCAGAGCACGGGCGTGCGCTCGAGCACGGGCTTCACCCAGACGATGGCCAGGCCCATCGTGCCCATCGCCGCCACGCCGTAGGCGATGCCCACGAGCAGTCCACGGCGGTCCACGCCCTCTGGCAGGCGCGCCCGCGTGGTGAGCAACACGGCGATGATCACCAGGGCCATGCCCGCGAGCTGCCAGGGGCTCAGCCGCTCGCCGAGGATGAGGAAGGCGAAACCCACGATGAAGGGCGAGTACATGCAGTCGACGATGGAGGTGAGGCCCGCGCCCAGGCGAAACAGCGCGCGGTGGAAGAAGGTGTCGGCGATGGCGATGCCGAGCACGCCGCTGGCGGCCAGCACGGCGTAGTCGCGCCAGGGCAGGGGGCGCCAGAGCTGCTGGCCGCTCAGGAGCAGGATCGGCACCAGCACCACCAGGGAGATGCCCACGCGGAAGAGATTCAGCGCGAAGGGCGACATCGTCTCGCCCGAGCGCTTGAAGAAGATCACCGCGAAGGCCCAGACCAGGGCCGCGCCGAGTGCGTAAAGCTCGCCCATGCCGCCTCATGCTGTCAGGGAAGGCCGCAGGATGCCCCGGTTGGCGTAGGATTGCAAGAGCGCCGCTTGTTGAGGGTCGGGCGCTCGGTCTATAATGGAGTTCCGCCTGTCTCCAGCCCGAGAGGTCCGCCATGCGCCGTCTCGCCGTCGCCCTTTGCCTGCTCGTCCTGCCCGCACTCGCCCTCGCCACCGCACCGGCGCCCGACCCTGCCCTTGACGGGGACGCCGACTGGCAGCTCTGGCTCGAGGGTGGCCCCGCCGGCGGGCGCGCGATGCCGCCGAGCGCTCGCGCCCCTTCAACTACCTGCGCGAGTTCGACCAGATCGTCGAGTTCCTCGCCGTCTGGCAGGTGAGCGACCCCGATTCCAGCGACTACGGCGGCGAGATCGAGGCCGAGGGCGGCTACCTCGGCAACGTCATCCAGACCGACAACACGCTGGAGGCCATCTGGTGCTGGTCGCGCTACAAGCAGCTCACCGGCAGCACGGCCTACGACGACAACATGGCCGCCGCCTGGATCTACTCGACGAACTACCCGGCCTGGCTCGAGGAAGGCGCCGCGAACGACAACTACTACCGCGTGCACAACTGCGCCTGGGGCCTCACCGCCGTGCTCATGTACAAGGCGGCCACGGGCGACCCGAGCTTCGACGCCTACGCCGAGACCTGCGCGCAGTACATCGTGGACAACCCGCTCGTCATCGACGGCACGATCTGGGCCCAGCGCCTGGACGCCTTCTGCAAGGGCTGGGCGGCCGGCAACCTCTACCTCTACGGCGAGGCCGTGGGCAACGCGCGTCTACATGAACGCGGCCGTCGCGCAGGGCACGGACGTGCTCAACTACATCAACGTCAACCCCTCGACGCGCCTGGCCGAGGAGTACTGGGCGATGAGCAGCGGCACCGCGCTCTGGGGCGTCTGCAACTCGGTCTTCCGGGACGATCCGGCGTTCGGGCAGAGCTGGCTCGCCACGAATGGCCAGTATCTCCAGATCTGGCAGGACTGGTACAGCGTGCCCGGCTACGACTGGGACTCCTCCTGGAACGTGGCCTACGCCAACGCCCACTTCGCCGTCTGGGATCTGACCGGCGACGCCTCCTACTGGGCCAACGGCAAGCTCGTCACCGACGCCCTGCTCTCCTACGACACCGACGACGACGGCGGCATCCTCGCCGAGAGCACGGACCCCGTCACCGAGGACATGACCTGGGTGACCAACTACCTCTGCAAGTTCGGCGTCGATCGGCTGCTGGGCACGGTGTACGCCAACGACACCGGCATCCTGCGCTTCGGCGGCCTGGTAGACGGCCAGCAGTTCGGCGCCGGCGAGCCGATTCCCCTCATCATCCAGGCGACGAACTTCGGCCTCGCCGGCCAGGCCGGCGTGACCGTCGAGCTGGAGGGCGGCTGGGGCGCGGGGAGCTGGACGCGGAGCCTGCCCTTCGCGGCCATCGACACCCTGGTCGTGGATCCCGCCTGGCTGCCGCCTGCGCCCGGCAGCTACACGCTCACCGCGCGCACGCTGCTCGCCGGCGACGAGAACCCCGCCAACGACGAGCTGAGCATCACGATCCACTACGACTGGCCGGTGGGCGTGCCCGCGCTGGATGCCTTCGCCGCCGCGCCGCGCGTGCTGGTGAACCCCTTCCGCGCCGAGACGGGCCTCGTCTTCGCGCTCGCCGGACCCGCCACGCTGCGCTTCGAGATCTTCGACTGCGCCGGCCGCCGCGTGGCGACGCCCGCCACCGGCCTCGTGGCCGGCGGCGAGCAGCGCCTGGCCTGGGACGGCCGCGACGCGGCCGGCCGGGCACTCCCGGCCGGGCTCTACCTCTACCGCCTCGCCGCCGGCGAGGCCGTGCACTCGGGCAAGTTGATGAAATTGCGCTAGTTAGTCGACAAGCTCCCGCCCGGGCCGGCCCTCGCCGCCCGGGCTTTCCATTGTCCTCAAGCGGCGCCCGCGTCCTTCCGATAGCTGATAGAGCCTTCGCTCTCACGCGCTACAGAAGGAGATCCGCATGCGCCTGCAGGATACCGGCCGGGCCCTGGCAGCCCTGGTCCTCTTCGCCGCCCTCATTCCCGGCGGCTGCTCGAAGAGCACGAGTCCCGGCACCGAGGGCCCGGGCGACGATCCCCAGGCCCCCGCGATCACCCTGCTCGAGGCGCTCAGCATCGACCGCCAGGTGCTGCTCGTGGACACCCCCGTGGACCTCGTCGCTCGCCTCAAGGCCGAAGCGCCGGCGGGCTACGCGCTCGAGAGCGTCGTCCTGCACAGCGTGAGCGCGAGCGGGCGCCTCGCTCGGCACCCTGGCCACGCTCACCGACACGGGCGACGCCGGCGACGCCGACATGGTGGCCGCCGACAAGATCTACTCGGGCGTGGCGGCCGAGCTCAGCTACGGCGAGCCGGGCCTGCTCCACATCGCCGCCCTGCTCACGGCCCGCAATGCCGCTCAGCGCCACGCTCACGCTCTGGACGCCGGCCATCGAGCTGCCCATCCAGAGCACGGACCTCGTCTTCACGCGGGGGCCGGTGGCGGTGCCGCAGGGGCTCACCGCCTCCGACCCCACGGACCTGCGCGTCGTCGCCGAGCTCATGGTGGCCGACTCGCTCGACGTGCAGAGCGTGGCGCTCTACCGCGTCACGGACAGCGGCGACAGCGTGAGCGTGCTCTCGCCGCTCGCCGACAACGGCGACCTCGACAACGGCGACGAGATCATGGCCGACGGCAACTACTCGGCGATCGTCGAGAACCTCTTCATCGTGGCGCCGCAGACGGTCTACCTGCGCGCCCTGGCCCGGGCCGTCTCCAACGTGACCGGCTTGCCGCATGCGAGCTGGTCGGTGATCACCGAGCTGCCCGTGCGCCTGCCGCCCACGGAGGGCATCGTCAACGTGGCCCTGGCCTACCAGGACTCCGTGGAAGCGCGCTGGGAGAACTTCCTCGAACGGGGCCGGCGATCTGGATGCCGCGCGCGAGGCCCTTGTGGTCTGGCTGGATGCCAAGGACCACGTCGTGGACGCCTACCTGTCGCCGGACGGCGGCAGCATCTGGGCGGTCTACAACAACGGCTTCGAGGCGGGCGTGCTCCTCGTGGACCCGGCCCTGGGCCCGGTCTACGGCGCGAGCGCCGCGGCCAAGCCGGCCCCCTTGCCGCGCGCGGCGCGGCCCCACCGCGATCCGGCGACCACCCGGCATCTGATGAGCGTGGGCGAGCCGGCCTTGCCCCGCGCGCCCGGGGACCGCAATCTCGGCAACCTGAACGAGGTGGACTCGAACCTGGCCCTCGTCTACAGCCCCTTCGCGAGCTGGCTGGCCGGACTGCCCGGCGTGGACGAGCCCGGCGCGGCGGTCGCGGCCATGTTCGAGGCGGCCCACTGCCCCAGCTTCGGCCTGCGCTTCCTCGCCGACGACGAGGCCACGGTGGACGCCCTGCGCTCGCTGGAGCGCTACGGCGCGGTGAGCATCTTCACGCACTCGGCGCAGCTGGCCGGCGGCCAGGTAGCCCTGCTCACGGGCGAGACCGTGAGTTACCAGCGCTGCCTCGCCCACGCCTGGGATCTCTTCGACGCCAACCCGGCCATGTGCATCGTGCGCGTGGAGGGGGTCAGCGTCTTCGCGGTGAAGGCGGCCTTCATCGCCAAGTACAACACGCGCTTCCCGGACACCCTGCTGCAGATCGCCGCCTGCGACGTGACGACCAACAACATCTGGCCCGTGGCCCTGCTCGGCAGCGGCGCCGGGTTCGTGGCGGGCTTCGACGCCAGCGTCAGCGTGGACTTCGCCAACGAGGCCTCGCTGAGCTTCTGGAGCGGCATCCTCGAGAGCGGCCTGCGCAGCGGTCCGGCCCACGCGGCCGCGCCGCAGACGGACCCCGGCCATCGCCACGCGGCCTTCACGGCGGCGGGCAACGCCGAGTTGAGCTACGGCACCGAGCTGCAGAACGGCGACTTCGCGCTGGGCACGCTGGCGGCCTGGGATGTCGTGGGCGACGGCCGCGTGATCTCCCGGCTGGGCGACCAGAGCCCCGTCGTCGGCAATGCGATGGGCATCGTCTCCACGGGCCTGGGCTACACGCTGAACACGGGCGAGATCAACCAGGTGGTCTGCGTGCCGATCGGGGCGACGACGCTGGCCCTCAACTACAACTTCTTCTCCGAGGAATTCCTCGAGTGGTGCGGCAGCGGCTTCCAGGACTTCTTCCAGGTGAGCGTGATCGCGGCCGACGAGACCGAGACCGTGCTGTTCTTGATCGAGATCGACGACATGTGCGACGACGTCACGCCGGCGGGCATCCAGTTCGATCAGGGCCCGCTGGGCGACGACGCCGGCGTCTACCGCACGGGCTGGCGGGCGCTGAGCCTGAACATCGCCCCCTGGGCCGGCCAGACCGTGACCCTGCGCTTCGCGGCGGGCGACATCGGCGACAGCATCTTCGACTCGGCGATTCTCATCGACGGCATCGGCATCGAGTAGGTGGGCGAGAGCGGAAACGCGAGCGGCTGCGGGCTTTCCCGCAGCCGCTTCGTGTCTGTGAGTGGCTCCGTCCGCCATGGCAGGGCGACCACGCCCATCTCAATCGCGGTAGAAGCTCTTCACCTGGCTCCAGGTCGAGGCGGCCGTGGCCGTCGTTTCCTGGGCATCGACCACCCAGATCTCGGTACTCCCGGAGCGATTGGACTGGAAGTAGATCCGGCTGCCATCGGGTGACCATGCCGGGTGGTAGTCCTCGGCATCGCCCATGGTCTGCTGGACGAGTCCGAAAGCGTCTCCTGCCTGGTCGACGATCCAGATGTGACTATTCTCCCACGAAGCGGCATCGCCGCGCGTGATGGCAATCCAGCGACCAGCCGGTGACCAAGCAGGCTGGGCGAGATCCCACTCGCAGTGGTAGATGAGCTCGGCGGTACCGCCGTTGCGGGCGACCTTCAGCAGGTCCAGACCATCCTCGAACGCCAGCTGTGCTGCATTGGGCGACCAGGTCGGCCCTTCGCCTTCGCAGCCGCTGCCATCCGGGTCGGTGCAGGGAATCGTCGTCACCTGCCCGCCTGGGTATGCGATGAGGGCAATGCTCGTTGACGTTCCCTGGGCGGCAATCTCATCTCCCGCTGGCGACCAGGCTGGGTCATCGTCGAAACCTCCCTGCCGGATCGGCTGGATCTCCTGCGTTTCCGCATCGATCGTGAACAGCTCCTCACCATCACGGAAGACGATCAGACTCCCTGCACGTCCCCAGTCCGGCTCGCCGCCGCTCGCGCACAACAGCTCAGGCGCTCCGCCAGCGGCTGAAATCCGGGCAATGCCGCCGCCCGGCACCGCGAAGGCCACCCAGTTTCCATCCGGAGAGGCTGCGGGATGCGCTCCCCCGGTGCTGGTGAGCTGGGTCGGCTCTGCCAGTGCCTGCGGTGCCACCGCCACGAGACACAGCGCAAATCCGGCGAGCGCCGCTGTTGTCACCAGTAGTCGGTTCATCTTCGGCCTCATCATCACGCTCCTCCTCTTTCCGATCGGATGTCCATTGCTCGGCCAAGCAGCGGAGAGGCTGACTCTAGCAGATCATGAGGCGCCATCGAGGCAACCACGTCCCTTCAGGGCAGCGCCTCGTAGTGCACCTGCACCCTGCCGCCTTCCTGGGAGTACCAGACGTAGACGCAGGGCCGCCAGGCCGCTGCCACCTCTCTGCCGCCGACGACTTCCCGCAGCTCGAGCCCGGGCATGTCGTAGTTGACGGCGGCCTGGAGGAAGGGGAAGGGCATGGCGGCGATTTCCACGGCGACCGTCGAGAACCCGGGGTGCTGCAGCGGCGCGCGCATGACGGAGGCGATGTAGGGTCGGTAGATCTCGCCCGTCGCCCTCCACTTCTCCCTGGCCCGGTCGTTGAAGCGCAGGCAGGCCAGGCCGGCAAGGAGAACGATCGCGGCCGCGGCAACGCGGCGCCGCGCCGACTTCGAGTCCCACAGCACGGCGAGCAGGCTGGTGAACACGAGCACGGCGCCGATCGTGGCGAGGTAGTAGTAGCGGGTCTGCTGGATCGACTCGAAGTGCTGGAAGCGGTAGCGAAAGAAGGACGCCGGGATGAGGGCGATCAGCATCCAGCCCATGCCCAGCAGCACGGGGTAGGCCCGACCGAGTCGCCGGCCCAGCCAGAGCAGCAGGCCCAGCGCCGGCAGCGCCAGCAGCTCCGGCATCCAGGGGTTGGCGAACTGGGGCATCCGCACGGCGGGGGGATAGAGGCTGTGCAAGAGGGCCTGCGGGTAGAGCTGGTTGAAGGCGCCCGCGGCCAGGTTGCGGAAGCCGTGCGGTCCCGGACCCCAGGTGTCCTGCGCGAAGCCGCCCATGAGCGCCATGCGCAGAGCCAGATACAGCGCGGTCGTGGCGAAGTAGGCGATGACGGCGCTGCCTGACAGCAGTGCGCCCTCCTGGCGCCGGCGCGTGAGCAGGAAGATCAGGAGCACCAGCAGGCCACCCACGGTGGCCGTCTCCTTGGCGGCCAGGGCCAGGCAGTAGAGGAGAAGCGCGGCGGCGAGCGCCAGCCGCCGCCGCCTGGCCGGCGACAGCAACACGACCAGGGAGGCGAGAAGGAAGCAGGCGGCAAGCAGGGTCGTCCTGGCGCTGATCCACAGGACGGCGCCGATGTGATCGTCCGAGATCGCGAAGAGCGCTGCCGCCGCCAGCGCGTGGAGCCGGCCCGGGACCAGGCGGGCGATGAGCTGGAAGACCAGCAGGGTGTTGAGCCAGTGCACGAGCAGGTTGAACAGGTTGTAGTACTCGATCTGCCCGGGCAGGAGCTGCTCCTGCGCCCAGAAGGAGACGTTCACGAGCGGCCGGAAGAAGCCGATGACGCGGTGCGTGGCGAGATTGCCCGGTTCCATCACCTGGCGGGCATCGTGCAGCCAGACGAAATCGTCGTTGACCAGGCCGTTGTCGGCGATGCCGCGGAAGTTGATCAGGCAGAGGATGAGCAGGATCGCCGCCACGACCAGCTCTGCCACGGCGCGGCGCGGACGGCCTTGCGAAGCAGCGAAGAAGCGATCGAGAGAGCCCCTCTCCTGATGGGAACCGCCGATTCCAGCGGCCCGCCGCGCTGTCTTTGCCTTTCTCGCGGCCACCCTCTGCCCTTTCCTGCGCGGTGTCGGACGGGCGCACTGCCGCCCTCGTGGCGGAGTATCCTCGCCGGCGCGGGGGCGGCCAAGCGTGAAATCGATCGCGAGCGGGTTTGGTGAGGAGGCTGGCTGCAAGGCCAGCCGGCTGGACCCGGTTCCCGCCCCCGGGGGCGGATCGCCGGTCGATTGTACACGTGTACAGTGCGGCTGGGACCACCGCACGCCGCCCCCAGGCCGCCGGAAGGCCCGCCGGCGCCTGGATTCGCGAGCGCGGGCGGAGCCGCCCGATTGCCTGCGAGGCGCGGCTTCCGCTATACTTCGGGGGCCCGCCCCCACCGTGGCCCATCCCCGGAGGCCGCCATGATCGCCCTTCCGCGCTCCCTGCGCCTGCTGCCCTTCGCGCTGCTCGTCCTCGCCGGCTGCTCGGATGGCACCGCCCCCGGGGGCGGCCCCGGCGCCGGCAACCTGGCCCTGGGCGGCAGCTTCGACGCCGACGGCGGCGAGTTCCTGCTCGGCGTCACGGACACCCTGCCCGGCAACCCGCTGGTCGTCGAGCTGATCGGCGGCGGACTCGAGATCGATCCCCAGTCCGAGGAGCTCTCCATCCAGGTCTCGATCCGCAATGTCGGCGCCGACATCCATCCGCCGGTGATGATCTGGCTGGGCGCCTTCCGGCCGCCGGTCGTGAGCGTGGTGAACCCGGACGCGGTGGCCATGTCGGGCGGCCTGGCGGACGTGCTGCCGCCGGCCTACGGCTTCGACTACTCCGAGCTGCTCGGCGAGGACGGCGTGCTCGAGACGGGCGAGACCTCGCGGGCCAAGCTCTGGGTCTTCCACGATCCCGGCCTCGGCTCCTTCGCCTTCGGCGCGCGCCTGGACGCGGGGCTCGCGCCCGGACTCGCCCGCCTGGGCGGCCGCGTGTGGGTGGATCGCAACGCGAACGGGCTGCCGGAGCAGGGCGAGCCGGGCTGGCACGGCGCGCCGATCATCGTGGAGACGCCCGGCGGCGACCTGCTCCTGGCCTACAGCGATGCTGAGGGCCGCTGGGCTCTGCCCATCGCGTCCGTGGGCATCTACCAGGTCACCTGCGACTTCTCCATCTTCGACATGATCCCGCCCCTCTTCACGACGCCCAACCCGCTCAGCGTGCTCATCGCGCCGGGCCCCGACGGCGATCCGCAGAGCTTCCTGCACGCGGACTTCGGCATCCACTGGGGCGGAGCGCCGAACGCGGAGCCGGTGGTCTTCACGGACCTGCCGCCCGACTCGCTGCACGATGCCCACTGGCAGTTCATCGCGGCGCGCATCGAGGAGGACTGCCTGGCCCTGCGCGTGGCCTTCAGCGGCTGCCAGCCCGAGCACCCCTGGACCTGCTACATCTCGGGCGGCTTCATGGAGTCGAACCCGGTGCAGGTGCGCGCGGTGCTGGTCCACGAGCTGGAAGAGGACTGCGACGCGGCCTTCACGACGAACGAGCACTTCGACCTCAGCCCACTCAGGATCCGCTACGAGCAGGCCTATGGCAGCGGCACGCTGCTGATCAATCTCGTCGATTTCCAGGGACAGGTGCACCCGATCGAGTACTACGTCCGCGGCAAGGACGAGGGCAAGTAGAGGCCCAGCCGGCTGCACGCGCCGCGCGGGAGAATCGCCAGGCGCCTTGGCACGTGACAAGAGCGCGTCGGCTAGCGCTTCCCGCCCCCCAGCCGCCGCCACTGCCGGCTCGTCGGCTGGCGGCTGAGAAAGCCGGCCATCCCCGCGCCCGCGGCGACCAGCGCCTCCAGATCCACGCCCGTCTCGTAGCCCATGCGCCCCAGCATGTAGACGAGGTCCTCGGTGGCCAGGTTGCCCGCCGCGCCGGGCGCGTAGGGACAGCCGCCGAGGCCGGCAGTCGCCGCATCGAAGCTGCGGATGCCGAGCGTGAGCCCCGCCAGCACGTTGGCCAGCGCCGTGCCGTAGGTGTCGTGGAAGTGAAGGGCGAGGCGCTCGGCCGGCACGCGCTCGAGCAGGTAGGCCGTGGTCTCGGCCACCTCGCGCGGCGCCGCGGCGCCGATGGTGTCGCTGACCCCCACCTCGTCCACGCCGAGCTCGAGCAGGCGCTCGACCAGGGGGCGAACACGCTCCTTGGGGATATCCCCCTCGTAGGGGCACACGAAGCAGACCGACAGGTACCCGCGCACGCTGAGTCCCGCCGCCCTGGCCCGCGCGATGAGCGGGCCAAACACCGAAAAGCTCTCCTCGATGCTCATGCGGATGTTGCGCTCGGTGAAGGTCTCGCTGGCCGCGGTGAAGACCGCGATGCGTCCGATGCCCGTGGCCAGCGCCCGGTCGAGGCCGCGCTCGTTGGGCACGAGGGCCGAGTAGGTGAGGCCGGCCGCCGCCGGCAGGCCCGCCACCAGATCCTCGGCATCGGCGAGCTGGGGGATCAGCTCGGGGTGGACGAAGCTGCTGACCTCGATCTCGCGCAGCCCTGACTCCGCGAGGGCCGCAATGAAGCGCAGCTTCTCGGCCGTGGGCACGATGCGCCCCTCGTTCTGCAGGCCGTCGCGCGGCCCCACCTCGAGGATGCGTATGCGCTCAGGCATGCGCGGCGGCCGCCGCCTCCTCCAGTTCGACGAGCACGGCGCCCAGCTCCACCAGCTCGCCCACCTCGCAGGAGAGCTTGCGCACGCGGCCGGCATGGGGCAGCGAGAGCGTCAGCTCCATCTTCATCGACTCCATGATCACGAGCGGCTCGTGGGCCTTGAAGCGCTTGCCCGGCGCGGTGAGCACCTTCAGCACGGCCCCCGGCATGGGCGCGGTGAGCGAGGCGCTGCGCGGCGCGCCCGCTTCGGCGCTGGATCGCTGCGGCGTATCCCTCACGATCTCCACCGCATGCACGCGGCCGGCCAGCCAGAGCTGCAGGTGGTCTCCCTCGCGATGGCAGAAGAAGGGCTGCACGCGGTCCCCCACGCGCAGCCAGCCCTCGCCCGTGCCGAGCAGCTCCAGCTCCACGGGCTGCCGCTTGCCGTTGATCTGCGCGAAGTGGCTGACGCCGGGCTTCTGGTCCGCGCGCTCCAGGCTGACGCTGGTCGCCTCGCCGCCCGCGGCGGGTCTGAGCTTGATCGTCGCCATCAGCTGTTCCTCCAGCGCTGCCCGCTCTGCCAGGGTCCGCCGGCGCCGGCCACGGCGGCCGCCGTCGCCGGCCGCCCGTCGCCCCCGGGGGCGCCGGCGGCAAGCCCCGCGGCAATGGCCACGGCTTCTTCCAGGCGCTCCGGCGCGGCCAGGTCCAGCGCGTGCTCGTCCAGGAAATGCGTGTGCAGGTCCCCGGCGGCGAAGGCGGGATGCTCCACCACGCGCGTCAGGAACTCGATGTTCGTCGTCACGCCGAGAATGACGAAGCGGCGCAGGGCCCAGGCCATGCGCTGCCTCGCCTCCTCGCGATCGCCGCCCCAGGTGATCAGCTTGGCCAGCATGGGGTCGTAGTGCACGGAGACCTCCGAGCCGCGGCGCACGCCCACGTCCACGCGCACGTAGGCGCCACGGGGCGTGGAGAACTGCGCGAGGCGTCCGGTGGAGGGCAGGAACCCCCGCGCCGGATCCTCGGCGTAGATGCGGCATTCGAGGGCATGGCCGCGCTGCACCAGATCCTCCTGGCGGAAGGGCAGGGGCTCGCCCGCCGCCACCAGGATCTGCGCGCGCACCAGATCCCGGCCGAGCACGAGTTCGGTCACCGGGTGCTCCACCTGCAGGCGCGTGTTGACCTCGAGGAAGTAGAACTTCCCGTCGGGCGCCAGCATGAACTCCACCGTGCCGGCGCCCTCGTAGTTCAGCGCTCGCGCTGCGGCCAGGGCCGCTGCGCCCATTTCGGCGCGCAGGGCAGGGGTGAGCGCCGGCGAGGGCGATTCCTCGACGATCTTCTGGTAGCGCCGCTGAATCGAGCACTCGCGCTCGAAGAGCTGCACGCAGTTGCCGTGCTTGTCGCCGAAGATCTGGAACTCCACGTGGCGCGAGCGCTCGATGTACTTCTCGATGAAGATGCGCCCGTCGCCGAAGGCGCTGGTCGCCTCGCGCGCCGCCGCCGCCAGGGCCTCGGCAAGCCCCGCCTCGCTGCGGACGATGCGCATGCCCTTGCCGCCGCCGCCGGCCGCCGCCTTGAGCAGCACCGGGTAGCCGATCTTGGCCGCGGCCTTGGCGAGCGCGGCGCTGTCCGCGGTGTCGCCCTTCCAGCCGGGGATCACCGGCACCCCCGCCTTCGCCAGGCGCGCCTTGGCGACGATCTTGTCGCCCATGGCCTCGATCACCTCCGGCTGCGGCCCGATGAAGGCCAGGCCCGCCTCGCGGCAGGCCCGCGCGAAGCGCGCGTTCTCGGAGAGGAAGCCGTAGCCCGGGTGCACGGCGTCCGCGCCGGCCTGCTTGGCGATGGCGATCAGGCGCGCCTGGTTGAGATAGGTCTCGGCCAGCGCCGTTCCCGCCAGCGGCACGGCCTCGTCGGCGCGCATCACGTGCAGGGCCTTGCGATCGGCATCCGAGTAGACCGCGAGCGCGGCGATGCCCATCTCCTGCAAGGTCTGCGAGACGCGCACGGCGATTTCGCCGCGGTTGGCGATCAGGACCTTCTTGAACATGCTCAATCCCCTTGCCAGTTCGGCGGCCGCTTGGCCAGGAAGGCGGCGATGCCCTCCTGGCCTTCGGGGGACACACGGATCTCGGCGATGCGGCGCTGGGTCTCTTCGCGGTGGAGAGCCGGTGCGCCACTGACGCAGTCGTAGAGGTCTTTGCAGGCGGCCAGCGCGGCGGGGCCGTTTTGCTTGAGCTGCGCGCAGAGGGCGGCGAGGGCGGCGTCCAGCGCCGCCTCGTCCCGGTAGACCTCGGCGAGCAGGCCGAGGCGCTGGGCGGTGGCAGCGTCGAAACGCTCGGCCGTGAGCGAGTAACGCCGCGCCGCGCCGGGCCCGATGCGCGCTACAAGATAGGGGCTGATCATCGCCGGCACGATGCCCAGCTTCACCTCGCTGAGGCAGAAGCTCGCGCGCTCCGTGCCCAGGGCGATGTCGCAGGCGGCCACGAGGCCGACGCCGCCGCCGAAGGCCGCGCCCTGCACGCGGGCGATCACGGGCTGCGGCGCGGCGTGGATGGCCTCGAGCATGTCGCCGAGGAGGCCAGCGTCGGCCAGGTTCTCGGCGTAGGAGTAGCCCGCCATGCGCTTCATCCAGGCCAGGTCGGCGCCGGCCGAGAAGCTCTTGCCCGCGGCGGCCAGCACGATGACGCGCACGACGCTGTCGGCGGCGAGCGCCTGGAAGCGCGCGGTGAGCGCCTGCATCAGCGCGTCGTCGAAGGCGTTGTGCAGCTCGGGCCGGTTCAGCGTGACCGTGGCCACGTGATCCGCGAGGGTCCAAGTAAGGGCTTCGCTCATCGCCGCTACATCCTGAACACGCCGTGCGTGCGGGGCGGGAAGGGCGCGTTCAGCGCCGCGGCGATGCCCAGGCCCAGCACCATGCGCGTGTCCACGGGGTCGATGACGCCGTCGTCCCACAGGCGCGCGCGTGCTGTAGTAGGCGCTGCCCTCGGTCTCGTACTTGGCCAGGATGGGCGCCTTGAAGGCCTCGGCGGCGTCGGGCGCGAGCGGCGGCTTGCCCGGCGCCGCGAGCTGGTCCTGCTTCACCGTGAGCAGCACGCTGGCCGCCTGCTCGCCGCCCATCACGGAGATGCGCGCGTTGGGCCACATCCAGAGCTGGCGCGGGCCGTAGGCGCGGCCGCACATGCCGTAGTTGCCGGCGCCGAAGCTGCCGCCGATGATCACCGTGAACTTGGGCACGGCGGCGTTCGAGACGGCGGCCACCATCTTGGCGCCGTCCTTGGCGATGCCGCCGGCCTCGTACTGGCGGCCCACCATGAAGCCGGTGATGTTCTGCAGGAAGACGAGCGGCACGCCGCGCTGGCTGCACAGCTCGATGAAGTGCGTGGCCTTGAGCGCGCTCTCGGAGAACAGCACGCCGTTGTTGGCCACGATCCCCACCGGGTAGCCCCAGATGTGCGCGAAGCCGGTCACCAGGGTGGTGCCGTAGAGCGCCTTGAACTCGTGGAAGCGGCTGCCGTCGACGATGCGGGCGATCACCTCGCGCACGTCGTAGGGCTTGCGCACGTCCTGCTGGCACGATGCCGTAGATCTCGGCCGGGTCGTAGTGCGGCTCGGCGGCGGGCAGGGTGGCCAGCTCGTGGCGATAGGGCCGGCCCAGGTGGGCGACGATGTTGCGCGTGATCGCCAGCGCGTCCTCGTCGTTGGCGGCGTAGTGGTCGGTCACGCCCGGACTGGCGGCAGTGCACGTCGGCGCCGCCGAGTTCCTCGGCCGTGACCTCCTCGCCCGTGGCCGCCTTCACCAGGGGCGGCCCGCCGAGGAAGATGGTCCCCTGCTCCTTGACGATCACCGTCTCGTCGCTCATCGCGGGCACGTAGGCGCCGCCCGCCGTGCAGGAGCCCAGCACGACGGCGATCTGCGCCGCGCCCTGGGCCGAGAGCCGCGCCTGGTTGTAGAAGATGCGGCCGAAGTGCTCGCGGTCGGGGAAGACCTCGTCCTGCATGGGCAGGAAGGCGCCGCCCGAGTCGACCAGGTAGATGCAGGCGAGGCCGTTCTCGCGCGGCGATCTCCTGCGCGCGCAGGTGCTTCTTCACGGTGATGGGAAAGTAGGTGCCGCCCTTGACCGTGGCGTCGTTGGCGACGATGACGCACTCGCGCCCGCCCACGCGGCCGATGCCCGTGACCAGGCCCGCGCCGGGCGCGGCGTCCTCGTAGAGGCCGCCGGCGGCCAGGGCGCTGAACTCGAGGAAAGGCGAGTCGGCATCGAGCAGCTTCTCGATGCGGTCGCGCACGAAGAGCTTGCCGCGCTTGCGGTGGCGCTCGACCAGCTCGGGGCCGCCCCCCAGCTTCACGCGCTCCAGGCGCGCGCGCAGGTCCGCGACGAGCGCCAGCATGTGCTTGCGGTTGGCCTTGAAGGTGGCGTCGCTGGTGTCGATGCGGCTGGCGATCTGATCCATGACCCTGCCTTTGTGCACAGCTCCGCCGGCCGGCGTGGCGCCGGAAGGCGGCATTATGAAGGCAAGGCAAAGGGGATGCAAGCGCGCCGACCCGCCCCCGGGGGCTGGCCCTGCCGCCGGCGGACGGCTGGCGCAAGTCCAGGCAGGGGTTGAGGTTGACGCACGAGCAGCAGTGGCGGAGACTCCTCGGGTCGGCCCCTGGGGAGCTCGAGGTTCAGGAGGAGGCAAGGGGATGGCGAGCAGAGGGCTGCGAGGGTTCCTGATCCTGGCGCTGGTCGGGGCGGCCCTCCTCGCCGCCACTCAGGTCCGAGCCAGCGAAGTCAGCTTGCTCGCCCTGCGCGGCGCGGCCTTCGACACCGAGAGCGCGCCCTTCCCCGGCGGCGCCGCTTACATCGCAAGGCCCTACCACGGCGCCCGGCTTGCCTTCTGGCCAGGCTTTCGCGGCCCCGACGATCGCGGAGTTCGCTGGGGAATCGCCGGAAGCACCGCCTCGGGCGCGGTGGAACTGGATCCCAGCGGCGAGCCGCCTCCAGGCGCGACGGCCAGGATCGAGAGCGGGTGCTTCTCGTTGAGCCTCCTGCTCGGCGCGCCGGTCCTAGTGGGAAGGAACTGGGGAGTCCGCGTGGAGTGCGGCCTGGGCCTGGCCAGCTTCGGGTTAGGCTCCATGTGGGATGGCGGGGGGCTGGCCAGCCTCGGCCTCAGCGCTCAGTGGCGCTTTCGGCGCTCCCTCGGTTTCACCCTGCGCGCCGAAGCGCTGGATGCCTGGAGCGTTGGCCCCGACAGCTTTCCGTACTGCCCTGGCTATTCGCTGCAAGTCGGGCTGGCGTTCTGGGACTAGTAGAGCGCCGGCAACCTGCGGGACTTGTCACGTGACAAGTCGCCCGGGCCACCCTGCGCGGGTCACGACCGCCGGGGCCGCTCGCAGCCTTCCCCTTCTTCACGCTCCGCCGCGTCACCGGCGCAATGCGGCTCGGCGTTGGCGGCTCTGGCGCAGCATGGCCTACCGCGCGCGGTAGCCCTGGCGGCGGGTGGTCGCTGGCTAGGCTCTTCCGCGCGCCAGGGAAGGTCGGGAGTTTAGCCTCTAGGCTCAACTTCAAAGAATTGAGCTTTGAGACTTAATTCTTGCAATCGAAGTTAGTTGAGCCTATTGAATCAACTTGACGGAATTAAGTCCAAAGGCTTAACTAAGTCCATGAGCGATCCAGCCTACATCGCCCTCATCGGAGACCTCGTCGCCTCCCGGGCACTGAAGCCGGATGCGCGGGGCCGGCTCCAGGCACAGCTTGGCCGGCACTTCGCCGCCGTCAGAGCCGAGACGCGCACAGGCTTCGCGGCCTGGCCACTGGTCACCATCGGGGATGAGTTCCAGGCGCTCTTCCCTGCTGACGCCGCGGGATGCCGCGCGCTACTGGCTTTCATCCCTGAAGTCCTGGACTTGGCCAGGCCCACGGCCGTGCGTTTCGGACTCGGCCTCGGGGCTCTGAGCACAGAGCTCCGCGAAGAGGCTCTAGGCATGGACGGTCCCTGCTTCCACCGCGCGCGCGCGGCGCTCGAGCGTGCCCGCGCGCTCGATCTGCCCTGCCAACTCGACACCCAACAGGGCGACGCCATCCTCTGGAGCACCTTGGCCTCCTATGTGCTGCGCCAACGGATGAGCTGGACATCGGCGCAAGCTCAAGCCATCGCGCTCTTCGAAGGTGGACGATCCTGGAAGCAAGTGGCCGAGGTCTTGAAGATCAGCCCCAGCGCCGTGAGCCTGCGCCAGAAGGCCGCCGGCTGGAGCCTCTATGAGCGCGCATCGCAGGCTCTCGAAAAGGGTCTTCTGGAACTGATGCCTTGAACTGGGAGGCGGAGCGTGACCGGATGGATCTTGCTGACCACCACGCTGGCCGGCGCCAACCTCGTGCGCATCTGGCGGCATGGCCTGGCGCTCGCCGGCGTCATGCTGGCCGCGCTGGCACTGATCGCCTGGCTGGGCGGCATCCAGGTTGAGAGCTGGTCCGCATTCACAGCGGCGCTCCTGGGTGGCGGCGTCGCCATCCTCCTGTGGTGGCGAGCGCCCCGCAAGAGCGGCTGGCACCTGCTGGCGCTGCTGGCCCTGGGTTCAACTGCAGTCCTGCAGCTCCTGACGACGAAGGCGAACGGCCCGGCCGCAGCGGGCGTCTGGCCCTGGCTGGTGGCCCTCCTGCTGCTGGCCGATCCGACCACACGCCTCTTGCGCTGGGGCATGGAGCTGATGGGCAAGCCCTACGCCGCGGCCGTCGCCAGCCACGGCCGCGGAGAGGCGATCGGCATCCTCGAGCGCTGGATCCTGCTCGTCGTGCTGGCCCGGGGCGAGTATGCGGCCATGGCCTTCCTCATGGCGGCTAAAGCCCTCGCTCGTCACGAGCGCTTCGAGAAGGATCCCGAGTTCGCCGAGTACTTCCTGCTCGGCACGCTGGCGAGCGTGCTCGCGGCGACGCTCGTTGCGGAAGCGCTGGTGCTCCTCGGCGCAGTCCCCCCGCGGGGCGTGTAATGACCGACCCCCGCCTCGACGCCCTCCGCGACGAGATCGCCCGCTGCGACGAGGAGATCCTCGCCGCCGTGTCCCGCCGGCTGGAGGCCGCCACCGAGCTGGGCCGCATCAAGAGCGCGCGCGGCCTGCCCGTGCGCAACTTCCCCGTGGAGGCCCAGGTGCTCGAGCGCCTGCGCGCCGGCTGCGCCGCCCGGGGCGTGGATCCCGAGTTCGGCGACGCCCTGGCCGGCCTGCTCATCGATCACGCGGTGAAGCTGCAGGCCGGGCTCGCCGACCGCGGCGGCGGCGGTGAGCGGGGCGAGGCCGTGGTCGTCGGCGGCAAGGGCAAGATGGGCCGCTGGCTCTGCGACTACCTCCACGCGGGCGGCCACCGCGTGCGCGTGCTCGACCCCGCCCCCGGGGGCGGCGCCTACGAGAGCATCCCCGATCTCGCGGCGGCCGCGGGCGCCGAGCTGCTCGTGCTCTCCACGCCGATCGCGAGCATCCCCGGCCTGCTCGAGGCGCTGGACCCCGCCCGGCACCGCGGGCTGATTCTAGACATCGCCTCGCTGAAATCGCCCCTGGTGGCGCCCCTGCGCGCGGCGGCCGCCCGTGGCCTGCGCGTGGCCAGCCTGCATCCCATGTTCGGGCCGGACGCGGCCCACCTCATCGGCCGCAACGTGCTCTTCTGCGACTGCGGCAACCGGGCGGCCCTCGCCCAGGCGAAGCAGCTCTTCGTGGGCGTAGGCGCGCATCTCGTGGAGCTGCCGCTCGAGGAGCACGACCGCCACATGGGCTACGTGCTCGGCCTCGCCCACCTCGTGAACATCCTCTACGGCCGCGTGCTCGGCGCGAGCGGCCTGGACTACCGCCGCCTGGGCGAGGTGGCCTCCACCACCTTCGGCAAGCAGAACGCCACCGCCCGCGACGTGCTGCGCGAGAACCCGGACCTCTACTTCGAGATCCAGCAGCTCAACGCGAACACGCCCGCCCTCGCCGCGGAGCTGCACAGGGCCCTCGACGAGATCCTCGGCGCCGTCGCCGGCGGCGATCGCGAGGCCTTCCGCCGCATCATGGACGCGGGGCGCAGCTTCTTCCTCGGCGGCTAGCGGGCTCTTGTCACGTGACAAGGGCCCCGGCGCGCGGCCTCGGTTCTGGGCTGTCCAGCCGGCTGGGCCGAGGCCCATCGCTGCATGACAGCCATAGCCCGCGACGCTATACTCGCTCCGTCTCCGGCAGCGGCGCTTCCCGCGCTCCGCCGGCCAGCGGGAGGATGACGATGAAGCAGCCCGGCCACGGCAGCGATCGCGCCTGCTCTCTCTTCAGATGAGCGCGGCCACCCTCCTCGGCCCCATGCGCGTGCCCTTCCTCGCCCTGGTGCCGGCCTGCGTGCTGCTCGGCGCCGCCTGCGCTGCGCTCCACAGCAGCCCCCTCGCCTGGGCGGACGGCCTGCTCGCCCTCCTCGGCGGGCTGGCGGCGCATGTCGCCGTGAATGCGCTGAACGAATGGGATGACTTCCGCAGCGGCGTCGACCTGCGCACCGAGCGCACGCCCTTCAGCGGGGGCAGCGGGACCTTGCCCGCGCACCCCGAGGCCAGCCGCGGCGCACTGGCCGTGGCGCTCGTGGCGGTGGCGGTGACCGCCGCCGTGGGCCTGCGCTTCCTGCTGCGCTGGGGCTGGGACCTGCTGCCCCTCGGCCTGCTCGGCCTGCTCGCCATCCTGCTCTACACGCGCTGGCTCACGCGCTCGCCGCTGCTCTGCCTGCTGGCGCCGGGCCTGGGCTTCGGCCCCTGCATGGTGATGGGCACGGACTTCGCCCTGACCGGCTCGTATAGCATCGCCGCCGCGCTCGCCTCGCTGACGCCCTTCTTCCTCGTAAGCGACCTGCTCTTGCTCAACCAGTTCCCCGATGCCGCGGCCGACGCGGCGGCGGGCCGGCGGCACCTCATCATCGTCCACGGGCCCGAGGCCGGCGTGCGCGTCTACGGGCTCTTCCTGGCCGGGGCCTACCTGAGCATCCTCGCCGGCGTTGCTCTTGGTATCCTGCCCTGGCTGGCGCTGCTGGGGCTCTTGACCGCGCCGCTGGCGTTGGCCGCCTGGCGCGGCGCGCGGCGCCACCACGCGAACACGCCCGCGCTGATCCCCGCCATGGGCCAGAACGTGCTGCTGAACCTGGCGACGCCCCTCCTGCTCGCCCTCGGGATCTTCCTGGGCCGCTGAGCGCTGCCGTCTGCTAGTCTGTCGCCATGCCAGAGCGCTTCATCAGCGAGGCCATCTCCCCCGACGCGGCAACTTTCGACGCCACGGCCATGGCGTCTGGAGAGCCCTCGCCGCCCGCCCGCTTTCGCTGGCGGAACCGGGACTTCAGCGTCGTCGCGGAGCTGGAGCGCTGGCGCGAACTCACTCCGCGCAGCTTCGAGAGCGAGCAGTACCTGCGCCGGCACTGGTTCCGCCTGCGCACGGCCTGCGGCGCCACGGTCGTGCTCTACTTCCAGCGCCGGGCCCGCGACGCCGGCCGCGGCCCGCGCTGGTGGATGTACACGATCGACGAAAGCTAGAGCAGGATCAGCTTCACGCTCGCCTGCCGGCCGTCGGCCACGAAGCGCGCGAAGTAGACGCCGGCCGCCATGCGAACGCCGCGCTCGTCCCGCGCATCCCACTCCCAGCTCAGCAGCCCGCCGGCCAGCGCGCCCGCGTGCAGGCTGCGCACGCGGCGGCCCTGCAGGTCGAAGACGTCCAGCGCAGCCCGGCTGGCCCCTTCGCCGCGGTAGCGAAAGACCGTGCGCGTGTGCAGGGGATTGGGCGAGGCGGCCAGGCTGAAGCCCAGCGGCGTCGCCTCCGGCGCACTCACGAGGGTACCCGTGTTGAGGAAGAGGTAGTTGCCCACGTTCGAGTCCCAGTTGGTGCAACCGAGGTCGAGGTCGCGCGAGTAGCGGAAGGCCACGGCGATCTGGGCGCCCGGCGCGGGCGCAGCGGCCAGGGCCAGCCAGCCCGTGGCCGGGTGCAGCACGTAGTCGCTCGCGGCCAGCGGCGCGCCGTCCACCGTCACGCTCAGCACCTCGCGCACCGGCGCCGCGGCGAGCTGCACGCCCTGGCGCGCGCCGTCGCCCAGGGCCGTCGTCAGGCCGTCGGCGGCGAGGCCGTCGTTGTCCACGTCCTCCCAGAAGAGGTTCTCGATCACGCTGCTCGTGCTGCTCGTCCACACCGGGGCCGCCGTCAGGCCGCCGCCGGTGTTCTCGTACAGGCGCACGGCGCCCCACCAGCGGCCGGCGGCGAGGTCCGGGTCGCCGTCGAGGTCGAGGTCCGCCCAGCTCACGTGCGAGCCGTAGCCGCCGTTGCTGCTGAGCCAGGCCGGCGTGCCCGCCAGCGTGCCCAGCGTGTTCGCGTAGACCTTGAAGCGCCCCACGCCGCCGAGCTGGTTGTTGTCGGCCACGGCGAGGTCGGGATAGCCGTCGCCGTTCCAGTCGCCGAAGGCGATGGTGTTGGCGTAGCTCGGCGCGTCCGCACTCGTCCAGCCGGCGGTCGTGTCCAGCCCGCCGCCCTCGGTGAGCTGGTTGAAGTAGACTCGGTTCGGGCTGATCTCACCGGAAGCGGCGAGGTCGAGGTCGCCGTCGAGGTCCACGTCCGCCCAGGTCACGTCCAGCGCGTAGCCGCTGTCGTCGCTCTGCCAGCTCGGCGTCGCCGGGAAGCTGCCGCCCGTGTTGAAGTAGACGCGCAGGCGCTCGGGGTGGCCATCGTAGGACTCGCCGGCCGAGCAGGCCAGATCCAGGCGCCCGTCGCCGTTCACGTCGCCCAGGGCGACGCGGAAGCAGTAGAAGGGCGTGGCCGCCGTCCAGGTCGGCGTCGCGCTGAAGCCGCCCGTGCCGTTGCCGAGATAGAGCTTGGCCTTGCCCGGGTCGCCGAAGCCCGCCGGGCCGAGGTAGACGCCCACCACCAGGTCGATGAGGCCGTCGCCGTTCACGTCGCCCAGATCCAGGTGCCCGTGGTAGTCCACATCGCTGGAGCTCCAGCTCGGCGCCAGCGGCAGATTGCCGAAGCCGTCGTTCCGGTAGACCACCACGCTCTGCCGGTAGATGTCGTTGCCGTTGGCGGCCACCAGGTCCACCCAGCCATCGCCGTCGAGGTCCGCCCAGCCACCGCCCGTGGCGACGTGCCCGAGCGCAGTGCTGGTCCAGGCGGGCGCAGTGCCGAGAGGCATTTCAGCGTGGGCGGCGGCGGCAAGCATGAGCAGAAGGCCGGCGAGGGCGAGGCGGCGCATGGGGATCCTCCGATCAGGGCTGGGGCGGGCTTTCATTATAGCGCAGACCAGTCGCGCCTGTCGCCTGCGCAGTCGACCGCGGAGGTGGCGTAGAGGTAGTACTGCTCCGAGGCCTCGATGGCCGGCGCGAAGCTCGCCACCGCCTCGAGGCGAGCGCCGAGGCGCTCCGTCGGCAAGGGATGGTTCGTGATGAGCAGGGTTCGCCCCTGCTCGCGCGCCAGCGCCGTCACCGCGTCCACGATGTCCGGCGGCGACTCCGGGTCGCGCTGCGCGTCCCAGATCAGGTAGCTGCCGGCGCGTCCGCTCTCCGGATAGTAGATGGACCGGCCGAGCTGCATGGCCACCGAGGAAGCGGCGTAGTCTGGCTGCCCCACGAGGAAGCAACGCTCCCAGCCGCCTGCGCGGATGAAGGCAGCCGTTTCGCCCGCGCGACTGAAGGGCTGCCGCAGCTCGAACCAGGCGGCGGGCAGCATGGCGGCCGCCTGGATCGCCAGCAACAGGGTGAGCAGGGCGGGGCGCGGCAGACGCCCGCTCGGATGCGCGGCGGGACGCTCATCAGCAGCGCTCAGGCTTTCCCCCAGCCAGTAGGCGGCGAGCAGGGCGAGGAAGAGGTGGCCGTGGTGGCGCAGGAAGCCCGTGTACTTCACCGCCAGGAACAGCGAGATGGCGCCGGCGGCGAGTCCGAAGGCGAGCAGGGCGATGGGCCGGTGGCGCAGGATGAGGAAGGCCGCCGGCAAGGCCAGCAGCGCCACGGTTACCTCCAACCAGGCCGACCCGCCGGCCGCCGACAGCAGGCCCGTGTTCCAGAAGTGGAGCTCGAGCCGCGGCAGCGGCAGGAAGGCGTGGGCCAGCGAGCGCAGCAGGGTCGCGAGCGCGGGATCGCGCCAGTGCCAGTCCGGCATGAAGGCGGAATCCGCGGGCACCCGCATGTCCAGGACGCTGAGGACCAGGCCGCCGAGCACGAGGAGCGCGCCCAGCGCCAGCCGGCGGCGCAGCGCGTCTTCCTGCCGCGTCGCGCGGAACACGTGCAGGCCGACGGCGAGGAAGAGCGCGCAGGCGAGCAGGGCCGCGAAGAGATTGGCCTGCAGCATGGCGACCAGGCAGAGCGCCATGGGCAACCAGTGCCGCCGCCAGTTGCGCGCCAGCGCGCAGAAGGCGAAGAGCGCCAGGACCCCGAGGGCGTAGTTCCGCGCGAGCGCGGCGTACTCGTAGCAGAGGAAGTAGCCGCAGAGCGCCAGGCCCTTCTGCAAGCCGCTGAGCGGCGCGCGCCAGAGCAGGATGGCCACGGCGATCGCGATCAGACCGAGGTGGAGAAGCTGGACCGCGCGGAAGTCCCCGCTCACGCGCGTGAGCGCGAAGAGCAGCAGGTACCAGCCGCTGGGGTGCCCCTCGTAGCGCGTGTTGGCGCGCAGCTCGCCGAGACTCGCGCTTTCCTGGGCGATGGACCAGGACTGCAGCTCGTCGCGCCAGGGTTCGTGTTTCGCCAGCAGCAGACCCGCGAGGGCGAGATAGATCAGCAGCAGCGCGAGCGGGCGCACGCAATACCTCCAATGGGCGGCGTTTCGTGGCGGCGAAGCCAGTATAGGCGAGACGCGCCCGCCTTTGACAGCACCGGCCCGCGCTGCGCCGCGGGCGGAGCCGCTACCAGCTCCACTCGATGCCGGCCCGCGCGGAGGCCACGCCCTCCGTGTCGACCTCGAAGGAGAAGTAGGGCGCCGCGGCCTCGCTGAGCGGCCACTCGAGCTCGACGCCGGCGAGGGCGGCGTCACTGCGCGACTCCTGGGCGCTGGGCGCGCTGTTGCCGAAGAGCTCGCCGTAGACGGAGAGGTAGTCGTTCACGCCGTAGTCCACGGCGAGGGTGTAGATGAACTGGTCGGCGAGCGCCTCCCCTGCAGGCGAGCCGAGGGTCTCGTACTCCGCTTCGAGCGCCAGCTCGAACTCGCCGAACTCCTTGGCCAGGACGAGCAGCGCGGCAAAGTCGGCCCTGCCGGTGCCGAGCTCCTCCTGCCTGGCGGTGGGCAGCTTCACCCTCAAGGCCAGTACGAGCGGCGGCAGCAGCTCCCGCTCCGCGCGGGCCAACCAGGAGAGCGTCAGATCCGTGTCGCCCATGCCGCTGACGGGATCGCCCGCGGCGGGCGACTGCCGCTCGAAGCAGATTGCCTCGGCGAGCAACTGCAGGCGGCCGGAGAGCTCGTACTGCAGCCCCGTTTCGAGGGTCCAGGTCCTGGCATCGCTGTCGCGTTCGTGCTGGACGGCAGCGTCGAGCGTGAAGGCGCCGGCATCCCCCATGGCCTGCGGGCCCGCCGCGTTGCGCGAGAGATTGGCCTGGACGGCAGGCGGCGCCAGCAGCTCCAGACAGAGCCAGCCGAGCAAGGCACCGCGCGCCTGGGCCCATCCGGGCTGCAAAGTCCCCCCTTCCCGGCTTCAGTAGGTGGGCAGGCTCGGATCCACGTCGAGCGCCCAGCGGTGGATGCCGCCCAGCAGGTTGCCCACGCGGCGGAAGCCCTGGCGCCGCAGGTACTCGGCGGCGTAGGCGCTGCGCACGCCGGTGTGGCAATACACGAGGGTTTCGCGCTGCGGATCGAGCTCGGCCAGACGCCCCGGCAGCTCGTCCAGGGGCAGGAGCAGCGCGCCCTCGAGGCGGCACAGGCGCCACTCGAAATCGTTGCGCACGTCGAGCAGGAGCGGGGCCTCGCTCGCCGCGAGGCGGGCCGCCAGCTCGCGGGGCGTCAGGTGCAGTACCGGGGCGGGCTCATCGCCGCCGCGCGCCGCGGCCGGTGGCGCGGCGTCCGGCGGCACCGCGCAGGCAGGCTCGACCAGCTCCATCGGCTCGCGAATCGTGGGCGTCTCGCCGCAGAGCGCGCAGCCCGGATCCCTGGCGACGCGGAACTCGCGGAAGCGCAGCTCGAGCGCATCGACCAGCAGCAGCCGCCCCAGCAGCGACTCCCCGATGCCGAGCAACAGCTTGAGCGCTTCGGTGGCCTGCAGGGTGCCGACGATGCCCGGCAGCACGCCCAGCACGCCGCCCTCGGCGCAGTTCGGCATCTCGCCTGCCGGCGGCGGCTCCGGGAAGAGGCAGCGGTAGCAGGGCCCCCGCCCCGCGTGGAACACGGCCACCTGGCCCTCGAAGCGAAAGATGCTGCCGTAGACCAGGGGGCGATCCTCGAGCCCGCAGGCGTCGTTCACCACGTAGCGCGTGGCGAAGGAATCCGAGCCGTCCAGGACCAGGTCGTAGTCGGCCACGAGCGCGCGGGCGTTGGCCGGGCCCAGGCGCAGCGCGTGCGTCTCCAGCCGGATCTCGGGATTGAGGTCGGCCAGCCGCGCGCGGGCGGATTCCACCTTCGGCGCGCCCAGGGCCGCCGTGCCGTGCAGGATCTGGCGCTGGAGATTGCTCAGCTCGACGAGGTCCGGATCGACGAGCCCGAGGCGCCCCACGCCCGCGGCGGCCAGGTAGAGCGCGGCGGGCGAGCCGAGACCGCCCGCGCCCACCAGCAGCACGCTCGCCGCCTTGAGCCGCCGCTGACCGGCTTCCCCCACTTCGGGCAGGCTGAGGTGGCGCGCATAGCGGGCCCCTTCGGCGGCGGAGAGCGGCGGTAGCGCAGGCACGGCCGCCCCTCAGGCCGGCGCCGCGAAGGCGGCGTCCAGATCGGCGATCAGGTCATCGGGATGCTCGATGCCCACCGAGAGGCGGACCAGCCCGTCCACGATCCCCAGCCGCGCG
Source organism: uncultured bacterium (assembly GCA_963695095.1). GTDB lineage: Bacteria > Krumholzibacteriota > Krumholzibacteriia > JACNKJ01 > JACNKJ01 > VGXI01. The sequence continues at coordinate 1,082,723 of CAVOFT010000001.1, read as the reverse complement.
CGGATCGCCGGCTCGACGCTGGCGTGCGTCATGATGGCCGGCAGCTCGACGAGGCTCTCCACGCCGCCCAGGCTCTCGGCCAGGGTGAAGAGCGAGAGCGCGCCGATGAAGCGCCTGGCCGCCGGCAGGCCGCCCGCGATCACGAAGGAGAGCATGCCGCCGAAGCCACGGGCCTGCCGCGCCGCGACCGCGTGGCCGGGGTGCGCCGGCAGGCCGGGCCAGAGCACGCGCTCCACGGCCGGGTGCCCGCTGGAGGTACTCGGCGACGGCCCGCGCCCCCGCCTCGTGCTGGCGCATGCGCAGGGCCAGGGTCTTGACGCCGCGCAGGACGAGGTAGCAGTCCATGGGCCCCGGCACGGCGCCGGCGGCGTTCTGCAGATAGCCCAGGCGCTCGTCGAGCGCGGCATCGTTCAGGACCACCGCGCCGCCGACCACGTCGCGTGGCCGTTGATGTACTTGGTCGTCGAGTGCACGGCGAAGTCCGCGCCCAGGGCCAGCGGGTTCTGCAGGGCGGGCGAGAGGAAGGTGTTGTCGACCGCGACGAGCACGCCGCGCTCGCGGCAGCGGGCGGCCAGCGCGGCGAGGTCGAGCACCTTGAGCAGGGGATTGGTGGGCGTCTCGATCCACAGCAGGCGCGTCTCGGGGCGCAGCGCCGCCTCGAGCGCGGCCGGATCCGTGAGGTCGACGAAGCTGAAGTCGTAGCCCTGCCTGGCCAGCACCTTGTCGAAGAGCCGGTAGCTGCCGCCGTAGAGGTCGTCGCAGCAGACGACGTGCGCCCCGGGCGCGAGGAGGCGGATCACGGCATCGGTGGCGGCCATGCCCGAAGCGAAGACGCGGCAGTAGCGGCCCCCCTCGAGGCAGGCGAGGGCCGCCTGCAAGGCGCTGCGCGTCGGGTTGTCCGTGCGCGAGTACTCGAAGCCCAGGTGCTCGCCGGGCGCGCGCTGCGCGTAGGTGGAGGTCTGGTAGATGGGCACGCTCACGGCGCCCGTGAGGGGGTCCGGCCGCTGGCCGCCGTGGACGGCCAGGGTTTCGAAGCGCAGGTGACGCTCGTCGCGAGTCATGCGCGGGAGTCCTCCTCATCGATGGGCAGGCCGCGGGCGGCGAGCCAGGCGTCGTCGTAGAACTTGGACAGGTACTTGTTGCCGGTGTCGCAGGCGAAGGTGACGACGCGCTGCGGCCTGGTCTGCTCGCGGCAGTAGCGCAGGGCGGCGGCCAGCAGGCAGCCCGTGGAGGAGCCGGCCAGGATGCCCTCGGCGCGCAGCAGGCGGCGCGCGGTGGCGAAGCTCTCCGCGTCGCCGATGGTGAAGGCGCGCTTCACCCGGCCGAGATCGAGGATGGGCGGCAGGAAGTCCTCGCCGATGCCCTCCACCTGCCAGCTGCCCGCCTCGCCGAGCGGGCGGCCGGCGACCGCGGCCGCGAGCACCGAGCCCTCCGGGTCGGCCAGCACGAACTCGGTGGCCGGCGAGCGCTCGGCGAAGCAGCGGGAGAGGCCGGTGACCGTGCCGCCCGAGCCGACGCCGCAGACCACCGCATCCACGCGGCCCTCCATCTGGTCGAGGATCTCGGGGCCGGTGCCCAGCTCGTGGGCGCGCGGGTTGGCGGGGTTGGCGAACTGGTTGACGAACCAGCTATCCGGCCGCTCGGCGGCGAGCCGCGCCGCGAGGTCCTGGTAGTACTCCGGGTGGCCCTTGCCCACGTCGCTACGCGTGACGATCACCTCGGCGCCCAGGGCGCGCAGGTGGGCCATCTTCTCGCCGCTCATCTTGTCGGGAATGACGATGCTGCAGCCATAGCCCTTGGCCCCTCCCACCAGGGCCAGGCCGAGGCCGGTGTTGCCGGCCGTGGCCTCGAGCAAGCGCATGCCGGGGCGCAGGCTGCCGTCCGCCTCGGCCGCCTCGATCATGGACAGCGCGATGCGGTCCTTGATCGAGCCGCCCGGATTGGCCAGCTCGAGCTTGAGGAAGAGCCGGCAGCGGCCCGCATCCAGGCGCGTGAGCTCCACGAGCGGCGTGTTGCCGATGAGGTCGAGGAGGCTGGCGGCGGGCATCGCTGTCCTTTCGCGGCGCCGGCGGAGCGCGCTGCGCTCAAGATGCCCTGCCCGCGGCTCCTTGCGAAGCACAAAAAGCGGCGGGCATCTGGATTCCCGGCTCGCCTTGCCCTAAACTGCGCCGTTCGACTCGGACTTGGCGCCGCGGCGCCGCAGGCAAGGAGAGTGATCATGGAGTACCGCGCCCTGGGCAAGAGCGGCCTGCAGGTTTCAGCGCTCAGCTTCGGTTCCTGGGTCACCTTCGGCACGCAGCTCGGCGAGGCCGAGGCCTGCGCCTGCATGGAGGCCGCCCGCGAGGCCGGCGTGAACTTCTTCGACAATGCCGAGGCCTATGCCGGCGGCGAGTCGGAGCTGATCATGGGCCGCGTGCTCAAGAGCCTGGACTGGAAGCGCAGGGACCTGGTGATCTCCACGAAGGTCTTCTGGGGCGGGCGCGGCCCCAACGACCGCGGGCTCAGCCGCAAGCACGTCGTCGAAGGCACGCGGGCGGCGCTGGACCGCTTGCAGCTCGACTACGTGGATCTCGTCTTCTGCCACCGTCCCGACCCCCGCACGCCGATGGAAGAAACCGTACGCGCGATGAGCTGGGTCGTCGACCAGGGCTGGGCCTTCTACTGGGGCACGAGCGAGTGGAGCGCCGAGCAGATTCGCCATGCGCACGCTGTTGCGCGGCGCGAGCACCTGGTGCCGCCCACGATGGAGCAGCCGCAGTACCACATGTTCCATCGCGAGCGGGTGGAGCGCGAGTATGCGCCGCTCTATGAAGACCCCGGTCTGGGCACGACGATCTGGAGTCCGCTGGCCGGCGGTCTGCTCACGGGCAAGTACGACAAGGGCGTGCCGGCGGGCAGCCGATCCACGCTGCCCCAGTACGCCTGGCTCAAGCCCAGCTTCGAGGGCGAGGAAGCGGCCCAGCGCCTGGCCAAGGCCAAGCGCCTCGTGCCCCTGGCCGGGGAACTGGGCTGCACGCGCGCGCAGCTGGCCCTGGCCTGGTGCCTCAAGAACCCGCAGGTGAGCTCGGTGATCACCGGCGCCAGCCGCCCCGAGCAGGTCGTGGAGAACATGGGCGCGCTGGCGGTGGCGGCCAAGCTGACGCCGGCGATGATGGAGCGCATCGAATCGATCCTGGACAATCGGCCCGAGCCACCGGGGGAATTCCGCTAGGCGCAGCGCCTGCGCAGCGGCGGGCGCCCGGCGACTTGTCACGTGACAAGTCCTTGCGAGCGCCGCGCGAAACGCCATCGCGCAATACTGCTCGATTTCAGGCCTCCTCTTGACATCGGCACATCGAGTCATTATAATATCAGCATCCTCCCCCGCCTTCCCGTCGGGGGTTCCCATGCCAGAGCAATCCGCGACCGCGCTGCACGTCGCGCTCAAGGCGGCGCTCGCCCGCCTGCGCGCCGCCGAGGCCGACGCCGTCGGCTGCTTCGCGGAGATCCTGTGTCGCAAGCTCTACCGCGAGCTGGGCTACTCGAGCATTCACGCCTACGCGGAGGTGGAGTTGGGCTTTTCGGCCAACAAGACCTGGCAGTTTATGCGCTTGGCCGAGGCGCTCGAGGCGCTGCCGGCGGTGAAGGCCTCGCTCGCGGCGGGCGAGTTGAGCTGGACCAAAGCCCGCACGCTCGCCAGAGTGGCCACTCCACAATCCGAGCGCAGCTGGGTGGAGGCTGCCAAGCAGGCAAGCAATCGGCAGCTGGAGCAGGCCGTCAAGGTAGCGCGGGCATCGAGGCCGGCAGATCTCGCGCAGCCGAGTATGCTCGCCGAGACCCCGCCGTCCCGGCTGCCCGCGCCGCCGGTGCAGGTCAGCTTCACGCTGAGTCCCGAGCAGCACGCGCAGCTGGAGGCGATGCTCGAGCGCTTGCGCAAGGCGGGCGATCAGCGCCCTCGCGCCGAGCTGCTGCTCGTTGCCTTCGCGGCTCTTGCAGCCGACTTGTCACGTGACAAGTCGCGGGCGGCCCGGAACCAGGCCGCCCCTCCCTACCAGATCGTGATCTATCGCTGCGAAGAGTGCGGAAGGGCGAAACTGCCCGACGGCCGGGCGCTGGCCCCCGCCGCGGCGGCTGCCGCGGCCTGCGATTGCCGCGAGCATGCTCCCGGTCGACCGAACCGCGCCTCCGTTCCGCCAGCGCAGCGGCGGGCCGTGCTGACCCGCGACGGGCATCGCTGCGCGGGCCTGGGTTGCGAAAACACGCATTTCCTCGAGATCCACCACCGGAGGCCGCGCGAGCAAGGCGGCGGCAACGCTGCCGACAATCTGGTCACGCTCTGCAGCGCCTGTCATCGACTGGCGCATCAGCAGGGTAATGTGCTAAGATTGTAACTCGATGTGCGCGGCGAGCATCGCCTGCATCGACAGCGGCATCCCATTCCAGCCGCCTAGCTGCCCATCCTCGAACCCGGAGTGTCCCCATGCCCCGCGTCCGCCGCCTTGCCGTGCCCGTTCTCGCCCTCCTCCTCGTCCTCGCGCCCGCCGCCTTCGCGGCTCCCGCCGGCAGTGGCCTCAGGCCCATCGACGAACTCGATATCGAAGCCCGGCTCGCCGAGAGCCGCGCACAGCGCGCCAAGGAGGCCGAGCTCAAGCAGCGCAACGCGGAAGGGCAGATGCTCGCGCTCTTCGAGCGCACCTTCAATCAGGAGCAGTACGACGTCCAGCACTACGACCTGACGCTCGCCCTCAATCCGACCACGCACATCCTCACCGGCACGAACGTCATCACGGCCGAGGTGACGGGCGCTGCGATCAGCACCCTGGAGCTGGATCTGGACACGGGCATGAGCGTGACCGCTTGCACGGCCGGCGGCGGCGCCACCACCTGGACGCACGCGGCGGGCCTGCTCACCGTGAATCTCGATCGCAGCTACGGCCCGGGCGAGACCGTGCAGGCCTCCGTGAGCTACGCGGGCAATCCCAGCGGCGGAGCCTTCGGCTGGGACACCCACCTGGGCCAGCCGATCATCTGGACCCTGAGCGAGCCCTTCGGCGCTCGCGAGTGGTGGCCCTGCAAGGATCTGAACAGCGACAAGGCCGAGACGATGGACATCCGCGTCACGGTGCCGAGCACTCTGATCGTGGCCTCGAACGGCTCGCTGGAAGCGGACGTGGACAATGGCAACGGAACGCGTAGCTTCCACTGGCACTCCAGCTACCCCATCGTGCCCTACCTGGTGTCCCTGGCCATCCACCCCTATGCCGTGAACTCGGACTGGTACACGCCGATGGGCGGCGGCGACCCCATGGAAGTGCGCTTCTACGTCTATCCCGACGACGTGGGCAATGCGGCCGAGAACAACGCCAAGGTGGTGGGCATGATCGAAGCTTTCGCCCCGGCCTTCGGCGAGTATCCCTTCATCAACGAGAAGTACGGCCATGCCCAGTTCCCCTGGGGCGGCGGCATGGAGCATCAGACCTGCACCAGCATGGGCGGCTGGTGGGAGAGCGTCATCGCCCACGAGCTGGGTCACCAGTGGTACGGCGACATGATCACCTGCGCGGACTTCAGCCACATCTGGCTCAACGAGGGCTTCGCGAGTTGGACCGAGGCCGTCTACTACGAGTCCCTCGGCGGCCCCGAGGCCTATCGCCAGTACATGGACGGCATGGCCTACTACGGCCCCGGCACGGTGATCGTCGAGAATCCCTACAGCGAGAACATCTTCGACGGCAATCTCAGCTACGACAAGGGCGCCTGGCTGGTGCACATGCTGCGCGGCGTGCTCGGCGACGAGGACTTCTTCGCCGGCCTCGCGGCCTACCGCACCCAGTACGGCTTCGGCAGCGCCACCACCGAGCAGCTCCGCGATGTGCTCGAAGGCGTGAGCGGCCGCGATCTGGACGCCTTCTGCCAGCAGTGGGTCTACGGCGAGTACTTCCCCGTCTACCGCCTGGGCTGGACGGCAACGCCCGGCATGGTCCAGGTGGACATCGAGCAGATCCAGGAGAACACGGGCCTCTTTGCGATGCCGATCACCCTGCGCGTGAACACGGACCAGGGCAGCACGGACTTCGTCGTCGAGAATTCGCTGGCGAGCGAGAGCTACCAGCTCTCGGTGGCAGGCACCGTCGAGAGCGTGCAGCTCGATCCCGATCGCTGGATCCTGCGCCAGGTGCAGACCACGGTGAGCAACCCCACGTTTGCGGCCGGCATCCTGGTGGTCAACGGCGTGGACTGGGACACCTACGCACCGGAGATCCAGAACGCTTACCTGGCCGAGGTCTTCTGGGGCGGCAACGAGTTCGACTTCTGGGATACCTTCCCCGCGCCCGCCGGCGGCTACCCGGCCACCCTGCCCGCGCCGCTGGGCCATGGCAGTGTGCCCGGCGAGGTGATCGGGCAGTACTCGACCGTGGTCTGGGTCGGCAACAACTACGCGGGCGACTTGCCCAAGTGGCAGGAGACACCCATCGCCTCCTATCTCGCCGTGGGCGGCAACGTGCTGCTGCTCGGTCGCATGGGCGAGAGCTTCCTCGCCGGCAACCTCGCGGACTACCTGGGCGTCACCTTCAACGGCAGCGGCACGCCCGGCAACTGCACGGCGGTCTACCCGGGCCTCGTGAACGTCGCCTTCACGGGTTCGCAGAGCTACACCGACGTCTTCGCGACGAGCGTCGGGCCGAACAGCACACTGCTCTGCCAGACGACATCGGGCTTCAGCGGCACGCGGGGCACCGGCGTGCACGCCCAGCCGCCGGGCGGCGGCAGCCACCGGCCCGAGGGCGGGCAGTTCGTCTACCTGGCCGGCCGGCCCTATCGCATGGACTTCACGGCTCTCGGGGCGAACATCGCCTTCATCCTCGAGCACTTCTTTGCCGAGCCCTGGACGGTGACGGGCGCTCCGGGCGAGACGGCGGCGGCCTTCGGACTCGCCGGCAGCTATCCCAATCCCTTCAATCCGAAGACGACCATCGCCTTCGATCTGCCGGCCGCCGGGCAGGCGCAGCTCGCCGTCTATGATGTCGCGGGTCGCCTGGTGCGCGTGCTCGCCGCGGGGCTCTTGCCCGCCGGGCGCCAGCAGCTGGACTGGGACGGCCGCGATGCCGCCGGCCGCGAGGCCGCGGCGGGCGTCTACCTGGCGCGGCTCAGCGCCGCCGGCCGCAGCGATACGCAGCGCCTCGTGATGCTCAAGTAGGGCGCTTGCAGCAGGCGGCCGCTCTATGCTGTGCTAGCGTCCTCTCCCACCCGGAGGTCGCCATGCGTCGCCTCGCCCTTGCACTCGCCATCCTCGTCCTCGGCGCCGGCCAGGCCGCCGCCACCTTTTCCATCGTGGCCTATGACCCGGCGACCGGCGAGCTGGGCGTCGCCGTGCAGTCCAAGGTCTACGGCGTCGGGCCCCGCGTGGCCTGGGCGGCCGGCGGCGTCGGCGCCGTGGCCACGCAGGCCCAGTCCAACGAAACCTTCGGCCCGCGCGGGCTCGCGCTGATGGCGGCGGGCCTCAGCGCCGCCGCCGCGCGCGACAGTCTGCTTGCCGGCGACGAAGGTCGCGAGGTCCGCCAGCTCGCCCTGGTGGACGCCGCGGGCCGCGTCGCCGCCTGGACGGGATCCGGCTGCAGCGACTGGGCGGGCGATGCGCAAGGCGCGCACTTCAGCTGCCAGGGCAACATCCTGGTCGGCGAAGCCGTGGTCGCCGGCATGGCCCGCGCCTATCGCGAGAGCGCCGGCCGCGAGCTGGCGGACCGGCTGATCGCCGCCCTCGAGGCGGGACAGGCCGCCGGCGGCGATTCCCGCGGCCAGCAGTCGGCGGCCCTGCTCGTCGTGCGGGCCCATCCGGATTTTCCCGAGTACGCCGAGCGCTACGTGGACGTGCGCGTGGAGGATCACGCCACGCCCATCGCCGAGCTGCGCCGGCTCTACACGATCTACGAGGCGCAGGGCCTGGTGCAGGCGCACATGCGCTTTGCCGAGTGGTTCACGGCGCAGGGCGACGCCGAAGCGGCCCAGCGCGAGAACGAGTGCGTCGCCGGGCTCTTGACGCGAACGCTGAAGCGGACCGACACCGACGCCGGCACCCTCAACGCCCTGGCCTGGTTCACGGCGACGCACGATCTGCACCTGGACGAAGCCCTCGTCGCCGCCGAGCGGGCCGTTGCGCTGGAGCCCGAGGACAGCAACATCCTGGACACCCTGGCCGAGGTGCACTATCGGCGGGGCGAGGTCGAGCAGGCGATCGCGGTGATGACCCGCGCGCTGGGACTCAGCCCCGAGGATGCTTACCTCCAGGGCCAGCTCGAGCGCTTCCGGGCCGGCCGCTAGCCGGTCGCACCCGCCGCGGGCAACTGGCAACGACTAGCCCCGGGGGCTGCAGGCCCCTGGGGCTTTCTGTTCAGGGGAACACGCGCCCGTCCTCCACCGCGGCCAGGGCCAGCACTTCGCCGAAGTAGGCGCGGTGGTAGTCCCGCCGCGGATAGCTCTCCTCGATCGCGGGGTCGAGGAACTGCGCCGGATCCAGATCCTGCCAGTACAGCTTGCGGCACTCGATGCTCAGCCGCGCTTCGGCGAAAACGGGGGCGGCCACGCGCAGGGCGGCGACGGGGGTCAGGCCAGAGGCGGCGATCTTGTCGCCGTCGCGGCCGGACTTCGTGCCCAGCAGGCGCAGGGCTTCGCGATGCTCCTCGCCAAAGGCGCAGAGGGTGAAGCTCTCGTGAGCGTCCAGGAAGCCCTGGGTGTAACGGGTGGGACGCACCACCACCTGCGCGAAGGGCCGGTTCCAGATCGTGCCGAAGCTGCCCCAGGACACCGTCATCGTGTTGAAGCGGCCGGCGGCGAAGTTCCCCGCCGTGAGCAGGAACCAGCCGGCGTCCCAGATGCGGAAGGGTTCCACCCGGAATTCACCCAGCGGAAGCTCGACGCGCTTCAAGGGGCTGCGGCCTCCGGTGCGATCACGGGCGGCAGCTCCTTGCCCGCCGGCACGAACTGCATGGAGATGGAATTCACGCAGTGCCGGGTATTCTTGGCCGTGAAGCCCTCGCCGAAGAAGACGTGGCCGAGGTGCCCGCCGCAATTGGCGCAGAGGATCTCGGTGCGCCGGCCGTCGGCATCGGTGACGCGGCGCACGGCACCGGGAAGCTCATCGTCGAAACTGGGCCAGCCACAGCCGGCGTCGAACTTGCTGCTGGAGCTGTACAGCGGCGCATTGCAGCGCTTGCACAGGTAGCTGCCCTTCTCCCAGAAAGCTTCGAGTAGACCGCTACCCGGGCGCTCCGTGCCCTTGTGGAGGATCACGCGGGCTTCCTCTGCGGTGAGCGCATTGTACTTCACGTCGCCGTCCTTCGTGGGTACGGGCTCGTCATGGGCGGCGCTGAGGGCGGCTCCGCAGAGCCCAAGCGCCATCGCCAGCAACGCAGCCTGCAGTAGCGAACGTCGCATCCTGCCGCCTCCTTGTCGCCGCGGCCCCTGCCACGATAGATAGGCCGCCCGCGCCGGCGGCGCAAGGGCGGTGGCTAGAAGCCCGCGGTGAGGCCCACGACGACGCGACTGCGCGCAGCCTCGAGATCGCGCGTGTACTCCCCCGAAAGGCGCAGATTGCGAGCCAACAGGTAGGTTAGGCCCCCCGTCACCGTTTCGTAGTCGTGGGCCTCCAGGTCCGAATCGATGCGATTGTAGAGCAAGGTGATGAAGTGCCTGCCCAGATCGCCCTGCGGCGAGAGCACGAGCTCCGCCACCCAACCCGCCGTTTCGATCTCCGCGGCCGGCTCCACATCGAGGAAGCCGGGATTGCTGTCCCGGCGCAGCAGGTACTGCGCGGTGAGGGCAGCCGGGCCGATCGCCAGGGTCAGGTCCGGTCCCAGGTAGCGGATCTCGTTGTCGGCCGCTGCCGCGGCACCTGCCGCCGTGAGCCGCTCCTTCCCCAGGTAGGCGAAACCACCGATCCCCAGCGCGTCGCCGATACCTTGCTTCAGGCGCAGGCCGACGTTCTTGAAGTTGTCGCTGTCGAAGCCGGCGTCCCCGGCCTCGGCCTTGCCGTTGCCGTTGACGAGCATGGCGACCAGATCCGTTCCCGTCGCCTCGAGGCCGTAGGTGAAGATGAGCCCGCGATCGTAGGCGAGGTCGGTGCCCGACTCCCCCACCTTGAGCTTGTAGATGAGATAGTCCTCGAAGGTGAGGCGCAGCTCCCGCTTCATCAGGGGATCGCAGATCTGGAACTGCCCCACCATGACGTCGAAGGGGAGGCCGCCGATGTCGTTGAAGTGGAGATAGGCGTCTTCGACGCCGGCCACTTCGCCGCGCTCGGACATGTAGAAGTAGAAGTAGTAGCCGACCCCGCGGCCGAGCGCGCCGCCCGAGAGGAGCTTCAAACCCCAGGGCGACTGGAGATCGTTCTCCACGGTCGCCTCTTGCGTGTAGACGCCGAAGGCCTCGAAGCGGACGGCCAGGGGAAAGTCGCGGTTGAGCCAGAGCAGTTCGTCCCCCGCGGCGACGTAGTCGCGCGCCTTCTCCTGCTCGGGAATGACGAAGCCGGCGCCGGCGAACTCGTCGCCATAGGCCTTTAGCCGCGGAAACGGCGCGTGGCAGGTGCTGCAGGAGAGCTTGTGGCGGCGCGCGAAGGCGGGAATCGCCCCCGCGTCCGCGGGCGTCAGCAGGGCCAGGGCGAGGAGGGCGAGCAACGGGCGAGGCAGCTTCATGGCGGGGCTCCTTTCTAGTCGTAGACCTCGATCCAGGTGCTGGCGCGATTGATGGGTACAAGCTCCGCCTCATCGGCGGGCACATCGAGGAAGGCCGCCACCGGCGCGACGAGCTTCTGGTAGTTCAGCTCGGCGAGGATCTCGACGCGGCCGAGGGCGATGTCCTCCGGCAGCTCCCAGGTGAAGGTCTCGAGCTTGGTCTCGCGGGGTCCGAGCCGATAGTCCACGCCCAGGGAGGCCGTGTTCCACTGCATGATGGTCATGCGGCCCTGGGAATCGAAGTAGGGCATGCGGAAGATGCGGTCCCCGAAGGGCACGCCGTCCCGCTGCACGCCGGCGAAGTCAGGTTTGCCGAGGGGAATGCCCATGTCCTGATAGGCGAGCACGTCGGCGGCGATCGTGTACTCCTCGCCCGCGAAGCCCTTGGCGTCCACCGGCAGGTGATAGGTCTTGCCCTCCGCGTCGCGCGCGGTCACGTGCAACCAGACGATGCGGTCCTCCACCGAGCCCGTGGGGATCTTGTGCCCGGCCTTCGCATTGAAGAGCTGAACGGTGAAGACGACGCTGCCGTCCAGGGGCTGCTCCCGCTCATCGGGATGCACCCGCATCTCGACGGCGCCGGCCAGCTTGCCCGCATCGTGGGCGCCGTGGAAGAGGTGCTGCGCCACGAGGCCGGGCTCGCCCATGTCGGCGCTCAGGCCCTCCGCGCGCGGCATGTGGCAGTTGTGGCAGCGCACCCCCTCGGCGGCATAGGGGCCGGCCTTCCACTCGAGCTGGGTGGACTTGACCCAGACGCCGTAGGGACTCATCTCGTTGTGACAAGTGCCGCAGAATTCGGCCTGGCTGATGAAGTCCGACTGCACGGACTCGTGGTGGGGCGAATCGACGCCGCCCTTGCGCCCGACCTTCACCGGGCCCGGCTCGGTGATCCAGTTGAAGTTGTAGGGCGTATCGCCACTGAAGCCGCGCAGGCTGTGGCAGAGATCGCAGGACACCGACTCGTTGGCGCGGGAGCCCGCTTCTGGGCGCGGCGGCGGCACATCGCCGGCGAGGAAGGCGATGGGAGCGTGACAGCCATTGCAGCCGGCCTTGACGTCGGCCACCTTCTCGTCGATCTCGGCGTGCGGCACCGCAAGCGCGAAGTACTCGATCTCGTCCCAGTGATGCGTGTAGGCCTGGGACATCATGGCCTGGCGCCACTGCTGGTAGAAGTCGCCGTGACAGGTCGCGCAGGTCTCCGGACGCTCGTAGTCGTCGTAGTCCCGCGTGCCCAGGGCTGCGTCACCCGCCGGCTGGGCCGCAGCAACAGCGCTGAGAGTCGCGCTCAGCAGGAGCGCGCCGAGTATCCATCGCATGGCCTACCTCCTTCGCAGGGAAGCAAAGCCTAGGCGAGGCAAGCGGGACCCGCAAGCTTAACAGGATAAACGCATGTGTTTTGTCCGATTTTATGCGCCATGGGCTCGCGAGAGGCGAGGCCAGTGATAACCGTCGGCGATCAGCGGCGCTCAGCCTCGCCGGTCATGGGCACGAAGCGCACCGGCAGCACGATCTCGCGCTCGAAGACCGGCCCCTCGGGGCCGTCTTCGGGTCGGCGGCGATGCACCTCGAGTTGCTGCAGGTCCTCTCCCACCGGAATCACCAGGCGACCGCCGGGAGCAAGCTGATCGAGCAGCGGGCGTGGGATGTGGTCCGGGGCCGCCGTGACGAGGATGCCCGCAAAGGGGCCCCGCTCCGGCCAGCCGCGATAGCCGTCGCCGATGCGCAGCTGGATGCGCTCGTAGCCGAGAACCGCGAGCCGAGCCGCCGCCTGCCGGCCGAGGGTCTCCACGATCTCGATGCTGTAGACTTCGGCGCCGAGTTCGGCGAGCACGGCTGCCTGGTAGCCGGAGCCCGTGCCGATCTCGAGGACGCGCTGCCCGGGCGAGACCTGCAGCAATTCCGTCATCAGCCCCACGATGTAGGGCTGGGAGATCGTCTGGCCTTCGCCGATGGCCAGCGGATGGTCGGCGTAGGCTTCTCCGACCATGGCCGCAGGAACGAAGCGGTGACGGGGCACGCGGCGCAGGGCCGCCAGGACCGCCGGGTCCTTGACGCCCCGGGCCTCGATTTGCCGCCGGACCATCTCCAGGCGGATCCCCTCGTAGGGATCCGCCGCCACGGCTTCGGGCGGTGCCGCCGCCAGAGGCCGAGGCAGGGCGGGCAGGAGGAGCAGCAGGGCCAGGCAGAGCGGGCGGACAGGCATCGCAGACCTCCGCGGGTCGCCTGCAGTGTAGCCGCGATCCGCGCGCGGCGCACGAAAAAGGCCCCGGCCGGCGGCCGGGGCCAGAGCCATCAGGTCAGTTCACCGCGTCCTAGTACAGGGCCTTGATGTTGCCCCAGGCCGAGTCGTCGGTGGCCGTCGCGTCGTCCACGTGGATCACGCCCGTCATGCCCACGCCCTCGTGGGGCCGGCAGAAGAAGGGCACGTCGCCGACGACGGTGAAGGTGTAGCTGAACAGGGGATTGCCCGCATCCAGAGGCGCATCGAAGAGCGATCCGGCATTGGGATCGGCGGCGCCCGTGCCGCTGGTCACCGTGTGGGTCAGGCTGCTCCAGTGCCACTCCACCGTGTCGCCGACGACGATGGTGATGTCGGCGGGCACCCAGGCCGTGCCGGTCTGATCGATCACGAAGGTGGCCGCCGTTGCGACGATCGGCAGCAGGAACAAGCATGACAACATTATCGCAACTCTGAACATGGGGGTCCTCCCGTTGATTACCTGCAAGAACAGGCGTAGACAAGGATACGAATAGCAGAACCGCAGCATAGCACAGAGATCGCCACAAGGCCAGGCAAACAAGGGGAAAGAGCGGCTAATCGCTAATTCGGGTGCCGTTGTCCTGGACGGACGGGGGCGAGATTGCAAGAGACCCCCGGCTCTTCGCGGGCCGGGGGTCCCCTGCGGAATCTTGGCGCGAACGAAGGACTAGAGCATGTCCTTGACGGCCTTGAGCGGACGAACGCGCACGGTGCGGGAGGCCGGCTTGGCCTTCTGCGGCACCATCTCGCCCGTGAAAGGATTACGGATCAGGTTGCCGCCCTTGACCGCGGGCTTCTTCACCAGGGTCATCTTCATCAGGCCCAGGAAATTGAAGGTGCCGTGCTTCTTGACGGACTTGAGCATCACTTCGGTCAGGGCGTCGCAGACCGAGACCACATCCTTGCGCGTCATGCCGGTCTTGTCGGCAACGCTGCGGTAGACCTCGTTGCGCGTCGGCGGCTTGATCCCCGCGGGCGCGGCTGCTTTCTTCGTCACTTTCTTGACTGCCATCGTGTCCAACTCCTTGGCGTTAGCGCGGAAGGAAAAATCCGCTTCCGTCACGCCGCGAATGATAGCGCGACTGGCCGCGATTGGAAGCGGAAATGCGCCTGGAAGGCCATTTTCTAGGGCAAATCGCGGGGTCGCGGCGCATGGGGACCCGCCGGCGGGGTGCCGGAGCCGCTTGCCTGGGGCCCGCACAGAAGCTGGCGCGAGATCAGCGCAGGAGGGCCAAGCGCTGGCTGGCCTGGCCGGTTGCAGTGCGCAGGCGCAGCAGGTACACGCCCGCGGGCAGCGGCCGGCCCCCATCGTCCCGTCCATCCCAGGTCAGCTGCAGGCTCCGCTCGCTCTGCCGTCCACGATGGAGTGTGGCCAGGCGTCTGCCGCCGACGTCGAAGACCGCAAGCTCGGCGGCGCCCGGCGCCGGCAGGCTGGCCTGGATCGTGAAGATGGCGGCGCCTGGATTCGGCCAGGCGGCGAGGGTAGGCTGCGTGGGGGTCAGGGGGGGGACCTGGACAGCCACCTGGCGCAGGAGCTGCCAGTCGCCCCCGCTCTCGCGGATGCTGAGCCGGTAGTTGAAGCTGCCGCCGGCGGCCAGCGGCGCAGCCAGATCGCAAGCCTGGAAACTGCCGCCGCCCAGGGGCTCGATGGCCGGCTGCCAGACCTCTCCCCCCCGCGCCGCCTCCAGGCGCTGTTCCACCGGACCCTCCCCCTCGGCCAATTCCCAGTTCGCCCGTACCGAACCCGGCTCCGCGATGAGATCGAAGCGCAGTAGCGTCACCGGCGTCAGAGCCTCGCGCCAGTGGGCGATGTTCGCGGACAGATGGCCGCCGGCGTAGAGGAAGTCACCGGTCAGGTAGAGCTGGCCATCGTGGATGCAGAAGTCGTCCACGACGGTCTGCCCCAGATAGCCCTCGGTGACGCCGTCGCCGAGGGGCTCCCAGCCGCCCGCCTGCCAGCGCGCGATGTTCGCCGCCGGCTGGCCGCCCGCGGTCTCGAAGCGACCGCCGACGAAGAGGCCGATGTCGCTGGGCTGAAGCGCCCGAACCGTGGTAACGAAGTCCGCGCCACCCAGGCCCGCATCCAGAGCCTGCCAGGCGCTGCCGTCCCAGCGCGCGATCCGGGCCGCCGGCACCCCGCCGGCCGTCGTGAAGCTGCCGCCGGCGATGAGCTGACCCTGCCAGACCTCGAGCACTTCGACGACGCCGTCGCCCATGCCGCCGTCGAGGAAGTCCCAGGCCGCGCCGTCCCAGCGCGCGATGCGCCCGACGGCCTGGCCATCGAGGCTCACGAAGGTGCCCCCCACGATCAGGTCGCCCGCGTAGACGCAGAGGGCGCGCACTTCGCCGCTGAAGAGCGCGTCATCCACGGCGCTGAAGGCCGTTCCGTTCCAGCGGGCGAGATTGTCGACGGCCAGGCCGCCGGCCGACTCGAAGTTGCCGCCCACGATGAGGTCGCCCTGCCAGAGGGTCATCGCATAGGCATGGCCGACGAAGGTACCCGGATTGAGTCCCGTCGCCAGCGGCTGCCAGGCGGCGCCGTCCCAGCGGGCGAGGCGATAGATGCTGTTGCCGCCATAGGCCTCGTGATCGAAGGCTCCGCAAACGTGGAGCTGGCCGTCGTAGATGATGGCGTCCTCGACGGCGTCGACGAAGCCGCCGGCCAGGGGCAACCAGTCGTCGCCGTTGAAGAGGCCGACATTGGCGCAGTGGGTGACATCATCGCCGATGCCCCTGACGCCGGTCTGGTAGCCGCCCATGAACAGGTCACCCTCCCAGCTCAGCAGGCAGCGGCCCTGATCGGAGTTGTTGGCGCTGAAGCCGAGTCCCTCTCCCACGCGGCGCCAGCCGTCTCCATCCCAGCGGGCGAGGCCGTCGATGTGGGTGTTGCCGTAGAAGAGCGTGCCGCCGGCGTAGAGGTCGCCATGCTCGGTGGTGGCGGCGAAGGCGCCGTCCAGTTCGCCCAGCTCCTCGCCCCAGCCCCCCACGCCCAGCCAGGGCCGGATCCACTCCTCGCTGACCACGTAGAGCGCCGCGTTGTACTCGAGCAGGTCGGTGACCCAGTAGTTCCAGGGGTCAAGGCCGGCAATCGTGTGCAGGGTGCCGCCGAAGACATAGCCGAAGCCCTGGCAGGGGTCGAAGCCGATGAAGGCGAAGGGGCCGCCGAAGTAGAGGCTGTAGTTGTGGGCCTCGAAGCAGCTGATGGCATCGTCGCCGCCGCTGACGCCCAGATCCCCATCCACGCTCTGCCAGCCGTCATTCTGCGTCCAGTAGGCCAGGCCGTTCAGGTCCCAGGGATTGACGTAGTCGAAGCGGCCGCCCGCCCAGAGCTTGCCGTCCCAGGCCGCCAGCGCGATGACCTCGGCGGGATAGCAGTGGTAGCAGGTCAGGTTGCCGCCGCTGAGCCGTTCCCAGTCGGAGCCTGCCCAGTGGGCGACCAGGGGCATCGTGCTGCCGCCGTACTCGCTGAAGCGGCCACAGGCGTAGAGGCCGCCGTTGTAGTAGGCGAAGCCGTTGACGATGCCGTTGAAGTCCGAGCCGCCCATGCGATGCCAGTCAGCGCCGTCCCAGCGGGCGACGAAGAGCGCGGGCTCGCCGCCGGCCTCGCTGAACCAGCCCGAGGCGAAGACGGCCGTCTCGGCGGCGTAGAGCGAGATCACATCCCCGCCGATGCCGGTGCCCATGGCGTGCCAGTGATGGCCGTCCCAGCGCGCCACGTTGCGCGCCTCGACGGCACCGACTTCGCTGAAGCTGCCCCCGATGTAGACCTGACCGTTGTTGGCAGCCACGGCGTTGACCGTGCCCGGGAAATTGCCGTCGCGGACGCCGGGCGGGTGGAAGCCGCTCCCCCAGTTGCTGTTGTCGGCCGCGTGGGCGACTGGTGGCGCGAGCAGCAGCAAGAGCAGGGTGAACGCGGCGCAGCGCTGGTGGGTCATGGTGCCTCCCTGGGGCAATCGCCGGCCCGGTCCGCAGACGCGGCGAGTCGGCTCTCCATGAGCGGTGGGACACGGCAGCGGACCGGGAATCACGCGAAGTCGCCTCAATCGCCCTGATTCTCGCGGCCCAGGCGCACCAGCAGCGGAATGCTGATCTGCCGTTGATCCGGTCGATCGGTCTCGACGAGCAGCAGGCAGCTGTGGCGCCCCCTGGGCATGTCCGGCAGCACGGTGATCTCGATGTCGTAGGCCTCGCCCTGCGTGAGCGTCACGACGGCGATACGCAAGTGGACGTCGTTGGCGGTGGCGCTGAGAATCCGAAAGGGCGGCCCGCTCAGGCGGCGGATGGGCAGGGTGCCGCTGGCGGGCACGCCGGCGAAGCGGCCGGCGATCTCCAGGCGCTCCGGGAAGCCCAGCGCACCTGTCAGCTCGCCCAGGACGGCAAGCTCGATATCCGGCACGACCGGGTCGCTGGTCATCACGCGGATGCGCTCGTTGAGCCGTCCCGGCTGCGCAGCGGGCGCCAGTCGGATCTCGAGCAGCCAGCGCGCGTCCATGCTCTCCGGCGCGGCGACTGCGGGCGGCCGCAGGGCAACAGTGAAGGGTGCGCCGCCCCGTGCCTGAGCCGGCTCGCGCCGGACATCCTCCCCCAGCGGGTCCGGCACGGGCGGCGGATTGACCTCGACACCGAGGATGCGAAAGCCCTCCGGATGGCGGGGAGTGATCGCCACGACGAGCACGGTGTCGCTGTCGGCCGGCAGCCGGTCGAGCTGGAGCACACGGGGCTCGACGGCGAAGCGGCTGCGAATCGTGGCGGAAAAGGTGAGTCGGGCCTTTGGCCGGCTGAGGTCGTTGCTGGCCACGGTGACCACCTTGGACCAGCGGCCGAAGCCGAGGGGCTTCAGCGTGACCAGGGCCTCGCCCTCCTCGCGGGGGCCGAGACGCACCGGCCCCTGGATCCACTCGCCGCCGCTCGCCGGATCGTCCACCGCGCTGACCAGCACGGCCGAGCAGGCTCAGCCGCCCCTGGCCTCGAGGATGCCCCCGCCGGCGTTGCGGAAGCGGAAGCGCTGCTGCAGCTCCACGCCCTCCTCGACCTCGCCGAAATCGTGGGCGGTCTCGGCGAAGACGATGCGAGGCGGCTCCTCGGCGCCGTGGCCGGGCGGAGCAGCCAGGAGCGGGAGTAGCGCGGCCAGCGCGCAGAGCAGGCGCGAGCGATGGATCATGCGAACAGGTTAGCGAGCGCCGCCGTCCGTCGTCAAGGCCGGCGAGGCCGGCCGGCGCCGAACGACAAAGGCCCCGGGGACTGTCCCCCGAGGCCCTCTCACCCTTGCGATTGCCGCACGCAGGGTCTAGTCGTAGTACTCGGTGCCCAGGTGGGTGATCAGGTCCTCGCCCATCAGGTGGCGCAGGTTGTTCTTCAGCTTCATGAGCTGGATGAACAGATCGTGCTCGGGGTAGAGCCCCGCGGCCGCCTGCGGGCTCTTGAAGTAGAAGCTCAGCCACTCCTGGATGCCCCTCATGCCGGCGCGCTTGGCCAGGTCCATGAAGAGCGCGAGGTCGAGCACGATGGGCGCGGCGAGGATGGAGTCGCGGCAGAGGAAGTCCACCTTGATCTGCATCGGGTTGCCCATCCAGCCGAAGATGTCGATGTTGTCCCAGCCCTCCTTGTTGTCCCCCCGCGGCGGATAGTAGTTGATCCGCACCTTGTGGTAGAGCTTGCCGTAGAGATCGGGGTAGAGCTTGGGCTGCAGGATCGTGTCGAGCACGGAGAGCTTGCTCTCCTCCTTCGTCTTGAAGGACTCGGGATCGTCGAGCACCTCGCCGTCGCGATTGCCCAGGATGTTCGTGCGAGAACCAGCCGCTGATGCCCAGCATGCGCGCCTTGAAGCCGGGCGCGAGGATGGTCTTCATCAGGGTCTGGCCGGTCTTGAAGTCCTTGCCGCCGATGGGCACGCCCTCGCGGCGGGCCAGCTCCACCATCGCCGGGATAGTCGACGGTGAGGTTGGGCGCGCCGTTGGCGAAGGGCACGCCCTCCATGATCGCCGCGTAGGCGTAGACCATGCTCGGCGCGATCGAGGGATCGTTCTCCTGCATGGCCTTCTCCAGACTCGCGATGCTCTCGTGCGCCGGCGCCCGCCTTGAGGAAGATCTCGGTGCTCGCGCACCAGACCATCACCAGCCGGTCGCAGCCGTTCGCCTTCTTGAAGTTGCGGATGTCCGCGCGGAGCTGCTCGGCCAGCTCCATCCAGTTGGCGCCCTTCTTCTTGTTCGGGCCGTCGATCTTCTTCACCCACTTCTGGTCGAAGACGGCCGGCATCGGCTTGATGCCGCTGAGGAAGCCCTTCACCGCGTTCGAGCTGCTCGGCGGGCAGCACGCCGGCCTTCATGGCCGCCTCGTAGGCGTTGTCGGGGAAGATGTCCCAGCCGCCGAAGACCAGGTCGGTCATGGGCACCAGCGGCACGAAGTCCTTGATCATGGGGCTGCGATCCTCGGTGCGCTTGCCCAGGCGGATGTGGGCCATCTGCGTCAGGCTGCCGAAGGGCTTGCCCAGGCCCTGCCTGGCCAGCTCGACGCCGGCGTAGAAGGTGGTGGCGACGGCGCCCATGCCGGGCGTGAGAACCCCCAGCTTGCCCTTGGCGGGCTGGATCGTGCGCGGACTCATGCTCATGCGGAGACCTCCAGGGAGTCGGGACCGGCGCCGAGCATAGGCGGACTTGACCCATCAGTCCATCTCATTGTAGTTATCGTATCCATTAGCCAAGCTTATCATGGAGGTGCGATGGAACGCCGTCAGCTGGAGTGCTTCCTGGCCGTCGTCGACGCCGGCAGCTTCCACGCCGCCGCGGGGCGGCTCTTCGTCACCCAGTCGGCCGTGAGCCAGGCCCTGCGGGCTCTGGAGGCGGAGGTCGGCGAGCCCCTGCTGCTGCGCCCGGCGGGCGGCCGCGGGGCCCAGCTCCGCCTCAGCGCCGCAGGCCAGGCCCTGCTGCCCATCGCCCGGGACATCCTGCGCCGCTTCGCCGAAGGCAGGCAGGCCGTGGCCGAGCTGAGCGGCCTGCTCAGTGGGCGGCTGGCCATCGGCGCCGTCGACGTGGCGGCGATCTACCATCTGCCGGATCCTCTGCGCGCCTTCAAGCGCGCCCACCCGGGCCTCGCCATCTCCGTGCGCGTGGACGGCAGCCGCGCCCTCACGGCGGCCCTGCGTGAAGGAGCGCTGGATCTGGCCTTCGTGCTGGCCGCGGAGACGCCGACCGGCCTGGCGGGGCGCAGCTACCGCGATGATCCCCTGGCCGTCGTCGCGCCGGCAGACCTGCTCGCGAGCCTGGGCCCCGCGCCCGCGCCCGCCGCCGTCGCGGCGCTCGGCTGGATCAGCTACCCCCGCCGCTCGGTGACGCGCGGGCTCATCGAGGCCGCCTTCGCTGCGGCCGGCCTGCCCTTTCCCGTGCTGATGGAGATCGATCGCCCGGAGGCCATCTTGCAGATGGTGCGGGCGGGGCTCGGCCTGGCCGTGCTCCCCGAACGGCTGCTGGCGGACGCTCCGGGCGCGAGCGAGCTCGCGCGGCCCAGCCTGCCCGGGCTCAGCGCCAGCCGGCCGATCCGCATCCTTCACCGCCCGGAGACGGAGCTGGCGCCGGCGGCGCGGGGATTCCTGGCGGCGCTCGCGCCGGGGCCGGCTGCCGGGGGGGCCCCGCCGCCGAGCCTCAGCTGAGGTGCCCGCCGAGGAGAAGTTCGGCCGTCAGCGCCCGCGCTTTCTTGACCGGATCGTGGATGCGGTCGGGATCGAGGTACTCGCGGATCGCCAGCTCACGATTCCCGAAGAGCTCCTTCAGGTAGGGAGCCTCCAGATAGTAGGGGACCGGCCGGCCCAGGTAGCGCTGGCGGCGCCGGGAGAGCCGCCAGGAGATCGGCACGTTCTGCTGCGCCCGGCTGCGCAGCCGCGCCATCAGCGGCGGCGCGCCCGCGAAGTCCCAGCCATAGGCGGAAGGATAGCGGGCCAGCGCGGGATCCAGGCTGCGAATCAGCGCCGCGTTGAAGCGACCGTGCTCCTTGAAGCGGATGGGAATCCCGTAGCTGGGAAAGACGAAGCGCGGCTCCATGAAGGGCAGCAGGGCCGGCCCCCACTGGCTGTTGATCGCCGTGTTGGCCCCGGCGAAGCGATTGCGAAGCAGCGGGAAGAGCATCTCCAGCTCGACGCGCCTGAGCCAAGGCCTATCGATCCGCAGCAGGGCCCGCACCTTCGTTTCGAGCCGCGCATAGAACTCCCGGCGATCGAAGCGGTCCGTGCAGAAGCTGAAGTCGCCCGGATCGTAGCGCGCGTGCAGGAAATCCTGGATCCGGAGCCGGCGATTCGGCAGGTGCCAGATCTCGCGGTAGATCTCCCCGCCCGCGCCGTTGAGCTGTAGCTTGGCCGTGGTCGCTCGCGCCTTGCGCGTGGCGCAGTCCGAGCCGTTGTCGAAGATGCCCGTGGCCTTGAGCCCATCGAACACGGCCCAGTCGCGCAGGACGAGTTCGCGCCAGCGCTCGGGCGGGACGCGGGGCCAGCCCGACTTGTCCACGTGCTCGAGCGGGAAGCCCTCGCCGGCGGCGATCGCCTTGGCCACTCGCACGTCAGGGTGCTGCTCCCCGCCGTAGACATAGAGCTTGGGCTGGATACCGAGGGCGCGCAGCGCGGCCAGCATCAGGCGGCTGTCGTAGCCGCCGGACAGCGCGCAGGTGAGGCTGCCGTCGAAGGCCGCGCTCACCATGCCGAAGTAGTCCAGGAGGCTCGCGCGGACTTCCTCCAGCAGGGCCTCGAAGCGGCGGGCGGGATCGAGGGGCGCGAAGGAAGGCGGGAGTGGCCGGACGCCGGGCTCGGGCAGCAACTGCCGGACGCTACCCGGCGCCAGCGTGCGCAGGCCGATGAAGGGCAGCTGCGATCCGAAGCAGAAGCCGTAGAGGACGTACTCGTAGAGCTCCTGGGCGGAAACTCGCGGCGGTCGGCCGGTCGGAAGGCAGGCGAGCAGGGAGCTGCTGAAGGTGCTGCCCTGCTCGTCGGCATAGACCTGATAGTAGCCCAGTTGATCGCTGCGGATCGTGAGCCGTTCCCCGGTCCAGTGGATCAGCACGAAGGTACCGGCGAGCTGAGGCTCGGGATCATCACCTGCCGCTAGATCCGAAGCGAGCCGCTCGAGAGCGGCCCGGCCCCGGTAGCCCCGGTAGAGCAGCACCCCAAGCGCGGCGAGGAAGCCGCCGGGCAGGTCGAGCCAGCCCTCCCCCTCATTTGCTCCGGTATCGGCAAGCCAGAGGCTGAAGTTCTGACCCTCGTAGGTCTTCACGGTGCGCAGGCCCCGGGTGGCCAGGAGGGCTTGATACGCGGGTGGGGGCCGGCGCGGACCGGAATCCCGGTGACCTTCAGCGCCGAGCTGCAACAGGAATGCACTCACAGCGACACCTCCGCTGTCCGCCGGTCCGCCGGCCTGAATCGCCTTGCCCTCCAGCGAACTGCGGCGGATACTCCCGCCATGAGCGCGATTCGTCAACTACGGCAGTTCTGGCTGAATCAGGGCATCCGCCTGCGGCGAATGGGGCTCAACGAATCGAACAACGCGGCCTTCCTGCGCGAGTATGGCCTGCAGATCGGCGAGCGCTGCCGCATCTTCACGAAGAATCCCTACGAGATGTTCGGCTCGGAGCCTTACCTGGTTCGCATCGGCAATCATGTCACCGTGACGGCTGAGGTCCGCTTCATCACCCACGACGGCGGCACCTGGGTATTCCGGCAGGAGGACCCCGACTTCGACGTGTTCGGCCCCATCGAGGTGAAGGACAACGTCTTCATCGGCGTCGGCACGATCATCATGCCGGGCGTCACCATCGGCGAGAACTGCGTGATCGGCGCCCGCAGCGTGGTCTCCACGGACATCCCCCCCCATTCCGTAGCCGCCGGCGTGCCGGCGCGTGTGCTGATGAGCCTCGAGGAGTACCGGGCGAAGAAGCTGCCCCAGCGGATGGTGGTGCGCGGCCTACCCCCCGCTGAGCGCCGCGCTGCGCTCCTGCGGCTCTGGGGTTCAAGGAACATCAAGTCCTGAATCCGGCTTCACAGGGGCCTTGACAGGTGGCCCCGGGCTGTATATCATTCCATGCGCATATGCGAATGATCTCATACAGACGGGAGCAGGGCAGCGTGGACTTCGATCTGGCCAGTGCGCGACTCAGGGCGATGGGGCATCCCACCCGCCTGCGCATCCTCGACCTCCTCGCCCGCAGCGGCTGCTGTGTCGGCGAGATCGAGAGGCAGCTCGATCTCCGGCAGTCCAACGTCAGCCAGCATCTGCGCGTGCTGCGCGACTGCGGGCTGGTGAGCGTGAGCCGGCAGGGGCAGACCCTCTGCTACCAGCTCAACGAGCCCCTGGTGAGCCCGCTCCTGGCCACCCTCGAGACCCAGTCCTGACCCGAACGCTTGGCAGGCGCCAGCGCGCCGCCCCTGGAGGCACCATGAACGCCGCCCCGCTCATCGACGAGCAGACCGAACAGAACCTGCGCGACTTCTTCGGCCAGCGCCTGCAGAGCAGCGTGGACATCACGCTCTACGCCGGCCAGGAGAATGCCGAGGCCGTGGACTTCACGCGCCAGTTCGTGCGCGAACTGGCGGCCCTCAGCGACCGCATCGAGTTGAGCGAGCGGACCCTCGGCGAGAGCGAGCGCGCCCGCGGCCTCGTCTCGCCCAGCCTCGTGCTCGGCGCCGAGCTCGGCTACGCCATCGAGGTGCACGGCGCCCCCACCGGTCACGAGGCGGGCGCCCTGGTCGAGACCCTGGGCTTGATCGGCAGCGGCGCTTCCGAGCTGACGCCCGACAGCCAGGCCAAGCTGGCCGCCCTGGACAAGGACGTGCTCCTCTACTCCTTCGTCACCCCCACCTGCCCCCACTGCCCGGGCTCGGTGCTGCAGAACCACAAGATCGCCATCGAGGCCAAGGGCCGCGTGCGCTCGGTGGCCGTCAGCGCCGCCGAGAACATGGAACTGGCCCAGCGCTTCCAGGTAAGCAGCGTCCCCCAGCAGGTGATCAACGAGGATCCGGCGAGCAGCACGCTCGGCCGGCAGCCCGAGCAGAGCTTCGTGGACCAGGTGCTGCGCTACGGCGCCAGCGACGCCGATGCCGTGCTCGCGGCGGCCGCCGCCCGCGCCGCCGAGCAGATGAAGCTCGGCGACGACCCGAGCACCCCCCTGGTCATCACCGACGAGAACTTCGCCGCCGCGGTCGCGAAGTACCCCTTCCTCGTCGTGGACTGCTGGGCCGAATGGTGCGGCCCCTGCCGCATGGTGGGGCCCATCGTCGAGGCCCTGGCCGCCGAGCAGGCGGGCCGCATGGTCTTCGGCAAGCTGGATACCGAGGCGAACCAGCAGGTGCCGGCGGAGTACGACATCCGGTCGATCCCCACCCTGCTGGTCTTCAAGAACGGCGAGCTGGCCGACCGCATCGTGGGCGCCATGCCGAAGCCCGCGCTGCTGGCCAAGCTGGAAGCCCTGCTCTAGCCCGGCCTCGGCAGCCCGGTCCCGGAAAGGAAGCCACATGGCGAACGACAGCTTGAGCATCGACCTCGTCCGCATGGACGGCCTCAGCCTGGCCGCCCGCAGCGGCAGCGGCCACTGGCTGAGCATGGACACCTCGCCGGCCGGCGGCGGCCACGGCGCCGCACCCTCGCCCGTGGAGCTCGTGCTGGCCGGCCTGGCCGGCTGCATGGCGATGGACGTGCTCGGCATGCTGGAGAAGATGCGGGCCCGCGTGGTGGATTTCCGCATCGAGGCCAGGGCCCAGCGGGCGCCCGAGCCGCCGCGCGTCTTCACGAAGGTGGACTTGACCGTCCACGTGCGCGGCGACGTCAAGGCCCGGCAGCTCGAGAAGGCCATCGCCCTCAGCCACGAGCGCTACTGCTCGGTGGGTGCGATGTTGAAACCGAGCGTGCCCATCGAGCATCATTACGTGCTGAACGCGAGCACGGACCTTGCAACCGCAGAGAACCCCCAGACCGAGATCGGCGCCACCCGCGACAATGAGTAGCGCCGGCACCTCACGACACCCAAGGAGCTCCCGCCGATGAAGCAGACCCTCCTCAGCCTCGCTCTCCTCGCCATGACTCTCGGTCTGGCGCAGCCGGCGCTCGCGCTCACGCCCGTCGGCGAGCAGGCGCCCGACTTCACGCTCAGCAGCCTGGACGGCAAGGAGACCTACACCCTTTCGGAACTGCGCGGGCAGGTCGTCTACCTCGACTTCTGGGCGAGCTGGTGCGGACCCTGCCGGCGCTCCTTCCCCGAGGTGCAGGCCCTGCACAAGGAGTACAAGGGCCGCCCCTTCCGCGTGCTGGCCGTGAGCCTGGACCGCAAGGCCGCCGACGGCCTCAAGTTCTTGGAGGCGCAGCAGGCGGGCTTCCCCTCGGTCTTTGACGAGGGCGGCAAGGTGGCCACGCGCTTCGGCGTGCAGAGCATCCCCAGCGCCTTCGTGATCGGCCCGGATGGCAAGGTCGCCCATAGCGCCGTCGGCTTCGACCCCCGTGGCGTGCCGCAGCTCAAGGCGAAGATCGAGGGCCTGATTGCCGCGGCCGAGGCCGAGGCCAAGCAGCCGGCCGCAGGGAGCAAGGCGAAGCCCGGCAAGCAGAGCTAGTAGATCCAGGGCAGGAGCCGCTTCCCCACCTGTCGCCGGTAGTCGGCGTAGCTGGGGAAGCGGGCTTCGAGCCGCCGCTCCTCGTGGCGCGACTTGCGATCGAAGAAGAGCAGGAGCGCGAGGGCCAGCCCCACGCCGATCAGGCTGCCCCGCCAGAGGGCCAGGCCCAGCGATCCCAGCACCAAACCACCGTACATCGGGTGCCGAACCCGCGTGTAGACCCCCGCCGCGGTCAGGCGGCCGCCGGCGCGCGGCTCGGGGAAGATGCTGAGGGCGGGGCCCAGCGCCAGCAGGCCGCCCGCGCCCAGCCAGGCGCCGCTGAGGATCAGGAGCGGCCCCAGCCAGCGGATCGGGCCGGGAAAGCGCGTCCGCCCGCTCGACGGCGCCCACAGGATCAACGCGAAGATCGCCAGCTGGACGAGGATCCAGCCCCAGCCCCGCCGACTAATTGTCAAGAGCGCCTTCCATGACCCACCGCCCGATCCGGGTGATCCGCTCGAGCGCGAGCCGGCCGCCGAAGGCAGGATTGCCGTCGAGCTTCTGGTAGAGCACCGACACGGCGGCATCGCCGGCCGCGATGCGAAGGAGGCCGTAGCCCGCTGCCGCCACTCCCACCAGATTGGTGTGGAGAGCTCCATGTCATCGGGACCGGGTCAGGGCCGCTAAACGAGATCGTAGGCCTTTTCGAAGCGGGCGATGCCGCCCTGGCTGCCGCAGACGAAGACCTCGTCGCCTGCCTCGAAACGAAAGTCCGCGTCGAACTCGGTGAACAGCTGCTCGCCACGCTCCACGCCGACGATGCTGCAGCCCGTGCGAGTGCGCAGATCGAGTGCGGAGGGGTGTTGCTTCCCGAACGCCCGACCGGCCACCGTCCGCAACTTGAGCTGGGGATCGAGCTCGAGCGTCTCGCGACCGAGCAATTTGCCCACCAGCAAGCTGCCGGCGACCTGGCTGAAGGAGAGCGCGAAATCCGCGCCGGCGCGATGGATCTTCTCCAGATTTTCGGGCTCGTTCACGCGCGCCAGGATGGGCACGCCGTGGCTGCGATCGCGCAGGAAGACGGTGGCGAAGAGGGTCGTGGCGTCCGAGTCGAGCGCCAGCACCACACCCTGCGCGATCTCCAGGGACAGGCTGCCCAGGGTCTCCGGGGCCATGACGTCCCCGACGACATCCACACCGGGACGCGCGCGCGAATCGATGCAGAGCACCTGCTCCCCGGCCTCGCGCAGGAGCTCCGCCACCTGGCTGCCCACCTCCCCGTGCCCCACCACCACGAAGGGTCCGTGCTTGGAGACGGGGCGCGTCCCGGCTTCGAGGCGGATCAGCCGCTCGATGCTCTCGTGCGAGCCGGCCACCACGAGGATGCAGCCGGGCCAGATGATCATCTCCGGACCCGGACTCGTGACCAGCTCGCCGCCCATCCACTGGCCGATGACCACGACGCCGGTCTTGGCGCCCAGCGCGGCCTGCCTCAGATCGAGGCCCACGAGGCGGCTCTTCTGGTGGATCCGGATCTGGAAGATCTCCAGGCGCTCGCCCAGCTGGTGAGCGCCGGCGAGCGTCGGGCTCACCTTCTCGCTGGCGCGCTTGGCCAGCGCCACCGCGAGCAGATGCCGGGGGGCCACGACCTCGCTGCAGCCGGCGATGCCGAGCACCTCGAGGTAAGTGGGGTCGTTGACGATGCCCAGGATCGGACCGGTGAAGCCGAGCTGGCGCGCGGAGAGCGCCAGCGTCACGTTCTTGGCATCGGTGCCGTTGGCGACAATCGAGGCGGCGCGCATGAGGCCGGCATCGAGAAGCGCATCGTCATCCAGGTCCCGGTGAATGACTCGATGCCCCAGATCCCGCAGCTCTCGGGCCTCATGCTCGTCCTCCTCCAGCACCAGGACGGGCTGGCCGGCCTTCTCGAGTTCGCCGAGGAGTGAGCTCACCGCCAGATCATAGCCATAGAGGATGACGTGCCCCTCCATCGCCCGCGCCTTGCTCGGCAGCCTGGGCTCGAAGCGCGACTCGAAGAAGGGAACAAGGTAGAGCGGGAAGATCGACAGCAGCAGCGTGAGGCCCATGAGCTGCAGAACGATCACGAACAGGTTCATCAGGGGATGCTGCCAGTCGGCATCGCGGCCGTAGCCTGTCCCCGTCAGCGACTCGAAAACCACTTCCAGGCTGGGCCAAAAACCGCGTGGATGCCCTTCCAGATGCGCCATGCCGAGCATGTACAGCCGCGTCGCCAGCAGAATGAGCAGCAGGACTACGCTCATGTGGATGATGAAGCGCCGTCGCAGTGAACGCGGCTGACTCACCGACACTCCCCCTTCGGTCGCCGGCTAGAGGGCCTTGAGCGCAGCGACGATCTCCAGGAAGGCCTTCTTGCCGTCGGCGAAGAAGAGCAGGCAATTCTCGGCGGCGAACAGCGGATTCGGAATCCCCGCAAAGCCGGGACTCAGGGAGCGCTTGATGACGATCACCGTGCGCGCCTTGTCCACGTCGATGACCGGCATGCCGGCGATGGGGCTCTGCGGATCGGTGCGCGCCCCCGGGTTGACGACATCGTTGGCGCCCACGACGATCGCCACGTCCACCTGCTCCATGGTCGGGTTGATCTGGTCCATCTCGATCAGCTTGTCGTAGGGCACGTCCGCTTCGGCCAGCAGGACGTTCATGTGCCCCGGCATGCGTCCCGCGACGGGATGGATGGCGTACTCCACCGTCGCGCCGCGGCTTTCGAGCAGGTTGCCCAGGTCGCGCACGGCATGCTGCGCCTGGGAGACGGCCATGCCGTAGCCCGGCACGATGACCACTCGGCTTGCGCCATCCAGCATCATGGCGATCTCATCGGCGCTGGTCGACTTGACGCGGCCACCGTAGACCTCGTCTGCGCTCGCCGATTCGCCCCCCGCCATGACGCCGAACAGGACGTTGCCGAGCGAGCGGTTCATGGCCTTGCACATGATGTTGGAGAGGATGATGCCGGAAGCCCCCACCAGCGAGCCGGCGATGATGAGCACGTTGTTGCTGAGCACGAATCCCGTCGCGGCGGCGGCCAGGCCCGAGTAGCTGTTGAGCAGGGCGATCACGACCGGCATGTCGGCGCCGCCGATGGGCATGGTCAGGGTGACGCCCAGCACGGAGGCGAGGCCGACGAGGATCCAGTAGTAGAGGTCGGCTCCCGGCTCGCGCACGAGGAGGGCCGCGCAGAGCACGGCGCCGGCCAGGAGCAACGCATTGAACAGCTTCAGCCCGGGGAAGCTGACGTTGCCCTTGAATGCCAGCTCGGCCAGCTTGAGGTAGGCCACCAGGCTGCCGAAGAAGGTGACGCCGCCGATGATGCCCGCCGCGCCCGTCGCCACGTTCGCCTGCAGGATCTGGCTCGCCGTGGCGTTGTCCGGCAGCGCGATGTGCGGCAGGTAGACCGCCGCACCGGCGACGAGGATCGAGGCCAGGCCGCCGAAGCCGTTGAAGAGGGCGACCATTTCGGGCATCCCCGTCATCGGCACGCGCCTGGCCAGCACGGCGCCGATGCCGCCGCCGATGACGATGCTGATCAGGATCCACTGGAAGCTGAGCAGGTGGCGGTCCAGCAGCACGGCGATGACGGCGATGAGCATGCCGATGCCGCCAGTCAGGTTCCCGCGCACCGCCGTGCGCGGGTGGGCCAGGCCCTTGAGCCCGACGATGAAGAGCACCGAGGCGATCAGGTAGGCCAGGTTGATCAGATGGGTGAGGAGAGCGTCGCTCACGGCTACTTCTCCTTCTTCTTGAACATGGCCAGCATGCGATGCGTGACCAGGAAGCCGCCGACGACGTTGATCGTGGCGAAGACCACCGCCGTCGCGCCCAGCCAGGTAGCCAGCGTGGGCGAGCCGCCCTCGGCCCCGGCGGCGAGGATGGCGCCGATGACCGTGATGCCGCTGATGGCGTTGGAGCCGGACATCAAGGGCGTATGCAGGGTCGGCGGCACCTTCGTGATGATCTCGAAGCCGACGAAGATCGCCAGGGCGAAGAGGGTGAGGATGCTGATGAAGTCCATGTTCCGCTCCTTGCCGGGTCGCTCAGCCCAGCAGCGATTTGACGCGCGGGTGGACGACCGCGCCGTCCCGGGCGACCAGGGTCTCGGTCACGATCTCGTCCTCGGCGGCGAGCGCCAGCGCGCCGTCCTTGACCATGTTGAGCAGGAAGTTCGCCACGTTCTTGGCGAACATCTGGCTGGCGTGGAAGGGCACGTCGCTGGGCAGGTTCGCGGGCCCCAGGATGCTCACGCCGCCGGCCATGACGACCTCGTCGGGGCGGGTCAACTCGCAGTTGCCGCCGCGCTCGGCCGCGAGGTCCACCACGACGGAGCCGGGCGCCATGCCCGCCACCATGGCCGCCGTCACCAGGATGGGCGCGCGCTTGCCGGGCACCGCGGCGGTGGTGATCACCACGTCGCTCGCGGCGATCACCTTGGCCAGCAGCTCCCGCTGCCGGGCGAGGAACTCCTCGCTCTGCTCGCGGGCGTAGCCGCCGGCGTCCTCGGCGGCCCCCGTGTCCAGCGGCACCTCCACGAAGCGGGCCCCCAGGCTCTCGACCTGCTCCTTGACGGCGGGGCGCACATCGTAGGCCTGGACGACCGCGCCCAGCTTGCGGGCGCTGGCGATCGCCTGCAGGCCGGCCACGCCGGCTCCCATCACGAAGACGTGGGCGGGGGTCAGCGTGCCCGCGGCGGTCATCATCATCGGGAACATGCGGGGCAGGTGCTCGGCGGCCAGGATCACCGCCCGGTAGCCGGCCACGGTGGCCATCGAGGACAGCACGTCCATCACCTGGCCGCGCGTGATGCGCGGGATCAACTCGAGGCTGAACTGGGTGGCGCCCGTGGCGGCGATCGCGGCCGCGGCGGCCGGATTGCCGAGGGGATCCGAGAGGCCGATCAGCACCTGCCCCTTGCGCAGCAGCGGCAGGTCCGCCTGGCCGGCTTCGGGATTGGCGCCCAGGCTGCGCACCTGCAGCAGGATGTCCGCGCGGGCGAAGACTTCGGCCCGCGTGGCCAGGGTGGCGCCGCGCTCCGTGTAGGCCGCGTCGGGAAAGCCCGCCGCCACGCCCGCCGCCTGCTCGACGACCAGTTCGAGGCCCGCCTTGAGCAGTGGCCCCAGGTGCGCGGGAATCATGGCGACCCGCCGCTCGCCCGGATAGGTCTCCTTGACAACGCCGACGATCATGGCTGGCAGCTCCTCCTCCTCGGCGTCCCCGAGTCCCCCGACGGTCAGACCGCTTCGCTGCCGCAGCTTCGCGGCGACGCCTGTGCAAGCCGGGTCAGTTTAGGCAGCGCCCTGCAGCCCCGCAAGGTAATTCCCCGCCGGCGCGGCTGCCGATCGGCAGGCGCGAGCGCTGCGCCTCAGGGCGAAGTGCCGTAGAGGTAGTTGTAGAGGAATTCGATCGTGTGCTCCTGCTCCTTGGCCTCGAAGGCCAGCACATCGCCCGAGGTGACGATCCCCTGCAGGCGCCCCGCCTCGACCACTGGCAAGTGGCGAACGCGCTGCTCCGTCATCACCGACTTGCACTCTTCGAGACTGGTTCCCAGCTTGCAGCAGGCGACGGGAGCGGTCATCACCTCGCCGACGCGAGTCGCGACGGGGTCGCGGCTCTCGGCGACGATTCGCGTGAGGATGTCCCGCTCCGAAAAGATGCCAATCACGGTCTCGCCGCGGAGCACGACGAGACTGCCGATCCGGCGCTCGTTCATCGCGCGCGCCGCCTCGAGCACGCTGGCCGCCTCGCCGATGGAGGCGACATCCGTCCCCTTGCGCTTGAGGATATCCGAGACCTTGTTCATGATTCCTCCTTCTTGCGGCCTGCGCAGGCGCTTGGACTGCGGCTGCCGCCAGCCTAATCGAGGGATTGGGACCGGGCAAGTCCAATTGCACGCTTGCGCCGCCCTCCCCGGCCTCGTAATCTCTGATGACCTGCAGGTCCAAACCCCTCAATCCGATCCGGGAGCCCCTCATGTCCGTTGCGCCGATTGCCATCAAGGCCATCCACCATGTCGAGATCTGGGCGGGCAATGCCAAGCAGGCCGCCTACTACTATCGCAAGGGCTTCGGCTTCAGCCAGCTCGCCTACGCCGGCCTGGAGACCGGCCTCAAGGACCGCACCTCCTACTGCCTGGCGGAGGGCAAGGTGCGCCTCGTCCTGAGCACGCCGCTGGCCGCCGACGGCGCCATGGGCGAGTTCCTGGACCGCCACGGGGACGGCGTGCGCGACATCGCCTTCCTCGTCGACGACGCCGATGCGGCCTTCGCCCTCGCCGTCGAGCGAGGCGCCAAGCCGCTGCAGGCGCCCATCGACCGCGGGGATGCGGACGGCAGCGTGCGCCACGCGGCCATCCACACCTACGGCGACGTCGTGCACAGCTTCATCTCCCTCGGGGATTACCGCGGCGTTTTTCTGCCCGGCTACCGGGAGCAGCGCAGCGAGGAGACCGGCTTCGGCTTCAAGGTGATCGATCACATCGTGGGCAACGTCGAAGAGGGCAAGATGGAGTACTGGCGGGAGTGGTACGAGCGCGTGCTCGGCTGGACCCAGTTCCTGTCCTTCGACGACAAGGACATCTCCACGGAGTTCACCGCCCTGCGCTCGAAGGTGATGAGCAGTCCGACCGCCAACATCCGCTTTCCCATCAACGAGCCGGCCAAGGGCCTCAAGAAGAGCCAGATCGAGGAGTACCTGGAGTTCAACGAGGGACCCGGCTCCCAGCACATCGCCCTGCTGACCGGCGACATCGTCGCCACCGTGAGCAAGCTCCAGGCGGCCGGCATCGAGTTCCTGCAGGTGCCGCGCAGCTACTACGAGAGCCTGCCGGCGCCGCATCGGCAAGGTCGATGAGGACCTGAAGGTGCTCGCCGAGCTGGGCATCCTCGTGGACCGGGACGACAAGGGCTACCTCTTGCAGATCTTCACCAAGCCGGTCGAGGATCGGCCGACGCTCTTCTTCGAGGTCATCCAGCGCAAGGGCTGCAACAGCTTCGGCAAGGGCAACTTCCGCGCCCTGTTCGAGTCCATCGAGCGGGAGCAGGCGAGCCGGGGCACGCTCTAGACGGCAGGCGGTTGCGCAGCGGGAGGGGGGCCATGCGTCTGTTCAACTACGAGTTGCAGGGCCAGGCGCGCCTGGGGTTCTGGCAGGATGGACGGGGCTTCGATCTCGCCACCGCCCTGGGGGAGGACAGCGGCGGCCCTCTAGGCCGCGGCAATCTGGGCCGCCTGCCCCGCTGGCAGGCCCAGCTCGGCCGGCGCCCGCCGTCCCCCGCGGCCGCGCTGCCGGCCGGCGGCTGGCGCTGGCTGCCGCCGCTGTTGCCTGCGGCCAGCTTCCGCGATTTCTACGCCTTCGAGGAGCACGTGCGCAGGGCGCGCGAGCGGCGGGGGCTCACGGTGCCCGAGGCCTGGTACCAGTTCCCGGTCTTCTACTTCTCCAATCCGCACGCGCTCTTCGGCCATGAGGCCGAGATCCCCGTGCCGCCGGACGGCGACTGGCTGGACTTCGAGCTGGAGGTCGCCGCGGTGCTCGGCGCCGGCGGGCGCGATCTCGAGCCGGCGGCGGCCGAGGCCCTCATCGCCGGCTACTGCGTGCTCAACGACTGGAGCGCCCGCCGCGTGCAGCGCGAGGAGATGAGCGTCGGTCTCGGCCCCGCCAAGGGCAAGGACTTCGCCACCTCGCTCGGGCCCTGCCTGGTCACGCCCGACGAGCTGGCGGACCGCCGCGCCGGCAAGGGCTACGACCTGGCCATGATCGCCCGGCGGCAACGGCCGCGAGCTCAGCCGCGGCAACTGGGCGAGCATCCACTACTCCTTCGGCGAGATGATCGCGCGCGCCTCGCGCGGCGTCGACCTGCTGCCGGGCGAGCTCTTCGGCAGCGGCACCGTGGGCAGCGGCTGCATCCTCGAACTCGGCCCGGAGACGGCCGGCGGCTGGCTGGTGCCGGGCGATCGCATCGAGCTCGAGATCGAGCGCCTGGGCACGCTGGCCGGCACGGTCGGCGGACCCGACTGATGAGCGCGATCTGGGAGCTGGCCGGACATGCCGTTCTCGTCCTGGAGGGCGAGGCAAAGCTTCGCAGCGATACGGTCTACATCTCCTTCACGGGCGACTTCGGCTTCTGGAACCGGCGCCCGGACCCTGCCGCCTTGGCGGCTCATGTGAAGCGAGAGGCCCCTCTGCTGGGCCACTTCCAGCACCGCTTCCTGAACCTGGAGTTCATCCTGCCGGGCGAGCAGGGCCGTCCCGCGGATGCGGACTGCGAGTCCTGTGCGCTCGGGCTCATCCGCGAGCTGGGCTTCACCCATGTCTCCCTGGCCAACAACCACGCCCTCGCCTTCGGCGCTCCCGGCCTCGACCGCAACCTGAGGCTCCTGGAGGCCGCTGGCCTTGCGGTCTTCGGCCTGCGCGAGCGCCCCGTGGCCAAGCTGGATACCGCGGCCGGACGCCTGGCGGTCTGGTCGCTCACGGACTTGCTCGACCAAGCCGATCCCCGGCATCGTGTCCTGCGCCCGCGATCGGACGATCTGGCGCTGATCGCCGAAGCTCTGGCCGGAGCCGCCTTCAGCATTGGCTTTCCCCATCTCGGCTCGCGGAGCATCTACCCCAGCCCGCACGAACTCAGCCTTGCCCGTCGGCTCGCCGGCTTCGGCAGCGGGCTGCTTGTCTGCACGGGAAGTCATTTCGTCAAGGGAGTTGTCCTGGGACCCGGGGCGCCGATCGCCTTCGGACTCGGCAACCACCTCTTTGCCTGGGACGGTGGCGATACCGAGGCGGACGGCATGCACCTGGTAGCGGGCCTACGCGACGGGGCATTGGTTCAGCTCTTTGCAATCCCCTTTGCCAATGCCATCATGCACGGTCGCACAGGCCCCCTGTCCCCCGCGCAGTTGGCCGACTTCGAGGCCCGCTTGGCGGATCGCTCAACGCTGGATCGCCACCGCTTCTTCGCCGATCCGCGCGTCCGCGCTGGGGCCCTGGCTCGCCTGCGGCGCCTCGAGCCGCGCGATCTGCTACGGCTGCGGCCACGTCACTTGATCTGGGGGCTGAGGACGCTCTGCCGGCGACGCCGCTAGTCCGGCCTCCCAGTTTGCGCCGCATGCGGGCGAGTGACAATTCCCGGATGGCGGCTCTCAGTCGTGCGCTCCGGGATACCCTGGCCGGACGCCTTGCGCCGGTGCGGGCCCTGCGCGAGCGCCTGGAGCGACGCAGCGACGACCTGGACGGATAGACCATCGGGCACGTTGCTCGAGCCGACAGCCGCGGGCACCGTTTTCCTTGCTCATGCTCTTTCGGCTGCTGCGCGAGTTCCGACCTGAGCATGGCCTCGAACTCGGCACCTGCATCGGTCTCTCGGCCGCCTCCACCGCCGGCGCCCTGGATCTAAACGGCGGGGGCGAACTGGTCATGATGGAGTTTTCGCCGCCCCGCGTCGCGCTAGCGCCGC
The DNA here is from genome assembly GCA_963695095.1 of uncultured bacterium. GTDB lineage: Bacteria > Krumholzibacteriota > Krumholzibacteriia > JACNKJ01 > JACNKJ01 > VGXI01. Next base: position 1,047,727 of record CAVOFT010000001.1, on the reverse strand, counting down.
AGTTTCGAGGAGCTGGGCCTGCCCAATGTGCTCGCGGAACAGGGACGCTTCGCCGACATCCTGGTCTCCTATCTCGCGGGGGCCCCCGCCATCGACTTCGCGGGCATCGACGGTCATCACGACGAAAAGGCCACGTTACAGTACCTGGCGCTGCTGCTGCCGCACCTCACCGAGGAGGCTGTCTTCGTCTTCGATGACATCTCCTGGTCGGACGGCATGTTCCGCGCCTGGCAGCGCATCAAGACGCATCCCCGCCTCGGCGTCAGCGTCGGCCTCTACGCAGTGGGCATCGGCAACGCCGGCGGATCCGCGCCTGCGACCCACCGGCTCTCCTTGGGTCAGCGACCAGCCGGTTTACAAGCGGGCGGGTTTCGGGCACACTCGCCGCCTTACCCCCTCAGCCAACCGGAGACCAGCATGCCCTTCTACCACCGCCTGGGCAGGATTCCCCAGAAGCGCCACACCGTCTTCAAGGGCGAGGACGGTGCCTTCCATTACGAGCACCTGATGGGCAACAAGGGCTTCACCGGCCCCGCCTCGCTGATGTACCACCTGCGCCGGCCCACCCGGCACCAGGCCGTGAATCTGCGCGAGCCGGTCGTCTGGGCAGCGGACCCGGATGTGCGCCTGCGGCCGCGCCACCTGCGCCTGCACCGCCTGCCGGCCGGCGGCAGCCCCGTGCTGGACCGGCGGCCCGTGCTCTTCAACCGCGACGTGGCCGTCTCCTTCGCGCAGCCGGACCGGGTGGACGACTTCTTCTACAAGAACGCCCAGGGCGACGAGCTCGTCTTTCTCGCCGAGGGCGGCGGCCGCCTCGAGTCGACGCTGGGCACGCTCAGCCTGCGGCAGGGCGACTACGTCGTCATCCCGCGCGGCATCATCCACCGCTTCGTGCTGGAGGGCCCGGCGCGCCTGCTGATCATCGAGTCGGCCGGCGCCATCGAGACGCCGCGGCGCTATCGCAATGAATTCGGCCAGCTCCTCGAGCACAGCCCCTTCTGCGAGCGCGACCTGCGCGCGCCCGAGCGCCTGGAGACCGTCGACGAGGAGGGCGAGTTCGTCGTGCTCACGAAGCAGTACAATGCGCTGCACGAGCTGGTGATGGCCCACCACCCCTTCGACGTCGTGGGCTGGGACGGCTACTACTTCCCCTGGGCCTTCAACATCGGCGACTTCGAGCCCATCGTCGGCCGCCTGCACCAGCCGCCGCCGGTGCACCAGACCTTCCAGGGCGACGGCTTCGTCGTCTGCTCCTTCGTGCCCCGGCTCTACGACTTCCATCCGGACGCCGTGCCGGCGCCCTACAACCACAGCAACGCCATGTCCGACGAGGTGCTCTACTACGCCAAGGACGAGTTCATGAGCCGCAAGGGCATCGAGTACGGCTCGCTCACCCTGCACCCCGACGGCATGCCGCACGGCCCGCATCCGGGCACGATGGAAAAGTCGATCGGCGCCGCGCGCACCGACGAGCTGGCCGTGATGCTCGACACCTTCCGCCCCCTGCGCGTCGCCAAATCGGCGCTCGCGGTGGAGGACGCGGACTACCTCCTCAGCTGGCTGGAGTAGGCGCCATGGTCGGTTACGATCTGGGCGCCATGGAGCGCCGCGACAGCTACCAGCTGCTCACGCGCATCGTGGGGCCGCGGCCGATCGCCTTCGTCAGCTGTCTCGATCCCGCGGGCCGCGGCAACCTGGCGCCCTTCTCCTACTTCAACCTGGGCGGCCTCAACCCGCCCAGCCTCGTCTTCTGCGCGACCAACACGCGCGACGGCTCGGTGAAGGACACGGTGCGCAACGTGGAGACCACGGGCGAGTTCGTGGTCAACGTGGTGACGCGGGCCATGGCCGACCGCATGAACCAGGCCTCCTGGAGCTATCCGCCCGATGTGGACGAGTTCGACGCCGTCGGCTTCGCGCGCGCGGCCTCCCTGCGCGTGAAGCCGCCGCGGGTGGCGGAGAGCCCGGTGGCGATCGAGTGCCGGCTCCACCGCATCCTGCGCCACGGCGAGGGGCCGCTGGCGAGCAACTACGTCATCGGGGAGGCGCTCTACGTGCACGTCGCCGAGCAGGTGCTCGCCGCGGACGGGCCCGATGCGCGCAAGCTGGACCTGATCGGCCGGCTGGGCGCCGACTGGTACGTGCACGTCGCCGGCGAAGCGCTCTTCGAGCTGCCGCGCCCCAAGGGCGGCTGAGGCCCGCGGCGCGGGCCAGGCTAGAAGAGCTTGCCCCACAGGGCGGCGAAGTAGTCGCGCATGAAGATGACGCGCTGCACCAGCAGGGCGACGCGGCCCATCACGGTCAGGCCGAAGCCGGCGCCGAAGCCGATCATCAGCGTGTAGATGCCCGTGCGCGACATGACGCCGAGCAGGCCGGTGTGGGGCCGCGAGAAGAAGAAGTAGGCCAGCCCGCAGATCACGCCCAGCAGCGCCAGCGTGAAGTTCACCGTCGGCCAGAATCCCCTCACCGGGCGGATCGTCCCCTCCACCTGCAGGAAGATCGCCGTCTTGAAGGCGAGCGGGATGAAGATGCCCGTCGAGATGCCGACGTAGAAGCCCAGGGCATAGCGGCTCACCCAGCCCAGGCGCGGCGAGAGACGGAACCACATCAGCAGGCCGAGCACCACCGGGGCGAAGTAGTACCACTTGTGCTCGGTGAAGATGGGCAGGAGAACCTTGTCGCTGAAGCCCTGATGGTAAAGCAGCATCGTCCAGTAGCCGGTGGCCACGCCCACCCAAAGCCGCTCGGCGAACTTGTAGAAGGGGTTGTCCGCGTAGAGGAAGGAGAAGACGGCCAGGGTCAGGAAGGCGGCTCCGCCTTGCCAGACGAGCGATGTCCAGCTCATGTCCATGCCTTACCTCGCTCCTGCGCGCGCCCGCCGCTGGGCGATGAAGCCGATATTGGCAACCACCATCGCGATGAGGATCAGCAGGTGGCTGGTCACTTGATAGGGCATGCCGCGGGAGGCCTCGCCCGGGCGGCCGCGCAGGCTCTCGTACTCCGCGGCGCCCTTGACGCCGGGCAGGAGCCCGAAGATCTGCCCCGACTGGAGATAGGGGTAGTAATCGGAGGCCATCACCCCGGTGACGCCCAGCGCCACGGGCACGCCGTACTTGGCGTTGCCGTACTGGATCCACATGTCGGCCACGTTGCCGCCCGCCAGCGAGACGACGCAGGCGACATTGGCGTAGTTGTGGATGTCCTGCATCATCGGGATCGCGTCCACCGGCGTACCGTAGTAGTCGGTCGGAAAGGGCACCCGGTAATCGGTGCCCATGGCGAGGATGGTGATGCCCGGATAGGGCTTGTAGCCGAGGAAGGTGTAGTCAATGCCGACCTGCTTGCCGTACTCGGCGGCCACGCGGGTGACGACCTCGTCCGCCATCGCCGGCCCGAACTGCGAAAGCGCGGTAATCACCAGGCGCAGGTCCTTGGTCGAAGCACTGATGCAGGATCGCCTCGGCCATCGGGTGCAGCTCGGCGAGGGTGGACGGGTCGTAGTCGATGGCGAGGTGGACGACCTGCCCCGGCTGCAGGGCCTCGATGAAATCGTGCACGGAGCGCACCTCGCCCGAGATGCCCACGGGCACCGCGAAGGGCCGGATGGCCGGCACGATGACCACGATGGCCATCAGCAAGTAGATCCAGCGCCGGTCGATGTTCAGCAGTCGATCGTACCAGGCCTGTCCCGCGCCGTTCATGCGCTCACACTCCTCGCCGGCTCGCGCGTCACTTGTCGCCTCCCATGTAGCCCCGCTCGATGCCGAGGATGATCTTCATGCTGTAGGAGATGGCGCCCAGGCCGACGCCGATGATGATGGCCCGCTTGGAGGCCATGTTGGGCACCGCCAGGATCCACTGCACGGCGGCGCTGTTCCAGCTCGAGAGCGGCTCGGGCAAAGGCACGATGCGCAGCATGACGATGAAGGCCGTCACCAGCAGCACCGTGGCCAGCCAGGTGCGCACCCGGAAGGCGCGGTAGGCCGCGCTGGCGATGTAGAAGGCCAGCATGGAGAAGATCGTCGCCTGGCAGGGGATCATCACGTAGTTGAACATGTTCTGCAGCAGGGTGCCCGGCGTCGTGAATTGGGTGCGCTGGACGCCGGCTGCGACCATGATCAAGAAGCCCGCGATGGTCACGATGGCGTAGAAGCGCTCGCGCGGGTCCTTGCGGGCCTTGTTCACGGTGCCCCGCATCAGGGAGAAGATGCCCAGGGGCAAGGCGAGGATGCCGATCACGATGACGAAGTCGTTGGCGTACTCGAACAGGATCTCCGAGTACGCGTGGGGCACGAAGAACTGCATCACCATGATGAGGCCGGTGATGAACACGATCAGGATGGGTATCTGCTTCTTCATGGCGCCTCAGACCGATGTGCGCACGAGATTAAGGATGCCGTCCCACTTCGCGAAGGTGAGGGCGAGCACCCCGGCGACGATGATCAGGATGATGATGATCTTGGCATAGTCCTGCGCCTTGAGCGGCCCGAGCTGGGCCGGCTCCCGCGAGAGGTAGGCGCTGGCCGCGTAGAGCTCCTCGCCGATCAGGGTGTAGTCGGTGGCGGCGACGAAGAAGGGGATCTGCGACACCTGGTCCGTGCCGGAGATCTGGATGGAACCGGTACCGCTGCCGGTCTCGGCCAGCAGCAGGCTCTCGGCGTGGAAGACGCCCATGTAGAAGTTGGTCGCCGGCTTCTCGCGCAGCATGATGCCGTTGCACCGCGGCCACGTAGGGGAACTGCATGGCCGAGACGTAGCTGATGTTCTCGGGCCGGTAGACCTCGGGCCGGCCGGCCTGCGTGTAGGCCTCCTTGACCACCTCCTGGCCCATGGCCAGCATCACCGGGTCGTTCACCGGCACCAGGATCGGCGTCTGGTACTCCGCCGTGCGGCGGGCCACGCGGGAAAGAATGGTGTAGCCGGCGATGGTGGCGACGTCGCCGGCGGTGCCCGTGCCCAGCACGTAGAGGATGGGCGTGCCCATCTCGGTGGCGCGGCCGATGGCCTCATCCACGGCGCTGAGGCCGGGGATGGGACGGATGTAGAGCTCGCGGCCCCGGCGCGAGGAGGCGATGAAGAACATGACGGCGCCGCCGAAGAGCAGCGTCGCCGCGAGGATGTTCGTCTTGCCCCGGTGGAACCAGTTGCCGCGCCCGGCGGCGCTCGCCACCGGCGTCCAGGCCGTGACGCGGCCGCCGCTCGCGCGGCCGCGCAGGCGCAGGAAGACCGGCTCGCCGATGGCGACAAAGGCGGGATTGGGCTCGCCGTGGAAGCTGGGATCCTGGTCGAAATGGACGAAGCGCTCGCCGCCGCGGGGCTCGCTGCCGACCTGGAACCAGGACGAATCCGGCGCCGTCGCTGCCGGGCCGCGCCAGATCTCGTAGACCAGCAGCTCGGCGTCATCGGGCGAGGCCGACCAGCGCAGGAGGATCCCGTGGCCGTTGTCGTCGGGGTTGTCGGCGGCAAGAAGGCCCGTGGGCGGCCGCAGGGAGGTGGCGACGAGGGTCGAATCCTGAGCGATGGCGAGGGAGGGCAAGTAGAGCAGAGCGAGCAAGGCGGCGAGCGAGAGCAGTCGCTGAAGCACGAACCCTACCTTTCGGCGCCACCCGCGGCCGCTTGGCAGCATGGCAGCGGCGTCCCAACGGCGCATCATGGCAGGGGGTCCGCTCGGCTGACAAGCAAAAAGCGGCGCCATGGGAAAGGGTTCCCAAGCTCGCTTTGGCCCTTGTGCCCCGTCAGGCAAGTCCTATGATTAGGGGCGCAGGGGGAGGCATGAGAATGGCAGCGGACACGCTCGAAGCGAAGTTGGCCTTGATACCCGCGGGTCTCGACCTGGCCGCGGAGATCCGACGGCTCAAGGTGGAGCGGCGCGCGGTGATCCTCGCCCACTACTACCAGGACTCCGAGATCCAGGACCTGGCCGACGTCCTCGGCGACAGCCTCGCCCTCGCCCAGGCCGCGCGGCGACACGAAGGCCGAGCTGATCGTCTTCGCCGGCGTGCACTTCATGGCCGAGACGGCGAAGATCCTCAATCCCGAGCGCATCGTCGTGGTGCCGGACATGAAGGCGGGCTGCTCGCTGGCCGAGGCCTGCCCGGCCGAGGAGCTGGCGGCCTGGAAGGCGGCGCACCCCGAGCACCTCGTGGTGGCCTACATCAACTGCACGGCGGCGACCAAGGCGCTGGCGGACATCATCTGCACCTCGGGCAACGCGGAGAAGGTGGTGCGGAGCCTGCCGGCCGGGCGGCCCATCCTCTTCGTGCCCGACAAGAACCTCGGCGGCTGGCTGAACCGCCAGCTCGGCCGCGCGATGGACCTCTGGCCGGGCACCTGCATCGTCCACGAGACCTTCAGCGAGCGGCGCATCATCGAGGAGAAGGCGGCCCACCCCGAGGCGCTGTTCATCGCGCATCCCGAGTGCGAGGAGCCCGTGCTGCGCCACGCGGACTTCATCGGCTCGACGGCGCGGCTGCTCGGCTTCGTCGCGGAGAACCCGGCGCCGGCCTTCATCGTCGGCACCGAGACGGGCATCCTCCATCAGATGAAGAAGCGGGCCCCGGGCAAGACCTTCTACCCCGCGCCCTTCGAGGAGGGCGGCTGCGCCTGCAACGAGTGCCCGCACATGAAGCTGAACACGCTGGAGAAGCTCTACCTCTGCCTGCGCGACCGCGAGCCCCGCATCGAGATGGACGAGGGCCTGCGCCTGCGCGCGCTCGCCCCGCTCGCGCGCATGCTGGCGCTCTAGTTCGCCCGCGTCGCCCGCCTAGTACAGGCTCTTCACCGTCGAGATGCTGGCCGGCATCACCGCCGTGGGCGAGTAGGCCATCGTGACGTAGTCGATCAGCATGTTGGCGCCGGTCGTCGCCTCGAACTCGAAGCACAACTCGTAGGTGCCGTTGTACTGCCAGGCCTCCGCCCAGAGGGTACCCCAGGTGCCGACGGTGTGATCGGCCGTCGTCATCACCTTCTCGAAGATGACGTCGCCGTCGACCGTGACGCGCATGGTATTGCCGTCGTTGTTCTGCACCCAGCCCATCCATTTCCACTCGATCCACCCGCCGAGGCAGCCCCAGAGAAAGACATCCTGGCAGAAGGAGTTGCTGTTGGGCTGATCGTTGCAGAAGCCCCCCAGCCAGGCGGCATTGTAGCCATCATAGGCTGGGTAGCCCCAGATGGGCGAGGGATCGACGATCCACTCGCAGTCGGTGTTGCTGGTGCAGGTCCACCAGGAGCCGTAAGCGCAATTGCCTTCCTCGAAGCTGCCGTCCTCAATCAGCCAGCGCCCCCCCTCCGGCGGCTCCCCCGTGGGCGCCACGGGGGCCTGCCCGCTCGTCGGCCCCAGGCTCTGAGTGCCGCCCATCGCGGGTGCGGCGCACAGCGCCAGGCCCAGCAGGATCACTAGCATTCGTTTCATCCTCGACCTCCCTTTCCCCATTTCAACGCAGACGCAGCACGCGGCAGGTCGCTCCCGCCGCCCCCGCGCCTTCGTGGCGAACCAAGTAGACACCGGCGGGCAGTTGCCTGCCCGCCGCATCGCGGCCGTCCCAGGCGGCGGCGTTCCCGCTCGCCGGCAGGCGGCGCCGGCAGCGGCCCGCCGCGTCGTAGATCGCGAAGGCGCCCCCCGCGCGCCCGGGCGCGGCAAGCTGCAGCGTCTCCGTGAAGGGATTGGGCCAGGCCCGCAGCGCACCCGCAGCGGCCGCGGCTGGCGCGGCCGTCGCCTGCGCCGGCTCGAGCTCGATGGCCACGCGCTCCAGCACGGGGCTCAGGGCGGGATCGCCGCTCGTCAGGCGCAGGCGCCACTGCAGCCAGCGATCGCCGCAGTGCGCCGAGGAGATCGGGGCGCCCGCCTGCGTGTACCAGCTCTCGGCGCCGCCGTCGGGGCCGAGGAAGGGGGCGGCGGCCAGCAGCGCCTCGCTGGCGGCGGAGCGCAGCTGAAAGGCAAGGCCCGTTCCCGGCGGTTGGATGCCCGTCCAGTCCAGGCTGCCCGCACAGAATGGTGCCGGCGCGCCGAAGGCCTCGCTGACCAGCAGGCCCTCCGGCTCGGCCGGGTTCACGTAGACCTCCCCGGCCCCGAGCGTGCCCGCGTAGAGGCGGCCATGAAGTGCGGCGAAGGCCTCCACCTCCTTCCCGGCGAAATCGGTGAACTCGAGCGCATGCCAGGTGGCCAAGTCGTCGGTCCAGGAAGCGCCCTCGAAGCCGCCGACGTAGACCCGCCCGCCACGCACCAGCAGGGCCCGCGTGCCGAAGTTGTGGGAGGGCCGGTCCAGCAGCAGGCCGCGCCAGAGGCTGCCGTCCCAGGAGTCCAATAGAGTGCCCGTGAGGCAGAGCAGACGGCCGGCGAAGCTCGCGAAGCCGCAGAGGGTGTAGGCGCCGGCCGGCACCGTGTGCGCGGTGGTGACGCCGCCGCGCAGCTCGTAGACGACCTTGCCCTCGGGCCACCAGAAGTCGCTCTGCACCCAGAGGGCGCCGCCCCAGCTCGCCAGGCCGTAGAGGCGCCGGAAGTAGTTGTCCGGCGGGTGCGGCGGCACGGCCATCACCTGCTGCCAGGTGTCGCCGAGGTCGTCGGAGACGAGCAAGGCGCCCTCGAAGCCCGGTGGGCCCAGGCCGGTCGTCACGTAGAGCCTGCCCAGGTGCATGGCCACGTCGTGCACGTGGAGGGCGCCGGGCACCGTCTCCTTGCGCAGCCAGCCCGTGCCGTCGTTGAGATAGAGGTTGCCCCAGTCCCAGCTGCCCAGGTTGTCGAGGCCCGGGCTCATCAGGAGACCGCCCTCTTCGCGCAGGACGATGTTGCCCTCTTCGAAGACGGCGTAGTCGAGGGTGGTGGCATGCGTGGCGGGATCGTAGGAGAGCAGGTCGCCGCCTGTGTCGGACATGGGCACGGTGCAGGCGGCCATGTGGAGGCGCCCCTGGTAGGGCACCAGGCTCCAGATGCCCGCATAGGCATCGGTGGCGTCGAAGGCGGGGATGAAACGCTCGGGATCGCTGGCCAGGACCAGCTCGCCCGGCTCGGCCTCGGCTTCGGCCTGCACGGCTTCGGCGTAGTGGCCGCCCGACCAGTCGTCCTGAACCCAGAGCCAAGCCGCCGCCGGGGCGCCGCTGCCTGCGAGGAGCAGCAGGGCGCCCGGCAACGCCAGGGTCCTGCGCAATTTCATGATGCCCCGCCTTGAGAGTTCAGGAGGAGGATATCATGGAATTGGTCAGCTGTCAAAGCGCAGGAAGGGACCCCGCCGGGCGATCAGTCCCCGTACTTCACGCTGCAGCCGTAGGGCTTGGTCTCGGCCGTGGCCACCGGCCGGCCGGCGAGCAGGTCCGCCAGCGCCGCGGCGAGGTAGTTGGTCTCCCCCACCGGTCCGCCGGGGCTGGGCGCATCGTCGATGGCGCCCTGGTAGCGCAGCTTGCCGTCCGCGCTGATCAGGTAAAGGTGCGGCGTCGTCTTGGCGCCGTAGGCCTTGCCGACCGTGCCCGACTCGTCGAGGAGCACCGGGAAGCTGAGATCGAAGTCCAGCGCCGCCTCCCTGTTGAGCTCCAGGCCATGGCCTTGCTTGCCCGGCGCGCCCGAGTTGATGGCCAGCCAGACCACCCCGGAGTCCGCCACGGCGGCGGCGGTCTCGTTCATCGTCTTGTGAGTCGCATGGTGCTTGACGATGAAGGGACAGCCGGGGTTGAACCACTCGAGCACGACGGTCTTGCCCGCCTTCAGGTAGGCGGCGAGCTGGTGCTCCTTGCCGTCGAGGTCGCGAAGCGTGAAGTCGGGGGCCGCCTCGCCGATGCCGAGCGCGGCGGCCGGCAGGGCGAAGGCGACGAGGAGGCAAACGGCGAGGCTGCCGCGCAGGCTGCGGTGCATGGATCGCTCCTTGGTTGGACCCGCTCCCGGCTAGGGCGGCGGGTCGAGGGGGTGATCCAGAAGATAGTGCCTGCGTTCGCCGTCGGCCAGCACGGCGAGGACGCCCCGCAAGCTCCCCTGTGCCAGGGGGCCATGGGCGAGGCGCAGGTTGAGGCGCGCGCCGATGGCCTCCCCGTCCGCCAGCGGGTTGAGGAGCTTGACGCAACCCAGGGCCGGAAAGAACGCGAGGCTCTTGGCCCCGGCCACGCTGATCAGCAGGCCGCGCTCGCCGCGTTCGATGGTCAGGCCCTGCTCGCCCGCGGCCAGGGGCCGCGGCAGCGCCGCCCGCACCTGGGCGATGCGCTCGGCGGCAGCCGAGGCCTGCGGGGGCATCCCCGCCGGGCGGATGGGCAGGTGCAGGCTGAGCGTGTCGCTCCCGAAGTGGCAGGCTTCGCGGCAGGCCACCCAGTCCACGCGCCCTGCGATGGCCAGGTCATCGCCCGCGGGCAGCTCCGGGGGCAGCAGAACGGCAGCGGTCAGCAGCAGCCGGCCCTTGTAGACGTGATCGAGGATCTTCCCCGGCGAGACGAGGCGCTCCGGCGCCGGCCAGCGCCAGTCCTCGAGGTAGACGGCCCCCGGCGGCAGCTCCAGTTGCGGCCGCGGCGGCAGCCCGCTGTCGTTGAGGCCCTGCCAGTAGAGGTGCCAGCCGGCCGCGGGCTCCAGGAGAACGCCCAGGACGAGGGTGTCGCCGGCCGCCGCCCCCTGGCGCGAGGCCATGAGCAGGCTGCGCACGGTCGGGGCCGCCTTGACGGTGGCCCCTGGGGCTACGGCGGAAGGCAGCTCGACGGGCTCGCGGGCGATCGCATAGGCCACCCCGAGGCACGAGCAGAAAGCAAAGGGAAGCAAGAGCTTGGCGCGCATTGACCCTCCGGTATCGCCCTGCGAACTTAGCCCCTTCGCCGACGCCCGGCAAGCGCCGCTGCCCTTGTGGCGCCCCCCGACAAACTGGTAAGATTGATCTTCCACCGCCCGATCCCTCTCACCCGAGGACAGGACATCATGAGCATCAGCAACATGCGGCGACTGGGGATTCCCCTCCTCCTGCTCGGGCTTTTCGCCGCGAGCGCGGCCAGCGCCGCCGTTCCGGAGGGCAAGCTCCTCGTCATCCAGGCCACCGCCATCGAGGGCCTCGCGGCCGTCGAGGGCCCCATCGACAGCACCTACGCCCGCGGCAGCTTCACGGTCGCCGAGGGCAGCCTGAGCATCGATCGGAAGGCGCTCGGCAGCCTGGAGGGCATCCAGGCCCTCTTCCTCGTGGAGCATCGAACGGACCAGGCCGCCAAGGGCGGTCTCAGCCGCCGCTTCACCCAGGATCTGCGGGCCGCCACGGGCGGCGAGCTCAGCCTCAACCTGCTGCCCAAGCTCGAGCTGGCCTACCAGGTCGCCGAGCTGGACGGCGGCCGCATCGGCCTCGTCGGCGACGGCGCCCGGATCTTCGCCGAGGGCGGCACGAACGAGCCCTACACCGTCTGGCGCATCGACGGCCTGGCGCTCGTCGATCGCAGCGCGGTCACCCTGCGCTAGCGCCCGCGGCGCCCCGAACAGCGAAGGCCCCGGCGACTGCCGGGGCCTTTGCGTTGTCGGTGGCTGCCGGCGGCGGCTCAGGACTCCGCGGGCCCAGCCAGGCCCTCCACCATCACCGTGCACTCGTTCGCGGCCACCATCAGGAAGCCGCCGGTGATCCGCTCGTCGTAGAGCGGCTTGCGCTCGGCGTCGGCGAGGAGCAGCCGACCGGCCATCAGCCGCACCAGGTAAGGCGCATGCCGGGGCAGGATGCCGAAGCCGCCCTCCCAGCCGGGCCCCTTGAGGCTGGCCGCCTCGCCGTCGAAGACCACGCCCGTGGGCGCCACGATGCGACAGTGCAGGCTAGCCATGCGCCGCCTCCAGCTGCTCGGCCTTGGCCGCCGCGTCCTCGATCGTGCCCACGTAGAGGAAGGCCTGCTCGGGCAGGTGATCCCACTTCCCTTCCACCAGCTCCTTGAAGCTGCGGATGGTGTCGGCCAGCTTGACGTACTTGCCCTCGTAGCCGGTGAACTGCGCGGCGACGAAGAAGGGCTGGCTCAGGAAGCGCTGGATCTTGCGCGCGCGCTGCACGGTGAGCTTGTCTTCCTCTGACAGCTCGTCCATGCCGAGAATGGCGATGATGTCCTGCAGGTCCTTGTAGCGCTGCAGGGTCTGCTGCACGGCGCGGGCGACGCGGTAGTGCTCCTCGCCCAGCACCTGCGCGTTCATGATGCGGCTGCTGGAGTCCAGCGGGTCCACGGCCGGGTAGATGCCCAGCTCGGCGATCGGGCGGCTGAGCACCGTCGTCGCGTCGAGGTGGCTGAAGGTGGTGGCCGGTGCCGGGTCGGTGAGGTCGTCCGCCGGCACGTAGATGGCCTGCACGCTGGTGATGGCGCCGCCCGTCGTCGAGGTGATGCGCTCCTGCAGCTCGCCCATCTCGGTGGCCAGGGTCGGCTGGTAGCCCACCGCGCTCGGCATGCGGCCGAGCAGGGCGCTCACCTCGGAGCCCGCCTGCGTGAAGCGGAAGATGTTGTCGATGAAGACGAGCACGTCGCGGCCGCCGGACATGTCGCGCAGGGCCTCGGCCATGGTGAGGCCGGTCAGGCCCACGCGCAGACGCGCGCCCGGCGGCTCGTTCATCTGCCCGTAGATGAGGGCGGTCTTGTCGATGACCCCGCTCTCCTTCATCTCCAGGTAGAGGTCGTTGCCCTCGCGGGTGCGCTCGCCGACCCCGCAGAAGCAGGAGTAGCCGCCGTGCTGCTTGGCGATGTTGTTGATCAGCTCCATGATGACGACCGTCTTGCCCACGCCGGCGCCCCCGAAGAGGCCGACCTTGCCGCCACGCACGTAGGGCGCGAGCAGGTCGATCACCTTGATTCCCGTCTCGAAGATCTCGCTCTTGGGCACGAGCTGGTCGAAGGGGGGCGGCGGCGTGTGGATGGAGCGCGTGCGGGTGGCGGTGACGGGCCCGAGATTGTCCACCGGCTCGCCGAGCACGTTGAAGATGCGGCCCAGCACTTCCTCGCCCACCGGCACGGTGATCGGCGCGCCGGTGTTGACCACCTCGATGCCGCGCACCAGGCCGTCCGTGCTGCTCATCGCCACTGCGCGCACCTGGCTGCGGCCGATGTGCTGCTGCACTTCCGCGGTCAGCTTGAGGTGGCGGCCCTCGATCTCGGTGTCGATCTTGAGCGCGGTCATGATCTCGGGCACGTCCCCCTCGGGGAACTCCACGTCGATGACGGGACCGATGATCTGCACCACTTTTCCGTTCGCGCGCATGCCTAGCTCCTCAGGTGGACGGGGCGGACCCTACTTCAGGGCCTCTGCGCCGCCGACGATTTCCAGGAGTTCCTTGGTGATCTGGGCCTGGCGGGCCTTGTTGTAGGACAGGGTCAGGTTGGAGATCATCTCCTTGGCGCTGTCCGAGGCCGCCTTCATCGCGGTGCGCCGCGCCCCCTGCTCGCTGGCCGCCATCTCGAGCAGGACGCGGAAGAAGCTGTTGCGCAAGTAGAGCGGCAGCAGCTCGCCGAGCAGGCGCTCGGCATCGGGCTCGAGGATGAACTGCGGGCGCGCCGTTCCCGGCTCCTCGCTGTCTGCGGGCAGCGTGAGCGGCAGCACGCGGTCGAGCGTGGCCGGCTGCTCGGCGGCGTTCTTGAAGCGCGGGAAGGCGACGTGCACCTCATCGACCTCGCCGGCCAGGAAGGCCTCCGCCAGCATGCCCGCCAGGCGCTCGGCGTCCTCCGGCTGGGGCTGCTCGCTGAGCTCGGTGGTCTGGAACTTGACCGGCCGGCCGATGAAGCGCAGGTAGTTCGCGCCCTTGCGCCCGGCGACGTAGATGTCCACCGCCCGGCCCTGCGCCTCCTGCTCGCGCGCGAAGCGTAGCGCCAGGCGCAGGATGTTCGTGTTGATGGCGCCGCAGAGCCCGCGATTGGTGGTGAGCACGAGGATCGCCACCCGCTTCACCACCGGCCGCGTGGCCAGGAGCGGGTGCGCCTCGCCGCCGGCGGCGAGCAGGGCGAGCATGCGCGGCAGGGTCTCGGCGAAGGGCCGCGCCGCCACCAGACGATCCACGGCCCGCTTGAAGCGGCTGGTGGCCACCATCTCCATGGTGCGTGTGATCTTGTGCGTACTGGTGACGCTCTTGATCCGCTTCTGGATGTCCTTGGCGTTGGCCATCGCGTTCCTAGCTGCCGTACTGGGTGAGGAAGTCCGCGAGGGCCGCCTTGAGCGCCGTCTCGTTTTCGGGGGTGATCAGTCCGGCCTCGACGATGCCCTTGCCGACCTCCGGGTGCTGGGCGCGCATGTAAGCCAGGAAGCGCGCCTCGAAGTCGCGCACCTTCTCCACCGGGATCTTGCTCAGGTGGCCCGAGACGGCGGCGTAGAGGATGCAGACCTGCTCCTCCACCGCCATCGGCACCCACTGCTCCTGCTTCAGCACCTCCACCATGCGCTGGCCCTTGGCGATGGCCGCCTGGGTGGCCTTGTCCAGCTCCGAGCCGAACTGGGCGAAGGCCTCGAGCTCGCGGAACTGGGCCATGTCCAGGCGCAGGCTGCCGGCCACCTTGCGCATCGCCTTGATCTGCGCATTGCCACCCACGCGGGACACGGAGATGCCCACGTTGATGGCCGGGCGCACGCCCTGGTTGAAGAGATCGGGCTCGAGGAAGATCTGCCCGTCGGTGATCGAGATCACGTTGGTCGGGATGTAGGCCGTCACGTCGCCGGACTGCGTCTCGATGATGGGCAGCGCGGTCAGGCTGCCGCCGCCCTTGGCGTCGCTCAGCTTCGCCGCGCGCTCGAGCAGGCGGCTGTGCAGGTAGAACACGTCGCCCGGGAAGGCCTCGCGGCCCGGCGGCCGGCGCAGGAGCAGGGAGAGCTGGCGATAGGCCACGGCCTGCTTGGACAGGTCGTCGTAGACGCAGAGCGTGTGGCCCTGCTTCTCGTACATGAAGTACTCGGCCATGGCGGCGCCCGCGTAGGGCGCGATGTACTGCAGCGGCGCCGGGTCGGCCGCGGTGGCGGCGACGACGATGGTGTAGTCCATCGCGCCGTGCTTGCGCAGCTGCTCGACCACGGCGGACACGGTGGAGGCCTTCTGGCCGATGGCCACGTAGACGCAGATCACGCCCGTGTGCTTCTGGTTGATGATCGTGTCCAGGGCGACGGCCGTCTTGCCCGTGCCGCGGTCGCCGATGATCAGCTCGCGCTGGCCGCGGCCGATAGGGATCATCGAGTCCACCGACTTGAGGCCGGTCAGCAGCGGCTCCTTCACCGGCTGCCGCTCGACGATGTTCGGCGCCGGGCTCTCGAGCGGGCGGTACTTGGCGGCCTGGATGGGACCCTTGCCGTCGATGGGCACGCCCAGCGGGGTGACCACGCGCCCGAGCAGGGCCTCGCCCACCGGCACCGAGATGACGCGCCCCGTGCGCTTGACGGCGTCGCCTTCCTTGATGTCGAAGTACTCGCCGAGCAGCACGACGCCGATGTTGTCTTCTTCGAGATTGAGCGCCATGCCCATGGTGCCGTTGGCGAACTCGAGCAGCTCGCCGGCCATGCACTTGGCCAGGCCGTAGACGCGGGCGATGCCGTCGCCGACCTCCAGCACCTGGCCGGTCTCCTCGACCTCGATGCCGCCCTCGAAGCCGGCGATCTCGGACTTGATGATGGCGGTGATCTCTTCCGGGCGGATCTTCATCTCATTCCTTTCCCAGCGTGGCCGTCAGCAGACGGTCGCGCAGGCTGCCCAGGCGCGTCCTGAGGCTGCCGTCCACGGTTTGATCGGCCAGGTGCAGCACCATGCCGGCCAGCAGCTCTTCGTCGGTGGCCGTCTCCAGGAGGACGGTGGCGCCCGTGCGCCGGCTGAGCGCGGCCTCGATGCGGGCCGTGCTCCCCCGCGCCCAGGGCGCGGGCGCTGACGAGGCGGCCGCGCAGGCGCTGCTCGCGCTCGTCGAGCAGGCGGTGGAACATGGCCAGGATATTGCCGAGCAGGGGCTCCCGGTGCCGGCGCATCAGCGCGAGCAGGAAGCGCAGCGTGAGCGGGGAGGCGGCCTCGGCGAGGATCCGCTCCAGCGCGCGCCGCTTCTGGGTCGCGCTCAGCTCCGGCGACTCGAGCAGCCGCTTGAAGTCCGGGCTCTCGGCCCAGAGCGCGGCCAGGCGCTCCAGGTCGGCCACGACGGCGGGCACCTGGTCCTGCTCGACGGCAAGCTCCAGGAGCGCAGCGGCGTAGACCCGGGCGATGGCCGCGTACCTCACGACTTCTCCACCTGGCTCATGAACTCCTTGGCGAGGCGCTCGTGGTCCGGATCGGCGAGGGAGCGCTCGAGCAGGCGCCCGGCGACGCGCAGGCTGAGATCGACGACCTCGGCGCGCAGCGCTTCGCGGGCGCGGTCAGTCTCCAGCTCGATCTCCTGCCGAGCGGAAGCCACGATGGCGCTGGCCTCGCTCTGGGCCTTGGCGACCATTTCCTCCTGCAGCGCGCGGGCGGTGGCGGCCCCCTGATCGATGAAGGCCTGCGCCTCCTTGCGGGCGGCCACGAGAGCGGCCTCCTGCTCGGCGAGCAGGCGCTTGCCCTCGTCGCGCGCCTTCTCGGCGTCGCCGAGCGCAGCGCGGATCGTCTCCTCGCGGCGGTCCAGGCCGTCCACGATCGGCCCCCAGGCCGTCTTCCGCAGCAGGAAGAGCAGGCCCAGGAAGGTGAGGACCGTCCACAGGATCAATCCTGGGTCGGGGCTGAGCAGGCCGAACTTGCGGCCGCCCTCGACGGCGGCCAGGAGGGGAAGCCCGGCGGGAGTCAGGTCAAGCATGACTGGATCCCTTCGACTGACCCTCGGTTACTTGGTCGCGAGCATGATGCAGATGACGAGCGCGAACAGGCCGATGCCTTCGATGAGCGCCGCGGCCAGGATCATGGCGCCGCGGATGTCGCCGGCGGCCTCGGGCTGGCGGGCGATGCCCTCCATCGCGGACGAGGCCAGCTTGCCGATGCCGAAGCCGGCGCCGAAGACGGCGATACCCGCACCGAAGCCCGCGGCCAGATGAGCAGCGTTGATCTGAGCGAGAACCGGAAGCATTGAGAGTCCTCCTGGGTCAGGGTGTGCGCGCGCGCCCCGGCGACTAGTGCTCGGGGTGCACCGCCTGGAAAATGAAGATCGTGGACAGGAACGTGAAGATGAAGGCCTGCAGGAAGGCGACGAAGATCTCGAAGGCGCTGATCGCCACGGCGCCCGCGAAGGGCAGGACGGAGATGTAGGCGGTCTTCAGGCTGAGGCTGAAGATGAGCCCGAAGAAGGACAGGATGATGATGTGCCCGGCGATCATGTTGGCGAAGAGTCGCACCGTGAGCGCGAAGGGCTTGGTGAACATGCCCATGATCTCGATGGGGATCATGATCGGCACCAGCGGCCAGGGCACGCCGGGCGGCACCAGCGCCTTCCAGTGGCCGATGAAGCCGTTCTCGCGCATGCCGCCGATCTGGGTGGCGAAGAAGGTGGTCAGAGCGAGCGTGGCGGTCACGTTGATGTTGCCCGTCGCCGAGGCCAGGGAAGGCACCAGCCCGAGCAGGCTGGTAATGAGGATGAAGAAGAAGAAGGTGAGCAGCAGCGGCAGGTAGCGCCGCCCGACCTTGGGCCCCATGATGGTGTAGACCACCTCGTCGCGCAGGAAGACGACGATGGCCTCGAAGAAGTTGCGCAGGCGCCCGCGCGGGACGAGCCCGTCCCGGTCCGTCTGGCGCGCGGCGCGGGCGACGAGCAGCGTGAGCACGATCGCCGCCAGCCAGAGCATGATGACATGCAGCGAGGGCGCGAGATCGACCGTCAGGCTGCCGATCTTGAAGCTGGGCAGCGGGATCAGCTCGGCCAGATTCCACTTGAGCGCGTGGGTGAGCTCCCAGTAGTCGCGGTTGATCACGTGCCCGAGCGGATCGAGGCTGGCGCCGTGCTCGGCGGCGTGCGCCGCCACCTGCTCGACGGCGTGGCCGGCATCATGCGCAGCAGCCTGCAGGGCGCCTGCTGCGTGGGCGAGACTGTCGGCGGCGCCGGCCCCCTGCGCGAGGCTGTCCGCGGCGGCGGCGCCGTGGCTTCCGGTGTGGATGGCCGCGAACATGAGGGGCATCACCGTTTCGCTCCAGTTTCATTCCGCGCCGGCGGCTCCCGGCGGGCAAACTCCCGCGACAGGGCCCAGCCTTCGATGGCCATGGCCAGCGGATAGCTCAAGGCCACCGCGATCAGCCAGGCGCGCAGGTCCCAATCCGTGGCGCGCCACACGCCCAAACCGATGAGCGCCAGCAGGGCGATGCGCAGGAGCATGCCCGCGAAGTAAGCCTGCAGGAAGCTCAGGTTGGTCCCCGAGAGCCTCCGGCGCAGCGGGATGAGGCTGGCGGCCACGGCGACGACCACCGCGCCCAGGCCGGCGCTCACCCCATCCCGGCGGGGCGGATCCTCCGCCCACAGCATCCGGGAGACGAGCAGAGCGATCAGCAGCAGGCCCGCCAGCACGAGGAAACCGATGCCCGCAGGGCGTCTCACGGCGGCTTCGATTCCCTTTCCCTCCTGGCGGTCTTGTCTGCTCGCGACTGGGTTTCGGCCCGGGCCACCTCGCGGTAGACCCAGAGAAACCCGCCTCCTGCACCCAAGATCACGCCCAGCAAGGTGAACCAGGGCAGGGTTCCCAGCCGCCGATCCAGCCACCAGCCGCCGAGCGCGTAGAGCGCGACGGCGGCACCATAGGTCAGACCGACATGAGCGAGCGAGAACGAGCTTGCGTCCTGCCCCCGCCCTGTCACCAGGCGTCTGGCCCATCGGTGCAGTCGACCCATGGTCCTACGGCTGCTGTTGCGGAGTTGGAATCTTGGAGCCGGGACAGGATAGCCAGGGCCCTCTCCGGAATCAAGCAGGGAATGCGGAAAACATCACAAGCGCGGCTAGCAGCAACGAAGAGGGCCTGCCGCAGTCGCAGCAGGCCCTTGACGTGGTCAACAGGCAGACGACAGCAAGATCCCGGCTGACTCCCCGCAGCGTTGATGGGACGCTGCGCGGCGCCGACTAGCCGATCCAGCGCGCCTTTGCGGGCGCTGTGGACAGCAGGGCCAGAAATCTCAGGACCGCGATCAGGGGTCCGGGGCCGCTGCGGCCACGGCTCCCATCGCGCTCCATGTTCCGTCGTCTCCTCAACGTCGGCCTCCCTAGTTTTCGCTCAGTGAACCCGGCCTTCCCGATTGGGAAGGCCGGAGCTCTGACATCCAGTCAGAGCCATCCTTGAAGGTGGACCGGAATGGTCTCCGGTCCTGGTTCCACTCGTACCGGGGGGAACGGAGCGGAATCTGCTAGCGACCTACCACCAGGTCTTCCACCAGGTCTTGGTCGCGGTGAGTACAGTGGTCGAAATCATGGCCAAGTAGACGAACAGCATTGGTGACCTCCTTGTCGGATCACTCCCCGCCTTCGCCAGGGTGCGTGATCATCCGTTTGAGTCAGACCTCTCCTACCACCAGGTCTTGGTCCACCAGGTCTTGGTGAGGTAGGCACCCATCAGCGCAGTCAGTAGAGTGATCAACATTGCATTGCCTCCCGTTGGTGTCCTCGAATCGCCCCGAAGGTCGTCACCCTTCCTAGAGCAACCGGAGTGCCCGCAAGCTTACGCATCGCTTCCGAAACGGGAGAGAGGCCATAACTCGCTATGTTTCAGTGGGTTAAGATCTCGATCGCGAGCGCAATGGAGGTGGAGTCGGAGTTGGCATTCGTAAACAATAGGCGACATATCTCGACGATCGGACATAACCTGCATAAAATCATGCGATTAGGTGCGACAGCCTTCAGCGTCACAATGTCGCCATATGTTTACGATTTTGCCTTCCCGCCGGACTGGCGGAGGCCGAGGTCCCCCAGGCGCTTGTGCAGATGCTGCCTGGAGATGCCGAGCCGCTGGGCCGCGGTCGTGACGCGCCCTCCGCAATCCTCCAGGGTGCGGGCGACCTTCTCGCGCTCCACGCGCAGGAGCAGGCTCTTGAGGGTTTCGCTGTCGGGGCCAGCGGCAAGGGCCGCGATCGAGTCCGAGGCCGGGGCATCGAGGGCCAGATCTTCGTCGCGCAGCAAGGCCCCACCTTCCGAGAGCGCCAGGCTGCTCTCGATGCACTTCTCGAGCTGGCGGACGTTGCCCGGCCAGGGCTGGCGCTGCAGGCGGCGCAGCGCGGCCGCAGCCAAACGCGGGCGCGGCAGGCCCAGCCGCTCAGCGTAGCGATCGAGGAAGTACTCGGCGAGGAGGGCGACGTCCTCGGGCCGCTCGCGGAGCGGAGGCAGCTCGATGGCCAGCACATTGAGGCGATAGAACAGGTCTTCCCGGAAGCTACCGGCGGCCACTCGCTGCTTGAGATCCGCGTGCGAGGCGGTGATGACGCGCACGTCCACCTTGAGGTTGCCCTGGCCGCCGATCCGGGCCACCTCGCCGCTATCGAGCACGCGCAGCAGCTTGGCCTGCAGCGCCTCGGACATGTCCCCGATTTCGTCGAGGAAGAGCGTGCCGCCATCCGCCTGCTCGAAGAGGCCGGCGCGATCGGCGATGGCGCCGGTGAAGGAGCCCTTCACATGGCCGAAGAGCTCCGCCTCCAGCAGCGTCTCGGGAATGGCGCCGCAGTTGACGGTCACGAAGGGCTGATCGGCCCAGGGACTCTCGGTGTGCAGCGCGCGGGCGATCAGCTCCTTGCCGGTGCCGGTTTCGCCGGTGATGCGCACGAAGCTGCGATAGCGGCTCATCCGCCGCACCAGTTCGAGGACGCGCAGCATGGCCGGACTCGCCGCCAGGATGCCCCCGACGCGCGTGCGCTCGCCCAGGGCGCTGCGCAGCTCGCGGTTCTCGTCCTCGAGCTGCGCGCTGGCGGCCCGGACCTGCTCCAGCTCCTCGAGGCGCAGCATGGCCGCGGCGGCGAGCCGCGAGAAGACCTCGAGCACCGGCACGTCCGCCCGGCCAAAGCGGCCGGCGCGCGAACCGTCGAGATAGAGCACGCCGAGCAGACGCTCGCGCACCAGGAGCGGCGTGGCGACGACGGTCTCCAGATCCAGGTCGAGAATGCTCTGTCGCTCGAGGCCCTCGCGCGCCACGGACCCCTGGTGGACGACGCTGCGCTTCTCCACCAGGGCATCGCGCACCACCGACTTGCTGATGGCGCTGAATTCCGCTCCCTCGGGCTGGGTCAGAACGGGCCGCAGGGCCCCGTCCTTGCCGATGCGGAAGAAGGCGGCGCGCTCGGCGCCGACGAGATCGAGGCCGATGGACAGCACGCGGGCGGGCAGGCCACCGGCATCGCCGGCCACCAGCACCTCGGCATTGGCTTCCAGGAGTCCGATCAGGCGTCCATAGGAGACGGCCACTGCTTCGAGCTCGGCCAGGCGATCCCTGGCAACCCGCAGCTGGCCCCGGAGGCGCTCGCGATCCCAGTCATCGGCCAGGGTTTCGCCGCCAGCGGCCGGTGGGAAGCCCTCGGCCTCGGCGGCCTGAGTTGGGGCCGGCGCTGCTGCCGCGCCCTGCTTGCCGAGCAGGCGCTCGAGCGCGGCCGAGCGGGGCGGCAGCGTCATGCCTTCCTGCGTGGAATCGTCGGCCATCTCGGCACCTCATGAGGAAGGAGGCACCGCAAGTGTAGCCAGGGTTCCCCGGACTGTCAACTGGTGGCGATAGCTGTCGCCGATCGCTTACACGGCTCGGAGGCCGGCACGGACTTGCTCGAGCACCCGCGATCTCACGTCGGCCAGCTCGCCCCGCAACTCGCAGCCCGAGGCCGAGAAATGGCCGCCGCCGCCCAGGGCCAGGGCGATCGCCTGGACGTTCACCCGGCCCTTGCCCCGGAAGCCCACCTTCCACTCGCCATCGAGGGCCAGCTTGAACTGCACGACGACGTCCACGCCGGCCAGGCTGCGGGGGAGGTTGATGAAGTCATCCTCGCCGAAGAGCGCACTGGCCTCCGGCGGCAGGCCTTCAGGCGTCAGCGTGATGACGGCCACCCGGCGGTTCTCGTGGTACTCCAGGGAGGCCAGTGCCCTCTGCATGAGCTGCAAGTAGACGGGCGAGCGCCGCTCGTGGACGAAGGCCGCAATCGTGGCCGGCTCGGCGCCGCGCTCCACCAGGAAGCTCGCGCTGCGGAACACGTGGGCGTCGGTGTTGGTGTAGCGGAAGCCACCGGTGTCGGTCATCAGGCCGGTGTAGAGGCAGGTCGCCAGCGGCGCGTCGATGGCCGCTTCATCCAGAGCGCGCAGGAGATCGGCCACGAGGAGCGCCGTGGCGCCGTAGCGCGTGTCCACGAGGTCGTGCGGGTCGTAGGCGCTGCCGCCGATGTGGTGGTCGAGCCGCAGCAGGCGCTGGAAATCGCCCTCCTGGAAGCCCGTGCGATCGACGCCCGTGCTGTCCATGACGACGTAGAGCGTGTCGGCGAAGCGAGGTGCGCGGGCCTCCTCGCGGCCGTCCTGGATCGCCGCGAATCCCGCCAGGAAATCGAACTTCGCCGAGCGATCGTAGGGGCCGAAGACGGCGACATCGATGCCGCGACCGGCCAGGAAGCGCGCCAGGCCCAGGCAGGAGCCGAGGACATCGCCGTCCGGGTGCTTGTGCAGCAGCAGGCGCACCCGCGGCTGGGAGAGCAGGAACTCACCCGTTGCGAGCAGGCGCTTTGACTCGATCATCGGTCCTCCCCAGGGTGCGCGCGAAGCCGCTTACTATAGCTCGCGTCGGCCCTGGCGTCCAGGGAACAGCGTTTGGCCACGGAGATCTCCTTGCGACGCGCCGCGGCTGGGGCTACCCTGCGGGCCGAACCCGCCGGCGAAGGGAGATCTCATGCGCCAGCACCTGACCCTGCTCGGGGCCTTTCTCATCGCGCACAGCGCCTTGAGCCTGCTCGTGGCGATGATCATCTTCATCTCGATCGCCGGCGGCGGCTTGCTCTCGGGCGACATGACAGCGATCGCCATCACCAGCACGGTGGCCGCCGTGATCGGCGGCTTCTTCATCCTGCTGGCCCTGCCCGGTCTCATCGCCGGCATTGGGCTGCTCTACGGCAAGAAGTGGGCACGCATCCTGGGCCTGCTCGTCTGCATTCTCAGCCTGCTCAACATTCCCCTGGGCACGGCTCTGGGCATCTACGGGATCTACGTCCTCACGCGCGACGAAACCGCCGCGCTGCTCACGTGAGCGCCAATGCAGCGCTGCGCGGCCTGGCTAATCCTGCTTACCTTGGGCCTGTGCTGTAGTCGCCCCAAGCAAGCCCATTACAGCCGCGAACAGGTGGTGACGGGGCTTGAGCAGCCCATTGCCCTGCACTTCGCACCTGACGGCTCGTTATTCGTTGCCGAAAAGTCGGGCCGCATCATGCGCTACTCTCAGCCATACGGCAGCGCAGCGCCGGCAGTGTACTTGCAACTCCCGGATATCCTGAACCAAGGTGAAGCGGGCCTCTTGGACTTTTGCTTCGACCCCGCCTTCGCCCGCACTCGCCGCTTCTACACCTACTACTGTTCGCTATCTGCTCAGCGATTTCGCATCTCGTACTGGCAGGGCAACTCGGATCTGGCGGTACCAGGGACTGAGGAAATCGTCTGGGAGGACCCGGACTCCGCTCGCGGCGCCATCCACTTCGGCGGTAGTCTTGGATTCGGACCAGATTCAATGCTCTACTTCACCACCGGAGATGAGGACGATGCGAGCCAGCCAAGGGATCTCAGCCGTGCGGGAGGGAAGATCTTCAGACTGAAGCCTGATGGTGGGATCCCCCACGATAATCCCTTTGCGGATGGTGAGGGCCCATCACAGGATGGCATCTGGGCCATCGGGCTGCGCAATCCATTCCGGGCTTGCTGGGATCTGGAGAGTCACCGCTTCTGGATAGCCGAGGTCGGAGGCAACAATCAGATGACAGCATGGGAGGATGTCCATCTCGCCCACCCCGGCGCCGATTTCGGATACCCGCCCTGCTCAGGCCCCTGCGACGATCCGCTGCTCGACTCCTGCGATTGCAACTCGCACGTGGCGCCCCTGTACTCCTATCCCCATGCTGGCACCGGAGCTGCCGTGATCTGCGGCATGGTCTACCGGGGCGGGCGCTATCCGGGGATGGATGATGCACTCGTGATCGCTGACTATGTCCGCGGCTGGATCCGCTACCTCGTGGTCGATGCTGATGGGAAGTCAATCGTCCGCACCGGTACACTACTCGAGAACGCTGGGCTGGTCGTTTCGCTCGCTACCGGCCCAGATGGCGCCATCTACTATGCGGACCTCGCGGGCACGATCTGGCGGGTGGTCCCTGACGTCGGCAGCGCGCCCTAAACCCTCATATCCCCCCACCCGCAGCGACGCCACGACCCCGAAAGCGTCGGACCGCTGGTTGATTCCAGGACCGTCGCGCGTAGCGCACGGCGCCGTGCGGACAGGCCCTAATGCAAGAGCCGCAGGCGAAACACTCCGTCCTGATCGGCTCCGCCTGCACAGCAGCGCGGAAGCCGGGACAGACGCGCTCACCCAGGCAGTCTCCACAGCGATCACAGTGAGGGGTCAGGCGGATGGAAAACAAACTGATTTTGCCCAGAACCGAGGTCACTAGCCCGACTGGGCAGGCCAAGCCGCAGAAGGGTCGATAGACCATCGCGGAGAGCAGGAGGAGGACTCCCGCCGCGATGTAGGCCCCGATATCGGAACGACGGTCTCCGCGCAGCACTGGATAGGGATCTATCCAATCGAAGAGGATTCTCCGCTTCCATAGTACGAGAACGACGAAAGCCAACAACAGGCCTGCACGCGCGGCCTGAGAGACCTTCAGCGTCAGGCGCCGCGGCGGATGTGGGCGAACCGCTGCGATGATCTCCTGGATGACGCCAATCGGGCAGACCCAGCCGCAGAAGACCTTGCCGAGTATGAGCGTCGACAACAGAATGAAAGCCAGTATCACGAGCGGCGATACTGCAGGCACCGAATAGAAGAGAGGGAAGATGATTGCCCTTGAGAATGCCTCAATCGGGCCTGGTTGGAAGTCAATGCTCCGTCCGAGCCAAGGCAGGATCGGCGCAAACAGGCCGGTCAGGATTCCAAAAAACGCCCCCAGAGCGAGCAAGCGCGTCTTCCAGCCAGTTGCGCCAAGGAAGAGCATCAGCGCGCCAACGCCGAGGGCAGACCCTAGTGCAACGTAGGTCCAGCTGTGCACCACCGTCAGGACTTGTCCCCAAGCTGTAGGCATCTAGCTACCCCCTCCTTTGTCAGGAACGAACCATGGGAGTATACAGGAGGCGCGGCACCGCTTAGCACTGGAATGCCCGCCGCCAAGAAGCGACGGGCACTGATAAGCGAACCGACGGTGGCCGACTAGGCTACGGTGACGCTCTTGTCCAGGTAGACGTCCTGGATGGCGTGCAGCAGCTTGGCGCCCTCGGCCATGGGCCGCTGGAACGCCTTGCGGCCCGAGATCAGCCCCATGCCGCCGGCGCGCTTGTTGATGACGGCCGTGCGCACGGCCTCGGCGAAGTCGTTGTCGCCCGAAGCGCCGCCCGAGTTGATCAGCCCCATGCGACCCATGTAGCAGTTCGCCACCTGCCAGCGGCAGAGGTCGATGGGGTTGTCCGTGCAGAGCTGGCCGTACATGGCCGGGTGGCTCTTGCCGAAGCCGATCGCCTTGAAGCCGCCGTTGTTCTCCGGCAGCTTCTGCTTGATGATGTCGGCCTGAATCGTGACGCCGAGATGGTTGGCCTGCGCGGTGGTATCTGCGGCGACATGGTAGTCGGTGCCGCCCTTGTTGAAGGCGTTGTTGCGCAGATAGCACCAGAGGATGGTGGCCAGGCCGAGCTCATGTGCGTGCGCAAAGGCCTCGGAGACTTCCT
Organism: uncultured bacterium; assembly: GCA_963695095.1. Classification (GTDB taxonomy): domain Bacteria; phylum Krumholzibacteriota; class Krumholzibacteriia; order JACNKJ01; family JACNKJ01; genus VGXI01. The sequence goes on along the minus strand of CAVOFT010000001.1, from coordinate 1,021,996 downwards.
CGATCTGCCGCCCTGACTCCTCCGAGCCGAAGTAGATGGTGGCGCCGACAGCGGCCGCCCCCATGTCGTAGGCCTGCTCGACGCTGGCGAAGAGGCGCTGATCGTACTTGGTCGGATAGGTGAGCAGCTCGTTGTGGTTGAACTTGACCACGAAGGGGATCTTGTGGGCATAGCGGCGGGCGACGGCGCCCAGCACGCCGAGCGTGGAGGCCACCGCGTTGCAGCCGCCTTCGATGGCGAGCTTGACGATGCTCTCGGGGTCAAAGTAGATCGGGTTCGGCGCGAAGGAGGCGCCCGCCGTGTGTTCGATGCCCTGATCGACGGGCAGGATGGACAGATAGCCGGTTCCGGCCAGGCGGCCATGCTGAAAGAGCCATTCCAGATTGCCGATCACACGGTTGTTGCGATCGCTGGGCGCGAAGATGCGATCGACGAAGTCGGCGCCAGGCAGATGGAGCTGGTCCTTGGGGATGGTCTTGCAGATGTGCGTGAGCAGGCCCTCGGGGTCGCCGCCGAGGATGTCCTTGGTGCTCTGAGCCATGATCCTCCTTTGGGGTCGCTCGCGCCGCCGTACGGCCCCGCCGCCGCTGCGCGATCGGCGGCATGATAATCGAGGACCCGCGAATCCTCAAGACATCTGCTAGGCGTCCAGGGCCCGCAGGCGCGTGAGGACCGCGCGCCGGTCCGGCCGCGCCAGGAAGCGCTCGCGCACCGCCGCCTCGATGAACTGCAGGGAGAGGTCGTGGAGGATCTCGACGGCGCGCTCCAGCTCGGCGCGCGCTGCGCCGCGCTCGCCGGCCGCGAGCGCCAGCTCAGCCGCCTCCACGTGCAAAGGCCAGCGATGCTCCGGGCTCACCAAGGTGCCGGCGATGCGGAAGGCCTCTTCGAGCGCCAGTGCCGCATCGTGGATGGCCCCCGCCCGCCGGAGCCGGCGTGCTTCGAGCTGCCAGGCGCGCGGCAGGAGGCGGCGCTCGCCGACGGCGTCTTCGTGGTCGATCACGGCGGCGATCAGGGCGCCATCGGGGTCTGCCGCAGGATCGACGGCGATTAGCTCAAGTTGGTGTTCATTGCGATATCTCAGTGCATAGGTACTTTCGAAGGCATCGATTGCTGCACGGAAAGCCGCTATCGCCTCCGGCTTGTCCCCGGCCAGGTGGCGCAGGCGGCCACTGATGCCGAGGAAGAGCCCTCGGAAGAGGTGAAGCTCCGAGTCCGCAGTGGCAGAAAGGCCCAGTTCTGTCGTCCGTTCTGCAGCGTCGAGCTCCCCTGCTGCGAGCTCGAGCCAAGCAATCTCATCCCTGTAGCTGAGATGCTGCCGGACCGACTCTTGGCCTTGGATGAGATCTTCTAGCCTGGAACAAGTGCGCCGCAGTTCGACATAGTCTCCGGACTCGCGGGCAATGATAGCGAGATTGGTTTCGATGTACAGCGCTCGCTTCAGTTCGCCGGTTCGTTCAGCAGATCTCCGCAGACGCTCTGTCTGGCTCCGGGCTTCTGCAAGGTCCCCACGGTAAAGGGCTCTGAGAACGACGGCGGCTTCTAGCCGATGAGAGTAGGTGGGAATGTCCAGAGTCGCTGCCAGCTCTGAGGCGCGATCGAATATGCCATCGAGCAATCGCCAGCGCGACCGATCGCTCGCGGAGATGACCGTCGTAGCCATGTAGACGAGAAGATCGAGTTCGAGCTGTGCGGTCTCAGGACCGGGCTTCATCTGGCCCAGCGCCGCCTCCGACTGACGCAGGGCTTCTGCCCGGTCGCCGCGATCTTCCGCAAGGCTGGCAAGCGCGATATTAAGAATCCAAGCACCCTCGCGTCCAGCGAAGCGCCGTTGATAGGTGGCGGCGAGTCTCTCGCCTCTGCATGGGCACCGTAGGTGCCAAGGATGTTCAGCTCACGGGCCGCGATCTGGATCTCTGTCGGCGTCCCCTTGATCTCGTCATCCCGCCGCGCACGCCACCGCATCAGAAAGGAGCGGGCGTCCTGAACGCGACCTGAATCGCTCAACTGGTATACCAGGTAACGGTTCAATGCCGCGCTGGTGGCGGTGTTCAGAGTCTCATCGATGGTCCAGAAGCGATCGATTGCACCAGCAAGCTGGTCCGTCCGCACAAGGCGCACGACATCAAGCAGTCCCAACAGCCTCGTTCCAGGTGTGCCGGTCGGCCGTCCGCTTAGAAAAGCCCGCACTGCATCGCAGACCTCAGCCGGGAGCTCGTTCAACCACATCGAGCATTGCGTTCTGCGGAATCGAGTCAATGAGGCAGTGCGCATTCGTCGCATGGGCGAGGGCGAGAAGCTGGAGCCGTGCTCCGGGACGGGATTCGGCAGCCTGCCATTGGGATGCGAAGAGCGCACGTGGAAGGGGAAGCGAGCTGCTTGCAGCGGCATGGAGGTCCACGATGCCCTGCGCCTCGAAGCGTCCCTCTTCGGCCTCGCTCAATAGACCACGCTCCAGGAGGTCGAATATGGTCGTCTCCAGCCCTTCGATCTTGGATTCGGCATCCGACAGCAGATCCCCCCTTGAGAAGGCCATGGGCAGCGCGGTGAGCAGTCGCTCCCACTGATGGCCAGACTGTGTCGGTTCGTCGGAGGCAGCGGGGACTTGCGCCCGAAGGCGATCGAGCAATTCGGTCGGATCGCCTGCAAAGATTGCTTGGCCGGATTGATCCTGAAGATGCTGTTCTGCGAGGAGATGATCGAGCAGGTTGCGAAGGCGTCTTGCATCACCACGAGCCAGCTCCTCCAGGCTGCGCAATTCCTCACGACCAACGCCGACAGCAGGACTGGTCGATGAGTACAGGTGGGTACGCAACCATGCAGCCAAGCGCTCACGGCTGGAAATGTCCTCCTCTTGGCTCGCCGCGGGGCGGAGGAAGAGCCTGCGGGGCAGGGGCCTGAGGCCGAGCTCTGCCCTCAAGTGATCCAACCAATCTGCGACACTGTGCGTCCCGTCCTTTCCCTGAAGCGTGGCCACAAGAAGGGACTCCATCGTGCCTGGCAGATCGGGTCGACGTGAACGCAGGGAGCGCACCCGCCCGAGTCGGATATCCTGCAGGAGGGCCTCCCCCTCCACGGCATGCCAAGGCATCTGCCCTGCAATGCGCTCGTAGACGAGGACCGCAAGAGCATGCAGATCGTCGCGCCAGGAGAGGGAGTTGCCATCCAGCCGTGCTGGAGAGAGGTAGGCTGGTGTTCCGCCCGGTGCGGGCTTGCCCAGCTCACTGATGAGCCCAAGGTCCGCCAAGAGCAGCCTGGCCTCGTGGCCCTCCTGCGCCAGCAACAGGTTGCTTGGCTTGAGATCCGCGTGCCCGTAGCCGAGATGGTGAATGTAGTCGAGAGCGTCCGCGATGGGTCCGAGGCCATCGAGCAGCGCAGCCGGCGAAGGACCCCAATCTTCCAGCGTCTTGCCGGATAGCAGAGGGAGAAGCAGCCAGGTGCGGCCATCTCGATCAATGCCATGCCCCAGGATGGGAAGTAGTGCGGGGTGGCTGAAACGCGTCGCTGCGTCCGCTTCAGCGATCAGGGCCGCATCGCAGGCAGCGCTGCGGCTCAGCTTGAGTGCCGCCGGCCGTCCAGTCGAATCTCTCGAGACGAAGACTCGTGCCGTGGCCCCTTCCGCAATGAGGCGATCGCGGGGCGGTGTGGGCGCGGCTGCGGCCATGGCTAGCTCCGGGGAGGCGGTTGCTGCGAGCCTAGCCGTGCGAAAAGGGCCCCGTCAAGACGGGGCCCAGCGCGACAGGAGAGGAGGAACTGAACTCGGCGTGATGAAGGGATTAGGGATTGGGTTTGCCCGCGTCGTCACTCGGCTGGGTAATCTCGTCGAACTGCACCGCCGCGGCGACCCCGTTCGCCGTTCTGAGGGACCCGAAGCCGATCAGGGAGACAAGTACGATCCAGAGAGTAAGGGTCAGGCTCTTCATCACTGCCACTCCTTGTGTTTGTTCAGTTCACGGAGGGCAGTGCATGGCTGGATCCCATGCCAGGCGCCGCGGCCTGGACCGGCCCCCAGGGGCGGGTTCGTGGCCTTGCAGCCTGCGTTGGATGCACCTAACACAACAACCACAATGGATTATAGCGTTGGAATCCGCATCATCGGGGCCGGTGAATCGCGGGGAAAATCGTGACTGACCGGCATTTCGTCGGCCCTGCCGCCGCGAGCTGCGCGCGTTCACCCAGAGATCGGCCACCCGGTTCGCCGCGCGACGGGGCGAGAGGAAGGCCCCCGCCCCCGCGCGCCTCGATGGCCCCCTGGGTGAGCGCACCCGCTCTGCGCGGAATCCCCCAGCGCCGCGCCGGCTGTTGCGAGTCGGGGCCGAAGCGGCTCCGCGCTTCCCGCCGCGGCCTTTCTCCCTGCCGGGATCGCGGCCCCATGCTAGCCTGGGCTGGCCGGCTGACCTGGCCGGCCCAAGGAGGAGTGCGGAATGGAAGCCCCACTGGCCGCGCAGCTGCTGGCCCTGGCGCGCTGGACCCTCGAGCGCTGGTGCGCTGACGCCAGCTGGCGGGAGGGCGGCCCGGCGCTGGCTCCGGAAGCGGACCGCCCCGTCGACGGCCTCTTCGTCACGCTGCGGCAGGGCGAGGCCCTGCGCGGCTGCATCGGCACGCTCGAGCGACAGGACTCCCTCGACGCCACCCTCCGGAAGATGGCAGTGCAGGCCGCGGGCAGCGACCCGCGTTTCCCCCCCGTGCAAGCGGGCGAGCTGCCCTCGCTGCACATCGGCGTCAGCCTGCTCACCGCGCCCGAGCCGCTGGCGGACGTGGCCGATCTGCACCTCGGTGAGGACGGCCTGATCATCGAGCGGGGAAGGCAGCGCGGGCTGCTGCTGCCGGAGGTGCCTATCGAGCTGGGCTGGGACAGGGAGCGCTTCCTCGCGGAAGTCTGCGGAAAGGCCTTCTTGCCGCCCACCGCCTGGCAGGATCCCGCCAGCCGCCTCTACCGCTTCCAGAGCGAGCGCTGCAGCGAGGCCGCCGACTAGCTCAGGGCGCCGGCAGGCTGAGCGGCGGACGCAGCGGCGCGCGCCGCTCACCCGGCAGGGGCCGGCTCAACAGCGGCGCATAGCGCTCGGCCCGCTCGATGCGCTGGCGCAGCATCGACACGCGATCGGTGAGCGCGGAGTCCGCGGCCAGCGTCGCCATGGGAATCCCGCTCAGTATCTGCAGGCTGGCCGCGTAATCCTCCAGGCGGATGCCCAGGATGCGGCCCTCCTCCATCATCAACCAGGGATCGTTGGGAGCCGCCGCCCGGCGCTCGCGGATGCCGCTGAGCTGCTGCTCGGCCCGCTCGCGCCAGCCACTCAGCTTGGCGCCCCGGAAGCGGACCATCTCTGCCAGGGTCTCTGCGAGCGCCGGATCGAGCAGGAGCGCGCGATCCAGGCAGGCGGCAAACAGCTCGGGCCGATCCCAGGTGAAATAGACGAAGGCGAGATTGCCGTAAGCATGCGCAAGGGTGGGATCCAGCTCGATGGCCTTGTAGAAGCACTCCTCCGCGCGATCCCAGTCCGCAAGGTCGCGGCCTCGCTGCGTGTAGGCATAGCCCAGGTTCTGCCAGGCCGCCGCCGAGCGCATGTTCTCACGCAGGGCCTGCTGGTTGTAGAAGGCCGCGCGGTCCCAGTCGCCCTGGCGGCCCCAGTAGAAGGCCAGCGTCTCCCAGTCGTCGTGGAAGTCCTTCGCCCTGACCAGCGGCAGATGCATGAGCGCGCCGGTCGCCAGGAGCAACGCAAGCAAGAAGCCGATCAAGCGCCAGCGCCGCTCGCGCAGCGCCGTCACAAGTAGCGTCAGGCCGTAGCCGGCAAAGGGCAGCAGCCAGATGAGCAGGGGTAGCCGGTAGCGGCTGGTGACGAAGAAGAGCAGCACGGTGGCGGCGATCGCCAGCAGGCAGGCCGCGGCCAGGCGGCTGCGGCGGCCGCGCCGCAGTCCGGCGACGAGGCCGAGCACGCCGAAGGGCAGGGCCAGCGTGTACCAGACCAGCGGCCAGCGCAGCACGGGCGCGAAGTTCTCGCGAAAGAAGTAGATGTTGAAGTGGTTGGGAATCTCGTAGCTGCCGATGAGCAGGCCCGCCTTGCGCACGACGAGCTTCAGCGCCTGCCCCGGCCGCTCGGTCAGGAAGGCCCAAGCTCGACTCGCCCAGAAGCGGCTCGCCTCGGAGGGCTTCGCCGCGTGGCCGAGGGCCTCCGCAGCGACGCGCTGGCTCGAGTGCTCGAGGTCGTACTGCATGGCGGTGGGCACCTGGAAGCCGCCCGTCGCCTGCGGGTTGTTGCCGATGAACAGGTTGATGCCACCGTTGCTGCTAATGAGCACCCAGTCGTCGCCCACCAGCTTGTTGCGCAGGGTGAAGGGCGCCACGACCACGACGATGCCTGCGGCGAAGAGCAGGCCTCGCCGCCAGGGCCAGCGCGCGGGCCGCGCCAGCGGCCGCAGGAAGCCCAGCGCCACCAGCACCACGGGAGCCAAGATCAGCAGGTTCGGCTTGCCGAGCGCGGCGAGACCGAGGCAGAGCCCCGCCGCGACGAGATGCCGCGCGGCGAGCTGCTCGCGCGCCAGGATCCAGGCCAGCAGGGCGAGGAAGAAGAGGGTCAGCGTGATCTCGAGCAGCTCGCCACTATAGAAGAGGAAGGGGGCGTAGAGCACCGCGAGCGCGGCGGTCGCGACACCGGCTGCGCGGCCGAAAAGGCGGCGGCCCGTGAGCGCCAACAGACCGGCGGTGAGCCCCGACAGCAAGGCCTGCACGACGCGCACCCACCAGAGACCGGTGGCCCCGGTCGGGCCCATCACCAAGGCAAGGAAGTAGGGGTACAGCGGCGCCGAGTGGAAGTAGACGCCGCGGCCCCAGAAGTCGCCGGCCAGGATGCCGCGCGCGCGATCGACGTACTCGATCGAGTCCCGGTGCGGCTCGTCGAAGAGCGCCTGGCCGCGCAGGGGCAGCAGATAGACCAGACGCAGCGTGAAGGCCGCTGCGCTGGTTAGAACCAACAGCACGACGCCGCTTGCCGATCCGAAGAGCGTCGCGAGGGACGAAAGTGCACGGGCCATGGCTGGGCTGCTCCTGAGTAGTCATCGCTCCCCGCGGGGGGATGCTCGCCACTCTAGCGCAGACGAGCCCGCCTCACCAGCCCGAAGCGGGGCACCTGACGCCGCAACCGCGAGAGCGAGTGTGTCCAGAATTCTGTGTAACTGACCCATCTCCGATCACCGCTAGATTCTCCCCTCAAACACCACGCTGAAGTGATTCAGGGCCGCGACCCAGTCCAGGACCGGCCGCTTCCAGCCCTTTGCGATCCGCTGCAGCGCCAAGTATAGCACCTTGCGCACGCTCTCCGCGTTCGGGAAAGCACCCCGATGCCGCAGCAGCTTGCGCAGGCTCGCCTGCATCGACTCGATCGCGTTCGTCGTGTAGATCACCTTCCGGATTGCCGGCGGGTAGCTGTAGAACGGGATCAGGTTCGCCCAGTTGGCCCGCCAGCTCTTGCCGATCGACGGGTAGCGCGCTCCCCACTTCGCCTCGAAGGCCGTCAGCGCCTGCTCCCCGGCCTCGGCCGTGGCCGCCGTGTAGATCGTCCGCAGATCCGCCGCCACCGCCTTGCGCTCCTTCCAGCCCACGTACTTGAGCGAATGGCGCACCATGTGGATGATGCACAGTTGCACCTGCGTCCGCGGGTAGACCGTCTCGATCGCTTCGGGGAAGCCCTTCAGCCCATCCACGCAGGCGATCAGGATGTCCTGCAGCCCACGGTTTCGCAGCTCCGTGATCACGCCCAGCCAGAACTTGGCCCCTTCGCTCTCGCCGATCCACAGGCCGAGCAGCTCCTTCCTCCCCTCGAGCGTGATCCCCAGCGCCAGGTAGACCGCCTGGTTTTGCACGCGGCCCTCGCTGCGCAGCTTGAGATGGATCGCATCCAAGTAGACGATCGGATAGACCGGATCCAGCGGCCGGTTCTGCCAGGCTGCGACCTCGTCCAGCACCGCGTCGGTTACCGCCGAGATCAGTTGCGGCGAGACCTCGACGCCGTAGAGCTCCTCGAGGTGAGCCTGGATCTCGCGCGTCGTCAGGCCCCGTGCGTAGAGCGCGATCACCTTGTCGTCGAAGCCGGCGAGCCGGCGCTGGCGCTTGGGGACGAGCACCGGCTCGAACTCGCCGCTGCGGTCGCGGGGCACGGTGATCTCCAGTTCCCCGCTCTCGGCCAGCAGGGTCTTGCTCGTCTTGCCGTTGCGTGAATTGCCGCTGCCCCGGCCCTCGGGGGCATGCGGCGCGTAGCCCAGGTGGTGGGTCATCTCGCCTTCGAGGGCGCGCTCGACAAGCCGCTTCGTGAGCTGCTTGAGCACGCCGTCCTTGCCGAGGATCTCCTCGGGCTGCTTGCCCAGGATCAGCTCGTCGATCAGCTTGTCCACAGGATCTGGTTTGGCCATGGTCGCTCTCCTCCGATAGAGTGTAGCCCAAGGCCAGTTACACAGAAAACCTTACAGACTCACCCTCGCAGATCGAGAGCATTCTCAGCCGCGGATCGGCGAACTCCAAAGTCGTAGCTGGCCCGCGTATATGGGCCCCATTCCATGCCGAATTCTCCCAGGGACACTTCTCGGGCCGCAGGAATCGTACCCTCCACGATCCGCACTTCCGGCAAGCCGTACTCGTCGGGCTTCACGCCAACAACGATGCCGGCGTGGTCATAGCACAAGGTGAAGCACCCCACTTCGATGCTGTTGTAGACTGCGTCGCCCAATTCGAACTGGGCATTGACTGGACTCGCCTGGGCTAGAACCAAGGCGAGGGGAAGCAAGTACAGCCATCGCCTTGCGCCGCCACCGCTGCCGATACCCTGGCGCCCTCTGGAGATCGAGTCATGGCTTCTCATGTTGCACCTCCAGGAGATTCACCGCCTTCAGGTATGATTCCAAGAGCCGGGCTTGAGCAGGGGTCAGCCCCATCGCTTCAAGCGCCTCCTTCCTTTCGATTAAGGAGGATCCAGGCTTGAGGCCGGAGAACGGGCGCGTCGGGGCCTTCCTGATCACAACATCGATGAGAGCGGACTTCAATTCCGGACAGGGAAGGTCTGGGTGCTGAACGAGGAACTCGAATGCCCTGTCAGGGCCCATGCGCATGGCTAGCTTGTTGAAGTGCCGTCGCATGGTACAGCTTGCGTCCACCGCCAAGGAATCAGCGATCGAAGACCAGCAGCGGTCAAGATTCGGCTCTTGGAACGGCACCCCTTCGATCTGAGAGAGATCGCTCTGCACATCGAAGAGGATTCTCAGCTCGGAGAAGGTCGCTCTGTGTTCCCGCGCGATGACAATGTACCGAAAGACCTCAGGATCGCGCGTATGATGCGCGATCCGCTGATACCGGGCGAGTGCATCCTTGCTCTTGCAGATCGCGGACACCATTGGATTCGTAGCTCCTGCAGTCATCGCCTTCCAATCTGGAGCCAAGAGCATCGCTGTAAAGTCCTCGACTGCGCGCCCTCGGTTCAGCTTCCGAAGACACCTGGCGACTGTGGTGCGGACATGAATGCTCCTGATGCGCCCCCAATTATCGAGCACCAGTGTGTAGACCCGGTCACGAGTAACTTGGTCCAACTTGTGCCCCAATGCCGGCATGCGCTGCACGCCCCACAGAGTATTCGCACCTGCCTCCATAGCGAGCGCTGCATCTTCCTCCCAATGCCGGCCGAAGTCCTGGACACTTGCCTCGTACAGCCGCGAAAACGCCTGTTGGAAGTCCGCGTCGGAGATCTCCGGACCACGATCCTTGAGGAAGGCGATCAGCGCGTCATACATCAGCTCCCGGTGATTGACGGCCCAATCCGCCTCGATGCGCGCAGCCAGGGCTTCGTAGGTCGGCATCAGTTCGAGGAGTCGTGACACCAGCCGGGGCCGGGTAGCCGCAAGGTGTCGCAGCTCAGGGGTGTCGATGTAATCCCGCGTCTCCTCGAAGGCCTCGACGAGTTGCGCTTCGCTCCAGTTCCCCGAAGCCAGCTCCGCATCTAGGAGCTTGTAGTAGGCGGCCGCATCGTCTCGGTAGGGCGCTACCTTGTCCAACAACCGCGCGCCGACCGCCTTGCTCGGGCCTAGCGCAACTACCAGGGTCACGCAAAGGAGAGTACCCAGCCTCGCGCGACGTCGACCTCGGAGGCTTACCCGGTTCATCTCTGTCTCCTCCCCCAGCCGCAGGAGCGCCAGCGGCTGCCATGCTGATCCCGAAACCCAACTGCACGAAACAGGGCTCAGGAGTGCGTGTGCATCGCTCGCCCCTAGGGGCGGCCCAGCCACCACCCCCAGAGAGCGTGGTGCCTAGTAGAGCGACTTGATATAGGAGAAGCTGACCTCCTGCGGAGGATGGTTTTCGTCTCGGTACAGGGCGAACAAGGACGCCCACGGCGTCACGGGATCGAGCTCGACGTGAACCTGCTCACCTTCGACGAGAAGGATGATCCAATCCGGCTTCGTAGCCAATCCGGGAAAGACCGCGGCCGCGATGCTCTGCAGAACCTGAGCATCTTGGATCTGAGCCCCGTAGCATTCATGGAGCGGTTCGCTGCTGAAAACCCAAGCCGGCTGCTGATCCGGAATCAGGCTGGCATGTACTTGAAACTGGGTCTCGCTCGTATAGCTGACCTCGTCGAGAATCCCCGCCTCGGTGCCGGCGATCCAGCGGAACGTATCGGCGAGGCAGGCGGCAGGCGCGCTGAAAGCGAAACTCGAGATTGCCAGCAAGCCGACGAGAACTGGACGATATCGCATGGCAAGCTCCCTTCTACCTGTGTACTACACCCCCTGAGGATTCGCATCCTCCTGGACTTCTTCCCCCGGTAGATACAAGCAGCTCCTGCGGATATCATAGCTGACACCACGGAGAATGGCGACGACTCTCTTGACTGTCAAGTAAAATCGACTTGGGCCGAGGCGCTCAGGGGCTGTGCGTTGGGAGCCGGATCCACTCGGCGGGGCGCTCAGCTACCCTCATCTTGACCCGTTCCCAGACTGACCCGCATTGACGCTGGTGGAGCGCAGATGATAAAATCTGCTATAGTTGCATCACTTGCCAGACAGGGAGAACGCCATGCGCCAGCCCCGCCTTGGCCGGCATTCGCTCGGCCTGCCGGTCGCGCTCATCCTCACCGCGCTTCTCGCGCTCGCGCTCATCGCCCCCGGCGCCCTCGCCCGCGAAAAGAAGGTGGCCTTCGTCGATGACGACTGGGATCCCATCGAGCGCGGGCCCGGGGACGCCGACCCCCACTACGAGACCTACTTCTTCGAGGTCTTCGACATCCTCGGCTACGACTTCGATGTCTTCGAGATCCAGCCGGACGAGGGTCCGCGCAACCTGCCGACGCTCGAAGACCTGGCCGCCTATCCCTACGTCATCTGGAACTGCGCCAGCGCGGACAGCATCCCGCTGAGCATCGCCGAGCGCATGCTCCTGCGCGACTACCGCGCCCTCGGCGGCAAGCTGATGCTGGTCGGCCAGGGCATCGTCAATGCGCTCGCCCCGCCCGACCTCAGGGACTTCCTCTACCACGAGCTCGGGGTGGAGGACTACGCAGTCGACGTCCACGTGGTCGGCATCAAGCCGACGGACGACCTCGGCTACTTCCCCGAGATGGGCTGGACCGGCCTGGACACCAGCAACCTGCCCGATCCCGATCCTGCCCGGGGCGACCTCCTCGTTCCGGCCCCGGACGTGATCAGTCTCCTCACCGGCAGCCTCAGCGACAGCAGCTCGGGACCCGTCTCCACGAATCGCTACCTGCCCGCCCCGCTGCACTTCCAGTCGGTCATGATGGAGGCCATCGCCGATCCCTACGCCCGCGCGGACTTCACGGGCGGCTACTCCGAGTGGCTGGGCTTCGAGGGCGACGACATCATGGACTTCATGGACGGCCTCGAGGATCTCGAGCCCGTCTCCATCTGCCCCCCGCATGAGCTGGACTGGGATCCGATCCTGCACGCCATCCGCTTCGCCGCCCATGGCGAGGCGACCTGCGACGCGGTGCTCGCCATGCCGCTGATGCCCGAGGGCGGCGGCTGCGATAGCTGGTCGATCCGCTTCAGCCACCTGGTGAGCGCGCCCGGCGCGCAGAGCGAGATGGTGCTGCTCGAGCTGGCCGGCGGCCTCGATGTGCTGCGCGTGCTCGCCATTCCCAGCACCTTCGGCGACCAGACCTACGATCTCCGCTTCAAGTTCCTGCACGACGGCCACCTCGTTCTCGATCAGCGCTTCCCGAACCTCTCCATCAACGAGATCCGGCGCGTGCAGGTCTCGCAGTACACGCCCTCGGCGCTCATCGGCATCGAGATCAAGGATCAGCTCGGCAACTTCGTGGACGGGGCCACCTTCAGCGGCTACGCGCTGGCGATCGAGGAGCTGCGCCTGCGCGCGCGCGGCCTGGGCCACCCCGCCGCCGAGCCCGTCGAGGGCTGGGTGGACGACATCGCCATCGGCGGCTGCCTGATCACCCGCTTCACCACCGGCGTCGGCGAGACGCCCCTGCTCCTCGGCAGCTTGCGGGTGCAGCCCAATCCCTTCAATCCGAGCACGCGGATCAGCGGCGAGCTGCTAGCGGCCGGCGGCGTGGAGCTGGGCGTCTACGACCTGCAGGGTCGCCGCCAGCGTCTGCTCATCGCGGGTGATCAGCCCGCCGGGCCCTTCAGCCTGGAGTGGGACGGTCGCGACGAAAGCGGCCAGCGCCTGCCCAGCGGAGTCTACTTGCTGCGTCTGACCGATGGCCGGGGCAGCCGGGCCGTCAAGCTCGTGATGATGAAGTAGTCCCCGCCAGCCAGGCGAACTCGGGTCGGGAGCGCAGGGCCGCCAGCTCGGCGGCCAGCTGCGGCTCCTCCTCGACGGGAGCGCCCTTGAGGCGCTCGCCGAGGAGCAGCAGCCGCTGAAATGGCTCTTTCTCCCCGCTGATCGTGGCCAGCAATTCGGCGAAGGCCTGCTCCGGCGCCGCGCCCTGTGCGCGCGCCAGGCGGCTCTCGAGCATCGCCAGCTCGAATTCGAGGCCGGGCGGGGGCCAGACCTCCCGTTCCCGGCGCAGGGCGGCGAGCTGCTCGGCGGCCGCGGCCACCTCGCCGGTGTCCAGCAAGAAGTCCAGGCGGTCGCAGGCCACCTTGAGCCCCTCGTCGGGGCTCGCCGCCCGCTCGGCCTGGGCCGCCGCCGCCGCGAAGGCGGCCAGTGCGGCCTCGGCGTCGCCGCGCGCCGCCATCAGCCTGGCGCCCGCGCGCAGGCTGGAGCTGAGGGCGGCCTCCAGGCCCAGCTCCTCGCGGATGGCGCGCGACTCGGCGAGCGGAGCCTCGGCGTCGTCGAGCTGACCGAGTTCCACGAGCGACTCGCCGAGATTGTGCAGGGCCACGGCGGCGCGGGCGCGATTCTGAGCGCTGCGGTGAAGCGCGGCCGCGCGCTGGAAGTGCGGCAGGGCATCCGGCAGATGGCCGGCGCGCAGCTCCAGATTGCCCAGGCTGTTCTCGGCCGAGGCCAGGCCCACCGCATCGCCGATGCGCGCCTTCAATTCGCTGGACTCGGCCAGCAGGCGGCGCGCTGCGTCCAGTTCGCCCGTCTTCGTGCGGATGATGGCCAGGTTCATCAGGATCTGCGCGTACTCGATCACGAGACCCAGCTGCCGGCGCAGGCCGAGGCTCTCCTCGAGGCAGCGAATGGCCTCCTCGCCCTCGCCCAGACGCCAGAGCACGGTGCCGAGATTGGCCAGGGCCGCGGTGCGCAGGTACTGCAGTTCGTCGCTGCCGGCCTCGGCGATCACCTCCGCGAAGATTTCACGGGCCGCCTCCAGCTCGCCGCGCTGCAGGTGGATGGTGCCCATCGTGTGGCGCACGGCCAGGCGATCGGCGGGCACGCCCTCGCTGAGCAGCAGCGCCGCCCGGCAGGAGGCCAGGGCCTCCTCCCAGTCGTTGGCCCGGGCCTGGATGTAGGCGCGGCTGCGCAGGATGCGGGCGTGCTCCGCCCGATCGTCGGCCGGGCAGTGCGCCAGGGCGCTCGCAAAAGCCCGCGCCGCGGCCTCCGGCTGCCCGCCGTGATAGAGGCACTCGCCGCGCAGGCGCTCGAGTTCGGCCCGGCTTGCCTCCTCGAGCATCGGGATCAGCAGTCCGGCGGCGCCACTGAAGAGAATCTCGGCCTGCTCGTAGCGGCCCGCGGTCTGCTCGAGGAGACCCAGCTCGCGCAGGATCTGCACGCGCAGCTCGCGGGCCTTGCCCTCGGGCTCCTCCAGCCACCAGAGATCGGCCTCCTCGCGGGCCTGCTCCAGATGCCCCCTCGCTTCGCGGGGCGCGTAGAGCGCGCGCGCGTGGCGTCCCGCCTCGAGATGGAAGGGCAGGGCCCGCCGCGGCTCGCCGGCGCCGTCGTAGTGGCGCGCGACGGCCGCGGCATTGGCCGCCTGCTCGCCGCCGCTGCGCTCGAGGTAATCGCCCACCTCGCGGTGGTACTCGCGGCGCAGGGCATCGCCCAGACCGTCGTAGAGGGCCCGGCGCACGATGGCATGATCGAAGAGGAAGCGCCCTTCGCGCGCCTGCACCAGGCGCGTGCGCCGCTCGAGCTCCTGCAGACGGCGCAGCACGGAGAGCCGCCGCTGCTCGAGCACGGCGGCCAGCACTTCCGCGCTGAAGGCCTCGCCCTCCACGGCCGCCAATTCGAGCAACTCGCGCTCTTCGGGGCCCAGGCCGGCGAGGCGGTGCTGCACGAGATCGAGGATGCGCTCGGGCAGGGGCAGCTCCCAGTGCTCGGGATCCGGGTCCAGCACGCTGGCGGGCAGGGCGCCGGGGGCCAGGGTGCGGCCCTCGGGAGCGGCGGCGAGGCCTCGCGCCCGCCCGTCGAGAAACTGCAGCAGTTCGCGCAGGATGAAGGGATTGCCGTCGCTCTCCGCCCACAGGCGCTGGGCCGCGCGCCCGGCATCGGCCACGCCCGGCAGCACGGCCCGCACCAGTTCGGCCACGGCCGCCGCGTCCAGGCGCTTCAGCTCCAGGACGGCCGCCCGGCCCTCGAGCTTCAACTCGCGGAGCAGAGGCGCCAGACCTTCGTCCTCGCGCAGCTCCTCGGGCCGGTAGCTGAGCAGCATGGGCGGCAGCTCGCCCGCCCGGCCGCGGGCGAGAAAGGCGAGCAGGTCCAGGCTCGCCTGGTCGCTGCGGTGCAGGTCCTCGAGCCAGATGACGCAGGGCTCCTCGGCGCAGAGCGCGGCGAGCAGGCTGCGCAGGCCTTCGAAGAGCTGCTCGCGGTTCTCGAGGCGCCCGCCGCCCTCGCCGGCCAGGAAGGGATGCAGCATCCGCGCGCGGGCCTGGCCGCTCTCGCCCAGGAACCGGGCCAGGGACTCGGGGTGGGTGAGCTCGCGCGCTTCGAGCGCCGGGCGCAGGGCCTCCAGCCAGGGCTGATAGGGGAAGTGCTCGCGACCCGGCTGCGTGCGACCCACGAGCAGGGACGGCGCGGCCGAGCCCAGCCGGTTGAGCACCTCGCGCACCAGCCGCGTCTTGCCCGCGCCCGCCTCGCCGGCGAGGAAGTGCAGCGGCGGGCCCTCGCCGCGAAAAACCGCCTGCAGCGCGGCCAGTTCGCCGTCGCGGCCGGCCAGGGGCAGGGGGAAGAGCTCCTCGCCCACCGTGCGCCGCCGAGGCGCAGCGGCCAGGCGCAGAGCGCCCGCGTCGCTCTCGCCGCGCAGCAGTCGCTCGACCTGGCGCAGGTCCGCGGCCAGGGCGCCCGCCGTCTGGTAGCGGTCCTCACGCCGCTTGGCCAGACCGCGCGCGAAGACCCACTCCAGCTCCTCGGGCAGCTCCGGTCGCAGGCGCCGCAGGGGCTGCGGCTCTTCGTTCAGGATCGCGTAGACCACCGCCAGCGGCGTGCCGCCGCGGAAGGGCAGGCGCCCCGTGAGCAGCTCGAAGAGCGTGATGCAGAGGGAGAACAGATCGCTGCGCGCGTCGAGCGTCTCGCCCAGGCCCTGTTCGGGCGACATGTAGTGCGGCGAACCGAAGACGATGCCGCTGCGGGACAGGCTCGTCTCGTCCGAAAAGGTCGTGAGGCCGAAGTCCATCAGGCGGGGGCGGCCCTCGAAGTCCAGCATGATGTTGCCGGACTTGATGTCGCGGTGGATGATGCCCCGCTCGTGGACGAAGGCCAGCGCCTCGAGCACGGCCCCGGCCAGATCCAGGGCCGTGAGCGGCGCCAGCGGCCCCGCCGCGAGCACGCCCTTGAGCGTGGGCCCGGGCAGGTATTCCATGGCCAGGTAGGGCTGGACGCCGTCCTGGATCTCGACGGCCAGGACGCGCACGAGACCCGGATGGGCCAACTCCATGCCCACGCGGGCCTCGCGGGCAAAGAGCTCCTTTTCGCGCGCCATGGCCAGCGCGCCCCCCCGCAGCAGCTTCACGGCCACGCGCTCGCCGCTGCGGCGGTCCAGGCCCTCGTAGACCTGGCCCATGCCGCCCTCGCCGAGCAAGCGCTTGAGCTGGTAGGGACCCATGAATTCGGGCATGCCACTCCTCGGCGCCAAGCATAGGGGGCGCCGGGCGGCCTTGCAAGCCGCTGGATCAGCGCCGGAGGAGGGCCTTGGCGCTCACCGCCCCGCGCTCGCCGCGCAACTGGACGAGGTAGAGGCCGCTGGGCAGGCGGCGGCCCCCTGGACAGGCCGCCCGCCAGCCCCTAGGATCCTGCACAGCCATGACACCCCTCGTCCTGCATTTCGCGCTCGGCGGCCAGCAGCGCGCTGCCAGCTTCGGGCCCTGCGGCTCGGGAGCCCGGCAGGAGTTCGTGCTCGGCCGGGAGGCCGGCTGCGCCCTGCCGCTGGAGGAGCGCAGCGTGAGCCGCCGCCACGCGCGCCTGGTCTGGGACGGCGAGCGCTGGTGGGTGGAAGACCTCGGCAGCCGCTTCGGCACCCAGCGCAACGGCGAGAAGCTGGACGCAGCGGCGCCGCTGGCACCCGGCGATCGCCTCCTGCTCGGCCGCCTGGAACTGCGCGTGGTCGCCAGCGACCTCGAGAGCGCCGCCGATGAGGCCACGCTGCTCAGCCATCCGGTCGCCCAGTCGGCGTCGGCGCCGGCAACGCCGGGGGTGCAGGAGCGGCACTACCGCGTGCTCCTGCGCATCCTCGATCTCTTCGCCGGCGGCCACGATCTCGACGCCATCCTCGCCGGCGTGATCCGCCTGGCCGGCGAGGCCGTCGGCGCCGAGCGCGGCTTCATCCTGCTCTTCGACGCCGAGAGCGGCCGCTGGCGGCCCGAAGCCCAGGCCGCCTGGCAGGCGGCGGGGGCGGCCGGCGAGGCCAGTCCCCCGCTGGACGCGGGCGCGATCGGCCAGGTGAGTCAGACCGTGCTCCGGGAAGCGCTGGAGAGCGGCCGCCCGGTCGCGCTGGAGACGGCCATGGCCGATCCCCGCTTCGAAGCGGCGGCCAGCCTCCACTCGCAGCAAGTGCAGAGCCTGGTCTGCGTGCCGCTGCTGCTGGCCGCCGACCAGCGGCGCCTCGGCGCGCTCTACGTGGACCGGCGGACGGCGGGCACCGGCCCCTTCGCCGCGGCGGATCGCGAGTTGCTCGAGACCGTGGCCGCCCAGGCCGCGCGCGTCATCGAAGCCGAGCAGCTCCAGGCCGCGCGGGCGCGGGCCGAGAAGCTGGCCCTGCTGGGCACCCTGGTCGGGCGTCTCGCCCATGAGCTCAAGAACCCGCTCTACAACGTGCGCGGCACCACCGAGAACCTGCTCGCCAAGCTCGCTGCCGGCGGCCTTGCCGACGAGGACCTGCGCGCGCGCCTGGAGCGCGTGCTGGCCGGCATCGACAAGGCCGAGGGCCGCATGAACAGCCTGCTGCGCTTCGCGCGGCCCGGCGGCGGCCGGCGCGAGGCCATCGATCTCGCGCGCGTGCTCACGGCGGCGGCCGTGGACAGCGCCGCGCGCTTCCAGGAGGCGGGCCTGCGCCTGGAGCGCGACTATCCGCGCGGGCTGATCGTCCTGGGGGACGCCGAGGCCCTCGAGCAGGTGGTCGGCAACCTGCTCGTCAATGCGGCCCAGGCCATGAGCGAGCGGCGCGGCAGCGTCCGGCTCACGGCGCGGACCCTCTGCCGCCTGGCGAGCGAGCCCGACTGGGTGGAGGTGCTGGTGGAAGACGAGGGCCCGGGCATTCCGGCGGCCGATCTCGAGCGCGTCTTCGCGGACTTCTTCACGACGAAGTCCGGGGGCAGCGGGCTGGGGCTGGCGATCTGCCGGCATCTCGTGGCCGAGCACCACGGCAGCCTGAGCGCGGAAAACCGCCCGGCGGGTGGGGCCTGCTTTCGCCTGGGCTTGCCGCTCGCTCTCCAGGAGCTGGGCTCCTGACAGCGGCGCGCGCATGCGCTACACTCCGCCGAGGCGAAAGGTGAGGCCATGGCCGAAGCGCCCCGCATCCTGCTCGTCGACGACGAGGAGCTCAACCGCGAGTACATGGCGGAGCTGCTCGTCGAGCGCGGCTACCGCGTGGAGACGGCGGTGGACGGCCTGGACGCCCTCGCCCGCCTGAAGGCCGAACCCTTCGACTTGCTCGTCACCGATCTGAACATGCCGCGCCTGGATGGCCTCGGCCTCCTGCGCAAGCTCGGCGAGGAGGGCCTCGAGGTGAGCGCGCTGCTCATCACCGCCTTCGGCAGCGTGGAGGCGGCAGTGGAGGCGCTCAAGCTCGGCGCGCTGGATTTTCTCGAAAAGCCCGCCCGCGGAGGGCTCGGCCCGCGGCTCGAGCTCGCCGTGGAGCAGGCCCTCAGCCGCCGCCAGCTCCTGCGCCGGACGCGCAGCCTCGAGGTCGCCCTCGAGCCCGCCAGCGAGGAGCTGGTGGGCTCCAGCGCCGCCGTGGAGCTGCTGCGCAGCAAGTGCCGCAAGCTGGGGCCCTCGGCGAAGACGGTGCTCATCCGCGGCGAGACGGGCACGGGCAAGGAGCTGGTGGCGCGGGCCATCCACCGCCATGGGCCGCGGGCAAAGCGGCCCTTCGTGGCCATCAACTGCGCGGCGCTGAACCGCGAGCTTCTGAGCAGCGAGCTCTTCGGGCACGTGCGCGGGGCCTTCACGGGCGCGGTGGGCGATCGCCCCGGCAAGTTCGAGGCCGCCGACGGCGGCACGCTCTTCCTCGACGAGATCGGCGAGATGGACCTCGAGCTGCAATCGCGCCTGCTGCGCGTGCTCGAGACGCGCGAGTTCGAGCGCCTGGGCAGCAACTCGCCGATCCGCGTGGACCTGCGCATCGTGGCGGCCACGAACCGCGTGCTCGAGCAGGAAATCGCGGCGGGACGCTTCCGCGAGGATCTCTTTCATCGCCTGAACATCATCGCCCTGCAGACGCCGGCCCTGCGCGAGATCCCCGAGGACATCCCCCTGCTCGCCGAGCACTTCCTGCGCGCCGACCCCGAGGGGCGCGGCCTGCGCTTCGCGCCCGCGGCGCTCGCGAAGCTCAGGGCCCACCGCTGGCCGGGCAACATTCGCGAGCTGCGGCACGTGGTCGAGCAGGCCGTCTTCTACGCCGAGGGCGCGCAGATCGCCGCCGACGACATCCTGCTGCCGGAAGCGCGCGGGGTGGCCACGGACTTCCTCGACGGCGGGCTCACCCTGGCCGAGGTCGAGCGCGAGGCCATCGCGCGGCGGCTGGCGCAGTGCGGCGGCAGCCGGCGGCGCGCTGCCAAGAGCCTCGACATCGCCGAATCCACGCTCTACAAGAAGATCAAGGACTACGCGCTGTAGGCGCGAGCCGTGCTCGGCCCGCCCGCAGCCGGCGGCGCGCTGAGTAGCGGAATCGAACCCACGCGCTCGATGAGTGCCCGCTCGCGGCAGAGCAACGTGGAGCCGTCCACGTTCAGCGGGAAGGGGCGATCGCAGGCGATTTCGAGGCTCCTGGCAGCCGGGTAGTGCTCCATGCCCCAGCGCGTGGGATCGCGACGGATGGCGCCGCTCCTCGCGGCCGCCGCCTGGCGCAGCAGGGCCAGGCCGCCGCGGTCGCGCAGCGCGTAGCAGTGAAAGCGGCCCGAGCCGAGGCGATCCTCGCTGTAGGCGAGCTGAGGCCCGAGGTAGCCGTTCACGAGGATCAATGCCTGGAAGCGGCCGCTGGCGGCCTCGTCGCCGTCCACCGTGAGGCGCCAGCCGGGCGCTCGCGCCAGCGGCGCCTTGAGCAGGCGCTCGCCGACAGCCAGCGCCATGCCCGTCGTGAAGGGCCCCAGGTCCCCGAAGACCTGACTCAGCACGCCCTTGTACCACTTCATGAAGCGATTCTCGGTGAAGTGCGGGATGCGGCCGAAGAGGCCCGCGCCGCCGTAGCCGACGAAGTGCTTCACGGGCAGACCGGTGCCGATCGCTTCCACGCGCAGGAGATCGCAGGGCTCTACCTGATCGCGCTCGATGGCGGTCGAGAAGACCCGCACGGCGGCCTCGATCTCGTCGGGCATGCCGAGCACCTTGCCGATGAGATCGGCCGAGCCCTTGCGCAGGAAGCCGAGGCGGATCTCCGCCAGCGGCGGCTGAGCATCGAGGATGCCGGCGAGCACGGCGGCGAAGGTGCCCGAACCGCCGGCGGAGATCAGGATGCGCGCGCCATCGGCAACGAGTTCGGCTGCCCGCGCGCGGGCCTCGCGGTGGCCCTCGATGGCGGACAGGCGCACCCCCGTCCAGCCGGCCTCGCGAAACAGCGGCTCGATGCGCTGGACCTTGCTCCAGTCGGCGATGGAACCCGAGACCGCCGTGGCGATCACCTCGATGCGGGCCTCCCTACTGACCATGCTTCCCCTCCCCGAGGGCGCGCGCGAAGCGCGCCGCCTCGTCCGTGAGCGCGTCGATCGGCTGCGTGGCGTCCAGGCGCAGCACGGCGAGGCTCAGTTGCGCCTCCGCCGCCTCGCAGACCGCCGTGTAGGAGCGCTGCAGGAGCGCGAGCTTCGCCACCGTCTCGTGCACCTGCCGCGCCTCGCCGCGAGCGGCGATGCGCGCCACTGCGATCTCCGGCGGCAGAGCGATGAAGACGGCCGCCGCCGGCAGCTCGAGGTGAAAGGGCACCAGCGCCCGCAGGCGGCGCAGTTCGCGGTAGCGGCGCCGCGCGCCGGCGCTGCCGCGGCCAGCGAGCTGCAAGAGCGCGGCGGCGGCGAAGTCCGCATCGAGGTCGCCCTCGCGATAGAGCGCGAGCCAGGCGGCCAGGTTCAGGAGCGGCGAACCGTCGAGCAGCACCCAGTCCGGGTCGTACCAGCGGCGGCTCTCGCGCAGCAGGTCTTCGCGCAGCAGCAGCTCGGCCAGCTTGGGCAGCTTGTAGCCGCCCAGGCTGCGCGCGGCCTTGGCGCGGCGACTCAGGTGCTGGCGCAGGCGCTCGGCGGGCAGGGGCTGCAAGGGCCGCGCCTCGCCGCCGGCGATGAGCTGCAGCTCGTCGCCGACCAAGGCGCTGGTCCCCCCCATGGACAGCTCGAGGGCCAGCCGCCGTGCCAGGGTGCTCTTGCCCGAGCCGTCGATGCCGAGCACCGCGAGCACGCGCGTCGCGCGGCGGGGCGTGCAGCGCGTCTGCCGGCGCGCGCGCTCGGCGCCCATCAGCTCGGCCACCTCGCTGCGCAGACTGAAGGCCAGCTCTCGCGGCGGACCGGTGAGGCGTCGCGCTGGACCGAGCACCACGCGATTCCAGACGGGCAGGGGCAGCGCCGCGCCGCGGGGCAACGCCCGCTCGGGGCCGCTGATCGCCGCGGGGATCACGGGCAAGTCGGGGTGCTTCTCGAGCAGCCAGCCGATGCCGCTGCGAAAGGGCGCGAGCACTCCCGGCGCGCCGCGCGTGCCCTCGGGGAAGAGGATCAGGCTATCGCCGGCGGCCAGCGCCCGCTCCATCGCGGCCACGCTCTCGGCAGCGGGGGCGGCGCGATCCACCCAGACGGGCGCGAGCAGGCGGTCCATGAGCCGGGCCAGGCGCCGCGAACGGCCGAAGTGATCGGCCGCGGCCACGGGGCGCGTGCGCGCGAGCCGTTCGCGGGGCAGCGCGCTGAGCAGGAGCAGCGCATCGAGGTGGCTGTTGTGGTTGGCGATGAGGACGAACTGCGGCAGCGCGGCGAGCTGCGCCGTCCCCTGGGCGTGCAGACCGAAGAGCGCGCGCAGCAGCGGCCTGAGGACGAGCACGTGGAATGCGCAGCGCCCGTCCATGGCGGCCTCAGAAGATGTCCGTGGCGAAGCGGAGCAGGTGGAAGCCCACCGGCGCGGCGAAGAGCAGCGGGCGCAGGCCGTCGATGATGCGGCCGCGGCCGGGCTCGAGCGCCTCCGGGTCGATGCCGAGATCGGCTTCCAAGGCCCGCAGGGTGAAGTTGCCCTTCAGCACGAGGATGGGGAAGCATGAGCGCGCAGGCGAGACCCTGCGGACGCGTGAGGCCCGCAGGCAAGCCGATCGCCATGGCGAGCAGGAAGCAGGGCGGCGCGGCGGCGATGTAGCTGAGCACGGGGCCGCCCCCTGCGCGGCGCACGGCGCGCTCGAGCAGGTCCGTGAGGTAGACGGCGAGGAGCAGCAGCAGGGCGAGTCCGGGCGCGCTGCGCGCCAGGTAGGCCAGGTGCCCCAGGCAGTAGACGAAGAGGAAGAGGCCGAGATCGAGCGCGCCCACCGAGAAGACGCTGCCGCGGGGGCTGCCCCCCAGCGCCACGAGGAAGGGCAGGAGCACGAAAACGTAGACCGGCACGGCGACGATGAAGAAGCCGTACCAGTCCGCTGCAACCAGCCAGAACTGCAGCGGGATGGCGAGATAGGCCGCGAGCATCGCCCAGCGATCTTCGGCGCGCAGGTCGGCGAGGGAGAGGTACTCGCGCAGGCCGGCGAAGCTGACCAGGGCCATCAGCCAGGCCGCGGCGGTGAAGGAGAGCCACTTCGCCACGGCCAGCGCGGCCAGCAGTGCGAGCGGCGTGAGCAGTGCGAAGCGATTTCCGGACATCGGCCACCCCCGGCACCCAGGCACGCGATGCTGGGGGCCGCGGGTGGACTTGTCAAGGGGCGGCGATCAGCGCAGGAGCACTAGCTTGGCCATGGCCCGCTGGCTGCCGCCGACGATCTGCGCCAGGTAGACCCCGCTGGGCAACTCGCGGCCCGCGTCGTCGCGGCCGTCCCAGTCCAGACGCTGCCCCCCGGCCGGCAGCAGCCCCGTGCACAGCGTGCGCAGGCGCCGGCCGCTGACGTCGCAGATGGCCAGTTCCACCGCGGCCGGCGCGGCGAGCGCGAAGCGCAGGGTGGTCTTCGGGTTGAAGGGATTGGGCTGGGCGCTGAGCGCGAAGCTCGCCGCGGGCGCATTCGGCACTGCCGTGGCATCCGGATCCAGGGCCAGCACCACCTGGCTCGGCGCGTCGTAGGCTTGCGTGAACACCATGGCCGGCGTGTAGCGGTAGCGCAGGTCCATGTCCGCGTGCTCGCCGCGCATGCAGCAGAAGTTGCTCGCTGTAGTCCGTCCACACGCCGCCGTCGAGCACCTGGTAGTAGAACCCGCGCCAGGTGGGCAGCATGTTCATGCTGTAGTGCTGCTGGAACCAGACCGCGTGCACGCGGCCGGCGGCGTCGACGGCGATGGCCGGATCCTGCGGCCAGGTGTAGTAGTCGAACTCCGACGGTGAGATCCTCCGGATCGCTCCAGGGCGCCCGCAAGGCCGCCGTGCGTGTAGTGGATCACATTGCAGGGACAGGTGGGCTGCGGTCCGTTGCTGAGCACGTGCTGCTCGTTGTCCAGCCCCTCCGCCACGGCGAACTCGCCGCCGTAGATGAACTCGTCTTGGTGCACCCCCACGGGCGCCTGCCAGACCTCACCCACGCGATCGCAGTAGACCAGATGATCCTCCAACATGGCGTAGACGCGCGGACGCCAGCCCCGCCCGTCGGGTACCGGCACCGCCTGGGCGAACATGGGCATGCCGGGCATCGCCCCGTCGAAGACGTTTTCGGCCTCCTGCCACTGGCCCTGGACGCGACCGGCAAGGCGAACCGTGCCGTAATCGGTCTGGAAGCAGAGGAAGACGCCGTTGGCGAACCAGCCATCCTTGTCCCAGGCGGTCAGCCGCGGCAGGCGAACATCCAGCGCGAAGGCGTAGACGGCCTCCTGGGTCCAGCCCTGCGATCTCTCCTCATTCACGATGATGGCGCCCTGCTGTTCGAAAGCCAGGATGGCGCGGCCGCTGATGGCCACGTCGGGCCTTGCGCCCGGACCGTGGTTGACGGCTGGGGCCAGCACTCCATTCATCCAGCTCCGCGTCCAGATGCTGTCGGCCTCCACCCAGGTCATCAGCACGGCATCGCCAGAGGCGGCCACGCGGCACTCGGTGGCGTCGCGCAGCCCGTCGGAGACCAGATAGAATTGCAGAGTGGCGCCGAGGGGAGCGACGCCGACAAGGAGCAGGAGCATGGCGAACGCCAGAGCCGAGTATCCGTGCTTCATCATCATCACACCTCCCGAATCTGCGGGGTCACGCTGTGATTCTAGCACGCTATTGCAGGCATCGCCAGGCAAAGCCCGCGTTTCGCACCGGCGCTCGGCGAATCCCTAGGACTTGGGACGACGAAAACCGGGCGCCAGCCAGGCCACGAAGAGCGCCCAGATGCAGATGGCGAGGCCGAACACGAGTCCGGTGCCGACGAAGGTGATCGGCGTGGCGCTCGCCTGGAAGCCGGAGAGACACTGCTCCGGGACATGAGCCAGGAAGAGACGATGGAAGATCCAGCCGGCAAACACGCCCAGGATCAGGCTGCCGATCAAAGCCAGGATGAGGCCGACGCGCAGGGGACTCATGTCCTCACCTCCAGTGCAAGTCACGGCGATCGCTCGCGGACCCGTCCGGAATCCGCAGCTCTCCTCGAGCAAGGCTAGCATGGCAGTTGCCGCCGGTCGAAGACCTTTGCAGGCGCCGGCCACCCCCTTTTTCCTGTAACTTGCCGCCGGAGCTTCGTATGCTGCCCTCGTGCCGGCGCCAGCCGGGCAGCGCGGAAGGACCGAGATGAAGAAGAAGCTGTTCATCGGGCTGGGGATCCTGGCCGTCATCGCCGTCTTCATCCTGCTCAATCTGAAGCAACAAAGGGGCAAGGCCATCGAGGTGCAGGTCGAGCCCGTGGCGGCGCGCGATCTCACCGAGCTGGTCAGCGCCTCGGGCAAGGTCCAGCCGAAGGTCTCCGTGGACGTGAGCGCCGATGTCACGGGCAAGATCGTCGCCGTGGCGGCTGAAGAGGGAGACACCGTGCGCGTGGGCGACCTCCTGATCAGCATCGATCCCACGCAGTTCCGCGAGGCCACCCGCAGCGCCGAGGCCCAGCACCTATCGGCGCAGGCAAGCCTCGAGGAGGCCCGCGCCAGCCTCGAGCAGCAAGCGCTCGAATGGGAGCGCAGCCAGGCCCTGCACGCCTCGGCGACCCTGAGCGACCGCGACTTCGAAGCGCGGCGCGCCGCCTTCAAGCTGGCCGAGGCCCGCCTCGTCTCGGCCGAGCGCAACGTGGACCAGGCAGCGGCCATTCTCGAGCAGCAGCGCGACCAGCTCGCCAAGACCTCCATCCGCGCGCCGATGGCCGGCGTCGTCGTGCGCCGCAACGCCGATCCCGGCGAGATCGCCATCCAGAGCACCCTCAGCATCCAGGTGCTGATGGTCATCGCCGACCTCTCGGTGATGGAGGTCGAGGTGGACGTCGACGAGACCGAGATCCCCCAGGTGGCCATCGGCCAGGCGGCGAAGGTCGAGATCGACGCCTTCCCCGACTCCATCTTCCCCGGGCCGCGTGACCGAGATCGCCAACAGCCCGCGCAACGAGAGCGGCAACCAGGGCGTCGATTTCCGCGTCGTGATCACCCTGGCCGAGGGACTCACGGGCCTCCGGCCCGGCCTGTCGGCCACGGCCGAGATCACCACCGCTCAGCGCGACAGCGTGCTGTCGATTCCCATTCAGGCCCTCATCCTGCGCACGCGCAAGGCCCTGGAGGACGACGAGAAGCGCTTCGGGCCGCAGCTGGCGAAGGCAGGAGTGAAGGTGGCCCCCTTCGCCTTCGCCGACGACGTCAAGGAGCTCGAAGGCGTCTTCGTGGAGGTGGACGGGCGCGCGCTCTTCCGCGCCGTCACCACGGGCATCGCCGGCGACAAGCACTTCGAGCTCATCGAGGGCCTCGCCGAGGGCGAGCAGGTCGTCACCGGTCCCATGCGCGCCGTGCGCACCCTGCACCACGGCGAGCGCATCAAGGCCGTCGCCGCCAAGGACGAGGCCGCCGCGAGCGGCAGCAGCGGCGTGCGCGTCGAGGTGGAAACCGACTAGGAGCTCCCCGTGCCGCTCCTCGAGGGCATCCGCATCGCACTGGCGGCCATCCGCGCGCACAAGCTGCGCTCGGCCCTCGTCATGCTCGGCAACGTGATCGCGGTGGCGAGCATCATCGCGGTGGTCTCCATCGTCGACGGCATGAACGCCTTCGTGCAGGAGAAGGTCTTCGAGCAGGGCAGCGGCCTGCTCTCCGTGCAGCGCGTCGACGAGTTCAAGATCCTCACCGATCTGGACGCCTTCATGGAGACGATCTCACAACCCCCCGGTCACGCTCGCCGACCGCGACTGGCTGCGCGAGCGGCTGGTGAACGCCTCCGTCGTGGGCGCCAGCCGCCGCGTGCGCCAGGACGTCACGCGCGGCGCCGAGCGCCTGCGCGGCGTCCCCATCCAGGGCTTCACGGCCGACTATCCCTTCTGGCAGCAGATCGAGCTGGCCGCCGGGCGCCACTTCACCGAATTCGAGACGGAGCACAGCCGCGCCGTGGCCGTGATCGGCCCCCGCGTCGCCCAGGATCTCTTTCCCGGCCAGGACGCGCTGGGCCGGCGCCTGCGCATCGGCGGCCGGCCCTACACGGTGATCGGCGTCGCCACGGAGAAGGGGCGGGTGCTCGGCGAGGACCGCGATACCTTTGCGGCGATCCCGATCACCAAGGTGCTCAAGCACTACGGGCGCCACGGCCGCGATCTCAGCATCAGCATCCAGGCCAAGGCGCTGGATCTCGACCGCATGCCGGCGCTGCGAGGAGGAGCTGGAGGCGGCGATGCGCCAGCGCCACCGCCTGCGGCCGGGCGAGCGGGCCGATTTCGAGGTCGTCGGCAGCGCCACGCTGCAGAACCTCTGGGGTCGCATCAGGAGCCTGCTGCTGTCGGTGCTGCTGCTCATCGTCGGCATCAGCGCCGTCGTGGCCGGCATCGTCATCATGAACATCATGCTGGTGAGCGTGCAGGAGCGCACCCGCGAGATCGGCGTGCGCAAGGCGATCGGCGCCCGCGAAGCGGACATCCTCTGGCAATTCCTCGTCGAGGCGCTCACGCTCTCGATGATCGGCGGGCTGATCGGCATCCTGCTCGGCTACCAGGCCGCGGCCGGCGTAGCTGCGATCAGTCCCCTGCCCTACGCCGTCCGCCTCTACTCGGTGGTGCTGGGCCTGGTGCTCGCCGTCACCGTGGGCGTGGGCTTCGGCCTCTACCCCGCGCGGCGGGCCGCCCGCCTCGATCCCGTGGAGGCACTGCGCCATGAGTAGTCCCCACGCGCGACTGGTGGCCCTGGGCGAGAACTTCTTCATGGCGGGCCGCAACCTGCGCGCGAACAAGGGCCGCTCGGCGCTCGTGATCCTCGGCGTCGCCCTGGGCGTGACCACGCTGATGGCCGAGGTCTCGGTGATCCAGGGCTTCAAGGGCCGGCTCGAGAACGAGATCCTGAGCACGGACATCACGCAGATCTACCTGACGCGCAACGATCCCTTCGGCGAGACCGAGGACTGGATGAGCCGGCCCCAGCTGACCCGCGACGACGCCGAGGCGATCGCCGCGCTCGCCAGCGTGCGCCAGGTCGATCCCCGCGCGGGCACGGGCACGGTGGCCCGCCACGGGCCGGAAAAGGCCAGCCTGATGCAGGTGGCGGGCACCGGCCTGGAGTACCAGGAGGCGGAGAACGACTTCGTCGAGACGGGGCGCTTCTTCAACAGCGTGGAGTACGCGAGCGCGGCCAGCGTCTGCGTCATCGCGCGCCAGCCGGCGCTGGACCTCTTCGGCGGGCTCGATCCGATCGGGCGCCAGATCCGCGTCGACGAGGATCAGGAGTTCACGGTGGTGGGCATCTTCGCCAAGCGGGAGAGCATCTTCGGGTCCCTGGCGCAGAACTACCTGATCATGCCCCTGCCCACCTTCCTCAAGCACTTCTCCTATGCCGATGAAATCAACATCCTCATCACCCCGGAAGGCAACGACCAGCTCGAGCGCGCCAAGGAAGATGTCGAGGGCCTGATGCGCGTGCGCCACAAGCTGGGTCCAGGCAAGGAGAACGACTTCGCCATCAGCTCGCAGAACATGGCCGTGGACTTCACGCGCAAGGTGACGGGTCCCCTGACGCTGGTCGGGGTGGCACTCGCCTCGATCGGCCTCATGGTGGGCGGCATCGGCGTCATCACGATCATGCTGGTCAGCGTGCAAGAGCGTACCCGCGAGATCGGTCTGCGCATGGCCGTGGGCGCTACCCGGCGGGACATCCTGCAGCTCTTCCTCGTCGAGGCGGCCGCGCTGACCGGCCTTGGCGGCGCCATCGGCGTCGCCCTCGGTCTCTTCATCGGCTGGATCCTGCACGTCGCCATGCATCTGCCGGCCACGGTGCCGGTGCCCTACGTGATCGGGGCGCTCGTCGTCTCCGCCGGCACCGGCATCGGCTTCGGCCTCTATCCGGCCGTCAAGGCCAGCCGGCTTGACCCCATCGAGTCCCTGCGCTACGAATAGCCCCCGGCGGGCGCCACCTCCCCACAGGCCCGCGCGAGGCAGCATGCTCAGGCAGCGGCAGATCTTCGACTTCTACTGGCCGCTCGTCCTGACCAGCCAGATGCTGACCCTGGCCGGCCCGCTCATCAACATGGCGCTGGGGCGCTGCGAGGATCCCGCCACGCAGCTCGCCGCCTACGCCGTGGGCTTCGGCCTGCTGGTCTTCCTCAACTCGCCGCTCTATCCCTTCGTGCAGACCAACGCCGTGCTCGGGGTCGGACCGCTGGCCCGCCGCAGCCTGCTCGGCAAGCAGCTCGCCCTCGCTGCGGCACTCGCCCTCCTCGAGCTCGCCCTGGGCCTCGCTCCCGGGGGAGCGACGCTGATCGAGCGCTCGATGGGCGCCAGTCCGGCCGCATCGCGCCTGGCCCAGCAGGTGGCCCTCGCCCAGTGGCCGATCCCCATCCTGCTCGCCCTGCGCGCCCACTTCCAGGGGATCGTGATGCGCCAGCGCGACACGCGGGCGATCGGCGTGGCCACGCTGCTGCGCCTGGCCGCCCTGGCCGCCCTGCTGCTGGGGGCGGCCGGCGCCGGACGGCTCTCGGGCGCCTTCATCAGCGCCGCCGCGCTGACGATCGCCATCGCCGTCGAGACCCTCGCCATGGGCTGGCGGGGCCGCCAGCTCCTGCGCCGGCAGGCGCCGGGCGTGGACGGCCCCGAGTTCGACGCGCCCGTCGCCTGGCGGCGGCTCTGGGCCTTCACGGGACCCCTGATGGTCAACGCGGTGACCTGGTCGGCGATGCGACCCGTGCTCAACGCCATCGTCGGCCGCACGGCGGCGCCCGACCTCGCCCTGGCCGGCTTCGGCCTCGTCTTCCCCCTGCTCCTGCTGGCGGCCTCGCCGCTCTGGGCCTTCGCCAGCACCGCCGCCGTGCTCGGCAAGCGCCGCGAGGACCTGCCGGTGCTGATGCGCTTCGGCCTGGCCACCATCGTGCTCTTCGTGCTCAGCGTGGCCGCCTGCGTGTGGACGCCCCTGCTCGGCATCTGCCTGGAGCGGCTCTTCTCGCTGCCGCCGGCGGGACCGCTCTACGCCGCCGTCGCGGCCGCCATGCTCTGGATCCCCTACCAGCCGATCACGCTGGGCCTGCGCACGATCAGCTCGGGCTACCTGATGGCGCAGGAACGCACGGCGAGCATTGGCGTCGCCAGTCTCGTGAAGCTGATCCTGGTGGTGGTCGTGGGCTTCGCGCTGGTGGCGGATCGCCCCGCCTGGAACGGCGCGCTCCTGGGCACGCTGCTGCTCATGGGCAGCGAGACGGTCGAGACCCTGCTCATCCTGCTGCGCCTGCGGCACCTGGCCGGGCCCGCCCCTGCCGTCGCCGAGTAGGGCTTGTCGGACCCGGGTGGAGCGCCGCACTGGACAGGGCCGGCGCCACCTGTCACACTTTCTCCGTTCCCGAGTCGCCTACCACCGGAGCATGGTTTCAGCCAAGGTCTCCTTTGCGCGGCGCCGAGGGGAGTTTCCTGTGGTGGCCGGATCCGAAGGGATCCGGCTTTCTACTGGCCACCCCGGGCGGCCGCCGGCTGCAGGGCCCGCAGGGCGTCGTGAGCGGCCAGCCGCGCGGCTTCGCTGGCCCCGGCATTCTCCCGCGCCGCCTGCAACGCGCCGAGCGCCTGTGCCAGGGCGGCCCGCGCGGCGGCGTCCTCCGTAGCCGCGAGCGCCAGCGCCAGGCGGCCCAGCGTGCGCAGGCGGAGCGCAGGGTGGTCGGCCTCCGCTCCACCCGCGAGGCTCTCCACCAGCGGAGCCACGGCGGGCGCCCCGAAGCGCTCCAGGCCCAGCGCCACGGCATTCCGCACGGTGAGCGCCGGATCCGCGAAGCGGGCGACGAGCTCCGGCAGCGCCGCCTCGTCCTCGAGGGCAGCCAGCGCGGCCACGGCGCGAATGCGCGTGCGCTCGGCGGGGTCGCCGAGGTAGGGGCGAATGGCGGGCGCGGTCGCCGCGTCCCCGACCTCGCCCAGGGCCGTGATGATCCCATGGCGGAACTTCGCATTGGTCGAGTCGGCCAGCATGAGGGCCAGGATCGGCGCCCCCGCCCGGCCACGGGCGCGGCCGAGCAGCAGGGCGATCGATTCGCGCAGGGTGGCGTCTCCCGCAGCCACGCGCGCGCCGGCCAGCTGGGCAAAGCGGTCGGGGTGGGCCCGCGCGATCTCGGCGATGGCGTCGCGGGCGGAGGCGTCGCGGTGCGGCAGCTGCTTGGCGACGAGGTAGTCGATGGCTTCATCCCCGCGCGCGATCAGCACGGCCCGCGCCTTGCGCACCCGCTCGCGCGTGGCGAGCACTTCCCAGAGCGAGGCGTCGGCGAAGAGGGCGTCCAGGCTGCGCAGCGAGTCCTCGCGCGTGGGGACAGCAGCGGGCGGCGCCTCCTCGGGCAGGGTCAGCTCGCGGGCCAGGTCCACGCCGACGCCGAAGGCGTCCTGCACCCAGACGCCGCCATCGGCGCCCGGCGAGCCGGGGCCGTAGACGTCCTTGCCCTCGAGGTCGAGAAAGATGCCGGGGCCGGCGAACTCGCGGGCGCGCAGGCCGCGCCCCTGGCCGCCGGCGAAGGTGGCGTAGAAGTCGTTGCCGCCCGCGTCGATGAACAGGCCCACGGAGTTGGTGATGCTCTCGCCCTGGCCGTTGTTGACGAGGTAGTAGTCGTTGCCGCCCTCGTCCAGCAGCATGCCCAGCCCAAGGTCGTGCGCGACGCCTTGCGTGACGCCCCAGCGGCAGGCGTAGATGTCGTCGCCGCCGCGATCGCGCAGCGAGCCGATCGCGAGGTGCACGCCGGCGCCCTGCGCGTAGTGCACGGCGTGGTAGGCGTCGTTGCCGCCGCCATCGTGGAGCAGCCCCAGCGAGTACCAGTAGCCCACGCCCTGCGCATAGGCCTCGCCGATGTAGGCGTCGTTGCCCTCCTCGTCGATGAGGATGCCGATGCCGCCGGCCGCCCGCGCCCGCATGCCGATCGAAAAGCCCTGGGCCAGCGACTGGAAGTCGTTGGGCAGGTGATAGCCGAAGAGGTGGCGGCCGCCCGTACGGTAGCCCTCGTTGCCGTGGGCGTCGAGCAGGAGGCCCACGCCCAGCGTCGAGGCGAAGCCCTGGGCGTAGCGGGCGGCGCGGTAGTCGTCGTTGTCGTCGTAGCGGACCGGCAGGGCCGCAGTGGGCGGCACCTTGCGCAGGCCGGCGGCGAAGGCCGGGTCCGGCGTGGGCGGCGGGCCGGGCGGCGCCGCCTCGCCGCTGGTCGAGACCAGCAGGCCGAGGCCGACGGCGCCCGCGCCCTGGCAGAAGTCGCCGCCCGTGAAGCTGTCCGCGCCGGCGAGGTCGGCGAGCAGGCCGACGCCGAAAAAGCCCGCGCCCAGGGTGCCGTCGCCGCCGCGGTAGACGTCGTCGCCGGCGGCGTCGACCAGGGCCGCCACGCCGAGCAGGGCGCCGCCGAGGGCGAAGGCGCCCGCGCCTGCGTCGTAGAGGTCGTTGCCGGCCAGATCCACCAGGGCGCCGAAGGACCGCGTCAGACCGCCCAGGGCCGAGGCCGCGCGGCCCTCGTAGACATCGTTGCCACCGGGCTCGATGAGGAAGGCGATCCGCGCGAGCGCAGCCGGCTCGTAGCGATTGGGTTCGGGGCCACCGAGGACGAGCAAACCCCAGGGCGTCTCGCGGGCGCCGACGATGGTGCCGGTGACGCCCTCCATGTGCTTGCGAGCGGGCAGCGGCGCGGCCGGATCACCCGCGGCCAGCAGGGCGGCCAGCGCCGCCTGGAAGCGCTGGGCGGCGCCGATCAGCGCCGCGCGGTCCACGCGGGCGGCGAGATCGAGGATCAGGTTCTCGTCGATGGCGAGGCCCACGGTGTCGGCGGCGACGCCGCACTCGCGGTGCAGCGCGCCGCGGAGGGCAAGCGCCGTGGGATCCTCGCTGTCCCAGCCGGCCCAGAAGGCGGGCGCGATGAGCAGCAGGCTATCGCGATCGCTGGCCGAGAGGCCGGCGAAGGCGCGCTCCAGATCGCGCTCGGCAGCGCGCAACGAATCCACGAAGGCATCGACGGCGCGCTCGAGCTGCTTGCGCTGGGCGCGGGCGCCGCGGCGCTTCTCCGCGCGGGCGCCGGCTGCTGGGGCCGCCGCTGAGCCGCCCCCGGGGGCGGGCAGCCAGGCGCTGACTGCGGGCCTCGGCAGCGGAAAGGCGCCCGGCGCGGGGAGTCCGGCCGGTTGAACCGGCGGCTCCACCGCTAGCAGGTTGCCGAGCCGTGCGAGCAGCGCCGCGGGATCGCCCTGGGCCGCCGTGAGGTCGGCAACGAGGGCGTCCTGCCAGGCGGGCAGGGAGAGCGGGTCGGCCATGACCGCTTCGACGGCAGCGAGC
Source organism: uncultured bacterium (assembly GCA_963695095.1). Classification (GTDB taxonomy): domain Bacteria; phylum Krumholzibacteriota; class Krumholzibacteriia; order JACNKJ01; family JACNKJ01; genus VGXI01. The sequence goes on along the minus strand of CAVOFT010000001.1, from coordinate 988,966 downwards.
CGGAAGGTGTCGTCCGGGGCGTAAAACTTGTCGAAGCCCAGCTCCTCGGGGCGCAACTCGAGGAGCTCGAGCCCGCGCAGGAGGGCGGCGCTCGCGAGCGAGTCGAGGCCCGCAACCTGGGCGGCGGCAGGCGCCACGGCGGCGAGGGCGAGGCCGAAGCCAAGCGCGAAGGCGAAGCGGCGATTCCGCATGATGATCTCCTGGATGCTCTGGGCGGAGGGGACAGTGACGATCGGACTGGCGCTCAGGCCCGGACTGGCCGATCATAGCGCTTCCCCCCCGGCGATGCACGCGCTCCGCTGGGGCTGGACCTGGAGGTGCCTTCTCGATGCTGATTGTCTGGGCTGCCTTCGTCGGCTTCGTGCTCTTGCTGCTCGCCCTGGACCTCGGCGTCTTCCACCGCCACGCCCACGTGGTCAGCGTGCGCGAGGCGCTGGGCTGGTCGGCGGTCTGGATCTCCCTCGGCCTGGCGTTCTCCGTCTTCATCTACTTCGGTTACGAAGCGCAGTGGTTCGGACTGGGCAGGGGCGTGGACGCCGTGGACGGCCTCGCCAACGACGGCGCCAGCGCCGCGGTCAAGTACCTCACGGGCTACGTGGTCGAGAAATCGCTGAGCATCGACAACATCTTCGTCATCGTGATGATCTTCGGCTTCTTCGGCGTACCCGCGCTCTACCAGCACCGCGTGCTCTTCTGGGGCATCCTGGGCGCACTCGTCATGCGAGGGGCGATGATCGCCATCGGCAGCGCGCTGATCGATCGCTTCCACTGGATCCTCTACCTTTTCGGCGGCTTCCTCGTGCTCACCGGCCTCAAGATGCTCGCGGCCAAGGAGACGGGCGGCGACCTCAGCCGCAATCCGGTGGTGAAGCTGGCGCGGCGGCTCTTCCCGGTCACCGACGGCTTCCACGGCCAGCGCTTCCTGCTGCGGGCGGGCAGCAAGGCTTCCCATGAGGCGGCCCTGCCGGGCGGCGCCGCCGAGCGCGACGAGACCGTCGAGCGCACCGCGGTCGGCAAGTGGATGCTGACCCCGCTGGCCCTGGCGCTGATCATGGTCGAGGTCACGGACCTCATCTTCGCCGTCGACTCGATCCCGGCCATCTTCGCGATCACGGCCGATCCCTTCCTCGTCTTCACCTCCAACGTGTTCGCCATCCTCGGCCTGCGCTCGCTCTACTTCGCGCTGGCGGGACTGATCCACCGCTTCCACTACCTCAAGCTTGCGCTCGCGATCGTGCTAATGGTGGTCGGCGTGAAGATGATGGTGGCGAAGTGGCTGAAGGCGGCCCTCGGCGAGGGCTTCAACCTCTACCTGCTCGCCGTGGTGCTGCTCATCCTGGCGACGGGCGTGCTCGCCTCCCTGCGCCGGCAGCCGGCAGCCGGCGGGCAGCACGCGCCCCCCAACACCCATCCCTGACCGGAAGGCTCGCCATGCAGAACATCGAGACCAAGCTAGTCGGCAACCTGCTGACGATCACCATTAAGCTGGATGCGCCTCGCACGGCCTCGGCCTCGGGCAAGTCCCAGGTGATCGGCAGCACGCAGGGCAACGTCACCGTCGGCGAACTCGACGGCAAGCCCGTGAAGCTCGGCGTCAACTGCTACATCCCCGCCTGAGCGCAGGCTAGCACCGGCGCTTGCCCCGCCAGGCGGGCGACCGGCCCTAGGCCAGCAGGCCCTTCAAGAAGCGCCCCGTGCGCGACTCCCGCGCGCGGGCGATGGCCTCCGGCGGCCCGGCCGCGACCAGCTTGCCGCCCCCGCCGCCACCCTCGGGCCCGAGGTCCAGCACCCAGTCGGCGCACTTGACGACATCGAGGTTGTGCTCCACGACGAGCACGCTGTTGCCGGCGTCGACCAGGCGCTGCAGCACCTCGAGCAGCTTGGCGACGTCGGCGAAGTGCAGGCCCGTGGTCGGCTCGTCGAGGATGTAGAGCGTGCGCCCCGTCGCCACCCGCCCCAGCTCCTTGGCCAGCTTCACACGCTGGGCCTCGCCGCCCGAGAGCGTCGTCGCGTTCTGCCCAAGCTTGATGTAGTCCAGGCCAACGTCGGCAAGCGACTGCAACAGGCGCCGGACCGTGGGCAGCGCCGAGAAGTGCGCGAGCGCCTGCTGCAGGTCCATCTCCAGGATGTCGTGGATGTTGCGGCCCTTGTAGGTGACTTCGAGCGTCTCGCGGTCGAAGCGGCGGCCCTGGCAGACGGGGCAGGTGACCCAGACGTCGGGCAGGAAGTGCATCTCGATGCGGCGCTGGCCGTGGCCCTCGCAGGCCTCGCAGCGGCCGCCCTTCACGTTGAAGCTGAAGCGGCCGGGCTTGTAGCCGCGCGCCCTGGCCTCGGGCAGCGAGGCGAAGAGCGCGCGGATGGGGTCGAAGACGCCGACATAGGTGGCCGGGTTGCTCCGCGGCGTGCGGCCGATGGGCTTCTGATCGATCTCGATCACCTTGTCCAGGTGCTCGAGCCCCGCCAGCTTGCGAATCGCGCCGCCGAGCTGCTGCGCGCCGTGGAAGTGGCGGGCGAGGCGCGGGTAGAGCGTCTCGGCGACGAGGCTGCTCTTGCCCGAGCCCGACACGCCCGTGACCGCCACGAAGAGGCCCAGCGGGATCTCAACGTCCAGCCCGCGCAGGTTGTTGTGCTCCACGCCCGCCAGGCGCAGCCAGGCCTTGCCGGGCGCGCGCCGCTGCGCGGGTCGCGGGATGACCCGGCGGCCCGACAGGTAAGCTCCCGTCAGCGAGCGCCGCGTGCGCTGGACCTGGGCCGGCGTGCCCGTGGCGACGATCTCGCCGCCCATCACGCCGGCGCCGGGGCCGAAGTCCACCACGTGGTCGGCGAGGCGGATGGTCTCCTCGTCGTGCTCGACCACGACCACCGTGTTGCCCAGGTCGCGCAGGCGAAAGAGCGTGTCCAGCAGGTTGCGGTTGTCGCGCGGATGCAGGCCGATGCTCGGCTCGTCGAGAATGTAGAGCACGCCGGTGAGGCCGCGGCCGATCTGGCTGGCCAGGCGGATGCGCTGGCTCTCGCCGCCGCTGAGGGAGGGCGCCGGGCGGGCCAGGTTGAGATAGTCCAGGCCCACCTTGACGAGAAAGCCCAGGCGCTCGCCGATCTCCAGGAGCAGCTCGCCCGCCACCTCGCGCTCGGCGGCGGGCAGGCGCAGCCCGGCGACGAAGCGGTTCAGCTCGCCGATGGGCATGGCGCTCAGCTCGTGGATGCCGCGCCCGCCGAAGGTGACGGCCAGGCTCTCGGGGCGCAGGCGATGGCCCTGGCAGGCATGGCAGGGCCGCTCGGCCATGCAGCTCTCGTAGTACTGGCGCGCCATCTCCGACTGCGTGGCCCGGTAGCGGCGCAGGATGTTGGGCACCAGGCCGCCGATCAGCCACTGCCGCGCGCCCCAGTTCGCGTTCGGCGCGTCCACCGGCACGAGGAAGTGGTCCTGCTTGGGGAGGCCCTCCGCGCGGGGGTCGCCCTCGAAGATGATCCGCTTCTGCTTCGCGGTGAGCTTCTTGAAGGGCTTGTCGATATCGATGCCGTACTCGCGGAAGATCTTCTGCAGCAATTCGCTCCAGTGGCCCTTGCCCTCGATCCAGGTGGCGATCTCGCGGATGGCGCCGCCGCGGATGCTGAGCGACTCATCCGGCACGAGCAGCTCGGGCAAGGGCTCACGGATCACGCCCAGGCCCTGGCAGTCCGGACAGGCGCCGTAGTGGCTGTTGAAGGAGAAGCTGCGCGGCTCGACGGGCTCGAAGCTGAGGCCGCAGACCTGGCAGGCGTGGGCGCTGCCGAGGGGGATCTCCTCGCCGGCGGTGGTCAGCACGCGCAGCGACCCGTCGCCGAGCTGCAGCGCCGTCTCCAGCGCCTCGTGCAGGCGGGTGGCGATGCCGTCGGTGAGGGCGAGACGGTCCACCACCGCCTCGATGCTGTGGCGGCGGTTCTTGGCGAGCTTGGGCGGCTCTTCGAGGCGGTAAACCTCGCCGTCCACGCGCACGCGAGCAAAACCCTGTTTTGCAAGCTTGGGCCACAGGTCCGCGAATTCACCCTTCTGCCCGCGGGCCAGGGGCGCCAGCACCATGAAACGCGTGCCGGGGGCGAGCTCGTGAATGCGATCCACCATCTGGTCCACGGTCTGCGAGCCGATCTCGCGGCCGCACTTGGGGCAGTGCGGCGTGCCGAGCCGGGCGTAGAGCACGCGCAGGTAGTCGTGGATCTCGGTCACGGTACCCACGGTGGAGCGCGGGTTGACGCTGGCCGTCTTCTGGTCGATGGAGATGGCCGGCGAGAGCCCGGTAATCGAGTCCACCTCGGGCTTCTCCATCTGGCCCAGGAACTGCCGCGCGTAGCTGGACAGGGACTCGATGTAGCGCCGCTGGCCCTCGGCGTAGAGGGTGTCGAAGGCGAGGCTGCTCTTGCCCGAGCCCGAGACGCCGGTGAAGACGGTCACCGTGTTGCGCGGAATGCTGAGGTCCACGCCCTTGAGGTTGTGGATGCGGGCGCCGCGGATCTCGATGGCGCGGGGCGAATCGGCGGCGCGGCGGCGACGGGCGGGGGTGGCCACGGTCTCCTCCTGGGGACAGGCGCAAGGCTGGGTGGGGCCGCGGCCGGGCGGGCGGGAGGGGCCCGGCGCTGCGACAAGCTCCGATTCTAGCCCGCTGCGCTACGAGAGCAAGTCCCAACTGACGATCGTCGCCACCTCGGCCGGCGTTGCCGACGCCTGAGCGCCGGCTAGCCAAGCGATTCCCCCGCTCCCCGCTCGTCATCGCGCTGGCGCCAGCGGCGGCTCCGACTCAACTGCCGCGTGAGACCCTGAGGGAAGCTGAAGCGGCGGCGCGGCATCAGGTCTGGAGTCTCGGCATCGAGGAGCTCTTCCCAGAGCTTGATGTCCGCCCAGGCCTCGCGCAGCGTCTCCTCGCCGTAGCGGCGACGGGGATTGCAGTGCCGACAGAGGTGACAGGGACAGAGAATCGGCGTCCGCGCGAAGCGGTGCAGGCGCCTGACTTGCCAGGCATCGAGCTGCTCGATGCTCTTCGGCGGCTGCACACCGGGGAACCAGCGCAGCCGCCACCGCCGCCAGCGGCGGAGCAGGCTGCGCCGGCGCTGATGGCGCAGATAGGCGCGGGAATGGGGGTTCTGTGAGCGGGACATGGCCGCCCTCCTTTCATGGCCGGGCTCTATCCATGTCCTCACCTCCTTTCTCTTGGCTGCCGCCGCTAGTCGATCGGGTCGAAGCGGGGGAAGAGCGGCTCGCCCGAAATGACCGGCGCCCCAGGCACCAGCCCGCCCCAGGCGAGGCTCTCGGCGTAAGGCGCGGGCTCGGGGGCCGCGCCGAGGCGGCGCAGCAGCTCACCGCAGCGCTCGGGCATCACCGGATAGAGCAGGCTGCCCACGATGCGCAGGGCCTCGGCGGCGTGGTAGAGCGTCACGGCCGTCGCCTCGCGGCCGCCCTCTTCCTTGATGCGCTTCCAGGGCGCCTTCTCCTCGAGGTAGCGGTTCACGCCGCCCGAGAGGCGGCGCGCGGCGAGGATGGCCCCGTTTGGATGGAAGAGCGCGATCTGCTCGCGCACCTCGCCCGCCACCTCGGCAGCCAGCCGCTTCAGCGCGCGCTCGGCCTCGCCGTAGCCAGCGCCCGCGGGCAGCTGGCCGGCGAAGTGCGTCTCCACCAGCTTGGTGACGCGGTTGAGCCCGTTGCCGATGTCGTTGGCCAGCTCGCCGTTGTTGCGCTCGACGATGAGCCCCTCGCTGAAGCTCGAGTCCATCCCCGGCGTCATCTCGCGCATGAGGAAGTAGCGCAGCACGTCGCGGCCGTAGACGTCCATCGTCTCCAGGGGCTTGACCACGTTGCCCTTGGACTTGCTCATCTTCTCGCCCTCGCTGCCGAAGAGCCACCAGCCGTGAGCGAGGATGGTCTTGGGCAGCGGCAGGCCGGCGCCCATCAGCATCGTCGGCCAGTAGACGGCGTGCGTGGTGAGGATGTCCTTGCCGATCAGGTGCAGGTCGGCCGGCCAGAACGCGGCAGTCTGGTCGCCGGCAAAGCCGAAGCCGAGCGCGCTGTAGTAATTGAGCAGAGCGTCGAACCAGACGTAGCAGACGTAGTCTTCGTCGAAGGGCAGCGTGATCCCCCAGCTCAAGCGCGCCTTGGGCCGGCTGATGCAGAGGTCGCCCAGGGGCTGGCGCAGGAAGCCGAGCACCTCGTTGGCCCGCTTCTCGGGCACGATGAAGCTGCGGGTTGCCCTCGATGTGGTCGACCAGCGCCTGCTGGTACTTGCTCATGCGGAAGAAGTAGTTCTTCTCGCGGATGGCGACCACGGCGTTGCCGGCCGGGCTCTTGCCGTCCACCAGCTCCTTCTCGGTGTAGAAGCGCTCCTCGGAGACGTCGTACCAGCCTTCGTAGTCGGCGGCGTAGATCTCGCCCTTGTCCCAGAGCGCGGCGAGCAGTCGCTGGACCACGGCCTTGTGCTCGGGCATCGTGGTGCGGATGTAGAAGTCGTTGCTGATGCCCAGGCGCTTCCAGACCTCGGCGAAGCGCGGGCTCAGCTCGTCGCAGTGCTGCTGGGGGCTCACCCCCCGCTTCTCGGCCGCCTGCTGCACCTTCTGGCCGTGCTCGTCGGTGCCGGTGAGAAAGAGCGTCGCGTCGCCGAGCAGGCGATGGTAGCGCGCCAGCACGTCGGCCAGCACCGTGGTGTAGGCATGGCCCAGGTGGGGCTCGTCGTTGACGTAGTAGATCGGCGTCGTCACGTAGAAGCGCGGCACGGAATTCCCCTCTATTGCTTGGCCTGCGTCCGTCGATAGCGCGACAGCGCCGCCTCCACCGCCGCCTTGAAGGCGACGGGGTCGTCCGGCGTGAACAGCAGCCGGTGAACCCAGCCTTCGTTCTTGTCGAGCACGACATGCTCCAGGAAATTGGCCCAATCCAGCTTCAGGGCCGGTCGGAATCCCTTCAGATGCAGGTCGCCCCTGAGCAGCCCCTTGACCTCGGACTCGGAGACCTCGATGCCCTCGACGTGCTCAAAGGGCACGGTCATCCGGCCGAAGCGCGTCTCGAACTCGACGCGGTTGGCGTAGACTCGGTACTCCTGCCAGAAGCTCTTCACGGTGCTCTTCGAGAGATAGCTCGGCGTCTCGTCCATCTCGATCCCCCCTTGGCCTTGAGCGCGCGGGCATCACCCACGGCGCCCCTTCCTCCCCGTCTTGCGGCGAGCCTCTCGGCAGCCCGCAGCCCGGCGCCTGCCGGTGGGCGGAGGCTACTTCGCAAGCGACGCGACTGCAAGGTGCTTCGGCCACGGGCCTGCCGGCTTGACCCGGCGCGCCGCGGATGCTAGCCTCCCGGCCTGTATTTGCGCCAATCCCAAGCAGGAGAAGGACATGGCCGAGACCGAGACCGTCGTCACCCTAGCCACCACGCGGGGCGATATCGTGGTGCGCTTCTTTCCGGACAGTGCGCCCGAGCACGTGAAGAACTTCATCGCCCACAGCGAGAGCGGCCTCTACGCCGGCTGCACCTTCCACCGGGTCATCCCCGGCTTCATGATCCAGGGCGGCGACCCGAACACGAAGCCCGACGGCAAGGGCTCGCCCGGCACCGGCGGTCATAGCTACAAGGGCCCGGGCACCAAGCTGCCGGCCGAGTTCAACCCGCGCAAGCACAAGCGGGGCATCCTGTCCATGGCGCGCGCCCAGGATCCGGACAGCGCCGGCAGCCAGTTCTTCATCATGCACGCCGACGCGCCCTTCCTGGACGGTCAGTACAGCGTCTTCGGGGAGGCCATCGCCGGCCTGGACGTGGTGGACGCCATCGTGAATTCGCCCCGGGACGGCAGCGACCGCCCCCACGAGGACCAGCGTATCGAAAGCGTGCGCGTGGAGCAGTGGGAAGCGTCTCGCCTGGCGGCCGCCTTGACGGGGCGAGAGGCGAAGTGAGCCCGCGGCGCCGCCCGGCCGCTCCCCCGGCGGGCCTCCGGCGGCCCGCCCCATCGCCCTCGATTCGGCAGCGCGGCAGGAACCGCCTGGCGCGCCCTGGCATTGACAGCGCTCAGCTCGCGACCCCAACGGAAAGGCGAATCATGATCCGCTTCGCTCGCTCGCTCGCACTCCCGCTCCTGCTCATCGCTGCCCTGCTCACCGGCCTGAGCGCCGTCGCCGGCGCCAGCGAGAAGACCGAGACCGTGGTCACCCTGACGACCAATCGGGGCGACATCGTCCTGCGCTTCTTCCCGGATATCGCGCCCGAGCACGTGAAGAACTTCATCGCGCACAGCAAGAGCGGGCTCTACGCCGGCTGCCTCTTCCACCGCGTCATCCCCGGCTTCATGATCCAGGGCGGCGATCCCAACAGCAAGGACAAGGATCCCGCCAACGACGGCATGGGCGGCTACAGCTACAAGGGCGCTGACACGAACTTGCCGGCGGAATTCAGCGACCGCAAACACCTGCGGGGCACCCTGTCGATGGCCCGCTCCCGCGAGCCGGATAGCGCCGGCAGCCAGTTCTTCGTCATGCACGGCGACGCGCCCTTCCTGGACGGCAAGTACAGCATCTTCGGCGAGACCATCGACGGCATCGAGGTGGTGGACGCCATCGTCAACACGCCGCGCAACAGCAGCGACCGGCCCGACGAGGACCAGAAGATCGTGTCCGTGAAGGTCGAGGACTGGCCCACCGAGAAGGTGGAGGCCACGAAGGCCGCCATGCAGGCCGAGGACAAGGCCGCCGCCAAGAAATAGCGGCATCCGCCAGTGCTAGCAACAGCGAGGGGAGCGGCGCCGCCGCTCCCCTTCTTCTTGCGATCCCTGCAGGGAGGCGCCGCCTCCCGAGCTAGACCCTTCAGCCACCGCCCCCGCAGCTATGGCTGGGCGCTCCGCCGCTTCCTGCGTCGCTCGAGCTCGTGGCGAAGGTCGACAGCAGGCGTCGCGGGCCCTTGGCCCCGCACTCGGGGCAGGGCAGGCTGGGCTCCAGCTCGTCGCGGGCACTCATGCTGAGCAGGGCCGTGAACTTCTCGCCGCAGGCGCGGCACTCGTAGTCGTAGAAGGGCATCGCCTTCGCACTCCCCCTCCGCCGCGATGGCTACCGGCGGCTTCCAGCAAGCAGTCTAATTGGTTAGCAACGTTTGCGCCAGGGGCCTAGCGGGTACCGAGGAACTCGCGCAGAAACCAGGCGTGGACGCGCGGATCCGCTGTCAACTCCGGGTGGAAGCTGAGGGCCAGCAGGCGGCCCTGGCGCAGGGCCACCGGCTCGCCCTGGAGGCGAGCCAGCACCTGCACGCCCTCGCCCGTGCGCGTCACGCGCGGGGCGCGGATGAAGATGGCCTTCAGCCGCGCCGGCCCCGGCTCGCCGGCCGGCGTCGGCAGCGCCCAGTCGATCTCCTCCTGGAAGCTGTAGATCTGGCGGCCCCAGGCATTGCGAGCGACGTCGATGTCCAGGAGGCCGTAGGGCGGCCAGGGCAGACCCGCCGCCTCGCGCGCCAGCAGGATCATCCCCGCGCAGGTGGCGAGCACCGGTTTCGTCGGCCATGAAGGCGCCGAGCGGCTCCCTGCAGACCGCTGGAGGCGAGCAGGTGGCTCATCGTGGTGGATTCGCCGCCGGGCAGCACGAGGGCGTCCAGACCCGCCAGCTCGGCGGGCAGCCGGACTTCGCGGGCGGCGGCGCCCACGCGCTCGAGCATGCGCAGGTGCTTCTCGACGGCGCCCTGCAGGGCGAGCACGCCCACGGTCGGTACGGGGTGCAGGCGCGGCTGGGGGCTGGTGGTCTCGCCGCGCGGCGCGCGGCGCGCGTTCGGCTCGCCGCTGTCCATGCTAGTTGCCGCGCGTCTGCATGATCTGCTCGGCTGGGATCTCGGCCATGTCGAGACCCTTCATGGCCCGGCCCAGGCCCGCCGAGATCGCGGCCAGCCTCGCGGCGTCCTGCCAGTGCGTGGCGGCCTCGACGATGGCCTTGGCCATGCGCGGCGGATCCGTCGACTTGAAGATGCCCGAGCCGACGAAGATGGCCTCGGCGCCCAGCATGCGCATCAGCGCCGCATCCGCCGGCGTGGCGACGCCGCCCGCCGAGAAGTTGGGCACGGGCAGGCGGCCCGTCTGGGCCGTCTCCTGCACGAGGTGGAAGGGCGCGCCGAGCGCCTTGGCCTCGGCCATCAGCTCGCCGGCATCGAGCTGCGTGAGGCGGCGGATGCCCCCCACCACGGCGCGCAGGTGGCGCACCGCCTCCACGATGTTGCCGGTGCCGGCCTCGCCCTTGGTGCGGATCATCGCCGCGCCCTCGCCGATGCGGCGCAGGGCCTCGCCCAGGTCGCGGCAGCCGCAGACGAAGGGCACCTTGAAGTCGTGCTTCCAGACGTGATTGGCCTCGTCGGCCGGCGTGAGCACTTCGCTCTCGTCGATGAAGTCGACCTCGAGGGCCTCGAGAATGCGCGCCTCGGCGATGTGGCCGATGCGGCACTTGGCCATCACCGGGATGCTCACCGCAGCCTGGATGGCCTTGATCATCTGCGGGTCGCTCATGCGGGCGATACCGCCGTCGGCGCGAATGTCCGAGGGGATGCGCTCCAGGGCCATCACGGCAGCGGCGCCGGCATCCTCGGCGATCTTGGCCTGCTCGGCGGTGGTCACATCCATGATCACGCCGCCCTTGAGCATCTCGGCGAGGCCGATCTTCTCCTCGAAGGTGCTGACTGGCATGGACTTGCCCCCAGTGTGGAAGGAGGTCGCCGCGCGGTGCCGCGGGACCGGCAATGGGTCGGAAGGGCGGCAGCACGCTGACCGGCTTTATGATAAGAAGGGGGCCCGGGGGTGTCAATCCACCCCGGGCCCCGCAAGCTTCACACTAGCAGATGATTAGGGCGGCTAGTGGTCGTGCCCGACGTGAGCGGCGCAGCTCGCGCAGTAGGACTTGCCGTCGATTTCGGTGGCGTCGGCCTTTGCCAGCTCCATGCCGCAGCCGCCTGCGCACTTGACCATGTCAGCAGCAGGCGCGGCCTCGGGCGCTGCCTCGGTCGCCGCTTCCTTGGCCAGTTCATCGGCCAGGTGTGCCGCACAGCCCGCGCAGTAGGACTTGCCATCGATCACCTTGGCATCCGCCTTGGTCAACTCCATGCCGCAGCCGCCGTCGCAGGGCACCGTGGCTTCGGCCTTCTTGCCGCAGCCACTGATGGCGAAGGCCGCCACCAGGATGAGGCCGAGAATGAGCAGAGCGCGCTTCATGAGCTTCTCCTTCCCTGAGGGTTTGTTGGGGGACTTGCTGCCTTAGATGCCACAGCTTCGGCAAAAGGACAAGCGCGGCCTCGTTGCCGACGCAAAAAGCGAAACCCCCCTCACGGGAGGGGGGTCTTGCCTGGAAACTGGCTGCCGGCTACCGCTCAGGCCGCGTGCTCGGCCAGGCGGCGACCCACCTGGCTGTTGCGGATGCGGCTGAGGGCCTTCACCTTCACCTGCCGCACGCGCTCGCGGCTGATGTTCAGGTCCTTGCCGATCTCCTCGAGCGTCATCGGCTCGCGGTCGCCCAGGCCGTAGTAGTTGCGCAGGATCATCGCCTCGCGCGGGCTGAGGGAATCCAGGGCGGCCACGATCAACGAGTGGAACTCGTTCATGTCGAGCTGCTCGGCGGGACTGATCTGATCCTCGTCCTCGAGCGTGTTGAGGAGGATGTGGTCCTCCTCGTTGCCCACGGGCTCGTCCAGCGAGCGGTAGGTGTTCGTGGCCAGTTCGATCTCGTTGATGACCGCCTCGGTGATGCCCAGCGCCTTGGCCAACTCGCCCTTGGTCGGCTGGCGTCCGAGCTGCTCCCAGAGCGCCCGGTTCCGCTTGCGGATCTGGTAGAGGATGTTGGCCTTGTTCATGGGCAGGCGCACGATGTTGCCCTGCTCCACGATGGCCTGCATGATCGACTGGCGAATCCACCAGACGGCGTAGGAGATGAACTTGAAGCCCTTCTTCTCATTGAAGCGATAGGCGGCCTTGATCAGGCCGAGATTGCCCTCGTTGATCAGGTCCAGCAGGCTCAGTCCCTGGCCGACGTACTGCTTGGCGATGGAAACCACGAACTTCAGGTTCGCGGTGATCATCTCCTCCAGGGCTTTCTCGTCTCCCTCGCGGATGCGCACCGTGACGGCGGCTTCCTGCTCGCGGGAGAGACTCTGAAAGTCACCGATCGACTGCAGGTAGGCGTTGAGCGTCTCGCTCTCGGCCTGATTCTGATAGGCTCCAGCCATTTCTCGCCTCATCGCGGACCCCGAAGGGGGGCCGCTTGACATTCCGGTTTATCGTGGCTCGTTGTGAAGATTGTCACAACTCAGCGCCAGCATTATCGCGGATCGACCCTCTCGAGTCAAGCGGAATGCAAAACCCCGGCCCCCACTGGGAGTTCCCGATGGGTTTGCAACTCGCGAATATTACAGGACTTAGGTTTCTCGATTCGCCCGTCTATTGCGAAACGGTTACGGTATAGGAGGGTATCTCTCCAATTTCTGCTATGATTTCGGCAAATAAAGGCTGGGAATTCCCTAACAGGTCGAGTCCGATATAGAGGATTTCACTGCAATCCGCCACCCGCAAAGGCCCAGATCCAGTCATCTTGCAGCAAGAACTGCCGCGCCAGCTGGGCAAGATCTGCCGGAGTGGCGGCACGCTGCCGAGCCACCCGCTCCTCATCCTGGCCGAAGGGCGCCAGGCCCAGATGCTCGCGCAGACCGATGCGGTAGGCCTGGTGGATTCGGGACAGATCGCGCATCAGCTCCCGTCCCCAGCGCCCGTTGACCGCCCGGAACACCTCCTCCCGGCTGGGCGGGGCCGTGGCCATCCGCTCCAGCTCGGCCTGCATTCCCAGGCGAGCCTGCTCTCGATTCTCCACCGCCGTGGCGATCTGCAGCGTGATCAGGCTGAAGCCAGGCTCCCCAGCGGCCAGCCCCGGCACGGAGCTGAGCCCGGCCCCCACGGAGTAGGCCAGGCCCTGGGTCTCGCGCAGCTCCAGAGCGAGGCGCGCCGAGAGCACGTCGACGAGCACCTCGACTTCGTCCGGCAGCGCGGGCGCCGGCGGCAAGCTGCGCGCCGCGAGCAGGGCGACTTGCGCCTTCTCCAGGGGCCGCTCGATCTCGGCCGGCCCCGCCCCCAGTGAGGTTGCTCCGAGCGGAATGCCCGGCGCCGCGGGCAGGCCGCCGAAGCGCGCCTCCACGCTGTGGCGCAGGGTCGGCAGGGGCAGCCCCGACACCACGGAGAGGATCATCCGCTCGGGCGCGAAGTAGCGCGGATGGAAGCTGCGCAATTTCTCTGCGGTGATCTCGGCGATCGAAGCCGGTGTCCCCCGCAAGGATCGCCCGCGCGGCCCGCCGGCGAAGAGCTGCTCCCCCAGCGCCTGCCGCGCCACCTCGCTCGGACGGGGGCTGCCCATGCGCAGTGCGCCGATCAGCTTGCCCTTTTCTCGCTCCACGGCTGCGTCGGGATAGCTCGCCTCCCCGACCAGCTCGGCCAGCAGAGCCAAGGCGGCATCTGCGGTTTCGTCCAGGGCCTCCAGGCGCACAAAGGAGAAGTCCTCGCGCGTGTAGTAGTCGTCGAAGGGAATCCAGGGATTGTCCCCCACCTTGAGCCGCGCGCCCAGACCCGAGAGCGCCGCCGCCAGCGCCGCCTCGTCGTGGCGGCGAGTGCCGGCCGGCAGCAGCTCGTGAGCCAGGGCCACCATGCCCTCGCGGCCTGCAGGTTCGCTGGCCGAGCGCCCGCGCACGAGCAAGTGGGCCGCGCAGACCTCGCTCGAGGGATCCGAGCGCAGCAGCACGGTCAGCCCGTTAGCCAGAAGCAAGCGCTCCTCGCCGGGCGCGGCGGCCGCATCCGCCGGCCCGCGCTTGGCCGGCTTGGCCCGCGCCGCCGCGTCCAGGCGAAGCACGGCATCGCCGGGCTCGACCCGGAAGGCCGCAGCCGACAGGCCGCCCGGCAGCAGGGTGGCCGCCGAGTCCGCGGACTGGGCGCTCCAGAGCACCTGCGGCGGGCCGGCCAGCACTCCGCTCTCCAGGGCGCCGCGAAGCGCGGCGGGGTCGAGCGCCGCCACCGCATCGCGGTAGCCGGCCAGGAAGGGGAAGCCGCCGAGATGGAGCTCGGCCGACTTCATCATCGCATAGTAGTGATAGGTGTCCTGCAGCAAGATGTCGTCGACGCGCAGGCGGTTGACCTGCTCGGCGGTCCAGGCCGGATCCGGCACCCAGGTGCCCAGTGCCGCCAGCTGCTCGCTGAGCCGAGCAAGCAGGGGCGCCGGCTCCTCATCGCCCGTATCCAGCGTGAGCGTGAGGAGGCTGAAGTCGGCGAAGTACTCCAGCCCGATGCCCAGATCCAGTGCGGGTCCGTCATCGCCTCCGTCACTGCCATTGAGCGGCGAGCGGTGCTCATCCATCAGCATCTCGGCCAGCGCGGCGTGGGCAGCGGCATCGCCGCTGGTGATGGCGGGCAGCCGCCAGACCAGATCCAGGCGGGGACTGCCCTCCTCCGCCCGGTAGCTGTGCAGGGCGGGCGCGTCCGGCCAGCGCAGCTCAACCGGCTCGAGGGGTACCGGCGGCCGGCCCGGCACCTGGCCGTAGAGCGAGTCGAGCAGGGCGAGCGCGGGCGCCCGCTCGAAGTCGCCGACCAGGAAGAGCCGACAATTCCCCGGCTGGTAGCGCTCCCGGTAGTAGGCGAGCACGTCCTCGCGACGCAGGCGCTCGATCGTGTCGACGGTGCCGAGAATGGGATGCGCGTAGGGGGTACCGGCCAGGAGGGTGGCGTTGCGGTGCAGCTCGCCGCGGTAGCTGCCGCTGTCGTAGTCCTTGTTCATCTCCTCGATGACCACCCGCTTCTCCTTCTCGAACTCGGCGGCGGGCAGCTGGGAACCGAAGAGCATGTCGGCCTGTATCGCCAGGCCTTCGCCCAGATAGGCGCGAGGAATGAGGAGCACGTAGCAGGTGTACTCGCGGCGGGTGAAGGCGTTGATGTAGCCGCCGTAGGCCTTGATGCCCTCGTTGATGTCCTCCCGGCTGCGCGTGGCGGTGCCGTTGAAGACCATGTGCTCGAGGAAGTGGCTGGCGCCATAGCTCTGTTCATCTTCGAAGCGAGCGCCAGCGCCCACCGTCACGATCGAGGCCACCATCGGGCCGCCGTGCGACTCCTTGAGCAAGAGGTCGAGGCCGTTGGCCAGCCGAACCTGCTCGAGATCCATGGCAGCGGCGCGCAGCGGCCAGGCAGCGAGCACGGCGAGCGTCATCAGGGCGGACAACTGGCGCGCGCGGGTGGCCATGAAGCGCATACCTGACTCCCGGGAAAGTGTTTGTGCCGGCGGCGGCGGCCGCCTAGACTGCCGGCAGGCTGCCACAGGCAGGCAGCGGATGCAAGCCATCCGCTGGCATCCGACGATCACCACCGAGGTATCCCGATGATGCAATCACCGCTCATTTCACCGTCCGCCAGCCGTGGCGCCTGGGCGCTGCTGCTGGCCCTGCTGCTCGGCATGCCAGCGCTCGCCGGCGGCGAGACCCTGCACCAGGTCACACTGCTCGACGGCTCCGTGCTGCAGGGGCATCTCGTGTCCATGGATGACTCGCTGCTCGTGCTCCAGACCGACTTCGCCGACTCCCTGCGCATCCCCCGCGCGAAGATCAAGGCCATCTATCTGAGCGAAGGCGCCGCCGGCGCCCAGGCGACGCCCGCTGCACCGACGGCAGCCGCTGCGCCTCCCCCGGCCGGCATCGGCACGCTCGAGGTCGTCCTGATTGGCGATTCGCCGCGCTCGTCGGCGCGCTTCAAGCGCCCCTCCGAGCGGGAGCGGATGCTGCAGTTGAACACCCTGCACTTCAAGGTCTTCGTGGACGGCGTCCTGGCTTCCGCGGACAAGGATGACACCATCGAGAAGGACTACTTCGATCGCGGCTGGACCCTCCTGCGCAACGACCACGAGTTCCCGCCCGCAGTGATGGAACTGCCCGCGGGCCCGCACCGGGTCCTCGTGGTGGTCGGCAATGAGCTGGACGAGATCGTCCAGGGCGAGAAGCAATCGCAGCTCTTCTCATCGGAGTTGCTCGTCGAGGAAGTGATCGTGAGGCCGGACGAGAAGACGCGCCTGGCGATCGCCGGCGACGGCAGCCGCTTCAAGTACGGCAAGTACGAGCTGAAGCTGCTCAGCAGCCACTAGGGCTGGGCGCCGCCGCCTCGCCGGCGGCCGCGCCGCCCCGGGCAGGCGTGGCGCTGGGAAGCTCGGCATCCCAGCGCAGGCCCAGGCGCACCCGGTAGTCCGCACGGGTGGGCTCGTCTGCGGCGCCGAGATACGCGGCGCCCGTCAATTCGGCGAGCCACTGGCCGTCCCAGGCGTAAGCCAGGCCTGCCCCCAGCCAGCCCATCCCGAGTTCGCCCTCGGGCTGCCAGGCGCTTCCTCCGAGCAGGCAGGCGCGAAGGCCCGACGTCGGACGCCGACCCAGGCGCAGGTCAAGGTCCAGGGACGCCGGCCAGGGACCCTCCGCCTCCGGACCGATGCCCCGCAGCTCGCGGCAGTAACTGAGCCCCGCCTCGAGGCCGCCCGCGGCCGTCAGCTCCCCGAGCAGAGCCAGGCGCAGGAAGGCGCGGCGCTCCGCCAGCGGAGCGAGCGATGCCGAGGCCAGGGGTAGCCAGAACTCCCCTCCCAGCCGCAGGCGGCCTCGCTCGCCGGCGGCCATGCGCAGAGTGGCGCCCGTGAGCAGATTGTCGCGGCCGGAGCGGCCGCCGTTGCCGAGAGAGGAATAGAGCCAGGGCAGGGAGAGGCTCCACTGGACCAGCTCGCCGCGGCTGCCGGCCACGCGCAGCAGATGCCGGTGGCCCGCCCAGGGCCCGGCGCCATAGTAGGTGGAGCCGAATTCCAGTCGGCGCTGCCCTGCGGGCAGCGCGGCCTGACTGTCCAGGACACCCTCACCGTGGAGAAAGCCGGCGCCCGCCGGAACGGCGGCCAGCAGAAGCAGAACGGAGGCTGAGAGGCGCCAGCAAGAACGCCGCTCAGCCTCCGTGACTGACATCTTCGAGCAGGTTGACGTCGCCCTGATTGAGGAACTGCACTCTGATCGCATGGCGATCCCCGGGCAGGATCAGCTTCTCCACGACACGGCCGTAGTCATTCCACGACCGGTGGTAGATGACATCGCCCACTTCGTAGAACCGCGACGGCTCGTACTCGTGCACGCTCGTGGTATCGATGCCCTCGAGCGTGAAGGCCGCCGCGGCGGGGACCGGAACGGGTTCCTCCTCGCCATCGAGCTTCATGTGAGGCAGGATTCCCTTGCAGCGGGGACACTTCAGCCAGGTAACCTCGTCCTCTCCGCCCTCTTCCACCACCGCCATGTCGAGGTGGTCCTTGCAAACGGAGCAGTACTGCTTCATGGAAATCCCTTCTCCGCGATCGCCGACCTACTTCATGCCCGGCAGTTGCTTGCAGCAGGTGTCCGCTTCATCCCAGACCATGAAGCGCATGCCACATACCGGACAGGCATAGCGTCCGTCGATCCGGCCCTCCTTTTCGGCCTTGGCAAGCAGCTTGTGGAACTTGACGTATTTCTTGTTTGAATCCAGCTCACGTTCCAAAAAGGTCGACGTGGCAACGCCCGGATTCGTATTACTCATTGGCTCACCCTTCCCTTTGAGTAATGACTCGTCACGGGGTGATTTCTCTCACCCTAGATCTCACCCTAGATATGGTAGGCGACCCCTCAATTGGAACGATAGGGCCCCTACAGCTTGTAGCCACCCTAGCGAATCGTCAAGAACTTGTCAAGGGGATTGGCGGCGGCTTGCAGGGCCCCGGGCGGCTGCTCGGCGGGGCGGCTGCGGCCAGCTCTGCCTGGCCTGCCGGCGGGCTTCCCGCTCGCCACCCCCACCACCCGCTTTACTTGTTGAGAGCAGCCGGACTCAGCGCCACGAGGGTCCAGAGCTCGCGGCTGGTCTCCAGCTCGCCGACGAAGCGGCGACCGCCGAGCTCCGAGATCTTGCGCGCTTGCCGCTCCTCCTCGAAGCGAATCCAGCCGCCGAAGGGGAGATCGGCGGCGACCCAGGCCGTGCCACGGGCCAGCACTTGCCGGGTGAGCGTCACGCTGGCGCTGCGCTGGACGGTGGCGCTGCTGTCGGTCAGGCTGTAGCGCTGGGCAGGCCAGGCGCGACCGCCCACCGAGATGCTGCTGTCCGCCTCGGCGTGGCCGCGCTCGATGCGGTCCTGCATGTCGGCCAGGAGGGTGAGCAGCTCGATCTCCGCCGGGACCAGCGGCTGCCACTGGCCGTCCTGCAGGCCCTCGACGCGTTCGAAGCGCTCCACGGCAAAGGGGCCCTGCCCCCCCCCACCTGCCTGATAGACGGCGCGGTAGGCGCTGCCGCTATCCAGGCTAAGTTCGAGCAAGCGGCGATCGGCGTCGAGGGCCTCCCGCACGACGAGGCGAAAGCGCTCCTCGCTGCGGCGGCCTTCGCTGAAGGACTCGACGCGGTACTCCATGAAGAAGCCCGGCGGGAGCGGGCCGCTCGCCTCGCTCTGCCGGGCATCGATGAGACCGAGGAACAGCAAGGCCGTCAGGACCCCGCAGACAGCGCGCACGGCCCTCTCCCCTAGTGCTTGATCTTCTCCCAGTAGCGCTTGTAGTTGAACTCGGGGCTGTTGGCCGCATCATGGCAACGCAGGCACATCGCGGCCGGTTCGCTCGCTGCCGGCTGGTTCCGCGCGTGCGTCGTTCCATAGCCGTGGCAGGCCTCGCACTGGACGCCCTTCAGCTTGTTCCGGTTCACCGCATCCAGTCCGTAGCCTCCCGGCTGCTGCCAGCCCGTCACATGGCAGCTCACGCAGTCCGGGTTGTTGTCCTGGAAGTCGTGCTCCAGGCTCGCCAGCGCCTGGGCGTGCGCGGTGGCCATGAACGACGTGTACTCCGCCTCGTGGCAGCGCTTGCAGGTCTCCGAGCCGAGAAAGGCCTCCGTCACCTCCGTCTCGCTGGTCTGCCGCGCCAGCTGCTCGATCAGCTGCGTTCGCTGCTTCTCCGCATCCAGCTCCGCCTTCAGGGCCGCCACGCGCGCCGCCACCTCCGGCTGCTCCGGGTAGTTCTTGTCCAGCTCGTGGATCTGCATCGGTGACAGCGCCACCGACCCATCATCCTTCAGCGTCAGCTGGATCTCCCCGAAGTCCTTGCCCCGATTTCCCGCCGTGTAGACGGGCACGCCCGACTCCGTCTCGGTCGGCACCCGCTGGCTGATCGTCGAGTTGCCGAAGAAGATCAGGTCGACGCCAGTCAAGGTCTTGCAGGCCTCGAGCGCCTGCTCGCGCCGGCCGCCGTAGAGCAGCACAACGGCCGCGCAGCCCTCATGCTCGCGCAGCGCGCGCACGCCGGCCTCCATCACCGGCCCGGGATCGGCGAAGGTGAGCCCGGCCGGCATCTTCTGCACCCCGTGCTGAAGCCGAGGGTCCGTCACCGCCAGCACGCCGAGTTTCTTGCCGCCGAGTTCGAAGATCCGGTAGCTCGGAAACACCGCCTTGCCGCTGCCGTCCATGAGGTTGCCACAGAGCAGCGCGTAGCCTTCCTGCGCGCCGAAACCCTGCAGGACGTCCAGGCCCAGCAGCAGGTCCTGGGCCTGCACGGCCGTCGCGTCGAGGCCCATGTCGCCCAGGAGATCCATCAGCAGGCGCGACTGCCGCTCCCACTGTCGATCCGCTTGATTGGAGATGTTGTCGCCCCCGCTGAGGATCAGCACGTGCTCGTTCTCTTCACGCAGGGTCTCGATAAGCGCCGCCCGCCGGGCAGCGCCGCCTTTCTGCTTGCTCTTTCAGCCACACTCGTCGAGTTCGCCGATGGCGCGCGTCTCGTAGCCGATCACCACGTCCACGTCGGCAAGCGCCGCGCGCAGCCCGCCGGCACTGAGGATGGCTAGCAGCACAAGTCCGCCCCCGCTGAGGCGGCTTCGCAGGCTATGCATGGTCACTCCACTCTCCTTGCTTGCATCTCCAACCCGCGCATCGGGTCAGTCGTTGTAGCGTTCCTTGAAGCTCTTGCCGGCCGAGAACGCCGGCGCTCGGCTCGCGGCAATGGCGATTTCTTCGCCCGTGCGTGGGTTGCGCCCGGTGCGCGCCTTGCGCTGGCGCAGTTCGAAGGTGCCGAAGCCGGTGATCTGCACCTTCTCGCCACCGGCAAGGGCATTGGCAATGACGCCGTTGCGGGGATCCGTGGCGAACAGGTGGTCCACGGCGCTCCGCGCGTCCTTCACGGCGAGACCGCTGGCCGCAGCCAGGCGATCGATGAGTTCAGCCTTGTTCATCGCGATCCTCTCCGGTCGAGCGCAGCAGCCGGCGTGCCTAGAAGCCTCCGTAACCCGCGCCGCGATCGCCCGATTCGAGCTTGATATCGTCAGGATGTGCCTTCAAGTAGATGCGGAAATAGTACTGCTCCCTACCCTGGAAGACAAGTCGCGAGAATGAGGCTTCCCAGCAGTGCAGATTGCGCGTCAGGTGGATCGACTGCGTGCCGAGCACCCCATCCGCGAGATTCAAGCTGGTTCGATAGTCCAGGCTCCAATTGTCCGTAAGATCCACCCGGCCACCCAGATTGACCGTGGGGCTGGGCGAACTGCTACGAGTGCGGTTCAACGTGAAGCTGCTGGACAGGTTCCAGCGCTGGCTGCCGCCCGGGCCGGCGGCGGCGGCGCCCGGCTCCTGCCGCGGCAGCGGGGGGCCGTCCTCGTGCAGGGGCGCGTTGGGATCGAAGCCCGCCGGCTCGGCGGCGGCCGGCTCGCTCGGGGCTGCCGTCTCGCCCTCGCGCTGGAGCACCACGTTGCGCATCTGCTCGCGGCGCTCGATGCCGCCGTAGCTGAAGCTGCCGTTGAAGGAGACATTGCCCGAGAGCGTGGTGCCGAGCTTCTCCCCGTGGTTGAGATCGTAGGATTGGCGCAGCGCCAGGCTGAAGTTGGGCAGGGGATTGAGTTGCCAGCTGCTGCTCAGCGCGCTCCAGGGCTGCTCGGTGGACTGCTTGGTCAGGTCGTAGCCGGTGCTCAGGCTCCAGTTGGCGACTCCGGTCTTGCGCTCGACCGTCTCCCCTTCGCCCAGCTTGAGATCGAGGCTGTTGTCGAGCGACAGGCTGATGCTGCGGCCGACGGCGAAGGTCTTGCCGCGCGACTCCGCATAGTTCCAGGTCGCGGCGGGCGACACCGTGTGGCGGATTCCGGTCAGCCGGCCGATCTGCGGGTAGAAGAGCCCGAAGAACTTGGTCGAGATGGCCGTGCTCGCCGTCCAGCGGTGGCTGAATTCGCCGTCCCGATCGGCGGTGCCGGTGACCGTCGCCAGCGCAGCGCTCTCGCCGGCCGGCGAGAGCGGACTGACGCCGTCGGCGAACCCCGTCAGCTTGCCGAAGGGCGCCAGTCCCGTCACCGTCACCGGCGCGCTGCTGCGATTCCAGTTCTCCGAGGCGCTCAAGCCCGGCCTCAGCGTGAACAAGCCGACCTTGAAGCTGAAGCCGAGGCTGCTGCCCGTGGACGCCGACTCGGTGACCAGCCGGCGCGTCTCGTAGCGCTTGCTGTTGCGCGTGTAGGACAGCCGCGGCGTCAGCTTGAGCCCCGCCAGCGCTCCGCGCAGGCCGTCGCGCCCGCTCAGGCCGGGCAACAGCGGCAGCGGCGTCGCGCTCAGCGACACCGGCGTCGTCTCCTCGACCAGGAGATTGTCCGTCGCCGGATCGTCGTCCTCTTGATTGAGAATCTGCGTGCGCTTGTAGCTGCTGTTCAGCGAGAGGTTGTCCCACTTGCGGCTCAGCGCGGCATTGGAGGTGAGCCGCTGGTTGATGGTCTGCTCGACCGTGTAGTTGTCGATGTCGCGCAGGGCCTCGCTGCTGACGAAGTCGATATTGGCGTTCAGCCGCGTCCGCTCGTCCAGCTCCTGGTTGTGGGTGCCGTGCAGGCCCCAGGAGAAGGCGTCGCTGACCAGATCGCGGCGCGCGTCGTAGCTGAGGTTGCTGTTGACCGAGCCGCCCAGGAAATAGCGCTGGTAGTAGCGCATGCCCAGGGTGCCGAACAGCGACCGCCGCTCCTCGAAGTTGCCGCGCAGGGTGAGGTCGTAGTAGTCGCTGGCGGCCCAGTAGTAGCCGAGGTCGCGCACGAAGCGCTGCGGCTTGTTCTCGCTCAGGGTGATGCCGAACTCGAAATCCGGCTGCAGGAAGCCCGAGCGCCGGCCGCGCTTGAGGTCGTTGAACAGGTAGGGCAGGTAGAAGAGGGGGATGTCCCCCAGGTAGAAGCGAACGGGCGCGCCGACGATCTTGTCGCGAGTCTGGATCGTCATGCGATCGACCTTGAAGTGGAAGTGCGGCTCCGCGAGATCGCAGGTGGTGTAGGTGCAGGCGTAGGCGTTCACACGGCCGTCGGGCTTCTTCTTCAGGCGTTCGCCAGCGTAGAAGCCCTCGCCGTAGCGCGTCGTGCCACTGTGCACGAGGCCGACCTTCTCGTCGATCGCGTACTCCATCAGGCTGCCGTAGAGCTGATCGCCCTCGTCGATGAGCACGGGCTCGCCGCGGGCGTCGAGGAAGTCATCGCGCGCATCGAAGCGAATGGCCCGCGCTTGCAGGGTGAAGTCGGGGCTGGCCACCTCCGCCTCGCCTTCCAGGTAGGCGCGCTCCTGCACGGCCTGGTAGATGATGTCGTCGGCCTTGTACTCGATCACGGCCGCTAGCGTCGCGAAGCGCGCGGCAGCGCCGGCGCTGTCGGCGATGCTGGCGGCGGCGCTGTCGGCGATGCTGGCGGCGGCGCTGTCCGCGATGCTGGCGCGGCGCTGTCCGCCACGGCCCAGCGGGCCGGCCAGTCGTCGAGGTAGCGGTAGCGTCCGGACGCACTGCCGAAGATGCGCACCTCGTCCAGATCGTCGGCGCTGAAGCGCAGGAGCATGGAGTCGCCTGCGGCCTCGTTGATCGCGGCGCGCCCGTCGGCGCCCAGCGGCGGAATGTAGGTGCTGCTGGGTGAGCCCTGCACTTCGACGCTGCTGATCTCGCCGCTTCGGAAGTGGATGCGGAAGCGATCGCCCCGGATTTCGCTCTGCTGGCCGGGGAAGACGCGGGTATCGGCGGGCCGGTCGCGGAAGCGCGCCCGGCCATTGATGTTCATGCGCTGGATCTCGCCGCCGGCGAAGAAGAGCTCCAGCGTGTCGCCCGCCAGGGTGCTGCCGCTGCGCAGCACGCGCGGCTCGCCGAAGAGCAGCAGGCGATCCTCCGCCTGGTAGAAGAGCGCGGAGTCGCATAGGGCCTCCGTGGGGCCACGCAGGTAGCGCACGTCGCCCACGGCGATGGCCAGGCTGTCGGCGCGCAGCTGGCGCATGCGGGCGGCGGTCACCTGGACGGTGTCGCCCGCGCTCGCGCGCAGCAGGTGGGGAGAGGCGTCCATCTCCGCCTGGTCGCGCTCGCGGTCGTAGCTGCCGTGCTGGCCGCGCAGAACGGTGTCGCCGCCCTGCTCGGAGAGCTCCACATCGTCGAAGGCCTCGGCGAAGCCGGTGGCGCGGTGGTAGATCACCCGCTGGGCCCGGAGGCGGCTCTCCCCCTGGGCGATGTCGACATCGCCCACCAGGTGGATGAGCTGCGCGCCGCGTTCGTAGACGGCCTCCGCGCAGTGGATCACCGTGGCGGCGTCGTTGATCGTGACGGCGCCGCTCACGGTGGCGACGTCGCGGTGGCGGTCGTAGTGGCCGGTCTCGCCGACGATGCGGGTGGCGCCTTCGACGGCCACCACGTTGCCGCGCAGGGAGAACTCGTCGGTCGCCGCCGCCGCGTCCACGCGCCGCTCGGCGAGCTCGGCGGTGACCACCAGGCTGTCCGACTGGCACCAGAAGTTGGTGAGCTGGGTGATGCTCACCTCGCCGCGGCGCTGGTGCTCCAGGTCGTCGCCGCGCCAGTTGAAGACCCGCGCGCGCGGCTCCTGCCCGGCGGCGCCGGCCGCGCCTGCCAGGACGAGCGCGCCCAGCAGCGCGGCGAGCGAGCCTTTCATGCGTCTCGCTCCGCCGCCAGCAGGGCGGCGCCGAGGGCGGCGCCGTCGTCGCCGAGGGTGCGCAGGCGCAGGTCGAGGCGCTGGTGCTCGGGGTCCATCAGCCGTGCGGCGGCCTCGGCGCGCGCCGGGCCGAGCAGGGCCTTGCCGGCTCCGGCCACGCCGCCGGCCACGACGATGCAGTCTGGAGCGAAGGCGTTGATGCAACTGGCGATGCCCACGCCGAGGGCACGCCCGGCCTCGGCCAGCAGTTCCCGGGCCAGGCCGCTGCCGGCGCGGGCGGCGGCGTGGAGCGCCCGCGGCGCGGGCGCGTCCCCGCCGAGCAGCCGGGCCAGCTCGCGGTGCCCGGGCGCACGGCGGGCCAGGGCGCGCCGCGCGGCCGCCGTGATGGCGCGGGCCCCGGCGTAAGCCTCCAGGCAGCCGCGACTGCCGCAGGGGCAGCGCCGGCCATCGCGCGCGATGACCATGTGGCCCAGCTCCGCGGCCAGTCCGCGCTGCCCGCGATAGAGCGCGCCGTCGAGGATGAGGCCCCCGCCCACCCCCGTGCCCAGAGCCAGGCAGACGAGGTGCCGCGCGCCGCGGCCCGCGCCCAGGCGCCACTCGCCGTAAGCCAGGGCATTGACGTCGTTCTCGATGGCGACCGGGCAGGGGAAGCGCGCGGCCAGCCAGTCGCCCAGCGGCGCGCCCTCCCAGCGGCGCAGGTTCGGCGCTGCGAGCAGGCGCCCGCTGGCGCCGTCGATGAGCCCGGCGCAGGCCAGGCCGAGGCCGGCGAGGGCCTCGGGCGCCAGATGCTCGCGGGCGAGCAGGGCGCGGATGCGCGTCTCCAGGCCGGCCAGGGCCGCCGCCGGGGAGTCGCCGAGGGCGGCCGTGGCCCAGCGCGCCCGCCGGCGCCGGCTCCCGTCCGTGGCGGCAAGCACGGCCTTCACGTTGGTGCCGCCGACATCGAGGCCCAGGAGGATGCCCATTCCCGCTCCCGCCGCGCTCAGGCGATCACCGCGTCGCTCTGCGCATCGAAGTAGTGCGCCTGCTCCATGTCCAGCAGCACGGACAGGCGGTCGCCCACCCGCGCGCGCTGGCGCGGGTCGACGCGGGCGACGAGCTGCGCCTCGGCGGCCTTGAGATAGAGGAAGAGCTCGTTGCCCATCGGCTCGACCACGTCCACCTCGACGGGCAGCGTGCGCCCGGCCGCCAGCACGGGCGCATGGTCGGGCGCGTAGATGTCCTCCGGGCGAATGCCCAGCACGATCTCGCGGCCAGCCTGCGCGCGCAGGCGTTCGCCATGGGCCGGGGCCAGGGGCAGCCGCGCCGAAGTGCAGACGAAGGTGAGCGCGCCGCCGGCGGCGGCCTCCAGGCGGCCACCGAGGAAGTTCATCGCCGGCGAGCCGATGAAGCCGGCCACGAAGCGGTTGGTCGGGCGGCCGTAGAGGGCGAGCGGGCTATCCACCTGCTGGATGAGGCCGTCCTTCATCACCGTGATGCGATCGCCCATGGTCATCGCCTCCACCTGATCGTGGGTGACGTAGATCATCGTGGCCTGGATCTTGTGGTGCAGGCGGCTGATCTCGGCGCGCATCTGCACGCGCAACTTGGCATCGAGGTTCGACAGCGGCTCGTCGAAAAGGAACACCGCCGGCTGCCGCACGATGGCCCGGCCCACGGCCACGCGCTGGCGCTGGCCGCCCGAGAGCGCCTTGGGCTTGCGCCCCAGCAGCTCCGTGATGCCGAGAATGGCCGCCGCCTCCTCCACGCGCTCCTGGATCTCGGCCTTGGGGTACTTCCGGAGCTTCAGGCCGAAGGCCATGTTGTCGTGGACGGTCATGTGCGGATACAGCGCGTAGTTCTGGAAGACCATGGCGATGTCGCGGTCCTTGGGCAGCACGTCGTTGACGATGCGGCCGCCGATGCTCACCGTCCCCTGCGAGATCTCCTCGAGGCCGGCGATCATGCGCAGCGTGGTGCTCTTGCCGCAGCCGGATGGGCCGACCAGCACCATGAACTCGCGGTCGGCGATGGTCAGGTTGATGTCGCGCGCGGCGACGACGTCGCCCGGAAAGACCTTCCAGACGTCCTGCAGGATCACCTCGGCCATGTTCCTCCTCTAGCGCGGGCTGCGCGCGGCCCGCCGCGGCCGCTCCTCCGGCGGCTGGACGGGCGCCGCCCCGGGCGCGTCGTCGCTGAAATGCTGTAAGGTGAGCGCCATCTCGAGCAGGCGCGCATCGACGCGCCCGTTCACGCTGTCGGTGGGCCAGCTGCCATTCGCCCGCCGCTTGCCCGCCGGCACGCCGGTCAGCAGCTCCAGGCCCTCGTCGACGGTGCGGATCGCGTAGATGTGCCACTTCCCGGCGCGGGCGGCGGCGACGATCTCCTTGTCCAGCATGAGATCCTTCGCGTTCGCCGCCGGGATGATCACGCCCTGCTCGCCGCTGAGCCCCCGCTCGCGGCAGATCTTGAAGAAGCCCTCCACCTTCTGGATGACGCCGCCCACCGGCTGCACCTCGCCGAACTGGTTGACGGAGCCGGTCACGGCCAGGGACTGGCTGAGGGGCAGCCCCGCCAGCGCGCTCATGAGGGCGAAGATCTCCGAGACGCTGGCGCTGTCGCCGTCGATGCCCATGTAATTCTGCTCACAGGAGAGCGTCGCGTGCAGGCGAAGCGGCTTGTCATGGGCGAAGCGCTGGCGCAGGAAGCCCTCGAGGGTCATGTGGCCCTTGTCGAAGGAGGCGCCGCTCATCTCGACTTCGCGTTCGATGCTGAGGATGTCCCCCTCGCCGAGCGAGCAGCTCGCCGTGATGCGCACGGGCTGGCCGAAGGCGTAGTCCCAGTGCTCCACGAAGAAGAGGCCGTTCACCTGGCCCACGGCGCTGCCCTTGGTGCTGATCATCAGGCCGCCGTCGCGCACCATCTTGTGGAACTGCTCCTCCAGCGTGCCCAGGCGGCGGTCCCGCTCGGCCAGGGCGCGGTCCACGTGCTCGACGTGCACCAGGCGCGCGCCGTCGCGGCGGGCGAAGTAGTCGCTCTCGATGAGCAGGTCGACGATGCTGCTGAAGCGCGTCGAGAGGCGGTCCTGCCGCCCGGCCAGACGCGCGCCCTGCTCGAGCACGCCGGCGCGGGCCCGGGGCGTGAGCGTGAGCAGCTCGTCCTGCTGGCAGACCTTGTCGATGAAATTGAGATAGCGACGCATGTTGCCGCGGTTGCGCGGCATGTCGGTCTCGAAGTCCACCTTGATGCGGAAGACGCGCTGCAGGTCGGGGTCGCCCTGCAGCAGCGCGTTGTAGAGCCGCGAGTCGCCGACCAGGATCACCTTGAGGTCGAGATCGATGGGCTGGGGCTTGAGCGGGCCCACCACCATGCGGTTCTGCGGGTCGTAGGCCTGGATCTCGAGCTTGCGGTTGCGCAGCCCGCGCTTGAGCGTGGGCCAGACCAGGGGCTCCTCCAGCAGGTCCTGGGCCATGATCACCAGGGTGCCACCCTGGGCGCGCACCAGGGAGCCGGCCTTGATCTGGCGGTAGTCGAAGCTGGGCACGCCGCGGCTGGAGAAGGCGGGCTCGATGTTGCCGAAGAGATTCTGGAAGGTCGGCGCCGTCTCGATGATGACCGGCGCCTCCTGTCGCTCGCCGTTGTCCACGAGCAGATTGACGCCGAAGCGGGCGAAGCTCTGCTCGCGGTCCTCGGCCTCCTCGTCGTCGTCCTCGTCGCCGCTCGCTTCGCGGGGCAGCCAGGGCGCGCCCACCAGGGCCTGCTCGAGCCGCTCGAGGTAGGCGTGCACGGCGGGGTCGTCGAAGCGCGTCTTGAGCAGCTCGACGGTGTCGTGGATGAGGGGGAGGATCACCGCCTGGGCCAGGTTGCCGCGCTCCTCGCGGAAGGCCTCGTCCAGGCGGGAGTTGGCGCGGACCAGCGCGCGCAGCTCGTTGGAGAGCACGTGGTAGCGCCGCTCCAGGCGCGCGGCCGCGCGGGCCTCGAGGCGGCCCTCCTCCACGAGCTGGCCCAGCTCGGCGACGTCGTACTCCTCCTCGCCGACGCGGGCGTGCAGCTCGGGCCGGATGTAGGGCCCGCTCTGCACTTCCACCAGGTTGAAGCCGCTGCGTCGGGCCCGCTCGGCGAAGGCCTGCACGCCGTCGCTCTGGGCCTTGCTGTAGCGGCGCTCGACGGCGGCCATCTTCTTCTGGAAGTTCTCGCCGCGATAGAGCTGCGGGATGTGGCGGCGCAGACTGCTCGTCATGCGCTCGATGCGGGACTTGAAGTCGCAGCCGACGCCGGCCGGAAAGCTCAGCAGCAGGGGCTGCTCGGCCACCTGGAAGTTGTGCACGTAGCAGAGGTCGCAGGGCAGCTCGCCGCGGCGCCGATGATCGGCGAGCACGCGGCGGATGGTGGTGGTGCGGCCCGTGCCCTCCGTGCCCGTCACGAAGATGTGGTAGCCCGGCCGGCGGATCTCCAGGCCCATGCGCAGGGCGTCGAGAGCGCGGTCCTGGCCGATGATCTCCAGGGAGGCGCGGGCGCCGTCGCCCACCTTGGGCAGGTCGGCCGGATCGCAGGTCCAGCGCAGCCGCTCGGGGGCAAGGCGATGGCGAACGGGCTTTTCGGGCATGGGGCCTCCGGACCGCGGGGTCGGCTTTCCCGTGGCCGGGCGGCAGCTTAGCACAGGCCCGCCGCCGCCTCAAAGCGCCCTTCACGGCCCCAAGCGGGCACATGAAGCCTTGCAATTCCGGGGATCGTGGTCCACCCTTTGCTCCCTGTCGTTGGGGGAGGTGCTGGGAGGAGGCCGTCAGTGGCCGCCGGCGCCTCGCCTGCCGCCACTGGACGCCTGCCCCGCATCGCATCAGCGTCGCGATCATCACGGGATAAAGGAGCGTCATGGCCCTGCGCAGAATCCTGACCGCCTTGTTCATACTGGCCCTCTTCGCGCCCCCGGCGCTGGCTGCCCAGTGGCCCCAGGCCGGCGAGGTGGCGGTCACCCGTGCCTTCGCGGACGCCGACTACCACATCCCCGTGGGCCAGCCCTGCCGCGTCACCTGGACCTTGCGCCCCACGAACGGCCTGCCCTTGGGCGGGCTCTTCGTCTCGGAGCAGTATCCGAGCTGGGTGACGGTCTCCAACGTGAGCGCCCGCGTGGGCACCGAGGACGTGCAGCACAGCTACCAGGCGGGCACGACGGGCGAGATCGAGCCGGGCCTGCGCCCCCACCGCTTCGTCTTCGGCGACCCCGACGGCTCGCCGGACCTGATCGTGCCGGCCGGCATCACGCTCACGCTCGAGTTCGACATCACCGCCCAGAGCAACGGCCAGGTGGACACGGATCCCAATGGCTGGTTCGGCCGCAGCGTCGGCAGCAGCGGCCATGCGCTCGGCGGCTACCTGGAGAACGGCCCCGAGCTGAGCTTCGGCGAGACGCCGCTCACCCTGGCCAGCTTCATCGCCCTGGACGCGGGCGACCACATCGCCCTGCGCTGGGAGCTGGAGCTGCAGGGCGAGACCGAGACCTTCCGCCTGCAGCGGGGCGAGAGCGCCAACCCGCTGGCCTCGGTGCCGCTCACGGGGCAGGTGCTGGAAGGCCCCGGCGACTACCGCTACGACGACTACGGCGCCGTGGCCGGCCGCGACTACTGGTACTGGCTGGCCATGCTGGACGACAACGGCGAGATCGGCCGCTATCTCGGCCCGGCCCAGGGCCGCCTGAGCGGGCCCACGCCGTCGGCGGCGGCGCCGCTGGCCGCCTTCCCGAACCCCTTCAACCCGAAGACCACGCTGCGCTTCGCGCTCGAGGCACCCGCCCGCGTGGATCTGGCCATCTACGACATGCGCGGCCGGCTCCTGCGGCGGCTCGCTGCGGGCGAGCTCCCTGCCGGGCAGCAGAGCCTGGACTGGGACGGCCGGGATGAGGCGGGGCATGCACTGCCCAGCGGCATCTACCTGGCCCGCCTGCTGCAGGGCGGCCGCCCGGCCGAGGAGCGCAAGCTGACGATGCTCCGCTAGCGTCTCGCCGACGATTCGCTTCCGAACTAGCGCCCGGGTCCGCGAGGATCCGGGCGCTTCGTTTAGTCGACGTCCGGCTCGATGTGCACGGTGGCGTCGCTGATGCGGTGCGGCGAGGCGAGCAGGGCGTCCTGCACGCGGTGGGCGATGCGGTGGCTCTCGCGCACGCTCATCTCGGCGGGCACGTGGACGTGGATGTCCAGGGCCAGGCTGGGCCCGCTCTTGCGCACGCGGCACTTCTCGATGGCCCGCACGCCCTCCACGCTGCCGGCCAGCGCGCGGATCTGCTCGACGATGGCGGGCGCCACGGCCGCGTCCATCAGCTCGTCCAGCGCCGCGCGGAAGATACGCACGCCGTTGAAGACGATGATGCCGCAGGCGATCAGGGCCGCCCAGTCGTCGGCGCCGTTGAAGCGGGGCCCGCCGATGAGCGCGATCGAGATGCCAATGAAGGCGGCGCCCGAGGTCAGCGCGTCCGAGCGGTGGTGCCAGGCGTCGCCCTTGAGCGCCGTGCTCTGCAGCGAGTCGCCCACGCGGATCACGCGCCTGTAGAGCGTCTCCTTGATCAGGATCACGCCCGCCAGCACGACCAGCGTGTACCAGGCCGGCGCCAGGTGGGGCTCGCGGATCTCGCCGATGCTCTGCACCGCGATCAGCACGGCGGCGCCGAGCAGGCCCACGCCGACGATCAGGCCGGCGATCGACTCGGCCTTGCCGTGGCCGTAGGGGTGGTCGCTGTCGGGCGGCTTGGCCGCCAGGCGCAGGCCGCCCCAGACGACGGCGGAGCTGAAGATGTCCGCCGTGGACTCGATGCCGTCGGCGACCAGCGCGTAGGAGTTGCCGACGATGCCCGTGAAGACCTTGCCCGCGGCGAGCAAGGCGTTGACGAGGATCGCCAACCTGGAGACGAGCAAGCCCTTGTCGAGGGAAGTCATCGGCGTGCGCGCCTCCCGCCGGGCGCCGAGGGCGGCGCGCGCGCGCCGCCCTCGCCCCGAAGCCGCTAGGACGCCCGGCCCGTCTGGATGCGCATCGCGTAGAACGAGCGCCAGACGAAGACCAGGGCCACCACGAAGAACACCGCGCCCAGCACGTGCGTGAGCAGGGCGTTCTCGACCGCCATCGACACGGCCAGCTCCACGGCCAGGAGGCCGAAGAGGGTCGTGAACTTGATGACGGGGTTCATCGCCACCGAGGAGGTGTCCTTGAAGGGGTCGCCCACGGTGTCGCCGATGACGGTGGCCGCGTGCAGCTCGGTGCCCTTCTCCTTGAGATCCGTCTCGACGATCTTCTTCGCGTTGTCCCAGGCGCCGCCGGCATTCGCCATGAAGATGGCCTGGTAGAGCCCGAAGAGCGCGATCGAGATCAGGTAGCCGATGAAGTAGAAGGGATCGAAGAAGCCGAAGGCCAGCGTCACGAAGAAGACGGCCAGGAAGATGTTGAGCATACCCTTCTGGGCGTACTGCGTGCAGATCTCGACGACCTTCTTGCTGTCCTCGACGGAGGCCGCCGCCTCCGTGTCCAGCTTGATGTGCGCCTTGATGTACTCGACGGCACGGTAGGCGCCCGTGGTGACGGCCTGGATCGAAGCCCCCGTGAACCAGTAGATCACGGCGCCGCCCGCCATGAGGCCGAGCAGGAAGGGCGCGTTGAGCATGGACAGCTTGTCCAGGTTCTCGGTCAGCCCGCTGGTCAGCACCATGATGATCGAGAAGATCATCGTCGTGGCGCCCACCACGGCCGTGCCGATGAGCACGGGTTTGGCCGTCGCCTTGAAGGTGTTGCCGGCGCCGTCGTTCTCCTCGAGCATCGCCTTGGCGTTCTCGAAGTCGGGCTTGAAGCCGAAGTCCTTCTCGATCTCGGCCGCCACGTTCGGAATCTGCTCGATCGTGGACAGCTCGTAGACCGACTGCGCGTTGTCGGTGACCGGGCCGTAGGAGTCGACCGCGATGGTCACCGGCCCCATGCCGAGGAAGCCGAAGGCCACCAGGCCGAAGGCGAAGACCGCCGGCGCCAGCATCAGCGCGCCCAGCCCGGTGGTGCTCACCGCGAAGGCGATGGCCATCAGGCCGAGGATGGCCCCACCCAGCCAGAAGGCGCTGAAGTTGCCGGCGACGAGACCGGAGAGGATGCCCAGGGACGCCCCGCCCTCGCGGGCCGAGGTGACCACTTCCTTCACGTGCCGCGATCCGGTGGAGGTGAAGACCTTGACCAGCTCGGGAATCACCGCGCCGGCCAGGGTGCCGCAGCTGATCACCGTCGAGAGCTTCCACCAGAGACTGCCGTCGCCGATGTCGCCGATGAGCAGCTTGGAGATGAGGTAGGTGAGACCGATCGAGACCAGCGAGGTCAGCCAGACGAGCTGCGTGAGCGGGTGCTCGAAGTCCATCTTGTCGGCGCGGGCGTGCTTGGCGTGGACCAGCGCGTTGTTGATGAGATAGGAGCCGCCCGAGGCGAGCACCATCATCACGCGCATGGCGAAGATCCAGACCAGCAGCTGCACCTGCACCAGCGGCTCGTGCACGGCCAGCAGGATGAAGGTGATCAGCGCCACCCCCGTGACGCCGTAGGTCTCGAAGCCGTCGGCGGTGGGGCCCACCGAGTCGCCGGCGTTGTCGCCCGTGCAGTCGGCGATGACGCCCGGATTGCGCACGTCGTCTTCCTTGATGTTGAAGACGATCTTCATCAGGTCCGAGCCGATGTCGGCGATCTTCGTGAAGATGCCGCCGGCGATGCGTAGCACGGCGGCGCCCAGGGACTCGCCGATGGCGAAGCCGATGAAGCAGGGCCCGGCGTAGTCGCGCGGCACCCAGAGCAGGATGAAGAGCATGATGAACAGCTCGACGCTGATCAGCGCCATGCCGATGCTCATGCCCGAGCGCAGCGGGATCGCGTGCAGCGGGAAGGGCTTGCCCTTGAGGCTGGCAAAGGCCGTGCGCGCGTTGGCCAGCGTGTTGATGCGAATGCCGAACCAGGCCACGCCGTAGCTGCCGGCGATGCCGATCAGGCTGAAGAGCAGGATCACCGCGAGCTTCATCAGCGGGAAGTGCTGCAGGAGCCCGTAGTAGAGCGTGATGATGGCGCCGATGAAGAGCCACAGGATGAGCAGGAAGCGCCCCTGCGTGAGCATGTAGGTCTTGCAGGTCTCGTAGATCAGGTCGCCGATCTCGCGCATCGAGCGGTGCACCGGCATGCGCTTGATCTGCTGGTAGATGACCAGCCCGAAGACCAGCCCGAGCAGCGAGATCAGGATGCCGATGGTGAGCAGCGCGCTGCCGGACATGCCCAGGAACTCGGCCTGCCCGAGGTCGGGCAGCACGAGCGAGGCCTCGCCGCCGTGGTGGACGGGCCGGTCGGCGGTGTTGTCGACGGGCGTCACCGCCTGCGCGGGTAGCGCCAGGGCGAGCCCTCCGACGAGGAGCGGCAACAGGACGGCCAGCGCCGCGAGGCGACGGGCACCCCTACGGCCGAGCCTGCGGGGGCGGGAAAGCAGGACTGCGGTCATCACGACCCTCCAGCGAAAGACGGACGAGAACTTGTGAGCGAAGCGATTGCCGGGCACAAGGGCACCCGCGCCCGACCCGGTGGCCGGGACGGAGCCCGAGATTCTATAACAGAAGCAACCCGAGATGTCGATACGAGATCCGCCCGCGGAGTCGCTCGCCGGGGAGCCGCGCCAGAGGCCGCCGCGGGCCTCGGCGCGCGAGGCGCGAGGCGCTGTTGACCGCCCTCCCGCGATGCTCTACCTTGCCGGCCGTCGGCAGCGCCCGCCGGCGCTGGATCGACGAGGAGGAAGCCGCGATGCCCGCCCACCACCCGCCCGCCCTCGGCGAACTGCTGCCGCTCTGGAGCACCTTGCCCTTCGCGGGCATCCTGCTCTCGATCGCGCTCTTCCCCCTGCTCGCGCCCCACTTCTGGCACCGGCACTACCCGAAGATCTCCGCGGCCTGGGCGGTGCTGCTCGCCGTGCCCTTCCTGATCGCCTTCCGGAGCGAGGCCCTGCAGTCGCTCATCCACATCGCGCTCATCGACTACGTGCCCTTCATCATCCTGCTCTGGGCGCTCTTCACCATCGCCGGCGGCATCTACGTGGGCGGCGCCCTGCGCGGCACGCCGGCCGTCAACGCGCTGATGCTGCTCATCGGCACCCTGCTCGCGTCCTGGATCGGCACCACCGGGGCTTCGATGGTGCTGATCCGGCCCATGCTGCGCGCCAACGCCTGGCGGCGGCAGCAGGTGCATGTGATCGTCTTCTTCATCTTCCTGATCGGCAACATCGGCGGCTCGCTCACGCCTCTGGGGGATCCGCCGCTCTTCCTGGGCTTCCTGCACGGCGTGCCCTTCTTCTGGGTGACCAAGGGCCTGCTCGCCCTCAGCGGCTTCGCGGCGCTGGTGTTGCTCGTGGTGTTCTTCCTGCTCGACCGCTGGCACTACGCCCGCGAGACGGAGCGCCCCGTCGCCCAGCCCGGCGAGCGCGGCCTGCACGTGGAAGGCGCCCTATAATCTGCTCTTTCTGCTCGGCGTGATGGGCGGCGTCATCTTCTCGGGCTACGTGAAGCTGAGCCAGGTGCATGTCTACGGCCACGTCGCCGTGGACCTGCAGAACTGGGTGCGCGACGCCTTCCTGATCCTGATGGGCGTGCTCTCGCTGATCACCACGCGGCGGGCGATCCGCGCCCAGAATGGCTTCACCTGGGGGCCCATCAAGGAGGTAGCCTACCTCTTCGCGGGCATCTTCGTGACGATCATTCCGGCCCTCGCCATCCTCCAGGCCGGCGAGCACGGCGCCCTGGCCGGGCTGATCCGCGCCGTGCGCGAGCCCGCCCACTACTTCTGGGCCACGGGCAGCCTGTCCAGCTTCCTGGACAACGCGCCCACCTACCTCACCTTCTTCAACACGGCCCTGGGCAGCCTCGGGCAGAGCGAGAGCGCCGTGCCCGGCCTGCTGGGCTATGCCGGCGCGGCCGCCCGCGACGAGACCTTCATCGCCTACCTCACCGCGATCTCGGCCGGCGCGGTCTTCATGGGCGCCAACAGCTACATCGGCAACGCGCCCAACTTCATGATCAAGTCCATCGCCGAGGAGGCGGGCGTGCCGATGCCCAGCTTCTTCGGCTACATCCTGCGCTACACGATTCCCTTCCTGATCCCGGTCTTCATCCTCGTCTCGCTGATCTTCTTCCGCTAGGAGGCATCGCCATGACCCCGCGCGAGCCCGCCCCACCCGCAGCATCGCCCACCTCGTACTGCGAGTTGGTGCTCGCCGGCGATGACGAGGTCTGCCGCGGCCTCATCGTCGGCCTGCAGATCGGCGCCGGCGGCGCCGAGCGCGAGTTGATCGGCCTGGAGGACGAGCTGGCCGAGGGCTCCCTCGGCGCCCACCTGCGCGAGCTGATCGGCGGCAAGGGCCGGCTGATCCATCTCGTCGTGAGCGCGGCCCTGGCCGCGCGCGTCCAGGCCGCCGCGCCCAGGCTGGAGGCCGAGGCCGAGCTGCGCGTGGTGGCCGTCAAGCCCCTGCGCGGCGGCCGCTGCGCCTTCTCCTGCCATGCCTTCACGCGCGGCCACGCCCAGGAGCTGCGCGGCCTGCTGGCGGCCCTGCCCACGGGGGCAGCGGTAGCGGACTACAGCGAGACGGAGCGGGTGGACAAGGAGGCGGCCGGCGTCGAGGCCTACTCGCCGGCGCACGAGTACGAGCTGAAGGCGGAGGGCGTGCTGACGGGCGCCGTCGACGCCGTCATCGCCGCCCGGCGGCGGCTCGCGGAGCACGCGCTGATGAAGCTGGAGCGGATCGAGCTGGACTTCAGCTAGCCTTATCCGCTAGGGGGCGAAGCTCGGGGTGCGACCGCCGGAGAGGCGGACCGCGCCGCAGGCCTGGCAGCGGTAGATCGCGACCTCGCAGGGCGGCTCGCTTTGTACACGTGTACACTCCGCCTCGGCCAGCGTCGCGAACGCAGGCCGCCGGCCCGGGCGCGCGCCTAGTGCCCGTGGCCCGCGGGCGCGGGCGCCGGCTTGACGGGCGCCTGCCCGTTGGGCGCCGGATCGCCGGCGGCCGGCCTGCCGGGCTGGGCCGCCTGCCGGGCTTGCTCGGGCACGTAGGGCTCGCCCAGGGGGCGGAAGCCCTGCACGGGCGATTCGATCACGCCACCCCCCTCGTGCGGCACCGGGTTCTGACGGAGCACCGTGATCGTGATGCGCCGGTTGCCGGGCGCCAGCGGCGCGTCGGGCACCGCCAGGCGGCCGTCGCCATAGCCCACCACGCTCTGGAAGCGCGCGCGAGCCAGGCCGTGGGTCTCCAGCCGCCGCCGCGCGGCGTTGGCTCGATCCACGGACAGCTCCCAGTTGGTGTAGGGGGCCCCTTCCGGATACTGGCGGGCGTCCGTGTAACCCTCCAGCCGCACTGAGTTGGGCAGGGTCTTCAGCTGCGCGGCCACGGCGTCCAGGGCCTCGCCGAAGCCCGCGTTCATGTCGGCCTTGCCCACGGGGAAGAGCTCGTCCTGCGGATCGTCGGCGATCTCGATGATCAAGCCCTCGTCGCTGACGCTGATCTTCACCTGGTCCTTCAGGCCTGGACTGCCGCCCTCGCCGGCACCCTCGCCCGCGTCCTCGCCGCCGTCGCCCTCCAGCGCTGCCTTGAGCTGCTGGGCCACCTGCTCGAGCGCGCTGGTCTCCGCCAGGATCGTGCTGGCCGGGGACATCTCGAGGAAGGAGGGACCGCCGTCCATGTCGCCGGGCGTCAGCGAGCCTCCGTCCTGGAAGGCGCCGTCGCTGCGGAAGTACTGGGCGATGGCCTGCTTCTGCTTGGGCGAGCTCGCGGCGAGAATCCACAGCAGCATGAAGAAGGCCATCATCGCCGTGGTGAAGTCGGCGTAGGCCACCTTCCAGGCGCCGCCGTGATGGCCGCCGCCGCCATGGCCGCCCCCGTGGCCGCCCCGGTTGCGCGATCGCGTCGGTTTCTCCGCCTTGGACATGACTCCCCAATCGCCCCGGGCGCGCTAGGCCTTGGCCGTCTTCAGCTCGTTGATGGCCGTCTCCAGCTCCTCGGGAGTGGGCCGGTCGGCGGCGTAGATCACGCGGCGCGCCTGCTCGACCGAGGTGCCCGGCGAGGTGCCGCCCGTGGAGCTGCTCAAGCCGATCATCATGCACTGGAGATACTTGTGCTCGTCGCGGGCGAGGGACCCGACCGCGGTGCCCAGGGGCTGGAAGAAGCCGTAGGACACGAGGATGCCGAGGAAGGTGCCCACCAGCGCCGCGGCCACGTGCGCGCCGAGTTCCTCGGGCGGGCCGTCCAGCTTCTGCATCGTCACGATGATGCCGAGCACGGCCGCGACGATGCCCAGGCCCGGCATGGCGTCGCCCACGGCCATCAGCACGCTGGCCGGCAGGCTTCCTTCCTCCTGCTGCGTGGCCAGGTCGGACTGCATGATGTGCTCGACCTCGCCCACGTCGGTGCCGTCGATGAGTAGCTTCATCGAGTCGCAGAAGAAGTGCACCGCCGCCGGATTGGCGATAAAATGGGGGTAGCTCTTGAAGATGGCGCTGTTGTAGGGGTCGCCGACGTCCTCTTCCATGGCCAGCAGACCGCCCTTGCGGATCTTCGAGAACACCTCGAACTGCATCTTGAGCAGCTCGAGGTAGGTGTTCTTGGTGTAGGGCGAGCCCTTGAAGACCACGGGCAGGGCCCGCAACAGATGCTTGAGCACCTTGGGCGGCGAGCCGAGCAGGACGATGCCCAGGGCGGCGCCGATGATGATGATCAGCTCCGCCGGCTGATAGAGGACGCGGAAGGGCCCGTGCGTGAGCGCGTAGCCTCCCACCACGGAGAAGATGACGACGAGGACTCCGATGATCGCCAACATGCTCGGCAGCTGGTCCTTCGCAAGAGGTTGTCGATGCGAAACCGCTGGCGCTGCGGCCAGGCCGCGCGCCCCGTCTCGTCCTGATGGCTATCGGCAGCCGCCGCGGGGCTCTTGAGGGAGAACCGCCGCCCTTGGGCATTGACCGCCCCTGCCGAGCGGTGCTAGCTTCCGCTCTGATTTCAACGAGTTAGCCTAGCAATCCCCTCGCCAAGGAGGCCCCGCGTGCCCAGCTTGTCGCGGCCCCGCCGGCAGCTTTCCGCGCTCCTCGCGCTGCTCATCGCCCTCGCGCTCGCCGGCGGCTGCGGCAAGGAGAGCGGCCGGCTCAAGATCGGGGAATACGGCTCCCTCACAGGGGACAAGGCGACCTTCGGCACCTCCCAGCACCACGGCGTGGAGATGGCCCTCGACGAGGCCAACGCGGCCGGCGGCGTCGCCGGCTTGCCGATCACCGTGATCACCGAGGACAACCAGGGCCGGCCCGAGGAGGCGGCCACGGCGGTGAACAAGCTCATCGTGCAGGATCGCGTGGCGGCCGTGCTCGGCGAGGTGGCCAGCTCGAACTCCCTGGCGGCGGCGCCGATCTGCCAGGAGGCCAAGGTGCCGATGATCACGCCGGCCTCCACGAACCCGGCGGTGACCGAGGTGGGCGACTACATCTTCCGCATCTGCTTCATCGACCCCTTCCAGGGCACCGTGATGGCGCGCTTCGCCGGCCAGTCGCTGGGCCTCACGCGCGTGGCCGTGCTGCGCGACGTCAAGAGCGACTACTCGGTGGGCCTGGCCGGTTTCTTCCGCGCGGAGTTCGTGCGCCAGGGCGGCGTGATCACGGGCGACGAGAGCTATCAGCAGGGGGACGTGGACTTCAAGGCGCCGCTCACGGCATTGATCGCCGGCAAGCCCGAGGCGCTCTTCGTGCCGGGCTACTACACCGAGGTGGGGCTGATCGCGCGGCAGGCCCGCGAACTGGGCTACACGGGCCCGCTCCTGGGCGGCGACGGCTGGGACTCGCCCAAGCTCCTCGAGATTGCGAGCGGCGCCCTGGAGGGCTGCTTCCTGAGCAACCACTACTCGGTGGAGGATCCGAGCCCCCTGGTGCAGAACTTCGTCGGCAGCTACCGCACGCGCTACGGCGAGGCGCCCGACGCGATGGCCGCCCTCGGCTATGACGCCATGCGCCTGCTCGTGCACTGCCTGCGCCGGCTCCACGAGGTGGACGCCGCGGGCTTCGCCGCGCTCACCGGAGGCGACGCGGAGGCCAGCGCGGCGGCACGCGCGCGCCTGCGCGACCTGATCGCCGGCACCCAGGACTTTCCCGGCGTCACCGGCACGATCAGCCTGGATGCCGCACGCAACGCCCAGAAGCCGGCCGTGGTGCTCGAAGTGAGGGACGGGCAGCTGCGCTTCCGCGAGCGCATGGGGAGCTAGGGCGTGCAGGAGCTTCTCCAGCAGCTCGTCAACGGCATCACCTGGGGCAGCATCTACGCGCTGATCGCCCTGGGCTACACGATGGTCTACGGCATCCTGCGCTTCATCAACTTCGCCCACGGCGACGTGTACATGGTGGGCGCCTACATCGCCTACTACCTGGTGGCGGCCCTCGGCATGTCCGGCGGCGGCGCCACGCCCCTGGCCGCGCTGCTGGTGATCCTCGGCGCGATGGCAGGGGCGGCCCTGCTCGGCATCGTCATCGAGCGGCTGGCCTACAAGCCGCTCCGGCGCCAGCCGCGGCTCACGGTGCTGATCACGGCCATCGGCGTCTCCCTCTTCCTCGAGAACGCGGGCATTCTCGTGTTCGGCGCCGACCCCAAGTTCTTCCCGCAGATCCTCGCCAGCCGCTCGGTGCAACTGCCGGGCGGTGCGCTGACCACCAGCCACCAGCTCCTCGTGCTGGGCGGGGCACTCGTGCTCATGGTGGCGCTCAGCCTCGTGGTCTACAAGAGCCGCGTGGGGCGGGCGATGCGCGCGCTCTCCTTCAACCGCGATGCGGCGAGCCTGATGGGCATTCCCACGGATCGCATCATCACCTTCACCTTCGCGCTGGGCTCGGCGCTGGCCGCGGCGGCGGGCGTGCTGGTGGCCCTGTCCACGCCGCGCATCGACCCCTTGATGGGCCTGATCCCGGGCCTGAAGGCCTTCGTGGCCGCGGTGCTGGGCGGCATCGGCAATATCCCCGGCGCCATGATCGGCGGGCTGGTGCTGGGCCTGGCCGAGACGCTGGTCTCGGGCTACGTCTCCTCCACCTACCGCGATGCCATCGCCTTCGCGCTGCTCATCATTATCCTGCTCGTGCGGCCGGCGGGCCTGCTCGGCCGCGCGGTGGCGGAGAAGGTCTGATGCGCGGGGCCTTCGCCAGGCGTCTGGCGCTGTCCATCGGGCTGCTCGCCCTGCTCTTCCTGCTCGGGAAGATCTTCCCCCGCGTGATCAACCCCTACGCCGAGCGGCTGATGATCCTCTGCGGCATCAACATCATGCTCGCCGTGAGCCTGAACCTGATCAACGGCTTCACGGGGCAGTTCTCGCTGGGGCACGCGGGCTTCATGGCCATCGGCGGCTACACGAGCGGCTACTTCGCCATACAGGCGGGACCCAGGATCTTGGGCGCGCTGGGAGCGACGCCCGCCGAGCCCGGCGCCGGCGCGGCGCTGATGCTGCTCGCCGGGCTCGCCATCGGCGGCGCGTCAGCGGCGCTCGCGGGGCTGCTCATCGGCATTCCCACGCTGCGCCTGCGCGGCGATTACCTCGCCATTGCCACGCTGGGGCTGGGCGAGATCATCCGCGTGGTCATCCTCAACATCGAGGCCGTGGGCGGCGCGCGGGGGCTGAACAACATCCCCGGCTACACGAGCTTCTTCTGGGTCTACCTGCTCGTGGGCGTGACGCTCATCGTGAACTGGAACCTGGTGCGCTCGCGCCACGGGCGAGCGCTGCTGGCCGTACGCGAGGACGAGGTGGCCGCCGAGAGCCTCGGCGTGCCGACCACGCGCTACAAGGTGCTGGCTTTCACCGTGGGCGCGGCCTTCGCCGGCATGGCGGGGTCGCTCTTCGGGCACTACCTGCGCTATCTCAACACGAACAGCTTCGGCTTTCTCAAGAGCTTCGAGGTGGTGATCATGGTGGTGCTCGGCGGCATGGGCTCGATCACGGGCTCGGTGTCGGCGGCCATCTTGCTGACCCTGCTGCCGGAGTTCCTGCGCCCGATCAAGGCCTACCGCATGGTGATCTACTCGCTGATGCTCATCCTGCTGATGCTGCTGCGCCCGCAGGGCATCTTCGGCGCCGGTGAGCCGAACCCGCGCGCCATGCTGCGCCGGATCTGGCCGGGCAAGCGCGCGTCCGCCCCCGGGGGCGGGTCGTGAGCGCGGGCGCCGGCGCCGCGCCGATCCTCCGGATCGAGGGGCTGACCATCGCCTTCGGCGGGCTCAAGGCCGTGGCGGATCTCGACCTCACGGTGGGCGCGGGCGAGCTGGTCGGCCTGATCGGCCCCAACGGCGCCGGCAAGACGACGGTCTTCAACGCGATCACGGGCATCTATGCCCCCACCGCGGGCCGTGTGCTGCTGGCGGGAGAGTCCATCGGCGGGCGGCCTTCCCACCTGATCGCACGGCTGGGCGTGGCGCGCACCTTCCAGAACATCCGCCTCTTCGGGGCGCTCAGCGTGCTGGACAATGCGCGCATCGCCTGCCACCAGGGCGCCAAGAATGGCGTGCTGGCGGCGGTGCTGCGCACGGCGGGCCATGCGCACGAGGAGGCGGCCATCGAGGCGCGGGCCCGCGAGGTGCTGGCGCTCATGGATCTTGCCCGCTACGCCGACTGGCGGGCGGCCATGCTGCCCTACGGCCTGCAGCGGCGGCTGGAAATGGCGCGGGCCCTGGCCACGGGGCCGCGGCTCCTGCTGCTCGACGAGCCGGCCGCCGGCATGAACCCGCAGGAGACGGACGCGCTGATGGCGCTGATCCGGAAGATCCGCGCGGAGTTCGCCCTGGCCGTGCTGCTCGTGGAGCACGACATGCGCGTGGTGATGGGCATCTGCGAGCGCGTGGCCGTGCTCGACTACGGGGTGAAGATCGCCGAGGGCAGCCCGGCCGAGATCCGGCGCGACCCGAAGGTGATCGAGGCCTACCTGGGCCCGGAGGCGAGCAGTGCTTGAGGTGCGGGATCTGGTCGTGCGCTACGGAGCCATCGAGGCGCTGCACGGGGTCAGCCTGCGCGTGGAGGCCGGCAGCATCGCCACGCTGATCGGGGCGAACGGCGCCGGCAAGACGAGCACGCTGCGCGCGATCTCGGGGCTCGAGCGCGCGGCGGCAGGCAGCGTGTGGCTGGAGGGCGAGGAGATCACGCGCTTGGCGCCGCACGAGATCGTGAAGCGCGGGGTGATCCACGTGCCCGAGGGGCGCGGCATCTTTGCGAATCTCTCGGTGCGCGAGAACCTGGAGGTGGGCGCCTGGCGGCGGCAGGATCGCGCCGGCATCCGGGCAGACATGGAGCGCGTTTGCGGGCTCTTCCCGCGGCTGCAGGAGCGCCTGCGACAGTCCGCGGGCACACTCTCGGGCGGCGAGCAGCAGATGCTGGCCATCGGCCGCGGGCTGATGGCGGCGCCGCGCGTGCTGCTGCTCGACGAGCCGTCGCTTGGACTGTCCCCCATCCTCGTCGCCATGATCTTCGAGATCATCGGCACCATTCACGCGGCGGGCACGCCGATCCTGCTGGTGGAGCAGAACGCGCGCCTCGCGCTCAAGGCCGCCGATCAGGCCTTCATTCTCGAGACCGGGCGCGTGGTGCACGCGGGGCCGGCGGGCGAGGTGGCCCAGGACCCCAAGGTGGCCGCCGCCTACCTGGGCGCGGACTAGGAGGCGCCGTGCGCTACCGCTACTTCGACCTGCTCGTGGCGCTCTTCGTGACGGTGCTGCTGGTCAGCAACATCGCCTCGTCGGCGAAGATCATCGACTGGGGCACTTCGCTCTTCGGCCTGCCGCTCATCTTCGACGCGGGCACGCTGCTCTTTCCGCTGAGCTACCTGTTCGGGGACCTGCTCACGGAGGTCTACGGCTATCGGAGGAGCCGCCGCGTGATCTGGCTGGGCTTCCTGGCCGCGGCGCTGATGAGCGGAATGCTCTGGCTGGTCGGCTGGCTGCCCGGCGAGGCGAGCTGGCGCACGGCCGTGGGCGACGAGCGTTTCCGGGCCATCCTGGGCGGCGTCAGCTCGGGCGCCATCGTGCTGGCCAGCCTCGTCGCCTACTTCGGCGGCGAGTTCGCCAACTCCTTCGTGCTCGCCAAGATGAAGATCGCCACGCGCGGGCGCTGGCTCTGGACGCGCACCATCGGCAGCACGCTGGTGGGCGAGGGGCTGGACACGGTCTTGTTCGTTTCCATTGCCACGTTGCTAGGCGTACCCGGGTTCATCCCCGCGCTGTGGGTGCCGCTGGTCGTGACCAACTACCTCTTCAAGTGCGGCGTGGAGGTGCTGCTCACGCCTGTCACCTACTGGGTGGTCGGCGCGCTGAAGCGTCGCGAAGGCGTGGACGTCTACGACCGCGGCACGAACTTCAACCCGTTCCGATGGGAGGTCGGCGAGGAAGGGAAGCTGAACCCTTGATTGCAGCAGCATCCCCGTCACGCGACTAACCTGGACATCGAGCCGCCAGCTTGCAGGGGGCCGCATGACCGCCAGGATCGCCTTGCCCGGAATCGAGCTCGCATTGATTTCTCGGTCCGCATGAGCACGGTCGAGCATTGCGAACTCATGCAGTGATCCCGGACGGCTTCATCGTTCAGCACTCCACCGACTACAGGACCAAGATCGAGGTAGGCTCCCCCGCCAGATAGAACGATCCCGTGACGAGGGTTGGCGCTTCGCCGGCAGCGGCCAGCGCCGCCGCCAGATCCGGCGCGCCCTCCCAGCGGGCCGCTGCCTCGCCTGCCCGCTCGGCCAGCGCCGCCGGGGACATCGCGCGCGGCTGCCGCGCCGCCGTCAGGATCACCCGGCAGGGGCACGCCGCCAGCGAGGCCAGCATCGGCTCGATCTCCTTGTCCGCCATGCAGCCGAAGACGACGCAGGCCTGCCCGGCCGGCAGGCCCTCCGTCCGCCAGCAGGCGCAGCCAGGCCCCGAGCGTGAGGCGCAGGGCCTCGGGGTTGTGCGCGCCGTCGATCACGCGCAGGGGCGCGCCCGGCAACCGGTGAAAGCGCGCCGGCAGCGCGGTGGCCGCCAGCGCAGCGCCGGGATCGGCGGGCAACAGCCGCTCGCCCCGCCGCGCGCCCAGATCAG
Source organism: uncultured bacterium (assembly GCA_963695095.1). Lineage (GTDB taxonomy): Bacteria > Krumholzibacteriota > Krumholzibacteriia > JACNKJ01 > JACNKJ01 > VGXI01. Next base: position 944,962 of record CAVOFT010000001.1, on the reverse strand, counting down.
CCAGCGCAAGCAGGGCCAGCGCCGCATTGCCTGCCTGCACATCGGCCAAGCCCGGCAGCGGGTAGCGCCCGGCCAGGGCGGTCGCGGCCGATGTCGCCGCGTTCGAGCCCGCGGTGGCAGCCTGAGGCGCCGCCCGCGGCTAGACCCGCCGCAGGGGCAGTCGCCGCGCCCTCAACCACCAGCTCGGGCCCTCGAGTCGCCAGGCCAATGCCACATCCCGCTCCACCAGCTCGAAGCCCGTCGGTCGCCGCCATCTCCCGCGCCACCGCGCGCAGCTCCGGCTGCGCGATCGCCGAGTACAGCGGCCGCCCCGGCCGGCCGATGGCCAGCTTCTCGCGGGCGATCCCCGCCAGGTCGCTGCCCAGGTAGGGGCTGTGGTCCAGCGACACGCCGCGTCACCAGCGCCGCCTCGGCCGCGGCGATGCGCGTGGAGTCCAGCCGCCCGCCGAGGCCCGTCTCCCAGAGCACCCAGTCGACGCCGCGCTCGGCGAAGTGGAGCAGGCCCATCAGCGTGATCGCCTCGAAGAAGGTGGCCTCGCGCTCGCTCACCGCCGGCGCCACGCGCTCCACCAGCGCGCCCACGCCCGCGTCGTCCAGGGCCACGCCGTCCACGCGCAGGCGCTCGCCGACGTGCAGCAGGTGGGGACTGGTGAAGAGCCCGGTCGAGTAGCCCGCCGCGCGGAGCTGCCGCTCGAGCATGAGGCAGACCGAGCCCTTGCCGTTGGTGCCGGCCACGTGCAGAAAGCGCAGCGAGCGCTGCGGGTCCCCGAAACGCGCCGCCAGGGCCTGGATATTGGCGAGCCCCGGCTTCATGCCGAAGCGCGTGAGCGAGTAGAGCCAGCGCTCCGTCTCGGTGCTGGGCGGGGTCAGCGGGGATTCGGGAAAGTCGAAGCGGCGGCCGGGCTGGCCGGTCTCGACTGGGGGGTCGCCCATGGCGCGCTAGGCGCTGTCGTCGTCGGCCACGAAGGGATAGCCGCTGGCCCGCTTGAGCATGCGGGGCAGCTCCGCGCCGGGCAGGGCCGCCCGCGGCGGCCCCTGCGTCTCGGCCCGCGGCACGACCCGCCGCTCCTGCGAGAAGAAGCGCAGGCTCTGGGCGAGCACCCGCCGTAGCTCGGGCCGGCCGACCACGCGGTCCACCTGGCCGTGCTCCTCGAGGAACTCGGCCGTCTGGAAGCCCTCGGGCAGCTCGGCGTTGATCGTCTGCTGGATCACCCGCGGCCCGGCGAAGCCGATCAGGGCCTTGGGCTCGGCGAGGATCAGATCCCCCAGCATCGCGAAGGAGGCCGTCACGCCGCCCGTGGTCGGGTGCGTGAGGATCGAGATGTAGGGCACGCCCTTCTGGCGCAGCCGGCCGAGCAGGGCGGCGGTCTTGGCCATCTGCATGAGGGAGAGAATCGACTCCTGCATGCGCGCGCCGCCGGACTGCGACACGATGATCAGGGGCCGGCCGCTCGCCAGGCTGTCCTTGATGGCGCGGGCGATCTTCTCGCCCACCACCGAGCCCATCGAGCCGCCCATGAACCTGAAGTCCATGACCGCCACCGTCACGGCGTAGCCGCCGACCTCGCCCGTGCCCGTGATCACGGCATCGTCCATGCCGCTCTTGGCCTGGGCTTCCTTCAGCTTGTCCGCGTAGGCCTCGTCGCCCACCTTGAACTCGAGCGGATCCAGGCTCGTGATCCCCGTGTGAGTCTCGCTGAAGCTGTCCTCGTCGAGCATGAAGCCCAGGTAGATGTCCGCCGCCACCCGGAAGTGGTTCTGGCAACGGCCACAGACCCAGCTGCTCTTTTCGAGCTCTTGGCGGAAGAGGATCTCCCCGCAACTGGGGCACTTCATCCAGAGCCCGTCGGGGATTTCCTTGCGCGCGAGGCGGGGTTGGGTCTTCAGACCCTTCTTGTCGCGCTGCAGCCAGGACATGGGCAATACCTCATATTGCTTCGGTATAGCTCATCCTTGAGAAGCGGTGGCAGTATAGGGAGCCGGAGGGAGCGGGGGCAAGGCCCAATTCACAGGAACTTTACCCTATCATGCAAGGCCCGTGCGCAGGGGCGGGGGAGCCGCAGGGGCCCATTGGCCGCTTCTCGCCGCCGCCGGGCCCCCGACCCGCCCCCGGGGGCGGAGCGAAGCCCGACCGATCCCGTCAGGCTGCCTTGGGAGCTTCCGGGACCCAGGCTTCGTCCGCAGAGAACTCGATCGCGATCTGGGCTTCCTTGCCGATGAGCGTCACGTATAGCTCGGCAAAGGACCCACGCATCGCCGCGAGCTGGTCCAGGTGGATCTTGTCGAGGAAGCAGTGCTCCGGCCGCCCCACGCGCTTCTCGAAGGAATGCAGGTAAAAGAGTCGCGCCCCGATCTCCGTGGGCAGATCGATCGCCGGCCGCTTCCGTTCCCAGTCGGAGATGGTCCCCCGGCGGGCTCGCCCAAGGCCGAGTTGCGCCTGCTCCTGAGTCAATCCGCAGGCCTTCCGCACGTACTTCCATTCAGCCCCCAGGAGGGGCGCCGGCTTCCAGAGCACGGAGAGCGCGATCACCTGCAGGAGCTGCCGCTCGCGCGGGATCGCATGAAAGGCGCCCCCGCAGTCGGCGCATCGGATCTCGGTCACGCCGCTCTTCAAGGTCACGCTGTCCAGGCCGCAGCCCCGGTAGGGATAGTCCCTTAGAACCAGATTGCGCACATTCTGGCCCCCGCAGCGGGGGCAGTTCTGGTCCGCCATGGCGAGCTCATCCCTTCTTCCCGATGATCGTGATCACGTAGGCGACGCGCTGGTCGGGCCTGATGCCCAGCGCGACACGCGTGTGTCTGCCGTCGGCCGTCTCGCCGGTGATTCTCACCTTGAAATTGCCGTGATCCCGGTCGTACTCGGGCTCGCTGTCGATCTTGCCGTGGTGGATGAGGTAGAAGAGGTCCTGGCGGTCGAAGTCCCGCTCCCACTCCCGGTCCTCATAGTGTTCGCGGTAGCTCTGGGCGATGACGGCCAGCTTGATCAGCTCGAGCAGACCCCTGGCCTCCTCCACCGACAGGGCCTTCATGCCTCTCCACGCTCTGTAGAGAAGTTAGCACGATGTACGCCAACCGTACAAGTCCGTGAGGAGGGGTCGAGCCTGCGGGGGGCCGCAGGCCCTGTGACGGCCTGCAATTCCCGATCCGGTGGCGTTCTCGCTCTGGGCCCGCCCCCGGGGGCGGGCCGCCCGCAGCCCTAGCCGGGTCCCAGCGCCGCCGAAAGCGCTGCCAGCAAGCGCCCGAAGCCCGCTGCCGCGCTCCGCCCCACCTCGACCACCTCGTCGTGGGTGAGGGGCGGCGCCTCGGCCCCCTCGGGCGGAATCGCGTTGGTGATGCAGCTCAGCGCCACCGTCGGCAGGCCCCAGTGCGCCAGCAGCATGCTCTCGGGGAAGGTGGACATGCTGGCCGCCTGGGCGCCGAGCTGCCGGGCCATGCGCAGCTCGGCGCGGGTCTCGTAGGCCGGCCCCGGCGCGCAGTTCAGCACGCCGCGGTGGAGGCGCAGGCCGGCCGCGGTCGCGGCCCCAGCCAGCGTTTCCGCGAGGGCAGGATCGAAGAGCGGCCGGCGCGGCGGGCGCCGGGGCAGGCCGCCCAGGGCCTGCCCGCGCAGGGGATCGGCGAGCTGCGTGCTGAGGATGTCCTCGATGAGCATGAAGTCGCCCGGCGCGAAGGCGGGATCGAGCCCGCCGGCGGCATTGGTGATCAGGAGCCCGCGCAGGCCGAGGGCGGCCATGGCCGCGGCCGGCAGCAGCACGCGCAGGTCGCCGAGCCCCTCGTAGCGGTGCAGGCGACCCGACAGGAAGAGCAGCGGCGCGCCCGGGCCCGCGGCCAGCATCAGGCGCCCGGCGTGCCCCGCCACGGAGGCTGCCGGCAGGCCCAGCTCGGCGAAGCCGCGGCTCCAGCGGGCGGGAAATCCGTCCGCGGCCGGGCCCAATCCGCTGCCCAGGATCACCCCCAGCGTGCCGGCCGGCAGCTCCAGCGCGGACCAGATCGGCGCCAGCTCCGCCAGCGCCGCCGCCAGCGGCGCGGGCAGGTCGGCCGGCCAGGCGAACTCAGCGGCCATCGGCGCTCGCCTCCCCGAGTAGGCAGATCATCACCACGGCGTCCTCGCCGTTGTCGGTGTAGTAGCCCCGACGCAGAGCGATGCGCACGAAGCCCCGGGATTCGTAGAGCCTGAGCGCGCGCGCGTTGCCGGCCCGCACTTCCAGGCTCATCAGGCGCAGCCCGGCGCGATCGCCCTCGGCCAGCAGCCAGTCCAGCAGGTGGCCGCCCAGTCCCTGGCCCTGCAGGGGCGGGTCCACGGCGATGTTGAGCAGGTGCAGCTCGTCCACCACGATCCAGTTGAAGAGGAAGGCGCGGATGGCGCCGTCGATCCGCACCACCAGGTTCCAGGCGTGGCGCCGCGGCTGGGCCTCCTCGCGCAGCAGGGCCTCGCTCCAGGGCGCGGGGAAGCAGGCCTCCTCGAGCGCCATCACGGCCGACAGATGCTCGGGCCGGAAGGGCTCGGCGACCAGCTCGTGGCCGCGGAAGCGGCTGCGAAAGCCCTGGGGCAGGCGGGGGGCGGGCACTCTCATCGGCTCGCCCCCGGGGGCGGGTCGGCCGCGGCCCCCGGCGCCGGGCCGGGCGCCGAGCCCCTGGGCGGGGTCACCGAGGGGGCGAGCAGGTAGCGCGGCAGCAGGCGATCCAGGTCAGGGCCCGCGGGCAGGGCCGGCGCCTCGCGGGCGAGCCGGGCCAGGGCGGCGAGCTGGGCCGCGGGGCCGGGCTCGGGCTCGGCGCCCGGGCCCTCGCCCAGGTGGCGGCCGGCGGCGGGCTTGGCCAGGGCGGTCGCCAGCTCGGCGAGGCTCGCCAGGCGCTCTTCGGCCGGCTGCCAGGAACCGGCCGCGAAGCCGGCCAGCCAGTACTCCTCGCCGCGGGCGCGGCGGCTCACGAGCAGCGGCGCGGCCAGCGCCGGATCGGCGGCCAGGCGCGGCAGGGCCAGGCTGGACACCGGCGCGAGCGGCACCTCCCGCCCGAAGACCAGGCCCTTGGCCGCGGCCAGGCCCATGCGCAGGCCCGTGAAGCTGCCCGGACCGATGGTGACCGCCACGCGCGCCAGCGCGCTCCACGGCACGCCCGCCTCGGCCCGCAGCGAGGCCAGGGCGGCGCCCAGGAACGCGAGCTGTTCGCGCGGCTCCTCGCCGAGGCGCGTGAGCAGGCAACCGTCCGCCAGCTCCAGGCTGAGCAGCCCGTAGCGGGCGCTGACATCGATGGCGAGAATCATGATCCCTGGGCCTCGCGAGCGGGTTCGCACTACTCTAGCGCATCCGGGCCCCGCCCCGGGACCCCCTTTTGCGCCGCTAGTCGCCCGCCCCCACCGCGTAGACCAGGTTGCCCGCCCGCCCGCGCTCGATGAGCAGGCCCGGCGAGACCGAGTCGAGCAGGGCCGCGCCCGCCACGCTGGTCAGTAGGCCGCGCCCCGGCTCGCAGAGCAGCGAATCCGTGCAGGCCTGCGGATCCGCGATCGGGTCCGCCAGCCAGTGCTCGGCGTGGAAGAGCACGGCGTTGCGCGGGTCCCAGGTGCCGAGGCGGAAGTTGAGCAGGGTCGCCCCCGGGGGCGTGCCGGCGCGGATCGCCGGCGCCAGGGCCAGCACATCCGCGCTCTGCGGCGCGAGCCCCACGGCGCCCGGCGGAGCGAAGGCCGTGAAGTTGATCACCAGGGCCGTGGCGATCGCGAGCGCGGCGAGGCCCGCGTTCACCCGCCCCAGCCAGCCACGCGGCTCGAGCAGGCGCGTGAGTCCCCAGGCCGCCAGCAGGGCCAGCGCTGGCCACACGTTCAGCAGGTAGCGCAGGAACTGGTTGCGCGTGAGGCTCATCAGCGCCAGCGGCAGCAGCAGCCAGACGAGCAGGAGCGCGCCGGCCGCGCTCTGCTCGCGGCGCCAGGCCCGCCAGGCCAGCCACAGGCCGTAGAGCGCGAAGGGGAGCCAGGGCCAGAAGTTGCCGCCCAGCAGCTTGAGGTAGCCGAGGAGGAACCCGGGGCCGGACTCGCCGGCGTCGCTCGCCGCCCGGCCGAGGATGAGCCAGCCGAAGTGCTCGCCCCAGAAGCGCGGCCCGCCGTGGAGCGCGTTCCGCCAGACCCAGAGCGCGAAGAGGCCGAGGCCGAGCCCGCTCGCGAGCCAGAAGCCGCGCGCGGGGCGCCGGCCGGCCGCGAGGAGCCAGAGGAGCGCCACGGGCAGCAGCAGCCCGCCGATGACGCTCTTCGTCAGCAGCGCGCCGCCGAAGGCGAGGCCGAAGGCGCTCAGCCAGAGGGCGCGGCGGCGGCCGGCTTCGCCCAGCTCGGCCTGCCAGAGCGCAGCCAGGCCCGCCGTGAAGAAGAAGACCAGGGTCTGGTCCAGCATGCCGCGGCGGGCATAGTCCATGAAGAAGCCCGGCAGCAGGAGCACGAGCCCGGCGCTCAGCGCCGGCCCGCCGCGGCCGAAGAGCCGCCTGCCGAGCGCCCAGGTCAGCAGCACCGTGCCCGTGGCGAAGAGGCCCGTGGCCAGCACGGCCGCGAAGCGCGACACGCCGAAGGCGCGATAGGCCAGCGCCGTCGCCCAGAAGTGCAGGGGCGGGTTGTCGTAGCGCGCGCGCCCGCCCTGCGTGCTCACCCAGGAGCCGCCGGCCGCGAGCTGCTCGACGGCCTTCTGGGCATAGTAGGCGTCGTCGAAGCTGCGCAGGCCGCCGGCGCTCTGCCGGCCGAGGAAGGTGGCCAGGGCCAGGGCCGCCAGCAGCAGCGCCGCGGCCGCGGGGCGCGCGGACCGGCTCACGCCTCCCGCCAGGGCGCGAGGGCTGCCAGCCGCGCGGCCGGCCAGCCGGCGAAGCTCAGCCGCCGCTCGCACTCGCCGAGCGGCTCGATCGCGATGCGCAGGGCGCCGGCGGGCAGGAAGGCGGCCAGGCGCTCGCCCCATTCAATCATGCACACACCGTTGCCTAGCCGCTCGTCGAAGAAGCCGGCCTCGAGCAGCTCCTCTTCCCCGCCCGCCAGGCGATAGGCATCGAAGTGGTAGAGCGGCAGCCGGCCGCCCGCGTACTCGTTCAGGAGCACGAAGCTCGGGCTGTCCACCTCGCCCGGCCCCACCCCCAGGGCCCTGCAGTAGGCGGCGACGAAGAGGGTCTTGCCGGCGCCGAGGGGGCCGGACAGGGCGAGGCAGTCGCCCGGCCGCGCACCCGCCGCCAGCGCGGCCGCGACGGCCGCCGTCGTCGCCGGCGAGTCGGCGCGCAGGGTCAAGACTTCGGCTCCAGGACCGCGCAGGGGACGATCACCTCCTCCAGCGAGATGCCGCCGTGCTGGAAGCTGCCCAGGTAGCGCTGCTCGAACTCGTGGAAGTTGGTCGGGTAGACGAAGTAGTAGTTCTCCCGCGCGACGACGTAGGTCTTCGTGCGGCTGGCGGCGGGCAGACGCCAGGCTTCGGGCTTGATGATCTTGAGCGCCTGTTTCTCGTCGCAGCCCAGGTTGTCGCCGTACTTGTAGCGGATCCCCGAGCTGGTGTCGCGGTTGCCGTGCACCAGGCTCGAGCGGCGGCAGAGCACCGAGCCGTGGTCGCTGGTCACCACCACCGCCGCGCCCTGGCGGGCCAGCACCTTGAGGATGTCGTAGAGCGCCGAGTGGCGGAACCAGGAGCCCATCAGGGTGCGGAAGGCGGACTCGTCGGGGGCGATCTCCTGCAGGATCTCCGACTGCGAGCGGCCGTGGGCCAGGATGTCCAGGAAGTTGAAGACGAGGGCCACGACGGGAATGCCCTGGAAGCTGCCGATCTGGCGATAGAGCTCGTTGGCCTCGTTGATGCGCGAGATCTTCGCGTACTTGAGCCCGCGTTCGTTCAGCCCCAGGCGCTTCAACTGGGCAGCCAGCAGCTCCTTCTCGAAGCGGTTCAGGCTCAGCTCCTCGCGCGGGTCCTCCACCCAGTAGCGCGGGTGCCGGCGCTGGATGTCGTCCGGGAAGAGGCCGGCGAAGATCGCGTTGCGCGCGTAGGGCGTGGCCGTCGGCAGGATGGCGTAGTAGTCCTCGCGCTGGATGGTGTAGAACTCGCGCAGCATCTCCTCCACCACCAGCCACTGATCCAGCCGCATGCAGTCGATGACGATGAAGAAGACCTGGCGGCCGTCGGCCACGAAGGGCGCCACCAGGCGGCTGAACAGCTGCGGGCTGAAGAGCGGGCTATCCACCGCCCCCTCGCGCACCCAGGTCGGATAGCGCTGCTCGAACCAGCGGCCGAAGGCGAGGTTGAGATCACGGCGCAGGTCTTGATGAGTCTGCTCCAGGCCCGAACCCGGAAAGCGATCCAGGCGCAGGTCCCAGTCGGCGAGGAAGCGGTTCACCTCCAGCCAGCGCTGCCAGTGGGCGTTATCCATGTTCTCGGCGCTGATGCGGCCGTACTCGGCGATGTAGTCCTGGGTGAGCTGGCCCTCCTGGATGCGGCGGCCCTCGAAGATGCGCTTGATCGCCGAGAAGATCTGCACCGGATTCACCGGCTTGACGAGGAAGTCCTGCACCTGCTGACCGAGGGCCTGGTTCATCAGGCCCTCCTCCTCGCTCTTGGTGATCATGATCACGGGGATGTCGCTGCGGAAGCGGCGCAGCTCCGCCAGCGTCTCGAGGCCGTTCTTGCCGGGCATCATCTCGTCCAGCAGCACGAGGTCGTACTGCTCCTGCTCGAGCAGGGCCAGGGCATCGTCGCCGTTGGGCACGCCGGTGACGACGTAGCCCTTCTCCTGCAGGAAGATGATGTGGGGTTTCAGCAGATCGATCTGGTCATCTGCCCAGAGGATGCGCTGGCGAGGAGGTTGCTGCACGGGACTCCTTTGGCGTGCGGAGGCTGCGGCGCGGGCAGCGGGCTCAGACGGGAAGGCGAACGACGAAACATGAACCGTGGCCGGGGTGGCTGTCCAGGAGATGGAGTCGCCCGTCGTGGTACTCCTCCACTACCCGCCGACTGAGGGTAAGTCCCAGCCCCCAGCCGCCTTTTCGCGACGAATAGCCCGGCCGGAAGATGCGCCGCCGCGCGGAGGGGCTCATGCCGCGGCCGTTGTCGCGTACGTGCAGGTCCACCGTGCCCTCAGTGCCGTTGTAGCTGAGCGAAACCGTGATCAATCCTTGCTCTTTGTCCAGCGCGTCGAGGGCGTTCTTGATCAGGTTCTCGACCACCCACTCGAGCAGCTCGCCGTGAAAGCGGACCATGGGCACTTCATCGTACTGCTCGCGAATCTCCACCTGCACCTTGTGCTGGGGCAAGCGCCGGCGGAAGTAGGCCACCGTGCGCTCGACGGTGGGGCGCAGGTCGCCGCGCTTGAGGGCGGGCGTGCCGCCGATGTTGTTGAAGCGGGCGGAGACCTTCTGCAGGCGATCGACGTCGTTGGCCATCTCGCGGAAGGCGTCGGCGAAGGCCTCGGCCGTGGCCGGCGGCAGGGAGGCCGTCTCCAGCCGCGACTCCCCGAGCTGGAGCCAGCCGAGCAGGCTGGTGAGCGGCGTGCCCATCTGGTGGGCCGTCTCCTTGGCCAGTCCCACCCAGATCGACTCCTGCTCGAAGCGCTTCATGACGAAGAAGCCCAGCACGCCGATCAGGGAGAAGAAGAGGAGCATCACGAGCTGGATGGCGATGGCCTTGCCGAGATCGCGGGCCAGGTCGCTCTGTCCGTAGCAGATGCGGCCCTGCACGCGCGCGGGCGTGCCGGGAAAGAAGAAGACCACGCTGGTGCCGCGCGTCTTGAAGCCGGCGGCGATGCTCATCAGCTCGGCGACGTGCTCGTCGGGCGGCTGCGCGGGATCGAAGCTGATCAAGCGCTCGAAGCCGTAGTCCCGGTAGCTGGGAAAGCCCGTCACCTTCCACCAGGTGGGCCGGCCCTCGTTGTCGACGATGATGATCGGGAAGGGCGCCGTGGTGGAGATCTCGTCCATCAGCGTGCGGATGCGCTGGGTATTGCGCTGGATTTCCTCGGTCTCGAGATAGAGGCCGAGCAGGCGGCTGATCACCTCGGTGCTGAAGTTCGATTCGCGGCGAGCGCGCTCGTTGAGATGCCGCACGTAGAGCACGGCGACGAGCAGCACCACCAGGCTGGCGATGAACACGTAGAGCTGCAACAGGAAGCGGATGCGCTCGCTGGAGAGCACGTAGCGGCGGGGCAGCGCACACCTCCTGGCGCCTGGCGGCAGGCGCTTGTCGCCTGACGCCTAGCGGTTGAGAAACTCCTGGCCGCCCAGGTAGGGCAGCAGGGCGGCCGGCACCCGCACCTTGCCCGTGGGCGTCTGGCCGTTCTCGAGCAGCGCGACCACCAGGCGCGCCAGGGCCACGCCGCTGCCGTTGAGCGTGTGGACGAACGCGGGCTTCTCGCCCGGCGCGGGCCGGAAGCGGATGTTCGCGCGCCGGGCCTGGAAGTCCTCGAAGTTGCTGCACGACGAGACCTCGAGCCAGCGGCCGACGCCGGCGGCCCAGATCTCGATGTCGTAGCACTTGGCCGCGGCGAAGCAGAGGTCGCCGCTGGCCAGGCAGCAGCACGCGGTAGGGCAGCTCGAGCGCCTGCAGAACGTCTTCGGCGTCGGCGAGCAGGCTCTCGAGCTCGTCGTAGCTGGTCTCCGGGCGCACGAACTTGACCAGCTCCACCTTGTCGAACTGGTGCACGCGCATCAGGCCGCGCGTGTCCTTGCCGTAGGCGCCCGCCTCGCGGCGGAAGCAGGGCGTGTAGGCCACGAAGTGGCGAGGCAGGTCGGCGCCCTCGAGGATCTCGTCGCGGTAGATGTTGGTGACCGGCACCTCGGCCGTGGGCATGAGCCAGAGGTCGTCCAGCTCGCTGTGGTACATGTCGTCGGCGCTCTTGGGCAGCTGGCCGGTGCCGGTGGCGCTGTCGCGGTTGACGAGCAGGGGCGGGCACACCTCGGTGTAGCCGTGCCGCGCGGTGCAGGTCGAGCATGAAGTGGATCAGCGCCCGCTGCAGGCGCGCGCCGTCGCCGATGAAGAGCGGGAAGCCGCTGCCGGCCACCTTCGCTCCGCGCTCGAAGTCGAGCAGACCGAGCGTCTCGGCGATCTCCCAGTGCGGCAGCCGCGTGAAGCCCTCGTCCGCGGGCACTTCGCCCCAGCTGCGAATGAGCGTGCCGTCGCCCTCGCCGCCCTCCGGCACGGAGGCGTGGGGAATGTTGGGCAGGCGGAGCTGCTCGGCCGTGAGCGCGGCTTCCAGCTCGGCGCCGCGGGCATCCAGCTCCTTGATGCGCTGGGACAGCGTGCGCGTCTCAGTAATAGCGGCAGTGACGTCCGGCTCCGCGGCGCCCTCCCGCTTCATGCGGTTGATGTCCTCGCTGGCCTGGTTGCGCCGCGCCTTGAGCTGCTCGACCTCGTGCAGCAGAGCGAGGTGCTCGCCGTCCAGGCGCAGCCAGAGGTCGAGATCGCCGCTCTCGCGCTTGGCGACGAGGGCCGCGCGCACGACATCCGGCTGCTGGCGAATGAACTTGCGATCGAGCATGGATGACCTCGCGGCTAGGAGGCGCCGGCGACGAGCGTGTGCAGTTCCTCGTCGCCCAGGGCGAGCAGCAGCTCGGCGAGCTTGGCGCCCAGCTCGCCGGCGCGGGCCGCGGGGCCCTGGATCGCATCGCGGATGAAGACGCTGCCGTCGGCGTTGCTGAGCATGCCCTCGACGATCATCGACTGCGAGTCGAGCGCGGCGCGGGCGCCGAGGGCGAGTTCCGGGTCGCCGCCCAGACGGTCGAGGAAGGCCCGCTCGGCCATCGTCTCCAGGCGGCTCGTGCGGTCCTCGACGGGCCTCAGCAAGTCCTCGATCTCGGGATCCTCGCGGCGGGTGATGAAGCCCAGGCAGCCGGCGCCAGGCGCGGGCAGCAGGACGCTTTCGCCGATGATCTCGCTCGCCCGGTCCTGCCGGCCCACCAGCTCCAGGCTCTCCGCGCTGATGACAAGCCCGTCCAGCTCCCGGCTGGCGAGCTGCTGCAGGCGGCTCTCGGCCGAGCCGGCCACGCGCACGAAGGCGAGCCCCTGCCCGCGCAGGTGGATGAGCAGCTGCGCGCGCTGGCGCGCGTGCGTGTAGCCCACACGGGCGCCGGCCGGCAGCTCGTCGATGAGCTGGTAGCGCTCGGAGACGAAGGCGTCGAAGGGGGTAAGCCGCTCCGTGACGCCGACCAGGCGGATGGGCTCGGGCAGGCGCACCGGGATCTCCTTGAGCAGGTGCACCACCACGTCCACCTTGCCCTTGGCCAGGGGGCCTTCGAGCGCGCGGATGTGCGCCTCGGGGTCGCCGGGGCGGGGCCCCGCTCGGTCTCGAAGGTCTCGAGCGCGATGTCCAGGCCCTCATGGGCGGCGGTGAGTTGCGCGCGCAGGCGCTCGGCGGCGAAGCGCGAGACGCGGCTGTTGTTGATGCCGATGCGCAGGTGATCCATGCCGCGATCCTAGCCGCCGGGCGCAGGCGGGTCAAGTGAAGCCGATGGGCGGTGAGCGCCTAGCGCGCGGCCAGCCAGTCCCTGGTGACGGCGACGATGCGCTCGGCGGCGTGGCCGTCCCAGAGCGGCGGCACCTGATGCGCCTGCCGCTTGCCGTCCAGGGCCTCGCGGATCGCCGCCCGGATGCGCGCGGGATCCGTGCCCACCAGCACGTTCGTCCCCAGCTCGCAGGTGATCGGCCGCTCCGTGTTCTCGCGCAGGGTGAGGCAGGGCACGCCGAGCACGGTGGTCTCCTCCTGGATGCCGCCGCTGTCGGTGAGCACCAGGCGCGTGTCCTTCATCAGGCGCAGGAAGTCGAGATAGCCCTGCGGCTCCACCAGGCGCAGGCCATGGGCCGCCGGGTCGATGCCGTGGGCCTCGAGCATCTTGGCCGTGCGCGGGTGCACGGGCCACAGCAGCGGCAGCTCGCGCCCCGCTTCGCCCATGGCGTCGAGGATGCCGGCCAGCTGCGCCGGGTCGTCCACGTTGCTGGGCCGGTGCAGGGTGACCAGCCCGTAGCCGCCGGCGGGGAGGCCCAGGCGATCCAGCACGTCGCTGCTCTCCGCCTTGCGCAGGTAGAAGTGCAGCGAGTCGATCATCACGTTGCCGACGAAGTGGATCTTCTCGCCCGGCACGCCCTCGCGCAGCAGGTTCGGCTCGGCCTCGGCGCTGGTGGTGAAGAGCAAGTCCGAGAGGATGTCGGTCACCATGCGGTTGATCTCTTCGGGCATCTCGCGGTCGAAGCTGCGCAGGCCGGCCTCCACGTGGGCCACGGGAATCAGCAGCTTCGCGCAGACCAGGCTGCAGGCGAGCGTGGTGTTGACGTCGCCCACCACCATCACGAGGTCCGGCTTGCGCTCCAGCACGACCTGCTCGAATCCGCTCATGATCAGCGCCGTCTGCGCGGCGTGCGAGCCGCTGCCCACGCCGAGGTAGACGTCCGGGCGCGGCAGCTCCAGGTCCTCGAAGAAGACCTTCGACATGTTGTCGTCGTAGTGCTGGCCCGTGTGGCACAATTCCAGGGCGAGGCCGCTGCCCGCCGCGCGCCCGCACGATGGGGGCCATCTTCATGAAGTTGGGCCGGGCGCCCACCACGCCGAGGATCTTCATGCGCCGGCCTCTCCCCGCCGGCCAAAGCTGGCATAGGCGAGGCCGGCCGCGGCCATCAGCGCCGGCGTGAAGATGTTGCGGCAGTCCACGACGAGCTTCTTCCTCAGCAAGCCCGCCACGCGCTCCAGGTCCAGCACGCGGAACTCGTTCCACTCGGTGGCAATGACCAGCGCGTCGGCGCCTGCCAGGCACTCGTAGGTGTCGGGCGCCAGCTCGAGATCCGGCATGGCGCGCAGCGCGTTCGGCCCGGCTACCGGGTCGAAGGCGCGCACGCGGGCGCCCTTCTCCCGCAGCAGGGCGATGATCTTGAGCGCGGCGGCCTCGCGCACGTCGTCCGTGTTCGGCTTGAAGCTGAGGCCGAGCACGGCCACCTGCATGCCCTTCAGCTTGGCCTCGCCGCCGGCCAGGGCCGCCAGCTTGGCCACGGCGCGCAGCGGCTGCCGTTCGTTGGCCGCGATGCTGGCCGCCACCAGGCCCATCGGCGCGCCGTGCTGCTTGCCCATCGTGAGCAGGGCCTTGGTGTCCTTGGGAAAGCAGGAGCCGCCGAAGCCGGCGCCCGCGTGGAGGAACTTGGAGCCGATGCGCTGGTCCAGGCCCATGCCGCGGGCCACCACCTGCACGTCGGCGCCCACCTGCTCGCAGAGCTCGGCCACCTCGTTGATGAAGGAGATCTTCGCGGCGAGGAAGGCGTTGGCCGCGTACTTGATCATCTCGGCGCTCTCGATGTCCGTGGCGAGCACCGGCGTCTCGTTCAGGAAGAGCGGCCGGTAGACCTCGCGCATCAGGCGGAGCGCCCGCTCGCTGTCGGCCCCGATGACGACGCGGTTGGGGCGGAGGAAGTCGCCGATCGCCGAGCCTTCGCGGAGGAACTCGGGGTTGGCCACCATGTCGAAGTCGGCGCCGGGCCTGGCCGCGGCGGCGATGCGATCGCGCAGCACGCGGTTCGTGCCCACCGGCACCGTGCTCTTCTGGACGATGACCTTGTAGCCGTCCAGGCGCTGGCCGATCGACTCGGCCACGGCGAAGACGAAGCTGAGGTCCGCGCTGCCGTCGGGCTGCTCGGGCGTGCCGACCGCGATGACGATCACCTGGCACTCGGCGATGGCGCGCGTCCAGCTCGGTGCTGAAGCGCAGGCGGCCGGCGTCGCGATTGCGCTGGACCAGCTCGGCCAGTCCCGGCTCGTAGAAGGGGATCTCGCCGCGCTCGAGCGTGCCGATCTTGGCCCGGTCGATGTCGTAGCAGACCACGTGGTTGCCGAAGTCCGCCATGCAGGCGCCCGAGACGAGCCCCACGTAGCCGGTGCCGATCATCAGGATGTGCGTCACGCCGTCTCCTCTGCCGTGCGGCGGCGCCAGTCCGCGAGCACGCGCTCGAGCATCGATGGGAAGTCGTGGCGCGGCGACCAGCCGGTCGCCGCCCTCAGCTTGTCGGGCCGGCCGCAGAGCACCGGCTGGTCGGCCGGGCGCAGCAGGGCCGGGTTCGTCTCCACGGCGATGCGGCCGCCACCGGGCAGCCTGGCCAGGGCGACGAGCCCGTCCAGCCCCTCGCGAATGCTGTGGGTAACGCCCGAGCAGACGTTGTAGACCTCGCCGCCCGCGCCCCGCCCGGCCGCTGGATCCAGGTCGAGCAGCAAGAGATAGGCCGTTACCACGTCCTCCACGTCAAGGAAATCGCGGCGGGCCTCCAGGTTGCCCACCTCGAGGCGGGGCTCCTGCAGCCCGGCCTCGATGCGGGCGATCTGGCGGGCGAAGGCGGGCAGGGCAAAGGCGGGCCGCTGGCCGGGCCCCGCGTGGGGGAAGCTGCGCGCGATGACCGCCTGCGCCCCCCAGGCCCGCCGGGCCTGGCCCACCAGGATCTCCGCGGCGGCCTTGCTGGCGCCGTAGGGGTTCACGGGGGCGATGGGAGCGTCCTCCCCCACCGGCCTCGGCCCCGGATTGCCGTAGACCTCGCCCGAGGAGACCACGAGCAGCGTCGCCGCCGGCGCGCCTCGGCGCAGGGCCTCGAGCAAGTGTAAGGTGCCCATGACATTTGCGCGGACGCTGGGAGCCGGATCGGCAAGCGCGGCTCCCTGCGCACTTTGGCCGGCCAGGTGGACCACCCGCTCCGGCTTGAAATCGGCCACTCGGGCGGCCAGGCCCGGGGCGTCCAGCAGATCCAGGCGCTCCCAGGTCGCCCCCGGGGGCGAGCCGGCGCCGTTCTGCGGATCCAGGCCGAGGCCGAGCACAGTGTCGCCGGCGGCGACGAGCCGGGGCACGAGATGGCTGCCCACGAAGCCGCTGGCGCCGGTGACGAGGGTCCGCATCGGCCGGCTCACCCGCGGCGGCCGGCGGGCGCGAGGCGCTCCCGCCAGTAGGCGAGCAGGTCGCCGAGGGTGGTCTCGAAGGGGATCGCGGGCGTCCAGCCGGTGGCGGCCCTCAGGCGCGAGGCGTCGCCCTCCAGGCGCGGCACGTCGCTGGGGCGCAGGCGCGCGGGGTCGGGGACGATCTTCACCTTCACGCCGGCCAGGGCGATGAGCTTGTCCAGCACCTCGCCGATGGCCCAGCTCACGCCCGTGGCCACGTTGTAGACCTCGCCCGGCTCGCCCTGGCTGAGCGCCAGCCAGTAGGCGCGCACGGTGTCGCGCACGTCGCGTGAAGTCGCGGCGGGCCTCGAGATTGCCCACGTGGATCTCGGGCGCGCGCAGGCCGAGCTGGATCTCCACCACCTGCCGCGCGAAGTCGCTGCAGACGAAGACCGAGGGCCGCCTGGGGCCGGTGTGGTTGAAGCCGCGCGTGCGGATGATCGGCATGCCGTAGCTCATGAAGTACTGATAGGCGAGGGCGTCCTGGGCCACCTTGCTCACGGCGTAGGGCGAGAGCGGGCGCAGGGGTTGCTCCTCGGTGATGGGCAGCTCGTGCGGGTGGACGAGGCCGTATTCCTCGCTGGAGCCCGCGATCTGGATGCGGCATCCGAGTCCGCACTTGCGCACGGCCTCGAAGATGTTGAGCTGGCCGAGCAGGTTGGTGCTCAGGGTCTCCTGGGGCGCGCGCCAGCTCGAGGGCACGAAGCTCTGCGCGGCGAGGTGGAAGATGTAGTCGGGCCGCAAGGCCTCGACCGCCTCGCGCGTGGCGGTGGCGTCGCGCACGTCGCACTCGATGAGCTTCACGCTGGCCGGCAGGTGCTCGATGTTCTCGGTCCGGCTGCGCCAGCGGTAGATGCCGGCCAGCTCGGCCCTGGGCTCGGCGGCGAGCAGGTAGTCGGCCAGGTGGCTGCCGGCGAAGCCGGTGATGCCGGTGATCAGGATCTTCATGGGAACCTCATCGTGTCGTGGAGTCGCGCGGGGCGCGGGGCCCGACTATCCTAGGGCGCGCGGGGAGCCGCGTCAACGGGCTGGCGGCGGCATCTGCCAGCACGAGGCCGGGTTTGTACACGTGTACACTGCCCGGCATGGCGAGGAGCAGCTCCGGGCGGCGGGCTTCAGGGCAGTACGCGCACCCAGCGCACCCAGGGCGATGCCCCGGGCCGGTGCAGCACGATTCGGATGGAGTCGGCCGGCCACGGCGGCGGTTCAGCGTGCACGCCTTCGACCCAGTCTTGCGAGGGTGGCATCACGGTACCGCACTCACCGAGCCAGCGCCGGGCATACGCCCAGATGCGCAATTCGAGAGAATCCGCCTCGCGGGCTGCCTCGATATGCGAGAGCTTCGGTGAGTACGACGCTTCGGGAACCCAGCCGAAGTAGCCGATCCTGAGGGTGTCGCTGGTGTTGATGGCGGCGGGAAGTGTCAGCGAGTCGCACCAAACGAGGCGGACGCCCACGTCTTCCGAGTCCTTGCAGCGGGAGCAGCCGAGCCCGATCAGGAGCGCGCAAGCTAGGAACCCCGACACCGCAACTTGACGCCCTCATCCCTGCACCTCCCGTTGCGCACCGCTGCGGTAGTCCCGGACGACCGCGCAGGTTCCCCCGCGCCACCTCGCGCGCGCAGTCCGCGCGGCGCCTAGCTGCGGCCGCTGCTCCGGAGCGCCGATCGGCCGAGCAGCAGCGAGCCGATGATCAGCCCCGCGGCGGCCAGGTTGGCCACCGTGCCGCCGGCGCCGGGGCGGCCGTAGAGGACGAAGCCGTTGATCGTTCCGTCGACGACGAAGGCGGGCGCGGCGAGAATGCCGAGCAACCAGAAGCCGCGCAGGCGGCGGAACACGCCGATGGCCGCCACCACGAGCAAGAGGCCCAGGCCGAGCAGGACGGCGCCCAGCAGCGCGGTGGCCGTGGCCCCGGCTCGGATGTTCGGGTCCAGGGCCGGCCCCTCGAGCAGCAGCGCCAGCCCGCCCGCGCCGCGCACGACGCCCAGCGCTGCCATCAAGGCGGCCGCGGCGGTCAAGAACAGCTCCCGTCGCATCGCTAGCCCTTCCCCAGTCCGAGGTGCCGGCTGCCGGGCTTGACCGCCGTGGACCCCGCCGCGCAGAGCGGGCAGTCGGCCGGCTCCCAGTTCTTCACCTCGAGCTTGAGCAGCGAGACGAAGGGCGCGCCGAAGTCCGGCGGCGCGGCGCCGCTGCGGTCCACGATCGCGGCGGCGGCCACCAGCACGCCGCCCGCCGCGCGCAGGGCGGCGGCGGCCTCGAGCAGGCTGCCGCCCGAGGTGACCACGTCCTCCACCACCGCGCAGCGCGCGCCCGGCGGCACGGCGAAGCCCCGACGAAAGACCATCGCCCCCGCTTCGCGCTCGGTGAAGTAGAAGGGCAGGCGCCGGGCGCGGGCCACCTCGTGGCCGATGATGAGGCCGCCCAGGGCCGGGCTGACGATGAGGTCGAGCTCCGCGGGCAGGCGGGCGGAGAGGGCTGCGCCCACTTCGGCCGCGACCGGGGTCACCGCCAGCAGGCGCGCGCACTGCACGTAGCGGTCGCTGTGCCGGCCGCTGCTGAGCTGGAAGTGGCCCTCGAGCAGGGCTCCGGTCGCGCGCAGGCGCTCCATCACCTCTTCGGGTTGCATGGCTCCCTCGGGAATCGGCAGGATGTCTCCGGCGCGCCTAGTCGCTCGGCGGATCGGGGAAGCCGGGCAGGCTGGGGCCAGGATTTTCATCGTCGCCGCCGCCGCCCAGGGCCAGCACCGCCACCAGGCCCAGCACCACCGCGCCGCCCGCGTAGTACACCCACTTGGGCATGCCGCCCCCCTCCTCGTCCTTCTTCGCAGGGGCC
Organism: uncultured bacterium; assembly: GCA_963695095.1. Taxonomy (GTDB): domain Bacteria; phylum Krumholzibacteriota; class Krumholzibacteriia; order JACNKJ01; family JACNKJ01; genus VGXI01. The sequence goes on along the minus strand of CAVOFT010000001.1, from coordinate 926,252 downwards.
GGCGCGGCCGCCTGCTCGGCGCACTTGCAGGCCTCGAGCGCCTTGTGGAAGGTCTCGATCTCGTCCTGGGGGAAGAAGACCGCATCCGGGCGCCAGGTCTTGTCCAGGCAGATGGCCGAGCAGAAGGCGTCCAGGGCCTGCGGCTCGTTGCCCTTGCCCACCTGGCAGCGCGCCAGCAGGATGTAGGCGTCGCGCAGCGACTCGCCGCTGAGCTGCTTGCCCGTGACGAGCCGCTGCAGGATCGCCACGCCCTGATCGAACTCGGCGAACTCGTAGTGATTGCGGGCCGCGCTCAGATCGGCGAGGGCATCGGCGCGGGCAGTGCCCTGCCAGGCCGGCAAGGGCAGCACGAGCAGGGCGAAGGCGACGAGGACGGCCGCGGCCGTCGGGCGCAGAACTCGCCGATCCAGGAAGAAGGACAGCATCGACTCGCCTCCCATGTGAAGGGGCCCACTGCGGCCGGATTGTCCGCCATGCCGCAGGCGATCACAAGCGAAAACCCGGGTGGCTCACTGCGCCGCCAAGGTGAACTTCAGGCGCAACTTCTCGCCTTCGCGCAGGCGAATGGCATATTGCGGGGGACTGCCGCTGCCCACGGCGCTGAGCTCGCGGCTGCCCGCGTCCGTCAGCAACTCGGCCCGCAGGATCTTGAATCCCTGACTTGAGCACGCTGACGCGATGCTCGCCGGCCGCCATCGGGTCCAGGCGGAAGGGCGTCTGCTGCCCCACGCGCACGCCGTCGATGTAGACGTCGGCGGCCGGAGTCGCGGCCACGGCCAGGGAGCCGAAGGCGAAGGCCTGCCGGCCGAGCGCCACGGTGTCGCCGGCCGCCACTTCCACCTCGGGCAGGTCGATGCGCCCGTAGGTCAGCGGGTGCCGCACCGAGACCGCGTGCTTGCGGCCGCTCGTCACCGGCAGCACCGCGCGCCGCGCCTCCTCGGCCACGCGCTGGCCGTCCACGTAGATGTCGCCGTAGGGCGAGACGATCAGGTCCAGGTAGCCGTTGCCGCCGGCCGCCGCCTGCTTCTTGAGCGGGAAGAAGATCTCGTCGGTGCGCCCCGCCGAGAGCGTGCGGCCCGTGCTCTCCTCCTGATGCCCGGCCAGCGCGACCTTGATCTCCCAGCGCCCGGGCTCCAGCGCATGGCTGCGGTAGGGCGTGGTGCCCACATCGCGGTAGCGCGACTCGCCGCGCTGGCGCATGGACACGGTGGCGCCGGCCGGGTTGCTGCCCACGCTGAGGAAGGCGTCGCCGGTGGCGACGGCCGCCGGCGGCGTCGGGGTCTCCGCCGCCGCGGGCAGGGCCGCGGCCAGGCTCGTCGCCACGCGGCCGCTGTCGCCGGCCGCCACGCTGAAGGGCAGGGTCGCCTCCGTGAAGCCCTCCTTGACGAGCCGCACTTCGTAGGCGCCGGCCGCGAGGCCGGTGAGCAGGCAGTCGCTGCGGCGGCCCGTGTCGCGGAACTCGGCCTCGCCCGCCCGGCGCAGCCAGACGGCGGCGTCCGGCGGCGTGCTGCGCACGAAGAGCGTCGCCGCTCGCGCGGCGGGCGCTGCCGGCGGCGGGGCCGGCGTCTCGCCGCCGCCCTTGAACAGCCTGGGCACGAGGAAGGCCAGCAGGGCCACGACCAGCACCCCGCCCCCGATCAGGAGCCAGCGCCGGGGAATGCCGGCGCGCTCCGTGCGAGCGGCCACGGGCTTCGCCGCGGCGGGCTTGGGCGCCTGGGGTTTCGGCGGCGAGGGTTTGGGCGGCGCCGCGGCTGGCTTGCCGGGCGGGGGGACGCTCGGCGGCGTGGCGGCGGCCGGCCGGCTCGGGGCCGTCTTGCCTTCGCCCGGCAGCACCGCGGTCACGTCAGTGCCGGCGGGCATCACCGCCGTGGCATCCACGCCGGCCGGAGCCCCCGCGCCGCTGCCCTCGTCCTCGGTGTAGATCTCGGACATGGCGCTGGCCGCTTGCGTGTTGTCGGGGTCCAGCGAGAGCACGTAGCTGAACTCGCGCACGGCGTCGTCGATGTTGGCGCGGCCCTGGTTCTTGAAGTGGAAGCCGAGCTTGAGGTGGCTCTTGATGCTCTTGACGCGCAGCTCTTCGCTGAAGCCCACCGGATCCTTGGCGAAGCTGCTCAGGTAGTCGCGGCGGTACTTGCTCAGGCTGCCCGAGCTGTCGATGCTCTCCTCGGCTTCCTTGATGGCCCTGAGCACCTGGTCCATGTTCTGGTAGCGGTGGTCGGGCTTCTTGGCGAGCAGCTTGGTCACCATCGCCTCGATGGCCGGCGTGAGCAGGGGCACGCGCTTGCGGTCCAGCGGCTTGGGCTGCTCGTTGATGATCTTGAACTGGACTTCCGTCGGGCTGTCGGCCTGGAAGGGCTTCTCTCCCGTGAGGAACTGATAGGCCATCACGCCCAGGGAGAAGATGTCCGTGCGGCTGTCGAGGTCGTCCTGGCCGGCCGCCTGCTCGGGCGACATGTAGGAGGGCGTGCCCACCACGGTGCCGGGGCTGGTGAGATCCCTGTAGCTGGGGCTGGGCAGGTTGCCCGTGTTGCGGGCCAGGCCGAAGTCGGCGATCTTCACCTCGCCGCGGCTGTTGAGCAGGATGTTGCTGGGCTTGATGTCACGGTGGATGATGCCGTGCTCGTGGGCCAGCTTGAGCCCGTAGGCCACCTCTTCGAGCAGCGCCAGGGTCATCTCCACCGGCACGGCCTTGGGCTTGCCGCGCCCGCCCTGCAGGGCCTCGAAGACCTTGGCCAGATCCATGCCGTCGATGTACTCCATCACGATGAAGTAGACCTCGTCCTCCTGGCCGAAGTCGTTCACCGAGGCGATGTTGTTGCTGCGCAGCGCCGAGGCGGCCTTGGCCTCCCGCTCGAAGCGCGCGATGAAGCTGGCGTCCCCCGCCAGGCCCGGATGCAGGATCTTGATGGCGACGGGGTAGCCCAGCGTCTTGTGCACGCCTTTGTAGACGGTGGACATGCCGCCGCCGCCGATCTTCTCCCGGATCTCGTAGCCATGGAAGGACGTGGCCATCGCTTCTCCTGCCTAGTGGCGGCGGTAGCGGATCACCTGCACGCTGATGTTGTCGGGGCCGCCCCGCTCGCGGGCCAATGCCACCAAGTGCTGGCAGGCGTCCTCGGGGCCCTGCATGGAGGCCTGATAGAGAATCTCCTGGGGGGTGACCATCTTGGTCAGGCCGTCGGAGCACAGCACGAGGATGTTCCCCTCCCGGAAGGGCAGCGGCTCGCTGAGGTCCACGTCGATGCGCGGCTCCAGGCCCAGGCAACGGGTGAGCACGTTGGCCAGGCCCTGCTTGTCGGCCGGCAGCGCCTCGCCCCGCTGCGCGTACTCCTCGGCCACCGAGTGGTCGCGCGTGAGCTGCTGGATGACGGCGCCCTCGATGCGATAGGCGCGGCAGTCGCCGATGTGGCCGATGCGCAGCTCCTCGCCGCGCAGGGCGGCCGCCGTGCAGGTGGTCGCCATGTGCGCCAGGCGCGGGTCCAGGCCCGCCTTGTGCAGGACGGCGGCGTTGGCCGCCTCGACGGCGCGGCGCAGGGCGCCGCCGACGTCGTCCGGATTGCCGGCCCCGAAGAAGCTGGCCTCGAGGGTCTCCAGCGCGAGCTGGCTGGCCACTTCGCCCGCCGCGTTGCCGCCGACGCCGTCGCAGACCACCGCGAGCTGGGTGGCGGGCGGCGTCTCGCTGACGTAGAAGCCGAGCGCGTCCTCGTTCTTCTTCCGGCGGCAGCCGATGTCCGATAGCAGGGCCTGGACGAGCTGGATGCCGCCGATGGCCGTGGGAATGCTGCGCTCCACCTCTGGCCCCTTCACTGAGTGCTCGTCCGTCCCCGGCGCCGCGCGAAGACGATCTCCACGCTGCCGCCCAGGAGGATCCGGTCGCCGTCACGGAGCACCTGGCTGCGCACCGGCCGCCCGTTGACGGCCGTGCCGTTGGTGCTGCGCAGGTCCGTGAGCAGAACCTGCCCTCGCTGCAGCCGCAGCACGGCGTGCTGCCGGGAAACGTGCGGATGGGCCACCAGCAGATCGCTTCCCGGATCGGACCCGATGCTCAAGCCTCGATGCGGCAGCACCCGCTCGCGGCGGATGCCGTTCTCCACGAAGCTCAGTCTACCCACCCCACGCCGGCGATGCCAAACGATTACTGCGCCTGCCACTGCGAGCAGGGGCAGCGCGAGGAGAAAGAGGAGCCGCGAGTCCGCCCCGGCCGCAACGCGCGTGCGCGGGGCCAGGCTGCCCGTGAGCTGGCCGCCCCCGGCGCCGCCGATCTCCAGCTGCAGGGGTTCCGGCCGCGGCGAGACCGGCGCGCGGAAGCGCAGGGCCTGCACGGCCGACACGCCGCCGATGAGCGCCTGCCAGTTCTCCTCGACGCGGCCCGATTCGGCGACCAGCAAGCGCCCGCCGCTGCCCGCGGCCAGCTCGGCGAGGCGGCGGCCACCGGCCGCGCCGCCCGCCGTCGCCACCGGCAGGGCCAGCACATAGACCGGCACCCGGGCGAGCTGGGCCGCCTCCAGGCAGGAGGCCAGCGGATGCCGGCTCGGCGTGGCCTCGAGGCCGTCGCTGACCAGGATGAGCACCCGGCGCGGGGGCAGGCCGCCCGCGCTGGACAGGGCCGCCAGCGCATCGAGCAGGGAGTCCCAGAGCCGCTCGGGCTTGCCCGCCGTCGCCTGGGCGTCCAGGCGCTCGGCGAGGGCCGCCGCCGTGGGCGCGGACCCGCCCGGCTTCACCCAGGTCGCCTGCCCCGCCGCCGCCACCGACAGAGCCCGCGTCACCCCGGGCGCAGGCGCCAGGAAGCGCGCCAGGCGCTCGGCCCAGGCCCGGCGGGCCGCCTCATCCAGGGCGGGCAGGTCCAGCAGCAGGGACAGATGGCAGGGCTCGCCGCCCGGTGCGGGGGCGAAGGCCCCCATCGACAGGGATTCGAGCTGCCGCCCGCCCACCCTCAGCGCCAGCTCGTCGGCGCGGGCAAGGAAGGGCGCCCCGGCCGCGTCGCGCAGGGCGATGGGCAGCAGGCCCTCGCCCCCCGGCAGGGCGATGCCCGGCTCGAGCTGACCTTCCACCGCGAGCGCCGGACGCGCCGCGAGGACGGCCGCCCCCAGCGCCGCGAGCAGGGCCAGCGCCGGCAGCCCAGGGCCCGTGCGGAGCGCCCTCACGGCAGCGCCTCGTCCGCGGCGGGCACCTCGATGCCGAAGGCCTCCGGGCGGCGGGCCACGATCGCCGCCGCCAGGAAGCGCGGCACGTACTCGACGGTCTCCTGCTTCAGGCAGCCGTCGCCCTTTTCGACGATGTCCCAGAACTTCCAGCTCGAGCGCCAGCTGACGCCGCGCAGGCAGTTGAGCATGCCGTACTCGCCCTTGTTGTAGGAGGCGAGCGCGCACATGAAGGAGTTCGCGCCGAACATGCTGAGCAGGTCGTTGAGATAGCGGCAGGCAGCCACGGTCAGCTTCTGGGGATCCGTGCGCTCGTCGACCAGCTCGTCCACGCGCAGGCCGTACTGGCGGGCCGTCTTGGGCATGAACTGCCACATGCCGCCGGCGCCGGCCGTGCTCACTGCCGTGTTGCGGTAGCCGCTCTCGATGAAGGGCAGATAGCAGAAGACCTCCGGCAGCTGGGCGGCGCGCAGCTGGCGGCGGATCATCGCCAGGTGGGGCCGCGCGCGGGCCAGGGAGCGCTCGGTGAAGGCCCGCTCGGGGCCCGTCCAGTGCGTGACGAAGCGCTGCACCTCGGCCAGGAACTCGGGCGGGATGGGCTTCTCCTGGGGATCGATGCCGAACTCGGCGAGGATCAGGGTCAGCTCGTCCACGAGCACGAAGGGCGAGGGCGCCCGCGTCTCCAGCTCATCGGGGCTGGGAACCGGCGGCGGCGGCGGCGGTGGCCGGTGCAGGTTGCGATAGATGAGGACGATGTCCCGCCCGCCCAGGCTGCGGCCCACGCGCCCCCCCGCCGCGCGCAGGGCCGCGGCCAGGGCCGCCTCGTCGGCGGGATCCTCCAGGCGATCGGCGGCCACCAGCGAACGGATGGCGATGTCGAACTGGGCGATGGCGAGGGCCGGCGTGGGCGGCTCGCGATCCAGAGCCGCCACGGCCGCGCGCAGGCTGCTCTCCACCTGCTCCTCGTACATGGCCCGCGTCCACAGGCGCTGGCCCTGCTGCCGGCTCTCGAGGAGCAGGCGGCCGCTGGCCACGAGCAGGAGCAGGGCCGCCAGGCTGCCGAGGAGCAGCCAGCCGCGCGCGGAGGGCAGAGCGCTGCCGACGAGCCGATACTCCGCGTCGGCGAAGCTGACCCGGTCGCCCGGCACGAGGCGCGCCTTGCGCACCCGCTCGCCCTTGTGCAGGGTGCCGTTGGCGCTGTCCATGTCCCGCAGCAGGAGCACGCCGCCCTTTCGCTCCAGCCGCGCGTGCAGCCCGGAAACCTCCGGCGAGTCCAGGCGCAGATCCGCGCTCTCGGCGCGGCCGACGATCAGATGCTCGCGGCCCACGAGGCGGCTGGGGCCGCGCCCCGCCGCCGGCCGCAGCCGCCAGAGCACCAGGGACTGGAGCCAGGCGGGCAGGCGGGCGAAGAGGCCGCGGCGCGGACTGGAAAGAGCTGCGGGCGGCGGGGGTGCGGCGGCGCCGTGGACGGTCTCCTGGACGGAGCGCGCAGGCGCGAGCAGGCGCACGGTGAGCGGCGCCGCGCGGCCGAAGCCGAGCGCGTCACCGTCGGCCAGCTCGCGGCTCGTCACCGGCTCGCCGTCCACGAAGCAGCCGTTGGCGCTGCCCGCATCTACGAGGCGCCAGCCGTCCCCCGCCGGCTCCAGGCGCGCGTGCAGGCGGCTGACCGAGCTCTCGTCCAGGCGCAGCTCGCAGTTGGCGGCGCGACCCACCCGGGCGCTCTCGCCCGGGGCCAGCAGGAGGAGCCGCTCCCCCGCTGCCGTCGCGATCTCCAGGCGCAGGGCGCCCCGCCCGCGGCCCGACGAACCGGCTCTGCGGCGCCGCGGCAGGGAGGGGAGTTTCATCGTCAGATCAGCAGCGTGCGATAGATCATGTGCGTCAGCCCCAGGCGGACGGCGTCGCCGTCGCGCAGGGTGCTGCTCTCCACGCGCTCGCCGTTGACGAAGGTGCCGTTGCGCGAGGCGAGGTCGCGCAGGACGTAGTCACCGTCGACCAGCTCCAGCTCCGCGTGGTGCCGTGAGAGGTAGGACTCCTCGGGCAGGCTGATCTCGCAGTCGGGCGCGATGCCGACACGCAGACGCGGGCCACTCAAGCGAAAGTCCCGACCGCGATAATCGCCCTCGACCACCACCAGCCAGGCGACGAGGCTGCGCGGTCCGCTCGCGCGCGGCAGGATGCGGGTGACATCGTCCGCGCCCATCGGCGGCAGGGCGGCGGGCTCGCGCAGCGGGGCGGACGGCGGCGGCGCTGCCGCTGCGGGGGGCGCCGCGGCCGCCACGGGGGCGGTCGGAGGCGCCGGTGGCGGCGAAGCGGCGGGCGGCGGGGCTGCGGCGGCCGGCGGGATCGCGGCGGCCGGGGACCCTGGACGCTGCACCCGGGTGATGTCCGGATCCTCCTCGCCCTCGTCGGTGGCGGCCTGCGCTGTCACCAGCAGCTCGGGAGGGGGCGGCGCCGGCGCGGGCGGCGGCGCCGCCGGGGGCGCCACCCGCGGATTCACCACGGTCCTGTCGAGGTTCTCGTCCAGTCCCCCGCCCGGCTGCGCGGGAGGCGCCGCGCCCGGCGGCGGGCCGGGAGGCGGCGCATAGACGGGGGGCTGGGCGTGGGCCGGCGGCGGGGAGTGAGCCGGCGGCGGCGCGAAGCCCGGGCCCGAGCTGTAGCTCGGTGGGGGCGGAGCGGCCGGCGGCACGGCCGCGGCGGGCTCCGCCTGGTCTTGGCAGTAAGGGCAGTGCGTCCAGGAGGGGTCGAGGATGTGGCCCTCCGCGCAGCGCCTGATCTTGTCCTGCTTCTTCTTGAAGAACATCGGGTCAGTCGCTTCCGCGTTGAGGGAGCGTCCTAGCGCGCCGCGGCAGTCTAGCAACCGACCTGTGAGGTGTCAACCGATTGCCTCCGGCCACCAGGGCGTAACCGGATGAATCCAAACGGTTTCCGACCGAAGCCCCGGCATTTGGCAGTTGACCCTCCCCGGCGCGCTGCTATACTGCGGCCCATCGCTCCGCGATTCTGGCTCCGGCCGGTCCGCTGCCGGCGCGCGCTTCCCTCGCCAAGGATGGTCCCATGCTCCGCCCACCCGCCCGCCGCCTGCTCGTCGGCGCTGCCCTGATCCTGATGCTCCTGCTCGTCGGCTGTTGCCCGCGCCAGCTCCTCTTGCGCTCCTGCGGCACCGTGGACCGCATCCGCATCGAAGCCTCCGAGCAGCTCAACACCTGCGATGAGAGCGGCGCGCACCCGGTCAAGCTCTACATCTACAGCCTCGCCGCCGCGGAGCAATTCCGCGCCGCCGAGTTCTCGGCGCTTTTCGACAACGATCTCAAGGTCCTGGGCGACGACAAGCTGAAGGTGATCGAGCAGACCCTGCGCCCCGGCGAGACGCTCTCGCTCAAGCTGCCCCGCGCGAAGGGGACCACCGCCATCGGCATCGTCGCCGACTTCTGCCAGCAGTCGAGCAACTGCTGGAAGCGCAGCATCGAGCTGGAGAAGGGCGGCGCCCGCATCGGCATCGCCCTGGGCAAGAACTGCATGACCGTGACCGACTAGTCGAGAAGGAGCGCCGCGTGAGCAAGTACAACCGCATCGTCTGGAACGAGGGCATGTTTCTCGGCCCCCAGCACTTCCAGCAGCGGGATCGCTACGCGGACGGCGAGCTGCGCTGGGTGGCCGAGGCCCAGCCCTTCGCCTGGGGACTGCGCCGCCTGCAGATCGAAGAGGAAGCGCTGATCAACGGCCGCTTCGCCCTGCGCGCCCTCGAGGCGGTGCTGCCCGACGGCAGCCTGCTGCGCGCGCCCGAGGTGGACCCGCTCCCCGATCCGCGCAGCTTCGCCGAGGCCTTCGGCGCCGAGCGCCCCGAGCTGCCCGTCTTCCTGGCGCTGCCGGCCGAGCGCCCGGGACTGCCGCTGGTGAGCAGTCCCCGCAGCGAGAGCCGCGTGGCCAGCCCCTTCGTCGCCGAGGAGCGGCGCCTGCCCGACCTCAACGATCCCGGCCAGGAAACCGAGTTGCTCATCGCGCGGCGCAACCTGCGCCTCGTCTTCGGCGGCGAGAACACGGACGGCCTGGTCACCCTGCCCCTCGCCGTGCTCGAGCGCGGCGAGGCCGGCCGGCCGGTGATCCGCGCCGATTACGCCCCACCGGCCACGAGCCTCGAGGCCGCCGGCCCCCTGCTCGGCTACCTGCGCAGCATCGCCGAGGTGCTGGACGCCAAGAGCAGTCAGCTCGCCGCACAGACCCGCCACCGCAGCGCGGAGTCCGTGGACTTCACGAGTTCGGACGTGGGCATCTTCTGGCTCCTGCACACCGTGAACAGCTACCTGCCCCGCCTGCTCCACTTCCAGCGCGTGCCCCAGAGCCACCCGCTCGCGCTCTACGACTGCCTGGCCGGCCTGGCCGGCGGGCTCTGCACCTTCGGCGTCGACCGCCATCCGCGCGAAGTACCCGCCTACCAGCACGAGGACCTCGGCGGCTGCTTCCGCGGGCTCAGCGATCTCATCCTCGATCTGATGGGCAAGGTGATGCCCACGCGTTTCACCGGCATTCCGCTCAAGGCCCGCGACGAGAGCCTGCTCATCGGGGAGATCAAGGACGACCGCCACTTCGCCGCGAGCTGCCAGTGGTACCTCGCCCTGATCGGCGAACTCAGCGAGGCGCGCCTGCGCGAGGACGTGCCTCTGCAGCTCATCGTCGGCACGCCGGACAACGTGGACTTCCTCGTCCAGACCGCGACGCCGGGCATCCGGCTGGAGTTCGTCAGCCAGCCGCCGCGCGATTTCCCCATCAAGGCCGGGCGCAGCTACTTCCGCTTGCTCACCCAGGGCGACATCTGGGAGACCCTGCGCAAGGCCAAGTCGGTGGCCATCTATCTCGGCAGCCCGGACCTCAGGGCCATGAGCTACGAACTCATCGTCACCAAGTAAGCGAGAGCGCCCATGCACGCGAACGCCCCCGGCGACCAGCAGCAGGCCAGCAGCCCCAGGGAGCTGGCGGGCGAGCTCTTCGCCCTCATCCTCTCCCTGCGCCAGAGCTCGCAGTACGGCGACGAGGCGGCCCTGCGCGATCGCATCCAGAACTACCTGGGCCGCATCGAGAGCGAGGGCATCGCCGCGCGCATTCCGCGCGACGTGCTGGAGGCCGCCAAGTACCCGCTCGTGGCCTTCATCGACGAGACCATCCTCAACTCGCAGTGGCAGCACCGCGAGCGCTGGCGGGACCGCCCCCTGCAGCTCCACTACTACGGCGAGCGCACGGCGGGCACGCGCTTCTTCACGAACCTGGCCGAGCTGCGCCGGCAGGGCGAGGGCCGGCGCGAGCTGCTCGAGATCTACCACCTCTGCCTGGCGCTGGGCTTCGAGGGTCAGTACCGCGTCACCGGCCTGGCCGAGCTGGCGCGCTTGCGCGACACCCTGGCCGGCGAGCTGGGCTATGCGCGCGCGGGGGCCGAGCCGGCGCTATCGCCCAGCGCCCTCCGGCGCGACGGCCTGGCGAGCGTCGCCACCGCCGGCGCCGCGCCCTGGCGGGCGGCCGCCATCGCGGGCGGCGTGCTGCTGGTGCTGTTCATCGTCTTCTACTTCTGGATCGAACACAGCGTCGGCGCGGCGCTGCGCCTTCTGCCGCTGCCCGGCTACTAGGCCGTCCTCGGCCGCGCGGCGGCCTCACCCACGAGACAGGCGTAGGTCATGCAATTCCTCTCCATGCTGAAGAGCCCGCGCGTCCTGATCGGCTTTCTCTGCGTGCTCTTGCTGCTGGCGCTCTACACGCTCGCCAATCGCTTCGGCCTCACGCGGCGGCAGCAGCTGTTCATCCTCATCGGCATCGCCCTGCTGTTCATCATCGCGCAGGTGGTGATCAGCCTGCTGCGCAAGCGCAAGGCCGGCGCCCAGCTCGAGAAGTCCCTGGTGATCGAGGCGGACAGCCACGCCGCCGCGGCCTCTGACGAGGAGAAGCAACGCCGCGAGTCGGCGCGGCGCGAGTTGCTCGAAGCCCTCGAAGCGCTCAAGCGCACGCCGATGGCCGGCGGCGGCAAGCGCGCCCTGCGCGCCCTGCCCTGGTACCTGGTCCTGGGGCGCCTGGGGACGGGCCGCAGCGCGCTGATCCAGCAGTCGGGCCTGCAGCTCCCCGGCCAGCAGGCGGGCGAGCTCAAGGGCATCGGCGCTTCGCGCTACTGCGACTGGTGGTTCACCAGCCAGGGCCTGCTGCTCGAGGCGAAGGCGGACTTCCTCGAGGCGGCGCCGGCGGTCGCCGAGCGCGACTGGCGCGCCTTCCTGGACTCGCTGCGCAAGGTGCGGCCCGAGGTGGCGCTGCAGGGCGTGCTCGTCACCCTCGCCGTGGACGCCCTGCGTGAGCTGCCGCCGGCCGAACTCGCGGCCCAGGCCGCCGTCCTGCGCCGGCGCCTGGACGCGCTGGGCGAGCAGCTGCAGATCGAGTGCCCCGTCTACCTGGTGCTGACGCGGGCAGACCAGCTGCATGGCTTCGCCGCCAGCTTCGAGGACCTCGACGCCGCCGGCGCGGGCCAGGTCTGGGGCGCCACGCTGCCCCTCGGCGGCCGCGAGAGCACGGCGACCAGCGCCCAGGTCATCGCCGAGTTCGACGCGCTCTACGCGCTGCTCTGCGAGCGGCGCGTCGGCCGCCTCACGCGCGAGGCCAGCCTCGAGCGGCGCAGCGACATCTACCTGTTCCCGCTGGAGCTGCGCGCCCTGCGCGAGCGGCTGGGCACTTTCGTCGACGCCCTCTGCGCGCCGGACCCCTACGGGCGGCGGCCCCTGCTGCGCGGCTTCTACCTGACCAGCGCGGCACAGGCCGGACCCAGCCGCCAGACCGTGTTGAACGAGGTGAGCCGCGTCGTGGGCCTGGGCGGCCAGGCGAGCGCGCCCCACGCCAGCGGCGCCCTGCCGCGGAGTCGCGCCTACTTCATCAGGTCCTTCTTCCTGCGCGTGCTGGTGCCGGACTTCCGGCTCGCTCGCCCCACGCGGCGTCTGGCGTCGCGCCTGCGCGTGCGCCGGCTCGGCCTGCGCAGCCTGGGCTTCGCGCTGCTGGGCCTCGTCGGCCTGCTCCTGATCGTCTCCTTCGGGCGCAACCTCGCCCTCATCTCGCGCACGACGGCCCTGGCCGAAGGCGCGCGCCAGCTCGCCGTCAGCGCGAGCCCGAACGCCTCCGAGCTCGAGCAGGCGCTGGGCCGACTGGAGCCCCTGCGCGAGCAGCTCCAGCGCCTGGACGGCAGCGACCGCCGCCGCTCGCCGGCCCTCGGCCTCGGCCTCTATCGCGGCCAGGTGATCAACACCCGCGCCCGCGAGATCTACGTGGACCGCCTCTACGCGGCCCTGCTCGCGCCCAGCGCGGCGCGCTTCGTGGCCCGCCTGCAGGGCGAGTACCCCACGAGCAGCGAGGACTACCGGGCCTTCGACAATGGCTATCGCGCCTACCGCATGCTCATCGATCCGGAGCAGGGCGATCCCGATCTGCTCGTGCCCACCCTGCAGGCGCTCTGGGGCGGCGACGGGATGGCCTCCGAGCGCACGCGCGAGCTGATCGCCGACCACCTGCGCTACGCCTGGCAGCACCCCGGCGACCTGGAGGCGCGCAGCGCCACGCTGCCCGGCGCCGATCGCCGCCTCGTCGAGCGGGCCAACGCCTACATCCGCGACTTCTGGCAGCCGGACCGCTTCTACGCGCTGATGGTCGACGCCGCGAACGAGAAGGTGCCCGCCTTCCGCGCGAGCAGCCTGCCGGGCGGCGCCGAGCTCTTCGGCGCGGATGCGGCGCGCTGGCCACCGGCGGCAGCGACGAGGTGCCCGGCGCCTTCACGCTGGCCGGCTGGCGCGAGGTGATCAAGGGCCGCATCCAGGCCAGCGACCAGCAGCTCGCCGACGACTGGCTGCTGCGCGAGGCCTTCGGCGAGCGGCAGGCCTCGATCCAGTCCCTGCTGCTCAAGCTCTACGTGGACGACTACATCGCCGCCTGGGTCGCCTACTTCCGCGGCGTGGACGTGGCGCGCGCGAGCGGTCTCCAGGCCGCCTCCGCCCAGCTCAACCGCCTGGGCGACAAGGACTCGCCCTTCCGCCGCCTGCTCGAGAGCGCCGCCGAGCAGCTCCGCCTGCGCGACGATCAGCTCGGCCAGGCCGGCGGCCTGGACCGCATCGAGACGGCCTGGGCCTCCCTGCACGCGCTCTTCGAGAAGACCAAGGACGGCGACGAGGAGGGCAAGCCGGTCGAGCTGTTCCTGGCCGACTACAAGGCGCTCAGCGGCGAGCTGGAGCACCTGCGCGACGCCGAGAACCCCGCCGCCGCCGCCGCGGACTTCACGCGCGAGCTGATGCAGGCCCTCGCGCCCGGCCAGGACGAGAGCGCCGTGGGCAAGTCGATGCAGCGGGCGCGGCGCCAGGTCAACCGCGCCGGGGGCGGCGGCCTGCCCGCCTGCAACGATGCGCTGGGCGAGTTCCTCAAGCGGCCGGCGCAGGGCGCCTGGCGCGCCTGCCTGGCCGAGAGCGCGCGACACCTCGATGCCGCCTGGAAGGCGCGGGTCTTCGATCCCTTCAGCCAGACCCTGGACCGCCGCTATCCCTTCTACTCCAGCGGGCCGGATGCCAGCCTCGATGACTTCAGCAACTTCTTCGGCCCCCGCGGCGTCCTCGCCGAGTTCGCGCGCCAGGAGCTGGCCGCCTATCTCGGCGCCAACGGGGAGCCGGTGCTGCGGCACGGCCTCGGGCTCGAGCTGGGCGCCGAGGCCAAGGCGGCCCTGGAGCGCGCCCAGCGCTATCGGGACATCTTCTTCCGCGACGGCGGCGACAAGCTCTCCCTGCGCTTCGAGATGGTGCCCGGCCGCCCGCAGCTCGTCTCCGGCCGCGATCCGGTGGTCGAGGCCACGCGCCTCACCCTGGACAACAACCGCCTGCTCTATGAGATGGGCCACCCGCAGCCGCGCGAATTCACCTGGCCCGGCGAGGGCGAGCGGCGCGAGGCCAGCCTGGCCCTGCGCTGCACCAAGGCCGGGCCCGAGCCGCTGAGCGCCGAGGGCAGTCCCTGGGGCCTCTTTCGCCTGCTCGAGCGCGCGCGCCTGGAGTCCATCGACGGGCGCCGGCTCAAGGTGACCTGGACGCTGGAGAAGAGCGGCGACTGCCGCGTGGCCGTGCCCTACGAGCTGCGGGCGGCGAGCGCGGTGCACCCCTTCGCCGCGGGCTTCTTCGAGTACCGCTGCCCGGCGCGCTTGAGTCCCTGAGCCGCCGCCATGGAGCTGGCTTGAGGCGGCTAGTAGAGCGCCTTGATGGCGGACATCGAGGAGGCGACGGTGGCGGTGGTCACGTCGTAGCGGACGATGACCGCCATGAAGAAGTCGCCGCCGTAGTAGTCCTCCATGTACTCGAGATTGTGAAAGCCCGACCAGGTGTTATAGTCCGCCATTAGGTTGACCAGAGGCGCGGAGACGCTGAAGTCGCGGCGCACTCCTGGCTCAGCATAGACCGGTCCTCCCTGCCCTTGGGGTTGCACGAAGACTCCATAGGACCATGAGGGCGTTGAGCTATCCCAGAATGAGCGCTCGACTGCCACCTCCTCCCAGCAGTTCGTGCAAGTCGTCATCAGACCCTCGATGGTGCCGAGCTCGAAGATGTCGCCCGAACTCGTGTTTCTTACCACGATGTGGAGCCGATAGGGGTCGGGAATGTCGTTCTGCTCGCGATGCCAGAAACGGAAGCGCTCGATTGTGAAGATGGGGTGGATGTCGAGGGTCGGGTAGAAAAACACACCGTAGACGGATGATGTGCTGCTCGGCAGGGCCGCTCCTGGCAACTCGTCCTCATCGTAATGCGCGAAACTCTGGTACACGGCACCCAGACTGGCTCCGGGAATGAGCCACAGAAGAAGCAAGAGTGAATTGGTGGTTGCCTGGAATCTCGTCATAGTCGCCAGCCTCTCGATGCTCATGGCAATCTAGTCATCGTACAAGAGGCGCACTCCTGCAATCAGCTCGTCCAGATGAAGAACGTGTTCGCGAAGCGTGGGTTCGTTGAGAGGAGCTCCGGGTTGACGGTGTGATAGGGCGGCTGCCGCAGGAGCTCTTCGTCGACGTTGAGGCTGTCTCCTTCGGCGTACCCGCAGTCCAGGAGCGCATGGGCGGGTGACGCTTGGATCAATATGAGGGCCATGAGGACTAGGATTGCGAAGGGCCGGCACATCCATCCCCTCCCCTGTTGGCGGCAGATCTGATCTTGCCGTGCCAAACATGGTGTTGGATGCGACCTGCGGCACTGTCAAGCCGCTGACTCGAGTATTCTGCAGAGATGCCGTGTGTCAGCTTGGAATGACGATCACCTCTAGCCGTTCAGGCAAGCCCCAGCGGGACTCGGAATCAGACTGCGCGGCCGGATAGCCCTATCGCAGCAAGAGCAGCTTGCGCACCTCGCTCACGGCGCCCGCCTCGAAGCGGCTGAAGTAGACGCCGCTGGCCAGCTCGCTCCCCGCCTCGTCGCGGCCGTCCCAGTTCACCCAGTGCTCGCCGGCCGGCAGCAGCCCATCCACCAGGGTGCGCTGCAGGCGACCCGTGACGTCGTAGATCGCCAGGCGCACCGCGGCCGGCGCCGCCAGGCTGAAGGGCAGGGTGGTCTTGGGATTGAAGGGATTCGGGTAGTTGGCCGCCAGGTGGGTGCCCGTCGCGGCCGCCGCCTGATCGTCGGCGGCCTGCTCGACGAAGGCCGCCGTACCCACGGCCAGGGTTACCCGCGTGCGGCCCGCCGCATCGAGCGGCAGGCGCGGCGCGGGCGTGGCGCGCAGGTCCACGCGCAGACCGCTGGGGCCGATGAGCTGAGCCGCCAGCTCCGGCGGCAGCGACTCGAGGCCCTCGACGGCCAGCACGAGATGCTCGCCGCCCGCGCGGCCGCTGACGCCCAGCGTCCACAGGGCGCCGCCCGTGGCCGTGAAGTCGCCGCGCGTGTCGATCGCCAGCTCCTGCTCCTCGCCGTCCGCTTCCAGCAGGAAGGAGAGCGAGGGAGCGCCGGGCATCGCCGGCGGGCAGTGCGCATCGAAGGCGTCCAGCCCGCTGCTACCCTGCGCGTTCACCGCGGCGAGGGCGCCGTGGCCCTCGCTGCCCGCGGGCCGCAGGCGCAGGGCCCAGACGTGGTCGGGCGCCGGCGCCGGCCGGGCCGCGAAGGCCGTCGCGTCGATGCCGGGGATGTTGATGAACTGGGGCGAAGCCGAGGCGTTGTGCACCCAGTAGGCCTGCCAGGGCTCCATGCGCGTCCGCAGTTGATAGGCGTAGTCGGGCGCGCTGCCGGCCACCAGGCCCCAGAGCTGGTTCTCGATGCCGGGATCGAGGCCGACGTCGCTCCAGCGCACCGGGAACATGTAGGGCGTCGCGATCATCGACCAGCCCGAGGTCAGGCGCAGCGTGACGCCGGCGGCGGTGCTCGTGGCCGTCGCGCCGGCATCCACGACCTTGGGCTCCTTCTGGATCAGCCAGTAGCCGTTTCCGGGCTGGAAGCTGCCGTCGGGATTCGGGTAGGCGCCGACGTTCGGGTACTCGCGATAGCTGCCGGTGCTGGTGCCTGTCGGCTGATAGCGGCCCAGGCGCCAGCTGGCGGGATTGTAGGCGCCCAGGTCGTCCTCGATGACCTGGGCCGGGCTGCCCGTCGGCCGGAAGGGAAAGCCGAACAGCACGTACTCGTTCGCCGTCGGCGCGGCCAGGCTGGCGCTGAAGCTGGTGGCGAGGAAGCCCGGAATCACCGGCGCCGTGGCCGGCGCCACGGTGGTGAAGGCGCCGTCGGAGACTTCCACGAAGTACTCCAGGCCGCTCGTGGTGATCAGCGCGGGCGCGAGCTGGGCGCTGTAGGTGCCGTCCCGCCCGGCCTCCGGCGCCAAGTCGACCGCGCTGAAGTTGGGCTGGCCGCCGCGGCGGTAGTGCAGGGTGACCGACTGCACATCGTAGTTGTCGCTGGCGTTCACTCGGAAGGTGAAGGGCTGTCCGACCGGCGCCACGGCAGTGGGCAGCGTCACCACCGGGAACTCCACCGGGCCGTCCCAGCGCGCCAGGTAGCCGACGTCGGACTGGCCGCCGATGGTGTTGAACTCGCCGCCCACGTAGAGGGCGCCCTGATACGCCTGTGCATCCCAGATGTCTTGGTTGAAGGGGATCCACTGCCCAGGGGGCGCCAGGCACCGCTGACGCCATCCCAGAGCCCGATGCCGTTGATCTCGCCGAAGGGATCGACAGTCGGACCGCTGAAGCGACCCACGGCGAGCAGGGCGCCGTCATAGGGTTGGAGCTTCATGACATAGTTGCCGCCGAGGCTCTCGCCGACCTGTGCCCAGGTCTCGCCGTCCCAGCGCGCGATGCCCTGCGCAGCCACCGGCGGATTGCCGATCTCAGAAAAAACACCGCCGACATAGAGGTCGCCGTTCCACACGCAGACGGCATCGATCTCGCCGTTGCCCCCTCCCTGGAAGGTCGTCCAGGCGCTCCCATCCCAGGCGACAAGGTCGCGGTCGAAGGGCGCCGAGGGGAGGAAGCCGCAGACGATGAGCTGGTTCTCATACACCGCCATTGCGAAGGCGTAGACAGCGGTCGGAATCTGCGTGCCCAGGCCCTCCCAGGCCGAACCGTTCCAGCGGCCTACATAGCGCACGTCGGCGCCGCCCGACAGCGTGAATGCACCGCAGGCGTAGAGCTGGTCGTTCCAAACGAGCAGATCGTAGACCACGCCATTGAAACCAGCGCCAAGGGTCTCCCAACCCGTGCCGTTCCAGGCGGCGACGCGGCTGCCCAAGTTGGAGAACTCGCCGCCGACCACGAGCTTGCCGTCCCAGACGGTCATCGCCCAGACCGTGTTGTCGGGCTGGGTGCCCAGCCCGCTCCAGGATCCGCCGTTCCAGCTAGCAAGACGGGCTGTGCCGGCTACCCCGCCAGCGCTCGCAAATGCCCCGCCCACGAAGAGCTGGTCTTCATAGACCTCCAACTCGCGCACGAAAGAGCTTAGGCCTTGGGCCGCGCTGAACGGCGACCAGAGCTTGTCGTCGGCGAAGCGGGGTGAGAAGGTGAGGTCGTCCACCATGTACTGGCCGCCGTCGCTGATCTCGATGGCGGCGATGCCCTCGCGGTCGCGCAGACCGATGAAGTCGTCGGCGCCGGCGGTGGT
Source organism: uncultured bacterium (assembly GCA_963695095.1). Lineage (GTDB taxonomy): Bacteria > Krumholzibacteriota > Krumholzibacteriia > JACNKJ01 > JACNKJ01 > VGXI01. Next base: position 908,005 of record CAVOFT010000001.1, on the reverse strand, counting down.
GAAGCTGCCCAGCGTGCCGCCGCTCCCGTCGTAGAAGGCCACGGTCGAGGCCGCGTCGCCGTTCTGCACCCAGATGCCGGTCTCCCAGACCACGGTGGGCTGGCCCGTGCGCTGGTCCACGAAGTCGAAGCGGATGGAAGCCGCCCAGGTTGCTGGGGCCGTCGGTCAGGCCGCGCGTGCCGCTGTGCGGGAAGATCGCGCCGACGTGTTGCTGATCGCCATGGCGCCGGTGCTCGGCGAGCTGTCGGCGATCAGGAAGCCCACCTGGCTCCACTGGTCGGTCAAGCTGGGGTCGGAATAGGGCACCGTGTTGCCGTCGGGAAAGGTCTCGAAATCGACGACCGCCGCCTGATAAATGAACTGCGAGGGGTCGCTGAGGTACTCCGGCTGGGCGCAGAGGCCCGGGGCCAGGCTCGCGACGACGAGGGCCGCCAGACCGGCGACGGCCAGGCGCTGCATCACTTCGTGCATGTCCGCTCCTCCCCGAGGGTCGGGCTCGTGACCGAGCCGCTGGCGCCGCGCATCGGGTGCGCGCGCCCCACCACCCTAGAACCGAGACCGCGGGGAGTCAAGCGACAAGGCGGCTTTGCCGAGCCGGGCATCTGCTTTGCTTCCTCGCGCTTAGCTGCTGCCACCGCTGGCGTTCCCGGCGGCGGCTGTGCTAGGCTGTCCGGGCCGGCGAGGGCGCCGGCTGCCCCGCCCGCGGAGGTTCCTATGCCCCCTCAAGGCCGCCTCGGCGACCGCTCGATGGCGCCGATCGATGTGCACGGCTGCCCGGCCTGTCCGCATCCGGTCATCGGCCCGGCCGTCTGCGGCTCGCCGGACGTGCTCGTCAACGGCCGGCCCGCCCTGCGCGTGGGCGACCAGGGCATCCACACCGCCTGCTGCGGGCCGAACACCTGGGAGGCCCTGCTGGGCAGCGTCACCGTGATGATCAACGGCATGGGCGCCTATCGGCTGGGCGACATGGCCAAGCACTGCGGCGGCGTGGGCACCCTCATCGAGGGCAGCTCGGACGTGATGGTCGGCTAGACCCGCCGGCCGCCGCCGGAAGGGCGAAGGAGAAGGATGCCCGCGCCGCAAGCCAGCCTCCTGGCCCAGCAGACGAAGACCCTCTTTGCCGCCAAGCAAAAGGAATTGCAGGAGGGCTACGAGGAGCCCAGCGACCAGTTCGACGACGCCTTCGCCCCCAGCGAGCAGATCGCGCTGCCCAACGCACCCACCAACCTGCTGCGCGAAGTGAGCCTGAACAAGTACCACGTCGACGCGGCCAAGGACATCTCCGACCTGCTCGAGGCCTACATCGACGGCGTCAGCAAGGGCATCTGCGGCGGCATCGACAACTGGATGAAGATGACGATGATCACGACCGTGATCATCAACGGCCCCGTGGGCATGCTCACCCCCGGCGGTGTGGTGGGACCGCCGCTGGCGCCGCTCATCCTCGCCGGCTCGCCGATGGCCACCCCGATGGAGATGAAGTACACGAACGCCATCGCCAACGCTTTCGGCACGGCCTGGCAGACCTGGCAGACCGGGCTCATGGGCCAGCTCATGTACCCGGCCTTCGCCGCCTTCCCGGGGCCGATGGCCCCGCCGACGCCGAACGTCCCCGTGCCACTGGTCACGCTCAGCTCGCCCGGCGAATCGCATGCTCTCGCCCAGCGCGCTCGCCAAGCAGATGGAGGGGAACCTGGGTGACCCCGAGGCCGCCCACGCGGCCATGCTCTTCGAGTGCCTGGCCAAGGCCTTCGGCACGGTCTTCCAGACCTTCAAGGCGAGCACGATGGTGACGGGCGTGCTCGGCATGGGGCCCATCCCCACCTTCGTGCCGCCCTTCGTGCCGGTGGGGCCGGTGGTGATGGGTTCCGTGATCCCCATGCCGGGGGTGCTCAAATGATGCGCAGGCGCTCGGGAGGCCCGCGATGAAGCTGGAGAACGAGACGCCCTTCGAGATCGCCCTCGTGCCCGGCCGCGGACCGGATGGCGCCGAGGGCCTCACGGTAATCGTGAAGGGAACCTTCCAGGTCGTGCCCGGCAGCGCCGCGCAGGTCGCGGGCGAGCAGCTGCCCATCTGCTACGGCGACGAGTTCATCGACGAGAAGCAGGGCGGCAGCCTGCGCTTCGAGTCCGACCTGGCGCCTTTCAAGCCGCGGGCGGACGTGATCCTCAACGGCAGCGCCTACGCGCCGCCGGGCACGCAGGCCTCGGCCCTGGAGGTCTCGCTGCAGGTGGGGCGGCTCGCCAAGGCCATCCGCGTGTTCGGCGACCGGCGCTGGAAGTGCGGCGGCCGCTTCGCGTCCGCGCGCCTGGGCCCGCCCGCGCCCTTCGCCACGATGCCGCTGGTCTACGAGCGCGCCTACGGGGGCATCGACACGGTGGGCGGCGGCTACTGCGAGCGCAACCCGATCGGGCGCGGCTACTTCAGGAAGAAGCGCAAGCAGTCCGTGAACGGGGCGCTGGCCCCGAATCTCGAAGACCCGCAGCAGCTGATCAAGGGCTGGCAGAGCCGGCCGGTGCCGCAGGGCTTCGGCACCTACGGGCGCGGCTGGTTTCCCCGTGTGAAGTACCTGGGCACTCACGACGAGCGCTGGCAGAAGGAGCGCGCGCCCGTTGCCCCCGCTGGATTTCAAGCCGGACTTCCACAACGCGGCCCACCCGGACCTGCAGCTGCCTGGCTACCTGCGCGGGGACGAGGAGGTCCTGCTCAAGCGCTTGACGCCGGAGGGCGAACTCAGCTTCTCGCTGCCGGGGGTCAAGCTCGCGGGCGAGTGGGAGCGCCTCGCCGGCGAGGGCACGGCGGGCGACGGCGCGCCGCAGCCCCTGGCCTTCAAGCTGGACACGCTGGTGCTCCTGCCCGATGAGGGCAAGCTCGCGCTGGTGTGGCGGGACTGGTTGCCCGTGGCCGGCCGCCCCGATGCGCTGATCGCGCGCCTGGCCATCGCCCTCGGCTGAGCGGGGCGGGCACGGCTAGCCTTGGTCCGCCACAAGACAGGCGCACAGGCAGCGCCTCTGCTCCGCCCAGACGCCCTGTCGCGATGCAGCGGCGATGGCTCTTCTATTAGCGATGAGCTTGACTTTCGCTCGGGTCCATAGTATAATACTGGCCTCTCCCCGCCTCCCGCGACCTCGTTCTGGCGAGGTCTCTCCATGTCCGAGTTCGTGCCGAATCTGCCCGCCGCCACGGTGGATGCTAGCCTGCGCGCGGCCGTCGCCGCCTTGCGCCGCGCCGAACAGAGCGCCGTGCTCTGGTTCGCCGAGCTGATGCGCCGGCGCCTCTATCGCGACCGCGGCTACTCCAGCATTCATGCCTACGCCGAGGCCGTGCTGGGCTTCGGGCAGGCGAAGACCTATCAGTTCATCCGGCTCGCCGAGTCGCTCGATGGCTTGCCGCAGCTGCGAGCCTCGGTCGAGGCCGGCGAGATGCCCTGGACCAAGGCCCGCAGCGTGGCGGCGGTCGCCACGCCGCGCTCCGAGGGCCAGTGGATCGCCCTCGCGAAGGCGAGCAGCGCTCGTCAGCTAGAAGCACGGATCCGCGAGAGCCGCGGCGAAGCGCGGCGCGATCGCGGCCAGGGCGACTTGCTGGCGCCTGCCCCTGGGCCCATCCCCGCCCCCGCGCCGGTCCCCGCACCGGCGCCAAAGGTGCAGGTCAGCTTCACGCTCGAGCCCGAGCAGCACGCCCGCTGGCTGGCCATCGTCGAGCGCCTGCGCAAGCAAGGGCAGACCGGGACGAAAGAGGAGCTGCTGCTGGCTGCCTTCGCGGCGCTGGCCGAGGCCGAGTGTACACGTGTACAAAGCGAGGTGCCGTATCAGGTCGTGATCTACCGCTGCGAGGAGTGCGGCGCCGCGCGCCTGCCCGACAGGCGCCCCCTGGCGCCGGCCGTGGCCGCGCAGGCGGCCTGCGACTGCCGAACGCAGCGGGAAGGCGCGCCGAACCGGGCATCGATTCCGCCGTCTCTTCGACGGCAGGTGCTCGCGCGTGATGGCCACCGCTGCCAGGCGCCGGGCTGCCGGTCCACGCGCTTCCTGGAGGTGCACCACCGCGAGCCGCGCCGGCGTGGCGGCCGCAACAGCGCGGCGAACCTGATCACCCTCTGCGCGGCCTGCCACCGACTGCTGCACGAAAGCGGCGTGGGACTTGCCGCCGCCCTGCCGGTAGCGGCCCCGCCGGCAGCGGGCTTGCCGAACACGGGCTGATGGACGCAAATCGAGATCCGTCAAGCTTCCGCCCTGGCGGACGAGGAGCCGCTTGTGCGCATGCCCTTGACGGACCAAGGCTAGTACTGCCAGTCAGGCCGCAGGGCGAGCAGGTCCGTGCCGGTGTCCCCTTCGCCCTTCAGCCAGTCGGCCTGCTCCTCGCCGAGCGCGGCGCCGAAGAACTGCGCGGCGCGCAGGCAGCGGGCCAGGCGCAGGGCCGCCTCGCGGCGATCGCCCTCGGCCTCGTCCTCGTCCTCGTCTGCGGGCGCGTCCGCGTCGTCGGCCTCGGAAGCGGCCGCTTCGGGCGGCGGCACGGGCAGCTTCTCGGCCAGCGCGAGGAAGGCGGCCGCGGCGGCCTTGCGGAGATCGGCATCCCGCCCCGCGAGCTGGATGAGCCGGTAGCCGGCCCACTGGTTCAGCTCGGTGATGTCGCCCAGATAGAGCTCGGCCAGGGGCCCGATGCGCGCGGCGTCATCGGCCAGCCCGTTCAGCTCCTGGCGCTTCGCCGTGGCTGCCGCCAGGCGCTTGACGGGACCCGCCAGGAACTCCTGACAGGCGTCGCGCAGGAGCTGCTCGTCGCGCAGCTCCTTGCCCTGCTTCTTCGCGGCGGCAATGGCGTCGTCCAGCTCGCCGATGCGCGCGCCCAGCCAGCGCTGGTAGGCGGCGAGGGCCGCGCCTGGACTGAGGGCGTCGCAGGCCGGCAGCAGGACAGCCCGCGGCTCGGCCGTCCGCGCGCGCTCGAGCAGGCCCGCGAAGGCGCTCTGCGCGCGCTCGCGCGCCTCGGCGTCAGCGGCCAGCCAGCCCAGGGCAACCAGGGCCGTCGCCGCGCGCTGCTGGTCGGCCGGGCTCTCCTCGCGACCGCTGAGCAGGCCGGCGAAGGCCGGCGCGGCCGCACGCGCATCGTAGTAGAGGGCGAGCGCGGCGAGTTGCTTGAGCGTGGCCGGGCCGGCCGCCGGCGTCACGCGCGCCTCCAGCGCCGCCTCGACCGTGGCCTTGGCCAGCCCGGTGGGCGGCGGCGCGATGTGGTATTTCGTCTCCACCTTGAGGTAGGCCTCGATGCGCGGATCGATGCGCGCGGCGCCCTGCGTGTCCGTCTCGTGTGCCATGGTCTTCTCTTTCTCTCGGCAGGCCGCCCCGAGCAGGGCGGCCGCCAGCATCAGGCTCAGCAGCAGGCTGCGACGTGGACTACCAGCCATCGAGCAGCCCCTGGTTACGGGTGCGGAGGAAGGTGCGCGGATTGCCCGGCGGCGCGGTGGAGAAGGTGGCGTTCAGGGCCTTGTTGCGGGGATCCGCGATGCGCTTGGGACCGCCCACCACCGTCTCCGTGGCCCCCACCGGCGAGCCGGCGCCCATCATCTCGTGCCCGGCGTTGGCGGCCACGCCGTAGGCGCTCTCGATGTGCGAATGGTCCATGAGGACATGGCCGATCTCGTGCGGAATCGTCGTGTGGAACTGGGGCGGATCGGCCGTGCCCGTCTGGAAGATGATCACCGAGTTCACCATCGGGCTGCGCGGCCGCCGGGCGGCCTTGGCCTTCTTGTTGGGCGTGAAGGCCTCGCCGGCGGAACCGGGGGCGGGATTGAAGCCCTCGACGACGAAGAGATCCACGCGGTTCGTGCCGGTGTCGTAGTTCTTGACCAGGGTGCGCTCCTCCAGCGTGCCCACGTGCGAATCGTCGCCGCCGAACTCCTGGATGCGCCCGGCGAGCACGCGGCCGACGGTGACCGGCTGCGTGGCGTCGTCGTTCGTGAGAACGGTGATGGTGACTTCCTGGACGAGGGGATCGCCCACGATCACGTCAGCAGAGCCGCGGGCCTTGCCGATGATGGGCGGATTGCTGCTGGTGCTGACCCGGACCAGCTTGCCGAAGTTCGAGGTGATGCGGTCCGCCAGGCGTTTGGCGGTGGCGGCCGGCGTGTCCTTGGCGCGCGTGGTGATGCTCACGTCCTTGGTCGTGTCGTTGCCTTCGCTGTCGGGGTTGACGCGGATGCGCAACTCGATGGCGCTGCCGCCGGTCGCCTTGCGTCCCTCGCGGTCGTCGACGGCGATCAGATTCGCCGGCGGCTGCACCAGGCGGATCTCGTGGTCGACGAACTTGAAGCCCAGCTCGGCCTGGGCGTAGAGCCGCCGGATGTAGCGCAGGCAGGCCGACCGCGTGGCGGGCAGGGTGGCCGCGCCCGCGCCGTCGCGACTCTTGCGCAGCACGTGCACGGCTAGCCGCACACGCCGCTGCGACGAACTGCCCCCCACCGGCAGCTGTGCTCTGACCACGCAGGCCGCCTTGGCGTCGCCCTTCTTCGCGCACTTGGGCAGCGCGTAACTCGCGCGCACTTCCTGATCGAGGATCTCCACCGCGTCGGCGGCGCCGCCGCTGCCGTCGGCGATGTCGGCGACGAGCAGGGTCTGCCCGGGCGCGGCCGCGAAGTCGTCGACATCGGTGACCAGGCGCAGGTAGCGCGAGCGGAAGAGCTTCTTGTCCGCGGCAACGCGCTCGCACTCGATCTCCACCTTGCGCTTGTCGGCGTCGGGGTCGCCGGCCGCGAAGGGCACGAAGCTCACGGTCTTGTCGGCCGCGACTTCCCGCTTCAGCGCTTCGAGCTGCACCTTCAGCGTGTTGCCGGCCTCGTCGGCGTCGCGGACCTCGATCTTGAAGCTGTCCTCGTCCACGTGCGCGTCGTCGTCGAAGCCGAAGGTGCCGGGAAAGGCGGCGGTGGTGTCGAGCCCGCCCATGTCCGTGCGGATGTTGCTGATCTGGAGCACCTTCAGCGAGAAGTCGTCCTTCCAGTCCTTCTTCTCCGAGCCGTGCACGAAGCGCACGTAGGGCGGCGTGCCCTTGGTGCTCTTGAACTTGTGCTTCTGCTTGGCGGCCCCCTCTTCGGCCTTGACCTCCTTGTCCGGCACCGTCACGAACTGGCCCGCCTTGACCTGCGCGTCCTTGAGCGCAGCGTTGGCGGCGGCGGCGCGGACCTGCCCGCAATCCGTGAAGCCCCCCTCGCGGATGGCGAGGGTGCACAGGGTGTCGCCGCTCTTGGCCCTGAATCGTCGTGGCATGCGTCCTCGTTCCTAGCGTCGCGGGCGGCGGAGCGACCGCCTAGCTCCCCTTGTCCCAGTTCTTCTTGTCGAGGTTCGGGAAGCTGACCTTGCAGCTCCCCGGCTTGATGCCCTCCACGCGTGCGTAGCCCTTCTGGTCCAGCGTGCCCTCGGCCACGCTGCCGTCGGGCAGCTCGATCTTGTAGCGCTCGCCGGCCGCCGGCTCGCCCTCTTCGTTCACCATCTCGAGCTCGATCCAGTCCGGCGGCTCCTGTTCCGGCGGCGCCTCGCTGCCCTCCGCCACGTCCTCCACGGTCTTGGGCGGCTTGTGGGCGGGCGGCGCTGCGACGTTCTCGCCCGGCTGGGCCGCCTCGGGCGCCACCGGGGCGTCGGGGGCCGTGGGGGCGACGAGGCTGCCCGGCGAGAGCGAGGTCGGCGAGGAGCCCGGTCCGCTGTTGATGTTCGTCATGCTGCCGTCGAGGGTGAGGATGGAGCCCTTGAGGGTCACGCCCGAGGCGTCGATGACGCAACTGCTCGAGCCGCAAACCAGGGTGATGCTGGTGGCCGCCTCGATGACGATGTCCCCGCCGCCGTCGATGAGGATGTTGCCGCCCACCCCGCGCGAGCTGTCGCCGCCGATCTTCTCGATCAGGTCGCTGCCCAGTTCCAGCGAGCTGCTCTCGCCGATCGCCACGCTTTGCTTGCCGCCCACGCTCAGGTGCCGATCCTTGCCGATCTGCTGGCGCAGATCGGCGCCGATCGTCTCGTGGGCGTTGTTGTCCGCTTGCTCGAAACGGTCGTTCTTGACGGTGAGGTGCAGGTCGTTGCCCACCTGCTCGCGGCGGTCGTGGCCGGTCTGGAAGTCGTAGTCCAGCTGCGCGTTCAGGAAGATCTGCTCCTGGCCTTTTCTATCCTCGAGACGGATCTCGTTGGTGCCGCCGCCGCCCTTGCTGGACTGGCTCTTGAAGACGCTCTGCGTGGCCTTGTCCGGCAGCGGGTAGGGCGGCATCGTCATCGCGTTGTAGACGGCGCCGGTCACCAGCGGCCGGTCGGGATCGCCGTCGAGGAAGTCCACCACCACTTCCATGCCGATGCGCGGCAGCACGAAGGCCCCCCACAGATTGCCGGCCCAGCTCTGCGAGACGCGCAGCCAGCAGGAGCTCTTGTCGTCGGCCTGACCGTAGCGGTCCCAGTGGAATTGCACCTTGACCCGCCCGTACTGATCCGTGTGGATCTCCTCGCCGGCGGGACCCACTACCAGAGCCGTCTGCGGCCCGGGCATGCGCGGCAAGGGCGTCGAAGCGGCAGGCCGAAAGACCGGCACCTCCTTGAGCGGCAGGCAGCGGAACTTGTTGCCGAGGTGAGCGGGCGCGCCGCCGCGGCCGCCGGACTCGCCGAGGCCCTCCGCCTGATCGCCCGTGCTGTCCAGCCCGGTGAGCAGGTACTCGCCGTCGAAGTCGGGCCGCGGGCAGCCGGCGATCTTCACCTTGTGGCCGGCCAGCAGACCGGCGATGTCGCTCTCGCCCGCAAAGGTGAAGGCCGCCGCGCGCGCGGCATCCGCCCTGAGGAGAGCGAGGTCCTCGCCGAAGGCCATCTTGCCCTCGGTCTCGGCGCCCTGCTTCACCTGGCCCGTGGGGTAGTCGAAGTGCTCGAAGGTACCTCCGGGCAGGTCCTGGGGCAGAGACGCCGTGGCCTCGGCCGTCAGGTCCGTCTTGGGATCGACGAAGTTGAAGTCGTCCACCACGTAGCGGGCGGTCAGCAGGCGCTGCTCGCGCTGGAAGCGGTGCAGGGTTTCCCGCCCCACGGCCTGCTCCTGGCCCGGGCTGTAGGCGGCCTCGGCGACACCCGGGCAGGCGACGAAGTCGCTGCCGTCGGCGAGCACCAGCACGTGGCCGTCCTCGGGGCTGTGGCGGAAGTAGTAGTAGATGCCCTCTTCCTCCATCAGCCGGGAGGCGAAGGCGAAGTCACTCTCCTGGTACTGCACGCAGTAGCCGCGCTCGGGGTGCTTGCCCTGGATCTTGTTGTCGATGGCCTTGATGCTGGCCTCGCCGAGCAGGGTCTGCACGATCGCCGGCACCGTCTGCTCCTGGAAGATGCGGCTGTTGCGGCGCTGCGCGAGGATCCAGAGCGTGGGCCTGATGTCCGCCTCGTAGCGCGCGTAGTTGCCCTCCGGCGGTTGCTGCGCGAAACGGGTGACGATGCCGTGCAGATGGCGCTGACTGCCGCCGGGCGGCGCGATCGTGAGCAGGGCCGCCTTGCCCAGAATCGCCTTGAAGTCCACCGCCAGGTCCGTGGAGACCAGCTCCAGCCGGCAGCGATAGAGCTGCGAGATCCCCTCGCTCAGCTCGAAGCGGGAGACGACGAGCGCGTTCTCCCCCAGCGGGGTCTCCAGCCGGAAGTTGAGCTTGGTCTGGTCGATGGCCATCGCGGCTCCTCCGTCGCAGCTAGGTGATCGTGTAGGCGAAGGCCCCGGCGGCGTCGACGTCGACGCTGACGCGCGCGAAGGCCTCGCCCGCCGCCATGCGGCGCAGGAACTCGCCCGAGATCTCCGGCAGCAACGAGCGGGTGAGGATGTGATCGATGTTGCGGGCGCCGCTCTCGGACTCCGTGCAGCGGGCGGCCACCTGCTCCATCAGCGACTCGGTGTAGCTCATCTCCACGCGGTGGTTCTCGCGCAGGCGGCGCACGATCTTGTCCAGCTGCAGGCGGATGATGCTGCGCAGGGCCTCGCCGTGGATCGGGAAGTAGGGCACGACGATCATGCGCCCGAGCAGGGCGGCGGGGAAGCGGGCGAGCAGCTCGGGCCGGATGGCGTCCGCCAGGCCCGCGGGCTCGGGAATGGTGTCGGGATCGGCGCAGAGCTTCATCGTCGTGTCCGAGCCCACGTTGGAGGTGAGCAGGATCAGCGTGTTCTTGAAGTCGATCTCGCGGCCCTCGCCGTCCTCGAGCAGGCCCTTGTCGAAGACCTGGAAGAAGAGCTCCATCACGTCGGGGTGGGCCTTCTCCACCTCGTCGAGCAGCACCACCGAGTAGGGCCGCCGGCGCACGGCCTCGGTGAGCACGCCGCCCTCGCCGTAGCCGACGTAGCCGGGCGGCGAGCCCTTGAGGCTGGAGACCGTGTGCGCCTCCTGGTACTCGGACATGTTGATGGTGATCAGGTTGCGCTCGCCGCCGTAGAGCGCGTCGGCGAGGGCCAGCGCCGTCTCCGTCTTGCCGACGCCGCTGGGGCCGACCAGCAGGAAGACGCCGATCGGCCGCGAGGGATTGTCCAGGTTCGCCCGCGAGGTGCGGATGCGCTCGGCGATGGCGGCCAGCGCGTGATCCTGGCCGATCACCCGCTGCTGGAGCCGCTCGGCGAGGGCGAGCACGGTCTGGATCTCGTCGGCCAGCATCTTGCCGGCGGGAATGCCGGTCCAGCCGGAGATGACCTCGGCGATGGTCTGCCCGTCCACCTCGTAGTTGACCAGGGGCGTCTCCCCCTGCAGGGCCGCGAGCGCGGCCCGCTTGGCGCTCGAGCGCGGCGCGCAGGGCGGCCGGATCGGCGGGCGCCGCGCTCGGCGCCGGCTTGCCGGCGGTCTTGGCCGCCGTCTTGGCGGTCTTCTTCGCGCTCTTCTTCGCGGCCGCCGCGGACTTGCCCTCTGCCGCCGGGCCGGCGAGGGTCTCCTCGAGCTGTCCACGCAGGGCGAGGATCTCCTCCACCAGGGCCAGCTCCTCGGTCCAGCGCGCTTCGAGGGCCCCCAGCTCCGTCTGCGGCGGCCTCGCGCTGCGCCGCCAGCTCGGCGAGGCGCTCGCCGTGGTCGGCGCCGAGGCCGGCCTCGCGCTCGAGGATGCGCAGCTCGGTGGCGAGGGCGTCCAGGCGCCGGCGCAGGTCCTCGATGCGGGCGGGCACGGCGCTCTTGCCGATCGCCACCCGCGCGCAGGCGGTGTCCAGCACGCTCACCGACTTGTCGGGCAGCTGCCGCGCGGGGATGTAGCGGTGCGACAGCCGCACCGACTCCTGCACGGCCTCGTCGAGGATGCGCACGCCGTGGTGCTGCTCGAGCTTGGCCGTCGAGGCCGCGCATCATCTCGATGGCGGCGGCCTCCGTCGGGCTCCTCCACCTTGACCACCTGGAAGCGGCGGGAGAGCGCCGGGTCCTTCTCGAAGTACTTCTTGTACTCGGCCCAGGTGGTGGCCGCGACCGTGCGCAGCTCGCCGCGAGCGAGGGCCGGCTTGAGCAGGTTGGCGGCGTCGTTCTGGCCCTCGGCCCCGCCGGCGCCGATCAGCGTGTGCGCCTCGTCGATGAACAGGATGATCGGCTGCGCGCGAGCCGCGCACCTCCTCGATCACCTGCTTGAGGCGGTTCTCGAACTCGCCCTTCACGCCGGCGCCGGCCTGCAGCAGACCGAGATCGAGCGTGCGCAGCGATGACGTTCTGCAGCAGCGGCGGCACGTCGCCGGCGGCGATGCGCAGGGCGAAGCCCTCCACCACCGCCGTCTTGCCGACGCCGGCCTCGCCGGTGAGGATCGGGTTGTTCTGCCGGCGGCGGGTGAGGATGTCGATGATCTGGCGGATCTCCGGGTCGCGGCCGAGCACGGGATCGATGCGCCCGCTCGCGCGCGTCGCGCCGTGAGGTCGACGGTGAACTGGTCCAGGGCCGGCGTGGCCGGCCGCCCGCGGCCCGCGCGCGCCCTCGGGCAGCTCGCGCGCGGCGGCCGCCGCTCGCTGAAGACCTCGCGGTCCTCGGGCGCGCCGGCGACGATGGCGGCGAAGTCCTGCTCCAGGGCGGCCGTCGATCGATGGCCTTGAGCGCCGGCGAGGCATCGAGCAGGCGGCGGCGCAGGCCCGGCTCGGCCAGCGCGGCCAGGAGCAGGGCGCCCGAGCGCACGCGGGCGGCGCCCAGGTTGACGGAGCTGAGCAGCCAGGCCTCGCGCGCCAGGTCCTCGATGCTCGGCGCGAGCTGCGGCCGGCCGCCGTTGCCCGTCTTGTACTGGTCGAGGGAGCGGTCGAGATCGCGCAGGAAGCGATCGGGGTCGAGCCCGAAGTGTCGCAGGATGCGCTCGATGTCGCCGCCGGCCGGCTCCATGAGCTTGATCAGCCAGTGCTCCACCTCGACATCGTAGTGGGTGCGCGAGAGGCAGAGGCCCGCGGCCCCTCGAGGGCGCGGCGTGAGCTGTCGGTCAGCTTGCCGACCAGGGTTTTCAGGTTCAGACTCACCGGGCTCCTCCTCGCAGGCGGAAACGATTCGCCGCCGGTCTCAGCCGACGGTCAGGGTGACGCGCTGGACGCCGGCGACCTCGCCGTGGGGCCGCAACCAGGCCGACCAGCCGAGGCGGCCCTCGCCCGCGGCCGCGCCGCCGAGACGGCAGGTGAAGGCCTCGCCGGCGGCCAGTTCCAGCTCGATGGCAAAGTCGAAGTCGGGGCCCACGGCCAGGCGGGTCAGCGCCACCAGCGCGCGATGGCCGTCCCCCGTGGGCAGGAAGTCACGGAACTGGCGCCCGTCCAGAGGACCGAGACGAAGACAGAAGGCATGCTGCGCCAGTTCCACGCGGCCACCGAGGGCGAAGCTCTCGCCCAGAGCCGAAGCCTGCCGACCCAGGCGCGTGCGCTCCGTCGCCGCCATCCGGTAGGCGCGCAGGGCGAAGGCCCGGACCGTGGCCGGCACCGCGAAGTAGTCCTCGATCAGCTCGGCCAGGGCCTCCGCGCTCGCGCCGCAGCGGCGCAGCTCCCGGGCCCGGCCGAGCAGCGCCCGCGCATCGAAGGGCAGAGCCTCCGCGCGGCCGGGTTCGGGCACGCCGATCAAGGCGAAGAGCGCCCGCTCGAAGCTGGTGACCTCGCCCGCCGGCCCCGTCTCGTAGCCGATCTCCGGGCGGTACTTGGCCCAGGCGCGGTAGAAGAGCGAGATCAGACGATGATTGAAGAGATCGTAGAAGGCCTTGGCCGCGCTGTGGCCGGCGCGCAGGTCGGCGAGGACGGCCTCGGCGTAGGGCGTGGGCAGGGAGCCGTAGCTGGCCGGCGTGGCCAGGCCCATGAAGCGCACTTCCATCCGATCCGGGGCCTCCGCGCCGGCGCCGGGCGTGAGCGAGCGGATGTCGCTGGGCGGAAAGGCCAGGGAGACTTCGGCGCTGAAGCGCAGGGTTTCGCGCCGCGGGTCGTCGCCGGCGCCGAGGGTCGCCCCCGGCCGGGCGCGCTGATGCAGACGCACCGCCTGGAAGAACTCGTAGCGCTGGGGCTCGGCGAAGAGGGCCTCGCTCACAGGAGCGGCTTCTCGCCCGCGCGGGGTGGCCATGTCTTCATCACCCCCTCGCGCTGACGCACACGGGCCGTCAGCTCGACGAAGGCGTTGATGCTCGCGTGGAGGGCGAAGAAGCGCTCGAGCACGGCCGCGAAGAGGAAGACGCCGCTGCCGGCGAACTTGCCCTCGTCCAGGTCCACCGTCAGCTCCAGCCCGCGGGCGAAGACGCGGTGGCCGGCCACGGGAATCTTGCGCAGCACGCGGCGCGCGCGCAGGTCGAGCAGGCCCTCGATGCGCTGGCGCGAGCTGGCCGAGCCGGTGAAGTCGAGCACGCGCAGGAGCTCGCGGAAGGCCTCGGGCCCGCTCTCGGCGTCCTGGTCGGCCCGCGCTCCGTCGTCGGCGTCGAAGCGGACCAGGGAGAGGTGGTTGAGATTGAGCAGGGAGAGCAGCCGCCACTGCTCGCGGCCGTCGGGGGACAGGCGCCAGCAGGGCGTGGGCTTCTGCAAGGTGCGGATGCGGCCGACCCCCGGCTGACCCTCGATGCTGAAGTCGCCGCTGGGGTCGCCCATGGCCAGGCGCGCCGGCAAGTCGCGGTTGCTGCAGAGCGTCTTGACCACCAGGGTCTCGCCGGCGGCCGCCGCCGGCTGCCGGCCGCGGTCCACGAGGCTCAGATAGACCTCGCTCCCCTCGTCGCCCTTGCGCAGGGAGCCGCGGCGGCGGGCCTCCCAGAAGGCGAGCGACTCCAGGGCGGGATCGCCATGGCGCAGGGCGTAGAAGGGACGGTACTCCCGCTGGCCTCCGCTCGCGGCGTCGATGCCCTCGACCGCGAGGATGCGCTGCACCTCGTAGGCCAGGGGCGAGCGCATGTCGGGCAGCACCCGGTACTCGGCCAGGTTGCCCTCGCAGCGGATGGGCTCGGCCTGCTGAGGAAAGAGGTTCACGGCCGGCGTGCAGCCCAGCTTGAAATTGGCCGCCTCGACGCTGCCCTCCAGGGCCAGCGGCAGCTGGTCGAGCAGGACGAGCAGCTCGAGCTGCCGGCTGCGCAGCTTGCGCCCGATCAGATCCAGCCCTTCGATATCGACGAAGAGGAACTTCTTGGGAAACCAGAAGAACTCCTGCAGGAGCCGCAGGGGCCGCCGGGCTCCGCGCGCCTCCCCGAGCAGCGACTCCTCGGCGGCGAAGCCGCCGGGGCTGAGCGCCGCCGCCGGCAGCGGCACGGCCGTCTCCGGCTTGCCGGGCACGCGCAGGAGCAGGCCGCGCGGGTCGCGGAAGAGCAGCTCGTAGAGAGCGTGGGTGAGGCCGCTCTCGCCGTCCAGGTGGAAGCGCAGGCGGTCGATGGGCAAGTCCGCGAAGGTCTGGCTGCCCAGGGTGCCCAGCTGGATGCGCAGGGCGGCCGTCACGCCGGGTGGGCAATGGGGCACGCCCCGCCCCAGCTTGATCAGGTCCACCGCCTGCACGGCGATGGGCCACAGCTCGACGTCGTAGCAGCTGCGGAAGTAGCAGCGCACCCCGTCCACCGGGCGCGTGTGCAGCAGCGAGTGCCGCGGCACCTTGAGCGCCGTCGTCGCCTCGCGGCGGCCGGGATCCAGCTCGAACTCGAGCAGCGTCAAGGAGGGCAGCGGCGCCAGGAATTCCGGGAAGAGCCGCTGGAGCAGGGCCTCGGTGATCTGGGGATACTCGTCGTCCAGCTTGAGCTGCACGCGCGCCGTCAGCATCGCGAAGGCCTCGATCAGCCGCTCCACGTGCGGGTCGTCCGCGCGCTCGGCGCCGAGCACGAGCTGCTGGGCCACGGCCGGGTAGCGCTCGGCGAAGTCGCCCGCCAGGCGGCGGATGAAGCGCAGCTCGCGCTCGTAGTAGGTGAGCAGCTCGTCGCGCATCAGTCGGCCGCCTGGAGCGCGAAGCTCCCCGTCTCGACCTCGACGCTGGTGTCGAAGGCGATCGGTTCGTGGATGGGATCCACGTGCAGCACGCCGCTGATGCGGAAGTGCAGATCCAGACCCGCCGCGCCGCGGGCCTCCACGAACTCCACGCGCAGCGATTCGGGCAGCAGGCGCGGCTCGAAGCTGCGCAGGGCGGCGGTGATCAGGCGGCAGAGTTCGGCGCGATCGTGCTGGCTGTGGCTATGGAACTGCGTGATGTCGGGGACGCCGTAGTTCAGGATGGAGGCGGCGCACTCCGGCTTGCCGACCATCGCCATCAAGCCGGGCTGCTTGCTGTTGAGCAGCCACTCGATGTCCCGACGCAGGGCACGCCGCAGCTCCTCGACGCTGATGCGCAGGTCGACGCTGCGACCGCCGCCACCGTCGGCGAGGATGCGGTCGATCACGGAACTCCTCAACACCTCGCCCGGCCGGCTGCTCATGCCACTCCTCGTTGTTGGGCTCAGACCGCCTCGAGGCTCAGGGAGCGCAGCTCCAGCAGGCCCAGGGTCTGCAGCGCCTCCTCGCCGTCCGCGTAGGCCAGCAGGCGCTGGCCCACGCCCCGCCAGATGGCGGCCCCCTGGTCCACCCAGTCCGTGCCGCGGCCCAGGCGCAAGCCGTCATCGGCGGCCCGGCCGCTACCGGCGTAGAGCGCGGGCAGGTGGACGTTGGCCTCGACGCCACTGGCATCGCAAAGCTGCGCCGGCAGCCAGATCAGATCGAGCAGGTGCCGGGGCGGCGCGCAGGTCAGGCTGCGCAAGTGCTCCAGCGGCAGCCAGAGACAGCGGCCCCCCGCGAAAACCTCGATCAGCGAACCGAGCACATCGTCCTGATCGCGCAGGCCGCGCAGCGGCTGACCGTTGATCGACCCGCGCAGGCCGGGCGCCGCCGCCACGGCCGCCGCCTGCGCCGCCTCGGCGGCGGCGAGATCCCCCGCGGCGAGGGCCGCCACCAGCGCCAGTCGCGACTCCAGATGCGCGGGCGGGTCGGGCGCGCTCAGCGGCGCCTTGCCCTGCTCCCAGACCGCGCGGCGCTCCAGCTCCGCGTCGAGCAGCAGGCGGTAAACGCGCCCGCCCGCCGCGATCGCCTCGTCCTGAACGCCGAGGGCGTCGAGCTGGCGGCCCGCGCGCTCCCAGTCACCCGTGAAGGCCAGCAGCCCGAAGAGGAAGTAGCGCCGATCGGTGTCCGTCGGCGCGGCCTTCACCGCGCCCAGCTGGGCAGCGATGGCCTCCTCGAGGCGACCGGCGCTGAAGAGCTTCTCGGCCTCCATGCGTTCTCCCCCGGGCGAATCCTCGCCGCTGTCTCGATCAGGCGTGGTGGGCGACGAGATCCCAGGAGCCGGTGGTCTTGCCGCCGCCGCTGCCGTCGGCGCGCTTCTGCTTGGTGAACTCCCAGGAGATCTTGGCATAATTGAAGCTCAAGCTCTCGGTCACCCAGTCGGATTCCTTGGCGCCGCCCGGCGAGACGTTCGAGATGATCACCTGCTCGAGCTTGTAGGTCATGTAGGGCACCGGCGCGCCTGTGCCCGTCCGCACCAGCGTGAGCACGACATTGGCGATCGTCTCGCCCTGGCTGCACTTCTGGGCGAGCAGGGGCGAGGAGCTGTCCAGGGCCTTGATCACCGTGAAGTCCGCGTGGTGGGTTTCGCCCGAGGCGCCGCCGCCCACGGCGGAGGCCCGCGTGGCGCTCTGGCTGACGCCGTGGCTGTAGGATAGGACCTCGATGTCGCCATAGGTGCTGCCCGTGGCGTCCCCGGGCACGCCGTCGATCTTCAGATACATGGAAACGGCCATCTCGACTCCTTTGTGACGGTCAGTGTGGATGCGGGCGTCCCGGGGGACGGCCGCGGTCGCCCCGCCGCGCGGGCGGGACGACCCGGGCGTGCTTGTCTACTTCGCCGCCTGGGGCAGATCGGCCACCAGGCGCAAGGATACCTTCAGCTCCTCGAGCTGGAAGTGGGGCCGGAGATAGGCCACGGCCTTGTAGGAGCCGGGCTTGGCCTTGTCCTCCGTGACCTCGATGCGGGCCTCGCGCAGCGGCAGCCGGCCTTCTGCTCCTGGGTCGCCTCGTCCTGGTTCAGGACGTAGTTGGTTGATCCAGTTGTTGAGGAAGGTCTGCACCTCGCTGCGCGACGCGAAGGACGCCGATCTTGTCGCGGCAGATCGCCTTCAGGTAGTGCGCGATGCGCGACGTGGCCATCAGGTACTGGATCTTGCGCGAGAGGTCCGCGTTGGCCGTGGCCGCCGCCTCCTTGTAGACCTTCGGGCGCTGCACCGAGTTGGCCCCGAAGAAGGCGGCGTAGTCGGTGTTCTTGCAGTGGACGAGCGGGATGAAGCCCAGGTCCGACAGCTCCTTCTCGCGCGTGTCCGGGATGACCACCTCGGTGGGCACCTTGGCGCCCACGTCGCCCTCGCGGGTCTTGAAGGCGTGGATGGGCAGGCCCTCCACGAGGCCGCCGCCCTCGGGGCCGCGAATCGCCACGCACCAGTGGTGCTTGGCGAAGGCGGCCGTCAGCCGGCCGGCGAAGGCGTAGGCGCAGTTGGTCCACAGGTACTTGTCGTGGTCGGAGCCGTCCACGTCCTCCTCGAAGTCGAAGGCCTCCACCGGCACCGTGCTCTTGCCGTAGGGCAAGCGGCCGAGGACGTGCGGCAGCGGTGAGCGCCACGAAGCGCGCGTCCTCCGAGTCGCGGAAGGAAAGCCACTTCGTGTTCTCGGGGTTGCTCTTGTCGAAGATCTTGGCCAGGTCGCGCGGGTTGGGCAGATCGCTGAAGCTGTCCAGGCCGAACATGCCCGAGCCCGCGGCCGAGATGAACGGCGCGTGCGCCGCCGCCGCCACGTGCGACAGGTGCTCGAGCAGCTCGATGTCCTGCGGCCCGCGGTCGAACTCGTAGTCGCCGACGAGGGCGCCGTAGGGATCGCCGCCGTAGAGGCCGAACTCGTACTCGTAGATCTTCTTCCAGAGCGCGCTCTCGGTGAACTCCGATGGCGGCCTGGAAGTCGCGCAGCATGTCCTTCTTGCTCATGTTGAGCACGCGGATCTTCATCGATCTCGCCGGTCTCGGTGTTCATGACCAGCTGGTGCAGCCCGCGCCAGGAGGCCTCCAGCTTCTGGAACTCCGGCGTGTGCATGATCGCGTTGAGCTGCTTGGAGATCACCGCGTCGATGGCCGCGATGCGCTGGTTGATCGTGCGCGTCACGCCCTTCGGCCACCACGGTGCCCGGGTCCAGGAGCTGCTCGACGAGGTTCTTGATCAGGGCCTGGCCGTGCTCCTTGGCCGCCGGCTCCCGCGGCTTGATGCCGGTCTCGAGCAGGTCATCGAGGATGCTCTGCCCGTCCTGCGGTGATCAGCTCCGAGACGGGCGTCGCCTTCTTCTTCTGCGCCATTTCAGTTACCCCCCTCGGTCTGGCCCGGCTGCGGCCCCGCGGCGCCCAGCACGTCCTTCAGCTTGTCGCGCATGTCCTCGTTCTCGAGGATGGCGTTGAGCAGCTCCTCGAGCCGATCGTTGCCCTCGGTCTTGCTGAGCAGGGCCTTGAGCTGGTCGCGCACTTCCATGAGGTCCTTGAGCGGCGCCACCTGGCCGGCGACCTGCTCCGGGCTGAAGTCGTCCAGCTTCTTGAAGTTCAGCTCCACCGACAGCTCGCTGCCGTCACCGGCCAGGGTGTTCTCCACCTTGTAGGCCAGGCGCGGCTTCATGGTCCGGAGCACGTCGTCGAAGTTGTCGCGGTCGATCTCGGTGAACTTGCGGTCCATCGGCTTGGGCAGCGGCTGGGCCGGATTGCCGGAGAGATCGGCCATCACGCCGACAACGAAGGGGAGCTCCTTCATGCACCATGCGCCCCGTTCAGCTCGACGTCGTACGAGATGTGCACGCGCGGCGGCCGCACCCGGCCCTTCTTGTCGTAAATGCTTTCTCCCATCGTCTCCTCCTGGCGGTTGGCGAAGGCCTAGTCGTTTTCGTAGGGCAGGCCAAGCAGCTCGATGATCTGCCGGCGGGCGTTGTCGTCGCGAATCACGTCCTTGAAGAGCTGGTTGAAGGGCATCTCCCCCCAGCGGATGGCCCGGTCCACGAGCGCGGGCACCGGGCTGTGCGGCTCGGTGCGGCGCAGGTAGTCGGCCGCTTCCTTGAGTTGCCGGTAGGCTTGATCCCGGGAGCCGAGACCGCCCGCGGCGGCGCTCGCGGCGCGGGCCGCCGGCGCTCCGGGCAACTCGCTCGCGTAGTCCGCGCCACCGGCCGGAGCCGGGCCGCCGGCCGCGAAGCGCTGCAGGTGCTCGGCGATCTCGACGAGCAGGTTGCTGAGATCCGTGAAGTAGGGCGCGCTGTCCCCGAAGCGCTCGGCGCAGAGCGTGTCCAGGGCGCGCAGCTCGGCCTGGCAGCCGGCGATGGCTTCCCCGACGGCGGCCAGCTGCGCGGGATCCGTGCCGGCGAAGGCCGCCTGCCACTGCTCGGGAGTGGTGAGCCCGGCCTCCATGAGCTCGTTGAACTTGCTCGTGTCGGCGCTGCGGCTGGCCCCCTCGACGCGCTGCGAATCCTCGTAGTCCCGCCAGCTGCGCGGCCGGTCGCCGAGGGCGGCCGTGAGCGGAATGCCGCGCACGGCGCTGAGGAATTCGTGGCTGGTGCCCACCCAGGACAGCGGCCGCGCCCGCACGGGCAGGATGATCTCCCCCGCGTCCTCGCCCGGGTGCAGGCCATCCCAGTAGTCGACGAGCAGCCGTTGCAGCAGGCCGAGACCCGATTGGAGCCCCGCCCAGCCCTCGCGGTGGGCGAGGGCCTGCAGCAGCCAGCCGGCCAGCTCCAGGTCCTTGCTCTTCTCGGCGAGGGCGGCGCTGCAGGCCCTGAGCACGCCGTTCCAGTCGGCCCGCTTCGCCTCGCCGCCGAAGGTGAGGCTGGGGTCCTCCTCGCGGCGCAGCTCGTCGATGTCGCGGAAGGTGGTGTCCGAGGCGATCAGGCGGAGATTGGGTCCCGCGGGCGAAGCGCCGGCGATGGGCTGCAGCAAATGATTGATGTCGAGCATGGCCTCCTCGGTGCCCACCGCCTCGGATGGACCGCCCAGGGGGCCCCACCCGAACGCCGGGCCAAGCGAATCCGACGGACGCGCCCGTGCCGATTCACCCACCGGAATCGGCCGGACAGGGCGTCTGGACCTGATTGCCGGCAGGCTAGAGGAAAGCCCTAATCATGTCAACGAAAGGGAGTTGCGCGCAGATTTCCTACATTGAAACCTGCTATTCCGACTTTCTGGGTCCGGCCTCAGGGCGCCGGGGGGGCCGCGGCGGCCATCGCCGCCAGCAGGTCGCGGCAGGCGGCGGCCGGATCGGCGGCGGCCGTCACCGGCCGGCCGACCACGAGGTGGCTGGCGCCGGCGGCCAGCGCCGCGGCCGGGCCCAGCACCCGCTTCTGGTCCCCGGCCGCGCTCCCCGCGGGGCGAATGCCCGGCGTGATGATGAGGAAGTCCGGCCCGCAGGCCGCGCGGATGGCCGCGGCCTCCTGGGCCGAGGCGACGACGCCGTCCAGGCCCCAGTCCTGTGCACGGCGAGCGAGGCGCAGGGCCTCCGCGCCGGCGTCGCGCGGGGTCGTGGCGCCCCAGGCCGCGGCGAGGTCGGCCCCGTCCAGGCTGGTCAGCACGGTGACGCCGATGAGCCGCGGCGCGGCCAGCCCCGCGGCGGCGGCCGCCTCGTCCCGCGCGGCGAGGGCGGCGCGCGCCATCGCTTCGCCGCCCGCGATGTGCAGGTTGAGCATCGCCACGCCGAGCCGCGTGGCGGCGGCGGTGGCGCGGGCCACCGTGGCGGGAATGTCGTGATACTTGAGGTCGAGGAACAGGGGCGCTGCCGCGGCCAGGCGCCGCACCAGCCAGGGCCCCTCGGCGCTGAAGAGCTCCAGCCCCACCTTGAGGCCCACCGCCAGAGGCGCGAGCTGCACGGCCAGCTCCTCGGCCGCCCCGCGATTCGGCACGTCGAGGGCGATGAAGAGGCGCCGGGCGAGCGGATCGGTGGATGTCATCGCGAGGCCTCCAGCCAGTGGGCGCGCAGCGCGTCCAGGTTCGCGCAGCCCTGGGCGCGCAGGGTCTCGGCCAGCTCCGCCAGCAGGCGCGGCGGCAGGCCCGGGTCCGTGTAGAGCGCCGTGCCGAGCTGCACGGCGCTGGCCCCCGCGGCCAGGAACTTGAGCACCATCGCCGCGCTGGCCGCGCCGCCGATGGCCACCACCGGGATCTGCACGCTCTGCGCCACCCGCCAGACCGCCGCCAGCGCGACGGGGAAGATGGCCGGGCCCGAGAGCCCGGCCGTCACGCGGGCGAAGGGGCTCCGGCCCGTGGCGAGATCGATGTCCATGCCGAGCAGGGTGTTGATGGCGGCGATCGCGTCGGCGCCGCCGGCCTCGGCCGCCTTGGCGACGAGACCGATGTCGGTGACGTTCGGACTCAGCTTCGCCCAGACCGGCCCGCGCCCGAAGGCATCCTTCACCGCCCGGGTGATCGCCTGCACGGCCGCGGGGTCGGTGGCGAAGTTGGCCCCGTGCTCGGCCAGGTTCGGGCAGCTCAGGTTCAGCTCGAGGGCGAGCAGGGCTGCGGGCGCCCGCTCCAGGCGCGCGGCCATCGCCGCGAACTCGCGGGCCGAGCTCGCCGCGATCGAGACCACGGGCGAGACGCCCCGCGCCGCCAGGGCCGGCAGTTTCTCGGCGAGGAAGGCCTCGAGCCCCACGTTCTCCAGGCCGATGGAGTTGAGCATGCCCGCCGGCGTCTCGGCGATGCGCGGCATCGGGTTGCCCTGGCGCGCGGCCGGCGTGATCGTCTTCGTGACCACGGCCCCGAAGGCCTCCGGCGGCAGGAGCGGGTCGTAGTCGAGGCCGTAGCCGAAGCAGCCCGAGGCCGCGAGCAAGGGGTTCGCCAGGGTGAGCGCGCCCACCCGCGTGGCCAGGGACACGGCGAGGGCGCGCTCAGACATGGCCCTGCCCCGCGTCCGGGTGGGCGCCGGCCCTGGCCGGACCGCCGGCCAGCTCCCTCGCGTCGAAGACGGGCCCCTCCCGGCAGACCGTGGCGTAGCGCCAGCCGCCGGCGCCGTCGGCCACCGCCACCATGCAGCCGCGGCAGACGCCGACGCCGCAGGCCATGTGCTCCTCCAATGATAGCTCGAGCTGGTCCTCGGGGCGGAGGGCCTCGCGCAGGGCCGCGAGCATGGGGGCCGGGCCGCAGCCCTTGATCGCCAGCGGCCCCTCGCCGCGGGTGGCCGCCAGCAGGGCCACCGGATTGCCGCGCTCGCCCGCCGAGCCGTCCAGGGTGCAGAGCCGAAGCTCCGCGGCGAACTCAGCGAGCAGGGCGCGCGGGATCTCCGCGGCGCTGTTGAAGCCGAAGAGCAGCCGCACCGGCAGGTCGGCGGCGGCCAGCCGGCGCGCGAGGAAGTGCAGGGGCGGGATGCCCACGCCGCCGCCCACGAGGACTGGCGGGCTCACTGCGGCGCCCTGCGCGCCCGCCGCTGCGGCGCCGGCAGCCGGCAGACCGCCGAAGGGGCGGCCCAGGGGGCCGATCAGCGAGACGAACTCGCCCGGACGCAGGGCCGCCAGGGCCGCCGTGCCGCGGCCGACCACCTTGAAGAGGAAGCGCTGCCAGCCCGCGCCCGCATCGAGCAGGCTGAGCGGCCGCGGCAGCAGGGGATCCCAGGCGCCCGGGGCGGAGGGCCCGAGCAGGGAGAACTGCCCGGGGAGGCCGGCGGGCAGGTCCGGCGCCTCCAGGCGCAGATCCCAGTAGAGCGCGCCGTCCCGACGGCAATCCGCGACCCGCGCCGCGCAGCCGGCGGCAGCCAGCGGGGCCGGGCTCGCCATCCCGATCGGCTGCGCGTCAGGGCTCATCGCTGCGCTCGGGCAAGGCCGGCAGGTCCAGGGAATCGACGGGCGCAGCCATTTCCGGCTCGGGCGCCATCGCTGCCGGGATCTCCATCGCAGGCAGCGGGCCCGCGAGGGAATCGACGGCGGCCGGGGCCGGCGGCGCGACCGGCGGCGCGGGCGCCGCGGCCAGAGCGGGCGCCGTCACGGGCCCCTCGCCCAGCTCGGCCGGCCACCCGGCAACGAAGCTCGCCGCTTCGCTCTCGGGATAGCGCTCGAGGAGGAGGGCCACCGCCCAGCGCGCCACCGCGCTGTCGGCCAGGCTATGGCGGCCGATGTAGGCGATCGCATAGGCCGCCTGTGGCGCGAAGGCGCTCTCCGGATAGTCCGCGAGCAGGCGAGCGTACTCGCCCTGGGCCTGCAGCGGATTGTCCAGGCGCAGGAACTGATTCTCGGCGAGACGAAACTGCAGCGCCGCCCGCTCGGCGCCCAGCGAGTCGGCGGCCATGCTGCCGAAGCGGGCCTGCACGTCGATGACTTCCTGGGCGGCTCGCCGCTTGCTCACGGCGAGATCGCCGAAGAGCGAGCGCGGCACCTCCTTCGTCGCCTGATCGTAGGCCTGGACGGCCTGTGCGAGATCTCCCATGCGGTTCTGCCGGATGAGTCCGATGCGATACCAGGCCTCGGCGGCGGGATTGCTGCGGGGGAATTCGGTGGCGACGTTCTCGAACAGCAGCACTGACTCCCCGTAGCGCTCCTCGGCCTCCGCTACCCGCGCCTTGAGCAGGAGCACCTGCGCCCGCGACTGGAAGTTCTCGGCGTTGGGCTCCAGCTCGCCCAGCAGCTTGGCGGATTCCGCCAGTCGGCGCTGATCGAGCAGGATCTCGGCCGCGCTGAGCTGGCCCTCGAAGACCTTGCGCCGATCGCGCCCCACCGCCGCCAGCTCCGCCAGGCCGGCAACGGCCAGGGAGTCCTGGCCCAGCTCGCGCTGCGCCAGGGCGATCTTCAGGCGCGCGGCATCGTGGAAGTCGCTCTCGCCGATGGCCTCCAGCAGGCGCCGGTAAGCGGCCGTGGCGGCGACCCAGTTGCCCAGGCGGTACTCGGCCTCGCCGCGGCGGTACATGCCCTCGGCCAGATGCTTGGAGCGCGGGTAGCGCTCCTGCAATCGCTCGAGGGCGGCGATGGCGCTGGCCTCGTCGCCGTCCTCCAGCAGACAGACGCCGCGCATGTAGAGCACGGGCTCCTGCCAGGGATGCTCGGGAAAGCGCTTGTCCAGATCGTCGAGCCGGCGCAGGCAACTGCCGTACTCGGCCTTGCCGAAGTAGGCGCGGCTCATCAGGTAGAGCGTATCGTCCACCCACTTGCTCTCCGGGTAGAGCTCCAGGAGCTTCTTGCACTTCGCGATGCAGGTGTCGTAGGCCTTGCGCCCGGTCGGCGTCGCCCGCCCGTCCGGGGCCAGTGGCGTGCGCTCGGCCTCGCGGAAGGCGCGCTTGGCGTTGCTGAAGGTGTTGAAGTAGGCGCAGCCGCTCGCGCCCGCGAGGACGAGGAGCAGCGCGAACGCCATCAGGCGCGGCGCGGCGCGCAGGCCAGCGCCCCTAGGCATGGGCCCGCGCCCGCTGCCAGGGCCGCGGCCGGAAGGCCTCGCCGCTAGCGCCCCGCTGGTAGACCGGCGCGCCGGCCAGCACGGTGGCCCGGACGCGCCCGGCGAGGGTCATCCCCTCGAAGGGCGTGTTGCGCGAGCGCGAGGCCATCTCCGCGCCGCGCACGGTCCAGCGCTCCTCGGGATCGAAGAGCACGAGATCGGCGGGCGCGCCCGCCGCGAGCCGCCCGCCCGGCAGGCGCAGGATCGCCGCCGGCCGCGCGGTGACGAGGGCGATCGCCGCGGCCAGGTCCATGCGCTGGGTCGCGACGAGCCGCGTGAGGACGGCCGCGAGCAGGGTCTCCAGGCCCGTCACGCCGAAGGGCGCCTGGGCGATCTCGCGCTCCTTGTCGATCTCGGTGTGCGGCGCATGGTCGGTGGCCACGCAGTCGAGGGTGCCGTCGACCAGGCCGTCGACGAGCGCCTCCTGATCGGAGAGCTCTCGCAGCGGCGGGTTCATCTTCTTGTGGGAGTCGTAGCCGGCGAGCGCGCCGTCGTCCAGGAGCAGGTAGTGCGGGGCGGTCTCGGCCGTCACCCTGAGCCCGGCGGCCTTGGCCCGGCGCAGGATCTCCACGCTGTTGCGGCTGGAGACGTGGGCGATGTGCAGGCGCGCCCCCGTGAGCGCCGCCAGGCGCAGGTCGCGGTCCGTGGCGATGTCCTCGGCCTCGCGGGGGATGCCCTTCAGCCCCAGCCGCTGCGAGACCGCGCCCTCGTGCATGACGCCCTCGCGGCTGAGCGACAGCTCCTCGGCGTGGCTGATGAGCAGGGCGTCCCAGGTCAGCGACAGCTCCATGGCGTGGCGCAGGAGCCGGGCATCGGTGACGGGACGGCCGTCGTCCGAGAAGGCGACGGCGCCGGCGGCGAGCATCTCGCCCAGGTCGGCGAGCTGCTCGCTGGCCGCCCCCTGCGTGATGGCCCCCACCGGGTGCACCGCGCAGAGGCCGGCCGCGGCCGCCCGCTCGCGGATCAGCTCCACGAGGGCCGCCGAGTCGCAGACGGGCTGCGTGTTGGGCATGCAGGCCATGGCCGTCACCCCGCCGCGCGCGGCCGCCGCGGCGCCGGTGGCCACGGTCTCCTTGTCCTCGAAACCGGGCTCGCGCAGGTGGACGTGCATGTCGATGAGACCCGGCGCGAGGCAAAGGCCCTGGGCGTCGAGCACGGTCTTGGCGCCGGCCGGCGCCGCGGCGGCCAGCTCGGCGATCCTGCCGCCGCTGACGCGCAGGGCGCCGGGCGCCACGGTGCCGGCCGCCGGGTCCACGAGGCGGGCGTTGGCGATCCAGTAGTCGCCGCTCTCCGGATGGCGCTCGATCCAGTCCATGCGTGCTCCTTCGCTGTCGGCCGGGCTCAGGCGTCGGCCTGGGCGATGAGGGTGTCCGCGGGCCGGTCGCCGGCCCCCTGCCCGCGCGAGGCGCTGTCCGGGCCGGCGCCCTGGCCGCCCTCGGCGCGGCGCTGCGCCTCGCTGAGCAGGTAGAGCACGGCCATGCGCACGGCGACCCCGTTGGTCACCTGCTCGAGAATGACCGCGCGCGGCCCGTCGGCCACGTCCTGGGCGATCTCGACGCCGCGGTTCATGGGCCCGGGATGCATGACGATGGCGTTCGGCGCCATGCGCTCGAGGTGCTCGGCCCGGAGCTGCCAGTCGCGCGCGTAGGCGCGCAGGCTGGGCAGGAGGCCGCTCTCCTGCCGCTCGCGCTGGATGCGCAGGACGTTCACCGCCTCGGCGCCCTCCAGGGCGCGCGCGAGATCGTAGTCGAGCGTCGCGCCCAGCTCGGCGAACTCGCGCGGCAGCAGCGTGGGCGGCCCGCAGAGCGTCACCTGCGCGCCGAGCTTGGTGAGCCCGTGGATGTTGCTGCGCGCGACGCGGCTGTGCAGGACGTCGCCCACGATGACGATCTTGCGCCCGGCGAGATCGCCCAGATGCCGGCGCAGGGTGAGCAGGTCCAGCAGGCCCTGCGTGGGGTGCTCGTGCGTGCCGTCGCCGGCGTTGATGACGCTGGCCGGCACGCGCGCGGCCAGGAAGTGCGGCGCGCCGCTGGCGGCGTGGCGGATGACGAACATGTCCATCTTCATCGCCAGCAGGTTCTCGGCGGTGTCGAGCAGGGTCTCGCCCTTGGCCACGCTGCTGGTGGAGGCCGAGAAGTTGACGATGTCGGCGCTGAGGCGCTTCTCGGCCAGCTCGAAGCTGATGCGCGTGCGCGTGCTGTTCTCGAAGAAGAGGTTGCACACGGTGTAGCCGCGCAGGGTGGGCACCTTCTTGACCTCGCGCTCGCCCACTTCGCGAAACTTCTCGGCCGTGTCGAGGAAGAGCGCGATCTCCTCGGCGCTCAGGCTCTCCAGGTCGAGCAGGTCCTTGCGCGTGTAGGTCATGCTTCCACCTCGCCGAGCAGCACCTCGTCGACGCCGTCGATCTCCGTGAAGCGCACCTTGACGATCTCGCGCTGCGAGGTGGGCACGTTCTTGCCCACGTAGTCCGCGCGCACGGGCAGCTCGCGGTGGCCGCGGTCGATCATCACGGCGAGCTGGATGGCGGCGGGGCGGCCGTAGTCCATCAGCTCGTCCATGGCCGAGCGCACCGTGCGGCCGGTGAAGAGCACGTCGTCGACGAGCACGATCGTGCGGTTCTGGATGTCGCCCGGAATGCGCGTCTCGCCGACGCGCGGCTGCGGACCGATGGTGCGCAGGTCGTCGCGGTAGAAGGTGATGTCCAGGCTGCCCACGCTGATCGGCCGCCCCTCCACCTTCTGCATGTAGACGGCGATGCGCTCGGCCATCGGCACGCCGCGGCGGGCGATGCCCATGATGATCAGGTCGCGGCTGGACTCGTTGCGCTCGAGGATCTCATGCGTCATCCGCTTGATGGCGCGCAGCATCTGCTCGGCGCTCATGAGCTGGGCCTTCTGGTGAAAGGCGGGCAGCGAGTTGGCTTCCATGCATCCTCCGGCGCGTGGGCTGGGGCTCTGGCTCGTGCTCAGGCGGATCGGCGGGACCGGGCACAAAAAAGGCCCCGCCGGTCGGCGCAGGGCTTCGGGTTCGCCGCGTGGCACATGGCCAGATCCCTTCTCGACCTCACGGGATCGAATTAAAGGAGGCCCGGGGGTCTCGGGCTGGCCATAGGCTACGCTATCCGGGCCGCGGAATCAAGGGCCGGGGGCGCCCTGCGGCCGCTCGAGGCTGGCGAGGAGGCGGTTCACCTCGGCGCGCGCTTCCCGGGCGCCGCCCTCGTCGGCCTGGCGCTTGCCGCCGCGGCCGAGCAGGCCCGCGAGATCGCGGTCGGCCTCGCCGTAGCGGTCCAGCGCGTAGAGCAGCAGGCCGCGGTCCCAGCGGGCGGCCGCGCTCTGCGGGGCCAGGCGCACGCGCCAGTCGGCGGCGCGCAGGGCCTCCTCCTCGCGGCCTTCGGCCAGGTAGACGGCCCGCATCGCGAGCAGGTAGCGCTCCAGGAGCTGGCGCGAGGACAGCGGCAGCAGGCGCTCGGGCTGGAAGGAGAGATGGCGGCCGGTCAGCAGCAGCTCGACCCGATGCCGCGCCGCGGCCAGGGGCAGCAGGGCGCCGTCGGCCGGGTCGATCACCTGGCCGCGCGGCAGCCAGTGGCTGCCCAGCAGCACGCCACCGGGCAGCGCGAGGGGCCGCAGTGGAAAGGCGAGCCGGCGCGCGAGGTCGTAGTAGAGCAGCGCCAGGCTGATCGAGCGCCCACGGCGGCGGGCGACCACGGCGTGGAGGTCAACGGCAGCCAGACCGTTCTCATCGTCGCCGGCGGCCTGGAAGCCCAGGCTGCCGTAGAAGTAGCTGCTCAGGGCTTCGAACTTCTGGTAGGGTTTGCCCAGGCCGCCGAGCTGGCTGTCCAGCTCGGGCATTCCCTGGAGCAGGGGCAGGAGCACTTCGCTGGGCAAGCGCTCGGGGTCGGCCGCCTGGCTCAGGGCCAGGGCGGCGCGCAGGGGGCTGAAGCGGGGGTTGTGGGCATCGATTTCGGCGATGAAGCGTCGCGCGCAGTGCTTGGCGGTGTCCATGATAGCCCCCTTTCGCAAGTCTCCGATTCCTGGAGCCTTCCGCGGCTCGTTCATGGCTTGGACGCCGCGGCAGCAGGCTCGTTTGAAAGATAGGGCTGCGTCCCAGTGGGCTCCAAGACGAGTGCGTCATTTTAGCGAAGTTTCGTTTTATCGGAAGGACGAAGGCATGAAGACCCGCGCGCGCAGCCTCGACGACTGGCTGGCCGAGATCCTTCCCCTCTCGACGGCGCCCTTCCACGAGCAGCTCGTCACCGGGCGCATCAAGGCCTTCGCGCGCGAGCGCGGCCTCGGGCTGAAGGAGGATCGCGCGGGCAACCTGGTGCTCGAGTACCGCGCGCCGCGCCGGGGCCAGCGGCCCGTGGCCTTCACCTGCCACACGGACCATCCCGGCTTCGAGGTGATCGCCCTGCGCGGGCGCATCGCCCGGCTGCGCCTGCTCGGCGGCGTCGACGAGCCGCACCCTGCGCAACTCCCGCATCCTGCTGGTCAGCGCGGCCGGGCCCGTGCGCGCCGAGGTGCTCGCCGTGAAGATGGCCAAGGACCGCCGCAAGGAGGACACGACCCTGCGCGTGCGCTGCGCGGGCCCCGTGGCCGTGGGCGACTGGGGCCACTTCGATCTCGTGCGGCTCTCGCTGGCCGGCGGGAAGATCCGCTCCAAGGCGATCGACAACGTGCTCAGCGCGGCGCTCATCCTGAAGCTGCTGGACGACTTCAGCGCCGAGAAGCGCCGCGCGCACGTCTACGGCGTCTTCACCGTGGCCGAGGAGGTGGGCTTCGTCGGCGCGATGGAGCTGATGCGCAGCGGCCTCCTGCCCAGGCGCGTGCCGATGGTGGTCATGGAGACCAGCCGCGAGCTGCCGGGCTTCAAGATCGGCGCCGGGCCGGTCGTGCGCGTGGGCGACCGCCTCAGCGTCTACGACGACGAGCTGACCCGCTGGCTCACCGAGACCGCCGAGGGCCTGGCCAAGACGGAGCCGGGCTTCCGCTTCCAGCGCGCGCTGATGCCGGGCGGCGCCTGCGAGGCCAGCCTCTACCAGCTCGAGGGGCGGCCGGCCTGCGCGCTGGCCGTGGCCCTGGCCAACTACCACAACATGGGCCCCCGCGGCGCGGCGGCCGAATGGGTGAGCCGCAGCGACGCCGAGCAGATGCTGATGCTGCTGACGGCGCTCACGGCGCGCGGGCCCCGGCCCGGCCGGCGCGAGGAGCTGCGCCGCCTGCTCTGGCGCCAGCACCGGCGCTACGCGGGCCGCTTCCGGCGCCGCGCCGCGGGCAGGGCCTGAGGCCGTCCGGCCGACCCCAGCCTATGCCGGCGCTCCGCGGCGTGCTATACTCAAGGGCACCGGACTCTCCGGGCGGCTCCCCTGACGGGGCCGCCCTCATTGTGCTTGGGCGATTCTGTTCACTGAAGTGAAGGGGGGATGTCATGCGTTCGCTAACCGTTCGCCTGCTCGCCGCCGGGGCCATCTTGGCGCTCCTGGTCGGCGCCGCGCTCGCCCGTCCGGGCGTGCCGCAGACGATTCTCAATCTCGAGGCCGCCGAGGCCCAGGGCCTGATCAGCCACGACGAGGCGGCCCTGAACATCATCTACCACGTGATCGCGCCGGAGAAGGTCGATGGCCGCTTCCTCGCGCGCAACGAGGCGCCCGGCAAGTGCGCCACCGCCATGCTGGCCGGCATCCTCGCCGATGAAACGGTGAGCGAGTCCGTGAAGCAGGTGCTGCGCGACTACGCCGAGGCGCCGCCGGCAGGCGATCGCGCGCTCTACATTTCGCCTTCGGGGATCTTCCGCCTGACCTACTACACGACGGGCACGGACGCCGTGCCGACCACGGACACCTCGCCGGCCAACGGCATCCCCGACTATGTCGAGCGCTGCGGCGAGTACATGGACTGGTCCTGGCAGTACGAGATCACGAACATCGGCTTCATCGCGCCGGTGATCATCACGGGCACGGACTACATGGTGACCTTCAAGAACTTCGCCTACTACGGCGTCACCTATCCGCTCGGCACCGGCCGCACGCGCATCGAGCTGCACCGCAACTTCATCGGCTTCCCCGCCAACGACGATCCGGACGGCGACCAGCTCGGCGCCGCCAAGGTGACCTGCGGCCACGAGTTCAAGCACGCCAGCCAGTACAACACGAGCGCCTGGAGCGAGGGCGGCTGGGTGGAGGTGGACGCGACCTGGATGGAAGATCAGGTCTATCCCGCCACCAACGACTATCACGCCTACATCGCCTACACGGGCAGCCCGCTCTACACGCCGCAGCAGAGCCTGGACTACGGCGGCTCCGGCAGCTACGAGGACTGCATCTGGCAGACGATCATGAGCGAGAAGTGGGGCATGCAGTTCATCGTGGATCTCTGGGAGCACCGCGATCTGTACCCGGGCTGGGCCATGCTGAGCACCTACAACGCCATGCTGGGGACCGTCGGCAGCAGCGTGGCCGCCTTGATGGCCGAGTGGACGCGCTGGAACTATCTCACCGGCTCCAAGGCCCACGCCGATTTCAATGACGTCCCCGACGGCGAGGGCGGCTACCCCGACGCGGCCGATCTCTACAGCTGCAACACCTACTACCTGGTCAACGGGCTGGGCGCGCCGTCCAGCTCCTCGGCGGAGGATCTGGGCGCGCGCTACGGGCGGCACCTCAGCCTGACCGGGCTCAGCGACTTCCCGAAGATCGTCTTCGACGGCGACAACACGGCGGACTACCGGCCGCAGGTGATCGTCAAGAAGACCGACGGCACCCTGCTCTTCGACACGGTGGTCATGGGCGCGAACGACGACGGCGAGGTGACGCTCTCGGTGCCCTTCAGCCAGATCAGCGAGCTGGGCATCAGCTTCCCCCACTGCAGCCTGGCGGGGGGCTACAAGAGCTTCACCTACTCGCTCCTGCAGGTGCCGGTGACGGACGTGGGCCCCCTGGGCGCGGCGGCGATGCGCCTGCACCCGGCCTATCCGAACCCGTTCAATCCGGCGACGACGATCAAGTTCGAGCTGGCCGCCGAGGCGAGCGTGACGCTGACGATCGTCTCGCCCATGGGCCGCGTGCATCGCACGCTGCTCGCCGGCGAGCTGCGCGGCGAGGGCGAGCACAACGTGAGCTTCGACGGCAAGGACGACGCCGGCCGGCTGCTCGCCAGCGGCGTCTACTTCGCCATGCTGAACATCGGCGGGAGCGAGAGCCAGCTGGCCAAGCTCACGCTGCTGAAGTAGGGCGCGCGCTCGCCTCCTCGCGGCCCGAAACAACGGGCCGCTCAAAGGCGAGCGACGCGCCCTACCCGAGGGACGGGAGCTTGGCCAGGCAGCTCTCGCCCCGAGGCGGCAAGCATTGCCCCGGCGCCCGCTGGCGCCGGGGTTCTTCTAGCCACCTGCACGGCCGGCTTGGCAGGTTCCTTGCCGAGTCCGGCCACAAGGGGTTGGGGTCGCCGGCGTGGACTACCCCAATGCGGGCGCGGAT
Source organism: uncultured bacterium (assembly GCA_963695095.1). Taxonomy (GTDB): domain Bacteria; phylum Krumholzibacteriota; class Krumholzibacteriia; order JACNKJ01; family JACNKJ01; genus VGXI01. The sequence continues at coordinate 875,717 of CAVOFT010000001.1, read as the reverse complement.
TCCCGAATCTCCGTGCCGTTCCCCGCGCGACGGCTGGAAAAGGTCAGTCGACTTGTCGCAGAGGCAGCGCGCGGCCCGTCTTTTGCAAATTCGAGACTGCAAAGTCGTGAACCCTGCGATCCCGCCGTGAAGAGCAATGAACTTGCGCCGCGCCCATTGACTAGGTCGGCTTGCGCGAACGATGATGCCGCCTCGACGCTGGGCGCGCTGGATCAGGGAGGAACGCCCCACATGCCTCTGATCACGGAGTGGCTGGGATTGCCGTGGTACGCCCTCGTACCGCTGGTGCTTGGGCTGGGCTGGATCAGCCAGGAGCTGAGCCGCAGCACCGCCATGGCCATCGGCCTCCTTGACCATCCCAATCCGCGCAAGATCCACGCGCGGCCGGTGCCGCTCTCGGGCGGGCCGGGCATCTTCGCGCCGATGGCGCTGGCTTACCTGCTCTGGCTGATGGCCGGCTCGCCGGGCATGGCCACCGCCTCCGCCCTGGCCCTGGGCCTGGCCTTCGGGGCCATCTTCACGACGGGCTTCATCGACGACCTGCGCGGCATCTCCGCGCGCAAGCGCCTGCTGGTGCAGGCCGGCGTGGCCGCTCTGCTCTGGGGCGCGGGCTTCCGGCTGGATGACATCGCCTTCGGCGGCTGGACGCTCGAGCTGAGCATCGTCTCCCTGCCGCTGACGATGTTCTGGTTCATGGGCTTCATGAACACCAGCAATCTCATGGACGGCATGGACGGCCTCTCCGGCGGGATGAACCTGATTGCCCTGCTGGCGCTGGGGGGCTTCGGGCTCTACATCGGCAGTGGCGCGGCCCCGCTCGCGATCGCGGCGGCGGCGCTGGCCGTGGTGTTCCTCGTCTGCAACCTGCGCGGGCGCGGCAAGGTGTTCATGGGCGACTCGGGGAGCCTGAGCGTCGGCCTGGGCATCGCGGTGCTGGCCCTGGTGATGGCGCAGCGCCCGGGCGGCCGGCTCGAGCTGGCGCGCCGCTGGCCTTCGCCGTCGCGGCCTACGCGATCGGAATCCTGGACGTGCTGCTGTCGATCATCCGCCGGCGGCGCATTGGGTCTGAGCCCCTTCCGTCGCCGACACCCAGCACATCCACCACCGCCTGCTGCGCGCGGGCCTGGGCAGCGGCTGGACGCTGGCGACGCTTGCACGGCGCTGGCGGGGCATGGCGGTCTTCGCGGTCGCGCTGCCCTTCTATGGCACGCCGATGGCGCTGATCCATCTGCTGGTGCCGCTGGCGGTGATCGTCACCGCGGGCTACAAGCTGCTGCGCATCGCGATGATCAACCAGTCGCAGGTGATTCCCATGCCTGTGTCGAAGCCCAGAGCTCGAGCCCGTACTCGAGGCTGAGCATCGCTTCCGGGCCGCCGCGCAGGAGAGCTCCGCTGCCGCAGGTCACCGGCGTCGGGAAGTGAGCAGCGGGAGTTCTGGCAGCCCCGCCCCCCGTCAGGCTCGCGCTGTCCTCAGCGCCAACACATCTTGGTATCTCCTCAATTTCAGGCGTGAGACCATCGCCGCCCTCATCGACGAGGGCTGGGAGGTACATCGTCCTGGCGCCCGACGAGAGTTCGCCGGCAAGCTAGAGGCGCTCGGCGCCCGCTTCCGCCAAGTGTACGGCTAGACCGCAAGAGCCTGTCGCCGTTCAGCAACCTCGCGACCTTCCTGTCCTACCTGCGCGCCTACCGCGCGCTCAAGCCGGACCTCGTCCACCACTTCACGATCAAACCGGTGATCCTGGGCGGCAGCGCGGCGCGACTGCTCGGGGTGAAGGGCATCGTGCAGGCGGTGACGGGACTCGGTCACGCCTTCACGGGTCGCGCGTCCTTCGCTACCCCGCCCTCCTCGGTTACCGCTTCGCGCTCGGCGGGGGTGCGCTGACCGATCCTCCAAAATCCAGAAGGATCGGGCCACGCTCCTCGCGGCAGGTGTTGTGAAGCCTGAGCGCGCCGTTCTCATCCGCGGCTCCGGTGTGGATCTGGCGCACTTCGACGCGGCGCCCCGAGCGCGGGAAGGCCCGGTGACCTTCGTCATGGCCTGCCGGATGCTCTGGTCGAAGGGAGTGCGGGAGTTCGTCGAGGCCTCGGATCAGGTGGCCGCGCAGCGATCGGACTGCCGCTTCATTCTGGTCGGCAGCGCCGATCGCGAGAGCCGGGAAGGCGTGTCCGAGGCGTGGCTCCGCGAGGCGGTTGCCAGCAGGCCCCACCTGCGCTGGCTCGGTTTCGTGACCGACATCGCACCGATCCTGAAGGGCGCCGACGTGATGGTGCTTGCCCAGTTACTATGGCGAGGCGAATCCCGAAGTCGCTGTCTGGAGGGCGCGGCTGCGCGCCTGCCGCTGATCAGCACCGACATGCCCGGGTGCCGCGAAGTTGTTCTACACAATAGGACTGGCCTGCAAGTATCCCCGCGCGATCCCGACGGTCTCGCGCTGGCCATGCTGCAACTGGCCGAGTCTCCCACACTGCGGACGGCCTTCGGCCAGGCAGCGCGGAAGCTCGTGGAAGATGAGTTCTCAGTCCAGACCGTCGTTTCCAAGACACTCGCGTCCTACCGCCGCTCGATCCAAGGGCCCTGAGCCCTCATATCTGTCGGGACCTATTGCACGCGCACGCCCGGAGTTAGAGATCCCAGCAGTCAAGCGCACCTGACTCCCTCATCGTGCCCGCTTGTCCTGCAGACGACTTCCGACGATGCGTGGCAGGAGACCCTTCACGAGGAGTCGAGGCGGCAACTTCAGGATCTCCGCAGCGCACGCCACGGCCGCCTGCCCGCTACCGAGGACCCCCTTCATGTGGAGATATCTGACTCCCCGGAGGTGGGCCCCACTCAGGGCGAGCATGTCTGCACTCAAGCCGGCCTCGCCAACCAACCGCTTGAACGCCCCCGCTAGATACTCATCGAGATGCAGGCATCCACCGCTCGTCGCCGCCATTTCCACCCATACCACCCAGTCTTCGGCGCGTCGCAGCTGCTCATTGAATCGGGGGGCCTTTGTGCGGCGCATGATGACGGTCGACGTCAGCACAGGGTTTCGCATGAGCAATTCCGTCAGCCCAATGAGACGACTTCGTCGATTTGTGAGCTGGATGCTCGCGAGGTGCTCCGGTGCCTGCATGCAAGAGAGCATGCGCCCCGAGGCGAAGTCCATGCTCGTCCGAGTCAGGGCGGCCAGCTGTATCTCAGTCTTCCGCGGATGCCAGATGTCATCCGCGTCCAAGAGGGCAATGAAATCCCCCTGGGCAGCGGCAATTCCGTGATTCCGCGCCGCTGAGACTCCCGCGTTCCGACCAAGTTCGATCAGCCGCACTGGCGATCTCCAAGCTCGCGAATCGACTAGCGCCCGCACTGTAGCGACATCACTGCTCCCGTCATCAACGATGATGACCTCGCCGATAGGATACGTCTGTGCTTCGACTGACTGCAGCGCTCTCATCAGGGTTGTAGCGGCATTGAAGCACGGAATTACTACACTGACATCTGCCTGCCTCCACAACTCGGCCATTAGAAGGAACCTCTCAATCTCAGCGATTGGTTCATCGCAAACGCAAGCTGCCGAACGCCGCCGCCGCCTGAAGCGCGGATCCTATGACACATGCGAGCGCAGCTCCTGCAACACCATGCTTCGGCACCAAGAGCAGGGCACTCAGTACGTAGCTGGCAGCAAATACCCCGTTCAGGCGTAGCTGGGAGTGTGCGCCCCTAGTCACCATGAGAGTCGGCCAGACCCCCCCCGTGAGGGTGGTGGCTGCGGCCGCGACCGCAATCAGTGCGAGGCTCGGCCATTGCCCGGTCATGATGCGGCCATATGCGGCGGAGATGATCGGAGCGGATGCAAGCCCCAACAGGGCCACTGCTGCCGCTAGCCCCGCCATTACCTTGAGTGCCGCCCGGCTGAGACGCGTCCCGCGGCTGTGTTCGGATGTATCGCGAGCGACGGCAGCGACGAGATTGTTGGCGAGCGTACCGGGGAACAATGTGAGCGCAGTCATCCACAGCACACAAACCTGGTACACCGAAGCGGCCTCGCTGCCATGGCTATGGCGAAGGAGGCCGACGGCAACCACATGCATAGGATAGACGAGGATGTTCGCAGCTCCCGCCATCAGCACAAAGCGCTGGAACCCCTGCGGACCGAGCGTAGCGGTACTTGGTAAGGGCCCGCCAACTGTCGCCAACACTCGCTCTCGAAGAGCCTTGGTGAGAATCGCGGCGGTCACCAAGAAGGAGATAGTCCAGCCAACGAGGAGCCAGTTGAGTCCTCCCATCGCTGCGGCACCGACCAGTATTGGCAGGATGACGACGGCGGTCTTCGACACGATCCCCGAATAGCTGCGCATGTGTACGATGGCCGCGTACGCGCTGTTCAAAATACCGATCTGCGCATTCCCTAGCGCAGCCAGGGCGCAGAGACCCACAAGCCACCACAGCGACGTCTCGCCAAACACTGCCGAGGCCAGCGGCCTCGACGCTAGCCCCAGCCCGACTGCAATGGCGGCTCCCGCAACAAGCCCCTTCGTCCTGACCCAGTGCATGGTACGCGCGCCAGACTCCGGACTACTCGCCCAGTCCTGCCCCACATACTTCGCCATCGCATTGCCGAAGCCCAGACCGAGAAGAACCGTGCTTCCAACCTGAAGGTTCTGCGCAAGTGCAAAGGTGGCGAAGTCCGCCGCTGCCAACATGCGCGCCGCGGCGATAGACAGTATGAGAGCGGAGCCGCGACTGAGAAGTACCCCCAAGAAGGTCCAAGCGCTCTCCCGGAGCCATTCACGCGGCGCGCCACTCTCGCTCAGAATCGCCATCAATGGCTTCCCCTGTGCACGGAGGAATTCTCGCCGTGTCTTGCGCATCCACTCTGTTTCCTGCGAACTGAGGGTGTAGCAGCCGTCGACAGGCGCAATCCACCTCGAAGCCGCATACATGCGAGCTTTGAAGATCAGGCTTTCTTACGCTGCCCCCCATGCTCTTCGGCGATTTGCAGGAGCATGAGCGCAATCGACAGCCAGACCCAACGCTGACGGAGAACGTAGTGCGTGCCCGCAAAAAACACCGTACCGGCAACTGCGAGTAGGAGCGGGAGCATCTGATCATGAGCCAATGCCCTGCTGTGGCGCAGGAGCATCCTCGCCGCTGCGTACATAGGGACCCCGAGCAGCATAGCAACCGCTGCTGTGCCGCCGACAACGCCCAACTCTGCGTACGCACCCAGGAAACTGTTGTGGATTTCGTAGCCATACTCCGAGAACCCCGCTGTCAATCCCCTCCCAGATAGGGGAGATTGCAAGAACATCCGCTGCGCGAACGCCCAATTGTGCGCTCGGAAGTCCGTGTTTACTGCGTCCGTCCCTGCCTTGGCCTCGCTGAATGCAAGTAGCGACCGCCGCACCACCCAATTGGATTCTGCCAAGCTCGTGAGCCCCGCCACCGCGGAGATGGTGATGGCCGCCAAGATGAGCGAAACGACAGGCAACTTCCGGCGCGGGCATCGCATGAGCATAACCCATACGACCCCGAGGCCTTCAAGAATCACTCCAACGCCACCCGCCCGTGATCCCGACATCGTCGCAATGAGGGCATGGGCTACCGTATTCAGGAGCAGCACGAAGACCGCAAGCTCGATGGCATGCCGGGCGGCAATCCGATCAAAGAGCCAGAGGGCCGAGAGGGGGGAATGTGAAGAGGAGAAAGCCAGGCAGCTGACTTGGCTGCGCGAATGGCCAGACGAGGCGTGAGTCGAGGACGCCGCTACGGAAGGCCGGTGCGAAAACGTACATGCCAGTCGCGGCCAACGCGACGATCGCGAGGTCCATAATCACGACGGCCAATCCTGAGAGGGCCAGACCTCGAAGGAGAATCGTGAGTGCACCCTCGGCCCAGAGCACCTGGACCCCGAGCACAAGCAGGAGGGCAAAGAACGGTGCGTACAGATGCTGGATCAATGAGAGCGGATAGAGCGGAGCAAACAAACGATCGGGACCGAGCATCATGGCTGTCAGGTAGGGAACGAGCAGGCCCAACATCCACCAGGCCCAAACCGGTAGGCCCAGCTTCAGGCTCCGAGTCCGAGCGGCCACGATTAGCGAACCCCATCCGGTGAGCAGGCACAAGTCCGCCGCGATGATTCCTTTCGGCGCGGCGACGGCCATTAGCGGCAAGAGAAGCAGGCTGAGGAAAAGGAGAGCCTTGGCCGCCTCAACCGCGTGGGCCTCGGCAGACCATGAAACCAGACCTCGGGAGAGCATCGCTAATTCCGCTCTGGCAGCGGTGAGGCCGCGGCCGAGCAGGACAAGAATGACAAAGCGGAAAGCGCCATAGAGCAGCCCCACTATCAGAGCTGTCAACTTCGGCCGCGGATAGACCGGCACGTCCGGGGGGACTGGCGTCTCCACCAAGATAAAGGACACGCCGCGGGCCGCCTTGACGAGCGCCTGCCGGCGCAGTTCCGAGACAAGGTGACCTTCCAGCGCTTGGGCGACGTCAATTTGGCGGGCCCCCGCCAGTTCCAGCTCCAATTGCTCGATTCGTCCGGCAGTCTCAGCAAGCTTCCGCTCGCGCAACATTGCATCAGCTTCGCGGAGCCATGTACCGAGAAGTGTTGCGGCTCTCTCTGGGTCACGCGCGCAAAAACCGGCCTCTGCAATGCCATAGCGCGCATCGAAGGTGACGCTCGCCCGCTTGCGGAACTCGCGCAGCGTGTCCCAGGTGCTGGCAGGCAGCCCGCGCCGAGTCGGGTCTGGCCCTGGTGTCGGCGGATCCGGGAAGAGCTCACGCATCATGAGGGAATCGCGCTCGAGCCTGGCGACCACCTCATACGAGCGGATGGACTCGAGATCGACGGCGAACCGCGCGTCGCCTGCGAACAGGCTCCCCACACCCGTCAGCCCCCCTAGAGTCTTGGCGAGGCCCCCCGACTCCGAGTCTTCGATTGCGGGCGCCGGAGCGACGCGAACGTCGGCACGGTACTCGCGCGGTACGAAGTAGGCCGCCACAAAGGCCAGCCCCATCAGGACAATCGCCCAAAGCGCCGTTGCCCGGAGGTTGCCGCGCCAGAAGGCCCCTAATAGCGCGCGCAAGCGCGGCAACCACGAACGCGCCACTAGAAGGCCCCCACGGTCTTGGCCGCCGCGGCCGCCAGCCCGAGCTGGTAGAGCACCTGGCTGATGTCCAGCATGAACTGCATGCCCGAGAAGCGCTCGAGGGACTCCGGCACCACCACCACGTCGCCGGGCTCGAGCTTCGTGCCCAGCCCGCGCTTGACCGAGCCGTCGGCGCGCACCACGTAGGCGCGGCCGCCGTCGGCGAAGCGCGTCTCGCCGCCGGCCAGATCCACCAGCTTCTTGGCCTTCATGCCCGCCTCGTGCTGGAAGGCCGCCGGGCTGTAGACCTCGCCGATCACCATCACGTGATCGGGCTTCTGCGGCACGAGCAGGGAGTCGCCGTCCTTGAGCACCAGGTCGTACTCCGTGCCCTTGAACTGCGCGAGCGCCTCCACGTGCACGACCAGGCGGCCGCTGGCCTTGGCCGCGCGCAGCTCGGCGGCCAGGCGCTGGCCGGACTCGAGCGCGATCTGCCGCTTGGCCGCCTCCTCCTGGCTCTCGCCGGGCGTCACCTGAATCGCCAGCCGCCCCAGATCCGCCTCGAGCTGATCCGCCATGCGGTCGAGCTGCTCCTGCTGCAGCTTGCGCACGTCCTCGCGCGTGAAGACCACCGCCGGCAGGTAGGCATTGGGCAGGAAGCCGCCGAAGCGGTCGGCCAGGCTGGAGAGCCGCTCGCCCTCCTCGATCGGGTAGGTGCCGGGGAAGGCCACCTCGCCTGTCACTCTCACCACCTCGTCCCGACGCCAGTTGGTGATGCGCCGCACGAGCACGCGGTCGTAGGGCTCGAGCAGGATGTCCGACTCGGGATCGCCCGCCAGCACGCCGTGCAGATCCAGCGACACGTGCCTCAGCTCGCGCCGCTCGCCGTCGATGATCGCGTAGCGCGTCAGCTCGGCCCGCTCGCGGAAGGCCTCCTCGGTGAGGCTGCCGGCGGCGAAGATGAGATCGCTCACGCGCATGCCCTCGAAGCGCGGGTAGACGCCCGGATAGTTCACCTCGCCCAGCGCCTCCACCGTCTGGGGCTGCTTGAACTCCCAGATCGAGTGCACCATCAGCTCGTCGAGGTCCTGCAGCAGCAGGTTCTGCGTGGGATCGCCGGCCGCCACGCGGCGCAGATCCAGCGGAATCCGGTTCACGTCCAGGCTCACCGGGTTCGTGCGGAAGAGCTCCGCTTCGGCCATCCAGGCGTCGCGCAGCAGCCCGCCCGCCGCGAGGATCAGGTCCATCACCTGCATGTCCTTGCGGAACACGTACTCGCCCTGCTCCTGCACCCGCCCGCGCACCTGCACCTTGGGCTGCTCGCGGAAGAAGGCGCGGTGGAAGACGAACACGCGGTCGCGGTCCGCCAGCGCGATGTTCGCCAGCGGATCGCCCTCGAGCAGGGCCGCGCCCAGGTTGAAGGCCAGGTACTGGGGCTCGCGGTCCAGCGGGTTCTCGCGCTCGATGAGGCCGTAGGGGAAGTGGGTTTCGGGCAGCAGATCCCCCAGCCCGCCGACCAGGTCCAGCAGGCGCATGCCGGGGGCGAACTGCCGCTTGCCGGGCCGGCGCACGTTGCCCGCCAGCCAGACCACCTGCTCCTCCTGCCCCGTGATCGGGAACACCTTGAGCAGGTCGCCGTCCTTGAGCGGCCAGCGCGGCGCGTCTGCCAGGGTGAAGTCCACGCTGACGCGACGGCCCTTCTCGTAGCGGTCGAGCTGGAGCAGGTCCGTGTGCGCCTGCGCCGTGAGGCCGCCGGCCAGCTTGATCAGCGCGGCCGCGTCCACCTCGCCCGCCAGCTCGTAGCGCGCCGGCCGCTTCACCTCGCCGGCCGCGCCCACCAGCGGCCCCACCGGCGGCACGAAGATGACGTCGCCGGGCAGGAGCCGCGCGTCCGCCGAGGTGTCGCCCTTCATCAGGAGATCGTAGAGGTCCAGCCGCGTGACCAGCTCGCCCGCGCGCCTGAGCTCGATCCTGCGCAGGCTGCCGATCTCGGTGACGCCCCCCGCCGCGAAGAGCGCGTTGGTCAGGGTGGCCAGGCCGCTCACCGTGTAGCTGCCGGGCCGGAACACCTCGCCCAGGGCGAAGATGCGAATGGAGCGCAGGCGGCCGAGCGTGATGCTCGCCTCCACGCCGATCATGCGCTTGCCCACTTCGCGCTGCAGCGTCTCGCGCAGCTCGGCGAAGCTCTGGCCCGCCACCGGGACGGGCCCGAGCTCGGGGAAGGCGAGCAGGCCGTCGCGATCCACGACCAGGTTCGCCGTCACGTTGGTCTTGCCGTAGAGCTGAACGTGGATCTCGTCGCCCGGGCCGATCACGTAGTCCGGCCCGACGGGGATGTCGGTGGCAGGCGCGAAGGTGCTGGGCGCGCCGGCGAAGAGATCGTAGCCGAAGGGCTTCAGGTTCTCGTCCACCGCCAGCGGCGCGCTGCCGGCCAGGAAGTTGGCGAAGGCCTGGCGCAGCTCGGCCTGGCCGGGCAGCCCCTCCTGGTCGGGAAGCTTCTCGAGCGGCGGCGCGGTCGAGAGCGTGGCCGGCAAGGGCTGCTCGATCTCGCCGAAGACGGGCGTGCGCGGCGCGACGAGCTCGGGGCTGCTCGCGTCCCGCGCCGGCGCGGACGCGGCGCCATCGAGCTGGGCGGGATCGAGGCCGTACTCCGCCGCCAGCCGGGCGCGCTGCTCGGGCGAGAGCTGCTTCAGCATCTCGAGCTGCTCGGGTGTGGGCGTGGGCCCCTGGGCCGACGCCACCGCCGCCAGCAGGCAGAGGGCGAGGGCCAGAAGCGCGCGCGGCGCGCAAGGTCTCATGGAGTCCTCCGAGTCGGGCGTTGGGGCGCAGGCTAGCCCAAAAGCCTCGGCGCGACAAGGGTTTCGCTGGGCGGCCGCCCTAGTCCAGCAACTCCGCCTCGGCGAAGGCCAGCCCGGCGGCGTCCTTGGCCGAGAGCGTGGGCGGCGCTCCCCCCACCAGCGGCCAGGCGATGGCGAGCTGGGCGTCATCCCAGCGCAGGCTGCGCTCGTGCTCGGGCGCGTAGAAGTCCGTGCACTTGTAGACGACCTCGGCCGTCTCGCTGGTCACGTAGAAGCCGTGGGCGAAGCCGGGCGGGATCCAGAGCTGGCGCTTGTTCGCCGCCGAGAGCGTGACGCCCACCCAGCGGCCCAGGGTCGGCGAGCCGCGGCGCAGGTCCACGGCCACGTCGAAGACCTCGCCGGCCACCGTGCGCACCAGCTTGCCCTGGGTCTGCCGCACCTGGTAGTGCAATCCGCGTAGCACGCCCTGGGCGCTCTTGCTATGGTTGTCCTGGACGAAGTGCGGATCCAGTCCTGCCGCCGCGAACTTGCGCGCCTGCCAGGTCTCCATGAAGAAGCCGCGCTCCTCGCTGAAGACCCGCGGCTCGACGAGCACGACGGCGGGGATCGCGGTGGGAACGAACTGCACGGCGGCGGCCTTTCGCTGCGGATCACCCTTCACTAGCGCCCCGGTCGCGCGGGGGCAAGGGGAAATCGCCATTACCCGCCCGAGACCAGCCATGCGCCGCGCGCTCCTGTGCCTCGCCCTCGCCGTTCTCAGCGCCTGCGGGGGCTGCGGCCGCTGCGATCGCGAGGCGCCGCCGGAGCGGCTCCTGCCCATCCGCCTGGCCGGCCGCAGCGGCTATGCCGACGCCGAGGGCGCGCTGCGGCTGGACTTCGCCTGGGACGAGGCGCGCCGCTTCGTGGCCGGCCTCGCCGTCGTGGGCCTCGGCCCGCCGGATGCGCGGCGCTACGGCGTCATCGACGAAGCGGGCCGCGAGCTGGTGCCCCCGCAGTATGCGGAACTCGGCGACTATGCCGAGGGTCTGGCCCGCTTTCTCGGCGACACGCCGGCGGGTCCGCGCTACGGCTACCTCGACCGCTCGGGGGCGGTGGCCATCGCGCCGCGCTTCACCAGGGCCGGCGACTTCAGCGAGGGCCTGGCCGCCGCCAGCGAGGGCGAGCGCGAGCGGCGCGGCTACATCAATCGCCACGGCGAATTCGCCATCGAGCTGGCGCGCTCGCCGCTGGCCAGCGGCGACTTCCACGAGGGCCTGGCCGTCGTGGTCTACAATCCCCTCGACCAGCGCCTCATCGACCGCCGCGGGCGCGAGCGCCTGTCCGGCAGCCAGCGCCTGGGCGAGCGTTTCAGCGAGGGCGTGATCGCCAGCTACTCCAGCGCCCGGGATCGCTACCAGTATCTCGAGCCCCGTCGGGCAAGCCGGCCTTCCCGGGCGAGTTCGCCTTCGCCCGCCCCTTCGCCGGCGGTCGCGCCCTGGTCAAGCCCGCGGGCAGCACCCGGCTCGGCTACCTCGACAGCAAGGGCCGACTGGCCATCCCCGCGCAGTTCCGCCGGGCCGGCGATTTCGACGCCCACGCCGCGCCGCTGGCCCCCGTCCTCGCCGAGGGCGCCCAGCGCTGGGGCTTCATCGACGCCGCGGGCAAGCTCGCCATCGCGCCGCGCTTCGTCTGGGCGGGGAGCTTCCGCGGCGACTGGGCCCCGGTGGAGACGCCCCTCGGCCCCAACTTCGTGGGCCGCGACGGCCGCCTGCTCTGGGATCCCGCGGCGCTGCCGCCGGCCGCCTGGGAGCGCGAGCGCCTGGCCCAGCTGGCCGGGCGGCCGCTGCTGCGCCTCGCCGGCGAGGCCGATCCCGCCGGGCCCGCGACGCCCCCGGCCCCGCGTAGCCTGGCGGCCGGCGCCTTCCTCGAGATCGCGGCCGCGCCACCCGCAGCCCTGGCCGCGGCGCGCCTGCGCCCCGGCGCGGAGTTCCTGCTCGAGGGGGAGAACCGCTGCGTCTTGCTCGCGCTGGCCTCCGGCGAGACCCCGCCCGCCGCCGATGCCGCCCAGGGCGGCGGCCTGGCGCCCGGCTGGCGCGTCTCCCTGCTCGAGGACGACCCCTTCCTGGCCCTCGTCCCCGCGGGCGGCGACAGCCTGCGCCTGGCCGCGGCCGATCGCGCCGCCCTCGGCGCCCTACTCCTGGCCCATCGCGAGCTGCCGCCGCTCAAGGCCCTGGCCCTCTACCGCGGCCTGCCCTCGCGCCTGGTCGACCAGGGCGAAGGCCGCCTGCGCCGCTACCCACTGCTCCTGGACGCGGCGGAGGCGCCGGGCCTGCCGGCCGCCCAGCTCGCCGAGGCGCTGGGGCCCCTGCCCTACCAGGACGCGGCGGGGGCCTGGCGCCTGCTCACCCTGAGCGGGGAGTACGCGAGCGAGACGGCCTACGAGACCCTCGGCGCCCTCCGCGAGGGCCGGCGGCCCTATCGACGCGGCGGCCGCTGGGGCTATCTCGACGCGGCCGGCCGCGAGCTCAGCCCGCCGCGCTGGGCCTGGGCGGAAGCCTACAGCGAGGGCCTGGCCGCCGTCTCGCTGGACAGCCTGCGCATCGGCTTCATCGACATGGCCGGCGAGCTGGCGATCCCGCCCCGCTGGCGCGGCGTCGACGCCTTCCACGAGGGCCTCTGCATGGCGGTGCTCGATTCCCTGGGCGGCTACATCGACCGCACCGGCGCCTGGGCGATTCCCCCGCGCTTCGCCTGGAGCGGCGCCTTCGCCGAGGGCCTGGCCGCCGCCAGCCTGGACGGACGCGGCGTGGGCTTCATCACCGCCCGGGGCGACTTCGCGATTCGCGCCGCGCTTCCAGTACGCGGGCGAGTTCGCCGAGGGCCTGGCGCCGGTCACCCTGGACGGCCGCGTGGGCTACGTGGACGCGCAGGGCCGGCTCGCCATCCCCTGCCGCTACGAGGAGGGCATGGGCTTCGCCGAGGGCCTGGCCGCCGTGCAGCGCGAGGGCCTTATCGGCTACGTGGACGCGGCCGGACGCGAGCGCATCGCGCCGCGCTACGCGGCGGGAACGCCCTTCGCGGGCGGCGTCGCGCTGGTGGTGGCCGGCGAGCGGCTGCTCATCATCGACCGCGAGGGTCGCGCCCTCTGGCGCTCCGCGCCCTGAGCGCGGCGCGCGCCGGCCCCCGACAAGAAAAGGCCCCCGGCGCGGAGCCGAGGGCCCGAGGAATCTGCCCGGGCCGCAGGGCCCCGGCAATCGCGAGGACTAGTACAGGGACTTGATGTTGCCCCAGGTGCCATCCGTGGTCGCCGTGCTGCAGAGCACGAGGAAGTCGATCGAGCCGCCCGCGGTGTGCGGGGGATCGCCGAAGGTGTCCCCGAGCAGGGTCCAGCCCATCGGATAGATATTGTCGCAAGCGCAGTTGATCTCCACGGTGATGCAGAACTCGCCGGCGTTCTCGCCCAGCAGGAAGCCATAGCCGAACTCGTCCGCGCCGCTCCAGTGCGCGATGTTCGTGCCGTAGCCTTCGAAGGTCACGGTGGCGGCGCTGTTGAAGGGCTCGGAGCCGGGCCCGGGGCTGGCGGTTGCCGGGGGCACGTCCAGGATCAGCATGCAGGCCGGCAGGGTGATGATCACGTCGGTGAGCCATTCGAAGTCGAGGCTGCCGTTGGTGACGGTGAAGCACATGTAGGTGACGCCGTTCTGGTCCTCGACCGGATCCACCGTCACCGTGCTGCCGCTGATGTCCTGCGCCAGGGCGGGGCCGGCACAGAGGGCGAGCAGGGCGAGAATCGAAAGCAATCTCTTCATTCTGTCCTCCTGAGCTGTCGGTACGCCGGACGCGGATCCTCGAAGCGTGGGCCAAGGGGAATGGCGCAGAGAATGCGCTAGCCCTGATCGTGGCAGGCCCGGCAGGTGCTTCGCTATTGTAACACGAACTGCGACAGGCTTCAACCCGCCTGCCAGGCGGCGCGCGGCGGGCGCTAGCGCAGCTCGCGGTGGGCGCTAGCGCAGTTCGCGGTGGCGGAAGCAGTCGACGGTGTGGTCGTTGACCATGCCCACGGCCTGCATGAAGGCATAGCAGATCGTCGGGCCGACGAAGTTGAAGCCGCGAGCGCGCAGGGCCTTGCTCAGCGCCTGCGACTCGGCGGTGGCGGCGGGGATCTCGCTCAGCGCCCGCCAGCGGTTCTGCATCGGCGCGCCGCCGACGAAGCGCCAGAGATAGGCGGCGAAACTGCCGTATTCTTTCTGAACGGCGAGGAAGGCGCGCGCATTGGCCACGGCGCTGGCCACCTTGGCCCGATTGCGCACGATGCCGGGGTCGGCCAGCAGGCGCTCCCGCTTGCGGGCGTCGAAGCGGGCCACCTTGGCGGGCTCGAAGCCGGCGAAGACCTCGCGGTAGCGCTCGCGCTTGCCCAGGATGGTGCGCCAGCTCAGGCCCGCCTGCGCGCCCTCGAGCACGAGGAACTCGAAGAGCAGGCGATCGTCGTGGACGGGCACCCCCCACTCGCGGTCGTGATAGGCGAGGTAGAGGGGATCCTGCCCGGCCCAGACGCAGCGCTTGGCTTCGCGCGCGGCGCTCACGCGCCGGACCCGCTCACCGCGCTGCGCTTGACCAGCCAGACGATGAGCGCGATCACGGCCAGCGGCAGGGCGAAGGCCACGAGCAGGAAGGGCAGCGCGATGCCGATGATCGGCAGGAAGAGGATGAAGCCGAGCACCCCCAGCGCCAGCCCGAAGACGCCGCGCAGCAGCCAGAAGGCGATCTGGAAGGGCAGGAAGATGAGCTTGAAGACCAGGCCCAGCACGGTGAAGACGAGGCCGAGCAGGAGCGCGACGCTGAACAAGGCGACGATGAGCACGCCGAAACCGATCATGGGAGCCTCCACAGGGTTTCGAGGGCGCCGCGATGGCGCTGGGCGGCGCTGGAGAACGCCCGCACTACTTGGGCCGGAAGGCAGATATTCGCGCAAGCAGGGGGGATGTTTCAAGCGGCGGCCCCGGGCGCTGCCGCCCGGGGCCTCGAACCTGTGCAAGCGGCGGTCCTTGGCGGCACAGGACGCAGCCGCGCCGGTCAAGGGCGGCGGCCGCCCAGCCTTGATCCGTCTTCAGGCCTGTGCACAAGCGGCTCCTCGCCCGCCAAGCGGAAGCGTGACGGATCCTAGCTAGAGTGAATTAGCCCGTGTTCGGCATGCCCGCTACCGGCAGGGCGGCGGTAAGTCCCACGCCGCGTTCGTGCAGCAGTCGGTGGCAGGCCGCGCAGAGGGTGATCAGGTTCGCCGCGCTGTTGCGACCGCCACGCCGGCGCGGCTCGCGGTGGTGCACCTCCAGGAAGCGCGTGGACCGGCAGCCTGGCGCTTGACAGCGGTGCCCGTCGCGCGCAAGCACCTGTCGTCGAAGAGACGGCGGGATCGACGCCCGGTTTGGCTCGCCTTCCCGCTGCGTTCGGCAGTCGCAGGCCGCCTGCGCGGCCACCGCCGGGGCCAGGGGGCGCCCGTCGGGCAGGCGAGCGGCGCCGCACTCCTCGCAGCGGTAGATCACGACCTGATACGGTGCCTCGCTTTGTACACGTGTACACTCGGCCTCGGTTTGTACACGTGTACACTCCGCCTCGGCCAGTGCCGCGAAGGCAGCCAGCAGCAGTTCCTCCTTCGCCTCGGCGTGCCCCTGCTTGCGCAGGCGCTCGACGATGGCCAGCCAGCGGGCGTGCTGCTCGGGCTCGAGCGTGAAGCTGACCTGCACCTTTGGCGCCGGTGCGGGGACCGGCGCGGGGGTGGGGATCGGCCCAGGGCCAGGCGCCAGCAAGTCGCCCTGGCCGCGATCGCGCCGCGCTTCGCCGCGGCTCTCGCGGATCCGTGCTTCTAGCTGACGAGCGCTGCTCGCCTTCGCGAGCGCGATCCACTGGCCCTCGGAGCGCGGCGTGGCGACCGCCGCCACGCTGCGGGCCTTGGTCCAGGGCATCTCGCCGGCCTCGACCGAGGCTCGCAGCTCGGGCAAACTGTCGAGCGACTCGGCGAGCCGGATGAACTGATAGGTCTTCGCCTGCCCGAAGCCCAGCACGGCCTCGGCGTAGGCATGAATGCTGGAGTAGCCGCAGTCGCGATAGAGGCGCCGGCGCATCAGCTCGGCGAACCAGAGCACGGCGCTCTGTTCGGCGCGGCGCAAGGCGGCGACGGCCGCGCGCAGGCTGGGCATCCACCGCGGCGGCGGGGAGATTCGGCACGAACTCGGACATGGGAAGACCTCGCCAGGACGAGGTCGCGGGAGGCGGGGAGGCCTACATTATACTATGATCAAGCACGGCAGTCAAGTGCGTCGCGATGAGAAAAGCCGTGGTCACAAACGGCGCGCGCCGCCGCTGGCACGGGTCCAGCGTCGGCACGCGCATTCCTCTCGACGGTTCAAGGCTAGTCCCGCCCGCGGCGGGGCTCGTCCCAGCGCTCGCGGTCCCGGTCGCTGCGGCCCGCGCCATCCAGCCGGGCCGCCCGCTCGATGAGCCGAGCCAGCTCGCGCGCGGCCTCGTCCCGGGGCAGTTCCTCGGCCAGGCGCGCCGCGGGGCCGATCAGGTCGGTCAGGCGGCCGTCCCGCGCCCAGTAGCTGCCGCGCAGGATCTCGGCGAACTCGGCGGCGAGGGCGGCCAGGCGCAGGCGGGCGTCGGTGCGCTCGATGCCGCGCGTGAGGTCCGCGGTGGTGATGCGCCGCTCCAGTTCCACCACCTGGCCGGCCCGGCGGTCCTGCTCCGGCTTCTCGTAGCGCAGGCGCAGCACGCCGAGCGAAAGCGGTTCGTTGCGCTTGCCGCGGCCGTCCAGGCAGCGCTCGGCCTCGTCGCTGAGCTTGATCTCGTAGAGGGCCACCACCTGGTGGCCGGCGCCGATCTCGCCGGCGTCGACGGCGTCGTTGCGGAAGTCGCGGTCGGCGACGTCGCGGTTCTCGTAGCCGAGCAGGCGCTAGCGCGCGATCTGCTCGGGGTCGAACTCCACCTGGATCTTGGCGTCGCGGGCGATGGTCTGCAGCGTGCCGGTCAGGTTCTCGCGGAAGACGCGCTCGGCCTCGTCCAGGCGGTCGACGTAGTAGTAGTTGCCGTCGCCCTTGTCGGCCAGCTGTCTCCATGAGCACGTCGTTGTAGTTGCCCATGCCGAAGCCGATGGTGCTCAGGTGGATGCCGCGGTCGGACTGGTAGCGCACCTTGTCGAGGATGCGCTCGGCGTCCGTCTCGCCGGTGTTGGCCACGCCGTCGGAGCAGAGGATGAGCCGGTTGATCGGCCTTGGCGTCGTAGACGCGGCTGGCCATGGTGTAGCCGAGGTCGAGGCCCTCCTCGGCGTTGGTGCTGCCGTTGCTGTGCAGGCTCGCGATCGCGCGCTCGATGGTCGCGGCGGTCTTCGAGCGAGGTGGGCGGCAGCACGATGCGGCCGGTCGTGCCGTACTCGACGATGCCCACGGTGTCATGGTCGTTGAGTTCGTCGAGCAGCATGCGCAGGGCGCGCTTGACCAGGCCCAGGCGGTTCTCCCTGTCCATCGAGCCCGAGATGTCGATCACGAAGACCAGGTTGGCCGGCCGGCGGTCCTCCCGGTCGATGCTACGGGCCTGCAGGCCCAGGCGCAGCAGGTGATAGCCTTCGCCGTAGGGCGCCGGCGCGCCGTCGGCGTGAAGGGCGAAGTCGTCCCGGCGCACCTTGGCGTAGCCGGGGTCGAAGAAGTTGACGAACTCCTCGACCCGGACGGCTGCCGCAGGCGGCAGCACGCCCTCGTCCAGGTAGCGGCGCACCAGCGTGTAGGAGGCGTTGTCCACGTCCACGGCGAAGGTGGACAGGGCATCCTCCGCGGTGACGACGAAGGGGTTCGTGCCGTAGTCGCGGAAGTACATGGCGTCGAAGGGCTCGCCGTTCACGTTGCGATAGTCCGGCGGGATCCAGCAGCGCCGGCGGCGGGCGGCGCGGATTTCGTCGTCGCCGTCCCAGCGCCCGGCGATGAGGGTGCGCTCCAGGCGCGGCTCGTCGACGCGGAGCTGCTGCCCCTTGCCAGCGGACGCGGGCACTGGATTCGCCTGCAGCGCCATGCCCTCGCGGATGTTGTCCACTGAATAGGGACTGTGCTCGCGCGGACCCTTGGACTTGCGCGATTCGGAGCTCTTCACGTCCACGAGCGGCCGGCTTCGGCCTCGACCAGCACCTTCTCGTGGGCGTAGGTGGGCGGCGCGACCTCGGGACTGGCGGTCAAGGGAGCCGAAGCCGCCCCCGGGGGCGTGTCGGCCGCGTGATCGGGCGTCGCCCGATCGGCCGCGGCGTCCCGGCGCCCCGCCTCGGGAGCCGCGACGGTGGACGCGTCGACGGGCGTCGTCGGGCCCGCGGCCTTGCCTTCGTTCCCGCCCCCGGGGGCGGCTGCTGCCGGCGGCGTCTCGGCAGCCGCGCGCGACTCCTCGGCCTGCCGCATCTCGCTCTGGCCCGCGGGCCGGCCGGCGAGAGCATCGCCGCCGTCGGTGCGCGGCGCGCCCATCTCGGGCAGGTCCCGCGGGCTCAGTTCCTCGAGCCGGCGTTCGGGGTTCCGGTCGCTGAGCATCACGACCAGGATGAGCCCCGCCGCCACCACGGCGCCGGCGCCGGCGAAGGCCGTGATGAACTGGACGCGGCGGCGGCGCTCCTGCTGGTTCGCATTGCCGATCTGCCGCCAGATCAGCTCCCGCTCGCTCTCGCTGAGCCGGTGGGCGTGCTTGTCGAAGTGCTGCTTCATGGCTGCCATCCTTCCGCTTCCTCGGCAAAGAGGGGGCGCTCGCCCTGCCCGAGGGCGCGCCGCATGCTCTCCTTGGCCCGGTGCAGGTGCACGCGGACCGTCGCCTCGCGGCAGCCCAGGGCGCTGCCGATCTCGGTGAAGGAGAGGTCCTCGACCTCGCGCAGGATCAGCGCGGCGCGCTGCTTGGCCGAGAGCCGGCCGAGCGCGGCGAGGAAGGCCGTCCGCTCGCCCGCGAAGTGCGGGGCGGGCGCGGGCGGCGCTTCCTGCGGCGCGGCGAGCCCGAAGGCCAGGTGCCGGCGCGCGCGGCTGACGAAGCCGCGGCGCCAGTCCAGCGCCTTGCGCAGGGCGATGCGCCGCAGCCAGGCCCCCAGGGGGCCATCGCCCCGATAGCGGTCCAGGCGGCGCAGGGCCGTGAGGTAGGTCTCCTGCAGGAGGTCGAGGGCGGCGTCGCGATCCCCGGTCTGGAAAGCCAGCAGGTTGAAGAGCGTCTGGCAGGTCTCGTCGTAGATGGCCCGCCAGGCTCGCTCGTCGCCCGCAAAGGCTCTCTGGGCGCGCTCCCTGTCTTGCTGATGCTTGTTGTCGCCAGTCACCGTCGCGTCTCCTTGCTTGGCCCGATGACGAGGCGAGGCGGAAGGCTGTTTACACGGTCGCGGGGAGAATAACCCCGGCCGCGGCGGGAGCCAAGACGATCCCGACCTCGGGGTGCTCAACTCGCGGTTCGCGTGCTCATGGTCGCCGTTGCGGATTCCGTGCTAGGCTGCGCGTCAGCCAGGACGAGTACGGACGACTTCCTTAGCCGAGGACCATGCCCGATGCAGTTCTACTACCTCGAAATCGTGACCAAGGATGTCGATGCGGTGTGTGCGGCATATGCCGCGGCGAACGGACTGCGCTTCGGCGGGCCCGACGCCGGTCTCGGCAATGCGCGCACTGCGGCGCTGCCGGGAGGGGGCATCGTCGGCGTACAGTAGCGAGCACCGCAAGGCCGCCAGGAGGGGGCTGGGCGCTCCTACCCCTTCGCAGGCATCTCGGCTGATCCTGTTTCCGCGCCGAGGATCTTGAGAATGGCGTGTGGATCCGCTAGTGTCCGCCTGTTGCAGATATGGAGAAACGACTCAACGCTAGCCGCACAGACCGTACTCGAGAAGGAGAGCAGGCATGAGCAAGGACGGCAAGTGCCCGGTGACGGGCGGGGCCAACGCGATGGCGTCCACCGGGCCCTCGAATCGGGACTGGTGGCCGAACCAGCTGAACTTGAAGATCCTCCACCAGCATTCGGCCAAGTGCGATCCGATGGGCGAGGCCTTCAACTACGCCGAGGAATTCAAGAAGCTCGACTACGCGGCCCTCAAGAAGGACCTCGCCGCCCTGATGACCGACTCGCAGGACTGGTGGCCGGCGGACTTCGGGCACTACGGGCCCCTGTTCGTCCGCATGGCCTGGCACAGCGCCGGCACCTATCGCACGGGCGACGGTCGCGGCGGCGCGGGGACCGGCCAGCAGCGCTTCGCTCCCCTCAACAGCTGGCCCGACAACGTCAACCTCGACAAGGCGCGCCGGCTGCTCTGGCCGATCAAGCAGAAGTACGGCCGCCGGATCTCCTGGGCCGACCTGCTGATCCTCGCCGGCAACGTCGCCCTGGAATCGATGGGCTTCAAGACCTTCGGCTTTGCCGGTGGCCGCCCGGACGTCTGGGAACCCGACGAGGACGTCTACTGGGGCGCCGAGAAGGCCTGGCTGGGCGACAAGCGCTACTCCGGCAAGCGCGATCTCGAGAACCCGCTCGCGGCCGTGCAGATGGGCCTGATCTACGTCAACCCGGAGGGCCCGAACGGCAATCCGGATCCGCTCGCGGCGGCCAAGGATATCCGCGAGACCTTCGCGCGCATGGCGATGGACGACGAGGAGACGGTCGCGCTCATCGCCGGCGGCCACACCTTCGGCAAGGCGCACGGCGCCGGCGACACGAAGCACGTGGGCCCTGAACCCGAGGGGGCACCCATCGAGGAGCAGGGCTTCGGCTGGAAGAGCAGCTTCGGCACCGGCAAGGGTGGCGACACGATTTCCAGCGGCCTGGAGGTCACCTGGACCACGACGCCGACCGAGTGGAGCAACAACTTCTTCTGGAACCTCTTCGGCTACGAATGGGAGCTGACGAAGAGCCCGGCCGGCGCGCATCAGTGGCGGCCGAAGGGCGGCGCGGGCGCCGGCACGGTGCCGCACGCCCACGACCCGAAGCAGCGGATTGCGCCGACCATGCTGACCACCGACCTCTCGCTGCGCTTCGACCCCGCCTACGAGAAGATCTCACGGCGCTTCATGGAGCAGCCGAGCACGTTCGCCAAGGCCTTTGCCCGCGCCTGGTTCAAGCTGACGCATCGCGACATGGGCCCGCGCGCCCGCTATCTCGGCCCGGAGGTGCCGGCCGAGGCGCTCATCTGGCAGGATCCCATCCCCGCGGTCGATCACAAGCTGATCGGCAAGCAGGACGCCGCCGCGCTCAAGGCGAAGGTGCTCGCCTCGGGGCTGTCGGTGGCGCAGCTCGTCTCGACGGCCTGGGCCGTCGGCCGCCACCTTCCGTGGCTCCGACAAGCGGGGCGGCGCGAACGGTGCCCGCATCCGCCTGGCGCCGCAGAAGGACTGGGAGGTCAACCAGCCGGCCGAGCTGGCGAAGGTGCTGAGGAAGCTCGCGAGCATCCAGAGCGCGTTCAACAAGACGGCCCCCGGCGGCAAGCGCGTCTCGCTCGCCGACCTGATCGTGCTGGCCGGATGCGCGGGCGTCGAGCAGGCCGCGAAGAAGGCCGGCCACGATGTGAAGGTCCCCTTCACGCCGGGCCGCATGGACGCCGCGCAGAAGCAGACCGACGTGGACGCGATGGCCGTGCTCGAGCCCGTCGCCGACGGCTTCCGCAACTACCTGAAGGCCAAGTACAGCGTGCCCGCCGAGGCCCTGCTGGTGGACAAGGCGCAGCTCCTGACGCTGACGGCGCCCGAGATGACGGTGCTCGTCGGCGGCCTGCGCGTGCTGGGCGCCAACGTGGGCAAGTCCCAGCACGGGGTCTTCACCAAGCGACCCGAGGCGCTCACGCAACGACTTCTTCGTGAACCTGCTCGACATGGGCACGGAGTGGAAGCCGGCGAAGGGCGAGGGGCTCTACGAAGGCCGCGACCGCAAGACCGGCGCCGTGAAGTGGACGGGCACGCGGGTCGACCTGATCTTCGGCTCGAACGCGCAGCTGCGCGCGCTGGCCGAGGTCTACGGCAGCGCGGACGCGGAGAAGAAGTTCGTGGCGGACTTCGTGGCGGCCTGGGACAAGGTGATGAACCTGGACCGCTTCGACCTGCGCGCCTAGGATCGCCGTCCATGCGATGCGCCGCCCGTGCCTGCCGCTCGCTCTGCTCCTCGCCGCCGGCTGCGGTGGGCGCCCGGCCATCGACACCAGCGGCGCTGACTATCGGGCCGAGATCGAGGTCTGGCACGCCGAGCGCGAGGCTGCCCTGGCCGCCGAGGACGGCTGGCTGAGCCTGGTGGGCCTCCATCCCATTGCGCCGGGCACGCAAACGCTCGGCTCCGGCCCCGGCGTGGCCATTCGCCTGCCGGACGCGGCGCCCGCGCTACTCGGAACGCTGGAGCTGACTGCGCAGGGCGAGCTCTTTTTCGACATCGCGCCCGGTCCAGAAGTCCATGTGGATGGAGCGCCGCGCTCCGGGCGCGTTCCGCTGGCCAGCGACGCGCGCGGCAGCCCGACGCAGATCGAGCTCGGCACGCTGCGCCTCTACGCCATCGCTCGCGGCGGCGAGCTGTTCCTGCGCGTCAAGGACCGCGCGAGTCCCGCCCGTCTGCGCTTCACAGGCGTCGAGCGCTTCCCCGTCGACCCGCGCTGGCGCGTGGAGGCGCGGCTCGTCGGGAGCGACAGCGTGGCGACCATCGCGATCCCCAATGTGCTCGGGCAGGTGAGCGACGAGCCCTGCCCGGGGCGGCTGGTCTTCACGCTCGATGGGCAGGAGTGCTCGCTCTGGCCGATCGGCGAGCCGGGCGAGGAGCTGTTCATCGTCTTCGCCGACGCCACGAGCGGGCTGGAAACATACGGCGCCGGCCGCTTCCTCGGCGCACCGGCACCGGATGCCGAGGGCCGCGTGACGCTGGATTTCAACCGCGCCATCAATCCGCCCTGCGCCTTCAGTCCTTACGCCACCTGTCCACTGCCGCCCGAGGGCAACACGCTGCCCGTCGCCGTGCGCGCGGGCGAAAAGACCTGGGGCGAGGCCCACTGACCTGCCGCGACCGCGGCAGCTAGGAGCCTCAGCAGCCGCCGCTGCCGCCGCCGCGCTTGAGCAGTTCGCGCAGCGCGATGAGGGCGACGAGGATGAGCAGCCCCTTCAGCAGCAGAGCGCCGAGATTATCCACCGTACTCCTCCAGCACCCGCCGCGCGATGACGATGCGCTGGATCTCGCTCGTCCCCTCGCCGATCTCGGTGAGCTTGGCGTCGCGGTAGTAGCGCTCCACCGGGTACTCCTTGGTGTAGCCGTAGCCGCCGTGGATCTGGATGGCGGCGCTCGCCGCGCGCGTGGAAACCTCGCTCGCGTAGAGCTTGGCCATGGCCGCCTCCTTGCCGAAGGGCTTGCCCGCGTCCTTGAGCCGCGCCGCGTTGTAGACGAGGTGGCGCGCCGCCTCGATCTCGGTGGCCATGTCGGCGATCATGTTGCCGATGGCCTGGTGCCGCGCGATCGGCTTGCCGAACTGCTCGCGCGTGAGCGCATAGGGCACGGCCTTGTCCAGCGCGCCCTGGGCGATGCCCAGGGCCATGGCGCCGATCGAGATGCGCCCGCCCTCGAGCGTGCGCATGAAGGTGCCGAAGCCCGTGTTCAGCTCGCCGATCAGGTGGCTGGCCGGCACGAGGCAGTCCTCGAAGATCAGCTCCCAGGTCTCGCTGGCGCGGATGCCCAGCTTGTTCTCCTTGGTGCCCAGCTTGAAGCCCGGCGCGTCCGTGGGCACGACGATGGCGCTGATGCCCTTGCCGCGCGGCGCGCTCGTGTCCGTCTTGGCCGTGATCGTGATCAGGCCGGCATGCCCCGCGTTGGTGATGAACTGCTTGGTGCCGTTGATCAGCCACTCGTTGCCCTTGAGCACGGCCGTGGTGCGCGGGCTGCCGGCGTCCGAGCCCGCGCCCGGTTCGGTGAGGCCGAAGGCGCCCAGGAACTTGCCCGCCGCCAGGTCGGGCAGCCACTTGCGCTTCTGCTCCTCGCTGCCGTTGGCGAGGATGGGCCCGATGCCCAGGCTGATCGCCGCCGCCACCGTGATGCCCGTGCTCGCGCAGACGCGCGAGAGCTCCTCCACCACGATCGTGTAGCTGAGGTGGTCCATGCCGAGGCCGCCGTACTCGGGCGGCACCGTCATGCCGAGGATGCCGAGCTGGGCCAGCTTGTCGATGTTCGCCTTGGGGAACTCCATCGACTCATCGATCGCCGCGGCGATGGGCTCGACTTCCTTGACGGCGAAGTCGCGGATCATGTCGCGCAGCATCTGCTGCTGCTCGTTGAGCTGGAAGTTGAGCACGCTGCCTCCCGTCGTCGCTGTCGTCTCCAAGGTACTCATCCCCTCACCTTTCCCGCCAGCGCCAGGAAGTGCGCGGCCGCTTCGATGCCCTTGTGGAACTGCTCCAGGTCCAGCTTCTCGTTGGGAGAATGCAGGTTATCGTCGGGCAAGCCCAGGCCCATGAGCACCACCGGTGCCTTCAGCTCGCGGTGGAAGGCCTCCACCACCGGGATGCTGCCGCCCTCGCGGGCCAGCACGGGCTGCTTGCCGAAGGCGGCGGCCAGGGCGGCCTTGCCGGCCTCGATGTAGGGGCTGTCCAGGGCGGCGATGAAGGGCCGCCCGCCGTGGTGCTGCTTCACCTCGACCTTGATCCCGGCCGGCGCCAGGCGCTTCAGCTGCGCCTCGAGCAGCTTGGCAATCTCGTCCGGGTCCTGGTCGGGCACGAGGCGGCAACTGATCTTGGCGGCCGCCTTGGCGGGGAGCACGGTCTTCGCGCCCTCGCCCGTGTAGCCGCCCCAGATGCCGTTCACTTCCAGCGTCGGCCGGCCCGAGACCCGCTCCAGCGTGCTGTAGCCGGCCTCGCCGAGGAGCCCGCTGACGCCCAGCTCCTTCATGTAGGCCTCGTCGCTGTGCGGCAGGCGCTTGTACTCCTCGCGCTCGGCGGGGCTGAGCGGGCGCACCTTGTCGTAGAAGCCGGGCACGGCGATGCGGCGCTCGCCGTCGTGCAGCGCGGCGATCATACCCGCCAGAGCGTCCGCCGGGTTGGTCACGCCGCCGCCGAAGCTGCCGCTGTGCAGGTCGCGGTTGGGCCCCTGCAAGAAGACCTCGATGTAGCAGAGCCCGCGCAGGCCGTAGACGAGGCTGGGCACGCCCTTGGCGAAGAAGGCGCTGTCGCTCACGACCAGCGCGTCACAGGCGAGCTTCTCGCGATTCGCCGCGACGAAGGGCGTCAGGTTCGGGCTGCCGACCTCCTCCTCGCCCTCGATGAGGAGCTTCAGGTTCACCGGCAGGCCGCCGGTCTCCGCGAGCAGGGCCTCGACGGCGAGGAGGTGGCAGAGCACCTGGCCCTTGTCGTCCGAGGAGCCGCGCGCGAAGACGGCCTCGTTGCGGATGGTCGGCTCGAAGGGCGGCGTGGTCCAGAGCTCGAGCGGATCCACGGGCTGCACGTCGTAGTGGCCGTAGATGAGCACCGTGGGCGCGCCCTTGGCGGCGAGGTGTTCGCCGTAGACCAGGGCGTGGCCCGGCGTCGGGATGATCTCGCTCTTCACCCCCATGCCTTGCAGCTTGGTGAGCAGCCACTGCGCCGTGCGCTGCATGTCCGCCTTGCGGGCGGGCTCGGCGCTGATGCTGGGGATGCTGAGCAGCTCGAAGAGCTCGGCGCGCTGCCGCTCGGCGGCGCCGCGGATCCTGGCGATCACCTTGTCCATGGGTGCGTCCCTTCGTCGGTTGGCCAACGAGGGAGCCTAGCACAGCGTCTTGCCGAGTGCCAGTGGGCTAGCGTGCCCAGGGGTTTGCCCAGCGCAGGGTCGGCCCCATTCCGTGCGGGGCCACGGGCTAGTGGTAGAGCACCTTGATCGTGCTCCAGGAGCGCGTCTCGACGGGGGTGAAGCAGGACGCAGGCGGCGGCCCGATGCGCGTGCCAGTGAACTCGTAGCGGTCGCACATCGAGAACGGGAATTCGCAGCCCTCGCCCTGGGTCGTCTGCGTCAGGATCTGAGCACCGGCGAAGCTGTCATCGCTGCGAGTGATCGTCAGGTCGAACTGGGACACGATGTCACAGCCCTCGTCGAGCGGGAACGTACCCGAGCAAGAGATGGTCAACGTGTTCCCGTTGACGCTCTCCGTGCAGGTGAACTCGCCCTCCCCCGCGTCGTAAATGAAGACATCGCCCGCGCAGGTGGTGTCTTCCTCGGTGATCGAATTCAGTACGGCCAGGGTTTCGCAATCGATCCTGTCGGTCTGGACCTGCCAGATTCCCGCCCACTCGGCCGGCATGATGATCTCGCGCTCGCCCAGCCCCAGGGTCAGGGTCTGCCATGGGGTCGCGGCCACCGAGCTCCCGACCAAGCCCGCGACCGCGCTCAGCGCGGCGACGAGAATTTGCGAACGGCGTCCCATGTTCATCGCTGCTCTCCTCGCGCCCATCTCCAGGGCGCTGGGCCGGGGTGCGACAGCCAAGTCGGGTCCGCCTTCGTCGATCGACGCAAGACGTGCCTCCCGCCAGGGTTCCTCTCACACATGCACTCGATGTTTGAGTTTGCCACGACTCAGCTTCCCTGTCAACACGAGCGACAATCAGAGGCGACTGCCGCCGCGCCGCGCGCGGCGGCCGGATGTCAGGACTGCGGCAAAATCAGGGCCGGCACGCAGGCCCTGCCGATCGCAGACTACCGGACCTTGCACTCTGATTTTTTTTTGTATTGAAGCGCCGGGCAGAAAGCGCGATCCGGGCCGCCCGCTCAGCGCGGCGGCTCTTCGTCCCAGGGATGCTGGGCGCTGTAGGCCACCTCGGCGCCGAGCAGCACCACCGACCACACCAGGAAGAGCCAGATGAGGAAAGCCGGGATCA
Organism: uncultured bacterium; assembly: GCA_963695095.1. Lineage (GTDB taxonomy): Bacteria > Krumholzibacteriota > Krumholzibacteriia > JACNKJ01 > JACNKJ01 > VGXI01. Next base: position 849,024 of record CAVOFT010000001.1, on the reverse strand, counting down.
CGCCCAGCAGGCCGTAGATGCGGTCGTAAGCGCCGATCTTCGAGACGTAGAGCCCGAAGCCCCAGCGCACGAGGTGATAGAGCATGGCCGTCACGGCACCGCCCAGCACGGCCGAGCCGAAGCGCACGTGCTTGTTGGGCAGGATCCAGTAGGCCAGGGTCGCCGAAGCCACGAGCAGCAGGAAGGGCAGGGCGTCGGCCAGGAGCCAGTTCACCGCGCGCGAATCGGTGAGGCCCTCCAAGATGATCGCCCGGTTGATGGCCTGCCTGAGCGTCGCACTGGCGAAGAAGAGCAGCGGCGCGAAGATCACCGCCGCCCAGAAGTGCGCGAGGCGGCGGAAGTGCCCGCGCCGTCGCTGCACGTGCCAGATGTCGTTGATCACGCTCTCCACCGAGGCGAGCATGCCCCAGGCCACAGGCAGGAAGAACAGCAGGCCGATCAAGCCGAGCTGCGTGGCGTTGCCCGTGTAGCGCTCCACGCTGCCGCTGATGATCTCCTGCAGGCGCGGCGTCGGCGTGAAGAAGGGCGCCACCTGGTCCAGGGGATTGGAAATGTAGCGGTGGAAGGGCCGCGTCAGCCAGCCGAGCAGGGCGGCCAGGGGCACCAGGCTGAGCAGGGTGCCGAAGGCCAGCGCGGCCGCAGCCTGCGCACAGCGGTCACGCTGGTACTCGCGCGCGAGAAAGCGCAGATAGTGCTTCACGTTCTGGTAGACCCGCCTCAAGCCCTCAGGCCTCCCCTCCACCCGCCGCGGCGGGCTCGAGCCGCCCGGCCCGGAGGCGCAGGCAGCGATGAAAGCTCTGCTCGGCCCCGACGGGCGGCCGGCAATCGGCCCAGACGAGCGCGCCTGGCCAGGCGGCCAACGCGGCGAGCAGCTTGGCCCAGCCCTCGGCGTCCAGGCCCGCGCCCGGCTCGTCGAGAAGCAGCAGGCCAGGAGCCAAGGCCATCACGCTGGCCAGGGCCACCCGCCGCTGCTCGCCGGCCGAGAGCCGGAAGGGGTCCCGCGCGGCGAAGTCCGCCGGCGGCAGGCCCATGGCCGCCAGCGCGCCCTGGACGCGCGCCGCCAGCGCCTCGCCGCCGAGTCCCTGCCGCCGCCGGGGCCCGAAGGCCACCTCGTCCTCGACGCGCTCGGCGAAGCATACCCGCTCCGGCTCCTGAAAAGCGAGGGCGGCGGGCTGGGCGGCGGGATCGTACCAGAGGCGGCCGCCCTCGGGATCGGCGAGCCCCGCCAGGATCGTGAGCAGGGCGCTCTTGCCGCTGCCGTTGTCGCCGAGCAGGAGCAGGCGCTCATTCGTGGCGATCGTGAGTTCCAGCCCCGCGAGCACGGGCGCGCCGCCGCCGGGGCGCGCGAGACGCAGGCCCTCGGCCCGGAGCAGGGGCGCGCCAGGTGCGGGTAGCGGCGGCGCGGGCGGCGCGGGCGAAGACGGCTCCCAGGCCGCCACGCGCGGGATCGGCAGGCCTTGGCCGCTGAGCGCCGCGTAGACCTCGCGCGGCGGACCGGCGCCGACGAGGCGCCCTTCGTGCAGCACCAGCAGGCGATCGGCGAGGAGCGCGCGCGCGGGGTCGCGGCTGATCTCGAGCAGCGTGCGGCCTTCACCGGCAGCCCGCCACGCTGCCAGCAGCGCACAGCAGCCCTGCCAGGAGGGCGGGTCCAGGTGCAGCTCGGGCTCGTCGAGGATGAGCAGCGGCGCCTCGAGCACGGCGAGGGCAGCGAGATTGAGCCGCCGCTTCTCGCCCCCCGAGAGGGCGTGCGGATTGCGCGCGGCCAGCGCTTCGAGACGATAGTTGGCCAGCGCGGCGCCGATGCGCGCCGCCGCCGGCCCGCGTCCCGATCGGTCGAGCCGCGGCTCCCCCGGACGGCGCGCGCCGAGCGCCACCTCGTCGCGCACGCTGGCCGCGGCGAGCTGGGCATCGGGATCGGCGACGAGCAGGGGCAGCGGCGGCTCGAGCCCGGCGGCGTAGGCCAGGCTGCCCGCATCGGGCGCCAGGAAGCCCGCGAGCACGCGGGCCAGAGTGGTCTTGCCCGAGCCGTTGGCGCCCCAGAGGAGCCAGTGCTCGCCCGCGCGCAGGCTCAGATCCACATCATCGAGCAAGCGCCGGCCGCCGCGGATCACCCTGAGGCCCCGCGCCTCGATGAGGGTGCTCATCGCAGGCGGCCTCCGCGCATGCTCAGGGCTCCTGCTGCAGCGACAGGCCCAGGGCCTCGGCGGCCTCGCGCCCGCGCGCGCCCTCGGGGTCGGCGGCCAGCACGGCGCGCCAGTAGCGATCCGCCTCGCCGCTCTCGCGCTCGTCGAGCGCGCGGGCCAGCGCATAGAGGCTCGGCAAGTGGGCCGGGTCCAGCTCGAGGGCGGAACGGAAGGCGCGCTCGGCCTTGCCCATCTCGCCCACCTCGTGCAGGGCGAGACCGAGGGCATAGCGGTAGTCGGCGCTGGGCGTCAGCTCGCTGGCCTTCTGGAGACTGGACACCGCTCGCCGCGATTGCCCCGCGCGCTGGTAGACGAGGCCCAGGTTGTAGTGGGCGCGCGCGAGGCGGGGATCGCGCTCGATCGCCTCCTCGAACTTGAGAATCGCGTCGGGGTACTCGCCCGCCTGCGCCAGCTCGAGGCCGCGATTGTAGGGCCCGCGCGCCTCGGCGCGCTCTGCGTAGGCGCTTCGCTCGCGCGCCGTGAAGGGGATGAAGACCTCCTCCCCGGGCGCGGGCTCCGCGGCGTTGTCGGGATTGGCGCGGCGCAGGCCGCGGGCGCGGTCGGCGTCGCCGTAGTAGTCCTCGGCGAGGGCGGCCCAGGTCTCGCCCGTCTTGACGAGATGCACGAGACCGGGCTCGCGGGGCGGCGCCTCGTCCGGCAGATCGAAGGGCGAGGTCCGGGCGGGCTTGGTCGTCGAGCCCCGCGGCGGGGCCTGCTTCTGGCTGCAGGCGGGCGCCAGGAGCGCGATGGCAATCAGCGCCGGCAAGAGGCGCAGCTTGGCGTGGGTCACGAATCTCACCGGGATTCCTCCATGGGGTCGTCTTTCTGGCGGCGCGCCCAGGCGCTGCGCGCCGCTTCCTCGATGTCGGCCAGGGGCCGGCCGCTGGCGCGGGCCAGCCGTGCGCAGTCCTCGTACTCGGGCGCCGCCCGGCGCGCGCCGCCGGGAAGCCTGGCCACCTTCATCGTCACCTCGCCGAAGGGCGTGGTCACGCGCTCGAAGTGCCGTGGCAGTTCCACGCGCTCCTCGCGCGCGATGCGCAGGCCCAGCGTGCTGGTCTCGGTGAAGAGCAGGCCCTGCAGGCGGGCGAGCAGATCGGCGTCCTCGCTCGCCAGCACCTCGATCTCGATGCCGGGCCGGTTCTTCTTCATCTGCAGCGGGCGGAAGTGCACGTCCAGGGCGCCGGCCTCGAAGAGCCGCTCCATGAGATAGCCGCAACGCTCGGCGCTCATGTCGTCCACCGTGCAGCGGAGCAGCGGCAGCTCGCGGTGGAGGAGGCCGTCCTCGCCGGCGGCCGGCAGCGCTTCGGCCAGGGTGAGGCGCAGCAGGTTGGGCCGGCCCGGGATCTCCCGCGTGCCGGCGCCATAGGCCGTGGCCAGGGGCCGCCAGGCGAGGCCCAGCGGTGCGGGCGCGGCCGTTTCGGCGAGGATGAGCGCGCCGGTCGGCGTCACCAGCTCGGCCTCGACGTCCGTCTCGCGCAGGGGAAAGCCCGCGAGGAGCGCGAGCGTGGCGGGCGCGGGCACCGGCAGCAGGCCGTGGGCCGTCTTCACCGTGCCGTGGCCCACCGCCAGCTCGCGCAGGTAGACGCGCCCGACGCCCAGCGCGGCGAGGCCCGCGGCCGCCCCCGCGATGTCGAGCAGGGAGTCCATGGCCCCCACCTCGTGGAAGTGCACGCGCTCGGGGCTGGTGGCGTGGAGCGCGGCCTCCACTTCGGCCAGGCGTCGAAAGCAGCGGGCGGCGAGCGCCGTGGCCGGGGCCGGCAGCTCGAGCCGCGCGAGCAGATCGAGGCAATCTCGCAGGCCGCGGTGCGCGTGCTCGTGGGGCAGCTCGGCCCGCAGGTGCAGCCCCGCCAGGTGGTGGCGCGTGACGGGCTCGGCGGCAAGGGTGAGCTGCACGCCTGCGCGGGCGAAGGCGGCCTGCAGGCTCGCCAACTCGAAGCCGAGCCCGGCCAGCGCGGCCAGGAACATGTCGCCCGCGATGCCGCTGGGCGCGTCCACGAAAAGCAGGCGCTTCGCGCCGGGAAAGAGCAGCTCCGCGCGGGCGGCGAAGCGCGGCGCGGCGCCGGGGGCCGTTTCGTGCTCGTGCCCGCTCACGCCCGCTCCCCGCGATCGCGCTTGACCGCTTCGCCCAGCGCGCGCGCGAAGCGCGCCGCGGCGAGCCCCGCGCCGAAGCCGTTGTCGATGTTCATCACGCTGACCCCCACGGCGCAGCTGTTGAGCATGCCGAGCAGGGCGGCCACGCCGCCGAAGGAAGCGCCGTAGCCGACGCTGGTCGGCACGGCGACGACCGGCACGCGCACGAGCCCGCCCACCACGCTGGGCAGGGCGCCCTCCATGCCCGCCACGACGATGATCGCGTCGGCCCAGTCCAGCAGCTCGCGCTGGCTGGTGAGCCGGTGCACGCCGGCCACGCCGGCGTCGAAGAGGGTCTCCACGTGCACGCCGACCAGGCGCGCCGTCCAGGCGGCCTCTTCCGCCACGGGAATGTCGCTGGTGCCCGCGCAGACCACCAGCACGCGGCCGCTGGCGGCGTCGCGCTCGGGCAGGCCCTTGAGGAAGAGCCGCGGCCGCTCGTGGTACTCGAGCCCTTCCACGCGGGCCGCCGCCGCCTCGAAGTGCTCGCGCCGCGCCCGCGTGCCGAGAATGCGGCAGCCCGCCGCGTCCAGGGCGACGGCGATCTCGGCCACCTGCCCCGGCTCCTTGCTCTCGCAGTAGATGACCTCGGGAAAGCCCGTGCGCAGGGCGCGGTGGTGATCCACGCGGGTGTGGCCGAGGGACTCCACGTGCAGCCCGGCCAGGCCCCTCAGGGCCTGCTCGATGCTGAGCCGGCCGGCGGCCAGGCCCTCGAGCTGCTCGCGAATGCGCGCTTCCTCCACTGAACTTCCTTGCGCTAGGCGGCGCTGCGGCCGCGATAGTCCTCGAGCAGCGCGCGCACGGCCGCGGGCTCGTCGAGGGCGAAGAGCTCGCGGCGCAGCTCGGCCACGCGAGGCAGGCCGCGCAGGTACATGCTCATCTGCTTGCGGAAGGCGACGATGCCGCGCCAGGCACCCTGCTCGGCCACCTTGTCCTCCATGTGGGCGATGAGCAGATCGATGCGGTCCTCGAGCGTGGGCCCCTGCCAGGGCTGGCCCCGCCGCCAGGCTTCGATCTCGCCGAAGATCCAGGGATTGCCGATGGCCCCGCGGCCCACGACCGCCGTGTCGACGCCGGTCGCGTCCACCATGCGCTGCCAGCTCGGGCCGTCCACGACGTCGCCGTTGCCGATGACAGGAATCGCCACCGCCTCGCGCGTGCGGCGGATGATGTCCAGGTCGGCCCGGCCCGAGTAGAGCTGGGCCCGCGTGCGGCCGTGCACGGCCACCCAGGTGACGCCGGCCGCCTCGGCCATCTGCGCCGCCTCGGGGGCGTTCAGCAGGGACTCGTCCCAGCCGGCGCGGATCTTGACGGTGACGGGCAGGTCCACCGCCTCGTCCACGGCGCGGATGATGCGCTCCATGAGGCCGAGGTCGCGCATGCAGGAGGAGCCGCCGTTCGTGCGCGTCACCTTCTTCACCGGGCAGCCGAAGTTGATGTCGATGAAGTCCGGCCCCAGCGCCGCCGCCGCGCGGGCGCCGGCCGCCATCGCCGCCGGGTCGGCGCCGAAGAGCTGGATGCCCAGGGGGCGCTCTTCCTCATCATAGAGCGCCATGGCCCGCACCTTCTCGCGGCCGCGGGCCAGGCCCACGCTCGAGATGAACTCCGTGGTCACGTAGAGGGAGCCCATGCGGCGGCAGATGCGGCGGAAGGGGCGGTCCGTGACGCCGGCCATGGGCGCGCAGGCGGCGCCGCCCGCCCGGACGAGGGCGCGCAGGCGCAGGGTGCGCTCTTTCTTCGCGGACGAGTGGACCACGAGCTGCCTCCGGCTGGGTTCCTCAGGATAGCCCCTGCCCCGGCCAGGCGCAAGCGAGCCCGAACAAGCCGCTTAGCTCCGCAACCGAGGGTCGCGCCTGCGCGCCGGCCGGCGCGGGCCGGGCTGAGCCCTACTCGTAGCGGCGGCCCGCGTGCTCGATCCAGCCGCCGGGGCGGCGTCCGGCAGGGTCCTTGTGCGTCCAGTGCAGGACGCCGCCCTCCGCGTTCCACTCGTACTCGCCGCGGGCGCTGATCGCGTCCCCGACGGCCAGCGGCAGGCGCGGGGCGAGGTCGATGTTGTGGGCCACGAGCAGGGTGTGCCCCGAGGCCAGGCGCAGGATGAAGCGCTGGTGGCGGCTGCCCTCCCTGTCGTCGGCGAGCAGGCGCTCCACGTTGCCCTCCACCTCGACCCAGACGCCGGACGCGCGCGCCGCGAAGGCCGCCTCCACCGTCCCTGCCGGCCGCGCGCTGGCTGCCCTGGGCGTTCTCGTGGCCCGCGGCACGGGCGCCGGCGCCCCCGGCGCGCGCCCTTCCACCCAGAAGCGCTGGGCCAGCACGACCGCGGCGAGCAGCGCAGCCAGGATCAGGCCCCGCGCGCGCCGCGAGCTTCTCGTTCTCACAGGGAGCATCTTCCGCTACCATGCCGGCTGGAGTCCCGCCAGCCTAGCACGCCGAGGAGGATGCCGTGCAAGTTCCCGAGAAACTGGGCGCCTTCTACCTGGGCCGCGAGCTCGATCCCGCCACCGGCGCCCGCGCCGAGGCGCCGCTCATGCTCGACGCGAACGACTTCTGCACGCATGCCGTCTGCGTGGGCATGACGGGCTCGGGCAAGACGGGCCTCTGCCTCGCCCTGCTCGAGGAGGCCGCCATCGACGGCGTGCCGGCCATCGTCATCGATCCCAAGGGCGACATCGGCAACCTGCTGCTCGGCTTTCCCGCGCTCGCCCCCGCGGACTTCGCGCCCTGGGTGAACGCCGACGAGGCGCGCCGCCAGGGCATTACAGCATGGACGAACTCGCCGCCAGGACCGCCGCGACCTGGCGGCAGGGCCTGGCCGACTGGGGCCAGGACGGCGATCGCATCGCGCGCCTGCAGGCGGCCGCCGAGCTGCGCCTCTACACGCCCGGCTCGGACGCGGGCCTGCCGATTTCCATTCTCGCCTCGCTGGCCGCGCCCGTCGGTGCCGAGGGCGAGGCCCTGCGCGACCAGGTGCGCGGCACCGTGAGCGCGCTGCTCGGGCTGGTCGGCGTGAGCGCCGATCCCCTGCGGGACCGCGAGCACATCCTGCTCGCCCAGCTCCTGGAGCGTGCCTGGGCGGCCGGCGAGGCGCTCGGCCTCGAGAGCCTGATCGGCCTCATCCAGAACCCCGGCCTCGAGCGCGTGGGCGTCTTCGACCTGGAGACCTTCTTCCCGGCCAAGGAGCGCTTCGCCCTCGCCATGGCCTTCAACGCCCTGCTCGCCTCGCCCTCCTTCAGCGCCTGGATGCAGGGCGAGCCGCTGGATCCGGCCACGCTGCTCACGGCCCCCGACGGCCGCCCGCGCCTGTCGATCTTCTCGATCGCCCACCTCAGCGAGACGGAGCGCATGGTCTTCGTCACCCTGCTGCTCGAGCAGGTGCTGGCCTGGCAGCGCCGGCAGGCGGGCACCACCAGCCTGCGCGCGCTCCTTTACATCGACGAAGTCTTTGGGTACCTGCCGCCCGTGGCCGAGCCGCCCAGCAAACGCCCCCTGCTCACCCTGCTCAAGCAGGCGCGGGCGGCGGGGCTCGGCATCGTGCTCACGACGCAGAACCCCGTGGACCTGGACTACAAGGCGCTCTCGAACGCCGGCACCTGGTTCATCGGCAAGCTGCAGACCGAGCGCGACCGGCAGCGCCTGCTCGATGGGCTCGACAGCGCCGGCGCGGGCGCCGCCGGCTGGGACCGCGCGCGGGCGGACGTGCTGATCGCGGGGCTGAAGGGCCGGCAGTTCCTGCTGCGCAGCGTCCACGCGCCGGCGCCGCGGCTCTTCGCCTCGCGCTGGGCGCTCTCCTATCTCGCCGGCCCCCTGACCCGCGAGCAGATCAGCCGCCTGCTGCCGGCGGCGGGCGCCGGCCCGGCGGCCTCGGCGACGGCCGACGCCGCGGCCGGGGGCGGCGTCGCCGCGGCGAGCGCTGCCGGGAGCGCCGGCCTCGCGGATGCGCCGCCGCTGCTGCCACCGGGGCGCAACCAGTGCTTCCTGCCCCTGCGCGTCACGGCCCAGAGCGCCGCCCTGGCCCTCTCGCGCCGGCATGGCCGGCCGGTGGACGAGGGCGCCGCCGGGCTCGTCTGGGAGCCGGGCCTGCTCGGCCTGGGAGCGCTGAGCTTCGTCGACAGCCGTCGCGGCATCGACGAGCAGCGGGCGCTCGGCCTGCTGCTGCCCACCGACGCGCTCGGCCCCGTGCCCGACTGGTCGGCGGCCCTGCCCGTGGACCTGGCCGCAGCCGATCTCGTCCTGGCGCCGCCTGCCGCCGCCGGCGGCTTCGCGCCCCTGCCCGCGCCCCTGGCCAGCGCGGTCTTCCTCAAGGCCCAGGCCCGCGCCTTCAAGGACCAGCTCGCGCGGGGCGAGCGCCTGGCCGTCTTCAGCTGCCCGCCGCTGAAGCTCTCCAGCGAGCCCGACGAGGACGAGCCCAGCTTCCGCGCCCGCGTGAGGCAGGTCGCCCGCGAGCGCCGCGACGCCGAGGTGGCCAAGCTGCGCGAGCGGGCGGAGCTCGCCATCGGGCGGCTGCAGACCCGCCTGGACCGCGAACAGCGCGAGCTGGGCGAGGACCGCGCCAACTACGAGAGCCGCAAGCGCGAGGAGCTGATTGCCGCCGGCGAGACCCTGGCCGGCATGCTCGGCCTCTTCGGCCGCCGCAGCCGCAGTCTCAGCACGGCCGCCACCAAGCGCCGCATGACGAGCCGCGCCCGCGGAAACATCGCCGAGTCCGAGGCGGAGATCGCCCGCCTCCAGCAGGAGATCGCCGCGCTGGAGACGAAGCTCGGCGAGGACGCTGCGGCCATCGCCGCGCGCTGGGAAGATCTGCAGGGGGCCGTGACGCAGCGCGAGCTGGCTCCCCGCAAGAGCGATCTGCGCGTGGACTGGCTGGAGCTGGCCTGGGCGCCGGTCTGGGATTTCGGCGCCGGTGCGCGCGTGGCGGCCTGGACGCGGGAGGCCGAGGCGTGAGGGGCCCCCTGAGCTGGATCGAGGTCTCGCGCTCCGCGCTGCTGGCCAACTGGGCGCTCTTCCGCGCGCAGGCGGGGCCGGGGCGCGTGCTGCTGCCCGTGCTCAAGGCCAACGCCTACGGCCACGGCCTCGAGCTGGTCGGGCGCCTGCTCGCCGAGGCCGGTCAGCAGTGGTTCGGCGTCCACGCCGCCGAGGAGGCCCTCGCCCTCGCCGCGCTGCCCGCCCTGCGCGAGCCGAAGCTCCTCGTGCTCTCCGCCGTTCCCGCCGAGCAGATCGGCGCCCTGGCCGCTGCCGGCGCCCGCCTCACGCTCATCGACCTGGAGGGGCTCGCCGAGGCCGCCGGTGCCGCCGCGGCGGCGGGCGCCGACCTGCCCGTGCACCTCAAGCTCGAGACCGGCGTCAACCGGCAGGGCTTCCGCGCCGAGGAGCTGGAGGCGCTCGCCGCCGCGCTCGCGGCCAGCCCGCGCCTCGTCGTGGAGGGCCTGCACTCGCACTTCGCCAACATCGAGGACACCACGGACCACAGCTATGCCCGCGCGCAGATGGAGCGCTTCGCCGCCATGCGCACGCGCCTGGCCGAGCTCGGGGTGACGCCGCGCCTGACCCACGCCTCCTGCTCGGCGGCGGCCATCCTCTTTCCCGAGACCCACCACGACCTGCTGCGCGTGGGCATCAGCCTCTACGGCCACTGGCCGAGCCGCGAGACCCGCGTCAGCGCCCAGGCCGCGGGGCGCAATCGCCTGGACCTGCAGCCGGTGCTGAGCTGGAAGGCGCGCATCATCCAGGTCAAGCCGGTGGCCGCCGGCGCCTACGTCGGCTACGGCTGCAGCTGGCGGGCGGAGACGGCGACGCGGCTGGGCGTGCTGCCCATCGGCTACTTCGACGGCTACGATCGCAGCCTGGGCGGCGCGCACGCCCTGGTGCGCGGGCGCCGGGCGCCGGTGCGCGGACGCGTGATGATGAACCTCACGCTGATCGATCTCACGCACAACCCGGAGGCGGCGCGGGGCGACGAGGCGGTGCTGATCGGATCGCAGGGGGACGAGCGGGTGAGCGCGGAGCTGCTGGCCGAGGCGGCCGGCACGATCAACTACGAGATTCTGGCGCGTCTTGGCAGTCACCTGCCGCGGATCGCCACGGCTTGACCTCCACGCCTTCCTTGCGCGGCAGGCGCTCCAGGGCGCCGGTCATGATCAGGCGCTCGAGAATGCGCTCGACGTCGCGCAGGTTGTGGATCGCGTGATGCGCGAGGCCCGCCCCCTCGCAGCGCTTGCGCAGCTCGCCGCGCGCGAAGACGAGGTCGGCGGCCGCGGCGGCGCAGACGTCCTGCCCCTTCTCGCCCACGAAGATCAGCGGCACGCCTGGCCGCCGGAAGCGCTTCAGGTGGTGGAGATTGCAGCTCGGGCAATCCTGGCAGCCCATCACGTTGAAGTAGGGGAAGCGCAGGCGGATGGTGAAGGGCTCCACGTCGATCTGGTTCGCGAAGACCGGAATGCGCTCCAGGCCTTGCCGGCGCAGGATGGTCTCCACGATGCGGCCCATGCGCTGGGTGACGACGCCGAAGAGGATCTGCTGCTCGTAGACGAAGTCGTGGAAGTCGGAGAAGTAGGGCTCGACCGACTGGGTGCGGATGTAGTCGTCCACCGCGTCCATGTCGAGGCTGGCGAAGGCGGCCGAGCTGCAGCCTTTTTCGCGCCACTCCCGCCAAGCGCGCTCGGCCAGCGCGTTGGCGGGGTGATCGTCTTCCCGGACTGCGAGCACGCCGGTGTCGGCGTCGCAGATGAGCGTTGCTTTGTACATGCTCCCGTCCGGGCCCCGCGCCCGGAGGGCGCGGTCTACTGCCGGGTTGCGGTGGCGCCGCCGGTCTCGCCGCTGCGCGCGAGGAGAGTGTCCAGGTCGCGCTGGCCCTTGAGCAGGCTGAGCGTTTCCTGGAGCACGCGGTCCATGCCCAGCGTCGAGCGGTAGGCTTCTGCGCTGCCGAACTGCTTGTAGAGGACTTCCCGCCGCAGGGCCATGCGGATGTAGTCCTCGTTGTCCGTGTAGGCCTGATCCTCGACCGCGATCTCCTTCGCGCTCAGCCAGCCGCGGAAGCGGGCCAGCAACGCGGCGCTCACCTGGAAGTCGTGATCCACCGGGTGCTCGGCCAGCAGCTCCACGGCAAAATTAAAGAACGCAGAGCGTCTTTCGAGGTCAAGGGCCACATCCGTGATTTCGTCGGCCGCCAGCACGATGTCCGGCATGATGCCGCCGCCGCCGCGCACGGGCCGCTGCAGCTTGAGGGTGGCGTAGAGCGGCAGCTCGCTGTCCACGGGAGACTCCGGCGCGGTGGCCAGCTCGGCCGCCTCCATCGCCTCCACCTCGGCCTCGGTGACGATGCCGTCGCCGTTGGTGTCGAAGTCGGGCCGCTCGTTGTTCTCGTCCTTGTGGATGCAGCGGCCGCTGGGCGTGTAGTACTTGGCGGTGGTCAGCTTGAGCGCCTCCATCTCCGAGATCGAGAAGATGCTCTGCACGCTGCCCTTGCCATAGGAGCTGCGCCCCACCACGAGGCCGCGATCCCAGTCCTGCACGGCGCCGGCGACGATCTCGCTGGCGGAGGCCGAGTACTCGTTGATCATCACGACCAAGGGGTAGTCTTGCGCGAAGCGCTCGCCGCCCCTGGCGTAGATCTCCTGGAGCCGGCGCCCGTCACGGCCGCGCGTGCTGACGATGATCTGCCCGGCATCGAGGAAGAGATCGCTGACATCCTTCGCGCTCTCGAGCAGCCCGCCCGGGTTGTTGCGCAGATCGAGGATGAGCCCCTTGACGCCCTGCCGCTCGAGATCGAGGATGGCTGCGCGCAGCTCCTCGGCGGTGCGCTCGCCGAAGTTCGTGCAGCGCACGTAGCCGATGTCGTCAGCGAGTACGAAATGGTAGGGCACGCTCTCGACGGGGATGATCGCCCGCGTGATGTGATAGGGCAGCACCTCGTCGCTGCCGAAGCGCTGGACGCCGATGTTGACCACCGTGCCCTCGGGCCCGCGCAGCTTGTCAACGGCGTCCTGCACGTTCCAGCCCCGCGTGCTCTCGCCCTCGATCTCGACGATCTTGTCGCCGCCGCGAATGCCCAGCCGCGCCGCCGGCGTGTCCTCGATGGGACTGACCACGGTCGGGAACTCGTCGCGCACGCTGATGATGATGCCCAGGCCGCCGAACTCGCCCTTCGTCTTGACGAGCAAGTCCTCCAGCATCGCCTGGTCCATGTAGGCGCTGAAGGGATCGAGCTTGTCGATCATCGCCTCGATGGCGGCGTCCACCAGCGCCTTGCTGTCCTCTTCCTCCACATAGCTCTCGATGATCTTCTGGTAGACGCGGCTGAAGCGTTCGAGATTGCGCAGGGTCTCCGCGCGATTGTTGGCGGCAGCGCCGGTGGTGAGCAGGCCCGCCGCGAAGCTGACGCCCGCGACCAGCGCGATGATGAGGATTCTCTTGGTGTGGAGGCGCACGGTATCTCCCTGTGGGGCTATGGGGAAGCTCCTGCAAAATAAGCCCTCGGCGGGGCAAGGGCAAAGCGCCGCTGCGTTTCAGTCCGCTGCGGCCAGCCGGCGCCGCAGGATGGCGAGAGCGGCGGCGGCGACGACGTCCGGCGGCGCGCCGGCGTCGAGCAGCTCCACGCGCTCGGGGTGCCGCGCGGCCAGATCGAGGTAGGCCGCGCGCACGCGCTCGTGAAAGGCCAGGGACTCGCGCTCGATGCGGTCGCCCCCACTGGCGTCGGTGGCCGTCACCCCGGGCCCGCGCGCCAGTCCCTGCGCGGGATCGAGGTCCAGGAAGAAGGTCAACTGCGGCTCGCAGTCGCCGATGGCTTCCCGGTTCAGCCGCTCCACCCGCGGCAGGCCCAGTTCGCGGCCGCCGCCTTGATAAGCGACACTGGCGTCCGCAAAGCGATCACTGACAACCACGCCGCCGGCGGCCAGCTGGGGCAGGATTCGCTCCACCAGGTTCTGCCGGCGCGACGCCAGGTAGAGGAAGAGCTCCGTGAGCGGATCCATGGCCCGGTTGTCCGGATCGAGCAGGATGCCGCGCACGGCCTCGGCGATGGGCGGTCCGCCCGGTTCGCGCGTGATAAGGACGTCGTAGCCTTCCTGTTCCAGGAATTCCCGGATCTGTCCGAGCAGGGTGCTCTTGCCGCTGCCCTCGCCTCCCTCCAGGCTGATGAACAGTCCACCGGCAATGCGTTTTGGCAAATTCCGCGCCATGGCCTTCCTCTTAGCGGGGAGAGCGAGCGGAGTCCGAGCGGGCGGGCGTGGCGTCCAGCGCCGCCGTGCGCCCCAGCACGTGCAGGATGCGCTGCAGGGTCGTGACGTAGGTGAGCAGCGCGAGCAGGGCGATCACCCATTCGAGCAGGCCCAGGCCGCCCAGACGGAGCGGCGCCAGCAGCAAACCGAGGATGAGCAGGGCCAGGCGCTCGGGCCTCTCGAGCAGGCCCACCTTGCAGTCGACACCCAGGCCCTCGGCGCGGGCCCGCGCATAGCTGGTCATCAGGGATCCGGTGAGTGCCAGGACGCGTGAGTACCTGCACGAAGGGCTGTTCGCGGAAGTGGACGACGAGCCCGATGAAGACGGCGATCTCGGCCAGGCGATCCAGGGTCGAATCGAGAAAGGCGCCACGGCGGCTCGAGCGGCCCGCCCGCCGCGCCATGCTGCCGTCGAGAATGTCGCAGAGGGCGCCCAGGAAGAGCAGCAGGGTGGCCGGGTAGAGCCGGCCCGTCGCCACCGCCAGGCCGGCGGCGATGGACAGCGTGAGGCCGATGAGGGTCAGAGCATCCGGGCTCAGGCCCAGGCGCAGGCCGCCCGCGGCCACCGGATCGAGGATGCGCCGGACGACGCGCTGGGCCGATGCCTTATCGGGCGTCATAACTCCTCAATTCGTATGGGCTTACAACCCGGCAACGCTATCATGGCCCCGCGCCCCTGTCAAGGCAGGCGCCGGGGGGGCAAGGCGGCGGCCGCGCCCCCGACGATGAGCACGAACTCGCCGCGCAGCGGCCTGTCCTCGAGAGCCGCCGCCAGCTCCGCAGCCGTGCCGCGCCAGTACTCCTCGTGCAGCTTGCTCAGCTCGCGCGCGACGACGACGGGTCGCTCCGGCAGCAGGGCTGCCAGCTCGGCGAGACTGCGGGCGAGCCGGTGCGGCGATTCGTAGAAGACCGTGCTGCGCGTCTCCGCGGCCAGGGCGGCCAGAGCCGCCCGGCGCGCGCCGGGCTTCCTCGGCAGGTAGCCTTCGAAGACGAAGCGCTCGCAGGGCAGTCCGCTCGCCACGAGGGCCGGAATGAGCGCCGTCGGGCCCGGCAGCGCCTCCACGGTATGGCCGGCGGCCAGGGCGGCACGCACGGCGCGGAAGCCCGGATCGCAGAGTCCCGGCGTACCGGCATCGCTGACCAGCGCTACCCGCTGGCCCGCCGCGAGGGCCGCCAGCAGCCTGGGCAGCTGCTTCTCCTCGTTGTGCTCGTGAAAGGCGAGGTAGCGCGGCTTCAGGCCGAAGCCCGCCAGGAGCTGCCCCGTGTGCCGCGTGTCCTCGGCCGCGACGAGATCCGCCTCGGCCAGCACGCGCAAGGCGCGCGGCGAGAGGTCCTCCCGGTTGCCCACGGGGGTCGGCACCAGGATGAGGCGCCCAGGCGCCCCGCCAGCGGGCGCGGGCACCGGCGGCTGCGGCTCGCTCATCCGCTTCCCCAGTCGCGCGGGTAGAGGAAGTCGCGATCCGCCGTGCGTCGAGAGACCTTGGCGATCACGGGCAGGCGCCGCTTGAACTGGGAGCGGCGGATCATCTCGGTGATGCGGTCCACGAAGGCCGGCTCCCAGCCCCGCGCCAGCAGCGCCTCGCGCTCCAGGCGCTCGTCGAGCATCAGGTAGAGCAGCGGATCGACGGCCTCGTAGCTGAAGCCCAGCTCAGCCTCGTCGCTCTGGCCCGCCCAGAGGTCCGCGCTCGGCGCCTTGTCGACGATGGCCGCCGGCAGGCCGAGGAATCGGCTCAGGCCCCGCACCTGGGTCTTGAAGAGATCACCGATGGGATTGATCGCGCTGGCCAGGTCGCCGTAGGCCGTGCCGTAGCCGAGGAAGATCTCGCTCTTGTTGCTGGTGCCCAGCACCAGCGCGCCTTCGACGGCCGAGCGATCGTAGAGGATGCTCATGCGCTCGCGGGCCATCTTGTTGCCGCGGCGCAGGCTGCCGGCCTCCGGTTCGGCCGCGAAGTAGGCGTCGACCATGGGCGTGATCTCGACCACGGCCAGGCGGATGCCCGTGTGCTCCACCATCAGGCGCGCATGGGCCAGGCTCTCGGGGCTGCTCGTGCGATAGGGCATGGCCAGGCCCAGCACCTGTTCGGGGCCGAGGGCCTCGGCGGCCAGCGCGGCGACGAGACTCGAGTCCAGGCCGCCGGAAAGGCCCAGCACGCCGCGCGTGAGACCCGTGCGCCGCACTTCGCTGCGGATGAACTGCACCAGGATCTTGCGCAGCAAGGCGTAGTCGATGGCGGCCAGGTCCGGCAAGGGGACGCTCATGGCGACCCGGCCTCGCCGGCGGCGCTCTCCTCACCGGCGGCGCTCTCCTCGCCGCCGCCCGCGCGGCGGCGGAGGATGCGCTCCAGGGCGCGGTAGACCAGCTCGGGCCGCTCGTCGCGCAGCAGGGAGAAGCCCCGCCGGCGTCGCGCCAGCTCGGCGAGATCGACCTCGCCGGCCACCAGCGCCGGCTCGTGCAGGGGCCCGGCGGCAATCGCCTCGCCATCGGCGCCGACGAGCCGGCTGCCGCCCCAGTAGCTGCTGCCGTCCTCGACGCCGCAGCGGTTGCAGAAGGCGACGAAGCCCGCGTACTGCCGCGCGTGATGGCTGAGCAAGCCGCCCCAGAAGGCGACATTGGCCGGCTGGCCACCGGCCGCGGAGCCCTCGAGTCCGCGCTGCGGACTCGCGCTGGCGACGAGGAGGCCGAGGGCGCCGTCGATGAAGGCGAGATAGGGCAGCGAGGGATGCCAGAGGTCCTCGCAGATGAGCATGGCCAGGCGCCCGAAGCGCGTCGGAAAGGCCTCGAGGGTCGCACCGGCTGCGAAGTAGCGCTGCTCGTCGAACATGCCGTAGGTGGGCAGATAGGCCTTGCGGTGCTTGTGGACGAGGCGCCCGTCGGCCAGGTAGGCCAGGCAATTGTAGTTGAGCAGATCCTCGCCGCGCTCGACGAAGCCGAAGGCGAGGTCGAGATGCCGAGAGGCCTCCAGCAGCGGCGCGAAGAAGGGATCGGGCCAGGGCCGCGCGATCTCGGGCACGAGATCCTTGAGCAGGTAGCCGGTGAGGCTGAGCTCCGGGAAGAGCAGCAGATCGAGGCCGCGGGCGCGGGCCTCGTCGATCGCCGCCAGGTGCAACTCCAGGTTCCGTGCGGGCAGGCCCAGCGCCGGTTCGATCTGGGCCAGGCCCAGGCGGATCTTCACGCGTCCTCCCTGCGCTCGGCGACACCAGACCGCCGGCGGGCGGCCGGCAGCGGATCCCGGCGCCCGGCCAGTCTACGCCAAGCGGGCTGAGGTCGCAAGGTGACGCAAGGCTTTGGTTTAGGGCGGCCCAGGCTTGATTTCGAGGCGGTGCTTCTGTACTCTCCCTGCGGGTCGTCCCGCCCCCGCCCCACGGAGACGCATTCAGCCGCAAGGAGCGCCATGAGAAGCCTCGCCGCATCCCTGTGTGCACTCGTGCTGATCGCCCTTGCGGCGACACCGGGGCTCGCTTTCCAGGAGTACCCCAGTCTCGAGGTGACGCCCTACGTGGGCTACCTCCTCTATGATGGGGACATGAGCAACTACATGAGCAATCTCGCCCTGGGCGTTCGCCTCGATCTGCGCACGATCGCAGCGCTGGGCTTCCAGTTCCACTACTCGCGCACGACGAGCCGAGCGGATTTTCCGGGCCTGGCCTTCACGGAGGACGACTACGTCGAGCGCGTGCAGCTCAACCTCACGCGCGATCTGTGGCTGAGTCGCGGCATCTTCTTCTTCGGCTCGGCCGGCGTGGGCAGCTTCAACCGGCACAGCGCCGAGCTCTATGACAACGATCCCAGCGTGCAGGCGGGCCTGGGTTTCCGGCGCAATCTGGCCGGCCCGCTCTACCTGCGCGGGGATGTGGGCTGGACCGGCGCTTTCCTGCAGGATCACGCCCAGGACGCCCCCTTCCACGAGCGGACGCTGACCCATCACCTCGACGGCGCGCTCACCTTCTCCCTGCTCTTCGACAACTAGGGCCGCAAAGGAAACGGGAGGGAACGCTGTCCCTCCCGCTGCGGACGCTGCCGGCGCCGCTAGTCGCGGTTCTCGGTGTGGGTAGCCGCGGGCGCACCCGAGGGGTTGGCGGCGGCCACCAGATCCTTCAGCTCCTTGCTCACCTTGAAGATCGGCACGTTGCGCTCCGGAACGGGGACCGGCTCCCCGGTGCGCGGATTGCGCGCCATGCGCGACTTGCGGCGCTTGACCTTGAAGGTCCCGAAGCCACGGATCTCCAAGTGCTTGCCTCCAGCCAAGGCACCGGAGATGGCCTGAAGGAACTGATCCACCGAGTCGGCGACATCCTTCTTGGTGAGACCGGTTTTCTGGACGATCTCCTCGACGATCTGGGCCTTGGTCATCGGGGCTCCTTTCCACCTTGTCCGCAGCAGCCTTTAAGTCATTGACCTCAGCCACATTAGAACAGCCGGCGGCGGCCTGTCAAGGGCGAGCCCACGCGGGCCCTGCCGGCGCCGCCGACTCACCCTCTGCGGCCCCTGCCTCGCAGATCGCACGGTGAGCCGTGCAGCTCCCCCCGTCTACCGGAGCGCCGCGCGGCAACACAACTCGCTGTCAATGAAAGCATTATGGCCGATCGCCGGGCCGATACCCGGCTGGTATGTGCCTTGCTGCTCGCGGCCTCGGCTGCGGGGGACAACCTGACCTGCTTCCAATGACACGACCTCCCGTTTCCTCGCAGCCCTTTTCCAAATTACCGCCTCTGCGCGCCCATCATGGAAGGATGTAAAGGAGTGGCAACGATGCACAGGATCCTGATGCTGCTGGCCCTGGCGGCGATCTTCGCTCTGACCGCGAGCGGCTGCAGCGATAGCGCCTCCACCACCAGCGCCCCCGACGAGGACCTGACTCCTCCCGCCGCGCCGGTCAACTTGAGCGTCAGCGTCAAGGGCGACCAGGTGACCGTGGCCTGGCGAGAGAACAGCGAGGTCGATCTGGCCAGCTACCGTGTCTACCGCGGCGTCAACGAGCGGGATCTCGCCCTGGCGTCCGACTGCAACCAGGCTCGCTTCGTGGATACGCTGAACGAGCTCGGCCTGCTTACCTTGAACTACCGCGTCACGGCCGTGGACGAAAACGACAACGAGAGCGCTCTGTCGGCGGTCGTGGAGATCGTCGTCGATACGAGCGAGCCCGTCATCGCCTACGGCTTCGGCGAGTAGGCGAGTTTACCGCGCGATCAGGCGCGCCGGCCTTCCCTAGCGACCCCGCCCCTCATCGGGCGGGGTCTCGCTTTGTGGGGCTCAGGCGCCGAGCTCGGCGGCCACCCGGTCGCGATAGCGCGCCTGCAAGCGGCGCGTCAAGGGGCCGGCGGCCGCGACGAGCGGGCGGCCATCCACGCTGGCGATGGGCATGATCTCCAGGGTGCTCGCCGTCAGAAAGGCCTCATGCGCTTCGAAGAGGGCGACCGGCGCCAGCGGCCCTTCCCGCACCTCGAGGCCCTCGGCCCGCGCCAGCTCGAGCACGAGGCCGCGGGTGATCCCCGCCAGGATGCCGCTCGCCAGGGCCGGCGTGCGCAGGACGCCCGCGGCATCGACGAGAAAGAGATTGGCCAAGGAGGCCTCGCCCAGCTCGCCCCGGTGGTTGAGCATGATCACTTCGAAGCTGTCCGGCGCACGCATCTCGAAGCGGGCCAGCAGGGTATTGAGCAGATTGCCGCTCTTGATGGCCGGGTCCAGCGCACCGGGCAGATTGCGCGGGCGGGCTGCGATTTCCACCGGCACGCCCTGCGCATAGAGCGCTGCGGGCGGGGGGACGAAGGGCTCGGCCGTCATCACCAGGCGCGGCGGTCCGAGCTGCTCGGGGCGGGCGCGCAGGTCGCCCTCGCCGCGCGTCACGGTGATGCGCAGGCGCCCGGCGTCGATGCGATTGGCGGCCAGCAGACGGGCGAGCCGGGCACCGAGCTCGGCGGCCGGCCAGGGCAGCTCCAGGTAGATGGCGCGCGCCGAGCGCGCGAGACGCTCCAGGTGGGCAGCCAGCAGGAAGGGGCGGCCGCCATAGCTGCGCAAGGTCTCGTAGACGGCATCGCCGTAGAGGAAGCCGCGATCGCTGACGGGCAGGCAGGCCTCGGCGGCCGGCAGGAGGCGATCGTCGATGAGGACGAAGTCCGCGGCGCTCACGGACGAACCTCGCCGTCGGCCCCCAGCGAGGACGGTGGACTCAGGCGGGTTTGACTTCGACGGCCAGCGGACCCTTCGGTCCCTCCTGGACCTCGAACTCCACGGCCTGGCCCTCGCTGAGCGAGCGAAAACCCTCGCCCTGGATCTGCGAGAAATGGACGAAGACGTCGCCGCCCTCGTCTCGCGTGATGAACCCGTAGCCCTTGGCGCCGTCGAACCACTTCACCTTCCCGGTAACACGCAATGCTGGCTCCCTTGCAGAAGTGGCAGCCCTCCCCGCCCGCAACTGGGAAAAAGACGGTCGGATCGGATCTCAAGGTGGTAATAGCACGGCGCAAGATGCGTCGTCAAGGCGGCCTCATCAGGGTGCAAACTGCCTCGGCGCGGCCGCGGATGTCCCCAGCTTGCCTGGCACGCCTTTTGACCTTTGCTGACGAGATGACTACCGAAACCGTCGAAAAACCAATGCCCCATGTCCAGCTGGGGGAGAACTACACGATGAAGCGCCCCCTGGCGACGGGCGGCGCTGCGCGCATCTTTCTCGCGCGCCAGAACTCCCTGGACCGCGACGTGGTCATCAAGGTGCTCCGGCGCCAGCTCTCGGCCCAGGAGGAGTTCCGCCGCCGTTTCGCGGAGGAAGCCCGCCTGCTCGCCCGGCTCGAGCACCCGAACATCGTCCAGATCATCGATTTCGGCGAGCAGGACAGCTACTACTACTTCGTGATGGAGTACGTGCGCGGCGGTTCGCTGCGCGATCTGCTCGAGCGCGCCGAGAGCCTGCCGCTCGACGTCGCCCTGGCCATCGCCTACTTCACCGCCCGCGGCCTCGCCTACGTGCACGACCACCATGTCCTGCACCTGGACATCAAGCCCGCGAACATCCTGCTCAACCGCGAGGGCGCGGTGAAGGTGGCCGACTTCGGCCTCGCCCGCCTGGTCGACACGCAGCGCAACAAGGGCAAGAACTCGCATCCGGCCGGCACGCCGCTCTACATGTCACCGGAGCAGGTGCAGGGCGCCACCCTGGATGCGCGCAGCGACCTCTTCTCCTTCGGCATCGTGCTCTACCAGCTGCTCACCTCGCGCACGCCCTTCATCGGCAGCAGCAGCGACGAGGTCTTCCGCGAGATCCTCAACTGCCGGGTCGAACTGCCTTCGCGCCTGCGCGAGGACGTGCCCGTCTTCGTCGACAACCTGGTGATGACCTGCCTGCAGCGCGACCGCTCCCTGCGCTTCTCCAACGGCAACGCCCTGATCGCCGACCTCCACACGGTGCTCGAGCGGCTCGGCATCCACCATCCGGATGAGCGCGTGCAGCAGTACCTGAGCGACCCCAATCACTATCGCGTCGTGCTGAAGAAATCGACCCTGGACGCCACGCGTCCCTCCCTGCGCGCGCGGGTCAGGGCGCGCCTGCACAAGCCGGTGCTCGCGGCGGCGCTGGTCGCCGGCCTGCTCGGGCTGGAGGCCATGCTGCTCACGCTCGCGCCGGCCCTGAATGCCCGCCTGCTCGCGCTCTGGGAAAACTTCCTGTCGGCCATCCTGCCCGGCCGCTAGGCGGCTCACAGCCCGAGTTTCCCCGCCTTGATCGACTCCAGGATGCGCAGGTAGCTCTCGTAGCGCCGCGGATCGACCGCTCGCTCTTCGACGGCCTGGCGCAGGCTGCAGTCCGGCTCGTGGGAATGGCTGCAATCGGCGTAGTGGCAAGCCCCCAGATGGGGCCGGAACTCGGGGAAGCAAGCGGCCAGATCGCGCGGGGCCAGCCCCCAGAGCCCGAACTCGCGCACCCCGGGGGAATCCGCGACCCAGCCGCCGGCTGTCAGGGGATGCAGCTCCGTGTAGCTCGTCGCATGGCGACCCTTGCCGGTGATCGCGCTCACGTCGCGCACGCAGATCTCCAGACCCGGCTGCACCCGGCGCAGGAGACTGCTCTTGCCCGCGCCGGAGGGGCCGAGCACCAGGCTCACGCGTCCCTGCATCGCCTCGGCCAGGCGCTCGCAGCCCTCGCCCGTGGCGGCGCTGGTCATCAGCACCCGATAGCCGGCGCTGCGGTAGGGGAGCACCATCTGCAGGCGCTCGGCCAGGCTCGCCAGGTCGCACTTGTTGAGGACGAGCACTCCCTCCAGCTCCTGGTGGGCCAGGGCGACCAGGAAGCGGTCCAGCAGGCGGGGGTTGAACTCGGGCTGGGCGGCGGCCATCACCAGGAAGACGCGGTCCAGGTTCGCCATCAGCACCTGCTCCCGGCGGGCGCCGGCTGCTTCCGCCCGCGAGAGCTGGTTCTGGCGGGGCAGCAGGTCCTCGATGACGCCCTCGGCCTCGGGATGGGGCAGGCTGCCCGTGAGGCGGACGAGGACGCGGTCGCCCGCCACGACGTTGCGCACCTGCTGCAGGCGCTGCTTGCGGATGCGCCCCCGCAGGCTGCAGGGCACCCGCATCTCGCCCAGATCCACCAGGAAGCGCCCGCTCTCGGCGCGCAGGACCCGGCCCTCCAGGCGTTCCTCGGCATCGGGGCCGAGCAGATCGACTTTCACCATGCGGGGACTCTAGCACAGACCGCCACCGGGCCGGAAAGTCCACGGGTCCCCCCTTGTTACAAGCGTCACGATTTGCTAGCGTGTGCTGGGATTCAAGGTCCCCGCATCTGCATTGTCTCGTTCGAGCTTGGCCGGGGTCCCAGCCCAGGCCGGGGCGATGCGCGTCGGCGGCAAGAAAGGTGACGACTCGATGAATCACGATGAACTGATCACCCTGTTCAACGAGCAGCTCTTCATCGCGGATCTGAAGGGACGCGACCGCGATGGCGTGCTGCAGGAGATGGTCGACCATGCCGTCAAGGCCGGGGTGATCCGCGATCGCGACGTGATCCTCGGCATGCTGAAGAACCGGGAGAGCCTGGGCAGCACGGGCCTCGGGCAGGGCGTCGCTTTCCCGCATGGGCGCTCGCTGGCCATCCCGACCCTGATGGCCCTGTTCGCCCGCTCGGCCAAGGGCGTCGACTACGGCGCCATCGACGGCAAGCCCGTCCATCTCTTCTTCATGTTCATCGCCCCACCCGTCGAGAAGGAGAACCGCTACCTGCCCGCCCTGGGCCAGGTCGTGGAGATGATCCGCGACGAGCCGACCCGCCAGCAGCTGCTGGCCGTCAAGTCCTTCGCGGACTTCCGCAAGCTCATCCTGGGGGAAGACTAGTGCCGAGCCTCAACGAACAGCTCCTGCTCCTCGTGGCTTTGCAAGATTTGGACACCATGATCCGCGAGGCCGAGGACAAGGTGCACGCGGACAAGCTGACGGCGATGGGCTTCCCCCTCGAAGGGGTCGAGGACCTGCGCCGCGCGCGCAAGGAGCTGGCCGAGAGCATCGACCGCCTCCTGCTCAACCGCTACGAGCGGATCCTGGGCCGGCTGGGGCGGGCTGTGGTCCCCATCACCGGGGACGTCTGCCTCGGCTGTTTTGCAATCATTCCAACGAGTTATACGTCCGCCGAGAACCGCGACCGCATTCTCCAGTGCGAGAATTGCGGGCGCATCTTCTACTGGCCCCGGGGCACTTGACAGGGTTTGGGGGTTCTGGTAGCGTATAGCTTTCTCTCACCCTCCTGCGGGGGCCTCAGCATTCGTTGAGCTCCTGCAGGTTTTTTTTGGGACCTACCCCAGCGCGCCGTCCTCGACCCCAGCGGGCGGCGGGGCCAGCCAGGCGGTCCTCAGCGCGGCGCCCGCGGCGAGTTCGCGGGTCCCGGCCGGCACGATGACGAAGGCGTTCGCGGCCGCCAGACTGCTCAGCACATGGCTGCCATGCGGCGGCCGCGGCGTGGCCTGCCAGCCTGTCTCCCCCCATTCCAGGCGAGCGCGGACGAAGAGCTGCCGATCGGGACGGCCGCGCAGGGGCGCCGTCAGCCGGGCCGACACGCCGGCCGGCTCGGGCCGGGGGTGGCCTGCCATCCGCCGCAGCGCCGGCAGCACGTAGTACCAGAGGGTCATGAAGGTGGAGACGGGATTGCCCGGCAGGCCGAAGACCGGCCGCCCCTGCCAGACGAGAAAGGCCAGCGGCTTGCCCGGCTGCTGGCGCACGCGGTGAAAGCGCCATTCCGCGCCCAGCTCCACGAGGAGGGCGGCGACCGCGTCGTGGCGGCCCATCGAGACGCCACCCGAGGTGATGAGCAGGTCGCTGCCGGCCAGAGCCTCTCCCAGCAGCGCGCGCAGTGAGCCGGGCGCATCCGGGGCGATGCCCAGGTCGCGAGCGGGGAAGCCGCTCTCGGCCAGGAGGGCCAGGGCGGCGGGTCCGTTGCTGTTGCGGATCTGCCCGGGCGCGGGGCGCTGGCCCGGGGCCACCAGCTCATCGCCGGTGGCCAGGAAGCTCACCCGCGGCAGCTGCCAGACCGGCAGGCGCGACACGCCCTGGGCGGCGAGCAGGGCCAGCGCGGCGGGGCCGAGCAGGCTGCCGGCCGCGAGGAGCGGCGCGCCGGCGCGCAGGTCCTCGCCCGCCGCGCGCAGGTTGCTGCCGGTGGCGTCGAGATCGGCCCGCAGGCGGACGCCGGCCGGCGTCTCCTCGGCCAGTTCCACCGGCACGACGCCATCGCAGCCGACAGGCGCCGGCGCGCCCGTCATGATGCGGAGCACGCTGCCGGCCGGCCAGGGAATGTCGCGCCATCGGCCGGCGGCGATCTCGCCGGCCAGGGGCAGCAGGACCGGCGCGGCGGCGCTGGCGCCGGCGACCTCGGTCGCGCGCACGGCGTAGCCGTCCATGGCGCTGCTCACGAAGGCCGGCAGGTCCTCGGCGGCGCGCAGATCGGCAGCGAGCACCCGGCCCCGGGCCCGCGCAAGCGCCACCCGCTGGACGCGCGGAGCCGGCAGGGCCGCGGCGATCAGCGCCTTCGCCTCGGCGACGGCGATGTCCCGCCTCACGGCTCGGCCCGCCAGTCGCCGCTGGCGCCGCCCCACTTCTCGAGCAGGCGGATGGGCCCGATCACGATGCCCTTCTCCACGGCCTTGAGCATGTCGTAGACGGTGAGCGCCGCCACGCTGACGGCGGTGAGCGCCTCCATCTCCACCCCCGTGCGGCCACGGCAGGCGGCACGGCCCTCGATGCGCAGCTCGCCGGCCGCCGCGTCCAGGCTGAAGTCCACGCCGACCGTGTCCAGGCCGAGGGGATGGCAGAGCGGGATCAGCTCGGCCGTGCGCTTGGCGGCCTGGATGCCGGCCACGCGGGCCACGGCGAGCACGTCGCCCTTGGCGGCGCGGTTCTCGACGAGGGCCTGCCAGGCGGCCGCGCCCAGGCGCAGGCAGGCCTCGGCCCGGGCGCCTCGCGCCGTGACCGCCTTGTCGCCGACGTCCACCATGCGGGCCTCGCCGCCGGGTCCGGTATGTGACAGCTCGGACATCTTCACGCTCCCTCGGGATTTCGGTACGCGGGATGCAATCCCCCTCCGGCGGCCGGACTGGGCACCCGGCGCGAAGCGCCGCCAGGGCCGCCATCGGAAAGCAGAAGGTAGCACGCACCGCCGCGGGATGCGACGGACCCCGCGCCGGCAGTGAACATGGACGGCAGGATGGACACCGGCAAGGGCTTGTTGCAGATCATCGACGGGAACGCGGAGGCGCTCCAGGAGGCCGTGGCCCGCCGTTTCCGGAATTCCGGCCGCTGCGCCTTCGATCAGTTCGACTTCGACGGCCTGCGCGCCCTGGCCTGGCGGCACATCGACCCCATCGTCCAGTCGCTGCGCTACGAGGACGACTTCCTCTTCACCTTTTTCCTCGATTACGCGAGCGAGCGCAATGCCGAGCAGGGGCTGCCGATCGAGGACAGCCTGCTGACCCTCAACATGGTCAGCGAGACGCTCTGGGAGCTGATCGTGGCCCAGAGCGCGCCCGAGGAGCTGGCCGAGAACCTGACGCGGCTGGTCTCGATCCTCGGCAAGGGCAAGGACGGCATCGCCGCCAACTACATGACCCAGCGCGATCACGCCGTCGACGAGCTGCGTCGCTCCAACGAAAAGCTCCTGGAGAGCACCAAGCGCAAGCTGGAGTTCCTCGCCAAGGTCAGCCACGAGCTGAAGACCCCGCTCACCAGCGTCATCGCCTACTCCGAGCAACTCGAGGACGAGAATCTGCCGCTCGATATCCGCACCGAGTTCAGCCATGTCGTCCACGATCAGAGCAGCAAGCTGCTGCAGCTCATCGAGGACCTCATGGAGCTGAGCCGCTTCGGCACCGATCACACGCGGCTGAACCTGAGCTGGTCGGATCCCGCGACCGTGATCCACGAGGCCATCGGCACCGTGAAGGTGCGGGCGGACAAGAAGCAGGTCCGGCTGGAGCTGGACCCGCTGCCGGCCCTGCCCCGCGTCCACATGGATCCCTTCCGCATCCAGCAGGTGCTCTGGAATCTGCTCACCAACGGGGTCAAGTACACCGAGGCCGGCGGCCGCGTGCGCGTCAGCGCCCGTGTCGATGGCACGGAGCTCTGCGTGAGCGTCAAGGACAACGGCATCGGCATCAAGCCCGAGAACCAGCAGGCCATCTTCGAGAGCTTCCACCAGACGCACGAGGCGCTGGCCATGCTCGAGGGCGGCGTCGGCCTGGGGCTCGACATCGCCCGCCACTACCTGCACCTGCACGGCGGGCGCATCGCGGTGGAGAGCGTCTACGGCGAGGGCTCCACCTTCAGCTTCTGGGTGCCGCTGGCCGGTCCCATCGCCGAGGGCGCGGCGTCGGCCCCGGACGCGATCCTCGACCACAGCCCCGCCGAGCCGCCCACCGTCAAGCACCCCGGCTGAGCCGTCTCCTTCTGCTTGTATCGCTCCCCGGCAGCGTCTAGTCTGCCTCGACGGTCCCCCTTGCGGCCGCGGGCAGGAGCGCGATGGACGCCTACACCCAGGGTATCGCCGACTGGTTCGCCGCCACGCTGGGCGTATCCAGGCCACTGCTGACCAAGCTGGCACTCAGTGCGCTGGCCCTCGTCCTCTACCTGAGCTTGCGCCTGGCCATCAGCTACCTGCTGCACCGCCGCGTCGCCGACGTCTCCCGCCGCTACATCCTCACCAAGTCCTTCCAGTATCTGCTGGGCTTCGGCCTGACCGTGGCGCTGCTCATCGCGTGGTTCGGCAACCTCACCGGCTGGGCGGCCTACCTCGGCATCGTGTCGGCGGGCCTGGCCATCGCCCTCCAGGATCCGGTGGTCAATCTGGCCGGCTGGATCTTCCTGGCGATCCGCAAGCCCTTCGTCGTGGGGGATCGCATCGAGATCGGCGGCCACCGCGGCGACGTCATCGACCTGCGCCTCTTCCAGTTCTCGCTGATGGAGATCGGCAACTGGGTGCACGCGGAGCAGAGCACGGGGCGCATCATCCACCTGCCCAACGGCTGGGTCTTCCGGCACAGCACGGCCAACTACACGAAGGGATTCGACTTCATCTGGAACGAGCTGCCGGTCACGGTCACCTTCGAGAGCGACTGGCGCAAGGCCAAGCAGCTCCTGGGCGAGATCGCTCAGCGGCAGGCCCTGCTGCGCCTCGGAGGCGGCCCAGGAACAGGTGCGCCGGGCTGCGCGCGACTACATGATCCACTTCCAGCACCTGACGCCGGTCGTCTGGACTTCCGTCGTGGATGTCGGCGTCACGCTGACCGTGCGCTACATCACCGAGCCGCGCCGGCGCCGCGCCACCGAGGAAGCGCTCTGGGAGGAGATCCTCGCCTGCTTCGCGGCCGAGACCGACATCGACTTCGCCTACCCCACCGTGCGCTACTACGACAATCGCCTGGAAGGCAAGCCAGGCGCCCGCGCCGCCGCACCCGGGGCTGATGCATGAAGAAGCTCGGCACCTTCATCGGCGTCTTCACGCCGACGATCCTGACCATCCTCGGCGTCATCATGTACCTGCGCTTCGGCTGGCTGGTCGGCCAGCTCGGCCTGCTGCGGGTGCTCGTCGTGGTGCTGCTCGCCAACTCCATCACCGTCGTGACCACCCTGGCCTTCTCGGCCGTGGCGACCAACACGCGCGTGGGCGCCGGCGGCGCCTACTTCATCATCTCGCGCAGCCTGGGCTGGGAGCTGGGCGGCGCCATCGGCGTGCCG
Source organism: uncultured bacterium (assembly GCA_963695095.1). Lineage (GTDB taxonomy): Bacteria > Krumholzibacteriota > Krumholzibacteriia > JACNKJ01 > JACNKJ01 > VGXI01. Next base: position 821,305 of record CAVOFT010000001.1, on the reverse strand, counting down.
CTCTACCTCAGCCAGGTGCTATCGGTGACGCTCTACGCCTACGGCCTGGCCGAGTCGATGCGCATCCTCTGGCCCACGCTGCCCCTGGGTCCGGTGACCGCCGGCGTGATCCTGGCCGTGAGCGGCCTGGCCCTGGCTGGCGCCGAGCGCGCCCTGCGCTCGCAGGTGGTGCTGATGGGCCTGGTGGGCGTCTCCCTGATCGCGCTGACCATCGGGGTGCTCCGTCAGGAAGTCGCCCAGGACATCATTCTCAACCCGCCTCTCGACGAGCTCGGCTTCTGGGCCGGCTTCGCCATCTTCTTCCCGGCGGTGACGGGCGTGATGGCCGGGCTGGGGCTCTCCGGCGACCTCAAGGATCCGGCGCGCGCCATTCCGCTGGGCTCGCTCACGGCCGTGGCAGCAGGCTTCATCGTCTACATGATCGTGCCCGTGCTGCTCGCCCTGGGCGCCGCGCCTGCTGCCCTGCGCGAGGATCCCCTGATCTGGGCGCGCATCGCGCCGCTGGGCCCGCTGCTCATCCTGCCCGGGCTCTGGGCGGCCATCTTCTCCTCGGCGGTGGGCTCCATCCTGGCGGCGCCGCGCACCCTGCAAGCGCTGGCCAGGGACGGCATCGCCCCACGCCTGCTGCTGCGCGCCCCCGGCCGCCTGCCGGACATCCTGCCCGGGCTCGTCGTGTCCGTGGCCATCGCCCTGGCCGCCGTGCTGCTGGGCAACCTCAACGCGGTGGCAGCGGCCGTCTCGATGTTCTTCCTGACCGTCTACGGCACGGTGAACCTGGTGGCGGCCTTCGAGGTGCTCAGCGGCGATCCCTCCTGGCGGCCGCGCATTCGCGCGCACTGGCTGGTCTACCTGGCCGGCGGCCTGGGCTGCCTGGCCTGCATGGTGCTCATCAGCCCTGCGATCGGCGCGGCCGCGGTGCTGGCGGAGGTCGGCCTCTGGCAGCTGCTGTCACGGCGCGCGCAGCAGGCCCGCTGGGGCGACGCCCGGCGCGGGCTCTACGAGAACCTCATTCGCTGGGCCCTGATCAAGCTCTCGCAGCGGACGCTGAGCGGCCGCAACTGGCGGCCCCACGTGCTCATCTTCGTGAGCGAGCCGGTGAGGGAATTGGACCTGGTGCGCTACGGCAACTGGTTCAGCCAGGGCCGGGGCGTGGTGACCGTCTGCAACCTCCTCGTCGGCGATCTGGGCGCTCTCAGCGAGGACCTGCGCGAGCGGCGCCTGGCCATGCAGGAAGTGCTCGACGCCGAGAAGCTGGCCGTCTTCGCCGAGATCGACGTGGTGCAGGATCTCGTCGAGGGCATCGTGGACGTCGCCCAGGCCAACGGCATGGCCGGGCTCTCCTCCAACACCATCCTCCTGGGCTGGCCGAGCCACCCCGGCTTGCGCGCCGACTTCCTGCGGGTCGTGCACAAGCTGGAGATCCTGCACAAGTCGGTGATCCTGGGCCGCATCCGGCCTCGCCATCAGTTCTCGCGCGAGCGCCGGGAGATCCACGTCTGGTGGGGCGGCCAGGAGCGCAACAGCGACCTCATGCTGCTGCTCGCCTACCTGCTCCAGCACAATCGCGACTGGCAGGGCGCCCGCGTGAAGGTGCTCAGCATCGCCTCGAGCGAGACCGCCAAGCAGCAGACCGATCGGCGCCTCGCCCAGCTGCTGCCGAACATCCGCATGGACGTCGAGGTCAAGGTGCTGATCAAGCCCCGCGAGGTGCCCGTGGCCCAGCTGATCCAGCAGGAGAGCGGCGAGGCGGAAGGCGTCTTCCTGGGCCTGGCCAGTCCCCCGCCGGGCCAGGAAGCGGCGCTCGCCGAGCGCATGGAGAGCCTGGCCGGCGACTTGCCCGTGGTCTTTTTCGTACGCAACGCGAGCCTGTTCATCGGCGACCTGCTGGACTCGCCCGAGCTGGAATTCGAGCCGAAGGAAGCGGAGCCCGAGGAAAAACCCTAGCCTGGGACCTGGGCGGAACCCCTCGTCGGCGCATTGACGCCGCCCGCTGGCGGCGTACATTGTAACGGGTCTCGTCGAGGGGCGGAGGTCGCCGTGTCGCTGGCCGTGCTGGTCGTCAATCCGGGTTCCACCAGCACCAAGCTGGCGCTGTGGAGCGAGACGGGCTGCCTGCGCCAGGAGGATCTGCCCCACGATCCCGCCGAGATCGCCGCCAGCCGGCGCGTCGCCGATCAGCTGCCCACGCGACTGGCCGCGGCGCGGGCCTTCCTCGCCGGCGCCGGCGAGCCGGACTTCGCCGCCGTCGTGGGCCGGGGCGGCCCCCTGCGCCCGCTGGAGGGGGGCAGCTACCCGGTCGATGCGGCCATGCTCGCCGATCTCGCCGGCGCGCGCCACGGCGAGCACGCCAGCCTGCTGGGGGGACTCATCGCCCAGGCCCTCGCGGCCGAGCGCGGCCTGCCGGCCTTCGTCGTCGATCCCGTCTCCGTGGACGAACTGGACCCCGTCGCCCGCCTGAGCGGGGTGCCAGAGATCGAGCGCCTCGGCCGCAGCCACGCCCTCAGCCTCAAGGCCGTCAGCCGCCTGGCCGCAGCGGAACTGGGCCGGCCGCTGGCCGAGACCCGCTTCGCGGCCGCGCATCTGGGCGGCGGCATCAGCGTGGCCGCCCTGCGCGGCGGCCGCATCGTGGACGTCAACGACGCCCTGCTCGGCATGGGGCCCTTCACGCCCTACCGCGCCGGGGCGCTTCCCCTGCGCGGCCTGCTCGACCTGGCCTTCGCCCCGAATGCTCGCAGGGGCCAGGTGGAGCAGAAGCTGCGCGCCGAGAGCGGCCTCTTCGGCTACCTCGGCACGGGCGATCTCATCGAGGTCGAGGCCCGCATCGCGGCCGGCGACGCCCGGGCCGCGGCGGCCTTCGCAGCGATGGCCTATCAGATCGCCAAGGAGCTGGGCGCGGTGGCGGCGGCTCTGGATCTGCGCCTGGACGGCGTCATCCTGACCGGCGGGATGAGCAAGAGCACCCTGCTCGTGGAGCGCCTGCAGGCGAGCGTCGGCGCCCTGGGCAGATTCTTCATCTACCCCGGCGAGCGCGAAATGGAGGCGCTGGCCCTGGGCGCCCTGCGCGTGCTGCGCGGCGAGGAGGCTCCTCGCCCTTACGGCGCACCCGAGGCGGCCCTGGGGGGACAAGGATGATCCGCGATTTCGACAAGCTCCTGGCCAAGGTGGCCGGCGCGCCTTCGAAGCGGGTTGCCGTGGCCGGCGCGGCGCCGGAGCCGGTGCTCGAGGCGCTGGCGGAGGCGGTCGAGCGGGACTTCGTGGAGCCCCTGCTGATCGGGGCCGAGGCCGAGATCCGGCGCCGGGCGGAGCGCCTGGACTTCGACATCGCCGGCCTCACGCTGATCGACGAGCCGGGCGACGAGAGAGCGCTGAGCGCCCGCGCCGTGGCCGAGGTGAAGGCCGGCCGCGCGGACCTGCTGATGAAAGGCGGCGTCGCCACCGAAGCCCTGCTCCGGGCCGTGCTCGACAAGGCGACCGGCCTGCGCACGGGGCGCGTGCTCAGTCACGTCGCCGTGGTCGAGCTGCCCAGCTATCCGCGCCTGATGCTGCACACCGACGGCGGCATCAACATCCACCAGGATCTGGCGACCCGCAAGGACATCCTGGCCAATGCCGTCGAGCTGGCGCGCTGCCTCGAGAACAACCACCCGCACGTGGCCTGCATGGCGCTCGTGGAGAAGGAGAACCCGAAGCTGCCCGAGACGCTCGACATGAGCGAGCTGATGCGCTGGGCGGGCGGCGGGCCCCTGGGCAACCTGATCATCGAGGGCCCGCTGGCCATCGACGTCGCCCTCAGCCGCGATGCGGCCGAGTTGAAGGGCATCCCCAGCCGCGTGGCCGGGCGCAGCGACATCTTTCTCGGCCCCAACATCAGCGCCGTCAACTTCGTGGTGAAGAGCCTGATCCTGCTGGCCGGCGCGCGCGTGGCCGGCCTCGTCCTCGGCGCCGCGGCGCCCATCGTGCTGCTCTCGCGCAGCGACAGCGCCGAGATCAAGCTGCTCAGCCTCGCCCTGGGCGCCCTGCACGACGAGCAGGAGATCGCCAGCCGCCGCCATCACCCCTTCTTCGGCTAGCTCCTCCTCGCCCCGCGGTCCGCGTCGCCGCCGCCGAGCCGGGCACACACCAGGATATTGAGTACTCGAATATCTGGAAATGTAGGTATCCTCAATATAGACAAGTCTGAGCCACCCTCGATTCAGGGTTGTGAATTCAACGCGCCCTGGAGAGATCAAACTTGCGCGCGAAGGGCGGCGACCTATACTGCCCGCCATTACCTGCTGAACTCGTGCGGCGCGCTTCCCTCACACAAGTCCGTTCACGGATCCGCCGCCGCTGCCAACCAGATAAGGAGACCGATCATGCGGAGATTGCCCATCCTCGCGGCGCTGGCCACGCTCCTCGTTGCCGGAGCCCTGGCGCCGCGCATCAGGCCGGCGCTGGCTGCCCAGCCGAAGGCGACACCGGCCACGATCGAGCGCGGGCGCTACCTCGTCGAGGGCATCGGCATGTGCGCCGACTGTCACAGCCCCCGCCTGGAGACCGGCGCCTTCGACCGCTCCCGGTGGTTGATGGGGGCGCTCCTGCCCTTCGCGCCCAGCGTGCCGATGCCCGCCTGGGCGCCGGCGGCGCCCAGCATCGCCGGCCTGGAGAACTACACGGATGAGGAAGCGGTGAAGCTGCTGATGACGGGCATGACGCCGCTCGAGTCGGGCCTGCGCCCGCCGATGCCCGAGTACCGGATGAATGCGGAGGACGCCGCGGCCGTCGTGGCCTACCTGCGCGCGCAGCCGATCGCTCGCTAGGCCTATCGCCGGCGCTCGCCGGGGACTTCCCGGCGAGCGCGACACATCACCACTGCCACGGCTCCCGAGCTGTCCGCAGCAGAGCGGCGGCAATCGTCGTCCCCAGCATGGCAGGGCTTTCGGCAGCGGGGGCAGGCCCCGCCCGCCCACGAGGGCCCCATTGACGCCGCCGCCGGCCCGGGCTATCTTGAGGTAACCGGATCCACCGCTCCGCTTTTCTAGCCGCCTGCCCCGGAGGAATCTCGATGGAAGCCTCTGCCCAGCTCCAGGAGAAGGTCCGCTACCTGCTTTCCGGCAACGAGGCCGTGGCGCTGGGCTGCCGCGAGGCCGGCGTGCACCTCGGCGCGGGCTACCCCGGCACGCCCAGCACGGAGATCCTCGAGACCATCGCCAAGATGGTGCCCGAGATGTACGTGCAGTGGTCCCCCAACGAGAAGGTGGGCCTCGAGGTGGCGGCCGGGGCTTCATTCAGCGGCGCGCGGGCGCTGAGCACGCAGAAGCACGTCGGGCTGAACGTGGCCGCCGACCCGCTGATGACCCTGGCCTACACGGGCGTGGTCGGCGGGCTCGTCGTCGTCAGCGCCGACGACCCCGAGCTGCACAGCAGCCAGAACGAGCAGGACAACCGCCACTACGCGCGCTTCGCCAAGATCCCCATGCTCGAACCGGCGGACAGCCAGGACTGCAAGGACTTCGTCAAGATCGGCATGGAGATCAGCGAGCGCTTCGACGTGCCCGTGCTCCTGCGCATGACCACGCGCATCAGCCACAGCAAGGGCATCGTGACGGCGGGCGAGATCGAGCAGCCCCCGGTGCGCGGTTTCAAGAAGGACCCCAAGAAGTTCGTCATGGTGCCCGGCCACGCCCGGCCGCGGCACGCCTACGTCGAGGAGCGCCTGGAGCGGCTGCGCGCCTTCAGCGAGGAGACGGCGCTCAATCGCATCGAACCGGGCGACCGCGCCCTGGGCGTCGTCGCCGCCGGCGCCGCCTACGCCCAGGCCCGCGAAGTGCTGCCGGGGGCCAGCTTCCTGAAGCTCGGCTTCAGCTATCCGCTGCCCCTGGCGGCGATCCGCGCCTTCGCCGCGCAGGTCCAGCGGCTGATCGTGGTGGAGGAACTGGACGGCTTCACCGAGGAGCAGCTCAAGGCCGCCGGGATCGCCTGCGAGGGCAAGTCGATCACCGGCCTGCTCGGCGAGCTGACGCCCGGGCGCCTGCGCGCCGGGCTCGCCCGGGTCGAGCTCGCCGCGCCCGCGCCTGCCGGCGTCGAGGCCGCGGCCGTGCTGCCGCGCCCGCCCGTCCTCTGCGCGGGCTGCCCCCATCGCAGCGTCTTCTTCGAGCTGAAGAAGGCGCGCGGCGACGTCTACGGCGACATCGGCTGCTACACGCTGGGCGCGCTGGCGCCGCTGAACGCCATGGACACCTGCCTGGACATGGGCGCCTCGATCAGCAACGCCATCGGCGCCAGCAAGGTGAGCGACGGCGCCAAGCCCATCTTCGCCACCATCGGCGACGGCACCTTCCTCCACTCGGGCATGACGGGCCTGCTGGACGCCGTCTACAACGAGGCCAACATCACCGTGATCATCCTGGACAACCGCATCACGGCGATGACCGGCGGCCAGGAGCACCCGCACACGGGCCACACCCTGATGGGCGCGCCGGCCAAGGAGGTGGACTTCGAAGCCCTGGCCCGGGCCCTCGGCGTCGAGCACGTGCAGCGGGTCATGAACCACGACCTCGAGGACGTCGCACGCCGCCCTCGAGGAGGCCGAGGCCTTCGAGGGCGTCAGCCTCATCATCGCCGACAGCCCCTGCGCCCTGATGCCGCGCAAGCTGCGGGACACGCCCTACCAGATCGTCGAGGCCGACTGCACGGGCTGTCTGCGCTGCCTGCAGACCGGCTGCCCGAGCATCAGCCTGACGGGCAGTCTCACCCCGGAGGGGCGCACCCGCGCCGTGATCGACCTGGACAGCTGCACGGGCTGCGGCCTCTGCCCGCAGACCTGCAATGACGCCGCGATCCTGCGCGTGAGCGAGGAGGTGCCGGCATGAGCGGCGCGGCAACGGGCAAGATCACCGGCATCCTGATGGTGGGCGTGGGCGGCCAGGGCATCATCCTGGCCAGCGATGTGCTGGCCCAGGTGGCCATGGAGGCCGGCCTCGACGTCAAGAAGAGCGAAGTGCACGGCATGAGCCAGCGGGGCGGCACCGTCTCCAGCCACGTGCGCTTCGGCGCCAAGGTGTGGAGCCCGATGATCCCCGAGGGCGCTGCGGATATCCTCATGGCCTTCGAGCAGGCCGAGGGTCTGCGCGCCCTGCACGATCTGGCGCCGGGCGGCCGCGCCATCGTCAGCCGGCAGCAGATCATCCCGCCGATCGCGGCGGGCAAGCAGTTCAGCTACCCGGCCGACGCCGTCGCCCAGATCGCCGCGCGCTGCCCGGATCTGGTCGCCATCGACGCCCAGGCCGAATGCCGCACGCTGGGCAACGAGAAGATGTCGAGCGTGCTCTTCCTGGGCGCGCTGGCGCCCAGCCTCGACTTCCCGGAAGCGCTCTGGCGCAAGGTGATCCTCGCCCGCGTGCCCCGCGGCACCGAAGAGGGCAACTGGGCGGCCTTCCAGCGGGGCCGCGCCCTGGCCGGGGCCGGCGGGAGAATCCTCAAGACAGCGGAGCGGCGATCCGAGTAGGCTGGCGGCCAGCGCGGGGAGGTCCGCCATTCACCGCCGTCCGACCGCCGGGGCCCCTGCCCTGGCCGTGTTCGCCCTCGTTCTGCTGGCTGGGTGCACGCCCAAGGTGATGGGTCCGCCGCTGCGCGCGGGCGTCGTGCCGGAGGGGACCCGGCAGGAGGGCATGGCCTCCTGGTACGGCGCTCCCTATCATGGCCGGACCACGGCCAGCGGCGAGCGCTACGACCGGGAGGGCCTGACGGCCGCCCACCGCTCGCTGCCCTTCGGCACGCGGATCCGGGTGACGAATCTCGCCAATGGCCGCAGCCTGATCCTGCGCGTGACGGACCGGGGACCCTTCAAGCCGGATCGCATCCTGGACGTCTCGCGGCGGGCCGCCCGCGAGCTGGACTTCCTGGGGCCGGGCACGGCGCCGGTGCGACTGGAAGTGCTGGGCGACTAGGGCTGCGCCGCCTGCTGGCGGGCAGCCTGGTACTCCTGGAACTTCTGGGTCTTGTAGGCGCCGCTGGCAATGTAGTCGAGGATGATCGCGAACTGGTCCGGCGGCACGAAGCCGGGCAGCGCGTCGATCTTCTTGCCCTGGCTGTCGACGAACCAGGTAGTCGGGTAGCTGTTCACCTGGAAGCTGCGCGCCAGCTCGACGCCGGTGGCCGCCCCCTGGGCGCCCTGGAGCTGGCCGCTCTCGGCGTCCACCTTCACGGTCACGAACTGCTGGACCAGGCGGCGGCGCACCTCTTCATTGCCGTAGGTGTCCTTGTCCATCACCTTGCACCAGTGGCACCAGTCGGTCCAGAAGTCGATCAGCATGGGCTTGTTCTCGGCGGCGGCCTTGGCGACGCCATCGCCATAGCTGAGCCACTGGATCTCGCCGTCGGCGAGGACGGCTGCGGCGTCGCCGGCGGGACTCTCGCCGGCCCTCTCCTCGCGCTGGCCGCAGGCCAGCGGCGCGAGGAGCGAGGTAACGACGAGCAGGGCGAGGATGCGGCGCATGGCTGGCCTCCGGGCTGAGCGGTGAGGGCGGGGCAGAGCCAGCTTAGGCCATCGTCCGCCCACGGGCCAAGTCGATTCCGCCTAGGGCTCGCGGCTCCTGGCGCTGGCCCGCGCCGGCAGTTCCGGCCAGGGCGCGCCCGGCGCCGCCCGCCCTTTGCCGAACCAGCGCCGGCCGACGCCGCGGCCCGCCACGGCGGGCACGCTGGCGAGCAGGCGGCCGTCCAGCGTGGCCTGGATCTGCCCGATCACCTCGCCCGCCTTCAGCGGCGCGGCCAGGCGCGCTCCCGGCCCCAGCAGGATACGCACGCGGGACGCCTGCTGAGGCGTCGCCGTGAACTGGAGCGTCTGGGCGGCCACCACCGGCACCGTGCCGCGCCAGCTGCCCGCCACCGGAAACTCGGCGCCGAAGCCCTCGCCGGCGTGCAACCCCGTCACCAGCAGCCAGTCCTCGAAGCCGCGCTCGAGCAAGCGCGTCGCCACGCGGTTGCGCAGCGCCACGCTGGGGCTGCCCAGCACGACGGCAATCAGGCGCCGCCCTTCGCGCTCCGCCGTCGCGACGAGATTGTAGCGCGCCTTGGCATGGTAGCCGGTCTTGAGGCCGTCCACGCCCGGGCAGCGCTTGAGCAGGACGTTCGTGCAGCGCAGGCGCAGGTCCGGGCGGAAATCGGTCTCGGTGATGCGGGTCCAGTCCAGCACGCCGGGGCGGCGCCGCACGATCTCCCGCGCGAGCAGCGCCTGATCGCGGGCGCTGCTGCGGTTGTCCGGACGCCCCCGCTCGGGCAGTCCCGTAACGTTGACGTACTGCGTCCTCGACATGCCCAGCGCAGCGGCGCGCGCGTTCATCGCCGCCACGGCCGCTTCCGCCGAGCCGAAGACGTGCTCGGCCACGGCCATCGTCGCGTCGTTGGCCGAACCCACGGCCACGGCCTCCAGGAGCCGCTGCAGCGTGGCCGTCTCTCCGGCGGCCAGATAGACCTGGCTGCCGCCCTGGGCCTGGGCGCGGGCCGAAGCGGTGACCACGTCCGTCGTGGCGACCCGGCCGTCCTCGAGGGCTTCCTGGCTGAGCAGCAGGAGCATCATCTTGACGACGGAGGCCGGAATCCACTCGCGGTCCGGCTGCTCCGCGTAGAGGATCTCACCGGTGGCCGCCTCCATGAGCAGGGCGGCTGCGCACTCCTCCCGCGGCCCGGAACCGGCCGCCGAGGGCGCCGCGGTCAGGGCCAGGGCGAGCAGCGCCGGCAGAAGCAACAGGACGGGCAGGCGAGGGTGGAACCGGGACACGCGGGCCTCCGCTGGGGTCAACGCACAAGGGCCCGAGGCCGCCCTTTCGGGAAGCGCCGGGCCCTTGCAAGCTACACCAGTTCTGGGCGGCGGCAAAGCGCCGAATGCCGCCTACCAGTAGTTGGCGGTGATGTCCTGGCTGGGGTCGATCTCCTGCCAGCTGATCTTGTCGATGTCGCCGGTGGTCGGGAAGGCCGGCGGCGGATTGTCCATCAACCGCGGGTCGTAGGAGTAGGCCTTGGCGTAGCCGGTGATGATCTGGCCCGTGCTGCCGTTGAAGGTGCCCACCGGGCCGCGGCGGAACTGGATCAGCCCCCCGTAGATGACCAGGTTGCCCCGCGGCGAGCCCGAGTTGTAGTTCTCGACCGTGAAGCTCTCGTCCAGGGTCATGATCGCCGCCATCACGGTCTCGTCGGCGGTGTCGACATTGGCCCCGTAGGCATAGCCGTCCATGTAGACGTCGCCGTCCGCCACGATGCCCAGCATGTCGGTGCTGGTCGGATCGATGCGGGGGTCGGTGTCGTACACGCAGTTGTCCATGATCTCGACGTCGCCGTCGCAGGCGATGGTCAGCTGGCCCTTGAGCGTGCCCTTCAGCTCGACCTTGCCGTCCACGAAGCAGACGCCGTTGGCCGGCAGCGGATAGTCCACCGCGGCGCCGCCGTTGAGGCGCACGCGCAGAATGCCGTTGCCGCCCGCATCGAGGCGCATCTCGATGGCGGCGGTGCCGGTGAAGTCCAGGCCATCGGCGGCCAGTCCCTTCGCCCGCAGCAGGTCCGTGTTCGGCGGCAGCAGGATGTTGTCGGCGTTCAAGTTGAGGCCCATCTCGAAGACAGGGTCGTCCTGGGGCGGTCCGCCGTTGTAGTAGTCGAGATCGGCGGCGCCGGAACTGGCCTCTTCGTGGAAGATGGGATCGCCGGCGATGTGCATCTGATCGTTCGTGTGCACCGGTCCGAAGAACTCGTCGTTGCCGGTGAACCAGATCGTGCCGCCGCTGGCGCTGGTCTCGATATCGGTGAAGTAGGCATAGCGGGAGAAATTCTGCTGGCCGAGCCGGATCTGCATCGCGCGGCTGACCCCGGAGCCGTTCAAAGTCCCGCGCACCGTGATCGCCACGAAGCGCGAGCTACGGCCGGCGTTGTTGTCCATGGGGTCGGCCCAGACCGTGTAGCGCCCCTCGCCGGCCGCGACATCATTGAAGAGCACGACCGGACCGCCGCCGCCGACGCCGCTGCCCACGAGCGGCTGCCCCATCTGGGCAAGGAAGGCGATCGACTCCTCCATGCCCCGCTCCGCGAGATAGAACGCCTTCTGCTGCATGCTCGTGTTGCTGCTCAGGCGCATTTCCGTCTGGCTGGCCAGCAAGGCCCCCATCACCAAGCCGGAGAGGGCAAGGGTGATGAGCAGGGTCACGACCAGGGCATTGCCGCCGCTGTCTTGCCGGAGGGCAACCAGGACGCCACGCGCCCTAGTGATCGCCAATGACATGCACTTCATCGATGTTCCATCCCGCGTAGTGCCAGCTGCCATCGGTGATCAGGCGGAAGCGAATGCGCACATCCGCCCGATCGTCGGCAACGGCGCCGATGTTGAAATTCATCCACTGCCAGCTGTTGTCGGTGATCTCCACGCTGTTGCGCCAGATCTCCACCCAGGGTCCGCCGCTGCCCGAGCCGCTCACTTCCACGATGGCCCGGTCGTAGAGCGGCTGCTCGACATTGAGCCAGCGCGCGAAGACGAGCTGCACGTTCTCGTAGTCGGAGCAGTCGATGGAGGGGCTCATCAGCCAGGAGTTGGCGTTGGCCCGGTAGGTGCCGTTCCAGCCCGAGGCGCCGATGTCCGTGCCGTAGACCATGGTCCCGAGATTGGCGTTCTCCGGGTCGGGACGGCCGTAGGTCTGGGCCCGCGCGACGGGGTCCCCGCGCTGCCAGTCGTCCTCGGGGCCGCCGTGCGTCCAGTTCAGGTTGCTCTCGAAGCCGTCGGCGAAGATCGTCGCCGTCGAGGTGCCGTCGTCCAGGGCGATGGCCGGGCCCTTCACGTTGCTGTTCACCGAGAACTGGGTGCCGTCCCAGGCCCGCGCCATGTAGTAGTAGCCGGTGCCGTCCACCGGCGGCGCCGCCTGGCTGCCGTTGTCGATGAAGGTGTAGTTGCTCTGATTCAGCGCCGTCACCACCCCGACGATGTGCGCGTCCGTGAAGCCGCCCCAGTCCGTGTGGCGGTAGATCGTGTAGGAGACCACGGTGTCCGTGCAGGAGCCGTCGTCGTCGCTGCGCGTGAAGCGCACGGTGATCGAGCCGCCGTGATCGTTGACGGTGTCGACGGCCTGCCACACGTAAGGCGCGTCCGGAACGCTCGCAGAGGTGCAGGTACCCATGTTCGAGTAGCCCGACTCGTTGCCGTTGCTCTGGTTGTAGGCCGTCACGACGTACTCGTAGGTCAGCCCGATCACCGGCGGCAAGGGGCTGGCGGCGTTGTCGGCATAGCTGTAGTGCGTGCTGGCCATGGCTGCCACCCGGTCGAGCTCCGCCCAGGTCGGGCTGGCCTGCACGCGGCGGAAGATGCGGTACCACTCGACGTCGCCGCTGCCGTTGTCGTGATAGGAGCGGTCCCAGCTCAGCTGGATGGCGCCGCTCGCATCGCAAGGCACGCCGCCGGCGGCCAGATTCGTGGGCGGCAGCAGATCGATGTTGTTGGTGGGCACGCCCTGCATCTCGTTGCTGGGCCGCTCCTCATCCATGCTGACCGTCATCACCCGGTAGACATAGGGTTGCCCGGCCAAGAGTCCGCTGTCCTCGACGGCGTAGGCGGGATCGCCCGTGATCGCGTAGAAGCTGATATCCGCGAAGTTGGCCGCCAGCGGGTCCTTGCGCTGCAGGCGATAGCCCAGCACCGGATTCGGCGAGCAGGTTTCGCTCTCCGAGCGCAGCCAGTTGACGTTCAAGCGGCTGCCGTTGTCGAAGGGCACGTCCTGGATGGCCTCCAGCAGGGCGGCGCTGAGGCCGTCATTGGCATCCACCGGGCCCAGCTCGTTGGAATCCACCGAGACGATGGTGTCGTTCACGGCGCGGACGGTGTACCAGTAGGGCTGCCCGTCCACCGGCGGCGCGCCGGCGATGTTGTTCGCATCATTGTCCAGGAACGTGTAGCTGGCCGCACCGGACGAGGCGAGGAAGCCGATCAGGGTCTTGGCCAGGAAGTCGCCGCCGCTGGGGCCGCGGAAGATGCGATAGCCGCTGACCAGGCCGGCGCCCTCGTCCGGGCTCTGGGTGAAAATGAGGGTGACTTCTTCGCCGTCGTCACAGGGCGTATCGAAGGCCTGCACGAGCATGGGCGGAGCCGAACCGTTGGGCTGACTCGCCACCGGCCCCACTTCGTAGGACATCGGGCTCTCCTGGGGGCCGCAGTCCCAGGCTGTCAAGCGGTAGTAGTAATCGACGCCATCCACCGGGATGTCCGCCTCGTCCGGCGTGTGCAGGTCGTTGGCGAAGGCATAACTGCCAACGCCGGCCGCCGGCACGGAGGCGATGGCGCCGCTGTAGACGCCCCCCGCTTCCCGGCGGTAGATGTAGTAGTGGGTGACGTCCTCCTCGCCGTTCATCTCGTCGGCGGAGGCGTTGAAGTGCACGGTGATGCTCGACCCCGCGTCATCCGGGGTGTCCTCGACCCAGATGCCGCTCGGGCGCGCCGGCGGATTGCCGCAGGCCGACATGTCCGCCGGATTGACGCCCAGGTTGCGCGGCCGCACCCGCGTGCCCGTGCTGAGCTCAAGGTAGCGGAAGGGATCGGCCTCGGTCCCATGCGCGTGCGGCGAAGGCGTCACTTCGCTGGCGCTGAAGGTCCCCGCCTCGATGTCGACGTAGAGGATGTTGGCCAGCTCGTTCACGCTGACCGGATTGAGATTCGAGATCTCCGTCTGGCTCAATTCGCCGTCGCCGTTCGCGTCGCCCCACAGCCTGAGACCGCCGCCGCCGAAATCGCCCCAATAGCGGAAGAGGGGAGGCGGCAGGGTGCCGTCCGGGTAGGCTTCCGGGCCGCGAAGGCCGAAGGCCAAGCGCTCGGTGCGCAGGCCGTTGACGCCGCGGTAGATGGCGTAATCGGCCGGGCAGTCGCTGGCACCGTAGAGGTCGTCGTCGTCGATGATGCCGTCGTTGTTGGCGTCCAGGCCGAAGACGATGGTCTCGGCGCCGCCGCTGTACCAGGGCTCGCCGCCGAGGTTTTCGCTCGGGAAATCGCCGGGGCTGTAGGTGGCGCCGCCGGAGAGCTTGATCTGCATGTTGGCCGCCATGGCCGGTTCCCCGCCCACGCCGCTGGAGAGATCGCCGTTGAAGGCCATCTGCCAGGGCCCGGCGTCGATCACGCGCGGCTGGCTGCTGAACTGATCCACGCCGAAGCCCGCCATGCGGATGTCGCGCGTCAGGCCATCAACCGCCACGCGCAGGTTCTGCTGGGCGTTCATCTCCTGGCGGCGCGCCTCCGCCGAGCGCTGTTCGCCGACCAGCACCTGGAAGGCCACCACGATGACGATGCTCGCCACGAGCGTGCCGATGACGAGCTCCACCAGGGTGAAGCCCGCCCGCAAGCGGTCCGCGGCATGAAGGGAGCTGGGCGTACGCGAGTCGATCATAGCTGCACGTCCCGGTAGCGAGCGACGACGGTATTGAGAGTCACGTCGCGCGTGCCGGCAGCCGTCTGCCAGGTGACGCGCACGGTGACCTCCTTGAGGACGCTCTGGTTGATCGCGTTCAATGAATCGTCGATGGCCACGGTGCGCGCGAACTGATCGAATTTCGGATCACCCGCATCGATGCTGCCGTAACCTTCATCGGGGAAGTTGGCTGCCGTGATGCTCGCGTAGCTGACCGAGTTGACGATCTCTTCCAAGCGGTCGCGCGCGCACTGGGTAGCCAGCTCATGGTTGCGCGCTCCCACCTGGGCGCGCATGACGCCGAAGTAGGACTGTGAGAGCGCCAAGAGGCCGACGGCGAAGATGGTCATCGCCACCACTGCCTCGAGGATGCTGTAGCCTTGCCGATTCATGCCGCCTCCTTCGCCTAGTGCCCGGCGCGCACGGTGCGCACTTCGCCCGTCGTGGACGTGACCTCCACGAGGTAGTCGCGGCCCGGGTTCTGGTCCAAGAAGTCCGTCAAAGGCATCACGCTGATCCAACCGGTGTTCTCGCAGGTGCCGTCGGAGTGGAAGGTCAGCCGCGGCGGATTGCCTGCGAAACCGAAGGCGCTGTTGATGAAGTCGCCCTCGCTGGTCATGGCGCCGGGCACGTAACCGAACACGGCTCGCGCCGGCAACGGGATGGGCGTGGACACGCGCTCGCCCGCATCCACGACGCCGTTGTTCTTGTTCGCGGGATCGAAGTCGGCGTCGCCGGGCAGCCCGGAGCCGCCGCCGTTGTCCACGTGCACCGTGTAGGTGCCGATGCCGTCGCGGTTGAAGTAGACGACGATGTCGCTGAAGGTGCTCAGCGCCTGGGCGCGGGCGAGCCGCAGGCGGCCGCCCAGGGCCTCGGCGTTCTGCTTGCTCTCCATGGTGTCCATGCTGCGGTAGACCGAGGGCACTGCAATGGACACCAGAATGCCGAAGACGGCGACCGCAGCCATCAGCTCCACCAGAGTGAAGCCGGCGCTGGCCGGCCGGCTGGCATGGCGCCCGTTGCGCCCGCGATGGTCTGGGGTGACCGCCATGTCCCGCGTCCTTTCTCGTCCTTCCTCTTTGCATCCGGATGGTTCGCCACCATCCACGCGGCTGGAATGCAGAAAATGGACCAGGCGCCCGCAGTGGCAAGCGGTGGCGGGAGATAGCTCAGCAGGGCGGTCCTGCTTCGCAATCTGCAGCTATTGCAGAATTATTATTGCGCCGAGATGTCCGGGAGTGGCCAATTGCGCAGGCCGTGCGAGGCGCTCCGGTAGCTCCGCGGGCAGGGCCCGTTGCGGAAGGCGCAGTCCTGGCAGGGTGGATCCTGACCGCGGGGCACCGCGCTCAGCAGGGCCTCCGTGCTCGGCGCGTCGACGAGGGCGGACAGGGCCTGTGCCTGCGCGGCGAGCCGCCGCGCGTGGTTGGCGGCCCACTCGAGGTCGAAGGGCTCCAGGCGCACCTGGCGGAAACCGCCCTCTTCGCCGGCCCGCAGGAAGACCAGCAGCGCCTGATCCACCGGCTGGCCCGCCGCCGCCAGGGCGAGCGCGTAGAGCAAGATCTGGAAGCGATGATGCCCGAGCCGGCGCAGGAGGTGCTCGCGGCCGCTGACGCGGTCGCTCTTCCAGTCGAGCAGAACGCGCTGGCCCTGCCAGGTGAAGACGAGATCGATCTGTCCGCGGAGCAGCACGCCGTCCAGGGCATGGACGAAGGTCTCTTCCCGGCGCAGATCGCCGGCCTCCGCCAGGCGTGTCAGCCAGGGCTGCTTGGCCGCGAAGAAGGTCGCCAGCAGCGCCTCGGCATCGGCGCGCAGCCGCGGCGACAGTGCGGCCGGGCAGGCCAGCGCAAAGGCTTCGGCGCAGGGACGGCGGAAGTCCCAGCGCTCGAGGATGGCGTGGAGGGCGCTGCCGAGGGCGGCGCCGCCTTCGCTCTCCAGCGCAGGCCGCGGGGCGGGCGTCCAGGACTCGCCGTCCGGTCGAAAGAGCAGACCGAGGCCGAGCCGGCGTTCGAGCATCCAGCGCAGGGGGCAGCTGCCCAGCAGGGCGAGGCTGGTGACGGACAGCTCGAGGAGCGGCGGCGGGGCGGCGGCCGGCAGCAGCAGCGGCCAGTCCGGCGCCGGCAGCGGCGGCTCTGTCTGCTCGACGCTGCGCGGGGCGGCCGGACCCATCAGGCGATCGGCGTCCCCAGCGTGGGCAATGCGCAAGCTGCGGGGCGCCGCGGCGGCAGCGGCCAGCCCGGCGTTGAGGCGGCCGAGGAAGTCGTGTTCGGGCGCTCGGGCGCCGGCCAGGCTCGCGGCGGGGCCCGCGGCGGCGGCCGGCCCCGGCAGGCTGCCGGCCAGGACCAGGTAGTCCTGGGCGCGGGTCAGGGCCACGTAGAGCAGACGCAGGTCCTCGACGCTGTCCCGGCGCCGACGCTCGCGGGCGATCCAGACATGGCCCGTATCGGCGCAGGTCCCCGTCCGCAGGTCGCCCCGGATCGCGGAGCCGCAGGCCGAGCAGCGCCGTCGGCCCCGCCGGCAGATCGGCGTGCAGCAGGGCGAGATCGCCGCCCCCGCGGCCCGGGCGCAGGCCGCGGTCGAGATCGAAGACGGCGACCAGCGGGAATTCGAGCCCCTTGGCGCCATGGATGGTGAGGATGCGCAGGAGGCTGCCGCCCTCCTCGGGCACCCAGGCCTCCTGCTGGCGCGGCGCGTGCTCGCGCAGGGCGGCCATGCCTTCGACGAACTCGTGCAGGCTGAGCCGGCGGCCGCTCTCCAGCTCGCCGAGCAGCTCGCCGAGCTGGCGCAGGTTGCGCAGGATGCGCAGGGCCTGCGGCTCCGCGGCGGCGCGCAGGTCGTAGTCGGTGGCCGCCACCAGGGCCGGCACGAGTTCCGCCAGGGGCAGGCGCCCGAGTCGGCCCGCGAAGCTGCGGCGCAGCGCCAGGAAGCCGGCCAGGCGCTCCCGGCCATCCTCGCTGAGCCCGGGCAGACCCGCGGCGGCGGCCTCGAGGCGCTCCAGGAGCTCGCCCCGGTCGCGTCCGCTGCGGCGCTCCCTCCCCCGCGCGGGCAACAGGGCCAGCAGATCCGTCCGGCTGATGCCGACCAGGTCCCCGCGCAGGCCCCGAGCGAGGGTGAAGGTGTCGAAGGGATCGTCCAGGGCCGCCACCAGGGCCTCGAGGTCCTGCAGCTCGCGGCGGAGGAAGTACTCGCGGCCGGCGTCGGCGGCATAGGGCACGGCCGCCTCCGCCAGGGCCCGCACCAGAGGCCGCACGCTGGCGCCGCTGCGCACGAGGATGGCGATGTCACCCCAGTCCAGAGCCCGCGCCTCGCGCGGCCAGCCGACGGCGAGCCCGTCTTCCCGCGCCGCCTTCAGCGTCGCGACGAGATGGCGGGCGGCGCGCAGGCGCTGGGCTTCGATGCGCTCCCCCTCCTCGCAGGGGGTCAGCTGCAGCAGCACCCGCGGCGGCTCCTCCGGCGCCAGCTCCGTCCGCGAGCGCAGGGGCGGAAACTCCGTCGCCGGAAAGACGGCATTGTAGAACTCGAGCAGGCCGGGGTGGCTGCGGTGGTTGAACTCCAGGCTCGCGCTCTCGCCGCGCGCGGCCATGCGGGCGCGCTCGCTGCGAAAGCTCTCCACGTCCGCGTGGCGGAAGCCGTAGATGCTCTGGCGCTCATCGCCGACCAGGAAGAGCGCGCGCTGGCAGGGGTCGGTGTCCGGCGGCACGAGCAGGCGCACGAGGGCCAGCTGCAGGCGATTGGTGTCCTGGAACTCGTCCACGAGGACGTGCTGGTAGAGCTCCTGCAAGCGCCGCCGCACGCCGGCATGCTCGGCGAGCAGGGCCGCGGTCTCGAGTTGCAGGTCCTCGAAGTCCAGCCAGGCGCGCGCGCGCATGCGCTCCTTGATGCCGGCCTCGTAGCGCCCGCAGAGACGGAAGGCCGCGGCGCGCAGCGCGGCGAAGCGGGCCGCCGTCGGCCCTGCGGGCGCACCGGCCACCCAGGTAGCGGCCAGGGTCGCCAGTTCCGCGAGCTGCTTCTTGAGTTCGTCGTAGTCGTTCGCCAGGTGCCCGCAGTCCTCGAGGCCGGCGCCCTGCGTGCGCAAATGAGAGAGCGCGATGCGCAGCGCCTCGGGCAGTTCCGGCTGGGGAAGGCCGAGATCACAGCCGGCCAGCCGGGCCGCGGCCTCGGCGAGGCGCTTGCGGCCGCCGGGCTGGGGGTGCTCGCCGCCCGGGCACTGTGCGGAGAGGCCGGCCAGGGCCGCCGGCAGGGCCCGCTGGCCGCTGACGAGCGCCTCGCCGAGCAGCGCGTGCAGCCATTCGTCTTGTCGCGCGGCGAGTTCGGCGGCCGCGTCTCCGACCAGCTCGGCGGGATCGAGGCCGAGGCTGCGGCGCAGGCTGCGCAGTTCCTCCAGGGCGGCGAGGAGATCCGCGAGCTTGAAGGTGGCGGCGAGCAGGTCCAGATCCGCGTCCGCCTCGACGAGGAGGGCATCCAGCACCTCCTGGCGCAGGGTGGCCAGCTCCAGCTCGCTCGGCACGCGGAAGCGCGGGTCCAGGCCGGCCTCCACGGCATGCTCTCGCAGCACCCGGCTGCAGAAACCGTGGATGGTGGAGATGGGCGCGCTTTCCATCTCGCGGCCGAGGGCGAGGAGGGCCTCGCGCTCCGGGCCCTGGGCCTTCGCCTCCTGCTCGGCCAGGCGGTCCAGGATGCGCGTGCGCATCTCGAGCGCTGCCTTCTCGGTGAAGGTCACGGCCAGGATACGTGCCGGCAGGCGCGGATCCCAGCCGGCGCTCGCGAGGACGTGCAGGTAGCGCTCGACGAGCACGCGGGTCTTGCCGGAGCCGGCGCCCGCGGCCAGCAGGCAGTGCTCCCTGATGGCCTCGATCGGTTGCCGCTGCTCGGGAATGAGCGGGAAGTCAGTCGCCATCGAGCGCCGCCTCCTCTTCCCAGCGGCACAGCGGCCTTAGCGCGCAGCAGCGGCAACTGTCCAGGCCTTCGCGGGGCAGCGGCTCGAGCCGGCCGGCGCGAATGGCGCCGACGATCTCGCGCAGGCGCTTGCCCACCTGGGCGAGCCAGGCGTCCCAGTCCGCTTCGTCGAGCCAGTGGCGGCCCTTGTCGCTGCGGACGGTCCAGGGCTCGAGCTGCGGCTTCAAGTCGGCGCGGAAGCAGCCGCGCAGGAGCTTGGCTTCCTGCAGCTGGCAGTAGGCCGCGCCGGCCACCGCCGCCTCGCGGCTGCGCGCGAGGGCGTAGAGCGCGAGCTGGAAGCGGCGGGGCTCAGCGGCGTCCGGCCGCTCGGCCGCCGCCTTGCCGCGCTTGTAGTCGAGCACCAGCTCGCGTCCCTCGCCGTCCACATCCACGCGATCGACGATGCCCGTCACGACCACGCCCGCATCGGCCGGATCGGGCCCGCCGGGCAGCTCGGCCAGGGGCAGCGAGAAGCGCGCCTCGGCGCCGGCGGCGCGCGGCGCGAAGCCGCAGGCAGCGACGCGCTCCGCGTCGCGCTCGAGGAAGCCCGCCAGCAGGCTCAGCCGGCGGGCATCGCCGGCGCGAAAGCGGGGGGAGTTCAGGCCGGGCAGCGCATCGGCCAGCTCGGCGATGGCGCGCTCGTGCAGCGCGGCCAGCGCCGCCGGCGGCGGCGGGGCGCCCTCGGCGTGGACCAGCTCGAGCACGCGGTGGAGCAGGCTGCCCTCCTCGCGCGCGCCGGGCTCGAAGGTCTCGGCCTCCTCGAGGCCGAGCAGGTAGGTGCCCAGGAAGCGATAGGGGCACTCGGCGAAGGCCTCCAGGCGGCTCGCGCTCAGATGCAGCGTGCTCGGGAGATGGGCTGCCAGCGCGGGATGGCCGTCCAGGCGCGGCTCGCCACGGGGCCGCGCGGCCGACTCCAGGCGCGCTCCCTCGCCCTGGGCGCGCAGCCAGGCGTCAGCCTCGGCGGCCAGGGCGGCGGCCTCGCGACGCGCGCCGGCCAGCAGGCGATCCCGCAGCAGGCCGCGCAGATCGACGGGATCGCGCAGCTTCTCGGCCATCGCCAGGGCCGGCAGGCGCCGGGGCTCCGGCCAGACCGGCGCCAGGCGCCGCAGCTCGGCGACGAACTGGCTGGGCGCCAGCGGGCGGCCGGTCGCGTCGCGCGCCGCCCAGCTCAGCCAGAGCTTGGCCGCGGGCCGCGTGCAGGCGACATAGAAGAGGTAGCGCTCGCGAGCCAGTCGCTGGCGGCGGTCGGGCAGCGCACCGCCCAGGGCCCGGCGCTCAACGTCGCGCAGGAGCGGGTCCTCGCGAAAAGCCGGCGGGAAGAGACCCTCGTTGAGTCCGCAGACGAAGACCGTGTGCAGCTCGGGCAGGCGCAGGCGGAAGGGATTGCCCAGCAGCAGGCCCCCGCCCTCGCGGCCGAGGGGGACGCTGAGGCTCTCGGCGTCGGCCTCGCGGCGCAGGCGCTCGGTCCAGACGGCGAGCGAGCGCGGCTCGGGCAGAGCGGCGGCGATGCCGATGGCCACCGCCTCCAGGCGCTCGAGGGCCCGGGCATCCGCGGCGAGGATGGCCAGCTCGGGGCCCCGGCCCGCCGTCAGCAGGGAGCCCTCGATCTGCGCGGCCAGGGGCGCAGCGAGCAGGGCGATGAGCGGCGCCACGACCTGCTCGAGCCAGGCCGCTCCCGGAAGCGATCCCGTGGGCAGGGCATCCCGCCAGTCGAGCCAGGACCAGTCGGCCTCCGGCGCGCCTGCGCGGGCGGCGGCGAGGCTGGGCGCCCAGGGCGCCGCCACCGGCAGGCCCCGGGCACGGCCCTCGGCCTGCAGTTCGGCGAGCAGAGCATCCGGGGTGCCCACGCCGCCGCGCAGGCGCTGGGGCAGGTCTGCCGGGGAGGCGCCGCCGGCCCAATCGAGGAGGACGAGCGCCTGATCGACGGCGGCGAAGCGCGGGAGTGCGCGACGCCGCTCGCTGGCGAGGGGAATGCCGGCGGCGACGAGCAGGCCGGCCAGCAGCTCGCCCATGGCCTCCTGGCGATGGAGAACGGCGATCTGCTCGGGCGCCAGGCCGCTTGCCAGCGCGCGGCGAATCTCGCGCAGGACGCCCTCGGCCTCGTCCCGGGGCGTGCTGCCCTCGATCAGCCCCAGAGCGTTCGCGCCTACGTCGCCCTCGGCGTGGGCCGTCGGCAGAGCGCCCTCTGGCCGGAAGAGCCGGGCGGCCAGCCCGCGCAGCAAGGGCGAAGCGGCGCGCTGGGTCTCGCCCAGCGGCAGCAGGGTCCAGCCGCCCTCGAGGCAGCGGCGCGCCAGGGCGTGCAGGCCTTCGAAGGGCGAGCGCGGCCCGGCCCCGACCGCAAGATCCGCCGGATCGAGGCAGAGCGCGAAGCAGGCCTCCCCCACGGCCGGCAGCAGCGCTTCGAGCAGACCGAGTTCGAGGGCGCCGAGGTGACTGAAGCCATCGAGGACGAGCAGCGCCTCGCCCGGCTGGCTGCTGCGCGCCAGGGCGTCGCCCAGTGCGCGCTGGGGATCGGCCGCCGCCAGCGCCCCCGCGCGGGCGAGCAGGGCCGGTGGGTCGAACTGGAGGGTCTCGCCACCGGCCTCCGCCGCGAGCGCGGCCAGGGCCTCCAGGCGGCGGCGATCCTCGGCGGTGGCGGCCGCGGCCGCGAGTCCGGCCAGGGCGGCCGGCGGCAAGTCCGCCATGGCGAGTTCCGCTAGCAAGTCGTCGAGGGCCGCGAGGAAGCCCGGCGTCTGGGCGCTGCGCTCGAAGCGCGGCGGACCCAGCCGGCCCTGCCAGCGCTCGAGCAGAGCGCGCAGCGCGAGCCGGCGGGCCAGCGGATCGCGCTCGGACCAGCCGGGCAGCGCGCCGTCCAAGATGCGGCGCGCCAGCAGGCGACAGGTGAGGATGCCCGGCAAGAAAGCGGCGCCCCCACCCGCGGCCTCGAGCAGGCGGCGGCGCACGAGCGCGGCCTCATCGGCATTGGGCACCAGGTAGAGCACGGGGCGACCGGCCGCGAGGGCAGCCCGGCTGCGCTCGAGGCAGTGGCGGGTCTTGCCCGATCCCGCGATGCCGACGACCAGTTCCCTCACCCTTGCACTCCGCAGGGAGCGGCCCGCCCGCGGCGGAGCCGAGGTTGACAGTGTCCGGGGCCCTGCCTAGGATGAGAGGTCTCCCGCATTCCGCGAGCGGCCCGCGTCCAGAGGCGCCCCTGCCCATGAAGGTATACCACATCGGCACGCGCGGCATACCCACGACGCAGGGCGGCATCGAGCGGCATATCGAGGAAATCGCCACGCGGCTGACCGGGCGGGCGGCGATCACGGTCTACGGGCGCAGCTACTACGTGGCGCCCATGCGCGAGTACAAGGGCGTGCGCATCCGCCGGCTGCCCACCCTGCGCACCAAGCACTTCGACACGATTCTCTACGCCTTCCTCTCCACCCTGGACGTGCTCGGCCGTCCGCGCGGCATCGTGCACTTCCACGCGCTGGGGCCGAGCATCTTCGCCTGGCTGCCGCGCCTGGTCGGACACAAGACGGTGGTGACCGTGCACGGCCTGGACTGGCAGCGCGCGAAGTGGGGCCGCCTCGCGCGGCGCTACCTGCAGGCCTGCGAGGGCTTCAGCGTGCGCTTCCCCAACGCGACCATCGTCGTCAGCCAGGTGCTGCAGGACTACTACCTGCGCAAGTTCGGCCGGCGCGTGGACGCGATCCCCAACGGCATCCAGGCCCCGGAGCGGCGGGCGCCGGATCAGATCCGCGAGCGCTGGGGCCTGGGCGAGGGCGACTACCTCTTCTTCATCGCCCGGCTGACGCCGGAGAAGGGCGCCCATCACCTCATCCGCGCCTTCCGCGAGCTGGACACCGACAAGCGCCTGGTGATCGCGGGCGAGGGCCTGCACGAGGACCGCTACGTGGCCGAGCTGAAGGCCCTGGCGGCGGGAGATGCGCGCATCGTCTTCACGGGCTTCGTGGGCGGCAGCTTGCTCGAGGAGCTCTTCAGCAACGCCTACCTCTACGTGCAGCCCAGCGAGATCGAGGGCCTCTCGATCGCCCTGCTCGAGGCGATGAGCTTCGGCCGCTGCGTGCTCTCCAGCGACATTCCCGAGAACCTCGAGCTGGTGGAAGGCGTGGGCTTCAGCTTCCGCTCGCGCGATGTGGCCGACCTGCGCAGGCAGCTCGCGGCGCTGCTGGCCGATGCGCCTGCCGTGCGCGCAGGCGGCGAGCGCGCCTACGCGCATGCGGTGGGCAACTACTCCTGGGACCGCGTGGCCGAGAGCACCCTGGCTGTTTACCGGCGCCTCCTGCCGGAGCGCCAGGTCCAGCGGCCCCGCGGCTAGAGCTGCACGAAGCGCGCCGCCGGCGCCTTGCAGATCGGGCAGCGCTCGGGTGGCGCGCCGAGTTCGATGTGGCCGCAGATCGGGCAGAGGTGGAAGGCGGTCTCGGCCAGGTCCTTGCCACTTTTCACCGCCGCCAGTGCGAGCCGGTAGAGCTTGGCGTGCACGGCCTCCGCCTCGACCGCGAAGCCGAACATGCGCCGCGCGCCGTGGCCTTCCTCTTCAGCCTGCTCGAGCATCGGCGGGTACATCTCGGTGGATTCGTAGGTCTCGCCGGCGATGGCGGCCTGCAGATTGGCCGCCGTATCGCTCACCTTCGCCAGAGCCTGCAGATGGCCCCCGGCGTGGATGCGCTCGGCCTCGGCCGTCGTGCGAAAGAGCTTGGCAACGTTGGCGAAGCCGTCCTTCTCGGCCTGGGCGGCGAAGGCGAGGTACTTCTGGTTGGCCTGGCTCTCGCCGGCAAAGGCCTCGGCGAGGTTCTCGGTGGTGCTCGGCATCTGCTCTCCTTAGTTATGACAGGGGCGCGTGGCCCTGCCGGCCGCCGCGGGGACCACCCCTGCGGGCGCAAATCCAGAGGACAATGTCGTCAATCGGCCCGGCGGCGGCAAGGCCGCCGCGCAGCGCCGCACTCCTCGCAGCGGTAGATCACCACCTGGCAGGGTGCCTCGTTTTGTACACGTGTACACTGGCATCCGCCAGCGCGGCGAAGGCAGCCAGCAGGCGCTCCCGGTTTTCGCGGCGCGGGCATGAATGCTGGCGTAACCGCAGTCGCGGTAGAGGCGGCGGCGCATCAGCTCGGCGAACCAGAGCACGGCGCGCTGCTCGGCGTGGCGCGGATCGGCGACGGCCGCGCGCAGGCGCGCATCCACCGCAGCGGCGGGGAGATTGGGCGCGAACTCGGACATGGAGAGGCCTCGTCGGGACGAGGTCGCGGGAGGCGGGGATGGCATGTATTATACTATATGATCCACGCTCTGTCAAGACCATCGCTGCACCGAACAGCGCGGCCCACCTCGCCCCTGTCGACCCGGCCGGTCTCAGTCCTCCTTGCCCGCCGGCTTCTCGTCCGCACCCTTCTCGCCCTTGAGGCCGTCGGCGAAGGCGGTGAGGCGATCCTGCACGGCGCGGTGCACGCTGCCCTCGGGGTAGATACCCTCAGCGTCGGGTGCGCCCGCCGGCCGGCCGGTGAGGATCTCCAGGCCCTGGTCGATGCTTTCCACGCTCCAGATGTGGAAGCGCCCTGCAGCCACCGCCTCGCGCAGCTCGGCAGTCAGCATCAGGTGCCGCTCGTTGCTGGCGGGGATCATCACGCCCTGCTCGCCGGTGAGGCCCTTCAGCTTGCAGACGGCGAAATAGCCCTCGATCTTCTCGTTCGCGCCGCCGATGGGCTGCACCTCCCCGTGCTGGTTGACGCTGCCCGTCACCGCGATGCCCTGGCGCAGCGGCAGGCCGGACAGGCTGCTGAGCAGCGCGTAGAGCTCGGTGCTCGAAGCGCTGTCGCCGTCGACGCCCTCGTAGCTCTGCTCGAAGGCCAGGCTCGCCGAAAGCGCCAGCGGACGGCGCTGGGCATAGGTGGCGCCGAAGTAGCCGGATAGAATGAGCACGCCCTTCTGATAGATCTGCCCCGCCAGCTTGGCTTCGCGCTCGATGTCGATGACGCCGGCTCGCCCCATCCAGGTCTTCGCGGTGATGCGACTGGGCTTGCCGAAGCGGATGTCGCCGAGGTCGAGCACGGCCAGGCCGTTGATCTGGCCGACGCGCTCGCCGGCCACATCCACGAGCAGGGTGCCTTCGGCGAAGAGCTGCTGGATGCGCTCCTCGATCAGGTTCGAGCGCTGCCGCTTCTCGAGAATGGCCCGCTCGACGTGCGCGCGGGTGACGAGCTTCGCCCCCGCCTCGTGGGCGAAGAAGCTGGCCTCGCGGACGAGGTCGGCGGCATCGGCGAAGCGTGTGGAGGCGTAGGCGCGGTCGTCCACCTGGCGGGCGGCATCCTCGATGACGGCGGCCACACCGCCGCGATCGAAGTGCAGCAGGCCTTCCTCGCGCACGCGCGTGCTGATGAAGGCCGGGTACTCCTGGCGTGCCTGCTCCATCGGCATGCGCGTGTCGAAGTCCACCTTCACCTTGAAGATCTTGCGGAAGTCCTCGTCGAGTGACTGCAGCAGGCGATAGATGCGGGCCGAGCCGATCATGATGATCTTGAGCCTGGTCGGAATGGGCTCGGGCTTCATGCCCGCCAGGGGCACCAGGCTGTACTGCTCGCCCAGATCCTCGATGCGCACCTGGTTGTACTTGACCACTTTCTTCAGGCCCTCCCAGACGCCCGGGCTGGTGAGCACGTCCAGGGCATTGACCACCAGATAGCCTCCCCGCGCCTTGAGGATGCTGCCCGCCTTGATGAGCTGGAAGTTGGTGACCAGCGCGCCCATGTAGCTCTTCCGCTCGATGCGGCCGAAGAGATTGTAGTAGCTGGGGCTGGTCTCGATCACCACCGGCGCTCCCGTCGTGGCACTGTTGTCGACGACCAAGTTGACCCGGTACTTCGCGAACTTGTCGCCGTCGGCCTCGGGCCGCCCGCCCATGAAGGGCATCTGCGGCTTCTCCTCCTCGTCGCCGAAGTCGCCCAGCTGCTCGACCACATGCTGCTGGAAAGCGTTCAGGTAGGCGATCACCGCCGGATGCTCTTCGTACTTGTCCTTGTAGATGTCGATGATGCTGCCCACCACGAAGACCCCGACGCGGTTCTTGATGTCGTCGATCTTCTCGCGCGTGTCCCTGTTCAGCTCCTTGGCAGCCTTGAGGAAGCGCTGCACTTCCTCCTGCACCGCCTGGCGGTGCTGCTCGAGCTCCTCCTTCTCCGGCGCCGAGAGCGCAGCCACGCCCTCGGCGTCCAGTGCTTCGCCGTCTTTGACCGGCTGCAAGGTGATGCCCACCTTCGTGAACTCGATGGTGTAGTTGCGGTCGCTGGCGAAGCGCTCCAGGTCGCTCAGGAGCTCCTGCTGGCGGGTCTGGCTGGCCTGGGCCACGGCCGAGACCTGCCCCTCGTACTCCTTGCTCTCGAAGGCCCGCGGCACCTCCTCGCGCAGGGTCTCGACCAGCTGGTTGACGTGCCGGCGCAGCTCGGCGCCCTTGCCCGGCGGCAGGATGAGCACGCGCGGCACATCGGCTTCCTCGAAGTTGTTGACGAAGCAGATGTCCTCGGGCCGCGGGGCGAACTTGACCAGCTCCTCCAGGTGCATCTTGATCAAGGTCACGCGGCCAACGCCCGTGAGCCCGCTCACGTAGATGTTGTAGCCGTGGTCGCCGATCTTGAGGCCGAACTCCAGGCTCTGGATGGCCCGCGGCTGGCCCACGATCTCCTTGAGGGCAGGCACGCTCTTGGTGGTGTCGAAGTCGAAGCCGCTCTCATCGCAGGTCCAGCGGAGCTTGTCGATGGGCAGGCGGCGAGCAGCGCGCAGGTCGGCCATGCGGGTCCTCCACGATTGGAATCCGGCAGTCGGGTTCGGTCGGCGCAGTATAGCGGCTGTGCAGGCGCCATTGCCAGCCCTCCCCATTGCCGAAGCCGGACATGAAAAGGCGGCGCCCCCGCCCGGGAACGCCGCGATCGACTGCCGTCGGGACGCCCGGGTCGCTTGCGCGCGGAGCGCCCGGCCCCTAGACTGCCGGCATGTCGCCGCGACGCCGCCTGCCCATCGCCTTCATGATCGTCTTCCTCGTCGCCGCGGCGGCGCTGCCGGACGGAAGCCTTGCCGCGCCCGCCGTCCGGCCGATTCGCTTCACCACGCGCACCATGGGCACGACGGTCACGCTGACGCTCGTCGGTGCGGATTCCCTCGCGCTCGCGCCTCTGGCCACCCGCGTCCTGGCCGGCTTCACCCGCGTGGACTCGCTGATGAGCAACTGGACCGGCACCAGCGAAGTGGCGCGCATCAACGCCGCCCTCGACGGCACGGTGGACGGCGCGCCGCTCGCGCCTGAGCCGGAGACCGCGCGCGTCCTCGCTGCAGCCCTGCAGGTCGCGGCGGAGAGCGCGGGCGCCTTCGATCCCACCGTGGAGCCGCTGGTCCGCCTCTGGGGCTTCCTCGGCGGCGCCAGGCAGCTGCCGGACTCCGCGGCCATCGCCGCGCTGTTGCCCGACATCGGTTTCCGCAAGCTGCGCTGTCCGCCCGCCGCCGACCGGCTCAGCGCCCTGCGCCCCGGCCTGCGCCTGGATCTCGGCGGCATTGCCAAGGGCCATGCCGTCGACTGCGCTCGCGACTCGCTGGTCGCGCTGGGCGTGCAGGACGCGCTCGTCGACCTGTCCGGCAACATCGCCCTCCTCGGCGCGCCGCCCGGGCGCGCCGCCTGGCGGCTCGGCCTGCGCGATCCGGCCGACCGCGAGCATACCCTCGGCACACTCACCCTGCCGCGTGCCGCCGTGGCCACCAGCGGCGACTACGAGCAGTTCGTCGCCGCCGGGGGCAGGCGCTACGGGCACATCCTCGACCCCCGCAGCGGCTGGCCCGTGGATTCCCTGGCCTCGGTGACCGTCGTCATGGACAGCGCCACGCTCGCCGATGCCTGGGCGACGGCCCTCACCGTGCTCGGCCCGACGGCGGCGCGCCGGCTCGCCCGGGCGCGCCTGGACATGGACGTCATCCTCGTCGAACGCCGCCCCGACGCGGCAGGACCCGACCTCATCTGGGTGGAGGAGACCCTCGCCGGCGCCTTCACCCTCGATCCCGCCCTGTCTCGACGCTACCGCGTGCAGCACTTCTAGCCCAGGCTCCGCTGTCCCCCCGTCCCCAATTGGCTTCATCTTCCCGTGCACGGTCCCATGATACCGGCTGTTTCGCATCCGAAATCCTCTATTTAGCTATTCCTTCCGGTTTGGCGCAGGCATTGCTGTCTCCCGGCCCGACCCAAGGGGCGAGCCGCGATGGGAAATGCCCGGGGATCCGGGCGCTCGCGGACGGCGCGCCCGAGCTAGCCAGGCGCCGGCACTCTGCACGAGGTCGGCCCGGAAGGAGTCAGCGTGGAGGCGAAGGGAAGTCGACGGACAGGGGTTGCCGCCGGCCGCGAGCCGAAGCCGGCCGCGCTCGCGCTCTTGTTGATGGCCCTCGCCGTCAGCGCCTGCCGTGGGCCGGCCGCTGCGCCCGCGCCGCCCGGCGGCGACTCCCTCTTCGTCCTCGATGCGGTCCGCTTCGCCGCCGAAGTGAGGCCAGTCCTCGTGGCCGAGGGCTGCAACAACGCGCTCTGCCACGGCGGCGGCCCGCGGGGCAGCTTCGAGCTCTCGCCCCCCGAGGATCCCGACCCCGGCTTCGATTTCGAACAGGCCGCCCTGCAGGTCTACGGCTGGGACCCCCTGGCCAGCCCGCTGCTGCTCAAGCCCCTCAGCCAGGAGGCGGGCGGCCTCGACCACGCCGGCGAAAGCCTCGCGGGCTTCGACAGCAGCGACGATCCCGGCTTCATCGCCATCCGCGACTGGATTCTCGCCGGAGCGTGGCAGTGATGGCCGCGCTCAGCAGCAGGCGCGCCCTCGCCGGGCTGCTCGGGGCCGCCGCCCTCGCCGGCGCGCCGCTCGGCGCAGCCGCGGCGCCGGCCGCCGCTGGCAGGGCGGAGGTCGAGTACCTCGTTCCCGCGCTGGCCCAGGGCCGGCTGGCCCTCGCGCCCGGCGATCGCCCCTACCAGCGGCGCTTCGGCTTCAGCATCGGCGCCGGCGAGCTGGGCGGCCAGCGTCAGTACCTGCTGCGCGCCGCCTACGCGCCGCGCAGCTGGCTGGCCTACGAGGCCACGGTCGCCCACAACCCGGCCTCGTCCGTGCATGCGCTCTTCCACGACTTCGGCCTGCTGCTCCGCCGGCCCCTGCCCTGGCGCCTGCAGCCCTACCTCACCGCGAGCTACGGCATGATGATCGCCTTCCCCGGCGGCGCCCTGCTGGCGGACTCCGTCACCCGCAACGTGCTCAGCGCGGGCGGCGGACTCGAGCTCTTCCTGCGTGACGACCTCGCCCTGCGCCTCGATGCCCGCGGACGGCGCGTGCTGCATCCCACGGCCGGCGGCACGCTCGTCTACGACTACGCCGACTACAGCGCCGGCTTCATCTTCTACCGCAGCCTGGCGCGTTGATCGCTCGACTTCACCGGGAGAACCGCAACCGCAAGGAGTGGACCATGCCTGCCACGCTCACACCCTCTCGCTGGCGCCGCTGGCCGGCGCTCCTGCCGCTGGCGCTGCTGGCCGCGGCGACCGGCTGCCGCGAGGACGCCCCCGCGGATGCCATCATCGGCGACGCGGCGACGCCCGCCCTCGTCTTCCTCAAGACCAGCGCCGAGGAAACGCTCAATCGCAGCTGGGGCGGCGGCAACCTCTACAAGCTCCAGCCCATCGCGCCGGACGGCCGGGTGACGGCCATCACCAGCTTCAACGGGGCCAGCATCAGCGACCCCTGCGTGAGCTGGGACGGCGAGCGCATCCTGTTTTCGATGCGAGCGCCGGGCGAGTCCAGCCGCAACATCTGGGAGATCGGCGCCGATGGCGCCGGCCTGCGCCGCGTGACCGCGGGCGGCGGCCACGACTTCGACCCGCTCTACCTGCCCGACGGCCGCATCGTCTTCACGAGCAGCCGCGCCGGCGAAATGGACGAGTACAACCACTCGCCAGCCGAGCACCTCTACGCCTGCGACGCCGACGGCGGCAACCTGGAACGCATCAGCTTCAACCAGAGCGACGACTTCGACCCGACCGTGCTCGCGGACGGCCACATCATGTACACGCGCTGGGAGCACTTCGGCAACTTCAACCGCTTTCCGCTCTTCTTCACCAATCCCGACGGCACGGGCACCTTTCACATGTACGGCCCCCATGACCGCAACTTCTTCCACGCCCAGCCGACGCCGGACGGGCGCCTGATCGCCGTCGAGAGCACGATGGTGAACGAGGATGCCGGGCCCATCGTCGTCATCAAGCTCGAGAACGGGCCCGCCGATCCGGCGCCCGGCCCGGACAGCGACTACTGGGACGTGCTCACCCCCGACGTCAACACGGATGGCGCGCCCTGGACCTACGGCGCCTTCAAGTACCCCTTCCCGCTCGGCGGCAACCGCTACGTCGCCAGCTACACCCTGCCTGCCGCCGAGGACGATCAGGTTGACTACGGCCTCTACACCTTCACGATCAACCAGAGCGGCGCGGGCACGCCGGATGATCCGGCGACGCTGAGCCTTGACGAGCTGAGCTTCCTCTACAACGATCCCGCGGCGAACGAGTACGACGCCCAGCTCCTGTGGCCGCGCGAGAAGCCGCTCGTCATCCCGGACACCGTGAATCGCGCCTACGACTCCGGCACCTTCCTCGCGCATGACGTCTTCAACCGCAGCCTGCAGGACGACCAGGAAGTCCCAGTGCGCGGCGAGACGCCGGTGCCGCAGGTCGCCGTCTTCACCGCGCGGCCCACCTTGGCCGGCGAGATGAACGATTTCTCGGCCAATGAGTTCGAGAAGCGGGCCTTCCTCGGCTATGCGCCTGTCCAGGCGGATGGCTCTTTCAAGATCGAGGTGCCTGCCGATACGCCGATCTCCTTCGCCACTCTCGACGAGCACGGTCGCGGCTTCGTCGTCAAGCGCACCTGGCTCTACGTGCGCCCCGGCGAGAACGTCAACCAGTGCACGGGCTGCCACACGGACCGCGAGCGGGTCACGGATCCGCCCACCAACCCCTTCCCGATGGCCGACGCGCTCCCCGCCACGAATCTGAACCTGGACCCGGTGGACTTCGAGGTCATCAATTACGTGGACCACATCGCGCCCATCGTCGACGCCAAGTGCCTTTCCTGCCACCACGTGACGGTCATCGCGGAAGGCGACACCCTGCCGGCGCCGGCGGGCCTGGACCTCGGCGCGGCGCCCGACACGCTAGAGACGGGAGCGATCTTCCCGCGCGGCTACACCAATCTCTCCGGCGATTCCGAACACCTCGAGACGCAGGTGGTGAGGCCGGGCTTCCCACGCCGCTCGCTGCTCATCGACGCCACCGAGGGCCTCGGCAACCGGGAGGGCAGCGGCCGCCATCCGGACGGTGCGAACGCCCTCACCGATCGCGAACGCGAACTCTTCCGCCTCTGGGTGATGCTCGGCGCCCAGTACCGCTAGGAGCAGACATGCGAGGACCACTGGTCTTGACGATTCTCCTGGCGGCTGGGCTCGCGGCGCCGGTCGGCCGTGCAGCCGCCGACCCCGACCCCGCCCGGCAGGCCCTGGCCGCGCGCCCGCTGGCGGCCCTCGCGGAGACCGGCGCCGCGACCATCACGCCCTTGCCAGGCCGGCCCCTGCTCCTCCACTTCTGGGCGAGCTGGTGCGTGCCGTGTCGCCGCGAGCTGCCCTGGCTGGATGCCCGCGCGGCCCGCTGGCAGGCAGCCGGCCTCGAGCTGCGGGTCGTCTCCATCGATCGTGATCCGGAGAAGGCGCGACAATTCGCCGCCGACCTCGGGCTGACGATGCCGCTCTACCTGGACGGCCCCGATGGACTGGCCAAGCAGCTCGACCTCCCGGCCTTGCCCTGCAGCTTCGTCTTCGACGGCGAGGGCGCCCGGCGTCTCGCCGTGCTGGGCTCCGACGCCCGCGGCCTGGAGCGCCTGGAGGCGAGCATCGCCGAGTTGCTCGCGGCAGCCGCCGCTCCACCCACAACCGCTGCCATGGGGAGTCGCTGATGCGTATCCCGCCGTCCTGCCGCGCGCCGCTGGCCACGCTCCTGCTCGCGCTCGTCATCGCTGCCGGCGGCTGCGCCGGCGCGCGGCCCTATGAGCGCGAGTACCTGGCCGACCCGATCATGGACTTCGCCGCCGAAGGCGACGAGGAGGCCAAGGAACTGAAGTGGCTGGAAGCCCGCGAGGCCTCGACGGGCGGCGCCGGCGGCGCCGGGGGAGGCTGCGCGTGCAAGTGATCCCCCGGCATCGGATCTGGCCGCGCGCCATCCTTGCCGCCCTGCTGGGCGCGGTCGCGGCGCCGGCCCTGGCCTGGCCGGAGCCCGGCGAGCAGGAGGCCGGCGCGCTCTACCACTACTTCACCGATGTGGAGGGCGTCCAGGTGCGCTCGCACTACGTCTCCTACGGCCTATCGCTCGGCCGCAGTCGACTGAATGTGGAGTTCGACCACGAGCGCGTGAGCATTCCCCCCGTGCCGTCGCCGGCCGGCAGCGTCGAGGCGGCCGACGCCATCACCGCCGCCAGCCGGCCCATCGCCGGCGCCGGCGATGCCTTCAGCGAGTACACGAAGATCCGCAATGCCATGCAGGCAAGCCTCGCCCTGGGACCGGCTGCACTCGGCTACTACCGCTCCATCGAGTCGGACTACGATGCCAGCATGGTGTCGGCCGGCACGAGTCGCGACCTCTTCGGCGACCAGCTCAATCTGTCGGTGGGCCTCAGCTATGGCTGGGACACCATCGAGCCGCTCGCCGACGAGGACGCGGCGGCGGCGGATGAGAAGGACGTCACGCACTTCAACGTGGTGGCGACGCGCGTGCTCGACCCGAAGACGGTGCTGCGCGTGGGTCTGGAGCTGAATCGGCATGGCGGGCTCCAGCACAACCTCTACCGCGCGGTCTACGCGGGTGGCGAGCGCTTGCCCGAGATGCACCCCGACTCGCGGCGGCGGGAGGATGTCTTCCTCAAGCTCAACCGCTACCTCGGCGAACGCTCGAGCCTGAACGTCGAGTACCGCTACTACCAGGACGACTGGCAGCTCGACTCCCACACCCTGGGGCTCAAGCTCAATCAGTACCTGGGCCGGGAGTTCGTCGTGCGCTACCGCTATCGCTTCTATCACCAGGGCAGCGCCTGGTTCTGGGCTGAAGAGTACACCGCCGCCGAGGGCATCGGCGGCTATCGCAGCGGCGACTACCGGCTCGGCCCCTTCGACGCGCACCTGTTCGGCGGCCGCCTGGAGTGGGCGCCGCAGGCCCTCGTCGCCCGCTTCAGCCTGTTGCGCTCGGCGCGCCTGCGCCTGGGCTACGAGCGCTACTTCAACACCAACGCCTTCGCGGCCAACGTCTTCGAGACGGGCCTCAGCTTGACCTTCTAGGACTCGGGAGAATCGAGAAAGGAGCCCATCATGCGACACCTCTTCCTCGGGACCGCGGCTCTCCTCCTCGCCTGCGCGGGGACGGCCGCCGCCGCCACCTTCACCCCGCTGGCCTGGCCGGGCGCGGGCGAGCGCAGCCTGCTCGACCGCGCCGCCAGCCGCGCGGAGCTGGACCGCGATCTCTTCGGCGCCGTGGCAGCCGGCGTGATCGTGGGCCGCGTGGACATCTACGATCGCTTCCCCTACCTCGAGGCGCGCTACCTGCAGGTGATGAGCGATCCGGTCTGGAACCGCCTGCTCTTCGGCGACCCCACCCTGGGTCTGGCGGCCTTCACGGGCGAAGGGAGCGCCTTCGGCGCGCTCGTCGAGCCCCGCGGCCTGGCCGCCGACGACGCCGGCCGCATCTACCTGGCTGACAGCGGTAATGGTCGCGTGCTGGTGTTCCAGGCCGTCTACGACAGCGAGACCCTGAGCCTGACGCCGCTCTACGCGATCGATGGCCTCAAAGCGCCGCGCGACCTGGCCTGGTCCGATGGCGGCACGCCCTTCGCCGCCGCCGACGACCGCCTCTTCGTCGTGGAGACGGGCGCCAATCGCGTGGCCAGCTTCGCCGTCGAGAACGGGCGCTTCGCCCTGGGCGAGCGCTTCGGCGCCCTCGGCGGCGGGGTGGGCCGCTTCGCCGGGCCCGTCGCCATCGCCGCCCGCTGGGACGCGGCGCGCGGCGCGCATCGCGTCGTCGTCGCCGACGCCCACGGCGGCCGCATCGTCGAGCTCAGCGAAGCGGGCGGGGCCCTGCGCTGGGAGCGCGCGCTCGCCCACGGCCTGGGCAGCGTCGAGGGCCTGGACCTCGACGGCTGGGGCAACCTCTACGCCGCCGCGCCCCGGGCCGGCGTCCTGCGCAAGTTCTCGCCGAGCCTGGCGCCGCTGGGCGACCTCGAGGCCGCCCTCGCGGCTCCGCGC
This sequence comes from uncultured bacterium, assembly GCA_963695095.1. Taxonomy (GTDB): domain Bacteria; phylum Krumholzibacteriota; class Krumholzibacteriia; order JACNKJ01; family JACNKJ01; genus VGXI01. The sequence continues at coordinate 786,635 of CAVOFT010000001.1, read as the reverse complement.
GACTTCTGCGTGCCGACGGTGACCGTGACCGACCATCGCCGGGGCACCCAGTTGCGGCGGCAGGAGTCGGTGGGTCTCGTGGTCGAGGCCTGGGGCGAGGGCAGCGGCCTGCGCCTCTACGCGCTCGCCCCCGATCAGGGCGAGAGCGATCCGGCCGCCGAGGGCGGGACTCCGGCCGCGCTCGCGCTGCTGGGCAATCACCCCAATCCCTTCAATCCCAGCACGACCCTGCGCTTCAGCGTGCCGGCCGGCGGCGCGCCCTTGCGCCTCGCGGTCCACGATCTGCAGGGGCGCCTCCTGCGCGTGCTCGCCGAGGGCAGCTACCCGGCGGGCGAGCAGGCCGTGGTCTGGGACGGCCGCGACGAGCGCGGCGAGGCCCTCCCCTCGGGCGTCTACTTCAGCCGCCTGAGCCAGGGCGATTCCCGGCAGCAGGGCAAGCTGCTCCTGCTGAAATGAACATCCCCGGCAGATTCCGGCGCGCGCGCTTCGCGATGGCCGTCCTCCCGCCGCTCGCCCTCGCGGCGGCGGGAGGCGGCTGTCTCGAGGCGCCCGGCGTCGAGGAGACCTGGACCCGTCTGGACCTGCTCTCGAGCCAGCCGGCGGCCGGCGCCCTCGTCGCGCCCAGCGGCACCCTCGCGGTGAGCGTCGATGTCCGCATCACCTTCCGCGCCATCCGCACGGGCGATCTCGCCATCGAGCTGCGCCGGGGCGACGCCGCGCTCCTCGCCGCCCATCCCCTGCGCGCGGACGATGAGCCGCGCCAGCACAGCCGCCGCGTGCAGGCTCTGCTCGCCGCCACGACGCCGGTGGCCGGCGCCTCGCGCGCCGTCACCGGCTTCGATCACCTGATGATGGATGCCCAGCTCGCCTTCGCGGCGCCCCTGCCCGCGGATCTCGATTCGACGGAAGCGCTCTGGCTCCTGCTCTTCTTCGGCCAGGGCGAGGAGCTGCGCCGCGCGGGCATGGCGGACACGGTGGTCGTCACGCCCGTCGCCATGGACAGCCTGGAGATCCTCGCCACGGGCTTCGCGCTGCGCCTGGATCGGAGCGCGCCGTGAGTTCCCTCTGGGATGCGGAGCCCGGCCATCCGCGGCAGGCGCCGCGCCCTGCCGCTGTACGCGGCCGCCGCAGCTCCAGGCGCTGGCTCGCGCTCTGGCCCTGGCTGGCGCTGCTCATTGCCCTCGCGGCAGCGGCCTGGCCGCGCGTCTCCCGGGCCGGCTGGCGCCTGGAGGCCGCAGCCGGCCTCGCCCGGCCGGACGCGAGCTTCGCCGACTTCCGCTGGGACACCGGGCCTCGGGCCCTGCTGGGCGGCGGGCTCGCCTGGGAGCGAGGGGCGAGCGCCTACGGCCTGCGCCTGCAGCGCCATGGCGGCAGCCAGGCGACGGGCCTGCCCGCTGCGCCCGCTGCGCTCGAGCTGGCTCTGACCAGTCTCGAGGCTCAGCTCGGCCGCCGCCTCGCCAGGCCGGCGGGGCTGGAGCTCTGGCTGCAGGGCCATCTCGGCTGGCTGCGCCTCGGCTATGCGCCCGACCAGCTCCTGCTCGCCGGCGCGGGGCCGGCGGGCGAGGACCTGCGGATCGACTTCGCCCCCGTGGACGCGCTCTGCGGCGGCGGCGGCCTGCTGCTGCGCCGCGCCCTGGCCGCGGAGTTCGCCCTCGGTCTGGATCTGGATGCCCTCGCCTTCGCCCTCGACAGCGCCCGGCGCGTGGGCGAGGCCCTCGTCCTCGAGCGCGAGCGACGGAGCAACTGGCGGCTGAGCCTGCGCCTGGACTGGCTGCCCGGCCGCCTCGCGGCCACTCGCGGCCGGCCCGAACCCCCGAACCGATGAGCAGCCGATGAGCAGCAAAGGAGACAGCGTGCCCGCCCGATTCCTGCAGCGAGGTCCAAGCGGCCCCTTCACCCTCCTTCTCGCGCTGAGCGCGCTCTGGGCGACGCCCGCGCGCGGGCAGCTGGCCTCCGCTCCGCTGCCCATGCCGGCCCCCGCGGCCGCCGACTCCAGCGCGGCGCCGCTCTGGTCCACGCCGCTGAACGGCCCGCACGTGCTGCGGGAGAAGTCCGTGCGGCTCAAGGGGGACGGCGAGCAGCTGCTGCGCAGCGGGCCGGGGGCCGAGTTCGCGATCGTGGCCACGGGCGGCGCCGGCGCGGCGTTCAAGGTTGTCGCCAAGCGCGGCGACTGGATCAACCTGCGCCTCGACGATGAGCGCACGGGCTGGGTGCACAGGGACCTCTGCGAGGAGTTCGATGATCTCTCGGGCCTGGAGTTCCGCCCCAATCCCCGCCTCTTCTCCCGCGTCGGCAGCTACAGCCTGCGCGCCTACACCGGCGCCTATGCCTTCGATCGCAAGAGCAACTCGCTCGTGCTCGGCGGCAGCCTCGGCTACCAGCTGCTGGACCACCTGGAGATCGAGGGCGGCCTGGCCTGGACGCGCGTCGCGCGGCCGGCCGAGATCGTGGAGAGCCTGTTCAACCTCGCTCTCGAGGAGGAGCAGTTCCACATGCTCTACTACTCGTTCAACCTCAACCTGAAGCTCCTGCCCGGCCGGCAGATGGAGCCCTTCCTCACCGGCGGTCTGGGCAGCAGCATCCTGCGCGGCGCCACCGAGTCCAGCGTCAACCTGGGCGCGGGCAGCCTGCTCTTCTTCAGCAAGCGCATGGCCATGCGCTGGGAATTCCGCAACTACCGCTTCGCCTCCGGCGCCGCCAGCGCGCGGCGGGACAACAACAATGTCGAGTTCAGCCTCGGCAGCAGCCTGCTCTTCTAGGAGACCGCCATGCCGTCCACACGCCTGCCCCGGCCGGCCCTGCCGGCCTTGATGCTCGTTGCCCTGGCGGCGCTCGCCGCTCCCGCCCTCGGCGCGGAAGCGCCGGCCGTGTCCGCCCGCGCCGAGCTGGCCCTGGCCGAAGCTGCGGCGCGGAGCTGGGCGCCCGACGCGCAGCTCGTCTACGTGGAGAACGATGCCGACCCGGACAGCCTGGGCGCCGCGCCGCGCTGGGGTTATCTCTTCCACTCCGAAACGCGGGGCCGCAGTCGCGCCTACTCCCTGGCCGGCGGCCGCATCACTCTGGCCCGCGACCTGGAGTTCGAGTTCGCGGCGCCGCCCCTGGCTGCGGACTGGCTGGACTCGGACGCCGCCCGCGCGGCCGGCGATGCCGCGGGCGGCCGCGCCTACTGCGCGGAGCACGGCGGCCGGCTCAGCAGCCTGCTGCTCCTGCGGGGGGTCCTGCATCTCCAGCGGCCCGATCTCAGCACCTGGGCCCTCGTCTACAGCGCGCCGGGCGCGCCGTCGCTCTACGTGCTGCTCGATGCCGCCACGGGCAAGCGCGTCCGCACCTGGAGGGGATAGCGATGCGCCTGGCCCGACTCGTCGCCCTGCTCATCCTCGTTGCCGGGGCCGCGCCCCTGCGCGCCGAGGAGGCCGCGCCGGTGCGCGTCGAGCGCACCGATAGCAAAGGCAGTGACACGCCGTACTTGCGGTTCCTCCACGCCAACCGCGACTTCCTGCGCGGCCGTCTCGACCTGCTGCGCCAGCGCGCGCTGCCCCTCGACGGCGAGGCCCAGGCGCTCAGCGAGCGCGAGCTCTTCCTGCAGCGCATCCTCGGCGAGATCGCGGCGGCGCGCGACAGCGTGCAGGCCGAGAGCGCCCTGCTCGGGAGCGGCCCGGCCGGCGCCACCCAGATCGCCGATCTCGCCCGGCTCGCCGATCGGCTCGATCTCATGGATCGCCAGCTCGACGCCCAGGGCCAGCGCCTGCGCGATCTCGACGCCCTGCTGCGCGGCGAGCAGGAGACCGCCCTCATCATCCTGCTCAAGGGCCTGCCGGCGGGCTTCGAGCCGCCGGGCCTGGCCATCCGCGACGAGGACGGCGGGAGCTGGCAGGTGGCCCTCGATGCCGGCCAGCGCGCGGCCCTGCGCCGCGGCGGACTCGTGCAGGTGCTCCACGAGTACGTGGAGCCGCGCCTGCACCGGCTCGAGTTCAGCTTCGGCGGCAGCGGGCTGCTCGAGGTGCTCGCCGAGGCGCCGCGCGATCGACTGACCCTGCTCCAGCTCGACCTGTCCGGCCTGCACTCGGCCGCCGACATGTCGGGTATCACGGCGACGATCTGGCAGGACTGAGGTGGGCGTGCGTCGACTGCTCCCGATCCCGCTGCTGGCCGCCCTCGCGCTGGGCCTGCCCGGCCTGGCCCCGCTGGCGGAGCCGGCGCGCGCCGCCGAGGCCGAGGCGGGGACTGCGGCGCCCGCTGCCGGCGGCCGGGCTCGCCTCGCGCCCCTGCCCCAGCCGCTGGATCCCGCTACTGCGGCCGCCCTCGGGCTCGGCCGCAGTCTCGGCCTCTGGGGACTGAGCGCGCCGGCAGTGGCGCTCCTGCCGCTGGCGACCATCGATGCCGCGCTGCTGGGCAGGGCGGACGCCGAGCGGGCCTCGCTTCTCGCAGCGCTCGCTGCCGCCGAGGCCGGTGACGGCGCCGCGCTCGCAGCCCTGGCTGCCCGCCCCGCGGGCGAGGCCGCTTCGGCCCGGCGCGCGCTGGCCCTGCTCGCCGAGCGCAGCGAGGACTGGCAGCCCGGCGACCCGCCGCTCCTGGCCGCCCTCGCCATCGAGCGGGCCCTGAGCCGCGCCGCCGGCGCGCCAGCGGAAGCGCGGACGGAGGCGCTGGCCCGGGCGCGAGCGCTCCTGGCCGCAGCGGATGGGGCGCTGCCCACCCTGCTGCGCCTGCAGCTCGCGGCCCGGCTGGCCGAAGCCACCGGCGAGGATGCGCTCTCCCACTGGCGCGCCCTCGCAGCGCAGGCGCCCGCCCAGGCCTGGGAGCGCGCCCTGGTGGCCGACGCCGCCCGCCGCGCGTTGCCGGCAGAGCCGGCCGCCGGCGGCGAGCCCGCCCTGCTCGCCGCACGTCGCCTGCTCGATGCGCGAGATGGCGAAGCGGCCTGGTCCCTGCTCGTCGCGCTCGAAGCGGCGCGCCGCACCGAGCGCGCGCAGCTGGCCGCGCTCGATCCCGCCGTCGCCGCCGATTCCCTGCTCGCACTGGCGCGGCCCGGCGGCCTCGTGATCAGCGCCGCAGCGCGCGCTGCTCTCGAGGCGGCCATCGCCGAGGCCGCCGCCGATCGCCGCCTCGCCCTCGGCGAGGCCGGCCGCAGCGCCGGCGCCCTGCTCCAGCTCGAGCCGGCGCGCGGCCCGGCGCTCGTCCTGGCGCCGGCCTTCCACGACAGCCTGGCCGCCGCCGACGACGCGCTGGCTGCGACCCGCTGGGCCGCCGCCCAGGCGGCCGCGGCCCTCAGCGCCCATGAAGCGGACCGCGCCGCGCGCCGCCGGCATCTCGAGGACGAGGCCGCGCGCCTGGCCGCCCTGCGGGCGGCGCTCGCCGCGACGGGCCTGCCGGTCGACAGCCTGAGCGCCGCCGCGGGCAGGGCCGAGGCGGGGCTCGCCGATTTCATCGCCGCCTATCGCGACGCGCTGCTCGCCCGCGCCGCGCGCCTCGTCCGCCGCGCCGCGCTTCAGGCCGAGGCGCAGGCTGCGCTCGTTCATCTGCGGCTGGAGGGGCCCCGGGCTCGCCGCGCGCGGAGAGCGCTCGATGCCGACAGCGTGCTGGCCGCCGACGGCGCTCTCGCCGCCGAGCTGGCTGGCTATGGCCGCGACTACGCGGCCTGGCTGCCGGGCGAACTGGCGGCGACCCTGGGTGCGGGCCGCGCGCGGCTCTCGGGCTGGCCCGCCCTGGCCGCCGCTGCGCTCGGCGCGCAGGCAGCGGGCGCTCTGGACATCGAGGCGAGGCTGGCCGCTTGCCTGGCCGCCGGCGATCCCCAGGGCGAGGCGCTGAGCGCCGCGCTGGCCGCTGCCCATGCCGAGGCGGCAAGCGCTGCCGCCCGCCTCGCCGCGCAAAAGGGGCGCGCAGCAGCCTGGCTCATCGCCGAGCGCTTGAAGCGCCTGGACGCCGAGCAGGAGCTGCTCGACTACCAGCTCGCGGAGGCGGCGCTGCAGCGCAGCGAGACTCCCGCTGGCGGCGCCCTTGCCAGCGCGGCCCACGCCGAGGCGCGCCTGCGCTGCGAAGCCTTCCTCGCCGCCCACCCGCAGTCGACGGCGCGCGGGGAGCTGCGCTTCCATCTCGCCGAGTTGCGCTTGAATGAGGCGCGCGAGGCCTTCGCCGCGCGCATGGCCGCCTTCCTCGGCGCGGAGGGCGCGGCCGACGCCGCCGCCGAGCGCGCCCTGGCGCCCTTCCTGGATCTCGAGCCGGCTTGCGCGCTCTACCGCGCCATCCTCGCCGAGGACGCGGACTATCCCGGCCGCGGCGCCGTGCGCTTCAATCTCGGCATGCTGCTCGACGAGCAGGGCGATCCCGAGGGCGAGGCCCAGCTCGAGTCGCTGCTGGCCGAGCACCCGGAGGCACCCGAACTGCCGCAGGCGCGTCTTCGGCTCGCCGAGCGCGCCCTCGCCCGCGGCGACCGCGCGCGGGCGGCCCTGCACTACGACGCCGTGGCCGCCACGGGCAGCCCCGAACTGACGCGCGTGGCGCTCTACACGCTGGGCTGGCTTCGCTACGGCGAGGATCGCTTCCTCGAGGCCGCAGCGCTCTATCGCCGACTCATCGACCTGGAAGCCGAGGCCGCGGCCGGCGCCGGCGCGTCGCTGGCTCGGGAGGCCCGGGCGCATCTCGCCGAATGTCTGGCCCGGGCGGGCGGCGCGCCCGCCTGGGCGGGCTTCTTCGCGGGTGAGGGCGAGCGGCCCTACGCGCCGACGCTGCTCACGGATGTGGCGGACCTGCTGCGCAGCTACGCTTTCCATGCGGAAGCGGCCGCCGCCGACTCGCTCTGGCTTGCCCGCTGGCCGCTGGCGCCGGGCACCCTCGCCCAGGCGCAGCTGCTGCTCGCCGACCGCCGGGCCGTCGGCGACTCCACGCGCGTCGATGCCGAGCTGGGCACGCTCGCTCTGCACTTCCGTCCGGGCAGCGGCTGGCAGGCAGCGCGCAGCGCGGCCGAGGACAGTCTTGCCCAGGCGGCCGGCGACTTCGCGCGCGCCTGCCTGATCGAGCGGGCCAGCCAGGCCCTCGCTCGCGCCCGCGCGCGGGGGGCGGCCGGCGACTGGCACCGGGCGCGCGAGAGCCTCGAACTGCTGCTCGCCCACTGGCCCGAGGATGCCGAGCGCTCCCGCCGGCAACTCGCAGCGGGCGAGGCGGCCGCGCAGCTGGGCGACGGCGAGGCCGCCCTCGCCCACTATGCCTGCGCCGCCGAGGACGCGGACCTGGCCGCCCTCGCCGACTGGCAGGCCCTGGCCCTGCTCGATGCCCTGCAGGGCGCCGCCGCGGGCGATGCCCTCCCCGCCGCCCGCGCGCGCTTCCTCGCCGCCGGCGATCGCTATCTCGATCGCCAGCCGAATGACGCCCGCGCGCCGGCCCTGCTCTGGCGCCTGTCCAGCCTGCGCGACGGCGATGCTCGGCACCGGGAAGCGGCGGCCGGCTTCGCGGCCTTCGCCCGGCGCTGGCCCGCCCACGCGGCCGCCCCCCTGGCCGCCGCCCGCAGCGGAGACGCCCTGAGCCGCGCGGGCGAGGCCGCCGCGGCCGCCTCGCGCTACGAGGAGGCTCTCGCGCTCGCAGCGCGTGCGGCGGGCGGCACGGGCGCCGCGAGCGCCGACAGCCTCGGCGCGGCCCTCGCCCTGCGCGTGCCCGAGAGCCACTTCCTCGCCGCCGCAGCGGCCATGGCCGCCGACAGCAGCGACTGCGCCGGCGCGCGCCGCTTCGCCGATCTCGCCGCCGCCTGGCCCGCCTTTGCGCTTGCAGACGAGGCCCACTACCGCGCGGGATTGGGCTTCGCCGCCTGCGGCGAGCGCGAGGCGGCGGCCGGCGCCTTCACCGCGCTGGCCGAAGGCCATCCGGACAGCCGCCTCGCCGGCGATGCCCGGCTGCAGATAGCCGCGCTCTTCGCGAAGGTCGCACCGCGGCGGGCCGCCGCCGCCCTGGCCGCCTATGCCGCCGGCGCGCGCAGCGCCGAGGAGCTGGCCCAGGCACCCGCTGCCCTGCTCCATGCCATCGATCTCGCGGCGGGCGCGGCGGGAGCCGCCGATGCCGAGCGCTATCGCGACGAGTTCCTCGCGCGCTTCCCCGCGCACCCGGCGGCGCTCACGGAGATTCTCCACGCGCGCGCCCTCGCCGCGCTCGCGGCCCGGGGCGACGCCCCCCTCGCCGACGCCCGGGCGGCGGGCGGTCCCCTCGCCGCCTATCTCGACGGCGCCGCCCGGCAGCCCGCTCTCGCCGATGCGGACCTGCTCGCCCACGTCGACTACCTCGCCTGCCTGGCTCTTCACCGGGACTTCGCGGCGGTCGCCCTGGCCGCGCCGCTGGAGGCCGGCCTCGAGCGCAAGCAGGCCCTGCTCGCTGCCCTCGCCGAGCAGAGCCAGCACGTGCTCGCCCGCGGCAGTCGGCGCTGGTCGCGGGCGGCAGCGCACCTGCTCGGCCAGTCGCTCTACGAGCTGGGCGACGCGCTGCTCGCCGCCCCGGCGCCCGCGGCCCTCGCCGGCGACGACCGTCTCGCCTATCTCGAGGTGCTCGAGGATCGCGCCTGGGAACTCCACGCCCGCGGCGAGCAGACCTGGAGCGAGCTCGTGCGCCTGGCCGATCCCACGGATGAAGACCCGGACAACTGGGTCGCAATCACCAAAAACGAGTTGTGGCCGCGGATTGCTCGGCGCTTCCTGCACCTGCCCGAGCTGGAATTCCCCTTGGTGGCGGCCTCTGATCCGCCGCTACGTCCTTGATGGGTATGCGACTTGCGAGCAGTGATTTCAGCGCGCCGCGGCAACCCCGACCGGCGGCGTGGGAAAGCACGAGGAGCGCCATGCCGTCCCGCCTGCTCCAGATTGCAAGCCGCTGCGCGCGCCCCCGGGCGCTGGCACCGCTCGCCGTCGCGGTCCTGGCCGGCTGCGCGGGAGGCGGTGCGCTCCAGGCGCCGGCCACGCGGCCCGCAGACGCCGGCGCGCAGCTCGCGGCCGAGGGGGACTCGCTGCGCGCCTGGGCGGCCCGGGCGCCCCAGGAGCCCTACTGGCCCTATCGCCTGGCCGCGCTGCTGGCGGCCGTCGATTCCCTGCCGGCGGCGGGCGCTGCGCTGGACGCCGCCCTGGCGGCGGATCCCCTCGACGCTCCCTCGCTGAGCCTGCGGGCGAAGCTGCACTACGCGGCGGGCGAGTTCGCCGCAGGGGCCGCGCTGCTGCGCGCGGCGCTGGCTGGCGGCGCCGAGCCCAGAGGCCCCTTGACGGCCGCCCTCGCGCTGCAGCTCGACGCGCTCGGCGAGCTGGAGGAATCGGCCCGCCTGAGCCGCGCACTGGATCCGGAGGCGTCGGGCACGGCCGCCGCGCTGGGCTTCCTTCTCCTGCGCGGAGAAAATCCCTTTGCCGCCGAGCCCCACCTGCGCGCGGCCGCCGAGGCGGCGCCCCGCTCGGCCGCCGCGGCGAACAACCTGGGCATCGGCCTCCTCTATGCGGGCCGGCCCGAGGCGGCCGCCGCCGAGTTCGAGCGCGCCCTCGCCCTCGATCCGCGCTGCGCGGGCGCCCACTACAACCTGGCCATCGTGGCGCTGAACTATCGCTTCGACGAGGCGGCGGCCCGCGCGCACTTCCTCGCCTACCGCCGGCTCGCGCCCGGCGGCGGCGTGGATCCCGATGCCCTGGGCCGCGCCCTGGCCGGCGCGCCGGCCGCGGGCCATCTCGCGCTCAGCCCGCCGGCCCCGGCACCCGACCCGGAGGCGAAGCATGATGCGAACTGAGGCGCTGCGGATCGCGCTCCTGCTGGCCCTCGCGCTCGCTCCGGCAGCAGCGGCGACCGAACGGGCGGCGGCAGCCGCGGAGCCCCAGCCGACCGCCGGCGGCGCCGAACGCAGCCTGGAGGCCATCACCATCGAGGGCGTGGCGAAGGGCCCGGAAGTGCTCTTCATCAACGCCCGCGAGCCGGCCCGCGTCGAGCTGCGCCTGGGCTGGCAACTCATCGCCGCCGCCGGCCTGCTCGAGCCCGCGCCGCCCCCACAGCTTGCGCTGCGCGCCGCGGCCCTGCCGACGAGCCGGCCGGCTGCGCAGGATCCCGGACCCAACCCCGTAGTCGAGGAGTGAGGCATGAACCCCGTCGCCACCTTCGCCGCCTTCTTCAAGAACGGCGGCCCCTTCATGATCGTGATCCTGATCACCGGCCTGCTGGTCTTCGCCCTCAGCCTGGAGCGACTCTGGGTGATCCAGCGCGCGGCCCAGCTCAACTCCACGAAGATGAGCCGCGACCTGCTGCGCCTGGTGCGCCGCGGCGACAAGGGCGGGGCCGTCGCGCTCTGCCAGAAGGTGGAGTCCCCGGTCACGCGCGTTGCCAAGGCCATCCTGCAGCGCGAGGGCGCGGCCGCGGCGAGCGAAGAGACCCTGCAGGCGGCGGCCGACAGCGCCGCCACCGTGGTGCTGCCCCCGCTGGGCCGCCGGCTCTCCTACCTGAACATGCTGGCCAACACGGCCACCCTGCTCGGCCTGCTGGGCACCATCTTCGGCCTGACCACCGCCTTCAACGCCGTGGACGCCGCCGATCCCTCCCAGCGCTCGGCCTTTCTCGCCGCGGGCATCAGCCAGGCGCTGAACACGACGGCCTTCGGCCTCATCGTCGCCGTGCCGGCCCTGCTCATCCACGGCTTCCTGGTGAGCAAGGTGGAGGGCATCGTCGACAACGTGGACGCACTCAGCGTGCGCCTGATCAGCCTGCTCACGGGCGGCACGGAGGAGATCTAGCATGGGCCGCCGCGCGCGCGGCAGCTTCCGGCAGCTCGTCGCCGAGGAGCTGGAGATGCTGCCGCTGATGAACATCTTCGTGGCGCTGATCCCGATGCTGCTGATCTCGGCCGTCTTCCTGCAGGTGACCGTGATCGACATGCAGATGCCCGCGGACGATGCGAGCGCGCCGGCGACCGACGAGGCCGGCCTCGAGCTGTCCCTGCGCCTGGAGGAGCGGGGCTGGCGCCTGGCGGGCCGGGGCCTCGCGCCCGCGGCGGGCGACGATGGCCCGACCGGCGTCGCGCGCCTGGGCGCATTGCTCGGCGAGCTGGCCGCTACGCATCCGGCCGAGAAGGACATCATCATCGTCTCGGCGCCGCACACGCGCTACGAGCGCATCGTGGCGACCATGGACATCGCCCGCGAGGCCGGCTGGCCCCGGATCGCCCTGGCCGCCGCGAGCGGCGAGGGAGGCTCGCGATGAAGGCTTCGACGCGGCGCAGTCGGGGCGGCTTCAGCCGCCTGCGGCGGGAGAACCGCAAGGCCGTGCTGCGCATGACCTCGATGATGGACATCTTCACCTCGCTGCTGCTCTTCCTGCTCAAGAGCTTCGTGGTGGACGGCGAGGCGCTGACCCCCGTGCCGGGCGTGGATCTGCCCGCGTCGCGCAGCCAGGACGCCGCCCGGCCCGCGCTCGTGGTGGCGGTCTTCGACGACGCCATCCTCGTCGGCGACGAGATGGTGGCCTCGGTCGGCGCGAGTCTGGCGGGCGAGTCGCTCTGGATCGCGGGCCTGGGCGAGCGCCTCCAGACCGAGCGCGCGAAGAGCGAGGCCCTGGCCGCGCGGCGCACGGGCGAGAGCGCCCGGCCGCGCGTGGCGATCCAGGGCGATCGCGACATCGAGTTCGCCATCCTGCAGCGCGTCATGTACACCTGCAACCAGAGCGGCTACGGCGACATCGCCCTGGCCGTGATCAAGGACTCCTGATGGCCTTCGCCCTCGGCCGGCCGCTCAGCCCCATCGCGCGCAGCTATCGGCTGCCCTGGCACGTCATCCTGATCGGCGAGATGGATGCGCGCACGCGGCGCTCCTTCGCCATGGCCGCCGCGCTGGGCCTCCTCGTCCTCGCGGTGCTGCTCTTCGCGCCGGCGCCGGTGGAGGAGGCGCCCACGCTCGAGGCCATGCCCGAGCGTCTCGCGCGGCTGATCCTCGAGGAGCGCCGCCCGGAGCCGCCGGTGCCGGTCGCGAGCGCGCCGGTCGCCTCGCCGCTAGCGGCGGCGCCGGCAGCCGAGGCCGCCGCGCCGCAGCCGCCGGACCCGACCCCCGCGCCCGAGCCCGAGCGCGCGCCGCGGCGGGTGGAGCGGCTGGCCCAGGCGCCGCGCGTGGCGCCCGATCAGGGCCTGGCCGGACGCCGCCAGGCCGAGGCGGCGACGCAGGCTCTCGCCTCGACGACCCAGGCCCTGGACGCCACGCTGGCCAAGCTCTCCACCGCGCTGCCCGCCGGGGACGCCCCCGCGGCGCCCTCCGCCGGGGCGGCGCGCGGCCGCCTGCGCCGCGGCCGCGGGCAGGAGGCGCTGGGCAGTGTCGAGAGCAGCGTGGCGGCCGCCGCGCCCGCGGGCGGCGGGCCCGTGCTGCTGGCGGCCGGGCTCAGCGTGGAGATCGGCGACTGGAGCGCGGGCAGCGAGGGCGCAGAAGGCGCTGGGGCAGCGGGCGCCCGGGCGGGGGGCGCGCCGGGCGGCGGCGAGATCCGCAGCAACGCCTCCCTGCTCGCCGTGCTGCAGCGCTACGCGCCGGGCATCCGCTACTGCTACGACAACGCGCTGAAGCGCGACGCCACGCTCGGCGGCAAGCTGGTGCTGCGCCTCACGGTGGAGGCCGACGGCGGCGTCAGCGAGGCCGCCGTGCTCGAGGACGGCCTCAGGAGCGCCGCCGTGCTCGACTGCGTGCTGGCGCAGGTGAAGGCCTGGAGCTTCGGCGCCGTGCCGGCGGGCCGCGTGAGCTTCCGGGCGCCCTTCGTCTTCACGCCGGGGCAGTAGCGCCCGGCGCCTTGACAGCGCCGGCCACGCTTCGTAGGGTTCGCGCCACCCCTTGCCGAACCCTCGCCCGAGCAGGAGCGCCCGGCCATGGCCATGAAGACCCGCCGCGATACGCTCTTCCTCATCCTCGGCGGCTTCTTCCTCACCAACGCGCTGCTCGGCGAGCTCATCGGCGGCAAGCTCTTCTACCTCAGCTCGCCGGACTTCGTGCTCAAGCTGGGCCTCCTGGAGATCGGTCCCTTCCTGATGTCCGTGGGCGTCATCCCCTGGCCGGTGGTCTTCCTCACCACGGACCTCGTGAACGAGTACTACGGCAAGCGCGGCGTGCGGCAGCTCACCTTCCTGGGCGTGGGCATGATCAGTTACGCCTTCATCGCGCTCTTCGCCGCGTTGCGGATCCCGGCCACCGATTTCTCGCCTGTTTCGGGCGCGGCCTTCGCGCAGGTCTTCGGCCAGTCGCTGTGGATCATCGTCGGCTCGCTCACCGCCTTCGCCCTCAGCCAGCTCACCGACGTGCTCATCTTCCACCGCCTGCGGCGGGTGACGGGGCCCGGCCGCCTCTGGCTGCGCGCGACGGGTTCGACCATCTTCTCGCAGGCTGTGGACACGATCGTGATCCTCGGCATCGCCTTCTACCTGCCGGGCAAGCTGACGGGCGCGCAGTTCCTCAGCATCGCCGTGACGCAGTACCTCTACAAGTTCACGGTGGCGGTGATCCTCACGCCGCTGATCTACGCCGGCCACAGCGCCGCCGAGCGCTTCCTCGGGCCCGAGCTGGCCCACGAGATGGCGCTGGAGGCCGCCAAGCAGTCGGGCAGCGCCTGAGGGCCCGGCCGGGAGGCGGTCGGCTCGGGCGTCTACCTGTGCCTACTGGAAACGGAGGCCGGCAGGGCCTCGCAGAAGCTGGTGTTGATTCGCTGAGCCTCTGCGCCTTGTCACGTGACAAGGACCGGATCGCGTTGCCACGTGGCAACGCGCCGGCTAGCGCAGCAAGACCAGACTGCGGCTCTCGCTCGCGCCCTCCGCCTCCAGCCGCGCCAGGTAGACGCCCGCGCTCAGCGCGCGGCCCTCATCATCGCGGCCATCCCAGGTGAAGGCATGCTCGCCGGCAGATAGCGCGCCCGCGGCGAGCGCGCGCAGGCGACGCCCCGAGACATCGAAGATGGCCAGCTCCGCCGGCCCCTCCGTGCGCAGGCTGAAGCGCAGGCGCGTCGATTCGCGGAAGGGATTGGGGAAGGCCTCGCAGCCGAGCGCGCCCGCGGCCGCCGCGTCGACCGCGCCCGTGGGCGGGTCGGCCTGCCGCAGCACCAGCGAGCGGTCCGGGTACTCGGCGGGATCCCAGTAGCCGGCCGCCCAGACACCCGCCGTCGGATGCGTGCAGACGCCCCAGAGCTGGGTGTTCCATGGCGAGCCGAACTCCTCCGGCGTCTCCTCCAGGCGCCAGTTCGCACCATCCCAGCTCTCGATGAGCGCCCGATAGTAGTGGTAGCCCATGTCGCTGATGTAGTGATAGCGCCCCACCGCGTAGATGCGGCCGTCCAGCCCAGGCGTCAAGCTCCAGAGCTGGTTCGTGAAGCCCGCCGGGTGCGTGCTGGTGTCGGGGTCCAGGGGCTTGGTCACCATCCAGCCATTCGTGGCCGGGTCGAAGACGTAACCCAGCGTGACGAAGTGCGAGCCCCCGTTCGGCGTCGCCATGCCCACCATCAGCACGCGGCCGTCCGCCAGCGTGAGCGCGTAGTTCAGCCGGTAGGCGGGGTAGCCCGGCCAGGGCGGCGGGTTGGGCAGCACCGTGCTCGTCGCGCCGTCGATGAGCAGCACGATCGGGATGTTGAGGTAGTCGCAGTCGCCGGCCGCGATGCCGACGGCCAGGAAGCGCCCGTCCGGCAGGGCCACGATCGAGCTCAGGCCGCCGAGGGCCGTGGTCGGCAGGATCTCGTAGCTCATCGTGTCCAGGCGATAGGCGACCACCATCGTCGTGAAGCGGAAGCAGGAGCCGACGCCATCGTCGACGCCACGCGTGCCGGCGATGAGCAGGCGATTCGGATCGAGGGGATCGAAGACGGCGTCCTCGACGAAGTGGAACTCGGCGCCGGGATCGTTGAAGGTGCCCATGTCCCAGGCGCCCGCGGCGCGGCGGTAGCGCAGCAGGAGCCCATGGCCGTGGGCGAGGAGAATGTCCGGGTAATAGGTGCCCACCGCCACGAGATCCTCGTCGGGATGGCCGGGCAGGTAGTCCACCGCGCCGAGGTCGTGCCAGGTGAAGCCCTGGTCGGGGTTGTCGAGCACCGTCCAGCTGCCCGCGGCGGCCGACTTCTCGACGATGAGCGGAGTGCCCGGCGAGCCGCCGGTCATGAAGGTGCGCTCCCAGCCGGCGGCGGCGATGCGCCCCGTGGGCGAGGCGGCGATGTCGTCCAGCTTGCACTGGTCCGCGGGCGAGGGCGCCGGGTCCTGGACGAAGGCCGTGGCGATCGCCGGCCGTGTCGGGAGCAGGAGGAGCGAGGCGAGGGTGACGCCGGACAGCAGGAAATGGCGCAGGGTTCGCACCTCGGGCGGCAGGGGTCGGAAAAATGCGGGGCGCCGGTCGGCCGCGCAAGCAAAAGGCCGGCGGGTTTCCCCGCCGGCCCCTCGCCGTTGGCGTGTGCTGCGCCTCTCGCGTACCGGGCCGCGGGTCCTAGCGGACCAGCACCAGGCTGCGGCTCTGGCTCTGGCCCTGGGCCTCGAGCCGGTAGAAGTAGACTCCCGAGCTGACCTGCTGCCCATGGGCGTCCTTGCCGTCCCAGCTGAGCGCATGCTCGCCGGGCGCGAAGGCGCCGTCGGTCAGCGTCCGCACCAGGCGGCCGGCGATATCGTAGACGGCCAGGCGCGCCCGCGTCTGCGACTCCAGGCTGAAGCGCAGGGTGGTCGGACCGTCGCCGGGACGGAAGGGGTTGGGCTGGCTCTGCTGGAGCGAGAGCGACCACTGCGGCGTCGCGTCGCCCGGCACTGCCGTCAAGTTGGCGTCGTAGGTCTCGAGGGCGATGTCGTCGATGGCCGCCTCGACCAGGCCGGCGGTGTTGAGGTCGCAGGCCAGGAAGCGCAGCTGCACCGTGCTGGTGAGCGGCACCAGGCCCGTGATCTCCTCGTTCACCAGGGTCCAGCTATTGGCGATGTTCGGTACGCTCTCGAGCTGCACCCAGCTGCTGCCGTTGCTCGTGATCTGCACGACGAAGGCGTCGTCCGTCGAGTTGCCGCCCTCGCCATACCAGCGCCAGTAGCGCACGAAGGCGCGATCCGCCGTGCTGAGGTCGAAGATCGGGCTGAGCAGGGTGGTGCAGCCGCCGTCCACGTCCTGGTCGCCGACCGCGCCGCCGACGGTGCCGTTGCCGGTGACGAAGCAGTAGATGCCGGGGGCGGCCGTGTGGTCGTCCTCGGGCTGCATCGGCGTGCCGTTGTAGTTCGTGCCGATGGGATCGGCCCGAACCCACAGGCCGCTGGTGGCGGCATCGCCGGCGACACCGAGCGTCCAGCTGCCCTGGCCGCTCTCGGCGTCGAAGGCGTAGACCTGCTCGGTGATGTAGAGCGTCTCGAAGGCCAGGGGCGCGCCCGCGGGCAGCACGCTGCTGTGACTGACGCCGTCGGTGGCCTGGACGTAGTAGTCCAGGTGGCTGTTGGCGAAGGAGCCGGGCATGCTCGCCGTGAAGGTGAGCGGCCCGCCCGTCATCGGCGTGCTCTGCCAGGCGCCCATGTTGACGCGGTAGTAGAGCGTGACCGAGGCCACCGTGCTGTAGTCCTGCGCATTGACGCTGACCGGATAGGGACCGGCCGTGTTGCTCGTGCTGCCGCCCGGCGTCAGGTTGCTGAGCGTCGGCCCGGCGATGTCCGTGAGCGCAAAGTCCTGCAGGGTGGGCGTGCCATCGGTGATCGTCACGGCCACGTTCTGGTCGGCGAAGCCGGCCAGGCTGGCGCGGGCGGTGTAGTTGTTCGCGCTCGCGGAGCCGTGATAGAAACCGGCCGCGTCGGCGGTCCAGTGGAAGGTGGTGCTCAGGAGCTCCACCGTGGCGCCGGGCAGGGGCACGTTGCCGTAGCTGGCGTTGCGCACGTAGCCCTCGAGCGAGCCGAAGCCCTCCATGGCCGCCAGGACGGCCGCGTAGGCGTCGACGAAGCCGTAGCCGTAGATGTTGTCCTCGCCGGCCGTGCCCTCGTCGACGGCGGTCTCCATCAGGATCTGCTTGATCGTGTCGACGTCGAGGTCGGGGTTGGCCTGGCGCATGAGGCCGACGACGCCGGCCACGTGCGGGCCGGCCATCGAGGTGCCGCTCTAGCTGGCGCTGTAGCCGCCGCCGGGCACGGAGGAGTAGACGTCGACGCCGGGCGCGGAGACCTCGGGCTTGATCTTCAGCGCGGGCGACCACGTCGCAGCCGCGTGCGGACCGCGGCTCGAGAAGCTCGCGATCGGGTAGGGCCAGCCGTAGTTGGTGGCGTCGACGGCGCCGATGGCGAAGCAGTTGAAGGCCGTGGTGGCGCGGTCGGCCGGCGAGCGCAGGCTGGTGCGCCGGGGCCCTCGTTGCCGGCCGACCAGGTGACCACGACGCCGGCGGCCTCGCAGTTGTCGATCACCGCCCACCAGCGCGCGTCGCAGTCGGTGTAGCCGCCGCCGAAGCCCTCGTTGATGCCCCAGGAGTTCTGGACGACATCGGGCACGTCATCGACGGTGTAGGGGTTGCCGTCGGGATCGGCGAACCACTGGAAGGAGGCGATGATGTCGTTGTCGAAGTCGCTGCCCACGCCCTGGTCGATGGCGTTGCAGGCGATCCACTCGGCGCCCGGCGCCACGCCGATGGTGTCGTCGGGGGCCAGACCGGTCATGGTGCCCATGACGTGGGTGCCGTGGCCGTTGTCGTCGTCGGGGAGCTGGGTAGCCGCCGAGCACGTCGAGCCAGCACTCGCTGGCCGGGGCATGGTTGCCGCGCCAGCGCGAGGCCAGGGCGGGGTGGTTGCCGTCGACGCCGGTGTCGAGGTTGGCGACCAGGCGGCCGGCGCCGGTGATGCCCAGCTCGTACCAGACCTGCGGCGCATTCAGCGCCCGCAGGCCGGGGGTGACGCCGATGCCGCGGGTACCGGCCTCGCCGAGCTCGCTGTCCTGCGAGGGCCTCAGCACGGGCGCGATCAGCTCGGGCTTGAAGTCCAGCTCGACGAAGGCCACGTCCGGCCTCGCCGCGATGGCGGCGATGGCGCCGGGCGTCGCCGAGACCACGATGAGATTGGCGATCCAGTGCGGCGTGTAGCCGCGCACGGCGCCGCTCGCGAGCTGGAGGTCCAGCCAGCTGCGCAGCGCGGTCTGCGAACGGGAGACGTCCTGAAGGCTCAGGATCACCTCGCGGTGGCGGCGCTCCAGGCTGGCGCGCTCCTGCTTGAGCGACTGGTTGAGCTCGGCGATGGGCGCCTGCTCCGTCATGGTGACGATGATCTTGATGGCCTCATCGGCCGGGGCCGCGTCCATCCGCTCGGCCAGGGCGGGGTGGATCTCCCCCGCGAAGGACAGAGTGGGGACGAGCAACAGGGCCGCCAAGGCGAGCGCTTTGACGAGACGCATGGGCTTCCTCCTCCGAGATCCTTGCATGTGCGTGGTAGCCGGCGCTTGGCGCCGGTCCGCTGGGTCGGGCAGCGAGCTTGGGCGGGTGTGCCGAGGGTCGCTGGGTCCAAGGCGTGGCAGTTAGGATTATATCACAACGAGTTCCGCGCCGTCATGCGGATGTTTCGCTGCCGAAGTCGTCTGTTTCAGCTCAATGCAGCAGCACCAGGCGGCGGGCAAGGCAGCTCGCACCGACCTCGAGGCGGCAGAGATAGACGCCAGCGCCGGCCGGACGGCCCTGATCGTCACGGCCGTCCCAGCGCGCCGCATGCTCGCCCGCGGGAAGCGGCTCCGCCACCAGGGTGCGCAGACGGCGGCCTGCGACATCGTAGACGGCCAGGCGCACACTGGCCGGCGCGCTCAGGCTGAAGGCCAGTGCGACCGCGCCTTCGCGGGGCCGGAAGGGATTGGGGTGGGCCGGCGCGAGCCGCGCGGCTACTTGCTCCCAGAGACCGGCCGCCGGTGCGGCCGTGGGATCGACCTGCAGCGCCATGCTCACGGCGGCGAAGGCGTCCACGCAGCCCCGGCCGTAGCCGTTGTCGTCGCCGGCCGGGCCCTCGTCGCGGGCGGTCTCGAGCAGGATCTGCTTGATGTCGTCCACCTCGAGGTCCGGATTCGCGCTGCGCATGAGCGCCACGACGCCCGCCACATGCGGTCCCGCCATCGCGCTGCCGCTGTAGTTCGCGTAGCCGCCGCCGGCCACCGCCGAAACCACGTTCACGCCGGGCGCCACCAGCTCGGGCTTGATGGCGAGCGCGGGCGGCACGTCGCAGCCCGAGGGACCCCGACTCGAGAAGGAGGCGAGAGGATAGGGCCAGGCCGCCGGATCGCTCGCATCCACCGCGCCCACGGCAAAACTGCTCAGCGCCGTGGCGGCGCGGTCGGCCGGCGAGCGGATGCTGCCCGCGGCCGGCCCGTCGCCGCCGGCGGCGAAGAGCGCCACGACGCCCGCGGCCTCGCAGTGGTCGATCACGGCCCACCAGCGGCTGTCGCAGTCCGCGTAGCCCAGCAATTCGTTGACGCCCCAGGCGTTCATCACCACGTCCGGCACGTCGTCCACGGTCTCGGGGTCGCCGTCGGGATCGGCCAGCCAGGCGAAGGCCGCGATGACGTCGTTGTTGAAGGGCGTGCCCACGCCCTGACCGATCGCGTTGGTCGCGATCCACAGCGCTCCCGGCGCCACGCCGATGCTGTCGCCGGGAGCGAGGCCGGCGAGGGTGCCCATCACGTGGGTGCCGTGGCTTTGCGGATCGACGGGAAAGGTGGGCGAGACGCCCAGCAGGTCGAGCCAGCAGTCCGCGGCCGGCGCCACGAGGCCGCGCCAGCGCGCGGCGAGAGCGGGATGCCCGCCATCCACGCCCGTGTCGATGACGGCGACCAGCGCGCCCGCGCCGGTGATCCCCAGCTCGCGCCAGACGCGATCGGCGCCGATGGCCACGATACCCGGCGTCAGGCCGACACTGGGCCAGGGCGGCGGCGCCTGCCCGATCTCGGCTTCGAGCGGCAGCGCGCTGAAGTTCGCCTCGACGGCGGCGACATCTGCCCGCGCGGCCAGCTCCGCGACGGCTGCGGGCGTGGCCGCCACCACCACGAGGTTCGCGATCCAGTGGGCGGTGTAACCCGCGACCGCACCCGCCTCGCGCTGGCCGTCCAACCACGCGAGGAGGGGGCCCTGGCCGCGGGCCGTCTCGTGCAGGCTGTGCAAGACCTCGCTGTGCCGCTGCGCCCTGCTCGCGCCGGCAGCCGTCAAGCGCGCGCTGAGGGCCGCCACCGGTGCCTGCTCGCCGAGGGTCACGATCACGCTGAGCAGGGTGTCGGCCCGGGCGAGGGCCAGCTGTTCGCGGAAGGCTGGATTCAGCTCACCGGCGGCCGCCGGGGCGGCGGCAAGCGCCAGCAGCGCTGCGGCGAAGGTGCGGATCGAGAGCATGGCGAACCTCCAGCGATTGCCGCCCTGAGTATAGCAGCAATCCGGGTCCCTCAGCTCAGCGCCAGGGCATAGCGGATGACGCTGCCGTATTCGGCCTCGGCCGCGAAGCCGAACTCGGCGAAGAGACCGGCGGGACCGGTCCAGACCTCCTCGTCGGGCAGACGGCCCTCGCCGCGCGGGAAGGCCTCCAGGCGCTTGACCCCGCGCCCGCGCAGGTCGGCGAGGATGCCCGTGAGTAGCGCTCGCGTGCAGCCCTTGCCGCGCCAGGCCGGCGCCGTGAAGAAGCAGCCGAGCGCCCAGGCCGAGGGATCGGGGCCCTCGGTGTAGCGGCCGGCCAGATGCCGGAGCCGATCGCGCGGCGCGCACTGGCACCAGGCGACGGGCTCCTTGCCCGCATAGAGCAGGTAGCCGTCCTGCTCGCCGCGCGCGAAGAGCGATTCGCGCAGGGCGCGGTTCTGGTCGGCGCGGCGCTCGTTCCAGCCGGCAAAGCTCTCCACCCACCAGGCCACGCAGAAGCACCAGTCGTGGCCGTTGGCGGCAGAGTGCAGGCGGAAGAAGTCCTCGCGGGCGGCGGCATCGAGACGGCGGACGGTGTACTGCATGCTTACCAGTAACGCTCCACGTGAATCTGACCGGGTTCTCTCTTGCTGTGCTCGCGGAAGCCCTCGGCCTCGAGCAGGGCCACCATGCCGTCGATCATGCCCGGGCTGCCGCAGAGCAGCACGTGCGTGGTCCGAGCGCTCGGCGCCTCGCCCCAGGCCGCGGCGAGCGCCCCGCCGCGCCAGAGGTCCTGCACGTGGCCGACGGCGCCCGGCCAGGCCTGCGGCTCGTCGTCGGGGCGGCTGATGATGGGCAGGTAGCTGAAGCTCGGGCACAGGCGCATCATCGTGATCAGCTCGCCGCGGTAGCCGAGGTCCCAGGAGTGCCTCGCCCCGAGCAGCACCGCCACGCGGCGGGCCGGGTCGCAGAGCAGCTCGCTGCGCAGCATGCTCATGTAGGGCGCCAGCCCCGTGCCCGTGGCGACGAGCGCCAGGTGCGCCGACTTCGGCACGCTGTCCAGCGTGAACATGCCCGTGATCTTCTTGCCGAGGAAGAGGCGGTCGCCCGGCTGCAGGGCGAAGAGCCGCGGCGTGAGCGCGCCCGAGCTCACCAGGGTGACGTAGATCTCCAGGTATTGCCGATCCAGCGACGAGGAGGCCACCGAATAGGCGCGGCGGATGAGCTTGTCCGGCGGCGCCGGCTCGTCCTCGGCATCGGCCAGGCGATAGCGCCGAGCGCTGCCCGGCAGGCCGAGCACGGCGAACTGGCCGGCGCTGAAGGCGGAGAGCTCCCAGCCGTCGGGAGCCACGCGCAGGATGAGCAGGCCGGGCGCCACCTCGATGCGCTGCAGCAGGACGGCGTTGAGCGCATCCACCGCTGCCGAGGCGGGCGAGGCGGGCTCAGGCATAGTAGTCGTCCCCGCGCGCCGGATTCTCGAAGCGCGTGTACTCCTTGACGAAGTAGAGCGGCACCGTGCCGATGGGGCCGTTGCGCTGCTTGCCGATGATCAGCTCGGCCCGGCCCTCCAGCTCCTCGTCGTCCTTGTCGTAGACCTCGGGTCGGTAGATGAACATCACCACGTCCGCGTCCTGCTCGAGGGCCCCCGATTCGCGAAGGTCCGAGAGCATCGGCCGCTTGTCGGTGCGGCTCTCGAGGGCGCGGCTGAGCTGGCTGAGGGCCACCACCGGCACCTGCAGCTCCTTGGCCAGGGCCTTCATGCCGCGGCTGATCTCGCTGATCTCCTGCTGGCGATTGTCGGCGCGGCTGACTGCGCGGGCGAGCTGGAGATAGTCGATGACGATCAGGTCCAGGCCCTTCTGCGCCTGCAGGCGCCGGCTCTTGGCGCGCATCTCGAGCACGCTGATCGCCGGCGTGTCGTCGATGTAGATGGGCGCCTCGGCCAGCTGACCTGCCGCCTGCGTGAGCAGGGGCCAGTCGCCGTCCTTGAGGTTGCCCGTGCGCAGCTTGTGCGCATCGAGCCGCGCCTCGGCCGTGAGCAGGCGCTGCACGAGCTGCTCCTTGCTCATCTCGAGCGAGAAGATGGCGACGCTCTTCTTCTCCTCGATCGCCGCGTGCTGGGCGACGTTGAGCACGAAGCTGGTCTTGCCCATGCTCGGTCGGCCGGCCACGATGAGCAGATCCGAAGGCTGCAGGCCGCCCGTGAGCAGATCCAGCCGCTCGTAGCCCGTGGCCACGCCGGTGATGTGCGTCTTGCTGTCGTAGACGCGCTGGATGTTCTGGAAGGTGGCCTTGAGGATCTCGTTGATGGGCTCGAAGCCCTGGCGCAGGCGCCCCTGGCTGACGGCGAGAATCGACGACTCGGCGCGGTCGAGGATGTCCATGGCCTCGTCGCGCGCCTCGAAGCAGCTCTCCACGATCTCGCCGCTGATCTCGATCATGCGGCGCAGCGTGGCCTTCTCCGAGACGATGCGCGCATAGTGCTCGATGTGCGCGCCCGTGGCCACGCTCTCCTGCAGGCCGCCCAGGTAGCTGGCGCCGCCCGCGCGGTCGAGGCTGCCCGCTCGGCGCAGCTCCTCGGTGAGCGTGATGATGTCCACCGCCTCGCCGCGCTGGAAGAGGCTGACCATCGCCCGGAAGATGGCCGCGTTCTTCTCGGCGTAGAAGAACTCGGGCTGCAGGAGCTCGATGGCCTTGAAGATGGCGTTGCGATCCAGGAGCAGCGCCCCGAGGATGGCTTCCTCGGCCTCGCGGCTGTGCGGCGGCACGCGCGGATCGCGACCGGTGCGGGTGGGTTCCTGGTAGGCGCTCACAGCTTGTTGTACTCCTCGCGGATGCGCTTGAAATCGTCCCAGGCCGGGCGCTTCCAGTTCGGATTGCGCAGGAGCGCCGCCGGGTGGAAAGTGGCGTAGACGGGAATGCCCCGGTACGCGTAGGGCCCGGTCTCGCGCAGCTTGGTGAGGCTGAGCTTCTTGCCGGTCAGCCACTGCCCGGCGAAGAGGCCCAGCGCCATCAGCAGGCGCGGCTCGAGGAGATCGATCTGCCGCTCGAGGAAGGGCCGGCAGGCCTCGATCTCCTGAGGCGCCGGGTTGCGATTCTCCGGCGGCCGGCATTTCAGGATATTGAGGATGTGCACGTCCTCGCGGCGCAGCTCGATGGCGGCGAGGATCTTGTCCAGGAGCTGCCCCGCGCGACCGACGAAGGGGATGCCCTGGCGGTCCTCGTCCGCCCCGGGCGCCTCGCCGACGAAGACGAGCTTGGCCTGCGGATGCCCCGTGCCCGGCACCGAGCACTGGCGCTGAGCGCCGAGGTTGCAGCGACGGCAGGCATCGATCTCCTCCGCCAGCGGCAGCAGCGGCGTGTCCCGCCAGGCCGGATGGCGCTCGAGCAGAACGCCGCGCAAGACCGGGTCCACGGACGCGGCCTCTGGCGGCAACGGCTCAGCCGGTGCCGCCGGCATCGCAGGCAGCAGCAACTCCTCGACGCCCTCGGCGCGCTGCTGCTGGATCCAGCGGCGCAGGTCGGCCGCGACCTCCTTCAGCACCTGTTCCTCCACGGCGGGTCCTTCCTGAGCGGCTCGGGGGCGAGAGGGCAGCCAGGGGCGCCCGGCCGGCGAGTATAGCGGCCCGCCGGCTCCCTGCCAAGTCGGGCTCGATATCTCTGGACTTCCGAGTTGCATATGCTAAAAATTAGATCGCTCGTGCCGGCAACTCCTGCAGAAGAGGCGACATGGCCGAGCTCTTCTTCTCGCTCACCCAGAACATCGCCTTCTTGCTGGCGCTGATCAGCCTCTATGCCTTCGTCCTGCGGCGCTGGCGGGGCGAGTCGCGCCTTGGGCAGGCCGTGGCCGGACTCGTCTTCGGCGCCGTGGCCATTGCGGGCATGCTGAAGCCGGTGGTGGTGACCCCCGGTCTCTTCTTCGACGGCCGCACGATCGTGCTCGGCGTAGGCGCCTTCGTGGCGGGCCCCCTCGCGGGCCTCATCGCCGCCGGACTCAGCCTCGGCGTGCGCATCGGCATGGGTGGCGTCGGGCTGCCGCCCGGCGTGCTCACGATTTTGAGCAGCACGGCCCTGGGCCTGCTCTTCCGCGCCGCCAGCCGGCGCCGGCCGGCCCTGCGCGGCGATGCCGGCCTGCTCGGGCTCGGCCTCGCAGTGCACATCGCGATGGTCCTGTGTATGCTCTCGCTGCCCTGGGAACTGGCCCAGTTCACCATCCGCCGCATCGCCCTGCCCGTGCTCACGCTCTACCCCCTGGGCAGCTACCTGCTCGGCAAGCTGCTGATCGGCCAGGAGGAGCTGGTGCGCAGCCGGCGGGAGCTGGAGGCCAGCGAGCATCAGATGCGGCTCCTGACCGACAACGCCACGGACATCCTCTCCGTGCTGGGAGACAGACGCGAGACGGTCTACATGTCCCCGGCCTGTCGCGGCATCCTCGGCCACGCACCGGAAGCGATGATGGGCCGCGATCTGCTGGATTTCGTCCACCCCGCGGACGGCCCCGGGCTGGCGGCGGCATTGACCGCGCACGCGGAGCTGCCGGAGACCTGGACGGCCACCTTCCGCGCCCGGCATCGGGATGGAGGCTACCTCTGGATGGAGAGCCGCCTGCGCCTCCTGCGCGACCCGGACGCGCCGGAGGCGGGTCGCCTGATCCTCGTCTCGCGCGACATCAGCGACCGGCGCGCCGTGGAGGAGAAACTCGCCGAGACCCTGAACATCCAGCGCAGCATCCTGGACACCATACCCGACAGCGCCTGGATGAAGGACCGGCACGGGGTCTACCTCAGCGCGAACGCGCCCTTCGCGGCCTCCTGCGGCCGGCGGCCGGAGGAAATAGTAGGCAAGAGGGACGCCGAACTTTGGGCCGACCTTGCTCAGGCCGAGCGTTTCGCGGCCGATGATGCGCGCGTGCTGGTCAGCGGCCGGCCGCTCGCCATCGAGGAACCGCTGACCCTGCCCTCGGGGGAGACGCGCTGGTTCGAAACCATCAAGACGCCATTCTTCGATGCCGCGGGCTCCATCATGGGCACGGTGGGCATCGGCCGCGACGTCACGCTGCGCCGGCGGGCCGACGTCGAGCAGCGGCGCCTGACCGCGGCGATCGAGCAGGCCGCCGAGTCCGTGCTGGTCATGGATCGCGACAGCGTCATTCTCTACGCGAACCCTGCTTTCGTGCGCATGACCGGCTATGCGCAGGACGAGGCGCTGGGGCGGGTGGCGGACTTCCTCTGGGAGCGCGCAACGCCCCCGGAGCTGATTGCCGAGGTGCGCGCGGCGCTGGGGGCGGGACAGGTCTGGCGGGGGCCCCACATCCTGCGCCGCCGGGACGGTAGCCCCCTGCACACGGTGGCCTCGATCACCCCGATCCCGGATGCGCAGGGGGTGGTCGGCAGCTTCGTCGCCGTGCATTTCGATCAGAGCGAGCTGCGCGCCATGGAGGAGCGGCTCTTGCAGGCGCAGAAGATGGAGGCCATCGGCACCCTGGCCGGCGGCATCGCCCACGATTTCAACAATGTCCTGGGCAGCATCATCGGCTTCACCGAAATGGCCGCGGGCGCCGAACCGGCGGGCGCGACCACCCGCCGCCATCTCGGCGAAGTGCTCACGGCTGCCAGTCGCGCCCAGGCTCTGGTGCGGCAGCTCCTCTCCTTCAGCCGGCGTGAGCCGCTCAGCACGGAGCCCGTCATCCTGGGCGCCTTCATCGAGGAGGCCCTCGGGTTCCTGCGCGCCTCGATGCCTAGCGGTATTCGTATCGCCTTCGACGACCGCTGCGGGAACGCCCAGATCCTCGCAGCGCCCTCCCAGCTGCACCAGCTGCTCCTCAATCTTTGCGGGAATTCGGCGCAGGCGATGCGGAACGGGGAGGGCACTCTCGCCATCGAGCTGGATTGCCGGCACCTGGATGCGCCGCGGCGCTGGGCCGGCCCGGAGTTGCCGCCCGGGGATTACCTGCGCCTGCGCGTCACCGACACGGGGCAGGGCCTCGATGCCGCCTTGCTGGCGCGAGTGTTCGAGCCCTTCTTCACGACGAAGGCCCCGGGGCAGGGCATCGGGATGGGCCTTGCCGTGGTGCACGGCATCGTCAGCGGACTGGGCGGCAGCATCGAGGTGGACAGCGCCCCGGGACAGGGGTTCCGCGTCGAGATCCTACTGCCCAGATTGGCCGCCGCCCCGCCTCCTGCGGACGAGCCCCTGGCGTCGCCGGCCGCCGCCCTCGGGCGCATCCTTATTGCAGAGGACGATCCGCAGCTGCTCGCCCTCTGCGAGCAGGCCCTGACCGGGGCAGGCCACCGCGTGACCGCCTGCCCGCGGGGCGACGAGGCGCTCGCGCGCTTCAAGGAGAACCCGGCGGCTTACGATCTCTTGATCAGCGACTTGAACATGCCGGGGCTCCGCGGCGACAAACTTGTTACAGCGGTGAGGAAACTACGCCCCCACCTCCCCATTCTGGTTATTACAGGCTATACTGAGAGAGCTGCCGAGACGGAGTTGAAGCTCATGGGTGGGGTCGAGATCCTGCTCAAGCCGCTCAGCCTGCCAACCCTGTGTCAGATCGCCGGAAGGATGCTGGCGGCCAACCGCGAAGGAGCTCGATTCGGCCATGACTAAGCTGCTGCTCATCGACGACGACGCCCAGTTCTGCCGGATGCTGACCGAGCGCCTGCACAAGGAGGGCTACGCGGTGGTCACCGCCGCGGACGGCAAGCCCGGACTGGCCGAGTTCCGCCGCGGCGACTACCGGCTCGTGATCCTGGACATCATCCTGCCCGACATGGAGGGCCTGGAGACCCTGCGCGAGCTGCGCCGCATCAATGCGGCGGTGAGGGTGGTCGCCATCTCCGGCGGCGGCATGGGCGATCCGGACACCTATCTGCGCTCGGCCCACTTGCTCGGCGCCGATGCCATCTTCGCCAAGCCGCTCGACTGGCCGGCCTTCATCGCCGCCCTGCGCCGCCTGCTCAACGGGGGCGAGCCCGCCTAGCGGCCCCCGGGGGCGCCCTGCCCCAGCCAGCGCTCGCGCCGCTAGGGCCAGAGCCAGCCGAAGACGCCGGCCGTCACCAGGCCGTAGATGAGGCCGTCGAAGGCGGTCTTGATCGTCGTGCTCCAGGCCCGCCGGTACCAGATCGAGTTCTGGCAGAGCGCGAGGGCATAGCCGATGAAGGCCGTGGTGCCCACGAAGCGGAAGACGGCCAGGTAGTGCGCACCGGGCTCGAGCGCGCGCCCGGCGATGTAGGCCGCAAAGCCGCTGACCACCAAGCTGTAGACGAACCACAGCAGCAGGCCCCGGGCCATCCCGGTCGGGCCGCTGGGCGCCACCATCATCATGGCCACCGGGCCCGCGTCGCGCTTGGCGAGGTAGTCGGGCGCGCTCAGCCCCTTCATGCTGCCGGCGTGCGGGAGCACGTACTCCCCGGGCGGGAGCGCGAAGGGGCGCAGGGCCTTCATCACGCCGTCCTCGTCGGGCAGCTTGCGGAAGTCCTTGCTGTGGTACTGCAGGACCATGTGGATGAAAGAGCTGACCGCGAAGACGAAGACCGGCGACAGCAGGATCGGCAGCCAGAGCGACAGCAGGGAAACCATGACAACCTCCGTGTGTGACGAGGGAAGGCCGACTCAGCCGTCGTGTCCGCAGGCCGGCAGCTGAGCCGCATGCGCCACGGACGCCTCGATCAACTCCCGCAGGACCGCGAGATCGACGTCTGCCAGGCGATTCAGATAGAGGCAGGACTTGCCGGTCTTGAACTTGCCGAGCTTGGCCAGCAGAGCCGCGTAGCGCGTGAAGCCGGTCATGATGTAGAGCGTCAGCGCCTGCTTGCGCGGCGAGAAGCCGGTGAGAAACCAGTCGCCCTCGCGGCCGCTCGCGTACTTGTAGTGGTAGCGGCCGAAGCCGACGATGCTGTCGCCCCAGAGCTGGGCCGGCTTGCCCGTCGCCTCGCGCATCAGCTTGAAGATGGCCTGCGCATCGGCCCGCCGCGCCGCGTCGGGGATGGCGGCCAGGAAGGCCTTCACTTCGGCGGCGCCCCCCTGGGGGCGCGTCTTCAATTCAGCCATGGCGATTGCTCCCGCTCAGAGTTCGTGATCAAGTCCCCCGCAGGCGGACGCAGCCGCAAAGGTAGAGGCCCGGCGGCTGCCGGTGCCAGCAGAATCAGCGATGACGCCGGCCGGCGCACCCGCGCCGGTCGGCGCACCCGCGCCGTCCGGCGATTATCCGCCTCTCGACTCCGAATACCCCGTGCAATCGGGTTGATCTGAGCCCCCTGGAGTGCCAGAATCATGCTCCGCTGGCAATCCTGCGGCCATTCGCTCCCACCCATCGCCAAGCGAGCTGTGCCATGCACCGCGCGGTCTTCGTAGTGATCATCTTGCTCGGCGCGGCGCCCGCGCTCGGCCAGTCCTTCGTGAATGGCAGCCTGACCGGCCCCGCCGGCTATTCGGTCCTGCCCATCGGCTGGGCGCAGCTGTTTCCCGACTGCGACACCGAGGATGCCGCCGGTCCGCACGAGGCCTACAATCTGTCGCCGGACGGCGGCAGCTTCGTCGCCGGCACCCAGACCGTGACCGTGAACCCCGTCGGCACCGAGGCCTTTCAGCAGACCGTGAGCGGGCTGATCCCCTTCGCCGAGTACACCGTCACCTTCTACCAGTCCAACCTGGGCTTCGGCGTCAGCAACGTCGGCGGCAGCTGGAGCGCCATCGCGAACTGGCAGCTCTACATCGACGGCGAGGGCAGCGGGCTCTACTCCGCCGAGATGGCGCCGACGACGGGCGCCCTGCCGAACAACCTGTGGTCGGCCGGCAGCATCACCTTCACCGTGGTGGCCAGCGAGCATGCGCTGGGCTTCGGGCCGCACAGCGTGAACGGCCTGAATGCCTTCCTGGGCATCGACGGCATCGTGCTCTCGCCGGCGACCGCCACGGAGCCCGCGACGCTGAGTCGCATCAAGTCGCTCTACTAGGGACTCCGCCGGCAGCGGGCTCCGCGCGATGCGCAGGCCGGCAGCGCCGGCCGCGCAAGCTCAGGCCTCGATGCGGCCCAGTAGATAGATCACCCAGGGCGCGATGTGCGTCTCGCTCACCCAGGGCCAGGGCTCGTCACCGCGGGCCAGCGGGCGCAGCGCTTCGCGCACGGCGAGCCCGGACTCCCGGTAGATCTCCAGGTAGTCCGCTTCGAAGCAGACGACGTCTTCCACGGGGCGCCGGTCCGGCACGTCGAGCATGACGATGCGCACGCGCTCGCCGCTCTGCGCCGCCCGGTTCTCCGGATACTCCTTGGTGCTGAAGGAGGCCCACTCGTTCAGGTAGATGTCGGGCGACGAGACGATGCTGACGATCCGCCCGGCCGGAGCCAGCAGGCGGCCCAGGCACCGGAAGAGCGACACCTTCTCCGCCCGGTCCCGGATGTTGTCGAAGGTGAAGGCCGAGAGCACGAGATCGAAGGAGGCCGCCGTCAAGTCGGCGAGGCCGGCCGTGCTCACCAGGCGGTAGTCGCCGGCCGGATCGGCGGCACGCGCGAGGGCGAGCATGGGCTCGGCGATGTCGATGCCCACTGCCGTGAAGCCGAGCCCGCCCAGGAAGCGCGTCGAGCGCCCGGCGCCGCAGCCGAAGTCCAGGGCGCGGCGCCCGCGCACCTGCGCCGCGATGAGCGCCGGCAGGTCGCGGAAGGCCAGGTGGTAGGTGCCGGGAAACTCGAGCTGGGCATAGGCTTCGGCCCGCCGGGCATCGTCGTAGACGTTCTTGAATTCCTCGCTCATCGCTTCTCTTCTCGTGCTTCTGGCGGCCGCGACTCGCCAGCAGCGACGAGCTCGCGTGCCCGCGCGAGGGCCAGCTCGAAGTCCTGATACAGGTTCTCCGAGCCGATCTGGACCAAGGTGCCGCTCTTGGCCAGGGCGAGCATGGGCTGCGCGTGGACGCCGGTGAGTAGCAGCGTCGTCCGCTGGCGGCGGTAGCGGGCGGCCACGCTCTCGAGCGCATGGAGGCCCGTGGCGTCCATCGCCAGCACGTTGCGCATGCGCAGGATGACCACCCGCGGCCGCGTCTTCAAGCTCGCCGTGATCTCGGTGAACTTGCCGACGGCGCCGAAGCAGAAGGAACCGTTGATCTCGAAGACCTCGACACCGGGTGGTGGCGGCGCGGCGGCGACCTGGCCGGCAGCGCCATCCTCGTAGTCGAGCAGGTCCGTGACCGGCTTGACCACGCTCACCTCGGCCATGCGGTGCATGAGCAGAAGCGCCGCCAGCACGACGCCCGCCTGGATGGCGACGTTGATGTCCACGAGCACCGTGAGCAGGAAGGTGGTGAGCAGCACGAGCACGTCGCTCCGCGGGCCGCGGAAGAGGCGCAAGAAGTGCCGCCACTCGCTCATGTTGTAGGCGATGATGACGAGGAAGCCCGCGAGGGCCGGTAGCGGAATCAGCGCTGCCCAGCGGCCGCCGACCACAACGACGGTGAGCAGGAAGAGCGCATGCATGATGCCGGCGAGGGGAGTGCGCCCACCCGACTTGACGTTGGTGGCCGTGCGCGCGATGGCGCCCGTGGCCGGGATGCCACCCACGAGCGGGGTTACGAGGTTCGCCACCCCCTGGCCGAGCAGCTCGGCGTTGCTGCGATGGCGGCCGCCAATCATGCCGTCGGCGACGAGAGCGCTGAGCAGCGACTCGATGCCCGCCAGCACGGCGATCGAGATTGCCGCCGGCAACAGCGCAGAGATCATTCCTGGTTCGACCTGGGGCCAGATCAGCCTGGGCAGCCCGCTGGGCACGCCGCCGAAGCGGCTGCCCACGGTCTCCACGTCGAGGTCCAGCGCGTGGACCACGGCGGTGGCGACGACGAGGGCGATCAGGGGACCGGGCACGCGGGTCGTGATGCGCGGCCAGAGCCAGATGACGCCCATCGTGAGCAGGGCGAGCGCGAGCGAATTGCCGTCGGCGCCGCCGAGGTGCTCGCCGTAGGCAGCGCACTTGGCCAGGAAGCCCGCGGGCAGGCTGTCCATCGGCAGGCCGAGGCCGTCGCGCAGCTGCCCGGTAGCGATGATGAGAGCGATACCCGTCGTGAAGCCGATGGTGACGGGATAGGGGATGAAGCGGATCACCGCACCGAGGCGCACCAGGGCCATCAGCACCAGGATAGCCCCCGCGAGCAGGGTGGCCACGGCAAGCCCCTCGTAGCCGAAGCGCTCGACCACCCCCGCAACGATGATGACGAAGGCGCCAGTCGGCCCGCCGATCTGCACGCGGCTGCCGCCGAGGGCGGAGATCAGGAAGCCGCCCACGATGGCCGTGTAGATGCCCTGCTCCGGGCGCACGCCTGAGGCGATGGCAAAGGCGATCGCCAGGGGCAGGGCGACGATGCCCACGACGAGACCGGCCATGGCGTCCCGCCCGAACTGCTGCCGCGAGTAACCCTCGCGCAGCACGGTGATCAACTTGGGTTGGAGATCGGGCGCCCAGAGTCGCATTAGTGGTGGCCGGCCTCGGCGCGGTCCGCATCGGTCTTGCCCAGACGGTCGGCGAAGAGCGCCATGAGTTCGCGGCCGAGGGCCCGCTTGTCCATGCGCGGGTACTCGCGCCGGAAACCGGCGGGGCCCAGCACGAGCACCGTGTTGTCGCCGGTGCCGAAGCCGGCGCCCTCGCCGACGGCGTTGGCCACCACCAGCGCGAGCCCCTTCGCCTCCAGCTTGGCGCGGGCGCTCTCCTCGAGCCCCGTGGTCTCGAGGGCGAAGCCGACGCGCAGGCCGCCCAGGCCGCGCGCGGCGAGCGCGGCGAGGATGTCCTCCGTGGGCTCCAGCGCCACCGCCGGCGGGCCGGCCGCCTTCTTGAGCTTGCCGGGTGCGGCGGCCACCGGCCGCCAGTCGGCCACCGCGGCGGCCATCACGGTCAGCTCGGCCTCGGCGGCGGCCGCATGGACGGCACTGGCCATGTCGGCGGCGCTCTCCACGTCGACGCGGCGGATGGCCGCATGCGCCGCCGCCACGCCGGGGCCGGCGACCAGGGTGACCCCTGCGCCGAGGGCGCGGGCCGCCTCGGCGATAGCCAGGCCCATCGTGCCCGTCGAGGCATTGCTCAAGTAGCGCACGGGGTCGATCCATTCGCGCGTGGGGCCGGCCGTGACCAGGACGCGACGCCCGGCCAGCGGCCCCCGCCTCACGAGACCGGCCAGGGCGTTCATGATCTGCTCGGGCTCGGCCATGCGGCCCTCGTCCTCGTCGCCGCAGGCCAGCTCGCCGCGGCCGGGGCCGGTGATCGTGTAGCCGCGGGCGCGCAGCAGGCGCACGTTCTTGCGCGTGGCGGGGTTGCGCCACATGCCGCCGTTCATCGCCGGGGCGAGCAGGGCGCGCTCGGCCGGGAAGGCGCCGAAGAAGGTGGTGACGGGGTCGTCCGCCAGGCCGCGGGCCAGCTCGCCGAGGGTGTTCATCGTGGCCGGCGCCAGCAGGGCGAGGTCGGCCCACTTGACGAGGCCGATGTGCTCGACGTCGCTGGGCAGGGTCGCGTCCGCCACCCGCTCCCAGAGACTGGTGATGACGGGCTTGCCGCTCAGGGTGGCCATCGTCAGGGGGCCGATGAACTGGGTGGCGGCCTCGGTCATCGTCACGACGACTTCCGCTCCGTCCTTGCGCAGGAGGCGCAACAGGACGGCCGCCTTGTAGGCGGCGATGCCGCCCGAGACGCCGAGGACGATCCGCAGGCCCGCGAGGGGACTGGGCGCATCGCCGGGCATGGCGCTAGCTGCTCTCTTCTTCCAGATCGAGCTGCTCGGTCGTCTCCTCGGGGGCCAGCGGCTCGATCTCGCCGTAGGAGTAGCGGATCTTGCCGGCGATGAGCCGGGTCAGGGACAGCGTGGTGATCTTCGGGTAGACGCCGTTGGGATCCTGGTCCCGGAGCTGGGCGATGCTGTTCTGCACGCGCGCTTCCTTGGCGGCCACCAGCACGGCCTCGTACTTGTTGCGAACGCGAGTCGTGACCTTCTCGATGGGAACGAAGCCCATAGCGGGGATACCTCGCAGCCGTTGGGGATGATGGGAACAAGCAAGTT
Organism: uncultured bacterium; assembly: GCA_963695095.1. Classification (GTDB taxonomy): domain Bacteria; phylum Krumholzibacteriota; class Krumholzibacteriia; order JACNKJ01; family JACNKJ01; genus VGXI01. The sequence continues at coordinate 753,329 of CAVOFT010000001.1, read as the reverse complement.
ATCAAGGACTGCGGCGAAACACAAGCGCCAAAGCAGTAACTTGTTGATATTTTGCGAGCTACGGAATCAGACCGCGACGCCGAAGGCCCCGCGCATGAACTCGCGGCCCCCCGCCGCCAGCCAGGCCGCCAGGTTGCGCTCGCGGCCGGCCAGGAGCAGGGCGGCCCGCTCGACGGCCTGAGCCAGCTCATCGTTCACCACGACGGCGTCGAAGCGCGGCAGCGCGGCCAGCTCGCCGATCGCGTTGGCCAGGCGGCGGGCGACGACGTCCTCGGCATCGGTGCCGCGGCCGCGCAGGCGCGCGGCGAGCAGCGCCATGTCCGGCGGCAACACGAAGAGCAGCCAGGACTGCGCGGGCAGCGCCTGCTTCACGCTGAGCGCGCCCTGCACGTCGATGTCGAGGAAGACGTGGCGGCCGTCCTGCAGATAGGGACAGACCTCGCCGCGCGGCGTGCCGTAGAACTCGCCGTGCACTTCGGCCCACTCGAGCAGGCCGCCCTTGTCGCGCAGATCGAGGAAGGCCTCGCGGGCCAGGAAGCGGTAATCGACCCCGTCGACCTCCTCGCCTCGCGGCGCCCGCGTCGTGGCGCTGATCGAGAAGTGGCTGCGCGAACTGCGCAGCATCATGTGCTTGACGAGCGTCGTCTTGCCGGCGCCCGAGGGGCCGGAGACGACCACGGCCAGGCCCGACCCCTGGGGGTCCGGCGGACAGGGCGTGCTGCAGGGCGGGGTGGGGTTCGTCACTCGATGTTCTGGATCTGCTCGCGGATCTTCTCCGTCTCTTCCTTGATCAGCAGCACTTCCTGGACGATCGCCAGCGCCTGGGCCTTGGCGCCGATCGTGTTGGCCTCGCGCAGGATCTCCTGCAGCAGGAAGCCGAGCTTCTTGGCAACCTCGCCGCCGTCGGCCAGTGCCGCCCGGAACTGCTCCAGATGGCTGGCCAGGCGCACGGTCTCCTCGGTGAGGTCGCTGCGGTCGATGAGGATGGCCAGCTCCTGCGCGAGCCGCTGGGGATCCACCGCCAGCTCGCCCAGCAAGTCGGCGATGCGGGCCTCGAGCCCGGCCTTGAGGGTCGCCCGCGCTTCGGGCAGGCCGGCCTCGATGCGGCCGAGCGCGGCCTGGAGGACCGCCACCCGGCCGTCCAGCTCCGCGGCCAGCGCCGCGCCTTCGCGCAGCTTCATCGCCGCCAGGCCGTCGAGCGCTTCCTCGAGGGCCTCGCCGACCAGTCGCGAGACCAGCTCGCGATCCGGCTCGCTGGCCGGCGCGCCGAAGAGCTCGGGCAGGGCGAGGAACTGGGCCGCGCTCCCGCGCTCGGCGAAGCCGTGCTCGGCGCAGAGCTTGTCGACGGCCTCGATGTAAGCGGCCATGACCTCCGCATCCAGGCGCGGCCGCGCGGCGCCGGCCGTTCGCTCCAGGGCGACCTGGACGTTCACGCGTCCGCGCAGCCCGCGCGCCTTGCAGCGCTCGAGCAGCTCCCCCTCGATGTAGCTCAGCTCGCGGGGCAGGCGGGCCTGGAAGTCGAAGAAGCGATTGTTCACGGAGCGCAGGTCGACGAGGATCTCGAAGTCCGTCGCCGCGCGCCGCGCGCTGCCGAAGCCCGTCATGCTCCTGATCACGCTTGACTCCCTCGGCCGCGGCGCCCTAGCCGGCGGCGGGCGCGCGCAGGGCGCCGGCGGCGAGGACTTCGCCGGGGCGGCTGCGCCAGTGCCGCCAGTCGATGGCGGGGAAGATGTTGTCGCGGCCCTCGTAGTCGGCGAGACGGCCCTCGTCCAGCGCGCCGCCCTCGAGCATGTCCGCCAGCGCCGCGAAGCGGTGCAGGTGCTCCTTGGTGCGCTTCTCGGCGTACTCGACCACCGTGCCCGTCTTCATGATGAAGGCCCAGTCGCTGCTCTGCGCGAGCAGCAGCTCGCGCCCGGCCTGCGCCAGCAAGCGCTCCCGGAGCTGGCCGCCGCCGGCGCCGCCGGCATCGGCCAGGCGGGTCATCCGCTCCTGGGCCTGGTGCAGGTGGCGGTAGATCCAGTCGTTGTCGCCGTTGAGCCAGAACTCGCAGTAGCCCTTGTAGCCCCAGCTCGAGAAGCTGGGCGTGGCCCGCTGGTTGATGGGCTGCTCGTCGAGCACGTCGCCCGGACTGGCCAGGCTGTACAGGCGCGTGTCGTAGGCGCTCTTGCGGATGAAGGACTCGAGGAAGCGCGGCCCCTCGTACCACCAGTGGCCGAAGAGCTCGGCGTCGTAGGGCGCCACGATCACGGGCGGCCGATCCATGCGGCCGGCGAGATCCTCGACCTGCCGCTCACGGTTGAAGAGGAAGTTGCCGGCGTGCTCGTCCGCCTTGTCCCGCGCGGCCCAGGGGTCGTAGAGCTGCTTCTCGTGCAGGGCGACCTTGCCGGTCACGCGGTGATACTTGACGCCCGTGGACTTGCGGAAGCCGTGGTGGCCGAGGAAGGGCTTCAGGTAGTCGAGGTCCAGGTCCCAGCCCAGGTCGCGGTAGAACTCGCGGTAGACGGGATCGCCCGGATAGCCCGCCTCGGCGCTCCAGACCTGGTGGCTCGATTCGAGGTCGCGGCCGAAGGCGGCCACGCCGCTGTCCGTCATGATCGGCGCGAAGACGCCGTAGCGCGGGCGCGGCTCGGCGAAGGCCAGGCCGTGCGTGTCCACGAAGAAGTACTCGAGGCCCGCATCGGCGAGGAGCTGCTCGACGCCGGGCTGATAGCCGCACTCGGCCAGCCAGATGCCGCGCGGCTGGCGGCCGAAGCGCCCGCGGTAGTGCTCGACGGCGACGGCGATCTGCGCGCGCATGGCCGGCTGATGATCGTTCATCAGCGGCAGGAAGCCGTGCGTGGCGCCGCAGGTGACGATCTCCAGGTGCCCGCTGTCTTGCAGGTCGCGGTAGCGCGAGACGATGTCGCGGCCGTACTCCTGCAGGTAGCGGTCGCGCATGCCGCCGAAGTGCTCGCGGTAGTAGCTGGCCAGGCGCGCGCGGCCGTCATCGCCGCGGGTGCGCAGCACTTCGGCCTCGGCCAGGCGCAGCAGGCGCGTCAGGTGGCGCTCGGTGCGGTCGCGCAGCAGCGGGTCGTCGAGCATGGAGATCAGGGGCGGCGTCAGCGAGACGGTGACCCGGTAGGGCACGCCGTCGGCGCGCAGGCGCTCGAAGACGCCCAGCAGCGGCAGATAGGTCTCCGCCACCGCCTGGTGGAGCCAGTCCTCCTCCATGAAGTCCTCGTACTCGGGGTGCCGGATGTAGGGCAGGTGGTGGTGCAGCACGAGGGCCACGCGGCCGGGGCGGGGCGCGGGGCTCACGAGCCCTTCCCCTTGCCGGCGCCGGGCGCGGTGGCGGAGAGGCGCTCTGACGCGCCCACGCGCTCGGATCCCAGGCGGGCCAGATCGCGGCGGAGATGATCCCAGCCCCCGAGCGAGCCCGGGAAGGGACGCGGCGCGCGCTCGATCTGCTCCCAGACTTCGCGGCTGACGCCCACCCACTCCTCGTCCCAGCGCACCGAGGGGGTGTCCATGGGCGCGCGGACCGTGTTGCTCGCCACGAGCAGGCGATAGCGGCCGTCGGCGTCCGTGAGGCCGAGCTCGGCGCGGAAGCGGCCGCCCGGCCGGCCGGTGTTGACGTACCAGCTCCGGGCCTCGCTGCCGATGTCGATGGTCCAGGTGTCGTGGACGCCCTCCGCCTCGTCGAGATGGAGGATGCGCAGGACGACCCAGCTCGGGCCGGGGAACTCGGCGCGGGCTTCGGCGATCAGGGCCGGGCGCAGTTCCCAGTAGCAGAAGAGCCAGTGGGGATCGCGCACCATGAGCGTGAGGCGATCCACGTCGTAGCGCTCGGGCAGGGGCGGCGCGTACCAGGCCGGATCGCGCATGGAGCCCGGATCGGCCGCCGGTGGCGTGGGCGGAGCCGCCTCGCTGGCGGGCACGGGCGCCACGGGCGCCGGCGCGGCGGTCTGGGCGGGCAGGCGATCGGCGCGCTCGCGCTGGCGGGCCGCGGCAGCCTCGTCCAATTGAATGAAGTGTCGGTGGAGCGCGGCGGCCAGCTCGGCCTTGCGCAGCGCGCTGGTGCCGACGAGCTTGTGCTTGCGGGCCAGCTCGCGCAGGTCGGCCACGCGCAGCGCTTCCAGCGCCGCCGGGCTGTAACGATCACTCAAACGCCCCGCCATGGGCGCACCTCCGTCGGCCATCGATCAAGTAGAGGCCTCCAAGGTACGCCAAAGCCCCTGTCGTGTAAAGCGCACCCCCCGGCCGGGCAGCATTCAAGCCGGGGGCGCCGGGTTCAGGCGCTTTGTGCCGCGGGCAAGGCGTGCTATCTTTGGGCATTCCCACCCGCAAGGAGAGCCATGCGCCAGTTCGCCGCCCTGCTCGCGCTCGCCGGCCTCGCCGCCCCCGCCGGGGCCCAGGACTGGGTCAACCAGTCCTATCCCTGGGCCTTCGTGGAGCACCATGACAGTGCCGAGATGATCGACGACACCCTGGATTCCTTCGTCTACGGCACCCAGCGGGGCTTCCTCTACTTCATCGAGCGCGACCGCGCCACCGGCCGCCTGCAAACGAAGCGGCAGCGGGAAGTCTGGGCGCCGGTCAAGGAGGTGCGCGTGGCCGACGCCACGGGCGACCGGCGCAACGAGCTGATCGTCAGCACGCGGCGGGGGGACCTGTTCGTCATCAACCTGGACACGCTGGAGGACATCTGGCGCACGCCCGAGAACTATTTCCAGTCCCTGGAGAGCTTCACGGTGGCCGAGGTGGACGGCGACGGCAAGCCGGAGATCGTGATCGTGGCCGATAACCGGCTGGTGATCATGTCGGGCGACAAGGAGAGCGAGGAGTTCCGCAGCGCCGAGGAGTACAAGGCGCGCAAGGTGCTCGTGGCGGACGTGGACGCCGACGGGCAGCCGGACATCGTGCTCAGCAGCGGCCAGGTGCTCGACGCCCGCTTTCGCCAGCTCAAGTGGGAGTTCGAGCGGCCCTTCGGCGATGTGATGGACATCTTCGACATCGACGGCGACGGCAAGCTGGAGATCGTCGGGCTGGACGCGCTGGGGGATATCCAGGTCATCGATGGGGACGAGCGGCGGGTGAAGTTCCAGTAGATAGCGGGGCTGTCGTGGCCCTCCTCCGCGCACCGCTTCACAGGTGCGCGTCAGAGGGCCACGACAGCCCCACCTGCTGGGGCGTCACCCGCCGCGCGCGCCGGTATCTGATGCATTGATAAGCGCTTACCCCCCCCCCTGCGCGAGTGGACATCCCCTACCAATTAGTCTAGAATTAGGTGTCTGCGACGCGGGAGGGGATGATGCGCGCGTTCGCCCTGGCCTTGTTGCTGGTCTCCAGCGCGGCGGGGGTCCTCCCCGCGGCGACCTACCACCTGAATGCCGCCGGCACGGGCGACTTCGCCACCATCGCAGCAGGCGATCGCCGCGGCAGCGCCCGGCGACAGCATCCTGCTCGCGGCCGGGCTCTACCTCGGCCCCGGCAACACCCAGCTCGACTATGGCGGCAAGGACATCGTCATCGCGGGCGCGGGGCCGGGGGCGACCATTCTCGACTGCGAGGACAGCGGGCAACCGGCTGTGCTGTTTGAGAGCGGGGAGACGCAGGCGGCGGTCCTGCGCGACATGACCCTGCGCAACAACCGGGGAGAGCATACGCCGAGCGGGGTCACCATCTTCGGGGCCTCGCCCACGCTGGCGAACCTCCACCTCGAGGACTTCGACGCCCCCTGGTCGGAGTTCGGCCCTGCATACTTTCGCGGACCGGCTCTGCACATGGAAGGAGGCTCTCCGCGGATTGAGAGCATCGAGGTTAGGGACTGCTACTCGGGCGGGGGAGTTTTCGTTGCGGGTGGCGCTCCGGTCTTCGAGGGGATGCTGGTCGAAGACTGCAGCGCCAACATGGTCTGGGGGGGCGGCATCTTGGTTTCGGCGTCCGCGGCTGTCTTCCGCCATGTCACGGTCCGCAACTGCTCTGCCTACCAGCGCGGCGGTGGCGGCGTAGCCTGCACGTCGCAGCCATCACCCACCTTCGAGGATTGCCGCTTCGAGGGCAATTGGGAGGCGCACGAACTACCTGGCGTGATCGACGGAGGCGGCGGCATGGCCTGCTGGAGCTCTTCGCCGACTCTGCGCCGATGCATTTTCATTGGCAACGACGCCGCCGATGGCGGCGGAGGTCTCGAATGCTCGGAGGGTGCCGCGCCGCTGCTCGAGGATGTGCTGTTCGTCGACAATGGCACCGACTTTGCCGGTAGTGCGATCAAGGTGGTCGAGTCGTCGCCGATTCTTCGCGGCGTGACGATCACAGGTAGCCGAGTGTATCAGCCGCATTGGCTCGCGCGCGACCCGAGCAGCTCCATCTTCTGCTGGTCCGCCGCCCCGGTGCTGGAGCGAGTCATCGTTGCTCACAATGAGGTCGGGACAGGCCTCTTCGTCGATGGAACCGGCGTTCCCAGCGTGGTCTGCTCGGACTTCTTCGCCAATCCGGACGGCAACTACGGCGGCACGCTGGCCGATCAGACCGGCCTGAACGGCAACATCAGCGCGGATCCGCTCTTCTGCGGAGGCGATGAACCCGAACCGGCCTTTGCCCCGGCCGCGGGATCCGCCTGCGCGCCGGCGAACAACGACTGCGGGGTGCTGATCGGCGCACTGCCGGTGGGCTGTGACCTTGCGGCCTACTCGATCAGCGGCATCATCACCACTGACGATGGTCAGCCGCTGGCCGGCGTCCAGATCGATGGCCTCGCCTACTCCGTGCGCACGGATGCCACCGGGCACTACAGCATCGATCGTCTCGAAGGCTGGAGCGGGACGCTGACTCCTGTCACGCCCGGCTACGTCTTCTCACCCAGCCATCGCGAGTACCTCGATCTCCAGGCCGACCAGCCGAACCAGGACTATATTGGCGAGCGGCGCACGCTGCATCGGGTACCGGCCGACCACGCCACTCTCGCTGCCGGTTTCGCCGCCAGCCTCGACGGCGATACCGTGCTCGTCGCGCCGGGCACCTACGCGGGACCCGAGAACCGGAACCTGCTCTTCGCCGGCCGCGATCTGGTGGTGATCTCCGAGGGCGGCTCGGCGGTGACCACCCTGGACTGCGGCGATGCCGGCCGCGGCTTCCGCATGAGCGATGGCGAGAGCGCTTCGTGCCGCCTCGAAGGCTTCACGATCCGAAACGGCAAGGCCATGAACACCGGCGTCTACGACAAGGGCGGCGGCGTTTATGTCTGGAACGGCTCGCCGACACTCCGCGACTTGCGCTTCGTAGACTGCGATGCCGAGTATGGCGGCGGCCTCGTGCTCGAGAACTCCATGTCAGTGCTCGAGAGTATTGTCGCTGTTGGCTGCACTGCCGACTACGACGGTGCGGGCATCTTCGTCACCGGGTCGAACGTCACGCTGACGGAGCTGACGCTGGTGGGCAACTCGACGCCCTGGGGCGGCGGCGGCATCGCCCTGAAGAACGCCTCGACGGCCACGATCTCCCGCGCGCTGATGGCATTCAATTCGGCGGGCGGCGGCGGGGCGATCTACTGCCGCGATGCGGGCAACACGCTGCTCATCAGCTGCAGCGACGCCTTCGCCAACACGCCCGCGAACTACGGCAACTGCCCCGACCCCACGGGCAGCGACGGCAACATCAGCGAGGATCCGCTCTTCTGCGACGCCCCCGGGGGCGACTACACGCTGGACGCGAGCTCGCCCTGCCTGCCGGCCAACAACGACTGCCACGTGCAGATGGGCGCCTATGGCTGGGGCTGTGGCGTGACGGCCGCTGAGGAGGCGGGTCCCGGCGCCTTCGCCTTCGCGGCGCCGCAGCCGAACCCCTTCAACCCCAAGACCACCCTGCGCTTCGCGCTGCCGCGGGCGGCCGCGGTGGAGCTGGCGATCTTCGACGTGAACGGCCGTCGCGTGGCGCGCCTGCTCAAGGGCGAGACGCTGCCGGCGGGCAACCATGCGGTGGACTGGAACGGCCGCGACGAAGCCGGACGCGCGCTGGCCTCGGGCGTCTACTTCGCGCGCTTCGCCGCCGGCGGCTTCACGGCCGAGCACAAGCTCGTTCTCTTGCGCTAGGCTCCATCCTTCAGCAGGCATGCGCGTACCCGGCGCCGCATGCCCCGCAGCAGCAGATCACGCCCTGGCAGGGCGGCTCGTTTTGTACACGTGTACACTCCGCCTCGGCCAGTGCCGCAGGGGCAGCCAGCGGAAGCTCGTCCTTCGCTTCGGCGTGCCCTTGCTTGCGCAGGCGCTCGAAGCTGGCCCGCCAAGGGCACCAACTAGCGCGCGGCGGATGGAGCGCGTGTGAGCGTGGGGCCGCAGCGGCCCTCTGACGCGCACCTGTGAAGCGGTGCGCGGAGGAGGGTCGCTGCAGCCCTTCGGTTGGTCATGGTCCGCCCGCCGCGCGCTAGTCGGTGACGCGCCGGATCACGTGCAGCTCGATGCGGCGGTTGGCGGCGCGACCCTCGGCCGTGTCGTTGCCGACCAGGGCCACCGTGTCGCCGAAGCCCATCACGCCGAGCTTGTCCACCCCGTAGCCCTGCAGCACGAAGTAGTCGCGCACGGCGCGGGCGCGCTCGAGCGAGAGCCGGCGGTTGAACTCCGGGTCACCCGTGTTGTCCGTGTGGCCCTGGATCTCCACCGCCTCCACGTGGGGCGTGTGTAGCAGGCGCTCGTAGATGGTGTTCAGCAGCGGCCGGCTCTCGGGGCCGATCTCGGCGCTGGCGATGTCGAAGTTGATGCCACGCAGCACGGTCACCCGCGGCAGGGGCTCGACGCCCACGGAGACGCCGCTGTCCGCGTCCGCTGTCGCCATCGTTCCGGCGGCCATGGGCGCGATCGCGGGCAGCGCCGCCGGCGGCGGCGAGGCGAGGGCGAAGTTCACCGAGAAGCGGTGCACGGGGTCGAAGTCGGACTTGGGCGAGTAGGCGTAGTCGAAGCGATAGCCGCCCAGGCGCAGGCCGGCGCCGTAGCTGAAGCGGTCGCTCTCGGGCGTGCCGTCCTCCAGCAGCGTGCGGCCATAGCCCACGCGCAGGGCGAGCAGCTCGTGGTACTCCCACTCGCTGCCGACGTGGAAGGCATTGTAGTTGTCGCGGGGGATCACGAAGTCCAGGCAGGTGAGCAGCCGGAAGTCCCGGTCCACGACCGCGGTGTGCGCCACGCCCAGGCGATAGCGCAGGGGCGCGGGATCCTCGATCTCGCGAAAGCGCAGCGCCGGGCCGAAGCCCTGGATCGCGGCGCCGAGGCGGAAGCCGTCCAGGTCCGGGCTGAGGATGCCCAGGTCGCCCATCATGCCCGCGGCGCGCTCCCAGCCCAGCGTCTTGTGGAACACGACGAAGCGCATGCCGACGTTGATGCCGTAAGGAAAGCGGTGGCCGAGGCCGAGGCTGGCCTGGAAATCGCGCGCGCCCAGGCGCTCGCCGGTGTAGCTGCCGTCGTCGAGCACCTCGTCGATGGTGCCCTGATCGAAGTAGAGCAGGCCCAGCCCGAGCACGTTCTCGCCCGCCATCGGCAGCAGGGCCACGCTCTCGCTCAGGCTCGTGTCCAGCACCCAGTCCACATGGCCCAGGTAGAGATGCCGCGAGCTGGCCAGGGCCATGGCCGCCGGATTGTAATTGAGGTTGGCGGCGCCCAGGTCCACGGCAGTGACGGCGAAGCCCAGCGCCGCCGCGCGCGCGTCCAGGCCGAGGGCGCCCACCACCGAGTGGCTCGAGCCCACGTGGTCGTTCAGCTCGGCGCCATCCGCCTCGCGCTCGGTGAGGCCGAGCAGGAAGAAGAACAGCGCGATGAAGAGCGCGAGGATGTATTTCTGGCGTCGCTCGCTCATCGCCCCTCCTAGTGGACCACCATGACCTTGCGCCGCTCGATGCTCTCGCCCGCCGGCGTCTTGAAGCGCGCCACCGCCAGGTAGACGCCGCTGGCCACCCGCCGCCCGCCGGCGTTGGCCAGGTCCCAGATCACGCTGTGCATCTCGGCGTCGGTGTAGATGCCCTCCCCGAGCAGCGTGCAGACCTGCTCCAGGGCCATCGTGTAGATGTCGATGGCGATCTCCAGCCCCGGCTCGCTGCGGAAGCTGAACTCGCAGCTCGGACTGCGATCGGCGTAGACGGGATTGGGCAGCACTTCGAGGGCGCCGCCGCCGGTCACGTTGACGACGAGCTGGAACTGGGCGAAGGGCACGCCGCCGCCGGCGCTGGCCGTGACGACGCCGCGGAAGGTGCCCGAGGCGGCGCTCTTGGGCAGGAGCACGGAGATCGTCACCAGGCTGTCGACGCCGCTGGGCAGCACGAAGATGCGGTCGGGCTGGAAACGCAGCCACTCGGCGGGCAGGCGGCGGCCGCTATCGCTGTAGAGGTCGCTCGCCTCGATGCGCACCGCCTCGATGTCGCCGCGGCCGGGCCCGTCGCTGGGATCGGGATTCAGGCCGGCGGTGGTGTTGACGAGCGCGAGCGAATCGCTGTGCACCGCGCCCAGCGCCACTGCCATGGCCAGGCTGTCCGCGCTCCAGTCGAGGTCCTGCGAGGTGAAGGGCAGCAGCGGGTCGCCGCCGGCGGCGATCTCGTTGCTGTCGCTGAAGCCGTCGCCGTCGGTATCCAGGGCCAGCGGATTCACCTCGCCGCCCGTGCCCCAGTCGCTCACGCCGTCGGTGGGATCGTTGCCGTCGCGGCGCCCGTTGCCGTTGGCGTCCTCGAAGCCGTCGGCGAGGCCGTCGCCGTCGGTATCGGCGAGCAGGGGATTCGTGGTCGTCGACGGATCCGCGTCGCTCGTGAAGTGGCCGGCCGCGGTGTCGTCGCCCTGCGGCGCCGTGAGGCCGATCTCGAGGCCGTCGCCGAGGCCGTCGCCGTCGCTGTCCCGGAGCCGGGGATCCGTACCCAGGGCGATCTCCGCGGCGTCGGTGACGCCGTCGTCCTCCGTGTCGTCGTCATCGAGGAAGGTGCCGAGGATGGCCTCGATGCCGTCGGCGAGGCCGTCCCCATCGGTATCGGCCAGCAGCGGATTGCCGCCGAGCGCGCCTTCCTGGCCGTCGATGATGCCGTCGTTGTCACTGTCCGGATCCAGCGCGTTGATGACGCCGTCACCGTCCGTGTCGCTGTTCCAGAAGGGCTCGTCGCCGTCGAGCAGGCCGTCGCCGTCGCTGTCCGGCACCAAGGGCAGGAGCCCGGCCAGGATCTCGTTGCGATCGTTGATGCCGTCGCCGTCCGTGTCGGCGGCGTTGGGGTTGGTGCCGCCGGCCACCTCGTCGCCGTCGGACAGGCCGTCGCCGTCGCTGTCCGGCTGCAGGGGATTCGTGCCCAGGTCCGCCTCGTGGCCGTCGTTGACGCCGTCGTTGTCGGTGTCCGGGTCCAGCGGATCGGTCTGGTAGCCGTCCCAGCCCGCGGTGATCTCCTCGCCGTCCATCAGCCCATCGCCGTCCGTGTCCACGAGCAGGGGATCGGTGCCGTAGACCTGGATCTCGCCCCAGTCGCTGACGCCGTCGGCGTCGGTGTCGGCGAGGCGCGGGTTGGTGCCGTAGGTGAAGAGCTCCTGGAAATCGTTCAGGCCGTCGCCATCGGTGTCGGCCGCCACGGGGCTGGTGCCGTGGATGAACTCGGCGCCGTCGCTGAGCCCGTCCGTGTCCGTATCGGCGAGGCGCGGATTCGTCGTGTAGCCGTCCTGGCCCGGGAAGACCTCTTCGTAGTCGTTGAGGCCGTCCGAGTCGGTATCCGGCCGCGTGGCGTTGGTGCCGTAGCCGCCGTAGGCCAGAGGGCGCTCCTGGTAGTCGCTGAGGCCGTCGCCGTCGGTATCCGCGCGCCAGGGGTCGGTGAGCAGGCCGTCGATGCCGAAGGCGACTTCCTCGAAATCGTTCAAACCCTCGGCATCCGTGTCGTAGAGGGCGGGATTGGTGTGGTAGACCATCACCTCGGCGTAGTCATCGAGGCCGTCGACATCGCTGTCCACCAGCACCATGCTCGTGCCCAGGGCGACTTCCTGGCCGTCGTGGAGGCCGTCGCCGTCGCTGTCCCGGTCGAGGGCATTGATGAGGCCGTCGCCGTCGGTGTCCGAGTTCCAGGCGGTCTCGAGGCCGTCGAGGACCTCGTCGTCGTCGCTGTCGGGATCGAAGGGGTCAGTGCCGGCCGCGGTCTCGACGGAGTCGTCGAGCAGGTCGCCGTCGGAGTCGAGCTGGGCCAGTGCCGGCGCGGGCAGCAGCAGGGCTGCCCACAGCAAGGCCGCGGCGCACAAGACGCTGAGGTGCCGGGCTCCGGTTGCGGCGCTGCTCATTCCGTGCTAGCTTCTCCTGATCTCGATTCTCAGTACCGAATCAGCGCCGGTCCCTGCGCCGGGCGCGTCGCCCGCAAGGACCAGCGACGTCGCTTCCCCGGGTTTCGGCAGCTTCCCTCGGTGACTTGAGCGGGGAGAAGGGTCCCGTGGACTTCCCGAATCTCCTGATGGCCGCTCCGCTGCTCGACCGGCTTCAGGGGCGCCGCCTCCAGCGCATCACCTGGAATGGTCCCGTGCTGGCGCTGGTCTTCGAAGGGGGCCAGGTTCTTCTGCTGCACCTGCACCAGGGCGCGCAGGGACTGCACCTGGACACGAAGCTCCACGAGGAGTTCGAGCATATTCGGTTCCAGGACCAGCGCCACGACTTCAGCTTCCTGCCGCCCCATCTCGAAGGCGCCAGCTTCCTGGGCGGGTCGCCGGTGCCCGGGCAAAGCCTGCTGCGCCTGGACTTCAGCGCTTCCGCTAATTTCAGGGAATTCGGCTACTTGCATCTCTACGTGGAGTTCTTTGCCGGCGGGCGCCTGGTTCTGACCGACGTCGAGGGGCGCGTCATCCGCGCCACGCGCAAGGGCGGCTCCGAGCACCGGCCGGGGGCAGTCTACGCCCAGGCCGCCGACGAATCAGGGCAAGACTTGCCGCTCGCCCCGGCCGGCTTCGCGGCCTGGCCCGCAGCCCTGCTCGAGCGCGTGCGCGTGGGCGGCGAGGCGGCCTTGCCCGAGGACCTCTGTCGCGGGATCCGCGGCTTCAAGCCGATCTCCGTGCGCTACCTGGTCCAGCGCCCCGAACCGCACCCGCGCGAGGATCCCTGCGTCGTGCTGGCGAGGCGGCTCGGCCGCTGGGTCGAGCGCGTGCGCCAGGGCCGCGAGACCATCCACGTGCTCAGCTACCCGCCGGGCAGCCCGCGGCCCTGCCGCATCCACCCCTTCCCGCTGTCGACGGGCCCGGACCCGGCCATGGCGGGGCAGGACGTCTTCCGCTTCGAGGACTATCCCAGCGCGCTGAACTTCATGGGCCGCGGCTGCATGGCGCGCCTGCAGATGTCCGAGCTGATGGCCACCCTGCGCCGGGGCCTCGAGCAGCGGCACCAGCGCAATCGCCGCCTCCTGACGCGGCTCGAGGCGGACTGGGAGCGCGCCGCCGCGGGCGGCGATTTGCGCCGCCAGGCCGACACCCTGGCCGCCCACCTGCACGAGGTGCGGCGGGGCGCGGCCTCCGTGGAGTACCCGGACGTGCACGACGGCGAGCGGTCGCTGGAGATCCCCCTCGATCCCGCGCGCAGCCCCCAGGAGAACCTGGGCCGGCTCTACCAGCGGGCCGCCAAGGGCCAGCGCGGCCTGCAGACCGTCGAGCTGCGCCTGGAAGAGGTGCGTCGGCGCATCATCGAGGACGAGGAATTGCTGCTGGAGCGGCTGCCCGCGCTGGCCAATTGCCGCTGCCGGGACCTGGCCGAGATCGAGGCCCTGCGCGAGGAACTGCTGCGCCTGGGTCACGCCGCCTCGCTCTTCGACCTGCGCTCGACGACGCCCGGCAGCCGCCCCCAGCCCGCCAAGCGCCCGTTTCGCCGCTACGCGCTGCCGGGCGGCTGGGAGGTGCTCGTCGGGCGCAACAACCGCGAGAACGACGAGCTGACCCACCGCGAGGCCGCCAGCCAGGACCTCTGGTTCCACGCCGCGGGCGCCTCGGGCAGCCACGTCATCCTGCGCACGGGCGGCCATCGCGGCGCGCCGCCCAAGTTCATCCTGGAGGCCGCGGCCGCGATCGCGGCCTTCCACAGCAAGGCCCGGCACAGCGGGCTCGTCCCCGTGATCTACACGGAGAAACGCTATGTGCGCAAACCGCGCAAGGGCACGCCGGGGCTGGCCCTGTGCACACGCGAGCGGACGCTGATGGTCAAGCCCGAGGTGCCGGGCACGGGGCCGCCGGCCACCTGAGCGGCACGGGCGCGCTACGTGCTCGCGCTGGACGCGGGCCGGGCGCGCTCGCTATCATCGGGCAGGCAGGGACCTGCGCCCCCGCAGTCGATCACCACGGGAAAGGACGGATGTGATGGCGGACGAGAGCAAGGCGACGATGATCCTGGGCTGTAGCTTCCTCGTGGACGAGCATCCGCCGGAGCAGGTCTTCGCGCCCGAGGATTTCAGCCAGGACGAGCGCATGATCGGCGACATGGTCGAGAAGTTCGTCCAGGGCTCGGTGCTGCCGCAGCTCGACGCGCTGGAATCGCTGACACCCGGCGCCATGGCCGGCCTGCTCAAGGAGGCCGGCGGCCTCGGCCTGCTCGCCCTGGACGTGCCCGAGGCCTACGGCGGCATGGCGATGCCCAAGCGCGTGGGCATGCTGGTCGCCGAGAAGCTGTCCCCCAGCGGCTCCTTCCAGGTCGGGCACGGCGCCCACACGGGCATCGGCACCCTGCCCATCGTCTACTTCGGCACGCCCGAGCAGAAGCAGAAGTACCTGCCGCGCCTGGCCACGGGCGAGCTGCTCGGCGCCTACGCCCTCACCGAGGCCGGCAGCGGCTCCGACGCCATGGCCGCCCGCGCCAAGGCCGTGCCCAGCGCCGACGGCAGCCACTTCGTGCTCAACGGCGAGAAGATGTGGATCACCAACGCCGGCTTCGCCGACCTCTTCATCGTCTTCGCCCAGGTGCCACCCGAGGAAGCGGGCGGCAGGGATCGCTTCACGGCCTTCATCCTCGAGAAGGACATGCCGGGCTTCCGCTCGGGCAACGAGGAGAAGAAGCTGGGCATCAAGGGCTCCTCGACGCGCACCCTGGTGCTCGAGGACGTCAAGGTGCCGGCCGCCAACGTGCTCGGCCGCATCGGCCGCGGCGCGGCGATCGCCTTCAACATCCTCAACGTGGGGCGCTTCAAGCTGGGCGCGGGCGCGGTGGGCGGCGCCGAGCTGGCCATGCTGGATGCCGTGCGCTACGGCAACGGCCGCCAGCAGTTCGGCCGGCCGATCACCCAGCTTCGGCATGATCAAGCACAAGATCGGCGAGATGGCCGCGCGCGTGTACGCCGCCCAGAGCATGGTCTACCGCACGGCGGGCTACATCGACCAGAACATCGCCAGCCTCGACAAGGCGGCGCCCGACTACGACGGCCAGGTCGTCGAGCACGGCATCCGCGAGTACATGACCGAGTGCTCGATGATGAAGGTCTACTGCTCCGAGGTGCTCGACTACTGCGTGGACGAGTGCGTGCAGATCCACGGCGGCTACGGCTACTCGCAGGAGTACGTGGCCGAGCGCTACTACCGCGACAGCCGCATCAACCGCATCTTCGAGGGCACGAACGAGATCAACCGCCTCATCATCGCGGGCGACGTGCTCAAGAAGGCGGCCAAGAACCACCTGCCCGTCTTTGCGCGCGCCAAGCTGCTGATCGATGCGCTGCCGGCGCCGGCCGTCCCGGCGGGCGCGACCGATGGCTTCCTCGCTGCCGAGCGCAGCGCCGTGGCGCAGGGCAAGCAGGCGACCCTGCTGGCGCTGGGCGCCGTGGCCGAGGCGCTGGGCGACGGGCTCAAGCGAGCCCATGGAGCACGAGGAGCTGATCTCCTTCCTCTCCGACATGGTCATGGACATCTACGCGATGGAGTCCAGCCTGCTGCGCGCGCTCAAGATCGAGGCGCGCGGGGACGCGGACGCCACGGCCTTCGCCGCCGATCTGACACGGCTGGTCTGCGCCACCCATCTCACGCGCCTGGAGCGCAGCGCGCGCGAGGCCTTGGCGGGCGCGCTGAGCGACGACGCCTTGAGTCTGCATCTCGCCGGCCTGAGTCACTTGCTCGCGCACACGCCGATCGACACGGTGGCCCTGCGGCGGCGCCTGGCCGATCGTCTGATCGAGACGGAGAGCTGGCCGCTCTGACCCTGGTGCAAACACGCGCGCGGTCCGCGAAGAAATTGCCCCGCGCGTTTGACGATCGCCGAAACGGGGCTATACTTCGAGCACAGCCAACCACTGGTCGAATCGGAGGGGAAGGCCCCCTCCACCGGCGGGGAAGCCACAGCGCGAACGGGTCCCCGGGAAAGCAAAGAGGCCGGCGCCAAGGTTCCCAAGGGCGGAGCAGCGCCCGCGGAACAGAGCCCCGTGCGTGCGGGGCGCGCCGCCTCAAACCAGGGTCCGCTTTCCCTCCCCAGGTTCCCTGCGGTCTTCCCCGCCTCTTATTGATGCGTAGCCGTAGGCGTCTCGAGTGTCCCTGGGCATGGAGGTGTGGGGATGGCGCGCAAGCTGCTGGGGTTCTTGATCGCTCTCGTCCTCATTCTGATCGCCACTTCACCCTGCGCCGCCGAGGACATCCGGGCCGAACTCGGCGACGAGCCGCTCGCCGCTTCGTCCTTCAGCGCCATTCGCGCGCTCTACTGATGCCAGGCGGCTCGGGCGGAGCCCCGCCCGGCCGTCGATCCTGGCGCGCCCGCTCCTTGGGGCGCGTCTTGGCGTTCAGGCGCGGAAGTCCAGCAGGTTGAGGCCGGTCGCCGGGTCGGGCCGGCGCTGCATCTCGCCGGGGTAGACCGCGAGGTCGATCTCGCAGGTCACGCCCACGACGGCCTCGAAGACATGTCCCGCCGACCACCTGGCAGTCGAGCGTCCGAGAAGAGCCCGTGCATATGCGCGAAGGGCTTGCCCTCCAGGCTGCTCACGTTGCCGGTCAGGGCGACGATCTCGTACTCGCCGGCGAAGCGGCGGCGGCGGTACTCCTTCGTCGTCATCGTGAAGAGACCCAGCTCGGGCGAGTCCACGGCGCCGATGCCCGTGATCGCCCCGCAGCGGATGCCGCGCTCGGCGAGGAAGCGGGTGAGGGTGGCGACGATCTCCTCGCCCCGGTCGATGCGGACGAAGTAGCCGCGGGGCGTCTCCCGGTAGTCCATGCTCTCTCCCTTCGGCGGGCGGCGGCAGGCGCCGCGCTGCCAGGCCGGCCGCGAGCCCTGCTGTCCTCAGGAGTGTCCACAGCGCGGGGGTCGGCGTCCACTGCCCAGGACGGCGCGGGGGCGGCGGAGCGCAGCACGACCCGCCCCCGGGGGCGGGCGCCTTCGTATCTAGTTGAAACAGAGTGGTTTAAGAATTGTCATGCGCCGCGGCAGGGTTGGCACCGCGCCTGCAATAGCCAGGGCAGCAGGGGTAAAAAAAGAAGCAACCGTTGCAGTGACTGGCGCGGTTGCTTTTTCTTTTGCCCTATATCTGCTTCGGCCAATGGAGGACGACGATGGCGCAGGGGATCGCGACGCAGAGCGAGGACTACTCGCGCTGGTACACGGACGTGGTGCAGAAGGCCGAGCTCGCCGACTACGCCCCCGTCAAGGGCTGCATGGTCATCCGGCCCTACGGCTACGGCGCTCTGGGAGAACATGCGCGCCGGCCTGGACGCGCCGCTTCAAGGAGACCGGGCACGTGAACGCCTACTTCCCCTTGCTCATCCCCGAGAGCTTCCTGCAGAAGGAGGCCGAGCACGTCGAGGGCTTCAGCCCCGAGCTGGCCGTCGTCACGCACGGCGGCGGCAAGAAGCTCGAAGAGCCCCTCGTCATCCGCCCCACCTGCGAGACGATCATCTGGTCCATGTACGCGAAGTGGATCCAGAGTCCACCGCGACCTGCCGCTCCTCATCAACCAGTGGGCGAACGTGGTGCGCTGGGAGCTGCGCACGCGGCTCTTCCTGCGCACCACCGAGTTCCTCTGGCAGGAGGGGCACACGGCGCACGCCACCGCCGACGAGGCCGAGGAAGAGACCCTGCGCATGCTCGACGTCTACGCGGACTTCGCCGAGACCGAGATGGCGATGCCCGTGATCAAGGGCATCAAGACCGAGCAGGAGAAGTTCGCGGGCGCGGTGCGCACCTACTGCATCGAGGCCCTGATGGGCGACGGCAAGGCCCTGCAGGCGGGCACCAGCCACAACCTCGGCCAGAACTTCGCGCAGGCCTTCGACGTCACCTACCAGAACGAGAAGGGCGATCGCGAGCTGCGTCTGGGCGACGAGCTGGGGCGTCTCCACCCGCCTGGTCGGCGCCCTCGTCATGGCCCACGGCGACGACGACGGCCTCATCCTGCCGCCGCGGCTGGCGCCGATCCAGGTGGTGATCGTCCCCATCTACAAGACCGACGACGAGAAGAGCGCCACGGTGACCGAGGCCCAGCGCGTGGGCCAGCTGCTGCGCACGGCGGGCCTGCGCGTGCACGTGGACGACCGCGACAACTTCAAGCCCGGCTGGAAGTACGCCGAGTGGGAGCTGAAGGGCGTGCCCCTGCGCCTGGAGATCGGGCCCAAGGACCTGGAGAAGCGTTCGGTGTTCAGCGCCCGCCGCGACACGCGCGAGAAGCAGGCCCTGCCCGTGGACAGCATCGCCACCGCGGTGAGCGAGAAGCTCGTGGCGATCCAGCACGACATCTTCGCCAAGGCCCTGGCCTTCCGCAGCAAGATGACCACGCGCGTGGACTCCTGGGAGGAGTTCAAGGAAGTGCTGGAGGCCAAGGGCGGCTTCCTCGTCGCCCACTGGGACGGCACCGCCGAGACCGAAGCGGCCATCAAGGAAGAGACCAAGGCCACGATTCGCTGCCTGCCTTTGACGCCGGATCCGGGAGACCTCGAGCCCGGCGTCTGCGTCTACTCGGGCCGGGCCAGCGCGCGGCGGGTGCTCTTCGCGAAGTCCTACTGAGCCGGGCGGTGACCGGGATGCTGCGATTGCCGGGGAGGATGTGATGATGAAGGCCAACGCGACCTTGCTTCTCCTGCACCTCCTGCTTCTCCCGCTGCTCATTGCCCTGCCGGCCGCGGCCGAAGAAGCGCCCATCGACGAGCCGCCCAAGAGCCCTGGCCTGGCGGGCATGCTCTCCTTCTTCATCCCCGGCGCGGGACATTTCTACTGCGGTGAAGTCCGCACAGGCACGCACTACCTCGTCGGCACAGTCGCGCTGGGAGCGGGCACGGTCGCCCTCTTCGCCGACTCCATCTCAGACGAGGGCAGCGGCAGGATGGCGTTGACCGCCGGCCTCCTGGCGGGCACGCTCGTCCTCCACGGTGCGGACGTCGTTCACGCCGTGCGCACCGCCCGGCGGATCAATCTCGAGCTAGGCCCTGGCGCCGGGCCGCGGGGCCAGGCGGCCCTCATGATCTGCGGCCGCTTCTAGGCGCAGCTGCCAGCAGCGGCCGGTACGCGCGCACTTCTCGGGAGGCCCACCATGTCCGCACTGGATCTGCTCTTCGCCCGCCGCAGCATCCGCCGCTTCACGGCCGAGCCCGTGAGCGAGGCGGACGAGCGCAGCCTGCTCGAAGCCGCCATGGCAGCCCCCTCGGCCAAGGATTTGCGCCCCTGGCACTTCATCGTCGTACGCGAGCGGGCCACTCTGGACGCCCTCGCCGCCCGCCACCCCTTCGGCAAGATGCTGGCGGAGGCCACGCTCGCCGTCGCCGTGCTCGGCGACCCGGCCGTGAACGGCGACTACTGGGTGGTGGATTGCGCCGCCGCCACCGAGAACCTGCTGCTCGCCGCCACGGCCCTCGGCCTCGGCGCCTGCTGGATCGGCATGCACCCCCGCGAGGAGCGCAAGGGCTTCGTGCGCGAGCTGCTCGCGATCCCCGCCGACATCGAGATCCTGAGCCTGGTGGCCATCGGCCATCCGGCGGAGACCAAGCCGCCGCGCACCCGCTTCGACGCATCGCGCGTGCACCGCGAGCGCTGGCCCGGTGCCTAGCGTGGACGGCCCAGCGCCTGCCCCGCGGCTTCGATCCCGGCGCATCCCCGCGCCGAACTGCTGAAATACAAGGGCCTCTACGCGGGGCTCAGCCTGGGCCTGCCGGCCGCGCTGCAGGGCCCGGAGCTGGTCGGACTGGTGCACGGGCACTTCAAGGCGCTGCTGCCCCTGCACCGCTCGTTGCGCGTGCTCTAGTTGCCCGGATTCCCGAGCCTCCCCTTGATTTCGAGCGCCGGGTCCGGTATACGGAGGGCATCTTCACGCCATCTTCATGCGACGGTCACATGGCACCGCCTGACCCCCCCACCAAGGAGATCAGTATGCGGACCTGGATCCTCCCGCTCTGCCTGCTCGCCATGCTCGGCTGCGGGCGCGGCGACTCCGGCTCTCGTCAGCTCATCCAGAACAAGGGCTCGGACACCCTCGTCAACGTGGCCCAGGCCTGGGCCGAGGCCTACAAGGACGGAGAACCCGGCCGTGGCCGTCGCCGTCACCGGCGGCGGCTCGGGGACGGGCATCTCGGCCCTCATCAACGGCACCGTCGACATCGCCAACGCCAGCCGCGAGATGAAGGACAAGGAGATCGAGCTGGCGCGGGCCAACGGCGTCGAGCCCGTCGAGTTCATCGTCGGCTACGACGCCCTGGCGGTCTTCGTGCACCGCGACAACCCGATCGGACTCGCTGACCCTGGCCCAGCTCGCCGAGATCTACGGCGAGGGCGGCACGGTCGAGAACTGGGCGCAGCTCGGGGTCGCAGGTGCCCGGCTGCGCCAGGACGACGAGATCGTCCGCGTCAGCCGCCAGAACAACTCGCGGCACCTACGTCTACTTCAAGGAAGCCGTGCTCGGCAAGGCGCGCGAGTACAAGCTCGGCTCGCGCGACATGCACGGCTCCAAGGACGTCGTCGACCTGGTCGCGCAACACGCCGTGCGCCATCGGCTACAGCGGCCTCGCCTACGCGACCGCACGAGGTGAAGATGCTGCGCGGTCGCCGCGGACGGAGGGCCAGCCCGCCGTCGCGCCCACCGTCGAGACCGCGCCGTCGACGGCAGTCTACCCGATCGCCCGGCCGCTGTTCATGTACACGCGCGGGGCAGCCGACGGGGGCCGTCAAGGAGTACCTCGACTGGATCCTCAGCGACGCCGGCCAGTGCATCATCCTCGACAAGGGCTACGCGCCCGTGCGCCGGATCGACTAGCGCGCCGATCGGCGCGGCCACCAGGCAGGGGAGACCATGTCCCACTACGAGGAACGCCTCGAGCGCGACCTCCAGGAGATCCGCGGCAGCTCGCTGGCCGCTGCAGGCGCTCATCGACACCGCGCATCCGCCAGGCCACGCAGGCCTGCTCAGCGGCGATCGACGAGCTGGCCTCGCGCACCATCCTCGGGGACCACCCGATCAACCGGGCGACGCGCGAGCTCGACCGGCTCTGCCACGCTTCGTCGCCGCCACCTGCCGAGCGCCGGCGCACCTGCGCTTCGTCTCGGCGGTGCTGCGCCTGACCGTGGCCCTCGAGCGCATCGGCGACTACGCCGTGCTCGATCGCCGCGAGGCCGCTGCAGCTGCTCCAAGCCGCCGCCCAAGACGGTCGCCGCGCGACATCGAGCTGATGCTCGGCCACAGCCGCGCAGAATGCTCGAGCCAGGCGCCGCCAGCCTTCGTCGACGGCGACGCCGACCGGCGCGCGAGACGGTGCGCCATGGCGGCCGTCGGCGCGCGCAACGCTTTCGACAAGCGTCTTCGCGCGATCTCCTGCGCGACGGCGCCGAAGCAGGCGCGGCCGATCGCAGGACCTCTTCGCCTGCTGGTCATCTTCTACCGGCTCGAGCGCGTCACCGACCAGGCGCAAGAACATCTGCGAGGAGACCATCTTCGCCGTGACCGGCGCAGACCAAGCAGCCGAAGGTCTACACGATCCTCTTCCTCGACGAGCGGAACGACTGCGTCGAGCCAGCTGGCCGCCGCGCTCGCGCGCAAGGCCTTCCCCGACAGCGGCCACTTCGACAGCGCCGGCTGGGACGCCGGCGCGACCGTGGACGCCGCGCTCGCTCAGCCTTCATGGACGCGCACGGCCTCGAGCTGCGAGGGCCGCACGCCCCGCGGCGTCATGGCCGACCACGACGCCCTGGCCGCGCTACCACGTCATCGTCAGCCTGGCAGGGCGACGCGCGCGCGCGCCTCACCGAGCTGCCCTTCCACACCGTGCTGCTCGCACTGGGACGTCGGCTCGCCCGGCGAGGACACGCCGCCGACTCGCGACCAGCTCGCCGCCCTCCATCGCGAACTCGCCACGCCGCCTCCGCGACCTGATGGATGTCCTGCGCGGCGAGGGGGCCGACTGAGCATGGCCGGCGCGGCGCACCGAGCGCCGGCTGCCGCCGGCCCTCGACCGCCGCGACGGCGCCTGGTGGATCGACGAGGCGTCAGCGTGCTCGTCTTCGTCGGCGGCATCTCGGCCATCGTCTTCATCGTCGGCATCTTCGTCTTCATCACGCGCGAGGGCTTCGGCTTCATCACCGGCACGCTTCGACGTCGGCGAGTTCTTCGGCTCCACGCAGCTGGCGGCCCACCTCCGAGCACAACCCCACCTACGGCGCCCTGGCGCTGATCGTCGGCACGGCCAGCGTCACCGGCCTGGCCATGCTGGTGGCCGTGCCCTTCTCGCTGGGCGCGGCGATCTACATCGCCGAGTTCGCCACCGGGCAAGACGCGCGAGATCCTCAAGATGCTGGTCGAGCTGCTGGCGGCCATCCCGTCGGTGGTCTGGGGCTTCATCGGCCTCAGCATCATGAACCCGCTGATCATCGAGCTCTTCGACGTGCCGGTCGGGCTCAACGTGCTCAACGCCGGGCATCATCCTCGGGCTGATGGCGGCGCCGATCATGACCACCATCGCCGAGGACGCGCTCAAGGCCGTGCCCGACACGCTACCGCGAGGCCGCCGAGGCGATGGGCGCCACGCGCTGGCAGGTGATCTGGCAGGGTCGTGCTGCCGGCCGCGCAAGAACGGGCTCGTCGCCGCCGTGCTGCTCGGCGTCGGTCGCGGCTTCGGCGAGACGATGGCCGTGCTGATGGCCAGCGGCCACTCGATCAACATGCCCACCAGCGTCTTCGACTCGGTGCGCGCGCTGACGGCCACGATCGCGGCCGAGCTGGGCGAGACGGCCGATGGGCTCCGACCACTACCGGGCCCTGTTCACGCTGGGCATCCTGCTGTTCCTGGTCACCTTCGTCATCAACCTGACCGCGGACCTCGTCGTGCGCGGCGTGCGCAGGACGCTAGGCCATGTTCGACGCCACCGCCGCTCAACGCCGCGCAACCGCACGCCGCCAGAGCGCTCGTTCGCGCTGCTCTTCCTGCTGATGACGGTGCTGCTGATCCTGCCGGTGCTGATCATCCTCGGCGTGCTCGTCGTCAAGGGCGGGCCGGCGATCATCGCCGACTTCCTCTTCACCGAGCCGACGAACGGCATGACGGCCGGCGGCATCTTCCCCGCGCTGGTCGGCACGATCTGGCTGGTGGCCGTGGCGCTGCTGGCCTCGGTGCCGCTCGGCGTCGCGGCGGCGATCTACCTCAGCGAGTACGCGCCGGACAACTGGCTCACCCGCGCGATCAACCTGGCGATCATCAACCTGGCCGGCGTGCCCTCGATCGTGCACGCGCTGTTCGGCGTCGGCGCCTTCGTGCTCTTCTTCCGCTTCGGCACCAGCATCCTGGCCGCCAGCCTGACGCTGGCGATCATGACGCCTGCCCGTCGTGATCGTGGCGACGCGCGAGTCGCTGCAGGCCGTGCCGCAGGCCTTCCGCGAGGCCTGCTGGAACATGGGCGCCACGCGCTGGCAGACGATCCGCACGGTCGTGCTGCCCAACTCCGATCAGCGGCATCCTGACCGGCGTCATCCTCGAGGTGTCGCGCACGGCCGGCGAGACGGCGCCGATCATGTTCACCGGCGCGGCCTTCTTCCTGCCCTTCCTGCCGCAGAGCGTCTTCGACCAGACGATGGCGCTGTCGCTGCACCTGTTCGTCATCTCGACCCAGGTGCCGGACGTGCCGGAGGCGCTGCCCTACGGCGTGGCGCTCGTGCTGATCGGCCATGGTGCTGCTCATGAACGCCGCTCTCGATCGCCTTCCGCGATGTGCCTGCGGGGGAGGAAGAAGTGGTAGGCGAGGCCGCAGCCGACCCCCGCCGTCAAGGTCGCGGTGCGCGACCTGACGATCCGCTACGGCGGCATGCCGGCGCTGGCGGGGCGTGAGCTTCGAGGTCCGGGCAGGCGAGATCTTCGGCATCATCGGCCCGGCGAACAGCGGCAAGACGTCGTTCCTGCGCGCGCTCAACCGCATGGACGTCTTCACCCCCGGCATGCGCGTCGACGGGGCGCATCCAGCTCGACGGCCGCGACGTGCGCGCACTGGCGGAACCTCTACGCGCTGCGGCGCCGCATCGGCGTCGTCTTCCCGCTGCCGGTCGGCCTGCCGCTGACCGTCTACGACAACGTGGCGCTGGCGCCGCGCCTGGCCGGCGTCACGCAAGCGGGCCGACCTCGACGAGATCGTCGAGCGCTGCCTGCGGCGCGCCGCGCTCTGGGACGAGGTCAAGGACCGCCTGAGCTCGCTCGGCAGCCTGCTCTCGGGCGGCCAGCAGCAGCGCCTGACCATCGCGCGGGCGCTGTCCCAGGAGCCGGACCTCCTGCTGCTCGACGAGTTCTCGATCGCCGTCGATCCGGTGACCACGATGCGCATCGAGGACGTGCTCAAGGAGCTGAAGCACGAGATCACCATCGTCCTGGTGACGAACCTGGTGCAGCAGGCGCGGCGCCTGGCCGACCGCACGGCCTTCTTCCTCGGCGGCGAGTGCGTCGAGGTCGGCGACACCGAGGAGCTCTTCACCGGCGAGGTGAGCGACCCGCGCACGCGCGACTACGTGGAGGGCCGCTTTGGATAGCCGCGACCGCGCACGCGACCTCGCCATCGAGACGCGGGAGCTGAACCTCTGGTACGGCGACTTCCAGGCGCTCTTCGACGTCGACCTGGAGATCAAGCAGGGCATCATCACCTCGCTGATCGGCCCGTCGGGCTGCGGCAAGTCGACGCTGCTGCGCAGCGTCAACCGCATCAACGAGCGCCTCGGCTACGTGCGCACCACGGGCAGCGTCGAGGTGCTGGGCCAGGACATCCTCGACGCCGGACGTCGAGCTCGTGCAGGTGCGCAAGCAGATCGGCATGGTCTTCCAGCGGCCGAACCCGCTGCCGCTCTCGATTCGCGACAACGTGCTCTTCGGCCTACCGGCTGCACGACCCCGCGGCGGCCGGCCGCGGCCACGCGCGCGACGCGAGGAGGTCGTCGAGGACGCGCTGCGCACAGGTCCTGCTCTGGGACACGGTCAAGGACCGCCTCGACCGCGACGGCCACCGCGCTCTCGCTCGAGGAGCAGCAGAAGCTCTGCATCGCGCGGCTGCTGCCGGTCAAGCCCGCGGTCCTGCTCATGGACGAGCCCTGCTCGGCGCTCGACCCCAAGGCCACCGAGGCGGTCGAGGAGCTGATCTGGGAGCTGCGCGGGCGAGTACACGATCCTCATCGTGACGCACAACATGGCCCAGGCCCGGCGGGCGAGCGAGGAGTGCATCTTCATGCTGATGGGCAAGGTCGTCGAGCACGGCGGACACGGACGACGATGTTCGTCACGCCCGCGGCACAAGGAGACGGCGGACTACATCGAGGGCCGCTACGGCTGAGGCGTCAGGGGCCGTCTCGGCAACGCACAGCACCGAACCCACGAGAACGACAAAGGGGGAGCCAAGCGGCTCCCCCTTCCATTCTGCCATACTAGCGAGCTTGCTTCCGGGTCGCGCGCGTTTTTTCGCGCGCGAGAGGAAGCAAGCGAGCGTTTCTAGTGCCAGGTCGCGAACTTGAGTTCGGCCTCGGTCACCCCGAAGCAGGGATCCTTGATGCAGATGTCATCGCTATTGGCGCTCTCGTTGAAGTAGATGCGCGTGATGGGCGTACCGGAAACGACACCCATGAAGTCCCAGCCGCCATCGGGAAAGCCAGGCTGGGTCCTGGGGAATTCCTTGAGGAGCAAGTCGCTCTCGCCATAGACGCGGAGGTACTCCCCGTTGTCCTCATCATTGTTGCCCACATAGATCCCAACCGCATAGACGGTCGCCGTCGCAATTCCAGCGATACTCTTGACCTCGAAGTCGTCGTTTTCATAGTTGTCGACGTCACCGACGCTGAGCATGGGATAGTAATTCGACGACATCTCGTTGTCATTGTAGGTGAAGCCGTTGGATCCCGACTGCACGGAATGCAGGACGAAGTCCAGAGGCATGCCCGTGCTCGTGCCGGGGAAGGTCAACACGGCGGAAACGGTACCGTTGTTCGCGGGATCCGAATTGACCTCGTTGGCCTTCCTCAAATTCGGATTCGCTGTCGACTGCGTGAAGATCTCGCCGTCAATCGCGAGGATCGCGTTGCGCCAGAGATCGTAGTCGTAGTAGTAGTCGACCACGTTTTCCGCGCATTCCACGGCGTCATAGGCATTGGTCTCGCTCACGTAGGCGACGTGGTTGCCCCCCAAGGTACGCAGGGTGTAGGTGAGCGGCTTGGCCGTGGTGAGCGGGTCGTCGACCTTGAAGTAGTCACCGAGTTTGCCCGTGGCGATAAAGCCCTGGGCGGCCGCCGCCGATCCCCCCACCGTGTGGATCGATATCCTCGAGTTCTGGAGGACTGCGAGATGCTCTCCAGTGAGCTCGACATCAACGGCGCCGTAGCTGGCTGAAAGGGCCGCCTTCATCTCCGTCGCGCTGTGGGTGGAAGTCATCGTCATCACCATGATGCGGCCATAGACGATGCTGGAGACATAGACCGGCAAGTTGTTGGGTCCGATCGTGCCCAGGGCGATCTGCTCGTCCAGCTTCTCCTGCGTGAACGCGTCGCTGAACAGCTCGCTCGGCGTCTGCGGCTGGACCATGGTGACCCTGAACATCTCGTCCTTGAAGAAGGCCGTGATCGTAGTCTCCTCCACGGTTTGCGAGTACTCGAGGTCGCCAGATACGGCCCCGGCCCCGTACTTGACCGAGAAACCCAGGTGCAGAAGACCCTGCTCGAGGCTGTAGCACTCGCTCTTATCCCAGGTGATGTTCCGGCCGGCTATATGACCCGCGTCGGTGGCCGACTGGATCAGCGCACCGACGGCCGCGCCCACCGACTGGGCGTCGGGGTCCGTCACCGTGGCCGAGTTGTCGTAGTTGAGGAGATCGATCGTGATGGCCAGTGGCGCACGCTGCCGGATGTTCAGCTCCTGCATCGTCTCCAGGCCGCCGAGGTAGGTGCTGCCCTGGATCAGCGAACCGACATAGAGCGCCTCGATGCCGGGAGCGAAGGTGGTAAGCTCGGCGGGAGTCGCGGCGATGGAGCGGGGCGTGGTGCTGCAGACGAAGGTGCCCGCCGCTCCGGTCTCGAGCTCGATCACCGCGGGTCCGGTCGCCACGTCCTGCACGATGCCGGGAGCCACCAGCGGTGGCGAGACCGTGTCCCAGGCCGGCAGGCTGCCCACGTAGGCATCGACCCCTGAAGTATCCCCTCCCGGTCCGGCGGGATCACTTCCACTGCTGCAACTGAGGCCCAGGAGCAGAGCTCCGAGCGCGACGAGAACCAAGGGCACCTGTCTCATAGTCTTCACTCCTCCGGTTGGATGCTGGCTCAGATCGAAAGCCGCGCGACGGATTGGAGAAGACGACCTGAGGTTCGGGCATGGGGTTGAGGACTCTCCCGCCGACCACCTTCGCCACCCATGGACTTCCACAAAGAAGTCTCTCGGATCTGAAACACAGGGTCAAGCTGGCGGCGCCGGATTCCGACTCGTGCATGCGGTCTTGCCCACTTCCGGGGCAATCCCCTTCCGCTTTTTGGGCAGGTTTCCCACATGGGGGCCGATCGAGTCCCGGATGAGCGTCTCGCGAGCCGAGACCAGAGGCGAATGCGGGCCAGCAACACGAAACCCGGCGCGCAATGCGCGCCGGGTGCTTGTTGCCGAGTGAGCGAGCTCGCCTCTGCGCCGCGCCCGTTGTTTCGGGCGCGGGCAGAGGCGAGTGAGCTCATTTGAGGAGCAGCATCTTCCGCTCGATCCGCGCGCCGGCCGCCTCGAGGCGATAGAAGTACACGCCCGAGGACAGGCTGGCGCCGCTGCCGTCACGGCCGTCCCAGACCACGTGGTGCGCGCCGGCCGGCTGCATGCCGTCCAGCAGGGTCGTCACGCGGCGCCCGCTCACGTCGAAGACGTCCAGCCGCAGCGCGCCCGCCGCGGGCAGGCTGAAGCTGATCGTCGTCTTCGGGTTGAAGGGGTTGGGGTGGTTCTGGGCCAGGACGAGCGCCGCCGGCGCCGTCTCCACGCCCGTGGGATCGAAGAGCACCGTCACGGTGGCCGGCACGATCACCGGATTCCCCGCATTGCTGCTGATCGCGATGTCCGTGCGGTAGACCCCATCCGGCAGGCCGGCCGTGTCGAAGACGACCGGCAGGTCCACCGTCGCGCCCTCGGGCACCGTGCCGCTCATCGTGGCCATCTGCACCCAGGTCATCTCGCGGAAGATCGTGAACTCGCCGTTGCTGATATCGGTGATCAGCGGGTCCGCCACGTCGCTCACGCGCACGCGGGCGTGGGGCGTGATCGGCCCCGTCACCGGCCAGTTGTAGACGCCGAAGCCCGCGGGCAGGCTGGCTGCCAGCGTCTCCCAGGTGAAGCCGTCGCGGGTGAGTTCCACCTTCACGTTCACCGGGCCGCCGCCGGCCACCCACTGGATGGCCTCCGTCTCGCCCACCGCGCAGAGTTCGCCGCCGTTGGGCGCGACCACGGTGACGTTCGGCCCGAGCATGCCGATCACGATCTCGCCGCTCACGGTGTGCGGATCGCCGCCCCAGATGTCGCCCGTGATGGTGTAGGGAATCACCACGTCGCTCGCCACCCCGGCGAAGGTGAGGTTCACCGTCGCGGTGCCGCTCTCGTTGGGATAGATGTTGCCGTAGGTACTCGTGCCGTGCCAGCCGGCGGCGATGCCGTCGCCGGTGCCGCCGACATAGGGCATCGGTCCGCCCGTGCCGCCCGTCATCGCCGTGGCCGCGTTGAGCACGACCCCGGCGGGCAGGTCGAAGTCCACCAGCTTGATCCACTCGTTGTCGGGCGAGACGCAGTGCGCGGTGAAGACCACGTCGTAGCTCATGCCCGGGTAGAAGCCGGCCAGATCGACGTCCAGCGTGGAGCCGGCGATGTTGCGCTCGCCACCCGCGCGCTTGGCCGCCGGGAAGTCCGGGTCGCTGAGCGCGATGCTGTAGTAGAGGGTGGAGCCCTCTTCCCCGTTGTTCGCGATGTGCAGGTAGTCGGTCTGCGTCTGGTCCGGCATCATCGTCTTGAAGAACGAGGCCGGCGTCACCTCGCAGGTGGGCACCAGGCCGTCGCCGACCAGGATCTGCTCCACGCTCGTGAAGCGGTTGAAGCCGCTCACCGTGAGCGTCACCTCGACTGCCCGGCGTGGGCAGGCCGTAGGTGAAGGGCACCACGGCCGTGCCGCTCGCATCCGCGAAGGCGGCGCCGATGGGCTGGCCCTGGTAGCTCAGCGCGGCCAGGTTGCCCGGGTTCGGTGGTGACGGTGAAGCCGGGCATCAGCGGATCCACGGTCGCGAAGTGGTCCACCGCGACGGCCTGCGGCGCCGCCGTGCGCACGCGCAGGCTGGGGTCGCCGAAGATCGTCCAGAACTTCGTCTCGTTCTCGCCGCTGGCGCCGTACTCGTCGTTCATCTGGCAGGCGCCGTTGAAGCAGAGCGCGCCGTAGGTGCGCTTCTCCTCGGCGACCAGCAGGTCGATGATCTCGTCCTGGCCGCACATCGGCGGCGCCCAGCTCATGCTGATCGTCGAGGCGTACATGCCCACCGCGCCCGTCGGCTCGCCGCCGTTCGTGGCCCGCAGCCAGGCCTCGGCGAAGCAGGTGCCGCTCTGGAACTCGCCGTTGTTGCAGGCCACGCTGATGATGAAGGGCAGCTTGTTGTCGTTGACCAGCGCGTTCACGTGGGTGTTCGAGAAGCCCGTCGTCACCCAGGTGGTCATCGATCCGTGCCCGCAGTAGTTGATGACGCTGCGCCCGGCATTGACGGCGCTCGTCACCATGGCCGCCGTGCCGCCGTTGGTGGCGTAGATCTGGTCCACCTGGTCGTAGGTGAAGCCCAGCAGCTTGCCGCGGATCACGTCCATGTGCTGCCAGTCCGCCTCGCCGTCGTCGCCGATGCCGGCGCCTTCGGAGGAGGCGATGCCGACGCCCTTGGGATACCAGGCCGCCGCCTGCGCGTCGCGCTCGTACTCGATCGAACGGGTCACCTGGGTTTCCACCTGGGCCACGCGTCTCCGCCGAGAAGCGGCCCACGAAGGCGTCCGGGTAGTTGTCCCCGCCCGCCAGGAAGGCGTAGCTCGGGTCCGACGCCCCGCCGTTGCTGAAGTAGGGCACCTGGGCCGCGTCGCCCACGAGCACGATGAAGGTCAGGTCACTCGTGTTGTACAGGTTCTGGATGTAGGCCTTGATCTGCGCTCCCGTCGAACCCACCGCGCTCACGTTGACCAGCGTGGTCGGAATGCCGAGCTGGTTCTTCCAGGCCACGAAGGGCTGCGCCGCGCTCGCGTAGGCGTCGTAGCAGATCACCAGCATCGAGCCCACCTCGCCGATGCTCGCGTAGCGCCCGTTCAGCGCCGTGTAGTTCAGGTAGTGCCGCGCGTAGACCTGCTCGAACTCCGCCACGCGCGCCGTGGGCCGCTGAGTGAGCACGTTGTCCCCGCCGGCACCGGCCAGGCTCACCTCCACCGTGAGCCGCGTGGCCACGCGCAGGGTGTGGGTGGCCGGGTTGTACTGGAAGGGATTCAGCTCCACGACGAGGCCGCGCGTGTCGCGCAGGATGTAGGGCGTCTCCAGGCGAGCGCTCTCCCGCGGGTACCAGGCGTCCTCCTGGTAGAAGTCGGCGAAGGCGTAGTCCACCAAAGCCGGGTCGATGTTGCGCAGGATGTGGCCCTTGGAGGGCGCCACGTCCACGCCGGCCAGCTCGGTGTACTCGACGCCGAGCACGCGCAGGGCCATCACGCCGTCGTCGGGGATGACCAGCGACTCGCGCAGGGTGGGCAGGGCCGGCAGGCCCCGCTCCGTGTGCAGGGCGCGCCCCCCGAGCGTCACTTCCGCCCAGGAAGCGCCGTCGATGGCCACGGCCTCCAGGTCGAAGTGGTTGAGCCTGCAGCTCGATCACGCTGCGCTCCGGCGTGGCCGAGAGCAGTTCGAGCGTCGTAGGGTTCGGCGCCGCTCGCCAGCAGCACCTGCCGCGCTGCGGCCGGCAGGGCCACGAGCGCCAGCAAGACGGACAGCAAGACCAATCGTCGCATGACTCCCCCTCCCATCGCGGGTAGACCCGAGTGTTGCAGAACAGAGCGAACAGGGCCATTTTATCAGAATTCGGCGGCCGGCGACAATGCGAAGCCGCCCCGCCGGCCCGCGCTTCCCGCTGGCGGGCGGCCGGCCCGAGGATGTAGAGTGCGCCCATGCGCCCCGCGCTTTTCATTCCTTGTTACATAGAGCACTTGCGGCCCGCGGTCGGCCTCGCCACCGCGAGGCTGTTCGAGCGCCTGGGGCTGGATTGGCACTACCCCGCAGGGCAGACCTGCTGCGGCCAGCCGGCCTCCAACGCGGGGCACCCCGACCTGGCCCTGCCCGCCGCGCGGCACTTCCTGCGCCGCTTCGGCGCGGCCGACTGCGTGGTCAGCCCCTCGGCGAGCTGCGTGGCCATGCTCCGCCGCTACCCGGAGCTGCCCGGCCTGAGCCCCGCCGAACGAGCGGACTTCGCGGCCCTCGCCCCGCGCTGCTACGAGCTCAGCGACTTCCTCGTCGGTGTGCTCGGCCAGGTCGAGCTCGGCGCCCGCTGGCCGGGGCGCGTGGCCTTCCAGGACGGCTGCCACGCCCTGCGCGAGCTGGGCGTGGCCGAGGCGCCGCGTCGCCTGCTCGCCGCCGTCGAGGGTCTCGAGCTGGTGGACGCCGGCGGTCCCGAGCACGAGTGCTGCGGCTTCGGCGGCGTCTTCGCCGCGAAGTTGCCCGAGCTCTCCGCAGCCATGGCCGACGAGCGCCTGGCCGCCCTCGCCACGGCGGGCACGGACACCCTCGTCCTCACGGACGTGAGCTGCCTGCTGCAGCTCGAGGGCCGCGCTCGCCGCCGGGGCCTCGCCTTTCGCGGCCTGCACCTGGCCGAGATCCTCGCCGCACCGGCGGCCGAGGGCGCCGGAGACGGACCCCGATGATGCGCGCCGCCGCCACCCGCGCCTTCCGCCGCCGCAGCGCCGCCGCCCTCGCCGACGCGGAGCTGCACGGCAACCTCCGCCGGGCCACCGCGCAGACCCTGGCCAAGCGCCGCGCCCTGCTCGCCGAGCTGCCCAGCGCCGACGCCGATCGCGAGGCCGTCGCCGCGGCCCGGCGCCAGAGCCCCGCGGCGCGCGAGGCCCTGCTCGCCGAGGCCAAGACGCGCCTCGCCGAGGCGGGCTTCACCGTGCACGAGGCCGCCGATGCGGCTGCCGCGCGCGCCATCGTGCTCGCGCTTCTCGCCGCGGCCGGCGTCGCGCCTCGTCGTGAAGAGCAAGTCGATGATCACCGAGGAGATCGATCTCAACCCCGCCCTCGAGGCCGCCGGCATCGAGGTGGTCGAGACCGACCTCGGCGAGTTCATCGTGCAGCAGCTCGGCCAGCGGCCCAGCCACATCACGGCGCCGGCCCTGCACCTGAACCGCCGCCAGATCGGCGCCCTCTTCGCCGAGCGCCGGCTCGGGCCGGCCAGCGAGGACCCCGAGACCCTCACCGCGCAGGCCCGCGCGCACCTGCGCGGCAAGTTCCTCGCCGCCGGGGCCGGCATCACGGGCGCGAACTTCGTCGTCGCCGAGACGGGCAGCCTGCTGCTGCTGGAGAACGAGGGCAACATCGGGCTGACCTCGAGCCTGCCGCCCCTGCACATCGCGATCGCCGGCATCGAGAAGGTGCTGCCGCGCCTGGCCGACCTCGATCCCCTGCTGCGCCTGCTGCCGCTGAACGCCACCGGCCAGCGCGCGGGCAGCTACACCAGCCTCATCAACGGCCCCGCGCCGGCCGGCGATGGCCCGACCGCGCGCCACCTCATCTTCCTCGACAACGGCCGCCGCGCGCTGGCCGCGAGCCCCGAGGCGGAGATCCTCGCCTGCCTGCGCTGCGGCAGCTGCCTGAACGTCTGCCCCTGCTTCCGCCACGCGGGCGGGCACAGCTATGGCGGCGTCTATCCGGGGCCGATGGGCATCCTCCTCGCGCCCTATCTCGGCGGGACGGCGCTCGCCGCCGACGGGCGCTCGGCGCACGCGCCGGCCGGCAGCCTCGCCGACGTCTGCGCCCTCTGCGGCGCCTGCGCGGAGATCTGCCCGGCGGCGATTCCCCTGCCCGACGCTGATCTGGAAGGCGCGCGCGGCGCGGGAGGCCGCGGGCCCGGCGGGCAGCGCGCGGCCCTGGCGGCTTCTTCGCCGCGCTGACGGCGCGGCCCGGGCCTGGCGCTGCGCGGGCGCCCTGCTGCGCGCGGGGCTGCGCTCGCCTCTGCGCGGCCTGGCCTCCGCGCTCGGCCGCGACTGGAGCACCGAGCGCGCGCTGCCGGCCGCCCCTCGCCGCAGCTTCGCCGCCGAGCTGAAGCGGCGCCATCCCGGGCGGCTCTCGTGAACGGCACCCTGCTCGCCACGCTCGACGACGCGCCTCGCCGAGAGCCACAGC
Organism: uncultured bacterium; assembly: GCA_963695095.1. Lineage (GTDB taxonomy): Bacteria > Krumholzibacteriota > Krumholzibacteriia > JACNKJ01 > JACNKJ01 > VGXI01. The sequence continues at coordinate 719,590 of CAVOFT010000001.1, read as the reverse complement.
GAATGGCGCCGTCTCGCGGATCTTGCCGCGCTGGATGCCTTCCTCGCCGAGGCTGCCTGGCCGCGGTTCGCCGAGGGCAGGTTCGCCGCCGCCGGCCTCGCGGAAGATGGCCGCGGGGCCACGCTCATCGAGGGGACTCATCGCCGAGAGCGGCACGCTGATCCTCTCCGCGCGGCACGCCGGCGCGCGGCGCGCGGCCTTCCTCGCCGAGACCCACTTCGCGCTCGCAGCGGAGGAGCGGCTGTACGAGAGCCTCGCGGACTACCTCGCCGCGATCGGCGCGGCGCCGGCGGCCGATCCCAGCGCCTGGCGCGCGCGAGCGGGCCACGCGCTCACCCTGATCACGGGACCGAGCCGCACGGCCGACATCGAGAAGACCCTGGTGCTCGGCGCCCACGGCCCGCGGCGGCTGATCCTCGGCACGGCGCCGGCCGCCCTGCTCAGGCAGCGCTTCGAGGCAGGGCTGCTCGCGGCCGAGGGCTTGCGGTGAAGGCCCGCGGCCCGGTGAGCGCCGCCGCCCGCAGCCTGCGCGGCTGGTATCTCTACGACTGGGCGAACTCGGCCTTCGCGACGGTCATCCTCGCGGCGCTGCTGCCCGTCTACTTCGCCGAGGCGGTGGTGCCGGCCGGCGGGGCCCGCCTCTTCGGCGCCACGCTCAGCGCCACCAGCCTCTGGGGCTACGCCTCGGGCTTCTCCTCGCTGCTGGTCTTTCTCAGCGCGCCTTTGCTCGGCGCCATGGCCGACGCCTCCCGCTCCCGCCGGCGCTGGCTGATCGGCTGCTTCCTGCCGGGGGCCTTCGCCACCAGCCTGCTCCTCACCGTGGGTCCCGGCGACGTGGCCCTCGCCCTCGGCCTCTACATCGCCGCGGCGACGCTCTTCGTCGCCGCGAACGTCTTCTACGACGCCTTCCTGCCCACGCTCGGCCCGCCCGCCGCGCAGGACGCGATCAGCGCCCGCGGCTTCGCCTGGGGTTACGCGGGCGGCGGCCTCCTCTTCCTCCTCGACCTGCTGCTGATCCAGCTGCACGGCAGCTTCGGCCTCAGCAAGGAGTGGGCAGTGCGGCTCGCGCTCTGCTCGGCTGGTCTTTGGTGGGGCGGCTTCGGCCTGCTCGCCTGGCGCTGGCTGGCGGAGCCGGCCGGGCCGCCGGCGCGCCGCCTGTCGCTGCCGGGCGCCCTGCGCGAAACCGGTCTCAGCTTCCGCGGCGTGCTGGCGCGGCCGGCGATGGCCGTGTTCTGCCTGGCCTTCCTCTTCTACAACGACGGCGTGCAGACCGTGGTCAAGATGGCCTCGATCTACGGCAAGGACGAGCTGCACCTGGGCACGGGCACGCTACTTGGCACGCTGCTGCTGGTGCAGATCGTGGGCGTGCCGGGCGCCCTGCTCTTCGGCCGCATTGCCGTGCGCATCGGCGCGCGCGGCGCGCTGATGCTGAGCCTCGTCATCTGGATCGCCGTGGTGTTCTGGGGCTACCGGCTCGCCGCCGCCTGGGAGTTCTGGCTGCTCGGCGCCGCGGTGGGCTTCTGCCTCGGCGCCACGCAGGCGCTCAGCCGCAGCTTCTTCGCGCGCTTCGTGCCGCCGGCCAAGAGCGCCGAGTACTTCGGCTTCTACAGCGTCTTCGCCAAGTTCAGCGCCATCGGCGGGCCGGTCCTCTTCGCGCTGATCCGGCAGCTGACCGGCACGGCCCGGCTCTCCATCCTGGCCCTGGGCGCCTTCTTCCTCGTGGGCCTGATCCTGCTGGCCCTCCTGCCCAAGGATCCCGCCTTGACAGGCGGGGCCGCGCCGCCTACCTTGTGATCCCGACCAAATCGGTCGGCATTTGCCACCCCGGACTCCGGTTCAGGGGCCACCGTGCTAAAGTTCAATCGAAAAACGGATTACGCGGTCCAGGCCCTGCTCCACATGGCCTCGCGCAGCGATGCCGGCCTGGTCAGCGCCAGGGAGATCGCGGCCTGCCACGACATCCCCGTCCAGCTCACGGCCAAGCTCCTGCAGGCGATGGCGCGAGCCGGTCTCTGCGAGAGCCAGCTGGGCGCCCGGGGCGGCTACCGGCTCGCCCGGCCGCCGGCGGCGATCTCCCTGGGGGCCATCATCGAGGCCGTCGAGGATGCGGCGACCAATGGCGTGGGCCAGGCGGCGGCCCGCTCCTGCGGCTACTCGGCGCCCCTGGCCGCCGTGCAGGCGGAGCTGGCCGCGCGCTTCGCGGCGCTCAGTCTCGTGGAACTCGCCGGCCACGGCGAGGTGGCCCTCCCCGGCGCCGCGGCTCGGCTCGCCGATCCGCCCCCGGGGGCGGACGGCGCGCGGCCGCGCAGCATCTACCTCGACAACCAGGCGACCACGCCGCTGGACCCGCGCGTGCGCGCCGCAATGGCGCCCTACGAAGACGGGCGCTTCGGCAACGCCGCCAGCCGCCAGCACAGCTTCGGCTGGGAGGCGGCCGCGGCCGTGAAGCTCGCGCGGGCGGACGTGGCTGCGCTCATCGGCGCCGCGCCGGGCGAGATCGTCTTCACGAGCGGGGCCACCGAATCCAACAACCTGGCGCTCAAGGGCGCGGCCGAGGCCCACCGCCGAGCGCGGCCGCCACCTGGTGACCTGCGCCACCGAGCATCCCTCGGTGCTCGATCCCCTGCAGGCGCTCGCGCGGCGGGGCTGGGAAGTCACCGTGCTCGGCGTGGACGGCGAGGGCCGCCTCGACCTGGACGCCCTGCGCGGCGCGCTGCGGCCGGACACCGTGCTCGTCAGCCTGATGGCGGCCAACAACGAGATCGGCCTCGTCCACCCCATCGCCGAGATCGGCGCGCTGACGCGCGCGCGCGGCGTTCTCCTGCACGTGGACGCGGCGCAGGCGGCGGGCAAGATCCCCCTCGACGTCGAGGCCATGCAGATCGACCTGCTCAGCCTCTCGGCGCACAAGCTCTACGGGCCCAAGGGCGTGGGCGCGCTCTACCTGCGCCGGCGCGAGCCGCGCGTGCGCCTGGAGCCCCAGCTTCACGGCGGCGGCCACGAGAAGGGCCTGCGCTCGGGCACGCTCAACGTGCCCGGCATCGTGGGCCTGGGCGCGGCGGCGCGCCTGGCCGCGGCGGAGATGGCCGCGGAAGCCCAGCGCCTTGCCGGGCTGCGCGACGCCCTGCTTGCCGGCCTCGGCGAACGCCTCGACGGCGTCGCGCTCAACGGCGCCCGCTCGCCGCGGCTCGCCGGCAACCTCAACCTGAGCTTCGCGGGCGTGGATGCCGACGGCCTGCTCATGCGCCTGCGCAACATCGCGCTCTCCAGCGCCTCGGCCTGCAGCACGGCCAGCGAGGCCCCCTCCCACGTGCTGGCGGCGATGGGGCTGGACAGAGCCCGCGCGGCCGGCGCCCTGCGATTCAGCCTCGGCCGCTTCACGACGGGCGAGGAGATTGCTTCCACCGTGGCGGCGGTGGCCGCCGCCGTCCGAGCGCTGCGCGCCGCCGACCCGCGGCGCGAGTCCCTGGAATCCATCGAACAGGCAAGGAGCGGCATGGCATGATCACACTCACGGAAAACGCGGCGAGCGAAGTGCGGCGGCTCATGGCCCAGTCCGGCCAGACGCAGGCCCACCTGCGCCTGGGCATCAAGAGCGGCGGCTGCAGCGGCTTCAGCTACGAGCTGGGCCTGGAGGATGCCGCGGGCCTCGGCGACGCCGACCAGCGCTTCGAGAGCCAGGGGGTGCCGGTGGTGGTCGACATGAAGAGCTACTTCTACATCAAGGGCCTCGTGATCGACTTCGAGCAGAAGCTGCTCGGCGGCGGCTTCCGCTTCGAGAATCCCAACGCCACCGGCGGCTGCGGCTGCGGCACCAGCTTCTCGGCCTAGCGCGGTGGCTCACCCGCCCGGCACCGAGAGCATCGCCTGCGCCTGCGGCGAGGCCTGCGCCGCGCCGGCCGCCGGCGTGGCCACCGCGGGGCTGCGCGCGCGCTGGGCGCCGGCTCTGCTGACCGCAGCCAGCGGCCTGACCCTCCTTGCGGCCTTCGCCTCCCACCTTGCCCAGGCCGGCTGGCGGGCCGCCCTCGGCGTCGCGGCCGCGCCGATGCCGGCGGCGGTCACCCTCCTCTACCTGCTCGCGGTGGCCGCCGGCTTCTGGCTGGTCGCGCCGCGAGCCTGGCGCTCTCTGGTCCGCCTGCGGCCGGACATGAACCTGCTGATGAGCCTGGCCGTGCTCGGCGCCCTCGCCCTCGGCGAGCGCTTCGAGGCGGCCACGGTGAGCTTCCTGTTCGCCTTCAGCCTGCTGCTCGAATCCTGGAGCGTGGACCGCGCGCGGCGGGCCATCGCGGGGCTGCTCGCGCTGGCGCCCGAGCGCGCCCGGGTGCTCGGCGAGGGCCAGGCGGAGCAGCTGCTGCCCGTGGAGTCGGTGGCGGCCGGCGCGCGGCTGCGGGTGCTGGCCGGCGAGAGGATGCCCCTGGACGGTCGCGTGCTGCATGGACAGGGCACGGTGGACCAGTCGCCGATCACGGGCGAATCGCTGCCGGTGGCAAAGCTGCCCGGGGACGCCGTCTTCGCCGGCTGCGTGAACGGCGAGAGCCTGCTCGAGATCGAGGTGACGCACACCTCGCGCGAAAGCCTGCTCGCGCGCATCCTGCGCGAGGTCGAGCAGGCGCGGGGCAGTCGCGCGCAGGCCGAGCGCTGGGTGGACCGCTTCGCGCGCGTCTACACGCCGGTCATGCTGGGCGTGGCGGCCCTCGTCGCGCTGCTGCCGCCGCTGGTCGCCGGCGGCGGCTGGGCCCACTGGGCCTATCAGGCGCTGGTGATCCTCGTGATCGCCTGCCCCTGCGCGCTGGTGATCTCCACGCCGGTGAGCATCGTGGCCGGGCTCGCGCGGGCGGCGCGCGAGGGCGTGCTGATCAAGGGCGGCGTCTACCTGGAGCTGCCCGCACGGCTCGCCGCCATCGCCTTCGACAAGACGGGCACGCTGAGCCGCGGGCGTCTGCGCGTCGAACTGCTATTGCCGGCGCCGGAGGGGGGCCTGGACGAGGGCGGCCTGCTCGCCCTGGCCGCCGGGCTCGAGGCGCACAGCAACCATCCCCTGGCCGCCGCCGTGCGCGAGGCCGCCGCAGCGAAGGGACTGCAAGCCGCGGGCGCGAGGGATCTGGAAACCGTGCCGGGCCGCGGCCTCCACGGCCGCGTCGAGGGCTGCGAGCTGTGGCTGGGCAGCCCGGCCTGGATGGAGGAGCTCGGCCATCCCCTGTCCGCCCTCGCCGCCGCGGCAGCTGCCTTGGAGAGCGAGGGCCACACGCTGCTCGTGCTCGCCGACGGCGAGCGCTGCCTCGGCCTGCTCGCCGCTCGCGACAGCCTGCGCCCCGAGGCGCCGGCCGCCCTCGGCGCGCTGGCGCGGCTCGGCCTCGCGCGGCAGCAGGTGCTCAGCGGCGACAGCGAGGGCGTGGCGCTGGCCCTGGCGCCGGCGCTCGCGGCCGGCGGGGCCTCCCCCGAGATCCACGCGGGTCTGCTGCCGGCCGACAAGGCGGCGGCGGTGCGCGCCCTGCGCGCGGCGGGCCCCGTGGCCATGGTGGGTGACGGCATCAACGACGCGCCGGCCCTGGCCGCGGCCGACCTCGGCATCGCGATGGGCGCCATCGGCACGGACGCCGCCATCGAGACGGCCGACATCGCGCTCATGACCGACGACCTCGGGCGACTGCCCTGGCTGGTCATGCACTCGCGGCGCGTGCTGGCGGTGATCCGGCAGAACGTGGCGCTCGCCCTCGGCCTGAAGCTGCTCTTCCTCGGCCTTGCGCTCGCCGGTCAGGCCACGCTCTGGATGGCCATCGTGGCGGACATGGGCGCCTCGCTGCTGGTCATCGCCAACGGCCTGCGCCTGCTGCGCGCGCCGGGGGCTGCCCGGTCCCCCGCGGAAGAGCTGGGTTGATCGCAGGCGCCCGGGCGTGCGCCCTCGGCTCAGCGCACCCGCGCCACCTCGACCCGCGCATTGCGCACCGCATCGGGCGCATCGATCGGCACCAGGGGCTCGGACAGCCCCATGCCCAGCGGCTGCACCTGCGCGGAGTCGGCGCCAGCGCTCACCAGGTAGGCGCGCAGGTACTGCGCCGCCGCGGCGGTGCGTGACAGCTCCGCCTCGCGGTCGCTGCCGCCGCCGTGCACGAGCAGCACCAGCTGCACCTCGCGGTGCGCGGTCAGCGCCAGGGCCAAGGAGTCGAGCGCCGCGAGCACCGGCGGCGCGACGGGCTCCTCCTCCGTCCAGGCCCAGCCCGCGAGCGCCATCGTGTCGCCGACGGCGAGCGGAAAGCCGGGTTCCGCGGCCGCTTCCGGCTCGGGCGCTGCTGCTTCCGCTGCGGTCGTCGCCGCGGGCGCCGTGGCTTCAGCTGCGGCACTCGCCGCGGGCGCCGCGGCGGCCGGAATACTGGGCGCCGTCTCCGCGAGGGCCGTGCCGATGGCCGGCGGCAGGCTCGCCTTCCCGCTCGGCGCTGTTGTCGTCGGCACGGTGATGGGAATGCTGATCTCCGCCGGGCGCGCGGGGGCCGGTGCCGCAGGCGCGGCCTGCAGCGCGGCGAGATCGTCCATGCGCTGCCGCAGCGCCTCGACCTCCTGGGTCAATTTCACTTCGCGCTCGCTGGGCGCCGGCGCCACGGGCTTGGCCGGCGGCGTCTGGGCGGCCGCCAGCTCCGTCTCCAGCGTCTTGACCCGGGCGGCCAGCTCGGTCTCGCGCGCCGAGGGGGTCGCCGGCTTCGGCGGCGTTGTCGCGATCGCCTTGGGTGCGGCCACAGCGCTCGCGGGCGCTGCGGCCTGGCCCGTGGCCGGCGCGGCCTGGCCCGCTGCCGGCGCTGCAGCCTGCGGCGGCGCAGCGGCTTCAGGTGCGGCCTCGGGGGCAGCCTGAGGAACAGGCGTGTTCGTCGGCGGAGCCACCGTCATCTGCGGAGCGCTGGGCGTGGCTTGCAGCGAGACCGGCGGCGTGCGAACGGGGGCCGGCGAGGGCGCGACGCCGCCCCCCGCTTCGAGCTCCCAGAGCCGGCGCTCGATCGTCGACAGGCGATCGCGCAGCTCGAGCCGATCCAGGCGAGCCTCGATGGCGCGCAGCGACTCGGCCGTCGGCGTCGCCGCTACCGGCGCTGGCCGCGGTGTCGTTGCGGCAGGGGCCGGCGCAGCCGCGGGGACGACGGGCGCGGCCGCAGCGGGGACCGGCGCAACTGCCGGGGCGACGGGCGCCGCCGCAGCGGCCGGCGCGGCCTTCTGCGTCGCCACGGGGGCCACCGCGTCGGGCTGCTCGTCGCTCACGGCGACGGCCTCCGCGGCCAGGGGCGCCGCTGCAACCGGCAGCGTATCCGTCGCCGCTGCCGCCACGGCGAGCGCTTCGGTGTCGGCGAGCTCGCCCTCCGGGGACGCCGCCTCGTCCATTGCCGCGAGGCCCTCTGCCTCGACGGCGGGCTCCGGCTCGGCCGCGAGGGGAATGATCGGCGTCAGCTGCTTCGCCTCGGCGCGCTCCCGGGCCAGGATATCGCCCAGGGTCAGGCCGAGTCGCAGCTGGTAGTCGGGAAACACCTCGCCGGGATCGAAGGCCGTGTCGGTATCGTCCGACGAGAGGTTGAAGGAGACTCCCGCCGTGAGCTCGATCGTGGGGGTGAGCTTCGTGCGCAGTCCCGGCGTCAGCAGCCAGAGGTTCTCCTTGCCCGTGAGCGCGCCGCGCGCCTCCACGAATTGCTCCGTGGTCAGCTCCGCGAAGACCGACATCCGGCGCAGGCCCGTCTCGAGGGCCAGGCCGAAGAGGGCCAGGTCATTGCCATCGCCCTCGCCGGCACTGATCGGCAGCGCCACCGGGTGGCTGCGGGTGTAGAAGGCGCCGTCGTCCCGGCTCCACAGGTAACCGGCGTTGACATGGACGCGGATCGGAAAGCTGAACCAGCCGACATTGGTCGTCACCAGACCCATCACGCCCGTATCGAGCGCGGGATCGGCCTTGCTCGTGCCGCTGGCGCGTGTCGTATCGCCCAGGGGCAGGCCGAGCAATCCCTCGACGCCGGCGCGCAGGCGCAGGGTGCCCAGCGGCGCCGTCCAGCGCAGGCGCGCGCTCAGATCGCGGTGGCGGATGTCGAAGCGGCGGTCGAAGGGATCCGCTTCCAGCTTGCTGGACAGTCCCTCCAAGGGCAGCGAGGCCGAGCCTTCGAAGCCGCCGCCGAGCCCGAGCGTCACGCCGGGCGTGAGGGTGTAGAAGCGGTCCTCGCCGCCGGTGAAATCCCGGCTATAGAGCCCGCTATAGATCGAGACCAGCGGCCGGCCGAAGCCGAGGCTGAAGGCTCGATCCACGCGCAGGAGGCCGGACCCGCCCTCTTCGCCTGCGCTCGAGGGACCGGCAATGCCGGTGAGCGCGGCAGCCATGGCCAGAACAATCCACCAGCTCTTCAGTGAGATGCCCATGTTCCTCCTCGCGAGAGACCGACCTTGCGGTTCTCAGCGTGCGGGCGCGTCGAGCGTGAATCGGATCTCGACGCGCCGGTTGAGCGCGCGCCCGCTCGCGCTGCCATTATCGGCGCGGGGGCGGGACTCGCCAAAGCCTTCGATGCGCAGGCGCGCGGCCGGCACGCCCAGGCGCCGCAATTCGTCGCGGACGACGGCGGCGCGGCCCAGGCTCAGCAGCCGGTTCCGCTCCGCATCGCCGCGATCGTCGCTGTGGCCTTCGAGCGCGGCCCGCGCGCCCGGGTGCAGCAGCAACAGGGCGGCTACCCGGCGCAGCGTCTCCCGCGAGGCGAGATCGAGTTCGCGCTGGCCGTTGGTGAAGGTGAGCGGACCCTCGAGCGCCAGGATGAAGCGCCCGGCTTCCGCGCGGACGGCGCCGGGCTCACCCGTGAGACGCGCCACGCGCTGGAGATCGCCGGCGAAGTCCCGGCGGGCTCCGCTTGTCGCCAAGTCTTCGGCGCCGGCGACAAGCGCGGGCGCGGCCAGGCAGGCAAGCAGGATCGCGGTCTTGAAGATGCCGAGGCCTAGACATCGTTTCATGGGTGCGGCTCCGCAGGCAATGCGCCACCCCTGCGCGCGATCCCTGGTCGGACGAGGGCACGAGAGCGAGTAGCGCTGATTGGGCAGGCCCATCGGCCCCGCGGATCGGGTCGATGCGGGAACCCGGTGTTCTATTCCGGGTCCTGCTTCTTCTGTCTGACGGCGTCGCTCAAGCGCTCGAGCGTGTCGGCCGCCTTGTCGCGGAGCGGGCCCGCGTTGGCCGAAAGCGTCTCGATACGGCTGTTGAGCTCCTGGACGCCGCCCGTGCGCCGGTAGGCGAGCACGGCTACCACGAGTGCGATGAGCGCAAGCAGGAAAGCGAGTCCGGACATGATTGAGCCTCCAGTTACTTCGAGGAACTCGACGGACCAAACTCACCGAGGTCGACGAAAACGCGCACGGTCCCGAGCCGATCGGGGCCCACGAAGAGAGGTGCTGCCACCTCGATCTGGCCCGGCACCGGAGCGGCGGGCATCACGGTCGCCTCGTTGACGGCCATGGCCGCCATCGTCTCGGCGTCGTCCAGGGTGCGGCCGGCCCAGCGCTGATCGGTGGTCGCCAGCACTTCGCCGCTGGGGTTGAGAACGACCACGGCGGCCACGTGGCGGCCGCGCACGACAGTTGCCAGCTGCATGTCGAGCATCGCGTGCTCGAGGCGAGCGGCGTCATCGGCAATCGTGGTCGCCAAGACGCGCGTCAGATCGATCGCCATCTCGGAGGCGGTCGCTGCCGCACGGTCGTGCTGGGCTTTCAAGGCCTTGCCGTGCTGGCCCTGCAGGACGAGGAAGCCGATGAATCCGATCACGATCAGGACGGCGGCGACAATCAGGATCGGGCGCAGCCCGCTCCGCTTGCCCAGAGTCGCTTCCATGCACTCTCCTCCCGACGCAGGCATCGTGGAAATCATTCTCTCTCACACTCACACAAAGTAGACCGAAACCATCCGATTTGCAAGCCCCCCCATCCCCGCAGCCGGCGCGGCCCCGCGCGATCAGCGCGCGGTCGCTGCGACCGGCACGCGCCCGACGAGGCGCAGGAAGCCGAAGGCCGCCACCGCACCGATGGCCAGCGCTGCCCAGGCCGGCAGGCCGAGGGCGACGGGCAGGTAGCCCGCGCCGAGCGAGATCGCCAGCGCCACCAGCGCAATCGGCATCTGCGTGCGCACGTGGGCCATGTGCGGGCAACCGCTGGCCACGCTCGAGAGCACGGTCGTGTCGCTGATCGGCGAGCAGTGATCGCCGAAGATGCTTCCCTCCAGCACGGCGCCGATGGAAAGCAGGAGCAACCCCTCGCTGCCCAGGGCCGTGTGCGCACCCAGGTGCGCCGCGAGCACCACCACGTTGGGCAAGAGGATCGCCATCGTGCTCCAGGAGCTGCCCGTCGCGAAGGACACGGCCGCGCCGGTCAGGAAGAGCAGCACGGGAAAGGCGAGCGCCGCCTCGGCGAGCCGCCCGCCCGTGGCGCCGATCAGGGCCTCGCTGGTGCCGAGCTCCGCGCAGACCTTGCCCATCGTCCAGGCGAGGACGAGGATGCCCACCGCCTCCAGCATGGCCTGGAAGTTGCCGACGCCGGCCGCCAGGCCCTCGCGCCAGCCGAGCAGTCGCTGCCCGCGGGCAAGCAGGAGCGCGGCCACGAAGCCGACCAGCGAGGCCCAGGCCAGCGCGCGCGAGCTCTGGGTGCCGGCGAGCACGGTCTCGCGCAGGTAGCCGATGTCCGCCAGCGCGGCCAGGCCGCGCCCCTCGCTGTCGCCGAAGTGGAACATGAGCAGCACGGTGACGAGGACGATGAGGCCCAGCGGCAGCGCGGCGTTGATCCAGCGCGCGGGCAGGCCCGGCTTGGCCTCCGTGCGGCGCAGGGCGCGCTCGCTGAGGCGCTCGGCCCGGCCGCGGCTTTCGACATCCGGACTGACGGCGCCGCCGCGCGCGCGCCGCTCGGCCGCCAGCATGGGCCCGAAGCTGCGGTCCATCGCCGCGCCCATCAGGAGCAGCGTGAGCGTGAAGATCGAGTAGAAGCGGAAGGGCAGCGTGCGCAGGAAGATGATGTAGGCGTCCTGATGGATGCCCGCCGCCGGGAGCTGATCGGCGTAGAGGCTCATCTCGTAGGCCACCCAGGTGGACAGGGCGCTGAGGCCGGCCACCGGCGCGGCCGTCGAGTCCACCAGGTAGGCCAGGCGCTCGCGGCTCACGCGCCAGCGGTCGGTGAGGGGGCGCATCGTCGTGCCCGACCAGGATGGTATTGGCGTAGTCGTCGAAGAAGATGAGCAGGCCCATCGCCGAGGTGAAGAGCTGCGTGCGAGCGCACGCCGCGCACGGCGCGGCCGGCGGCCGCGAGCATGCCCGCCACGCCGCCCATGCGGCTCATGATGCCCACGGTGCCCACCAGCCCGAAGATGAAGACCAGGATCTCGAGGCGGAAGCGGTCCAGGAGCGCGTGGCGCAGGATGCCCTCGTAGCCCACCCAGAACAGGCCGACGAGGGGATTGCCGCCGACGATGGCGGTCGCTCCCACCCAGATCCCTGCGAGCAGGCAGAGCAGCGTGTTGCGGAAGGCGAAGGCCAGCGCGATGGCGACCAGGGGCGGCAGCAGGCTCTCGCCGCCGGGCAGGCGGTAGCGCTCCTGGACGAAGGTCTCCAGGTTCAGGCTGCGGATGCTGCCGCGCGAGCTGCAGCTCATGGCCGCTCACCGTCCAGGCGAGGGAGAGGTGCAGGGGCATCCGCGCCGGCGCCGCTTCGCCCGCGGGGGCTGCCGCCGCCGCGAGCGCGGCCAGCCGCTGCTCGAGGCTGCGGCGCAGGGCGTCGCGGCCCGGGCCCTGGAGATCGAGCACCAGCGCGCGACCGCCCGCCCCGCCGTGCGGCGCGAGGCGTTCAGCGAGGCCGGGAACAAAGAGCCGCTCCAGGCTCGCGGGCACGAGGCGCTCGGCATCGGCGGGCAGACGAAAAAGCAGCGGCAGGAGCAGCAGGCCCAGGAGCAGGGGCAGGAGCTGTCCAGGCCGCAGGCGGAGTCGAGCAGGCAGCTTCACGGGATCCGAGTATCGGCCAGCGCCCCCGAGCTTGACAAGGCCCGCCCTAGCGAGCGGCCGCCCTGCGGCTGGCCCGCGCCGGCTTGAAGGCGCTGGGCGACAGGCTCACGTCCTTCAGCATCGTCGAGAGGCTGGGCCGCGGCACCTCGGCGAGCTTGGCGGCGGCCGTCACCTTGCCGCTCGTGATCCGCAGCAGCCGCGAGAAGAAGCGGCGCTTGAAGTCGAGCTCCGCCATCTTCTTCGCCTGCCGGTACTCCAGCGGCAGGACCTCGACATCCAGGCCGTTGACGCCGAAGTCCTGCAAGCTGAGCGCGCGGCCCTCCGCGCGCAGCACGGCCAGCTCCACGCTGCGGCTCAGCTCCTGCAGGCTGCCCCGCCAGCTGCGGCGCATGAGGAAGGACTCCACCTCGGGCTCGATGTCCAGCTCGGGCCGGCCATGGCGGCGGCCGAAGCGACGCAGGTAGCCGCGCACCAGCGAGGGAATGTCCTCGCGGCGCTGATCGAGCGAGGGCACGGCCAGCGAGTAGACGTGCAGGAGGCCGAACAGCTCGCCGTGGAACTCGCCCTCGCGCGCGGCCTCCAGCAGCTCCGGGCCCGCGGTGGCCAGGGGCCGCAGGTCCAGCGGCAGCGGATGGATGCTGCCCACGCGCGTCGTGCGGCCCTCGAAGAGCGCCCGGTGTAGTTCGGACTGCACGCTGCGCGGCAACTGCCCCACGGACTCCAGCAGCAGGGTGCCCCCGTGGGCCGTCTCGAGCAGGCCGCGGCGGCGCAGGCCATCGCGGCCCTCGCGGCCGAAGAGGCGCACGCGGCAGTCCTCGATGGAGAGTCCGGTCGGATTGAAGCTGACGAAGGGCTCGCGGGCGCGGCGGCTGAGCAGATGGATCTTCTTGGCCACCTCGCGCCGTCCGCTGCCGGGACTGCCGTAGATGAGCACGCCCAGCTCCGTGGCCGCGGCGCGCTGGATCTCCTCGTGCAGGGCGCCCAGGCTGCCGCCCATCTCGTAGACGTCCAGGTCGAGCTGATGCTGGCGCAGGTAGAGCCGCTCCTGCCGCCGCCGCTCCTGCTCGCCGGCCCGGCGCAAGACGATGCGCAGCTCTTCCACCGGGCAGTCGGCCTCCAGGTGCGCGAAGATCGGCTGGCGCAGGGCGCGCAGGCGCTGGTCGGGCGGCAGGCCCTCGCCGAGCAGGGCGATCACGGGCAGCTCCGTCTGCGTGAGCAGGAGGCGCTCGAGGCCGTCGAGCAGGGGGCCCGCGCTGCGCAGCTCCACGTGCACGATGAGGAACTCGGGCAGCCACTCGCCGAGCTGGGCCAGCGTGTCCTCGATGCTGCGGGAGGTTTCGACCTGATAATCAGCGGCCAGGGTCTCGGCCCAACGCATGATGAGCACGCCGTTGGGGTCGACCAGGAGGATGCTCGGGTTGACGAGAGTCATCGATTCCTCACAAGGCGGGGGTGACGAGTTGTCGGGCGCCGCTGGTTCTCAACACATAACGGGAAACGCCGTTTTGTTGAAACGATTTTTCATGAACTGTCACCTTCGTGTAACGAACACCCTTCCGCGGCGCCGAGGCAGACCCAGTGCTCGCCCCGGCGCGGCGAGCGCCCGATCGCGCCCATCTCGCCCATCCCGATAGATGAGCACGGTCACGGGTCGCTCGCCGCGACCGACCAGGCGCGGGCGCAGGGTCTCCGGATCCAGCGGGAAGCCGCGCTTCTTCAGGACGATGGGCCCCGCCCCGTGCCGGTCCAGGGCGGCCTGCAATCCGCCGAGGCTGAGCGGCAGGATCTCCAGAATGCGCCAGCGGCGCAGGAAGGGGCTGGCCACGGCCTCGCCGGCCAGGTAGGCGATGTCCGGGGCCAGGGGGGCGAGCGCGTGCTCGCGGGCGAAGGCGTCGACGAGGCCCGCGCGGATGAGAGCCGGATCGGGCTCGTGCACCCAGCCGGACTCGCCCCCGCCCGGCGGCGCCGCGGGCGGCGGCGAAGCGGCCTCGCCCGGCGGGGCGGCATAGCTGAGCGGGCGCGTGTCGCGCAGGTCGCCTTGCAGCAGCGTGGCCTGGCGCGGGGCGCCACGGCGGGCCGCGCCGCCCCAGAGCAGCGCCTCGCGCAGATCGCCCCGCCAGGACACGGTCTCCAGCTCCCAGTCGCCGGCGCCGAGGCCGGCGAGTGGCCCGGCCGGGCCGGACAGCGCAGCGGCGTCCAGGGGCAGGGCCGGCCCCCACTTGAGGCACCAGGCCTCGGCTCGGGCCAGGAGCGGCGCGATCAGGGCCGGCGCCGGCGAGAAGGCGCGGGGATCCCGGTGCCGCCGGCCACCCGCGCGCCGCGCGGGATCGATGTAGAGCGCGCGATGCGGCGGCAGGGCCGTCTCCGGGTAGCGCCCGGTGATGACCTCGCCGGCCAGGCCGAGGGCGGCGAGGTTGGCGCGGGCCAGGGCCGCCGCCAGGGGATCGGCCTCCAGGCCCGTGACCGCGGCCCCGGCCGCCGCGAGGCGGGTGAGATCCCCGCCCGCGCCGCAGCCCAGGTCGAGCACCGGACCCAGGGGCGCCAGGCGCTGGGCGCGATGCCTCGCCACCGGATGGCTGCTCGCCTGCTCGAGCAGCTCGGGCGTGAAGCGCAGGGGCTTCGTCGGGCGGGAACTTCAGATGCTGGCGATCGCGGGCGGCATCCAGGCGCAGGGCCAGGGCCACCAGCTCGGCATCCGCCAGGCGGCGCAGGGCGGCCACCGCCCGCGGCGAGCCCCGCTCCGCCGGATCGCCGGCCGCCAGCGCGGCCTCCAGCGCACGGCCATCGGGCCCGGCGAGGCGCGCGAGGAGGAGGGCGGGGTCCGAGGGCATGGCGCGGCGCTCCCTGGGCGGGGACTTGGGGTTGGGATCGAGGTCCGCATAGTCTATCATCCCAGAGCCATGAAGAGACGCCGAATGCCGCTGCGCTCCGCCCCCGGGGGCGGCCTCCGGATTGCCGCCGGGGCCGCGGCCCTGCTGCTTGCCGCCGCCTGCAGCCTGGACATGCAGGACCTGCCCGAGAACCGCTTTCCGGTCGTCGGCGAGATCGCGATGGACCCGCCACCCGCGGCGCTGGCGCCGCTGGGCAGCTTCACGCTCAGCGTCGAGGCCACGGACCCCGACGAGGATCCCCTGCGCTACAGCTGGAGCGCCAACAACCAGGGCAGCTGGCTGGGCAACATCGCCAACGCCGACTCGGTCGTCTGGCTGGCGCCGGCCAGCTTCGCGGGCATCGATTCGGTGCGATTCAGCGTGCAGGTGCGGGACCTGGACGACGACAGCCCGGTCACGCGCCGGCTCGCGGTGCCGGTCATCGAGCGCAGCGGCTCCCTGCGCGTTTCGATCGTGGATCTGGCGGGCGCGCCGGTGGCCATGCCCCTGGCGGTCCTCGGCGTGGACACGCTCGAGACGCCCGCCAGCGAGCACCACTTCGCGGAGCTGAGCTGGGGCGAGAAGATCCTGCTCGCCTTCGCCACCGCGAGCCATCAGGGCGCCAGCCCGCCCGGCGCCACTCCCGTCTTCGCGGGCTATCCGGACACGCTCTTCATCCATCCGGACATCGAGAACCAGCTCACCCTGACCGTGGCGCCCACCAGCCTGCTCCTGCTGCCCGGCGTGCACGCGGGCGCGCTCTACACCGAGCTGCAGGCCGCCGTGGACTACTGCGCGGGCGCCGGCGTGGACAGCCTGCTGCTCTGGCGGTCCAGCTATGCGCTGGCCCATCAGGAGCTGCCCGGCGGCGGCAGCGCCGCGCTGCGCCTGGACGCGGCCGACCTCCTTCTCGCGCCCTTCCCCGGCCGCGGCCCGGTGACGATCGACGCCGCCCAGGGCGACAACAAGACGGGCATCTATCTCGCCGGACGCAGCGGCGCCACGCGACTCTTGGGCCTGGTCATCACCGGCGCCAGCGAGGCCGGCATCGCGCTGGATGGCTCGAGCCTTCGCCTCGCCGACACGCGCATTGCCGACTGCGGCGGGCCGGGCATCTTCGTCGAGGGCGCCGCGGGGGACAGCCTCATCCTCGAGCGCTGCGTCGTGCAGCGCTGCGCGCATGGCGTGTCGATGGCGGGAGGAAGCCTCGAAGCAGAGGGCATCCTGGTTGCCCAATCGGGTTGGTACGGCCTCTGGCTGCGCCAGGGCGCGCGCGGACGGGTGGCCGCTGCCACCCTGGTGGAGTCCGCCGTGGCGGGCGCCTTCTTCAGCGGCGCGGGGGCCTTCGCCGTCGAGCGCTCGCTCCTCGCCGGCGGGAGCTGGGGCTTCTTCGTGCAGTCCGGCAGCGCGCCCCAGCTCGACTGCAACCTGCTCTGGGACAACGGGGCGGGCGACTACGGCGGCCTCGCGCCGGGCGCGAGCGACCTCGCCGCCGATCCGCTGTTCTGCGATCCCGATGCCGGCGACTGGCGCGTGGAGGCGGCGAGCCCCGCCCTCGGCGGCGCCTGCGGCGGGATCGGCGCCTTCGACAACTGCGAGAGCGATCCCCTGCTCCCCGTGGAGGGCTTCTGATGCGCCGGGTCGCCCTCGCCGCGTGCGCGCTGCTCGCCCTTGCGGCGACCGGTGCCCCGCGCGCGGACTACCTCGATCCCTGGGGCCTGCCCTCGGGCACGGCCACGCTGCGGCTTGCCACGCAGGACAGCATCACGGGCGGCGGACGCATCCAGGGCATCGACTTCGCCACGGGCAGCGTCGACAGCCTGCGCGACTACCTGGGACTCGTGAGGGCCGGCGCGGCCGATCTGCTCTTCGTGGAGTTGGCCCCCGGCGAGCCCGCCCACTGGCTGCGGGCGCCGGAGGATCCCCTCTACCTGCTCGATCAGCCGCTCATCGCCGATCTCGGCCAGCGCCCGCTGGGCGAAGTGGCCGACATGCTCGACGAGGAGGGCGCGCCCCTGCCGCTCGTCAGCTTCGCCACGGCGGCGCTGGGGCACGCCTACGCTCTGCTTCAGGTGCAGGCCGGCGCGGCCCCCGAGACCACGGCCGTCAAGTTCGCGGTTACCGCGCTGGACGCCGCATCGCTCACCCTCGACTGGGCCTGGCAACCCAACGGCACGCGCGAGTTCATCCCTGTGGCAGGCGCGAAGACGAGCCTGGGCGCCATCAAGGCTCTGTACTGAGTAGCGCCGCGGCTCAGACCCAGTCCACAGCATCCTCGGCCGGCTTGCGGCCCCTGATCGTGTACAGCACCCAGGTCGGGTAGAGCACGCGCCCGGTGAACATCAGCGCGATCAGCAGCCACTTGCCGCCGGCGCCGAGCTTGGACGTGAGATCACGGCTGAGGCCCACCGTGCCCAAGGCCGAGAAGGTCTCGAAGAAGGCATCGCGCCCGCCCGCGCCCTCGAGGGCGATCAGGAGCAGCCCGCTCGCGGCGCCGATCGCCAGATAGCCGCCGACGAGCAGCAGTGCGATGCGGAAGGGCCGCCCGGCAAGGTGGCTGCGGCCAGGCTCGCGGGCGTCCACGCGGCCGAAGAGGCGGGCGAGCACGTTGGTCTTGATGCCGCCACCCGTGGACTGGGCCGAGGCGCCGATGGCCATGAGCGCGAGCGTGAAGCCGAAGCCCAGCAGGCCGAAGCGAAGCTGGGACTCCACCTGAAAGCCCGCCGTGCGCGTGGTGACGGACTGGAAGAGCGCAGCGAGCACGGACGCGCTGCGGCCGGCCAATCGCGCATCGAGCCAGAAGGCCAGGCCGCCGGCCAGGATGAGGCCGAGCGAGACGCCCAGGGCCAGACGGCTGGCCCGGCGCAGGGGCTGGTCCGGCGCCCAGGGCAGGAGGCGGCTGCCTGCCCAGCCGGCGAGGTTGGCGATCACCGTGGCGCCGATGCCGCCTGCGACGATGAGCGCCATCATCACCGCGAGCGTGCCGGTGTCCTGCGCGAAGCCCGCGAAGCTATCCGCAAAGAGGCTGAAGCCCGCGTTGCAGAAGGCGCTGATGGCGTGAAAGAGGGCCAGGGGCAGCGCGTGCGCATGCTCGCCGCGCCAGAGCAGCCAGAGCAGGGCGGCCCCCAGCAGTTCGACGAGTATGAAGACCCGGGCCAGGGTGCCCAGCAGTCGGCGCGTGGTCTTGAGCTCGAGGCCCCCGGCCAGGGCGCTCAGGGCCACGCGATCGCCGGCGGTGAGCACGCCGCCGTTCCAGAGCGCGAGCAGCCCGAGCAGGGTGACGATCCCCAGGCCGCCGAGCTGGATGAGCAGGGCGAGCAGCAACTGGCCCACGGGGCTGAGCGCGCTGGAGATGTCGTAGACCGTGAGGCCGGTGACGCAGATCGCCGAGGTCGCGGTGAACAGGCTATCGAGCCAGGGAATGGGCTGGCGCTGCATGCCCGGCAGGGAGAGCAGGAAGCCGCCGACGAGGATGGCGACTCCGAAGCCGAGCGGCGCCAGGGCCAGCACGGGGATGTGCCGGTCCGCCAGCCAGCGATTGGCGGCCAGGAGCCCCCTGCCCCAGCTTCCCGCGAAGGCGAGCAGGGCAATGGCCAGGTAGGCCTCGCCGGCGAGGAGCGAGGCGCTGGCCGGCCGCAAGCCGCCGCCCGCGCTCCAGCCGGCGACACCGGAGAGCTCGAGCAGGATCATCAGCAGCACCGCGTAGCGCACCGGGTTCCGCCGGATGTAGCCGAGGGGATCCTGCACCGCCAGCAGCCGGGCGAAGGATCCCGTGAACAGGCCGATGGGAAGCAGCGCGCTCCAGGCCTGAACCAGCCAGCCCGGCAGCACCAGCGCAGGAAAGCCGTAGCGCAGCAGCAGCATGGCCATGGCGCAGGCGGCGAGCAGGGCAGTGGCGCGATCGAGGCGGCGCAATCGCTCCTGCTCGGCCATGCTCACAGCCGCCGCCCCCCGCCCCGCTGGATGGCCAGCTTGGCCTTCAGCAGCCGTGAGTAGGGTATCCAGCGCTCGCTGTCGGCGTCGGCCACCAGGATCTGCGCCAGGCCCAGGCGGACGATGTCCAGCGCCTCCGGTTCATCCTCGAGCAGGATGCGATCCCCGGCCCGCAGGGTATGCGTGGCGTTGAGGTAGATGCCGCAGGCGATCTCCTCGTAGACGGGCCGCAGGGCGATGAGCGCGACCAGGACGACCAGCAACAGGAAGACGAGCGCGAGCAGGCGGGGCGCGCCGGCGAAGGGAAAGAGGATCAGGAAGATCGCCAGCAAGAGGATGCCCGTGCGCAGGGGGATGTTCACGGCGGGATCGCCGAGGGGGCCGGTGGGACCTCGCCGCCAGTGGCCGCCCAGCCAGCGATTGGTGAGGAAGGCTAGAGCCAGGATGAACAGGCTGTAGACGAGCGCGAGGAATCCCCGCGCCGTCGCGCCCAGCAGGTCGACAATCGGACCCAGCCCCCGATTGAGCAGGGTGATCGCCAGCGGTCGCGTCTCGGGGAAGATCGCGAACCAGAGGAAGGACACGAGGGCGGCGATCACGCCGTAAGTCAGCAGGCGCTCCAGGCCCGTGAGCCCGCGGATGATGTTCTGGATCCGCCCCGGCGAGAGGTCGAAGCGGCGCTGCTCGGCGAGGCTCTCCAGGCCCTTGCGCAGGGGGCCTCGCCAGCGCAGCTCCCAGCGCCGCAGCCCGTAGCGCGTGCTGCGCAGCACGACGAGCAGGAGCAGCGGAAAGACGATGCCGAGGAAGAGGCGCAGCGCCAGCTCCTCTTCGGCACGGCCGCCGGTGGCGAGCAGGGGCTGCACGAGTTGACGGCGGAGAGCCAGGGCGTTGGCCAGGGGCGAGCGCGCTTCGTCCACGCGATTCTCCGGCCGCAGGACGAGCAGGGTGAGGCTGTCCAGGCGCAGGACGGCGCCCGCATCCTGCTCCTCCAGGGTCAGCCGCTCCAGGTCGCGCAGGCGGGCGCGGCAGTCGAGCAGGCCGACGAGGATGCTGTCCGCCGCCACGACGGCCGCGGCGCTGTCGGGAGCCGCGCTCCAGTAGACGGGCACCCCGTCCAGCAGCACCGGGGCGCGCTGCGGGGCGGGCGGGCCGACGAGCGCGGTGTCGGCCGGCGCAGTCGTCTCCGCAGCGGCGACGGGCTCGGCGGCCGGCTCGTCGGCAGGCGCCGGAGCCAGCGCCCGGCCGGGACCGGCGATCAACAGGAGAGCCAGCAGGAGCGGGGCGGTGGTCGGCGAGACTCGCTTCATGGCGCTTCCTCCTCCACCGCCGGCGCGCTTCCGCGCAGCTTGAGGAGCCGGATGCTCATCCAGATGTTCGTAAGCACGACCACGAAGGTGGCGATGGTCTCCCAGTGAGCCTCGCCGTCGCGGCCCGCCACGAGCAGGGCGCTCAGCACGGCGGTGGCGAGGCCGCGCGGGAGCATCACGCTGAGGACGCGGCGGCCGGGCGCGGCCACGCGGGTGGACCAGCCGACGAGCTGCACGGCGATCTCGCGGCCGACGAGCAGGCCCACCATGACGAGCAGGATGCTGAGCCAGATGCGCGGATCCTCGCCCGGCCAGCGGAAGATCATGCCCAGGTAGACGAAGAAGAAGGTGCGGGTGACCAGGGACAGCTCGGCGTGGGACTCCGTGATGCGATCGTGCAGCTCCCGGCCGCCGCCGCCGGCGGCGTCGCGCAGGCGCTCGCCCTCCTCGCGGCTGACGAGACTGACCAGGGTGGGCCCGTTGGCGAGCAGGATGCCGAAGACCAGCACGGCGAGGGCGCCGCTGCCGTGGAAGTGCTCGACGCCGCCCATCATCAGGAAGACGACGCCGATGGTCATCAGGTAGAAGAACTTCCGCTCGTGGAAGCGGCTGAGGAGCCATAGCCAGCCCAGGCCCACGATCACCGCGGTCACCGCGCCGATCAGGAAGGACCAGCCGAGCTTGCCGGCGAAGGCCACGCCGCTGATGGGCACGCCCTCGAAGTGCTGGAGCAGCAGCACGACGATCACGGCCAGGGCGTCCGAGAGCGCCGACTCCACGGCCAGCAGGGGCCGCATCGGCGAGCCGGGCAGCACGCGGGCCAGCACGGGGATCACGATGGGCGCGCTGGTGCAGGCCAGGGCCGCCGCGAAGGCCCAGACGATGCGGTCGTGCCTCTGCATGCCCAGCGAGAGGGCGTAGTAGCCCAGCAGCATGGCGATGCCGAAGGAGAGCACGGCCAGCAGGATGGCGCGGCCGGCCTGGCGGATGGTGTGGCGCAGGTCCAGATCCAGACCGCCCTCGAAGAGGATGATGGTGAGCGCGATGGCGCCGAAGGCGGGCATGAAGGGGCGCACGCTGTCGGGCGGCACGATCTCGAGAATGGGGCCGATCAGGAGGCCGATGCCGATGAGCAGCAGCAGGTCCGGCATCCGCGTGCGCTCGGAGAACAGGTTGCCGAGGAAGCCCAGCGCGATGATGCCGCCCAGGATCATCAGGAGCATTGCGGACATGGCAGCTCGATTCCTTTCGGCTGTCGCCACGCTCCCCAGCAAGACCGGGGGCAGTCCCTACCATAGGCCACGCTGCCCCTGTCTGGCAACTGCGGGTCGCGGCGGTCAATCGGCTTGACAGGGGCAGCGCCCGCGGTGCAGCGTCCGCCTCCGGAGCGCGGCGCCGGCCAGTTGGCGCGGGCCCGCCCACCGGCGCCCCCCCGGCGCCGGCGCGACCCCCAGCCCCGAGAGCGCGCCGATGCCCTACTACGACTCCGCCGCGCAGCCCACGCAGCCCCGCACCCTCCTCGGCCATCCGCCCGGGCTCTTCATCCTCTTCTTCACGGAGATGTGGGAGCGCTTCTCCTACTACGGCATGCGCTCGCTGCTCGTGCTGTTCATGGTGGATCATCTCTTCCTGCGCCCGGACGTGGGACAGGAAGTGCTGGGCTTCAACGCGATCAAGGGCACGCTCGAGTCCATCTTCGGGCCGCTGGCGGCGCAGCCGCTCTCCTCGCAGATCTACGGGCTCTACACGGCCTTCGTCTACCTGACGCCGCTCTTCGGCGGCATCCTCGCCGACCGCTGGCTGGGCCGGCGCAAGACGGTCGTCCTCGGGGCGGCGCTGATGGCCATCGGCCACTTCCTGATGGCCGTGGAGAACCTCTTCTTCATCGCCCTGCTCTTCCTCATCATGGGCAACGGCGCCTTCAAGCCGAACATCTCCACCCAGGTGGGCGACCTCTACCCGCCCGGCGACCCGCGGCGCGACCGCGCCTTCACGATCTTCTACATGGGGATCAACCTGGGCGCCTTCTTCTCGCCGCTGATCTGCGGCACGCTGGGCCAGCGGCTCGGCTGGCACTACGGCTTCGGCGCCGCCGGCGTGGGCATGGTGCTGGGCCTCATCCTCTACCTGTGGGGACGCAAGTTCCTGGCGCCCGAGGTGATCGCCCGCACCAAGGAGGAACGCAAGCAGGAGCGGCGGCCGCTCTCGAAGGACGAGTGGCGGCGGGTCTGGGCCCTGGTCGTGCTCTGCGGGCTCAACATCGTCTTCTGGGGCGTCTACGAGCAGCAGGGCAACACCATGCAGCTCTGGGCCGACCGCAACACGAACTGGAACTTCTTCGGCTTCGAGGTGCCCTCCACCTGGTATCAGGCCTTCAACCCGATGATCATCTTCATCTTCGCGCCGCTGCTGAACATGTTCTGGGCCTGGCAGGCGGGGCGCAAGCGCGAGCCGGCGCAGCGTGATCAAGATGGCGATCGGCTGCTTCCTGCTCGGCGCGTCCTTCCTCATCATGATCGCCGGCTCGCGCGGCATGGGCCCCGAGGAGCGGCGCAGCGTGCTCTGGCTGCTCAGCACCACCTTCATCCTCACGATCGGGGAGCTGTACCTGTCGCCGATCGGGCTCTCGCTGGTGACCAAGGTGGCGCCCGCGCGCATCGTCTCGATGATGATGGGCGTCTGGTTCCTCTCCAGCTTCTTCGGCAACTACCTGTCGGGCTTCCTGGGCACCTTCTGGGAGCAGATGCCGCGCGAGGCCTTCTTCGGCATGCTCTGCGTGCTGGGCATCGCGGCCGGGATGGCGATCTGGACCCTGAGCAAGCCGCTGAAGGCGGCGGTGGCCTCGCACGAGTAGCGCGCCGCCGGCGCGACGGGGGGCGCCCGGTGGGCCGGGCGCGCCGGCCTAGCGGTGCAGGATCTGGTAGGTCGTCAGCGGCGTGGCCCGGATGAGCCGCGCGTAGTTGTACGAGGCGATGGTGCCCCGCATCGGCGGCCAGGGGTCGTAGATGCGCAGGGTCGTTGCCTGCGGCGTGCCGTCGCCGCGGATCCCGGCGACCACGCGCATGTGCCCGGGGCTGCCCGCCCGCGAGGCATAGCCGGCCACGTCCCAGAGCGTGTTGATCATGATGGGGCCGCGGCTCAGGAAGTTGGCGAGGCCGTCCGGCAGCCAGGTGGCGCCGGGAACCAGGGTCAGCCGATGGTAGGCCGCGAAGCGGCGCATGTTCGCCGGGTCGTCCAGCTCCGAGTCGTTGAGCAGGCCCACTTCCTGCGTGGCGGTGGCCGGGCCGGCGGCCATGCAGGCCTGCTGGCCGGTGAGCATCGCCGTCGCCGCGGACCAGCAGGTGGTCTGCGTCCACTGCGGCACCAGCCGCACGCGGTGCAGGTAGGCGTAGCGCTCGCTGCCCTTGAGGGCGTTCAGCGTGCAGGGGCCCACCTCGCCGTCGGCGATGAGCCAGCTCTCCTGCTGGAAGCGCAGGACAGCCGCGCGGGTCCTGGCGCCGAACTCGCCGTCCGGGGTCAGGCGCGTGCCGCCGCCGAGGCGGCGGTTCAGGAGTTCCTGGACTTCACGCACCGCAGCGCCGCGGGAACCCTGCCTGAGGATCGCCATGCTCCACCTCCCTTTCGGCGCGAGTGTAGACGCGCCGGCCGGGTGACGCAACTGCGGCCTTGCCGGCCGCGGCGGCCGCTCAGACCACCGCGACCTTCACGCAGTGGATCGGCGGCAGCGAGTCGAAGAGGCACTCCCACTCCTCGCCGCCCTCGCGGCCCGATCCAGAGCTGGCCGGTCGTGGTGCCGAAGTAGAGCGCCGGCGACTTCAGCTCGTCGATGTCCATCGCGTCGCGCAGGACGGTGAAGAAGCTCTCGCTTCTTCGGGCAGGCCCTTGCGCGAGCCGCCTCCACGAGTCGCCGCCGTTCTCGCTGCGCCAGACCGCGGGCGCGCCGCCGGGGCAGGTGCGCGTCATCGGCTCGAGCGGCAGCACGTAGACCGTGTCGGCGTCGTGCGGGTGCACGACGATCGGGAAGCCGAAGTCCGAGGGCAGGCCCTTGGCGATCGAGCGCCAGGTCTGGCCGTGGTCGTCGCTGCGCAGCACGCCGATGTCCGGCCGCGGGCCGCCGGGGCCGTCCCACTCGGCCCAGCCGCCGTGGTTCTGCATGTAGAGCCGGCCGGGCGCGTCCTTGTGGCCGCGCGATCTTGTGCACGCACTGGCCGAACTCGGGATAGGGATCGGGCGCGAAGCCGGCGCCGACGCCCTCGTTGGACGGCGCGAAGGTCGTGCCGCCGTCCTCGCTCAGGTAGTGGCCGCCGGTCGAGATGCCGAGGTGCACGCGATTGCCGTCGCGCAGGATCGTGTGCATGCACAGGCCGCCGTTGCCGGGCTGCCACTGGCGGGCGTGCTCGTGGTTGCTGATGCCCGTCGACCATCTCCCAGGAATCGCCGCCGTCGCTCGCTGCGGAAGAGCGAGGCCGGCTCGACGCCGCACCAGAGCTCCTTCTTGCCGGCGCCGGGCTCGAGCGACCAGATGTTGGCGAGCGCGCGGCCGTCGTCCTTGGGGAAACGCGGGCGCCGACTTCGTCTCCTTGAAGGTCTTGCCCAGGTCGGTCGAGCGCAGCACCTTCATGCCGAAGAAGGGGTTGCAGCTCGAGGCGTAGAGCGCGGCGTGCCGCGCGTGTCGATGAGCGTCGAGTAGACGGGGACGCCGGCGCCGAAGGGCCCGCGCAGCGCGAAGCGGCGCCGCGGCCCTTCGCCGCCTCGGCGACGAACAGACCCTTCTTGGTGCCGATGCAGAGGACGACGCGCTCGGCCATGCTCAACCTCCTGAGACCGCGGGCAGGATGGTGACGACGTCGCCGGGCGCGAGCGCCGTGTCGAGTCCCGTCCAGGTCGCGGATGTGGGCGGTGTTCACGAACACGTTCGAGGTGGCGGCGCACGGCGCCGGTCTCGTCGCAGATGCTGCGGTACAGGCGCGGGTGCGCCGCGGCGATCGCGGCAAGGGCGGCGCGCACGCTGGGCGCGTCGAGGCTCAGCGCGCTCGCGCCCTCGCAGTAGCCGCGGAGCACGGAAGGGATGTGGACGGTGACTGCCATGGCGCCGCTCCCTACTTGCAGCTGAATCAAGGAAACGAAGCGCACCCGCCGACTTGTCGCCTGCTCCCTTGCCTTGCCAGACGCGCGGAGGATAGCAGGTTGCCGATTCCGAGGAAAGCCGCGCACGTGCCTAGGCGGCGAGTCCTCGTCATAACGCGCACGCTGTCCTGAGTGCCACATTCGAAACCGACGCATCCTGTTTCGCTCGGCCTGCTCTCAGCGCCCGAATTCTGCTGCCCAAGAGCGCAGGACGCAGGTTAGGCGGGGCGCCCGCCACTGGATTCGTGCAGCCGGATCCCCTACTCTTAATTGTGCGCGCATTGGGGACCCGGTCCCAGTGCAGCGCTCAAGGCGAGCTTCCGAGGGGGACGACGATGAAGACGCCGCGAGCTTTGAGGCAATCGCCGGACAGGGCCTCTTCAGCGCACTGGGTGTTTCACCGCTTCTGGCGCTTGCCCTTCTGTGCTGGGAGCCTGCTGCTCCTCCTCGCGCCATGGCAGCCCTGCCGTGCAGCGTTCCGCGTACCGGAGGACTTCCCTACGATTGCCCAGGCCCTTGCGCACGCCATGAACCAAGATACCGTGCTAGTCGCCTGCGGGACTTACTACGAGAACTACCTCTGGCTCTATCACGGTGCAACGCTGCGCAGCGAAACCGGCGATCCGAACTGTGTCATCATCGATGGTGAGCATGAGCGAGGCACCCTCGGCTCCTGGAACGCCTCTCCGCCTGGTCGCATCGAGGGCATCACCTTTACTCGGGCAGGCTGCGCCCATGCGTCCTGCGGTGGAAGCGCAATCCACCTTCGCAATGCCAGTCTTGCCATCTCAAACTGCCGTTTCATCTCCAACTGGGGGGCGAGTGGGGGTGGTGGCATCAATGCCGAAGACGCCGAGATTCTCATCGATCGATGTGAATTCATCGAGAACTTCGGCACGGGGGTGAAGGGTCAGGCGGGCTATGGCGGTGCGATTCGCGCAAGCAATTGCGCGCTAGATATCACATCGACTCGATTCATCGACAACCGAGGTGGAGCCGTGGAGGCATCCACGCTGGGCGGAGCCATCTATGCATACGACTGCTGGCTCGCCGTGGAGGGCTGCGAATTCACTGGAAACCGCACCGATGACTATGGCGGATCCGGAGGGGCGATCTACAGCAGCAGCACGGACATGACGATCACGGGCTCCAGCTTCGAGGGCAACTGGACGTACGGCGACGGAGGTGCCATTGCGCAAGGCTCCGGCTCGCTCACGATCACGGGTACTCGTTTCGTCACGAACTCGGCCGCCACGGGCGGCGCAAGCCTGTCGAGTTGGAGCCAAGGGGCGGCTGTAGTCCGCGATTGCTATTTCGTGCAGAGCCCTGGGCCCTACCTGAGCACTGAAGTCGTAGGCGCCGCGCTCGAGGTATCTCAGTCGACCTTCGTGGCTGGACAGGAGGCTTGGCAGTCGGTCATGGTAGCAGCCCGCGAGCAGGCAGACGTCTCGCGGTCGCTCTTCATCCTTGAGCCAGGCGTCCGCGCCGCTGAATGCCACTTCGGCGAACCGACATTCAGCTGCTGCGACCTTTATTCACCTACCGGGGATGCTTGGATCGACTGCTACGCCGACCAGCTCGGCTTGGATGGCAACATCTCCGCAGATCCGCAGTTCTGCGGCGTGGCGGGCAGCGCCAACTACTACCTCCAGAGCGACTCCCCTTGCGCCCCCGCCAACAACTCCTGCGGGGAACTCATCGGCGCCTTACCCGTGGGCTGTGAGGCCGTGGCCACTAAGGCCAGCAGCATCAGCGCCATCAAGTCGCTCTACTAGCCTCGCTGCGCCGGATCTCACCGATCCAGGGTGACGATCGCCTCGCGCACGGTCTGCGCGCTGGCGGCGAGCGCCACTGTCTCCTCGCCGTTGAGCAGCAGGGGCAGGGTAGTCACCACGCCCTCGCCGCAGAGCAGTTGCGGCAGCGAGACGGTCACGTCCGCCACGCCGGCCACCTCGGCCTGGGGCGTGCAGACCGTCATGATCGAGCGTTGGTCGTGCCCGATGACGTGCACGATCTTGGCCAGTGCGCTGCCGATGCCGTAGTAGGTCGCCCCCTTGCCGGCGATGATCGAGCGGCCCGCGAAGCGCACGCCCTTGTCGATGTCCGCTTGAATCGCCTCGCTGAAGGGGATGCCCCGCATCCGGCAGTAGTCGGCGAGGTGGACGCCGCCGACGGTGACCTGCGACCAGGTGAGCACCTGCGAGTCGCCGTGCTCGCCGACGACGTAGCCGTGCACGTGCTGCGGGTCGACGCCGAGTTGATCGCTGAGCCGGGCGCGGAAGCGCGCGGTGTCGAGCGTGGTCCCCGACCCGAAGACGCGGCTCGCCGGCACGCCGGCAGCGGCCGCCAGCCGGGCGGTCAGATGGGTCATCACGTCGACCGGATTCGAGGCGATGACCAGTACGGCCACGGGCGCGTGCGCCAGCACCTGCGGCACGACCTCGCGGAAGATGGCCGCATTGCGCGCCAGGAGCTGCGCGCGCGTTTCGTCGGGTTTGCGGCTGACGCCGGCGGCGATGACCACGGCCCGGCTGCCCGCCAGGTCCTGGTAGTCGCCCGCGCGGATGTCCAGCGGGTGGGCGAAGGGAATGGCGTGCGAGATGTCATCCGCCTGCGCCTGGGCGCGCTCGCGGCTCATGTCGACCATGACGATCTCGCGGCCGACGCCCTTCATCACCATCGCATAGGCGGCGGTGCTGCCGACCATGCCGGCCCCGACGATACCGACCTTCATCGGGTACCTCCCCTGTTGAGCCCGGCGGCATGGTAGCACAAATGGCGGCGGATGACCGCTGGCAGGATTGGGAGTCCGCAGTCGCGGCCGGCAACGGAAGGCGGTGACGTTGTGCGCAGAGCGCGCCCTCTCGCCGGGCCGTCTTTACCCGCGCCCGAAACGGGACTATACTCACGGCCTGGGTACGCGATCCGATCTGGCGGCGGCGTGATGAGCCGACTCCCTGAGTGCCGGCGGGACGCCTGATGCCGCTGCCGAGACTTCAGCGTGGTGGAGTGTGGAAGGATGGTGTGATGTGCGAACCTCGATGTGCACACAGCGGTGGGCTGTGTTCCTGATCGCCGCTGTCCTGCCGATGGCCTTTCCGGGCCCCGCCAGCGGGGACATCTCCGTCCAGCTGATCGTTCCGGGCTACTCGGACCCCTGGCTCGCAGGGATGCCGGACGGCTCGATCGCCAGTTGCTGGGAGCCCGAGGGGTGTGATAGCGCGCCGGCGCAGTCACCTCAGCTCGTGGCCGGCCTCTGCATCACTGAGGGCGAGCCCCTGACGTTTCAAGTCACGGGCAGCGTCCTGAACTGCCCCGGGACACCGACCTCGCCACCTGATGGCAGCTATGCGACCAACCACAATTGGGACAATGACCTCGGCGAGAACGGCATCTCGGACGTCATCGCTCCCTACAACTGCCTGCTCGGGGTCTTTCTCGACGATTCGCAACCTGATACGACTCCAGAGCCGCCCTACCTCGATTTCAGCACAGTGGATAGCCGCGATTATCTCACGCTCTCGCCCGTGCTGAAGCAGGTGTTCTTCATTGGCGATGGTCTGACTTCTACGGGCGTTGTACAGCAGGTGGAGATTCCCGTGGGCGCCACACGCCTGTTTCTCGGCACCATGGACAGCACCACCTGGCTCAACAATGTCGGCGAGTTCGACGTCATCGTCAGCGAACCCTGCACGACGGCGGTCAACGCCTCAAGTTGGGGCCAGGTGAAGGCGCTCTACTGATCAGAGCTTGGGCCCGCGCCGGCGCTCGGCCTCGCGGCGCTCGGTGTATCCAAGCTTGTCGCACAACTCGAGGAGGGGCACCGAGTACTTGCGGCTCACCTCGAGGCGCGCGCCCACGTCCCCCACCGCGATCACGTCCTTCTCGGCGAAGAGGGCGCGCAGGCCCTCGACCAGGCGCGCGAAGGCCTCGGCGTGGACGAGCAGCTCCGCGTTCACGCGCAGCAGGCGACCGCTGCTCGTCAAGTAGTCGATGAGGTCCGGCACCTGACCGGCCGGCACGCCGAGTTCCGCGAAGGTAGCCAGCGGCGGCGGCGTAAGACCGGCGGCCAGCCAGGCGCTCTCCGCCTTTTCCACCCAGCCCGCCGCGGCCCCCGCGGGCGTGGGATCCTCCGCACCAACACGAACGCTCTCGCCGCGCAGGCGCAGGCTCCCCGTGCGTTCCAGGTGTTCGAGCAGGAGCTGGAAGGAGGCCTGCGGCACCTCGGCGGCGAGGGCCGCGCGCAGGCTTTGCCGCGCCGGACCCCAGGCGAGCGGGTGCTCCGCTTGGAAACGCGCCGCCCGCTCGGCGATGCCGAGGACGAGCGCTTCCACCGCGTCCGCATGGAAGAGGCGCTTGCCGAGGGCGAGCAGGCGCCCGGCTTCGACGAGCGCGGGCAGCGGATGCTCGCCCGGGTACTTCTCCACGAGGAGCGCGGCGTCCTTGTCCGCGAGGCCGACGGCACCGGCGTCGAGCACCGCGCGCTCGAGGATGACCGCCGCGTCGCCCCCCTCCTTCAGCTTCACGGCCTCGAGGTCCCGCTCGCGGCCGTGGCGGCGCTTGGGCGCGGTGGCCTCGATCACCTCGCCGCCGGCCACCGTGTGCATCGGCGAGTAGAAGCGGACGATCACCCGGTCCCCCGGCGCGCAGACCGCAGGCGACTCCAGGCGCGCCTGGCCGAGGCACTCCTCGCCGGCGCGCAGGGCCTCGCGGTCCAGCAGCACCAGGCGGCCGATGATCTCCTGCGTGCCGAAGTGGAAGCGCAGGCGCGTGCGGTGCTTGAGCGTCCACGGGCAGCTCGCCAGGCAGCGCAGCTTCAGCGTGACCATGTTGCCGGCCTGGAAGCGGCCGGGGCTGACCAGCACCTCGCCACGCTCCAGCTCGTCGTGCTTGATGCCGTGGATGGCCAGCGCCGTGCGCTGGCCGGCATGGGCTTCCGCCACGGACTGGTCGTGCACCTGCAGGCTGCGCACGCGCACCGTGAGGCCGCGCGGCATGAGCTCCAGGGCGTCGCCCACGCGCACGCTGCCGCTCCAGCTCGTGCCCGTCACCACGGTGCCCATGCCGGCCAGGGTGAAGACGCGATCGATGGGCAGGCGATAGGGCCCCAGGCCGCCGCGCTCGGGCGTGGCCGCGGCGAGCTGGGCCAGCGCCGCGCGCAGGGCGTCCAGGCCCTCGCCGGTTTCCGAGGACACAGGCAGCACGGGCGCGCCGGCCAGCGCCGTGCCGGCCAGGTACTCATGCACGTCCTCGGCGGCCATCTCGACCAGCTCGGGGTCCACCATGTCGATCTTGGTGAGGGCGACGAGCCCGTGCGTCACGCCGAGCAGCTCGAGCACCTCGACGTGCTCGCGGGTCTGGGGCATGACGCCCTCGTCGGCGGCGACGACGAGCAGGGCGAGGTCCACGCCGCCCGCGCCGGCCACCATCGTGCGCACGAACTTCTCGTGGCCGGGCACGTCGACGATGCCGGCCTCGATGTCGCCGAGGGTGAGCCGGGCGAAGCCCAGCTCGATGCTGATGCCGCGCAGCTGCTCTTCCTTGAGCCGGTCCGTGTTGGTGCCCGTGAGCCGGCCCACCAGGCGCGTCTTGCCGTGGTCCACGTGCCCGGCCGTGCCGATGATGATGGACTTCACGGCTCGTCTTCGCGGCGGATCCTGGCGCCGAGGGCGGCCAGCTTCTCCTCGATGCGCTCGTAGCCGCGGTCGATGTGGTAGATGCGCGAGAGCGTCGTCACGCCGTGGGCGCCGCAGCCGGCCAGGATCAGCGCCGCGCTCGCGCGCAGGTCCGTGGCCATCACGGGCGCGCCCGAGAGGCGCTCGGCCCCGCGCACCACGGCCACGTTGCCGTCCAGGCGGATCTGGGCGCCCAGGCGGCGCAGCTCGGCCACGTGCGTGAAGCGGTCCAGGTAGATGGTCTCGGTGAGCGTGCTCACGCCGTCGGCGATGGCGCAGGCGGCCATGATCTGGGCCTGCATGTCGGTGGGAAAGCCCGGGTAGGGCGCCGTGATCACCTCGAGGCCCTTGAGCCGGCCGCCGGTGGCGTCCACCTCCACCCAGTCGTCGCCCGCGCTCACGCCGAGGCCGCCCTGCCTGAGCAGGTCCAGCAGCGCGACCTGCTCGCCCGGGATGCAGTTCTCGACGCGCACCCGGCCGCGAGTGATGGGCGCGGCGGCGAGGAAGGTGCCCACCTCGATGCGATCCGAGGGCACGCTCATCGCGAGCGGCGA
This sequence comes from uncultured bacterium, assembly GCA_963695095.1. GTDB lineage: Bacteria > Krumholzibacteriota > Krumholzibacteriia > JACNKJ01 > JACNKJ01 > VGXI01. The sequence goes on along the minus strand of CAVOFT010000001.1, from coordinate 688,147 downwards.
GAGGGCCTCCACGCCGTCGATGGTGATCGCGTCCGTGCCCTGGCCGCTGATCTTCGCCCCCATGCGCACGAGGCCGTTGGCCAGGGCCACCACGTCCGGCTCCCGCGCGGCATTGTGCAGCACGCTGCGGCCCTTGGCGAGCACCGCGGCCATCATCACGTTGGCCGTGGCCCCCACGCTCGAGATCTTGAAGCTGATCTCGGCGCCCTTGAGCTGCCCGCCCGGCGGCAGCGAGGCCTGGATGTAGCCGTGCTCCAGGTCCACGCGGGCGCCCAGGCGCTCCATGCCCATCAGGTGCAGGTCCACGGGGCGCGGCCCCCAGGCGCAGCCGCCGGGCAGGCTCACCCGCGCCTCGCCGAAGCGCGCGAGCAGGGGACCCAGCACGTAGACCGAGGCGCGCATCGTCTTGACCAGCTCGTAGGGCGCCTCGCGGCCGGGCAGGTCGGTGGCGTCGATGCTCAGCTCGTGGCCGTCGTGGACGCAGCGCGCGCCCAGGGTCTCCAGCACGCGGATCATCGTGCGGATGTCGCGCAGACGGGGCACGTTCGTCAGCCGGCTCTCGCCGGGCGCGAGCAGGGCCGCGCACAGCAGCGGCAGGGCCGTGTTCTTGGAGCCGCCGGCGCGCACGCGGCCGGTGAGCTTGACCGGGCCTTCGATGACGAAGCGTTCCATGGCTGCCTCCGGGAGCGCCCGCGGCGCTGGCAGCTCCTGTTTAGCACCGCGCCGGCGCTTTGGCGACAGGAAAGGGCTGCCGCGGGGGTCGATGAAAAGCCTCAGGCTCTCTCGCCCCGGGCGCGGCCGGATTCGGGAGGGGACGCGGGCGAATCCGGCGATTCTGATTCCAGACGGACAAGTCGATGATGTACTATCGAGCGCGTCGCTCGCGACGCATCGCGCTGCCGAGCGCCAAGACGAGCGTTCCCAGAATGCGGTTCGCTGCCCGCGCGGCGACGCCGAGACGTGTCAGGAGGGCACATGATCAAGTTCTCAGAGAGGCAGCTCGCGACGCCGAAGCAGATGCGCCCGGTCTATCTCGTCGCAGCCGGCCAAAGCGATTTCCGGAAGACCTATCCGGAAAAGAAGACCGAGGAGCTGTGCGTCGAGGCCTTCCGCATGATGGCGCTCGAGAACAAGCTCAAGGTCGACGGCATCCAGGAGCTGAAGCGCTACATCCACAGCTGCTACTACGGCCACTTCGCCGATCACTTCGGCGACCAGCTGCTCGGCGAGGCGGTCATCCACGACCGGCTCGGCCTCGATCCCCTGGGCAACGTCGGCATCAAGACCGGCGGCGCCACGGGCGGCTCGGCGCTCTGGATGGGCTGCAACGCGGTGGCCTCCGGCTACTCGGACTGCGCCCTCGTCATGGGCTGGGAGCGCATGGACGAGGTGGACACCTGGACGGGCAACCACTACATCGCCACCGCCGCCGACAAGGACTACGAGACCGAGCTGGGCCACATCTACACCGGCTACTACGCGCTCATGGCCCAGCGCTACTGGAAGACCTTCGGCAAGTCCTCGCCCGCCTTCCGGCGCACGATGTCCAAGATCGCGGTCAAGAACCGCGGCTACGCCTGCTCGAATCCCTTCGCCCAGGCGCCGGCGCGCATCACGGTCAAGGACGTCGAGAACTCGCCCATCGTCGCCGATCCGCTGCGCTTCTACGACGCCTGCCTGATGAGCGTGGGCGCCTCCTGCGTGCTGCTCTGCGACGAGGACACCGCCTACAAGCTCTCGGCCAACCCGATGCGCTTCTGGATCGCCGCGGGCAGCCACACGCTGCGCACGGCCGACCGCCGGCACATGGAAATTCCCCTGCTGCCCGCCGAGCGCGACAACGCCGAGGTGAAGAAGGCTTACAAGTCGATGTACGGCAAGGAGAAGATCGAGCGCTACCCGGGCTTCACGGGCTTCCTCGCCGCGCGCATGGCGGCCTACTACGCCTACGGCATGACCGGCATCCACGACCCCTGCGAGGATCTCGATCTCATCGAGCTGCACGACGCCTTCACGATCTCGGACATCCAGAGCTACGAGGACATCGGGCTGAGGCCCTACGGCTCCGGGCCCAGCTACGTCGAGAGCGGCGACGCCTACCTTACCGTCCCCAAGGACGGCACCTTCCCGGCCAAGCTCGCGGGCAAGCCGGGCCGCTTGCCCTCGAACCTATCGGGCGGACTGATCGGCTGCATGCACGCCGTGGGCGCCACGGGCATCATGCAGGTGGCCGAGCTCTTCTGGCAGCTGCAGAATCGCTGGTCCTACTTCCACGAGCGGCCGGAGATGTGGAAGCGCTTCGGCAAGGAGAAGCCGAAGGACTTCGTCAACCTCCAGGTCCCCAACGCGAAGCGCGGCCTGGCCATCAGCCATGCCGGCGTCGGTTCGCACGTCACTTGCTCGATCCTGATGCACCCCAGCGCGGTGATCAAGAAGTAGGGAGGCGATCATGTCCAAGCATGAGTACGAATACAACAACCTCAACCCCGGCGCGACCGTGCTCCGCCGCCTCGAACCGATGGTCATCGAGAAGCCGCGCGCGCCCATTCACGTGCACACCTACGGCGGTGAGACGCCCTTCTTCAAGGGCCTCGCCGAAGGCCGGCTGATGGCGACGCGCTGCGAGAACGCGCAGTGCGAGGTGGCGGGAACGGACAAGCGCTACATGCTGCCGCCGCGCGTCTACTGCCCGGACTGCCTGGAGCGGATGGCCTGGCACGACATCACCGAGCTGGCGAGCAAGAAGGGGAAGATCCACACGCACATCACCGTGGCCCATCCGGGCGCCTTCAATCGCGTGCCGATGCCCTGCGAGCTGATCTCGGTGGAGATCGAGGGCGTGGCCACGATCATCATGAGCCAGCTCCGCGACGCGAAGCCGGAGATCGGCTTGCCGATCAAGCCCGTCTTCGAGACGCGGAATCCGACCTTCACGATCCTGGATCTCGCCTGGGTGCCCAGGTAGGCAAGCGCATTCGTCCCCGGGGGCCGATCCGCCCCCGGGGGCGGGTCGGCCGGACGCACAGAACAGGCGGTGGGCCCGGGCGCCGCGGCAAGGCCCCAGCGGCATCAGGCCTTGCGGGCGAAGACGAAGCGGTCGCGGCGGCTGTAGTCCTGCTCGAGTTCGACGTCGGCGAAGCCGGCCGCGCTGACGATGGCCTTGACGGCCTCGCCCTGGTCGGCGCCGATCTCCATCGCCAGCAGTCCGCCCGGCACCAGGCGGGCGGGCGCCTCGGCGGTCAAGCGCCGGTAGTAGTCGAGTCCATCCTCGCCGCCGAAGAGCGCCTCGGGCGGATCGTAGTCCGCCACCTCGGGCGCCAGGAGCGGGGCCTCATCAAGGCGCACGTAGGGCGGATTGCTCACCACCAGATGCACGAGACCGCCGTTGTCGCGGGGCAGGCCATCGGTGGCCTGCAGGTCCACCCGCGCCTCGACGCCGTGGCGCCTGGCATTCGCCGCCGCCAGCGCGAGCGCCGCCGGCGCGATGTCGCTGGTCCAGATGTTCAGGTCCGGCCGCTTCACCGCCAGGCTGACGGCGATCACCCCGCTGCCCACACCCAGCTCGAGCCCGCGCAGGGGATGGTTGCCCAGGCGACCGCCGCCCGAGGGGAAGTCCGTCGCCAGGCGGGCAAGCACGCGTTCGGCCAGCTGCTCGGTTTCCGGACGCGGGATGAAGACCCCGGGCTTCACGCTGAAGGCGAGGCCGCAGAACTCCACCTCGCCGAGAATGTGCTGAAGGGGCTCGCGGGCGCGGCGCCTGCGCAACAGGGTGCGGAACGTCGCGCGGTCCTCCGCGGTCAGCTCGCGCTCGTATTGCAGGTAGATGTCCAGGCGCGAAAGCCCGAGCACGTTGCCCAGCAGGCACTCGGCGTCGAAGCGGGCGTTCTCCACGCCGACCGCGGCCAGATAGTCCGCCGCCGGGCCCAGCACCTCGAGCAGGGTCCAGACCGGCTCGGTGGCTTCCGGCAGCCCCTCGCTCACGCGTCCTCCGCCGCGAGCAAGCGCTCCTGGACATCGAGCTTGAGGGCGTCCATCAACTCGTCGAGATCGCCCTCCAGCACCGCCGGCAGGTTGTGCGCGGTGAAGCCGATGCGGTGGTCGGTGATGCGGCTCTGCGGGAAGTTGTAGGTGCGGATCTTCGCGGAGCGGTCGCCGCTGCCCACCATGTCCCGCCGCTGGGCGCTGATCGCGGCGTCGCGCTCGCTCTTCTTGAGGTCGTAGAGGCGGGCGGCAAGGATCTTCAAGGCCTTCGCCTTGTTTTTGTGCTGGCTCTTCTCGTCCTGGCAGCTCACGACGAGGCCGCTGGGCAGGTGCGTGATGCGCACGGCGCTGTCGGTGGTGTTCACGCTCTGGCCGCCGGGTCCGCTGGAGCGGAACACATCGATGCGCAGCTCGTTGGGGTCCAGCTCCACTTCGACCTCGTCCACCTCGGGCAGCACGGCCACGCTGGCGGCGCTGGTGTGGATGCGCCCCTGCGACTCGGTGGCCGGCACGCGCTGCACGCGGTGCACCCCCGACTCGTACTTGAGCCGCCCGTAGGCGCCCTCGCCGCGCACGGCGGCGGTGACTTCCTTGAGGCCGCCGGCGGCGGCGCCCTCGCTCACGCTGAGCACCTCGAGACGCCAGCCCTGGCGCTCGGCGTAGCGCTCGTACATGCGCAGCAGGTCCGCGGCGAAGAGGCCGGCCTCCTCGCCGCCGGTGCCGGCGCGGATTTCGAGGATCAGGTTGCGGTCGTCGTCCGGATCGCGGGGGATGAGCAGGCGCTCGAGCTCCAGGGCCAGGCCGGGCAGCGCGGCCTCGGCTGCGCTCTTCTCGGCCGCTGCCAGCTCCTTGAGCTCCGGGTCGCCGCCTTGCAGCAGCTCCTGGGCTTCGGCGAGCGCTGCCTGCAGTTCGAGGTAGCGGCGGCCGGGGCGGGCGATGGCCTGCAGGTGCTTCAGCTCGCCGCCCAGCTCCTTGGCGCGATGGCGGTCGCCCAGCACGGCCGGGTCGACCATGCGCTGCTCCAGCTCGGCCATCCGCTCCAGGATTTCACGGACCCGCGGGCGGAGGTCCCTCATTCCGCGTTCACCTCGCGGCGCGGCCGCGTGTCCTCGTCGTCCTCGAGATCGGCCTCGCCTTCCTCGTAGTGCACAGGCGGCGGCGAGAAGTCCGGCTCCTCGAACGGGGTCAAGGCGGCCAGCTCGGCGGGCTCCAGGCAGGCCGCCAGCGCGCGCAGGGCCACCTCGCACTGCTCGAGGTCGGGCTCGCGCGTGGTCAGGCGCTGCAGCCAGAGCCCGGGCATGACCACCGGCTTCAGCCAGCGGAACCAGCGCTCCTGGGCGCTCAGCTTGATCAGCTCGTAGGAGAGGCCGCCGATCAGGGGCACGAAGGCCAGGCGCAGCAGGCGCTCGCCCACGCCCTCGGGACGACCCAGCGGCATGAAGACGAGGATGGAAACCACCATCACCAGCAACAGGAAGCTGGTGCCGCAGCGGGGGTGGAAGCGGGTGCAGGCCTTGATGCTGATCGGCGTGAGCGGCCGCCGCTGCTCGTAGCAGTTGATCGTCTTGTGCTCGGCGCCGTGGTACTCGAAGACACGGCGCATGTCGCGCATCAGGCTGATCGCCCAGATGTAGAGCAGGAAGATCACCAGGCGGAAGATGCCGTCGACGATGTTGAAGGCCAGGCTGCCTTCGGTGCCGGGCACGAGGTCGGTGAGCACCAGCGGGATGTAGAAGAAGAGCCCCAGGCCCAGCACGAAGGCGAGCAGCATGGTCAGGCCCAGGCCCATCTTCTCCTTGAGGCTGCCGCCCGGGCGCCGCGCCGACTCGTCCTCGGCGGCGGGCATCGCCACCTCGGCCGAGTAGCCGAGGATGCGCATGCCGAGCACCATTGTCTCGACGAGGCCGATCGCGCCCCGCACCACGGGCACCTTGGCCAGCTTGAGCCGGACGAGCACGCTCCGGAAGCGCTCCTTCTTGAGCACGATCTCGCCGCCGGGCGTGCGCACGGCGCAGGCCACGAAGTCGCGCCCGCGCATCATGACGCCTTCGATGACCGCCTGGCCGCCGACGGCGAAGCTCTCTCTCTCCTCAGCGCGCATGCCACTCCGCTCGGCTGGGACCCCCGCTGGGGCCCGATACAGAACGGGCGCGTCCCCCGCAGGGAGACGGCGCCCGCTCCTGGTCGCCAGCTAGCCCTTGGTGTCGAGCTGCTTGCGGTAGTCCTTGAATCGCCTCTGGAAGCGCTCCACGCGACCCGCCGTGTCCACCAGCTTCTGCTTGCCGGTGTAGAAGGGGTGGCAAGTGGAGCAGATGTCCACGCGGATTTCCGCCTGGGTCGCCCGCGTCTCGATGATGTTGCCGCAAAGGCAGACCACCTTGCAGGCAACGTAGTTCGGATGGATGCCCTGTTTCATGACTGCCTTCTCTCCTTGCCGACCACGGAGCGCTGGTGGCCCCGATGGGTCAGGCGTTCATCGACTCCAAGAACTTCTGGTTGGTCTTCGTCTTGACCATCTTCTCGAGCAGGAACTCCATGGCCTCGACAATGGGCTTGTCGTTCAGGAAGCGGCGCAGAACCCAGATCTTGTTCAGCACCGTGTCCGGCAGCAGCAGCTCTTCCTTGCGGGTGCCGCTGCGGAACATGTCGATGGACGGGTAGACACGCTTGTCGCTGAGGCGGCGGTCGAGGATGATCTCGCAGTTGCCCGTGCCCTTGAACTCCTCGAAGATCACTTCGTCCATGCGGCTGCCGGTCTCGATGAGCGCGGTTGCGATGATCGTGAGGCTGCCCCCCTCCTCGATATTGCGCGCGGCGCCGAAGAAACGCTTGGGCCGCTGCAGCGCGTTGCTGTCCACGCCGCCGGAGAGGATCTTGCCGGAGTGCGGCACCACCGCGTTGTGAGCGCGAGCCAGGCGCGTGAGCGAGTCGAGCAGGATCACCACGTCGTAGCCGTTCTCGACCAGGCGCTTGGCCTTTTCGATCACCATGTCGCTCACCTGGACGTGGCGCTCGGCCGGCTCGTCGAAGGTGGAGCTGATCACCTCGCCATCGACATTTCGCTGCATGTCGGTGACTTCCTCGGGCCGCTCGTCGATGAGCAGCACGATCAGCTTCACCTCGGGGTTGTTGGTGCTGATGGCGTTGGCGATGTTCTGCAGGAGCACCGTCTTGCCGGTGCGCGGCGGGGCGGTGATGAGGGCGCGCTGGCCCTTGCCGATGGGCGTCATCAGGTCGATGACGCGGGTGGTCAGGTCCGTCGCCTTGTACTCGAGATCGAGCTTCACTTCGGGGTAGAGCGGCGTCAGGTTGTCGAAGAGCACCTTGGCCTTGGCCTTGCCCTCGCCCGGCGCAACGTAGTTGATCGTCTCCACCCGGAGCAGCGCGAAGTAGCGCTCGCTCTCCTTGGGCGGCCGCACCTGGCCCGAGACCGTGTCCCCCGTGCGCAGATCGAACTTCTTGATCTGGCTGGGGCTGATGTAGATGTCGTCCGGACCGGGCAGGTAGTTGTAGTCCGGCGAGCGCAGGAAGCCGTAGCCCTCGGGCAGCACCTGCAGCACGCCCTCCGAGAAGAGAAAGCCCTTCTGCTGGGTCTGCACCTCGATGATGCGGAAGATCAGTTCCTGCTTCCGCATCCCGCTGGCGCCCTCGATCTCCAGGCCCTGGGCGATTTCGACCAGCTTGGCCACGGGCTCGCGCTTGAGCTGCGTGATGTCCATGACCACGCCGGTGGCGGTTTCGCGGGTGACGGTATCGGGATCGCTGCCCTTGCCGTTGGGGTGCTCGCCCATGTCCTGGACATGCTGCGGCTGCCGGTTGTTGCTGTTGTTGCCGCCGCCGCTGCCGCTGCCGCGCCGACGCTCGAAGCCGCGCCGACGACCGCGCGAGGTTTTCTCGTCAGTTTCTGCTCTCAAAGGATTTCACTCCAGGCAATCGAGAGAATTAGACCCCGCGAAAGGGCGCGGGCGACGACACATGGCGCTGGATGCGATGGGGTCGGGGACGGGACGTCCGGGTCGCGCCCTGAAGGGCGCCTCAGGCCTACAAGTTACCCGATCCGCTGCGGGCTGTCAAGCGCGGCCGGCAAGCGTCGACCCCGGAAGGCCGGCCGACCAGCGGCGGATCGGGTAGGCGCTGGACGGCCCCCGCCGTCCAGCGCCTAACAAGATCCGGGCCAACTACTCGGTAATGATATCCGTGATTGAAAATCCCGCCACATCCTCCTGGATGAAGGCGGCGGAGAAGCTCCGCTGCACGCCGGGCTTAAGGCTCTCCAGCTCGGTGAAGGCATCGCCCACGGACTGTCCGGCGGCGTCCTTCAGGCTGATCGAGATCTCGATGTACTCGACCGTCGAGGTGCCCTTGTTCAGCAGCGTGCCCTTGATGAAGCGGCCGGCCACCCGGGCCTCGAGCACGGCGATGCCGCCCTTCTCGAAGATGGCCTGGCTGATCTTCTCTTCCTTGGCCTGCTCGGCCTTGGACAGCAGCGGCGTGGGCGTCACGTCGGAGGAGCCCTTGTAGGTGGCCCAGGTGATGTAGGCGTCCTCGTAGAGCCGGCGGTTCTCCAGGAAGCCGGCGCTGTCGTCGGCCTCGTCGGCGGCGACCGCCTTGTCGCGGTAGCACTGCCAGAGGATCTGGAAGACCTGGGGATCCGTGCTGCCCAGGGTCTCGTCGATGAACAGGCCCGCCTTGATGGCGTCGTCGAGCTTGCCGGCCTTGTAGTAGCTGAACTCCATGTAGAACCAGGCCTGCTCGAGGTTGGGATCGAGCTGGACGGTCATGTTCAGGTACTTGGCCGCCTCGGCGAACATCTCGGCGTTCAGGTAGGCGATGCCCGCGAAGAGGGGGATGTCCACGTCCGTCTCGCCCAGGTCGCGCCGGATGTCGGCGGCCTTGCCGTAGGCCTCGCCGCCATAGGTGTAGAAGTCGCGGTAGAGCTCTTCCTTGCGCTTGTTGGCGCGCATGTCCTCGGCCTTGTCGAAGAGCACGCGGCCGAAGGCCTCGTGGGGGCCGAAGACCTGGCCGAGAGCGTTCGTGAACTCGCGGTACTTGGTGAGGTAGGGCTCCCGGGCGTCCTCGTCGGTTTCGATGTAGAGGCTACCCAGAACGGCGGCCAGGGCGCGGGCGGTCTCCACGCGCTTTTCTCCATCCGCCTCCTTGCCCAGGCCGATCTCGAAGTTCTCCACGGCCAGGAGGGCGTTCGTCTTGAAGTCCTCCTTGGCGTAGTCGCGCAGCTTCTCGGCCTTGGTCCAGTAGGCCTTGGCCAGGTTGGTGTAGCCCGCCGGATTGTCGGGATTGGCCTGGGTCGCCGTCGTGAAGTACTCGATCGCCAGCTCGGTCTCGTCCCGGTTGGCCGCATCGACGCCGTTGTTGAAGACCTCGGCGAAGTTGTGGTCGATGTTCTGCTGGGCCATCACCGCGCGGTCGGGCTTCAGCTCGGCCGCCTTGCGGAAGTTCGTGTAGGCCGAGGCGTAGTTGCGCAGCATCGACTGGCTGAGCGCCCGGTAGAAATAGGCCTCGCCGTCGTCCGGGTTGACCCGGATGGCCTCCCCGCAGAGGGAGTCGGCGTTCTCGAACTCACCCTGCTGGTAGCGCAGGATGGCACTCGAGGTCTGCATGGAGTTGCAGCCGAAAACGAAGGCGAGCAGACCCAGGAGGGCCACCATCAGCACGTGTCTCTGTCTCATCCCAGAACCGTCCTCCTTGGATCGAGAGGCGCCCGCAGGGCCGGCCGCGCGGCGGCCAGAACCGGCAATTTTGCTGTACGAGAGAATGATGGGTCGAGGGGCGGACCAGCGCAAACCTAGCGACCACATGGAGAAATGTCAAGACCGCGGGGCCCGCGCCGCGGCGGCTCACAGGAGGCTCTCGGGATCGACGTCGATCTCCAGGCCGAGGGCGCCGCTGCGGCCCAGACGCTTGGCGATATCGGCGAAGAGCGGCGCGATGGCGCGCTTCTGGCCGGCGTCGAGAGGGCCCTTGAGCAGGAGCTGCTGGCGAAAGCGGTCCTTGAGCCGTGCGGGGTAGCCCTCGACGGGACCCAGGATTTCGATCCGAGTCCGGGCTGCTCCTCCGGAGCCCCCGGACGTCGGGGCCGCCGGGATGCCCGGAGGCTCGCTGAGGGCCTCCGGCCAGCGCTCGGCGAGCGCCGCCCCGAGGCGCTGAGCGGCCTGCCGGGCCAGCTCCTCCTCCGGGGCCGTGATCAGCAGCGAGAGCAGGCGCCGATAGGGCGGGTAGCCCAGGGCCCGGCGCTCAGCGAGTTCGCGCTCCACGAGCCCGGCCAGCTCGCCCGCGGCGAGGGCGGCCAGGAGCGGGTGCTCTGGGGCATAGGTCTGCACCAGCACGCGGCCCGGTCGCGCACCGCGGCCGCTGCGGCCGGCCACCTGCTCCAGGAGCTGCCAGCTCCGCTCGGCGGCCCGGAAGTCGGGCAGGAAGAGCCCCAGATCGGCGTCGACCACCCCCACCAGGGTCACCTCGGGAAAGTGGTGGCCCTTGGCGATCATCTGCGTGCCCAGGAGCAGGGAGGGCCCCGGCGCCGCGAAGGCCGCCAGGATGTCCCCATGGGCGCCGCGGCGCCGGGTGCTGTCCAGATCCATGCGATGCAGCGGCAGCTCGGGCCAGCGCAGACCCAGCTCCAGCTCGAGCTGCTGGGTGCCGGCGCCGAGCAGGACCCAGCGGCGGCCGCCGCAGTCCGCGCAGACGGGCTCGGGCGGGCGCGCCTGGCCGCAGTAGTGGCAGATGAGGCGCTCGCGGCGCGAGTGATAGACCAGGGGGATCTCGCAGCGGCCGCAGCGGCGCAGGTAGCCGCAGTCGCGGCACAGGCGCAGCCGGCTGTGCCCCCTGCGATTGAGCAGGAGGATGGCCTTCTCGCCCTGCTCGACGCAGGCGCCGATGGCCTCCACGAGCGGCGCCGCCAGCAGGCCGGTCTCGGCGGCCATGGGGAGGATCTCGATCATAGGACGCTGTCCCCCGGCTACGCGCTCGGGCAGCTCCAGCCGCCGGTACTTGCCCCGGTGGACGTTGTGCAGGCTCTCGAGCGCGGGCGTGGCGCTGCCGAGGAGCACCACCGCCCCGGCGTCGCGGGCGCGCAGCATGGCCACGCTGCGGGCGTGGTAGCGGGGCTTTTCCGTCTGCTTGTAGGAGCTGTCGTGCTCCTCGTCGATGACCACCAGGCCCAGGCGCGGGCAGGGCGCGAAGACCGCCGAGCGCGGGCCGAGCACCACCTGCAGGCGCCCGGCGCGCAGCCCCTCCCAGACGGCGTAGCGCTCGCCCGCCGCGAGGCCGCTGTGGAAGACGCCCACGCCTTCGCCCAGGCGGGCGCGGAAGCGCTGGGCGGCCTGGGGCGTGAGGCTGATCTCCGGCACGAGGACGATGGCCTGGCGCCCCTGCGACAGGCAGTGGACGATGGCCTGCAGGTAGACCTCGGTCTTGCCGCTGCCGGTGACGCCGTCGAGGAGGAAGCGCGCGAAGGCGCCCGTATCGAGGGCCGCCACGACGGCCGCCAGGGCGGCGGCCTGGGCCGGGGTGAGGCGCTGGGGCGCGTCCGGCGGCGGCAGGGGCGGCGCCGCGGGCGCACGCGGCCGCTTCATCGCCTTGATCGGCAGCATGCTGCGCAGCACCTCGCCCAGGCCGGCGGCATAGTAGTCGGCCAGCCAGCGGGCCAGGCGCAGGAGCCCGGCGTCGAGCCAGGGCTCGGCATCGAGCAGTTCGCTGACGGGCTTGATCTTGGCGGGGGCGGCGCGCAGGCCGGCTTCGAGCTGGCCGGCCGCCAGGCTGCCGAGGACGAAGCCCGTCTCCTCGCCGGCGCCGAAGGGCACGCGCACGCGGCTGCCGGGCGCGGGCAGGGGCATCTCGGCGGGCAGGCGGTAGCTGAAGCTGCGGTCCAGGGGCAGGGGGAGCGCCACGTCCACGAAGCGCTCGCTCACGGGGCTCCTTCCTAGTTGCAGGAGGCAACTCATCCCGGCGGATCCGCCGGCAATTGGCCGAACTGCTCGGAAGCTGCGGCCGTCAGGGTTCCAAGTCCGCCCGTTCCTGGAGAGATCAACTCGGCGGTGGTTAGGATTCGATCGTCGAGCTGCTCAGAGCGAGGTGACCCTGAGGGCCATTGCGCCCACGCCTCCAAGATTGCAGCCAGCCACTGTGTCGAGCGAGAACCTCCCGACAATCAACTCCAGCCTCTGGGCATTGCCATCGATGAACCCCCGCAGAGCTCTCGAGACATCGACCGCAATCGTCACCTGGCCCGCAGATTCCGCGATGCCGTATTTCGTGGCCTCGAGCGGCAGTGCGAGGATGGCAGCAGCATCAAGCGAAACGTCCTCATTGGAGTGTGTCCAGATTTCTGTGTAACTGACCCATCTCGATTCACCGCTAGATTCTCCCCTCAAACACCACGCTGAAGTGATTCAGGGCCGCGACCCAGTCCAGGACCGGCCGCTTCCAGCCCTTTGCGATCCGCTGCAGCGCCAAGTATAGCACCTTGCGCACGCTCTCCGCGTTCGGGAAAGCACCCCGATGCCGCAGCAGCTTGCGCAGGCTCGCCTGCATCGACTCGATCGCGTTCGTCGTGTAGATCACCTTCCGGATTGCCGGCGGGTAGCTGTAGAACGGGATCAGGTTCGCCCAGTTGGCCCGCCAGCTCTTGCCGATCGACGGGTAGCGCGCTCCCCACTTCGCCTCGAAGGCCGTCAGCGCCTGCTCCCCGGCCTCGGCCGTGGCCGCCGTGTAGATCGTCCGCAGATCCGCCGCCACCGCCTTGCGCTCCTTCCAGCCCACGTACTTGAGCGAATGGCGCACCATGTGGATGATGCACAGTTGCACCTGCGTCCGCGGGTAGACCGTCTCGATCGCTTCGGGGAAGCCCTTCAGCCCATCCACGCAGGCGATCAGGATGTCCTGCAGCCCACGGTTTCGCAGCTCCGTGATCACGCCCAGCCAGAACTTGGCCCCTTCGCTCTCGCCGATCCACAGGCCGAGCAGCTCCTTCCTCCCCTCGAGCGTGATCCCCAGCGCCAGGTAGACCGCCTGGTTTTGCACGCGGCCCTCGCTGCGCAGCTTGAGATGGATCGCATCCAAGTAGACGATCGGATAGACCGGATCCAGCGGCCGGTTCTGCCAGGCTGCGACCTCGTCCAGCACCGCGTCGGTTACCGCCGAGATCAGTTGCGGCGAGACCTCGACGCCGTAGAGCTCCTCGAGGTGAGCCTGGATCTCGCGCGTCGTCAGGCCCCGTGCGTAGAGCGCGATCACCTTGTCGTCGAAGCCGGCGAGCCGGCGCTGGCGCTTGGGGACGAGCACCGGCTCGAACTCGCCGCTGCGGTCGCGGGGCACGGTGATCTCCAGTTCCCCGCTCTCGGCCAGCAGGGTCTTGCTCGTCTTGCCGTTGCGTGAATTGCCGCTGCCCCGGCCCTCGGGGGCATGCGGCGCGTAGCCCAGGTGGTGGGTCATCTCGCCTTCGAGGGCGCGCTCGACAAGCCGCTTCGTGAGCTGCTTGAGCACGCCGTCCTTGCCGAGGATCTCCTCGGGCTGCTTGCCCAGGATCAGCTCGTCGATCAGCTTGTCCACAGGATCTGGTTTGGCCATGGTCGCTCTCCTCCGATAGAGTGTAGCCCAAGGCCAGTTACACAGAAAACCTTACAGACTCGAATTAGGCGTCCGCGGCGGCGCTGGCTGGGTCGGCACCTCACTAGCACACCCCCTTGATGGTGACCAACGACCACATGAGACTGCCTCGCCCCCCTGGACCTTGTCAATGATGACCGTCTGGCAGCAAGCTCTACTGCAGAAGCGTGAGCTTGCGCGAGAGCGAGCCCCATGGGGTCGTGAGGCGGTAGAGGTAGACACCCGAGGGCAGGGCCCGGCCTTCGCCGTCGCGGCCGTCCCAGTCCAGGCGCTGCGTGCCGGCCTCGAGCCAAGCGCCGGCCAACAGCGCCGCGCGCTCCCGCCCCGCCGGATCGTAGAGCCGGAGGTCCACCGGACCCGCAGCCGGCAAGCTAAAGACGATGCTCGTGCGGGCGTTGAAGGGATTGGGGTGATTCTGCGCGAGCTGCGGGAGCGGCGCGGGCGATTCCCCCGGCACCGCCGTCAGCGTGCAGCCCATGCCCAGGGCGCCGATCAGCACCCCGCAATCGTTGTGCTCGGGCATGCACGGCGAGGCTTCGTTCAAGGTGAACTCGCCGCCCTCGGCATCGCAGAAGAGCGGATCGACATTCAGGTTGCCAGCCAGCTCGAGCTGGCCCGCGATGGGCCCCGTCCAGTCTCCGCCCGGGTTGCCCCAGACATCACTGCAACTCAGGGTGAATGTGGCGCCAGCCAGCTCGCTGAGGAATGCCTCGCCCGGTCCGGAGTTCAGAGCCGCAATACAGCCGGAAAGCACAACGGGGCCGCCGCCGTAGCCGGTGAGATAGTTCGAGTTCCGCAGCGCGGAGCCATCGCTGGCCTCGTTCCTCACGATCGAGCAGTTCACAATATCAACCTGGGCCCAGGGAACGGTCCAGGCGGCGATGCCGCCGCCTGCGATCTCGGCCCAATTGTCATGGATCAGGCAGTTCTCAATGCGCCCGCCACCAGAAATGGCAATGCCCCCGCCGTACTCACCGCCAAAGTTGTCGCGGATAATGCAGTCCTTGATCAGGCCCGCCCCAACGGAGTAGATCCCTCCCCCAAGCCCGGAGAACCCAGGCCCGCCAACCACGTTGTGTTCGATGACGCAGTTCACGATCTCCACAGAACCTTGCGTCTTGACACCCGCCCCAGCACTGCCCAGAATCCAACTCCGGTTCGCGAAGATATGGCAGTCAATGATCAGAGCGTTTGAGTTCTCCCGGGCGTAGACGCCAGCCCCGCCGACACTGGCCCAGTTGTCTCGGATGATGCAGTTGCGCACGATCGGCGACGAGGCCCGGATGTGGAATGCCCCGCCAAACTCGCCAGTTGCATCGCAGATGGTGAGCCCCTGCACCACACACGCACGACTCTCACCTTGGGAAAGATTGAATCCGTATCCGTACTTCTCTCCGCCCCCCCAGTAGCCCACATCGATCACGCAGTCGGCCGGAGAGTTGCTCTCCGAGCCGAAGAAAATGTCCCTACCCCAGAAGATCAGCCCCAGAGGGTCCTCGAAAGTGTAGGTGCCATCCGCGAGCAGGATGGAGTCTCCATCCACACACGCATCGATCGCTTCCTGGATCGTGGGGAAGTCCCCGCCGCCGGGGACGAGGTGGTAGGTGGCGGCTTCCGGCCCGGACGCAAGCGCAAGAATCCAAAGCAAACACAGCAGGATTCGCATACCGCTCCATGAAAGGGGCGACCCTCAACGATGGCAATATTGTACCACCTCTGCTGCGGTCGGGGCAATCGACTCGGTCTCGAGGATGGTTCTCTTCTGGAAGGTCCTCTGCGAAGGAATCCATGATGGTGATCGCCAAGCCCGCCGGGCGGGGCGCAAGAGGGAGGGCCGCCCCTCCCCGGCAGGGAAGAGCGGCCCTCGCTCAGCGCGTACGGTGGCGGTCTACTGGCCGCCGGCCTGGATGCCCAGGATCTCCTGCACCCGCCCGATCAGCTTGTTGGGGCTGAAGGGCTTGGTGATGTAGTCGTCCGCCCCCACCTCGAAGCCCTTCTTGCGATCCATGTCGCGGCCCTTGGCCGTGAGCAGCAGCACGGGGATGTGCTTGGTCTCGGGCATTTCCTTGAGCCGCCGGCAGGTCTCGTAGCCGTCCAGCTTGGGCATCATGACGTCCATGACGATCAGATCCGGCCGCTCGCTCACGGCCTTCTCGAGGGCCTGCTCACCGTTGGCGGCCGTGACTACCTCGTAGCCTTCGGCGCCCAGGCTGAAGTCCAGGATGTGCAGGATGTAGACCTCGTCGTCGACCACCAGGACTTTTCCCTGAAACACGGCGGCTCCTTTCCTTCGTCGATGCGCCCCCGCGGGGGCCGGCGAGCTCACTCGAGCCCGGATTCGCTCTCGTTATCGGCAGGTACGGTGGCAACTGAAGGCCGGCCTGCGCCGGGCCCGCTGCGGCGGAGGCGCTCCCCGGCCAGCTCGCGCTGTTCCGCGAGCAGGGCTTCCACTTCGTCGGCCTCGATCCAGGCCTTGTCGCGCAGCATCTGCAGGAAATGGACGACGAGGCGCGGATCGAACTGGCGCCCGGAGAAGCGCACCAGCTCGCGCGCGGCCTCCAGGGGCACGTGGACGGGCTTGTACTTGCGCGGGGCCGTCATCGAGCAGTAGGCGTCGATGATGGCCACGATGCGCGCGCCGAGGGGGATCGCCTCGCCGCTGAGCCCGTCCGGGTAGCCCTCGCCGTTCACCCACTCGTGATGGTGGAGGACGATCGTGCTCACGGCCTCCATGGCCTGGATGTCCTCGAGCAGCCGGGCCGCATGCCGCGGGTGCTCGTGCAGCTTCTGGCGCTCGGTCGGGCTGAGCGGCCGCTCCTGCTTTTCGATGTCGAGGCCGATCTGGGCCATGGCGACGTCGTGGAAGTTCGTGGCCAGGCGCACGTCGCGGGCCAGCTCCTTGTCGGCGCCGGCGCGGTCGGCCAGCTCCCAGGCCAGCAGGCTCGGATCCACCTTGGTCGGCACGCGGCGCTGGCTGCTCTGCAGCAGATCGCGCACGGCGCGCATCGCCCGGCGCAGCAGGCGGCCCGGGTCGTGCTGGCCGGCGGCCTCGCCGATCACGCGGCCGATGCGGTCCACGATGCTCTCGACGAGGAGCTGGTCCTCCTGGCGGAAGGCCGGCGTGCGCCGCCGGCCCACGAAGCTGCCCACGATGTGGTCGCGGAAGTAGAGCGGCACGGCCACCAGGCTGGCGTCCGCCTCGTTGACGATGAGGCCCGCGCCCAGCTCGATGGCCTGGGTCGCGCACTTGGCCGCCTGCAGCAGGTTCTCGCACTCCTCGGTGGCCCAGTAGAGCTGCAGCTCCTCGCTGCTGCCGAGGAAGAGCAGGGAGTCCTCGGCGCGACTGACGTGCCCGATCCAGTCCACGGCCAGGCGCAGGAACTCCTCCACCTCGCCGCTCTGCTTCAGCTCGAGCGGCGTGCCCTCGAGGCCGAAGCCGTCGCGGGCGATGGGCAGGTCGAAGATGAAGGTGGCGCCGGCGCCGGGAGCGCTCTCCACGCGCACGTGGCCCTGGTGCTGCTCGACGATCTCCTTGACGATCGCCAGGCCCAGGCCCGTGCTCTGGCTGTGGTTGTCGCCCTGGCGGCTGCCCTGGTAGAAGCGGTCGAAGATGTGCGGCTGCTCCTCGAGCGGAATGCCGCTGCCCTCGTCGACGACCAGCACTTCGATCGCATCGTCGTGCCGCCGCGCCGAGACCCTGATCGGCTGGCCGCTGGTGCTGAACTTGATGGCGTTGCCGATCAGGTTGATCAGCACCTGGCGCACCATGCCCGGATCGGCGAAGACGGGCGGCAGGTCCAGCGGCACCTCGATGGCCAGGTGCATGTCCTTCTCCTGGAGATGCACCTCCATCGCCTGCGCGCAGGAGTCCACGACGCGGCGCAGGCGCACGGGCCGCCGCTCCATGACGCGATTGCTGTAGTCGAGCGCGGAGATCTCGAGGATCTTGCCGGTCATGTCGATCAGGCGGTCCGCCTCTTCGCGGATGACCAGCAGGAACTCCTCGGTCGCCTCGTGGTCGCCGCGGCGGGCGTTGGCGAGCAGCGTGTCCACCGAGGCCTTGATCGCCGTCAGCGGCGTCTTCAGCTCGTGGCTGGCCACGGAGGCGAACTCGCTCTTGGCCTGGCTGGCGTAGGTCAGCTCGTCGACCTCGCGCTTGAGGTCGGCGATCTGCTCGGCGAACTCGTCCAGCTTGCGGCCGTGGCGCAGCGTGCTCATCATCACGCGCGCGGTCAGCTCGAAGGTCTTCTCGTCGCCGCGGCGGAACTCGCAGGGCTCGGGATTGCCGACGACGAGCAGGCCCGCCGCCTCGCCGCCGCTGCCGAAGCGCACGGCGGCCAGGGAGCCGAGGCCCGCCTTGGCCACCATCGCCGCCCGGCTGAACTGCGCATCCGTCTCCGTGTTCGGCACGAAGACCGGGGCGTTGAAGGGCTGGCTGCGCAGCAGTCCCTGCACCTCGATCAGCCAGGGCCGGTGGTCGTACTTGCGGTCGGCGAAGCCGATGACGGTGAGGTAGTCGTCGCCATCGGTGTCCTGCAGCAGCAGGGCGCCGAACTCGGCGCGCAGCAGGAGCATGGCCTCCTGCAGGCCCATGCCGACGAGATGGTGCACGTCGTCCGTGGAGCGCACGCCGAGCACGACCTCGCAGATCTGGCTGAGGTCGCGCAGGCGGGCCCAGAGGTAGCGCTCGCGCGTGATGCCGGCGCGGGCGGCCCGCTCCTCGCGGGCCAGGAAGAGCAGCATGAGCAGGGAGAGGACCCCGATCAGGCCCAGCTCGACGCGCAACCCGCGCGGCCCGAAGACGGCCGCCGCGGCCAGGGCGAGCGTGGCCACGCCGAAGACGACCATCCACGACTGGCGCAGGCGCCAGAGCAGCCGGCGCACCCGCCGCGAGGGCTCCCGCCGGGGAAGGCCGCTCTCCAGCCGCTCCAGGCCGTCCATCGTCTCGTTGGGATCCTGCACCTTGCTGAGCCTCGTCTTTCGCTAGGCCGACTCGGGCTCCGCCTGCTGCGGCGCCTGGCCCTCGCCGTCCGCGTCCTCGCCGGCGCCGCGGCCGCGCCGCTCCTTGACCACCGTGCTGCCCTGGAAAGTCTTGCCGTACTTCTTCAGCTCGAAGGCGGCGTCGCTGATCTGGCCGACATGCGTGTAGCGCTGCTCCTCGTTGATCACGATGGCCACCGTCAGGCTCATCAGCGGAATGCGCAGTTCGCTGCCCTGGCGGTCGAGCACGCTCAGGTGCCCGCGCTCCCAGTCCTCGTGGCGGAAGAGCCGCTCCTTGAGCAGGTCGAAGGCCTTCACCGTGCGGCGAGCCACGTCCTCGGCGACGCCGATGGGCGCCACCATCACGAAGTCGTCGCCGCCGACGTGGCCGGCGAAGCCCTCATGGCCCGTGTCGTGGATGGCTTCGGTCAGAATGCCCGCCAGCATGCGGATGGCCTCATCGCCCTTGGCGTAGCCGTAGGTGTCGTTGAAGCCCTTGAAGTTGTCGATGTCCACGTAGAGGAAGGCGAAATCCTCGTGGGTGGCGAGCCGGCGGTTCAGCTCGGACTCGATGGCCGAGTTGCCGGGCAAGCCGGTCAGCGGGTTGGCCTCCCGCTGCTTGCGGGCCAGGGTGAGCGTGTTCTTCACGCGGACGAGCATCTCTTCCTGGTCGTAGGGCTTCATCAGGTAGTCGTTGGCGCCCTGGGCGAGGCCGGCCACGCGGTCCTTCACCGAGCTGCGCGCGGTGAGCATGATGATCGGCGTCTGGCCGATGCGGTAATCCTGGCGGATCTGCCGGCAGACCTCGTGCCCGTCCAGCCGGGGCAGCATCACGTCCAGGAGCAGCAGGTCGGGCTCGTGCTTGCGCGCCAGGAAGAGCCCCGTCTCGCCATCCTCGGCCGTCAGCACCTCGTAGCCGGCCTTTTGCAGCTGGTATTCGAGGATGCGCCGGATGGCGGCGTCGTCTTCAACGACCAGAATGGTGGTGGGAGCATTCATCGACACGAAGTCCTTCCAGCGCTGCACCATGCCCACGTCCATCCGGCGCCCGCGGGGACGCCGGTCCTTGTTCGTGACTGCAATCCACATGCCCGACGTCGTTAGGTATCGGCAGGGCCTGACCAAGCTTGATCCTGTTTCGCCCGGGGCGGGCCGCGGCGGCCCGACCGGCGACCGCGCCGCGGCAGCACCCGCCGCGATCGGCAAGGACGAGGACGCCTGCGCAAGTCGGGGAAGCGCTGGGGCGGCGCGAAGCGCGCCGGTCAGCGCCAGGAGCGAAGAGCCCCTCGCGAGAAGGGTGCCAGGTCGGCGCCGGCCGCGCGACCCGCGGCCAGGCGCAGGGCGCCCGCGCAGGCCACCATGGCCCCGTTGTCGGTGCAGTAGCGCGGGCTCGGCGCCTGGACGGCGATACCCAGGGGTGCCAGCTTTGCCGTCGCCGCGGCGAGCAGCGTCCGGTTGGCGGCGACCCCGCCCGCCAGGTAGCAGGCGGCCAGTTCGCGCCCGCGCAGGGCGCGTTCGACGCGGTCCAGGAGTTGCCGGATGATGGCGCTCTGGTAGGAGGCGCAGAAGTCGGCCAGGGCCTGGCCCGCGAGCGGGCCCTCGCGCTCCCAGAGCAGGCGCGCGGCCGTCTTGAGACCGGAGAAGCTGAAGTCGAGGCCGCCGTCGCTCAGGCGCGCGAGCGGAAAGGGAAAGGCGCTCGCATCGCCCTGGGCCGCCAGGCGCTCGATGACGGGCCCGCCGGGAAAGCCGAGCCCCGCCACCTTGGCCGCCTTGTCGAAGGCCTCGCCCGCGGCGTCGTCACGCGTGGTGGCGAGGAGCCTGTAGTCGCCCGGCGCGCGCAGGTGGAAGATCTGGCTGTGCCCGCCCGAGATGACCAGGGCCAGGGCAGGAAACTCCATGTCGCGCTCGAGGTGGTTGGAGAGCAGATGCGCCTCGATGTGGTGCACGCCGAGCACGGGCTTGCCCCAGGCCTCGCCCAGGGCCTGCGCAAAGGCCAGGCCCACGAGCAGGCTGCCGAGCAGGCCGGGCCCGCGGGTGACGGCGATGGCGTCGATGTCGGCCAGGCCCAGGCCGGCCGCGGCGAGGGCCGCGCGGAGCACCGGCGGCAGGTTCTTCAGGTGGGCGCGGCTGGCCACTTCGGGCACGATGCCGCCGAAGGCCTCGTGCTCGAGCTGCGTGGCCAGCAGGCTGGCCAGCACCTTGCGCTCGCTGCAGTAGAGGCCCACCGCGCTGTCGTCGCAGCTCGTCTCGATGCCGAGGGTGATCATGCGGGCCAGTGTATCACCATTGCCAGCGCAGGCGCGCCTCGCCGCTCAGCTCGCGCCAGGCGGCGGGCAGCCACTCGGCCAGATCCCCGGCGCAGAAGCCGCGGTCCAGGCGCTCGGCGGCGAGCCGGCCGGCCTCGGCGTGCAGCCAGGCGCCCAGGCGCGCCATGTCGAGGGGGCGCTCGGGCACCTGGGCGAGCAGGGCGCCGAGGAGGCCGGTGAGCACGTCGCCGGTGCCGCCGCGGGCCAGCACCGGATCGCCGCCCGCCACCGTGTAGAGCAGGCCGTCGGGGCCCATGATCTCCGTGGGCGCGCCCTTGTGCAGCAGGACGAGGCCATCGCGCCGCGCCGCGCGGAGCTGGCCCTCGCGGTCGGCCTCCAGGGCCGCCGCCGTCGTGCCGAGCAGCGCCGCCAGCTCACCCGAGTGCGGGGTGAGCAGGCGCGGGCCCGGCTGCGCGGCGAGGCCCGCGTAGTCACCCGCGAAGGCGGCCAGGGCGTCGGCGTCGATCACGGCAGGGAGCGCGAGCTCGCCGAGCCAGCCGCGCAGGAGGTCGCGGGTCTCCTCGCCGCGATCCAGGCCCGGACCCAGGGCCACGGCCTGCACGCGGCCGGCGGCCTCGCGCAGCAGGGGCAGGGCGCCGGCGGCGAGGCGGCCGTCCCGGTCCTCGGCGAGGCCGATGGCGATGGCCGAGGGCCACTTCGCCTGCACGAGCGGCACTAATGACGAAGGCACAGCGGCGTAGACCATGCCCACGCCGCCGCGCAGGGCGCCGCCGGCCGTGAGCAGGGGCGCGCCGCCGTAGCGGCGGCTGCCGGCCACGATGAGCAGCGCGCCACGGCGATACTTGTGCCCGGCCGGATCCTGCGCGGGCACCAGGGCGGCGGCCACGTCGCGGTCCACGAGGCGCCGCGCGCCGCCCGCCTCGGCGAGCACCGACTCCGGGAAACCGATGTCCACCACTTCCACCTCGCCGGCGGCCGCGCGGCCCGGATAGTAGAAGAGGCCCAGCTTGGGCAGGCCGATGGTGGCTGTGAGCTGCGCGCGCACCGTGACGCGGGATTCGGGATCGAGGTTGCCGGACAGGCCGCTGGGCACGTCGACGGCGAGCACGGGCTTGCCGCTGGCGTTGATGGCCTGGACCACGCCGAGCGCGGGCTCGCGCAGGCTCTCCGCGATGCCGGTGCCGAAGAGGGCGTCCACCACCAGCTCGCAGCCGGCGAGATCCTCGGCGAAGGCGGCCAGCGCGCCGGGGTCGCTGAACTTGCGCAGGTTGGGGTGCAGGGGGATGAGCCGGTGCAGGGCGCTCTTGGCCTCGGTCGCCAGGTTGAGGTCCCCGGCGAGCACGTAGGTGCTCACCTGCGCGCCGGCCTGGATCAGCTCGCGCGCGATGACGAAGCCGTCGCCGCCGTTGTTGCCCTTGCCGCAGACGATGAGCACGCGCCGGCCCGCGAGCGGCGCGCGGCTGCGCCGGCGGATCACGCCGAAGACGCCCTGGCCCGCGCGCTCCATCAGCTCGGCGCCCGCCACCAGGCCGCCGTCGATGGTGCGCCGGTCGATGGCGCGCATCTGCTCGCTGCTGACGAGGCGCATGATCCCTCCGCTACCGCGTGCCCGCGCTACTGCGTGTTCAGAATGAGCGGCAGGCCGTCCGCGCCGCCCACGATGACCACCTTGGCGTTCGCGCTGGCCGCCAGCTTCTCGGTGGCCTCGATGCCCTTCCAGCGCAGCAGATTCTGGCTGATGCCCGCGCTGACGATGGTCTGGAAGTCCGAGATGCCCTGGGCCTCGATCTTCTTGCGCTCGGCCTCCTGGCGCTCGCGGTCGAGCACGAAGCGCATGCGCTCGGACTCCTGCTCGGCCTGCAGCTTGTTCTCGATGGACTGGGCGAGCTGGGGCGGCAGGGTCACGCTGCGCAGGAGCACCTGCTCGAGGCGAATGCCGCGCTCGGCGAAGATGGGCCCCAGGGCGGTGTGGATGGTCTCGGCGATGGCCTGGCGCTGGCTCGTGTAGAGGGCCTTGGCCTCGTAGGAGGTGGTCGCGCCGCGCACCTCCGAACGCAGGGTGGGCACGACGAAGATGGCCGCGTAGTCGCGGCCGATCGTGCGGTAGATGCTCGCGGCCCTCACCGGGTCCAGACTGTAGAGCAGCGAGATGTCCAGGGTGACGTTCATGCCCTCCTTGCTGGGCACGCTGGCCGTCTCGGTGGCCTCCTGGGTGCGGATGTCCATCTCGCGAATGGTGAGCAGCGGGTTGACGATGTGGATGCCGGGGGCGAGCACGCTGTCGCCGATCTTGCCGAAGAAGTCCTTGAGGCCGATGTGGCCGGCGGGGATGGAGACGATCGACTGGCCCAGCACGCCGATGAGGCCGACGAGGGCCAGGACGCCGCCCAGCGAGCGAGCGTGGCGGGTGTTGGGTCCCGGTTGGCGCGGCGCGTTCATGAACACGGCGATGCCGACCAGGGTGAGCAGTCCGAAGACGATGAGGCCCATCGGGTCCTCCTTGCATTTTGCCGCAGCCTGCGGCGGTGTCGGGCCAGTGTCCCCCCGGCCTGCGAGGCTGTCAACGCTTGAAGCCGGGCCGGCTTGCGGCGCGAGCGCGGCGCCGCCTATACTGCGCCATGCTCCAGCCCGATCGTCTCGGCGCCCGCCTCGGGCCCTGGTTCCCCCTCGCGGTCACCGGCCTCTGCTTCGTGCTCTACCAGGTCATCCAGTGGCCCTTCTATGCGCGCGGCCCCTGGTGGATCGCCTTCGGCACCAGCCTGGCCGCGGGCGCGGGCGTCCTGCTGCCGCTCTTCGCCCTCACGCGGCGGCTGGGCATTCCCTTTCGCGCGCAATTCCAGATCGAGCGGCCGGCCCTGGTGACGAGCCTCGCCGTGGCCGCGGCCACGCTCAGCCTCGTGCCGCCGCTGGGGATTCTCACGGCGGCGATGGCGCGGCGCTTCCCGCCCGAGGCGGCCTATCTCAGGTGGGTGGACCTGCTGCAGCCGGAGACGCCGCTGGGCTGGCTGGCCGTGGCCTTCGCGCTCGTCGCGGCGGGGCCGCTGGCCGAGGAGCTCATCTTCCGCGCGCTCCTGCAGCGACAGCTGCAGCGCTTCACGCTGCGCCAGCCCTGGACCCTGCGCCTGGGCCTGGGCCGCTCGGGCCTGGCGGTGCTGATCACCGCGCTGCTCTTCGGCGCCGTGCATCCCTTCCATGCCAGCCCCGGCGCGGCGATCCTGGGCCTCTTCTTCGGAGCGCTGGCGCTGCTGCTCGGGAATCTGAGCTACCCGCTCATCGCCCATGCGGTGTGGAACCTGACGAACCTGGTGATGCTGCAGCAGAGCAGCGGGGACATCGAGCAGCTGATCCAGTCGCCCTTCAGCCAGTCCTCGCCGCTCTGGCTGCTGGCCAGCCTGATGCTCTTCGTCTTCTTCAGCCGCCTCTGGCTGCAAGCCCGCATCTAGCGCCCACGAAAAAGCCCCCGCCGCGAGGCGGGGGCTGCCAAGGCCGGGGCCGGCGAGCTGCCCTACTTGTTCGAGGGCGCCAGGGGGCGCCCCAGGCTGACCTCGCCGTTGTCGATGCGGATGTTGAAGCCGCAGCCAGGGTTGTTGCAGACCCAGGCCTTGTACTGGATGGTCGCGCCGTCGCGGCCGTAGTCGGACAGGGGCAGCAGGTGGCCCTTGTCGCAGTTGAGGCACTTCGGGAAAGCTTCCATATGCACCGGCTCGAGGGGTTCGAGCCTCACCTCCCTTTCACACCGAGGGGTCGCGGATTGGCATTGCCGTGGTATGCCCTGAACGGGCATGGGGCGGAATTTAGCCACCATGATGGAGAAGTCAAGCCGGCGGCCGGTCTTTTTCTGCGCCCGGACGGGGCGGCCCTCCAGCGACAAGGGGGCCGTATCCCTCCCCTCGAATCCCGCTTCGCAGGGATTCTCAGGAAGGGATACGGCCCCCACGCAGCTCGAACGCCGCGCCGGACGGGAGCGGAGAAGGCCAGCCGCCGGCGCGTTTGCCACGTGGCAACACAGGGGAGCCGCCGGGCTCGCGCCCTTGCATTGCTAGCGAGCTTGCATCCGGGTCGCGCCCGTTGTTTCGGGCGCGAGAGGATGCAAGCGAGCGCCTGCCCGCTGGCCAAGTGTGTACGGAGGGCGCGGCGGTCCTTCCCGAGAACTCCTGTGAAGCGGAGTTCGAGGGGAGGACCGCCGTGCCTTGGGTGGCCTACTTGACCAGGGTGGCAGGCCGGCCGTAGACGAGGCCCGCCGCCCGCAGCCGGTAGAAGTAGGTGCCGCTGGGCAGCGCCTCGCCCGCATCGTCGCGGCCGTCCCAGGTCACCTGCGTGTCGCCGCCCGGCACCAGGCCGTCGATCAGCGTGCGCAGGCGCTTGCCCTGCACGTCGTAGACGGCCAGCTCCACCTTGTCCGCATAGAGCAACGTGAAGCTGAAGGTGGTCGAGGGATTGAAGGGGTTCGGGTAGTTGGCGTGCAGGGCCACGGGGCGGGCCGGCGTGAGGCCGTCGGCCGCGGTGACGTCCTGCTTCAGCTGCGAGAAGCTGTAGGCGGCCGCGGGCTCGGTGCGCGGCATGCCCGCCGTGCGGCCGGTGGCGTCGGCGGCGTGGATGTAGTACTCGGTCGCGCCGTCGGCCGCCGGATCGGGAATCGTCGCGCTGTACGCGTCGCCCGCCGTGTTCGTCATCGCGAGCATCTGCCAGCCGTCGCCGCCCTGGCGGTAGTGCAGCTCGGCGGCCGCAACCGCCGCGCCGCTGTGCGCGTGGATCTGGGCCGTCACCGCCACCGGGCCGGTCCGCTCCTCGACCACGGGGATATGCGCCACGCGCAGCATGCCCACGTCGTAGGCGCCCTTGGCGCGGCAGTGGAGCGCATCGTCGCTGAGCCAGCCGCTGTAGGTGTAGCCAGAGACCAGGTAGCCCGGCGCGGCGGCCTGGTAGGCGGCCAGCGCGTCGCTGTCGTAGCTGCTGTTGCCGAAGAAGGGCACGTAGATGTGGTTGTTCAGGATCAGGCTGTTCGTGTAGCTGGCCGGGCCCGAGCTGGTGCTGTAGCAGTAGACGCGGTGCACCTGGTAGTTGCGCCCCGTCGAGCTGGGCAGGCTGGCCAGCAGCGCCGCGCGCTGGTTCAGCGTGCTGTAGGTGCCGTGCGCAGGCCAGACTTCCTTGACCAGCACGACCTCCTCGCTGAGGAACTTCGCCCAGGTGTCGATGTGGTGGATGCCGCCGCTCTCGATGTAGTCGAGCACGGTGTAGGTCTCCGTGCCGTAGTAGTCGTGCATGAGCGCGTCCACCTGGGCCGGGCTCATGCCGTTGTAGGTGAGCGCCTCGTTGTAGACCAGCTCGGTCGAGCTGGCGATGTTGGCGCCGTCGCGTCATGTAGTTGCCGCCGGTGTGGTACATGTCGTGCCGGTAGACGGCGATGCCCTGCTGCTGGCCGAAGTAGTAGGGGATGAGGTCGTCGTTGGGCCGCGGCCGGTTGTAGACGTGGTCGATGATGCCGATGTCGCCGTTGCCGTCGAAGACGTACCAGGGGCCGTAGTCGCGCGTCCAGATCGAGTCGCTGTTGCGCACCAGCCACTGCACCTTGGCCATGTCGACGCCGTTGGCCGTGAAGTTGCTGATCGCCGTCGCCTGGTTGCTGCTGGAGACGACGACGTGCAGCGTCACCTGGTCGTCGAAGTCCTGCAGCAGGGCGTAGGGCAGGCCGAGGGGATAGCGGACGAGCACGCCCGTGGCCGGCTCCCACTCCGCGCAGCCGCGCAGGGGGGCCAGCGGCGGCGGATCGGCCTGGCCGTCGCGGTCCCCGCCCTGGGCGGCCAGCGCCTCGAGCTGCCGGGCCTCCTCGGCCGTGGGCGCGATCGGCAGGAGCTGCTCGATGTGGTCCACGTCCCACTCGGCGAGGGCGGGCAGGGCGGCGGCGGCGAGGAGCAAGCTCAGCGCGAGCGCGGACGCGAGGCGACGGGGCATGGGGATCCTCCACAGACGGCGGGTTTCAGGCTGGAAGGCAAAGTATAGCATAGGCCTTCGCCGCCCTGCCAGCCGCGGCTGCGGGCCGGTCGCCGGCGTTCCCCAGCCTGCCCGATTGCGCTATACTGCTTCCCGCGGCGCCCAGCGCCGCCCCTGCCCAAGCCGCCGGAGGTTCGCCATGCGCACTGCTCATCGTTTCGCCGCTCTCCATCTGGCCCTCGCGACCCTGCTCTTGCTGACGGCCGGCACGGCGCTGGCCGATCAGGCCCCCGCCTGGCCGGACACCACCTGGCTGCGCACCTTCGACGAGGAGTTCATCAACTGGGCCACGCCCCACGTGGCGGACTTCAGCTTCCCCGCGCACCCGGAGCTCTACAGCGAAGTGCTGCTGGTGATGACCATCGGCTGCCCCGGCCCGCCCGGCGACTGCGACCCCTGGGACCGCTACGCCTGGCTGCGCCTGGAGGAGGACCTCGGCGGCGGCGCCACGCGCGACGTCGAGATCGCGCGCTTCATCACGCCCTACGACATCACGGGCCCGCGAACTACCCCGGCACCTGCACCTGGACCTTCGACCTCACCGACTACAAGTTCCTGCTGAAGGACACGTCAGACGCTCAAGCTCTACATCGAGTCCTGGATGGGCAACACGCGCGGCTGGCTGATCACCTGCGACTTCGGCTTCGTGCACGGGGCGAGCGGCGCTGCAGCCCTTCGCGGTGACGAATCTCTACCTCGACGACTGGATCGTCTACGGCGACACGCCCTTCGCCCACGAGGCCGAGCTGCCGGCCGCTGCTCGTCGACGTGCCCGCCGACGCCGTCGCGGCGAAGCTGCGCATGACCACCACCGGCCACGGCTTCGGCTTCGCCCAGAACTGCGCCGAGTTCTGCCCCAAGACCCACTCCCTCGTGGTGGACGCGGGGAGCTTCTCGCACGTGCTGTGGAACATCTGCTCGACGAACCCCTGCAGCCCGCAGGGCGGCACCTGGCAGTACGCGCGCGCCGGCTGGTGCCCCGGCGACAAGGTGACGCCCTGGGACAACGACATCACGAGCCTGATCACGCCGGGCCAGCCGCTCAGCGTGGACTACAACATCCAGGAGTACTTCAACCCCTGCAATCCGACCAACCCGGACTGCGTCCCCGGCGTGACCTGCACGGACTGCAACTACAACGCCACCACGCCGCCCAACTGGAAGGTGATGGGCCAGGTGATCTTCTACCGGGCCGATCTCACGGCAGCGCCCGCGGACGTGGAGGCGGCGCGCCTCAAGCTCGGCCAGAACCACCCCAACCCCTTCAACCCGAGCACCAGCTTCGCCTACGAGCTGTCGGCGCCGGGCAGGGTCACCCTGCGCATCGTCAGCCCCGGCGGGCGCGTGCTGCTCGAAACCACGCGCGAGCACGCGGCGGCCGGCAGCTACAGCTTCCGCTGGGATGGGCGCGACCGGCAGGGCGAGGCTCTGCCCTCGGGCGTCTACTTCTACGAGGTGGAGACGGCCGGCGCGCGCGAGGCCCGCAAGATGCTGCTGCTTCAGTAACGCTCGATTGGCGGGAGCCCTGCCGTCGGGCCAGCAGGAGGCGTCGGCGTAAAAAGGAACCCCGGCGCCGAAAGGCGCCAGGGCAACTAGGAGAGGCGACGCAGAGGAGCTCGCACAGAAGGGCTCACCCAACCGCGCGCGCCGACGGCATTATAGCAGGGATCGCTGCATCCGGCCTAGCGCAGATGCGCTCAGCGCGCGGCCATCGCCCGAACATGCCGACGCGCGACGAGCCGGCCGTAGTCCTCGAGCAGCCCGTCCAGGCAGGCCGCCCAGGGCCGGGCCTCGGCGTAGCGGCGCGCGTTGCGGCCGAGCTCGCGACGGCGCTCGGGATCCGCCAGCAGGGCGACCGCGCTGCTCACGAGGCTGGCCGGCTCCTCCGCGCGGAAGAGCAGGCCGTTGAGGCCGGGCTGCACGTGCTCGACCTGACCGCCCAGGTCGGCGGCCACCACCGGCAGCCCCGAGGCCATGGCCTCGAAGACGACGTTGCCGAAGGTCTCCGTCACCGAGGGAAAGACGAAGAGGTCCGCCGAGGCATAGGCGGCGGCCAGCGCGTCCCCGTCCAGGTGGCCGGTGAAGACGGTGGGCGTGCCGGCGAAGAGCCGCTCCAGCTCGGCGCGGCGCGGGCCCTCGCCCACCAGGGCCAGGCGCAGGTCGGGCCGGGCGACCACCAGCTCCCTGAGCCACTCGAGGCGCTTTTCCGCCGCCAGGCGGCTCACGCAGATGAGCAGCGGCCGCTCGGGCTCGCCGCCGCTCAGGCGCCGGCGCCAGTCGGCATCCGCCCGCCGGGGATGGAAGTGCTGGCTATCGACGCCGCCCGCCCAGATGCCGAGGCGCTGGAAACCCTGGGCCTCGAGCTGCGCGCGGGTGAAACGGGAGGGCGCAAGCGTGCGGTCCGTCTGGTTGTGCAGGCGGCGCAGCCAGGTCCAGGCGAACTCCTTGAGAAAGGGCAGCCGGTAGCTGCCCGCATAGGCGGGCAGATCCGTGTGGTAGCTGGAGATGACCGGCAGCTCCAGCGCGCGGGCGCAGCGCAGGGCGGCGCGCCCCAGCCAGACCGGCCCGATGAGGTGAACCAGGTCCGGCGCGAAGGCGGCCAGCTCGGCGGCGAGGCGCTTCTGGCCCCCCGCCAGGCGGAGGCCGGGATAGACCGGCAGTCCGCAGGCCGGCAGGCCCACCACGCGCGTGGCGCCGTGGCGATCCTCCCCGCCCTCCGGAGCGAAGAGCAGCGCCTCGTGACCCTGCCGCTCCAGATGCTCGAGCAGGTGGCAGAGCGTGCGCGTGATCCCGTCGCGCTTGGGCAGCCAGGTCTCCGTCGTGAGGGCGATGCGCATGAAAAAGGCCATCCCGTTCGCGGCCGGAGCGGCGCGAGGCGCTATCCTGACCCGCCCGGCGCCTCGCTGCAAGAGAATCCGCGCTTTTCCCGCGATCGCAGGGGCCCGGATCGCGGCCGCGACCCCTGCGATGAAGGGCGATGGCCAAGAAACAGCGCCGGCCCCAGGCGGGGGCCGGCGCCTGGCATGGGCCGGATCCTTGGCATGAGAGGATCATTTGAGCAGAAGCATCTTCCTCGTTGCCGTCAGGCTACCCGCCTCCAGGCGATAGAGGTAGACCCCGGACGCGAGGCGGTTGCCCGCCTGATCCCGGCCATCCCAGCGCACGGCGTGGATGCCGGCGCTCTGCAGATCGTCGACGAGGGTGCACACGCGGCGCCCCTGCGCGTCCAGCACGACGAGGCGCACGGGCCCGGCTGCCGGCAGGCTGTACTCGATGCAGCGTGCTCGGGTTGAAGGGATTGGGCGCATTCTGGTTCAGCGCGAACACTGCCGCCGGGCTGTCCTCCGGCAGGCCCGTGCCGCTGAGGAGGATTGCCGCTGCGGCCATGGTCACCGGGGCGGCGCGGCCCTGCGCCACCCAGGCCGCGTAGAGCTCGTCGCCGAGGCTGTTGGTGACGTTGCTCGTCGCGCAGGAACTCGATGTACTCCTTCGAGGTCGTCTGGTAGTAGAGCGTCACCTCTATCCAGCTGCGGCCGGCGGGCAGCAGGTAGACCGTCTCGTCCCAGTACTGGCCGTCCGCGTAGGCGTGGGCCACCGGCGGCGACTGGATCGCCGTGAACGCCGCGTTCGTGAAGCCGCGCGGCGGGATCCGGTTGTCGCTGTAGACCGTGTCGTTGAGCACGAAGTGGAACGACGGGCCCGGCCGGCAGGCCCGAGCGCGCCCGCCAGCCGCGTCGAGATGCCCGGCTTGATCTCGTAGATCTTCGACGTCCGCGTCGTGGCGTCAGCTCGCCGGTGGCCGCGTCGTAGGCGCCCGACTCGTAGACCAGCGGCATCGGCTGTCGTCGTAGGCCTTCACGTTGATCCAGATCCGCCGCCCCTCCGGATAGCCCGAGGGCAGCTTGTGGCCGGTCTCGTTGGTCACGCGTCACCGTCGACCGCCGACTGCGCCGTCGACGTCGACTCGGTCAGCTCCAGCGTGGCCGCCAGCTGCAGCATGTCGATCGGCGCGCAGCTTGCGCGTCCTGGAGCTGGGCCGCGTTCACCTCGCCGGGGTAGAACTCGGGCAGGATGTCCGGCACGAAGTGGTTGCCGCCGGTGAGGTCGTGCAGCGGCAGGTCGCTGCGCACCGGGCCGCCGTCGGCGCCGCGGCCGGTGACGTCCCGCATGTGGCAGTCCTGGCAGGTGCGAGACGATGCCGTCGGGCTTGTTGCCCGCGAACTGGGGCGCGTAGACGCCCGTCGTCGGCGTACTCGCTCATCGTCCACTCGCTGAAGGTGCGCTCGACCGGGAACATGTTGCGCAGGTCGCCGTCCGGGTGGGGCGCGTCGAGGGCGTGGGCGACGTACTCGCCGGGCGCTGCGCCCTGCACGAAGACCGGGTTGCTCACGTCGTGGCAGGTGCCGCACAGGTCGCGCGTCGCGGTGGAAGGGCGACTCGAGGAACTGGTGGTCCGCCTGGCGCGTCGGCGTAGGGCCCGCGGCGGATGGGGTCGGGGTCGGTGACGAACTGGCCGTTGGCCGTCGTCGCAGGGGCAGCTCGGCCAGATCGGCGAGGATGTCCAGGTCCGCCAGCGGGCTGACGCCCGCCGCGTAGATCGGGTCGACCAGCCGGTGGCAGAAGTCGCACTGCACCGCCTCGCGGTCCTTGGCGCATGAGCAGGCCGCCGCTGGTGTCGGCCGAGCGCCCCTCCTGCCAGCCGCCGGGCGTGTGGCAGCGCAGGCAGAGGTCGCCCGACGGCCGGCGCGTCCTGCTCGGCGACGCACCATGGTGGCCAGGAAGAGCGGGTCGCGCATGGCCTGGCCCATCATGCTGCCCCGCCAGTTGTGCCAGGGCTCGACGGCGGGGTCGTACTCGCCGTGGCAGGTGACGCAGCTCTCGGGTGGGATCATCCAGGATGCCCGCCTCCAGGGGCTGCGTCCCCGCGCAGGTCGAAGTCGCGCAGGGTGGTGGGCACGGTGCCGCCGGCGCAGGGCAGGATCGTGAAGAAGCCGTCGCTCTCGTCGTCGCCGAGGTTGCCGGCGCCGTCGCGGGCCTCGACGCGAATCCGGTTGAGCGCGCCCGGGCGGTTGGGCACGAACCAGTCGAAGCTGCCCGTGTCGGCGAGGCCGCGGGCCAGCGTGTGCCAGTGGAGGCCGCCGTCGTCGGACTGGTAGATGTTGACGGCGCCGATGCCGCTGGGGTCCTCGGCCGTCCAGGTCACGATCTCCAGGCCGTTCGGCGCGATGCTCTCGCCGCCGTTGGGACCGAGCACCCAGACCTGTGGCGGCGTTGTGTCCGTGCCGCCGCTGGGCGTGAGGTGGGCCGTCAGATCGGCGGGGTTCACGTTGACGACATTGCCCACGTTGCTGGCCGAGAGGCCGGGAAAGGTGGGCGTGTTGCCGAAGTTGGCCGTGTCGATGATCTCGATGAGGTTGCTGTAGCCGTCGCCGTCGGAGTCCAGGGCGTCCAGGGACTGGATGGCGGCAGCGGTGGAGCCGTACTGCCCCGAGGCGATGGCCACCTGGACGGCCAGACCGTAGGCATTGCGCGTGCCGCTGCCGTCGAAGTCGAAGTGGCAGACGCCGCAGTGCGCGGCATTGCTCGGTACATCCGAGAGCACCGTGCCCTGCGCCGAGGGATACACGCTGAAGAAGGCATTCCTGATTGGATTCCTGGCCTGGGCGCTCGCGGCGCAGAGGAGGAGCAAGGCGCCCAGGGTGCCTGCGATGCGAGGTGCGCGTACGATGATCATGACCGCCTCCTGTAGAGAGTGTCAATCCTGGCCACGGGGCTGCCGGTAGCGGCGACGCGTATGCCTCCAGAGGCCGCGCGCAGGGCCCTCAGGGCCCAGCGCACCAACCAGGTTAAAGGGCCTTGAATTGGGATTCAAGTCCAATCGGGCGGCGGGCCTGATTAGGAGTCAAGACGAAGCCCGCCGGCGGCTGCCGGCGGGCTCCTCGTGAATCGCAGCATTCCTTGGCAGCCATCCCCGCCGGGCGGGGTGGGGGCGGCTGCGTGCGGCGCTACTCCCCGGTTTCGTCGCAGTGGCCGGGGCCGATCTCGCCGTTGTTGTAGTCATCGAACATGCCGTGCCAGGCCATGACCATGTCCTTCTGGGCGGTGGACAGGCCGTTCCAGTCAGTCCAGTCATGGCTCGCCAGGAAGGCATCGGCCGCCGCGATGGCCATGGCCACCGCCCCATCGCCGGCGCCGTCGGCGATGCTCAGCTTGGCGCCCAGGAGCTGGGCGTAGAGCTTGGTGATCCCATTGCTCGGGCTCCCGTAGACGCGCTGCCGCAGCACGTTGTAGGCGATGGTCCGGTTGATCACGGCCAGCGACTCGTCGCCGTCCGCATCCCCTAGCCAGATGCCGCTGCCGAGCAGGCCGTCACCACGTCCGCCTGGGGGCCGAGCCGCCGTGGTTCTTCCAGTAGCCGATGGTGTGCGAGCAGCCCTCTTCCTGCTCGGGCATGAAGATGCCGGCGTCCCAGGTGAGATCGGTCTCGCCTGCCACCAGCTCGGTGCAGATCGTCGCGCCCGTCTGGGGATCGGCGTCGCTGTCCAGGTCGTCCGGGCCGATGTCCTGCATCGTGAAGACGTAGCCGTCCGGCAGCACGAAGTGGACGGCGTAGTTGCCGGGCTCCAGGTTGCCGAACAGATAGTAGCCGTTCTCGTCCGTCAGCATCATGCCCAGCATGTTGCCCTGGCAGTCGGTCAGGTGCACGGTGACGCCGGCACGCCGGCCTCACCGTCGTCCTGCACGCCGTTCTGGTTCATGTCGTACCAGACGAAATCGCCGATGGCGGCCAGCTCTGGCTCGACGATGTCGAGATCGAAGCGCACCAGGGAGACCTTCTCGCCCTCGTTGCGCCAGCCGGAGTAGAGCTTGTCCAGTGTGCCGTAGTTGACGGCCGGCTCGACGGCATTGATCATCGCATCGGCCAGGGGCTCGAGCAGCTCGGTGACGGTCTCGCCACCGATCGTGTAGACGAGCTCGAGCACGGGCGGATCGGTCCCGCGCTCGCGGCTGTAGTACTCGGTGCGCTGGCTCAGCTCGACCGGCTGCTTGATGAGGAGGCCGTAGTTCGGCTGGTCTCCGTTCATCCAGGCCATCACCTGAGCCGTGACATCGACAGCGTAGTAGGTCATGCCCGTACTGACCGTGAAGCCGCCCAGGGCAGCGGGGTCGAATGAGCCGCCGTAGAGATCGAAGTTGTCCCAGGTGACTGTCGTTTCCTCCCAATCCACCGTGGTCCTGTAGATCCCGACGTTCTCGAAGGTGGCCCCGACCGCAAAGACCTTGAAGGTGGCCGAGGTCAGTGTGGCGCCTTCAGGCAGGACGTAGCCGAGGTCCGCCGGCGGCGCATCGTTGGTGGGCGCGATGGGCCCGCGATCCTGGCTGCAGCCCGCAAGGAGCAGGGCCGCCAGGGCGGTGAAAAGCAGGATCTGCCTGACTTTGAGCATGGATATCCTCCCCAGATGTCGTCTGTCGACGGTTGTGTTTGCCGAGGGGTGGCGGAACGCCCCCGCGGGCGCTCGAGTTCCGGCAACGGAAGCCTGTGGCGGCCTTCAGTATCGCAGAATCGGCGCGGGAAAGGAATGCCTCGTGGCCCTGAACCGCGACCTCCTGGGCGCCAGCTGACCACGACCAGCTCGGGGTCCTCCGCGAGAAAAGGCCCGCCGGCGAGCGCCGGCGGGCCATGTATCCCATGCTCTTCCAGGCGGCGGGGGCCGCCGGCAGCTCGGACCTACTCGTCGCCGCAGTGGCCGGGGCCGATTTCGCCATTGTTATAGTCGTCGCAAGTATCCTTCCAGGCCAGCACTTGCGCCCGGTCGGCCGCGGAGAGGCCGGCCCAGTCCAAGTGGTTGTGCGTGGCGAGGAAGGCATCGGCCGCGGCGATCGCCGCCTCTACCGCGTCGTCATCGGCGCCGTTGGCGACGTTCAGCTTGGTGCCAAGCAGTTGTGCGTAGAGCTTCGTGATGCCGTTGCTCTGGCTGCCGTAGACGTTCTCGCGCAGCACGTCGCGGGCGATCGTCCGGTTCGTCACGGCCAGGGACTTCGGCCCCGCGGGATCGCCGAGCCAGATGCCGTCACCGAGCAGCGGGGTCACCTCGTCGGCCTGGGGACCGAAGCCGCAGTGGGTCTTCCAGAAGCCGATGGTCAGGCTGCAGCCGCCCTCGTCATCGTCCGGAGGCTGGACGTCGAGGTCGAAGCGGATCAGGCTGGCCTTCTCGCGCCGCGTCCCGCCAGCCGGCGTAGAGCTTGTCCACGAGGCCGAAGGCCGTGTCCGGCTCGCCGCGCGTTGATCTGCGCATCGGCCAGGGCGCTCGATCTCGGTGGTGATCGGTCTCGCCGTTCAGGCTGTACACGATCTCGAGCACGGGGCGGTTCGCGGCGCGCTCGCGGCTGAGCATCTCCGTGCGCGGGCTGTCGGCGAGCGGCTGCCGGAGCAGGAAGCCGAAGTTGGGATCCTCGCCGTTCATCCAGGCGAGCACCTGCGCGGTGACGTCCATGCTCGCATAGCCGGCGCCGAAGTCGGCCGTGAAGCCGGCGAGCACCGCGGGCGCGTAGGCGCCGCCGTCGTCGACGGCGAAGCTGGCCCAGGTGACCGTAGCTTCGTCCCAGTCCCGGGTCAGGCGATGGGCGTTCACGGTCTGGTAGCTGGACTCGACGACGTAGACGCTTCAGCGTGGCGCTCGGTGAGAGTGGCCTCGGCAGGCAACTGCCAGCCGAAGAGCGGGCCGGGGGCGTCGTCGCCGGCGGCCGGCGACAGGGGACTGCTGTCGCGGCTGCAGCCGGCGAGGCCAAGGGTGAGGATGGCGGCGAGGAAGAGGATGAGCTTGAGGCTGCGCATGTAGTGTTCTCCTGGACCGGCCGCGGGCCGGCTGCTGCTGGACTGTGGATGCGAACGCGACCAGGGTTCGAGGCGCCTGAGTATAGCAGGGCGGCTGCGCCGTCTCATCAGCAAAATCACGGGCAGATCCGCCTCTGCATGCCGTCAGGATGGCACCGGACACGCCTGGAACGAACCGGATACGCTCGGCAACGGGCCGCCTCAAAAATAATCTTGGGGACGGCGCCGGGGCGCCGCCGCGCCCCGCTTGCGGGCGGCAGCGGCTTTGCCTAGCATGGGCGAATGGGAAACGCCGAGCAGCGCCGCGAACTCCTCCGCCTCCTGGGCGCCACCGCCTTCTTCGGCGCCGCGGCCGGCATCTTCGCCGCCACCCTCAACAACTACCTGGCCGAGATCCACGGGTTCGGCGCCGAGGCGCGCGGCTGGCTGGAGTTCCCGCGCGAGCTGCCGGGCTTCCTCCTCGTCGGCGTCACGGGCCTGCTCGCGCTCTGGATGCGCGAGAGCAAGATGGCCGGCCTGGCCATGGCCCTGGCCGCGCTGGGTGCGCTCGGCCTCGCGCGTCTCGCGCCGAGCACGGCCCTCGTCGTGGTCTGGGTGGCGATCTGGTCCCTGGGCGACCACATCCTCTTCGCCGTGGACGGCCCGCTCGGCCTCAAGCTCTCCCGCGCGGGCAGCGAGGGCAAGCGCCTGGGCCAGCTCGGCGGCGCGCGGAACCTGGGCACGATCGTCGGCGTCGGGCTGATCTACCTGCTCGCCAAGTTCGGCGGCAACAACTACCCGCTCTTCTACGTGCTGGCCGCCGGCTTCGCGCTGGTCTCGGGAGCCTTCTATCTCGGCCTGCGCACGGGCAAGGGCGAGCCGCGCAGCCATCGCCTCGTCGTGCGGCGCGAGTACGGGCTCTTCTACGCGATCAGCGCGCTCTTCGGCATCCGCAAGCAGATCTTCCTCGTCTTCGGCTCCTGGGTGCTGGTCTCGATGCACGGCGTGAGCGTGGCGACGATCGCGCTGCTCTACTTCATCTCGGCCACCCTGGGCATCGTGCTGCGTCCCCTGCTGGGCGAGGTCATCGACTGGCTCGGCGAGCGCACCGTGCTCGCGGCCGACGAGCTCTTCCTGTTGGCGGTCTGCCTCGTCTACGCCTTCGCCAGCGACCTCCTGCCCGCGCCCTGGGATCTGCGCCTGCTCTACGCCGCCTACGTGCTCGACAACCTGCTCTTCGCCCTGCGCGTGGCGCGCACCACCTACCTCAAGAAGATCGCCCGCGACCCGGCCGACATCACGCCCAGCGTGTCGCTGGGCATCACCATCGATCACGCCGTGGCGATGAGCCTGCCCGTGCTCTCGGGCTATCTCTGGGAGGCCTGGGGCTTCCGCTGGGTGTTCATCCTGGCCGGGGCCATCGCGCTGGGCGGCTTCTTCGTCTGCCTGCGCATCCGCGTGCCCGATCGCGCCCTGCCGGCCGGCGCCGAGGCCCTGCCCCTGCCGGCGAAGTAGGGGCAGCGCTTGGCCGCGCCCGATAGTGCCTGCCGGCGATCGGCTAGGGCGACCGGTGCCCCACCAGGACCTTCGAGTAGTCCTTGCTCTCGACGCGCACGAGCCCGATGCCCGACGCGTACTGCGCGCGATAGACGGCGCCGGCTTCCGAGCCGGCGGCGCAGGCCGCGATGACCTCCAGCTCGACCTCGCCCGCGCCGCCCTCGGCGCCCAGCGCTCTGGCGCAGTAAAGGATGCGGCTGACTCGACCGTGGTCACCCGCCGCCTCGCCGGACCAGGTCCACGCGTTCACGAGCCCTCGCTCCAGATTCAGGAAGGGCAGAGGCGGCGCGAAGCTCTGGCGGCGCCAGAGGGGCAGGAAGGACAGCCTGGCTTCCACGCGATGGAGGAGCACGGTCTCGCCCTGCACGGACAGCCGGTAGCGCACGCGGCGCTT
The DNA here is from genome assembly GCA_963695095.1 of uncultured bacterium. GTDB lineage: Bacteria > Krumholzibacteriota > Krumholzibacteriia > JACNKJ01 > JACNKJ01 > VGXI01. The sequence continues at coordinate 650,541 of CAVOFT010000001.1, read as the reverse complement.
CGGCGAAAAGGTCTCCAGCTCGAAGCTGCCCGGCTCCTCGCCCGGGCGCAACTCGACGCGCTGCTCGTAGCTGCGGCCGCCTTCCACGACCTGATAGGTCCAGACCGTGCCGGGAACGAGGGGATGGTACTTCTCGCGCAGGGAAAGCAGGGGGGCGGGAATCAGCCCGGAAGTTGGGCCGGACGGGGCAGCGGCCTGCCCGGCCGCCGAGCCCGCGGGCGGCGGGGCCATCAGCAGGAGGCCGAGCGCCAGGCCGCGGAGGGTCCACCGAGTGACAGGAATGTTGCCCAGTCCGCGCACGATGCTCCCCCGGTTCCCGGCACCCCCCTCTCGATAGCATGGCGGCGAAGGCGCTCGCCACTGGATTCCGCGCTCGGCCTGCCGCCTTCAGATTTCCTAATTCAAGACTGCGAAGTCGTGGTTGTCCTCACTTTTCTTGCCTGTGCGGCATGGCGACTGCTAGCATCCCGCTACTAACCAGGCGGCGGGCCCTGCCCCCCGCGAGGAGGCAGCCATGCATTGTCCAACCCCGCGACGGCTTCTGGCCACCGGCATCCTCTTGATGCTCGCCGCGGCGCCGGCCGTCGCCCAGATCGAAGACCAGCTCTCGGCCTACACCGGCAAGAACGCCACCGGGTATCTGCAGCCTCTGGCCGACGCCCTGGGCGCGACGCTGAACGACGGCGCCTTCGCGTCAGCGCACATTCCGCGCTCGGCGCTGCGCGTCGGCCTGGAGGTGCGCTTGATGGGCCTCTACTTCGCCGACGAGGACCGCGAGTTCCGCGCCTCCACGGAGGGGGGCTTCTCTCCGGCCAGCACCGCCAATGCGCCCACCGTCGTCGGCGACGGCGGGGCGGTCATCGTCGAGGGTGACGGTGGCGCGCAGTTCGCCTTCCCCGGTGGCCTGGATCTGAACTCCTTCGCCCTCATCGTGCCGCAGCTCCGCGTCGGCGGAGTGATGGGCAGCGAGGCCCTGATCCGCTGGGCTTCCTTCGAGGCCGGCGACTCCGAGCTGGGCAAGGTGGACCTGCTCGGCATCGGCCTGCGCCACAGCCTCTCCCAGTACATGCCCGCGCCCAAGTTCAACCTCGCGGCGGGCTTCCTGTGGCAGCGTTTCAACATCGGCGAGAACAGCAACGGCGAAGATCTGATCGCGACCAACGCCTTCTCGATCGGCGCCCAGGCGAGCAAGCGCTTCGGCGCCGTGGTCTCGGCCGAGCCCTTCGTGGGCCTGAGCCTGGACACCTTCTCGATGGACGTGCAGTACACGCAGGAGAACGAGGACGTGATCGACCTCGAGTTCGAGAAGACCACGAACCTCCACCTGACGCTGGGCCTGGGGCTCAACCTGAAGGTGGTCAACCTGTCGACGGCCTACAGCATCGCCGGCAGCAACAGCTTCCACTTCGGCCTGTCCCTGGGCAACCTGGGCTTCTAAGGAGGAACCATGAAAGCAATCTTGCGCTACCTGCCGTCCCTCCTCCTGGCGGCGCTCCTCGTCGGGGGGCTGTCGAGCTGCTTGATGGAGGAGAAGGTGATCGAGCTGGTGCTCACGGGCGAGACGTCCGTCGAGTTCAGCTACAACGACACCAATGAGGTCTATCAGGAAGATACCGTCATCGATCTCACCGGGAAGATCGCCGAGCTGATCGAGGATGCCGGCCTCAGCACCAGCGACATCGACAGCGTCTTCGTGGTGGGCGTCGAATACGGCGTGACCGCCTTCACGGTCCCCGCCACGCACGAGGACTGGCTGATCAGCGGGCAGATCACCATCGACTCGTCCAGCGACGCCGGCGGCTTCTTGCCCCTGGTCAACTACGATCAGCAGTCCGTGGCCGAGGTGCTGGGCGAGCGTGTTGCCCAGATCCTGGAGGTGGAAGGCGTCGGCGCCATCAACGATGCGCTCAACGGCTTCCTCGACGGCGAGCTGCCCGTGCTGACCCTCCGCATCGAGAACGGCAACGTCGATCCCAGCCCCGACACGGGCGATCCCATCGTCTTCACCTGGAAGCTCTGGCTCACCATCCAGATCCTGGCCGAGGAATCGCTCGAGGTGCCCGAGCCCTTCTAGCGCCCCGCGCCTTCTTCGCTCACTCCCGCCGCGCGCGCCCTCGGGTGCGCGCGGCTTTGCTTGACAGCCTACCGGTCGGGCGCTAGATTGCGACTTCGTTTTAGGCGTACCTAAATCAGTGCCCCCTGCCGAGGAGCCCACCATTCCCCCCAGCAACGAGGCTCGCGAGGACTACCTGACCGCCCTGCTGCGGCTGGGCGAGGGCGGCGCCGCGGTCAACACCAGCGCGCTGGCCCAGCGCCTGGGCGTGGCCCCGGCCTCGGTCACCGGGATGCTCAAGACCCTCGCCCGCGAAGGGCTCGTCGAGCATCGGCCCTATCGCGGCGCCCTCCTGAGCCGCAAGGGCCGCACCCTGGCGCTCGCCGTGCAGCGCCGGCATCGCCTGGTCGAGACCTTCCTCGTCAACACCCTCGGCCTGTCGCCGGATCGCGTGCACGCGGAGGCGCACCGCCTGGAGCACGCCCTCTCCGACGAGGTGGTCGAGCGGCTGGACCGCTGGCTGGGCCGGCCGGAGCGGGACCCCCACGGCAGCCCGATCCCGCGGGCGAGGCGCGCCTGCCGGCCCGCAGCGAATGCGTGACGACCGCGCCCGCCGGCGCTAGTCTGCCCGAGGAGGAGCGAGGATGAGGATGGCAAACTGGGGATTGGCCGCCGCCCTGCTGGCGCTCTCGCTGATGGGCGCCTGCGGCAAGAGCGGCGGCGAGGGGACGGCCGACGGCCGCCTGCAGGTGGTCGCGACCACGGGCCAGGTGGGCGACCTCGCCTCGCGCGTCGGCGGCGAGCGCGTGCGCGTCACCACGCTCATGGGCCCCGGCATCGACCCCCACCTCTACAAGGCCAGCGCGGGCGACGTCGAGCGCCTGCGCAGCGCCGACCTCGATCCTCTACAACGGCCTGCACCTCGAGGCGAAGATGGGCGAGGTGCTCGAGCGCATGGACGGCGGCCGGCGCAGCGTGGCCGTGGCCGCGGCGATCCCCGAGTCGCTGCTGCTCGCGCCGCCCGAGTTCGAGGGCGCGCACGACCCCCACGTCTGGTTCGACGTCCGGCTCTGGCTCTACGCCCTGGGCGCGGTGGAGGAGGCCCTCGTCGCCAGCTGGACCCCGCCCACGCCGCCGGCTACCGCGAGCGCGCCGCGGCCTATCGCAGCGAGCTCGAAGCCCTGGACGCCGAGCTGCGCAGCGAGATCGCGCGCATTCCCGCCGAGCGGCGCGTGCTGATCACCGCCCACGACGCCTTCAACTACTTCGGCCGCGCCTACGGCCTCGAGGTGCGCGGCCTGCAGGGCATCAGCACCGCGACCGAGGCCGGCACCGGCGACGTGCAGGACCTGGCGGCCTTCATCGCCGAGCGGCGGATCCCCGCCCTCTTCGTCGAGACCTCGGTCTCGCCGCGGGCCATCGAGGCCGTGCTGGCGGCGGTGCGCGCCCGCGGCGTCGAGGTGGCCATCGGCGGCGAGCTCTACTCGGACGCCATGGGCGACGCCGGCACGCCGGCCGGCACCTACCTCGGCATGGTGCGCCACAACGTCGACACCATCGTGGCGGCCCTCGGCGGGGACAGCAGCGACCGCTAGCAAGGAGGCCCATGTCCACGCCTGAGAGCGAGACCTTCTGCATGCAGCCGGGCGCCGAGGCCGGCGAAGCCGCCGTCAGGTCACCGACCTCACCGTCGCCTACCGCGAGCGGCCCGTGCTCTGGGACGTCGACGTCGAGCGTTCCCGCCGGCGCGCTGATGGCCATCGTCGGCCCCAACGGCGCCGGCAAGACCACCCTGATCAAGGCCATCCTCGGGCCTGGTGCCCACCGGCCGCCGGCCGACGTGCGCGATCCACGGCAAGCCCTACGCCGAGCAGCGCCGCCTGGTGGGCTACGTGCCCCAGCGCGGCAGCGTGGACTGGGACTTCCCCACCACCGTGCTCGACGTGGTGATGATGGGCCGCTACGGCAGCCTCGGCTGGCTGCGCCGGCCCGGGCGCCGCGAGCGCGAGGCGGCCCTGGCCGCGCTCGAGAAGGTCGGCATGGCCGACTTCCGCGCGCCGCCAGATCAGCCAGCTCTCGGGCGGCCAGCAGCAGCGCGTCTTCCTGGCCCGCGCCCTGGTCCAGGACGCCCAGCGTCTACTTCATGGACGAGCCCTTCCAGGGCGTGGACGCCGCGCACCGAGCGGGCCATCGTCGACCTGCTGAAGGAGCTGCGCGAGCCAGGGCCGCACGGTGGTCGTCGTGCACCACGACCTGCAGACCGTGGCCGAGTACTTCGACTGGGTCACCCTGCTCAACGTGCGGCGCATCGCCTGCGGGCCGGTGGCCGAGGTCTTCACCGACGGAGAACCTGCGCCTGGCCTACGGCGGCCGCGTGGACTTCCTGCAGCGCAAGGCCCCGGCCGACCCGCGCCGACCCGCGCCGGCGACCCGCGACGATCGCGACCGCGGCCCTACCGGGCGGACTCCGGCCATGAGCCTGCTCGGCCGACCTCGTCACCGACTACACCCTGCGCACGGTGGCGCTGGGCTCGGCCGCCCTCGGCCTCGTGAGCGGCGCGCTGGGCGCCTTCGCCGTGCTGCGGCGCCAGAGCCTGCTGGGCGATGCCGTGAGCCACGCCGCCCTGCCCGGCATCGTGCTCGCCTTCCTGCTCACCGGCAGCAAGGCGCCGCTCGTCCTCGTCGCTCGGCGCCGCCCTGGCCGGCTGGCTGGCCTCCCTGCTCGTGCTGCTCGTCGTGCGCACCACGCCGCATCAAGCTGGACACCGCCCTGGGCCTGGTGCTCTCGACCTTCTTCGGCCTCGGCCTGGTGCTGCTCTCCCTCGTCCAGCGCACGCGCCGGCGCCAGCCAGGCGGGCCTGGACCGCTTCCTCTTCGGCCAGGCCGCCGCCCTGGTGGGCGACGGACCTGGTCACCATGGCCGGGCTGGGCGCCGCTCGTGCTGGCGTCGCTCGCTGCTGCTTCTGGAAGGAATTCAAGCTGCTCAGCTTCGACCCCGCCTTCGCCGGCTCGCTCGGCTTCCCCGTGCGCCGGCTGGACGTGCTGCTGACGACGCCTGCTGGTGGTGGCCATCGTCATCGGCCTGCAGACGGTGGGCGTCGTGCTGATGAGCGCCATGATCGTGGCGCCGGCCGCCGCCGCGCGCCAGTGGACCGACCGCCTCGGCCGCCTCGTGCTGCTGGCCGGCGCCTTCGGCGCGCTGGCGGGCCTGGTGGGCGCCGTGCTCAGCAGCCTCGTCGCGCATCTGCCCACGGGGCCGACCATCGTCCTCGCGATCACGGCGATCGCGGTGCTCTCCCTGCTCTTCGCGCCGCGGCGGGGGCTGGTGGCGGGGCGGCTGCGGGCCGCCCGGCAGCGGCGGCGCCTGCAGGTGGACGCCGTGCTGGCCGACCTCTACCGCCTGGCCGCCCAGCACCCCGAGCCCGAGGCCGCGCCGCACGCGGCCGCGGTGCTGCGCGCGATGAGCGAGCGCCACGGCGTGCGCCGCTCGCTCGGTCAGCTCGCCGGGGCCGGCCTCGCGCGCGAAGACGCCGACGGCCGCTGGCGGCTCACGCCGGCCGGCGTGACGCCGGACGGCAGCTCGCCGAACCGGCGCGCAGGAGAGCGCCGCGCCGAGCGAGGGCCTGCCATGAGCATGAGCGCGAGCCCAGCGCTGGCCTGGCCTTCAGCACGCCGCAGCTGGAGATCCTCGCCATCGCCATGGTCACCGCCGTCGGCTGCGCGCTGGTGGGCGCCTTCCTCATGCTGCGCCGGCTGGCCATGCTCAGCGACGCCATCAGTCACTCCATCCTGCCCGGCATCGTGCTGGCCTTCTTCGTGGTCAAGGATCTCAGCTCGCCCTGGCTGATCCTGGCCGCCGCGGCCACGGGCGTGCTCACCGTGGTGCTCGTCGAGCTGCTGCACCGGACGCGGCCGGCTCAAGGAGGACGCGGCCATCGGCCTGGTCTTTCCCGCGCTCTTCAGCCTCGGCATCGTGCTGATCACGCGCTACGCGGGCAACGTGCACCTGGACACGGACGCCGTGCTGCTGGGCGAGCTGGCCTTCGCGCCCTTCGACCGCTTGATCGTGGCCGGGCGCGACCTCGGCCCGCGCCACCTCTGGGTGATGAGCGGCATCACCCTGCTCAACCTGGCGGCGGTGACGATCTTCTTCAAGGAGCTCAAGCTCGCCACCTTCGACGCCGGGCTCGCGGCCACCCTCGGCCTCTCGCCGGTGCTCATCCACTACGGGCTGATGACCCTGGTCTCGCTGACGGCGGTGGGCGCCTTCGACGCCGTGGGGCTGATCCTGCTCGTCGCCCTGATGATCGCGCCGCCGGCCGCAGCCTACCTGCTCACCGACCGCCTGCCCTGGCTGCTGGCCGTGGCCTCCCTGCTGGGCGCCCTCGGCGCGGCCCTCGGCCATGGCGCCGCCGTGCTGCTCGACGCCTCGATCGCCGGCTGCATGGCCGTGGCGAGCGGGGTCGTGTTCGGGGTCGTCTTCCTGATCGCGCCCCGGCGCGGCCTGCTGGCGGAGCTGCGGCGCCGGCGTCGACAGAAGTGGGAGTTCGCGCAGACCATGCTGGCCATCCACCTCGCCCAGCACGAGGGCGACGCCGACGAGGAGGAGGAGTCGCGCGTGGACCACCTGCAGGGGCGCCACGTGGGCTGGACTCCGGCCTTCACGGCGCGCGTCGTGGCGCTGGCCGAGCGGCAGGGGCTCGTCACGCGGGCGGACGCGCGGCTCCATCTCACGGAACTGGGCCGCGGCGCTGCCGCCAAGGCGCTGGCGCGCTAGGCAGGTGCGGCAGGCGGACGCTCTCGCTCAGCGCAGCAGGACGAGCTTGGCCGTGACCACGCGCTCGCCGGCCTCGAGCCTGGCGAGGTAGACGCCCGCGCCGAGGGCGGCGCCCGCATCGTCCCTGCCGTCCCAGACGCAGGCCTGCGGCCCGCGGCCCTGCGGGCTGGACTCCACGAGGCTGCGCCGCAGGCGGCCGGCGATGTCGTAGATCGCCACACGCACCTGCGCGGGCTCGGCCAGCGCGTAGTGCAGCGTGGCGCCATGGCGAGCGGGGTTGGGCAGGCTGCTCAGCGTGAGCGCTGCCGCCGCGGGCTCGCCAGGCTCGGCGACGCCCGTGCTGCTGCTGTCGTAGCCGTCGATGGTGAGCGCGTAGGTCCTGCCGCAGGGAACGCTGCTGCCGTCCTGGGGGCCGACCCAGATCCAGTAGATGCCCGCGGGCACGGTGGCCGCCACGAACGCGGTGCCGCAAGCCGGGGCCGTGGCGGCGCCCAGTTCCACCATGTCGCCGCAGCCGCCCGTGCCGTCGATGAAGTAGAGCTGCAGCGGGAACTCGGCCGTGCAGCTGATCTCCAGCTCGCTGCCGGCCGTGGGCGTGATCTGGTACCAGTCGCTGTCCCGCTTGGGATTGCCGCCGCCGAGGAAGGTGCCGCTCCTGCCCGCCACCTGGACCAGGTTCCAGTAGGGCTCCAGCACCTGGAAGGCGTGGGCCGGGGCATTGCAGCCGCTGTTGTAGGTGTCGACGTAGTCGTCGCCGCAGTCGGGCTCGCCTTCGGCCTGGGCGCCGTTCGGCCAGTCGAGGCCGCAGGGCCCGGTCGGCTCGATCTGCAGGAGGTAGTCGCCGCACTCCTGGCCGTAGCCGGTGACGACGATGTAGTAGGTGTTGCCCGCCTGGAAGGGCACATCCTCGAGATGCGAGCGGTAGGTCCCGGAGGGGCCGCTGCACCAGTCGTCGTTGCAGGCGAGGGGGTTCCCCGACGTGACGGCATTCTCGTAGATGATGATCTTGGTGTCGTAGGCGGAGAGGCAGAGGGAGAAGTCCAGCACCATCGACTCCAGCGCCTCGTAGGCGTAGACCACATCGGGCGCCATGCTCCCGTAGGGACACATTTCCGGGTAGTCCTGCGCGAAGCCGCAGGTGTTGCCGCTGAGCTCGGCGGGGATGCCGGTGAACCAGAGTGGGTCGTCCACCGTGTCGCCGGTGAGACGCGGCGCGGCGCTCGCTGCCGGAGCGGCAATCGCCAGGGTGAGCACGAGGCAGGACAGGAGGACTGGGAGTCTGCGCACGCCGATCCCCTCCCCGATGACGCGGACGGACTGATTATAGCACGGTTCTGGCCAGGGAGCGCCCAGCTGCGCCCCGGCAGAGACCCCGCAACACGCCAATGGGAAGGGGGGCTCGATTCCCTAGCCCAGCTCGGCGGCGAATTCCCTGAGTTTCGCGAGTTGCCCCTCCCGCTCGCACCAGTCGCGGACGACATCGAGATCGATGCGGGGCCGCTCGGCGCGGGCCACGGCGAGTGCCTGGGCCAGGCTCCCGCGGTCGTTCCAGAAGAGGAAACCAGCGAGGCGATCCCGGCAGCAATCCGTCGGACTGAGGATGTGCAGCAGGCGCTCGCCATCGCGCACGGTATCCCATGTACTCACGAGATCGCCGCCCACCATGAGCGGGCCGGGCGGAAAGTCTAAGGTCAACGGACTGACGGCGTGCTGATAGGTGCCGCCGACCAGCCGATAGCCGAGAGCCGCGAGCACGGCCCCGCCTCCGGGGGCGGCGAAGCTGAGCACGAAGTCGAGATCGCGCGACTGGTAGGCCCCAGCGGCGTAGACGGTCGCTGCGCTGCCGCCGGTGAGGATTGCCGTGATGCTCGCTTGATGGAGCGCAGTACAGACGCTGAAGGCCACTTCGCGCAGGCTGCTGTCAGCCTCGATGCTCACTGTGCCTTGCCCTGGCGGCGCGGCCGGCTGCGCCGTGCCGCCGCCGCTTCCTGCAGGGTCGGCTCAGCCTGAGCGAGCCGCAGCAGTAGCGCCCTGAGCTCGCGGTGGGCGTAGTGGCGCGGATCGAGTTCGGTCCGCCGTGTCCGCCCGATGAGTCGGCTCACCACGATGCCCTCGGCCTCCAGGCCGGCCAAGATGGTCTGCACGGAGTAGAGCCGAGCCCCCAGCAGCGCGGCCAGTTCACTCGGATGGCTCTCCCCCAGCAGGGCGAGCAGCATGAGCGTCTCCGTGCGCCGCCGGCTGCCGAGCAGCTTCTGCTTGCTTCCTCGCACGATCGCCTTTCGACCAGAAGATACTGGTTATATTACCAGCTAATCATGGTCTGTCAAGGGCCGCAATCCCGACTTGGTTGCTTACTTTCGCTCGAAGCGCGTCAGCGCCTCCGCCGTCGGCCTCGACGACCCGGGTCGTCGCGACAGCGTCTGGGAGGCCCCGGGTTAGAGAAACTCCGGCTCTTTCTCCGCGTCGATGCGCAGCAGGTGATCCAGCGAGAAGGGGCCGGAGCCGCGCCAGACCAGCAGCAGGAGCGTGAAGAAGATGAAGAGGGTGAACTGGAAGTCCGTGTTCGCCACGATCAGCCCCCCCGCCGCGTTGCTCCAGAGGCTGATCACCGTCGCGCCAAGCAGGATGATGGCGTTCGCCCCGGCAGCCACGCGCGTGACGAAGCCGAGCGCCAGGCTGGCCCCCGCGATGACGTGCGCGAACACGACGGACCAGGCGATCATCGTCTGCCCCAGCCCGAGGCCTTCGCTCAGGTTCGCCTCCAGCTCGGACATGTTGGTGATGAAGTAGATCCCCTTGATGACGAGCGCGATCCCCAGGTAGATGCGCAGCGCATCCATCGGCCGGACGTGCTTGATGCCCGGCACGAGATCCCGCAGGGGCACCTGCTGCTTCTGCTCCTCGGCGCGGCGGGCCATCGCCAGCTTGAACTCAGCGGCGGCCGCGGCCTCCTCCGCCGGCCTGAAGCGGACGATGTGGGCAGCAAACGCGACGATCACCACGCAGCCACCCAGGATCATCAATGCGCGCGGGTAACTCAGGCTCTCGGAGCGGAACAGGAAGCCGGCGCTGACGGCGCCCACGTTTCCCCCCGCGCCGACGATCCCGGCCACGGCCCCCAGCGCCCGCCGGTTGATGAAGGGGACGACCGAGTAGGTCGCACCCTCCGACATCTGCACGAACAGGCTGAAGACGATCATCATCGGAATCGCCAGCGCGATGACCCGCATCTGGGAGAAGAAGAGCAGGGCGATGCCCTCGACGAAGAGGGCGATGAAGAGCCAGCGCACGCGGCCCTTCAACCCGCCCTTGCGCACGAAGCGGTCGCTGATGAAGCCGCCGAGGGTGCGCGCGAAGATGTTCATCAGTCCGAACAGCCCCGCCACGAGGCCGGCGGTCTTCAGCCCCAGCGAGAAGTAGTCCATGTAGTAGATGGCGGCGACGTTGTTGATCGTCAGCTCGATGCCGAAGCAGGCCGCGTAGATCAGGAACAGCGCCCAGACGCGGTAGTCCTTGGCCGCCTCGAGGAAGGCCCCCTTGTTCTTCTGCGGCGTCGACAGCTCTCCGCGTGCGCGCAGCTCCTTGAAGTTCCCGTCAGGCAGGTCGGTGGTGAACTTGCGGTAGGCAAGGCCTGTAAGCAGGCAGGCCACGCCGGCGACGACCATTGCCAGCCGCCAGCTACGCTCGTCGGTGAGTCCGAAGGCCAGGAACAGCGCAAAGATGAACGGCATGATCATCTGCGTCACGCCGCCGCCCAGGTTGCCCCAGCCAGCCGAAGTAGCATTCGCCGTGCCGACGACGTTCGGCGCGAACATCACGGAGGTGTGGTACTGGGTGATCACGAAGGAAGCGCCGATCGTGCCGATGCCCAGTCGGAAGAGCAGGAAGCTGGTGTAGTCGTGAGCCAATCCGATGCCCATGACGGGCAGCGAGCCGAAGATCAGGAGCCAGGTGTAGGCGAGTCGCGGGCCGATGCGGTCGCAGAGCCAGCCGATGAACAGCCGCGCCACCACCGTGATCGCCACGGAGGCGATGATGGTGTTGCCGATCTGCTCCTTGGTGAGGCCCAGCTCGCCCCGCACTATCGCCATCAGCGGTGCGATGCCGAACCAGGCGAAGAAGCAGAGGAAGAAGGCAAACCAGCTCATGTGGAACGCGCGCATCTGCGGCGTCCTCAGGCTGAAGAGCTCGATGCTCGTCGCCTTGTTCTTGATCTCCATGGCCCGGGTTCCCCTCCCCGCGCTGCGCAGCTAGCAGGCGATTTCGGCGTTCTTGCGCGCGTAGAACCACCAGTTCACGACCAGGCAGCTCAGGTAATAGGCCGCGAAGCCATAGAGCGCGTACTGCGTCGTTCCCGCCTCGATCTGCATGGCGAAGATCATCGGAATCAGGAAGGCGCCGTAGGCCGCGATCGCGCTGGTCCAGCCGAGCACGGGTCCGGCCTGCTCCTTCGAGAAGATGATCGGGATCATGCGGAAGGTGGATCCGTTGCCGATGCCCGTCGTGGCGAACAGCAGGATGAACAGCAGCAGGAAGGGCAGGAAGTACTGCTCGGGATGCGGCGAACGATTGGCCTGGGCGACGAAGTACCCAGCGCCGATCGTTGCGAAGATCATGACGATCGTGGTCCAGTGCGTGACCCTGGCGCCGCCCAGCTTGTCCGACAGCCAGCCGCCCAGGGGGCGGATGAGGGCGCCGACGCCGGCGCCGATCCAGATGAACTTCGCGGAGAGCGGCGCGTTCGGATTCACGATGCCCTCGGCCAGCAATGCGCCGTCCGGTCCGACGCGGATGACGCCGAACACGTCGTCGATCAGCTTGGGGAAGGCGTTGGCATAGCCGATGAAGGAGCCGAAGGTCATCGTGTAGAGCCAGGTCATGATCCAGTTGTGCTTGTTGTCGAAGATCCGGAACTGGCCGATGAGGTTCGCCTTCGTCTCCTTCGAGGTCAGCGTACGCATGGCGAGGAGCGTGGTGGCCACGGCGACGACGAGCACGATGAAGGTCTTGAGCAGGGCGGGAAATCCGCCCCAGGGCAGGATCAGGAGCGCGATGCCGACGCCGGCTCCGATGAAGCCGAGACATGTGAGCCAGAGGTACTTGCCGATGGCGACGGCCGTCGGGCCGCAGCGGTGCTGCGGCAGGTTGTTCATCAGCAGGAAGGCGAGGATGGCGAAGAAGGCCAGGATGGGCACCCAGACGAGGCCGGCGTTCTGGACCCACAGTTCCTTGCCGCCGACGAGGGTGGGCTCGCCGCCGAGGGCGCCGAAGGCCCCGAAGGTGATGATCCAGGGCAGCAAGAACTGCATGAGGCTGACGCCGAGGTTGCCGAGCCCCGCATTCAGGCCGAGGGACAGGCCCTGCATGCGCTTCGGGAAGAAGAAGCTGATATTGGACATCGAGGAGGCGAAAGCGCCGCCGCCCACGCCGGACATCGCCGCCAGCAGGATGAACACGCCGAAGGGCGTATCCGCATGCTGGAGGCCGATCCCCGCGCCGAGGGCCGGCAGCAGCAGGAGGACGGAGGTCATGAACTTGACGTTCCTGCCGCCGCAGATGGCGATCATGAAGGAATTGGGGATGCGCAGCGTGGCGCCGGCCAGGCCGGCGACGGCGGGCAGCGTGAAGAGCAGTGCGCGGTAGGCGTCCCCGCTGTGGGGCTCGCCCCCGTTCATGAAGGAGAAGTTGAACAGCTCGGGGTTGGCGAAGTGGATCTTCTGGATGAACTTCGCGACCATGCCCCAGTAGAGCCAGACCGCGAAGCCGAGCAGCAGGTTCGGGATCGATACCCAGAGGTTGCGGTGGGCGATGCGCTTGCCCGTCGACTCCCAGAAGCCCGCATCCTCGACGTCCCAGCGCTCGATCCTGCTCATGGCGAATCCTCCCCGACTCTAGGCGCTGTGCCGCCGCGTGGGCTGGCGGTACCAGCGGACGACCTGGGTGCGCCGCGTGAGATACATCAGCGGCATCACGAGCGCATGCACCAGACGCGTGAACGGGAACACGGCAATCAGGAGCCAGGCTGAAGTGAAGTGCAGCTTCACCATGAGCGGCATCGCGCTGACGAGCGCAATGTCCGGGTTCAGCCGGAAGAGCGACCAGAGGTAGGGCGTCACCACTCCGGCAAACCAGGAAGAGCCCCAGCCGTGACGGAGCGCGAGATCGACGCCGCCCGTGATCTGGAAGAGGAGAATCGCGAGCAGTACCCAGTCCAGGGGGCTGCTCACGACGCGCAGGCTCTTGCCAGAGAAGCGGCGCCAGATGCTGAGCACGAGGCCAACCAGCGTCAGAAGCCCGCAGGCCAGCGCGGAGACTTCGAGAATGAGCAGGCGCAGCGGATCGCCGTTCCAGGCGATGATGGCCGACGGCACGAGAAACGCCACGAGGTGGCCCGTGAGGACGATGAGCAGACCGTAGTGGAAGGGGACGAGGCCCCAGAAGTGCTTGCGGTTCTCGAGGAATTGCGACGACAGGCTGGAATAGGTGAAGGGCCTGCCGCGATACCGCGCGATGCTGACCACGAGGAAGAGCGCAATGGCCAGGTAGGGCAAGACGGCGAGGAGAAAGAGGTCGAGCTGGGGAAACGCCGCGGCAAAGAAGACGGTGGGGCTTGCCATCAAGGATCCTCCTCCTGGGGTTCGGCGGTGCGGGGGCGCGAGCCGTTGTCGCCGCCCGCAGCCGTCGCATCGGCTGCATGCGCGACGCCGTGCCTCCTGCGGCGCCAGCTTGACGACGACGGCGGTTTCGATCGCCTCGAGCAGGCGTCCGTAGGGGTTCTCCCCGTCGGCAAAGGGCGCGCGCATCTTGGCCAGGGCGGGCAGCAGCCCGTCGGTGGCGAAGGCGGCGGCTTCATCTGCCGCCAGTCGCCCCGCCAGCGGCAGCGCGTGGACGAGATGATCGGGCAGCTCCGTGCTCTCGGGAATCCCATGGCGCCTGAGCTGCACACGCATGTCCACCATGAAGGCGCCCCGCTCGTACTGCTCCCCGAAGAGATGCCAGCCGATCTCGAGCGCGCAGGTGGGGTTCACGTCGAAGGTCCGCGTGTAGCGCTCCTCGAGGTCCGTCTCCGCATGCGAGGCGACGAACGCAGCGAAGGCCCGCAGCGCCGGCTCGGCGCGCGGGCACCACTCGACGAGGGGCGGCAGCGAAGCCGCGACCCTGCCGGCGTAGCCGGCTTTGGGGTAGGCGAGGAGCCCCGCAAGCAGGTCCCAGGCCCTCGGCGTCGGGCCACTCACTTGCCGCGCTCCGGGCCGTCGACGAAGCCGAAGCCGACCTGCTGCTTGTGGGTCATGGGATCCTTCATCATCTCGATGGCCTCCTCGCGATGCGCCGGCGGGATGACGAAGCGATCCGCGAAGGTGCAGAGCGAGGTGAGCCGGTAGATCGCTTCCGCCTCCTCGGGCGTCGAGTCAGCCTCCTGCAAGGCGCGCAGCGCGTCGTTCGAGTCGAGGTCGCCGACCGTGAGTTCCCTGCGCATCAGGCGCACGGCCATCTGCTTCTTCAGCGCGTAGCGGACGTGCTCGGTCTGCCCCGCCCCGAAGAGGTTGCCAAGGAACTGAATGGGCACGCGGGCGTCGTCGATCTCATGGAAGAACTGCTCCGAGACGCGCGACACCGTCTTTTCCCGCTGGCTGTGCATGACGGGCGATAGTGGCGGCACGTAGAAGAGCATCGGCATCGTGCGGTACTCGATGTGCGGCGGCAACGCGATCTTCCACTCCTTGACGAACTTGTAGACCGGCGAGTTCTGCGCCGACTCGACGACGCTGTCGGAGATGCCGGCCCGCCTCGCCTCCGCGATGACCTCCGGATCGTGGGGATCGAGGATCAGGTCGCGTTGCGCCTCGATCAAGCCCTCGTCCGGCGTCTTCGCGAACTCCTCGATCCGCGCCGCGTCGTAGAGGAGCACGCCCAGGTAGCGGATGCGTCCGACGCAGGAGTGGAAGCAGGCCGGGGCCTGCCCGGTCTCCACGCGCGGGAAGCAGAGGATGCATTTCTCGGATTTGCCCGTGTTCCAGTTGTAGTAGCTCTTCTTGTACGGGCAGGCGGCCACGCAATTGCGCCAGCCGCGGCAGACCTTCTGATCGATGAGGACGATGCCGTCCTCCCCGCGCTTGTAGAGCGCGCCGGAGGGGCAGGCGGCCACGCAGGCGGGGTTCAGGCAGTGGTTGCAGATGCGCGGGAAGTAGAAGAACACGAGGCGCTCGATGGCCTGGAGCTGCTCCTTCTGCTCCTCGGTGAGCGAGGAGAGATTCGGGTCGTTGGCCGCGTAGATCTGGGAGCCGCCGAGATCGTCGTCCCAGTTCGGGCCGGCCTCGACGTCGATCGGCTCGCCCGTGATCATCGAGATCGGCCGCGCCGTCGGCTGATCGTCGCCCTCGGGGGCGTTGAACAGCTCCTCGTACTTGTAGGTCCAGGGGTGGTAGTAGTCGTCGAGAATGGGTTGGCTCGGGTGGTGGAAGATATTGGTGAAGGCGCGGCCCTTGTCGGTCGAGCGCAGGCGCAGGCGGTTCGCATCCACCTTCCAGCCGCCGTTGTAGATGCCCTGATCCTCCCACTTCGTCGGATAGCCTGTTCCTGGTTTCGTCTCCACGTTGTTCCACCACATGTATTCCGTGCCCTTGCGGTCGGTCCACACGTTCTTGCAGGCGATGCTGCAAGTGTGGCAGCCGATGCACTTGTCGAGGTGGAAGACCATCGAGATCTGCGATCTGACTTCCATGCTGATCTCCTCGGCTACCAGTGGAGGGCGGGCAGCTTGCGCACGATGATGTGCGTGTCGCGATTGCAGCCCACCGGGCCCCAGTAGTTGAAGTGAAAGGTGAACTGCCCGTACCCTCCCACCATGAGATTCGGCTTGAGCCGCGTGCGCGTGAGGCTGTTGTGGCCGCCGGCTCGGCGCTGGCCCCGGAGCGGTGACTTCGGCACCGAGTAGGTACGCTCGGGCGAGTGGTAGATGATGCATACCCCTCGCGGAATCCGGGCACTCACCGCTGCGCGCGTCACCACGACGCCATGATCGTTGTGGACCTCCACCCAGTCGTTGTCCTCGATGCCGATCGATTCCGCGTCCTTGTGGTTGATCCAGAAGGGCTCGATGCCGCGCGACAGCGTCGTCATGCGCTGGTTGTCCCCGTAGGTGGAGTGGATGTGCCACTTGCCATGGGGCGTGAGGTAGTTGAGCATCAGCGAGGGGCTGTCGCCCTGGGGCGAGCCCACGGTGAGGGGGACGCCCTTCTCGAAGCGCGCCTCGGCGTCGGTCACCCTGAGATCCGCGTACTGCGTCGGCAGCGGCTTCGGCTTGTACGTGGGCAGGTGTTCCCCGAACTGGATGTAGCCCGGGTGGTCGAGGTAGAAGTGCTGGCGCCCGGTCAGCGTCCGCCAGGGCACCAGCGCTTCCTTGTTGTAGGTGAAGGGCGAGTAGGCCCTGCCGTCCTCGATCAGGCCCGACCACATCGGGCTGTTCACGAAGCGGCGCGGCTGGGCCTGCAGGCCGGCGTAGTCCGTGCGCAGGCCGCGGTTCTTCTCCGCCAGGTGGGCCAGCGGCAGACCCGTCCGCTTCTCCATGTCCTGGTAGCTGCGGTAGGCGAGCTCGCCGTTGGTCACGGTGGCGAGCTGCAGGATCGTGTTGCACACGTCCTCATCCCGCTTCAAGGACGGGTACTTCGCGCCCGCCCAGGTCTCCGTCACCGGGGACGCATTCAACTCGTCGTAGAAATCCTCGATCCCGTAGTGCGTGCCGTGGGCGCCCAGCCCGTTCGCACGCGCGAGCGGGCCGAAGGAGATGTACTGGTTGTGCAGGTTGCGGTAGTCGCGCTCGACCACTTTGATGCCCGGCATCGTCTTGCCGGGGATGGCCTCCACCTCGCCCTTCTTCCAGTCCGCGATCTTCGTCTGGGCGATCTCCGCCGGGCTGTCGTGCGCCAGCGGCACGACGACCACATCCTTCACCTTGTCCGGGAAGTGCGCGGGCGCCAGCTCGGAGAAGCGCTTGGCGATTGCCCGGAAGATCTGCCAGTCGCTCTTCGATTCCCAGCAGGGCGGCACGGCCGCCGACAGGGGATGGATGAAGCTGTGCATGTCCGTGGAGTTCAGGTCGGCCTTCTCGTACCAGGTGGCCGCCGGCAGGATGATGTCCGAGTAGAGCGCGGAGGTGTCCATGCGGAAGTTGAGGTCCACGACCAGGTCCATCTTTCCCAGCGGGGCGTGCTCGTGCCACTTCACCTCGTGCACGGCGCCCTTGGCGTAGTCGTCGTCGGCAATGGCGTTCGTGTGCGTCCCCAGGTAGTGCTTGAGGAAGTACTCGTGGCCCTTGCTCGAGGACATCAGCGCGTTGCCCCGCCAGATGTACCAGACCCGCGGCCAGTTCGCCGGCGCGTCGGGATCCGCCACGGAGAAATCCAGCCGGTCCTCCTTCAGCTGCTTCGCCACGTAGTCGGCGATCTCGGCGTCGGTCTTCGCGCCGGCAGCCTGCGCCTCCGTGGCCAGATCGAGGCTGTTCTTGGCGAACTGGGGGTAGAAGGGCAGCCAGCCGTTGCGCACCGCCCTCACCTGGGTATCCATCGCGTGCCCCTGGGCCAGCGAGCCGGGCTCCTGCCCGGGCGGCACGGTGTGGTAGTCCGTGAACGCGCGTCTCGTAGCGCCACTGATCGGTGTGGACGTAGTGCCAGGACGGCGCGTTCTGCAGGCGCGAGGGGCCGTACCAGTCCTTCGCGAAGGCGATGGCGCCCCAGGGCTCGCCGGGGGCCAGCTTCTCCTGGCCGACGTAGTGGGCGAGTCCGCCGCCGTTGACGCCGACGCAGCCGCAGAACATCAGCGCGTGAATGCCGGCGCGGTACATCAGGTTGGCGTGGTACCAGTGGTTGATGCCGGCGCCGATGATGATCGTGCACTTGCCGTTCGTCTTCTCGGCCGTGACGCCCCACTCCCTGGCGAACTGAAGCAGGTCCTCGCGGCCGATGCCGGTGTACTTCTCGGCCCAGGCGGGCGTGTAGGGCGCGTCCTCGTCGTCGTAGCTCTGCGGGTAGTCGCCGGCCAGCCCGCGCGGCACGCCGTACTGGGCCATCAGGACATCGTAGATCGTCGCCACGATGACGGTCTTGCCGTCGGCGGTCGCGATCCTCTTCACCGGCACGCCCCGCGCTAGGGCCCGGCCCTCGCCGAAGTCGTCCAGCAGGATCTGCTCGACGCCGTCGTTCGCGTCCATGAAGCTGAGGACGGGATCGAACTGGGCGCCGTCACTGGGATCCTTGGCGAGCAGGTTCCAGTGGCCCTTCTCCTTTTCCGCCCAGCGGAAGCCGGCGGAGCCTCCGGGCATCTTGGGGCCGTTCGTCTTCGCGTCCCAGAGAAGGAACTTCCAGTCACCGTGCTCGGTGCCGGCGTAGGCCGCGATGCGGTTCGCCCGCAGGAGCTGGCCTGGCCGCAGCCCCCCCTTGCCCTGCTCGAGTTCGACGAGGAGCGGCGCGTCCGTGTAGCGCCTGGTGTAGTCGAGGAAGTAGGGCACCTTGGCTTCGTGATGGAATTCCTTGAGGAGCACGTGATTGACGGCCATCCACCAGGCGCCGTCCTGACCCGCGTTCACGGGCACCCACTGGTCGGCGTACTTGGCCACCTGGTTGAAGTCCGGCGCGAAGACGTACATCTTCGTGCCGTTGTGGCGGGCCTCGGCCGCAAAGTGGCAGTCCGGCGTGCGCGTCATGTTCAGGTTCGAGCCCATGACCGCCAGCAGCTTCGCGTTGTACCAGTCGGCGGACTCCTGCACGTCGGTCTGCTCGCCCCAGGCCTCCGGCGAGGCGTTGGGCAGGTCGCAGTACCAGTCGTAGAAGGAAAGGGCCACGCCGCCCATCAGCTGCAGCATCCGCGCTCCCGCCGCGTAGCTGATCATCGACATGGCTGGAATCGGCGAGAAGCCGGTGATGCGATCCGGGCCGTGCTTCTTGGCGGTGTAGAGGTTCGCCGCGGCCATGATGTCCAGGACCGTATCCCAGTCCGTGCGCCGCAGTCCCCCCTTGCCTCGCGCGCGCTGCCAGGCCTGGCGGGCGACGTCGTCCTCGACGAGCGAGGCCCAGGCCGCCACCGGATCGGCGTGCGTCATGCGCGCGATCTTCCACCGGTCGAGCAGGGCGCCGCGGATGTAGGGGTACTTCACGCGCAGCGGGCTGTAGAGGTACCAGGAGTAGGAGATGCCGCGCTGGCAGCCGCGCGGCTCGTAGGGCGGCAGGCTCTTCTCGAGCAGGGGGTAGTCCAGACCCTGCATCTCCCAGGTGACGATCCCGTCCTTGACGTGGATGTTCCAGGTGCAGCTGCCCGTGCAGTTCACGCCGTGGGTGCTGCGCACGACCTTGTCGTGCTGCCAGCGGTTCCGGTAGAACTCCTCCCAGCCGCGGGATTCCGGCGAAACCTTGTCCTTGATCCAGGGAATGCGTCCGTCGCCGCTAGCCATGCTGCCCTCCAGCGTTCAGTCCGACTCGCTTTGGGTTCTTGCGCGCCCGCCGCACCAGCCCGTGCCTGACGCCGCGCAGGCGCCCGGACCAGGCTCCACCAAAGATGACCAGGATTGCCAACGCCCCCAGGGCGCCCATGAAGAGGAAAGCGCTGGCGTTCATCCCCGCCAGGATCGAGCTCTCGGGGCGCCCCGCAACGCCCGTGAGGTAGGCGGCGAGCGCGATCACCTCGTCCTCGCTGAAGGGGCGATTGCCGAAGGTCGCCTGCATCTGGGCCGTCGGCGGGGCCTGCAGCCAGGCCGTCAGACCCGCAGCGCCGCCCAGGCGATCGTTCACCTGGGTGAGATCCGGTCCCAGCCGGCCCCCGCCCAAGCCGCCGAGGCCGGTGACCGTGTGGCAGCCAATGCAGGCCGGCCCGCCGGCGGCGAGCCGGCTCCGGCCGCTGAAGAGCTGCTCGCCGAGGGCGAGGTCGGCCGCGGTCGCCTCGCGGAGCTGCTTGGGACCGGCGAAGTCCGTGCCGCCGGAGCTGACCTCGAGGGCGACGAGATCCAGCAACGCGCGAGCCCGCTCGGCGGTGATGCCGGGCGCCGCCACCATGGGCACGTTGTTCGCCTCCGCGAGCAGCTTGAGGGCATAGGGGTCGCCGGTGCCGAGCTTCGACTGCGGGTCGACGATGAACTCGACCAGCCACGCGCGCTCCTGTCGCGTCTCGACGCCGGCCAGGTCCGGACCGATCAGCCGGCCGCCGCCGATGGTGTGGCAGACGGCGCAGTTGGTGCGGAAGTAGTCCCGGTCGGAGACCTGGGCCATGGCCTGCCCGGCAAGCAGTGCGAG
The DNA here is from genome assembly GCA_963695095.1 of uncultured bacterium. GTDB lineage: Bacteria > Krumholzibacteriota > Krumholzibacteriia > JACNKJ01 > JACNKJ01 > VGXI01. The sequence goes on along the minus strand of CAVOFT010000001.1, from coordinate 630,434 downwards.
GGCACAGGCGAGAGCGAGCGCCGGGCCGCGGGGGGATCGGCGAGGAGAGCAGATCCGCACGGCGCGAACCTTCAGGTTTCTGGCGTTCGGTGCAGTCATCGAGGCCATCTCCTTTCGATGGCGGGCGCGGCAGCGCCCGCCCCTCGCCGTCGGGCGCTAGCCGGCCAGCGCCCGGGGAAACAGGATGTTGTTCTCGAGGTGGATGTGCTCGTGCAGGTCCCGCTCGAAGGCGGCAAGGCCGTGCCAGAGTGCGGTCCAGGTGTTGCAGGCCTCCGCCGGCACCTGGTAGCCGTCCGTGAGCTCGCGCAGCCGGCGCAGCGCCGCCCCCGCACTCTCGTGCTCCGCCTCCATCACGGCAATCGGGCCGCCGACCGCGGCGCCATGGCCCTGCTTGATGGCCGGGAAGAGGATCTGCTCCTCCTTGAGCATGTGCATCTCCAGCTCCTGCTTCAGGCCGGCGAACACCGCCGCCAGTTCGCTCAACTTCGCGGGCATTTTCTCGCCATGGACTTCCAGTACCTTGCGGGCCATGCCGTCGAGGCGGGGCATCTCCTCGCGGAGCGACGCGTGATAGGTCGCCAGGATGTGGTCGATGAGCGCGTCGAGGGGCGCATCGTCCCAGCGGCGCGCCGATGTCTCCGTCGCGGCGAGTTCCTTCTCGATCTCCGCGAGCACCGCGTCGGCTTCGAGGCCGCGCTTGGCGCAGGCCTCCTGCAGGGAGGCGCCGCCTCCGCAGCAGAAGTCGATGTCGTGGCGCGCGAAGACGCGCGTCGCGAGGGGATGCTCGGTGGCGATGCGGCCAACGCTGAGATCGCTGTTGATGTCGGTGATCATTCCTTCTCTCCGGTAGGTTGATGTCGGTTCGATGGGCTCGTCAAGCATAGAGACTCTGCCTTCCCCGGTCGGGGCGAGCAGCGAGACGAGGGCGGCAATGACCCGATCGGGGCCATCCTCGGCCCCGGGGCCGAGGCCCAGCCGGGGATTGCAGAGCGCGTGGATGGTGCCGAGCACCGGGACGAGCAAGGTCTTCGCCGGCAGGTCGTCGCGGAAATCTCCCGCGGCCCGGCCCGCCTCCAGCAGATCGAGCAGGTAGGCGCGGGAACGCTGGACGAAGGCCTGCAGCGACGCGGCCGCGTCCCCGGGCAGCGCCAGGTGGGCCTGATCGGTGCGCAGGAGCCAGGACAGGCCGGGATTCGCGCGCAGCAGCTTCACGCGGGCAGCGGCGAAGGCCGCCAGGCGGGCGCGGGGAGCCAGGCTTGAGTCGGGATAGGTCGCCTCGATCTCGGCCTCCGCGTGGCGGACCGTCTCGCGGAGGATCGCCTCCCGGGAGTCGAAATGCCGGAAGAGCGCGCCCGTGCTCAAGCCGATTTCCTTGGCGAGAGCCGTCGTTGACAGCGCCGTGAGCCCGCGCTCGCCGAGGATGTGCAGCACGGCGGCCACGATTTCGCGGCGGCGGTCGGCGGTCGGCTTTCTGGGGACTGAGGACATGGCAGCATTGTAAGTAACCAGTTACTTACAATGCAAGCCGAAACAGCCAACCCCCGTCCTGAATCTTCGCGGTCGGGGGGACATAGAGCGCCCGGAGGCGCTAACTGGCCGCCCGGGCTTCGGCTGCCACTCCTGCGCCCTCAGCGAAACTGCCTAGGGGGAGCTCCGCGTCACAGTGGACGTCCCCACGTGCGTTCCCATGCAGCTCGACCCGTTGAAGCCGGCCTCGATGGTGTTGCCGTCGAATGAAACCGTGGCCTGGCCGACGAAGCTGCCTGCGCAAGGGGCGGTCTGCGAGAGCGTGTAGTTGAGGAGCTCCCCGCCGCTGAGGGTCGCCGAGACGCCTCCGGCCCCGCCGCCCTGGGCTGCGTAGCTTCCCGAGATCGCGTTCTGATTCTGCGCCAGCGTCACGATCACCGGCACGACGAAGTGCTCGACCTCCCCCTGGGGGCTGGTACGCGTGTCGAAGAGGGTCCCCTCCCACGTGCCCGTCAAGTCGAGTGCGCGGCCTTCGATCGCGATGTTTCCGCAGATCGGCGACGGCTGCGTCAATCCCGGCAGGACCAGGCAAGCCTGACCGGTGACCGTGATCGGGCCGTTTCCGTCGGCGGTGATGACCGTGGTGTAGAATCCCTGCGCGTTCGTGAAGCCGGTCGGGTGCTGCAAGGTGGCATTCATGGCCGAGAGGTCGACCGCGAACGGCATGGCCTGGGCCTCGGCATGCTCACCGAAGCGCAGCGCCAGATTCAGATCGAGAGAGTATGGGAAGCCCGCGCTGAGCGGATCGGCGAGGACGAAGGACTCCAGCACCGGCTTTGCGCAGATCCCCGCCAGGATTGAATCCAGGTCGAGCTGATTTTCAGCCGTGGCGATGCCGAAGTGCTCGGCCTGGCGCTGCCAGAACAGGACGTTCAGCAGCGCTGCCAGACTCTCCTGACCGGCGCACACCTCGTTGTTACCAAAGATCGCAGTTCGAATCTGGGGCGCGAGGGCGTCGCGCGCGGCCGCATGCAGCGGGTCCAGCGCTTCGGCGCAGCTCGGCGAGCCCGTGAGGATCGTGCAGGTCTCGGCAAGGGGAATGCACTCGGCCCAGTGCTGCAGCTGGCTGATGGCCAGGTGCAGCTCCTGATCATTGCTTGCCTGCTCGATCTGCGGGAGCAGGACGGTCTGGAACCAGCTCACGAAGAGATCGAGTTCGGTGCGCCCGTCGCGAGGCGTCAGGCTGAGCGCGGCCACGAGCTGCGCGATGAAGGTCGCCGAGCCGCCCTGTGCGACGACACCGACCAGCGTGGCCAGATCCTGGGTGGTTCCGAAGCCCATGGCGGCGCCGCTGAAGTGCGAGATGGGGAGCGTCCAGACTCCCGCCTCGTGGCGGTGGAACGCTGGCATGATCGCGGCGGCATCGCCTGCGTAGCCGATGGCGATCGCCAGCTGCCCCGCGGGCGGAACCGTGTTGGCGGAGATCGTCAGGGTTGCCGGGGCATCGAGCACCAGGCCGCTCGGCTCAAGGTCCACGCCTCCCACCAGGCCGCCGGCGAGGGTCAGGTTGGCGATTGCCGTCACGGGGGTGAGGGTGATCGTCTGCGGCACAGCGAGGCCGTCGGGGGGCACCGTCAGCGTGTAGACGATCCCGGCGCTGGAGGTGGCGCTCAGCGTCCCCCCATCCGAACCGATGGTTGCGGTCTCGGCCTGGCCCGGTTCGGTAGCCACATTCTGGCTGTCGGATGGAGAACTAGGATCCGAGCCGTCTCCGCAACCGGAGGCCGCGGCCAGCACCAGGAGTGCGGCCACGAGCAACGCCTTGCCAACGCTCACTTCCTACACCTCGGGTTGTTGATGGGGTGATTTGAAGACGGCCGCGGCAGCGCTCGCCTTCGACTCGCGAAACCCTGAGCCCATTCATTATGTTTCGAAGCGTAGCGCCTGTCAACAAGTCCAGGGCTTGCACTATTTTTAACTTGTCGGCGATGGGCGCGGCCCTTGGCGCCAGCCCTTACCAGCTCCCGGAAGCCCCGCCGCCCCCGGAGCTGCCGCCGCCGCCCGAGAAGCTGCTGCTGCCCGAGCTCCAGGAACTCCGCGAGCTGCCGCCCGAGCTGCTGCCGCCGAAGGTGAAGCCGCCGATGCGCGCCTTGCCCTTGGTCTTGAGATCGCGGCCCGCCTTGCCGTACCAGGCCGAGCGCGAGACCAGGACCTTGGCGATCGGGAAGCCCACCAGGTAGGCGATGAAGAGGACGAAGGCGCCCTTCACGCCGACCACGGCGATCGGGAAGGTGGCCCAGAAGGGGATCAGGAAGGGGTAGAGGAACCAGCCGCCGCTGGGCGTCAGCACGCCGAGCACGGTGAAGAGGCCGATGATGCCGAAGATGAAGGCGCCGATGAGCACGCGCTCCATGATCGACATGTCCGGGCCCTCCAGGTTGAAGCCCGAGGGCCGGCTCTCCGCCGCGCCGTCGCCGGGCGGCTCGCCTTCCCCCGCCAGCACCGCGATGATGGCGCTGACGCCGGCCTCGACGCCGCCGTCGTAGTCCGCCTCGCGGAAGCGCGGCGTCATCACGTTGCGGATGATGCGGCCGGCGGCGAGGTCGGTGAGCTGCTCTTCCAGCCCGTAGCCCACCTCGATGCGCATTCGCCGGTCCTCGGCGGCGATGACGAGGAGCACGCCGTTGTCCCGGCCCGTCTGGCCCAGCCGCCAGGCCGCGAAGACGCGCTCGGCGAAGTCCTCGATGCTCTCGTCCTCGAGGGTGGGCAGGGTGAGCACGGCGATCTGGTCGCTGCTCTGCTCTTCGTGCGTCCTGAGCAGCGCGGTGATCTGCTCGTGCGCGCCGGGGCTCAGGATCTCCGCCGTGTCGACGAGGCGGCCCGTGAGATAGGGCAGGTCCACGGCGGCGCGGATCGGCAGGGCCGCCGCCATCAGCAGGGCGGCGAGCAGGATGGGCAGCGCGCGGCGCGTCCGCGCCCGGGCGCTCACCGCTGCACCCCCTTATCCTGGACCAGCTCGGGCGGAATCTCATCCGGCCCGCCCGGCGCGCCCCGGAAGCCGGCGGCCAGCAGCGCGGCCTCGAGCGCCGCCAGCCCCGCCATCAGCGCCTCGCAGCGCGCGCCGCGGGCAAGGGGCGGGGTGATGGCGCCGAGCACCTGCGCCAGCTCCGCATCGCCCAGGCGGGCGGCGGCGCCGCTGTCGGGCAGGATGACCACCTTGCGCTCGAAAAGGCTGAGCAGGAGCAGGATGCCCCTGCGCTCGCGCGTGCGGAACAGCTCCCGCTCGAGGAAGAAGGCGCGCGCGTACTGCTCCACCTCGGCCTGCAGGCGAAGGGAGCCGGCGAGCCGCCGGGCCAGCGAGGGCCACGAGATGGCCGCCAGAGCCGCCGCCGCTCCCACGCCGAGCACGAGCAGGGCGTAGAAGGCCGCGTGGATCGGCGCGAGCCAGGGCGGATCGAGCGCCGCCTGCACGATGAGCCCCAGCGCCGCGAGGGACGCGGCCAGGGCGAAGGCCTTCCAGGGCACTTCGGGGTAGTGGTCGGCCTTGCCGATGATCGCAGCGAGGACCTGCACGCCGGTCTTCGCCTCGAGCTGCTCGGCAGCTGCCTGGATGCGGCGCTCTTCGTCGGTGCTGAAGTACATCGCCTGCACCTCCCATGGGGAGACAATAGGCAGCGGGCCGCCCCGCTGTCATCGTGAATGTGAGGGCGCCCCGCTCGTTGGGAGCGGGGCGCCGGAAGCCGTGCTGACTGAGAGGCGGGTCCGTTTCCAGCGGTCGCCCTACTCCTCCATGGCGGCGAGGGTCGATACCGCCTCCCGGCCGGCCGGGGAATGCGCCACCACCCAGTCGCGGATGGGTGCCCAGACCAGCTCGGGCGCGTTGTAGCCCGTGAAGATGTCGATGTGGCCGTAGTCCAGCATGCGCTCGGGATTCGTCGACACGTAGAGCTGCGTGATGTCGCTGCTGCCCAGGTAGTCCACGGTGGCCGCGGTGTAAGGCGCGACTCCCCCGCCACCGCCAATATCGAAGACCGGCACCGTGACGTCGCCAAGGTGGGCCACGAAGGGCGAGTCGAGACCTGCCAAGAGGGCGCAGTACTCTGCCTCGAAGAGCATCGGCTCTGAGGCCGCCGTGTTTTCCATGAAGTCCAGCCACTGCGGGATCGTGGCGAACTGCAGATCGACCGGGAAGCCGTTCTCGAGCACCGGAGCATGATAGTGCGCCTCAGAGGGGGCGAAGATCAGGCCGCCGGCATAGAACAGCGCGAGCTGGAGATTCGTGAGCCCCGGAAAGTAGGGCGAATCCCCATCGGGATCGCTCTTCGCCAGCAGCGCCGCATCCCTCAGGATGAGAACGTCTGCGTACTCCCCTGCATCGTAGAGCCCCTGGTAGAAGTCCAGGAATCCTGCCCCCGTCTCGAGCCAGACGGGATCATCGCTGCGCACACCGAGGTCCGCCGCAATGAAGCCCTTCACCTGGCGCAGCGCCGCGGGCCGCTGGGACTCCTCGTTGAGCAGGGAGTATCCGGTCGCCGAACCACTGCTGTAGCCGAGCAGCAGCATCTTGTCGAGGCCGTCGCCGCTGATCCAGCGGCTGAGCCGGGCGATGGCGAGTCCGATCGACAGGTGGTCCATCTCCTTCTGCAGTCCCCAATCGGCGTAGAAGGAGTAGTCCGTCATATCCCCGGGCACGAAGTTCCAGCCCTGCGTGATGCCCCAGACGTCGACGCCCTCCTGGGCCAGGTAGGCCGCCAGGCCGAAGTCGTCGGGCAGGTTCGTCGAGAACTGCCCCGGCAGCCACATCCCCTCGAAGTCCTTGAGGTCACCGTGGAGCAGGAAGAGCGCCTTGGCCGTGCGGATGGGCCGGAAGGGCCGCATCTCCTTCACCACGCGGTGGATGCCGATGTGGTCGTAGGGCCCCGGACCCGTGCGCACGATGGCGCTGTAGTGGACGACATTGCTGGCGATCACCTCGCGCTGGAAGCTCCAGAGCAGGCTCTCGCCGCCGTCGCTGGGGATGGTCTTCGCCGGATCCCGCGTGATCGCCGGCTCCCAGCCGGCCTCACCGACGAAGGCCCAGGCGAGGCCTTCGGTGTCGATGCCGGCGATCGATGCATCGCCGGTGGGCGCCAGCGGCGCCGGCTGCTCGAGTTCAGAGCAACTCAGGGCCAGCAGCGTGAAGGTCGCAAGCAAGAGAGTGAGCAAACGCTTCGACATGGAGTCCCTCCTGTCGCTTGCCCGCTGGAGCAGCGGGCAGCCTGGACGGATCCAGCGCGGGCTTGCGGCAAGAGGGTCCGGTAGGATGAGGTCCCGTCGTCGACCCGTCCCATTCCCGACATGAGTCTAGAGGCCGCATCGACTCTTGCCAATGGGGACCGCGCCGAAATCGCCGCGCTGTCGCTCACATGTAACAGTGCGGATTACGATCGCGAGAAGAAACGCCTCCGTAATGCACATGACATGCGGCCGCCGCCCACTGTGATTCCCGCCGGACTCGCGCGTCCTACGCTAGGGCTCATAGTGATAGGGAGGCGGATCATGACACGCAGTTCCATGCTGCGCGCGGCCCGGCATCCGGTGGTTGCGCAGCTCATCTCGGCCATGGTGCTCGGCCTGGCGTTCCTCGTCAGCACGGACTCTCGGGACCTGTCGGCGCCGGCGAGCGGCGAGACCCGGCCAGCCCGGTTCAGCACAGCGCTCGCTGAGTCCGATATCGGGGCGGTGCTTCCGCCCGGCGTGGACCCGAGCTGGTGGAGCGAGGTCAATCACAGGTTGGCCATGGCGGAGTACGAGATCTCGCCCGGCGAGACCGGTCCGCAGGCGCCCAACCGGGCCCAGAATCTCCGCAGCACCTTCCACGATGCCGGCATCGAGATCCGCCACCGCGATTCGCGGGTGGCCGATTGGAGCTGGTCCTGGCAGCTCGCGGGCTGGGGCCGGGAAGGCCATCTGCAGCCGGCAGAGCGCACGGCACCTGCCTGCGCCGCGCGTCGCGTCGAGTACCTGCGCGAAGGCATCACGGAGTGGTACGAGAACACGGCGGCCGGCCTCGAGCAGGGCTTCACGATTTCCGAGCGGCCGGAAGGCGCCGGCGACCTTTGCATTCTCGGCGCGCTTGCCGGCGATCTCGAACCCCGGCCGCAGGGGGACGAGGCCATCATCTTCGCCGACGCCGACGGCAGCCTCGCGCTGCGTTACAGCAAGCTCCTGGCCTGGGATAGCACTGGGCGCGAGCTGCCGGGCGAGCTGGCTCTTGCCGACGGCGGCATCCTTCTGCGCATCGACGACAGCGGTGCGGTCTATCCAGTGACAGTGGACCCCCTGATGGACACGCCCGACTGGAGCGTGGACGGCTATCAGGGCAACACGCCCTTCGGCTACTGCGTGGCCACCGCGGGTGACGTCGACGGCGATGGCTACAGCGACGTGCTCGTCTGCGCGCCCCGCTACGCCAGCGGCGGTCCCGCGCGCGGCCGGGTCTGGCTCTATCTGGGCGGCCCCGCCGGGCTGGACACCGATTGGGACTGGTACGGCTATGGCGAACAGAACTACGCCAACTACGGGCAGTGCGCCGCCTCGGCCGGCGACGTCAACGGCGACGGCTATGACGATGTGGTCGTGGGTCAGCCCTTCTATGACGACAGCTTCACGGATGAGGGCCGGGTGTACGTCTACTACGGCGGCGCCGACGGCCTGCCCTGGACGGCGAACTGGACCCGCAACGGCGGGGCGGCGAGCGCCGACTTCGGGCTATCGGTCGCCTCGGCCGGCGACGTCAACGCCGATGGCTTTGCCGACGTGATCGTCGGCGCCGACAACGCCCAGAACGGACAGACGCAGGAGGGCCTCGCCTACGTCTTCCACGGCGGCGCGAGCGGTCTGGCCGCCGGCTGGTCCTGGCGTGGCGAGAGCAACGAAGACCACTCGGGCTTCGGCCATTGCGTCGCCACGGCCGGCGACGTGAATGGCGACGGCTACGACGACGTCATCGTGGGCGCGCCCAGCTACAACCTGGGCGGCGTCTACGGCCACGCCTACGTCTTCCACGGCTCGGCGAGCGGCGTTCAGAACCCGGCCGCCTGGCACCTGGGTCTCGCGGAGTACGGCAGCTTCGGCTACTCGGTGGCAACGGCCGGCGACGTGTCGGGCGACGGCTACAGCGACGTCCTCGTCGGCGCCCACAGCTGGTCGGGGGACATCGATCTCGAAGGACGCGCTTGTCTCTTCGAAGGTTCGGCCAGCGGGCTACCGCTCGATCCGTCCTGGACGGACGAGGGCGGCCAGAACAACAGCGCCTACGGCTGGTGCGTGGCCACGGCCGGCGACATCAACGCGGACGGCTACAGCGACGTCCTCGTAACGGCCAAAGAGTACAATGGCGACTACGTGGACCAGGGCCGCGTCTACCTCTACATGGGCAACTACAGCGGCCTCGGCGCCGATCCCGTCTGGATCTACGACGGCGCGCAGACCGAAGCCTGGTGCGGCTGGAGCGCCGCCGCGGCCGGCGACGTCAACGGCGATGGCTTCGGCGACATCATCCTCGGCATTCCCGATCAGATCGTCGACGGCTACGAGATCGGCCGGGTCGTCGGCTTCTATGGCGGCCGCAGCGGGCCGCGCACCCAGGCCGGCTGGGTCACGGAGAGCAACCAGACCAGCGCCCACTACGGGGGTTCGCTGGCCTGCGTCGGCGACGTGAACGGCGACGGCTACAGCGATGTCCTCGTCGGCGCCTCCGGCTTCGACAACGGGCAGGTGGACGAGGGCGCGGTGTTCCTATACCTCGGCTCGCACCAAGGACTGAGCGCGGTCTTCTCCTGGTACGCGGAGGGCAATCAGGCCGGGGCGGCCCTCGGCGTCTCCATCGCCGGCGCCGGCGATGTCAATGGCGATGGCTTTCCGGAGGCCATCGTCGGCGCGCCCGGCTACACGAACAGCGTGAGCGACGAGGGCGCCGCCTTCATCTGGTTCGCCGGCTCGCCCTACGGCAATCCGGCCAACGCCAGCTGGAGCGCCTTCAGCGGCCAGGCGGCCAGCGACTTCGGCTTCGCCGTGGCCGGCGGCGGCGACTTCGACGGCGACGGCTACGCGGACGTCATCGTCGGCGCCCCCTACTACGATGCGGGGCAGACGAACGAGGGCGCTGTTTTCGTCTACCTCGGCTCGGAGAGCGGCCCCTCGCCCAGCCACGACTGGTTCCACGGCGCGGACTTCGCCAACGCCGAGTACGGCCTCTCCGTGGCCGCCGCCGGCGACTTCAACGGCGACGGTTTCAGCGATGTCTTCGTCGGCGCGCCGAAGTACTATGTCGGCGAGAGCCAAGAGGGCTGGGCATTCATCTACCTGGGCTCCGCCGAGGGTCCCGTGGGCGGCCCGCCCTGGTGGAGCTGCAAGAGCAACCAGGCGGTGGCCCGATTGGGCGAGGCGGTCGCCTATGCCGGCGACGTCAACGGCGACGGCTTCAGCGACATCCTCGTCGGCGCGCCCCGCTGGGACAGCGCCTACAGCAATTCGGGCCAGGCGCTCCTGTGGCTCGGCCAGGCCACCGCACCGCCCAGCGGCGATCCCACCAATGCCGACTGGAGCACGATTCGCGGGCAAAGCGACGCCTGGTGGGGTTACACCGTCGCCTCGGCCGGTGACGTCAACGGCGACGGCTACAGCGACATCCTCGTCGGCTCGCCCTACTGCGACAGCGACGCTGGCGCCAACAGCGGCATGGCGGCCCTCTGGTTCGGCTCCGCGTCCGGCATCGTCGGCGGCGCCGCCGCCTGGATCGCCGAAGGCCAGCAGGCCGAGTGCTACTTCGCCTGGCGCGTGGCCACGGCCGGGGATGTCAACGGCGATGGCTTCGCCGACATCATGGTCGGCGCTCGTTCCTACGACGCCGGCCAGACCGACGAGGGCCGCGCCTTCCTCTACTACGGCAACGACAGCCGCGGCCTATCGCGCAAGCCACAGCAGTGGCGCAACGATCTTTCCGCGCCAGTAGCGCCGCTCGGCCTGACGGGAGACCCGCACGAGTTCGTCGTCAGCGCGCACGGGCGCTCGGCGATCGGTCGCAGCCGCGTGCGCCTCGAGTACGAGATCAAGCCCTTCGGGACGCCATTCGACGGCACGAACACGGTGCTCGGCGACTGGACCGCGACGGGCGCCATCAGCGGCCCCATCGGCAGCTTCGCGGCGCTCGGGGAGCTCGTCTCCGGGCTGACGCAGGGCGTCGCCTATCATTGGCGCCTGCGCGTCCACACCGACGATCCTTTCTTCCCCTGCTCGCCCTGGGTGACCCTGCCCGACAATGCCGCCGCGGAAGCCGACTTGCGCACCGCCCCGGCCGGCACGGCGGTGTCCGACCTGCCGGCGACGGCGCGCGCGCTGCAGTTGAGCATATACCCAAATCCGTTCAATCCCCAGACGACGCTGAGCTACCAGCTGCCCACCCGGGCGCGCGTTCACCTTCGTCTCTACGACGTGCAAGGTCGGCTGCTGCGAGTGCTCGTCGATGGGATGCGGGACGCGGGGGCGCACACCGAGAGCTGGGACGGCCGCGACGCGCAGGGCCGGGCCCTGGGATCCGGTGTCTACTTCGCCCGGCTCGATGCGGAGGGCTGGGAGGCCAGCTGCAAGCTGCTGCTGGTCCGTTAGGATCGGGCCAGAACCGAGGCGCCGCCTGTCGCTGTCGCGGCGACCGGCGCCTCGGCCGGCCGCGCCTGGGCCCCGCGCAAGCCGGGGCTAGGTCTTCCGCTCCTTCTTCTCCGCCGCCGGGAAGAGCACGTTGTTGAGGATCAGCCGGTAGCCCGGCGAGTGCAGGTGCAGGCTGAGGTCCGTGGGCGGGTCGCCCACGCGGTGCTCGTAGTCCTCGGGATCGTGGCCGCCGAGGAAGGTGACGGTGCCCTGACCCCGCGCCGCGTGGAGGTAGCGCACCTCGCCGGCGCCCTCCACCTCGCCGAGCACGGTCGCCGCGTCCTGCAGGAAGCGCTTGTAGTAGCTCGTGGTCTGGCCCATGAAGCCCTCCACCACGGCCACGTGGTTCTGCACGAGCATGGTGGGCACGGGATCGAACTTGGCGGAGAATTCAAAGAGCGTGAAGTAGTCGCTGCCCCGCCCGCGCAGGCGCGCCGTGTTGGTGGCGTCGATGTCGCTGAACTCGTAGACCATCGGGCTCGTGATGAGCTGGTAGTCCTGGAAGCAGAATCCGCGGCGATAGTCCAGGCGCTCCTGGCAGTCGGCATCGGGCGGATCGCCGTCGTATTCGGCGGCCACGATGTCCACGCCCTCGGCGGCCAGCGCGATGTCGATCGAGTCCGTCGCGCTGCACATCGCAAAGAGAAAGCCGCCCTTTTCGACGTAGCTGCGGATCATGCGCGCCACGGCCTTCTTGTGCTCGCTGACGCTGGGGTAGCCGGCCGCGGCCGCCATCTGCTCGGAGACCAGCTTGTCGCGCTGATACCAGGGCTGGCTGCCGTAGAGGGCCAGGAACTTGCCGTACTGGCCCGTGAAGTCCTCGTGGTGCAGGTGCAGCCAGTCGAAGTCGGCGAGCCGGCCGGCCAGCACCTCCTGGTCGTAGATCACCGTGTAGGGGATCTCAGCGTAGTCGAGGGCCATCATCACCGCGTCGTCCCAGGGCTGGGCCGTCGGCGGGCTGTAGATGGCCACCTCGGGCGCCTTCTCGAGCAGGACCTTCTCCATGTTGCTCGCCTCGATGGTGCCGAAGATCGCGGCCCGCTTGCCCTCGCTCACGGACTCCACGCGCACGCCCATGCGCACCGCCTCGCGGCGCGCGGACTCGGAGTCGCTGAGCAGAAACGAGCCGCCGCGATAGTTGAGCAACCAGAGCACCGTCTCCTGCTGCTGCAGGCGGTGGTAGGCCAGGCCGTAGGCGCGCAGATGGTCGGTCTGCTCCAGGTCCATGGGCACCAGCAGGTCGGCCCTGAGGCCGGGCGCGGCGAGGGCCATGCACAGCAGGAGCAGCCCCGCGCCCAGGAGGCGTGCCAGCCATCATGCGTCCCCCTCGTGCTTGAGGCGATCCTGCAGGTCGCGCAGGCTCGGGCCGCAGGCGAAAGTCCGGGTGTTCCTCGAGGATGCGCGCGAGCAGGGCCCGCGCCCGGGCGGGGTCGCCCATGCGCTGGGCCAGGCGCGCCGCCTGTTCGAGGGCCTGCGCCGCCCGCCCGTCCTCGGGATGGCGATCGGCGAGCAGCAGCCAGGCCGCCAGCGCCGCCTCGCCGCGCCAGGCGCGCAGCTCGAGCTGACCGGCGCGATAGAGCAGGGCCGGGCTGGCCGCGTCCTCGGGATAGGCGGCGGCGAAGTCGAGCAGGGCCGTCGCTGCGCCCAGCGGATCGCCGCCGACCTCGCGCTGCAAGGCCGCCAGCAAGTGCGCGCGCACGCTCTCCGGCCAGCCGCCGCTCTCGGCGAGCAGGAGCGCCAGATCGAGGGCGTCATTGGCCAGCGCGGCGCCGGGGTCGCCCTCGGCCAGGGCCGCCAGGCTGTCCTGGGCGGCCTGCAACTCGCCCTCGACCACCAGGAGTTCGGCGAGACGGAAGGAGGCCCAGGCGCCGAGGGCCGTCGGACGACTCGCGCCGCGCTCGGGGCGCAGCAGGCTCTCGTAATGACCCCTGGCCTCGGCGAAGCGCTGGGAGGCGAGCAGCGTCTCGCCCAGCTCCAGCTCGAGGGCGGCCTCGATGGCGGGCGTGCGCGCCCGCTCGGGCTCGAGCAGCCAGGCGCGCAAGAGGGTTTCTGCGCCGGCCGGGTCGCCCAGGCGCTCGCGCAGAAAGCGCAGCTCGTCGATGAGCGCCCGTGTGGCCCATTCGCTCCCGGGCTGCTCGCGCCGCAAGTCCGCGAGCAGGCCGCGCAGGGAGTCCGTGGCCGCCGCTGTGGGCACGCGACCGGCCAGGCGCGCCTCGCCGTCCGCCTCCAGGCGCAGGCGCGCGAGCTGGTAGCGCAGCATGGCGCGCAGGGAGGGATTGGCCTTCGCCGCGGCCAGTCCGGCGCTGAAGAGGCGATCGGCAGCGGCGCGGCGATGGCGGGCCGCGGTGGGAGTGCCGCGATCCACGTCTTCCAGGCAGCGCAGGCCCTCGCCATAGAGCCAGTGGGCGCGCTCGCCGGCGGGCACGGGCGTGCGCAGGGCCTGTTCGGCGAAGCGCGCGTGGTCGCCCACGGCCAGGTAGATCTGCCGCAGCACCGGCGACAGGCGCGGACCGGCCGGCGAGGCCGCCAGGCTATCCGCCACGGGTAGCAGCACCGCGGGCGACTGGGCCTCGCCCAGGAACAGCTCACCCTCGCGCAGCAGCTCCTCGCGCAAGCGCGGCTCCTGAAAGACCTGGCTCTCTGCAGCCAGCAGGCGAAGCAGCATCTCCGGCGCGTCGATGAGGTTGTAGAACTCGAAGAGCCGCCGGAGCAGGCGCAGGCGCCCGTACTCGTCCGCGCGAGGCAGCGCGGCCAGGCCTTCGCGGTAGATGGCCTCAACGAGATCGGGGCGGGCCTGGTTCAGCAGCAGACCGGCCGCCGCTTCGTAGGCGGCCGCGCGCGGCGGCCCCTCGCGGTAGAGCATGGCCAGGAAGCGCTTCGCCTCCTCATCCCGGCCGCTGCGCAGCAGCACCAGGGCCAGCTCGCTGACATAGCCCTGCGCCTCGGGATAGCGGCCGTGCAGATCGCGCAGCAGCCGCTCGGCTTCGTCCAGGCGCCCGGTCAGGCGGCCGGCCTGGGCCAGGAGGTACTGCGCATCGGCGCTCTCGGGCGCGCGCGCCGCCAGGGTCTGGAGTCGGATGTAGGCGCCTTCGGGGTCGCGCTTCATGTGCTGCTGAGCCTGGAGCAGCTCGCGCGCGAAGCTGGAGCGAGGGTCGACGGAGCGCAGCGAAGCCGGCGGCAGCTGCGCGGAGGGCTCGTCCTGGCCGAGGGCCGGCAGGGCCAGGGTCAGGGCCAGACCGACGAGCAGCGCCCGCTGCGCGGCACGCCGCAGGGCACCGCGCGAGCGCGGGGGCAGGCGACGGCTCGGGCTCATGGCAGCGGCGTCCCGGCGTCCTGCCGCTCGAGCAGGGAGCGGTAGTACTCCTGGATCAGCTCCTCGTACTCGGGCGGCGCCGCCTCGCCGAGACCGCGGCGGATCTCGTCGCGCAGCTTGGCCAGGGGATCGCCGTCGCGCAGGTCGTCGGGCCACAGCGGCGCCAGCTCGTCGGCGCTCTCGCTCTGGCGCTCCTGCTTGAAGTCGCGGCGCTGCACGGAGCGCTGGGCATCGAGCAGGCGCTCGAAGATCTTCTCCTGGCGGCGCAGGGTCTCCGCATCGAGGCGGCCGGCCTCGAGGTCGCGCTCCACCTCCTGCATGTCCTCGACGACCTTGTCCAGGCGCCCGAGAATCTCGCCCTGGTCGCCGCCCATCAGGTCCTCGACGCCCTCGCGGATGGCGCGCTGCTCGGCCTTGAGTCGCGCCATGCCCGCGCGCTCCTCCATCGACAGCCCGCCGCCCGAGCGCCCGGCCTGGCCGCGGCTCTCCTGGTTGAGCTGCTCCTGGCGCTTGAGCATGTCCTGCATCGCCGCGCCCGGATTGGGGCAGCTGCCCGTACCCGAGCCCTGCATGCGCGTGCCGCGCAGCAGCTCGACGATGGCGACGTTGAGATGCCCCACCGAGCGCCCCGCGCTCTGCACCCCCGCCGCGCCCTGGCCGGCTTCCAGCTCGCCGACGCTGGCCGCCATCGCCTCCAGGGCCTCCTGCGTCTGGCGCATGGCGTCGCGGCTGACACCGAAGGTGAGCTTGGCCGCATCGACGAGGCCCTCGCGCACCTGCTCCATGGACTGGTAGAGCCCCATCTGCCGGCGGGCCGCCTCGCGCAGGCGCTCGGGGCGCTGGCCCTGCCGGAGCAGGCGCGCCGTCTCGTCCTCGTGCGCCTCTTCGCGCAGGGAGACCTCGAGCGCCTCGCGGGTGATGGCTTCGATCGCGGCCAGGGCCGCCATGTCCGTCTGCGAGCTCATGCCGGCCTGGGCCTTGACCAGCTTCCAGTAGAGCTTGAGCAGGCGGCGCGCGGCCTCGCGCTGGCTCTGGTTGGCCTCCGGGCTCTGGTCGCCCAGCTGCTCGCCGGCGTCCTCCATCGGCTGGCTGGGATCCTCGGGCGTCTGCGGCTCGGCGGCCTTCTCCATGGCCTCGGCCTGCTCGGGGAACTCGTCCTTCAGCTCCTTGGCCGCGTCCTGGATCTTCTTCAGTAGCTCGGCGGTCTCCTCGGCCAGCTTCTGCTGCTTCTCGGCCAGCGCCTCGCGCTCGGCCTTCTGCTCGGGCGTCTCCTCGCCGCCGGCCTGCTGCTCCTCGTCGGGCTTCGCGCTCGCGCTCGAGTCCGCTGCGGCCTCGGTCTTCTCCTGCTCCTGCGCATCGGCCTGCGGCTTCTGCTCGGGAAGCTGCTCGCTTTCGGCGCGCAGCTTCTCCTGCTGCTCGAGCAGCTCGTCCAGCTCGCGCTGGAGGGCGTCGAGCTTCTGGTCGCGCATGAGCTGCTCGAGCATGGCCTCGGTGCGCTCGAGCTGCTCGAGGATATCCGCGTGGTCCATGCGCATCTGCTCGAGTTCCTCGGGCAGGCGCTCGGGATCCATCTGCTCGAGCATCTCCTGGAAGCGGCGCAGCAGCTCGCCGGCCTCGGTGTCGCGCAGCTCGGCCATCAGCTCCTCGATCTTCTGGAGCTTCTCGGCCATCTGCTGGCGCAGCATCTCGTTCTCGCCGAGCTTGTCGCTGCGCTCGGCCAGGCCCTTCTGCATCTCCTCGAGCTGCTCGCTCATGCTCTCCAGGCGCTCGAAGGTGTCCTTCAGCTCCTGCTCGCGCTCCCAGTCCAGCTCGGGATCGGCGCGCAGCTCCTCCTCCAGGCGGCGCATGTCCTCCTGCAGGCGCTGGCCCTCGTCCACCATCTCCTCGAGGGACTCCGTGCGCGCTTCGTCTTCCTTCTCGATGTCGGCGTAGATCTCGGCCACCGAGGGCACGCGCAGGCGCTGGACGGCGCTGACCCCGCGCCCCGGCCGGCCGGGCCGCGTGTCGCTCACCTCGAGCCAGTACTCGACGACGTCGCCCGGAAAGAGCGCCCAGTCGGCGCCCAGGTCCCAGCGCCAGCGCAGCGCGCCGCGCGGCTGGCCGGCGGCCTCGCCCAGCGGCAGCGCCCGGCGCAGGCTGTCGGGATCCTCCCGCTTGGCGGCGCGCAGGTGGAGCGTGGCGACGCCGTAGTCGTCGGCCACGCTGATCTCCAGCACTTGCAGCAGGTCGCGGCTGAGGTCCGCGTCCGGGCCCGGGGCGAGGATCTCCACCGTGGGCGGCCGGTCGGCGAGCGCGCTCAGCTCGATGAGCGTGGGCGTGCGACTCCGCGTGCCGCGCGCGTCCTCGAGACTGAGGGCGAGGCGGGCATCGGCGTCCACCGTCAGCTCTCCGCGCAGGCGGCGGCCCGCGACGGCCAGCGGCAGGCTGTCGGGTCCGGCGCCCAGGAGCCAGGCGCGCGCCAGCTCGCTCGCCGCCAGGCCCTCCAGCGCGAGCCGGCTGCCCAGCGGCAGGCTGAGGCTGCCGCTCTGCAGATCCAGGCTGCGCGCCGGCAGCTTCGTGTAGGCCGGCGGCGTGGCGGTCACGCGCAGGCTGTCCAGGAGCGGCGGGTGGTAGACGCTGACGCGATAGCTCGGGCTCAGGCTGCGGCCGTGCCGGGCGCGGTAGCTGAAACCCTGCTGCACGGCCTCGCGCCGATGCACCCAGGCCTCGCCCTCGCGCTGGAGCGCAGCGGGCTGGAACAGGTCCCCCGTCTCGTCGATCTCCAGGCGCAAGGCGCCGGGAAAGCGCCAGGGCAAGCCCACTTCGCGCAACTCCAGGCGCAGCGGACTGCCGGCAAGCACCTCGATGTCGCCCGGCGCGAGCGCGAGCGAGGCGCGCTCGGCATAGTGCGCCGGATCGCGCGGGTCGAGCAGGAAGGCCGCCGGACGGATGCCCGTGCGGCTGGCCGGCAGGGCGGCGATGAGCAGCAGCGGCGCGAGCGCGAGCACAGCCTGCCGGCCCCGGCGCGGCCAGGGGCCCTGCTCGGGATCGGGCAGGCCGGCGGCGGCGCGCTCGGCCGCGCCGGCGAGGACGCGATCCATCAGCGCAGGCGAGTAGCCCTTGCCCTCCAGGCGCCCCTCGGCGACGTCGGCGGCGGTTTCCAGGAGCTGGCGCGTGTCGGCCTGGGCCTCGGCCTCGCGCAGCAGGCGCCGCGCATCGGGGAGGCGGCGCAGTGGCCAGAGCAGCGCCGCGGCCAGCGGCGCGAGCACGAGCAGCCAGGTGATCAGCGCGAAGGCGGTGCCGCCCGCCGGACTGCTGGGGGCGGCGAGCTGCAGGATCGCGGCGGCGAGCAGCAGCACCGCCAGGGCGAGGGCCGCCGCCGGACCGAGGGCCGCGCGCCAGTGGGCGCGCCGCGCCCGCTGCAGCTCGCGGCCGAGCAGGGCGAGCAGGCGCTGGCCGGCGGCCGTCTCGCGGGGCGCGCTCATGCCGACGGTCTCGCGCGGACGAGGGCGTGGTAGAGCACGTTGACGGCCATCTTCAGCGCCGCCTCGCGCTTCTCGGGCGGGTCTTTGTGCACCTCGGCGTCCTCGAGGCCGTCGCCGATGTCCGACTCGTAGGTGTAGAAGACGGCCAGGCGGCCGTCGAGGAAGAGGCCCCAGCCCTGCGGCGGCTTGCCGTCGTGGACGTGGATCTTGGGCACGCCGTCCAGCGCGTAGAAGCTGTGATAGATGGGGTGATCGGCCGGCACGAGGCGGAGTTGCTCGGCGGGAAAGAGCCGCTCCACCATGCGGCGGAAGCTGGCGTCGAGACCGTAGTTGTCATCGGCCCAGAGGAAGCCGCCGCGCTGGAGCCAGGCGCGCAGGCGCGTCTCCTCCTCGGCGCTGAGCTGGATGTTGCCGTGGCCGTTGAGGTAGACCAGGGGCAGGCGATCCAGGCCGGGATCCGTGGCCTTGACCACGGTCTCGCGGGCGGCGCAGTCGATGCCCGTGCGGCGCTCGAACTCCTCGAGCAGGTTGGGCAGGCTGCTGGGGTTGCCGTACCAGTCGCCGCCGCCGCTGTAGTGCAGGCGGCCGAGCTGCAACTCGCCGGGCCGCGGCGGCAGCTCCGGCTGCGCGCCGGCCCCCGGGGGCGTCGCGGCCAAGGCGAGCGTGGCAACGAGGATGAGTGCGGGCCAGCGGGGCATGCGGGCAATCCAATGAGGGGGTCGAGGGGCTGATCTGCCTGAATGATAGCCTATCGGCAGGCAAAGACCCAGGAGCAGAATCGGTTCCAGGCGCTTGACGCCCCCGGGGGCGAGGGTCCAGGGTCCGAATAGCGGGAAGCGAGAGGAGCGGCGGGCCATGGCCGGCTACTACGCGAGCGTGTTCTGCGAGTGCGTGAAGCCGCCCGCGGGGCGGTGAACTGCCGCGGCCGGCGGCGCTGCTCAATGCTCGTTGCGTGACTTTCGGCCGCGACCCGAGCGCTCAGTCGGGATCGCCTCGCTTGTCGTCGTCGATGAGCTTGCCGCCGATGCCGCCGACGATCGCGATCAGGATTGCGGCCAGCACGGTGGGCAGGAAGCCCACTGTCTCGAAGCCGGGCACGATCCAGTCGACGAGGTAGAGCATCGCCGCGTTGATCACCAGCAGGAAGAGCGCCGAGCGTGAGGCAGGTGATCGGCAGCGCGAGCAGCTTGACGACGGGCTTGACGATCGCGTTGACGAGGCCGAGCACCAGCGCCGCGAGGATCGCCGTCGGCCAGAAGGCGTCCACGCCACCAGCCGGCCCTCGGACAGGTAGGCGACGGCGAAGATCGTGAGCGCGGTGATCAGGAGGCGCAGGATGAAGCGCATGCAACACTCTCCCGGCAAGGAGCCGTCTCGATGATAGCGCGGGCGAGGGCCCGTCGCCAGGCGTTAGATCCGGGGCCCGCTGGAAGGAACGACCGCCGCCAGCAGAATAGGCCGCGCGACGCTGTCGATCCAACTCAGGGCAACTGCCAGCCGAGGGAGATGGCCGAGCTGCCATCGACCATGCCCAGGGCCGCGTCGATCCGCAGCTGACCTTTCATGCCGAGCCGCCGCAGGCGCAGGCCCGCACCGCCGTCCGCCTGCCAGGGGACGCGGTCGGCGCGTCCCGTTTCCCAGGCTCTGGCGCCGTCCACGAAGAAGGCCCAACCGAGCTCAAGCGGCCCCAGCATCCATGGCCAGATCTGCCGCTCGATCGTGCCATGGACGAGCCGGCGCCCGAACATGGGGCCGTCGATGCCGCCCCCCACCAGCAGGGGGTGCGCGCGCAGCAGAGGCGTACGCCCCTGGCCGGTTCCCGCGCCGGACCAGAGGGCGAGCGGCGCTTCCGCCGACGCACTGGAAAGTCCCAGGCGGCCTTGCCAGGCGTCGCCGCTGTCCAGGCCGCGCGAGCACCAGGCGAGGGTGAGGCCGCCGGCGGCGAAGGGAGCGCCGCGGGCGAGACTGGTCCAGCTCGCCGCCTGCGCGCCCAGCGCGAGCCGCTCGCCCGCCCAGCGCGTTTCGACACCGCCCGCCAGCGATAGATAGGCACCGCGATCGACCCACTTGTCGAGGGCGGCGCCGAGTTCGAGGCGGAGATCCGAGCCCAGCCAATCGGCGAAGGAGAGCGACGTGCGCCGGCGCTCCTCACGGCTCAGCCCGCTCTCGGCCATGGCGTTCGCGCCGGCAGGCGAGGGCGCCGCGTAACTCTGCCGCTCCCAGAAGCCCTCCAGGCGCCAGATCCCGGGCCGGCCGCCGACCGCGGGAATCGCCAGCGCCAGCGCGACGCGCGGTCGCTCTTCCCACCAGCGCCAGCCCGCCGACCAGAGCTCGCCATTGCCTGTGGGGCTGGCCACGTCGACGGCGAGCTCCTGGTCGCTGAGGGCCTTGATGCCTGCTCGCGCCAGGTCCCAGGGGCCCGCGACGAGGAGGGGGCGCTCCAGCAGCGACACGTCCACCTGCGCGATGCCCTGCGGCAGAGGCCGCAGGCTCAGCCGATGCGCCGATTGGGCCGGCAGATCGGCCAGGCGCCGGCCCGCGCGGCGGAAGTCCTGCGGCGTGAGCAGTTCGCCTGGGGGCAGATCGAGCTGGTCGGCCACGGCTGCATAGCGGACGCGCCTGAGGCCATCGATGCGCGTGAGGTCGGCTCGCGGTTCGGCCAGGGCGTTCCAGGCGTCGAGAGCGCCCTCGATGTCGCCGGCCAGGAAAGCGCTGCCGGCCAGCAGACGCCTGGCGTGCGCATCGTTCGGGTCGAGCGCCAGGGCATGCGTCGCCAGCCGACTCGCGCCCGCCCAGTCCTCGGCGCGGAAGCGCAGGCCCGCGCGCTCACGGAGCGGGGCCGCCGCAGCGGGGCACAGGGCCTGGGCCGCCAGGAAGCTGAGCTCCGCCCGCGCGCTGTCGCCCTGTTCGGCCAGACGGATGCCTGCCTCGACAAGTGCTCCGCAGTCGTCCATCGCCACAGGCACCGGCGGCGCGATCGCCGCGGAATCCGCTGCGTCCGGCGCCTCGCGTCCTTGGGGAGGCAGGACCAGCAGCGCCCAGCTCTCGCTCCCGGACCAGGCCTCGCCGAACTCGGCTTCGCGCAGCGTCCGGAACGGACCCAGGGCTGGGGTCGTGGAGGATCACCCATCCGTTGGCCCAGGCCACGAGCACCACGTAGTGATAGGAGCCCGAGCTCACCCGGATCAGGGCGATGACCGGGCGGCCCTGGGCAAGCTGGCTTTGCAGCGCGACCGCGGACTGCGGGCAGCGGCATCGCGAGCCAGCCGTGGGCTTGGGCGGCCTTCACGAGCGCGCTGGTGCGGATGCCCGCCTGTCCCGGCTCCACCAGCGCCGCGAAGTCCTCGGCGAAGATGCCGCTCATCCCCCAGTAGCGCAGGACCATGGCGAGCGCGGCCCCGCCGCACAGCGCCTCGCTCTGGGGAACGAAGGGCACATCGAGCAGGCGCAGCGGCGCCGGCGCGCTACGCGCCTCCGCGGGCGAGGAGGCAGGCGCCCCGGCAACGGCAGGGGCGGCCCAAGCAAGAGCGACCGCCGCTACGCAAAGCCAACTGCTGCCCGCCGCGCGCTCACGACTGCACGGCCTCAGTTCGCGACGATGATGATGATCAACAGGATGATGATGAGCGTGGTCGCCGAGATCACGATCGTGTCGCTCCCGCCGGCGAGGTCAGCGTCGGCCGCTCTCGCCTGGGCCGCCAGCTGCTCGAGCGCGGGGCCCGACAGGATCCGCAGCGGCGGCGCTGGCCCGCTCGATGTCCAGCCCAGCAGCCCCGGCGATCTGGCGGACGTCCGCCCGCTGCAACAGCCCCTGGATCGCCTGGCGATCGGCGTCGGCCTGGCCGAGCTGCTGATCGATCTTGGCCTGGATCTCCTGGCCGACGACGACGTGACGCTCGGCCTCGTTCGCCAAGCCGACGCTCGCGGCGCTCACGGAGCCGGCGAGCATGGCGAAGGCCACAAAGGCGAGTTTCTTGTACATGGTCATGGTCTACTCCTTCTTGCAGTGTTGAATGGAAGCCTCTCCTGCCGATCGGCGCAGGGCCTTCACCTAGTCGCCCCAGGTGATGAACTTGCCGCAGGCGCCGGCGGGGACTTGCCCAACCGGTTCCTCCTGCGGAAGGACCTCGACGCCGGTTGGATCCTCCGGCAGCCAGAGGAGGACGAGCAGCTCGCCCGCACCAGGCGTCTCGTTCACCGCGGCGATTCCGTAGCCGGCCACCGGGCCGACGGTGGAGTCCATGTACTCGACAACCGTCTCGATGAGGCGACCCGTGTCGATCTCGCGAACTTCACAGGGCATGGACGCGTTGAGTGCGAGCGCGATCAGCGCTACCTGCATGGGATCGGCGATGGTGGTGGTTCTCCCCGGCGATGCCAGTGTCGCGGCGAGCGCGACGGATGCGCGGTGAATGACCTGCGCGGTTCGAGATCGCGCTGCTTCGAGTGGTGGATCTGCTTGCTATAGCGCAATCCGCGTGCCTGGCGTTTCCTGCATGCATCCGCTTACTGGCCAGCGACTTGTCTCGCGCGGCTCCTGCGGCCAAGCGATCAGAGTGAGGCCGCCTCCATCACAATGATGTGGATTCAAGTGAGACACGCCGTCTGGTGCGAGTGCTTGTGTCGCACCTCCGATTCGCCCATACTCCGCGCCGTCGGACATTCCCGCCTTCGCGAATCCCCGAGGAGTCACGCGCCGCAACAACCCGGGCATGGAGGAAGTGATGCACGGTCCGTCCGCGCGGGGCAGTTGTTCAGGCCACGCGTCTGACGATGCCGCTCGCAACGCGACCGCGGCCGGGTAGTGGCCTGGCGGGACGGCTTGCGCAGGCTACCCAGCCCTTCCCATTCCCTGGCCTTTGCCGCCAAGCAGCTGGAAGCGCCGATCCGGGCGGAGCTCTTCGGTAGCGAGCGCTTCGAGCAGCACGCCGAGAGCCTTGCCACCGCGCAGCCCGTCTTCGCGGCGCCGCGCAAGGGGCGCTCGCTGCTGCCGCGCGTCGAGGCGAACGGCCGCGTGTTGCGCGAGGGGTATCGCGCAATCGCCAAGGCCATCCGCGAGGAACGCGCGATCACGCCGGCGGCGGAGTGGTTCGTCGACAACTTCCACCTCGTCGACGAACAGCTGCGCGAGATCCGCGACGGACCTGCCCCCTGGCTTCTACCGCGAGCTGCCCAAGCTGGCCGCGGGCCCGCTCGCTCGGCTATCCGCAGGTCTACGGCATCGCCTGGGCCTTCGTCGCGCACACCGACAGCCGGATCGAGCCGGACACTCTCCGCCGCTTCGTGCAGGCCTACCAACGCGTGCAGCCGCTGACCATCGGCGAGCTGTGGGCGATCGCCATCAGCCTGCGCATCGTGCTCGTCGAGAATCTCCGGCGCCTCACGGAGAGCATCGTGCGCGGAGCCGCGCGGCACGGCAGGACGCCGACGCCCTGGCGGACGAGCTGCTCGGGCCTCGGCGGCCGCTCCCGACAGAGCGCGGCGTGGGCGCTCCAGACTTCGAGGAGGCGCCGCTGAAGACCGCCTTCGCCGTGCAGCTCGTCCAGCGCCTCCGCGATCAGGATCCGGCGTGACGCCTGCCCTGCGTCTGGCTGGACCGAGCGGCTGGCCGCCCAGGGCACGACGCCCGACGACATCGTCCGCGTCGAGCACCAGCGGCAGGCCGCGATGAACGTCACCGTCCGCAACGTGATCACGAGCATGGGCCTCATGTCCGCGCTCGACTGGAAGGAGTTCTTCGAGAGCGTCAGCCTGGTCGACGCCGTGCTGCAGGCGGACGTCGGCTATGCGGCGATGGACTTCGCCACCCGCGACAGCTACCGCCACGCCATCGAGCAGCTCGCGCGAGGCGCGCGGCGCGACGGAGCTCGACGTGGCCCAGCGAGCGTGATCGCGCTGGCGGCGGCGAGCTCGAGCGAGGATGACCGCCGAGGCGACCCCGGCTATCACCTCATCGGCGACGGCCGCCGCGCCCTCGAGCAGGCCCTCGGATTTCGCGAGCCGCTGGCGCGCAAGCTGCTGCGCGCCTATCTCGCGGGCGCGACGCCCGGCTATCTGGGCGCCAGTGCCCTCCTGACGCTGGTGCTTCTCGCGCCGCCCCTCCTTGCCGCCTGGACCGCCGGCGCGGGCGTCGTGACCCTGGTCCTGCTCGGCCTGGCAGCTGTCTTTCCGGCCTCGGATCTGGCGATCGCCCTGCTGAACCGCGGCATCACGGCGGCGCTCACGCCGGTCGCCCTGCCGCGCCTCGAGCTGCGCGACGGGGTGCCGCCGTCCCTGCGCACCCTGGTCGTCGTGCCCACCCTGCTGACCAGCCCCGCCGAGCTCGAGGAGCAGATCGAGCGGCTCGAGGTGCACTACCTCGCGAACGCGGACGGCGACATCCGCTTCGCCCTCCTCTCCGACTGGACGGACGCGCCCGCGGAGACCCTGCCCGGCGACGAGGACATCCTGGCCATGGCCCGGGCGGGGATCGCGCGCCTCAACCAGCGCCACCCCATGCCGGACGCCGGGGACGAGCGCTTCCTCCTCTTCCACCGGCGGCGGCGCTGGAACGATCGCGAGCGGATCTGGATGGGCTGGGAGCGCAAGCGGGGCAAGCTCCACGAGCTGAACCGCCTGCTGCGCGGAGCGACCGACACCTCGTTCCTGCCCGCGGCCGATCGCCCGCCGCGCGGCGCCGACCGGGGTGCGCTACGTCATCACGCTGGATGCCGACACCCGCCTGCCGCGGGGCGCGGTCAAGCGCCTGGTGGGCACGATGGCGCATCGCCTCAATCACCCGCGGCTCGATGCCAAGTCCGGTCGCGTGGTCGAGGGCTACGCCGTCCTGCAGCCGCGCGTCACGCCGCCCTTGCCGAGCAGCGAGAGCTCGTTCTTCCAGCGCCTGTCGTCGGGCCCCTCCGGCATCGACCCCTATGCCGCGGCCGTGTCCGACGTCTACCAGGACCTCTTCGGCGAGGGCTCCTACACGGGCAAGGGCATCTACGACGTCGACGCCTTCGAAGCGGCCCTGGCGGGGCGCGTGCCTGAGAACGCGCTCCTGAGCCACGATCTCTTCGAGGGTCTCTTCGCCCGGGCCGGACTCGTCACCGATGTCGAGCTGTTCGAGAGCGCGCCGGCGCACTACGGGGTCGCGGCGGCCCGGCAACATCGCTGGGCCCGCGGCGACTGGCAGTTGCTGCCCTGGATCCTCGGCGGCCGGGTGCCCGCCATCGGCCGCTGGAAGATGATGGACAACCTGCGGCGCAGCCTGTCCGCGCCCGCCGGCTTCCTGGTCCTCGCGCTGAGCTGGGCGCTGCCGGCCGCCTCGCCGCTGGCCTGGGCGACCTTCGTCGTCGCGACGATCGCCCTGCCCACGCTCCTGCCGAGTCTCGCCGGACTGCTCCCCAGCCGGGCCGGCGTCTCGAAGCGCAGCCATGCGCTCGCTGCGGGAAGAGACCTGCGGCTTGCTCTCGCGCAGACGGCGGTCACGATCACGATGCTCGCGCACCAGGCCTGGCTGATGGCCGATGCGATGCTGCGCTCCCTCGTTCGCGTGTACCTGACCCATCGCCATCTCCTGGAGTGGGTGACCGCCGCCCAGGCGAAGGCGGGCCTGCGCCTCGATCTCCGCGGCTTCTACCAGCGCATGAGCGGGGGCGCCGCCCTCGCCCTCGTCGCCGCCATTGCCCTCGCCGTGGGCAGGTGGGCGGCCTGGCCTGTCGCCCTGCCCTTCTTGCTGCTCTGGGCGGCCGCGCCGATCGCGGCACGCGCGATGAGCCTGCCCTCGCCCGCCACGCGCACCCGCCCCTTGTCCGCGGCGGATGCGCTGGCACTCCAGCTGATCGCCCGCCGGACCTGGCGATTCTTCACCACCTTTGTCGGTTCCGGCGACAACCACTTGCCTCCCGACAACTTCCAGGAGGATCCGCACCCGGTCGTTGCCCACCGGACCTCGCCCACGAACCTGGGGCTCTATCTGCTGTCCGCGGTGGCTGCTCGGGATTTCGGCTGGATCGGACGCGGCGAGCTCGTCGCGCGGCTCGAAGCCACCTTCGCGACGATGGGCAAGCTCGAGCGCTTCCGCGGCCACTTCCTGAACTGGTACGACACGGCCGACTGCCGGCCGCTCGAGCCGCGCTACGTGTCGGCGGTGGATAGCGGCAATCTCGCGGGTCATCTCATCGCCGTCCAGCAGGCATGCCTGCAGATGATGGGGCAGCGGCCTCAAATCGCGGCGGCCCTGACCGGCATCGCAGACACTGCGCAACTCGTCCGCGACTCGGTCCACGGCCTCCCGGGAGGCACCGGCGCGCAGGGAGCGAGCCGTCGCCGCCTTGACAGCGCGCTAGCGGCCATCGCCACGGCGGCGGCGGGCGGCGCGCGCACCCGGGAAGCCTGGTCCCGGCTCCTCGCGGAGCTCGCCGCTCCACGCGCGCAGCGTGACGGCGGCGGCGCACAGCCTGAGCGCGGACGGCGACGCCGGCCCGGCAGCCGACGTCATCGCCTGGGCCGAGGCCCTGGAGGCGACCCTCGCCAGCCATCAGCAGGACCTTGACGCTACGGAGACCGCCGCGCTGGATCCGCGCCTTGCCGCCCTCGCTCGGACCGCGCAGGCGCTGGTGGCGGACATGGACTTCGCCTTCCTCTTCGACCCCGTGCGCAAGCTCTTCGCCATCGGCTACCGGGTGGCGGACGCGAGCCTCGATGCCGGGCGCTACGATCTCCTCGCCTCCGAAGCCCGCCTGCTGAGCTTCGTCGCCATCGCGAAGGGCGAGGTGCCGACCGCACACTGGTTCCGGCTGGGCCGGTCGCTTGCGCCCGTCGCGCAGAACGCCGTTCTCGTCTCCTGGTCGGGCTCGATGTTCGAGTACCTGATGCCGGAACTCGTGATGCGCACGCCGGTGGGCAGCCTGCTCGATCAGACCGGGCGCCTCGTCGTGCGCCGGCAGATCGATTACGGCGTCGAGCGCGGCGTGCCCTGGGGGGTCTCGGAGTCGAGCTACAACGCGCGCGATCTCGAGCAGACCTACCAGTACTCGAACTTCGGGGTACCCGGTTTGGGCCTGCGGCGCGGGCTCAGCGAGGACATGGTCGTCGCCTCTTATGCCACCGGTCTGGCGGCCATGGTCGATCCCACAGCAGCCACGCGCAACTTCCGGCGGCTCCGCGAGGCGGGCGCCCTCGGCACCTATGGCTTCTATGAAGCCCTCGACTACACCGGCTCCCGCCTGCCCGCGGGCAGGCGCGTTGCAGTCGTCCGCGCCTACATGGCCCACCACCAGGGCATGCTGCTCGTCGCCATCGCCAATGTCCTGCACGCAGGTGCGATGCGGGCGCGCTTCCACGCCGAGCCGACCATGCAGGCGGCCGAGCTGCTCCTCCAGGAACGGACCCCGCGCGACGTCGCGGTGGCCGAGCCGCGCCCGGAGGAGCTAATGGCGCTCGCCGATGTGCATGAGTTCGTGGCGCCCATCGTGCGGCGATTCGTGACCCCCCACGGGCCCGTCCGCACGCACCTGATGTCCA
Organism: uncultured bacterium; assembly: GCA_963695095.1. Taxonomy (GTDB): domain Bacteria; phylum Krumholzibacteriota; class Krumholzibacteriia; order JACNKJ01; family JACNKJ01; genus VGXI01. The sequence continues at coordinate 602,996 of CAVOFT010000001.1, read as the reverse complement.
ACGGGCGCTACGCGGTGATGCTGACGGCCGCGGGCTCTGGCTACAGCCGGTGGCGTGACATCGCAGTCACCCGCTGGCACGAGGACGTCACGCGCGATGAAGCGGGCATGCCCATCTACCTGAGCGACTTGCGCAGCGGCCAGAGCTGGACGGTCGGCTACCAGCCCAGCGGCGCCGAGCCGGAGAGCTACGAGGTCGTCTTCGCCGAGGATCGGGCGCGGATCGCCCGGCGCGACGGCTGGATCACCACGGCGCTCGACGTCATCGTGTCGCCGGAGGACGATGCCGAATTGCGCCGGGTGTCGCTCACGAACATCGGACCGCGCACGCGTGAGATCGAAGTGACCTCCTATGCCGAGGTCGTGCTGGCCCCGCCGGCGGCCGACGCCGCCCATCCGGCCTTCGCCAAGCTCTTCGTCAGCACGGAGTGCGTGCCGGAGCTGGACACCCTGCTCGCGACGCGGCGGCCGCGCGGGACGGGCGAGCAGCAGGTGTGGCTGGCCCACACGGCGGCGATGGAAGGCCAACGGGTAGGCGAGCTGCAGTGGGAAACCGACCGCGCGCGCTTCCTGGGCCGCGGCCGTACGAGCCGCGCGCCCTTGGCGATGACCGCTGGCCAGCCCCTGTCCGGCACCGTGGGTGCGGTGCTCGACGCGATCGTGAGCCTGCGCCTCCGGGTCCGGCTTCGCCCGGGTGCAACGGCGCGGATAACCTTCACGACGCTGGTGGCGACCTCGCGCGAGGAGGCTCTCGACCTCGCCGAGAAGTACCGGGCCCCGGCGACCTTCGACCGCGCCGCCACCCGCGCCTGGACGCAGGCCCAGGTGCAGCTGCAGCACGCCGGCATCGGGCTCGACGAGGCCCACAACTTCCAGAGCCTCGCGCGGCGGATTCTCTATGCGGAGCGGCCGCCGCGCCTGACGGCCGACCTGCTGGCGCGGCCCGCGGCGGGGCCGGCCGCCCTTTGGGCCCAGGGCATCTCGGGCGACCTGCCGATCGTGGTCGTTCAGATCGACGAACCCGAGGACCTGGGCATCGTGCGCCAGCTGCTCCGCGCCCACGAGTACTGGCACCTGAAGCAGCTGGCCGTCGATCTCGTGATCCTCAACGACCGGGCGCCCTCCTATGCCCAGGACCTGCAGCTCCTGCTGGAGACGCTCGTGCGGACGAGCCAGTCGCGTCGCTCTGGCGAGGGAAGGGCACTCGAGGGCAACGTGTTCATCGTGCAGGCCGGCCGGCTGCCGGCCGACCAGCGGGACGCGCTCCACGCCGCGGCGCGCGCGGTGCTGTCGAATCGCCGGGGGACCCTGTCCGAGCAGATCGCACGCTCGCCCGGCGCTGACGCCGCCCGCTTCGTGCCACCCCGGCGGCGGGTGGCAGCGAAGCCATCCCCCACGGCAGCGCGGCCGCAGCCGGCGCTCGAGTTCGCCAATGGTCTGGGCGGCTTCGCTGCGGAAGGTCGGGAGTACGTGACGATCCTCGCCGGCAGCGAGCAGACGCCGGCTCCCTGGATCAACGTGATCGCGAATCCGGTCTTCGGCTGCCTGGTCTCCGAGTCGGGCTCCGGCTACACCTGGTCCGGCAACAGCCGCGAGAACAAGCTCACCCCCTGGGGGAACGATCCGGTGAGCGATCCGCCCGGCGAGGCCATCTACGTCCGCGACGAGGACACCGGCGAGCTATGGAGCCCGACGGCGTTGCCGATTCGGGAGACCGGCGAGCCCTACATCGCTCGCCATGGCCAGGGCTACAGCCGCTTCGAGCATAGCTCCCATGGCATCGCGCTGGAGCTGCTGCAGTTCGTCCCCGGCGATGATCCCATCAAGGTGAGCCGGCTCAGCCTCGTGAACGCATCACGCCGCCGGCGGCGGCTGTCCGTGACCGCCTACGTCGAATGGGTGCTTGGCGTCTCGCGCAGCGGCTCCGCGCCCTACATCGTCACGGGCCTGGATCCGCTCACTGGCGCGCTGCTCGCGCGCAACGCCTGGAACCGCGACTTCGGGGGCCGCGTGGCTTTCGCCGATCTCTGCGGTGCCCAGACGGCCTGGACCGGCGATCGCACCGAGTTCCTCGGGCGCCACGGCGATCTCGGCCGGCCGGCCGGCCTCGCGCGCGGCGTGCGGCTGTCGGGGCGCTTGGGCGCCGACCTGGACCCCTGCGGCGCGCTGCAGGCCGTGGTCGAGCTGGCGCCAGGCGCGCGCGCCGAGATCGTCTTCCTGCTCGGCGATGCGGCCGATGCCGAGGCCGCGGCGGCCCTGGTCGCTCGCTACCGCCGGGCCGACCTCGACGCCAGCCTGCGCGCCGTCGCGGAGCGCTGGGAGGAGATCCTGGGCGCGGTCCAGGTGCGCACCCCCGACCGCGCGCTGGACATCCTGCTCAACCGCTGGCTGCTCTACCAGACCCTGGCCTGCCGGGTCTGGGCGCGCGCCGCCACCTATCAGGCCGGGGGCGCCTTCGGCTTCCGCGACCAGCTCCAGGACGCCATGGCCCTGGCCGTCGCGGCGCCTCAGATCACGCGCGCGCATCTGCTCCTCGCCGCCTCCCGCCAGTTCCTGCCGGGCGACGTCCAGCACTGGTGGCACGCCCCCTCCGGGCGGGGCACCCGCACGCGCATCGCCGACGATCCCGTGTGGCTGGCCTACGCCGTGGATCACTACCTGGAGACGACGGGCGATCGCGCCATCCTGGACGAGCTACTGCCCTTCCTCGACGGCCCTCTCCTCGCGGCCGGGCAGCAGGAGTCCTACTTCGAGCCGCGCGAGTCGACGGAGCAAGCCACGCTCTACGAGCACTGCGCCCGCGCGCTGGACCTGAGCCTCGCGGTCGGTGCGCACGGCCTGCCCCTGATCGGCGCCGGCGACTGGAACGACGGCATGAACGCGATCGGCCCGGCCGGGCGCGGCGAGAGTGTCTGGCTGGCCTGGCTTCTCCACTGCGCGCTCAGCCGCTTTGCGCCGCTGGCGGCGGCGCGCGGCGATGAGCGCCGCGCCGCCACCTGGCGCGCGCATGCCCGCGCGCTCGCCGGCGCCCTGGCCGAGCATGGCTGGGACGGGCAGTGGTACCGGCGCGCCTACTTCGACGACGGCAGCCCGCTCGGCGCCGCGACGAATGCGGAGTGCCGGATCGACTCGATCGCCCAGTCCTGGGCGGTGATCTCGGGCGCGGCCGACCCGGCGCGCGCGGCGAAGGCCATGGCCGCGGCCGATGCGCAGCTCGTCCGGCGCGAGGAGGGGCTCGTCCTCCTGTTCACGCCGCCATTCGTCGATCCGGCCAAGGATCCCGGCTACATCAAGGCCTATCCCCCTGGCATCCGCGAGAACGGCGGCCAGTACACCCATGCCGCGATCTGGACCGCGATCGCCTTCGCCATCCTCGGCGAGGGCGACAAGGCGCACGAACTGCTCTCCATGCTGAATCCGATCCTCAAGACGAAGGACCCGGCGGCAATAGACCGCTACAAGGTGGAGCCCTATGCGGTGGCTGCCGACGTCTACGCCGAGCTCACGCAGGTGGGCCGCGGCGGCTGGACCTGGTACACGGGCGCCGCGGGGTGGATGTACCGCGCCGGGATCGAGTGGCTGCTCGGCTTCCGTGTCCGCGCGCCCTACCTCCACTTCGATCCCTGCATCCCGCGCCACTGGCCCGGCTTCGAGCTGAGCTTTCGCCACGGCGCCTCGCGCTACGAAGTGACGGTGGAGAATCCGCGCGGCGTGACGCGGGGCATCGCGGCGATCGAACTTGACGGCAAGCCCCTGCCGGCGGGCGGCACCGCGCTGCGGCTCGCCGATGACGGCGCCACGCACCAGGTGCGGATCCGGCTCGGCTGATCGGCGAGTCTCCCGCTGCGGAGACCGCTGCCTCAGGGTGATGTGCAGCCCATCGCGATGATGCGCAGCACATCGTTCTGATCGAGGGCGCGCGCAGCACTCTCCGCTAACCCGATGAATCGACTACCGTAACGGCGTGACCTGAGCGGCACGGGAGTTGCGGTGCTCTCCTTTCGTACGGTGCTGCCTGGGCCACAGGGGACGCAAGCCCGCGAACGTGCGGCAGCCTCCCCTTGGCCTGGGGCACTCGTACCCGGATTGATCGCTGCGGGCCATGACCGGGCCTGGCAGGAAATCAACGACGATTGCAAGGAGATACCGTGAAGACGAAGCAGACTCTGGTCTTGCTGGCCATGATCGGCGTGCTGGGTCTGGCGCCCCCGGCTGCGCGGGCGGAAAAGCTGGGCAGCTACGTCGCGCTCAAGGGCGGCATCTACTCGCCCAGCGCGACCTTTTCCCTCGCCAACCTCGACGTCGAGACCACCTTCGACGGCGACACCGAGCTTGGCGCCGCCGGCGAGATCGCCTTCGGCCACTACTTCCTGCCCACGCTGGCCCTCGAAGTCGGCGCTGGCTACTTCCAGGGCAAGGGATCCGTGGCGCCGGACGCCGCTGTATCGACTCGCCACGACGTGAACTTCAACGTCATCCCGATTCTCGTGTCGGCCAAGGCGCTCATTCCGGTCGGGGTCGTCGATCCCTACGGTGAGCTGGGCGTCGGCGCCTACTTCACGAAGGTCGAAGTGAGCGACAACCTGAACACCTTCAGCGGCACCACGACCTACGGGCTTCACACTGGCGCCGGGCTGAACGTCAACGTCTCGAAGAACGCCTTCATCGGGGCGGAAGGCCGCTACGTCTGGGCCAATCCCTCGTTCGGCGACGAGAAGATCAAGCTGAACGACACCGAGTACGCCCTGAACGGCTTCAAGCTCAACGGCTTCACCACCATGCTGGTCCTGGGGCTTCAGCTTCTAGAGCGGGCCGGGGCCTTCGTCAAGGAGGGATCGATGAGACGTCTACTACGTGCTCGGCGGGCTGCTCTTCGCCCTGGCCGCCGCCGGCTGTTCCGGCAATCCCCCGTTGCAGACGGAGTCGTCCTCCTCGGCCATTCGCGCCGCCGAGGCGGTGGGGGCGGACGAGAGTCCGCGCGCTGCGCTCCACCTGCAACTGGCCAAGGAGGAGCTGGAACACGCCACGGGCTTGGCCGAGCGGGGCAAGCAGGACGAGGCGGCCTCGCTGCTGCTGCGCGCCGAAGCCGACGCGGAGCTGGCCATCCTGCTCTCCCGCGAGCAGGACGAGCAGGCGCAGGCCGCGCAGGCCATGGAGCGGGTTCGCCAGCTCCAGAACACCAACCGATGATCCGGAGGAACTTCCGATGAACACCACTGGCACCTTGATCATGGTCGCGTGCGCCGCCTTCGTCTGCGGCTGCGCCGCCACCGTCCCCAACGAGCTCGCCGCCGCCCGGCGTGCCTACGAGCAGGCGAGTGCCGGACCGGCGGTCCAGCTGGCGCCGGCGGAACTGCACAAGGCACGCCAGGCGCTCGATCTGGCCGAGCAGGCCTTCGCCAAGGACGCCGATTCCTACCAGACACGGGATCTCGCCTACGTCGCCGAGCGGAAGGCCCAGATGGCGGACGTGCATGCCTCCATCAGCATGGAGCAGGCGAGCAAGAGGGGCTCGGATACCGAATTCCTGTCGACGCAAGGCAGCATCCTGCGGGAAACGACGCAGAGCCTGGACGAGACCCGCACGGCGCTGGCCGTCTCCGAGCAGGCCGGCCAGTAGCGGCGGCCCAGGAGCGTGCCGCAAAGCAGGAGGTCGACCGGAAAGCCGAGTGGATGGTCCGTCTCGAAACCGCACCGAGCGCCGTGGTTCCGGACCCGACGCTGGGTGTTGCTGATGCGCGCACGGCGCTGGCGGTCTCCGAGTACGCAGGACAGGTCGCCGCCGACCGGCTTGCGGTCGAGCAACAGGCCCGCATCGCAGCCGAGCAGGAGGCCGCTGACGCAGAGCGTGTTGGTGCAGGAGAGGACACGTGAATTGAGCGAGGCACGCACGGCGCTGGCCGCCTCCGAGCAGGCCGGCCTGGTGGCCGCCGCAGCAGCTGGCCGCCGCGCAGGAGCGCCCGGCGCAGAGCGCCGACGCGCCAGATCGACGCGCAGGCGCAGATGACGCCGCCGAAGCCGCGCCGCCGGTCGACGCGCAGGAACTGAGCCGCGTGCAGACGGCGCTCGCGGTTTCCGAGTACGCCGAGCAGGTCGGCACTGATCGCCTCGCCGTCGAGCAGAAGGCCCGCATCGAGGCCGAGCAGCGGACCCACAGCGAGCTCGAGCAGAAGACGGCCGCGCAGAGCCTGCTCATGCAGCGGTCGACGCAGGACCTGAGCCAGGCGCGCACGGCCCTGGCCGCCTCCGAACAGGCCGGCCTGGCGACGGCCGCGCAGCTCGCCGCCGAGCAGGAGGGCCGGCTGCGGCCGAGCAGGCGACTGCCGCAGCCGAGCAGAAGACCGCCGCCGCCGAAGCGATGACGACCGTGGCCGAGGCCAAGACCGCCGCGGCCGAGACCGCCCTCGCCGAGCTTGCCGCCACCCGCGAAGACGAGCGCGGCACGATCATCACGCTCTCGGGAGGCGTGCTCTTCCGGTCCGATGAAGTCGATCGCTGATGCCAGGCGCGGCGGCGCAGCTCGACCAGGTCGCCGCTGCCCTCGCCACGACGAGCGACCGCAGCGTCGTCGTCGAGGGCCACACCGACTCACAGGGATCCGCCGCCTACAACCTCGCCCTGTCGCAGCAGCGGGCGGATGTCGTGCGCGACTACCTCGTGTACCGCGGCTGCGCCGCCGCCAACCTGCAGGCCCATGGGATCGGTGAAGGCAATCCCATCGCCGACAACATGACCAATGCGGGGCGCGCCAACAATCGCCGCGTCGAGATCGTCGTCGCGCGCAAGGCCACGCCGTAGTCACCGGCCCGCGCGGCAACCCGCCCCCGGGTTGCCGCCGGGCCCGTTCCCGACCGCGGCCGCGCAGATCAGCCAGCCGGTCCGGGCCGGCTGTGGTCATGCGGCCTCAGGGCCCGCTCTTCCCCAGCTCCTCGAGCAACTCCCGCTGTCGCGGGCTCGGGTTTCCGGGCACGGTGACCATGACGCGGGCGATGTGATCCCCACCCCGGACGCCCTGCCCGCGCAACCTGAGCTGCGCGCCGGAGGAGGTGCCGAGCGGGACGCTCAGCTTGACCTGGCCGCGCAGGGTCTGCAGCGCCACCTTGCCCCCGAGCGCCGCGATGCGCCATCGGCACCGGGACGTCCGCGTGAATGTCGTTCCCCTCGCGGCGGAAGACCGGATCCGGGCGAACCCGCACCTTGACCAGCAGATCCCCGGGCGGCCCTCCCCCCGTGCCGGCGCCACCGAGCTGCCCCAGGCGAAGGATCGTCCCGGCCTGCGTGCCCTCGGGAATGCTGATGCTGAGCGTGCGCGTCCGGTCCACGGCGCCGGCGCCGTGGCAGTCGGGACACTGCTGGGCCGGGTCCACGCCGGTGCCGTGGCAGGTCGGGCAGGGACGCGTGACGGTGAAGAACTGGCCCTTGTCCCTGGCTTGCCCGGTCACTCGCCCGCTGCCGTGGCAGGTCGCACAGCCCGGATGGTCCCCCAGCGCGCCCCGCCCGCCGCAAGCGCTGGCAAGCGACGGCACCTGAAAGGGAGACCGACACCTTCCCCCGAGCGCCGCCACGCGGAAGTCGACCTCGAGTTCGACCTCGGCATCCTGCCCGGGGCGAGCCGCGCCGCGCGCGCTGTGGAGGCCCTCGCCGAACTGACCGCCGAAGATGTCGCCGAAGCGGCGTAGGATCTCGTCGATGGACATCCCCTCGCCGTCGGCGGCGAATGGTGCGCGGCCGGGCGGCCCGGAAGCGGCCCCCGGGTCCGGCGCCTGAGGGGAGCGGGATTCGCCAGCGCCTCGTCGTACTGCCGGCGCTGGTCCGGCTTGGAGAGGACCTCGTAGGCCCCGGCCAGCTCCTTGAACTTCTCCTCGGCTTTGCGGTTGCCGGGGTTCTTGTCCGGATGGAATTTGAGGGCTAGGGCCCGATAGGCCTTCTTGATCTCCTGGGCCGTGGCCGAGCTCGGCACACCCAGTGATCTCGTAGTGGTTCTTCATCGCAGGCCGGCCGACGCTGGATCCGGACCTCCAGCGTCTCCTCCGCGAACCGGATGACCGCGGGCTCGGGGTCGTACCCATGCGGCACGAGCAGGAGGCCGATCAGGACCACCGGCTCGGGACTGCTCCGGTGCGCGCGCACGATCAGGGCCTCGCCCGTGATCTCCACGTCGATGTCGGCTTCGACCACGTCCTCGAGCGGCACGAACCAGCACAGGCCCGTCACCTCGGCGGCCCACCTGGCGGGAACCTCATGCGCATCCGGCCGCTCGCGCATGATAGCCCGCGTGCCGCCGGCGCAGGCGCTCGATCTCCTGCTCGATCTCCGCAAGCATCTCCGGACGCATGATCACTCCCGGCGTTGCGGGTCGGCTAGCCCTTGTCGATCTCGCGGCGATAGGCGTCCTTGGCTTCGGCGACTGCCCCGCGCACCGCGCCCATCTGCTGGCCGGCCGCCGCGCTCAGGGCGTGGCCCTGCTCCTGAGCCCCTTCCCCGATCGCCTTTGCCGTCCGACCCAATGCATCCTTGCCCTTGTCGACGATCTTGCCGCCCCCCTCGCGCAACCGGCGGCGCGTGATCTTGCCCTTCTCGGGTGCCAGCAGGAGCGCAGTGATGCCGCCCGCCGCAGCGCCGATCAGGAAGGCCAGCGCGGTGTACCTCTTCCGTGCCATGTTCGCTTCACCTTTCTTCATCGAGATCGATTTCAGCGGCGGGCTCCGCGCCCGCATCGCGCCGGCGGATTCCCCGCCAGGCGCTCAAGCCGGCCCCCACAGCCACCGCGGCCGCGCGCAGGTGGCGCATCCCCCTGGGCAAGATCGGCCACCTCGGTAATGATGGGCTGCACGGCGTCCCGCAGGTCGCGTGGTCACGCTCTCTGCGTTCCCCGCGATGCGGTTCGCTTTCGCGCTCACGCCGCGCAGAGCCACCAGCTCCGCCTCCAGTTCCGTCAGGATACGGTCGACCTTGGGCTGAATCGCTTCCAGGAACTGGGCGCTGTCTTCCAGCCGCAGGATGAGCTGCCGCAGCGGCATCAGGGCGCGGGCCAGGAGCACCGCAGAGACCAGCACCGCGATGGCGATGGCGTCCAAGCTCCATACATGAAGGTGGGTTCATCCTTCTCTCCCCTGACGATTGATTGCGATCGGCCATCGCCTTTGGATGCCAAGGCTCCCACCCGCACCTGACGCCCTGCGCGCCAATGCAGCAGGGCCCCTAGGCGCGACGCTTGTCGACCACCAGGAAGGCGATGCCGCCGAGCAACACCAATGCGCCCGCGATGGCAGGGATGGGATAGTTGCGGTGCTCAGTGGCGGTGATGTGCATCGGACCCACGTCGAGCACCGTTCGCTCCCTGTTGTACCTGACGCCGCCGTAGACGAGCGCGAGCACCCCGAGCACCACGAGTACGATACCTAGGTTCTTCATTTCATTGCCTCTCTTGGCTAGCGAAGGTAGAAAGCGAGGCCGGCGCCGACATAGGTGAAGGAATCGTCATTGAGCGCGATACCAACCTCGCCGATGAAATCAACGGTGTCGGACAGGCGGTACTCGAGTCCGGGCACCAGGTGTAACGTCGTGTAGGAGTCGTCGACTCCCGGCGGCACATCCTTGATCGACTCGAAGGCGACATCCAGTGCGCCGCATAGCTCGAGTTTCGGGCTGACGTGCCCGCTGAACTGCGGCGTGATGTCCACGCCCATGGTGTCGAAGCGCTCGTCTTTGCCGAACAGCCAGTGGATGCCCCCGGTGAGCGAGAAGTCCAGGCCGCTGCCTTCGGCGTCGCCCTGCAGGAGCCACAGCTCGCCGTCCAGGCCGGCGAAGGTGCCGTTCTCGAAGAGCCCGAGCTTGGCTTCGGCGTCGAAGCGGTCGGTGAAGCCGTAGCCGGCGCGAGCCGCGAGGCCGAACTCGTCGTCGGCGCCGTCCTTCCCAAAGGTCATGATGGGCGCGGCCATCAGCTTGAAAGTGCCCTGTTGGTTGGTCTCGGCGGACTGCAGCACCCCGATGTGCTGCGCAGCAGCCGGGAGCGCCAGGCACAGGCCCAGGCTCGCGGCCACGATAGTGATCGATAGCTCTCATTGCGTATCCTCCCGGATAGTTGATGTGTCGCAGGAGCCCATCTGCCGCGCTGCGCGCTACAGCACGCGGCGACCCTGAATGAGCCGGATCAGAACCGTGACAACGGCCACGACGAGCAGAATGTGGATGAAGCCGCCCAGCGTGTAGGACGTGACCAGGCCGAGCAGCCAGAGAACTCCAAGCACGACTGCGATTGTCCACAACATGTCAAACCTCCTGCCTTGGCGCCGGGCCGCGAGCGGGACAAGCGTCATTCGACGGCGTCCCGCTTCGCTCCTCGGCTAGTGATAGAATGTCCAGCCGACAGTGACCTTGGCGTCGGGGATGTCGTTCAGGCTGAACTTGCCCTCGATGAAGAAGCGGTCGCCGCCGGCAAGCCCCCGCTCGATCCCGCCGAGCACATTGGCGCCAAGGTCGGTCTCCGAGTGGTCGTGTCCCCTGCTGTCGTAGCGTTTGATGTTGGCGCCAAGCCCGCCACCGAGATAAGGACTCCACGTGCCTCCGCCAGCGCTGAAGCGATAGGCCGCCTCTGCGTTGAGCGTGAAGAGGTCCACATGGTCTCCGAAGCCGAACTCGATGTTGGGCTGGAAACGAACGTGCCTCGCAAAGTGCCCGTAGTCGAGATGGGCGCCGAAGTGGACCTGATCGGGCCTCATTGACAGCCCGACTCGCGGACCCCAGCCCCGGAAGCCGACGTCGCTCTCCGGGTCGGCGAGTGCAACGCTTGCGTTCAGGGCCACGGCCAGCGCCGCCAGGGTCAATGTGCAGCGCGTACTCTTCAGCGGATTCCTATAGAGTCGCCTTGATGGCGCGAGCTGCGCGGTCATCGCTGCGCCAGGACTTTGATGTCCGTGGCAGAGGTCATCTGCACGTTCAACTGCTGCCCTGCCGCCAGCTCCACCTCGTCACCCTGGGTCGCCAGCATGAGAATGGTCCCAGCGCCCGCGCCGGCGCCCGCGCCGATCGCGGCGCCCTTGCCGCCCCCAGCGATCCCGCCGACGATCGCGCCAATCACGCTCCCCGCTGCGATCTTCTCGACATCCCCGCGTGTAGCGGACGCCGCTTGCAGCGTGAGCTGATGCGCGGAGATCGGATGCGTGACACCTTCTGCGTCACCGATTGACTGGTAGGCCAGCGTCATCTGGGCGCGGCCCTTGACGCGACCCGACGCCTGGACGTCGGACAGCACCCCACGGACCGGCACGCCGGCCGGCACGACCGTTCTGCCGTCGATATTGATGGGGGTGATCGTCGTCGCGGTGAAGGAATCCCCGCTATGGTTGGTCCCGGTGGAGAGCGGCGCGTCGAGCGCGACGACGACCGTCGTCCCGTCCGGGATGACGAGCGTCTCGAAGCGCGGCTTCTGATCCGCCCTGCTCTGCTCCTGCCCACGGCTGTTGCTGCAACTCAGCGAGCTCGCCGCGGCGAACAGCATGAGAATGCCGATACTGATTGGAAATCGACTCATGTCGGAAACCTCTCGGTTGGGATATCAGCGTCGGCGCCGCGTCAGTGGATCCTTGATGGCGCCGGCGAGATCGTTCATGACGCACTTCAACTCACCCTCGAGGTCGGGCCGCTCTCTGCCGGCACCAGCGACGAGGGCATCGACTTTCGCCTGCGCGATCGCGAGCAATGCCTTCAACTCGTCGATGTGGACGAGGGCATCGAAGCTGGGCTCGCCGTGGGACATCTGGGTCCTCGCCGCGAGATGGTCGATCCTGAGGCTCCAGAACTCGAGCTGTGTCCGGATCTTTGCTATCGCCGCCGGCATGCGATCTCCCTTCAAGCCCACAACGGTGGTTGGATTCGCGCCGCGCGCCAGCGTGTGAAGACGGTGCGTGTGCGCGGGCGTCCGGAGTTGGCCTGGCTACTGCGATTATCGTGCCCCGCCTAAGTGCTGTCCTGCCAGGGTGTTGGCGGACATAGGCCCTTGCGTCACCCATCAGAATGAGGCAGACTCCATCAAAAGGAGGGAGGGGCCATGCGCGTCGAAGACCTCAACATCAGCGAACTGGTGGAGTTCGACTCCGAGGATGGCGTGGTCCGCTTCGCGGGAGAGCGCGCGCTCATCATCGACGCCACGGCGAAGGGGAACCTGCGCAAGGAGCTGATCAACCACTTCGGCCTCACTACCGCGCGCGCCGTCCTGACCCGGTTCGGCTTCGTCCAGGGCTGGCGCATGGCCGAGGCGATGCAGGACCTGTTCCAGTGGGAGAGCGAGGACGACTGGCACCATGCCTGCGGGCGCATCCACATGCTCGAAGGCATGTACCGCCTGGGGCCGGGCCCGCCCGGTTCGTTGACGAAGGAAGGGCTTGACGCTCGTCGGCTCGTACGAGGCGGAGCAGCACATCGCCCACCTCGGGCGCAGCGACGCCTCCGTGTGCTGGACGATCTGCGGTCTCACCAGCGGCTACCTGAGTCGGGCGCTGGGCAAGGAGATCTACGTCCTCGAGGAACGCTGCATCGGCCGGGGCGACGCCGCCTGTCACCTCCTCGGTCGGACGCTCGAGGAGTGGGGCGACGATCGGGCGGAGGAGCTCCGCTTCTACCGCGTCGAGAACCTCAAGGAATGGCTCGAACCCTCGCTCCACCAGATCACCGAGAACCTCAAGGAGGCCGAGCGGAAGCTCCGCGAGAGGAAGCGCGTGCTCACCCGCGTGGCCCCCGAGGTCCGAGGATCCGCTCGGGCATGATCGCCCGGAGCGCCGCCATGCGGCGTGTCGTCGACCTCGCCCGGCGGATCGCGAAGGTGGACTCCACCGTGCTCATCACGGGCGAGAGCGGGACGGGCAAGGAGCTCATCGCGCAGTCTGGTCCACGACGAGTCCGCCCGCGCCGCGGGGCCGTTCATCGCCGTCAACTGCGGCGCGATCACCGAGTCGCTCCTCGAGAGCGAGCTCTTCGGCCACGCGCGCGGCTCGTTCACGGGCGCTGCGCAGGACCGGATCGGCCTGTTCGAGGCGGCCAACGGCGGCACGCTGCTGCTCGACGAGATCGGCGACGTCTCGCCCGGCATGCAGGTCAAGCTGCTGCGGGTCCTCCAGGAGCGCGAGATCCGCCGCGTCGGCGAGAACAAGAGCCGGCCCGTCGAACGTGCGGGTGATGGCCGCGACGAACCGCGAGCTCGCCGCGGACATCGCAGACGGGCCGCTTCCGCAAGGATCTCTACTACCGGCTGAACGTGGTCCAGCTGCACGTGCCGCCGCTGCGGGACCGGCGGGAGGACATCCTGCCGCTGGCCCGCGTGCTGCTGGCCGAGGCAGCCGCGCGGTCCAAGCGCCCGGTCACCGGGCTGTCGCCGCGCGCCGCGGACCAGCTCCTGCGCTACGACTGGCCGGGCAACGTGCGCGAGCTGGAGAACGCGATGGAGCGGGCCGTCGCGCTCGGCCGCGGCAACCTCGATCGAACTCGACGACCTGCCCGAGGAGGTCCGGCAGGCGATCCCGACGCCCGTCGATTTCCGGTCCGGTGCGGGCGCTCGACGAGATCGAGAAGGACTACATCCTGGCCGTGCTCGACCTCAACGGCGGAAACCAGACCCGCAGCGCCGCCCAGCTCGGCATCGGTTCGGCGACGCTCTACCGGAAGCTCAAGAGTTTCGGGGTTACTCGCGCCGAGCGTGGCGCAGAGGACACTGAGACGGCCCCGGACTGAGTCCGCGCTCTACGACCCGGCAGTCGCGGTCAGCGGGGTGGAGGGCTAGAGCCTCCTGTGCGAGATCATGAGAAGCTCGAGGATCAAGAGGGAAGCCATGCCCCGCCGAGCGCCCTCCGGTGCCAAGCACCGGAGGGCTGCAGCGTGTGCCTAGGAGGACTTGTCCAGTTCGCGCCGGTAGGCGTCCTTGGCCTCGGTGACCGCCGCTCGGACCGCACCCACCTGCTGGCGGGCCGTATCGCCGATGGCCGTGCCCGTATCGCGGGCCCCATCTCCAACCGCCGTCGCCGCCTTGCCCAGCGCCTTCTTGCTCTTGTCGATGGCCTTGCCGCCGCCTTCGCGCAGGCGGCGACGCGTGACCTCGCCCTTCTCGGGCGCCAGCAGCAGGGCGGCGACGCTGCCGACAGCAGCGCCCACCAGGAAGGCCAGCAGGGTATCCTGTTTCCTTGACATGCTCTCCTCACCTTTCGTCGTCGTGTTCGATGGGCGGCTCCGGATCCGTCGCTGTCTGCCTGCCGGTATGCCCGGAAGGCGCTGAAGCCGGCCCGTGCGGCCACCGTGGCCGCGCGCAGGTGGTGGACCGTCTGCGCGAGATCGGAGACCTGTGTGATGATGGGTTGCACGGCGACGCGCAGGTCGCTGGTCACGCTCTCCGCGCTCCCGGCGATGCGGTTCGCCTTCTCGCTGATGCCGCGCAGCTCGACGAGCTGCGCTTCCAGGCCGCTCAGGATGCGGTCGATCTGGGGCCGGCTCGCTTCCAGGTACTGGGCGGTGCCTTCCAGTCGCTTGATGAGCCCCTGCATCCGGATGATGACGCGGATCTGGAAGACCGCCGAAACCACCAGAGCGAGGGCGATGGCCGTCCCCACGATGTAAACGAATGCTGGGTTCATCCCTCTCTCCATGGCCTGGCGGCAGCGATCGGTCCTGCCCGCGGACTCCCCTGGGCCTGCGGCCCCGAGGCGGCGCCTGAGGCGCTCGTCCCTGCATCATAGACCATTTGGGGGGTGCTTGTCGACCGCCCGCGGCGTGGCTCAGCCCGCCGGCAGGCTGAGCCGCGCCACCGCGCCCCCGGCCGGGTGGTTCTCCAGGCGCAGGCGGCCGCCCATCTCTTCCAGCCGCGCGCGTTGTTTCGCGCGCAAAAGGAGGCTACCGACGCCCATTACTTGACCAGCACAAGCTTGCGCGTCTGCCGGTAATCCGACGTCTCGAGGCACGCGAAGTACACACCCGTCGCCAAGCGACGGCCCTGCGCGTCGCGGCCGTCCCACTCGGCCTGATACCAGCCCGCCGGGCGTTCCTCGTCGACGAGCGTCTGGATTAGGCGCCCCCCTACGTCGTAGAGCCGCAGCGTGACGCGACCCGCACTGGCCAGGTCGAAGTTCAGCATGGTCTTCGGGTTGAAGGGATTGGGAGCCGTTCTGGCGCAGTCGGGTGGCCGCCGGCGCCGCCGGCAGCACCGCCGCCTCGATCGCGCGCGCTCTGTTGTCGGAGCCGCGGGCAAGGATCTCGCCCAGACCCAGGCCGGGATCGCCCACCGCGAGGACGCGGAAGTCCAACGTGGCCAGCACGCCTTCGCCAGAGATGCCCTGATTCCGCGCGCTCAGGAGCACGGCATCCACCTGCCCCGGCGCGGGAGAGAACACCTGGCTCGGCCCGCCCTGGGCCGCGAGCAGCTCGCCAACCGCCACGGACTCGGGCTGCAGCACGCGGGTGTTCCAGCGCAACGCAGCGCTCAGCCCCTGGATCGACCCGTCTCCGCTCATCCGCAATGTCACCGTGAAGCGCTCGCCGGGTGCGGGCAAGGCCGGGATCATGAGCGCCAGCTGGTTGGCGCGGGCCGGCGGCGGCGGCGACGGCAGCCTGCCCACGTGGCTGTAGTTGATCGCGAAGAAGATGAGGTCCTCGAACTGGATCGCGCCGTCAGGCATGGGCCGGCTGAGCACGCTACCGTCCACGGTGGGGCCGATATCCGCGTAGTCCAGATAGATGCCGACGTCCGCTGTCGTGCTGCCGTAGGCAGCGCCTAGCTCCGTGATGTCGCTGCCGTTCACCAGGTTGTCGCCCGTGCCGTGGTTCGCGCCGTCGTAGATGTCCCCGAGGTGGTAGCTCAGAGCGCCCACGGGATTCGAGGCCGTCGAGGCTTCTCCGCAGGGGTTCGCGACGAAGGCGACGTAGTGCCAGTAGTCGCGGCTTCCGGGATGGTCGCTGAACGAATTGGCCGGGGTGGCGGCCACGAGGGTCCAGCCGTCACTCTCCGCAGCGGTCGGGCTGGCCGGCGTCTCAGGCGCCGTGCCCTCATAAACTGGATAGGCTCCGAAGGGCTTGCGGTAAATCAGCACATCGTTTCCCGGCGGCTGGGCCGGCCAGGCGAGCTCGATGTCCACCGTTTGCCCGGCCGGGTTGCCCGTCGCTCGCGGCGTGGCCGTCAGGACGCTGAGCGCTGCGGGCGTGCCGGCGCAGGTGCCGCAGGTGAAGCTGACATCCTCGAGCGCCGGTGTCAGGCCAGTATCGCCGGTCGCGAGCAGCGCGCGATACTGCAGGTAGCGCCCCGTGAGACCGACCGGGTCCCCGGAGGCGGCGATGACCGGGCCGAAGGCCGACCAGCTGCCGTCCGGCAACGCCTCATTGCCCGTGCGCACCTGGAAGCCGAGGCTCGTGTTCACCGGCACGTCGGCGTTCCAGCTGATGGCATCCCAGTACGCAAGGCTACCCGCGTCGAAGATCCGCGAGTCGAAGCTGCCATTCGCGGCATAGGGAGTCATGCGCAGCCAGTCGACGGCGATGCTGGAGCTGCCCGGATTCGCGTCGGAGATCACGGGGCGCATGGATGCGGCGATCGCGGAGGATTCCGTGTGGACGACCGTACCGTCGATCGAGTAGACAACCTGCGTAGCGGTCCAATCGATTCGGAAGCGGTGGGGTGCGCCGATGTAGCCGGTGCCGAGGCTGACCTCGTCATTTCCCGGTGCCGTGCGCGCATAGAGCGTGGTCGTCGTCAGACGCGTGCTGAAGATCGCGTAGAGATTGGTGCTGAAGTTGTCCGCGAAGCCTACGTGCTGAAAGGGCTCCGGCCCAAAGGTGGCCACGAACTCCAGCGAATGCCCGGAGCCGGAAAGCGACCCGGGGGCGGCCAGCGTGCCGTCGACGATGATGCCGCCGCCGCTGAACGAGACGCCCCCGCCGGCCGACCAGGGCACCTGCGTCCAGCCCGGGGGCAGAGCCGGGCCGGCGAACTCGGAGCCCTCGGCGGGGGCCAGCATCAGGAGACCGTCGCCCTCCGCCGCAATGTAGGTGCCGGCGAGGGTGCCCGCGGCGAAGTCGGCGGTGGTCGCATCCACCGCGCAGGGCGGATAGGGGGTCGTGAAGTTCGCCGCGTCCGGCGGCGCGGGCTGAGTAGTGCTATTGGCGTCCGGGTCGACCGAGGTCACTCGGTAGAAGTAGGTGCTGCCCGGGGTGAGGCCGACGAGCCCGAAGGTGTGAGCTGTCGTGTAAGCCGGGACTTCCATGCTCTGGTTCAGCGTCTCCGGGGCCGGGCCGTAATCGACGCGACCGGTGGCCGGCTCGTTCGTGGTCCAGGAGATCGCGGCCGTTTCCCCCAGCGGGCCGGGAAGAGCCTGCAGGTCTGTGATCTCCGGCGGCAGCAGATCGGGTCCCCCCTGGCAGTCGATGCTGATCGACTCGAAGACGGGAGTCTCTCTCAGGTCGGTGGCCGAGAGATCCACGCGGTACTGCAGGTAGCGGGAGTTGCCCCCCAGCACGTTGCCGGGACTAGCGACCTGGGCGTAGGCCGTCCAGAAGTCGTCGACCGTTTCGGCATCGCCCGTCCGTACCCAGACCGCAAGCCCGGTGCCCGCGGGCACGCTGCTTAGCCAGTCGACCACGCCCCAGTTCGAATCCTCGCCCGCGTCGAACACGGCCGAGCTGAAGCTGCCGGAGCTCTGGTAAGGACTCATGCGCATCCAGTCGATGGTCAGCGGTACCGCCCCGGCCGTGTTGGTGTAGTCGCTGAACACGGGCTGCATATCGCCGGCGCTGACCGCAGCCGTCGTGTGTAGAACCGCGCCATCGATGGAAAAGACGGTGCTGCCCGGCAGCCAGTCAATGCGATAGCGGTGCGGAGTCCCGAGGAAGTCTCCCGTCAAGGGCGTAAGCGTTGTCGGGTTGGTTGTCCTGGCGTACAGGGTGGTGGTCGAGTTACTGGTGCTGAACATCGCAAAGCGGTTGAAGCCGATGCCATCCGCGAATCCCGCGTGCTGGTTGAATTCCGCACCAAAGGTCGCAACGAACTCCAGGGATCGTCCCTGGGTATAGAGCGCATTCGGCGCCGTCAGGGCGCCATCGGCGATCGCTTTACCACCGCTCACCGTGACCGAGCCGCCGCTGGGCCACGCGTGGTTCAGCCAGCCCGTCGGCAGGGTGCTGCCGTCGAACTCGCTGCCCAGGGCGGGCGCCAGAATCAACTCGCCGTCGCCGATCTCGGTGATCGCGATGCCCGCGCCGACCGTGCCGGCGTTGAAATCCGCAACCGTGCTCTCCACGAGGCAGGGCGGCAGACCCGGATCCGGGGTCCAGAAGTGGGCAGGATCGGCTGGCGGCGAGGGCTCCGTCGTCGAGTTCGCCAGCGCGTCCGCGGAGCTGACCCGGAAGTAGTAGTCGGTGCCGGGTGTGAGGCCGGTGAGCTCCAGCAAATGCCCCAGCACCAGGCCCGCGTCGCTCAAGCTCTGGTTGAGGTCGCCCTGGCTGGTGCCGTAGTCCACTTTCGAGTCGGCAGGCTCGTCGGTGTCCCAGCTGATCGTCGCCGAGGTGCCGGCGGCAGCGGGATTGACCGCCAGGTTCATGATGACGGGTGGGTTCGTGTCCTCATTCGCAACGCAGCCGATGCTGAGATCGAGCAGGCGCGGCGACTGGGTGTCGTCGGTGCTCGTGAGAATCGCGCGGTACTGGATGTACTGGCTGCTGCCTTCCACCGGCCCCCCATTCATGACCGCAGCGAAGGTCGTCCAGCTGCCATTCGGCGTCGGGGTGTCACCCTGACGTACTTGGATGTCGATGCTGGTGCCAGCCGGCTCGTCGGCAGCCCAGTCGACGTTACCCCAGTCGGCGGTGCCGAGGGCGTTGTAGACCCGGGACGTGAAGCTACCAGCCGCCGCATAGGGACTCATCCGCATCCAATCCACGGTCAGCGCTAAATCACCGAAATACAGGTCGCTGGCGATGGGACGCATGGGACCGGCGATGCTCGCGGTCTCGGTGTTCACAACGCTACCGTCGATCCAGAACACCACCTCCGTAGCACTCCAGTCGATGCGGTAGGTATGCGGTGACCCGAAGTAGCTCGTACCGAGACCGACGTCCACGCTGGTCCCCATGTTCGTGCGTGCTTCGAGCTGCGCACCGCTCGTGTTGGTGCCGAAGATCACCCAGGGTGGGCCGTTCAGGTCCGTCCCGAAACCCACGTACTGGTGCGGGGCGGCCCCAAAGGTCGCGACGAACTCCAGCGAGTGTCCGCTGCTGTACAAGGTCGTCGTGGCCGTCCATGCGGCAGCGAGCGTTGCAACGCCAGCCGCGACCGCGACCGGACTGCCGCCCGCGTAGATTCCACTGTCCCAGCCCGCGGGCAAGGCGGTGCCCTCGAATTCGGCCACCTCGGTCGGGGCGAGCATCAGCTCGCCGTCGGCAGTCTCGCCAATGTGGATGCCTGCATCGCCAGACCCGAGCGCGAAGTCGGCCACGGTGGCGTCGGTGAAGCAGATTGGCGGGGGCGTCGTGAAGTCGGCCGTCGCCGGGGGTACGGGGAGCGTCGCGGAGTTTCCGGCGCCGTCCTGGGAGGTAGCCCGGTAGTAGTAGATGGTGTTCGGACTCAGGCCCGTCAGGGTCAGCGCATGGTCGGTAACCAGGGCGCCCGCGCTCTCGTTCAGATTCAGCGTGCCGGAGTCCGTGCCGTAATCGACCAGCGAGGTCGCGGGCTCGTCCGTGGACCAGGTGACCTCGGCCGTTCCGTCGTTGTTGGCCGTGGCAGTGAGCGCGCTGATCACGGGCGCGGTCTCGTCGATGGCATAGCTGGCGGCGTAGGCGCCAGCCACCGCATCGAAAATGGCGTACTCCACGCCCTTGATCGTCTCGGTCCGGGTGGTCACGGATGCTGCGTCCACGGTAAGCGACTGCAGGCTCATGCCGCCGAGGGACACCGGCAGCATGGCCTCGAGGTTGAGTGCGCTGGCCGCTTTGACCAGGTCGAAGCTGAGCGTGTTCGCCGCCCAGCTGAGGTTCGCGAAGCTGGAGCCCTGGCGGGCGTCGAGCCAGCGCAGCAGCTGACGGGCGGCGATCACCGGCACGCCCCGGCTCTGGGCCGAGGCCACGATCGGCGCCCAGGCCGGGTTGTTCGCCGAGTCCGTGTGGATGTTCGCGCAGAAAGCGCCGTAGTAGCCCTCGGCGCCCAGCGCGCGGTCCAGGAGCGTGTTGGCGGTAAAGGGGTAGCTCTGACCGGACTCGTCGGTCATCTGCGTGGCGACCTGGTAGACGTCAATCATGCTGCCGTCGAGCGTCGCGAAGCGCATGGGCATTCCCGATCCGGTGAACACGCCCGGCGTGTTGTTCACCCAGTCCGGAGGCCAAAAGTAGTAGTTCGTGTCCAGGCGAATGCCGTGAGCCAGTTCGACGTCGGCTTGAGTCGTCCAGTCGCTCCAGGTGATGCAGTGGTTCCGCTCGGTCGTAGGCGGTGGGATGCTCGGCAGCTTGGCCGCCAAGCCGGCCAGTTGACTGGCGAAGTAGGCCTCAAGCTGGGCCGGCGCCCAGTCGGCGCAGCCGGTATCGACGTGGATCGACACCTCGAAGCCAAGAGCATCGTAAGTGCCCGCCTGCGCGTCGGTGATAGCGTTGCCCGTGTAGATGTAGGACGAACTGCGCACGCGCTCCCAGTCATCCACCGAGCAGCCGCCCGGGCTGACTCCCTGTTCTAGATCGAAGCGCCCTACGGTGCCGCTGCCGTTGTGGTCGTCGCCGGTCATGACGACCACGGCCTTGTGACCGCTCGGGAAGTACCAGAAGCGCGGCAAGGGCATGCGATCCGCACTCATCCGCAGGATCAGGTTCGCGAGCAGGCGCTGCTGCTCGTCGGCCTGGGGGATGGCGACCTTGTTCAGGTCCACCCAGTCGGGCTCTAGCGCCTCCGTAGAACAGGTCGTTGGGGCGGATGGGCGGCCGGCTGTCGCGGTCTTGCCCCTCCCAGGCAGGGTTGCCCTGGCGAGTCCAGATCACAGAGCGCGCCAGATCGTAGGCGAAGCAGGCGGCCTGGCCGCCGCTGCCCCCCACGTCCCGCAGGGTCAGGGCGGGATTGCTCGTGGGCGTCGTGGCGTCGCTGTAGAGCGTGGCGAGGGCTGTTGCACCGGAGAGCGTGTAGAGGTCCGCGCTGCCGTGGTATTGCATCGTCTCGGCGACAATGCCCACGCCGGGTCCGCTGCCCGTGTCGACGAGCAGGTAGCCCTCGGCAAGGGTGCTGGCCGCGCTCGCTAGCCCCAGCAATCCCTCGAGCTGCGTGTCGGGCCGCATGGCGATCAGGTTGCCGCCGGCGTTCACCCAGTCGGTGAGCAGCGTGACCTGCGCTCCAGCCAGGGCCATCTGGGCAAGGATGACCACGTCGTGGTCTGCGAGCACGCCGGCGTCCACGAGGCTGATGTCCGTCACGGTGAAAGCATTGAGGCCCTCGCAGCGCAGGATCTCGGCGTAGTAGCGGCCGAAGGGATCGGCGGCGTCCGCGATCACGAGGATCGGCCCGCCCGGCCCCTCGTCCGGCGGTGGTAGCGGCAGGTCGGCCGTTGTGAAGCTCCAGCTGTCGGGAGTAGGCATGGCGTTGCCCTGTAAATCCTCGACGCCGCTCACGGTCGCCGTGTACTCGCTGGATGGGTCGAGGTCGATGTCGGGCAGCAGCGATGCCCGGCGCGCGCCGGCGTCGTAGCTGACCGTCGCGCTGACCGGAAGGCTGGCGGCGTCACGGAGCTCGAAGCTCAGTGTCTGCGCGTCGATGGCCTCGTTGAAGGTGGCCGTGATCGTGGCGGCAACGGGCACCGAGGCGCCATTGGCCGCCGGGTAGCGCGCGACGATGACCGGCGGCTGCAGGTCCTCCGCCGTCTCGTTGAAGACGACGTCCACCCAGTAGTTGGAGGCCTGGTAGGTACTGGTGGGGAATCCGCTGGTCGGACTATAGAGGTAAACCCCGTTCGGCCCGTCCTCGCCATCGGCGAGTGCCCGCAGCGGCGGAGCAGGCCAGTCGCTGGAGGCGAAGTAGTTGACGTCGAATGCGTAGTGTCCCACCGCAGTGTGGTAGGAGGCGATGTAGGTGGTGTTGGCAACGATGGGCACGGGCGGGTTCAGAGCCTCTTCCTGCCAGCCCGAGGGCGTCTCGGCGGCAAAGATCACGCTGCCCAGCAACGTGCCATTCGTACTCCAAAGGTTGCCGACGTGCGTGCCGATGTTGGCGGCACTCTTGTAGAAGCGCAAGGCCGTGATGTAACCACTCGCCTCGGCGCGGAACTTCACGCCGAGTTCCACGGGCTGACCTGGCCCGACATCGGTAATGGTCGGAATGACCGCGTCGCTCCAGAGGCTGCAGGGGCACTCCTGGGGCAGGATGGTCACGCTTACGGGGGTTCCGGGAGTCTCGGGATTCAGGTTGCCGTCGTGGGCGCGGCTGAGCAGATCGACGCTGCCCGGTGCGCCGGGCGTCCACACGAAGGTCCAGCTCTCGTAGCCCGTAGCTGGCTGCCAGGTCGCGCCGCCATCGGTGGAGACCTCGACGAGGACCACGTCGCCGCCGACGTCGCTCGCAGTGCCGATCACCGTGATGGCGGCCGCCGCTCACGAGTTCCGCGCCCGGCGCGGGGAAGGTGATGGCCGAGCTCGGAGCGGTGCTGTCCGTGAGCGGGGCATGGACCAGGCCGGCCTCGAGGGTCGCGGGCTCGTCGACGCCCATGTCGGCGAAGAGGTTCACGGTGGCCTGCTGCATGTCCGCGTCCGGCGGCGTGTTGCCGCGGTCATGGACGTCGTCGAGCCCCCAAGACCACTGCACGGTGCCCGCGCCGAAGACGCGCGCGCCGCTGCCGTGCCGATAGAGGGACATCTGATGCGTCTGGCCACTGTTCACCGTGCGGGAAAGCCTGACGCGGCCGGCCGGGTAGTATTCATGATACTGCTCGAAATCCCACTCGTACCCCAGTGTTCCGTAAGGCAAAGTCGCCGTGGAGCCCTCGCCGAGTGTGGCGACGCTCGTGTTGCGCCAGAAGGGCATGCGCCCGTACTCGGCCGGGCACGGTCATGGCCGCCGTCGTGCCGCGCCAGCTGATCTGACCGCTGAGCGCGTTCTCGGGCTCGCAGCCATCCGCGAGCGGATAATCGCAGCCGGAACGCCAAAGACCGGTCCAGATGACCGCTTCCGGGGTCGCACTTGTAGCCGCAGTAGTTCTCGCCCTCGGCGCCCTCCTTGTAGCAGACCAGAGTGCGGTGACTCGCGGCGTGGAGACGAGACTGCTCTCCCAGCGTGTCTTCCAGTAGACCTCGTTGCCGCTGAAGAAAGCCAGGTGCACGCCGGCCGCGCGAGCGGCCTCGACGTTGCTGCGCTGCGTGCCAGACCAGTACTCGTCGTGGCCCACGGACAGGAAGACCTTGTGATCGAGCAGTTCGCCGCCGTTCCGATCGGTGTCGACGTCGGTGAAGTAGCTGACGTCGTAGCCGTTGCGCTCGAGCCAGCGAACCATCGGGTACTCTGCGTTGAAGAACCAGTCCTCGGTGGGATAGTCGCGGGTACCGAAGGGCCGGTTGTAGCTGACCTTGTAGGCCTGACCATCGGGACCCTCGTAGAGGCTGTAGCCCGAGCCGTTCCCCCCTCGCCCCAGCGGTTGTAGGCCTGCCAGGTCGTGTCGGAGGTCTGGAAGAGAAGGTCGGAGTCGCCGTCGTCATCGCGGACGACGAACAGGATGTGGCTGGCTTCGCCCTCGTGGCCGGCATCCTCGCGCACGGGACGTGCGAGGTAGACGCCCGAGGTCGCGTCGACCGGCACGGTCCAGGCCGCGCTCACCGCCCAGTTGCCGCAGTCGAGCAGCTTCGCCGTGGGCTCGAAGTCGCAGTCGGGCTGGAGCTGGGGCAGCGAGGCGCTGGGCTCAACGTCGTGATGGAGCGGGCGCCGTCGCCGCCGTAGTAGCCGATGCGATAGATGTCGATGCGGTAGTCGCTGGACGGCGTCTTGATCTTGAACTCGATCGTTTCGCCCTGGTTCACGCTGATATCGGTCGCGTAGCCCTGAATGTCGAAGTTCCCGGCACCGCTCACCTCCCACACGGAAGGCGCGGTACCCGGCAGGGCATTCTCCGTCGGCGATCGTCAGGGCCTGCACCAGGGCCCCAGCGCCCATGGCAGCCAATAGGGCCAGCGCGAGCAGCATGCGATCGAGACCGCGCCACTGCATCGCGACCATCCGCTTGATCACAGCGCACCTCCGCGTAGGAGATCGTCGAGGCCGCATACGAGAGCGAACCGGGCCTCTCCGGAGAGGCCCGGTTCGCCAGAACAGCAACTTACTTCAAGAGCAGGAGACGGATCGTCTGCGTCCGGTCAGTGGCCTCCATGCGCGCCAGGTAGGCCCCGCTCGCCAGCTGCGCGCCGGAGTCGTCGCGCCCGTCCCAGTCGACCTCGTGGCGCCCCGCCGCCTGGTGCTCGTTCACCAGCGTGCGCAGGTGTCGCCCGTCGACGCCATAGATCTGCAGGGTCACCGGTCCCGCGGTCGCAAGGCCGTAGGCCACGGTGGTCTTCGGGTTGAACGGATTCGGGAAGCTGCCGTAGATCAGGCTCACTGCGGGCGCTGCCTCGCCCGGCCGGAGTTGCGAAGCTCAGCTCGGCGGGTAGCTCGAGCGGGTGATTCTCGGCGTCCCGCGCCGTGACCGCCCGGAAGCCGAAGGCGGGATCGCCGCTGCCGAGGGTCCGGAAGCTCAGGGTCGCCAGGCAGCCCGCACCGGAGATGCCGGCGCCGCCGAGGCCGAAGAGGGCCGCATCGACGCCGCCCGGCGCCGGCGCGAGGACGAGCGACTGCCCTCCCTGCGCCGTCATCAGGTCGCCGGGGACCATGCCCACGGGCTCCACGACGGCAGGATCCCAGTCGAGAGCGACGCTGAGGCCCTGCATGCGGCCAGCGCCCTCCAGCCACAGGATCAGCGCGTAGATGCCATCCGCGTCGGGCGACTTGGGCGCATAGAGCGTCAGCAGATCGGCCGCCGCCGGGGCGGGCGGCGTCAGGTTCTTGCTGACCGCGCCGTAGTTGATGGCGAAGAGGATCAGATCCTCGAACCCGATCGCGTTGTCCGTCGTCGGTCGCGCGTTCACGCTGTAGTCAGTGGTCGGGCCGATGTCCAGCCAATTCCGGTACTCGGCCGGATCAAGGCTTCCGTCGTGCCGTAGTGCGCGCCCAGCTGATTGACGTCGTTGAGCAGCACCTGGCTGTCGCCAGCGCCGGGCGTCGTACCATTGTAGACATCGCCAAGATGGTAGTTGAGCGTGCCGCCCGTGCGGTTCGAGACCGCCAGGCAGGCCGCAGCCATTGTGCACGAAGGCGACGTAGACCAGAAATCCCGGCTGGCGGGTTCATCCATGGCCCCATTGGCGAAGTTGCCCGAAACGAGCGTCCAGCCTGCAGCGACGGCAGTCGTGGAATCGGCGGGAGCTGCAGGGATGCCCGTTCCCGCCCACATCATCGTACTCTGGATAGCTGCCGTAGCCCTTCCGGTAACGGCGACGCGGTCCGTCCCGGCGACTGTCGCGTCCACTGGAGCTTGATCTTCGTCGGCGCCATCGGCACCGTTGCGGGACTTCTCCTGGCTGGCCAGCAGGTCGCCGATCGGCGTTGCCAGGGCAAGCACGCTAACGGTCCAGCTGAAGCTCTCGGCGTCGAGGTTGTCGACGGTGCCGCCGTCGTCCAGCGTCACCTGCACCGTGTAGGGACTGCCACTCGCGGCGCCGCACGTCGATTGTGCCGCTGATCAGGCCACTGCCCGCGGCGATGCTGCGTCCGCTGGTAACCATCGCCGACCAGCTTTCCTCGGGCCATCGACATCGCTGAATCCCAGGTCGGAGATCATCGCGCTCGACGCTGGTCTGGGCGCCCGGATCCGTGACGACGGGCGGGTCGTTGACGACGTCACCGCGATCGTCACCGTGCCCGTGTCGTCCGCCGCGCCGTCGCTCAGCGTGTCATCGAAGGTGTCGCTCGTCGATTCGCCGCCGTCGTGGACGTAGGTCACCGTGGTGCCGCCGCCGATGGTCGCCGTACCGTGGGCCGGCGTCGTGACGCCCGTCACCGTCAGCGTGTCGGCAGGAGATCGACGTCAGTGTCATTGACCAAGACTGCAACGACTACCGTGCCGCCCTCGGCGACCGTGTCCGCATCATCGCCAGCGACAGGAGCATCGTTGACCGCCGTCACCGTGAAGGCCGCCGCATCCGCGTCGGAGAGACTTCCCGGTCCGTGGCCGTGAAGGTGATCGTCTCCGTGCCATCCAGTCCGCGATTCGTGTTCGTGATCGTGACCACGTGGTCCCCGTCAATCGCCACACCGAGATTCACATTGCCACTGGCAACCCACGCAATCTGGGCGTCCGGATACTTCCGGATCGCTGACATAGTCGTCCAGATCGAATGTGGCGAAGCTGCTACCCTCTGCAATGCTCTGCCCAAGAATTGTGGTCACTACCGGCGCATGGTTGCAGGCGTTGGTGCCGCTGCCCGCAGAGAAGGTGTGCGCAATCTGGGCATTGCTGGCATCGCGGAGCAGGTGCGTGCTGGCGTCGAGCGTGCTCGTGCCCTTGATGCCCGCATCCACGAAAACGATTTCGAGCAGCGCACCTGTACCACCCACGGAGCAGCCCAGGGTTGCGCCGTCCACCTGGATCGTGCCGTCGCTGGTGTGGCCGCCGGTGCCCGGCTTGTCAAGCCAGTAGACGATGGTGTCACAGGCGGCCGACCGCAGTAGGCCCCACCCCTCACGCCGACCGGCGTGATGAGGGTCTCATCGTAGGTGAGCTCAAAGGAAAAGGCGCGCACGTCAGCGACGTCGGCGATGCGCACCTCTGCGACAAGTAGCTCACCGCAGTCTGCCGCGTTGTCGGCAGTGAAGGTTACTGTCTGGGCATTGGCGATCGCGCCAATGAGCAGGAAGAGAAGCGCGAAGGCCAGCCCTGCGCATTGCCGGCTGGCCTCGCGGCGACGATTGCAGTTCATCATGGTGTTCCCCCCGGGATCGAGCGTTGCAAGGCTGACGCCGGGGATGGGCAAAGTGAACGGCCTGCCGTGCCTGATGACCGGGCAGCAGGGCAGCGCCCCCGGCTCACTGCCCACGGCTCCGCAGTCCAAGGCCGTGATTATAGAGCAATGGAAAATGGATTGATAGATGCTGAATCGTAATAACAGTGACATGACTGCGACACTCCGACCGGGTCGGGGTCCGCTCTACTGGCGGCAGGCGGCAGACTCGCTAGCCCGCGGCAGGCTGCGCCGCGCCACCGCGCCCCGGCCGGGTGGTTCTCCAGGCGCAGGCGGCCGCCCATCTCCTCCACGAGTTGCGCGCTGATGGCGAGCCCCAGGCCCGTGCCGCGCGTCTTCGTGCTGAAGTAGGGCTCGAAGAGACGGCCCAGCGCTTCCTCGGGGATGCCCGTGCCGTGATCGCGCAGGGCGAGTTCCACCGTGCCGCCTTCGCCGCGCCCCGCGAACGCGGCGACCTGACCACCAGCCGGCCGGCGCCCTCCATCGCCTCGCGGGCGTTCTCGACGAGATTGAGCAGCACCTTGCGCAGGGCTTCGCGGTCCGCGCGCACGGCGAGTTCGCGCGGGCCCCGCCAGTCCACGGCCAGCGCATCGCGATAGGGCGCGAGGAGCTCGGCGAGCAGGCCGGCCAGGTCGACGCTCTCCAGGTTCAGCTCCGCGCGCCGGCCGAACTGGCTGAACTCCTGGGCGATCCTTCTCAGGATTTCCACCTGCTCGCTGATGCTGGCCAGGCTCTCGGTGAGGATGCCGTCGAAGTCCTCGCGACGGTCGCGCCAGGCGCGCTCCATCATCTGCGCGGACAGCTTGATCGGCGTGAGCGGGTTCTTGATCTCGTGGGCCACCTGCCGGGCCATCTCGCTCCAGGCGGCCAGCTTCTGGCTGCGGATCAGCTCGGTGACGTCCTCGAAGACCACCACGCGCTCGCCGGCCGGGTCGGCATCGGCCATGCGCAGGGTGCGCGCGCCTTCCGGATGCTCCAGGCGCAGCTCGCAGGCCGGGCCGCGCAGCCCCGCCGGTTGCGCGGCGAGATGCCGGAAGAGCGCGCCGCGGTCCAGGCCGTCGGGCCGCGGGCGTCAGGCCGCTCAGAGCTGCCAAGTCCCGGCCTTCCACCGGCTCGTCGCCAAGGGCGAGCAGGCGCCGCGCGGCGCCGTTGGCCGAGACCACGCGACCTGTCGCGTCGAAGGCGAGCACGCCGCTGGCCACGTTCTCGAGCACGCTCTCGACGAAGCGACGGCGGTGCTCCAGTTCGTTGCGCGTCGTCTGCAGCCCCTCGGCCATGCGATTGAAGCTCGCCATCAGCTCGCCGATCTCGTCGGCGCCGCCGGCGGGCAGGCGCGCCTGCAGGTCCCCGGCGCTGAGCCGGCGCACGGCGAGCTGCAGGCGCTGGATGGGCAGGAAGACGCGCCCGGCCAGGAAGCCGCCCAGCAGCAGCGCCAGGATCATGAGCAGGGCGATCATGCTGAAGACCAGCGAGGCGCTCTCGCCCAGGCCGCCGGCCGGGGCGTCGAGCCCGGCCACGTCCACGCTGGAGAGCAGGGCCATCGGTCGGCCCAGGGCGTCGGCCAGGGGCAGCGTGGCGCGGCCCAGGCGCAGCCCGCCCGCCCGCTCGAGGTCCTGGCGCGGAGGGGCGTGGCCAGCGGCCAGGGCGCGCACCGTGGCCGGATCCAGCATCGGCGACTGGTAGCCGAGCCCGAAGAGCTCCGGCCGATCGGCATAGAGCAGGGAGCCGGCGCTGTAGAGGTTCAGCTCGCCGCCCACCACTTCGCCGAGGCCGTCGAGCAGGGCCGCGTCCACGTGCAGACGATAGTAGACCGTGAAGTGGATCCGCCGTTCGCGGTGCCACAGCTCCATGGGCTGCAGCATGCCCGCGTGCACGCGGCGTCCCTCGCGCTCGTAGACCACCCGGCCCGGCGGCACCACGGCGAGGAAGGAGTCCACCTGCGCCGGGCTCCAGTTGCGCAGGCTCTCGTCGAGCAGCAGCTCGCCGACGCCGTTGAAGATCATCAGGCGGTTGTGCTCGAGGCTGCCGATGTCGCGCACCGTGGTCGGAAAATCCGGTACGACGAAGTTGCGCACGTACTCGCTGGCGGCGAGGTCGCGGGCCTCCTGCCGCACGCGGTTCTCCAGCGAGCGCTGCGCGGCGCGCACGCGCTCGAGGCTGGCGCGCAGGCTGGCCGCATCCTGCTGTCCGCTGAGCTGTCGCCCGGCGATGATGCCCGTCAGCACCACGGGCAGCAGGGCGACGACCAGAAAGAAGAAGCAGCAGCTTGTGCTGGAAGCCCAGGCCCCGCGGGCCGAGCAGTGGCGGCAAGCGGCGCCGGATCGGCGCGAAGCGCGCGAAGAGCAGGTCCAGGCCCAGCAGAGCGATCAGGATGACGAGGTGCAGGAAGAGCCGCTGCAGGCCGGCGAGCAGCCGGCGGCGC
This sequence comes from uncultured bacterium, assembly GCA_963695095.1. Classification (GTDB taxonomy): domain Bacteria; phylum Krumholzibacteriota; class Krumholzibacteriia; order JACNKJ01; family JACNKJ01; genus VGXI01. The sequence continues at coordinate 573,548 of CAVOFT010000001.1, read as the reverse complement.
CAGCCCCGCCGGTGCCGGCAGGGCCGGCGCCGGCGCGCGCGCCTCCCGCAGGCGCAGGACGAGCGTGCCCAGTGGACGGCCCTCCTCGAAGAGCGCCAGCTCGCCCGCCAGCAGGCGCAGCGAATCCTCGCGACTGGCGACCACCGTGCGCTGGACGACCACGCCCGGCTCCGCGGGTTCCCGGATGAGGGGAAAGCGCCGCGCCGGCTCGGGCAGCTCGACGCCCAGCTGATAGCGGCTGCGCAGGCGTCCGCGGGCATCGAAGATCTCGAGCGCACCTGCCTCGCCGCCCGCCTCGAGTCCCATCCCCTGCCAGGCGGCGAGCGCGAGCCAGCTGTCGGGCCCCTCCCCGCCGGCCAGCTCGCGGCGGATGGCCGGCTCGTCGCCGAGGGCGAGCAGCATTTCCTCCACCTGGGCGGGTTGCAGGAGATTGCGGGCGGCGTCCGCGCTTGCCGCTTCGGCGTCCCGGGTCTGGCGGAGGTCCTGGCGGGCGGCGTCGCGCGCGCCGTCGACGAGCAGGGTGACGGCGAGAATCACGAGCACGGCGTGCATCAGCAGGCCCGTCAAGCGGGCGGCCGCACGGCGGAAGCCCCACGCCACGGGCAGCAGGAGCGAGAGGGCGAGGGCGGCCTCGATCCCGGCCTGGCGCGCAGCGAAGACGACGAGGATCAGGCTGGCCGCCAGGCGCAGCAAGCGCCGCTCCGGCAGGCGGCGCCAGGCGAAGTGCGCCGGCACCAGGAAGGCGCTGATGAGGAAGACCGCCGCGAAGAAGAGCGCGCCGTCGAATCCCTGTTGCCGCGCCCCGCCCAGGCCTTCGGCGGCGAGCAGGGCGGAAGCCGTGTGGGCGTAGATCCAGCGCAGGAAGCTCCAGGCGACGAGGATCCCGCCCAGCGGCGCCAGGAGCGCGAAGACCCGCAGCAGCGGGCCGGCGCTGCGCGCGGGGGCGGCCGGCGGCTCCTCTGCGCTGCGCTCTTCCTCCGGCCGCAGGTAGGGGCGCAGCACGAGGACGAGCAGCAGCAGGGCCGCCAGTGCGCTCAGGAGGAATTCCCCGGGGCTGGCGAGCAGTCCCCCGGGCACTGCGATGGCGAAGTCCTGCGGACCCCAGAAGCGCCCGCCGAGCCAGCTGCCCGGCACGTCGCCCCAGCGCAGGCACAGGCGCAGCAGCAGCACCCAGAGCGTGAGCAAGAGCGCGCGCCAGGCAAGGCCGGGCTCCTCTCGCCGCGCCCGGCGCAATCGCCAGCGCAACAGGAGCCCCAGCGCCAGGACGATCAGCGCGGCGGCAGCGCCCTGCCCGCGCCGCTGCGCCGTGCGCTCCGCGCGCTGCTGCAGCGCCTGGGCCGGGACCGCCAAGCGCAGTTCGAGCAGCGCGCGGCCGTCGACATGGCGCTGCCAGCGGCGCAGCGCGCCCTGTCCATGCCGACGCAGGGCCGGACAGTGAGCGCCAAGGGCCCTCGGAGAGGTCGGAATCCGCGGCGACCGCCGGTGGCAGCACGCGCAGGTCAAGCCCCGCCGGCGCGCTGAGCAGGGTCGGCAAACCGCCCCGACCGACCGGCAGGCGCCGAGCCAGCGGCAGGTCGATCAGCCAGTCCAGACCCGTGCCGCCCAGAGAGCCGCGCAGGCTGAGGAAGCGGTAGACGCCGAATCGGCGCAGCGCCGGCCCGGCGACGGCGCCTTCGCGATCGGCAAGGGGTACGGGATGCCCGAGCCAGGCCAGCGGCTCCTCGCCCTGCAGGAGCTGGACGCCGAGCGGCAGACCGTACAGGGTGGGCCGGGGACCCAGCACTCGCTCGAGGAAGGCAAAGGCCGCCTGCGCATCCGAGAGCGATGGCGGGAGCCGCGGCGCCGAGCATCTCGCCGCGCGCGACGAGCGCGGCCAGTGCCGCGTCCACACGCTGCATGAGCTGCTCGCCGGCGGCGCCGCAGCTCGCGATCGCCCGGTTCGGGCTACCCTGCTCGGGGCCGGCGCCGGGGATACGAGGGTGTCGGCAGGCGCAGCGCCCTCGCCGGCAGCCTCCCCGCGGGGCAGAGAGGCGAGGAGGGCAACGAGCAGCGCGGCAAGGAGGGCAGGGCGGCAGCGCGGGCGCATGCGGCGATCCTAAGGAGAGCGCCCCCGAGGCGCCAGCAAAAGGGGGCGCCCGGCGGCGCCCCCTCGACGACAAGGGCCGGCGGCCCTAGGCCGCAGCGAGGCGCCGCGCGCGCCGGCGCTGGCTGGCGGCCTGCCACTCCACCAGGATCGGGCTCGCGATGAAGATGGAGCTGTAGGTGCCCACGAGGATACCGATGAAGAGCGTGAAGGCGAAGTCCTGGATCACGGCCCCGCCCATCACGAGCAGGAAGGCGAGGACGATCAGCGTCGTGCCGCCCGTGATCACGGTCCGGCTCAGCGTCTGGTTGATGCTGGTATTGACCAGGCCCTCATAGGATTCACCCCGTCGCCGCGCGTTGAGATTCTCGCGGATGCGATCGAAGACGACGATCGTGTCGTTGAGCGAGTAGCCGACGAGCGTGAGCAGCGCGCCCAGCACGGTGAGATCGATCTGCTTGTCGAGCAAGCTGAAGATGCCGATGGTGATCAGCACGTCGTGCACGAGCGCGATGATGGCGGCGATCGAGAACTTGAACTCGAAGCGCCAGGTGATGTAGACGATGATGCCCAGCAGCGAGTAGAGGATGGCCCACAGCGCCTGGACCCGGAGCTCGCCGCCGATCTTGGGTCCGACCTTCTCCTGGCTGATCTCCTCCACGGCGAAGGCCGCGCGCAGGCCCTCACCGAGCCGGAGCTGCACCGCATCGCCGCCCACATCGTCGCCCCGTGCGAGGGCTTCGTCGGCCGGCAGGATGATGACGACTTCATCTTCCTGGCCGAAATCCGAGACTTTGTTGTCGGCAAAGCCCAGCTCGCCGACAACCTGCCGCACTCGGCTCAATTCCACCGGGTCGACGAACTTGACGATGAACTTGTAGCCGCCCTTGAAGTCGATGCCGTAGGCCGGCCCGCCCTTGATGATCAGGCTGCCAAGGCCGATCAGGATGGCGGCCAGCGAGATGGACATCAACACGCGCCGGCGCTGAATGATGCGATAGTTCGCGTCCTTGAATAGCTCAAACATGGTTGGCCTCGCCTTTCCGCCGCCTAGATGCTCAGGGTCTGCATGGGGCGCTTGAGGGTGAAGAGGTCGAAGATGGACCGGCTCACCAGCAGCGCCGTGTACATGCTGGCGATGATGCCGAGGCTCAAGGTTACGGCGAAGCCCTTGATGGGACCGGTGCCGAAGATGTAGAGCACCAGAGCCGTGATCAAGGTGGTCAGGTTGGCGTCGAGAATGGTCGAGAAGGCGCGCTCGAAGCCGGACTGGATCGCCACCCGCACCTTGCCCTCGCGCCCGCCGCGACGCAGCTCCTCCCGGATGCGCTCGTAGATCAGCACGTTGGCGTCGACGGCCATGCCGATGGTGAGGATGATGCCCGCGATGCCCGGCAGGGTCAGCGTCGCGTGCAGGTAGGCCATCGCCGCCAGCAGGATGAGCATGTTCAGGAGCAGGGCGGCCGTGGCGATCAGGCCGCTGCCGCGGTAGTAGAAGATCATGAACAGGATCACGCAGATGAAGCCGATGAGACCGGCGCGAAAGCCCATCGCGATCGAGTCATGGCCAAGGCTGGGACCCACCGAGCGCTCTTCCTCGATGTGCATCGTGGCCGGCAAGGCGCCGGCGCGCAGGAGAATGGCGTTGTCCGCCGCCTCATCCGCGGTGAAGCGGCCGGTGATGACGCCCGAGCCGCCGCCGATGCGCGACTCGATCACGGGCGCCAGGAAGACCTGGCTATCGAGAATGGTAGCCAGCTGCCTGCCCACGTTGCGCTCCGTGGTCCGCGCGAACTGGTTGGCGCCGGCGCGGTCGAGCGTGAAGGCGACCCGGTAGAAGCCCGGGCGATCATTGTCCGGCTCGGCGTTGGCGCCCGTCAGGCTCTTGCCATCCAGCTCCAGGCGGCTGTTGCAGTAGTAGAGAATACGCGCCGGGCGGCCGCCGGCATCCATGACATCCTTCGCGCCCCAGATGAACTCGTAGCCCGGCGGGATCGCGACGGCAATGGCCGGATCGGCGAGGTACTGCTTCACCTTGGCAATGTCGTCCTTGTAGATGAAGAGGCCGCCGTTCTCGTAGCCGCGCATGAGGGCGAGCAGGCCGGTGCTCCCGGGAGCGGCCTCCTCGGCCGGCGGCGCGGTCTCGCCGAGAAAGGAGATGGCGCTGTCCTTGGCCGCCTCGGCGGGCGCCGCCTCGGCAGCGGCTGCCGCGTCGGCCTGAGCGCCCGGAAGCTTCTGGCGGGTGCTGATCGCCTGATCGAGCTGCTGGAGGGCCGAGAACACCTCGCCCTGCTGGGCGACCAGCTTCAGTTCGAGCAGTGCCGTCGTGTTGAGCAGCCGCGTCGCGCGCTCGACATCGGGCAGGCCAGGCATTTCGACCACGATGCGGCGGTCGCCTTCCTTGGTGATGCTCGGCTCGGCCACGCCGAACTGGTCGACGCGGTTGCGGATCACCTTGATGGCCTGCTCGACGGTGTCGGCCTTCTTCTCCTCGGGGACGCCCTCCAGGTCGACCTCGAGCACCAGGTAGGTGCCGCCCTGCAGGTCCAGGCCGAGGCTCAGGGATTTGTCCAGGAGCTTGTTGTAGGCCTTGGCATCGTCGACGCGCAGGGTCTCCAGCTCCTCCTTGCTCATGGAAAAGAAGCGGAAGCTGGGCCAGAGCAGCCAAAGGCTGAGGAGCAGCACCACGAAGATGCTGTAGAATTTGATCTTCTGGTTTCGAGACATGCCTCACCTCGGGAGCAGGCTCGCGCCGGCTCCGGTCTTGGGGTCGGTGATTGTGGCGATGGCGCGGGGCTCCCCGCTCGGTCGCGCTGGCGCCTAGGGCGTGGCCTTGGTCCAGCGTTCGAGCTGCGGGTAGAGCTCCTCGAGGGGGATGGGCTGGAATCCGCGCCGCCAGGCAGTGGTGCTGGCAATGAAGAGCGAGGAGTTCTTCCCATACGGGAAGACATAGAGCGGCTCGCCCTTGGGATTCCAGGTCCCCGGCTTCGAGAATGTCGGGTCCTTGTTGCCGAAGCAGAGCACGCGGTCGCCCGGCTTGAATCCCGCGCGGTTGAGCGCCTGGACGGCCCAGCGATAGGGATTCCCACGCTGGATGAAGGTGATCGTGTCGCCGTCGGGCTGACCCTTGAACACCTTCTCGGGTTTGATCTGGACGTAGAAGTAGTCGGCGGCGCCCTCGCTGCCCTGCTGGCTCTCGGTCACCGTGCCGACCAAGACCAGGCCGCTCTTGCGCGCTTGTTCCTCCAGGCTCACCTGGCGCAGCAGGGTGCGGATCTCCTCGAGGACGGTCGACAGCGGCACCTCGCGGACGATCGGCTCTTCTCGCGTCGGCGCCGCCTTCCAGAACTTCTTCACCATGCCCTCGGCGGATACCGGGTAGTAGTTCATCTCCGTGGGCAGGATGAGGGCGTTGTCGTGGCGAAGGTCGCGGTCCAGAAGCAGGAGGCAGCGGTCGCCGACCGCGATCGGCGCATGGGGTGGCAATAGGGGAAGCAGGCGGAAGTAGAGGCGGTCGGCCTGCTCCTGCCCGGCACGGTCGCTGCGCAGGATCGTCTCCACGCGCAGCCAGGCTCCCCAGTTGCGGCCTTTTTCGGTGCCCTGGATCTCCTCGCAGGACTCGATCTTGCCGACGACGATCACGGGCGCGTTCTGGGTGCGCGTGTCGTGGGCTTCCTGGGTGTAGTCCACGAGCTGGTAGGGGAAGGCCTGCAGCTCCTCCTGGGGGCGCAGCATCTCCTCCTTCGAGAGCGATTGCCGATCCGAGCGGGGCGGAGCAGCGGGCGGCTGCGCGAACGCATGGCCGGCGAGGCCCAGGGTAGCGAGCAGAGCGCCGAGCAGGGCGGAGCGGCGGCGGATACGCGGGCGGATCATGAGTCTCCTGGCTGGGCGGGGAATCTGGATACCGACACATCTGCCTCAAAGTGGAGAAGATACCAGACGCGCCCGGGGAAATCAACCCGGCCCGGGCTGGCGCGGGGCGGGCGTGGGGTCGCTGCCGCCCAGGCCCGCAATGAGCTGCGGCACCGTGACGAAGCGCAGGCCATAGTCCGTCAGGCGGGGCAGCATGCTGCGCAGGGCGGCCAGGGTCTCCGGCCGGGGGTGGCAGATCGCCACCGCCCAGCCTCGGCGCCGCGCCGTTTCGGCCGCCTCGGCCAGGTTGCTCATGATGGCCAGCTCGCCCTCCTCGGCACCGTCGAGGAAGAGGTCCGCCCGCAGCGCGGGCAGCTGGCGCTGGCGTGCCAGCGGGTAGATGCGGCTGCCGGCGGCGGTGTAGGAGTCGACGACGGGCAGGTGCTCGCGCGCCGCCCAGTCCAGCACGGCCCCCACGACGCGATCGTCGGTGCTGGCCCGGCTGCCCATGTGGTTGTTGAAGCCGTCCAGCCGGGCGAAGCCGCCCGCCATGCGCTCGAGCAGCTCCACGATGGAATCGCGGCTCATGCTGACCATGACGGCGAGCCGGCCCGGGTCCTTCTCGGGATAGTCCGCCGGCTCCATGGGCAGGTGCAGGAAGACGGCGTGCCCGCGGCGACGGGCTTCCTTCTCGATGCGCTCGCTGTGGGTCAGCCCCGGCAGAATGGCGATGGTCAGGGGCTGCTCCAGCTCCAGCACGCCGCGCGTGACGCGGTCGTAGTTGTTGCCGAGGTCGTCGACGAGGATGGCCAGGCGCGGCAGGGCTTCCTCGAGCGGCGCCTCTCCCAGGGGCGGCAGCACCGTGAGCGCTGCCCGCGCCTCGCGGCGGCTGCCCGCCGCCAGCTTGAACTCCAGGCGCGGTCGGCCGAGCGGGCCGTCTTCGCTGCAGTCGAGCACCTCGATGCCGGCATCGGCGAAGATGCGGCTGAGCCAGCGATTCGCGGTCAGCGGGTGCAGGCGGTCGGGGCAGCGGAACTCGAAGCGCGGCTGGCCGTCGACGCCCGCCCGGCGGCCGATGCGGCCGCGGGCCACGCCCAGCTCGCGCGCCCCGAGCACGATGGCCTCTTCCAAGTCCTCGGCCGGGCGCAGGCCCCGCGGTGGCAGGCTGAGCTCGGGTTCCGTGGCGCCGAGCCACAGTTCGACCAAGCGCTCGCGGGCGAGCAGGCCCGCCGCCACGAGCACGATCAGCAGGCTCAGGGGGATGAACACCTTGGCGAGGGAGCGCCGGGACGTCTGCGGTCTGCGTCGCTTGCGGGGCACGGACACCTGGGGGCTGGCGGGGCGCGTTTGCGAGGTCGGCCGCCGGAGAGCCCGCGCGGCCGCTGGCCGTCTACACTAGAAAGCGCCCCTCGCACTGTCAAGCACGAGGGGCGCCAGGAGCAGGGAGCGGCGAAGCTAGTTGATGATGTCCCGCCACTTCCAGAGCCGGTAGACCGTGTGGTAGCCGCTGGGCGCCAGCGGATCCGCGACGCGCACGGGAATGAGGTGGAAGATCAGGCGGTCCTCGACCCGCCAGGCATTCGTGTTCTCGCCGTAGGTGCCCTTGAGGGTGATCAGCATGTTCGTCTCGTAGGCGCGCCAGATCGTCCCGGCCGGATAGGGATCGCCATCCTGCTGATCGGGATCGGTGGGAATCGCCCAGACACCGTTCGCCAGCAGGTCCACGGTGATCGAGCGGATTCCCGGCACGGTGTTACCGTCGGCATCGAGTCCCGACAGGCCCTTGAACATGTTGTCCGCCCGCGTCACCTCGCGCTCGTAGAGGTCCTGGACCGGCAGGTCGGGATCGAGGCTGCGGTCGTAGTAGAAGATGAAGGCCCGATAGAGCTCGCCGTCCGTGGCCTCCTCGGTGCCGTTGTAGAGAATGCTGTCGCGGTACTCCGCCAGGTCCCGGTTCTCCCAGGCGGCCTCGAAGTTGTAGACGAGATTCTCCCTGGCCACGGCCGGGTTCGGATCGTAGTAGGGCTTGTAGGCCAGCGGCGGGTTCGGCTGCGGCGGCTGCGTCGGCGTGCCGAAGAGACAGCCCGCCCCCAGGGGCAGGAGAAAGAAGAGGAGCAGCAGGGGTAGGTGCTTGCTGCGTCGAGTCATGGTACCTCGTCTCCTAGTGCAGGACATGGGCTGCGAACTATCAAACATCCAGGTTGGCGCGCAGGCGCCCCCAGGACAGGGTCGAAACACTCGGCGACTCGTCCCACTCCTTGAGCCGCCACTGGCTGCCAGCCTTGACCAGCCTCAAGATGGCATAGCCGGCGTAGGTGACATCATCCCCATTCGCGTAGCTGACCCGCAGCTCGTAGTTGCTCAACCTGAACTCGGCGTCGGTGGCGCCGACCGTGATATCGTCCTCGCCGTAGTTCCAGTTGAGGGCGAGGGCGTCAACCTGCGTGAACAGCTTCTCGAGCGCCGCCAGTTCCCGCGCCTTGCCGAAACCGTCGTAATAGCCGGGCCGCGGCGCCTCGTTGACGTCGGTCGCCGACGCAATGAACACGAAGGACTCGTCGAGGCTGTCCTTGTAGTTCGTCAGGAAGCGGGCCTCCACGGCTGACTTCATGTTGGCCAGCACGTTCTCGGGGTCGAAAGGCGGCAGCCACTCCACGTCCGAATCGATGGGCGCCTGCGGGCTGCGTGCCTGGAAGACGCAGGCGCCGCCGCCCAGACTTGCGAGGACTATGCCGATACATCCCAGTGCGGCAAGGATGCCCTGGGCGTGGCGTTCGGTTCGAGCCTTCTTACGCGCTGGCGACTGCATCAGAAAGTATACCCGATGGATAGGGTGGGAAGCCAGAGGCTGCGCTGGTTTTCGCGGACGAAGCTACCGAAGCGGGCTCGGTGGGCGAGCTTGGCGTCGATGCTGCCGCCGCTGCCGAACTTCTGGTTGAAGCTCAGGCCGAAATTCAGAGTGCCGTAGGTGGAAATCTGCTGGAGTAGCTCCCGGTAGTCGAAGTCCACGTCGCGACCGATCTCCTCATCGCAGGTGATTCTGAGGTAGTCCCGGAAGGCATAGCTCATGCCCAGGCGGAGGATCTCCGTCTTGGTGCGCGAGTCCCGGTAGAAGACCTTGGGGCCCCGGGGATCGCTGGGATCCGGCAAGTAGTTGCCGGATTCACGTTTACGGAATTCATGCGCGAAATCAAGGCTCATCTTGCCGGCAATCGGGATCAGGGAGCTGGTCAGCAGCAGGTAGTCGCGGCTGAGCGAATTCTTGTCCGGCGTGAAGTAGAAGTCCTCCTCGGTGACGCTCACCTCGCAGCGCTGAGAGACCTTGTAGCGGGACCGGAAGGTGTAGTCCAGGTCCCCCTTCCACGATAGCGAGTTTTTGTCCTTGCTGGCCACCGAGTTGGCCGAGGGGATCAGCACGTCCTGGTTCTGGAACCACTGCAGGGTGCTGCTCGCCTTCAGCCAGGGCGCCGCCTGGCCGCTGACGGTGCCCGACAGGCGCGTCTGGGCCTTGTCGCGGTCCTGCTTGCCGTCGACGTAGAGCTCCTGGGTGAGGAGAAAGAAGGCCTCGCCGGAGAGCTTGAAGCCCCTGTTCAGCTCCTGCGTGCCCTTGACGGAGAACTCCTGGTTGAGCTGGCGCTTGTCCGCCGTGAAATCCGCGCTGCGAATCTCGCTCTTCTTGTAGCCGACATCCGCGATCAGGCCGCGCCAGGGCTTGATCTTGGACTGCAGCTGGAGCTCGCCCTGCTCGCCGTCCTTGTCCTTCGTGGTGTAGGCGAGAAACTCGCCCGCCACCCGACGCTCATCGCGCTGGGCCCTGAGGCTGGCGTTGATGTTGAGCCGATCCCAGGGCGCGAACTCCAGGGAGGCGCGCCCCCCCACTCCCGTGTCGCGCGTCTTCACGACATCGAGCTTCGTGCTGTCTTCCACGAGATTGTACTCGTTGCGGACGAAGTCCAGGGACTCGGCGACCCTCTCCAGCCGCCCGCCCACGATGCCGATGCTGATGCGCTTGTTCGGCTTGTACTCCGTCCTCAGCTGCAGCGAATCCTGCGTGCTGCGGATGTTCCGCTGCTCCTGGTTCAACTCGGCGGCAGAAAGCACGGAAGTGCCCGAATAGCCCGCGGTCACCGCCAGCCCGCGGCCGGGCGCCAGATCCAGGTGCCCGCCGAGCTGCTGGCTCAGGTCCTCGCTCGTGCGATCGAGGCTCTGGTTGTTGCTCGCGACGGATGCGGAAGCGCCGGCTGCGGTATTCATGTTGGCCGCCAGCCAGGGGGTCAGGCGCCGAGCGCCGCTGGCCACGACTCCCACCCGGTCCATCTCGCCGATGTCCCGGCGATAGGTCGGCTGCCCCTTGTTCTGCTCGTCGAGCTGATAGCTGCGCTCGGCGCTCAGCGCGAGCGGAATGGCCCCCAGCAGGCGGCGGCTGGTGTCGAGCGAGAAGCCCGTGCGCACGCCCTCGCGACTCAGCTCGCGCGGCAGCGTGCGGTCGTAGTAGATGCGGCCGCCCACCGCCCAGGTGCTGGGAAAGCCCGTGCTGAGGCGCATCTCGTTGCTCACGTCGACGCGGCTGTCCAGCACGCGGGTGTCGCTCTTGAAGACCGGACGCAGGCCCCCGCCGAGGATCGGCGCCTGCCCCCCGCCGGCTGGGCGGGCGGCTGACCGGCGTCGAGGGCCAGGATGCTGTCCGCCTGGGCCGGCGTCAAGCTGTCGCCGGCGGCCGCAAAGGCGGCGATGACGGCCTCGCGCAGGCTGTCGGCGGCCGCTTCGCTCATCTGGGCCAGCGCCTGGCGCGGGAGGGCGAGACCCACCAGCGCCAGCAGCGCGGCCAAGACGAGAGAGCGGAGCGCATGGCGGACGGACAGGTTCACGAGGGCATCCGATGCAGGCGGCCGGCCAGTCGGGCCAGCTCGTCGATGCTCAGCGTTTCCGGACGCCGGGTCGGACAGAGGCCGTCCCGGGCCTCCATTTCTACCAGAAAGGCCTCGTCCACCGCGTAGAACTTTCTCAGCAGGGTGCCGAGCTGCTTGCGCCGCTCGCGGAAGAGCGTCTTGACCAGCGCCCGGTAGGCCGGCCAGTCGGCGGCGGCGACGCGGGGCGCATCCAGCGGCGTCAGGCGACAGCACGCGGCTCTTCACCTCGGGCGACGGAAAGAAGGCGCGCGGACCGGCGTCCAGCACCTTCTCCACCTTGAATCGGGCTTGCAGGAGCGCGGGCAGGATGCCGTAGCGCCGGCTGCCGGGCGCCTCGAGAATCCGCTCGGCCACCTCGCGCTGCAGCATGAAGACCACCCGCTCCACGCAGTGCCAGTCCTCGACGGCCGCGAACAGGGCCACCGAGCTGAGCTGATAGGGCAGGTTCCCCACCAGCTTGAGCCGCGCGACGCCCGCCGCCTCCGCCACGCTGGCCGGCGGGAGCTGTTCGAGGCCCTCGCTGCGCAGCTCCAGGCCTGCCAGAGCGGGATCCGCCGCCAGGCGGGCGAGCAGGTCCTCGTCCACCTCGACGCCGATCACGCGCGCCCCGCTGGCCACGAGCGGCCGCGTGAGGGCGCCGGTCCCGCAGCCGTACTCGAGGACCAGGTCGCCCGGCCGCGGGTCCACCGCCGCCACGATCTTGCGGATCAGGTTCGGGTCGCGCAGGAAGTTCTGGCCCAGCGCTTTGCGGGGCCTGAGCGGCCCATCTCCCGGCACGAGCTTCGACATCCTACTCAGGGTTCCCCGCAGAAATCGGCGAAGTTGGCGTCCAGGCGCGACTCCAGGGCGGCCGGCGCCATGGCGTAGAGATCGGCCAGCCGCTCCAGGACATGGACGAGGTAGGCCGGTTCGTTGCGGCGCCCCCGGTGCGGCACCGGAGGCAGCCAGGGGCAATCCGTCTCCAGGAGGATGCGCGTCACCGGCACCTCGCGCAGCAGCTCCGGCAGGCTGCTGCGCGGGTAGGTGAGAATGCCGCCGATGCCCAGCCAGAAGCCGCGCGCGAGACAGGCGGCGGCGAAGTCGGCCCCGTGGCTGAAGGCGTGGAGCACGGCCCGCCGCGGGGCGCCCTCCTCGTCGAGGACGCGCAGGAAGTCCGCCTCGGCGGCCCGCACGTGGAAGACGACGGGCAGATCCAGCTCCCGGCCCAGGCCGAGCTGCTCGCGGAAGGCCCGCTCCTGGACGGGCCGCGGGGCATAGTCCCGGTAGTGGTCCAGGCCCAGCTCGCCCAGGGCCAGCACGCGCGGATGGTCTGCCCAGTCGCGCAAAGCCCGCGCGAAGTCCTCGTCCCAGGCGACCGCCTCGTGAGGATGGCAGCCCACGGCCACGCGCAGCTCGGGGTAGACGGCAGCCAGGGCCAGGGCCTGTGCGGCGCCCGCGCGATCGATGCCCACCTCGAGCACCTTGCGCACGCCGACCGCGCGCAAGCGGGCCATCACTTCATCGCGGTCGGCCGCGAAGTCGGCCAGATGCAGGTGGGCATGGCTGTCGATCACCGTGGCGCGTCCTCCGGCATGGTCAGCTGGCCCGGCGGGCGAGAGCGCCCTGCCGAAAACTGAAGAAGAGGCTCAACAGCGTGAGCTGAGCATTCGCGTAGCCGAGAATCTGCCGGCGCGCCTTTTCGCAGCGCTGGATCCGCTCGATCAGGGCCAGCGCACTCAGACCCGCCTGGCGCGCGAGCCGTTCGCTCTGGTCGATGTGCAAGCGGGGTTCCCCGGCACCCAGGGCCAGCCCCAGCAACTCGTGATACCAGCTGACGGCCAAGCCGAGGAAATCCGCCCGCTCGCGGGTGACGTTGTCGCGACCGGCGCCGCGCACGAAGGCCTGCAACGCATCGAGCTGCTCGAGTTCGCTGCCCAGCTCGCAGATCTCGATGAGTTCGAGCCAGGTCTCGCGGCGGGCCAGGATCCGATTGGGTTCGTCGGCCGTCTCGACCTCGGCGGCCGCAAGCTGCACGGCTGCGTCCACGCTGCCGTCGGCCAGGGTGGCCAGCAGCTCGGCGCGGGGACCGACGAGGCCGCGCTCGGCGAGCACGGCCAGGATATCGGCCCTGGGCAGGGGATCGAAGGGCAGCCGCTGGCAGCGGCTGAGAACGGTGGGCCGCAGTGCCTCCGGCCGCGAGCTGATCAGGATGATCACTCGCCCCGGCGGCGGCTCCTCGAGCGTCTTGAGCAGGGCATCCTGTCCGGCAGCGTCAATGAAGTCCGCGTCTCGAATGATGACGGCCTTGCCGTGGCCCTCGTAGGGCTTGGTGTAGAGCAGGGTCAACAGCTCCCGCAGGGCCCGGATGGGAATGCGGGGCTGCCGGTCATATTCCGGCTGAGCATAGGGATCCTCGGCCTTGCGCGCCTGCTCCTCGCGGAAGAGATCGAAGATCTCCTCCACCTTCATGTCGTCCCAGGACCTGCTGCCGGGCTTGAGAACCGGCAGGACATAGTGCAGATCGGGATGGGCGTAGCGGCGAACGCGGCGGGCAGCGGGATTGGCGAGATCCGTGTCGCCGACGATGACCCCGGCGGCCAACTCGATCGCCGCCTGCTCCTGCCCGGCGCCGTCGGCGCCCTCGAAGAGGTAGCTCCCGGCCAGCCGGCCGGAGGTCAAGGCCTGCTCGAGCTGGGCGCGCAGCCGGGGATTCCCGCGGAAATGGAGGGCGTGGGCCATGCGGCGAGCCTAGCACGGGGCGGCGCACCCCGCAACGGACCCTACCAGTCCACGCTGTAGGTGCAGCTCGCGCCGTCCCGGCGCCGGCAGGGGGCTTGAGAATCGTGGCTGACGCTCAGGCGCTGGATCTCAGCCGGTCGCGCGTAGCCGGCGAAGCCGTGCACGACGCCGCGATCGAACTCGCAAGGGTAGAGGCTGGTCGAGACGACGAGCACCTGGCGAGGCGTGGTTTGCTGGAAGGCATAGTGGCCGATGTCCCCGCCCTGATGGTTGAGATGGTAGGCCTCATCGATGCGGGCCAGGGCTTCGCGGAAGTCGCCGTACTCGCCAGGCAACACGGCATTGCGGTGGATCTTGTGGCCGATCGTGTAGAGCGTCGTGTCGGTCATTGAAGCTTCGATCTCGGCCAGGACCGCCAGGAGTCGATCCAGCGGGTACCAGCGCCCCGCCGCGACTTCGGTGATGTGGTGGCGACCGAGGATCTTGAGCGCCGCATCGCCGAGACTGCGCGTGCTCTCGAGAATGGCGAGGATGACCTCCCCCCTGACCTGAATCGTGGCCAAGCGGGAATCCACGCGCGACGACTCGCTCATGCTGTTCCTCCGTGGACCACCCTGCCAGGCTTGGAGCCCCGCCGAGGCTGATCGGGGCGATACTGGCGGTCCGGGCTGGTTGAACCTGCTCATCTTCCAGGTCAGCGTCGATAAGACTAGCCCATATTGCAGAATCGTCAAGACGTTGATGATGTCCTGCGACCGGGGACTCCGAGTGAGGATCGCGGACTCGTCACGCCCGCTGCGGCTGCGGCGCAACGGAAAGCGGCGCCTTGAGGCGCCGCCCTGGGAGGTCAGGGTCCGGGCGAGCGCGGGGCTCGCTTCAGTCCCCATTCGCAATCAGCGATATATCCCCGCTGCCCGTGTCCACGAGGATGATCCCCTGGCCATCGCCCACGGTCAGGGCACGAATGCGGCCGCGCTCGAGGCGCACATCCCGGGTGGGGAAGCCGCACTCCACCTCGCCGCTGCTGCTGTCGACTTCGAGGCGGAAGGAGCTGCCCGCCGCGGGCAGGAGAAAGACCACGTCGCCGCTGCCGGTATCGACCTGCCAGCGCCGCAGCGTCCCCAGCAGCGAGCCGACGCGCACGTCGCCGCTGCCGGTATCGATGCCCAGTTGCGGGTAGCTCGCATCGCTGAGCAGGACGTCGCCGCTGCCCGTGTCGGCGTGAAGCCTCTCACCGCTAGCCTTCTGAAGCAGGATGTCGCCGCTGCCCGTGTCCCCGCGGAAGTCCCCCACGAGGTCCTCCACCTTGATGTCGCCGCTCCCGGTATCGAGAGTCAGGTTGCCGCGCAGGGTCTCCACCCGGATGTTGCCGCTGCCGCTGTCCACCCACAAGTCGCCCTCGTGACGCAGGGCCGAAATCTCCGCACTTGCGCAGTCGACGCGCAGATCGCCGGCCAGCCCTTCCAGTTTGACAGCGCCGACGAGCTGGCGCAGATCGCAGGCCACTCCCGCCGGCACCCTCAGGTGGAAGTCGGCCCAGAGCGGCAAGCCATCGCCCTTGCGGCCCATGCTGATCTTCACCCTGCGGCCGTCGATTCGCGCCTGGGTGGTACCGGAGAACAAGCCTCCCTCGGCATCGCCGTAGCGGATGCGGCCGTAGCGATCGAGCGGGTAGACGGCCTTGATGAGGATTCCCTTGCCGTCCCGCTCGATGCGGAGATCGAGGAGCTGGGCCACCTCGCGGGCCGCCATCCCGTCGAAGCCGTCGGCGCGCACAGTGGCCCGCATCTCCAACGCCGTCCCGCTGGCGCGCTCAAGGAAGAGGCGGCCAGCCAGGTTCTCCAGTCGGAGGCTGTCCACGCTGCCTTCATCGAACTTGCGGACGATGTCCTTGCTGTAGTCCGCATCGGCCAGCGCGGCAGCGGCGCCGACCAGTAGTCCAAGGGCGAGCAGGAGGCTGCGGGTGTTCATCGCGGCACTTCCGTTTCGGTTGTGAGATAAACGAAGGCTAACTGAACCGCACTACGCTTGGCGCTAGGCCCTAGTTTCGGGCGGCAGGACCAGGACATTTCTTGACGACACCCGGGGGCCCGCTTACCCTGTGGTCCGTGGCCCATGCATGCAACCCAAAACTTGAAAAGGGTTTAGGTTTCTGGGCCCAGCCTGGACCCAAGTCCTGCAAAGGAGACGGCATGCGGACACTCCGCCTGGGCGGCGTAGCGCTGATCTTGACGATCGCGCTCGTCGCGGCCGGATGGTGTGCGCTGGATGTCTTCCAGCCACAGGCAGCCCAAGCCTCGCAAGTCCTGGCTTCCGAGGGGGTTGCCGCGGTGACGCCGTCTGCGGAAGGGGAGGGTGTCGCCCTGGCAGGCCAAGGGGCCTCGGGCGATGCCGGCACTCACGACGGCGCCGAGGGCAGCACTGCCCATGGCGAGACCGCCGGCGGGCACAGCAGCCCCGTCGTACCCGTGCTCGCCCTGCTTCTGGTCATCATCCTCGCCGCCCGGCTCGGCGGCGCGGCGCTGGAGCGGCTCGGCCAGCCCAGCGTGCTCGGCGAGCTCCTGGTCGGGGTTCTGCTCGGCAACCTCGTCCTCTTCGGCTTTCCGGGCGTCGAGCGGCTCTTCGCGGCGCCGGTCTTCGGCAGCCTGCCGGCAGAGAAGATCATCGAAATCCTGGGTGAGATCGGCGTGATCCTGCTCCTGTTCGAGGTCGGCCTGGAGAGCAATCTCCGGGATATGCTGCGGGTCGGACCTTCCAGCCTGCTGGTGGCCCTGCTGGGCGTCATCGCCCCCTTCCTGCTCGGCTGGGGCGTTGGCCGGCTGCTGCTGCCCGAAGCTTCGGTCTACGTGCACGTCTTCCTGGGAGCGATTCTGACCGCCACCAGCGTCGGCATCACGGCCCGCGTGCTGAAGGACCTCGGCAAGGTGAACCTGCGCGAGAGCCGGATCATCCTCGGCGCGGCAGTTATCGACGACATCGTCGGGCTGGTCATCCTGGCCGTGGTCTCCGGCGTCATCGTCGCCGCGAACTCGGGCGGCGCCTCGCTCCCGGCGCTGGGCGTGGCGTGGATCATCGGCAAGGCCCTGCTCTTCCTGGCCGGGGCGCTCCTTGTCGGCCAGTGGTTGTCTCCGCGGCTCTTCCGTCTGGCGAGCAAGCTGCGCGGCGAGCATCTACTGCTCACGACCAGCCTGGTCTTCCTCTTCGCGCTCAGCTACCTGGCGAACAAGATCGGGCTGGCAACCATCGTCGGCGCTTTCGCCGCGGGCTTGATTCTCGACGAACTGCACTATGCCGAGCTCCGGCAGCGCGAGCAGCGGAGCCTGGAGGAACTCCTGCGGCCCCTGGCCGGCTTCCTGGTGCCCATCTTCTTCGTCCACATGGGTTACAAAGTCGACCTCGTGCATTTCGCGCGGCCCGAGATCCTCGGACTCGCGGCCGCGCTCACCGCGGCCGCCATCATCGGCAAGCAGCTCTGCTCGCTGGGCGTGCTTGAGCGCGGTTTGGACCGGCTCTCCGTGGGCTTCGGCATGATCCCCCGGGGCGAGGTAGGGCTCATCTTCGCGAGCATCGGCATGGGACTGGTGGTCGCGGGTGA
Source organism: uncultured bacterium (assembly GCA_963695095.1). GTDB lineage: Bacteria > Krumholzibacteriota > Krumholzibacteriia > JACNKJ01 > JACNKJ01 > VGXI01. The sequence continues at coordinate 556,390 of CAVOFT010000001.1, read as the reverse complement.
GCGGATCGTCGGGGAGGCAACCTACGGCGCTGTCGTGATCATGGTCATCCTGACCACCCTGATGACACCCCCCCTTCTGAAGTGGTCGCTCGCCCGTAACCGCGGCTATGAGGGCGCCTCCGACGAGGAGATGCGCCGCATCGCCAACGAGCGCCGCGAGCGCCGCAAGGAATACTACCGACAGCGGGCGCGTGAGGATGATGACGGCCATGAGGGTGGCCGCGGGGACGGTGGGCGCCGCGGCCGCGGCGAACGCGGGGGCCGCGGCGAGCGCGGCGAGCGGGGGGGCCGGGGCGGTCGTGGGGGGGGCCGTAGCGGCGGCCGTGGCGGCAGCCCTGGCGCTGGCGCGGTGGGCGGCGAGCGCAAGCCGCAGGAAAGCCAGCCCACTGCGGAAGGCGGAGGGGAGCGGCGACGGCGGCCGCGACGCCGGCGCCGGGGCGGCGGCGGGACCGAAGGCGGCGCGGGCGGCGCTAGCGGCCCGAGTGGCGGCAACGCCGCGCCGGGGGCGCGGGGAGGCGGGAAGAATGAGGCATCGGCGCGCAGCGAGCGCCAACCGATGAAGTACGCCGACAGCACTTGAAACCGAGCCAGGCCGGCGCCACGGGGCGCCGGCTGCCGGGGAGCCTAGAAGAGCTCGCTGCGCGGGCGGTCCTCGAGCAGTTCATAGTGGTTTGGCGCATCCCGCTTGCTGACATTGCCAGTGGGAATGACCAGGACGCGCAGGCGGATTTCCCGCTGGGGAAAGATCAGGGTGATCTCCTCCCCACCGTGCAATTCGCGGCTCTCCTTCACCGGGGCCCCGCCGAGCAAGATTCTCCCACTCTGGCAGCCGCTCTTGGCCTGGCTCCGGCTCTTGAGCAGACAAACCTTGCTCAGCCAGAGATCGAGTCTCACTTCATCTCTGCCAGGCCGGCCATCGCGCTCAGCGGCGGCAGCTCGATGCGCGTCACCAGCATCTCCTGTTCGAGGCTGGTCAGGTAGCTCTCGATCGCCTGATTGCGCTTGCGGCCGACAAGCTCGGCGCGCAGTTGATCCGCTACTTCGGACAAGGCATAGGGCCTCGAGGCGTCGCGGGCCTCGAGGCGCAGGATCTGGTAGCCATGCCGGCCGAGGAAGACGCCCGAGTACTCCCCGGGCTCCAGGCCCTCGACGACGCTGCGGTAGCGATCATCCAACTGCTCCTCCGGGATGACCGGCAGGCGGCCGCCCAGCTCGCGGGTCGGTTCGTCATCGCTGTAGCTGCTGACGGTGGCGGCCCAGTCCGCACCATCCTGCAGGCGCTGCCAGGCCTCCCGGGCCCGGTCGCGGGCCGCCTGGCGGTCCGCCTCGCTCAACGGCAGCGGGAAGAAGATCTGCCGGAAGTGCACGCGCTGGCCCTCGCGCTCCTCCATTTTCAGGATGTGGTAGCCTTGCTCGCTGCGCAGCTCGTCGACGCGCTGTCCCGGCGGGAGATTGGCCAAGGCCAGCGCCAGCTCGGGCAGCGCGATGTCCTTCAAGTCCCACCAGCCCAGGTCGCCGCCGCGCGCCGCGGCGGGATCCTGGCTGAGCGCAATGGCGACGGCGCCGAAATCCTCGCCGGCGGCCAGGCGACGCTGGGCTTCGTCAAGCCGCGTGCGCAGCGCGTTTTCCTGCTCGGCTTCCGCCTGTGGCATCACGACCAGGTGCGACAGCTCGACGGCCCGCGGCCGCAGGGGAATGTGCTCGGGATCGGTCTTGTGCTCGTCGTAGTAGCGCTGCAGGTCCTCGTCGCTGACCGTCAGCTCCATGGCCACGCGCTCGATCACGCGTTGCGCGAGCATCTGCTCCCGCATGGGCTCGCGCAGGTTCTTGCGGAGATCCCGCTCGGTCAGCCCTTCGCGGGCCAACTCGGCAAGGAAGCGGCTCTCGCTGCCGGCTTGCTTGCGCAGGGTGGCCAGGTGACTGTCCAGGGCCTGATCCAGATCCTCATCGCCGATCTGGATCTGGTCGCGCCTGGCCTTGGCGACCAGCAGCTTCTCCTGGATGCGCCCCGTCCGCGCCTGCTCGAGCAAGTCGCGCTGCTCGGCCGCCGGCGGCAGCTTCCCGTTCTGCAGGGCGTGGAACTGCAAGTCGCCGACGATCTCGCTGAGCAAGATGACTTCGTCGTCGACGGTGGCCACGATCTGATCGAGCAGGACCGGGGCCGCCCCCGGCGTGGCGGGAGCTGGGTCCGGCGCGGGTTGCGCCGGGGCGGGCGCCGCCAGGGCGCTCAAGATCAGGGCGGCAGGCAGCCGGCTACTCCATGCGGCCAGGAATCGCGACCACTTGAGGGGGGTCATTCGCTCTCCTCTGTCGACGGCAAGAACTCGCTGCTGGACAAACGTTGGTCGAGCTCCGGATGGAAGCGGACGGGGTAGCTCTGCTGGATTTCCTCCAGATATTCCGTGTAGACGGCGCGGCGCCGTTCCATGGTGAGGTAGCGCAGAATCTCGTCGCGCACCTCCTGGAGATCCAGCGGCTGCTGGCTCTCCCGGCGTTCGCGGAACTGGATCAGCGTCCAGCCCCAGGCGGTCTCGAAAGGCGGCGAGATCTCCTGCGGCGCCATGCGGGCAATGCGCTCTTCCACCTCGGGCGGCATCGCGCCCTTGGCCAGCCAGCCGAGATCGCCGCCACTGCGAGCGGAACTGGCCAGCGAATGCTGCTCGGCCGCCCGACTGAAAGCAATGGCATTGCGGGTGAGGCGCCCGTAGAGATCCTCGGCCTCGGCCTGGCTGCGCACGACGATCTCGCGATAGCGATACTCAGAGGAGTACTCAGCTTGATGCGCGGCGTAGTAGTCGCCGATCTCCCCCTCGCCAATCTGGACGCGCTCGACGAGTACGGTCTGCAGGAGATGATTGGCGATGTACTCGCGGCGCTGCTGCTCCAGGCGCCGCTGCAGCTCAGCGTCCTCGAGCAGGCCGCGGTCGAGCGCCGCGAGGTAAAGCAGCTCAGTATCCACCCAGCGCTCGAGATAGCCGCGCTTCTCCTTGGCGGTGAGCAGCCCGCTGAACTCCTCGGGCAGGCCGGCGAGAAAATCCTCCTCGCTGAGGGCGGAGTTGCCCACGCGAACCAGATAGTCGAGCCGCTCGGGCGCGCCCGTCGTCGGCTGGCCCCCGCGCCGGGCGCCGGGGGCCGCCTCCTGCTTGCCGCCGCAGCCCAGGGCCGCCAGACCCAGCCCCAGCAGCAGTGCCGTGCGGGCGGCTCCCCGGAGCATGCTAGAAGCGTCCCCGGTTCGGATTGGGATCGGGGCCCTTCTCCGTCTTCGCCAGCAAGCGCTCGTTGATCTCGATCTTGGCCTCGCCGCGCCAGATCGACAGCAGCGAGTCCAGGCGGGCATTGGACGTCACCTCGCGCAGATCCTGCTCCGCGCGCGGCCGCGCATCCGCGAAGTCCATGAGCTGTTCGGCCCGGGTCTCGAAGAGCTGCATGATGCCCCAGTAACCCTGGTAGTAGAAGGGCGGGGTCACCTGGCCCGGCGCCTGCAGGCGACTGATCAGGCGGATCGCCTCGTTCTCGGGATTCGCCAGCGAATCGGGCGTGAACCAGTCCGTGATCCACTGGCGATTGAAGACGATCGAGATATCGCTGCCCACCGCATCGAAGGTCTCCCCAGCCTGCAGGCGGCGCGAGGCTTCCTGGATCTTGGCCTCTTCGCTGGTGATGAGCTGCTTGCAGCGCACTTGCGGCTTGAGCGTGTAGTAGCGCGGGTTCTCGTCGTAGAACTTGCGCACATCGGCCTCGGTGATCTCCAGATCCCGATCGACGAGCATGCGCCGGACGGCGCCGATGCAGGATTGCTCCTCGAACTCCTTCATGGCCAGGATCAGCTCGGGGTCCTTGTCGAGGCCGATCGCGCGCGCCTCCTTGGGCATCGTGATGCCGACCACTTCCTTCTGCACGTAGTTGTAGACGCCCTGCAGCCGATTGCCCTTCTGCGGCCGGGCGAAGGGGTGCAGGCGGTCGTACTCGTCGGAGAACTCGGCCAGCGTGTAGGGCTTGCCCTCCAACTCGTAGAGCGTCACCTTCAGCTCCTCGGGCGTGAACTTGAGGATCGGCTTCTCTTCGGTCGTCGCCCGCGCCTGCGCCGCCTGCGAGGGCGACAGATCGTCGGGCATATAGCGGAGGATGATCTCCGCGGCATCCCAATTGAACTTGAAGCCGTACTTCTTGAGCACGTCCTCGGCGTGCTTGCCGCCCAGCTCGCGTAGCGCGCGCATCTCCAAGCGGTGCTTGATGCTCTCGCGCACGGAAGCGTACTCTTCGGCTTTGGACTCCTTGATCTTGTCGACGATGAAGATGCCCCAGCCATAGGGCGTGCCGATCGGATCGGTGATCTCGCCCTCCTTCATGTTGAAGAGGGCATCCTCGACCGGCTTGATGTTGGTGCCGAACTTGACCGCGCCGAGATCGCCGCCGCGGTCCCGATCCTGGGCCGTGGAGTGCTTGAGCACGGCGTCGGCGAAGCTGATCTCGCCCTTGCGCAGCGCAGCGACGACCGCCTTGGCGTCCTCCTCGGTATCCATGTCGATATGGCGGGCATTGACGGTCAGACCCACGTACTTGTAGTGCGCCTGGATATCCTCTTCCGCGAAGGTCGGCAGCTTGTCCACGACCTGCTTGTTCTTGAGCAGTTCGATGAGGCGATAGCTCAGCTGATTCTCGTAGGCCTCTTTGTAGACGGCATCCTCGACGTACTTCTCCTGCTTCGCCTTGTCGACCATCAGCTCCTTGTTGATCAAAATGTCGAGCACGGCCTTCTGGAGCGAGTCGTTGTTGGCCGCGGTCGGCACGTAGTCCGCGTCGCTCCCGGCCAGCTTGGCCCACTTCGCCTCGAGGTAGCCGACGGTGATCGGCACCTCGTTGACGGTCGCTACCACCTTGTCGGGGTTCTTACTACCGCAGCCGCCCAGGGTCACCGTCAGGAGCAGCCCCAGGGCGCAGGCCGCCCGCAGCGTTGCCATGGCCATCATTCACCTCGCTTGGATTTCGGAAAGGCAGAGGGCGACTCGGCGTCCCCGCTGGCGGCCACCGCCGCCGGCCCGGGTGAAATGCCGGCTAAAGCCCATGCTTTCAAGCATTTGAAGCTAATGAAGTAGCACAGCCCTCCATGGACTTCAACAGGTTTCGCACCTTGTCGATGTGTTCGCCCGCACCGGCGCGGAGTTCCAGGACCAGGGGATCCTTGCCCTTGAAGAGTATATCGCGTCCGAAGTCCCGCGCCAAGTCCGCCACGACCGCAGGCGGTAGTCCCGCCCCGGCCTGCAGTTCCAGTCGCGTGCACGCGCCGAGCTCGACGCGGGCCACCCCGGCCGCCTGGGCCAGCACCTTCACCTCCAGGAGCAAGAACAGGTTCTCCACCGGCCCCGGCAGCTCGCCGAAGCGGTCGCGAATTTCCCGCCTGAGCGCCTGCGCCTCATCCAGGCGATCGATGTGGCCCATGCGCTGGTAGAGGAGCATCTTCTGCTCGGCATCGGGGACGTAGTCATCAGGCAGGCGGGCGTCGAGGCGGGATTCCACGCGCACGTCCTGGACGTAGCTCTTGCCCTCGCGCAGCTCCCGCACGGCCTGGGCGACCAGGCGCAGGTAGAGGTCGAAGCCGACGGCGGCCAGGTGGCCGTGCTGCTGCGCGCCCAGCATGTTGCCGGCGCCGCGGATCTCGAGGTCGCGCAGGGCCAGCTTGTAGCCGGCGCCCAGCTCATCGTGCTCGACCAGGGCCTCCAGTCGGCGGCGGCTGTCCTCGGTGACGTCGCGGTCGCGGGGCACCATGAGCAGACAGTGAGCACGTTGGCGGCTGCGGCCGACGCGGCCGCGCAGCTGGTGGAGCTGGGCCAGCCCGAAGCGGTCGGCGCGGTTGATCAAGATGGTGTTCACGCGCGGGATGTCCAGTCCTGACTCGATGATCATCGTGCTCACGAGCACGTCGTACTCGCCCTCGATGAAGTCCACCATGACGCGCTCGAGCTGGTGGTCGCTCATCTGGCCGTGACCGACGGCAAGGCGCAGATCCGGCAGGAGCTCGCCCAGGTAGGCCGCCATCGCGTCGATGGTCTCCACGCGGTTGTGCACGAAGAAGACCTGCCCGCCGCGATCCATCTCGCGCAGGATGGCCTCCTTCATGATCTCGTCGTCGAAGGCGGCGATCTCCGTGTGCACGGGCAGGCGGTCGAGCGGCGGCGTGCGGATCAGCGAAACGTCGCGAATGCCGCCGAGGGCCATGTGCAGCGTGCGCGGAATCGGCGTGGCGGTGAGCGTGAGCACGTCCACCGCGGCCCGCGCGCGCTTGAGCTTCTCCTTGTGGGCGACGCCGAAGCGGTGCTCCTCGTCGATGACGAGCAGACCCAGATCCTTGAAGGCGACGTCGGCCGACAGCAGCCGGTGCGTGCCGATGACGATGTCCAGCTCGCCCGCGGCGAGGCGCTTCAGGGTCTCCTTGATCTGCGCGCTCGAGCGGAAGCGGCTGACCATCTCGATGCGCAGCGGGTACTCGCGCAGGCGCTCGGTGAAGGTCTGCAGGTGCTGCTGGGCGAGAATGGTGGTCGGCACGAGCACGGCCACCTGCTTGCCGGCCTGCACGGCCTTGAAGGCGGCGCGAATCGCCACCTCGGTCTTGCCGAAGCCGACGTCGCCGCAGACGAGGCGATCCATGGGCCGCGGGCGCTCCATGTCGGCCTTCGTCTCGGCCGCCGCCCGGGCCTGATCGGGCGTATCCTGGTAGAGAAAGCTGGCCTCCAGCTCCTTCTGCCAGGGCGTGTCGGCGCCGGAGGCGAAGCCGGGGCTGGCCTGGCGCTTGGCGTAGAGCTCGAGCAGGTCCATGGCCATCTCGCGCACGGCCTTTTCGGCCTTCTTGCGCGTGCGCAGCCAGGCCTTCTCGCCGAGGCGGTTCAGGCGCGGCGCGCCATCCTCCTGGTTGCCGTACTTCTCCACCAGGTGGATCTGCTCGACGGGCACGTAGAGCTGCTGCTCGTCGGCATAGCTCAGGTGCAGGACCTCGCGCTCCTCGCCCAGCACGCTGAGCTTCTTCATCCCCTGGTAGCGGGCCACGCCGTGCTCGATGTGCACGACGTAGTCGCCCGGACGCAGGCTGGCGCGGTCGCGCACGGGAGCGCCGCGGTAGAGCCGGCGGCGGCGGCGGATGCGCTTGTAGCGGTCGAAGATCTCGTGGTCGGTGTAGACGGCCAGCCCTTCGTCCGGCAGCAGAAAGCCGTGCTGCAGGTCGCCCACGGGCAGATGCAGGGCCTGCTCGTGCTCGGCCAGGATCTCCGCCAGGCGATCGGCCTGACCCTGGTTGTCGCAGAAGACGTGGATGCGGTAGCCGGCGGCGGCCAGGCTGCCGAGATCCTCGCGCAGGGCCTTGACGCTGCTGCCGAAGGCGGGCTGGCTCTTGCTCGCGAACTTCAGCACCGGCGCGCGCGGGCTGGCCATCGCCTCGGCCAGCTCGTCCTCGACGAGCAGCAGCTCGGGGCGGTCCAGCAGGGTCTGCAGGGCGGCGGCATCCAGATAGGCCGCGCTCGCCGCGGGCGGCAGCTCGTCATTGGCCTCCGCCTTGGCGCGACGGCTCACCGCGTCGGCGGCGAGCTGCTCCCAGCGTGAGGCGACGGCTTGCGCATCCAGGATGAGCAGCCGGCAGCCGGCCGCGAAGTACTGCGAGAGCGGCACCTCCGGGACGAAGTAGGCGCTGTAGCGGTCGATGCCCTCGAAGGCAATCCCCTCCATGAAGCTTGCGGCCAGGTCCTCCACGAGTACAGAGTCGGCGGGGTGGAGCCTCTGCAGCTCGCGCACGGCCCGCCGGCGGTCGCTCTCGGCCAGGAGCACCGGCCCGCAGGGGAGCACCCTGGCTTCCGCGAGTGTACCGGTGGAGCACTGCGTGGCGGGGTCGAAGCCGCGCAGGCTCTCCAGGGTGTCGCCGAAGAACTCCAGGCGCACCGGCTCCTCGCTGTCCGGACTGGGTGCGAAGAGGTCCACGATCCCGCCCTTGATCGCGAAATCGCCGGGCTCGTTCACGAGCCCCACGCGGCGATAGCCGAGGGCGGTCAGGCGATCTGCGAGTTCGTCGAGGTCGATCTCCATGCCCGGCTTGAGCTGGAAGCGCCGCTCGGCGAGCAGCGCCGGCGGCAGCACCTTCGGCAGCCAGGCGCCCGCGCTGGTGCAGAGGAAGCGCGCACGGCCCTGCTCGAGCGCATCGAGCACTTCGAGCCGGCGGGCGATGAGGTTGCGCTCGGCCCCGTGGCGATCGAAGGGCAGCACCTCGAGTTCCGGCAGGTGCTCCACGCCCGCGGCCCCGAAGGTGCGCAGGTCTTCGGCGATGCCTTCGGCTTCCGCGCTCTGGGCGGTGAGGATCACCCAGGGCCGCGCATCGACCGCCAGCTCCCGCTCGAGCCGGGCGAGCAGGAGCGGCAGGCTCGAGCCCTTGAGCCCCGTGAGCACGCGGCGGAGGCTCCCGGCGCTCAGGGCCTCGCGCAAGGCGGCAGCAGGGCCGGCCAGGCGCGGGAGATCGTCGAGAAGGGCCATGCGGTCGCGCTCCTGGCGGCAAACAGACCTAGCCCCGGCCGGCAGAACCGGGGGGCTCTCGCACACTCGCGACGCCGCCTCCGGCGCCGCTAGGCAAAGTAGCAAGGCCCTGTGGGCGGGTCAATCTTGCGTGCAAACGAGCGGTCGTCCGGGTCGCGCGCCTTTGAAGCGGCGCGCGAGAGGGCGAGCGCGAGCGCCATGATGCGGCGAGAGCGAGGACGATCGCGAGCCAACAAAATGCCCGGGGCGCAGGGGGGCGACCCGGGCCTAAGGCGTAGCTGCGGCGTCCCTGCCGCGCTTGCGCCTCATTTCAGGATGCTGTCGTGTCGCCGGCTCCGACGCCAAGGTTCGCCAGCTGGGCGTCGAGAGACAAGGCAAGGGGCCAGCCCTCCCCAACAGACCCAAACCGCACCGCCCTGCGAGGGCTGGCCTCCTGTGCGCTGTCCGTGGGAACCGGCAGGCAGGCGAGAATCACAGGTGCGCGACTCTTTTTCGCGCGGGGCGCAGGGCGATGCTGAGCAGCAGCAGCGCTGCCAGAGCGGCGATCAACTGCCCGCCACGCCGCGCCAGGAAGGAGCGCGGGGCCAAGGGCAGCACTCCCTCGCCATCGCCGATAAGCACGACCCCAGCCCAAAAAAATGGATGGGCGGTGCGGGGATCGGCGGCCAGGGCCGCCTGCGCGGCGGCCAGGGCCGCGGCGGCGCTGCGGCCTTCGGCGAGGCCGGCGTAGAAGCGCTCCATCAGCGCCGCCGTGCTGGCGTCATCCACGGGCCAAAGCGTGGCGATGACGGCAGGCGATCCGGCACTGAGGAAGGCGCTGGCCAGGCCGAGTACGCCCTCGCCCGAAAGCACCCGACCGCTCGCGGATGCGCAGGCGGCCAGGACGGCCAGCCGGGCGTCGAGACGGCTGCGGGCGATCTCGGCCGCGCTCAAGCGCGCCCGGTTCGGCCCGAGCAGCAGCGCAGACTGCCAGGGGTTCTGATCGTCTACCTCGGCGTGGGCTGCCAGATGCAGCAGGTCGAAGCCGCACAGGCCTTCGGGGGCGAGCACTGCGGACGCCGAATCCGCCAGCACGCGCGCCTGGACACCGGCGTAGCTGCGGGCAAGGGTCTCCAGCTCGCGCTGCGCGCCCGGCAGGGCCTGCTCGCCGGCGGCCGTGGCAATGGCCAGCACGCGGGGCGGTCCCGGCGGGCGCGTCGCCTGCCGGCGAGCGCGCAGCTGCACCAGCACGGCGGCGGCGGGCACGCGCATCCACTCGCGCTCGCCACCGGCATCGAGCTGCGCGGGAGCGAGCAGATTGAGCGACCCGTCCGGGACGAGGATGACCCGGTGACAATCCGCGAGCAGGTCCTCGATGCCGCCGAAGAGCTGCCCGCGCAGCGTGGCGGCCGCTGCCTCCAGGACGGCCGCTTCGGCCCGCTGCTGGGCGCCGCTGCGGCCGGGGTCCGGCGGTCGCATCAGCAGGGCGTGCAAGCTGCGCAGACGCGGAGCGATGAGCCGCTCGGCCGGCAGCAGGAGAGCATGGCAGTCCTCGCGGGTGACGGCAATGAGGAGCGAGCACTCCGGGCCCAGATAGAGGTCCAGCAGCAGCTCTCCCTTGCGCAGCGTCTCGCCCTGCAGGCGCTCCAGGTTCGCCGCTTCCCAGCCGGCATCCGGCGCGCCCACGTGCATGCCGGGCCCCAGCATCCGCTCTTGCAGCGTGCGGGCCTTGAAGCGCTGCAGCTGATCGAAGGCCTCGCGGCGGCGCTCAGCCTCGCTCAGGCCATCGCGGGGCGCCAGCAGCGCCGCGGCCAGCTCGCAGTAGAGGAAGTGCGCGGCAGCCCCGCGTTGCTCGCGCCACTGGGCATCGCGCGGCAAGCCCCGCTCGGCCTCCCAGACCTCGGCGCCGCGCCGCAGCAGGACCAGCGCGCTGTCGGGCCGGCCCAGGGCGGCATGGGCCGCCGCCGCGCGCGCCAGCGCCTCGACGCGAATGCCGTTCAATCCCAGCCGCTCCGCCTCGGCGCCGACGGCGCGCAGGCGCAAGAGCGCCTCGGCGGGGCGGCCCAGGGCGAGCAGGTGCTTCGCGGCCTCGGCGGCAATCGCGAGGCGGAGAACGCGGTCCTCGACGTCGGCGGCGCCGGCGTCCTCGATCTGAAGCACCGCCAGGGCAGCGGCATTGCCATCGCTCTCTCCGATCGCGCGCGCGAGACCGAGCCGCGCCTCGAGGCCGCTGCGCGGCGGGAGTCGCTCCCCCAGGGCAAGGGCTTCCCGGTAGTGGACGGCAGCCTGCTGCGGTCGCCCGCGGTCCATGGCCAGGGTGGCCTGCTGCAGCAGCGTCCGCGCTTCGAGGTCCGGCCAGCCAGCCTGGCGGCTCGCGGCGAGGAGCGAGTCCAAGCTGACGGCGGCGGCATCGAGGCGTCCCAGTTCCTGCTCGCAGTGGCTGATGTTCAAGGCGGGCAGGAAGGCGCCCTTCGCATAGCCTCCCGCGATCTCCAGCTGTCGCGCGCGATCGAAGTGCAGGATGGCGTCGCCCGGGTCGCCCAGATCCATGGCAAGCGCCCCGAGATTGTTCTCGGCCATGGCCTCCACGGTGGCATCGCCTGCCCTGCGCGCCCCGCCGGCGGCGCGCGCGTAGCAGTCCCTTGCTCCCGGGAAATCGCCCAGACCAGCCAGCGAGGCGCCCAGGCCATTCCAGGCCCAGAACTCACCGCGGCGCTCGTCGGTGGTCGCGAAGTGCGCGATGGCCTGCCGGTAACGCTCCGCGCTGCGAGCGCTGCGCCCGGCGAGATAGTCCTGCCAGGCCAGGCCCACCTGAGCCCAGCCCTGGTGCTTGGCGTCGCCCGCGGCCGCCGCGAGATTCTGCAGCTCCTGGTAGAGACGTGTCGCCTCGCCCGCCTGCCCCTGGCCTTCCCAGGCGAGGCCCAGCCAGCGCAGCGCCGACAAACGCCCCTGCGGGTCGCCGCGGGCCAGGGCGATGGCCAGGGCCTCCTCGAGCGGGGCCGTGGCCCGATCGGCGTCGCCCAGGGAGGTCCGCAACTCGCCCTGGCGCAGGAGCAGCTCAAACAGGAGGGTGGCGTCGCCCTCGGCGCGCACGGCGGGAAGGAGGGAATCGATGCGCAGGAGCGCCTCGGCGCCCCGCCAGAGGCTGCGCAGGGAGTCGATGCGCGCGAGCTCCGCCGCTCTGCCCCTTGGGGCGGCCTGCGGCTGGGCTCGCGGCAGGCTGAGGATCAGAAGCCCGAGGCCGGCCAGGACGGCGATGCGGCGTCGCCAGGTCTCGATGCGCGCGGGCGGATTCGTGCTGGGCCTCCCCGCTCAGGGCCGGGCAGGCAGAGGAATGGCCGCCGGCGTTGAGATCGCCAGCGGATCGCCGCCTGCCCGCGCCTCGACCTGCCAGACCAGAATGGCCCCCGCCGCCCTCAGGGCGGCGAGCTCGGTCGCCGCGAGATGCAGCTGGGTGGCAGTGCCCACCCCGCGCTCGGCCAGGAGCGCCAAATCGACGGCAAGCAGGCGCAGCCGGTACTCGTCGGCGCCTGGCAGCGCCTGCCAGGAGAGCTCGAGAGCGCCATCCGGTAGGAACCGCGGCGCGTCGAGGACGAGGCCGCTGCCGGGAGCCGGTGGGACCTGTTCTGCGCGCAGGCGGATCTCGCGCCGCTGGGGTCGCTCGGGCAGGGCGTCCAGGGCGACGAGAAGCAAGAAGAGCGCGGCCAGGGCGAAGGCGACGCGGGCGAGCGGGTGCGCGAAGGATGGATGCAGGATGCGGCCGCGCCGCTCGGCGGGCGCAGGCAAGCTCGCCTCGCCGGCGTTCGCCGAGCGCAGGCCGGCGTCGAGGGCGGCCATCGCCGCCGCCACCTCACGCGGGGGAACGGGCATGGCGGCGGCCATGAAATCGCGATAGTCGGCCAGTCGGGCCTGGCAGCGCGGGCAACCGTCGAGATGACGGCGCTGCGGATCCTCGGCATCGCCGCCCAGGGGCAACAGGGCGATGTCGGGCAGCAAGTCGGCAGGCGGGCAACGGTCAACCACGGGCATCGTCTCCTTCCTCAGCCGCCAGCGCCGCGCGCAGGCGGCGGCGGGCGCGCTGCAGCACGGCGCGGGCGCCGGTGGCCTCGCGCAGGTCCAGCAGGCGCGTGATGCCGTCCACGGGCATCTTCTCGATGCAGCGCAGCCAGAGCACCTGCTGGTCCAGTGGCGGCAGCGCAGACTGGATCAACTCGAGGAGCCGCTGCTCCTCCTCCCGCTCGTCCAGCTCCTCGTCATGCCCGCGCTGAAACGCCGGCATGGCGTCGAGATCCACGCCATCTTCGAAGAGCCTGGGGCGCCGCAGCGCATTCAAGCAGCGGTACCGCGCGATGGCGAAGAGCCAGGAGGAGAAGCGGGCCCGGCCGTCGAAGCCGTCGAGCCCACGATAGGCGCTGAGCAAGACATCCTGGGCGAGATCCAGGGCCAGTTCGTGCTCGCGGACGCGGCCGTAGCACCAACGGTAGACGCGCTCGCGATAGCGGCCGAGGAGTTCGGTGGCCGCCGCGCGAGTTTCCGCCGTGGGTTCGCCCTGAGTCAGCGCCCAGAGGCCCTCGTCGCCGAGGGCATCGGGCCCGCTATTCCTCGCCTCCAAGGACACCTCGCCTCCACGGGAATCACAGCCGGGTTTCCCGCGCGGGTGGAGGGACTCCCAAAGAATAGCAAATTATCGGGAATCTCCGCCATCGCGGCGCGCGATCGCAGGCGGCCCGCAGGCCTTTCTTGACCCCTGCTCGCCCTCCTGGCTAGGCTGGTCTCGGCGCGACAAGGGAGGATGCGGATGAATCAGCCATCGCAGGGCCCGCGCGGGCAATGGAGCAGTCGTCTGGGCTTCATCCTGGCCGCCTCCGGCGGCGCCGTCGGCCTGGGCAATCTCTGGAAATTCCCCTACATCGCGCTGGAGAACCAGGGCGGCGCCTTCGTGCTCATCTACATCGCCGCGGTGATCCTGGTCGGCGCGCCGATCATGATCGCCGAGATCCTCCTCGGCCGGCGCGCGGAGAAGGATCCCGTGGGCACCTTTCGCATCCTGTCGGCCGGCAAGCGCGGCGCCGGACTCTGGCCGGGCGTGGGCGTGCTCGGCGTCATCACGGGCTTCGTGATCCTCTCCTACTACTGCGTGGTCGCCGGCTGGACCCTGCGCTACATCCTGATGGCCCTCAGCGGCCAACTCGGCGCACTGGCCACGCATCCGGGCGCCCTGGACGCCTTCTTCGGCGAGTTCCTGACGAGCGGCGGCCAGCAGATCGGCTACTTCGTGCTGTTCATGGCCGCCACCGTGGGCGTGGTCTACTTCGGCGTCGCCAGGGGGATCGAGCGGGTGACGAGCGTCTTGATGCCCTGCCTCTTCGCGATCCTGCTCGCCCTGGCGATCTACAGCACCCGCACGCCGGGCTTCGGCGAGGCGATCACCTTCCTCTTTCGTCCCAACTTCAGCGAGCTCACGCGGGGGGCGGTCCTGGAGGCCCTGGGCCACAGCTTCTTCACCCTGAGCCTGGGCATGGGCGCCATGCTCACCTACGGCTCCTACATGCGCAAGAACGACAGCGTGCCCAAGGCCGCGGTGATCATCAGCGCCGTGGACACGCTCATCGCGCTGATCGCCTGCATCATCATGTTCTCGATCATCTTCAGCTTCGACTTCGAGCCACGCAAGAGCTCGACGATCCTCTTCACCACCCTGCCCGTGGTCTTCTTCAAGATGCCCGGCGGCGCGGCGATCAGCGCCTTTTTCTACCTGCTGGTCGCCTTCGCGGCGCTGACCAGCACGATCAGCCTGCTCGAAGTGGTCTCGAGCTTCGCCATCGACGAGCTGGGCTGGCGGCGCCACCGGGCGGTGCTCAGCATGGGCGGGGCCATCACCGCTCTTCGGCGTGCTCAGCGCACTCAGCCTGGGCGCCAACGGGCGGCTGTCGAGCGTCAACCTGATCGGCAGGGAGTCCACCGGCGGCATCTTCGGCACCCTGGACTACCTGGCCAGCAACTGGTTCCTGCCCGTGGGCGGCTTCCTGATCGCTCTCTTCACGGGCTGGGCCATGAACAGGCGGGACACCCGGGCCGAGCTGGAGCAGGGCCATGGGCCGATGGCCAGCTACGGCGGCTGGCGCTTCCTGATCCGCTTCGCGGCGCCGCTTGCCGTGGGGGCCATCATCGTCAGCGTGATCCTGGGCGCGGAGTACCAGTAGGCTAGGCGCCGGCCGCCCGGCTGCGCAGGGCGCTGCGCAGGGTCTCCAGGTCCCGCAGGGCGGCGGCATCCTCGCTGCGGGGGTCGGCCAGCGTGGAGGCCAGCCGCAGGTTGAGCGCGCGACCGGTGTCGCTCTTGAGTTCGGCGCGCAGGTGCAGGCCGCCCTCCCGCTCCAGGCTGACGGGGCCGATGCCCGCTTCCGGCACCTTGAACCAGGCCAGCTCATCGAGCAGGGGGACGAGCAGCCAGCCATCCGTCGTGGCGTAGAGCACGAGCAGGTCGCCCGCTGCCAGCTCGTCCAGGCCGCCCAGGTGATAGGTGCGGTACTCGTCCCGGATGGGCTCCTCGCTGACGCTGGCGATGCGCGAGCGCAGGGCGATCAGGGCTTCCTCGCCGCGCCGGCCCACCCGGGCCAGGTAGATCCCGAGCAGGTAGGCCACGAGGGCCAGGATCACCGCCACGGCGGCGATGCTGTTGGTGGCCATGCTGTCCCAGCCGCCAAAGAGAAGGATGCCGGCGAGGACCAGGGCCAGGAGGGAGAAGAGGTAAAGCCGGGCCGGCGTCATGGCGCAAGCGTGGCAGGCCGACCTCCAGGCGTCAAGCCCTCAGCTGGCCTCCACGCGCTGCGCGAGCCAGAGCTCCAGGGCCAGGAGCAGGGCGGCCAGCAGCAGGATGCTGCGCGCCAGTTCCTTGCCGTAGCGGCCCACGTGCAGGGCGGCGGCGAGGGGGGCGCCGGGATCGATCACCTGTAGCCCCGGCAGCCCCAGGCGCAGGGGAATGCTGTCCGGCGGCAGGGGCGCCAGCAGGCCCTCCTGTGGCGGCACGCTCACCGCGGCCAGGCCCAGTTCGCGCGGGCCTTCCGGCGCGCGGGCCTGCAGGCGATAGATCCCGGCCCGCCGCGCGGTGGCCCGAATGCGGGGTGGCAGGCCCGTCTCGTCGATCTGGAGCGGCACCGGCTTGTCGTCGGGACCCAGCACGGCAAGCCCCTCCCCGGTGCTCCCGCCGCGGGCTCCCCCCGGAAGCGGCCAGCTCAGCGCTTGCCCGGCCTCGGCGAGCACCGGCCGGCTGGCGCCGGCGGCTTCCTGGGCCAGCTCCTGGAGGAGGGGCAGGAACATCGACGAATAGGGCAGCTCGCCGCCCTCGGGCCCGACTTCGAAGAGCAGCAGGCGCACGCGACCGCGGCCGTGCTCCCAGCCCAGCAGGGCGGGGCCGCCCGAGGCGAAGCGGGCGAGGATCTCCCGCTCGCCGGGCCGCGTGCGGAAGCTGCGCCAGAGCGGCTGCTCGGCCAGCACGCGCCGGTGCTCCGGGGAGAAGTCGGCAAAGAGCGGATGATCGGGCTCGAGCTGGGCCAGCGTCTCCCGCCCGCCTGGCGCGGCTGCCAGCTCGTGCGGGCCGCCGAGGCGCGGCAGGAGGTGCCGCGCGAGATCCGTCGCGCCCTCGGCGCTGGGCGCCAGCACGAGCCCGCCGCCGGCGGCCACGAAATCGGCCAGGAGCTGGCCGCGCGTGGCGTCCAGGCCATCGCCGCCGCAGAGCACGACGAGATGCCGGCCCGCGACCAGCTCGCTGGTCAGGGCCGAGACCCCGCGCTGCTCGAGATCGAGGGCCAGGGCCTCGGGGCGCTGGCCGCGATAGGGATCGAGGGCGCGCGCCACATGCTCGGCCAGCGAGAGCCGCGCGCCCTTGCCGCCGCTGGCCGCGCTCGGCGAGCCGAGGAGCAGCACGCGCAGGCGTGTAGCCACCTGGAGCGTGAAGGATAGCGCATCGTCGGGAGCGAAGCGGTCGCGCTGCTTGCGCCAGAGTCCCGCCACCGCCTGCGGGCCCCCGGCGGGGAGGCTCACGCTCAGGCTGCGCCACTCGTTCTCACCGCCCGGTGCGGGCTCCATGCTGAAGCCGCCGCGGTGCTCGCCGGCCAGCTCCAGTTCGACGGGAAAGGCCTCGGCGCCTTGCGCACCGGTCGCTCGCGCGGCGACTCCCAGCTCGAAGGGCCGGCCGGGCAGGAGCGGCCGCACGGGCAGGCGCAAGCCCACGAGCCCCGCGTTGGGTGGCGGGCTGACCGAAAGGGGCAAGGCGAAGAGGCGCAGGTCGCCCGCGGGTGGCAGGGCCGCGCTGTCGGCAGGCAGGGTGGCCGCGGCGAAGTCGCTGAACAGGTAGAGCTCCCGCTGGGGCTGAGGCCGCGCGGACAGGTCGCTGATCCCACGGGCCAGGCCCGCGCGCAGGTCGGCGCCGCCGTCGGCCTGGGGCCAGTCGTCGAGCAGCGCGGCGGCGAGGGCGGGGCTGAGCGGTCCGCCGCCGAGATCCAGCGGCTCGGCCTCGAGCGCGTAGACGAAGACCTCGTCCCCGGGCTCGAGTTCGGCCAGCAGGGCCCGGGCGCGCTCGCGGGCGTGCTGGGCCAGGCTGCCGCTCTCCGTTTCGAGCTGCATGCTGGCGCTGTTGTCGATGAGCAGGGCCAGGGCCCGCGGCGCGTCCTCGGGGAAGATGGCGGCCAGCGGCCCGGTCAGCGTCGGGCGCGCGAGCGCAAAGGCGATGAGCGCCACGAGCAGCATGCGCACGAGCAAGATGAGCAGGCGCTGCAGTTCGAGGCGGCGCATCTGGCGGCGATTCAGCTCGCGCAGGAACCTGAGGCTGGGCACCTGCAGCGTCGGCAGCCGCCGCCGCTCGAGCAGGTGGATGATGAGCGGCACGAGGCTGCCCAGAAGGCCGAAGAGGAGCGCGGCGTTGAGAAAACCCACGGGCACCGTCCGGACAGGAGTAGCGGGAAGCTAGCAGGCGAGAGCCTACGCGGCAACGGCGCGCGGGTGCCCGTTGCCGCGATGGGCGCTCGCCGGGCGGCCAGGGCGGCCGCAGGGCGGCGGGCGAGGCCGGAAGCGCCGCGCTCAGGCAGTCACCAGCTCGAGGATGAAGCGGCGGATCTCGCCCCCCCACTCGGGCAGCGCTGCGCCCGCTTCGCCGCGCATGAGGGCGCGCTGCACGAGGGCCAGCCAGGTAGCGGCGACGAGGCGCGGGGAGAGCGGGCGCAGGCCCAGGCGCGTCCGGTCGGCGGCGAAGGCCGCGGCCACCCGCGCGCTGAGGGAGCGCTCCAGCGCGCGCAGGGCCTCGCGCGCTGCGCTGGGCAGCGCGATCTCCTCGCCAAGCAGGTGGCTGTAGAGCGGCTCGCCGGCGGCCAGGCGCTCGAGCTGCAGCGCGAGTTCGGCCTCGAGGCTGGGCGCCGGCGGGCCGAGCCCGGCCTCGAAGTCTGCGGCGAAGGCCGCCGTCACGGCGGCGAGCAGGTCATCACGACGGGGAAAGTGGACGAAGAGGGCGCCGTGGGAGAGCCCGGCGGCCAGAGCTACCTTCTGGGTGCTCGTGGCCGCCAGGCCCCCCGCGGCGATCAACTCGCGGGCGGTCGACAGGATGGCCTCGCGGCTGCGGGCCTTTCTCTCGTCCCTCCTGCTCGGCAAAACGACCGCCAGACTGAGCATAAACTCAGTGAGTTAGCACTCATCTAGCGGATTTGCCTGACAAAGTCAAGAGCTCCTGTCGAAAAAGAACTTGTGGCCACTACTCCCAGTGCGGGATGGGCACGCCCATCGCGTGGGCCGTGAAGGCGTAGACATCCGCGTACTCGGCCAGGGACTTGTCCAGGGGCTTGCCGCCGCCATGCCCGGCTTTGGTTTCCACGCGCAGGAGTACCGGTGGGCCGTCCGGCGCCTGGGCCGCCTGGATGGCCGCCGCGTACTTGAAGCTGTGCGCCGGCATCACGCGGTCGTCGGTGTCGGCGGTGGTGATCAGCGTGGCCGGGTAGCGCAGACCCTTCTTCAGATTGTGGTAGGGCGAGTAGCCGTAGAGCACGGGGAACAGGGTCGAGTCCTGAGGGCTGCCGTAGTCGCCCTCCCAGTAGGCGCCGAAGCCCCACAGGTTGAAGCGCAGCATGTCCATCACGCCCACCATGGGCAGCGAGACGCCGAAGAGATCGGGCCGCAGGTTGACCACCGCGCCTACCATCATGCCGCCCTGGCTGCCGCCCATCAGCGCGAGCCGCGCGGGCTGCGTGTAGCCCTCGTCGACGAGCCACTCGGCGCAGGCGATCATGTCCTGGAAGGTGAGCGGCCGGCCCTCGCGCGCACCGGCCAGATGCCACTCCTCGCCGTACTCGCCGCCACCGCGGATGCCGGCTACGGCATAGACGCCGTCCATGTCGTACCAGGCGGTCATGGTGCTCGAGAAGTAGGGCTGCTGCGTGCCGCCGAAGCCGCCGTAGCCGTAGAGCAGCGTCGGGTTGTTGCCGTTGAGCTGCAGGCCCTTCCTGCAGGTGATGAACATGGGCACGGCCATGCCGTCCACGCTGCGGCAGAAGACCTGCTTGGACTCGTACTGGCTGGTGTCGACGGGCACCTCGTACTTCCTGTAGGGCTTGCTCGCGCCGGTCCTGATGTCGTAGCGGAGCAGGGTCGTCGGCGTGACGAAGTCGACGTAGCTGTAGAAGGTCTCCGTGGCATCCTTGCGGCCGCCGAAGCCGTAGGCGGTGCCGCGGCCCGGCAGCGCTACCTCGCCCAGACGCTTCCCGGTGAGGGTGTAGCGCAGGATCTGCGTGCGCGCGTCCTTGAGATAGCCGAGGAAGAGTTCGCCGCCCGTGTAGGTCGCCCACTCCAGCGCGTAGCGGCCCTCGGGGATGACCGTCTCCCAGGCGCTCTCGGCCGGGCGCTTGCGGTCGATGGCGATGATGCGCCCGCGGGGGGCGTCCTTGCTGGTCTTGAACCAGAGCCGGTCGCCCTCGTTGTTGAGGAACGAGTACTCGTGCTCGTGGTCGTCGATGAGCAGGCTGGGCTTGGCGCCGGGCTTGGTCAGGTCGAGCAGGTAGATCTTGCTATGTCGCGCGCCGCGGGGCACGGCGTAGAGCAGACCGAGGTTGCGCTCCTCGTTGAGGCTGATGCCGACCAGCCAGTCGGGATGCTCGGGCATGGCGAAGATCTGCGTGTCCTTGCTCTGGTCGGTGCCCAGCTTGTGATACCAGATGGCGCCATTCTCGGCCGCGGCCTGGGTCTCCTCGCCGGGCTTGGGGGCGGGGAAGCGCTGGTAGTAGAAACCGGCGCCCTTGGCGTCCCACTCGGCGCCGCCCTTGATCCACTTGATGAGGTCCTTGTGCACGCGGCCGCTCTCGATGTCCATCACCTGCCACTCGGACCAGTCGCTGCCGCTCGCGCTCTTGCCGAAGAGGACCCGCTTGCCGTCCTCGCTGATGTCCTTGCCGGCCAGGGAGACGGTGGCATCCTCGCTCCAGGTGTTGGGGTCAAGGAGCACCTTGGGCTCGGCATCGAGGCTGCTTGCCCAGTACTGCACCCACTGGTTCTGCAGGCCGTCGTTCTTGGCGAAGAAGTAGCGGCCGGCCTTCTTGGCCGGCATCGAGTAGCGCGGGTAGTTGCTGAGCTGCTTGAAACGCGCGAGCAGGCGGTCCCGGCCGTCGATCTGCTCGAGCTGCGCGAAGGTGACGGCGTTCTCGGCATCCACCCAGGCCTTCACCTCGTCGCTGCCGATGTCCTCGAGCCAGCGGTAGGGATCGGCGACCTTGGTGCCGTGGTAATCGTCCACCTGGTCGACGGTGCGCGAGGGCGGATAGCTGAGGGCGCCCGCTGCCGGCGCGAAGGCGGCGGCGAGCACGGCGAGGCCGAGCAGGGCGAGCGTGAAACGGGCGCAGTGGGCGCGCATGGAGTTCCTCCTGTCCGTGGGCGGGGACACCGCGGAGTCGCGCCTGCGCGCAACGCGCAGGCGCCCGAGTCTAGCATGGAAGCGCAGCGCAAGGGAGAGGCTAGAGGTCCCGCCGCATGACCTGCGCGGCGTCGCATTGGTGAATCGAGAACTCGTGCGAGGCGAGGACGGCGGCCGGCGCGGCGCTCCGCTCGATGGGCGCGAAGCCCAGCCGCGCGAAGAATCCCGCGGCTTCGAGCGTGAGCAGATAGGTCTCCCGGGTCCCCCGAGCCTCCAGTTCGGCCAGCAGCGCGGCGGCGAGTGCGCGGCCCAGCCCCCGCCCGCGCGCCTCGGCGGCCACGGCCACGGAGCGCAGGAGCGCCCGTTCGCCGTAACGCTCGTATCCCGCGCAGGCGAGCAGGCGGCCGCCCTCGCGGAGCACGCGCATCTGGACGGGCGCATCCTCGGCGCCCGGCACCGGCAGGCCGGCTGCCCTGAGCAACGCGGCCACGGCGGCGTCGTTGAAGGCTGCGGGCTCGACGGCGAGGCCCGCGCTGGGGTCCGCCGCAGGCAAGAGCCCGAGTTCGGCGTCGGCTTCGATCTCCACCAGGTAGCGGGGATCGATGAGCGCGGCCACCTGCACCATCGTGGTGGCCGGCATCACGTCACCCAGCAGCTCGCGGTGGGCGCGGCCCACGGCCTCCCAGTCCCGCCCGATGTCGGTGACGAAGATCCGCGTGCGCACGACGTCGGCGAGGCTGCCGCCCGCGCGCTCGAGCGCGGCGGCGATCTTCTCGAGCGCGCTCCGCGCCTGGGCATAGGCATCCGCGCCCTCACCCACGGTGCCCGTCACGTAGAGCCGCCGGCCGGCCTTGACCACGCGCGAGTAGCCGACGATGGCCTCCCAGGGCGCCCCGCTGCCGTAATTCTCGCGGCGCATGGCCTACTCCGGCTTCCGCGCTTGGAACCGAGCGCTCCAGACCTTGCCGGCGACGGCCCCGGCCAGGCGCTTGGCGACGCCGCTGTCCGGCGTGCCGCAGCCGCAGCCCGTCGCCGCGGGCGCGCCGTCGCCCAGGTCGCAGACCATGTCCTCGAGCTGGCTCGCTGCATAGACCAGTCGCTCGGGCACCTCCACGTCCACCAGGCCGGCCGCGCGCAGGCCGGCGCAGTAGTCGGCCTCGCTGATCGCCCCGCCCAGGCAGGCGCTCACCGCAGTTGCGCTCTCGCGCAGGGCCTCGGGCAGACCCTCGGCGACGATGTCGCTCACGCGCAGGCGGCCACCGGGCCTGAGCACCCGCGCGATCTCCGCGAAGACCCTCTCCTTCTCGGGCGACAGGTTGATCACGCAGTTGGAGATGACCCAGTCGACCGAGGCGTCGGCCACGGGCAGGGCCTCGATCAGGCCCTGGCGCAGCTCGATGTTCGTCGAGGCCGGCGGCCGCGATGTTCGCGCGCGCGGCCTCGAGCATGGCCTCGGTCATGTCCACGCCGATGACGCGGCCGGTCGGCCCCACCTTGCGCGCGGCGAGGATGAGGTCCAGCCCCGCGCCCGAGCCGAGGTCGAGCACGGTCTCGCCCGGGGCCACCTCGCTGAAGGCCAGGGGATTGCCGCATCCGAAGCTGCTGGCGAGCAGGTCGTCGGCGAGGCCGGCGATGTCCTCGGCGCTGTAGCCGGCCAGGGCGGACACACTGGGTTGGTCGGCCTTGTCGCCGCAGCAGGAGCCGCCCCGCTGGATGGCGGCAGCATAGTCCGCGGAGATTTGCCGGCGCGTGGCATCGGGCGTGTTCATGGCGCTCCCTTGCTCGGATCGGGTGAACAGCAGGAACTCGGGGCGCAGCTGCCGGGCGGGCAGCAGGCGTCCAGGGCGTCGGCGATGGCGCGCAGGATGCTCGCCAGGTCGCTGGTGAGCTGGTAGTGGACCTCGCGGCCGCGGCGCTCGGCGGCCACGATGCCCGCCTCGCGCAGGCGCGCCAGGTGGCGGGAGACCACCGAGAAGTCGCGCTCACAGCAGCCGCTGAGCTCGCTCACCGTGGCCGGCCCGCCTGCGGCGGCGAGCCGCAGCAGCAGGGCGAGGCGATTGGGGTCGCCGAGCGCCTTGAAGAGCGCCGGGCTGAGCAGGCCGCCAAGGGCTGCGCTGGATTCCGAGTTCGCTTGCATGGCGATGCAAATGTAATCGAAGGACGGAACCCTGTCAAGCTGCGCAGCGGCAGAGTCGACTCGCCGCTGAATCGCCATGAAGTCAATGGGATCGTGGAGAGCTTCGGCTAGCACCCGCCCCCGGGGGCGGGCTACTCCCAGCGCTGGCCGCGCTCGACGTAGAGCTTGAGCAGGCAGAGAAAAGCCGCCCAGCCCTGCTTGTAGTCGATGGAGTCGCGGTCGGCGGCGAAGCCGGTATGCGTGAGCTTCACTCGCGAGCCGTTGCCCTCGGGTTTCAGCACCCAGCGCACCTGGGTCTGGACCTCGCCCGGCCAGCGCCAGCCGTAGGCCAGCAGCGCGTCCTGCTCCAGCTCCTCGAGCACCGTGGGCCCGGCGGGCACCGCGGCGCCGTCCACGGTTTCGGTCCAGCCGAAGTCGTAGACGCCCCCCACGCGCAGCTCCACCTTCGCTCGCCGCGACAGCCAGGCGTCCATGCGCGCGGGCAGGGTGAGGGTCTGGAAGACCTGGGGCGGCGGCGCGGCGAGCGCCAGCTCCAGCTCGACGTCCCCCTTCGCCTTCGTGTAGTCCAGGCGCAGCATGGGCCCGCCCGTCTCCAGGTACCAGCCCAGGTTGAGCAGGGCGATGCGCCAGAAGTCCGCCAGCATTTCGCGGGTGCGCGGATCCACGGATTCGGCCAGCAGGACATGGCGCAGATGCAGGCGGCAGCTGCGCTCGCTGCCCTCGATGTCCAGATGCACTTCCGTGGGCAGGGAGGCCAGGTCCCAGCGATAGGAGAGCTGGCCCGGCGCCTCGAAACGGGTGATGTACTGCCCGCCCGCCACGCGCCGCTCGTTCCAGAGCGTGTGCCGGCCCCAGAAGCCGTAGCTGCCGTGGACGCGGGCGGTCACCTCGGCCTGCTCGGCGAACCAGATGATGAGCTGCTCGGCCTCGCTCAGCGCGGCGAAGACCCGCTCGGGGCGGGTCTCCAGGCGCAGCGTCTTGTCGAAGAGCGGCGGGGGCGTCGCAGCGGGCATCCTCGTCCTCATTGCCAGGTAGGGGCCGGATAGGAACCGGTTGCGCCAAGGCCGGCCGCAGAGTAAGCGGAAGCTGTCAAAACTGGCAAGCAAGGATAGCGGCCCCGTGGGCGGCGGAAGTCGCCGCTGAGCCCAGCGGGGGCCCGGCTGGGGGCGCCTTCGCCGTCTGGGTCGGCCGGGCCGGCAGGGATCAGGCCGCGATGGCGGCCAGGGCGGCGCTCAGCTCGTCCCCGCTCAGGGCCTCGCCGGCATTGAGCCGCTCCAGGAAGCGGAGGATGAGGGCCTTGGCCTGCTCCGAACGCTCCAGGGAGATGAAGCCGTCCAGCAGGTGCTCGCCCGCCAGGGCGCGGGCGATCTCGAGGTCGCGGTTGCGGTCGCTCAGCTCGGTGAAGTAGACCACCCGGAAACGGCGGTCGTAGCCGGCTTCGCGGTAGATCTCGAACATGATCTTGTCGGATTCGAGCCGTGCCACGCCCTCTCCTTACGACGCCCGCCGGCTGGCCGACGCGGCGGCGGCCGACTCGGAGGCCGGGTCCTCGCTCGCCGCCGCCTCGCCGCCCCGCAGGCGGCCCTCCAGCTCGGCCAGCTCCCGCTCCACGCGCTCGCGCTTGTGCCGCTGCTTGACGAGCGACTCGCGGTGCGTGCGCAGGAAGTAGTCGATGGTCTCGACGCGGATCTTGATCGAGCCCGCCGGCTTGTTCTCGTCGATGTCCTTGAAGCTGAAGCAGGGCGTGCCGGAGGCTTCGATGATCTCCTCGACCAGCGCGTAGATCGGCGCGTCGTGCCCGCACTTGAAGTTGGAGAGCTCCAGGGCGACCAGGTTCGGGTGCCGGGCCACGTACTTGGCCGCGAAGACCTTGTAGCTGGTGTTCTCGCTGTAGCTGTTCTTCCAGACGTCGGCGACGCTCAGCGCGTCGGGGATGCGGCCGGCGGCCAGGTCCTCGCCGAAGAGCCGCTCCAGGACGCTCGGGCTCCAGGGGCAGCGCGGCCTGGCTGAAGATCGGGTAGCCCAGCTTCTGGAATTCCTCGAGGATCTCGTGATTGATGCCGGGGTCGTTGTGGTAGGGCCGTCCCAGCAGGACGATGCCGAGGCGGTCCTCGGCCTCGAGGCGGCGCAGCACCTCGGCGCCCCGCTCGCGCTGGTCGGCCATGAAGCGCGCGAGCGCGCGGTAGCCCTCCGCCACCGCGTGCGCGTTCTCCGCGAGCGTCGAGGCCCAGCCGCGCCTCGAACTCGGCGAAGATCTGCCGCTCGAAGAGCAGCGGCTCGCCGGGATTCACGAAGGTGTCGAGGTAGGCGATCCCCGCCTCGGCGAAGAGGTCGCTCTCCTTGGTGAAGGCCGCCTTGACCGCCTCCGGCGTCGTCGCCACGGTGGGGCAGGAGCGGTGCCCCGCGCAGCCGAGGAGATCGCTGGGCAGGTCGTCGATCATCGGGAAGAAGATCGCATCCAGCGGCTTCTTGGCGTGCTTGACCGTACAGCAGGTTGTGCACGTGCGGAATGCCCAGCTTGCTCGGGAAGCAGGGGTCGACGGCGCCGCGCTTGGCGCCGGCCCGGTAGAGCTCCTCGCTCGTGTAGTCCGACCAGACGAGGTTCTCCGCCGGCAGGCCCAGGCTCTCGAAGTAGGCCGTGAACAGCGGCGCCAGCGAGTACATGTTGAGCACCCGCGGCATGCCGATGCGCAGGCGCGCCCGCTGCTCACGCGCCGCGGCCCGCCTCTTGGCCTCGCGGCCCTTCCAGGGCAGGCGCTCGTTCAGGCCGGGAGTCGGCGCTCCGGCCGGCGTCGGTTGCCAGGAGGCGAAGGCGCTGGCCGCCGCGTAGGCGACGAGGTTGGGGTTCGCCTTCTTCACCGCGTCGAGGCCGCGCTTGATCTCGCGCATGTCGGCCACGTCCTCGACGGTGCCCTTCTCGCAGGTGGCGATGATGATGCGCTGCGTCTCGGGGGCCCGCTCCTCGGCGGCGCGAATGCGCGCGGCGTGCGGCTCCTCGGGCCCTTGCTTGTAGGTGAAGGCCTGGGCGCCCTCGCCCGCGCCGCCGGCCGTGGCCACGTCGATGAAGGTGCGCAGGCACTTGTTCTTGCAGAAGTAGCAGCGCGTGCTCTCGTCGCGGCGCGTGGAGTACTGGAGCCGCGCCACGGCATCCAGGCCGATGAAGCGCGTGGAGCGCCCCTCGCCCCAGAGCCGCGCCGCCTCGAGGCCGGCGCCGATGGCGCCCGACTCGCCGGTGTGCTTGTGCACGAAGACGTCGGGCGTCTCCGTCCTTGCCCGCGAAGCGCCCCTCGATGAAGTCCACCTGGGCCTTCACCGCGGCCAGGTTGTACTGGGTGCCGCCCTGCAGCACGAAGCGCCGGCCCAGCTTGGCGAGGTTGGGAATCTGGCTGACGTAGAGCCAGATGTTCTTGGGCAGCACGGCGGCCAGACCGGCCATGATCTCCTCGGCCCGCCAGCCCTGGCGCTGGAAGTCGACGATGTCCGACTGCATGAAGACCGCGCAGCCGTAGCCGAAGCTGGGCATCGCCGTGGCGCTGAAGGCGGCCTCGGCGAAGTCCTCGACGGCGAAGCCGAAGCCCGCCGCCGCGCTCTGCAGGAAGTAGCCGTTGCCCGCCGAGCACTGGGTGTTGAGCTTGAAGTCCTTGACCTGGCCGTTCTTGAGCATGATCAGCTTGATGTCCTGGCCGCCCACGTCGCAGATCACGTCCACGTCGTCGTAGAAGTGCAGGGCGCTCTTCGTGTGGGCCACGGTCTCGACCAGGGCGACGTCGGCGCCGAGGGCGTCCTTGAGCATGTCCTTGGCGTAGCCGGTGGTGCCCAGGCCCAGCACTTCGAGCGTGCGCGCCCTGGCTCTCCACCTGCTCGCGCAGCAGGCGGAACATCTCCATGCGTGTCCTCGATCGGGTTGCCCTGGCGAGAGCTGGTAGGCCTTGGCGAGCAGCTCCCGCTCGGGACTGAGCAGCACGGCCTTGGTCGAGGTGGAGCCGCCGTCGAGGCCGACGAAGCCGCGCACGGTCTCCCCCGGCTCGAAGTGGGCAGGTGCCCAGGCCGCGCGCGTGAAGCGCCGGTTGAAGGCCGCCAGTTCGTCCTCGCTCGCCCACAGCGCCCGCGAGCCGCGCGCCTGCTTCTCCGCCTCGCGGCCCGCGCCGAGGTAGTGCTCCAGGCCGGCCCGGCCCCGGTAGGCGCCGACGGCGACGTCCTCGTCGCGGCCGAACTCGACGGCGCCGAGGGCGGCGAAGTACTGCGCGTTGTCGGGCACGACGATGAGCTCGTCCGACCGGCTTGTCCGGCAGCTCGACCTTGCGCTCCTCCCACATCGCGGGGATGTTGGCGCGCCAGGCCTCCACCATGCCGCG
The DNA here is from genome assembly GCA_963695095.1 of uncultured bacterium. Taxonomy (GTDB): domain Bacteria; phylum Krumholzibacteriota; class Krumholzibacteriia; order JACNKJ01; family JACNKJ01; genus VGXI01. Next base: position 529,527 of record CAVOFT010000001.1, on the reverse strand, counting down.
GATGTAGGTGTTCGGCCCGCCGAGCAGCAGGACCACGGGGCGCAGCGTGTGCCCGCGCGTCAGCACGGACAGGTTCTGCTGCACGATGGACTCGAAGAGCGAGGCCATCAGCTCGTCGGTGGAGACGCCCTGCTTCTGCAGGCCGTTGATGTCCGTCTCCGCGAAGACGCCGCACTTGCCGGCCACAGGGTGCAGCTTGATGCCGTCGTAGCCCAGGTTCGCGAGCTGCTCGGCGGGGATCTTGAGCTTGGCGTTGATCTTGTCGATCACCGCGCCCGTGCCGCCCGCGCACTTGTCGTTCATCGAGGGGATCTTCTTCTTGCGGCCATCGCCCTCGGGCGCCTTGAAGACGATGATCTTGGCGTCCTGGCCGCCGAGCTCGACCACCGAGTTCGCCGCGGGGTAGTAGCGCTCCACGGCCAGGCTGACCGCCGTCACTTCCTGGACGAACTTGCCGCCCAGGTGCCGCGCGAGGGCGGCGCCGCCCGAACCGGTGAGGAACAGGCGCAGACGCTCGGGCGGCAGGCCGAGTTCCGCCTCGATGCGCGTGAGGAACTCGAGCACCTTCTCGGGCTGCTTCGTGAAGTGGCGCTGGTAGTCCCGCCAGAGCACGCGGCCGTCTGCCTCGCAGACCACGGCCTTCACCGTGGTCGAGCCGACGTCGAGCCCGATCAGCAGGGGCGGCGCTCCGGCGGGGCTCACTTCAAGCCCCCGGCCGCGGCCAGCTCTCGCTCGGGCTGCGGCGCCGCTGCCGCCCCCGCCGCGCGCAGGCGTTCGCCGAGCTCCAGCGCCGTGCAGGCCGCCCGGCTGACAATGCCCTTGCGATGCGGGAGCTGCGCCAGCGGCCGGCCCAGTTCGGGCACGCGCGCGAGGCCGCTCCGCAGCTCATCGAGGCTGAAGCCGCTGGCGGCCACAGCCCGCTCGAACTCCTCGCGCGCCTTGACCCGCGCCTCGCCGAGGGCCATCTGCACGCGGCTGTGCGCGTTGATCTCGCCCTCGCCCGAGGTCTCGATGGGCAGGTAGATCATGTCGGCGAAGCGCGACTGCACGGCCGCCTGGGCGCCGTCGGACTGCGTCGAGGGCATGCAGCCGAAGGGCTTCAGGCTGAGCACCATGTGGGCCAGGCCCTTGTTGTGATAGTAGATGTTCTTGGCGACCTCGAGGTGGCCTTCTCCGCCGCCCGCGCGGCTGTTGTAGAAGGGATGGCCCATGCGCTCCAGCTCGAGCTGATCCACCGGCGCATGCGCGGTGCCGCCCAGGGCCAGGCGCAGCCGTCCGTACTCGCGCAGAAAGAGCCGCCCGGCCAGGTCCAGGCGACGGATCTGCCGCCAGGCGCGCCACTCGACGCCGGCCCGCGCCAGCGGCCGCCCCCAGCTCGGCGCCACGAAGCCCTCGGCCAGGCCCTTGCGGTCGCGGATCTTGTTCTGCGCGCCGTGCACCATGTAGAGGATCCAGGTGGCGACGGGCTCGGCGAGCACCTCGGCGCCTTCGCGTTCGAGGAAGCGGAACATGTTGAAGTTGCCGTCGCCCTCGGTGGTCTGCGCCCAGAACTCGCCGGTGATCTTCACGCGCGGCTTGGCGCGCAGGGGATCGATGGCGATGGCGTCGAAGCGGTCCCGGGCCCGCGCGGCCGCCGCGGTGAGCGACCTGTCGCGCAGCGCGGCGAGGAACTTGGCCCAGCCGTCCAGGCGCCGGCCCGCGGGCAGGCGGCGCAGGGCGCGGGCGCGGCTCGCCTCCAGCTCGAAGGGCTGTCTCGCGCGCAGCGTGGCGCCGATGTCGTCCACGGCGGCCTGCAGCGCGCGATCGGTGGCGCCCGCCTCGAGCTCGTAGGGCCGGATCTGATTGGCCACCTCGCCGAGCAGGTCGCCCAGCATCATCGCGTAGAGGATGGCCAGGAAGAAGTCGAGGTTGAGCGCGAGGCCGGCCTCCATCTGCTCCTGGTCGAGGCCGCCCGACTGCTGGAAGACGATGACGCGGAAGCCCTCGAAGCCCGCGTTGCGCAGGGCAAGGCGATACTCGTTCTCGTACATCCCGAAGCGGCAGGGCCCGCAGGCACCGGCGGTGAAGAAGACGTTCTGCTCGATGATCTCCGCGCGGCTCTTGCCCTGCGCCTCGAGCCCCTGCAGGTGCTGGACCAGGTTGCCCACGGTGAAGTAGGTCGGGTTGCACTGGCCGTTGTTGCCGAATTCGCGCCCGACCTGAAAAGCGGCGACGTTGGGCGTCGGCAGGGCGGCGCAGCGGTAGCCCAGGGATTCCAGCGCCGCCTGGATGAGCTGATCGTGCTTCCAGGTGAGGCCGCCGAAGAGCAGCGTGGTGCGCGGCCGCTCGCTGGCGAGGAAGGCCCGCTGCTGGGGCGCAGTGTAATGGCGGCGTTCCTTGCCCTTGCCAAGCCCAGCTTCGGCCTCGAGGCGCTGGCGAGCGGCGGCGAGCCGCTCCCGGATCTGGGCTTCATCCAGGGGAAGTCCCCTGGGAGTCGTTCCGCTGGCCATGGATCCCTCCTTGGCGAGTTTCCGGCCCGTTAACCCGGGGGGTCTGCCCTAGACAGACCTGCCCGCTCGGTGGCGGGCAGGGCGGTCGAGGACCGGGGAGACTCTAGCGCGCAGGCAGGCCGGACTCAAGGCAAAAACCGCGGGCAGCTAGAGCGTGATCACCTTGGCGGCGCCGAGCTGGGCCGTCACGATGTCGCCCATCCCGCCGACCACGCCCACGGCCACCTCGTCGGTGAGCCCGAAATGGTCCAGGCAGGTCTTGCAGAGCACGAGGTGGACGCCCACCGCCTCCCAGCGCCTGAGTTCCTCGAGCACCGGGGAGTCGTGCACGGCCAGCTTCACCCCGTCGGCATAGAAGCAGACCACCTCGGGCAGCTGGCCGTTGGCCTCCACCACCTTGAGCCAGGTCTTGATCAGCGCCACCTGCAGCTCGGGTTCGGCCTGGCCCATGCCCGCGCGGGTGATCAGGATCACGGTGTTCTCGCCTGGCTTGGTCATGCGCTCTCCTGGTGTGGGCTGGTCCACGGGGTCAATCGCGACTGGCGACGAGCACCAGCTCGCCGCCTTCCTTGCCGCTGAAGGGCGTCTCCGCGTAGTCCTCGAAGACGGCTTCCACCCGGAAGCCCGCCCGCGCCAGCAGGTGCTCGGCCTCGAAGCGGTAGAGCCAGCGCATGGGAAAGGCGTGGACGAAGCGCTCGCGCCCCCCCTTGGGATCGCTCACGTCGTAGATCAGCTCGACCGCCGAGGTCTGCTCGCCGAAGTCGCGGCTGAGAATGCGATGGCCGCGGGTGACCGTGCGGCCGTCGGCCATGCGGAAGGGCGGCTCCTGGCCGAAGACCTCGTCGCGGCTGGGATCCGTGAGCGCCTTGAGCGAGGGGTTGAAGAGGTCCAGCACGCAGCGGCCCCCCGGCAACAGATGCACGCGGATGCGCTCGAGGCAGGCGAGCTGGTCTTCGACGCTGAGCAGGTGCTGAAAGCCGCGAAAGGGCGCCACGGCGAGGGCGAAGTGCCGGCCGAGCGTGAAGTCGCGCATGTCGGCCAGCATGAGATGGGCGCGGTCGCGCAGGGGCTCGGGCTCGCGGGCCAGCTTCTCGACGCAGACGCCGAGCATGGCGCGGGAGCTGTCGATGCCGCAGACCTCGGCCCCGGCGCGCAGCATGGGCAGCATGACCCGGCCGGTGCCGCAGCCCAGCTCGAGCACTGGCCCGGGCGCCGCGGCGGCCTGCGCGCTGAAGAAGGCCAGGTCCTGGCGGTCGGCGTAGGGCGTGACCTGATCGTAGAACTCGGCGACGAAGCCGTCGTAGCTGCTGGCATCCCTGGGCATGGGCATCTCCTGCTGCGGCCGGGTCCACCCGCAGGCTAGCAGGAATGGCGCCCGCTGTCACGGGCCGCCGTGCGGAAGCTCAGTGCTGGCGGGCCCGGCGGTCGAGCACGCGGCGCAGGGCGACGTCGAAGGGGGTATCCGTGGTCAGCGGCACGTAGTCGATGCGGTGGTCGCGGCACTCGCTCTCGAGCTGGCGGATCCAGGCCCCGACGCGCTCGCCCGCCTCCTTGCGGATGAACCAGGGCTGCGTGCGCAGCTTCTCGCCGGTTTCGAGGTCCTCGAGGCGAACCTCGCGGCGCAGGTCGAGGTCGCGCTCCAGCGGATCGAGCACGTGGAAGACCAGCACCTCGTGCCCGCGGTGGCGGAAGTGCTTGAGCCCCGCCAGCACGCGCTCCGGCTCGTCGAGCAGGTCGCTCAATAAGATCACCAGGCCGCGGCGCTTAACCATCTCGGCCGCCCGGTGGAGCGTGGCGCCCACGTCCGTGAGCCCGCCGGGCTGGTCGCGCTCGATGGCGGTCAGCAGATCGTAGAGGTGGCGCCGCACGCTGCGCGCGGGCAGCACCTGGCGGATCTTCTCGTCGAAGGTGATCAGGCCCACCGCATCCTGCTGGCGCACGAGCAGGTAGGCCAGGCCGGCGGCCAGCATGCTCGCGTAGCGGAACTTGGTGACGCGGTCCTGGCTGCCGGCGAAGTCCATGGAGCGGCTGCCGTCCAGGAGCAAGGTGGCGCGCAGGTTGGTTTCTTCCTCGAAGAGCTTGACGTAGTGGCGGTCCGTCTTGGCGTAGACCTTCCAGTCGATCCGGCCCACGCTGTCGCCCGGGTTGTAGGGCCGGTACTCGGAGAACTCCACCGAGAAGCCGTGGAAGGGGCTGCGGTGCAGGCCCGCGATGAAGCCCTCCACGACGAGGCGGGCGATCAGCTCCATGCTGTCCAGGCGGCTGAGGGCTTCCGGATCGAGGAAGCGGCCGAGGCGGGTGGCGACGGGCAAGCGGGGCTCCTTCAAGGTGGATCGCGCAGGCGCTATCCGGATCCCGTGATCTTCATAACTGGCGCTATCTTGACGGCTTACGAAATCGGAAGCACTATGTCACGAACGGCGAGCGAGGACCATGACTGAAATCGGCATCTTCTACGGCAGTTCCAAGGGCGCGACCAAGCAGATCGCGCGCAAGCTCCAGCGCGCCTTCGGCAAGGACGCGGTTCTCCACGACGTGCGCAAGACCGATGTCGATGCGTTGGCTGGCTGCGAGCTGATCATCTTCGGCTCGCCTACCTACGAGAAGGGCAAGCTGCAGGAGGACTGGTATCCCTTCCTGAAGGCGCTCAAGCGCGAGGGCGTGGACCTCACCGGCAAGACCGCCGCCGTCTTCGCCCTCGGTGACCAGAAGAAGTACGAGAAGACCTTCGCCGACGCCCTCGTCCCCCTCGCCAAGAAGCTGAAGAAGCGCGGAGCCCGCCTGATCGGCGCCTGGCCCACCGAGGGCTACAGCTTCAAGGCGTCGGCCGGGGTGAAGAAGGGCCGCTTCCTCGGCCTCGTCATCGACGAAGAGCGCCAGGCCGTGCTCACCAGCGAAAGGGTGCAGGGCTGGGTGGCCCAGCTCAAGGCCGAACGGGCGAGCGAGGCCGCGGGCGCCTCCGGCTAGGCCGCCGTTTTGACCGGCGCTGCCCTTCTGCGCTAGACTCCTGGCATCCCCCGCGCCTGCTGGCGCGCCGCCCAGGAGGCTCCCATGGCCCGCCGCCTCGCCCTGCTCCTCATCGCCCTCCTCCTCGCCGCCCCCGCCACCGCCTGGCAGACCGAGCGCGTGGTGCTGGTGATCATCGACGGGCTCCGCTACAGCGAGGGTCTGGGCGACCCCGCGCGCACCCATGTGCCGGCGATGGCGGCGCTGGCCGCCGAGGGCGCCATCGTCGAGCCCTTCACGAACGAGGGCGTCACCTACACGAACCGCGCGGTGCCGGCCATCTGGTGCGGCGGCTACACGGAGATCTACAGCTTCTCGGATCCGGACTGCGGCGGGACGAACAACTACACCGAGCTGCCCTCCATGTTCGAGTACTTCCGCAAGCAGCTGGGGAAGGCGCCGGAGGACTGCATCTACCTGCTCAAGGACGTGGGCTGCCCCTGGCGGGGCAGCATGCACCCTGACTACGGGCCCGACTGGTGGCCGCTCTACGACATGGCGGGCTACACGGACACCAGCGTCTGGACCGAGGCGCAGAGCGTGCTGGCGAACGAAAGCCCCGAGCTGCTGCTCGTCTACCTGGCCGACGTGGACCACTACGGCCACTCGGGCGTCTGGAACGACTACCTGGCGGCCATCGCGACGGCGGACGCCATCGTCGGCGCCCTGTGGACGCGGCTGCAGGAGCTGCCCGCCTACGCGGGCAAGACGACGATGATCGTCACCAACGACCACGGCCGCCACACCACCAACTTCGTCAGCCACGGCGACGGCTGCGCGGGCTGTCGCACGATCCAGCTGCTCGCCGTGGGCCCGGACACGCCGGCCGGCCTCGTCTCGACGACGCCGCGGGAGATCATCGACATCGTGCCCAGCATCGGCCACCTGCTCGGCTTCGCGAGCGAGTACGCCACGGGCGCGCCGATGACGGAGCTGTTCGAGGAGACCGGCGTAGCCGACCTGCCCGCCGCAAACCAGACGCTGGCGGCCTGGCCGAATCCCTTCCGCGGGGAGACGACCCTGCGCCTCGCGGGGCCCTTGGGCGCCGAGACGGCGGTCGAGATCTTCGACATCGCCGGCCGGCGCGTGGATCGGCTGGCCCTGCCCGCCGGCGCCGCGGCGCTGACATGGACACCGCCGGCCGAGCTGGCCAGCGGCGTCTACTTCGCGCGCATCGAGGCGCCTCAGGCGCGCCTGACGCGCAGCCTGGTCTTGCTGCGCTGACTAGCGGAGCAGGGTCAGCTTGCGGCGGAGTTCGGTCTTGCCCGTGCTCATGCGAAGGAGATAAATGCCGCTGGCGGCCTCCGCACCCGCGCCATCGCGGCCGTTCCAAACCACCTCATGCCAGCCCGCGGGCAGCGTCGCCTGGTCGAGCAGCGCTGTCACCCGGCGGCCGGCGACGTCGAAGATCTCCAGGGTGACAGAGGCGGCGACCGGCAATCCGAAGCGGATGCTCGTGCTCGGGTTGAAGGGATTGGGGTGGTTCTGCGCCAGGGTGACGCGCTGCGGCAGCTCGCCGCCGGCGGCCGTTCCCCCTGGCGCAGCCCTCGCCGAAGGCCCCCATTTGCACGCCGCAGCTGTTGTACGCCGGCAGGCAGGGCGAGCTGGACTCGAGCGTGAAGTCGCCGCCGGCCAGGTCGCAGAAGCGCGGATCGGCCGCGATGTTGCCGCTCAGCCCGGTCTGATCGGGCAGGCTACCCAGGTAGTCGCCGCCCGCGTTCCCGAAGACGTCCGAGCAGACGACCTGGACGGCGCTCGTCCCGCCTGGCGTCGAAGATCCCTCGCCCGCGCTGCGCGCAAAGGCGACGATGCAGTCCTCGAAGCGCGGCGCGGCATTCTCGACGAAGATGGTGCCGCCCTGCGTGTCGGCGCCGTTGGCGACGAAGGTGCAGCGGCTGAACTCCGGGCTCGCGCCATAGCTGAAGTAACCGGCGCCGCCGTATCCGGGCCGGCCGTAGCTGCTACTCTGCGCCATTGCCGTAGAAGAGGCAATCCTCGAAGCGAGCCGAACCCGCCCCAGCAGCACAAGACTGCCCCACCTCGACCATCGCTCCAGTATCCGCCTTCATCCACCCAGCCTGCGGTCACCGCGTTCTGGCGGAAAGTGCAGCCGAGGAAGCGCGGGCTGCCGTCAGTAGCTGAAAACGGCCGCACCCATGAAGGCACTGTTCTGCGCGAATTCGCAACTCACGAAGGTCGGTGCCGAGCCTTCGCATTGCAGGCCAGCACCGCTGTAATTGCCGTTGCCGGTGAACAGCGAGTTCGTGACCGTGCGGACTGGCACCCGAATCGAGCCTCAGCCCGGTGGAGTTCTCGGTGAACACCAGGTTCCGTAGCGTCGGCGAACTGCCGTTCGTGCACTGGATGCCGCTGAAGTGCGGGCTCCAGGATCCGCTCACCGTGAAGCCCTCCACAATGGAGCTCGGGCCCTCTCCGCTCGCGAAGCGGATGCAGCATTCCCAACTGGTGAGCGTCGTCACCTCCGGGCCACCCGAAGAGCGCAGGAGTACGGCCTTGCCCTGCGAAATCGAGGAAGCCGCTGACGATTTCGGAGACCTCGTGCACGCCGGGCAGCACCGTGATCGTGTCCCCCGCCTGGGCGAAGTCCAAGCCGGCCTGGATCGTGGCGATGTCCGTCGGGATCACCTGATCTGCGTGGGGTGGACGGCGAGGTAGTCGTCATTCAAATGATCGGCGGCCAGGGCGGTATAGGTCCGCTGGGTGGGCGAAAAGAGCCAGCTCGTGTGCTCGGGGCTCGAGGGTGCCGCTCCAGCCTGCCGGCAGGTGGCACGCTGTAGCGGCCATCCTCATTCGCCCAGAGTGGCACCGGCAGTCCCTGGACCGCCGTCCCCGGAATCGGAAGAGCATTCTCAGTGCAGACGTCGCCGGCAATCTCGTAGAGCGGCGTCGCGCAGCCCTGCCCCAGCGCCCCCATCTGCACGGAACAGCCGTTACCGCTCGCGAGGCAGGGGGAGTCCGCATGCAGATGCCAATCCCCTGCGGCCAGATCGCAGAAGAGAGGGATCGGCGGCTAGCATCCCCTCGCCAGTGAAGCCCGCCAGCGTGCCCGTGTAGGCGTCGCCCGCGTTGGCCCAGACGTCGCTGCAAGTGATCGAGAGTGCCGGCGCCGGGCTGCAGTCCGATGGATGCCTCCCTCGCTGGGCGTCACGCCGTTGAAGGCAATCACACTCGCCACGATCTGGGGATTGCCTCCCGCAAGAGCCAGACGCCGCACCGCCCGCGGGCCCGTCATTGGCGACCACCGTGCAAGACTCGATGACGGGTGAGGAATCGAGGCAGTAGAGGCCCACCACCCCAGTCCCCCGCCCTGTTGTCGTGCACGAGCACCCGGCGCAGCACCGGGCTCGACTCGCTCATCGAGACCCCGCCGCCGTAGGTGCGAGCGTAGCAGCCCGCGATGATGATATCCTCGAGCCGCCGTCGCGGAAGCGTAGAGATGGATGCCTCCGCCCCAGTTCCACGCGATGCAGTCCTCCACGCGTAGGTCGCGCAGCGTGGGCGATGCGTCGATGATGCGGAGTCCGGCGCCGGCGGCCGTCGCCACACCCGTGGTGTAGCCACGGCGAATCGTCAGCCCGGCGATCAGGGTCGCTGGCGTCTGTCCGCCCCCCACCACGAGGCCGCGGCCTCGCAGATCGCAGTCTAGAACTGGTCTGCTCAGAGCCTCCGGTGCCGAGCATCACGATGTCGCATGCCGGCAGTGTCAATCCGCTAGTTGCCGCTTCCCGTGTAGGTGCCGGGTGCGATGAGCACCGTGTCGCCGGGCAAACAGGCCGCGAGAGCCGCCGCAATCGTCGTGTAATCCTCGGGCACCCGATGGGTAGTGGCGTGCGCGCCGGCGTAGTCCTGTCCAAGCTGATCGGTGACGATGCTCGCATAACTGCGCGAGGCCGGCACGAAGCTGTAGGCCGGGTGAATCGGTGTGAGCGTGCCGCTCCAGCCAGCGAGCAGATCGATGGCGTAGTTCCCCGCGACATCGGTCATCGGCGTCAGGTACGGCAGGCCGCCGATCTCCACGCCGCCGATGGGTTGCGCCGACTCGTCGCGAATCGTGCCGGCGATCTGGACGTGGGGCAGGGCGCAGCCCAGCCCGCGCGCGCCGATCTGGAGGCCGCAGTCGTTGTTCGCCGGCAAGCAGGGCGAGGCGGCGTCGAGTTCGATGTCCCCGCCGGCCAGATCGCAGAACCAGGGATCGAGCGAGAAGTTGCCGTCGGTGCCGGTCGGATCGACCATCGAGCCGGCGAAGTCGCCGTCCTCGTTGCCGAAGACGTCGCAGCACGTGAGCGCAGCGCTCGCATTGGCGCGGCGGTAGATGCCGTCACCCAGAACGTTGAAGGCCACCAAGCTCTCGGCCAGGTTCAGATGGCCGTAGTAATCCGCGAAAATGCCCGCGCCGAACTCCGCGCTGTTGCCGGCCACCGTCAGGCGCACGGCGTTCACCGTGGATTCGAGCAGATAGATGCCGCCGCCGTAGTTCGAGCCGCTGTTCGTGGCGTCGTTGCCCAGGCAGACGATGTCGCTGAGCTGCAGTGTCGATTCCTCGCAGGAGATCGCGCCGCCGTGGTTCGTGGCGTGGTTTTCCTCGAGAACGATGTCCGCCAGGGTCGACGAGGACTGGTAGAAATGGATGCCGCCGCCCCAGGAGGGCGAGCTGCACTCCCTGATGACCAGATCGCGGAAGCTGGGCGAAGCGCCGACGACCCGGATTGCGCCGCCCGCGGCCGCCGGGCTGACGCCCCCGGCACCCGCCCGCAGCGTGAAGCCCTGGACGAGCGCCGCCGCTGTCTCGCCCTCATGAATGAAGAACGCGCGGCCAATGCCGCTGCACCAGATCGTCGTCGCGGCGGCGCCCTGCTCGCCGATGACGGCGATGTCGCATCCGCGCAGCTCCAGGCTGCGATTGTCGCTGCCCGTGTAGGTGCCGGGTGCGACGAGCACGGTGTCGCCGCTCGCTGCCGCATCGATGCCGGCCTGGATGCTGGGTTGCTGAGAGGGAACGTGAATCGTCGCTGCCGTTGCCGGCGTCGCTCCGGCGACCAGCAGGCAAAAAAGCACCGCCTGCGCCTTCATCATCTCCGCACCTCCCGGGTCGGAAATGAGTATAGCGCAGGCGGCAGCTACCGGCAATGCGACCGGACGACGGCAGGCCGGACACGGCAGCGCGGCACAAGGCCCTCGCTGCGCGCCGGCCCGATGGCTAGTAGGGCGGCGCCTCCATGCCGTAGGCGGACCACTCCTCCTTGCTCGGCCCCATCACCCCCGGCACCGGGAGCCCGGCCTGGCGCATGAGCACCGTCATCTGGCCGCGGTGGTGGATCTCATGGTTGAGCAGGATGCTCAGGGTCAGTCCGCGCGGCCACTGCTCGCCGTACATGTCATCGACCACCGCGAGGGCGGCATCGTTCCAGTCGGCCTTGATCGCCGCGCCAAGCTCCTTGGTCACGGCCGCGTAGCCGGCGCGGATCGCCTCCGCGCTCGCCGGTGGCAGGCTCTTGTCGTCGACGCTCTTCACGGTGAGACCCGTGCGGGGCATCATCTCCGCATAGCTGGTGACGAGGTGCCAGGCGAGCTGGCCCAGCGTGCGATAGCCCTCGCCCACGGCCTGGCCCAGGCTGGCGTCCGTGAGGGCGGCGAAGACCTTGCCCGTGGCCTCGCTGTTGGCGGCGAAGGCCTTCTCGAAATCCTCGATCCTGCGGTACATGGCGCTCCTTGCTCGACGGCGGGAGGGATCAATCGGGCACACCGGCCAGCAGGCGCGCGACCACCGCGTCGGCGTCCACGCCTTCGGCCTCGGCGTTGAAGTTGGTGACCAGGCGATGGCGCAGCACGCTGGGCGCCACCAGGCGCACGTCCTCGATGCCCGGCGCGGCGCGGCCCTCGAGGGCGGCCAGCGCCTTGGCGCCGAGCACGAGGTACTGCCCGGCGCGCGGCCCCGCGCCCCAGGCGACGAACTCGCGCACGAAGTCCGGCGCGGCGGCATCCGGGCGGCTGGCCCGCGCCAGGCGCACGGCGTAGGCCAGCACGTGCTCGGCCACGGGAATGCGCCGCACGAGCTGCTGCAGCTCGACGATCTCGCGCGCATTGAGCACGGCCGCGAGCTGCGGCTCGCCGCCGGCGGTGGTCGTCTCGACGATGCGGCGCTCCTCGCTCTCGCTCGGATAGTCCACGCGGATGTTGAACATGAAGCGGTCGAGCTGGGCCTCGGGCAGCGGATAGGTGCCCTCCTGCTCGATGGGGTTCTGCGTGGCCAGCACGAAGAAGGGCCGCTCGAGCGCGTAGGTCTCGCCGCCGGCGGTCACCTGGTACTCCTGCATCGCCTGCAGCAGCGCCGCCTGGGTCTTGGGCGGCGTGCGGTTGATCTCGTCGGCCAGCAGCATGTTGGTGAAGATGGGGCCCTTGATGAAGCGGAAGACGCGCCCGCCCGTGCTCTTGTCCTCTTCCAGCACCTCGGTGCCGGTGATGTCCGAGGGCATCAGGTCCGGCGTGAACTGGATGCGGCTGAAGCGCAGATCCAGCGCCCGGGCGAGCGTGGAGACGAGCAGCGTCTTGGCCAGGCCGGGCACGCCGACCAGCAGGCAGTGCCCGCCGGCGAAAAGCGAGACGAGCAGCTCGCGCACCACGTGCTCCTGCCCGACGATGACGCGGCCGATCTGGCCGGTGAGGGCGGCGTGCGCGGCGTGCAGCCGCTCGAGGCGGGCGATGTCGTCGTGCGTGTCGGGCAAGGGGGGCTCCTTCGGAAGTTGGCGGAGGCAGGATGGCGGGAGCATAGGCGGCGGGAAGGCCCCGGGTCAACTCCGCCCCCGGGGGCGGGTTCCCGCTGTGGCCGACCGGCCGTGGCCCTCAGCACGCGCTGCCGCCGCTGGGCAACGAGGTCATCGACATGCTCGGCGAGAGGAGCGCGATGCGCCGGGCCGAGGCCTAGAGCCGTGCTTTCACCCACTCCTCGAGGCCGCCGGCCAGCACGAGTTCCTGCGCCGCCGGGCCGATGGGGCCGAGCGCATAGGCTTTCCCCGCCACGGTCAGGGTCGAGGCCGCCACGTCGAGCCGGGCGGCCAGGCCCGTGCGCACGGTGGGCTTCTCCGCGCCGAAGCGCGCCTTGAGGTCACGCGCCAGCTCGGGCGCGTCGAGCACGAGGAAGCCGTTGTTCAGCGCATTGCGCTTGTAAGTCTCGCTGAAGGAGCCGGCCAGCACGAGGCGGATGCCGCGGTACTTGAGCGCCGTGGCCGCCTGCTCGCGGCTCGAACCGCTGCCGAAGTTGAAGCCGCCGACGAGCAGGTCGCCCTCCTTGGCGAGCTGCTGGAAGGCCGGGTCGTAATTCTCCATCGCAACGGCGGCCTGCTGGGCCGGCGTGAAGTCGTCCTGGTAGGTGTACTTGCCCGGGTAGATGCCGTCCGTGTTCAGGTTGTCGGCGGGGCACCAGAGCAGCTCGCCCTCGATGCGAGCGGGAAAGCCCGGCAGCACGGTGACGGCTGCGCTCGCCGCGGCGACGGGCTTCGGCGCGCTGAGCGTGGCCACCGGCGCGGCGCCCGCGTAGTCGAGGCCGGGCGGCATCGCCACCTGGCCGGCGACGGCGCTGGCCGCCACCACGGCGGGGCTCGCGAGATAGGCCTCCGCCTTGGCGCTGCCCATGCGGCCCTTGAAGTTGCGGTTGGTGGCGCTGATGCCCACCTCGCCGTCCTCCAGGAGGCCCACGCCGAGCCCGATGCAGGGCCCGCAGCCCGGCGGCAGCGCCTTGGCGCCGGCGGCGACGAGGGCCTGCCAGTCGCCGCGCCGCTCGCTCTCGGCCTGCACCTCGCTGCTCGCCGCGGCGATGTAGAACTCGACGCCGGCGGCCACCTGCTTGCCGCGGATCACGCGCGCGGCTTCGGCGAGGTCCTCGACCCGGCTGTTGACGCAGGAGACGAGGTAGGCCTTGTCGATCTTGAGCGGCTGGGCGGCGAAGCTGCTCACGGGCCGCATCACCTTCACGTGATGCGGGCCGGAGACATGGGGCTCGACGCTCGCCAGATCCAGGCCGAGTTCGATGGCGTAATGCGCGTCCGGATCGGCGACCGGCAGGGCCGCGGCCAGGGCATCGATGCGTGCCTTGTTCAGGCGCGGGTGCTGGCCCTTGCCGTCCGCATCCGAGGGCAGGCCCGCGAGGCCGCGCTTCGCGATGAACTCGGCCCGCGCGTGCAGCCAGTGGAGCGTGACCGGGTCCACGGGGAAGAGCCCGACCAGGGCGCCCCACTCGGTGGTCATGTTGGCGATGGCGAGGCGATAGTCGATGGGCAGGGTGGCCGTGCCGTCGCCGGTGAACTCGATGGCGTGGTTCAGCACCTCGTCCTTGTTGAAGTGCCCCGCCAGGGCGATGATGACGTCCTTGCCGGTCACGCCCTTGCGCAGCCGGCCCGTCAGCGTGACGCGCGCCACCGGCGGCACCTGCCACCAGGTGCGGCCCGTCGCCCAGATCGCCGCCGCGTCCGTGCGCACGATGGGCGTGCCGAGGCAGCCCAGCCCGCCGTACATGTTCGAGTGGCTGTCGGAGGCCACCGCCATCGTGCCCGGCCAGGCGTAGCCCTCCTCGCACATGATCTGGTGGCCGATGCCGCGGCCGGCCGGGTAGAAGTCCGCGCCCATGCTCGCCGCGAAGGCCTCGATGCCCGCGTACTTGGCCAGGTTCTTCTCGCTGCGGTCCTGCACGTTGTGGTCGAGCGTGATCACCACCTGGCGCGGGTCGGCGAGCTTCGCCGCGCCGATCTCCTTGAACTTGGGGATCACGGCGCCCGTGTTGTCGTGAGTCATCACGTGCGCGGGCTTGATGGAGAGGAAGTCGCCCGCGCGCACGGTGGCCCCCGGCTCGAGGCCGAAGGCGAAGCGCTGGGCGATCTTCTCGACGAGGTTCTGCGGCGTGCGGCTGGCCATGGCGGGCGTCCCCCTGGCTGGAGTTTGGGCTGAAAATGCACCCACCGCCCTTCACCGTCAATGGGCGTGCCGGCGGACCCTGCGGTCCCAGCGCCGACTTGGCAGCTACGGCGACAGGCGCTAGATTCCCGCCATGGCTCCGCGTCAGTCCGATACCCAGCGCCACCCCAGCTACGAGCGCATCTACGCCGTCGTGAAGCGGATCCCCAGGGGGCGCGTGGCCACCTACGGGCAAATCGCGGCCCTCGCGGGCCTGCCCGGCCACGCGCGGCAGGTGGGCTACGCCCTCGACAAGACGCCGGCGGGGCGCAGCCTGCCCTGGCATCGCGTACTCGGGGCGGGCGGCAAGCTCAGCCTGGAAGGCGCTGGCGGGATCGAGCAGCGCCTGCGCCTGGCCGCCGAGGGCGTCGAGCTGAGCGCTGCCGGACGCGTGCCGCTCGCACGCTACCAGTGGCAGCCCCGCGTCGCGCCCTTCTGAGCGGCCGGCTCCGACCGTCGGCAATCCTTGCCAGCGAGATCCATAAGGTCTAAGCTCATGCTGCCGGGGGGCGGGGATCGGACTCGTCGTGAGGTGCGCCATGAACTGGATCGAACTGCGGCCGGGCGTCCACGCCTGCCTCAGACCGGAGGCCGGAGCAAACCTGGGCCTCGTGGGCGACGCCGACGGCTGGCTGCTCATCGACACCGCCTTCTGCGCCCTGGAGCTGCTCGGCGCCCTCGATGCCCAGGGCGTGTGTCTGAGCGACATCTCGCTCACCTTCAACACCCACTTCCACGCCGATCACACCTGGGGCAACCAGCTCGTACACTCACGAATCCTCGGGCAGCGGCGCTGCGCCGAGTTGATGCAGGAGATGCTGGACGGCCCCTGGTCCGCCCAGGCGCGTGAGCAGTGGCTGGCCGAGCTGGCCGCGAGCGACCCTGCCGGCGCCGAGCGCTACTGCGAGGCCCTGACCGACCTGCGCGTGACGCCGCCCACGGAGACCTTCGTCAAGCGCAAGCGCCTGAACTTCGGCGGCCGGCGCCTGGAGTTCCACCACCTGGGCGGGCACACGCCGGACCTCAGCGTGCTCTGGCTGCCGGACGACGGCGTGCTCTTCGCCTCGGACCTGCTCTTCCTGGGCCGCTATCCCTTCCTCACGCACGCGAACGTGCCGGCGTGGATCCGGGCGCTCAAGCTCCTGCGCGGCTTCGAGCCGAAGATCGTCGTGCCCGGCCACGGCATCCTCGCCGGCGCCGACGCTCTGGACGGCCAGCGCGCCTATCTCGAGGAGACCTGGGAGCGCTGCGCCGATCATCGCGCGCGCGGTCGGGAGCTGGACGCCATCCTCGTCGACCCCGGCTTCCCACGCCTGCCCGGCGACCACGGCGGGCGCCGCCACGCGGAGAACATCACCCAGGTCTTCGACCTGCAAGCGCACCCGAAGACGAAGGCGCTGCGCCTGGCGCGCCGCGCCGCCCCCTAGCGAGCGGCGGCCAACTGCGCTAGCTTGAGTCCATGCGCACCATCCTCGGCCTCCGCGCTCCGCGCCTCGCCCTGCTCATCCTGCTCGCCGCGCCGCTCGTCGGCGGCGGCTGCCGTGAGCAGCCTCGCTTCCAGATCAAGCGCGCGGCAGCCCAGGGCTTCGGCGAACGGGAGACGGCGGGGCTCGCCGGCTGCGAGGACTTGAAGGAGGCCTCGGGCCTGGTCGCCAGCCGCATGAACCCCGGCGTGCTCTGGGCCCACAACGACTCGGGGGATAAGCCGCGCGTCTTCGCCCTCGGCCTGCGGGGTGAGCACCTGGGCGTCTACCAGCTCCTGGGCGCCGAGGCGGTGGATTGGGAGGACATCGCGATCGGGCCGGGCCCCCAGCAGGGCCGCCAGTACCTCTACCTCGCGGACATCGGCGACAACCTGGCCCATCGCGAGACGAAGACGGTCTACCGCGTGCCCGAGCCGCAGGTGACCGCGGGGCAGGCACCGATTGCGAGCGCGCTCGCCGGCGTGGATGCGCTTCGCCTGCGCTATCCCGACCGGCCGCGGAACGCCGAGACCCTCCTTCTCGATCCGCTGAGCCGCGACCTCTACATCGTGACGAAGCAGGAGAAGGCGGTCTTGCTCTACCGCGCGGCGTACCCGCAGTACACGGACCGGGTGGTCACGATGGAAGCCTGCGGGCAACTCGAGCTGAGCGGCGTGGTGGGCGGCGATGTGAGCCCCGCGGGCGACGCCATCCTGCTCAAGACCTACGCGGCGATCTATCTGGCCCGCCGCGAGCCGGGCGAGCGGCTGGATGCGGCGCTCCTCGGCGGCAACTACGAGCGCCTGCCCTACACCCCCGAGCCGCAGGGCGAGGCCGTCGCCTGGGCGCCGGACGGCAACGCCTACTTCACGATCAGCGAGGAGCGCGAGGGCGTGCCGGCAGTGCTCTATCGCTATGGGCGGCTGGCGGCCGAGGCCGTGGACTAGCCTAGGCCCTCACGCCTGGCCGTCCGCACCGCCTGGCCCGTCCGGACCAACCTCCCCATTCAGCTCCGGTGCCTGCAGCGGCCGCACGGCGGTGTCGAGGCTCTCGAGCAGGGCGACGTCCTTGCTGCTGCGCACGCTCAGCTCGGGGAACTTGCGCGCGGTGGGTAGCACGCGGCGCTCGAGCGTGCCCACGGCCCGGTTGTAGGCGTCCACGCTGCCGCCGATCTTCTTGCCCAGGTCCGCGAAGTGCTCGGCCAGGGTGCCCATGCGCTCGTAGAGATCGCGGCCGAGATCGCTGATCCGCGCCGCGTTCTCGGCCAGGGACTGCTGCTGCCAGCCGTAGTGCACCGCGCGCAGCAGGGCGATCAGCGTGGTCGGCGTGGCCAGCAGCACCTTCTGATCGACGCCGCTCTCGATGAGGCCGGGGTCCTTCTCCAGCGCTGCGTAGAAGATGCTCTCGCTGGGCAGGAACATCACCGTGAACTCGGGACTGGCCGCTAGCTGCCCCTGGTAGGCCTTGCCGGAGAGCTTGCGCACGTGCTCGCGCACCTGCCGGGCATGATCGGCGAGATGGCCGGCGCGCGCAGCGTCGTCGTCGGTCTCGAGCGCCTTGAGGTAGGCCTCCAGCGGCGTCTTGGCGTCCACCACCACCTGGCTGCCGCCGGGCATGTTGATGATCATGTCCGGCCTGAGGCGCCCGGCCTCGGACTCGCTGCTCACCTGCACATCGAAGTCCACGTGATCGATCATGCCGGCCATCTCGACCACGCGGCGCAGCTGCATCTCGCCCCACTGGCCGCGGCCGCTGGGCCGGCGCAGGGCTTGCACGAGGTTGCCGGTCTCGGCCTGCAGCTTCTCGTGGGACCCGGCCAGTGCCCTGAGCTGCTCGTTGAGCCCCCCGAAGGCCTCCGCGCGCGCCTTCTCGATGCGGCCCAGCTCCTCGTTCACCTTTTCCAGGGATCTGGCCAGGGGCTCGACCAGCTTGCCCACGGCCTGCTCGCGCAGCTCCAGCTCGCCCTTGGCCGCCGCCTGTTCCCGGCCGAGCGTCTCCCTCGCCACGGCCAGGAAGCTCTCGTTGTTGGCGCGCAGGGCCTGGGCGGCCAGGGCCTCGAACTCGGTCTTCAGCCGCTCGCCCTCCTTCTTGAGCAGCTCGGCCTTCTCGGCGGCATTGCGCCGCTCGCCCTCGAGAATCGCCTGCTGTCGCACCAGCTCCATCTCCGCGCGCGCCAATCGCCCCCGCAACCAGAGAAAGGCGGCAAGAACGCCGACCATGCCGCCGATAACTATGCCCAGCAGGAGTGCCTGCGCGTCCATGCTCACCTCCGCGCCGGGGCCACTCTAGCGCCGCAGCGAGGGGGCTGCAAGGAAGCCCGCACCCTGCCAGGAAACGGGAAGGCGCGGCGAGAAATCCGCCGGGCTTGCGGGTTAGCGTGGAACGGAAGTTGCGAGGCTGCTGCGGCCGCCTCACAGGCGCGAAGTCTTTGGCGCATCGAGCATTACAGGATCACAATGGAAGCCTTCATCGCCCGCCAGCCCATCCTGACCGTGGACAACAAGGTCCACGCCTACGAGCTGCTCTTCCGCTCGGGGCCGGAGAACCTGTTCCGCGGGCGGGACGCCAATGCAGCCACTTCCTCGGTGATCTCCAACTCGCTATCGCTCTTCGATCTGTCCGCCCTGACCAGCGGCCATGACGCCTTCATCAACATGCCGCGCCAGCTCCTCCTCGACGGCAGCGTGCGCCTGCTCCCGGCCAAGCAGGTGGTGATCGAGATCCTCGAGGACGTCGCGCCGGACCCGGAGGTCGTCGAGGCCGTGCGCGAGCTGAAGGCCGCCGGCTACCGCTTCGCGCTCGACGATGTCGTCAACTGCCAGGACCAGCTCCCCTTCGTCGAGCTGGTGGACGTGATCAAGGTGGACTGGAAGGCCGCCGGCGAGACCCGCGCCGCCGAGATCGTCCGCGCCTGGCGCCGGCCCGGCCTGCGCTTCCTCGCCGAGAAGGTGGAGACCTGGGCGGACTTCCAGCGCGCGCAGAGCCTGGGCTTCACCTATTTCCAGGGTTTCTACTTCCAGCGCCCCGAGGTGCTCACCCACGGCGACATCCCGCGCAACAAGGCCGTGGCGCTGGCGCTCTTCCAGGCCATTCGCAAGGATCCCGTCGACTACGCGAGCCTGGAGAGCCTGATCAAGAGCGATCTATCGCTCTCCTATCGCCTGTTGCGCCTGGTGAACTCGGCCTGGGCGGGCCTGCCGCACGAGATCCTCTCCATCAGCCACGCCATGGTGATGCTGGGCGAGGTGCGCATCCGCCAGCTCATCCAGGTGACGGCCATGACCGACATCGCCGAGGACAGCAGCGAAGAACTCGTGCAGCGCTCCTTCATCCGCGCCTCCTTCCTGGAGACCCTCGCCACCCGCCTCGGCCAGAAGATGCGCGACCAGGAGTTCTACTTCGTCGGCTTCTTCTCCTGGCTGGACGTCATCCTCGGCCGCACGATGGAGAAGGTGCTCGAGCTGCTGCCCGTCAGCCCCCTCGCGCGCGAGGGCCTGATCGACGGCACCGGCCTGCTCGGCACCCTCCTCAAGCTGTGCGCCGGTCTCGAGCACGGCGACTGGGCCGAGGTGGAGCGCCTCTGCGCCGAGCTGGGTCTGGAGTCGGCCACCACGGCCGAGGACTACCTGGGCACCATCGAAAATCTCGACAGCTTCACGCGCGGCATCAACCACCAGCGCCAGCCCCAGACCAGCTAGCCGCCCTCAGTCCAGCGAGACTTCCTGGTACTCGCCGGCGCAGGGCGGACCGTCCGTGGCCCAGAGGCGCCCCGCCGCCGGATCCATGATCAGCGAAGCGACCGTGTGCACGCGCTCGACCGCAGGCAGCGCCTCGTCTTCGTGTCGGCAGACGGAGTTGGGGCGGTGCAGGTGATCGCGCAGCATGCCCTCGAGCGCGGGGAGGGCCACGGGGCGCCCGGCGCGGAGCAAGGTCTCCAGGCGCGCGGCGCGCTGGCGCGAGAAGGGCCGCGTCAGGCTGGGCGGCTCCACGACCCCGATCGCCGCCGGATCCTCGAAGTGGTTGGCGTGGGCCAGGCAGCCATCGCGACAGCCGATGCGCCCGAGGGCGTCCGGCGCCGCTTCGAGGTCCAGCACCTGATCCGGCGCCTGGGCGATGAGGTAGTTCGTCGTGCAGGCGCGCGGCTCGTCGGCGATCACGGCCACGGCCGCCGCGAAGCTCGTCGCCGCGAGCACGGCGTCGCAGCGCCAGTGGAAGGGCAGCGCGAAGCGCGCCCAGTCGTCGGCCGTGCTCAGCATGCCGTTGATGGCCAGGGCCACGCCGGCCGCGTTGCAGCCGATCTTCAGGCCATGGATGCCCGCCTCGGTGAAGCCCAGCCGCGCGGGGCCCGCCTCGGGCCGCACGCGCAGCAGGGCGCCCTTCACCTGCGGGATCCAGTCCCAGTTCTGGCCGATGAGCAGGCGCCCCGCCGCCGTCGCTGCGGGCAGCAGGGCGAAGGCCGTGCAGCCATCGGGCTCGGCCCGTCGCTCCTTGAGCTGCTCGGCCGCCTCGGCCGCCTTCACCGTGCCGTACTGGTAGTAGAGCAGCTCGTAGCGCAGGTTGAGCATGGCGATGAGATCGAAGGGCTGGCCCGCGCCGGCCGCGATGCCCTCCATGCCGCGGCGGTACTCGACCGCGCGGCCGCCCAGCGCCTCCAGGTAGGCGCCGCTCCTCGCCAGCAGCTCCGGGCGCGGCAGCTTTGCCTCGCGCTCGAAGCGGTCCAGGTAGACGCGCAGGTTGTGGGCGATCGCCGCGGCCAGGGCCTTGCCGTGGGCGAGGCCCTGCGCGTAGGCGTCTCCATTCAGCTCGACGACGGCGAGGCTCATGCGCTCAGCTCCTTCTCCATGATGAGGCGGGCGCCGATCGGACGGTAGCCGAGGCGCGTGTTGACGGCCAGCATGCCGGCGTTCGTGGCTGCATTGCGCGTGACGACCCGTGTGAAGCCGCGCGCCTCGGCGTCGGCCAGCGCCCGCGACTTGAGCGCCAGCGCGATCCCCTGGCCGCGCTGATCCCGCCGCACGCCGCTGACGATGGTCTCGAGTTCCTTCGGCATCGGCGCGAGCGCATGCCAGCACAGGCCCACGACCTCCTCGCCCTCCGCCCCCGGCGCCAGGGCCAGCCAGCAGAGCTCGGGCTGGAAGCCGGGACAGGCGAAGTAGAGGTGGGCGTAGATCGCGTAGTCGGGCGGGGTGAGCGGGCCCGTCATCGGAATGTCCGTGCTGAAGGCCATGTCGAGCTCGTAGATGCGCCGGCGCCAGGCCTCGCCATCGCCCAGGTCGGCCAGGCTGGCGAGCCGAACGCCGGCGGACCGTGCCCGCGCCTCGGCGGCGATCCAGTCCGCGGGCAGGAAGGCGCCGAGTTCGAGCGCCGATTCGATTTCCCGGAGGGTCTCGCGATAGCCGCGGCGCGCGAGCCAAGCCTCGCCTTCCCCCTGATCGGCCCAGAGACCGACGCCGAGCCGCTCCGGCGCGAAGGGCGCCAGCGCTGCGAGCAGCCAGGCGTAGAGCGCGCGGCCCAGGCCCTGCCCCCGCGCCGCCGGCGCGACGCCGCCGTAGAGCACGAAGCGGCGCGGGTGGAACATCATCGAGTACTGCATGTACCCCGCGTACGCGATCGGGACCCCCTCTTCGACCGCCACGACCCGCCCCCGCTTCACGCGCGGGTCCTCCAGGCCGTCCTCGTGGCGCCAGTGCGCCTCGTTCAGTGGATGCTCCGGCTCGCAGGCGCGCTGCAGCGCGGCGAGCGCCGCGTAATCCGCCGGGCGAAAGGCGCGCAGCTCAGGCGCCATGGGCTTCTTCCTTCACCGCCGCGCCCACGGGTTTTTCCATCTCCAGCCAGGCCGGCAGCGGCGTGAAGCCCAGCCGGCGGTTGATGCCCAGCATGCCCGCGTTCTCGGCGGCGTTCCAGGTGCGCGTCTCCTTGTAGCCCGCCGCTTTTGCGGCGCCGAGTGCGCGTACCTTCAGCGCCGTCGCGAGCCCGCGGCGGCGGTACTCGCCGAGCACTCCCGTGAGGCCCGTGCCGACGCGAGCCGGAATCGTGCTCCGCCAGAAGTTGCTGATGCCAATGAAACGCTCGCCGTCCACGGCGAACAGGTTCAGCTCGGGCAGGAAGCGCGGGCTCTCGAGCCGACTCTCCCGCCAGAGCGCGAAGGGCGGCGGCACGTGCGGCTCCGTGCGGGGCATGTCGGCCAGGAGCTGCTGCGCGAGCGCGTACATCTTCTCCTCCCAGCCGGCCATCGACTCCAGCTCGGGCAGGCTGCGGATGACGATGCCCTGCTTCGTTGCCCGCTCGAGATCGGCGGCGTAGGCGCCCGGGTCGAAGCTCGCGATGTCGCAGACCGACTCCTCCACGCGCATGCCCTGGCCGTAACCGCGCGCCGCCACGAAGCGGGCGCTCTCGGCCCAGTCCTCGCGCAGCATGCCGCGCAGGAGGATGGGGTCCTGCTCGGCAAGGGCAGCCACGACCGTATCGTAGAGCGCGGCGCCCAGGCCGCGACGCCGGGCGCTCGGGGCCACGACCACCTCGACGTTGAACTTGCGCGGGTGGTAGCCCCAGGTCTCCTGGTAGTAGGACCCCGTGCCGACGAGCCGGTCCCCCGCTTCGCAGACCCAGCGGCGCAGCTGGTGCTGCGGCTCCCGCAAACGATCGGCCCGACGGCGCTCCTCGGCGCTCTCGGCGTAGTCCGGATAGACATCGTTGTGCAATTCCGCCCAGGCTTCGTAATCGGCCTCGGTGAAGTCGCGAATAGCGTGCGTCATCAGCTTGCCTCCTGACCGGCGCTCGCCGCGAGCGCGGCGGCGTCCAGCACCTTCTCGATCATCCACCAGGCGGGCTGGGGCAGGAATCCAAGCCGCTCGTTGATGCCCAGCATGCCCTTGTTCGTTTCGGCGTTCCAGGTGAGCGTGGCCTCGTAGCCGGCCGCCTTGGCGGCCGCGAGTACGGACACCTTGAGCGCGGTGGCGATGCCCAGCTTGCGGTACTCGCGCCGCACGCCCGTCAGCCCGGTCTCCACGCGGCCGGGCGTCTCCTCTTTCCACAAGTTGCTCAGGCCCACGTACTCGTCTCCGCGCTGGGCGAACATGTTCAGCCCGGGCAGGAACTTGGGACTCTCCAGCTGGCGCCGGCGCCAGATGGCGAACTCCGACCCGGTGTGCGGATCGCTGCTCGGCACGTCCGCGCAGAGCAGTTCATCGAGCGCATGGAACTTCGCATCGCGCTCGGGGTCGGCCGCCAGCTCCGCGTAGCTCTTGATCGCAATGCCCGCTGCCGCCACCCGCGCCAGCTCCGCCGCGAAACGCTCGGGGGCGAAGGCGCGGATGTCCAGGCGCGACTCCTGCTCGCGGTAGTCGAGGCCGAAGCCGCGGGCTTCCGCGAAAGCGCGGCCGACGAGGTTGTCCTCGCGCAGCTCGCTGCGCAGCACGATGGGGTCGAAGTCGGCCAGGGCCGCATTCACGCGATCGAAGAGCGCCCTGCCCATGCCCTGCCGCCGCCAGTCGGGATCGACGCCCACCTCCAGCCAGAACTTGCGCGGGTGGAAGGCGTGGCTGCCGTTGGCATAGCTCGCCCAGGCGACCACGCGACCGGCGGCCTCGCCCACCCAGCGCCGCCAGCGGACCTGCGGGCCGCGCAGGCTGTCCAGCCGCGCCATGTCGGCGGCCGCCTGCAGGTAGTCCGGGTAGCAGGCGTTGTGCACCGCGGCGTAGCCGTCGTAGTCGGCGGGCGTGAAGTCACGGATCGTCCACTGTGGCTTCATCTCAAGCCTCCTTGCGCTTCGCGTCCGCCGCTGCGGGCAGGGGTGCCAGCGCATGGTCCACCCAGGCCGGCAGGGGCGTGAAGCCCAGCCGCCGGTTGATGCCGAGCATGCCGTCGTTCGTCGAGTCATTGCCGGTGCGCACCTCCCGGTAGCCCGCCGCCTTGGCGCGGCTGAGCACCGTCACCTTGAGGCCCGTGGCCACGCCCTTCCCACGCCACTCGCGGCGCACGCCCGTGAAGCCCGTCATCAAGCGGCCGGGCGCATTGGAAAGCTGAAGCATGCTCACGCCGACGTAGAGGCCGTCTGCCGCCACCGCGACGAGAAAGCCCTCCGGGTAGAACAGCGGGTGCCGCAGGTACTTGCGCTGGAAGACGTCAAAGGGCGGCACCGTGTAGGGCTCGGGCATCGGCATGTCGGCACCGACGAGCGCGTCGAAGTCCCAGAGCTTCCGGTCGCGCTCGGGGTCGTCCGCCAGCTCGGCGTAGTTGAGCAGCCGCAGCCCGGTCGCCTCGGCCGCGGCCTGGGCGCCGGTGAAGCGGCCCGGGTCGAAGCCTGTCAGGTCCAGGCTCGACTCCAGCTCGCGGTTGCCGGCGACGTAGTCCCGCGCGGCGAGGAAGCGCAGGCCCTCGGGCCAGCTCTCCTTGACCTGCGTGCGCAGGGACTCGGCACCCCGTGCCCGGGCCGCGGCGACGACCACGGCGTAGAGCGCGCTGCCGATGCCCCGCCCGCGGGCCGCGGGCAGCACCTGCACGTAGCCGAAGTAGCGGTCCGGGTGGTACATCCAGTCCATGTGGCTGAGCGTCGCCGCGCCCAGCAGCGCGCCCCCCGCTTCCCAGACCCAGCGCCGGAAGAAGAGCGCCCTGTCGCGCGTGGAGTCCGAGTGCAGCTGCTCGGCCTCGCTCACCGGCGAGTCCGGGTCCACGGCATTGCGCAGCAGGATGAGACCCGGGTAGTCGCTGGGCCTGAATTCGCGAATTGCGTCCATTTTGTTCTTCTCCAGAAGCAGCCGCTCGCGCAGCGCGAGCCGGTGAGTACCTGCGGCCTCTCGGGGCCGGGAATTGGGGAAAGCGGCGGCGGTCCCGGCGAGCGGGTCGCGCAGCGCGTGGCCGCGAGAGGGGTCTGGCTTGGGGTGTCAGCGCCGCGGGCGCCGGAGCGGCCCTTGGGGGCCGGGGGCGCCTAGCGGCGAGTGACGCGGGCCATGTCCCTGACGACAGCCAGGAGCGGGCAGGCGACCAGCGCCGAGTTGGTCTTCATATTGATCATCGGTCACTCCTCAGCTGGCGGGCTACGCGCCCGCGTGGACGGCCTGCGTCTGCCCGGCGGCGGTCGGCTGGTACCGGGAGCTTTGGCGTCACTTCCGGTCGAGGCGGATGGGGCCGCCCCGGCGTCATTCCGCGTTCGGACGCGTGGGTGCAATGGCCGAATAGTTTAGGCATTGCGCTCGGACGAGTCCAGCGAAAAACCGATCTACTGCAATCTCAAGTCGAAAAGAGCGGCGCCAGCCGCGCACAGATCGCCTCGCAGAGCGCGCGATCGGCGGCGCCGAAGCGGGCCGGTGCCTGGGAATCGATATCGAGCTGGCCGACGAAACGGCCGCCCGCCAGGATGGGCACCACGATCTCCGAGCGCACGCTGAGGCTGCAGGCGAGGTAGTTGTCCGCGGCCGTCACATCGTCCACGAGCATCGTCTCCTCGCGCTCGGCCACCTGGCCGCAGATGCCGCGGCCGAAGGGGATGCGCGTGTGCTCGGTCGGCTCGCCGACGAAGGGACCGAGCACGAGCTCGCGCGGGCTCGCCGGATCGACGAGATAGAAGCCCACCCAGTCGTAGCCGGCCTGGCGCGCGGCGAGGAGGCGGCAGACGGCGGCCAGCGCCGCGTCACGGCCCCGGGAGGCGGCCAGGGTGCGATCGATGTCGATCAACAGAGCGGCGTGCGTGTCCATGTCTCGATCACCTCGACGCGGGAGAGCGCCCCGGGCTCGCCGCGGCACCGGCACAGGATACCGCCGGGCGTCCGCGCGTCAACCGCTTGCCTGGCCGCGGGCGCGCATGGAAAGAGGGCGGCTCCCTCCGGAACCGCCCTCGTCTCTCTCTCACCTGCAAGGAGCCATGGACCGAAAGCTAGTGCGCGCCCCACTCCTGCTTGCCGGGAATCCAGTAGCTGGGGCAGAGGAAGCGGAAGAAGTGCGCGAAGCGCCGCGCGCGGCGCAGGCGCTCCTGGCTGGCGCCGCGCTCGGTGGCGAGATTCTCCTCCACCAGGCCCGCAAAGAGAATCTGAGCGGCCTCGCGCGCCGACTCCTCCGACTCGAAGAGCGAGCGGATGCGCGTCAGTTCGCCGGCGTCGAGCCAGAAGCCGCCACAGGCCGGACACTCGTCCACCTGCACCTGCCGCTTGACGCTGAAGTAGTGCCGCTGCATGGACTGCCCCGCGCAGCGCGGGCAGTGCCGCTGGGCCGACCCCGACCTCGTCACGGCGCTCGGACCCAGCGCCAGCAGGGCGTCCCCCACTTGCTCGCTCGGCTCATCCACCTTGCTCAGCTCGAACCAGTCGAACCAGATGCCGCCGCAGCCATCACGGCAGACATCTACTCGCAATCCCCCGGCTTGGATCTCGCTGAGCGCCTTGTGGCAGGCCGGACATTCCATTGCGTTGCCTCCCGATGCGGAGTCCTGGGGAAGGATGCGCCGCGTAGACGCCGCGGGGCTCACCCCCCTGGGTCAGGCACGCAAGAGCCTTGCCAGATCCCGCTGGAGGGGCTCCCGGCCACCGTGCTAGCGTGGCGGCGTGCTGACTCACCTGCTCATCGTCAACCCCGTGGCCGGCCGTGGACTGGGCGCCCGCCGCCGCCGCCTGGCGGAGCGCCTGCTCGACGCCGGCGGGCTGGCCTACGAGACCTTCGTCACGCGCGCCCCCGGCGACGCCCGGCGCGTGGCCCGCGAGGAGGCGCCTCGCTACTCGGTGATCGTGGCCCTCGGCGGCGACGGCACGGTCCAGGAGGTGGCCGGCGGCCTCGCCGAGCTGCGCCTCGCGCGCACACCCACCGATACGCGTCCGCTGGCCGCACTCGGTATCCTGCCCGCGGGCACGGGGAACGATCTCATCCGGGGCCTGCGCCTGCCCATGGACTTCGCGGCCGCCTGCCGTCGCCTCTGCGTGGGTCAGCCGCGGGCCCTGGACCTCGGCCGCCTGCGCTGGCGCGAGGCGGGTAACCCGGCGGAGCAGGAGCGCCTCTTCGTCAACAACGTGGGGCTGGGCTTCGAGGGCCAGGTGGGCTGGGCGGCGAACCGCCTGCGCCTGCCTCTGCGCGGCAAGCCGCTCTACCTGCTCGCCCTCCTGCGCGTGCTCGCCCGGCTCGGCGCGCCGCGGCTCGCGCTGACTTGGGACGGCGTCGAGTCCCCGCCGCGGCCCCTGCTCCTGCTCAGCGTGGGCAACGGCAGCTGCTCGGGCGGCGGCTTCAAGCTCAATCCCCTCGCCAATCCCTTCGACGGCCGCCTCGACGCCTGCGCCGTCGATGCCCGCAGCCGCCTGGAAGTGCTGCGCCTCCTCCCGCGCGGGATCAAGGGCACGCATCTCGGCTTGCCGGGTGTGGAAAGCCGCCGCTTCACGCGCCTGGGTGTGCGCAGCGAGACGCCCTTCGCCGGCCACGCCGACGGCGAGCTGCTCAGCGAGCGCATGCTGGCCGCCGACTTCGAGGTGCTGCCGGGCCTCCTGCCCGCCCTCATCTAGGTCGCACTGCCGGCGCGCGCCTGAACGCGCTACCGGCGCCCGTCAACGCCATGGACAAGCGGACGCGCGGCTGGCCACCGCGGCTTCGCTCCTGCGCGAGCCCGCGCCCGATCCTCCACTCCAACTCGCTGTCTCCGGCCCGGCTGCGCGGGCACGGCGCCGCGGCACGTTCGCTGCGAGGGCCGCCTTGCCTTCTCCCAGGGGTTTGCTTCACGGGAGACAATCGCCATGAAGTGGATCAACTACGCAATCTGGCTCTTGTTCACTGTCACCCTGCCGCTGTCGATCGAAGCCACGGTCTGGCACGCCGCTGCCCACGCGTCCACCGAGACCGCCAGCCTGAGCGCCGTCAAGGCGCTCTATGGCGAGGTGGGCGCGGCGTCCGGCCGCACGGACGACTCGGCACTCGAGCTGCCGACGCAGAGCAGCCCGCCGGGCGACATCAAGCCCACTGCCGCGGCCATCCGCTGCCCGGATGGCGCCACGCGCAGCGTGCTGGAGATTCTCACCCTGGTGCGCCAGGCCAACCCCGAGCTGCCCCTCTGGGACGAGCCCGAGCTCGCCCAGGCGCTCAGCGGCGAGCGCGGCCTCTGGAAGTGGATCAAGGACCACGTCAAGTTCACCATCGATGCCTTCGGGCTGCACTTCCAGCTCTACGGCGACGGCTTCTGCGGCCAGCTCACCGTGATGTGGTGGGCGGGCTGGCAGGCGACCTGGGAACCCTGCTAGTGGGGCTCCGTCTGCGCAGTGCGGCGGCGCTTCTCGTCGCCATCCTGGCCTGGCTCCCGCCCTCTGCGGGAGCCGGGCCTCTCGTCCTCGAGCTGCGCGAGGACCTGCGCCATCTGGGTGGCGGCGAGCGCAAGCGCCTCGAGCGCCTGCTGGAGGAGTTCGCCGCCGGCCTGGCGAACGCCGACGCGGCCGGCTTCGCCGCCCTCTTCGACGGCGAGCGCGGCGCACTGCTCCTGGCGCGGGCGGCCGATTCGGCGCTGGCCTATCCAGAGCCGCTGGCCCGCTGGCTGGCAGGGAGCGCGAGCGCCGGCGCGGCCGGCTACAAGTCGCTGCACTCTGCCTTCGCCGCCGCTCCCGAAGTGCTGCTGCCGGAGGCTACGCGCGCCGATCAGCTTGCGATCGTGCGCGTGGACAGCCTGCTGGCCATCCCCCTGCATCTGCCGCCGGGCTTGCAACCCCTGCGCCTCGCGCACCAGGGCCGCCTCGACGCGGATCCGCGCCTGGCGCCCCTGCTGCTGCTCTCCCTGCCCACGGCGATTGCCTGGACCGACCCGCGTTGCGATCCCTGGCGGCGCGAGGCCGCTCCCGGCGCCGGGACCTGCCCGGTCATCCCGGGAGCGCTCGCGCTCGATGCCGACCCCTGGGCAGGGCGCGCCGCGCGCGAGGCCTTCCTCGACAGCCTCTTCATGAGCGAGCCCCAGCTGCGCGAGCTGGGCTGGCTCAAGCGGCGCTTCGTGCGCAAGGGCCTGAGCAGCCTGCTGGCGAGCCTCGCCCATCAGCAGGCGGCCTGGCGCGAATGCCGCTTCCAGCGCGGGGATGCGCCTCCGCCACCCGGCCCGCCCCCGGGGGCGAACGAAGCGCCGCCGACCTGTTCGCTCGGCGATCCGGCGATCCTGCGCCTGCTCCTCTTGCCGGATGGCGGCAAGCCCGACCGCTGGCGCCTCGTCTTCGCCTGGCTGTCGCCGCTCGTGCTCGAGGAGTTCGCGAGCGCCAGCCTCGAGCCCGGCTACGGCGACTGGCTGGCCGACTACTCGGACTGGATGGAGCGGGTGGCAGCGGCGCGCTGAGTGCCCGAGCTACAGGTAGAGCTCGCGTCCCCGCCGCCGCAGCCAGCGCCGCGCGCGCTCGTGGTCGGGCAGGCGGCTGGCGACCAAGGCCCAGAAGCGCTCCGAGTGGTCGGCGTGCACGAGGTGGCAGAGTTCGTGGACGACCAGGTAGTCGAGCACCGCGGGCGGCGCCATCGTGAGCTTCCAGTTGAAGGAGAGCCGACCCGTGCTCGAGCAGCTTCCCCAGCGGCTGCGCGTGTCGCGAATGCTGATCGCCGCGGGCGCGACGCCCAGGTCCGCCCCCCAGTGCGCGGCGCGCGCGGCGATCAGCTCGCCCGCCAGGCGGCGATACCAGCGCTCGAGGCTGAGGGCGGCCAGCTCGCGCCGCGCCGCCGGCCCGAGACCGGCCGGCAGCAGGAGCTGGATGGTGCCCGGACCCCCGTCACCGGCCTCCCGGGTCACGCGCGGGCGCTGCCGCCCCGGCTCCTCGCTCACCTGCAGGGTCCAGGCCTCGCCGAGCAGGGGCAGTCGCTCCCCGCTCGTGAAGGCGCGCGGCGGGTGCGCGGCCTCCCAGGCGGCCAGCTCGGCGAGGCGCTCGCCCCACCAGTCGGCTTCCTTGACGATGAAGGCCTCGATGTCGCGCAGGGCCAGGCGCGGCGGCGCCAGCACGACGAGCCCGCGCCGCGGCTCCACGCTGAGCGTCAGTCGGCGCCGCCCGCGCCGGCGAATGAGCAGGTAGGGCTGCGCCCGGCCGGCAACGACGACGCTGCGCTCGCTCGTCTCCGCGCTCACGCGCCCGCCTCGCCGCCTGGCCAGAGCGCGGCGAGCATGGCACTCGCGCTGCCGCGCAGGCGGTGGTCGTAGTGGGCGGAGAGGGGCGTCTCCTCGGGATTCACCTCGATCGTGAGCGCTCCCGCGCGCATGGCCAGCAGCGGCAGCTCCGCCGCCGGATAGACGAGGGCCGAGGTGCCGATGGCGACCAGGCAGTCACAGGCCGCGATGCGCGCGGCGGCCTCCGCGAACAGCCCGCCGTCGAGCGGATCCTCGAACCAGACCAGGTCCGGCCGCCACCAGGCGCCGCAGGCGCAGCGCTTGTTAGCCAGCGGCGTCTCCCGGCTCTCGCAGCGCGCGCCGCAGACCTCGCAGCGCAGGCGCCAGAGGCTCCCATGCAGCTCGATCACCACCGTGGCGCCGGCCGCCTGGTGCAGGCCATCGATGTTCTGCGTGACGATGGCCGTGGCGGGCCGCTCGGCCTGGATCGCCGCGATCAGCCGGTGCGCGGCGTTCGGTGCGGCCGCCGCCACGTCCGCGCGGCGGGCGTCGTGGAACTCCCAGACCCGCGCCGGGTCGCGCCGGAAGGCGCGCTGGCAGGCGTAGTCCTCGTAGCGATAGCGCTGCCACCCCCCCCCCGCGCCCCGGTAGGTGGCAATGCCGCTCTCGGCGCTCAGCCCGGCCCCCGTGAAGAAGGCGATGCGGGCGCAGCGGCGCAGGTCCGGCTGCGGGGTGTCAGGCACCGGCGCCCGGGCGCGGGAACTGCTCGTCGGCGATTGCGGCACCTCCTCAGGGTTTGCTCCGCGCGGCCACGACGCGCAGGCCGATGTAGTCGGCCGGCGGCGCCGGCTCGCCGCCGAGTGGATCCGGCGCGGTGGCGGCGCAGAGTCCGCGAGCTTGGCTCTTGGCGCCCGCGCGCACCCACTCGGCGACGTTTCCGCCCAGGTCATAGAGACCGCTCGCGCCGGCGGGCGCGAAGGAGCCCACGGGCTCGAGCAGATCGCGGTTGACGGCCAGCAGCTCGACGGTGGCAGCCAGGGCGACCGCGTCCTCACGGCCCAGGGGAGCCCCCGCCCACCAGGCCAAGGTGTTCTCGGCCTCGCTCGCGTGCTCGGCGAGGGCCTCCCACTCCTCCTCGCTGGGCAAGCGGCAGTCCAGGCTCAGGCGCTTGCCGAGCCAGCGGCAGTAGTCGCGCGCTTCGTCGGCCGTGATGCCCGCGACGGGCAGATTGCCCCCGCGGCGGTCGGCCGGCCGCTCCTGGCCCCGATAGGCCGCCCACTGCGCGCGCGTCACCTCGAAGCGGCCGACGAGCAGTTCGCCCACGGCAACGAGCTCGGGCACGAGGATTTCTCCCTGCAGTTCGCCGAAGTAGCCTTCACTGCTGGCCACATCGGCCAGCGCGAAGGCGCGCGCCAGCGGAGAATCGGGCCGATAGTGCGCCTCGGCGGGCGGGGCCAGGTCGAAGAGCCAGCGGTCCAGCCAGGCCAGGGATTCGGCCAGGAAGCGCCGCCGCGAGGCCGGGCGGCCCAGGCCGTGATCCTCCCCGGGAAAGAGCAGGAAGCGCACCGGCGCGGCCCCGCTCTGCTGCAGCGCGCGGTAGAGCTGGTAGCCCTGCTCCGTGGGCACGTTCACGTCCTCGTCCCCGATGGCCACCAGGGTGGGCGTGCGCAGGCGGTCGAGGCGAAAGAGCGGGCTCTTGGCGAGGTAGACCTCCGGCAGCTCCCAGGGCGGGCCGCCGAAGTAGGCATCGTCGAAGGCGGCGCCGAAGGCGCAGTTGCCGTAGTCGCTGGTCCAGTTGACGTCGCCGGCGCCGGCGACGAGCGCGCGGAAGCGACCCTCGCCTTCGATGGCGGCGGCAATGCCGAGGATGGCCCCGTTGCTCCAGCCGTAGAGCGCCAGGCGCGAGGCATCGGCCAGCCCGGCCGCGACGAGCGCGTCCACGCCGGCGATGAGGTCCGGCACTTCCAGCTCGTAGTAGCGGCCCTTGATCGACTCCAGCCAGTCGAGGCCGTAAGCGCTGCTGCCGTGGTAGTTGGGCTTGAGCACGAAGGCGCCGCGCGCGGCGAGTTGAATGGCCGAGCCGTACCAGCCCTCGTCGAAGCGGTCGCGATCGGCGTCCGCCGGGCCGCCGTGGGGCATCATGACGAGGGGGCGCGGGCCGTCGCGGCCGGCGAGGTAGCCGAGCGGATAGTAGAGCAGGCCCTCGACGCTGTCGCCCTCGGCGCCCAGCCAGCTGAAGGGCTCGCAGCGCGGCGCGGGCAGGGCAGCCAGTTCTGCGTTCAGGCGCAGGAACTCGCGGCGCTCGCCGAGTGCGGGCGGCATCTTGCCGTCCAGGCGCCAGGCGAGGTAACGATCCGGCCGCGTGGCGAGTTGCTCGGCGAGCAGCAGCAGCTTGCCGTCGGGGCTCGTCGCCAGGGGCCGGTCGAGGCCGCGGGCGCGGCGGGGCAGTTCGGCCAGGGTCCAGCCCTCGCCCTTGCGCTCGAGCAGGAGCAGGCGGTTGCCCAGGCCGTCGGCCAGGCTGACGAGGGCCCCCTTGGCCGTCGCGAAGACAGGGCCGTCGAGGCCGCGCTCCCAGTCGAGGGACAGGGGTCGCCAGTCCTTCTCCTTGAGCCCGCGATAGCCCAGCTCGTCCTGGCTGACATAGAGCGAGAGCGAGTCGGTCGACACCGGCTGCAGGAAGAAGAAGCCCCTGCTGTCCAGCTCCCAGGTGAAGTCGTGCGCGCGCAGCGCGGCCGGGAGGATTTCGCTGAAGCCGCCGCTCGCGAGATCGACGAGCATCACGGCCGGCGGCGTGCGGGCGTCGTAGTCGTCGTGGAGGCTGCGGCTGAGACGGGCGACGGCGCGGCGGCCGTCCGGGCTGGCCTGGAAGTCGAGGATGGGCTCGGTGTTCGCGGTCAGGCGGCGCGGCCTCTCGCCGAGCTGGAGCGTGAAGAGCCGCGCCGGCGGCACATGCGCTTCGTCTCCCACGACCACGGTCTCGTCCTTGGCTTCCTCGAGACGCAGCTCGCGCTGGGTCTTGCCCTCGCCGGCCAGGTAGAGCAGCGTTTCGTCGCCGATCCAGGCGAAGTCCGCCACACCGCCCGCGTGCGCGCTGGCCGCCGCGGCTTCGCCGCCCGCGAGCGGCAGCAGCCAGATCTGCGCTTCGGGTTCGGCGTCCTCATCGTCCTCGCCCGCATCCGGCGCAGCGCGGTCGGCGAGGAAGGCGAGCTGGCGGCCATCCGGCGACCAGCGCGGACGGCGGCAATCGCTCTCGCCGCGCGTGAGCTGGCGGGGCGAAGCGGGCTCGCCGCCGTCGACCAGCTCGCCGAGCCAGAGCTGCCAGCGATAGCGGCGCCCCTCGTCGACCAGGTCGCGCTGGGCCCAGGCGACCAGCCGCCCATCCGGCGAGACGGAGAACTCAGCGGCCGCCGTCTGGGCGATCAGCGCCTCGACGCTCCACTCGGTGGCCGCGGGCGGCGGCGCGGCGGCGGCAGGCGCGGCCGGGAGGCTGAAGCTGAGCAGGGCGAGCAGGACGGCAAGGCGATGCATCGGACACCTCGGCGTGGAGCGTTTCAGCGCCGCCCACTCTAGGCCAAGGATCCGCCGCCGTGAAGTCCTAGAAGTAGAAGAAGAGAATCAGGCTCATGTTCAGTGAGGGCGCCGGATAGGACCAGGTCCAGCCGCTGGCGCTCTCCGTGAGGCGTCGCGGTGGACACGGTGATGAGGAGGGCGAGCAGCGTCGCGCGGTCTGCCGTTGAATTCAGCATCTCGGCCGCTTTCCCCTACCCATTCCCGCCCCGCTGCCCTAGGATGTTCCCGGCGCCGGGACAGGGGCCAGTGTAGATGAATAGCTTGATGGATGCCAGCGAAAGGCGAGTCATGGCCACGCGACGCAGAATCCGCCCCGAGGATCTCTTCCGCTTCCAGTTCCCCGAGACGCCGGCGATCTCGCCCGACGGCGAGCGCATCGTCTACAGCCTCAAGCGCATGGACGCCAAGGAGAATCGCTATCTCGCCAACCTGCACGAGGTGCGGCGAGCCGGCGGCGGGCGGCGGCAGCTCACCCAGGGCGCTCAAATGGACAGCGCCCCCATCTGGAGCCCCGATGGCCGCTGGATCGCCTTCCTCTCCAGCCGCGAGGAGAAGACGAACATCTGGCTGCTGCCCGCCGATGGCGGCGAGGCGCGCCAGCTCACGCATCTCGAGGGCCCGCTCAGCGGACTCGCCTTCAGCCCCGACAGCCGCCGTCTGCTCTTCCTCCACCGCCCGATGAAGAAGGAGGACCCGAAGCAGCGCGCCAAGGGCCCCACCTTCAAGCACATCACGCGGCTCGCGCACAAGATGGACGGCTTCGGCTACTTCCCGCCCGCTCACCAGCAGCTCTACGTGGTCGGCCTGCCCAGCGGGCGTCCGCTGCAACTCACCCGCGACGACTTCGGCGTCCGCGAGGCCTGCTGGAGCCCGGACGGTCGCCGGATCGCCTTCATCGCCAACCCGGATCCGGAGCTTCAGCACGAAGGCGGCCGCGAGCGCATCTTCACGCTGCCGGCGCGCGGCGGCCGCCCCCGCGCCGCCACCGCCCGCGGCGGTCACCTGATCGCCCTGGCCTGGGCGCCCGAGGGCCGCTCGCTCCTCTTCACCGGCCACTTCGGCGGCCCCGGCGAGTGGATCAAGCACCCCTACCGGCTCTACGAGGTGGGCCGCATCGGCGGCGAGCCGCGCTGCCTCACGCCCTGGATGGACGATTGGCCCTTCAACTTCATCATCACGGACACGGTGATGGGCGATGCCGGCGCCATCCAGACCTATCGCGAGGGGAAGGACTGGCGCATCGCCTTCGTCCAGAACGAGCGCGGCGCCTGCCATGTCTACTCCATCCCGCGCGCGGGAGCGCCGCGGCGCGCGCAGGCGCGCCTCGAGTTCGGCGGTCCGGTGAACGCCTACGGGGTCAGCATCAACGGCGATGGCCGGGCGGCCGTCGCCGCGGCCACGATGATGGATGCCGGCGACATCTACGGCCTCAACCTCGATGGCCGCGGCGAATCCCGGCGCCTCACGCAGACCAATCGCGGCTTCCTCGCCGGCCTCCTGCTCAGCGAGCCCGAGGAGTTCCACGTGCGCAGTGGCGCCGTGAAGGTACAGGGCTGGCTGCTGCGTCCGCCCCGGGCGCGGCGCGGCACCAAGCATGCCGGCCTGCTCGAGATCCACGGCGGCCCCATGGGCCAGTACGGCTACACCTTCTTCCACGAGATGCACCTGCTCGCGGCGCAGGGCTACGTGGTCGCCTTCAGCAATCCACGCGGCTCCTGCGGCTACGGCACCGATTGGATGAAGAGCATCCACGGGCAGTGGGGCCAGAAGGACTATGCGGACCTGATCGCCGTCACGAACTACCTGGCGCGCCAGCCGGACGTGGACGCGCATCGGCTGGGCGTGCTCGGCGGCTCCTACGGCGGCTTCATGACCACCTGGATGCTGGGCCACAACCGCCGCTTCAAGGCAGGCGTGACCATGCGCCAGGCGGGCAACCGGCTCACCCAGTTCGGCGCCGCGGACTACAACGCCGGCGAGCGCCACAGCTTCGGCGGCGCCTGGCCCTGGGAGAAGCCGCTGGCCTACCTGAAGCAATCGCCGAACTTCTACGCCCACCGCATCCAGGCGCCGCTGCTGATCATCCACAGCGAGAACGACTTGCGCTGCCCGATCGCCCAGGCCGACGAGCTGTTCACCATTCTCAAGGCGCGGGACAAGACCGTGGAGTACATCCGCTTCGAGGGCGAGAGCCATGGGCTCAGCCGCGGCGGCCGGCCGCAGAACCGCCTGGAGCGGCTCAAGCGCATCACCGGCTGGTTCGCGCGCTACTTGTAGGCAGCGGGCGGCGGCTCGACGATATCGATGCGCTCGGCCCAGACCAGCTCGCAGGCGCCGTTGCCGGAGTCGGTGCGCGTCATCGAGCTCAGCCAGACGCCGCGATCGCTGCGCTCGGCCATGACCAGGAATCCGCGCAGGTGGATCACGTGCCCCACGCGCAGCCGCGCGAGGTCGCCGCGCACGGCATCGTTGGCGGGAATGATGTGCATGTTGGCGCTGCTGGCCACGATCTCATCGCGCGGAATGGGCAGGCGCCGCGCGTTCCAGAAGTAGAAGCGACCGCTCTGGCTGATGTCGATCTCGGCCAGTACCTCGCTGTCGGACATGCGGCCCCAGCCCAGCGCCAAGTCGTAGGGCGCGAGCGGTGCCGCGGCATCGAAGCGGTAGCGCTTGATGCCGAGCACGCGAGCCCGCAGATCGAAGGTGGCCAGCGGGGTGATCTTGGCGCCGCCCCGGATGCGCTGGTCGATGCCGGCGAGGCCGGCCTGCTGGGGCGGTTCGGCGGCGATGACGCCCGGCGCCCGCTCGAGCTCCCGGTGGGACCACGAGTGATAGCTCCAGGCCGCGACCAGGATCAGAACTGCCAGACGCTTCCACATGGCACTGCCATCGCTTGCGCATTGCGGCTCGCCGGCGGCTGCGATTCGACGCAAGCCCCCTTGCCGCTTCCCGTTGCGGCGGCCGGATCCGGCCGCAGCGGGTTTCTGCATGGGCCGTGCCGCCCACGGACGGGGAATCCCTTGCCCGCAGGCGCTGGCTTGCGCAGAATGGGCGGACTCGAAGCGAGAAGCCGCCATGGAGTGCTACAGGGAATTCCCGCGCAGCATCGGTCTGCTGACGACTCTGGCGTCCGTCGTCTATGCAGTGGCGGGCACGGCGCTCATGCTCGATCTCGGTCTCTGGTTCACCGGCGGCTTTCTCCTGCTCTTCCTGGCCGTGCACTACGTGCACTACCCTCGGAACGCCTGCGTGAACTGCGCCTACTACGGGCGCCACTGCATCTCGCTCAAGGGCAAGCTGGCCGCGCGACTCTACCGGCGCGGCCGCGAGCAGGAGTTCTACCGCGGCATGAAGCGGGCCATGCGCGGCGTGCACCTGCTGTGGGCCTACCCCTTCCTCGTGCTTGTGCTCGCGCAGCTGCGCGGGCGACCGGTGATCCTCAAGGACCTGCTGCTGGCCGCCATGCTCATCCTGCTCATGGTGATGCGCCAGCTCATGCGCCGCAGCCTGGGCTGTCGAGTCTGCCTGATGCGCGATCAGTGCCCGAATGTCGGGCCCGACCGCCGGCGCGGGGTCGAGGTGGTCGAAGGCACGCCGGCCCGGCCCGGCCGCTGAAGCCCAAACGAAACCGCCCCGGCGCGGCAGCCGGGGCGGCATTGGTGATCGGCACGAGCTGCGGCCGCTAGGGGCGCTCGGTGCTGGTGGCGCCGGGCAGTGCCGATGGCGGCTGGGGCGTTCGCGGCGCGCCCGGCGTGAAGTGCCCGGTGAAGTAACCCAGGATGCGCGGCAGCAGGTTGCCCAGAGCGGGCGGGTCGCTGGGCTCGTGGAACTCCAGGGGCTGGCCGGTCATGATCACCCAGCCGTCCCCGAGGTTGAATTCGATCAGGGTAGGCGCCTGCGGCGTGTTGTTGTCCACGGTGTAGATGGTCGTGCTATTCGGCAGGTTGCCGAAGCCCTGGTGGCTGGCGAAGTTGCCCGACATCGTCACCGGCAGGCCGGCCACCAGGGGCAGCTGCGAGTCGGCGACGTAGTTGTAGCTGGCGAAGTAGGGGATGGGCACCACGTTGCCCGGCAAGATGAGACCGGCGGCGGCCATGGAACCACCGTTCCAGCCCACGTCGCAGGCCTCCCAGAACATGGCCCCGCCCCGATGGACGAAGCTCGCGAACTTCACCTGGTTCGCCGCATAGTCGTCGTAGAAGGCCTGGTCCTGGTCGTTGTGGAGGATGACAAGGTCCTCGCCGGGCACCAGGGGCGCCGTGGCCATGGCCGCGGAGCTGAGCACCTCGTAGGTGTCCGGCCCCTCGCCGGCGGTGAAGCCCATCGCCTGCAGCGCCGGGATGACGCGGTTCGTGCCCCAGGCATCGAGATTCTTGAAGAACTTCACGTGCGTCGCCGTGCCGGCGCCGCCACCCACGTTGACGCTGCGCACGCGCTCGCCCACCAACCCATCGCCGTCGCGCACCTGCAGCGTGGCCTGATAAGCGCCGCTCACCCCGTAGCTGAAGATGCCCAGGAAGTTGCTGCCCGACCACGCCGTATCCCAGCTCCCGTCGCTCTCATAATCCCAGCGAAACTCGAGCGCTGAGGGCGGATCGTTGTCGTCCGTGCTGGTGCTCGCATCGAAAGTGAACTCCGTGCCCACGATGCCCGCGGCCGGCGAGATGCCGAAGCGGGCAGCCGGCGGTAGATTCTGCCCGATCAAAATGAGTAGGCCGCCCCCATCCTGGCTGACGGCATGGCTGATCTGATCCGGCGCGTTGAGCAGGTCGTAGAAGAAGGGCGTTGCGACGCGGCCGCGGCCGAGAATCTGGAAGACCTGCGTCTGGTCCCCGAGCAGGCGACCCATACGCTGCAAGTAGGCGGCAACCGGCGCGGGCGCCTCGAGGCCCCAGAACCACTCGTCGAGCTCCGTCCGATGGACCCGCAGCAGCGTAGCCAGCTCGCCGATGTAGGCCTCGACGTCGCGGTTCGCCGCCGCCACCTGCAGGCTCGTGATTTCCGCCTGATTCAGCGTGAGGTGATCGGCGACGCCCGCATAGTCCGCCGGCACCGTGTAGGGACGGGTGCCGAGAAAGAGCGCCGCCAGCTCCATCAGTCCCTGGCCGGTGTTGAGCAGGGTGGCGCGGCCGGCGGCGTCATTCCAGGTCTCGAAGCGCGTGTAGTCCAGTCCGCGCGCAAAGTAGATGTCGAAGTTGCCGGTCCCGAGGTTGAGCGTGGTTTCCGTCGTGCCCTCGGCGTAGGTGGGCGGCCAGCCCCAGGATTCGACGGCCGCCGGGCGCACCGGGGGCAGCGTGTGGACCGCGCTCGTCGCGTTGCCGATGTTGAGCACGCGCACGCCGTAGAAAACCTGACGGGGATTGACGAAGGCGACGTCCCCGCCGCTCAGATCCGCGATGCTGGGGCCGGCGAGCACGCGCGCCCCGCCGCCCGCGAGCGCGGCGATCCCCTCGGCCATGGCCTGCGTCACGAGCTGGTAGACCTGGGGATGGAGCTGGTAGTTCAGAGCCGTCTCCGGATCGTCGGCGTAGAGCGCGGTCAGCGCGCTGGTCAGCTGCGCGTAGGAAGCGCTCGCGGCGACGGCTGCCAGGTACTCGCGCTTGTCGGCGGCGTCGGCGAAGAGCAGCAGCGGATTGTTCAGGGCCAGTGCCTGGGCGCAGGCCGCGAGATCGGCGCTCACCCCGCGCGTTCCGGGATCCACCAGCGCGAGGGAGACCGGATCGCCGCCCGCGACCGGGGCGATGAAGAGGATCTGCAGATTGTCGCCGACGGGAACATCGAGCGTGAAGCTGCTGTCGGCGGCCACGGTGGCCGAGGCGGCCAGCGAACTCACGGCGAACTGGGTGACCGGCAGCGCGAAGCCGGCCGGCGGCTCGAAACGGCCGCTGACGCTGGTCAGCGTCAGCACGGGCTCGGCCGGGGGCGGCGTGTTGGGCCCCTTGCTGCCGCCGTCGCAGGCGACGAGGGTCAGGGGCGCCAGCAGGCAGAGGGCGCGCCGCGCGCGCGGGTAGGAAAGCCGAAACATCGCGGACCTCCTCGGTGCCACCGGCGGGGCAAGGTGGACGGGCGCCGGCGGCGGCACTGCGCCGCCGGGCGCTGCAATTGCAGTATCGCTCGGTTGCGCCGAGTGTGAGTGAAGCGCCAGGCAGCGTCAAAGCCTTTCCCCCCCGCCCACAGACGGGAACACGTGGGAAGCGGAGGGCAGCCGCAGGCGCCCCATCGCCGGCCATCTTGACCTAATCGCCTGTCTTGCCTATGCTTGAGGCCACTATGCGGAAATCCTGCCGACAACTGCGTCTGTTCGCCGCCCTGCTCGCCGCCGTCCTGGCCCTCGCCGGCCCCGCCGCGGCGGATCTCACGGGCAGCACGATCACCAAGCTTTCGCCCGCGGGCGCGCTGGGCCTGGGTCAGTACGTCCCCCTGCGCTTGCAGGTGACGAACACGAGCCCCGACTTCAACTGGATCTCGGACATCGATCTGCGGCTGCCCAGCTGCTGCATCGTGGTGGCGATGAGCTACGACGACTCGCCGTCGGGCGGCGACTGGGTCTTCGACATGTTCGGCGTGCCCGGCAGCGCAGTGTCCTACGTCGATGGCGCCGGCGACGAGTGGGGCGAGATCCCGGCCGGCGACTTCGGTTACCTGGACCTGCTCGTCCACGTGGATGCGGCCTGCCCGCCCAGCTCGCGGCTCTTCTACGATCTCTATGGCGACGGCTTCGGCAATCCGCCCCACGAGCTGCTCAACCAGTTCATCACGCTGAGCTTCGACGAGGTCGCCACCGAGCCGGCGAGCTGGTCCGCGGTGAAGTCCCGCTACTGAGCGCCCGCCGGCGCCCGCGCTTCGCCGCGGACCCCATCCCAGTAGGCCGAATCGCGCAAGCCGTCGAAGAGCGGATCGTCCCTGAATTGCGCCGGCGTCGCCAGCTCGTGGTCGAGGCAGTAGCGCGCCCAGCGCGCGGCCGCCGCCGGCTCACCGGCCTTGCTGTAGCTGGCGGCAGCGAAGTAGGCGGCCTGGAGATAGGAGGGCTGCAGGGCGCAGACCGCCTCGAAGGCGCGGGCGGCCTCCGGGTAGCGGCCGAGCCGCGCCAGCGCGGTGGCCTTGTTGTTCAAGGTCGTCGGGTTTTCGGGGTTCAGCGCCACCGCCTGCTCGAAAAAGGCCAGCGCCTCGGTCATGCTGCCATCGTCGGCCGCCAGGCGCCCCTTGAGCGAGGCCCAGCGCGCATCGCGGGGAAAGGCGGCGGCAAACGCGTCGAGGGCCGCGCGATAGTCGCCGCTGCGGCCGAGATCGCGCAGGGTGAGCAGGCGGTTGTACTGGAGGTCCGGATCCTGAGGGCGCAGGGCCAGCGCCTGCTCGAAGACGACGAGAGCCTCCGCATGGCGCCCCTGCTCGCGACGCTGCAGGCCGATCAACGACAGTCCGTCCGGCGTGGTCACCTGCCCTGCCGCATAGGCTTCAGCGAGCTGCTCGCCCGCCTGCCGCCACTGCGCGAGCAGGGCCGTCAGGCGCGCATTGCCGGGACAGGCGGCCAGCCCCGCTTCGAAGAAGGGGATGCCTGGCTCCAGCTGCCGGATGCCGCCCCCCTGGGCAAAGCCCTCGAGCAGCTTGCCGGCCGCCGCCATGTGCGCCCGGTAGGCCTCGCCATCGACGGCGCCGGCGAGCGCCTGACCCTCGCCGTCGCGAATCAGGTGCAGCCAGCGCAGGACGTCCTCCTCGTGGTAGGCGAGGGTCTGGCTGCGGAAGTTCCGGCCCAGCGTGAACTCCAGGCGCGGGCGCTGCCAGGTGTTCACGGGGCCCGGGCCGAGCGCGCTGCGCAGGGCCTCGTCCCCGGCGATCCACAGCGAAGCGGACAGGTAGGGATCGGCGAGCTGCAGCGGAGCGAGATCGGCGGCGATGGCCGGGCGGGCGAGCCCGCGGCGCGCGCCGTCAAGATCCAGCACCAGCGGCGCCTTGCTCCCGGCGAGGATCAGGTTGTAGGGATCGTACCAGTAGATGGCGACGTGCGGGAAGGCCGCCGCGAAGCTGCGCGCGATCATCTT
Organism: uncultured bacterium; assembly: GCA_963695095.1. Taxonomy (GTDB): domain Bacteria; phylum Krumholzibacteriota; class Krumholzibacteriia; order JACNKJ01; family JACNKJ01; genus VGXI01. Next base: position 487,973 of record CAVOFT010000001.1, on the reverse strand, counting down.
GATGTCGGCCAGCGGCAGATGAACGGCCAGCCACTGCACCATGACGCCGTCGTCCGTGAGGCGATCGCGGCAGAGCGCGCTGTAGTCCACCGAGAGCAGGGGCGCATTGCCCGCGTACTCCGGATTCAGCTTCGAGTCGCTGCTGATGATGTCGAAGCGCTCGTCGGTGGTGAGCAGGAACTGCACGCCGTCGCCCACGTGCAGGTCCAGCCGCGGATCGGCGAGCACCTCGTTGGCGGGCCCGCCGAAGAAGCGGGCGCCGGCCACGACGCCGGGGACGATTTCCACGCAGGTGAGCCGCTCGATCTCCGGATAGAGCGCCAGCGTGCCCAGGGTGACGCCGCTGCCCAGGCCCACCGAGAGCGTCGTCTTGGCGTCGGGCCTGAGCAGCATGGGCAGGTGGGCGAGGATCTTCTCCTTGCGCAGGAGCGCAGGCTCCGTGCCGCCGATGTGGTGGCCGTCCACGCTCATGTGGAGATCCCCGCCTGCCTTGCGGTAGACGCGCGTCTCGCCCGCGTGGTCCTCGACATCGAAGAGCACCGTGTCGCCCGTCTCCTGCGTGTCGGCCAGGAGGGCGCGGCCGCTGCGCTGGGCGATGGGCGCCGCCGCGAGGAGTCCCGCGAACAGGGCGCCCGCCAGCCAGGGCTCGAGGGCGCCGCGGCGGCTGCGGGCCAGGTGCACCAGAACGCCGAGCGCGGCGCTGAGCAGCGCGGTGGCCAGCAGCGCGTCCCTGGCGCCGAAGAGGGCCAGCAGCAGGAAGCCGGCCGCCAGGCTGCCCGCGATCGAGCCCAGGGTGTTGGCGAAGTAGAGGCCGCCCACGCCGCGACCCAGGCGCGAAAGGCTGCGAATGCCGATGCGGTTGACGAGCGGGAAGGTCATGCCGGTGAGGAAGGTGGTCGGCGCCATGACGAGGAAGGCCAGGGCAAAGCGCCGCGTGAGATAGGCGGGCCAGGAGAGCGCGCGGCTGTTCAGCCACTCCGCGCTGCTCTCGTAGGGCAGCCAGCGCCAGATGAGCAGCATGGTCCCCAGAGCGCTCAGGCCGACGGCCAGCTGCACCCAGCCGAGCAGGCGCGCCGGGGAGGCGACGCGGTCCGCCAGGCGCCCCCCCAGCCAGCCGCCGGCGGCGAGGCCGAGCAGGAAGGTGGTCAGCATGGCGCTGAAGGCATAGGTAGAGTTGCCGAGGAAGTGCTGGAGTCCGCGCGTCCAGTAGAGTTCGTAGCCCAGCGAGGCAAAGCCGCTGAGCGCGAAGACCCACGCGAGCAGCGTGCCGGGCAACTCGGCGGTGGCCGCCGCCGCGGCGGCCGGCACCGGCTCGCCCAGCGGGTTCAGGGTGTCGAGCAGGCTCTGGGCGTAGTCGGCGGAGGCAGCAAGCGGTGAGAGCCCGCGGTCGAGCAGCCAGGCCGCGCCGGCGATGAGCAGGTTGAGCAGCACCGCGAGCAGGGTGCTCACGCCCAGCCCGAACGCTGCGATCAGCACGAAGCCCGCCAGGAAGCAGCCCAGCACGGCGCCGAAGGTGTTGACGGCGTAGAGCAGGCCGAGGCCGCGGCCCAGGCGGTCGCGGCGGGTGACGATGACGCGGCTGAGCACGGGCAGGGTGCCGCCCATCAGGAAGGTGGGCGGCAGGAGCAGGGCGCCCGCAATCAGCACGCGCAGCAGGGCCAGCGCAGGGGCGGGCAGGGCACCGCCCACGCGGGCGTAGACGCCCGGCGCCCCCAGCAGGAGGAGATAGATGAGCCCACCCAGAACGGCGATGCCCAGCTCCAGCTTGGCATAGAGGAGGAGCGGTCGCTCCGTGCGATCCGCGCGTGGGCCGTAGAAGCGGCTGCCCAGGGCGAGACCGCCCATGAAAGCCGCCAGCACGGTGCTGATCGCGTAGCTGGTGCCGCCGAGGAGATGGCTGAAGAGGCGGATCCAGACGAGCTCGTAGACGAGGCCGCTGACACCCGAGAGCGTGAAGAGCAGCAGGATGAGGGGTGCGGCGCGCTTCATGGCGACCTGGCGGGCTTTGCCGCCGCGGCGCGCGGCGGACGGGGCAGTCTCCACCAGCGGCCGAGGGGCGTCAAGGGGCGGGCGACGGCAGTGCCGTCAACCCCGCCGACACGGCTTGCCAGCGGCTCCGCGGCGTGACATGCTGCCGGCATGCCCGCTGTCCATCGCAGCCAGCTCCGCGTGCGCTATGCCGAGACCGACGCCATGGGGGTGCTGCACCATGGCCAGTGGGCGGTCTACTGGGAGCTGGGGCGGACGGGGCTCCTGCGCGCCTGCTACAAGTCCTACGCCGAGATCGAGCGGGAGGGCATTCTCTTCCCCGTGGTGGACTACGGCGTGCGCATCCTGGCGCCTGCACGCTATGATGAGGAGATCGAGATCCGCACGCGCCTGGCCGAGCTGGGCCGCGTCAAGCTGCGCTTCGCCTACGAAGGCTGGCGCGGCGAGACCCTGCTGGCCGAGGGCTACAGCGTCCATGGCGTGATCGACCGCGAGTGGCGGGTGCTGCGCCTGCCGGCCGCGATCGCCGCCGCGCTGGGCGGGGATTGATCAGAACTTCGTGCAGTCGATCACGAAGCGGTACTTGACCTCGCCCTTGACGGCGCGGTCGTAGGCCGCGTTGATCTGATCCGGGGTGATCAGCTCCACGTCGCTCGTGATCCCGTGCTTCCCGCAGTGATCGAGCATCTCCTGCGTCTCGGGCAGGCCGCCGACCAGGGAGCCCATGAAGCGGCGGCGGCCGAAGATGAGCGGAAAGGCCGCCACCGGGAAGGGGGTAGGCGAGGCTCCCACCATGATCAGGGTGCCGTCCCGCCGGAGGCAGTTGATGTAGCCGTTCACGTCGTGCTCCGCCGACACGGTGTCGAGGATGACGTCGAAGCGGCCGGCGAGCGGGCCGAGCGCATCGGCACCGCTGGTGAGCACGAAGTCGTGGGCCCCGAGGCGCTTGGCATCGCTGGCCTTCGACGGCGAATGGCTGAGGACGGTGACTTCGGCGCCGAAGGACGCTGCGAGCTTCACGCCCATGTGGCCGAGGCCGCCCAGTCCCATCACCGCCACGCGCGTGCCCTTGGTCACGCCGAGGTGGCGCAGCGGGGAGTAGGTCGTGATGCCCGCGCAGAGCAGCGGCGCGGCGCCGGCCGGATCGAGGGAGGCGGGAATCTTGAGGACGAAGTCCTCGGCGACGACGATCTGCGTCGAGTAGCCGCCGTAGGTCGGGGTCGCCCCGTCCGCTTCGAAGCTGCCGTAGGTCATGCGAGGGCCGGACTCGCAGTAGTTCTGGAGGCCCTCCTTGCAGCTCCCGCAGGTCCGGCAGGAGTCGACGAAGCAGCCGACGCCGACCAGGTCGCCCTCGCGGTGGCGCGTGACGCCGCTGCCGACCTCGACCACGCGGCCGACGATCTCGTGCCCGGGCACGCAGGGGTAGCTCGTGAACTGCCACTCGTTGCGCGCGAAGTGGATGTCCGAGTGGCAGATGCCGCAGTGCTCGATCTGGATGCGCAGGTCCTTCACGCCGGGACTCCTGCGCTCGAACTCCCAGGGGGCCAGGGGGGAATCGGCAGACCGGGCGGCGTAGCCACGAACCTTCATGGGTTGCTCCTTGAGATGACTGGGGGCTCTGCCTTGAATTGCCGCGCAAGAACGCTCGTTCGCGGCACAGGCGCTGTCCCCAAGATATACTCTATCGTAAGTCGATCCGTCAAGTGGATCGCCACCTAAATCATGATATCTCACTCCGATTGCGGCTGTCGGCGAGCGAGACAGGCGGCAGCGACCGCCTGCGGTGGCGGCGTCTTGGGCGTTGCCGGGCCGCGCCGCCTGCGCGATACTCTTGCCCTGGCGGCCGTCCGCGGCACTGACAGGGAGTGACCCGATCATGAACGACGAGTGCGAACTGCCCCGGCACCACAGCACGCCGGATGAGCTCCGCGCGATCCTCACGCGCTACAAGGTGGTGGCCGTAGTCGGGCTCTCCACGGACGAGAGCAAGCCCAGCCACGGCGTCGCCGCCTACCTGCAGCGCGCGGGCTACCGGATCGTGCCGATTCACCCGAAGGCGAAGGCCATCCTGGGCGAGCCGGCCTACGCGAACCTGCGCGAGGTGCCGGCAAGCCTGGGCGTGGAGATCGTCGACATCTTCCGCCGACCGAGCGCGGTGATGGAGCACGTCGAGGAGGCCATCGCCGTGGGCGCCAAGGTGGTCTGGATGCAGGAGGGCGTGATCAACAACGCCGCGGCCGAGCGAGCCCAGGCGGCCGGCCTGCAGGTGGTGATGAACCTCTGCATGTTGAAGGAACACCGGGCCTTATAACGCCGGAGAAAGGCCCTGGCGCGGCCGCGCGCGAAGGGCTATCTTCGCCCGCAATACCCTCAGCCGCAGGCGCCCCGTCCACGGAGGTTCCGCCGTGCCGGACCAGATCATACCCACCGCGCTCACCTTCGACGACGTCATCCTGCGCCCCCAGCGCAGCAGCATCCACCCCCGCGACACCGACATCGCCACCCAGTTCAGCCGCGGCATCGCGCTGAACATCCCGCTCGTCAGCGCGGCGATGGACACGGTGACCGAGGCGGACATGGCCATCGCCATCGCCCGCGAGGGCGGCATCGGCGTCATCCACAAGAACATGAGCCCCGAGCGCCAGGCCGAGCAGGTGGACATGGTCAAGCGCTCCGAGAGCGGCATGATCACCAACCCGATCACGCTCTCGCCCAAGGCGCTCGTCGCCGAAGCTCAGGAGCTGATGCGCCGCTTCCGCATTTCGGGCGTACCCATTACCGAGGGCGGCAAGCTGGTGGGCATCCTCACCAACCGAGATCTGCGCTTCAACGAGAAGCTCAACATCCCCGTCAGCGACCTGATGACCAAGGACAACCTCATCACCGTGCGCGTGGGCACCACGATGGAAGAAGCCCGCGCCACCTTGCACAAGCATCGCATCGAGAAGCTGCCCGTCGTGGACGAGCGGGGCGAGCTCAAGGGCCTGATCACGGTGAAGGACATCCAGAAGAAGATCGACTACCCCTTCACCTGCAGCGACGAGAACGGCCGCCTGCGCGTGGCCGCCGCCGTCGGCGTAGGCGAAGATATCGAGCAACGCCTGGACCGGCTGATCTCGGCCCACGTCGACGCGGTGGTCATCGACACTGCGCACGGGCACAGCCAGAACGTCATCGAGGCCGTGAAGTACGTGAAGGCCCGCTACCCAGGCCAGCAGGTCGTGGCCGGCAACATCGCCTCGGCCGGGGCGGCCGAGGAGCTGATCGCCGCCGGCGCCGACGCGGTGAAGGTGGGCATCGGCCCCGGCTCCATCTGCACGACACGGGTGATCAGCGGCGTCGGCGTGCCCCAGATCACGGCCATCCTGGAAGTCGCGGCCGTCACTCGCGCCGCGGGCGTGCCGCTGATCGCCGACGGCGGCATCAAGTACAGCGGGGACATCACCAAGGCCCTGGCCGGCGGCGCCGACACGGTGATGATCGGGGGCCTCTTTGCCGGCACCGAGGAGAGCCCGGGCGAAACGGTGCTCGCCGAAGGCCGCAGCTTCAAGGTCTACCGCGGCATGGGCAGCCTGGACGCCATGCGCGAGGGCAGCGCCGATCGCTACTTCCAGGAAGGCGCGGCCGAGGGCAAGCTGGTGCCCGAGGGCATCGTGGGCCGTGTGCCCTACAAGGGCCCCGTCCACAACTCCATCTTCCAGCTCTGCGGCGGCCTGCGCGCCGGGATGGGCTACCTGGGCGCGACCACGCTCGGCGAGCTGCGCGACAAGGCCGAGTTCCTGCGCGTGACGGGCGCCGGTCAGCGCGAGAGCCACCCGCACGACATCACCATCACCAAGGAAGCGCCGAACTACTCGGTGAGCTAGGCTTCGAGCCCGAGCTTGGCGAGCAGGTCCTGCCAGCGCGGCTCCGCCTGGAGCGGGGCGAACCAGGGGCTGGACTTGAGCTCGGTGATCAGCCCGCCATCGCGCTGCGCATAGGCCCGCTCCAGCCAATCGAGGGCGGGCCCGCGCTCGCCACGCGCCGCATGGCCCTCCGCGATCTGGTAGGCGCAGTCCTCCGCGTACTTCTCGCGCAGCTCCCGCAGCGCGGAGGCCGATTCCTCCGCACGCCCGGCGGCAAAGCCGACAATGGCGCTCGCCCACAGCTGCAGCACCTCGTCCGGCTCGGCGGCCGTCTCCGCGAAGGCTTCCGGGAAGCGACCCTGCGCCAGCAGCAGCAGCGCCAGCGCGGCGTGGGTGCCGACGCGCCGCGGGGCCAGGGACAGCGCTTGCCGGTAGGCGGCCTCCGCCTCGGCAAGGGCACCTGTCGCGTGGAGCACGAGGCCCAGGTTGGTGTGCGCGCTGGCGCTTAGGGGATCCTGGGCCAGGGCCCGCCGAATCAGCTCGAACGCCTCCGCAAAGCGGCCTTGACTGCGCGCCAGCTCTCCCGCTGCGCGCAGCACCGCGGCGTTGCCTGGCGCCAGCTGCCGAGCCCGTTCGAGCCCCACCGCGGCACCGCGCAGGTCCCAGTCACGAACCAGCCGCACGCGGCTCAGCGCGGCGTGCGCTTCGGCCAGGTCCGGCTCCAGGGCTAGCGCACGCAAAATGGCCGTCTCTGCTTCGGCGAAGCCCTCGGCAGGCTGACACCAGCCGGCCTCCGCCACCCTCGTGTGCGCCTGGCCCAGTGCTGCCCAGGCGAGCGCGAAGTCCGGCTCCAGGGCGAGCGCTTCGCGCAAGTGGCCGCTGCCCTTCACCGTGTCCTCGCGCGTAAGACGATCCAGGTGGTAGCGCGCGAGCAGATAGCGGCGGTGTGCCTCCGGGTTGCGGCTGCGGCCCTTCGCGGCCCGCGCCACATCGCTGCGGGCGGCATTGGTCGCCCCCGAGTTCACCGGTTCGCCGAGCAAGGCGCTGCGCAGGGCCTCCACCACCGACCGGGCGATGTCATCCTGTACGGCGAAGATGTCGTCCAGCTCGCGGTCGTAGACTTCCGACCACAGGTGGAAGCCGTCGGCGACTTTCACGAGTTGCACGCTGATGCGCGCGCGATTGCCCACGCGCCGGACGCTGCCCTCGAGCAGGGTGGCGACATTCAGCTTGCGGCCGATCGCGGCGACGTCGTCGTTCGTGCCGCGGAACTGGAAGGACGAGCTTCGCGCTGCCACACGCAACCCGGGGATCTTGGCGAGCATGCCCAGCAGCTCGTCGGCGAGGCCGTCGGAGAAGTACTCGTGCTCCTCATCGCGGCTGCGGTTCACGAAGGGCAGCACCGCGATGGCCGCCGCCTCGGCGGGCGGCGCGATCGGGAACGGATCCGTGCCCGCCGCGCTGGTCGGCCGGCGGCCGCTGCGAAGCTCGCTCAGCGCCGCGCCCAGGGCCGATGCACTCGGCCACCGCTGCGCGGCGGACTTCTCCAGGCAGCGGCGCAGCAGGGGAACGAGCGCGACCGGAACCGCCGGGGTCGCGCGCGACGCGAAGGGATCGTCGCGCAGGATCGCGCTGGCCAGGTCTGCCGGCGTAGCGCCGACGAAGGGGCGCCGGCCCGTCGCCAATTCGAAGAGGATCACACCGACGGCGAACAGGTCGCTGCGCGCGTCGGACGGCTCGCCGCGGATCTGCTCCGGCGCCATGTAGGGCACGGTACCCGCGAAAGGAGAGCCGGGAGCGTCTGCCGTGATCTCGCTGCTGAGGGTCCGGTCGTTCGGGGCGGCGAGCGCAACCGTGTCCGCCAGCCCGAAATCCAGCACCTTCAGGCGATCCTCCGGCGTGACCATGAGGTTGCCCGGCTTGAGATCCCGATGCACGATGCCCCGGCCATGCGCCGCGACCAGGGCATCCAGCAGTGGTGTCGCCAGCTCCAGCACGCGTGCCAAGGGCAGGCCGCCGGGCGCGATCAGCGCGTCGAGCGTGTGACCCTCGACCAGTTCCATGGTGATGAAGCGCGTGCCGTTCTCATCCTCGAGGGAATACAGCGTGACGATGTTCGGGTGATTCAATCCTGCGAGCGTGCGCGCCTCGCGCTCGAGCTGGTCAAGGCGCGGCGCCGAGGCGGCCAGGGCATCCGGCAGCAGCTTCACGGCCACCTGCCGGCCGAGGCGGATGTCCCGGGCGCGATAAACCTGGCCCATGCCCCCCGCGCCCAGCGGAGCGAGGATTTCGTAGGTGCCGAGGCGGGTTCCGACGGCGAGTGGCATGAAGTTGGTCCTGGGATCCGAGCGGGGAAGACGGATCAAAGCCGAGCCCGCCGTCCGATATGGCGGCGGCAGTCAGCGTATCATGAACGCCGCCGCGGGCAAGGACAAGTGCCGCTCAGATCGCGCTGCGCAGCCCCAGCTCGCGGGGATAGGGCGCCAGGTAGCTCTGCGCCTCCACCCAGGGATGCGACAAGGTCTTGAGGTGATGGGCGAGCAGGGTCAGGGCGGCGATCAGCGGCAGCGTGCCCGTCCGGTACTCCTCGATGATCCCGGCCAGCTCCCGCGTCTCCACCGCCGTCAGCTGCTCCTTAAGAAATCCCGCCAGATGCTGCAGCGTGTTCACGTGCCGCCCGGGTGAGGCCACCCGCTTGAGCGCCGCCATGAAGCCGGCCTCGTACTCGTCGAGCAGGGCCGGCCAGTTGGCGGCCGCCGTTGCCCCCGCGCGCGCCACCAGCCGGCCGAGTTGCTGCGCCCCCCGCGGCGAGTGGGCGAGAAGCTGCATCTTGTGGGCGGTGTGAAAGCGCACCAAGTCGGCCGGCGCGCAGCCCGCCGCGCGCAGTGCCAGCCAGCGGTCGTAGGCGAAGAGCCGCGTGACGAAGTTCTCGCGCAGGCGCGGGTCCTCCAGGCGCCCTTCTTCCTCCAGCGGCAGGTTGGGCAGCGCCGCGGCCAGCGCGGCGGCGTAGATGCCGACGCCGTTCTTGGCCGGCACACTGTTCGCGTCATAGACCTTCACGCGCTCCATGCCGCAGCTCGGCGAGTCCTTCTTGAGCACGTAGCCGCGCAGGCCGAGCCCGGCCAGCTCCTCGATGCGCGAGCGGGAGTAGTCGCCCATCAGCCGCGTGAGATCCCGCTCGGTCTTGATCTCGACGAGGCGGGGGCCGTCATCGCCGCGTTCGAGGCGCAGCGTGGGCCGCGGCACGCCGAGGCCGATCTCGAGCTCGGGGCAGACGCTCACCCAGCGCACGTAGGGGTCGAGGATGTCCGTGAGCCAGCGGCTGCGCTTGTGGCCACCGTCGTAGCGCACCGGCTCGCCGAGCAGACAGGCGCTCACGCCCACGGAGAAGCGAGTGTCTTCGCTCATGTTCCAATCCCCTCGGCGCGGGTCCTGCCCGCGATGGATTGCCAGGCGGCCAGCGCGCGAGCGCGCGCGGCGCCGTGCTCGACGATCGGTTGCGGGTAATCGCGGCCCAGTCGGATGCCCGCCGTGGCCAGGGCCTCGGCAGGCGCCGCCCAGGGCTGCGGCAGCCAGCGGTCCGGGAGCGCCGCCAGCTCGGGCAGCCAGCGGCGCAGGTACTCGCCGCCCGCATCGAAGCGCTGCGCCTGGGCCGTCGGGTTGAAGACGCGAAAGTAGGGCGCGGCATCGGCGCCGCAGCCCGCCGTCCACTGCCAGCCGAAGCCGTTGTTGGCGAGATCGGCGTCCACGAGGGTGTCCCAGAACCAGCGCGCGCCATCGCGCCAGTCGATGAGCAGGTGCTTGGCAAGGAAGGAGGCCGTCACCATGCGCACGCGACCGTGCATCCAGCCCGTGGACCACAGCTCGCGCATGCCGGCGTCGACCAGGGGATAACCCGTCTCGCCGCGTTGCCAGGCGGCAAGCGCGGCCGCGTCCTCGCGCCAGGGGAAGCGTTCGAAGCGGGCGTCGAGCGGGTCGCGCGCCGTACCTGGAAAGTGCCAGAGCAGCTGCCGCGCGAAGTCGCGCCAGGCGAGCTGGCGCCGCCAGGCCTCGCCCGCGGCGGTGGGCGCCGCCCGCGCGGCGGCCCAGAGGCGCGCCGGCGCGATCTCGCCGAAGTGCAGGTGCGGCGAGAGGCGGGAGACGCCTGCGCGCCCCGGCAAGTCGCGGGCAACCGGGTAGTCCGCTGCCGCTTCGGCAAGGAAGCGAGCGAGCGCAGTCTGAGCGCCGGCTTCGCCCGGCGTCCAGGCCGCCTGCAGGCCCACCGCCCAGTCGCGGCGCGGCAGCAGATCAAGCTCCGCGAGCGCGAGTGAGGCGGGCCAGACGCTCGGCGCCGGCAGTCGCCCGGGCGCGGACGCGAGCCCGGATGGCGCGGGCAACGCCGCCAGCGCCTTCCAGAAGGGAGTGAAGACGCGGTAGGGAGCGCCCTGGACGTTGCGCAGGCGATCGGGCGCGTGGAGGCCGTCTCCCGCAAAGAGATGCAGATCGGCGCCGGCGCCGGCCAGCGCACGGCGCGCCTCTGCCTCTGCTGCGCGGGCTGCCGGCTCTGCGCGCCGCATGGCGAAGACCGCCCGCGCGCCTGTCTCGGCTTGCAGCGCCGTCAGCGCCGTCGAGAGGGGCCCGCGGCGCAGGATCAGCCCTGAGCCCCGGGCGCGCAGGTCGGCGTCCAGCGCGGCCAGCGAGTGGTGCAGCCACCAGCGGCTGGCCGCGCCGGGCGGCCAGTCGCCCTCCGTCTCGTGCACGTGGACCGGCAGCAGCCCAGCGCCGGCTTCCCCCGCCGCCTCGAGCGCCGCCGCCAGCGCCGGCTGATCGGCCAGGCGCAGGTCGCGCCGGAAGCAGAGGATCACGGGCGCCGCCACCGGCTACTCCCCTTCCTCGAGCAGCAGCTTGTAGCCCTTGCCGTGCACGGTCAGCAGGTAGCGCGGCTTGGCCGGATCGGGTTCGAGCAGCTTGCGCAGGCCGAGGATGAAGTTGTCCACGGTGCGCGTGCTGGGGTAGGCGTCGTAACCCCAGACGCGGTCGATGATGGTTTCCCGGTCGATGGCCTCGCCCGCGCGCTCGGCGAGCAGGCGCAGGATCATCGCCTCCTTCTCCTTCAGGCGCGTCTCGCCCTCCGGCCCGCGCAGCGCATAGGAGAGCAGGTCCACTTCGCGCGCGCCGAAACGCAGCACCGTGAGCGGCGGCTTGCTGCGCACCCACTCCTCGCGACGGAACAGGCCCTTCACGCGGGCGAGCAGCTCGCGGAGGTTGAAGGGCTTGGTCAGGTAGTCGTCGCCGCCCTCTTCGAGGCCGCGCACCCGGTCCTCGTCGCGGTCGCGGGCGGTGAGGAAGAGGACGGGCACGCGCTCGCCCTTGTCGCGCAGCAAGCTGCAGAACTCGAAGCCGTCCATGCCGGGCAGCATGACATCCAGCAGGATGAGATCGGCGCGGCTGCGCTGCCAGATGCGCCAGGCCTCCTCGGCGCTCGCGGCCAGCACCGGCTCGTAGCCTTCCAGCTCCAGGTTGATGCGCAGGCCCTCGGCGAGATGCTCTTCGTCCTCGACGACGAGGATGCGCTTCTTGGTCGGCATGCTCAGTCCCCTTCCTCGCGCGCGGCCGGCAAGAGCAGCGAGAAGGTGGCGCCCTCGCCGGGGTTGCTCACCAGCTCGACGCGACCGCCCATGGCCTCCATGTTCCGCTTGACCAGGTAGAGACCCAGGCCACTGCCGTGGATGCCCGCGGGCCGGCGCCCCGCCTCACCCACGCGGTAGAAGCTCTGGAAGATCCGCTTCTGCTCCCGCCGGGGAATACCCGGACCCTCGTCGCGCACCGCCAGGCGCAGCCAGCGGCCCTCGCGCCCCTCGCGATTGAGACTGAGCGTCACCCGGGCGGGCGGCGCTGAGTAGTGGATGGCGTTGAGGAGCAGGTTGCGCAGAGCGGTGGCCAGCGCCGGCTCGTCGGCGCGCACGCGCTGGCCGGCGGGCAGCGTGCTCGTCACCTGGGCGCCTTCGCGCGCGATGAGCGGCGCCAGGTCGGCAAGGGCCTGCCGGGCGAGCTCGGCCGGATCGAGATCGACGGGACGCAGCGCCGGCGGCGACTCCGCGCGGCTGACGGCCAGCACCTGCTCGACCATCAGACGCAGGCGCCTGAGGTCGTCGCCCATGTGCAGCAGGATCCTGAGGCGCTGCTCTTCGTCCAGCTCAGGGCGCTCGAGCGTTTCGCCGTAGAGACTCAGGCTCGCCAGCGGCGTCTTGAACTCATGGGTGACGCCGGCCAGGAAGAGCTCGCGGCTGCGGCGGAAGGCCTGCTCCCGGCGGTAGGCGATGTAGACCATGCTGGCGCCCGCCAGGAGCAAGGTGAGGAAGAAACCACCCTCCCAGAGGAACATGCGGCGGCGGCGCCCGGCCTCGTTGCGGATGTCCGTCTCGACCTGCGGGTCGATCTGGATGTCAAAGCCGCTGGCCGTGCGCTTGAAGACGAGATCGGGGAAATGCGGCGCCAGCGCGCCCTCGGGGTCGGCCTGGAACTCGGGCACGCTGCGCAGCAGGTAGGCCGCGTGGAGCTGATCCGTCTGCAGGCGCTGGATCTGGTAGTTGAGGTAGTGCTCGCCCTCCCGCCGCAGGTAGACCAGCCACCAGCCCGCCTGGGCCAGGATGGTGACGAGGAAGACCAGGTAGAGCCAGAGCAGCAGGCGGCGGGAGCGCACGGGACCGTCCTTGGGGCGAAAATTTGATGCGCATCATAGCAGGGCCCCCGGCCCCTGCCTACCTTGGCAAGCATGCAGCGCATCCTCGCCTACCTCGCCGGGAGCCTGGGTCGCCGCGGGCTCAAGAGCTATCGCGTCCGGATCGCCGTGCAGGCCGGCTTCGCCCTGCTCGTGCTCGCCCTCGGCCTGCAGTTCGCCCAGTTCGTGCGGCGGGCCGAGCAGCTTGCACCCGCCTACCGCGCCGACCTCGAGCGTGGACTCGGCGCCGCCGAGCTCGCGTCGCGCTATACGCTCCCCCTGCGGCCGCCCGGTGTCGAGGGCTTCCTGCCCATCAGCGGGCTGATGGGCCTGCTCGACTGGATCCACCAGGGCCGGCTCAATGCCGTGCATCCCGCCGCGACGGTGCTCTTCCTGATCGCCCTGGCCATGGCGATCCTCCTGCGCAAGGCGTTCTGCAGCTGGGTCTGCCCCGTGGGCTTCCTCTCGGAGAGCCTTGCGCGCCTGGGCCGCCGGCTGCCCCTCCTCAAGGGCCGCAATCCGCGCCTGCCGCGCGCTGTGGATATCCCCCTGCGCGGGGTGAAGTACCTGCTGCTCGGGTTCTTTCTGTGGGCGATCTTCGGCATGAGCGCCGAGGCGCTGAGCGCCTTCCTCGCCAGCGATTACAACCAGGTAGCCGACGTGAAGATGCTCTGGTTCTTCACGCGCCTCGGCGGCCTGGCGGCGGCCGTGCTCCTGGTGCTGGCGCTCGCCTCCATCGTCGTCAATGGCGCCTGGTGCCGCTACCTCTGCCCCTACGGCGCCCTGCTCGGACTCTTCTCCTGGGCCTCGCCGCTGCGCATCGCGCGCCACGCGCCGAGCTGCACGGACTGCGGTCTCTGCGACCGCGTCTGCATGGCGCGCCTGCCGATCTCGAGCAAGTCGCGCATCCTCAGCCCCGAGTGCACGGGTTGCCTGGACTGCGTGGCCTCCTGCCCGCAGACGAACGCGCTGGCCCTGGCCGGCACCGGCCGGCGGCTCGGGCCCCTGCGCTTCGCCGCCGCGGTCCTGCTCCTGTTCGTGGGGAGCTACGCGGCCAGTCGCGCGGCCGGCCTCTGGTTCAACGGGATTGCCGACACCGAGTACCTGCGCCGCATCCCCGAGGCGGCGCACTACGACCACCCGCGCTAGCTCAGGCCGGCCTGACCGCGGCGACGATGTACTCGTCGCCCAGCCAGCGCGTGAGCAGCTGGCAGTGGTTCAGCGGGCGCATCACGGCCTTCCAGAACCAGAACGGCGTCGAGGACTGCCCGGGCAGGTAGCACTCCAGCTCGTCGATGCGATAGCCATGGGCTCTGAGGTCGCGCTGGATCTCGGCGATGGTGAGGATGCGCTCGTCGGCATAGGGAATGGGCACGCCCGTGCGCGGGTGCGGGAAGGTGGTGATCACCGGCCCGTGGCGCCGCGCCTCCACCCAGCGCCGCTTGCGCGCGTTGCCCGCATTGGGATCGGTGATGACAAGCTGCCCGCCGGGCCGCAGCGCGCGCAGGGCGAAGGCGAAGAAGTCCGGCAGCGGATGGATGTGGCTGATGGCCTCCTTGACCCAGATGAGATCGAACTCCTCGCGGTAGTCGAGGTCGAAGAGGTTCTCCAGCAGGAACTCGATGGTCAGGGGACGGCCGAGCACGCGCGCGTAGCGCGCGCGGCGGGCCTCGGCCAGGGCTAGCCGCGCTGGCTTCAGGTCCACGCCCGTCACGCTGGCGCCCTGGCTGGCGAAGAGGATGGACTCGCTGCCGAGACCGCAACCGCAGTCCAGGATGCGCGGCGCGGCCTTGGCCAGCACCCGCTCCATGATGAAGCGCTCGCGCGTGCGCACGTAGCGATTGACCTCGTGCTCGCGGCGGGCGAGATAGCGCTCGCGATCCTCGCCGTAGTACTTCGCCAGCTCACCGCCGGCCTCGGCGCCGTAGATCTCCACGGCACGGCCGGCCTCGTCGTAGAGGCAGGCCTGATACCAGGCCAGGATGGCGAAGACGTCTCCCGGGGGCGGCTGGGCAGGCAGGCTATCATCCATCGCTGGCAATCCTCAGTGGTGCAAGGTTGGCTGGCCAGTAAAGCACAGGGCCGAGCGCAGCCTCAAGCCCAAGCCGGATGCGCGCGGACAGGCGGGCGGCGCTTCAACCGCCGAGGCGCTCGCGCAGTCGCTGCGCGCGGCGCGACAGCTCGCCCGCCTTGCGGTGGCCGGGGTATCTCTCCAGGGCCTGGCGGTAGTAGCCGAGGGCGGCGCCGAGATCGCCGGTCTTGTCCTCGTGCAGCTTGCCCGCCTCGAGCAGCAGCTCGGCCGCGCAATCGGACTGGGGGTAGAACTCCGCCGCGCTTGCGTAGGTGGCCGCAGCGCCGCGGTAGTCCCCCAGCCGCTGCGCCTGCAGATCGCCGGCGCGCTCCAGGGCATCGCAGCCATCGGCCGCGGGGTAGCGGATGGGCAGTTCCTTCAAGGTGGCCACGGCCGCGGGGATGTCCTTGAGCTGCCGCTCTTCGATCTCGGCCGCGGCGAGCAGCGCCGCCGGCCCCTGCTCGTCGGTGGGGTACTCGTCGAGGACGCGCCGGTAATCGGCCACGGCCTGCCGATAGTCCTTCAGGCGCGCCTGGGTCTCGGCGAGCAGGAAGAGGGCGCGCGGTGCATATCTGCTCTCGGGGAAGCTGGCGGCCAGGGCCTTGAGGAGCGTGATGGCCTGCTGGTAGCCGCCCAGCTCGCGGCTCAGCAGCTCGGCTCGCGTGTAGCGCGCATAGGCGAGCGAGGGATCGTTCGGGTAGAGCGCCTCGAACTTGCGAAAGGCCTGCGCGGACTCGAGGCTGGCGCCCTTGTTGGCCCAGGAGACGGCGATCCACAGGTCGAGGTGGGGCTGGCGGGCGTCCAGCGGGTAGGCGCGCTTGAACTCCGTGCACTCCTCCAGCAGGCGATCGTGCAGGTGCGCCGCAGCCAGCTTGCTCAGGAAATCGAGATAGGCGTAGTGGCGGTCCGCGCGGCTGCCGGCATGGCCGGCCTCGCCGAGCATGCGTTCCAGCCGCGGGCGCTGTTCCTGGTAGGCTTTGAGGCTGCCCAGGAGCGAGCGCAGGGCCTCGAAGGCGGCGCCTCGCTCGTCGCTGCCCGGGTAGAAGTAGAGCAGCTTGGCGTAGACGGCCAGCGCCTGGTGGCCGTCGCCCGCGGCGTCATAGGTGCGGCCGAGCAGGTAGAGCGCCCGGTCCGCCCGCTCGCTGGCGGGATAGACGGCGAGGTACTGCTCCAGCTCGCTGATCAGGTAGGGCTGCAGGGGCTTGTCGAAGTGATTGTAGAGCTCCTCGAGAAAACGGTAGGTGGCGCCCGCGTCGACCGCAGCCGCCGGACGCGGCGCCAGCAGGCCGGCGATCAGAACGACGAGGGCAAGGCTCTGCTTCACGGTCCACCTCCGCGCTGCGGTCGAAACTGTCTTCTCGGCCAGACTGCACCAGCAGCGCGGCTTTGCCAAGCGCCTTCGCATCAGAGTGCCGCCGTGTCGGGCGGGATCTCGTCATCGAGACCCTCGCCCAGCGCGAGCGGCTGCTCGCGCGTGGCGCGCACCAGGATTTCGGCCAAGGTGGCGATGTCCCGCAGGTTGTGCTCCCAGATGCCGGGCAGGTGGCGCAGTTCGCCGCTCTTCTCGAAATCCTCCCAGACGCGCGGCACTTCGCTGCCGGGCAGATCGGCCAGACGCCGCCGACCGCAGAGGCGGCGCTCCAGGGTCTGCAGGCGATAGTCGGGCAGGCGCCCGCGCCAGAGCCGGCGCGCGAGGTGGAGCAGGTCCACGTGGGCGTAGCTGAGCGGCTCGAACCAGCCGTGGAAGCGCAGCCGGCTTTCGAGGAAGGGCGCATCGAAGCTGCGCCCATTGAACGTGACGAGCAGCGGGTGCTGGCGCAGCTGCGCGATGAACTCGCCCAGCAGCGGCGCCTCCTCCGCGTAGCCGCGGGGAAAGAGCTGCGTGCAGGTGAGCGGCTTCTCTCCCGGACCCAGGCGCATGAAGCCGAGCAGGACGATGATGCCCCGGTGCAGGCCCGTGGTCTCCAGGTCGAGGAAGAGCAGGTCCTCGGCGCGAGCCTCGGCGAGCAGGTCGGCGTCCTGCGCGAGGCCGGCCAGGCCCGCGGCCTCGGGCAGCGCCTCGCGCAGGGCCTCGCCGAGCCCGCCGAGGTGGGGCAGGCGCGTCTCGACGTCGATCTCGCGGCGCAGGTACTCGCCGACGCTGCCCTGGGCGTCGGCGTGGCGGCCGATGGCGGCCCCCACCAGGGCCTCGAGCGTGGGCTCGGCGCCGGCCTCGTCGATCCAGGGCAGGTCGCCGAAGTCGACGCCGAGGGCGTCCGCTGCGGCCCCCGCCTCGGCGGGAGCAGCGAGAGGGCGGCGCTCCGCCTCGCCGTCGCGGCCCGCCCGCAGGCGGTCGTGGCTCAGGCGCAGACGGGTGAGCGCCTCGAGCACCTCGCGCAGGGTCTCGTCGTCACGCTGGGTCATGGAGCCGATCCGGCGGTGAAGGGTGCCGGGAAGAATACTCTACATTTGTATAGGATACAAGTCGGCGGGGCGCCCCGGTCGGGTCAGGCCCGCGCGGCCGGGCGCAGGCGCAGAAGCGCAAAGAGCACCGCCAGCCCCGAGAGGACCCCGCCCGCGGCGAGAGCGAAGGGCGCTCCCAGCCAGCGGGCCAGCGCGCCGGCGAAGAGCCCGCCCAGGGGCACCGAGCCCGCGAAGACCGTGATGTAGACGCTCATCACCCGGCCGCGCAGCTCATCCGGGACGCGCTGCTGGATGGCGGTGTTCGCGGTCGCGGACAGGGAGATGGCGGCGAAGCCGGCGCCGAATAGCAGCGCGAAGGAAAGCGGCAGCCAGCCGACGCGCGGCGAGAGCGCGAAGGCGATGTCCATGACGGCCAGCCCGATGGCGCCGGCGAACATGGTGCGCAGGGTGTCGACCCGGCTGCGGAAGGCGAGGAAGAGCCCGGCGCCGACCGAGCCCAGTCCGAGCGCGGCCATGAGGGCGCCGAAACCCTGGGAGCCGATCGCGAAGACGTCGCGGGCCATCACCGGCAGCAGCACGCTGAAGTTCATGCCGAAGGTGGCCACGGCGCCGACGAGGAAGATGGCCAGGGTCACGGGCGCCGAGCCGCGCACGTAGCGCAGGCCCGTCTTGAGGCTCGCCCAGACGCCTTCGTGCCCGCGCGCTGGCTGGGCGGTGAACTCCGCCTCGCGCAGGAGCAGGAGCCCCGCGAGCACGGCCAGGTAGCTGGCCGCGTTGATCAGGAAGACGGTGCCCACGCCGAAGCGCGCGATGAGGACGCCGCCGATGGCCGGGCCGATGATGCGCGCGGTGTTGAAGGCCGAGCTGTTGAGGGCGATCGCGTTCATCAGGGTGTCGCGGCCCACCAGCTCGACCACGAAGGACTGCCGCGTGGGGATGTCGAAGGCATTGATGAAGCCGAGCAGGGTGGCGAGCGCGAGCACATGGTAGTACTGGATCTGCCCGCTGAGGGTGAGCAGGCCCAGGATCAGCGCCTGCAGGGCTGCCGCCGACTGGGTGAGCAGCAGCAGCCGGCGCTTGTTGCGCCGGTCGGCGACGACGCCGCCGAGCATGCCCAGCACCGTGACCGGCGTGAACTGGAAGGTCCAGACGAGGCCCACCGCCAGCGGCGAGTCCGTGAGCTCGAGGACGAGCCAGGACTGGGCGACCGTTTGCATCCAGGTGCCGGTGAGGCTGGCGAGCTGCCCGGACCAGAAGAGGCGGAAGTTGCGCACGCGGAAGGCGGCGAAGCCCTCCTCGAGGCGACGGGGCGGGGCGCGGCGCGGCAGGGGGTCGGCAGCCGGCCTCGCGTTGGGATCCGCTGCGCTCACGCCGGCCCACCCGTCGCCGCCTGCGCGATGAGGCGGGCGCTGCGCTCGTCGCCGAGCACCGCCGTGTTCACCACGAGGGCGAAGTGCAGCGGGTCGCTCCAGTCCACCCCGAACTCGTGGTGGAGATAATCCGCGCGTTCCTTGTCGTAGGCATCGAGGCGGCGCTCGGCCTCGGCCGGGGCCAGTTCACTGCGCGCCATGATGCGGGCGAGGCGGGCAGTCCGCGGCGCCACCAGCCGGACGTGGAGGGCGCCCGGCCAGTCGGCGAGCACCAGGGCCGCCCCCCGGCCCACGATGACGGCGCTCTCCGAGCGAGCCGCCTCCAGGATGACCTCCTGGAAGAGCCTGCTGATGCGTTCGGGGTTGGGCGACTCCTGCCGGGCCTCGAGCGTGAGTTCGCCGCCGACGGCGTACTCCGGGTGCGCGGTCTCGAGCGCGCGCAGCAGGCGCAGGATGACGCCCTCGCGCCGCTCGTCCCAGCGCTTCACTGCCTCGGCGGGCAGGCCGAGCCGGCGCGCCACTTCCTCGATCAGGGCCGAGTCCAGGAACTCGGCGCCGAGCAGCTCGGCAACGCGGCGGCCGATGGCAAGGCCGCCGGCCCCGTACTCCCGCGACAGCGTGACGATGGGCATGGCTCACCTCCTGGCACCGGGCAGCATAGTACGCGAGCTGCCCGACGAGAATCAGAGAGACGACCAAGAGGTTATCGGATTCCGATATATGAAAAGCTTTGAAGTGAGTCTGATTTCCTCCGCATACTGCGCATGTCATCGAAAGGTCATGCCACCCCTCGGGAGGTCACCATGCGCAGACGCCACCTGCTCCTCGCCCCGCTCGCAGTCTTCGCCGCCGCGGTCCTGCTCGGGCCGGCAGCCGCCCAGGAGCCCCTGGGCGACACCATCGTCCTCAGCTGGAACGACCTGGGCATGCACTGCATGAACCAGTATCACAACCAGCTCTCGATCCTACCGCCCTACAACAACCTGCTCGCCCAGGTCATCCGGCGCGGCAACAACAACACGCCGCCCGAGCTGCTGACCGGCGGTGTCAGTCTCGAGTACTCGATCCCGGGCAACACCTACTCCGTGGGCAAGACCGACTTCTGGACCTATGCGAATCACCTCTTCGGCGTCACCCTGCCGGACAACATCGGCCTGACGGGCCACGGACTCACCGGCGAGTTCGCCGCCGGCAGCCCCTACTGGATCGCCGACGGCATTCCCGTCACGCCCTTCACCGACGCCAACCCCGCCGTCGAGGATGCCTATCAGCAGGCCCTGGTGATCCTGCGCGATCCGCAGGGTGTTGAGCTGCACCGCAGCCAGCCGGTGATCCCCGTCTCCATCGAGGTCAACTGCGTCAGCAGCGGCTGCCACAGCTCGGTGAGCAATATCCTCAACGAGCATCCCGGGCCCGGGGAGGGCGGCTTCTCCCTGGCGGACGCGCCGATCCTCTGCGCCTCGTGTCACGGTTCCACGCCGCTGACGGGCCCCGACCCCGGTGTCGCCGACTGGTTCTCGCTGCGCATTCACGAGAAGCACAGCTTCGTCGATCAGACCCTGCCCGGGATGGCCGGCTGCGAGAAGTGCCATCCGGGGCCGAACACGCACTGCCTGCGCGGGACCATGGCCAATGACCACGGCATGATCTGCCAGGACTGTCACGGCAACATGCAGCAGGTGAGCAGCTCCATCGAGAGCGGCCGCATTCCCTGGCTGGACGAGCCGGCCTGCCGGTCCTGCCACACCGCCCAGTACGGCGAGCCGGTGGGCGTGCTCTACCGCGAGGCCACGGGCCACGGCGGCGTGATGTGCGAGGCCTGCCACAACAGCACGCACGCGGAGTGGCCGAGCCGCGAGCCGCGCGACAACGCGAACGCCATCGCCCTGCAGGGCCACGCGGGCATTCTCAGCGACTGCACGGTCTGCCACGGCATGACGCCCATGGGCGCCGGCCCTCACGGCTTCGTGCCCACGGATGTGGTCGAGGCCGAACTCATGGGCGGCGAGTGCCTGGAGGTCTACCCCAGTCCGCTGGCCCGCGGCGTGCAGGCCACGATCCGCGCGAGCCGCGCAGCGGGCGCCGAGGGCGGCCACCTGCTCGTCTTCGACGCCCAGGGCCGTACCGTGCGCCTGCTCGAGGCGCGCGTGGCGGGCAATGAAGTTATCGCCCACTGGGACGGCCGCACGGGCAAGGGCGAGCAAGCCGCGGCGGGCGTCTACTTCCTGCAGTGGCGGGATGGGCGCGGGAGCGCGTCGGGCAAGCTCGTACTTCTGGACTAGATGCGCTCACTTGCCCCCTCCCGCGCGCGAAACAACGCGCGCGGCCAGGAGGCAAGCTCGCTTGC
Source organism: uncultured bacterium (assembly GCA_963695095.1). GTDB lineage: Bacteria > Krumholzibacteriota > Krumholzibacteriia > JACNKJ01 > JACNKJ01 > VGXI01. The sequence goes on along the minus strand of CAVOFT010000001.1, from coordinate 467,248 downwards.
GCAAGAGGGAACAAGGAGCCCGGCGCGCAGCCGCGTCGGGCTTCTGCTTGCCCGCGAGTGTACACGTGTACAATCACCGCCCCAGCAGCAGCTCGAGCAGGGCCTGCGCGGCCTGCTTGCCGGGAATCGCGAAGTCCGGGCTCAGGTCCGGGTCCTCGTGGCGGCCAGGCGTCACTGCCGGCAGCCCCACGCAGGCCGGGCAGCCGTCGGCGCAGGGACAGCCGGCGAGGATATCCAGGCAGGCGGTGAGCAGGCGCTCGAGTTCGTCGAAGCCGACGCGGCTGTAACCGAGGCCGCCGTGAAAGCGATCGTAGACGAAGAGCGCCGTCGTGCCCAGGTTGCTCGCGTCCACCACGCCGCCCAGGTCCGCGCGATCGCACATGGCGAAGAAGGGCAGCGCCGCCTGCACCAGATTCTTGAGGCCGGCCAGCGCCTCGGCCAGCTTGTGGTTCTGCGCCGTGAGCGCGAGCACCGTGTCCTCGGTGGGCGCGATCCAGAAGGCCCGCGTGCGCAGGTGATGCCAGGGCAGGTCCAGCTTGCCCCAGCCGATCGAGTCCATGCTGCCGAACTTGATCTTCTTGAAGGCGAAGGTGGTCTTGCTCACGGTGACGTCGCCGAAGCCGAGTGTACACGTGTCCACTTGTGCGCCCGCGGGCCTGAGGGCCACCCGGTCCAGCCCCGCGTCCAGCTTCACGCGCTGCTCGCTGATGGGCTGCGTGTAGTAGTCCACCGCCCGCGCCTCGACGTAGGCCACCTTCTGGTCCAGGTCCAGCTCGCGCACGAAGTGCGTCTCGCCGTCGTGCAGGTAGATGGCTTCCGGGTAGACGAGCTGGCAGGCGCCGAGCAGGTCGACGTTGCCGATCACCCTGTCGCCGGGCACCTGCACGATGCTCACCGTGTCGAGCACGCTCTGGCGCAGGTTCACCTCGGCGGCCGGATAGCTCGTCCCCGCGTGGAAGACCTGCTCGCCCGCGCGGCGCAGCTCGCCCCGCTGCTCGAGGATCTCGATCACGCCCGGCGCCAGCGGGCCGAAGAGATCCTCGTCCGCGGGGGTCAGCGGCAGCTCGTAGGCCGCGCAGCGCAGGTGCGGCAGCAGGATGAAGGGGTTGCCGTGGTCGGCCACGGCCTGCTCCGGGTTCTGCCGGAAGAAGAACTCCGGGTGGCGCATCAGGTACTGGTCAATGGGGTCGTTGTGGCCGACCAGGATGGCGCAGCTCTCATTTTCCCCCCTCCCCGCACGACCCGCTTGTTGCCAGGTGCTGGCCACGGTGGGCGGCAGGCCCACCAGAATCGCCGCATCGAGACTGCCGATGTCGATGCCCAGCTCCAGCGCGTTCGTGCTCGAGACGGCCATCAGCTCGCCGCTGAAGAGCTGCCGCTCGATCTCGCGGCGCTCCTCGGGCAGGTAGCCGCCGCGGTAGGCGCGGATGCGCGCGGCCAGGTGCGGGGCCTCGCGCAGCAGGGCGTCGCGGCAGTAGCGGTAGATGAGTTCACTCGAAACCCGCGTGCGGCTGAAGCAGATCACCTGATGGCCGCGCTTGACGAGGCGCACGAGCAGCTCTCGCGCTTCGCCGTTGGCGCTGCGCCGCTCGCCGCCGCCCGGCGCCGCCGCTTCGAGCAGCGGGGGATTCCAGAAGATGAACTGCTTGGGCCCGCGCGGGCTGCCGTCCTCGGCGACCAGGGTGGCCGGCGCGCCGAGCAGCTCTTCGGCCAGCTCGCGCGGATTGCCGATGGTCGCGCTCGAGGCAATGAAGATGGGGTTCGATCCATAGTGCCGGCAGATGCGCCTGAGCCGCCGCATCAGCGCCGCCACGTTGGAGCCAAAAATCCCCCGGTAGCTGTGTATCTCGTCGAGCACGACGAAGCGCAGGTTCATGAAGAAGCGAGCCCAGCGCGTGTGGCCGGGCAGGATGCCACCGTGGAACATGTCGGGGTTTGAAAGGACCAGTCGCCCCTCGGCGCGCAGGCGCCGCCGCGTGTGCGTGCTGGTGTCGCCGTCGTAGGTACCGAGGCGAAGACGCCCCAACTCGGGCAGGCTCTCGGCCAATCGTTGCGCGGTCTTGAGCTGGTCCTGCGCGAGGGCCTTGGTCGGGAACAGGTAGAGCGCCGTGGCCTGCGGGTCGGCGAGCAGCGCCTCGAAGACGGGCAGGTTGTAGCAGAGCGTCTTGCCGCTGGCCGTGCCGGTGACCACCACCACGTTGTCGCCCCGGCGGGCGGCGTCCAGGGCGCGGGCCTGGTGCAGCCAGAGCCGGCCGATGCCGTCGGCGGCGAGCGCGGCGCGCAGGCTCTCGGGCAGTGGCGCCGCGGGGTCGGCGAAGCGCGCCTCGCGCGCCGGCAGCCGCTCGGTATGGACGAGGCAGCGCTCGCGCCCCGGCTCGGCGGCCAGCGCCGCAACGATGGCCGCCAAGTCCCCCGCCGGCGCCGGGCGGGGTGAGCGCGCCCGGGCACCGGCGGGGTGAGACGCTCCCTGCCAGGAGTCGAGTTCGAGGGTGGGCGCTGCGGCCGCCGCGCGGCCGGCCGCCCGGGAAGTCGCCCCCGGGGGCGACTCCGCGGCCACCCGCCCCCGGGGGCGGGTCGGGCGCGGCGCCGGCTCGGGGGCCGCCGCGGGGGCGGACGCCACCGCGGCGCTCCGCTGCCCGGCGCGGCGCAGCGCACGGCTGCTCGCGTGGTCGGCCTCGGGCATGGGCGCGTGCGGACCCATGGGCGCGGGCCGCGCCTCCTCGCCCGCGAAGGCGTGCGTGCGTCGCCAGGGACCGAGGCGCTCGGCAGGTGTCAGCTCGCGTCCGCAGGTGGGACAGGCATCGCCTTCTTTCGCGAGGTGCCGCCCCGAAGCGGGCGCCGCGGCAAGCAGCTCGAGCGGCCGCCGGCTCGTGGCGGGCGCTGCGGGGGGATCGCCGGGAAACTGGAAGCCGATGGGACGGCTCGAGCGGCGGGCCATGGCAGGACCTCCGGCACGATTTGGCGTTCGGGGGAGGACCGCCGCCGGGGCCGGAGACTACTAGCCATTCGTATAGCTGTCAAGCGCCGCTTCCGGGGCGTAGGCGGAACCAGCAAGGCGAGCGCCGGCCGCCGCTGTGTCCGGAGAACCGGCGCCACAGGCTTGCCGCACCCATCTCAATTGGCTGAATCCATGTAAATTACAACATTCCCCGAGACGGCACGCCCATTGCGGTAGATCAGGTATGCCCCCCTAGAGGCTCTTCGATGGGGATACGCGCGGGGGCCTGCCAGTCGGCAGGCCCCCATTTGCTTGCCGAACCGAGGAGAGGCGGGATGACCTCCGAGCGCCCCCCGTGCTGGCCCGTGATCGGGACCCATGCGACACCATCGTCGATGACGGATCGGCAGTTCAAAGCCACTTCCAGGGCCGGTCGATTCGAACCGGTGCCACCAACCGAGTCGAATCCCTGCCTGAGGACGCGGCGAGCCCGGCACTCGGGTCGCGGCGGCCGGCGGCGGTCCTAGGGCTTCCGCGCTTCGATGAAGATTCCAGGAGCGAGCCATTCACGGACCCAGGCCGCCGGCAGGACGGCGGCGAGAATCCGCTTGAGGCGGGCATGATGGCCGCCGCGCGGCCAGACGCCGAGGCGGCGCAGGGGCTGCAACCCGGCGGCCGCGGCCAGGCCGGCGAGGTCGCGGCTCGTGAAGTAGTGCAGGTGGCCGCCATCGTAGCCCGGATCGCTGGAAGTGCGCGGAAAGCGGCCGCGGAGCGCCAGGGTGGCCAGACGGGGCAGGCTGCGGATGTTGGGCGTGCTGAGCAGCAGGCGACCGCCGGGACCGAGCACGCGGGCGCACTCGGCGAGAAAGCTGGGTGGATCGAAGACGTGCTCGAGCACGTCGAGGGCCACCACGAGATCGGCGCTGCCGGTCGCCACGGGCAGCGGACCCTGGCCGATGTCGTGCGCTCGCGCATCAAGGCCGCGGGCGCGGGCCCTGCCCACCGCGCGCTCCGAGATGTCGAAGCCGGCGTAGCGCCGATAGGCGCCGGCAATCACCGCGCCGAAGGAGCCCTCACCGCAGCCGATCTCGATGGCGAACTCGCCCTTGCCCAGCCGGCCGCCCGCGACGTCCGCGCGCGAGCCCGGCTCGGGGACCGCCGCCGCGGGTGCCGACTTGCCATCCCAGATGCGATCGTAGAGATCCTTGGTCACCGAAGGCCTCCCCGGACGGCGGGCAGCCGTCGGGGCATTCTTCCACGGGGGAGGCCCGGCCGCAATGGTGGAGGCGCGTGCGCCCATCGGGCAGGATGACTACAGCTTGCAGCGCAGGATCGGCCGCGTCGGCGAGCGGCGGGCGATCTCTTTGAAGCCCGCGGCGTTGAACATCGCCGGCACGCCCGTGAAGGCGTAGATGTCCGGCACCTCGGCCTTCTTCGGCTCCGTGGGATAGGCCTCGAGCCAGCGGGTGCCGCCCGCCTTGGCGTGCTTCTTGGCCGCGGCAATGAGCGCGCGGCTCAGACCCTGGCGCCGGTGCTCGCGGCGAATGAAGAAGCAGACCAGCGACCAGACCGGCGTGTCGTCCACCGGCTTGAGCACGGGCGAGCGCCCGAGCACGGAGTAGTCCTCGCGCGGTCCCACCAACACCCAGCCCACCGGCTCATCGCCGACGTAGGCGATGAGGCCGGGCACCGCGCCGCCCGCCACCAGCTTCTTCATCGCCTACTTGTTGCCCGCGCCCTGGCCGCGCTCCCAGTCGGCGCGCCTCAGCCGGCACTTGGCAAACCGCCACCCCGAGGAGCAGAAGGAAGAAGAGGACGAACAGCGGCAGCAATATGCGCATCATGTTGGCCGAGTGGTTTGGGAATGCATACGGTCAGTCCAGCGTGTCATTGAAATACTCACGGTGGGCTTCGCAGCGGCATTTCTTGTCCCACGGCTGCAAACATCTTCGGATCACCGCGATCCGCCGGTCGCCCTCCACTCGCGTCAGTGGCCCGGAGACGTTCACGGTTTCCTCTCCCGTGAAGTTGTCCCACCATTGCGCAACCGTGTAATGGCCGCACGCGGGGCAGAGGGAATAAACGTCGGTGTGTTCATCGCCCATGATGCTACCCGAGATCGAGGCCACGCGTTCTTCATCCCGAAAGACCCGATGGCACTGCTGACATTCCATGGGATTACCTGAGCAGGGTAGATATCTTGTCCCTGGCGAGGACAAACGCGATGACCAGTCCGGCGGCAAAGACGCCCCAGACCGCGTAAACGATCGTTTGCTCATGGGCTTGGAGCCAACTGATGCTGGGTTGCTCGGCATTGCCGGCTATAACCTGACCCGCGAGGAAAAAACGCAGAAGGAGCGGCACGGCGGAGAAGGCGATCGCGCAGAACAACCCAAAGTAGAACACCATGACTGCCGCCACGCCTCGGGCACCCAACTTCTCCCGGGTCATGATCCCGGAGGATTCCAGGTAGTTCCCCATAATGGCGCTGACGATCAGCAAACCGAAGGCGGTGAGAAGAATGATCGTGGATAGGCGCATATTCGCTGGTGCTCCGGCAGCCAGTGTGGCGGCGAACGCGTGATTCACGGGTTAAACAACCGATAGAACCGTTTGCCGGCGGGCGGACTGACGATCAGCGTCTTGGCCGTGCCGTCGTCGTTAATCCCGCTGGTCACGTTGGACCAGTTTGCCGAACTGACGCTGTTGGTGTCCAGCTGCAACGTCCAACCCGTCGAAGGTGAGGGCCACGTCACGGCCACCGTGTTGGTGGCCGAGTGGAACACCGAGAGTAACGGCGCGCCGGGCGTTTGCACCGCCGCGATCATCCCCCAGAAGCCGCCGGTCAGTGTGTAGTTGCCGCCGCTCATCACGCCGGCATCGGGCTGGCCGATGGTGCCTCTGACCGAATACGCTCCGCCCGTGCCGGTGCCCCCGCCCCCGTCGATGGTGTGCCAGTCGATCGAGAAGTTCTGGGCGGGCCCGGCACCGGTTGCGGCAAGGAACAAGCCCCACAGCGCAAAATGGGGCGCCAGCGTCCGCGGACAGGCATTTCAAGGCCACTCCCGGTGCCGCGCGCTTGGCCATACCCCCCGTCGTGTTCTCTCGGGCAGCTTCGAGTATGCGCCTGGCCCTAGCGCCTGTCAACGCAAGCGCCAACATGAGCGTGGTGCTGTCACCCGGCGGCGTCAGGCGCCGCGGGTGGGGCCAGGGTGAGGGCGTGTCCGCGAGGGAGCTATCATTCCACCGACGCCGAGGCGCTCGCGAGCACACGCCGCGTGCGGACTCCGTCCCCGCGCGCACAGCGCAGACCGGCTACCAGGGCTCGTCGGCAAAGGCCGTCCGCTGGTCGAGGTCGCCATCGCCACCCCCCTCCCATGCGAACTCCGCCCACGGCGGCGCCCGCGAGGGCGACAGCGGTGAGGGCCTCGCGGCTTCCCCCACGTGCTCGAGGATGCGCCGCACCGAGGCCTGCTCCGTCACGAACGCGACGATTCGCATGGCGCCACCGCAGCGCGGGCAGACCAGAGGCAGCACCTCGTAGATGCGCGCCAGCAGCATCGCCCAGGCGTAGCGCACCGTGCGCATGGATGGCGGCGGCTCCGGCGCCGGCAACTCGCCGTCGCTAGCCAGCTCCATGCGCGCCGCTGCCTGCCGCAGCCGGCAGGCCAGCGCTTCGCTCGGGCCCGCCGTCGCGACCACCGCCGAGCGCAGGCGCGCGTGCGGAGCGAGCACGCCGTGATAGCGCGTGCGATGCTGCCGGGCGGCGGGATCAGCGCCGCCAGGCGCGCCAGCAGCTCCAGCGGCGCGAGGTAGAGGCAGGTGCGCCCATCGGCGAGAGGCTTCTTCAGCCGATACGCCACCGTATCGGCACTCAGCCGATCCAGGCGCGCGCTGCTGAAGCTCGGTCGCGCGCAGTAGCGGGCCAGGCGCTCCAGGCCCTGGCGGTCCCAGGCAGCGAGACGCACCGAAGCGTCCACCGAGAAACCGCCGCTGTGCCGCCAGGCGAGCATGGTGGCCGCGGCTTCCGGCTCCATGTAGCCATGGCGGACCAACCAGGCCAGCACGCGGCGGCGCACCTGCGCTTGCACGCGGGCAGCATCCGTTGGCCCAGCCGCGTAGAAGACCGCCTCGCCTGTGGGTGTCGCGGCGAAGAGGCCATCGGTGATCAGGCAGTGGAAGTGGGTGTGCCCGTTCAGCGCGGCGCCGAAGTGATGGACGAAGGCCACCGCCCCGAAGCGGGCACCGGCCGGCGCCTCTGGGCTGGCCTGGCGAACAGCCGTCTCGACCGCCCGCAGAAAGATGCCGAGCACCGGACTCAGGGTCTCAGGCCGGTGGCGAAGGTACCAGCGCACCCGCTTGGGCAGGGAGAGCACCCACTGGCGAATGGGCACGCGCGGCAGAACCTGATCGGTCAGGGCCGCCGCCGTCTCCACCATCCGGCGCGTGTCGCAGCTCGGGCACAGGCCCCGCGTGCGGCAGGAGAAGGCTACGAGAAAGTCGTAACCGCAGCGTCCGCAGCGAACGCGGGCAAAGCCGTGGGCCAGGACGCCGCACTCCAGGTACTTGCGGAAGCTGCGCTCGACGAAGGCGGGAACCGGATCGAACTCGGCGTCGTCCCGCCGAGCCAAGTCGAGGAAGGTCTCCAGGTGCTCCCGCACCAAGCGGTGCAGAAGGCTTTGCTCCGTGCGCCGAGGGCGGTAGAGCCCAGGCTTCGGAGCGCTGGCCCGGCCTGTAGAGTGGGCGGGCAAGAGTTCCCCGGGGGGGAGTGGCGGCGGCGGGCGGATCAGTCCAAGGCTGGTGTATCGAGAGTCGTGCCAACAAGTAGCCTTGACAGCAACCTTGCACCGCCGCAGCGTCCGGCCGGCCGTCGCCTCGCGAGCGGCCGGCGCTCAAGCTCTCTCCACAAGCCACAGTGTTGACCCCGTTTGCGCCTGGGCTCGGGAAGGCCCAGCCCTTGCTTGAGGTGCAGCACACCCCACAGAGGCACTGTGATGCGGATACGCGCGAGGGGTCGGCCTTCGGGCCGGCCCCTCAATCCTGCGCGGGAGAGAACTCGGCTTGTCGCCTACAGCTTGCAGCGCAGGATCGGCCGCGTCGGCGAGCGCCGCGCGATCTCCTTGAAGCCGGCGGCGGTGAACATCGCCGGCACGCCGGTGAAGGCGTAGATGTCCGGCACCTCGCTCTTCTTCGGCTCCGTGGGATAGGCCTCGAGCCAGCGGGCGCCGCCCGCCTTGGCGTGCTTCTTGGCCGCGGCAATGAGCGCGCGGCTCAGACCCTGGCGCCGGTGCTCGCGGCGAATGAAGAAGCAGACCACCGACCAGACCGGTGTGTCGTCCACCGGCTTGAGCACGGGCGAGCGGCCGAGCACGGGGTAGTCCTCGCGCGGGCCGATGGACACCCAGCCCACCGGCTCCTCACCCAGGTAGGCGATGAGCCCGGGCACCGCACCGCCGGCCACCAGCTTCTTCATCGCCTGCTTGTTGCCCGCGCCCTGACCGCGCTCCCAGTCCGCGCGCTTCAGCCGCCACCACATGCACCAGCAGCCGCCGCAGGCACCGCGCGGGCCGAAGAGGGCCTCGAAATCGGCCCAGCGCTCCTTGGTGAGCGGCAGGATGCGCGGTACGGTCGGGCGCGTCGCCTTCGCCCGCGGGCTCAACGCGGCACCGCCACCGCCCCGCCCAGCACGCCCTGCTCGACGAGGCGCCAGGTCTCGGCCAGGTCCTCGCGCAGGTAGCGGTAGGCGAGCCAGCTCAGGGCGCCGCTCGCGTTGCCGCCGCCCAGGAAGTCGAGCAGGCCGGGCTCGTCGGGATAGTGCTTGAGCCGCACCTTGTCGTCGGCCGGGATCTCCGCCAGTTCCTTGGCCAGCGCCAACGCGGCATCGAAGCCGCCCACGGCGTCGATGAGGCCGTTCTCGAGGGCCTGCGTGCCGGTCCAGACACGCCCGTGCGCCAGCTTCTCGGCCTCCGCGAAGCTCATGCCGCGCTTCTCGGCCACGTCGGCCAGCCACTCGTTGAAACCGCGCCAGTGGTCCTCGGTGAAGCGCGCCCACTGCTCGGGACTGAAGTCCTTCTGGTCCGACCAGAAGTCGGCGTTGGGCCCCTTCTCCACGGCATCGTGCGTGATGCCCAGCTTCTCGAAGAAGCCCTTCGTGTTCATCTTGCCGCTGATCGAGCCGATGGAGCCGGTCACCGTGAAGGCGTCGGCCACCATCTTGTCCGCATGGTAGGCGATCATGTAGCCGCCGGAGGCGGCCACGTCCACCATCGAGCAGATCGTGGGCTTCGCGGCGGCGCAGCTGGCCACCTCGTGGCGGATGAAGCCGCTGGCGAGGGACTCGCCGCCCCCGCTGTCCACGCGGAAGATGATGGCCACCACGTCCTCGTCCTCGCGGGCGGCGCGCAGGTCGGCCACCACCGACTCGTGGCCCATCATTGCGCCGAGCAGGGGATCCACGCGGTTCTTGCGCCCGCCGATCGAGCCCTGCGCGTGCACCACCGCGATCGTCTTCTTGCCCTCCAGGTCCAGCTTGCTGCGCTTCAGCTTGGCGTAGGCGCCGTCGGCGATGGTGGGCAACTCGCCCTCGTCGTCCTGCTTCTGGCCGTCGCGGGCGGCCAGCCGGGCCTTCAGCTCGTCGAAGTAGGCCGTCTCGTCGATGAGTCGCCCCGCCTTGGCCTCGGCAGTCGAGAACACCGCCTTCTCCATCATCGCCGTGATCTGGGCTTCCGTGAGCCCACGCTCGGCGGCGAAGGCCGCGGTCGCCAGTCGCCAGAACTCGTCGAGGATCCAGAGGTCGTTCTCCTTGGCGGCCTCGCTGGAGTCCTCGCGCAGGAGCAGTTCGGCGGCAGCCTTGTAGTCCTTGATCTGGTGGAGCTGGGGCTTGATGCCGAGCTTGTCCAGGGCGCGCTTCACGTGGGTGGACTGGTAGCGCACGCCGGTCAGGCTCATGTCCGCGTGCGGCGCCATGAAGATCGAGTCGCAGGCGCTGGCGAGGAAGAGGCCCTTGAGATTCAGGTCGTCCGACCAGGCGAAGGCGGGCTTGCCCGCCGCCCGCAGCGCCGCGATGCCCCCGCGCAGTTCCTCGATGCTGGCCCAGCCGGCGCCGTTGGGGCCTACCTTCAGGAGCAAGCCGGCGATGCGCTTGTCCGAGCGGGCCTTCTCGAGCACTTCCAGCGTGCGCGTGAGCGTGCGCGTGTCGCCATCCATGAGCTGGCCCAGCGGCCCGGCCGGCGGGTCGTACTCGGGCAGCGCCCCGTAGAGGTCCACGACCAGCCAGTCGCCCTTGTCCACGTCGGGACCCCGCGCGCTCTTGAGGGCGAAGACCCCGGCCACGACCAGGATGACGAGGGCCAGGGCCAGCAGCGTGCCGAGGCAGGAGTAGACGAGCGTCTTCATGGCGCTTCCTCCGGATGGGAACTGGATGGCATTGGAACCGACCTGCTACGGGTCGCCTCCCTGGCGGTTACCCGGCGCCAGCGCCGGATGGGGCTCGCCCCAGCGGCCGGCGAAGACGCTCTCGGCCAGCGGGCGCCGCTTGCGCGCCTCGAGCTCGGATTTCAGCATGCCCTCGTCATCGAGGGTGCTCGGATCGCCCTGGCGCCCGATCGCGATGCCCGTCACCACCTGAAAGCCCTCCGGCACGCCGTAGACCTGCCGCGCGCGTTCGGGATCGATGCCCCCCATCTGGTGGATCTGGAGTCCGAGCACCGCCGCCTGCACGGCCATGAGGGCGCAGGCCTGGCCGAGGTCGTACCAGGCGTGATGGTTCGGCTTGTCGTTGTGCGTGAAGCGCTCGCGGGTGACGGCCAGGGCCAGGGCACCGGCGCGGCGCGCCCAGCGCTGGTTCCACTCGCCCAGGCAGCTCAGCATGAGAGCGAAGGCATTCGCATCCTCGCGCCCGGCCAGAAGCCAGCGCCAGGGCTGCTCGTTGAAGGATGAGGGCGCCCAGCGCGCCGCCTCGAAGAGACTGGCCAGCTCGGCGGCAGGCAGGGCCTCGGCCGTGAAGGCTCGCGGGCTCCAGCGCTGGCGAATGGCCTCGAGTACCGGGTGCTCCGTGGGCGCGGGCTTCTCTCGGCTCATGCGGGCGGCTCCTGGGGCGGTGGGAACGAATGGACCTCCGCGAAGGCCAGCACGTGGCCGTCGGGGTCGAGGCTGTAGGCGACCTGCTCGCCCCAGTCGCGCGGGGCCGGCGCGCTCAGCTCGACGGCCCCCGCCGCCAGCGCGCGCGCGTGATGGGCGGCGGCGTCGGCCACGCGCAGGTAGAGCTCCGCCCGCGGCGTGCCGGCCGCAGCGGCGGGATCGGGCAGCGCGGATCCCAGGAGGCGGCGGATTCCCGCCGCGGGCATGAGGCCGAGCGCGCTGCCCGCGGCCAGGGCGAACTCCGTCATGCCCGGCACGTCGAGCTGCGGCGCGCGCGCCAGCACCTGGGCATAGAAGCGCCGCGCGGCGGCCTGGTCGGCGACATAGAGGATGAAGAGCGCGGCGGTCATGGCGAGCTCCCTGTCCAGGGCGAGGGCCGCGCCCATTGTGCGGGAAGGCGGACGGGGGATCAAGCCGCGCGGGTCGGCGCCCTGGATCAGAGCAGCGCCGTGGGCAGGCTGATCTGACCCTGCAGGTAGTCGTGGGCCGCGCCCGCGATCTCCACGCGATCGCCGTGCAGAGCGCAGAAGAGCTCGCCGCCGCGGGCCGAGAGCTGGCGCGCGTGCAGGCGCGCCTTGCCCAGGCGCGCGGCCCAGTAGGGCGTGAGCACGCTGTGGGCCGAGCCCGTCACCGGATCCTCTGGCACCCCCACGCCCGGGGCGAAGAAGCGCGAGACGAAGTCGCAGTCCTCGCCCGGCGCGCTGACGATGAGCCCGCGGCAATCCAGCGCGGCCACGGCCGCCAGATCCGGGGCGAGACGGCGCAGGCTCTCCGCATCGGGCAGGATGGCGAGCAGGTCCTCGTCGCGCAGGACCGCCTCGGGCGCGAGGCCGAGCGCGGCGACGAGCGCCGGCTCCACCGCAACGGGTCGCGGCGGCAGGGCCGGAAAGTCCAGGGCGATCAGCTTGCCCTGCCGCTCGGCGAAGAGCGGCCCGCTGTGGCTGCGGAACTCCAGGCGCGGCGACTCCTCGCCGAGATGGGTGAAGATCACGTGGGCCGCGGCCAGCGTGGCGTGGCCGCAGAGGTTCACCTCGGCGGCGGGCGTGAACCAGCGCAGGGCGAAGTGGTCGCCGCCGCGCACGAAGAAGGCCGTCTCGCTGAGGCGGTTCTCGGCGGCGATGGCTTGCATCAGGGCGTCGGGCAGCCAGGTCGCCAGGGGACAGACGCCGGCGGGATTGCCGGTGAAGGGGGCGGTGGCGAAGGCGTCGACGACGTAGTAGGGGATGCGCATGACCTAGCTCCTCACCTCACGCGCCGCACGCAGAAGCGCCGTGTCGCTCCCTTCCAGCAGGCTGGAGCGCCACGGCGCCGGCGCCGCGGGGCGCCCTCACAAGGATTGCTCTCGCGATGAGTATAGCCGACCTCGCGTCGAATGCCAGAAAAAACCGGACCGCGCGGGCGCGGTCCGGCTCTTCAGGTGCATCGCTGCTGCCGCGCCTCAGGGCGTCAGGCGCAGGCCCTCGATCGCGAGCGGCGGCATCGTCACGAGGGGGGCGCCCTCGGCGGCGACGATCTGCTCGAGGTAGCCGCGCTCGCTCGCGGGCAGGCGCGACCAGGGCTCGCCGCTGAGCAGGGACTCCGGCGCGCTCTCGCCCGCGGTCAAACGCGCAAGCAGTCCGAAGCCGGGGATGCTCGGCTGCAGGAAGCCGAAGTTGAAGGCCCCCAGCGAGGGCGCCTCGACGAAGGTGACGGGGCTCGCCTCGGGGATGCCCGCCGCCCGCTTGGCCGCGACCAGGCTGCCCCAGAGGCCGTCGACGCGATCCACGAGGCCCTTGGCCAGGCCGTCCTCGCCGCTCCAGATGCGGCCCTGGCCCACGGCGTCCACCGCCTCGGGCGTCATGCCGCGGCCGGCCGCCACCTGCTCGGTGAAGTTGCGGTAGAGGGTCTTCATCAGGGCCTCGCCACGCGCCCGCTCCTCCGCGGTGACCGGCCGGTGCGGGATGTTGATGCCGATCAGCGGCAGCGCGGGCCCGCTCTGGTAGTCCGCGTGCTCGCCGATCTGCACGTGGTCGTAGTCCATGCCGATCTTTTCGCCCAGCCCGTTGTCCCACAGGTGCGCCGAGATCACGCCGATCGAGCCCGTCAGCGTGAAGGGCGAGGCGTAGATCGCCGTGCTGTGCATGCTGATCCAGTAGCCGCCCGAGCCGGCCACCTGGCCCTGGGAGACGAAGACCGGCTTCTCCTCCTCGGTTGCCTTCAGCTCGCGGGAGACGAGATCGCTGGGCAGCGAGTCGCCGCCCGGCGAGTCGGCGCGCATGACGACGGCCGCCACGCGCCGGTCTTCGCGCATCTCGCGGATGGTCTTGGACAGGCGGCGCCCCTGGATGCCCGTGTCCATCGAGCACTCGCCGATGGCGTAGAGCAGCGCGATGCGCCGGGGCTCGCCCCAGGCCTCCGGGCCCCAGATGCGATCGCCCAGGAGCGCCGTCAGCTCGGCGGCGGCCGCGTCACCGCTCGCGCGGCGTTTCGCATCCTGGGCGCCCTCCTTGGCCTCGTGGTAGTCGCCCAGCTTGTCCACCAGACCGGCGGCCAGGGCCTCGGCGGGGATCAGCTCGGCCTTCTCGTTCATGAGCCGTTCCCAGGCGCTCCGGTCCAGGCCGCGCGCCTCGAGGATGAGGCCGACGGCGGCCTCGTACCAGTCCTCCATGAAGGCCGTGAACTGCTCGCGGTCGGCGTCCGACATCGAGGTGCGCGAGAAGCCCTCCATGGCCGACTTGTAGGTGAAGTAGCGCCACTCGTCGATGCCCACGCCCATCTTGTCGAGCATGGCCCGGTAGTAGCTGCGGCCGAAGGCCAGCCCCTTGATGTCGAGGTCGCCGTGGGGGTCCATCCACAGCTCGTCGGCCACGGTGGCCAGCATGTAGAGCGGGATGCCGGCCCGATCGAAGTAGACGACCACCTTCTTGCCCTCCGCCCGCAGACCGGCGAGCTGGGCCCGCAGCTCCCAGAGATTGGCCGGGGTCGCCTGCAGGTTCGAGAGGTTCAGCACCACCCCGGCCACGCTGGGGTCGCCGGCCAGCCGGGCCAGCTCGCCGAGCAGGTCGAAGAAGCGGCGGCGCTCGTCGAAGAAGCGGTAGCTGCGATAGGGCAGCTCGCCGCCGAGGTCCAGCTCCGGGTAGTGCTTCGGCTTGCTGACGAGCAGGCCCAGGTGCGGACCGGCCATGGTCTCCAGGCTGTAGGTGGTGGCCGCGTGCTCCTGCTCGTCGTCAAGGTGCAGGCGGGCGCCGAAGGCGCTGCGCATCGGCTCGCCGCCGGGCTTGCCGCCGCCGATGGCGAGATCCAGGCGCAGGCTGAGCTCGCCGGTGTCGCGGGCCAGGGCGCCGATCTCGAGGCCCGGCAGCAGCCGCGCTTCGATGCCGAAGCTGAAGGCCAGCTCGTCGAAGGCCTTGTCCTCCTCGCGGGGAATGACATAGGCAGCGCCGCCGAAGAGGGTCAGGCGCGGGCCGAGGGGCCGCAGTCCCAGGTCCGCCTGGTAGAGGCTGTGCTCGGCGGCGAAGTCGTAGGATCCGGCCATGCCGAAGGAGACGTGCTGCCAGCGGTGGATGCTGCCCGCCGTGAGCAGGCTCTGCTCGCCGAAGCTGCTCTCCGCGCCGCGCGTCCAGGTGTAGGAGAAGCCCGTGGCCTGGCTGCGGTCGCCGCCGGACAGGCCCAGCGTGTAGGCGTAATGGGAGGCCTCATCCAGGCTGCGATAGCGCAGGCCGAAGCCGAGGCCGCCGAAGTTGGCCATGCCGGTGAAGTTGCTGTAGTCCAGGCCGGGGTAGGGATCGCCCTGCGGCGCGGTCCAGGAGAAGTAGAGTCCGCCGCTGCGCTGCAGCGACCAGGCCGCCGGATTGAGGAAGCCTGCCGCGGCGCTGTTCGCGACGCCCGGCAGCGCGCCGAGGCGCTCGGCCAGGCCGACCTGCTCCAGCAGGAGGGGATGATCCGGGGTGTCTGCGAGCGCCGGGCCCGCAAGCGCGAGCCAGAGGGATCCGAGGAGCGTGATACAGCGGCGCAGACCGATGCTGCGCGGCGAACAGATGAGCATGCTTGCCTCCTGAGAGTGCGACGACGGCTACAGGTCGCTCAGCGCGGCCCGCCGGCCATTCTAGCGCGGCGCCGCGGAATGCAAACCGAAATCAAAGCCCCCCCTACGCACTGGGGTGGGCCTCGGGTTTCGCCGGCTGTAAAAACAGTATCCCGCCGTAAAAAGGCCGCCGGCGCGAGAAACAGCCCTTGCCAGGGGGCGTAGATTGCCCTCGTATGCGGACCCGGTGCCGCATGCAAAGCCCGGCCGGGAAGGCGGGATGCCAAGACCACCGACCCGGCCGGGCTGCCCCACTCGCCTCCGCCGATCTCACAGGAGCAAGATGTTCGGACGATCGCCCCGGATCCGCCCCCGCGCCGCCTTCTGCCCGCTCGCCCTCGCCCTGCTCGTCGCCCTCAGCCTCCCGAGCGCCGCCGATGAGGAGTTCAGCCCCAACTGGCGCCCCACGCTGGAGCTGCGCCCGGCCGCCGGCGCCATCCATATCGACGGCCTGCTGGACGATCCGGGCTGGGCCGGCGCCGCCGTGGCGGAGAACTTCTGCGAAAACAGCCCGGGAGATCACACGGAGCCGCCGGTGCAGACCCGGGTGCTCGTCACCTATGACGCGCACAATCTCTATCTCGCCTTCATCGCCGAGGACGACTCCAGCCTGGTGCGCGCCGGCCTGCGCGATCGCGACGCCATCTGGCAGGACGACTACGTGGGGCTGATCCTGGACACCTACGGCGACCAGGCCTGGGCCTACGAGTTCTTCGTCAACCCGCTGGGCATCCAGGGCGACCTGCGCATGACGGCCAACGGCGGCGAGGACATGGGCTTCGACCTGGTCTGGTCATCCGAGGGACGGCTCACGGCCGACGGCTTCCAGGTGGAAGTGGCCATTCCCTTCAGCAGCCTGCTTTTCCCGGAGGGCGAGGAGCAGGTCTGGCGGGCCACCTTCTGGCGCGATCGCAAGCGTGACTTCCGCGAGCGCAGCACCTGGGCCGCCTTCGACCGCGGCGAGGCCTGCTGGTTCTGCCAGTTCGGCACCCTGAGCGGCATCCGCGCCGTGGAGCCGGGCGGCGGCCTCTCCCTGCTGCCCGACATGGTCGCCCATCAGGCCTCGGGGCTGGCCGATGCGGAGGATCCGGATTCGCCCTGGCAGGCCGGCGACTTCCGCGCCGACTTCGGTCTCGGCATCGCCTATGCCTTCGGCCCCAACTTCGCCATCGAGGGGGCGCTGAACCCGGACTTCAGCCAGGTGGAGTCCGACGCGGCGCAGATCGACGTCAACACGCCCTTCGCCCTCTTCTACGAGGAGCGGCGGCCCTTCTTCCAGCGCGGCAGCAACCTGTTCGACTCCTGGATCAACGCCATCTACACCCGCTCGATCAACGACCCCTACGTGGCGGCCAAGGTGACGGCGCGGCGGGGGCCCTATGAGCTGCTCCTGCTCTCCGCGCAGGACGAGCGCAGCCCCTTCATCCTCCCCTTCGAGGAATCGAGCCGCATTCTCCTCGGGGACGAGAGCCTGTCGAACATCCTGCGCCTGCGCCGCAGCTTCGCCAGCGGCTCCTTCATCGGCGCGATGCTCACGGACCGCCGGCACGGGGCCGACTTCGACAAGCACGGCCTGCGCGTGCCCACCGACAGCGGCTCGGGGACCGTGGGCGGACTCGACTGGTCGCTGCGCTTCGCCGACAACTGGGCCTGGGAGTGCCAGGTCCTGGCCAGCCACACGGAGGAGCCCGTGGACAGCCAGCTCACGGCCGGCTTCGCGGAGCAGAACCTGCGCTTCGACGGCGGCCGCTACAGCGCCGCCTTCGACGGCGAGCGCTTCTCGGGCCATGCCATCTACACGAGCATCGAGCGCGACGGTCGCCACTGGCACTTCGACGCCGACATCCGCCAGACCAGCCCCGCCTTCCGCGCCGAGAACGGCTTCATCGGCAGCAGCAACCGGCGCGAGATGAGCGCCTGGACGGGCTGGAACTTCCGGCCGGCGAGTCGCTGGGTGGAGAACGTCTTCCCGCAGTTCGCGACCGGCGGCGTCTGGAACTTCCGCTCCAAGCAGAAGGACGAGTGGTTCATCCCCATGCTCGACCTCAGCCTGATCAAGCAGACGCAGCTGCACGTCGAGCAGCTCTGGAGCGCCGAGAATTACCGAGGGGTCCAGTTCGACGGCATCCGCCGCACCAGCGTGGAGTTCTCCTGCAATCCGGCCAATGCGGCGCAGTTCGGGGCGGAGGCGCAGTGGGCGCACACGATTCGCCGCACCGCCGATCCCTTCCTCGGCCGCCAGGTGGCGCTGGAGGGCTGGGCGACGCTGCGCCTGGGCCAGCGCACCGTGCTCACGCCCAGCCTGGAGTGGGTGCGCATGGAGCATCCGGACACGGGCGAGGAGGTCTTCCGCGGCTACGTCGCGCGCGTGCGCCTGAACCTGCAGCTCACGCGCGAGCTTTTCTTGCGCACGATCGTGCAGTACGACGACTTCGACGGGGTCTACGACATCGAGCCCCTGCTCAGCTACAAGGTGAATCCCTTCACCGTGCTGTACCTGGGCTCCACGCACCGCTTCGTCGACTACGGCGAGCCCTCGGATTACGAGCAGGCGGAGCGACAGCTCTTCCTCAAGCTGCAGGTGCTCTTCCAGTCCTAGACCTGCGCTGCCGCCGCGCGCGGGCGCAGCCGCGCCTAGGGCGTGCGCCCCAGCTCCTTCGTCAGGTGCAGCTCGTCGAGGATGGGAATGCCGCCGAAGCCGGCCTGCCCGGCCTCGCCTTGCTCGGCGAGCGCGGCGGCCGCGGCACCCACGTGCAGGCTGCGCAGGCGGTAACCCAGCCGCTGGTAGAAGTAGAGCCCTGGGATGTTGTCGTTGCTGGTGGCGATGTGGATGCGCCGGATGCCGAGCGGGCGGCAGACGGCGTCCATCGCGCCCTGCAGGGCGCGGCCCACGCCGCGGCCCTGGAAGCCGGGCAGCACGGCCATCAGGATCACTGCCGCCTCGTCCTCGGCCGGGAAGTGCAGGGCATAGGAAAGGAAGCCGGCGCGCTCGTTGTCGAACTCCACCACCAGGAAGGCGCACTTCGCCAGGGGAAAGACGCCGCCGAAGGCGTGCAGGTGCGAGCTGCCGAAGAAGTCCCGACTGACGGCCAGCAGGGCGACGCGGTCGTGCTCGTCGCCCTCGCGCAGGCGGATGGGCGCCGGCCGCGGCCGGTCGCCGCGGCAATCCGGCTCGCGGCAGACGAGTCGAATGCGCCCGCCGTCCCAGGCCAGGGGCTTGGTGCAGACGCTGCAATGGTAGACGGGATGCGGGGCGCGCGGCTTGTCGCCGCCGGCGCTCGGGATGTCCTGGCTCATTCGCTCATTCCTCTTCGCTGTCGTCCCACTGGGCGAGCAGTACGGTCACGTTGTCCGGCGCGCCGGCGATGCAGGCCGCCGCGGTCAGGGCCTCCACCGCGACCTGGCCGTCCGGCTCCGCCAGCAGTTCGCTGATCTCCTCCGGCCCGAGCAGATCGTGCAGGCCATCGCTGCTCATCAGGAAGGCGTCGCCCGCGGCCACCGGGAAGGGCTCCTTGTCGGCGTCCACGCGCACGCGCTCCTCGCTGCCCATGGCCCGCACGAGGATGTGCTTGATCGAGCGGCGCAGGATCTCGTCGGGCTGGAGCTGGCCGCCGTCGATCATCTGCTGCAACAGGGTGTGGTCCTCCGTGAGCTGCTCCAGCGCAGCGTCGCGATACCGGTAGACGCGCGTGTCGCCCACGTGGCAGGTCCAGGCCAGGCTGCCGCGCAGGAGCAGCGCGGTGCAGGTGGTGCCCATGCCGAAGTGGCGCTGCTCGCGCCGCCCGGCCTCGAGGATGGCCAGATTCGCCGCCTGGAAAGCGCGCCGGAGCAGCGGCGAGGGGTCGGCGCCCGGGCCCAGCGGCTCGCCGTAGAAGACCTTGAGGATGGTCTCCACGGCCAGCTTGCTGGCGACCTCGCCCGAGGCATGGCCGCCCATGCCGTCGGCGACGATCAGGAGCTGGCCGTGGCTCTTCTCGCGGCCCTCGGGAATGGGCCCCGCGAAGTAGGCATCCTGATTCTCGGTCCTCACCTGACCCACATCGCTGGCCACGAAGACCCGCATCGGCGTGGTTCGGGCTGTCACGGGGCCTCCCTGAGTGGACACGGGCAAGCAGCATCGCCCCGCGCGTCGCTGAGCGGCACGGGGTGAACGGCGCAGCATGGCAAGGCGCCAGGGTTCCTGTCACCAAAATTCCGCGGCGAGCACGGGGGACTTCGGCCGCCCCGCCGCCGGGCTGGGTTTGCCATCCGCGGGAGCATCGAATACACTGGCCGCGGCGCGGGTAGCTGCGCCCGTCGCCAACGCTCACCCCGGCCCAGGAGAGGATTCATGAAGAAGGGTTTGCTCGCGCTCGTCGTGATCGTGGTGCTGCTGCTCATCGTCGTCGGCACCCTCAGCGGCAAGTATAACAGCTTCGTCGGCCTGCAGGAGGGCGTCGAAGGCCAGTGGGGCAACGTCGAGAACGTCTACCAGCGCCGGGCCGACCTCATCCCCAATCTGGTGGAGACGGTCAAGGGTTACGCCGCCCACGAGCAGGAGACCTTCACGGCCGTCATCGAGGCGCGGGCCAAGGCCACCCAGGTTCAGGCCCAGCTCACGCCGGAGGCCCTGAACGACCCCAAGCTGATGGAGCAGTTCCAGCAGGCCCAGGGCGAGCTGAGTTCGGCTCTTGCCCGGCTGATGGTCGTGGTCGAGCGCTATCCGGACCTCAAGGCCAACCAGAACTTCCTCGACCTGCAGGCCCAGCTCGAGGGGACGGAGAACCGCATCGCCGTCGAGCGGCGCCGCTTCAACGATCTGGCCCGCGATTACAACACGGCGATCCGCCGCTTCCCGGGCAACATCGTCGCCGGCCTGTTCAAGTTCGACGCCAAGTCCTACTTCGAGGCTGCCGAGGGGGCCGCTCAGGCGCCCAAGGTGGACTTCGGCAACTAGGGTGAGCATGCCGCCGCTCTCGGGTCTCCAGCGCGCGATCGCCTCGCTGGCGCTGCTGGCCGCGCTCGCCGCCGGTCAGCCGGCCGCGGCCGCGATGCCCGCGCCCCCAGCCCGGCACTGCGAGGATCGCGTCGGGCTGCTGGAGCCGGGCGAGGTGGATCGTCTCGCCGACGCGCTCTACGGCTTCGAGCAGCGCACGGGCATCCAGTTCGTGGTGGCCGTGCTGCCCGAGTACGAGGGCGGCCTGGAGGACTACACGGCGGCGCTCTACGAGCACTGGGGCCTGGGCACCAAGGGCGACTTCCGCGGCGTGCTCTTCGCCGTCTTTCCCCAGCAGCGGGCGAGCCGCCTCGAGGTGGGCTACGGGCTCGAGGAGCAGCTGCCGGATGTGATCGCCTCGCGCATCCTGCGCGAGATGCAGCAGCTTCCCCGGGAACCCGCGGGCGCACGCTTCGAGTTCGTCGTGCAGCGCGTGGCCCAGCGGGTGGCGCCGGAGGACCCGCTGGCCCAGGGCCGCATCGCGGGAGCGCGGCGGGAGCGGGGCGGCGGTGGCGTCCCCCTGCTGCCCTTGATCATCATCGCCGTCGTGTTGCTCAGCGGCGCCGGCCGGCGCTCGCTGCTCGGACCTCTGATCATCGGCTCCGCCCTGGGCGGCCGCGGCCGTCGCGGCGGGGGCGGCTTCTTCGGTGGCGGTGGTTTCGGCGGCGGCGGCGGTGGCGGCTTCTCGGGCGGGGGCGGCTTTTCCGGCGGCGGCGGCGCCAGCGGAGGGTGGTAGGCATGGCCAAGCGCAGTGATCGTCCCCGCGGCTTCTTGCGCACCGACGAGCGCGCGGCCGTGCTCGCCGCGATCCGCGCCGCCGAGCTGCGCACGAGCGGCGAGATCCGCCTCCACATGGAGCGCGACCTGCCGCAGAAGCCGCCGGTGGCGGGCGACCCCTACGTTCGCGCCCGCGCCCTCTTCGCGGCGATGGGCATGCACGCCACCGAGGCGCGCAACGGCGTGCTCTTCTACCTGGCCACGCGCACGCGGCGCTTCGCCGTGCTCGGCGACGAGGCCCTGCACACCCGGGTCGGCGAGAGCTTCTGGCAGGAGGTGGCGGCGCAGATGGCCGGCCACTTCGCCGAGGATCGCTTCGGCGAGGGCCTCGCCGCCGGCATCGCCCGCGTCGGCGAGCGCCTGGCCGCGCACTTCCCCCATCGCGCGGACGACGTCAACGAACTGCCCGACGAGATCTCCTTCAGCGACTGAGCCGAGCGGCAGCGCGCGACGACGGGCATGAGAAAGCCCGCGGCCGGGTGGCCGCGGGCTTCGGAGCAGCGCCGTGTCGAGCGACTACCTGGCGGTGAGCCGCTTGTCGCTGGCGTCGTAGTGGTCCATCGCGTTCTGGAGCAGGTCGAGGGCGTAGGCCGGGTTGTGCACGCCGTGGCTGCCGTCGTTGGCCACGAAGAAGAGCGCGTAGGCCGCCTCCCGCTGCCAGGGCTCCCAGCTCGGGCCCGTGTTCACCGAGTCCCAGCCCGTGTCCTCGTCCAGCATGGCCGCCGCATCGGCGAAGCCGAAGCGGGTGGCCAGGTCGTCCATCAGCTGCTGCACGTAGGTCTGGATGCCGTGGTAGTCGAAGTCCGCGATGGTGTGGCAGGGCAGGCAGTTGTCCACGGTGGGCTGGAAGGTGTGGAAGGAGTGCTCCTGGCTCGTGCCGTGGATCTCCGCCACGCGCACCATGTGGCACTTCACGCAGGCGTCGGCGATGCCGGCGTTGTGGGCATGATCGCGCTCGTAGCTGTAGCCGGTGATCTCGTGGCTGCCGGCGCCGATGAACATGTCCATCTGCGGGCTGCCGTGCGGGCCGAAGTGCTCGCTGCCCAGGGAGATCTGCTCTGCCACCTGGCTACCGCTGCGCCGGGCGTGATGGCACTGCGCGCAGAGCTGGGCATTGCCGTAGCCGGACATGGCGGGGATGTCGTCGTCCGGCCCGTAGCCGGCCTGATTGACGATCTCCACCGCCGTCAGCGTGCGCAGCTGGTGCGGATTGCCCCCCGCGTCCTCGCCCGCGTGGGGATCGTGGCAGGTCACGCAGCCGATGAAGTTCTGCAGGTAGCCCTGCGGCAGTTCGTAGTCGGCGTAGGCCGGATCGTTGGCGAAGATGAAGCCCTCGGATGTGTGGCAGGGCCGGCAGGAGCTGCGGCTGAACTCGGCGTGGAAGTCCGCCTGATCCAGCCCGCCCACGGTGCCGTGGCCCGAGGTGGCGTACTCGCCGAGCTGCCCGGAGTGGCAGGGCGCGCAGAGCGAGACACTGGTGTCGCCGTCCAGGATGGTGGCGAAGGAGATGCGCGGCGTGAACTCCAGCGGATTGGGACCGCCGGGGCCGTGGCAGGCCTCGCACTGCACGCCTTCGAGCATGGCGCGCCGGCTGGCGGCCGCCGCCCCGCCGACGCCGAAGTAGTCGTCGTAGCCGTAGATGTCGGGGCCATAGTCGGTGATCTGGGTCTGGCCGTAGGTGACCGGGCTGTCCCAGCCCGTCGTGTGGCACTTCACGCAGTAGGGGTTGCTCTGGTCGGCGACCTCGAGGTCGTCGAAGGCGCGGGTGTGGGCCGTCGTCAGCACGGCCTCCTTGAGATCGGAGTGGCAATGCGTGCAGGCCAGACCGTTCCCGCCCACGTAGGTCCAGTCGAAGAGCAGGCCGTTCTCCCCGTCGGTGCCGTTCTGGCCCGCCGGCCCCATCTCCCCTTCACAACCCGTCAGGAAGAGCAGCGCCCCGGCCAGCAGGGCCAGCGACACAACGCTTAACCTGATGATTCTGAACATCTTAGACCTCCAAGAGCAAGGGCAGGGCCCGCACGGTAAATGCAGTTGACTTGGGGATATCCTAGACAGGGAAGTCCCCTTTGGCTACCAGATTTTGACATGTCCATGATATTTCGAGGTCATGCAACTCATCTCCACCCCATGGAGCAGATAGTGCAATATCCGGAGCCATTGGCCTGAATTTGAACTCAAAAGAAAGCGCCGGGCTCGCGGAGAGCCCGGCGCCGGTGGTCGGCGATCTGCCTCGGGGGCTAGGGCATGAACTCCCCGAGCAACTCCTGCATTTCCGGGGCACGGCCGCGGGACTTCAGCGAGCGCTCCCGCACGAGCTGGGTTTCGTCCTCATAGGTGGTCCGCGTCGCGCGGTAAAGGACGCCCAGGTTGATCTTGCCGGCGAACTCCTCCTCGCGGGCAAAGGCGGCCGCCTTGCTGGCCAGCTCCTCGGCCTTGGGCTCGACGTAGTTCACGGCCGCGCGCACGCGCTTGAACTCGTCCATGCCGCGGAAGGTGGGGCAGGGGCTGAGCGCGTGCACGAAGGAGAAGCCCTTGTGCTCGATGGCCAGCTTCACCATGTCCGTCATGTGCTTGAGGTCGCCGGCGAAGGCGCGCGCGATGAAGGACACGTTGAAGGACAGGGCCAACTTCACCGGGTCGAGCGGGGAATCGATAGAGGCGAAGGGCGTGCTCACCGTGGTGTCGCCCTTGGGGGTGGTCGGGGAGACCTGCCCCTTGGTGAGGCCGTAGATGAAGTTGTCCATCATGATGTAGGTCATGTTCACGTTGCGGCGCGCGGCGTGCGGGAAGTGGCCCATGCCGATCGAGATGCCGTCGCCGTCGCCGCCCACCGCGAGCACCGTGATCTCCGGCCGCGCCAGCTTGAGGCCCTGGGCGATGGGCAGCGCCCGCCCGTGCAGCGCATTGAAGCCGTAGGTGTTCACGTAGCCCGGCAGGCGCGAGGAGCAGCCGATGCCGGAGATGATGCCCACGTTCTCGGGCGCGATCGCCAGCTCGCCAGCGCGCGGTAGATGCTCTGCAGCACGCCGAAGTCCCCGCAGCCCGTGCACCAGACCGGCTTCAAGTCGCGCTTGTAGTCGGTGGGCACGCGCTTCTTGTCGACGGCATCCGCCGGCGTGGGTTGCTGGTTCGCGTCGATGGCCATCAGAGGACCTCCCGCAGGGCTTCGGTGATCTCGCGGACGGTGAAGGGCTTGCCGCCCGGCCGGGCGACGTGGTGAACAGGCGCCGTGATCGTGCAGCGCGAGCGGATGAACTGCAGGAATTGCCCGCGATAGCTCAGCTCCGCCACCACCAGCCGCTTCTTCCCCGCCAGGAACTGATCGAAGGCCGCCATCGGGAAGGGATGCAGGAGCTGGGGGATCATCGCCCCCACCTTGTAGCCCTCCGCCTGCAGCAGTGCCACCGCCTCCTTGACGACGCCCTTGGTGGAACCCCAGGCCAGGATGCCCACGCTCGCGTCGTCGTCGCCGTAGCGGCGCACGAAGCTGTACTTCTCGACGATGTACTTGTACTTGCGATAGCGTTTCTCGGTCATCGCGTCGTGCAGGTTGATCCGGCTCGTCGGATCGCCCAGCTCGTTGTGCTCGATGCCCGAGGCCGGGTACTGCCCGCCCGGCATGCCCGGCACGGCCATCGGCGAGACACCGGTTTCCGTGTCGAGGCGGTAGCGCTTGTAGGTCGCCAGCTCCTCGGCATTGGGCTTCACCCGCCCGTAGACCTCGCGGCGATCCACCGGGAAGGGGCGCACGGTCTCCTTGCGCTGGCCGATGAACTGGTCCGAGAGCAGCACCACGGGGATCTGGAACTCCTCGGCGATGTCGAAGGCGTAGACCGCCGTGTCGAAGCAATCCTCCACGTCGGTGGGCGCGATCACCACGCGGGGCGAGTCGCCGTGGCTGCCGTAGACGGCCTGCATCAGGTCCGTCTGCTCGCTCTTGGTGGGGATGCCCGTGCTCGGCCCGCCGCGCTGCACGTCGACGATGACCATGGGCACTTCGGCCATCGAGGCCAGGCCGAGCATCTCGCTCTTCAGCGTGAAGCCGGGGCCGCTGGTGGCGCACATCGCCTTGATGCCGCCGAAGGAGGCGCCGATCACCATGCCGGCGGCCGAGATCTCGTCCTCGGCCTGCACCACGGTGCCGCCCACGGCGGGCAGGTGATGGGCCATCCAGTGCATGACCTCGCTGGCCGGCGTGATCGGGTAGCCGGCGTAGAAGCGGCAGCCGGCGACGACGGCGCCCAGGGCCACGGCCGCGTTGCCCTCCATGACGAGCTTGGGCTCGCTGGGCGTGTACTCGAGGAAGTACTCGTCGGCCTTCTTGATGTTCTCGGCCACCCAGCGCTTGCCGCAGGCCAGGGCTTCCAGGTTCTTGGTCACCACGCCCGCGGACTTCTTGCCGAACTTCCTGTCGATGGCGTGCGCGATGCCCCGCTCGGGCAGACCGAACAGCTCGATCATGGCGCCGAGCATGATGATGTTCTTGGTGAGGACGGTCTGCATCTCCTCCTTCGCCAGGCGCTTGAAGGGGATGCGGTAGACGGGGTGATCCGCCCAGCGGGCCACGTGATCATCGGGGATGGGGTCATCCTCGTCGTGCACGATCACGGTCTTGGCGTGCAGGTCGATCTCGTGCTCGAACTTGAGGTAGTCGGCCCAGCTCAGCACGACAAGCGCGTCCAGCTCGTCGCCCTGGGACACCACCGGGTTCGACGAGATGCGCACGCGGCAGGAGGACTCGCCGCCGCGGATCTGGGCGCCGTAGCTCTTGAGCAGGAAGGAGAAGAGCCCCTCGCTGGAGACGGCGGACACGATGAACTCGCCCGCCGTGATGACGCCGTCGCCGCCACTGCCCACGATACCGATGATGATGTCCTTGGAAGCCATGGCCTAGAGATCACGCCCCTCGTGCCGACTGCCCAGCCGCCGGCGGCTCATGCGGCGAGTCGCCCGCTCCGGCGCCAGGGCTCTCCCGGTCCGGACCGCCAACGGCGTACCGCGTCCGCTAAATCTACCAAGCCGCCCATGGGGCCGCCAGCCCCGAGGGCGGATTCGCCGGGCCCGTCCGCCGCCCGGCGCGCTTTCTAGAGCGCCCCGCCGGCCGGGCCGATGACCAGGTCCTCGACCAGGGCCCCCGCGGGCATTCTGAGGGCGTCCCGGGCGGCGCGGGCCACGTCCTCGGGGCGAAGCATGCGGCTGCGGTCCCAGGTTCCTGAAACCGTGTCCCAGAAGGGCGTGTCCGTGGCGCCGGGGTAGATGTTGATGACGCGCAGGCCCTGGCCGCGCAGCTCCTCGCGCAGGGCCTCGGCCAGGCCGCGCAGGCCGAACTTGCTGGCGCAGTAGGCGCTGTTGCTGGCGAAGCCCTGGCGCCCGGCCACCGAGATGATGTTGACGAGGGCGCCGCGGCTGGCGAGCAGCAGGGGCAGGCAGCGGCGGGTGATGCGCCAGGCGCCGGTCAGGTTGGTGCCGATCATGGCCTCCCAGTCGGCCTCGCTGGTCTCGGCCAGGGAGAGGAAGCGCCCCTGGCCGGCGTTGTTGACGAGGACATCGAGGCGGCCGAAGTCCGTTTCGATGCGGGCGATGGCGGCGTCGACGGCGGCGGGGTCGCGGAGGTCGGCGGGCAGGGCGAGGGTCGCGTGGGTTCGTTTGGCAGCGGCTTCCAGGCGGGCGGCGTCCCGGCCGCTGATGGCGACGCGGTAGCCGTCCTCGATCAGGCCGGCGGCCAGGGCGAGGCCGATGCCGGCGCTGCCGCCGGTGATGAGGGCCGAAGGTTGGGGATTCGGGGCGGGCATGGGGCGATTAAAGCGCCTCGCCGGGGGGAAGGCCAGCGGAAAGGGATGCGGCGCCGCGCTGGCGCGCCGACCCGCCCCCGGGGGCGGATTGGGCTCGCCTGAGAGCTGTATCTCCCATCTGGCTGACCGGTCAGACCCGCCTTGCGCCTTTGTCGAATGCGAGTCCTCCGCTGTGCCTCCTCTTGGAGTCGGGTTGGAGTCGGGCCGAAGCAACCGAAGTGCCCAGGGACTCCTGGGGAGCAAGACGTCACCACGATCATGCTCGGCGCGCATGCGCTGAATCGCGGGGCATGGCGTCGGGAGTCCCGTCGATGAGGATTTGTCGCGTGGAAGCAACAGTGCCCAAACAAGGCACCGGGCGGCGGATCCGGCTCAGTCCGCTGCGATTCGCTGTCAGTATCTTGCTATGCGGATCGTCCCGCCGTACAGTCCGCAACTGAATTGACGCATCAATGTAGCGCCACTGCCGACAATTGCTTGGCGCGGTTGCGGAAGATGATCGGTGCTATCTGGCCGTTTACACCCAGGAAGCTAACTATCCCTACGTCGCCATTTCGCGTTAGGCTCCAAGTGAGCTCGTCGTTGCGAGTGGGAGGAGGTCTAGACCGATGTCCCGGCGTCACCATGGATACCCAATTCAAGACAGCTGGATGGAATGCCCAGACTGTTGCACAGAGCATGATGCGATAGAAGCGGCAGATGCTGCGAAAGACGCGGCTGACGCCGCAAGGCACGCACTCGAAGAGCAACAGAAGCAAACTCGCCTTCTCCAAGACATCGCTGGGCGGCAGGTATCGACTCCCACGGTCGCTGCCCCTGGCTCACGCAGCAGAACTCAGGCGCAGCGTGTGGTTACGTGCCCGAACGAGAATTGCAGCCAGGTCTTGGCGTGGCAGTTGCAGCAGGCCGGCCGGAAAGTGAAGTGCCCGTTCTGTGGGTCGTTGCTCTTGCTTCCCAGTCTTGTGAAGCGTTAGGTGAGATATCGGAACAGCCTAACAGCAGCATGAACCAGCCGAAGGCTGTGTCACAGGCCTGGCCGTAGCCAGGCCCGTGACATCCGGCTTCGCCGGCCGCCTTCGCTGGTTTTCCTGGACGTTGGGCGGCGAGATCGGAAGCATGAGCGAGCAGTCAGAAGCCACCAACGCCTTGCGGTTTATCCTGCAGGATGTCGTCGCCGAGTCTCTCTCGTTCTCCGGTGAGGGTCTTCGCCTCGTTGATACTCCGCAGAACATGCCCGCTCCGTACCTAGTCAAGGTCGTTCTAGAGCGCTACATCGGGGCTAGGTTCGACACAAGACCCATTGAGAAGACCGCTTGGGTCACAGCCATATCCTTCAAGGGCTCGCTGATCGTGGTCTCATCGGAGAAGTTCGGGCTTCGCGTTCGCGCGCGAGCCAGTGCTGGGGAGGACGGTGCTCCCCTGCAGGCCTTCGCCGACGTGCTCCAGCGCGCGGTTCCGCTGGTTGAACGTGATCTGGAGCCCGAGATCCGCTTGTTGATCCGGGAGGGCCGCATCACAATCCCGAACCATTTCCGCCTCTTCCGAGACCGCTACGACTACCTTAGAGAACTCGCAATCGCGAGCTTCTCCTCGGATCCACCACCACCCGTGAAACAGCGTGCCGCTCGCGGCGAAGTGACTATTTCGTACCCCTTCAGGCCCGAGCGTGAAGGATTTTTCGCCGGATCCGCTGCTCTGGATGCCTTCTTCAGCTGGCTCGAGCACGTGCTGGTACTCCTCCTTCCCTTCTCCGGGTTCGATGCGCAACGGGACGACTTAGAGTCCATCATCACAGCCGACTGGGCCGCGAAGTACAAGCGCGTGTTCGACCTTCAAACGAACCCACTTGCGAAGACCGTCTACGAGCAGCTCCTGCGGGTCAAACAGGAGCACCGCAACCCGGCGACGCACGGAGGCTTCGATCGCTCGCTGAATCTAGTCCATGTCCAAGTCCCCGGCGTAGGAGCCATTCCTGCCCGCCTATCCAGGTCGACAGAAAACCGCCTCTCTATTCATCCACTCTCGGATGCAAGCTTCTCAGAGAACTGCAAGCAGCTTGACAGGGCCGACTCCTTCCTCGAGAGCGGAACACATGAGCTCGGTTTCCGCTATGTCTCGGCCGGACTAGATGTCTACTTCAATCCAGAGTCCATCTCAATTTACGAGAGTGCTGTGGCCGATCCTGCTAGCTTCAACGACTACCTCGATCGCACCGCGTGGGAACAGGATTCCCACAGGAACATGGACTGGTAGGGTACTTGCGATCCGCTACCTAGAGCCTGCCCGCCCGCCACCTAATTAAGCACGCTACTGACGGCGCGACGAAGACCACCCCCAGGGGCGGCTCACCCACGATCCCTCCCGCCCCATCCTGCCAGCAGCTCTCCCTGCCGACGAGGAAGAGCAGCACGAGGGGAAGCAGCACCAGCAGGTCCACCGAGGCGCCTGCGAAGATCAGGCTGCGCCTCCGCCCAGCGCATGAGCTTCTCGTCCAGATCCATCAGCACACCGGCCACGAAGCCGATCACGGTGTCCGCAATCGCCCCGCCCGCGATGTAGCCCACCGCCCACCCTTGCGATGGCAACGATCCCTCCTCCATAATCCGTGGCGCAAGGTATGGCCGATCGCCCATCGCAAAGGAGGAGCAGCATGCGCAAGGTCGCCAAGAACACGATCTGCCTTTGGTTCGACAACGATGCCGAGGGAGCGGCGCGCTTCTACGCCAAGGTCTTCCCCGATTCGGCCGTCACCGCGGTGCATCGCGCGCCAGGGGACTATCCGTCCGGCAAGCAGGGCGACGTGCTGACCGTCGAGTTCACGGTGCTCGGCATTCCCTGCCTCGGGCTCAACGGCGGACCCGGGATCAAGCACAGCGAAGCCTTCTCCTTCCAGATCGCGACCGCCGACCAGGCCGAAACGGATCGCTACTGGCAGGCGATCGTCGACAACGGCGGCGAGGAGAGCGCCTGCGGCTGGTGCCGGGACAAGTGGGGACTGTCGTGGCAGATCACGCCGATCGCCCTGACCGATGCGATCACGGACCCCGATCCCGCCGCCGCCAAGCGCGCCTTCGATGCGATGATGGAGATGGGGAAGATCGACATCGCCGCCGTCGAGGCCGCGCGCCGGGGTAAGTAGCAGAATCAGGAGAGATGCCTTATGCCCAAGGTCTTCGTGAACATCGGACTCAGCCTTGACGGCTACATGGCGCCGGATGGGATGACCATTGAGAACTGGGACAGGCCCGAGTACAAGGACTGGGGCGCGAAGTGGGGTGCGCTGATGGCCTGGATCCTCAATCAGCAGTACTTCCGCGAGAACCTCAAGCTCGGACCAGGGGGAGAGACCGGCCCTGTCAATGAGCTGCTTCGCAGCACCACGGAGCGCATCGGTGCCAACATCATGGGCAAGCGCATGTTCGAGCAAGGCGAGGCCTCATGGCCCGAGGAGGCCCCGTTTCACACTCCGGTCTACGTGCTCACCCGCGAGAAGCGCGAAGCCTGGGTCCGGCCGGGAGGGACGACCTTCTACTTCGTCAACGACGGGCCGGAGAGGGCCCTCGAGCAGGCCAGGGAGTCTGCCGGCGGCCGCGATGTTCGCATCTCAGGCGGCGCGGACGTGATCCAGCAGTACCTGAACCTGGGTACGATCGATGAGCTGGAGATCGCGCTGGCGCCAGTGGTGTTCGGCGGCGGGAGACGCCTCTTCGAGAACCTGTGCGAGCCGGCTCCGCGGTTCCGAATCGACAAGGTGCTTGATAGTCCAGCTGCAACCCACTTGCGCTACGTGCGTGTCTAAAGGCGACCTAACAACTGGTTTCAGCGGGCGGCGCATTCGCGCCAGAGAGCCCGTGGGGCAATCCTACCGCGCGCGCCCAGCCAGCAGCTTCTCGCGGCCTACCAAGAAGAGCAGCAGCGCTCAGCAGCACGAAGGGCATCAGCGCGAGCAGGTCCGCCGAGGCGCCGCCGTAGAAGGGGTTGTGCGCGGCCGCCCAGCGCGTGAGCTTCTCGTCCAGGCCCATCAGCACGCCGGCCATGAAGGCGATCACGATGCCCGCGATCGCCCCGCCCGCGATGTAGCCCGAGGCCATCAGCACGCCGGGGCTCTTGTCGCTCTCGGCGGCAAGCTGCTCGGCGCTGGCCGCCGCGCCCGCGCGCTTCAGCTCGCGGCGCCGGAACCGGTCCACCAGCCAGCGGATCATGCCGCCGACGAAGATCGGCGTCGACGACGACAGCGGCAGGTAGACGCCCACCGCGAAGGCCAGCGACGGAATGCCCGCCATCTCCAGGATGACCGCGATCATCACGCCGAAGAGCACCAGCGCCCAGGGCAGCTGCCGGTCCAGGATGCCGCGTGATGATGTAGCTCATCAGCGTGGCCTTGGGCGCGTCGAACTTGCGCACGCTGGTCCCATCCGGCCGCTGCGTGTAGGCGCCGTTGATGCCCGGGTCCACCAGGTAGACCGCGCGCCCCGCGTCGTCCACCAGGTACTTGCCCGCGGGGCCGCCCTCGTTGTCGCGCTTCTGCCAGACGCGATAGCTCGCCCCGTCCGCGCGCGCCTGCGGCCCGCGCAGGGACTCGCGCTGCGTCGAGCGGCCCGGGATCGGTGACGAGCCCGCGGCGCCACCTCGGCGGCCGGCACGTAGACCGTCGCCGTGTCGTTCAGCTTGAGCAGGATGGGCCCGAGCATCAGCGCCGAGACCAGCGCGCCGATCAGGATCGACGATCTGCTGCAGCCGCGGCGTGGCGCCGACGAGGAAGCCGGTCTTCAGGTCCTGCGAGGTCGTGCCGCCGTTCGAGGCGGCGATGCAGACGATGGCGCCCACCGAGAGCGCGGTCACGTAGTGGTTGCCGCCCGTCCAGCCGATGGCCAGGAAGATCAGGCAGGTGAGCAGCAGCGTGGCCACGGTCATGCCCGAGATCGGGTTGGAGGACGAGCCGATCTCGCCCGTCAGCCGCGATGACACGGTCACGAAGAGGAAGCCGAACAGCACGATGAGCAGCGCGCCGAGCAGGTTCATGTGCAGGGGCGGCGCGAGCACGATGGCCACGATGATGGCCAGGATGCCGCCGAAGACGAAGCGTCATCGGCAGGTCGTGCTCGGTGCGGTGCGGGTCGACGCCCGCCTTGCCGCCCAGGCTCACGTCGCGCAGGCCCTCGCGGATGCCGTGCCAGATGACGGGCAGCGAGCGGACGAGGCTGATGATGCCGCCCGCCGCCACGGCGCCGGCGCCGATGTAGAGCACGTAGGCGCCGCGGATCTGCGTTCGGGCGCCATCTCGCTGATCGGGATCGTGCCCGGCGAGAGCGCGCCGGGAATGGCCTCGCCGAAGAACTTGATGAGCGGGATCAGCAGCAGGTAGGCCAGCACGCCGCCGCCGCACATGACCGCGGCGATCTTCGGCCCGATGATGTAGCCCACGCCGAGCAGCTCGGGGGTGATCTCGGCCGAGATGGAGCCCGCCTTGAAGGGCGCGCCGAAGATGCTTCTCGGGCACGTCCTTCCAGGCCTTGAACGCCACCATCGCCGTCTTGTAGAGCAGGCCGATGCCGAAGCCGGTGAAGATCGTGCGCCCGCTGGTGCCCGCCTTGAGGCCGGCCGCGGCGGCGGCGCGCTCCTCCTCCTTCGCCTCGTCCGAGGCCAGCGGCGCGCGACTCGTCCGAGGCGCCCGCCTTCAGCACCTCGGCGCAGGCCGTGCCCTCGGGGTACTTGAGCAGGCCGTGCTGCTGCACGATCAGCGCGCGGCGCAGCGGAATCATCATCAGGATGCCGAGCAGGCCGCCGAGCACGGCGACCAGCATCACGCGCGTCAGCTCGAGGTCGAAGCCGAGGATCATGATCGCCGGCATCGTCACGCCGACGCCGAAGGCGATCGACTCGCCGGCCGAGCCGGCCGTCTGCACGATGTTGTTCTCGAGGATCGTGGCGTCGCGGCACGCCCAGCTTGGAAGCCAGCCGGAACAGCGTGATCGAGATCACCGCCACCGGGATCGAGGCGCTCACGGTCAGGCCGACCTTGAGCACCAGGTAGAGCGACGAGGCGCCGAAGATCATGCCGAGGATGGTGCCGACGATCACCGCCCGCAGCGTGAACTCGGGCATCAGCGTGGCGGCGGCGATGTAGGGCTGGGGCAGGCGCTGGCCCGCGGGGCTGGCGTTGGACACGGCTTGACCTCCCGGCGCGGCCCTGCCCGCGCGGCGCTGGCGCGCGCGGCCGCGC
The DNA here is from genome assembly GCA_963695095.1 of uncultured bacterium. GTDB lineage: Bacteria > Krumholzibacteriota > Krumholzibacteriia > JACNKJ01 > JACNKJ01 > VGXI01. The sequence goes on along the minus strand of CAVOFT010000001.1, from coordinate 434,341 downwards.
GTTAGCGCGTGCGGCCGCGCTTTAGCGCCCGCGGTTACTGATGCCGCGGATCAGCACTAGAAACTCGTCGCGCGTGCGCGTGCTCGACTCGAAGATGCCGCGCATGGCGCTGGTGGTCATCCAGGCGTTCTGCTTCTCGACCCCGCGCATGGCCATGCACATGTGGAAGCCCTCGAGCACCACGGCCACGCCCTGGGGCTCGAGCTGCTCCTCCAGCGTGGTGGCGATCTGCTGGGTAAGGCGCTCCTGCACCTGCAAGCGGCGGCTGAAGACGTCCACCAGGCGCGGGATCTTGGACAGCCCGACGATCTTGCCATCGGGCACGTAGGCCACGTGCGCGCGGCCGTAGAAGGGCAGCAGGTGGTGCTCGCAGAGGCTGTAGAAGTCGATGTCCCGCACCACGACCATCTCGTTGTAGGCCTCATTGAAGACCGCGCGGCCGATGATCGTGGCCGGATCCATGCGATAGCCGCGCGTGAGGTAGTGGTAGGCGTGGTGCACGCGCTCGGGCGTGTCCTTGAGCCCCTCGCGATCGGGGTCCTCGCCCACGTGCTCGAGAATGGCCCGGATGGCTTCACGCATGGCTACTCCTTCTCGCCGCGGTAGACGCACCAGTTGCGGGGGTTCTCCTGCACGCGCACCTCGAAGAGCAGGCCGCCGAAGTGCGGGGCCAGGCGCTGCCAGAAGGCCACGGCGAGGTTCTCGGTGGTCGGGTTCAGCCCGCGCAGGAAGTCCACGTCGTGGTTGAGGTGCTTGTGGTCGCAGGGCTCGATGATCTCGCGGCGCGCGACCTGGTCCACCTGATTCAGGTTGATGATCATGCCCGTCTCGGGATCCGCCGGCCCGCGCAGGGTCACGTGCACGTCGTAGTCGTGGCCATGGCCGTAGAAGTTGTTGCAGTGGCCGAAGACTTCCCAGTTCTTCGCGTCGGGCCAGTCGGGGTTGTAGAGCCGATGCGCGGCCGCGAAGGTGAGGACACGGGTGATGCTGACGAGCGGGCGATCGGGCATGGCCTGCCTCCGGGGCGGCGGGTTCAGGGCGCGGCGAGGCCGAAGTGGGCGGCCAGTTGCCGGCCGAGGGTGTCGAGGGCGCGCGGGCTGCGGCTGCCGTACCAGCTCAGCAGCTCGCCTTCGACAAGAAGGCAGTCGGCGGGCTCGCGCGCAACGCCGAGGGCGAACAGCTCGGAAGCGTGCTGGGCGCTGAAGGCGTAGGGCTCGTCCGGCAACAGCAGCAGGGCCGGGCGCAGGGCGGCCAGCGCCTCGGGGGCCAGGGCCGGGTAGCGGCCCGTCTCCGGCGCGCGGTTGGCGAGGCCGAGCGCGTTCATCACGCCGTTGATGTAGCAGTCCTGTCCCGCCAGCATCCAGGGCTGGCGCCAGATGAAGCAGAGGGCGCTGGGCGCCCCGCCCCGCGCTTCCGCGAGTGTGCGAGCGAAGGCGGCGGCGCGGGCGCGGGCGGCGGCGAGCTCGAGCAGCAGGGCCTCCACCTGCGGGCGCGCCTCGAGCAGCGCGGCCAGGCCGGTGAGGGCCTCGCGCACGTCGTCCAGCGTGCGCGGGTCGATGAGGTGCACGGCGATGCCGGCGTCCTCGAGGGCCTCGACGTCCTCGCGGCGATTCTCTTCACGGCAGGCGAGCACGAGATCGGGCGTCAAGTCGCGGATGGCGTCCAGATCCGGCGTCTTCGTGCCGCCCACGGTGGGCAGCGCCTCCACCGCGGCGGCCGGGTGCACGCAGAAGCGCGTGCGGCCGACGAGGCGCTCGCCCAGGCCCAATTCGATGAGCGTTTCCGTGATGCTGGGCACCAGCGAGACGACGCGCGCGTAGCCGCCGGCCGGGAGGCCTTGGCCCCGCGCGTCGCGCACGGTGTGGAGGGCGCTCATGCGCTACTTCACCGCCAGCAGGTCGATCTCGAAGATGAGCCAGGCGTTCGGCGGCACCGGCGGCCGACCCGCGGCGCCGTAACCCAGCTCCGGCGGCACGGCGAGGCGGCGCTTGCCGCCCGGGCTCATGCCGGCCACGCCCTCGTCCCAGCCCTTGATCACCTGGCCGCCGCCGAGCACGAACTCGAAGGGCTCGCCGCCGTCCAGCGAACTCCAGACCTTGCTGCCGTCCAGCAGCCAGAGCGTGGCGTTGGTGACGCAGGTCTGCCCGCGCAGGGGCATGACGCCGTCACCCACGGCGAGGTCGAGGGCGTGGAGGCCGCTGGCGCTGCTGATCACCTGCTTGCCGGCACCTTCGCCCGCGGTGAGCTTGGCGAGGGCCTGCGTGGCCTCGTCGCTGAGCGCCGCGGCGGCCGGAGGCTCGGGCTCGGGCGCGGCGGCCGGCTGTTCGCGGTCCTGTGCGCTTTCGCGACAGCCGCCGAGCATGAGTGCGAGTGCTGCGATCAGTAGGGCGCCACGGCGCATCGTCGACCTCCTGGCTGGGCCCCCAGGGTAGCCGATTTGGCGGCGGGATACAGGGGAAAATGCGGGGCAGCAAGGCGAGCCCCGCACGCCCTCAGGGGGCGAGCGGCGGCCGTCGGGCAGACGGAGGCCGGCACGCTCTTCACGGCGGTAGATCACCACCTGGTAGGGCGGCTCGTCTTGTACACGTGTACACTCCGCCTCGCTTTGTACACGTGTACACTCCGCCTCGGCCAGTGCCGCTCACCTCGCTCGGCATCCCTGCCTTTGTGCGTCAGCAGAAGGAACTCTGCCCGAGGCGGCAGCGGGCTCAGCGCGGCTGGAAGTCCGGGTGCCCGAGCTGCCAGAAAGCAAAGGCGAAGGCGCGCGCGAGCCCCGCCGGCGGGCCGAAGAGATAGGCATCGTGGCCGCCTTCGCGCTCGAGGTCCAGGAGCACGGGCAGCTGGCCGCGTTTCGCGGCCTGGAGTCGGGCCACGAACTTGGCGCCCTGACCGGGTCCGAAGTTGTAATCCTCCGCGCCGCTGTGCACGAGCACCGCCGGGTAGGCGAGGCCGTCGCGCACGCGATGGTAGGGCGAGGCAGCCAGCACCGCGCGCAGGCCCGCGGCGGTTTCGTCCCAGCCGTACTCGCTCAGATTGCGGGCGCCGGTCGGCTGGCGAGCCATGCCGACCAGGTCGGCGGGGCTGACATCGTGGATCGCCGCCCCGAAGAGCTCCGGCCGGTCGACGATGGCGTTGCCGACGAGCAGCCCGCCGCCGCTGATGCCCATCAGCGCGATGCGCCCGCGCCCGGTGTAGCCCTCGGCGATGAGGTGCTCAGCGACATCGATGAAGTCGGCGGTCGCGACCGGCCGGCGCTCGCGCCGCGCGGCCTCGTGCCAGGCATCGCCCAGCTCGCCGCCGCCGCGCACGTGCGCGAAGGCGTAGATCCCGCCGCTCTCGACCCAGGCGAGCAACTCGGGCTGGAAGGCGGGATCGACGGCCACGCCGCTGGTGCCGTACCCCTCGAGCAGGAGCGGCGCGCGGCCGTCCAGCGCGATTGTCCGCGAGCGTACGATCGAGACGGGAATCGCGGCCCCATCCCGCGCGGGGGCCGCGCTGCGCTCGGCCACGACGCCCGCGAAGTCCGTGGTGACGGGCGGCTCGATGCCGGCGCAGCGCCGGACGCCGCTCGCCGGTTCGTAGCGGAAGCTCTGCGGGGGCACGAGCCAGGACTCGATCGTGACCCGCACACCCGGCGCGTCGGCCCGCGCGTGCAGGGAGAGCGTGCCGGTGAGGGGCAGGTCGATGGGGGTCGCCGCCTCGGCGCCGTAGGGCAGCCGATGCAGGCGCATGGCCCCGCCGATGCGCTCGCTCAGGTAGAGCGCGTCCGCGGCCGCGCGCAGGTCCACGAGCACGCCGGGGCGCTCGGGGAGGGCCGTCTCCCAGGCGCCGGCCGGATCACTGAGATGCCGGCGCACGAGGCGGCCGCGCGGCGCCTCGCGGGCACTGAGCGCGTAGGCGACATCGCCCACGAGGACCAGCCTGTCCAGCTGGTCGGCGGCCACGCCGATGCCGCGCCAGGGCGTGGCCGCGCCGCGAAGGCTGTCCAGGGGCGTCGCGTAGATGGAGATGGCGAAGGAGGCCGCCTCCCAAACGTAGGCGACGAGCCAGCGCGAACCGGGCGCCGTGATCGCGCGACTCGGCGTGTCGGCCGGCGCCATCGGCACGGCCGCGGAGAGCCCGAAGCCGAAGACGGGCTCGTCCTGGGCGGGGTCGCTGCCCAGCCGGTGGAAGCAGATCCGGCCGCGGAAGAAGCGCTCGCCCGCCGTCGCGCCCGGCTCGGCGCGCGGATAGAAGAAGCCGGAGCCGTCGGGATGCCAGGTCGGCCGGATGCTGCCGCCGCTCGTGAGCAGGATGTCCCCCACGCGATCGGGAAGCAGCTGCCCCGTGGCGGTCTCGACGACGAGGATCTCGGGATCGGCATCGCCCTGGCGCGTGCGGCCGATGGCGACGTGGCGGCCATCGGGCGCGGGCACATTGGCGAGGAGTGCCGGCGACTCGCCGGGAGCATGGGCGGCGGCGGCGAAGAGGACGCGCTCGGCGGGCGCCCAGCCGCTTCCGTCCGGGTCCCGAACGGTGAGCAGCATTCCCTGCGCGCGCTCCCGGACGAGCAGGAGCCCCGCCGGCGTCTCGATGGCCTGCAGGATGCCCGAGCCGCCGGCCCGCAGCTCGGCGATTCGCGCCGCCAGCGCATCGCACCCCGGGATCGCCGCGAGCACGGCCTGGGTCTCCGCCTCCTGGGCCGCGATCCAGCTCGCGACGGCCGGGTCGTCGCCGTGCTCGAGGCGGCGATAGGGATCGGGCACGACGACGCCGAAGAGCGTGTCGACCTCGGCGCCGGCCGGGAAGGCAGGTGGCAGGGCCACGGCCCGCCCAGCGCCGACGAGGCTTAGCATGGTGAACAGAATGGCGCTAAGGCGCATGGCTGACCTCCGAGGCGAGCCTAGCACTCTAGCGGATTCTGCAGCGGGATGCTCAAGAGAACGCGGGCGGCGCCTCGCGCGAATCGCCCCCCGCCCGGCGGCTAGGAATGCTCGACGTCGCCTGCGTCGGCGAAGTAGAGGTTGTTCACCTGCCAGCGCAAGATGCGGCAAAACCCCCAGGGCATGTAGAGCCCCAAGGTGATGATCGACAGGAAGGCCACGAGCAGCCAGGTTCCGAAGAAGCCGGCGCCCGATCCCTTGAAGGTGAGCTGCTTGCCGTCGATCGCGGTGTGTTCAGCCATCCAGCGCGTCTGCGCCGTGCTCGCCCAGGGCCAGAACAAACCCAGGGTCACCGCGGTCAGCACGCTGGTCCAGAGGCCCAGCCAGAAGTAACTCAGCCCCTTGCCCTTGAAACGGAACTCTCCATGCGCCATCTCAGACCTCCCCTGCCAGTGAGAATCCCAACTGCGGAACACCCGGTGAACGTAGCTCTGCTCTAGGCGATCAGCGCCTTGCCGTGCTTGCTGACGGCATCGCGCGTGACCCTGACGAAAAGTCTCGCCGCCTGCACGATGGTCATTTGTGGAACTCCGCCGGGCAGGCAGATGAAGTGCTCGAAGCTGATGGCGCGGCTATCGGGCGAGAGGGTGGTGCGAACGATCGGGTACACTTCGTTGATGTGGTTCGCGAACTCGAGCAGATCGACTCGCTGCGCGGTCGGTGTCGCCTCGAACAAGGCCATCACCTTGATGCCTCTGGAATCCGGGCTGATGAAGACAAAGGACTGGACCCCTCCGTCGACGATCATGAGGTCGCCAACTTCGTCGAAGGAAGCCTCCATGAAGGCCGCATCGAACATCGCCTTCAGCATGTCCTTGGAAACGGTCTCGGGCGTCACCAGGCCATTGGCCATCACCGCATCTCCCGCTGTCTGTGGATGAGCCTGCTCAGAGATATCGTGAGGGCAGGTTACTTGTTGTAGACGTAGGCCTCGGCTCGCCGCATGGCATCGCCCGCCGACGACGCCTTCCCGCAACCCGACCAGCCCGCGTAGGACACATAGACCTCACCGGAGGCGCTGTCCCACTTGACTTGATAGGTTTTTCCCTTCCCGGACTTGACCGTCCCGATTTCCTGCGCCGACATCGCTGCCTCCCTCGCCGGTATCCCCGGCCAACCTGGATCGGGGCCCGTCGCCGGGCCGCCGCCGAGTATAGGGGAGGGCTAACTCGGTATCAAGACAGGAGAGCCGGGTTTCCCTGCGGACGGCTTTTCAGGGGGCGGGCTTGGAGCGGGCGCTCGGCAAACCGCGCAGCGGCTTACGCACTCATTCGATTTCGCGCGCGGGTTCGAAGAGCTCGATGAGATTGCCCGACGGATCGGCGAGCAGCGCCTGCCGGCCTCCGGGGTCCTCGATCGGCCGGCTCCTGAACTGGGCGCCCTTGCCGCTCAGCTTGGCGATGGCGCCGAAGTACCCGGCCCGCTCAGCCAGACCCGCAGGCCCTTATCGACGAGATAGCGTGCGGCGGGCACGGACACTCCTCTCTGGCGGGGTTGGGCGGCCCTTGATCGGCCCCGAGAGGAGCCGATTTCGCGGCCAGTCAGCAGGGAATCTCGCAGGGGGAATCAAGCCTACCCAACGATTGCGCGATTTTGCTACCCTGCCAGGATCGACGAAGGAGGGCAGGTGCAGATCGTCATCGTGGGCGGCGGCACGGTGGGCACGGAGCTGGCGGTGCACCTGCAGCGCTCCGGGCACGACGTGGCGCTGGTGGAGCCGAACGCCGTGCGCTGCGCCGAGCTGGCCGAGAAGCTGGACATCCTCGTCGTCGAGGGCAGCGGCGCCAGCCCGCGCTCGCTCGAGCAGGCCGGCATCGCCGACGCCCAGATGCTGCTCGCCGTCAGCTCCGTGGACGAGGCCAACATCCTCGCCTGCAGCCTGGCCGCCCAGTACGGCGTGCCCACGCGCATGGCGCGCATCCGCAGCAGCGGCGAGTTCCGCGCCAAGGGCAGCCGCGTCGATCTGGAGGCCCTGGGCGTCACGCGGGTCATCGATCCCGAGCACGTCATGGTGCGCGTGATCGCGCAGATCGCCCACATCCCCGGCGCCGTGGAGGTCTTCAGCTACCACGACGGCGAGATCCTCCTCGCCCGCCACGTCATGCGCGAGGGCATGCCGATCATCGGCAAGCGGCTGATGGAGATCGCCGCCCTCACCGGCAGCCACCGCTTTCTCGCCGTCTCCCTCCGCCGCGAGGCCGAGGGCAAGACCTGGATCCCCGCCGGCGACGACGTGATCGCCGAGGGCGACGACATCACCACCACCTTCACCCGCGATTCGCTGGATCGCTACCTCGAGCTGCTCGGTCTCGAGGAGCGGCGCGTGAAGCGGGCCATCGTCGCGGGTGACGGCCTCACGGCCATCCAGCTCTGCGAGGAGCTGGCGAGCTGGGTGGAGATGGTCACCCTGATAGACTGGAACCCCGATCACGCCATGCGCGCCGCCAAGCGGCTGGACGGCATCGACGTCATCCACGGCGACCCCACCGAGCGCGAGGTGCTGCGCGAGGTCTCGGCCAGCCGCGCCGACTTCTTCGCCGGCGTCGGCAACGACACCACGCGCAACGTGATGGGCGCGCTGCTGGCCCGCTCGGAGGGCTGCGCGGAGGTGGCCGCCATCTCGCTCGAGCCCACCAGCAACCGCCTCTTCCGCGAGATCGGCGTGAACCACGTGATCAGCCCACGGCGCGCCATCGCCCAGGAGATCATGGACGTCATCGCCCGCGGCCGCATGTCGGTGGAACTCCACCTGCGCAACCTCGACCTGGAGTCGGTGGAGATCCGCGCCGGCGCGGGCAGCAAGGTCACGGCCGGCCCGCTCTACAAGGTGTGGGCGCCCTACAAGCGACAGGCCATCGTCGGGGCCATCTATCGCGACGGCAAGGCGAGCATTCCCCAGGGCGGCTCCGTCATCCAGGCCGGCGACGAGGCCGTGGTGATCGTCAAACCCAAGCACGTCGGCACGATTCAGGGGCTCTTCAAGGAGCGCCGGTGAGGCGCGGCGCGGTTCTTTACGCCATCGGCCGGCTCCTGCAGATCCTGGCCGCCATCCTGCTCGTGCCCCTGGGCATCTCCATCTGGGACGACCTCGCGCTCCCCGGCGGCGTGGCCCTCGAAAGCGCCGAGAGCCTGGCCTTCGCCGCCGCCATCGTTTTCTCGCTCATCCTCGGCACGGCGCTGGAGCGGCTGAACCGCCGCCATCGCTACGAGCAGGGCGTGCGCGAGGGCTTCGCCATCGTCACGCTGGGCTGGGTGAGCCTGGCCCTGGTGGGCGCCATCCCCTTCCTGGTCTGGTTCCTCGAGCAAGGCCGCGAGTTCGGACCCATGGCCTTCCTGACCGCTTTCACGGACGCCTACTTCGAGGTGATGAGCGGCTTCACCACCACTGGCGCCACCATCCTCACCGACATCGAGGCCCTGCCGCGCGGCCTGCTCTTCTGGCGCGCGCTCACGCACTGGCTGGGCGGCATGGGCATCATCACGCTGGCGCTGGCGATCTTCCCGGCCATGGGCGTGGGCGGCTACCAGATGTTCCGCGGCGAGGTGCCCGGCCCCAGCGCCGACCGCCTGCGCCCCCGCCTGCGCGAGACGGCGGCCATCCTCTGGGGCGTCTACGCCCTGCTCACGGGCCGTGGAGGCCGGCCTGCTCATGCTCGGCGGCATGAACCTGCTCGACGCGCTCTGCCATGCCTTCGCCACCATGGCGACCGGCGGCTTCTCCACGCGCAATGCCTCCATCGGCGCCTTCGACAGCGCCTACATCGACTGGGTGATCACGCTCTTCATGTTCCTGGCGGGGACGAACTTCGTCCTTCACTACCGCGTGCTCTTCCACCGCGACTGGCGCGCCCTGCGCGAGAACCGCGAGTTCCACTTCTACCTGGGCACCGTGGGGCTGGCCGTGCTCGCCACCACGACCATGCTCTTCGTCGCGGGTCTGCCCGACGCGGAGCGCGCGGCCCGCAGCTACCAGGTGGCGCCCCGCGAGAGCGCGGCCTTCGCCGCCCACCTCGAGGCCGAGGGCGCCAAGGTGGACGGCCTCGGCGACGCCTTGCGCTACGGCGCCTTCCAGGTGGTGTCCGTCGTCACCACGACGGGCTTCTGCACGGCGGACTTCGACCTCTGGCCGCGCGCGCTGGGCCTGATGCTCGTGGTGCTCATGTTCTGGGGCGGCTGCGCGGGCTCCACCGGCGGCGGCATGAAGATGATCCGCGTGCTGGTGACGCTGAAGGCGTCCTGGCGCGAGCTGAAGAAGGTGGTGCGTCCGCGGCTGGTGTCGCCGCTCAAGGTGCGGCGAACGCCGCTGCAGGAGCCGATGGTGGCCAACATCGTCGGCTTCTTCGTGCTCTTCGTGGGGCTCTTCGTCGTCTGCTCGCTGCTGATGAGCCTCTTCATCCCCGACCTGGTGACGGCCGTCACCAGCGTGGCCGCCTGCATCGGCAACATCGGCCCCGGCCTGGCCGGCGTCGGCGCCACCCAGCACTACGCCTGGATACCGGGTGGCGGGCAAGTGGGTGCTCATCCTCTGCATGCTGCTCGGCCGCCTGGAGATCTTCACCGTGCTCGTCGTGCTGCGGCCCAGCTTCTGGCGGCGCTAGGCGCCGTTGCTTGCCGCGCCGGGCCGCCCAGCCACGAAGCGCCCGCTGCCCGGCGTGGCATAGAGCTGTCCGTTCTCCAGCAAGCGCTGCCCGCGCAGGTAGACCGCGCGAATCTCCCCGCGCACCTCCATCCCCTCGAAGGGATTCCAGTCGGCGGCGCCGTGCAGGTCCACGGCGCGGACATGCCGAATGGGATTGGGATCGAAGATGAAGAAGTCGGCGTCGGCGCCCTCGCGCAGGGCGCCCTTGGCCGGCGCGAGACCGAAGAGCCGCGCCGGGTTCTCGGCCAGCACGCGGGCAAGCAGGATCAGCGAGGCATTCGAGCGCGGCGTGAGGCCGCCGTCGCCGAGCGCGACGAGGTGGCTGAACATCAGCGGGAAGAGCGTCTCCACGCCGGGCAGGCCGTTCGGCGTGCGGCTGAAATCGCCCGGCGCCCGATCCTTGTCAGCGAGGCGGAAGGGGCAGTGGTCCGTGGCCACCACCTCGATCTCGCCGCCGGTGACCGCGCCCGTGAGCGCCTGCCGATCCGCGGGGCTGCGCAGCGGCGGGCTGGCAATGTAGCGATGCCCCTCCTCGCCCACGTAGCGGCGGTTGTCCAGCAGCAAGTACTGCGGGCAGGTCTCGGCGTGGATCTTCCAGCCCTCGGCCCGCGCGCGGCGGATCGCTTCCAGCCCGAGCGCCGAGCTCAGGTGCACCACGTAGAGCGGGCAGTCGGCCAGACGCGCCAGCGTGGCCACGCGGTGGATGGCCTCGGCCTCCACCAGGTCGGGGCGGCACTTCTCGTGCATGGGCGCCGCGGTCTCGCCCCGGGCGCGCGCCCGCGCGACGAGGAAGTCGATCGCGTCGCCGTTCTCCGCATGCACCATGAGCAGGCCGCCGGCCTTGCCCACGGCCTCCGCGATGCGAATGACGGCCGGATCGGCAAGCTGCATGCCGCGCTCGCCATAGGCCATGAAGATCTTGACGCTCGGCACACCGCTCGCGAACAGGGCCGGGATCTCGGCCAGATTGGCCTCGCTGAAGTCGGTGAAGTTGGCGTGCAGGCCGACATCCACGAAGGCGCGGCCCGCGATGCCCGCCCGCCGCCGTTCGACGCTCGCGAGCAGGCTCTCGCCGCGCTCCTGCGCGGTGAAGTCGATCACCGTGGTCACGCCGCCGAAGGCCGCGGCGCGCGTGCCGGACTCCAGATCGTCGGCGGTGACCGTGTCGAGAACCGGCAATCCCAGGTGCACATGTGCGTCCACGATGCCGGGGAAGACGACGCGGCCCGTGGCGTCCACTTCCTTCTCGCCGGGGTCGATGCCTTGCCCGATGGCGGCGATTGTGCCGCCCGCCACGCCGACGTCGCCGACCACCACGCCGTCCGGCGTCACGATGCGACCCGAGCGAATCACCAGATCGAACATGCTCACTCCTCGCGCTCGGCGGCGATGGTGGGGGCGGCCAGCGCGCCGCGGCGGTAGGCCACGAGTTCGGCGACAGCAGCCAGGGCGATTTCCTCGGCGCTCAAGGCGCCGATGGCCAGACCGATCGGGCTGGAAAGCCGCGCCAGCGCAGCGGCCGGCGCACCCTCCCGGCGCAGCGTGGCCTCCAGCAGGGCGCGCTTGCGAGCGCTGCCCAGGAGGCCCAGGTAGCCCGCCTCCTGCCGCACGGCCCAGCGCAGGGCGGCCAGATCCAGGTGATGACCGCGCGTCGCGATCACCACGGCGTCGCTCGCCGCCGGCGGCGGCCAGGCTGCGACCGCTGCGAGCGGCCCCGTCAGCCGCGCTTCCGCGAAGGGAAAGCGCTCGGCGTCCGCGTACTCGGGCCGATCGTCGTGCACGCGCACCCGCCAGCCCGTGGCATCGGCGAAGCGGGCGATGGCCAGCCCCACGTGCCCGCCGCCGAGCAGGTAGAGCCGCGGCGCGCGCGAGGCGGGATCGGCGAGCAGGGCCTCCACGCGGGCCAGCGCCGCCGCGCCGGCATCGAAGCGCTCGGCCTCGAACTCGAGCGCCCCGCCGCAGACGAGGCCGGCTGCGTCCGCGTCCTCGCCATCGAGCTCAATTGAATCGGCAACGCGACCGCCCTGGGTCAAGGCGCGCAGGGCGAGCGCGCGCGCCGCCCCGTCCACGCAGCCGCCGCCCACGGTGCCGAGCTGGCGACCGTCGGCGAGGAAGAGCGCGCGCGGGCTGTCCTTCCGCGGCACGGAGCCGCGCCAGGCCATCACGCTGACGAGGACCGCCGGCCGGCCCGCGGCGAGCTCGCCCCGCAGCGCTTCGAGCAGGGCCTCAGTGCTGCTGATGTTCATGGCCCGCACCCTAGCGGGCCTTGGCCGCTAGCGCCTCGAGCAGGGCGGTGAGCACGCCGGCCGCGAGCGTGCGGCCCTTGTCCGAGAGCGTGGCCGGATCGATTCTCTCGCCGCGCGGATCCACATCCGCAAGCTTGGTGCCGGCCGTGATCTGCGCGCCGTCGGCGAGCAGGCCGCGCACGCGCCCGGCGATGCGCGTGACCACCGTCTGCGGCTCGCCCTCGCCCTCGACCAGGCCGAGCAGATCCCCGCGCTGGACGAGCTGGCCGATCTCGACGTGGGCCCAGAAGCGGCCGTCCCCCGGCGCGAAGTAGACGCGGTTCACGCTCTCGCCCGCGATCTCGCCCGGTACCGAGGTGTCGTGCGCCGCCTGGCCGGCCAGGAGGATGCGACCCAGGTCGTGCCCGCGCTCGGTCTCGATGACCGCGTCCACGTGCTCGCCGGCCGCGATGCCCGGGCCGATGGCCACCGTGAAGGGCGCGCGGCCACGGATCGGCTCCGTGGCGGTCTTCTGCATGCGCGCATCGACAATGGCGAAGACGGGCAGGTGATCGAGCAGCTCCAGGCCGCCATCGATGACGAGGGCGATCTCCCCGGCCCGCCAGGCCGCCCGGATCGCGCGCAGGGTGCGGACGGTCACCGCGCTGTGCGGCCGATCGCCTGGCGCACCCTGGGTATCCAGGCGCAGGGGCTTGCCGCAGAGGCGCGCCGTGACACCCTCCACCGTCCACTCCCCGCTGCGCAGGGCCCGCGAGAAAGCCACCTCGCGGCGGATGGCGAGCGGCTCGGGCAGCTCGGTCATCACCACGGGGAAGCCGGCGCGGAAGAGGTGCCAGGCGATGGCGCTGGCATGCTCGCCGGCGCCGCGGACAAGGACAGGGGAGCGCCTAAACAGCATGGAACGCAGGCTCCTCGGCAAGCAGGGCGCAGAGACCGGGTGCAAGGGAGGGGTGATCGAGGTCGAGTATGACGCCCGGATCGGTCGAGTCCAAGGGAAAAGGGGCCGGCAACTCGCGGGCCCCGCGATCGCCGTCCACTGCCGCCAGCGCCGCGAAGGCGCCGCGGGGCAAGTAGTAGGGATGCCCCGGCCGGCCCGCGTGCACGGGGCGCAGGGCGCGCGCGGGCGCCGCCGCGATGGCGGCGAGAATGGCGATCAGGGTATCGCGGCGAATCGCCGGCATGTCGCCAAGCGCCAGGAGCGCGCCCGCGGCATCGCGCTTGATCGCCGCCAGGCCCGCGCGCCAGGAGCCGGCCAGCCCCGCCGCGGGATCGGGATTGACGGCCACCTGCCAGCCGCGCGCGCGGGCCTCGGCGGCGAGCGCGGCGTCGTCAGGCCCCAGCACGGCGATGCGCTGCAGGAAGGGCAGGCGCGCGTAGGCGCCCAGGCTCCAGTGGAAGAGCGGCGCCCCCTTGAGCGGGAAGCGCCGCTTGTCCGCGCCGAAGCGCTCCCCCCGCCGGCCGCGGCGAGGATCAGGGCCACCGGGGCCGGCGGCGGCTCACCCGCGGCGGCCGCGCCGCTCTCCGGGGCCGATCCGCCCCCGGGGGCGAGCGCGAAATCGCCCCGCTGGGCGCTGCCGGTCAGGATCGGCCCCGGCCAGACCGCCCGCAGGGCGGCGGCCAGCCGCGCGGCCTCGGCGGGCCAGGCCTCCGCCTGATTGATGAGGATGCGCGTGGGCACGCTGCCCGTCTTGCCCAGGTAGCCGTCCGCGGCGAGCAGCAGGCGCGCGACCTGCTGCGGCGTCGGCGTCTCGCCCGCGCGCAGCCCCCAGTGCGCGGGGGCTTGCTCGAGGCGATGCACGCTGGCGTCCCCGGCCGGCCTGGCGAGGGCCGAAGCGCCCACGACGAGCAGCGCCAGCTCCGCCTCTGCGGGCACGAGGGGATCGTGGGGCAAGTGCACCTTGAGCGGCCGCCCGCGGGCGCCGTCGGCCTCGAGCAGCACGACGTCGGCCAGGCCGCGCAGCGCCGCGGGATCCAGCGGCTGCGGGCCCGCCAGCTTGCCCGCCTCGCCGCCCGCCGCGGCGCCGGTCGCCCCGGCGACAGCGCCGCCCCCGGGGGCGTCCAGTTGTCGGCCGAGGAAGACGGCCCGCGCGCGGGCGAAGGCGGCGGGGAGCGCGGCCGGGTCCTCGACGAGGGGCAGGCCGGGAAAGGGATAGACCCGCGTACTCGTGCTCACCAGCACGCGGGCATGCCGCCGGGCGAGCTCGCGCGCGAGCAGGGCGAGCAGGCTGGTCTTGCCGCCGCTGCCCAGCACGGCGATCAAGGCGCCGGACAGCGCGGCCGGCGGGCGGCCGAGCAGGGCGAGGAGAGCCGCCTCGCTCAGCGCAGGGCCTTCACGATCAGGATGACCAGGAAGATCGGCCAGAGCATCACGACCAGGGGAAAGAGCCCCCAGGCATTGTTGAGGCTGGGCTGGCCGGGAGGGGCCGGCCCGGCGCTCGCGGTGAGTTGCTGCAGAAAGAGCATCGCGATCGCGGTGCCCACGATGAAGTAGCCCAGCACCAGCAGCCAGACGGTGCGGGGTCTCAGCCGGCGCTTGCGCTTGCGCTTGGTCATCGCCCTCGTGCCTCCCCGCGCCCGGGGCGGACCGGCGCGCGGGGCCGCGAGCTAGTCGCGCTGCACCCCGCCCCAGCCGGAACTCACGTCCGAGCGCTCGTACTGCGTCCGCTTGAAGCGAACCTTGCCCATGCCCGAGCTGCCGCTCACGTCGCCGAGCTTGCAGTCCAGGAAATCGATGCCGCCCATGCCGGTGCCCACTTCGATTTCCTGCACCTCGGCATCGCGGACCTGGATATCGCCCATGCCCGTGGCCAGGTCAACCCGTTCCACGTCCGTGACCGGCCCGAGGCGGATATCGCCCTTGCCGGTGGCGACCTCGATCTCCGTCACCCCGCTGATGTCCTCCAGGGTGACCTCGCCCAGGCCCGTCTCCGCCACGATGCGCCGGCCGCCGCTCATCTTCGACACGTCGATGTCGCCGTAGCCCGTCGTCAATTCGAGCTCGCAGCCGGCGGGCACCTCCACCCAGGCGTCCCCGATGGCGCCGGGATTGTCCGAGGCGCTCACCAGGCGCAGGCGGCCCTGCTCCAATCTTACCTCAATGTCGCCCGGTTCCACCTCGTGGATTTTCAGGCGCAGGCGGGCCGTCTGGCCGGGCACGCCGCGCACTTCCAGGTCGCCCAGGCCGATCTCCAGCTCGAAGTGGTCGCCGACCTCGCCCTCCAGCTCCACGCTGCGGCTGTGGCGGAGCTTGACGCCGTCGACGGTCATGTGGTCTTCGCCCCAGTCCTTGACCTTCGAGCCGCCCGTGGCGACGAGGGCGAGGGCGGTGAGCGCAAGCAGGGATACAAGGTGCCGGCGTCGCATGGCAGATCCTCCGAGAATGGTAGGGAATGGAACGCCGGACTTACGGCCCGCCGCAGGCCGGGTTACGGCCTGCGGTGGGCTTCGCCTGGATTGGCGACGGGCTAGCCCGTCAGGATGATGACGTGCTTGACCGTGCGGAAGGACTGCGGATCGAGGATGCGCAGCTCGAGCTGCCCGTCCACCAGCTCCAGCGTGTAGCTGGACAGGGGCTGGTCGCTGACCACGCGCGCTTCCTCGGCGGGGATCAGAATCGAGGTCTCCTGATCCGTGTCCATCGGCGTGAAGAGGGCCGGGTCGATGCTGCCGGAGGGACGCAGGGTCTTGCCCAGGCCGAGCACGCCGCCGGTCGCCACGATCGTGCCGGAGTCCTTCAGCTCCTTCTTGGAGCCGATGGTGTAGTAGATCGTGCCCAGCGCGCGCCGCGATTCCTCGAGCCGCTCCACCTGCGACTGGATCGTCGTCTCGCGAGCCACGATCGTCTCCTCGCGCGCGGCGACCGTGGTGTGTAGTCCGCTGACCTCGGTCTGCAGTTCGTCCACGCGCCGGTTGAGCGCCACGATCAGCGTTTCCTTCTCGGCCACCACGCTGCGCAGGTTCTTGATCATCTTCTCCAGGCCGGCCAGCTTGACGCCGCTCTCCCGGAGTTCGGCCTCGAGGTTCTGGATGCGCTGGCGGGCGCGCTCGATGCCGGCCTTGATCTCGGCGATGCGGATCTTGGCGGCATCGCCGCGGTCCTGCGACAGGCTCGTCTCGGCGTCGAGCTGGGTCTTGAGCGCCGCCGCGCCGTCCTCGCCCAGGACGATGGCGTTGAGGCTGTCCTGGATGGCGGCGATCTCGTTGACGGCGTCGCTATAGCGGTCGCGAGCGACCTGCTCCTCCGCCTGCAGCGTCGTGTAGGCGTCATTGCGCTGCTGCAGCTTCTGGTAGAGCATCCCCGCGGCGACGAGGAAGATCAGGGCCAGGGCCGCCAGGACGAATAGAACGGGTTTGCGCATGGGTGTCCCTCCTTGGTTGGACGGGCCAGCGTGGGGGAAGTGGCCAGCACCAAAGTGCGCCCGGCCGGCTTCCCATACAAGGAGAAAAGCCGGGCCGGCCACGCTCCCGGGAGACGGCGCGACAATTCATGCCATTGCAGTCGGTTAGGCATGAACTCCGGCGCTGCAGGGGACGGGAGGGCGGCCGGCCGGCCGCGCCGCGGGCATTGCCCGCTGCGCAGGAAGGGGCTAAGGTGGTGCGGCCCCCTTTCCGCAGCCCGGTCGAGGATTCGTGAGCAGCTCATTGCAGAGAGACCTTCCCGCCGGTCCCGTCGGCGCCCGCCTCGCCCGCGTCGACGCCGCGGGCAAGCTGACGGGCCGCACGCGCTATCTGTCCGACCTGCGCTGGCCGGGCCTCCTCCACGCGAAGATGCTGCTCGGCGAGCAGGCCCACGCCCGGCTGCTGGGGCTGGATGTGGACGCCGCCCGCCGCGCGCCCGGCGTGCGCGCCGTGCTCACGGCGGCCGAATTGCCCGGCGCCAACCGCGTCGGCGTCATCCTCGACGACCAGCCGCTGCTGGCCACCGACCGCATCCGCTATCGCGGCGAGTGCCTGGCCGTGGTGGCCGCCGAGAGCGAGGCCGAGGCCGCCGCCGCCGCCCGCCTCGTGCGGGTCGCGGCCGAGCCCCTCCCCGCCCTGCTCGACTTCGCCGATCTGGAGGCCGCGCCCGGCCTGCCCATCCACGAGAGCGGGCCCATCGCCGTGCATCACCGCGTGGGCAAGGGGAACACGGCCAGCGGGTTTTCAGAAGCCGCCGCCATCGTCGAGTGCGAGTTCGCCACGGGCGCCCAGGAGCACTACTACCTGGAGCCCCTGGCCTGCGTGGCCGTGCCCGAGGAGCGCGGGGGCCTGACCGTGCACGGCTCGCTGCAGTGCCCCTTCTACGTGCAGAAGGCGGTGGCGCGGGCCTGCGGCCTGCCCCTGGCCAAGGTGCGCGTGATCCAGACGCCCACGGGCGGCGCCTTCGGCGGCAAGGAAGACGTGCCCAGCGAGCTCTGCGCCCGCGCGGCGGCGCTGGCGCTGCTCACGGGGCGGCCGGTGCGCCTCGTCCTGGAGCGCCGCGAGGACATTGCCTACTCGAGCAAGCGCCATCCCTACCGCATCCGCGTGCGGCTGGGCGCCACGGCCGATGGCCGCTTCACGGCCATCGAGGTCTTCCAGGACGCCCTGGCCGGGGCCTACGCCACGCTCTCACCGCCCGTGCTCTACCGCTCGGCGATGCAGGGCGCCGGACCGTACCGGATCCCCAACGTTCGGGTGGAGGCGCGGGCCTGGTACAGCAACACGGCGCCCAGCGGCGCCTTCCGCGGCTTCGGCAGCCCGCAGGCCTGCGTGGCGCACGAGGGCGCGGTGGACCGCCTCGCCGCCCAGCTCGGCCTGGATCCCGTCGAGATCCGCCGTCGCAACCTGCTCGCGCCCGGCGACGAGACGGCCACGGGCCAGCGCCTCGAGGCCAGCGTCGGTGCGCGTGAGTGCCTCGAGCGCGCCGCAAGCGCCGCGACCGCCGAGTTCGGCAGCGCGGTCTTCGGGCCCGGCGGCCCCCCGAACGCGGCCGACCTCGCGCTGGCGCCCGAGCTGCGCGAGGACCCCGCGCGCTGGCGCGTGGGCACGGGCCTGGCGACGATGATCTACGGCAACTGCCTCGGCCACGCGGGCTGGCACATGGACGGCGCCGGCGCCTACCTGCAGCTCCATGCCGACGGCTCGGCCTCCCTCGCCGTGGGTCTCACGGAGATCGGCCAGGGGGCCGAGACCGTGGTCACGCAGTTCGCCGCCGAGGCGCTGGGCCTCGATCCCGCCCAGGTGAACCTGGTGCCCGTGGACACGGCGCTGGTACCCGACAGCGGGCCCACCGTGGCCAGCCGCAACGTGGTGATGAGCGGGCGCGCCATTCTCGATGCGGCCGCGCAGATCAAGGCGCGGCTCGCTCCCCTGGCCGCCGAGCTGCTCGGCTGCGCGCCCGCGGACGTGATCTTCGCCGGCGGCGAGGCGCGGGCGCCGGTCTGCGGGCAGCGGCATGCAGACGCCATCAGCCTGGCGGAGCTGGCCGGGCAGGCCTTCCGCCGCAACCTCAACCTGGCCGCCGAGGGCTGGTGGCACGTGCCGCCGCTGGACTTCGATCCGCAGCGCGGGCACGGCGAGGCCTACTTCGCCTACTCCTTCGCCACGCAGGTGGCGCGCGTGGCGGTGGACCGCGTGAGCGGCGTCGCCCGCGTGCTCAAGGTGATCGCCGCCCACGACGTGGGCCGCGCCGTGAACCCGGCGGGCGTCGAGGGCCAGGTGGAGGGCGGCGTCGCGCAGGGCATGGGCTGGGCGCTGGGCGAGCGCGTGGTGCTGGCCGCGGACGGGCGCATCCTGAGCGACAACCTCTCGACCTACGGCGTCCCTTGCAGCCTCGAAGCGCCGGCCGTGGAGACGCTCATCGTCGAGGCGCCGCACCCCGAAGGGCCCCTGGGCGCCAAGAGCCTGGGCGAGCCGGCCATCATCCCCACGGCCGCGGCCATTCTCGCCGGCCTGCGGGCGGCGACCGGCGCGCCCGTGGAGCGCCTGCCCGTGCTTCCCGCCGATCTGCTCCCCTACCTGGAGGCTCCGCATGCCTAGAGTGCTCTTCACGAACTGCCTGCTCACGCGCCCGGCCGTGGAGAGCGAAGCGCGCCCCGGCGCCTGGCTGCTGGTCGAGAACGGCCGGCTGGTGAGCACGGGCGACGGCGAGACGCCCGCGGAGCTGGCCGCCGTGCGCAGCGTGGACCTCGGCGGCAGGCGCGTACTGCCCGGTTTCATCAACGCGCACACGCACCTGTACAGCGCGCTGGCGCCGCGCATGCCCTGGCCGCGCGAGCGGCCGCAGGATTTCCGCGCCATCCTCGAGAGCATCTGGTGGCGGCTGGACCGCGCGCTCGACGAGCGCGCCCTGCGCATCAGCGCCCGCCTCGGCCTCGTGGAAGCCATGCGCCACGGCGTGACCACGGTGGTCGATCACCATTCGAGCCCGGGCATTCCCGAGGACAGCCTGGACATCATCGCCGAGGAGGCGCGGGCGCTGGGGCTCAAGGTGGCCCTGGCCGTGGAGCTGAGCGACCGCAACGGCGAGAACCCCGCCGACGAGGCCCTGGACGAAAACCTGCGCGCCCTGCAGGTCTACCGGCAGGACGAAACGGCGCGCGCGCTCTTCGGCCTGCACGCCTCCTTCACGCTCAGCGACGAGACCCTGGAGAAGGTGCTCGAGGTGCTGCCCTTCGAGACGCCCTTCCACCTGCACTGCGCCGAGGCCGCGGAGGACTTGGAGCACGCGCGCGAGCTGGGCTACGAGAGCGTGGTGGACCGGCTCGCGGCCACGGGGCTCCTGCGCCCCGGCACGCTGCTCGCGCATGGCGTGCATCTGCGCCCCGGCGACTCGGCGCTGATCCGCGAGATGGGCGCCTATCTCGTGCACTGCCCGCAGTCGAACGCGCACAACCGGGTGGGCACCGCCGACGTCGGCGCGCTGCTGGGCGAGGGCGTGCACGTGGGTCTCGGCACGGACGGCTTCCTCAGCGGCCTGCTCACCGAGGCCCAGTTCGCCCGCGACAGCGGCATCGCCCACGGCACGCTGGCGCCGGGGCGGGTGGGCGAGCTGCTCTTCATGCACAACCCGGCCATCGCGAGCAGCATCTTCGGCCGGCCGCTGGGCCGCCTGGCCGATGGCGAGGACGCGGACTTCGTCGTCATGGAGCCCACGCCGACCCTGCTCGACCCCGAGGCCAAGGTGCTGCGGGTGGTCAGCCGCGGGCGCACGATCTTCGAGGACGGCCAGGTGCTGGACCTCGACCTCGCCGAACTGCACGCGGAGGCCGACGCCGAGGCCAAGCGGCTGGCGGAGCGCGTGGCGGAGTGTAGGTACGCGCGGAAGTAGCGCGGCTGCCCTGCTGGCCGACAGAGAACTCGGAAACCTGAAGCGCTCCAACGCCTCCTAGTGTGCCTCCGAGCAAGGTTGACTTGGTTAGCATCCCTAAGTGCCCAAAGGATAGGATCCTGGATGTTCGGACCGACAGGTTGGCCTGCCGCCCTGCATGACATCAGGGGGTGAGCCGTCAAAGGTCATGCTTTGAGTTGCGTCCAGATAAGGTACATGCCCGAAACTAGTGTCAGAACAACAAGCGCGATCGTGGCCGCTTGGAGTCTAGTGGTCTGCTTTCGCTGCCGCTCCGCCTTCTCTTCGATCGAAGCAAGCTGGCTTCTGATTGCCGCAATCAAGCGGCCCATCTCACTGAGATTCCGCTCAGACTGTGAGTCGATCCGCGCCTGGATGTCCGCCGTTTGCTTCACCAGCCCGGTGGAGACTTCGAGCAGTGCGGCGCGAAAGGCCGTCTGCTGCTCCAAGAGGGAACGGGACACATCAGAGGCAAGGAGCTTCAGCTGCGCATCAAGATGATTCTCAAGCTGATCAAGCCGTGATTGAAGGCTCTGAATCGCGGCCTGGCTGGTCGCGACAACAGTCTGAATGGTCTCGAGGCGCGTCGGAAAGCCAGCATCGTCGACAGCTTGGGCCACCTCAGCGAGCGAAGTCATCAGCGACCCGAGTGCGTCAACTTGCCTAGTCACCAGTCGCTGCTGATCCTCGAGAACGACCGTCAGGAGCTCTTGTGCCTGGGTATGCTGCGCATCTCTCTCTACCCAGGCGCGCAGGCTATCTTCGGCTTGATTTTGAGCGTCCTCTAGCTGCTTCCGGGCCGTGCCAAAGGCGATGAGCTCCTGCTCAAGTTGGACCAGGGCCTCTTGAAGGCTCAACATATCAGCCATCGTCCATACCTCACAGTGCAGCTGGGGAGCTGGCAGTGAATGTGCGCAGCCACGCTACATGGCCCGCGACTAGCATTGCTTCAAAGGGAGCGGCTCTTGTTGGGTCTGCAGCTCTGACGCGACCGGTTAGTTCGACAAGTAGTCCCGACTCCGCCTCCTGCCAATCAACACGCCCACTCGCGAGCTCGAGTCCGGAGGCCAGTTCACGAGCGACTTCGCTTTCGGCATAGCCGTGGGACAGGGCAAGCGCGAAAGCCCGAAGCAATCGTAGCAATGCATTGTCCGGATTTTCGGTCAGCAGTCGATTGCAGGAGCCAAGCAGGTGGCTGATATCGGATGGGTCCGTTCCAACACGATCGAGAAGCTGCGACACGTCTTCCGGGACGTACTCCCGGACATAGCGCCGGAATTCCTCGGTGAACCGGGAATCGAAGTAGGAGTAGATCTGGTTCGTGAAGCCCTCAGCGTCCTGGATGCCAGCGCGCGTGGTCCGGTCCATTGTGTTGATCGCTTCACGGCGCTTGGCAGCGATTTTCTCGTACACGAATCTCACGAGGCGGCGGGCGGCCTTTCGAAGTTCAGTCGCTCCCTCTTCTTGCTGAATCTCCTCAGGTACCCGTGCAGCCTCTGCCTTCGATACGTAGCGCCCGATATGGGTCTGCAGGTACTCCGAAACCCCGCCGGGCGGGAGGCCCCGCAGGCGCGCCGTGATCCTACGGGCATTGTAATCAACGGTGTAGTCTTCCACGACGCCGAGGATGGACAGCCGATACACGCACCGAAAGGTCTCCGCATCCCCTCTGATTAGATAGAAGGCCTTCTTCACAGCCCGGATGGCCTTCTCGTCGCGCAGGGGCTTCTTCGCGCTAACCCTGCCGACCCGCCTTTCGAGCTCCGAGACGAACTCCTCTGGAGATGCCGACCAACGATGTGCCTCGCGCACATGGTCAAGCGTACACCCTGGGAGTACAGGCATGAGGTATTCGGCTAGGGACCTCGCCACCGGGCTTTCGAATGGCACAGAAACGTCGCAGGCCTCTCGCGGCCCAAGCGCCGCCCAGAGGGACTCGAGTCCAGGCTCGTTTCTACATGGTGTTGACAGGTGCAGCCAATCTCGTGGGTTTTGGGTGCTGCCGCAGCCCTTTTTGATCCAGTCGACAGCCGACTTAAGGAGCGCAGGTGCCTCCTCGTTAGCACGCGAATCCACCAGGATGTGAAGATCGGGCAGTTGCAAGCGACCAACATCGTACTCGCCACCGGCCTCGTTGATGTAGAGGTACGCTACATGCTTGTCGGGGGGGCTCCAGATATTGGAACGAATCGGCCTTCTGGCCTGGGCAGTAAGAACGGCATCGAGCTTGTCGCGATTGCTCTGCTCAGCGATGCGGTTCACATCGAGAAGGTCGAAGAGGAGTCTTACCTCTACCTCTTCCCCACGAAAAGCACTGCGGAAGAAGCTGTCCATTAGCTCGCGATCGATGCTAGGCAGATTCGGCTGCTCGCTGCCGGCGTAGAGGATGCGGCAGTGCGCGGGTTCTCGATCCCGGCCTGCACGACCTGCTTCCTGGTAGAAACTCTCGATGGATTGAGGATGATTGAGATGGACTGTAAACCGGATGTTGGGCTTGTCGATGCCCATGCCGAATGCGTTGGTGCAGGCGAGGACGGTTACTCGGCCCTGCTTGAAGTCATTCTGTGTCTGGACGAACTCCTCACTTCCGTAGGTCTCCTGCAGCTTGCCAGCGTACTTGCCAAACAACGGAGCGCCTTCTGGATACTGCTTGCATAGCAGTTCGTGGACCTCCTCGACTCCGTAGACCCCAGTAGCGTGGGGGCAGAAAATCAACCCGGCGCCATGGTCGCGATGGGCTGGACTCACTAGCTGGAGGAAGCTCCGCCCGCTAACCCCATTGATCAGGCAATGAACTGCGATGTCCTCAAGGATGCTGGGGAGGTGCATTTGCTTAGCCTCCCCCACGGCCCGAGCGATGGCCTCTTTCGATGTCCCTGGTGCCACGCGTGGAAACTCAGGCAATGGCACGACGCTGAAGCGCAGTTCATCTCGCGCGAAGCGAGCAGGCGTTACGAGGCGCTCGGGCAAGCCGTCGAACTGAAGCTCACGCTGGATATCATCGAGGACCTCGTAGGAAGCTGTGCCGGTCAAGCCCATGATTGCAATCTCTCCGTCTTCCCCCAGGCAGTGCTTGCGGAGGTTCGAACCGAGCCGTAGGTAGGCCGTCCGGAAGTCGTGGCCCCATTCGGATACACAATGCGCTTCGTCGACTACTGAGAAGCAGAATCGGTGGGGCGACATCGACTTCAGCTTGTTCCGAAACTTATGGATGAGAAGGCGTTCTGGGGAGATGAAGACGAACTTGTAGATGCCCTTCGCCATCGCACGGCCTGCACGATCCCGGTCCCGAGCGCTCATGGTCGAGTTGATAAAGACGGCGTTGTCGATTCCTGCAAGGGCGAGATTGTCCACCTGGTCCTTCATCAGCGACTTGATCGGATCGATGACGAGCACTAGGCCAACGGAGAGGAGGGCAGCGAGTTGGTAGGTAAGGGACTTGCCAGCCCCCGTAGGCAGTAGCGCGATCGTCGACTCGTGACGCAGAGCACGTTCAATCACCTCTAGCTGCTTCTCGCGAAACTCATGCTTGCGAAAGATGTTGCGAAGGAAGAACGTGAGGGGTTCCCCGGGCGATGCCGAGAGGTCGGGGAGCATGCGGTCCGTCGCCGCCAGAGCAAGTGGTTGGACAGAAGGCCTGTAACTCCCCCGAATCAGGACGGCGCATCGAGCATTGATCAGAGGCAATGCTGGCGAGGCGGAGCCATACTTGCTCAGCACAGCGGCATCGAGCAGAGCATCGAACGGCCTCTCGCAACCTTGCTGAACCGCCACAGCGATTGTCTCCGCGTCTCCGGGCGACACCACCATGAGGTCGAAGTTGGGTGCCGCTTGCCCTGGCGCGTAGAGATCAAGCAGCGCTTGGATCCAGTGGCGGAGATCCGTCAAGGCCAGCGCGCCGCAGTGGCAGTCCCGCTCGACAATGCATAGGCGCCAACTTGGAGAGCGGAGGCTCAGCTGCCCGGCGAGCAAGAGGTCTGCAATCGCAAGCTGGACGCGTGCAACTCCAAGCGGAGCTCGGACGATGTCAAGAACGCGGCATCCCAGTGGGTCTTCTTCAAGGGGATTCGTGGACAGCGATTCGACGAGCTGCATGACAGGATGCGCGCGTAGTTGTTCAAGCCCGGGATCCTGGAAAATCGCAGAAGGGTTCGTCGAGGGAACGCGAATCACGAGCCAGCCGCCGCCCCGGCATGCGGTATTCCGGTCCGCATCTAGCTGGAGCTGCTTCGCATCTCGTGGGCCGTCGAGTTCGATCACGGCTCCACGCGGGAGATCTCCCCTCTGCCCTGGTAGCTCAAGGCAGAAGTCCACACGTTGATGTACGAACCTCTTATCCTCGACAATTGTCGCGAGGGGCCGCTGTCTCTCAACCCAGGCGACAGCTCCCCCCAATGCCTGCGGTAGCGTGCTGGTGTAGAAGGCCTGCTCTGCATCGCTGTCAAATAATGGCAGTTTGAACCCAGGTGTCGATCCCGGCGAGTGTTGGCGGTCCAGCAGGAGGAGTGCTCGCTCGAGGAGCGGACGAAGTCGATCAAGATCCTCCAAGAAGCTCGTCTGCAGAGTCTCCATTCCGGGCTGCCGCCCCGCGATGCCGTGGGTCGTGAGTGAGTTGCGGCGAGCAAGCTCCTCCTCGACGAACAGCGATGCCAGGGTTGGGCGTCCGCGTACCAACAGATTAGCGAGTACGACCGCGAACGGGTCGGGCGATGGCGCTTGACTACCGGCCTGAGTCGTTACGAAGCTCGAACCCGCACGCAGCACGCCCTGCCAGTCTAAGCGCGGATCCAGCTTGTTCTGGAGAATGCTCTGCCAAACAGCCGCAGATACAAACCCACCATGCAGTTCGTGCAATGCTTGCCCCCATCAACCCGAGCGCGCCACTAAGCCACGGCGCAAGCTGTGATATGGACCTCCATGGTCGCGGAAAGGTAGCGATTCTGCATGCTCCAATCCGAACTCTCCAGTGTCTTTCAGGTCTATTCTAGCCCAGGCTTCAATGCAAGGCCGCAGCCAGCCGCCGAACCATGGAACAGTCCCTGCCGCTCACGCACGGATAGCCTATCGTCGAGCGCTCGCCTGTCTTTCTTGACCGCGCGCCGTTCCATCCGGTAAAGCGACACCAGGCCCGGCCTACTTCCCGCCGCTGAAGAGCTGGCGCACCATCTCCGGGCCGTTCTCCCAGAAGATCAGCACCACGCCCATCAGCGCGCCGCCGGCGATGATGCCCGAGGCCACCGGGAAGATGAACTCCTCCGCGTTGTCCTTGTTGCGCTTCTGCCCAGATCCAGGCGATCACGGCGCCGATGAGGAAGAGCAGGCTGTAGAACCAGTGGAAGGTCCAGGCGAGGCCGATGCCCGCCGCCGAGGGCATCCACTTCGCCTGCTTCGGGAAGAAGCGCGAGAGCAGGGGCAGGATGATGCCCACCAGGCCGCCGATGACGATGGACCAGATCTTCACCGGATGCAGGTTCGAAAGCCCCAGGGCCATGGCCTCGGCCACGCCCTTCCAGGTCTGCGCCGCCGGCGCCGGGAACTGGTCGGTGCCGAGCACGGAGGCGTCGGGCACGAGCACGCTGAAGGCAGAGCACCGTGACCAGCGTGCCGATGAAGATGCCGGAGAACTGCGCGATGAACTGCTTGCGCGGGTTGGCGCCGAGCAGGTAGCCGCTCTTGAGGTCGGTGAGCAGGTCGGCGGAGGAGCCGGCCGCCGCCGGCCGTGATGTTCGCGCTCATCAGGTTCACGTTCATGTTGCCCGGGCTGATCGCGCCGAAGGTGAGCTGCGTGATCTTGCCCATGGCGCCCGACCGGGCGTGGTGTCGGTCTCGCCGGTCACGCGGCAGGCCACCAGGGCCAGCGCGAAGGAGAGCAGCACGGCCAGCACGCTCTGCCAGTAGGGCATGTCGAAGGTGCACGTGGGCGAGCCAGCGACGAGCGCCACCAGCGAGACGAGCTGTCCCGCAGATGAACCAGGAGACGGGCGTCTCGATGGCGTCGAGCTCGTCCTGCTCGCGCGCTCTGCTTCTGTGCTGAACATGTCGCCCAGGCTGCCGAAGGCGCGCAGCGGCGCTGCGCCACTGCAGAGGACACGGCGAGGATGCCCGAGGTGACCATGCAGGCCGTGCCGCCCCAGAGCGTCCACTGCACGAGCTCGCGGAAGCCCGTCCCGCCGTCGGGGATGACGCCCTGCGCCTGCAGGATCAGGGCACGAAGACCATCCAGCAGAGTGACCGCGCCGACGAGCATGATGCTGCACGCCACGCGCATGCCCGACGAGCATGCCCGCGGCGATGAAGATGGGGTCCCACGACGAACATCACCGTGCGCCCCATCCAGACGCGGCGCCGAAGGTCTTCTCGTTGAAGATCGTCTCGACCAGGCTGCGAGCTCGGAACGGGCCCAGCTCGCGCGCTGATCAGGTGCAGGCCCTCGGTCCAGAACTTGCTGCACCAGCGCCAGCAGCCCCGCAGATGCCCAGGGCCCGCGCCGCGCGCGATGCCCTTGTCGCCCGTGGAGTGGAGCGCGCGCAGCGTCTCCGCGGCGGCGATGCCGCTGGGGAAGCGGAGCTGCTCGATGTTGATCATCTGCCGCTTCATCGGCACGGCCATGGTCACGCCGAGCACGGCGAGGAAGAAGACCCAGCCCAGCATCAGCGGAATGGGCAGCGTCTCGTTGTTGAGCATGATGTAGGCGGCGAAGGCCGAGATCAGGGTGCCGCCGGTCGAGTAGCCGGCCGAGCTGGCCGTCGACTGCATGCAGTTGTTCTCGAGGATCGTCATCTTCGTGCGCGCGAGGCCGATCTTGTGGCAGGTCGTCCAGATCGCGTAGGAGAGGATGCAGGCGGTGATGGCCACGCCGAAGCCCCAGCCGGCCTTGAGCCCGATGTAGAGGTTGGTGAGCGAGAGGACGCCGCCGAGCACCGAGCCCATGACGACGGCGCGCCAGGTGAGCTGGGCGATGGTGTCGCCGCGGCCCGTGTAGCACCTGGTCGAACCACTGGCGCTCGATCTCCTCGGGCGTGCCCTGGAAGGGCTCGATGGGGAACTGGTAATCCTCGTAGGGATCGGGATGATGGCCGGGGGCAGGCTCACGCGACATGGCGACGCTCCGGGACGCAGGGTGACGCAGCGAACCCGGCGCCAGGGCGCCGGGCCGAGACGAACGCGAACCCGCCGCGGAGCACCGTTGTCCGCGGGCCGGATCCTACCGAGGAGCGCGAGGGGAGCGAAAAACTAGCACGGGCCTCCGTCCCCGTCCAGTCCCGGACCGGGCAGGGAGGCCGCTCCTAGTTGGCCGCGCCGACGCTTTCCAGCAATTTGAGCTGCATCTCGAAGACCTTCTGCCGGGCCTTGCTCAGGGCGACCTCCTGCGCCGCCAGCGCCCGCCTCTTCTCCGCCGAGCGCACGCCGGCCTTGAGCGCCTTGCCTTCGCTCTCGCGCACCTTCGTCTCGATCTTGCCGAACTCCGCCAGCAGTTCCGGCGTGACCGACCCGCCCGCGTAGGCGCTGCGGCGGCTGCGCAGGTCCGCCAGGTCCAGCTCCTGCGCAAAGCGGTCCTCGCAGGCCTTGAGGTAGTCCGCCTCCGCCTTCGCCAGGTCGAGTTCCTCCTGGCGCAAGGCCTTGCGGCGATCGAGCAGCTTCTTCTCCAGCTCGGCGAACTTCTTCTTGGCCTCGAGATCCTGCTTCCGCGTCCCGTCGCCCTCGGCCTTGGCCAGTTCGGCCTGGGCCGCCAGGGTCTTGATCTCCGCCTCCTTGATCTTGATCAGGGCCGCCGCGCGGGCCTGCATCGTCTTCGCCCGCTCCTGGCGCGACTCGACGCCGCTGCGCATCGCGGCCGTCTCCTCGAGGTCGCGCTCGATCCCGGAGCGGTCGCGGATCTCGACGAGGACCAGCATGGAGTCGGTGGCGGCGCTGGGCTGGTAGCCGCTGGGCGTGGCGTACTTCTGGCTCGAGGCGCAGCCGGCCGCCAGCGCGGCCAGGACGGCGAGCGCGGCAAGCAGGCATAGCCGGCGAGCCGTGGTGGGGAGCAACATCGTCAACCTCCTGTGGGTGCCTGGAGCCAGCATAGCAGCACTGGCCCCGGCAAGCCAGAGGTGCCGGCGGAGGGACTTCGGGAGGTCGCGGGCGGGCCGGGCGGGCGCGCTCAGGGTAGCGTGTATTCGATCCGCGCGCCCTGCAGGCGAATGTTCGTCGTCAGCGTGGGGGTGGTCCAGAATGCCTCGCAGGCATAGGAGGCGCTCGCCTGATCGACGAGGATATCGAGATTGGCAAGCGTCAGTGACGTGTCGCCTGGAGTTCCGGTACTGGTGCCCGTGGTCAGCACCGAATAGCTGTGCGGCGCGTGTTCGGTCTTCGTGAGTCGGAAGGTGAAGTTGAAGACGGCCTCGCTGTCCCGGAAGTACGCCACGATCGTGGTGATCCGGGCGCCGTCCGGCAGCTCCAGGGGTGCGGCGAAGGCCAGCGCCTGATTCGTGATCGTGCCCGCTAGCGCCCCGGCCGTGCGGCTGTAGCCCAGATCGCTCGTGGACGCCTGAAAGGCGGCGACATCAAGGGCATGATAGCGCGGCTGGCTGCCGCTGCCGATCGTGCCCATCACGGTCAGGTTGCCGCGCACGATGGTGCTGCCCGCCACGTCCAGGCGCGCGCCGGGGGCGTTCGTGCCGATGCCCACATTGCCGCCGGGCATCAGGAAGAGACGGTTGGTGGCCACGCCGCTCTCGATGAAGTTGAGACCTCCCGCCTCGTTGGTCATGTGCCAGGCGTCGACGCCGGCGCTGGTGCGGAATTGCAGCCAGCCGGAGCCGGCGCCCACGCCCTGCAAGGTGAGCGTCTTGCTCACGCTCGGCGTCGGCGTCCCCATGCCGAGCACGCCGCTGCTGCCGTCGATGACCAGGGCGTTCGGCTGGCTCGTCACCTCCAGCGAGTAGTCGGGGTTGCCGTCCGCGCTGCCTCGCCAGCGATTGCGGCCCAGCGTGATCCCGTTCCGGTGCAGGGTCATCGCGCCCCAGCTGCTGCCCGCCACCATGGCGCCGTCGCCGTTGAGGCGGATCTCGGGCGCCTCGGCCGGCGCGGAGAGGTGGAGCTTCGCAAGCGGGGCGCTGGTGCCGATGCCCACGTTGCCGCTGACGCCGGCGGACATGTCGTTGCCGTTCACGATCCAATCGTTGTCGCCGCCGCCGGCGCCGGTGGCCGTGGTCAGCGTCGAGCCGTCGGCGAAGCGCAGCGTACGGCAGCCGATCTCGCCCGCCGCGCCTTCGATATAGGCCTCCGTGCTGCCGCCGGCATCGAGCATCGCCAGCGAGCCGCCGCCCGTGATCTGGATGCCGCCCGATTCGTCGGTGTCGACGACGAAGAGCCCCTGCGCTCCCGCCGCTGATTCCGCCGTGAGGGCGAAGGGACTGCTGGCCAGTGCCTGGTCGCCGAGTTGCTCGAAGCCGCCGCCCGTGTCCACCCAGACACGGAACCGAGGGGTCGCGCAATCAGCGAGGAGCGCCGCCAAGAGCGGCGGCATGCCGAGCGCCGCATCGCCGAGCAGCACGCTGAAGATGCCCTCGTCCACGGCGAGCGTCAGCGCCGCCGTCGGTTCGCTGCCGTTCGTGCTGGTGCCGTCGCTGGACCAGGCGCTGCTGGTCCCGCAGAGCAGGACGAACTTGAAGTCGGCGTCGCCCATGAAGGGCTGGCCGTCCACATCGAGCCGGCCTTGATAGCTGCAGGCGCTGGGGGCCGCGGCCGCGGTGCCCGCGGCGATCACGGCGATGAACAGGACGAGAGCGAGCGTGCGCATGATCGGCTCCGTTGTCCGGGGGTTCAGGGCGCCGTGTAGCTGACGCGCATGCCGTTGACGGCGCAGGCCGTCACCGTGGTCGGCGTTGTCCAGTTGCAGGCGACCACGTAGCTGTTGTTTTCGTTGTCGACGACGTGGCTCAGCGCCCCCGAGGTCAGGGTCGTCGAGCCCGGCGCGCCGGTCGTCGCCAGCGTGGCGACGATCTGCGGCGTGCCCACCGTGCCCAGCGGATCGCGCAAGAGGAAGGTCTGGATGTTGCGCGTCGCGTCACTGTCCGTCAGGTAGACCCGGAACTGCGTGATCGTGGCGCCGTGAGGCAGGTGCACCGGCGCCTCGAAGGTGAGGCCCTGGTTCGCCGTGCGGCCGTGCAGCAGCACGCTGCTGCGATGCACGTCCATCAGGTTGCCGTCGGCTTCGAGAAAGGCGGAGGGCGGCACCGCGTAGAAGCCCGCCGCGCCGCCGCCGCTGCCGATGATGCTGCCCTGCACGGTGAGATCGCCGCGCACGATGGTGTTGCCCGCCACGTCCAGGCGCGCGCCGGGGGCGTTCGTGCCGATGCCCACGTTCCCGCCGGGCATCAGGAAGAGACGGTTGGTGGCCACGCCGCTCTCGATGAAGTTGAGACCTCCCGCCTCGTTGGTCATGTGCCAGGCGTCGACGCCGGCGCTGGTGCGGAACTGCAGCCAGCCGGAGCCGGCGCCCACGCCCTGCAAGGTGAGCGTCTTGCTCACGCTCGGCGTCGGCGTCCCCATGCCGAGCACGCCGCTGCTGCCGTCGATGACCAGGGCGTTCGGCTGGCTCGTCACCTCCAGCGAGTAGTCGGGGTTGCCGTCCGCGCTGCCTCGCCAGCGATTGCGGCCCAGCGTGATCCCGTTCCGGTGCAGGGTCATCGCGCCCCAGCTGCTGCCCGCCACCATGGCGCCGTCGCCGTTGAGGCGGATCTCGGGCGCCTCGGCCGGCGCGGAGAGGTGGAGCTTCGCAAGCGGGGCGCTGGTGCCGATGCCCACGTTGCCGCTGACGCCGGCGTACATGTCGTTGCCGTTCACGATCCAGTCGCCGTCGGCGCCGCCGGGGCCGGGCGCGGTGCTCATCCGCGTGCCGTCCTCGAACTCGAGCGTGTCGCAGTGCATGACGCCGGTGTCACCATCCATCCAGACTCGCTCGATGTAGCCGTTCGTGTCGGTGCCGACGATCCGGCCGTCGTAGGCGATGATGTTGCTCTCGAAGGTGTAGAAACCCTGCGTCGAGAAGCGCGCCTGATCGGCCACCAGGGCGTAAGGGCTGCTCGCCAGTCGCTGGTCGGCAAGTTGCTCGAAGCCGTTGCCCGTGTTCACCCAGACCCGGAGCTGCGCGTTCTCGCTACACGGGTAGTCGAGACTCCCGGAGCTGAGCGAATCCATCCCCAGATCCTGGTCGCCCAGTAGCACGCTGAAGACGCCGTTTTCGACCGGAAGGGTCACCGCCGCCGTCGGCTCGCTGCCGTTCACGCTGCTGCCGTCGTTGGACCAGACGCTCGTGTTGCAGAGGATCGCGAACTTGAAGTCCGCCTGGCCCGTGAAGGGCTGCCCGTCCACGGCGAGCTGGCCCTGGTAGCTGATGAGGGTGGGCGCGATGGCGCCGGCCGCACCCGCCGCGAGCACGAGCAGGGCGGCGAGGGCGAGGGCAGCAATGCAATTGAGCGGCGAAGTCTTCATGGCGTGGTCTTCCTTACTGGGGGATGGTCTAGCGCAGCAGGGTGAGCTTGCCCGTGGCGCGGTCGGTGGGGGTTTCAAGCAGCGAAAAGTAGAGGCCGGAGCTGCAGGCGTTGCCGCGCGCGTCGCGGCCGTCCCAGACCAGCTGGTGACGGCCGGCGGCCAGCGGCCCCTCGTGCAGCACGGCCACCTGGCGGCCGAGGGCATCGACGATGCGCAGCGTGGCGCGCGCCGCCGGCGCCGGCAGCTCGAAGGCCAGGGTCGTCTGCGGATTGAAGGGATTCGGGTGATTGCCCCGGTAGCGGAAGACGGCGGGCAGCAGGTCCTCGCCGGGAATGCCGGTGCTGCCGCCGCCGGGCAGCCAGAAGCCGCTGAGGATCTGGATCTGCCCGCCGCCGGCGCCCCCGGCCAGGGCCTGGCCGAGGCTGTAGCGGAGCGCGTGCGGGCTGCCCGCCACGCTGCCGCCGCCGGCACCGATCACGCTGCGCGTGATCTGGGCCGCCGCGCGGGCGTCGGTCGGGGCGGCGGCCTGGACCACCAGGGCGAGCAGGGCCGCCGGCAAGAGAAGTGCTGTCGCGAGCCGCATCGGAGTCTCCTTCTGGTACCGGGCCAGCGCCGGACCGCCCGCCCCCGGGGGCGGGTGCCCGGAGCCATCGATGGGAACAGACGCGAGGAATCTCGTGAATTTGCGCCAGAAATCTGCAATTGCCGTTTTGATAAAGGTTTGCGGCGCCCACATGGGCGGTGCTAGACTCTCGGCATGGCGGGCGAGCACGACATCACGGAGCTGCTGCAGCAGGTCTCGGCCGGCGAGGCGGGCGCCTTCGAGGCGCTCTTCGGCCGCGTCTATGCCGAGCTGCGCGGCATGGCCCGCGCGCAGCTCGCCGGCGAGCGGGCCGACCACACCCTGCAGCCCACCGCGCTCGTGCACGAAGCCTACCTTCGCCTCATCGACCAGAACCGCGTGGTCTGGCAGAACCGGAGCCACTTCCTCGCCGTGGCCGGCCAGGCGATGCGGCGCATCCTCGTCGACCACGCCCGCGGCCGCAGCCGCCAGAAGCGCGGCGGCAACAAGCTGCACCTGCCCCTGGACGAGGTCCTGCTGCTGGGCAGCGAAGCCGCGGATCCGGTGATCCTGGCCCTCGACGAGGCGCTCTCGCGCCTGGAGGGTCTGGCCCCCGAGGCGGCGCGCGTGGTCGAGATGCGCTTCTTCGGCGGGCTCACCCAGGAGGAGTGCGCGGAGCTGATCGGCATCTCCCGGCGCACCGTCTGCCGGCACTGGGATTACGCCCAGGCCTGGCTCTATCGCGAGATGCGGGACGCGGAGGCCTAGCCGTGGCCGAAACACCCGCCGGGCCGCCGGCTCCCGAGCGCAGCGAGGCGCTCTTCGCCGAGGCCCTGGCCTTGCCCGCGGCCGAGCGCGCGGCCTTCCTCGATCGCGCCTGCGCGGGAGAGGCCGCCCTGCGCGCCGAGCTGGACTCCCTGCTCGCCGCCCTGCCCGCCGCGCGGCGGCTCTTCGAGGAGGCCCCCCACCTGGCCGCCCCGCCCGCGGGCGCGGCGGCTCCGCCCGGCGACCCGATGCTGGGGCAAAGCGTCGGCGCCTACCGCCTCGTCGAGCTGATCGCCGCCGGCGGCATGGGCTCCGTCTACCGCGGCGAGCGCGGAGACGCCGAGTTCCGCAAGCAGGTGGCGGTCAAGCTCATCCGGCCCTGGCTGGACGGCGCGGAAATCGGCGAGCGCTTCCGCCGCGAGCGGCAGGTGCTGGCCGACCTCGAGCACCCGCACATCGCGCGGCTGCTGGACGGCGGCAGCGCCGCCGACGGCCGGCCCTACCTGGTGATGGAGTACATCGACGGCCTGCCCATCGACCGCCACGCCGACGAGGCGCGCCTGGGCGTGGCCGCCCGGCTGCAGCTCTTCCTCTCGGTCTGCACGGCCGTGCAGTACGCGCATCGCAACCTGGTCATCCACCGCGACCTCAAGCCGAGCAACATCCTCGTCGACCGCGCGGGGCAGGTGAAGCTGCTCGACTTCGGCATCGCCAAGGTGCTGGCGAGCGAGGGCGCTGCCGAGGGCGAGCACACTGTCCTGCCGGCGCTCACCCCGCGCTACGCCAGCCCCGAGCAGGTGCTCGGCCGGCGCGTGACCACGGCGACGGACATCTACAGCCTCGGCGTGCTGCTCTACGAGCTGCTCGCGGGCGCCCGGCCCTACGCGCTGCCCGCCCAGCTCACGCCCGAGGCGGCCCGGGTCATCTGCGAGACGGAGCCCACGCGGCCCAGCCGCGCGGCTGCGCGCGGCGCGCTCGCGCCGGCCGCCGGTCGCGGGCTCACGCCCGCGCGCCTGGCCCACGCGCTGGACGGCGACCTGGATACCATCGTGCTCAAGGCCCTGCGCAAGGAGCCCGAGCGGCGCTATGCCTCCGTCGACGCGCTGGCCGCCGACATCCGCCGCCACCTCGACGGCCTGCCCGTGCTCGCCGCCCCCGATCGCCTCGGCTATCGCGCCGGCAAGTTCCTGCGCCGCCACCGGACGCTCTCGATCGCCGCGGCCGGCACCCTGCTCGTGCTCATGGCTGCGCTCGTCGTGAGCCTGGGCGCCAATCGCCGCGCCGCCCAGCAGACGCGCGAGGCCGAATGGCTCGCCTACACGGGTTCGCTCGCCGCGGCGGAAGCGGCGATCCGGGAGAACGAGGTCAGCGAGGCCCAGGCCCGTCTCGCGGTGGCGCCGGCAGCCTTGCGCGGCTGGGAGTGGCGGCATCTGCAGGCCCGCTGCGACCGCAGCCTGCAGAGCGTGGCGGCCCACGAGCAGGGCGTCACGCGGGTGTTCTTCGCGCCGGAGGGCGCCGCGCTCTTCACGGCCGCCATCGACGGCTCGATCAAGGAGTGGGAGGCGCGACGACCGGCACCCTGCGGCGCCGCTGGGGGCCCCTGGGCGCGAGCGTGGAGAGCGCCGCGGCGGCGCCGGACGGCGGCCGCCTGGTGGCCGGCCTCGGCGACGGCCGCGTGCTCCTGCTCGATCGCGGGGGGGAGGCGGCGCCCGTCCTGCTGCACGAGGGCGGCTCCTGGGCGATGGTCGCCCTGAGCCCCGACGGTCGCTTCGTCGCCGCAGCGCATCGCGACGGCGCCCTGCGCATCTGGGACGCCGCCAGCCGCGCCCTGATCGCACGGTGGCAAGCCCACGACGCCTTCGGCATCGTCGCCTGGTCGCCGCGGGGCGATCTGCTCGCCACGGGCGGCGGCGACGGCGAGCTCAAGCTCTGGGATCCGCGCACGGGGCGCCTGCTGCGGTCCCTCCGGCCCCACACGCGGCGGGTCTACTCCCTGGCGATCAGCGGCGACGGCCGCCTGCTCGCCTCCGGCTCCATGGACGGCAGCGCCGCCGTCCACGACATCGACGGCGGCGCGCTCCTGACGAGCTTCCAGGAGCACCGGGGGACCGTGGCCAACCTCGCCTTCACGCCGGACGGCGAGCGCGTCCTCTCCTGCGGGCCGGACGGACGCTTCCTGGTCTGGGCGGCACGGGGCGGGCAAGTGCGCGCCGAGCTGCGCGGGCACGCCGCCGACGTCTCGGCCCTGGCGGCAAGTCCCGACGGCCGGCGACTGGCCAGCGCCGACTGGAGCGGCACGCTCAAGCTCTGGAGCGCCGCCGCCGCCGATGTGCAGGTGCTTCGCGCCCCGGGCATCTCCACGATGGTGCCCCAGGTGCACCACGCCGCCGTCGACCCGGCGGGCCGCTGGCTGGCCTGCGCCTTCAACCAGTCCGGAATCCTGGTCGCGCCGCTGCCGCCGGAGGGCGAAGCGGCCTCCCTGCGAACTCCCGATCGGGCAGAGCGAGCGCGTGGCCTTCGCCGCCGATGGCCGCCGGCTCCTGGTGGGCAGCGTCGGCGGCCAGGTCTACAGCGTGGGCACCGAGGGGTGGGCTGCCCTCGACGCCCTGGCCGGGCAGGCGGGCCCCATCACCGCCCTGGCTCCGCATCCGGCCGGCCGCTGGCTGGCCACCGGCGCCGCCGACTCGCTGATCCGCCTCTGGGATCTCGCCGCGCCGGCTGCGTCGGCCGGTCCCGCGCGCCTGCTCAGCGGCCACCGCGGCGCAATCTTCGACCTGGAATTCTCGCCGGACGGCGCCACGCTCGCCTCCTGCGGCGCGGACAGCAGCCTCCGGCTCTGGGACTGGCAGCGAGGCGTCGCCCGCGCGCTCGTCGGGCATCGCGGCACCGTGCAGGACCTCTGCTTCGCTCCGGATGGCCGCCGGCTGGCCTCCACCGACGCGGACGGCGGACTCCTCATCTGGGATGCGGCGGCCGGCAGCCCGATCGCAAGCTGGCAGGCCGGCCGTGCGCGAGCAGGCGCGGTGGCCTGGAGCCGCGACGGCCGCCGCCTGGCCGTCGGCGGGCTGGACGGCGTGGTCCGTCTGCTCGATGCGGAGACGCTGCGCGAGGTCGTGGGCCTGCGCGGCCATGTGGCGCGCGTGACCTCGCTGGTCTTCAGCCCCCGCGACGCCTATCTCATCTCGACCTCGCGCGACGGCACCCTGCGCATCTGGGACGCGCCGGAGCCCTGAAGCGCCGCCGGCCTAGATGCGCTCGGCGCGCATGACGAGCTGATCGCCCTCGCGGTGCACGGGCATGGCGAAGGTGAAGCGGTCCACCTGCAGGGCCAGCTCGAGATCCGCGAGCGGGAATTCGGGGTGGGCGGGATCGGTGAAGTTCAGGCCCCAGGTCGAGACGCGCACCCGCTCCAGCAGGGGCGGCAGCTCGATCGTGCGCCCGCGCAGGGTGGCGGCGAGCAGCTCGGCGCAGGCGATGTCCTCGTCGCCATCCTCGCCGGGCAGCACGCCCGTGGCCACGAGCGTGACCGCGCCCCGCACGTGGGTCGTCAGGTACTCGACCGTGGCGCGCGCGTTGCAGAGGCCCGCGGCCAGCAGCGGCCCCGCCTTGCGCGCGCGCACCAGGCCCTGGGTGCCCGCGCTCGTGCGCTGGATGAGCGTGTGTCCCGACAGGTCCAGGCTGCGCAACTCCGAGGGCGAGTTGCCGAAGTCGAAGCCGGGCACGCGCAGGCCGTTCTTCTCGCCCATGATCAGGGCATCGGGCAGGGCGGCGCGCTGGCGGAAGGCCTCGTCGATCTCGCCGACCAGCACGATGCGCTCGGCGCCGGCGGCGAAGGCGTAGGCCGCGGTGGTGAAGGCGCGCAGGACGTCGATGGCCACCAGGGCCCCGGTGGCCTCGGCGCAGTCCGCGAGGGTGGCATGGCGGATTTCCACGGGATTCCTCTCGCTGGCGGGAATCCCATCCATAGCGCATCCGCGCCCAGAAGAAAACCCCGGAGGCTGCGCTGAGCTGCGGGCCGGGAAAGCAGATCCGCTTGACAGGCCTGCCCGCCTGGGCTTCCTTGCGGCCTCATCACGAGGAGGCCGAGGTGGATGTCCTGCTCTGGCCCGCGCTCCTGGCGGGCGGGTTTCTCTGCGGGATCATCAACGCCGCCTCCGGCGGCGGCTCCTTCGTCACCCTGCCCCTGCTCCTGGCCCTCGGCCTGCCGCCCCAGATCGCCAACGCCACCAACCGCGTGGCCATCACCCTGCAATGCGTGGCCGGCGTGAGCACCTACCACCGGGCGGGCGTGCGGCCCTGGCGGCATCTGCCGCGCGTGGCCATGGTCGCGGTGCCGGGCTCGCTGCTCGGCGCCTGGCTTGCGGCGCGCGCGCCGGAGGCGCTGTTTCGTCCCGTGGCGGCCGTGCTCATGCTGGTGATGGCCCTGTCGGTGGTGATCAAGCCCAAGCGCTGGGAGCGCCCGGCCGGCGAGCCGCGGGTGCGGGCGGCCCTGCTGCCGCTCTTCTTCCTGATCGGGGTCTACGGGGGCTTTCTGCAGGCCGGCGCGGGCGTGCTGATGATCAGCACCTTCGTTCTCGCCGCGGGCTTCGACGTGGTGAGCGGCAACGCGCTCAAGTTCTCGCTGGCGCTCAGCTTCACGGCGGCAGCGCTGCTGCTCTTCGCCGGCTTCGGGCAGGTGCGCTGGATGGTCGGCCTGCTGCTGGCCGTGGGCACGATGGCCGGCGGCATCGTCGGCGCGCGCCTGGTCATGCTGAAGGGCGCCGCCTGGGTGCGCGGGCTCATCGTCGCCGCGGCCTTGATCGCCGCCGTGCAGCTCCTGCGGGGCTGAGGGTCCTCGGGAGCGGATCGCTACTTTCTGTCCGGCAGCAGCTCATCCCGCGTCTTGAAGATGCGCTCGGGCAGCTTGTCGTAGACGAGGTAGACGGCATCGTCCCCGCTGACGCGCAGGGCGATGCCGGCCTCGGGCGCGCTCAGGGCCTCGCCGAATTCGAGGCGCTGCCTGCTGCCGTCGGCGAGGCGCAGCTCCACCGCGCGCCCGGTAGCGGCGAAGCCGTAGTCCGCCGCCGGGTCGAGCACGTTCTGGGCCTGGACGCTGGCCAGGGCGCCGAGCACGCCGTCCGTCTTGGCCCGGTCGAGCTCCTTGCCGCCGGCCAGCCAGCGGTACGTGCCGCGGTCCACGGCCAGCGTGTCGGCTGCCGGCGCCGCGAAGGCCTTGCTCAGCTCGAGGGTCTTGCTGCCGCTGGCGAGCACGATGGCATCCACCTGCTGGCGGTCCACGCTGAAGGCCTTCAGATCGAGGAAGCTCTTGGCGGCAGGATCGCGACTGTCCCCCCAGATGCCGAGGTCGCCGAGCAGGTTGCCGCTGGCCGCGTAGGCCCTCTTCTCGCCCGCCTTCATCGCGAAGAAGCCGGCGGCGCCGCTCAGGCGCTCGCCGAGCAGCAGGTGCCCCAGCTCCTTGCCGCTGAGGTCGAAGGCGGTCAGGTGCACGGCGCGCTTGTCGTCGAGGGCATAGTCGGCCAGCACCGATTCGCGATCGGAGCGGAACTCGCCCTTGAGCCCGACGAGCTCGCCGAGCAGGCGCTCCAGCTTGTCGTCGGCGGCCGGGTGGCCGTGGCTCGTCTCCACGCGCCAGGCCGTGCCGCTGCGCACGAGCTCGATGCTGCCCGCGCCCGGGCCGTCGATGACGAGCCGGCCGATCTCGCCGGTGGCGACCATGGGAAAGAGCTCCGTGAAGCTGCTCTCGGACAGCTTGGACTCGTGGCTGCTGCGCTGCACGAACTTGAGTCCGACCAGCACGAGCAGCACCGCGGCGAGAATGAACAGCGAGCGCGTCTTCATCGATGCCTCCTAGCGGGCCTTGGCGGCCAGGCTGGCCTGGTAGGCCGTCGCGTCCTTGCGGCGCATGACCAGGCGCAGGATGCCGTAGAGCGCGAAGAGCAGGGGCACCAGGCCCACGGTGAAGATGCGGTAGGCCAGCTTCTGGCCCGCCGCCAGGGGCTTGATGCTGCGCGCGGTGATCAGCTTCGAGCGGATGCCGATGAGGTCGCCCTCGAGGGCAAGGGCGTCGACGGCATTGAGCAGCAGCATGGCGTTCTGCCCGGCCTGGATGAAGGGATCCTCGAAGAGCTTGCCGCAGCCGGTGAGCACGAGCTGCGCGGGCGCCGGCGCGAGCGGGGCCGGCGGCTCGACCGCGGCGGCGCTGTCGCTCACGGCGGGCCAGGCCGGCCGCGCGCCCGCCGGCGGCGGGAACTGGCCGTCGACGAGGAAGGCCAGCGGCAGGGCGGGTTCGAGCTTCTTGTCCTTCGCCGTCACGTCGGCCTGCACCAGCGGCTGGTTGCTGAAGGCCTTGTGCCAGGAGTTCTGGCTGCTGGCGAAGAGCGTGCGGCAACCCAGGTTGAGGCCCGCCAGCTTCGCGGGATCCTTGGCCAGGTCCGTGCCCCACAGGTAGAAGAGCGACTCGATGCGATTGGTCATCTCGATCTCGCGGCTGATCTGCTCGCCGCGCACGGCGATCTGCATGGGCGCGCGCACGGGCTCGGCGGTCTGCAGGCGCAGGCCCATCACGTTCTGCGTGCGGGGGATGGAGATCACCTCGCTCTCCATGTCGAAGAGCATCTCCTGGCGCACGGCCAGGCCGTACTCCTTCAGCAGCTCCTCCAGCCCCGAGGTCCGCTGCTGGGCGCTGATGCGGAAGCCCCCGCGCGGATCGGGCTGGTAGTCGTAGACGTGGTTCTGCACGGCGATGACGGTGCCCACGCCCCGGTGCAGGGCGCGGCCCACCTCCCAGGCCTGGCGGGGGCTCAGGTTCTCGGGGCCGAGCACAAGCAGGGCGTCGGCGTCCTCGGGAATGGGCGAATCCCGGGTGAGGTCGATGCGGCGCACATCGTAGTGCTCCTCGCCGAGCAACTGCTGCACGCTCTCCCAGGTGTCGGGCATCTCCGGCATCTGCATGCCCATTTGCATGTACATGGCCGCCATCTGCGGGTCGAGCTGGGGCTTGGGCGCGAAGAGCGCCACCACCGGCCGCCGCTCCTGCGTGAGCCGGTAGACGCGGCTGAGCAGCTCGTACTCCAGGGTGGGCAGGCTCTGCGGCAGCACCTGCGGCAGCACCTCCTCGGCCTTGTCCTTGTAGGCCAGGGTCATCGCCGAGTAGATGAGCTTCACCCCGATCTCGTCCTTGTCCACGGACTGCACCTGGAAGGGCCGCACGCCCTTGCCGCGCAGCAGCTCCTGCAGCTCCTCGTCGTCGCTGGGGTCGTGCACGCTGAACTGCAGCATGCCGTCGGAGGCGTCGGCGTAGTCGCGCAGCTTGTCGGCGACGTCGCGCTCGAGGGTCTTGAGCCCGGTGGGCATCTTGTCCACGCGGGTGACGTAGTACTTCACCTGCACCGGCACGGCGAGGCCGCCCAGCACCTTCTGGCCCGCCGTGGAGAGCGTGAAGAGCTTGTCCTCGGTGAGATCCAGGCGCGAGCCGCGCAGGTCGCCGAGCAGGCTGTTGAGGGCCAGCGCCACCCCGAGCAGGAGCAAGGCGACCACCCCGAAGCCCAGACGGAAGTTCAGGCGCTTCATCCGTGCTTCCTCCCTTCCAGCCAGTAGACGTTCAGCAGCAGGAAGACCGCCGAAAGCGTGACGAAGTAGGCGAGATCGGCCAGCAGCACCACCCCGCGCTGCATGGACTCGTAGTGGCCGATGAGCCCGAAGGCCCCCTGGAAGAAGGAGCCGAGGCCGTTCACCCAGCCGTCCACGGTGGCGGCCACGGGATCCAGCCCCACCAGGTAGAGGAAGAAGCAGGCGATCATGCCCAGGATGAAGGCCGTGATCTGATCGCGCACCAACCCGCTGACGAAGATGCCCACGGCCAGGTAGAGCGCGCCGAGCAGCAGCGCAGCCAGGTAGCCGCCCATGACGGCGCCGCCGTCCGGGTTGCCCAGGATGCCGAGCATGATGGGAATCGGCAGCGTGCCGGCCAGGGCGATCAGGTAGAAGGCCAGGGCCGCGAAGTACTTGCCGAGCATGACGTCGGCGGCGCGCAGGGGCAGGGTCATCAGCAGCTCGAAGGTGCCCGAGCGCCTGTCCTCCGCCCAGAGGCGCATGCTGATCGCCGGCATGAAGAAGATGAGGAAGAGCGGCAGGTTGCCGAAGAAGCCGCGCATGTCGGCCTGGCCCTGCAGGAAGAAGGGCGTCATGTAGAGCCCCGCCGTCAGCACCAGGAAGACGATGATGAAGATGTAGGCGATCGGGCTGTTGAAGTAGGACGCCAGCTCGCGGCGGAAGATGGTGAAGCCGCCGTTGAAGTCGAAGCGCGGCGCCTCGGTCAGCTTCGCGTTCATGCGCGCAGCTCCTTTCCGCCGCCGGGCAGGTGCATGTCCTCGGAGCCGCCGGCCTGCTTGGTCAGGGCGATGAAGGTGTCCTCCAGGC
Source organism: uncultured bacterium (assembly GCA_963695095.1). Taxonomy (GTDB): domain Bacteria; phylum Krumholzibacteriota; class Krumholzibacteriia; order JACNKJ01; family JACNKJ01; genus VGXI01. Next base: position 393,003 of record CAVOFT010000001.1, on the reverse strand, counting down.
TGAAGGGGCTCTCGGTCAGCTCGCGCAGGTGCCAGCCGCGGTCCCGCGCGAGGGCCGCCACGCCCCCGGCCAGATCGCTGGCGAAATCCCCGCGCAGCTCGAAGCGGCCGGGCGCCTGCTCGCCGATGGGCAGCAGCGCCTGGAAGCCAGCCAGCGCGCCGAGGGCGGACTTGAGATCCTCGGGCACGGCCTCGAAGCCGAGCAGGAGCCGGTTGCTGCCCATGGCGCGCCGCTGCAGCTCGGGGATGCGACCGTCGGCGATCACCCGCCCCTGGTTGATGATGACGACGTGGTCCGTGACCGGCGCCACCTCCTGCAGGATGTGCGTGCTGAAGATGATCGTCTTGCTGCGGCCCAGCTCCTGGATCAGCTCGCGGATGCCGATGATCTGCAGGGGGTCCAGCCCCGTGGTCGGCTCGTCGAGGATGAGGATCTCCGGGTCGTGCACCAGGGCCTGGGCCAGGCCCGTGCGCTGGCGGAAACCCTTGGACAGCTCGTTGATGGTCTGCTTGTAGACGCGGGTGATGCCGCAGGCCTCGCGCACCCACTTGAGGCGGGCAGCAAGCGTCGCGCCGGAGAGCCCGCGCGAGCGCCCCACGAACTCCAGGTACTCGTGCACACGCATGTCCGGGTAGAGCGGCACGTTCTCGGGCTGGTAGCCGATCTTGCGGCGCACGGCCAGGGGCTGCTCACGCACGTCGAGGCCGTCCACGGTCACCGTCCCGGCGTCCGGCGCCAGGAAGGTGGTGATGATCTTCATCGCCGTGCTCTTGCCCGCGCCGTTGGGCCCGAGGAAGCCGAGCACCGATCCTCGCTCGACGCGCAGGGAGACCCCGTCCAGGGCCAGCGTGCTGCCGAAGCGTTTGGAAACCTCACGCACTTCGATCATGCCGAAATCACCTCGCCGTTTCGCGGTTGCCGAGCGGCCTGGCTTGCGGATTGGAGTTGGGCGCGCGACCGGCGGGCGGCCGCGGCACGAAGCGAGACTATACCCAAATGGCGGGCCGAGTTCCAGGGGGAGCGGGCATTCTTCCGGCCGCCGGAGCGGCCTTGCGGCCCGGCCCCCGCCGGGCTACCCTGCAGGGTTCCGCCGGTCGTCCGCGGCCGGCGGCTTATTAAGGAGGGGTCATGGGCATCGACTGGGGGCGCAATGCGCGCATCGCCGAGCACATCTTCGACACCATCGGCCGCACGCCCCTGGTTCGTCTGACGCGTCTTACGGCCGGCACGGGCCTCGGGCTCCTGGGCAAGCTGGAGTACTTCAGCCCCTCGGGCAGCCTGAAAGACCGCATCTACCTGCGCATGTTCCGGGAGGCCGAGGCCGCCGGGCAGCTGAAGCCCGGCATGACCGTGCTCGAGTGCTCCACCGGCAACGCCGGCATCGCCTGCAGCTTCGTGGCCGCGGCGCTGGGCTACCCCTGCATCATCGTGATGCCGGAGGGGATGAGCGAGGAGCGCAAGAAGCTGGACATCGCCTACGGCAGCCGCATGGTCTACACGCCGGGTGGCGAGAGCGACGTGGATCTCGCCCTGGAAAAGCTGGAGGAGATCCGCGCGAAGGACCCCGGCCGCTACTGGGTGCCGGCCCAGTTCACGAACCCGGAGAACGTGGCCGCCCACGCGGCGGGCACGGCGCCCGAGCTCTGGGAACAGACGGGCGGGGCCCTCGGCGCCTTCGTGGCCACGCAGGGCACGGGAGGCACGATCAGCGGCGTGGCGCGTTACTTCAAGGAGCGGGGCGGCGAAGGCGAGTTCTACGCCATCGAGCCGGCCGAATGTCCGCTGCTCGCGCGGCGCGAGTGGGGCCCGCACGGCATCGAGGGCATCGGCGACGGCTTCGTGCCGGAGAACCTGCACCTCGCGCACCTGGACGGCGTGATCACGGTGAGCACGGCCGAGGCCATCGCCGTCGCCCAGCGCCTGGCGCGCGAGGAGGGCATCTTCTGCGGCATCTCCTCGGGGGCCAACGTGGCCGCGGCGCTCAAGCTGCACGCGCGGCGGCCCGAGCTCACGCGCATCGTCACCATGATCAACGACACGGGCCAGCGCTACTTCACCACGCCGCTCTGCGGCGCCGAGAAGCACGTGGAAGTCCCCGAGCGCGAGCATCCCATGGACGCGCGCACGGTGGCCGAGCTGGACCGCTACCAGTCGGGCTGGCTGATCATCGAGGATCCGCTGCCCGCCGCCCTGATGGGAGGTGGGCGATGACCGCCCGCGATCTCATGGAGAAGCGCGCCCGCGACATCCTGCCCGAGGCCCTGCACTTCCTGCGCGAGATCGTGGCCATCCCCTCCCCCAGCGGCAAGGAAGAGGCCGTGGCGCGGCGCGTGGCCCGCGAGATGGTGCAGCGCGGTTTCGACGAGGTGTCCATCGACAGCTTCGGCTCCGTGGTGGGCCGCATCGGCGAGGGCGGGCGCACCCTGCTCTACGACGCCCACATCGACACCGTGGGCGTGGGCGACCCGGCGGCCTGGCCGCACGACCCCTACCTCGGCAAGCAGGCCGACGGCTGGATCTGGGGCCGCGGCGCCAGCGACAACAAGGGCGGCCTGGCGGCCATCCTCTTCGGCGCGGCGCTGGCCAAGGAGGTGCTCCCGCGCGGCTTCTCGCTGGCCGTGGTGGGCAGCGCGATGGAGGAGGACTGCGACGGCATCGCCTTCAAGACCATCCTGGGCGAGGACGGCCTCAAGCCCGAACTCGCCATTCTCGCCGAGTGCACGGGCCTGAAGGTCTACCGCGGCCATCGCGGGCGCATGGAGATCTCCGTGACCGTGCGCGGGGCGAGCTGCCACGCGAGTGCGCCCGAGCGGGGCGTGAACGCCATCTACGGCATGACCAAGATCGTGCGCGGCATCGCCGCTTTGAACGAGCAGCTCACGCAGGATCCCTTCCTCGGCCGCGGCTCGCTGGCGGTGACGCGCATCGAGGGCAGCGGGCCGAGCCTCAACGCCGTGCCCGACCGCTGCACCATCTTCATCGATCGCCGGCTGACGGCGGGCGAGAGCAAGGAGAGCGCGCTGGCCGAGATCGAGGCCGTGGTGGCCGAGGCCGGCGTGCCCGCCGAGGTGGAGACGCTCGTGCACCGCGCCGAGGGCTGGACGGGCAAGCACGTCGAGATGGAGAAGTACTACCCGAGCTGGGTGCTCGACGAGGCGCATCCCGCCTTCGCGGCCGGCATGGCCGCCGCGGGCGCGGCGCTCGGGCAGGCCGCCGAGGCGGGGCGCTGGACTTTCTCGACGAACGGGGTCTACACGGCCGGCATCGCGGGCATCCCGACCCTCGGCTTCGGCCCGGCGGAGGAGGAGTACACGCACTCGCCGGCGGACCGCGTCAGCGAGGAGCACATGCTGCGCGCGATCCTCTTCTACGCGCTCTACCCAGGATTCTACGCGGGGCGTTAAGAGGCAGGCGGCGCGGCGGGCAGGGCGGCGATGCCGGGCCCGTTGGCGTCCAGCGCGGCCAGCTCCGTGAGCGTGAGGAAGTCGTAGCCGCGGGCGATGAGCACGGGCAGCACGCGCTCGAGCACGGCCAGGGTGCGCGCCGGATCGCCGTCGCCGTCGTGCAGGATGATCACCCCGCCCGGGAAGCTGCGCTCGAGGATGAAGTCCGCGATCAGCGCCGGGCTCTGCATCACCAGGTCATGCGGGTAGACCGAGCCCAGGGCGAGGCGGTAGCCCTCCGTCTCGAGCTGCTCGATCATGCGCTCATTGAACCAACCGCTGCCGGGGCGCAGCCAGTGGCCGCCCAGGCCATCTTCGCCGGCGATCAGGGAGTCCACCTCGGCGAGCTGGTGCCTGAACTCCGCCGGCGAGAGGCCGAGGGAGGACTCGTCGTGGGCCAGGTGATTGGCCAGCTCATGGCCCTCGGCGCGCATGCGCGCGAGCAGGGCCTCGTTGCCGGGCACGCGATCGCCGATGAGGAAGAAGGTGGCGCGCACGCCGTGGCGGGCGAGCAGGTCCAGGATCTGGGGGGTGACGACGGGGTCGGGCCCATCATCCAGCGTTAGCGCCAGGACGGGCCGCTGGGTCTCCACGTAGAAGAGCACCTCGGGATTGGCCCGCGCCACCGCGTAGAGCAGCTGCCGCGGCGGGAAGTAGAGCAGGGCCGCCACGGCCACGGCGAGAATCAAGAGGGCGGCGGCGCCGACCTTGTGCCAACGCTTCATGGACGCTCCGGGAACGGGAAGGCGCGCGGCTGCGCCCCCTTAGGATGCGGCCCCCGGGAGCGGCTCGCAAGCTGTTTCATCCGCGGGATCCCTGCACGCAAGCCTCGCGCAAGGCATGCCCGCCCCCGGGGGCGGGCGGTCCGGGCAGGGCCAGAGTTGCCACGTGGCAACAGGGGGGAGCCACCGGGCTCCCCCTTTGCCTTGTTGCTGGAGCCTTCGCGCTCGCTAGCCAGTGGCCGGCTCGCCCGCGCGGTCTGAACGCGGCGCTCCCAGTGAGCTCGCTCGCGTCCGCGCCGCGCGCGTTGTTTCGCGCGCGGGCGGACGTGAGTGGGCTCACTTGGTGAGGACCACCTTCTGGCTGTCGCGCACGTTCTGGCCGACAAGCCGCACGAAGTAGATCCCCGAACCCAGCTCGCCGGCGTCCCAGCTCAGCTCATGGGAACCGGCCGTCTGCGCGCCCTGGAAGAGATCCGCCACGCGGCGGCCCTGCAGGTCGAAGACGCTCACGCGCACTTCGCCCGCCGCGGCCAGCGTGTAGCGAATCGTGGTCTTCGGGTTGAAGGGGTTCGGCCAGCAGCGCTCCAGGCGGCTGGCGATCACTGCCGGTTCCACCGTGACGTTCTCGCTGCGCAGCAGCAGCCAGTCCTCGCCCGCCTCGCGGCCGAAGAGCTGGTAGCGCGCCTCGCCACCCGCGGCCAGCGCATCCGTCGCCGTGTAGCTGCCACCGGTGCCGACCGTGTAGGGCAGCTCGACCTGCGCGCCGTCGAGCACGCGCAGGAGACGGAAGTCCGCCTGCTCGGTGGCGCTCTCCCAGCGGATGTCCACCGCGCCCGGCCGCGCGTTCAGCTCGAAGAGGCTGAGCGCCACGGGGGTCACGTCGTCGATCTCGGTGAGGAAGCGCGTGCCGGCCTCGTAGATCTTGCGGAAGGCCGCCTCGCCGCGGTCCTGCACGTAGCAGGTCGCCCGCAGGTTGACGTACTCCCAGGGAATCGTCGTGCTGCCCGCCGGGTTCAGCGGCATGTCGATGATGTACCAGTACGAACCCGTCATGGTCCCGATCGGCGTGCCCTCCATGTCCGGATAGGCCCAGAGGAAGGCCTGGTTGTGGAGAGGCTCTCCGTTGCCGCCGTTGTGCTCGATGCCGTCCTCGGTGAAGCAGCAGACCAGGCGGTAATCGCCGCCGGGCGGCAGCTCGGAGTTGATCTGGATCTCCACCGTGAGCTGCTCGGTGGCCATGTTCCAGAACGCGGGCGTCACGCTCATCGGGCTGGCCCAGAGCTTGGCCTCCTCGAAGGCGGCCACGGCGTCAACGCCCGCGTAGCCCAGGCCCAAGAAGCCGTCGAGCCAGAAATCGGGCACGCCGTTCACGCCGTACTCGTCGATGTAGGCCGTGCACTGGTCCACGTTGGCCGTGTACATGATGTCGCCGGCAAAGGGCCACCAGGCGTGGATGCGCATGAGGGCGACGGCGTTGCCCTGGGTGGGCATGTAGGCGTCCATCGCCTCGTTCGCCTGCACGCAGGGGCTGCAGCCGCTGTTCGTGAACAGGAACATCATCGGCGTGTGCGTGAGCAACCAGCTGTCGAAGCCGCCCCAGGCGACGTCGTTGGAGGTGTCCTCATCGCCGGCCAGCAGCGTGGTCAGCTGCGCCTGGTAGTAGTTGCCGCCCTCGACGACGAAGGTCGGGAAGTCCACCGTCCTCGTCGCGTTTGGTGCGACGTTCGCCACGGCGACGATCTCCTCGTAGACCGACACGCCCTCCACGAACAGCTCGTAGCGCACGTCGAAGCTCTCCGCGTTGAGGCCGACGTTCTTGACCACGCCCTGCGGGGTGATCGCCGTGCCGCCCTCGACGTGCCCGATGGGCAGCGCCTCGAGCGCGGCAATGTCGTGGGCGCTGGGCTCGAAGACGCGCACGTCGTCGATGTACCAGTCGTCCGCCCAGTCGCCCTCGTAGCGGAAGGCCACGTAGACCGTGCTGAAGCCGGCATAGGCGCTGAGGTCGAGCTGCACGGGATCGCCGCCGAAGCCGTTGATCGTGTGGTTCGCAGGCGTCCACACGATCACGTTCGTGAAGGCGGCGGGGTTGTCGGGCACCGTTGTGCTCACGGCGATGCTGTGCCTGAGGCCGTAGTCGGCCCAGTAGGCCTCGTTCTCGAAGAACTCGAGCGTGGCGCCGCCGGCCGTCGACAGGTCGATGGCCGAAGTCACCAGCCACTCGTCCTGCATGGCGCCCTGCGGGCCGTAGAAGACGGCCGCCGAGAAGTTGCCGCTCTGGGCGGCGGCATTGGTCTGCTCCCAGGTCGTCGAGACGCCGCTGGTCATCAGGGTCCAGCCGGTCGGGGGCACGGCGGACTCGAAGCTCTCGAAGAGGTAGTTGAGACGATCGAAGTCTGTGGGCACCGGCCCGCCGGCAGCCACGGTCGCGGGACGCGGCACGAGCTCGTCGTGCGCGAACGCGGTCCCCACCACCGCCAGTACCAGCAGGAGCCCCAGCCACGGGCCGAGGCGCTTGCGCTGCGCGTACATGGCATCCTCCCAGGTTGAATGAGCGAAAATCGGGTGCCCGGCAATTATAGCACGCGCTGTCCGAAATGACACCCTTGGGGGGGCAGGGCGGGGTTCGCGCAAGCGAGCGCGTTCCCGGGTCGCGCCCGTTGTTTCGGGCGCGAGAGGGAACGCGCGAGCGCCCTTGCTTCGGGCGCGAGAGGGAACGCGCGAGCGCTACAAGCCGAGCGCGCGCAGGGCGTCGGCGAAGCCCTCGGGGCGCACGTAGACGACGTAGCCGTAGGCGCCACGGCCGTCGTTCACGCCGTTGGAGGCGTAGACGTTCACCCCCGCCTCGAAGAGCTTGTGATGCACCGCGACCAGGGCTCCCAGCTCGTCGTCCCCCTGGATGAGCAGCGCCTGCTGGGGGCTGCTGATCGAAAAGCCCCCGCGCTCGGCGGCCCGGGCCAGGCCCTCGGGGTGCTCGGGAAAGAGCACGAGCTGGGTGGCGCTGGCGCCCACCGGCACGATGTTGAAGGCGAGCAGGTTGACGTCGGCCGCCGCCAGGCTGCTCAGCAGGCGGTAGGCCTCACCGGGACGGTCCTCGACCATCGTGTAGAAGTACTCGACGGGTCGGATGCGAATGGCCATGCGCCTCCTTGAGCGGCCTGCCGCCGCGTTGCCTGGCGCGCGGTCCCTTCCTCAGTCCTCGTCACGGCCCCTGTCGCGCCACTGCTCGTCCCGCTTCACCTCCAGCAGCTCGTGGAGCTGCATGGAGATCACGAAGAGCAGGATCACGCCGGCGGTCTGCAGCATGCTGAGTGGTTTGGTGTCCGGGAACATGCTCGCTCCCAGCACCTTGAAGAGCTTCTCCCAGAGAGCGAGGGCAGCCAAGAGAAATGCGGCGATGAAGAGCACGCGGGTGGCCATGTTGGCGAGCTTGGTCATGACTGCCTCCACGAAGACAGGGGCTGCGCATCCCCGCTGGATCGGCGCGGCGGGCCCCAAGTCCATGGCGGCCGCCGCTGCCGGTGATTATAGCGGGAATGTAAGCGTTTTGACAGACCCGCCTTTGGCCTCGCCCCGAGCCGAGGCGCCGTTGACAGCGACCCGGCCCGCCGCCACACTGGCCCCGGCAAATGCCGCCAACCCGGGGTGACGCATGACGGGCAAGCGCTTCGGCTGGGCCATCGCCGTCCTCGGCCTGCTCCTGCTGCTCTACAACTTCGTCTTCTATGTCCAGGAAGCCGTGCGCCTGCGCGGCTGGCTGGCGGCGGGCTCGAACGATACGGAACTCCGCACGGCGGGGACCGACAGCCTGCTCGTATTCGGCGAGGTCGATCCCGTGGACTTCCCGCCCGGGCCCCTGCCGGCCAAGGGCGACACCCTGCTGGCCATCGTCACCGCCGCCGGCGACAGCCTGGACCGGGCCGCGCTGCGCAGCTTCATCCCCAGGCCGGGTGACCGGGTCGCGATCAGCTACCTCCGTGCGGGCGAGACCCTGAATACGGAGATGCTCTACAGCGAGCGCCATGGCAAGGACATCGCCTTCATCGCGGCGCTCGAGCTCACGCGCGTCCTGATCACGCTCGGCTTCCTGCTCGTCGGTCTCTGGGCCGTCACCCGCCGGCCCGACCAGGCCGGCGTGCGCGCCCTGGCCCTGTTCAGCTTCGCCATGAGTTCACTGATGCTGGGCGGCGTGCAGCTCGGCCTGGCTCGCTACCCGGCCTTTGCGATCCCCGGCCAGAAGCTCATCTCCGGTGTCATCGGCGCCATGATCCTCAGCTTCGGGGTTTTCTGGCTGAACTTGCAGCTCTACTTCCCGGCGGCCCTGAACTGGGTGCGCCGGCACACCCTGCGCGCCCACCTGCTGCTCTACGCGCCGCAGATCGTCATCGTGATCGCGACCCTGCGCGATTGGCCGGGGGCAGGCATCGGCATCTCCATTGCCATGTCGATCTACACCTTCGGCGGATTCCTCGTGCTCGTCCAGCGCAAGCGGCGGGCGACGGAGCCGCTCGTGAAGCGGCAGCTCTCGCTGGTCATCTGGGGCAGCGGCCTCGGCCTGGGCATGCTCTTCGTGCTGGTCGTCCTGGGCAGCATCCCCGGACTCATGGCCGGGCTGCCGGACCTGCTGCAGATCGCCCTCATTCAGGGGCTCTTCCTCGCCCTCCTGCTCTCACCGATCAGCTTCGCCTATGCCTTCGGCCGCTACCGGCTCCTCGAGGTGGAGGGCCGCCTGCGCCGCGGCACGCGCTACGTCCTGGTCACCGGCGTGCTGCTCGCCCTCTTCTTCGTCCTGCTCTACGGGATCAGCAGCCTGCTCCTGGGCGGCCTCAAGCTTGGATGGCCGCTCGCCGACGCTCGCCGTGGCCTTGCTGCTCGCCCTGGGCGTCACGCCCCTGCACCGGCGCGCCCAGAGCGCCTTCGCCGAGCGCATCTACCCCGAGCAGCGCCGCCTGCGCGAGATCCTCGACGAGTTCCACGCCCGCGCGGCCACCCTGGCCGATCGCAGCAGCCTCTTCGCCCGCCTCGAGCAGAGCCTGCGCGAGGGCCTGCGCATCACCGCGCTGGTGCCGGCGATGGCCGATGCCAAGGGGGAGCGCCTGCTCCTGCCCGGCGAGCGAGGCCCTGCCCTTCGACGAGCGCGGCCAGCTCATGCGGGCCCTGCGCCAGCGGCCGCGAGCCCCTGCTCGTCGACGAGCTGCGCGCGAGCGGCCGCCTGGTGCTCAGCGACGCCGAGGACGCCTGGCTCGCTGACGCGGCGCGTCGGCGTCATCCTGCCTCTCTCCATGCACGCGGAGCTGCAGGGGCTGCTCTTCCTCGTCTGCGACCGCCAGCTGGGAGGGCCTCAGCGTGGCCGGCCTCGAAGAACTGCGCTCCCTCGGCAGCCAGGTCGCGCTGGAGAGCGAGAACCTGCGCCTGATCGAGGAGACCCTGGACAAGCGCCGCCTGCAGGAGCAGCTCGACATGGCGCGGCGGGTGCAGGAGGGCTTCCTGCCCCGCAGCCTGCCCAAGACGTCGGGGCTCGAGCTCGCCGCCTGCTTCCAGGCCAGCCTCGAGGTGGCGGGCGACTACTACGACGTGCTCGCCCTGCCCGAGGGCCGCACGCTCATGGCCGTGGGCGACGTCTCCGGCAAGGGCGCCGGGGCGGCCATGATCATGGCCAATCTGCAGGCTTCGCTGCGCAGCATGGCCCGCGTCGGCGTCCCCCTGGGCGAGATGGTGGGCGGCATCAACGACATCATCCACGCCAACACGCGCGTGGAGCAGTTCATCACCTTCTTCGCGGCGATCTACGACCCGCGCACGCGGCAGCTCAGCTTCGTCAACGCCGGGCACAACCCGCCGCGCGTGATCCACGCCGACGGCAGCGCGAGCGCGCTCGATCCGGTGGGGCCCATCCTGGGCGTCTTCCCGGGCCTCGACTTCGCCGAGCAGAGCGTGGCGCTCGCGCCCGGCGACCTGCTCGTCGCCTTCACCGACGGCGTCAGCGAGGCGATGAATGCGGCCGACGAGGATTTCGGCGAGGAGCGCCTCGTCCGCGTGGCGGCGCCGCTGCGCGAGGGACCGCCGGCCGGGGTGATGGCCGCCATCGAGGCCGCGGTCACGGCCTTCCGCGGCGAGCGCGAGCTGCTGGACGACTACACCCTGCTCGTCGCGCGGGTCACCGGCGACGACGGCGTCTAGCCCCCGGAGCGGCTCGCCCCCGGGGGCGGGCACAAAAAAACGAAGGCGGCCGAAGCCGCCTCCGTGTGCATTAGGACCGAGTCCTCAGCGACTAGCGCTTGGGCGACTGCTTGGTCGAGCTCTGGGTCTTGGAGGGCTTGCTCTTGGTGGTCGAGGACTTCTTGGTCTGCATTATATTCCTGTCTCCTGAGGCGCCGACGCCCATCGATCCGGGTCCGAGGGAGGCGTCTGTGGGCGATTCCGCGGGGCCTGGACGGCCTCAATTCTTGACCCGGAACCGCGGTCGCCCGCTTCGCCACGCCGAAAGCATCTGTCGTGCCGAATGAGAAAGCGGCGGGCAGGATTGTTATCCCATTGGATTTACGTCGATTGCGCTATTGGCGATGCCGATCCTCTCTCCCGCGCCCGGCGACGCCCATGCAATTGGTGGCCTTCTGATCAGGCGATGTTGCCTATTTGCGCGGCGCGGTCGCCGCGCGCGGCGGCCGGCCACTCGAAAACACCCCCGGCGGCGGGCGCCACCGACGCGAAAACGCCCCCGGCCGGAGCCGGGGGCGCCTTGCTTCTCGGTGCGAACGCGATGCTACTTGGCGCCGGCCGTGGCCGGGATGGCGGCGAAGACCTTGCGGATGATGGCGATGGCCTGATCCAGCTCGTCCTCGCTGATCACCAGGGGCGGCGCAAAGCGGATGATGTTGCCGTGGGTCTGCTTGGCGAGCAGGCCGGCCTCCTTCAGGGCGAGGCAGGTCTCCCAGGCCTCGAAGCCCGGCTCGAAGACCACGGCGTTGAGCAGGCCCTTGCCGCGCACCTCGACGATGCGCGGGCAGTCGATGGCGCCCAGTTCCTCGCGCAGCTTCTCGCCGAGCACGGCCGCCCGCTCGTCGAGCTGCTCCTCCTCGAGCACCTCCAGCGCGGCGATGCCCACGGCCGCGGCCAGCGGGTTGCCGCCGAAGGTGGAACCGTGCGTGCCCGGCGTGAAGACCGCCATGATCGCCCTGTCGGCCACCACGGCGCTCACGGGCAGGACGCCGCCGCCGAGCGCCTTGCCCAGGCACATCACGTCGGGGCGCACGCCCTCGTGGTCGCAGGCGAACTTGCGGCCGGTGCGGCAGAAGCCGGTCTGCACCTCGTCGGCGATGAAGAGCACCTTGTGCTTGGTGCAGAGCTTGCGCACGGCGCGCGAGATAGCCCGCGGGCGGCAGGGCCACGCCGGCCTCGCCCTGGATGGGCTCGACGAGGAAGGCCACGTGTTCGGGCGTGATGGCCTTCTCGAGCGCCGCCACGTCGCCATAGGGGATCACCGTGAAGCCGGGCATGTAGGGGCCGTAGTTGACGCGGGCGTCCGGATCCGTGCTGAAGCTGACGATCGTGCTCGTGCGCCCGTGGAAGTTCTCCGCGCAGACGATGATCTCCTGCTTCCCGTTGGCGACGCCCTTCTTCTCGACGCCCCAGCGGCGGGCCAGCTTGATGGCCGTCTCCACGGCCTCGGCGCCGGTGTTCATGGGCAGGGCCATCTCGAAGCCCGTGTAGCGGCAGAGGGCCTCGAGGAAGTCGCCCATGCGGTCGTTGTGGAAGGCGCGGCTGGTCAGGGTGACGCGGTCGGCCTGCGCCTTCAGCGCGGCGATGATCTTCGGGTGCCGGTGGCCCTGGTTGACGGCCGAGTAGGCGCTGAGGAAGTCCAGGTAGCGCTTGCCCTCGGGGTCCCAGACCCAGACGCCCTCGGCCTTGCTGATCACCACGGGCAGCGGGTGGTAGTTGTGCGCGCCGTAGCTGCTGTCCTTGCGGATGATCTCGTCGCTGCTGGCCATGGCCTTCCCTCCTCGCTTCGCCGGATTCCGGCCCCGCGAATATAGGCGGCGGCGGGCAGGCGCACAACCCCTTGTCAGGGGGGAACTTGCAGCGTCAGCTGCGGCGGGGCGCCCCCGGGGGCAAGTGCCGAGGATTCAAGGCATTAGCCGCTCGGCGCCGCGGCCTGCGGTCCCGGCCTTCGGATCCGCTACTTCTTCTTCAGCACGCTCCGCCAGTCGGTGCGCGGGGTCATCATGGGGCGGAGCTTGACGTTGACGTGGCGGACGTCCTCGCTCACCACCACGCAGTCGGGGTCGATGGCGCGCGCCAGCCGCTCCACGCGCTCGCCGTCGACGCGATCCACGACGGCATAGAGGAGCTGCACGGGGCCGCTGCGGCCCTTGCCCTCGAACTCGGTGACCCGCTGACCGAGATTGCGCAGCTTCTCGGCGATCTCGGCCCCTTGCCCGCGACTGATCACGCGCATGACCAGGTCGCCCAGGGCCAGCTTGCGCTCGATGAAGATGCCCACCGCGTTGCCCACGGCAAATCCGGCCGCCCAGGCCACGAGGTTGAGCGGCTGGTCCAGCCGGGTGACGACGTTGCTCACGGCGATCACCCAGATCAGCACCTCGACGAAGCCCAGCAGCGAGGCGATGACGATGCGCCCCTTGACCACGGCGATCGTGCGCACGGTGCCCAGGCTCACGTCGGTGATGCGGGCCAGGAAGATCGCCAGGGGCAGCCAGGCGAGGGGAATGGCGAGAGTCACGGGTCACCTCCGGTAGAGCCGCCGGCAAGGAAGCACGCCCCGCCGCCTCCGCAAGGGGGGCAGCCGGCCGCTGAAGCGGCCGGCTTGACAGGAATCCAGGCAGTGGCCAGAGTAATCCTCCGGCCCCCTGCGGAGCCCCGGCCCTGGCGCGTGAATGGAGAGTGTCGTGACGAGCCCCACCCAGCTCAGCGAAGAGGCCGTGCGCGCCGCCCTGCGCGGGGTGCTGGATCCCGAGCTGGGCATCGACATCGTCAGCCTGGGCCTGGTCGAGAGCATCGAGAGCGCCCCCGGCAGCCTGCGCGTGGGCCTCATCATGACCGCCCTCGCCTGCCCCCTCCACGGCCACCTCGCCCGCGAGGCCGAGGCGGCCTTGCGCGCCGCCGCCCCCGAGGGCACGGAAGTGGCCGTGCGCGTCCTCGATACCCCCGCCTGGAGCCCCGCGCGCATGGCGCCCGAGGCCCGGCGCCTGCTGGGATGGTGAACGCATGAGCGAACGCACCCCCAAGGCCCGGCCCGCGGCGCCGGCCGCCGCGACCCCGAGCCAGGCCCCCGGCCATCCGCTGCCGATCGTCCTGCCGGCCATCCTCGCCCTGCTCTTCGGCCTCCTGGCCGGGCTGTGGCGCCTGCCCTGGGACATCGGCATCGCCGCCAGCACGGCGCCCCTGCACGGACCGCTCATGGTGGCCGGCTTCCTGGGCACCGTGATCGGCGTGGAGCGCGCGGCGGCTCTGGGCCGGCCCTGGGCCTGGCTGGCCCCGGCCGCCACCGGCCTGGGCGCCCTGCTCATGCTGGCGCTGGCGGCCCTGCCGCCCACGCTCCCCTTCCGGCCGGAGCAGGCCGGCGCCTTCCTCTTCGCGCTCGGCGCGCTGGGCCTCTGCGGCATCTTCGCCGCCGTGCTGCGCCGCCAGCCGACCCTCTTCAACGCCGTGATGGGCCTGGGCGCCCTCGCCTTCCTCGCCGCCAACCTGGCCCTGGCCGCGGGCAAGCCGGTGGCCGCGGCCGTGCCCGGCTGGAACGCCTTCCTCCTGCTCACCATCGCCGGCGAGCGGCTGGAGCTGGGCCGCGTGCTCGCGCCCAAGCGCGGCACGGGGCCCTTCTTCGTGGCGGTCAGCCTCATCGCCCTGGCCGGTGCCTTCGCCGCACCCTTCGCCCTGCGCGGCGCGGACCGCCTGATCGGCTTCGCCATGCTCGTCTTCGGCCTCTGGCTCGCCACCAACGACGTCGCCCGCCGCACCGTGCGCATGAGCGGCGTCACCCGCTACACGGCGATCTGCCTGCTCAGCGGCTACGTCTGGCTCGTCGTGGCCGGCTTCTCCTACCTGGCGAAGCCGGGCGAGATGGTCGGCCCGCACTTCGACGCCACGCTGCACGCCTTCACCGTCGGCTTCGTGCTCTCGATGATCTTCGGCCACGCGCCGATCATCGTGCCCGCGCTCACCGGCAAGGCCGTGCAGTTCGGCGGGCGCTTCTACCTGCCGCTGGCGCTGCTGCACGCCTCGCTGCTGATGCGCATCGCCGGTGACCACGCCGGCGCGCCGGCCGTCCGCGGCTGGGGCGGTCTGCTGAATGAAGTCGCCCTGCTGCTCTTCGCGATCGTGCTCGTCGCAGCGATGCGGCGCGGTGCCCGGCGAGCTGCCTGACCCGCGGCGGGCGAGTGATTCAGGGCGAGCCCCGCGCCGGGTTCGCGCCGCTCCTCACCGCCTCGGCCAGCGGCAGGGCCAGCCCCGGCAGCCCTCCGCGCTCGTGCAGCAGCTGATGGCAGCGCGCGCAGAGCGTCACCAGGTTCGCCTCCTCCTGGCCGCCCCCGCGCGAGCGAGGCACCAGGTGGTGCACTTCCAGGAAGCGCGTCGCCCCGCAGCCCGGCGCTCCACAGCGATGGCCGTCGCGCGCCAGGATGCGCCGCCTGAGCGCCGGGGTCACACTGCGCTGGAGCCCGCCCCCGGGGGCGAGTTCATCGGCGTCGCAGGCGGCCCGCGCCGCCAGCGCGGGTCCAACCGGCCGCTCGCCGCGGCTCGTGACCTGCACGCTGGTCCCGCAGTCCGGGCAACGGCGCAGGATCACCTGGAAGGGGCTCGCCGCCACCCGCCCCCGGGGGCGGGTTGACGGCGCGGATGCGCTGTCGGGGGCGCCATTGGCGGTGGCAGGGGCCTTGGCGGCTTCGGCGGACTTGGCCGCAGCGGGCGCCGGGCGGGCCGCCTCCTCCACCAGCGCCGCGAGTGCCGCCAGCAGCAGCTCCTCGCGCGGCTGGCGATGGCCGGCCTTGCGCAGCCCTTCGATCAGTGCTTCCCAGCGGCCGAACTGCTCGGGCGTGAAGCTCAAGGTCAGGCGCAGAGGCGCCTCCGCTTCCTGCGCGCTGCGCGCCGCCTCGGCCGGCGTGGAGGCCAGCGCCAGGGCCGGCTGGGCAGCCGCGGACCGTCGCCGCGGCCCCGGCCGGGAGCGGGCGGCGCAGACCTTGCGCTCCAGCTCGCGCCGGCTGGACACGCTGGCCTCGGCCAGCCAGCGCTGCTCGGTTGCCGGCGTCGCCACGGCCACCAGTTCGCGGGCCTTGGTCCAGGGCAGCGCGCCCGCTGCCACGGCCTTCCGCGTGGCGGGCAGCCGATCCAAGGCCTCGCTCAGGCGCACGAAAGCCGAGAGCTTGCGCTCGGAGAAGCCCAGGCCCTCGCGGCCATAGGCGTGAATGGAGGCGTAGCCCAGCTCGCGGTAGAGCCGATCCCGGTGAATCGAGGCGAAGTGGAGCAAGGCGCCGCGCTCGGCGCGCCGCAATTCGGCAAGCTCGGCAGTCAGCGCCGCGTGAAGGCGCTCCGCCCGTTGCAGGCGTTCGGACATGTGAGAATCCCCAAGAAAACGGGGCGGGAGGCTTGCGGGGGATACAAATGTATAGTATCATCCTGCCGCCGTCAAGGCCGCGGGCGAAAAATCGCCTGGCGGCTCCTCCTCCCGCGATTGCTCCCCCAAGCCCGAGAAGTCCAACCCGCCCCCGGGGGCGGGCAGAGGGGCTTGTTGGCGCGAGGAGGCCTGCTGGAATCAGCCGGCCCGCGGACGCGAAAGCGCAGCCAGCGCCGGACGTTCTTCACCGCGCTGGAGGCGGACCGCGGCGCACGCGGCCAGGCTAGCGATCCCGCTGTCCGCCGCAGCCCTAGGCGCCCGCCGCCCGCCCCCGGGGGCGGCCTGCCGGCGCGACGTGGAGAGCCTGCAAGCTTAGAGGCGTCCCCAGACCCTCGCGCAGGGCGCGGATGCCGTCCACGGCGGCGCGGGCGCCGGACAGCGTGGTGATGCAGGGCACGTCCATCCGCGTGGCGGCGTGGCGAATGGGCCGCTCGTCGTAGCGGCTGGCCGCCCCCAGGGGCGTGTTGATCACGAGCTGCACGTCCCCCGCGCGGATGCGATCGGCGATGTGCGGCGAGCCCTCGCCCACCTTGACCGCGATCGCGCAGGCGAGCTTGCGCTCGGCCAGGAAGGCGGCCGTGCCCGCAGTGGCCAGGAGCCGGAAGCCCAGCACCGCAAGCTGGCGCGCCACCGGCAGCAGCTCGGCCTTGTCGCGGTCGTTCACGCTGAGGAAGGCCGTGCCCGCCACCGGCAGGCCCTGGCCCGTGCCGAGCTGTGCCCGCGCGAAGGCCTCGCCGAAGCCGGCGCCCACGCCCATGACCTCGCCGGTGCTCTTCATCTCGGGGCCGAGCAGGCGGTCGCTGGCCGGGAAGCGACGGAAGGGGAAGACCGGCGCCTTGACGAAGCAGCGCTCGGGCAGCGCCGCCTCGCGCAGGCCCTGGACGGCGAAGGTCTCGCCGAGCATGGCGCGCGTGGCCCCCGCGGTGAGCGCCACGCCGGTGGCCTTCTCGAGGAAGGGCAGGGTGCGGCTCGCGCGCGGGTTCACCTCCAGCACGTAGACGTGGCCCTCCTGCACAGCGAACTGCACGTTCATGGGGCCGACGACGCCGAGAGCCCGCGCCAGGCGCCCGGCGATGCCGCGCATCAGCGCGTACTGGCCGTGGGTGACGAGCTGCGGCGGGAAGACCGCGCAGCTGTCGCCGCTGTGCACGCCGGCTTCCTCGATGTGCTGCATGATGCCGCCGAGCAGCAGGGTCTCGCCGTCGGCGATGGCGTCCAGGTCGAACTCCGTGGCGTGCTCGAGAAAGCGGTCGAGCAGCACCGGATGCCGCGGGCTCACGACGGCCACCGAGGCGAAGGCCCGCCGCAGGGCGGCCTCGTCGTAGACCACCTGCATGGCGCGGCCGCCGAGCACGAAGCTGGGCCGCAGCATCACGGGATAGCCCACGCGCGCCGCCACGCGCGCGGCCGCGTCGGGGTCCGCCGCCGTGCCCCAGGCCGGCGTGGGGATGGCCAGCTCGGCGCAGAGGGCGCCAAAGCGATCGCGGTCCTCGGCGGTCTCGATCGCGTCCACCGGCGTGCCCAGGATGCACACGCCCGCATCGGCCAGGGCGCGGGCCAGGGCCAGCGGCGTCTGGCCGCCCAGGCTCACGATCACGCCCTCGGGCCGCTCCAGCTCCACCACGGCCATCACTTCCTCGAAGCGAAGGGGCTCGAAGTAGAGGCGGTCGCTGGTGTCGTAGTCGGTGCTCACCGTCTCGGGGTTGCAGTTGATCATGATGGCCTCGCACCCGGCGGCGCGCAGGGCCTCGACGGCGTGAACGCAGCAGCTGTCGAACTCCAAGCCCTGACCGATGCGATTGGGCCCGCTGCCCAGCACCATCACCTTGCGCCGGGCCGTGGGCGCGGCCTCGCAGGGCCCCTCTTCCCAGGTGGAGTAGAGGTAGGGCGTGCTGCTGGCGAACTCGGCCGCGCAGGTGTCGACGCGGCGATAGACGGGGGCCAGACCCAGCGCCGCGCGCTGGGCGCGCACCGCCTGCTCGCCGGCCGCGGCCGCTTCGGGCGAGCCAGCCCCCGTCAGTCGCGCGATCTCGGCGTCGCTGAAGCCCTCGCGCTTGGCCTCGCGCAGCAGCTCGGGCGGCATCTGCGCCAGGGAGAAGCCGCGTAGGCGGCCCTCGACCTCCACCAGGCGCGCGAGCTGGTCGATGAACCAGGGATCGATGCCCGTGAGGCGCCAGAGCTGCTCGGCATCGTAGCCCCGGCGCAGGGCCTCGGCGAGATCGAGCAGGCGCCGCGGATTGGGCCGCGCCAGGGCGGCCTCCAGGGCCGCGGCGCTGGGCGCCCCGCCCCCGGGGGCGGGGCTGATGCCGGCCGCAGCGCCGGCGCCGCCGATGGCGCCGGCGACCGGGCGGGCGAGCCCCTCGTAGCCAAGCTCGAGGCTGCGCAGGGCCTTCTGCAGGGCCTCGCGGAAGCTGCGGCCGATGGCCATCACCTCGCCCACCGACTGCATGCTGGTGCCCAGGCGGTCCTCGGTGCCGGGAAACTTCTCGAAGGCCCAGCGCGGCACCTTCACCACCGTGTAGTCCAGGCTGGGCTCGAAGCAGGCGCTGCCGGTGCCGGTGACCGCGTTGGGCAGCTCGGGCAGGGTGTAGCCCACGGCTAGCAGCGTGGCCACGGTGGCGATCGGGTAGCCGGTGGCCTTGCTCGCCAGCGCGCTGCTGCGGCTGACGCGCGGGTTCATCTCGATGACCACGGACTCGCCGGTTTCGGGATGCACGGCGAACTGCACGTTGGAGCCGCCGCAGACCACGCCGACGGCCGCGAGCACGGCCAGGGCCTCGTCGCGCAGGGTCTGGTATTCCCGATCGGTGAGCGTCTGGGCCGGCGCGACGGTGATGCTGTCGCCCGTGTGCACGCCCATGGCGTCCACGTTCTCGATGGAGCAGACCACGATGCCGTTGCCCGCCGCGTCGCGGATGACCTCGAGCTCGTACTCCTTCCAGCCCAGGAGGCTCTCCTCGACGAGCACGCCGGGCAGGCCCGCGGCGAGGGCCGAGGCCTGCAAGCCCTCGGCGGCGATGGCCAGGAACTCCGCGCGCGTGGTGGCCGTGCCGCTGCCCGCGCCGCCCAGGGTGAAGCTGGCGCGCAGGATGGCGGGCAGGCCGATCTCGGCCAGCGCGGCCTCGGCCTCGTCCAGCGAGCGGATCAGCCGGCTCCTCGCCACGCGCAGGCCCTGGGCCTGCATGACCGCCTTGAAGCGCTCGCGGTCCTCGGCCAGGCGGATGCTCTCGGCGCCCACGCCGATCAGCTCCACGCCGTGGCGCGCCAGCGCCCCGGAGTCGTCCAGCTCCAGGGCCAGGTTGAGCGCGGTCTGGCCGCCCACGCTGGCCAGCAGGGCGTCCGGGCGCTCGGCGGCAATGATGCGCTCCACCACCGCGGGCACCAGCGGCTCGAGGTAGGTGGCGTCGGCGCGCTCGGGGTCGGTCATGATGGTGGCCGGGTTGCTGTTGACAAGGATCACCCGGTAGCCCTCGCGCTTGAGCGCCTTGATGGCCTGGTTGCCGGAGTAGTCGAACTCGCAGGCCTGGCCGATGACGATGGGCCCGGAGCCCAGCACGAGCACGCTCTTGATGTCGGTGCGGCGGGGCATCAGCGCCCGCCCCCGGGGGCGTCGGTGCCGGGCGCGGCGGCGCCCGCCGCAGCGGCGGCGGCGGCGGCCGCGGCAGCGCCGGCCGCGCGGGGACGCCGCGCGGCCATGTCGCGGCGAAAGCGAGCGAAGAGGTAGTGGCTGTCGCGGGGGCCGGGCGCCGCCTCCGGGTGGTACTGCACCGAGTAGACCGGCCGGCCCGGCAGCTCCAGGCCCTCCACTGTGCCGTCGTTGAGGCTCAGGTGCGTGACCCGCGCCGCCGTGCGCGCGAGGGAGGCGGCCGGCACGGCGTAGTTGTGGTTCTGGCTCGTGATTTCCACGCGGCCGTCGGCGAGGCGCTGCACGGGGTGGTTCGCCCCGTGGTGCCCGAAGGGGAGCTTCACGGTGTCCGCGCCCAGCGCGCGCGCGAGGAGCTGGTGGCCGAGGCAGATACCGAAGAGCGGCAGCGCGGCGGCGAGCAGGGTGCGCACGGTCTCCACGAGCGCGGGCTGCGTGGCGGGGTCGCCCGGCCCGTTGCTCAGGAAGACGCCCTCGTAGCCGCCGGCAAGCAGCTCGGCGGCGGGCGTGCGCGCGGGCAGCACCGCGCTGGCGATGCCCTCGGCGGCGAGGCGACCGAGGATGCTGCGCTTCACCCCGAAGTCCAGCACGGCGACGCGGAAGGGCGGCCCGCCCTCGGGCGGCGGCGCTGCGGCTGCGACCGCGTAGGGTGCGCGCGTGCTCACGCGAGCCACCCAGTCCGTGGCGGCCATGGGCGCGAGGGCGCGGGCGCGCGCGATCAGGGTGTCGGCGTCGGCGAGGCCCAGAGCTGCCCGGCAGGCGCCGCCCTCGCGCACGGCGATGGTGAGGGCGCGCGTGTCCACGTCGCTGAGGGCCGGCACGGCGTCGCGGCGCAGCAGATCCTCGAGGCTGCGCTCGGCGCGCTGGTGGAAGCTGCGCCGGCAGTGGTCGCGCAGGATCACCGCGGCCGGGTGCACGCGCGAGGACTCGTAGTCCTCGGCGTGGATGCCGTAGTTGCCGATGTGGGGAGCGGTGAAGAGGACGATCTGGCCGGCGTAGCTGGGATCGCTGAGGATCTCCTGGTAGCCGGTCATCCCGGTGTGGAAAACCAGCTCGCCCGCCGCATCCCGCGGCGCGCCGAAGAGGCGGCCCGTGAAGCACAGGCCTGACTCGAGGGCGATCCTTGCCTGCAAGGCGCTCGTTTCGGTGAGAGGGTCGCCGATCCCAAATTGCGGGCACTCTAGTCGCCAGGGACCGGCGGCGGCAAGGGGAATCCCGACGGAATCGCTTTCGCCCCCTGGCGCCTGGCCGGCGGCTCCGGCCGCGAGCGACGGGGGCTCGAGCCGGCGGGCGCGCTCGCTCGGCGCCGCCGGACGGCGCCCCAGGGCGCTTGCGCCGGCCGAGGCCCGGCTGGCCTCTGGGGAGGGACGCGGATATACTGCTTGGGGGGACGCCGGGGGCGCCCGCAACGGGAGGTGACGGATGGGCAAGCGACTCGTGAGCATCCTGTTCGTGGCGGCCGCGGCCATCGGCGCCGCGCCTGCCCACGCCGTCGAGTACCCCGTGCGGCAACTCACGAGCGACCTCGTTCAGGAGGGCTTTCCCTGCTGGTCGCCGGACGGCACGCGCATCGTCTTCTCGCGCACGCCGCAGGATCCCGACTCGCCGCTAATGGGCCTTTGGCTGATCACGCCGCTGGGCGGCGAGCCGCGGCAGCTCACGCGGGTGATCGGCGAGCACCCGGACTGGTCGCCGGATGGGGGCCTGATCGTCTTCGACGGGGACTTCGGCAACTGCCTGATGGTCGTCGCGGCCGAGGGCGGCTGGCCCCTGCGCATCCTGCCGCCAGTGGTCACGGTGAGCAAGGGCGGCAATCCCAGGTGGTCGCCGGACGGCACGCGCATCGCCTTCCACGAGGGCGACACGCTCTGGGTCTACGAACTCGCCACGGGTGCCATCGTGGCGGCCTTCCGCATGGAGAATGCCCAGCCTTTCCCCGGCTGCTGGAGCAAGGACGGCCGCAGCCTCTACACGGTGGTGCGCCAGGAGCCCTATCCACGCGCGACCCTGTGGCTCGTCACCGCCGACGGCAAGCAGTCGATGCCGCTCTTCAGCGAGGACGAGCTGCGCTCCTGCGTGGATCTCTCACCGGACGGCAAGCTGCTCGCCATCGTCCTCGGCGAGGGTCGGGACTGCAACCTCTGGGTGATGCCCGCCGCGGGCGGCAATCGGCGTGTACAGGTCACCGGCGACGTCGCCTACGACGACACGCCGCGCTGGTCGCCCGACGGGCGGACGATCGCCTTCACCAGCTCGCGCGGCGGCAGCCTGGACATCTGGACCGTGGAGCTGAACATCCCCGAGATCGAGGCGGCCCTCTCGGCACAGTAGGGGCGGCGCCGCCGGAGCCCGCGCCGTCCGCTACGCAAGTCCTGCCAGCGTCAGTAGAGCGCCTTGATCGCCCCGAAGCTGCCCGGCGCGACGGCGGTGGGCAGCGGAGCGATGCAGAAGTTATCGAGGCCGGTCCGGTCGGAGTAGTCCCACTGGGAGTCCATGGTGATCCGGATCTCGGTCACGTCCGCGAGCAGGGCCTGCCACTCGGTCTCCCCGATCCCCCAGATCGCGGCCGTGAGGGGGATGCTGACAGCGGTCCACTCGTCCAGCCAGATATCGGGCACGACGTCCAGCTGGACACTCGTCCCCCCGGAGTAGATGCCGACGAGTCCGAAGGCCGAGAAGAAGGCGTTGTTGTTGCTCGCCGTGTGTTTCAAATCGAAGGACAGCGAGCCCTGGTCGTACAGGCTGAGATCGCCCAGGAAGCGCGCCGGTGGATAGAAGTAGCCGGCGCCGGCGAAGTTGTCCTCGAATTCGATGAAGCCACCCGGGTTGCCGAGGGTCGCGTGGAGGTAGATCGCGCCGCCCGACACGCCCCAGCCATCGACGTCGACCTCGAATTCACTGATGATCGTTGGCTGCGCCCAGCCCAGCGCCGGCATCAGGGTCAAGCCGAGAACGAAGAGCAACGGGGAAAACCAGCAGCGTCGCGACACCACAGCACCTCCTACCAGAGTCCAACCCACACCGTCGCCGGGCAGCCGATGGCTGCGCCTGCCGGTGCCACAACTCTATCAGATCTCGAGACCGCGCACAATCCACCGGGCGCTAGCGGCCCTGGGGAGGGCTCTCCTCGCCCGGTGCCCCGCTGCGCTCGGTGCCGATGCCCACGCCGGGGAAGCCCGCCTCGCGCACGATGTCCAGCAGGCGCACCACTTCGCCGTGCGTGACCCCCGCCTCGGCCTTGATCAGCACGCGGCGCTCCGGGTTCTCGGCGCGCAGGCTCGCGAGCGCGCTCTTCAGCTCGGTGAGGGCGAGCGGTCGCCTGTCCAAGAGCAGGCGGCCGTCCTCGGTGGCCACCAGCTCCAGCTCCAGGGCCTCGGCGCCCGCGGGCGCGGGCTGCGCGGTGGAGGAGTCCGGCAGGCGCAGCTCCAGCTCGCCGACGCGCTTGAAGGTGCTG
Organism: uncultured bacterium; assembly: GCA_963695095.1. GTDB lineage: Bacteria > Krumholzibacteriota > Krumholzibacteriia > JACNKJ01 > JACNKJ01 > VGXI01. The sequence continues at coordinate 370,115 of CAVOFT010000001.1, read as the reverse complement.
GTCAGCGTGAAGAAGATGATGAACAGGAAGAGCACGTCGATCAGCGGCGTCAGGTTCAGGGTGACGCCGGCGCGCTTGCCCCGCGGTCGAAACTCCAGCCCCGTCATGCCGCCGCCCCCGCCTCGCCGCGCAAGCGCCTGAGGAGCTGCGTGGCCTGGGCCTCGATCTCGGCGATCAGGGCCTCGGCGCGCGCGGCGATCAGGTTGTGCGCCACCAGGGTCGGAATGCCGATCACGAGGCCGATGGCCGTCGTGAACATGGCCTCGCTGATGCCGCCCGAGAGCGCGTTGGGATCGCCGAGCCCGGACACCGACATCGCCGCGAACATGCGGATCATGCCGAGCACCGTGCCGAGCAGGCCGAGCAAGGGCGCCGCCTGGGCGATGGTGGAGAGCCACACCAGGTAGCGCTCGAGCACGGGCGTGCGCTGGCGGCCCGTGTCGAGCAGGGCGTCGCGCATCTGCTCCCAGGGCTGGTCCGCCTGCTCCAGGCCCGCGCGCATCACGTCGGCGAAGACGCCGGGATTGCGCCGGCAGACCTCGATGGCCAGGCTGAGGTCGCGGCCCGGCCGCGCGGCGCCCACCACTTCGAGGATCTCCCGCGGCAGCACGCGGCTGCGGCGCAGGGCCCAGACGCGCTCGACGGTGATCGTCGCCGCGAGCAGCGAGCAGAGCCCGAGCGGGTAGACGAGGATGCCGGTCTTGGCGAGAATGTCGAGCATGGCCTTTCACCTCGTGGTCGGCGGCCGGCGGCGACCGCGTGCGTTGGCGGCGGGCAAGCGCGCCGCGTGATCGCCTAGCGGCCGTAGTCCGTGTAGATCATGCGAATCTGCAGGCGCAGGGTCTGCTCCGGTGCGTCCGGTGGCAGGGGCTCGAAGGGCGCCGCGGCCTGGATGGCCGCCACGCTGGCGTCGCGCAGGGTCCAGTGGCCCTCCTCGCCCAGCACCTCGAGCTGCAGCAGGGCCCCCGTGCGCGACACTTCCAGGCCCACCAGCGTCCAGCCCCTGATCATGCCGATCTGGAAGGCGTAGGGCGCGTTCCAGTGCGCCTCCACCGCGCGGCGGAAGCGCTGCATCCAGTAGCCGTAGACCCAGGCCGTGGTGTTCAGGCTGACCTCGCCGAGCAGGCGCACGTTGCCGTCGGCGCTGGCCATGGCCTCCTGGTTGATGTCCGCCGTGCCGGGCGCGCCGGCCTGCGGCGCCGGCGCGGTCAGGGTCGCCGGGTCGAAGCGGCGGAAGGCCGCCAGCGGATCCTCGCCCGTGGGCAGTCCCTGGCGGGGCGGGGCGGCCTGCGGCTCGGCGAGGGCGTCGCGGGCGGACTCCGTGGGCTCGCGCTCGCCCAGCGCGCTCTCCTCGCCGCGCGGCTGGGGAATCGCCGCCGCCGCCTCACCGGCGGCCATGGCCACCTGGGGGAAGTCGGCGCGGCCCTCGCTCCGGGGCCGGCCGGCCTCCTCGCCCCCGGGGGCGGCGTCGCGGGCGCGGCTGTCGACGTTGCTCAGGAAATCCGGCCGCTCCGGCGCCTCCTCGGCGCGGTCGGCGGGCAGCTCCGTGAACTCGCGCGGCGCCGCCGGTGCCGGCGTGGCGTCCGGCGCGAAGACGAACTGCAGGGGCTCGGGTGCCGGGGCCATGGCCTGGACGGCCGCCGCCGCGGGATCCCAGCGACGCAGGCCGAGCAGGGCGGCGGCGTGCAGGAGCAGGGCGACGAGCAAGGCCGCGGTCCAGACGCTGCTGCGCGTCCCGTAGGCATCCCTGGCCGGCATCGGGGTCACGGGCTCCTGCTTCGCTTGGCGGGGGAGAGGCAGCGCATACGGCCGGCCCCGGCCCTGGGTTCCGTGCGCGTAAGCGCTTCCTGACACGCAGCTTGACTCGATCGCGGCGCCGCGGTCCAGGGCTTTGGAATTTTCCCTATTTCGCCATCAATGCGATATAGTAGCCGCTCGGCAGCAGTCCGCCCTCGCGGTTCGAGCCGCTCAGGCAATCATCGGAGGTTCCGTCATGCACCGCAAGCTCGGCTTGCTCTGTTTGCTCCTCGGCTTGCCGGCGGCCGGTCGGGCCCAATGCGTCGACTACGCCGACTACCTGCACTGGACCGCCACGCTCCCCACCGCCGGCGCCTGCAGCGACGTCGTCGTGGCTGGCGACCTCGCCTATCTCGCCGACGGCAGTTCAGGCCTCCTCGTGCTGGACATCGCCGCGCCCGCTGCGCCGCAGGTGATCGGCAGCCTGGATCTGCCCGGCAACGCGCTCGCCGTGGCCGTCCTCGGCACGTGGGCCTTCGTGGCGGAGAGCGGCAACCGGCTCAGCGTCATCGACATCGCCAGTCCGACGGCGCCGGCCCTGCTCGGCAGTCTCATTCTCCCCGCCATGGCCGGCGGCCTGGCCGCCGCGGGTGATTTCGTCTACCTGGCGGCGGGCAACACCGGCCTGCTCATCGTGAACGTCTCCAACCCCGCCTTGCCCGTTCTCGCCGGCAGCTATAACACCCCGGACCAGGCCCGCGGCGTCGCCCTGAGCGGCACGCTGGCCATCGTTGCCGATGGCTCGAGCGGCGTGCAGCTCATCGATGTCGCCAATCCCGCGGCGCCACAGCTCGTCGGCAGCTACAACACCCCGGGCAATGCGCATGAGGTGGCCATCGCCGGTAGCCTGGTCTACGTGGCTGACAACTTCAACGGCCTGCAGATCCTGAGCATCGCGAATCCGGCCGCGCCGACGCTCGTCGGCGCCACGTCCGCCGGCTTCGCCGTCGATGTCATCCTCGCCGGCGACCTCGTCTTCCTCGCCGACGATCACTACGCCTTGCAGGTGGTCGACGCCGGCAATCCCGCCGCGCCCCAGTGGATCGGCGAGCTGCGCACGGCGAGCGCCAGCGCGGTCGCCCAGGCCGGGCAATTCGTGTACATCGCCGACGGCGACCTCCAGGTGATCGACGCCGCGAATCCCGCCTCGCCCGCGCCGATCGGCAGCCTCGACACCCCTGGCTACCTCTATGCCTGCGCGGCGCGCGGCGGCTACGCCTTCCTGGCGGCGGGGCAGAGCGGACTCCAGGTCCTCGAGATCGCCAACCCGGCCGCCCCGGCTCTGGTCGGCGGCCTGGACACGCCGAACTCGGCGCTGGATGTCGCGATCGCCGGCGACCTGGCCTTCATCGCCGACAATGTCGGGGGCCTGCAGATCGTCGATATCAGCGTGCCGGCCCTGCCGCTGCTCCTGGCCACCGCGGACACGCCGGGCGAGGCGCGGGCAGTGGCCGTGCTGGGCGACTTCGCCTACGTCGCCGATGGCATGGCCGGCTTACAGGTGATCGACGTCAGCAATCCCGCCTTGCCGGTGATCGTGGGCAGCCTGGTCACCGGCGGACTCGCCGACGCCATCGCCCTCGACGGGGGGCTGGTCTATGTGTCCGACGGTGAGCTGTCGATCATCGATGCCGGCAATCCAGCGTCGCCCCAGGTGATCGGCAGCTTCGATCCGCCCGGCTACGCGCGCGGCATCGCCGCGCAGGGCGGCTACGTCTTCCTCGCCGACGGCGATCTGCAGATCATCGACGCGCACGATCCCATCTGGCCGCTGCCGGCCTCCACCGCCTGGACGCCCGGGACGAGCTACGCGGTCACCCTGGACGAGGATTACGCCTACACCGCCGACGGCGAAGGCGGGATCAGCGTGATCGCGATCCCGAACCGCTCGGCGCCGGTCCACGTGGGCAGCATCGGCGCGGCCAACTTCGCCGGGCAATGCCGGCGCTACGAGGACTTGCTCCTGGTGAGCGACGGCTACGCGGGCCTGCTCATCGCGCCCGGCCAGTGCGACCTGTTTTCGGCCGCGGACGATGCCGGGCTCGCCCTCGCCGCGCTGGGCATCGCGCCCAACCCCGCGCGCGGCGACGCCACGATCCAGTTCAGCCTCGCCGCGGCAGGGCCGATCAGCGCCGGCGTCTTCGGCGTGGATGGGCGTCTCGTGCGCAACCTGCACGCCGGTGCGCTGGCGGCGGGAAGGCAGGCCTTGATCTGGGATGGCCGCGATGATCGCGGGCACCCGAGCCCCGCGGGCGTCTACCTCGTCCGCGTGCAGTCGGCGAGGGGAGTGCAGAGCGGTCGCCTGGTGCGCCTGCGCTGATCACCGGGGACATCGCCCGGACCCGGTTGCGGCCCGCCCCCGGGGGCGGGTCGCAACGCGGATCCTAATCGAGACCGGCGAGCAACTCCCGCTGCTGGGCCAGGCGCTGCGGCCGCTCCACGGCGAAGCGCTTGATGCCCGCGAAGATGGACTCCTCGTCCAGGCCCGCCTCGGCGATCACGTCCGCCTCGGTGCCGCCCGAGAGCCAGCGGTTCTCCTGGTCGGCGGTGAGCGAGTACTGCTCCGTGAGCGGGCCGAGATTGCGCAAGGGCGGCATGCGGCGCGTGCCCGTGGTCACCAGCATGAGGTCGTTCACCGCGCCCGGCGGCAGCACCGACTCGCGATAGGCGGCGCTCTGGCGGTCGAAGAGCTCCTCGCTGATGGCGGCGATCACCTTCACGTTCACGCCCGCGGCTTCCAGGCGGGGCAGGGCGGCGAGCAGGTTGAAGGTGGAGCTGGAGCCCTGCGCGATCACGTAGCCGTGCCTCGGCTTGCCGGGCGCGAAGTCGCGGATGACATAGAGGCCCTTGGCCGCCGCGCGCAGGTCCGTGTCGGCGAAGCGCGAGCGGTCGGCGACGGGGAAGTCCGGCCGCGCCACCTCGAGCACGATCACGCCCACCTGCGGATCGCGGGCGGCGATGGCCGCGGCGGCGAAGTAGCCCGGCGCGACGTCGTTGTAGTCCCAGAAGCTCAGCGAGATGACATGCCCGCGCGGAAAGAGCTTCCAGACCTGCGGCGAGAAGATGCCGAAGTGCGTGCGCGCATCGGCCGCGGTCTCGGGCCCCGAGTGCCCGGCGAGGATGTGCAGCACGCCCACGCGGAAGGGGCTGTCCTGGTTCTGCTGGCTCCAGACGCGGGCGGGCAGGTACATCAGCGGCGTGAAGGCGCCGTAGGTGCCGCTCAGCGCCCAGACCCCGTCGTGCACGGCCGGATCCAGCGAGGCCGTCTGGCTGATGAGGCCGATCGCCGTGAGCGCGTTGCCCGCTTCCTGGATGCCGGCCCGGTGCAGGGTGCCGGCGGGGTTGGCCACCGGGTCGAAGCGGCCGAAGAGGGCGCTCTTCTCGACGTTGATGGAGCCGGCCAGGTCCGCGGCGATGGCGATGAAGCGGCCGTCGGTCACCGCATTCGCGTACTTGAAGATCTCGGAGATCGCCCGGCGCGCGCCGGCCACCTTGCCCGCGGGCTCGAAGAGGCGCACGCCCACCTCGGCGGTCTGGCCCGTGGCCGAGTCGGTGACGCTGAGGGTCTGCGGCTCGACGGGCAGAGCGGCCACGGCCAGGCGCGGGTCCGTGAAGGGGTCGCGGGCGCGCTTGCGGCGCAGCGGCAGATCGTCGCGAAGCTCGTCGCCGATGGCGACGAGGCGATCGGCCAGCCACTGGCCGAGGCCGCCGTCCAGCACGGAAAGGGCGATGTCGACGTTGCGCTTGAACTGGAGCAGGCGCTCGCGGTCGTCCTTGATGGCGCCGGCGGCCAGGCCCTCGAAGCCGAGGCCGAAGCGCCGCTCGAAGGTGGCGGCGAGCGCCCGGAAGTAGTCGCCGTTCATGGGGAAGGCGTAGGGGTGCGAGGCGTGGTCCACCACGGCCTTGCCGTAGCCCGGGATCTCGCCCTTCACCATGCCCGGCCACCAGCCCTTGATCGTCTTGCCGATGAGGATCTGCGGGCGGCGGTCGGCGGGGTCGCTAGCCTCCATGGCCTGGAAGGCCGCGGCGACCTGGGCGTAGTCGTTGCCGTTCGCAATGGCGAAGACGTTCCAGCCGTACGCCGCCCACTGGTTGGGGATGTCGTAGCCCGTGAACTCGGGGCCGATGACGCTGCCCAGCAGCTCGTCGTCGATGCCCGCGTTGTTGAGGGAGAGGATCACGCGCAGGCGCCCCCCCACCTTCTGCGCGACGGCCTGGGTCTTGAACTCCTGCGAGTGGCCCGAGGTGAGCGCGAACTCGCCCTCGATGGCCATGATCTTCGGCGTGCCCAGCGGGGCGCCCATGGTGTCCCAGAAGGCGGCCTTGCCGGCGGCAGTGGCCAGGCCCACGCCGGAGGGCCCGCCGTTGACGTCGTTGGTGAGGTCCGTGGACTCGGAGTGGCCCGAGAGTGCGCGGATGCCGCGCAGCTTGGCCTGGGCGAAGAGCGGGTGATCCGTGAGGCCGCGCTCGGCGAGCAGGGTCTTGAGGGCGCCGGCGCTGCGGCGGAAGCCGAGGGCGTCGATCGCCAGCATGCTCGTGGCCGGGTCGGCCGCGATAGCGCGCCTCGCCCCTGCGCGCCTGGGCGCGGGCCAGGGCCTCGCCCATGATCATCCAGAGCGCATAGGTCACGGGCGCATTGTGGCCGCCGGCCAGCATGAACTTGTCGGCAAAGGGGTGCTTGGGCCGGCGGTAATCATAGCGCAGGCCGCCCTGCGCGGGCCCGAGCAGGTGGGCCGTGACGACGAAGGGCGTGTAGGCCAGGGGGCCGCCGAAGTGGCCGGTCTGGGAGTAGTTGCCGAGCAAGCTGAGCAGCATGGCGGTGAGCCAGCCGATCTCCTCGAAGCGCTCCTGCTCGAAGTCGGGCACGGCGAGCTTGCTCTTGCGGATGCGCTGGGCGGCCTCGATGCCGCTCACGGTGACGGTCCGGATCTTGGCTTTCGGCACGGGGAAGGCTCCTGGGCGCGGGTTGCGGAGGGCGGCGCGGGGCCGCGAGTTCAATGTGTCCGAATATGACAGAGGAGGGGCCGCGGCGAAAGGGGGCGCCGGGGATTCATCGCTGCGCACCCGCATGTCGAGATTCGGACCCAGAGATTCGCTTGGCAGCGGGCGGCCAGGACAGCGCTGTGATAGACTGCCCGCGCTCGCTCCCGGAGGTTCCAGTGCCGCGCAGCCTCGCACTGCTCGCCGTGCTCCTCGCGACACTCGCCGCGCCCGGCCACGCGGCCGAGGCGCCGGCCAGGTGCATGGCGATCAGCATCGACGACCTGCCCATCGCGCAGATCGGCCGGCACACGCCGGCCCAGCAGGAGACGATCACCGTGCGCATCCTCGCCGCGCTCGCGGCGCACGAGGCGCCGGCGCTGGGCTTCGTGAACTCGGGCAAGCTCGAGGTGGAGGGCCAGGTGGATCCCGCGCGCGAGGCCCTGCTTCGCCGCTGGCTGGCGGCCGGCCTGGAGCTCGGCAACCACACGCGCACGCATCCCAGCCTGCATCAGGTGGAGCCCGCGGCGTGGGAAGCGGATGTCCTCGCCGGCGAGACGCCGCTGAAGGCGCTGGTGGAGGCTGCCGGCGGACACCTGCGCTGGTTCCGACATCCGTACCTGCACATCGGGCTCTCGGCGGAGGTGCAGGCCGAGACGGCCGCCTTCCTCGCCGGGCGCGGCTACACGGTGGCGCCGGTCACCCTGGACAACAGCGACTGGCTCTACGCCCGCGCCCACACCAAGGCCTGGAACGCGGGTGACGCGGCCACCGCGCGCCGCCTCGGCGATGACTACCTGCGCTACATGCTCTCCGTGGTGGAGTTCTACGAGGGCCAGGCCGAGCAGATCGTCGGCCGGCCGATCCCGCAGATCCTGCTCATCCACGCCAATGCGCTCAACGCCGACTGGCTGGCGCCGCTGCTGGACGCCCTCGCGGCGCGAGGCTACGCGTTCATCTCACTCGAAGAAGCGCTGGCCGACCCGGTCTACGCACGGCCCGTGGACGGCTACGCGGGCAGGGGCGGCATCACCTGGCTGCACCGCTGGGCGATCACGGCAGGCCTGGACCGCGCCATCTTCCGCGGCGAACCCGAGGTGCCGGCCTGGGTGGAGGCTCTCGGCGGCGGCTAGCGCCTCGCCGGCCCGCCTTGCTTCCCGCCCGCCGCCGCGCTAGTCTGGCCTGTTCCCAAGACGGGAGGGAGGGGAAGCCATGCACTTGCGCGGACGCGACTACATCGCCACCCAGGACTGGAAGCTCGCCGAGCTGCAGCACCTGATCACGCGGGCGATCGAGCTGAAGCGGCAGTTCAAGACCGGCGTCTCGCACCGGGTGCTGCCGGACAAGACCATCTTCCTCTTCTTCCTCGACAAGTCCACGCGCACGCGCAACAGCTTCGAGGCCGGCGCCACCCAGCTCGGCGCCCACGCGCACTTCATCGACGCCTCCACCAGCCAGATGGCCCACGGCGAGAGCCCCAAGGACATGGGCGTCATCCTGTCAGCAGCTACGGCCACGCCATCGCCATCCGCCACGACCTGGTGCCCGGCGAGGGCACGACGCTGATGCGCGCCGTGGCCGAGCACGCCAGCGTGCCCGTCATCAACATGCAGTGCGACGTGGACCACCCCTGCCAGACCCTGGCCGACCTCATGACCTCTGCAGGAACTGCGCGGCGAGAACCTGCGCGGCCTGCGCCTGGCCGTGAGCTGGGCCCACGCGCCCAGCTACGCCAAGCCGATGAGCGTGCCGCAGGGCCTGCTCACCCTGATGCCGCGCTTCGGCATCGACGTGGTGCTGGCCCACCCGCCCGGCTACGAGCTGATGCCCGACCAGCTCGAGATCGCCCGCGCGAACGCCGCTCGAGGCCGGCACCCTGCTCGAAGTGACCGACGACATGGACGCCGCCTTCGCGGGCGCGGACGTGGTCTACCCCAAGAGCTGGGGCGCCTTCGACTACTTCGGCCGGCCGGAGGAGGGGCTGGCGCTCGCGGCCAAGCACAAGGACTGGATCTGCGACGAGCGGCGCATGGCGCTCGCCGCCAAGGACGCCCTCTACATGCACTGCCTGCCCGCCGACCGCGGCAACGAGGTGACGGACGCGGTGATCGACGGCCCGCAGTCGGTGGTCTACCCCGAGGCCGAAAACCGCCTGCACACCTGCAAGGCCATCATGGCGGAGACGATGTGAGCTTCGCGGGCCAGGGACCGGTCGAGGCCCGCTGCGCACTCTGCGGCGCGGCGGCCGCCATCGCGCCCGCTTTGTACACGTGTACAAAATGCGGCGGCACGCTCGACCTGCTCTACGACTACCCCGCGCTGGCCCGCCGCCTCGCGGCCGCGGGCGGTGAAGGCATCAACCCCGCCGTGCTGCTCTCGCCCGTGCGCCTCGGCCACGAGGATCCGCTCTTCTTCGAGCTGCTGGACTGGACGCGCGTGCAGCCCGCGGCCCGCCTCGGTGCGGCGCTCGGCGCTCGCCACCTCACCCTGCTCGACGAGACCCGCCTGCCCTCGGGCAGCCTCAAGGACCGCGCCACGCTGGCCGTGCTCATGCGCGCCCGCGAACTTGGCGCCGCTACCATCGCCTGCGCCTCCACGGGCAACGCCGGCGCTAGCCTCGCCTGCCTCTCCGCTCGCCTGGGCATAGAGGCGGTGGTCTTCGCGCCCAAGAGCGCGCCCGCCGCCAAGTTGCGCCAGGTGCAGGCCCACGGCGCGCGGCTGCTGCTGGTGGACGGCAACTACGATCTTGCCTACGAACTCTGCCTCGCGGCCGTGGCCGAGCATGGCTGGGTCTCGCGAAACACGGCGCACAACCCCTGGTGCGCGGAGGGCAAGAAATCCGCGGTGCTCGCGCTTGCGCGGCCGGGCAAGCGGCGCATCGCGGACGCCATCCTCGTGCCCGCGGGCGACGGCTGCATCCTGGCCGGCGTGCACAAGGGCCTCGTCGATCTCCAGCGCGTGGGCTGGATCGACGAGCTGCCGCGCCTCGTCGCCGTGCAGCCCGAGGGCTCGGCGGCCATCGCGCGCGCCTGGCAGGCGGACGGCACGATCGAACCCGTGGTCGCGCAGTCCGTGGCTGATTCCCTGGTGGTCGATCGCCCGCGCGACGGCGAGAAGGCCCTGCGCGCGCTCAGCGAAACCCAGGGCTTCGCCCTCACCGTGAGCGACGCCGAGATCCTCGCTGCGGGCTACGAGCTGGCGCGTCTGGAGGGCATCTTCGCCGAGCCGGCGGGCGCGACCGCGCTGGCGGGCCTGCGCAAGGCCCTCGCCGAGGGCCTGCTCGAGCCGGACGCGGAGATCGTCGCGCTGGTCACGGGCCACGGGCTCAAGGACGCGGGCGCTCTCGCGCCGCTCTTTCCGCCCGCGCCGGTGATTTCCAGCCTGGACCAACTACCCGCGGAGCTGACGCGATGACCTGGGACCTGCCGCCCGCGCACGAGGACCGCCTCACCCTCCGCTGCACCGTGAACGGCGAGGCCGTGGAGCGCGAGGTGGCCACCACCACGCGCCTGCTGCACTTTCTGCGCGAGGAGCTGCAGCTCACCGGCGCCAAGGAGGTCTGCGCCGAGGGCGAGTGCGGGGCCTGCAACGTGCTGCTGGACGGCCGCCTGGTGAACTCCTGCCTCGTCCTGGCCGTCGAGGCCGAGGGCGCCGAGGTCGTCACCGTGGAGGGCCTGGCCGGCCATCCCGTGCAGGCGGCCATGGAGACCACGCACGCGGTGCAGTGCGGCTACTGCTTCCCCGGGCTCGTCGTGAGCGCGGCAGACCTCATCGCCAAGACAGAGGCCCTCGACCGTGCTAGTATCAAGGCCGGCCTGGCGGGGAATCTCTGTCGCTGCACGGGCTACGCGAAGATCCTGGACGCCGTCGAGCTCGCGGCGCGCACTGCCGGCAAAGGAAGCGACGCATGAGATCATGGAGAGCCGCCTTCTGCTGCTGAGCCTCGCCGCCTCTCATGGCGCTGGGCGCCTGCGCCCGCCGGAAGGTGGAGGAGCCGCCGCCCGATCCGCCGGTGTTGCCGGCGGTGACGGGGCTCGTCCTGCGCACGGCGACCAGCGACATCGTGAGCGTGGCGGGCAACGCCGTCACCGGGGAGATCGCCACCTTTCTGGACGAGGAGACCCCGCAGATCAGCGTGCGCTTCCTGAACGAGCAGAGCGAGGAGTTCACGCCCGTGAGCGGCTTCAGCCTGAGCCTGGCCGTGGCCAGCAGCGCCGTGGCCGGCGTGGTCGGCGCCAGCGGCTGGACTTTTCGCATCGCGGGCGAGGGCGAAGGCGAAACGACGCTGACGCTCCGCGTGCTTGCAGAGCGGTGAAACCCGCTACACGTCGCCCGCCATTCCCATCGCGGTCGACCGGCGCCTGGGCAGCCTGCAGTGGATCGCGCCCGACTCCCTGCGCACGATCGTGACGGCCGGGCCCGTGGCCATCGAGGTGGCGCCCTTCGCGGGCACGAGCTTCGCGCGGGTGGACTTCGGCGTGAACGGGGTCGCCCTCTCCTCCGACAGCAGCGCGCCCTTCCAGGCGAGCTGGGACCCGACGCGCTTCGCCGCGCCGGGCATCTACGGCCTCGAGGCCATGGGCTTCGACGGCGAGGGCACGCCGCTGGCCGCCGACACGCTCTTCCTCATGGTGCCGGCGAAGACGGGCGCCATCAGCGGCCGCTACGGCGGCCAGGGCGACGACCGCGTTTACGCGTTGGTGGCGCCGACGGGCGACGCCGTCGGCCTCATCGGCGAGACGACGATGCCCGACGGCAACATCCAGGGCTGCGTGATACAGCTGTCGCTGGCGAGCGACGAGCGCTGGTACCGCAACTACGGCGGCAGCGGCAGCGACCACCTGCGCAGTGGCTTTGGGCTGCCCGACGGCGGCTTCATCGTCTGCGGCTGGACCACCTCGCTGCCCGGCACGCGCGGGCCGAATGCCTGGGTCCTCCGTCTCGATGCAGGCGGCGGCGTCATCTGGAGCCGCATTCTCGGCGACGTGGACGACACCCAGTACGCGCACTGCGTGCGGCCCACCAGCGACGGCGGCTTCATCGTGGCCGGCGAGCGGCAGACGGGCGGCGCCTCGCGCCTCGCGCTCTACAAGCTCGACGCCACGGGCGCCGTCACCTGGAGCCAGGAGCACGGTGGACCAGAGCGCAGCATCGGCTACGCCGTGGAGCAGACGGCGGACGACGGCTACATCGTCACCGGTCTGCGCGAGACGGCCGGCCAGGAGCGGCTCTGGATGCTCAAGACGACGAGCGCCGGCGCCGAGGACTGGTCGCGCGACTACCTGCTGGGCAGCCCCTACAACGCGGGCCGCGCGCTCGGCCTGCGCACGGGGGGCTACGCGGTGCTCGGCGGCGGCGACAAGCAGCTCTGGTTCCTGGGTCTGGACGCCACGGGCGACGAGGACTGGAACACGGACTTCGGCGACGGCGGCTGGGACCAGGGCTTCGCCCTCACGGCGATGCCCGCGGGCGGCTACCTGCTCGGCGGCTATCTCGAGGTGGGCGGCGCGGCCGACCGCGAGCTCTTCCTCGTGCGCACGAACGCCGCGGGCGCGGAGAGCTGGCGCAAGGTCCACGGCGGCGTCGGCCAGGACGAGGCGCGCGCCGTGATTCCCTGGGAAAGCGGAAGCATCGTCGCCGGCGTCACGGACACGGCGAGCGCGGGCGGCGCCGACATCTGGCTGTTCATGCTCGACGCCAGCGGCGACCCGGTGGACTAGCGCCATGCAGTATGCCCGCCCCGTGCGCCTGGCCGATGCCCTCGCCGCCCTCGCGGCGGGCGCGGCGCGGCCCCTGGCCGGCGGCACGGACCTGCTCGTGCGCCTCGGTCGCGAACACCCCTGGCCCGAAGCGCTCGTGGACCTGAAGGCCCTGCCCGAGCTGCACGTGTTCACTGATACACCCGCGGGAATTCGGGTTGGCGCGGCGCTGCCGCTGGCGGACCTCCACGCGCACCCGGCGCTGGCCGCCTGGCCGGCGCTGGCCGAGTCCCTGCGCGTCTTTGCCGCGCGCGCGATCTGCGAGCGGGCCACCCTCGGCGGCAACCTGGCCAACGCCTCGCCGGCCGCGGACACGCTGCCGCCGCTGATCGCCTACGGCGCGCGCTGCGTCACGGACCGGCGGGAGCTCAAAGTAGAGGACCTGATGCTCGGTCCCGGCCGCACGCAGCTCGCGGCGGGCGAGCTGATCGTCGCGGTGGAGATCCCGCGGCCGGCGGCGGGCGCGGCGAGCTTCTTCCACAAGCTGGCCTTCCGCGACGCGATGGCGATCGCGGTGGTCAGCGTGGCGGCCTCGCTCGAACTCGACGGCGGTGAGGTCAAGCGCGCGCGCATCGCGCTGGGGGCGGTGGCGCCCACGGTGCTGCGCGCGCGGGCTGCGGAGATCGCGCTGGTGGGCTGGCCCTTCACGCGCGAGGCGATCATCGCAGCGGCCGCGGCCGCCGCCGCCGAGTGCGCGCCCATCGACGACCTGCGCGCCAGCGCGGCCTATCGCCGCACGATGGTCGAGCGCTTGCTGGCGTATCGGCTGGGACGGCTGCTGCCGGTTGACTAGTCTCGCAGCCCAAAGCGCGCCTCCTCGTAGATGAACTCCGTGCGAAAGCCCAGGCGTTCATAGAGGCGCAGCGCCGGCGCGTTGTCCGCGCGCACGTTGAGGCCGATGTGCTGCGCCCGCGGCGCGAGCGCCGCCACCAGCGCCGCCGTGGCCGCGCGCCCCAGGCCCTGCCCCCGCCGCGCCGGCCGCGTGGCGATGTTCCCCAGCATCGCCACGCCCTCGCTCTCGCTGTACACGTGTACACCCGCGACGCTGGCCAGCGCGCCGCCGACGTCGACGCCGACAAAGAGCCCGCGCTCGAGCTGCACCGGCTCGAAGTAGCCTTCGGGGTAGCTCTCGGCATAGAGCGCGGCAAGCTGCGGCAGATCCGCCGCGTCGAGTCGCCGCGCCCGCGCGGCTTCGGGCGGCGTGTCGCCCGCGGGGAAGCCCGCCCAGAGCATGCGGCGCATGGGCCCGTGCCGCTTGACCCGCCGCAGGCGCTCGAGTAACGCCAGGTCCTCCGCGAAGGCGTGGATGAAGCCCGCCGGTGGGAGCAGCGGCAGCGCGGCGGCGAAGCGCGCGCCGAGGGCGCCAGCGTCGCCGAAGGCGATCAGCGCCGGCAGGCTGAGCCCATGGTAGAGCAGCAGCAGCGCCGCGGGCGCCGCGCCCGGACCCGCCGCGGGCGCCGCGCCTGGGCCCGCCGCGGGCTCCTCCCAGCCAAGGTACTCCGCGTCCGGCCACTGGGCCGGATCGAGATCGCCGAGATGAAAGAGATAGCGCCCCGGATCGCGGGCGCAGAAGGCGCGGATGCGCACGGGATCGCGGAGGGGTTGCCAGCTCACGCACACCTCGCCGGCCGCGGGGGGCCGCGCGCAGGGTCTTAGCGCTCCAGCGCGCCGGCAGGCTCCTTGTCGTCCAGCTCGCCCGCCCCGTCAAGCGGGGAATCCGCGGGCGCGCCGCCTTCGGCCAGCCGCCGCAGCACGGCGTCGATCTCGGCGAGCAGGGTCTCCTGCCGCACGGGCTTGGCCACGTAGCCGTCCATGCCCGCGGCCAGGCAGCGCTCGCGGGCGCCGGCCATGGCGTGGGCCGTCATCGCGATGATCGGCAGGTGTCCGCCGCCCTGTGCGCGCTCCTCCTCGCGGATGAGGCGCGTGGCGGCGAAGCCGTCGAGGATGGGCATCTGCAGGTCCATGATCAGCAGGTCGAAGGGCTTGTCCCCGGGCCGCCGCAGCAGGGTGAGCGCCTCCTCGCCGTTCCAGGCCTCCTGCGCGCTGTAGCCGGCCTTCTCGAGCAGGCGGATGGCCAGGCGCTGGTTCACCGCGTTGTCCTCCACGAGCAGCACGCGCAGGCCGCGGCTCGAGGGGCGCGGCTCCGTGGCCAGCGTCACGCGCCGCGCGGGCGCGGGGCCGGCCGCGTACTGCAGCGGCAGCTCCAGGCTGAAGCGGCTGCCGCGGCCGGGCTGGCTGGTCACGTGAATGCGACCGCCCATGCGGGAGGCCAGGTCCCGGCTCAGGGACAGGCCCAGGCCCGAGCCCTCCTTCGCGCAGCTGCTGCTCGAGCGCGCATAGGGCGAGAAGATCGCCTCGAGCTTGTCCGGCGGAATGCCGACGCCGCTGTCCGCCACCTCGAAGCGCATGCGGATCCACTCGCCGTCCTTGGCCAGCTCACCCACGCGCAGGGACACGCTGCCCGTCTCCGTGAACTTCACGGCGTTGCCGAGCAGGTTGCCGAGAATCCGCTGCAGGCGCTGCAGGTCCCCGTGGAACTGCTGCGGCAGCTCTGACTCCAGCGCGATGCCGAAGCTGAGGCCCTTGGCTTCGGCCTGGGGGCGGAAGCTCGCCTCCAGGTTGCGCAGGAGGTCGTCGAGGCGGAAGTCCACGGGCTCCAGGTCCATGCGGCCCGTCTCGAGCATGGCCAGCTCGAAGATCTTGCCCAGCACGCCCAGCAGATGCTCGGTGGAGAGCTGCACGGCCTCGAGGTACTCGCGCTGCTCGGCGTCGAGGCGGGTCTGCAGGGCCAGCTCCGTCATGCCCATGATGGCGTTCATCGGCGTGCGGACCTCGTTGCTGAGGCTGCTCAGCGACTCCGAGCGCGCGCGCAGATTCGCCTCGGCGTTCTCGCGAGCGCTGCGCTCCGCCTGCAGGGCCTCGCGCAGGGCGATCGGCTCCGCGAGCAGGCCGACCAGGCCGCGGCCGCCGGCCAGGGGCACGCGATCGGCAATGTAGGAGCGCTCGCTGCCGTCCTTGAGCTGCAGCCGCTCTTCGGCGCCGAGCGCGGGCTCCCCCGCGGCCAGGACGGCCGCGTTGCGCTCGGCGAAGGCCTCGGCGCTGGCGGCCATCAGGCCTGACTCCTCGGGATGCCGCCCGGCCAGTCGCTCGCCCGCATCCAGGCCCAGCGCGCGCGCGCAGGCCACATTGCCGCCGCTCAGGCCGCGCCCGTCGCGCGTCCAGAAGACGGCTGCGGGCAGCGCGGCTAGCACCGCCTCGCGCTCGCGCCAGCGCGCGCGCAGGATGCGCGCCGCCCGCCGCAGGCTGCGCTGGGCAGAAAAGGCGCGCTCGGCTCCGCCCAGGGCGAGCAGGATCAGGCAGCCCAGGCCCGTGAGCAGGAGAGCCGCCGGCGGCGTCAGCGAAGCGATCAACTCGACGCCGACGAGGAGAACGAGGGCCGCCAGGGTTCCCGCCACCGCGATCAGCGAGCTGCGGCGCCCAGGGCGCGCAGCGCGCCAGCCCCTGCCGCTCCAGTGCAGACCGGCGCTGATGGGCAGCAGCAGAAGCGCCGCGCCGAAGAGGAAGGAGGCCAGCGGCACCGGCATGCGCTCGGCCGCCGGCGTGTCGATCAGGCCGCTCTGCGGGAAGTCGCCGAAGACGAGCAGGACCGCCGGCAAGGCGAAGAACCCGAGCGCGAGCAGCCAGAAGCGCCGGCCGCCGGAGGCCTGGCGCACAGCAGCGCTGCATGCAGCCGCGACGCCCAGGGCCGCCAGGCCGCGGACGGTCCAGAGCCCGAAGGCCAGCAGGCGCGTCTCGACGACGGCGCCGAGAATGAGCGCCGCGGGCAGCAGCAGGTGCAGCAGGAAGGGCAGGGCGCGCAGGCGCGGCAAGGGCAGCGCGCGCCGGGCGTACTCGAGGGTGAGACCGTAGCCGGCCAGCAGCAGCCCCTGGCGAAGCACGATGGCCGTCCGGCCCAGATCGCCGGCGCCGCCATAGCCGCGCAGCAGCTCGCCCAGACCCAGGGCGAGCAAGCCAAGGCTGAGCCAGCCCCAGGGCAGACTCCGTTCGCGGCGGCGGCCCAGCTCACAGACCAGGGCGAGCAGCAGCACGCTGAAGCCCAGGGACTGGCTGGCGGCGAAATCGACGTTGATCAGCATAGCCATGCGCTCACCCTCGCGGCTCGAGACCGCTCAACTGCAAGACCAGATCCGGGACCTCCGCCGGTGCCGGCGCGGGCGGCGCCGCCGGCGCTAGTTGCGCACAGAGCGCCCGGATGCGAGACAGTAGCTCCTCCGCCTTGAACGGCTTGATGACATAGCCATCCATGCCTGCCGCAAGGCAGCGCTCTTCGTCGCCACTCATCGCATGGGCGGTCAGGGCGAGCACGGGCAGGTGGCGACCTGTCGTCTGCTCCCGGCGCCGCAGCTCGCGCGTGGCGGCAAAGCCGTCCATCTCGGGCATCTGCACGTCCATCAGGATCAGGTCCACCTGCTCCCGCTCCAGGAGCGACAGCACTTCGCGGCCATTCTGCGCTGGCAGCACCTGGTGGCCGTCCTTCTCCAGTACTCGGCAGGCCAGTCGACGGTTGACCGCGTTGTCCTCCGCCAGGAGGATGCGCAGCCCCACGCCGGCCTCCGCCGGCATCGGCTGCGTGCGCACGGCAGCCGGCGCCGCCGGCTTCGCCCCGCCCTCGCCCGGTTCGTCGGCCAGCAGATGCAGGAGCTGACCCATGTGCGCCGGCTTGCGGAGGCTCCCGCGCAGGGCAAGAGCGCGGGCGAGCTGGCGCGCCTGGCCCAGCTCGTTCACACCCGCCAGCAGCCAGCTGCGCTGCGCCTGGTCCTCATCGCCGGCCAGGATCTGGCGCAGGGCCCGCCCGCCGTCGGCAGCGGCCAGCGCATGATCGATCAGGAGCAGCGGCGCCGTGTCGACGGCGGCGCTCACCTGAGCGGCGGCCGTGTCGAGATCCGCGCAGACGCTGACCGCCGCCCCGGCCGCACTCAAGCTCCGCCCGAGCAGTTCCTGGTAGCTGGCCGAGCGCATGGCCAGCACAAGCGAGCGGCCGCCGAGCGCGGCAGGCGCTGCGGCGATCGTCGCGCCGGCGCGCAAGCGCACGCTGAGATGGAAGGTGCTGCCTTGCCCGCTCCTGCTCTCCACCCAGAGGCGGCCGTTCATCATCTCGGCCAGGGCCCGCGAAATGGAGAGCCCGAGCCCCGTGCCTCCAAAGCGCTTGGTGACGCTGCTGTCGGCCTGCTCGAAGGCATCGAAGACGCGGGTGAGTTCCTCCGCGGGGATGCCGATGCCCGTGTCCGCCACGCTCACGTGAAGCTCGAGCGCATTATCGCTCTGCTTCCCGGCCTCTGCGCGCAGGACGATCTCGCCCTGCTCGGTGAACTTCACCGCATTGCCGACCAGGTTGATCAGGATCTGGCCCAGGCGCACCGGATCGCCGATGAGGTTATCCGGCAGGGCCGGATCCACGAAGCTCACGATCTCGAGCCCTTTGCGCTGAGCCTGCATGGCGAGTCCGCGCAAGGTATCGTGCACCAGGTCATGCAGCGAGAACTCGCAGGGGTCCAGCTCCAGCTTACCCGCCTCGATCTTCGAGAAGTCGAGGATGTCATTGATGACGGTGAGCAGGTTTGCCGACGAGACCTGCACGGCGTCCACGTATTCACGCTGTTCGGCGTCGAGGTCCGTGTCCGCGAGCAGGGAGCTCATGCCGATGATGCCGTTCATCGGTGTGCGGATCTCATGGCTCATGTTGGCCAGGAACTCGCTCTTGGCCCGGTTGGCCAGCTCTGCCGAGAGCGCGTTCGTGCTCGCCGTGGTCACCGCGTCGCTGAGCCTGAGGTTGGCCACGGCCAGGCGCCGGTTCGAGGCCTCTGTTTCCGCCCGGGCGCGGCCGGCCACAGCCAGAGCCTTGCGCTCGCCGCGCAAGCTCCCGTGCAGGAAGAGCATCCCCACGGACCAGGTCACGATCATGGCCACCAGGAGCAGCAGGATGTGCCGCGTGAGATTGGCTTCGCTGCGCTGAATTTCGCGCGTGTGCTCGAGCAGGTGTTCGGTGTGCTCGCGTACGATGCGGACCATGCTGCCGACTTCCGGGCTTTGGCTCCTCGCCTGCTCGCGTTCGAGCGCTGCCTGCAGTTGCTCCTGGAGCAGGGCATCGCCGCTCAGGTGGTACTGCCAGTCCCGTTCGACCCGCCAGAAGAAGACGGCGAGGGTAATGAGCAAGGTCAGGCTGAGCAGCGCACTGATCGTGAAGATGCCGGCCGGGCTCGAGCGGCGCGGGGGCGCCGGAGCCCCGGGCGTCGGCGACTGCTTGCTTGAGTCGCGTAGGCTCTCGCCCGCGACGCGCATCGCCTCAGCCTCCTCAGGGTCGAAGGCCGTCTGCTCCAAGACTGGAATTTCCTTCAAGTGCGCACCGTTGCCTAGACCAGGGCCCCGAGCATGGGCTGCAGGCGCTCGAGCTCCTGCTTGAGCACCCGGTAGGCCGCCACGGCCTCGCTGAGATCGCCGCTGCGGCCGATCTGCTCGAGGGCGTAGGCCGCGTCGTAGGCGTTCTGCGCCGAGAAGTTGCCCACCGCGCCCTTGAGCGTGTGCGCGCTCGCCTGCAGGGCATCGCTGTCGCCATTGCGCAGGGCACCCTCGATCTCGGCCAGGAGCTGGGGACAGTCCTCCATGAACATCCCCGCCAGCTCGATGAGCAGCTCGAGGTCGCCGCCCACCCGGTCCAGCGCCGCCGCGCGATCGAACACACTCAGATCCATGTCGACGTGCATGTTGACATCCCTTCTGTCGGCGCCGGGCCCGGAGGCGGCGGCCGCGTACTGCGTCATCCCCTGGGCCAGGCGGGCGACCAGCCCCAGGAGCTCCTTCTCATCGATGGGCTTGCTCAGGTAGTGATCCATGCCCGCCGCCTCGCAGCGGGCGCGATCGCCCGCCATCGCCTCGGCCGACATCGCCACCACCGGCAGGCGAACCCCGCCCTCCTTTTCATAGTCCCGAATGGCGCGCGTGGCGGTGAGGCCGTCCATGTCGCGCATCTGGACGCTCATGAACACCGCGTCGAAGTCCTGCTGGGCCAGCAGCTCGATGGCCTGGATCGCCGAGTCGGCCGCCTGGACGCGGTGGCCCTGAGCGCTGAGCAGGGCGCTGAGGCGGGTCCGGCTGGACTCGCTCTCCTCGGCCAGGAGCACGCGCAGGCTGGGCGGCGGCGCGACGTGCACCGGCGCCCCGCCGACGGTAGCGGGCGACGGCGTGGCCGGGGTCTCCTTGGCGCCGTAACGCGGCTTCTCCTGCCCGGACGGCAAGCCGAAGGGGCAGGTGAAGTGGAAGTTGCTCCCCTGGCCGGGCACGCTCTGCATCCACATCGTCCCACCCAGAGCGCGCACCAGGCGCGAGGCGAGGCTGAGGCCGAGCCCGCCGTTGCGGTGCCTCCGCGAGGCGGCGACACCCTCCTGGCCAAAGGGCGCAAAGAGGCTGTTCTGCTGCTCGTCGGGAATGCCGCTGCCGGTGTCGTGCACCGTGAAGTGGATGGAGACGCCCTGGGCCGTCTCGCGGGCGAGCTGCACCTTGAGCACCACCTCGCCCTTTTCGGTGAAGCGCAGCGCGTTGCCGAGCAGCTGGTCGAGCACCTGGCGCACGCGCGGCGCGTCGCCGATGAGGCGCGGCGGAATCTGCTTCTCGATCTCGGCGCGCAGGGTGAGCCCGCGGCGCATGGCGGCTTCTGCCATCGCGTCCAGGGCCTCGCGGACGAGATCGCGCCAGACGAATTCGGTCTGGGCAACCTCGAGGCGGCCGGCCTCCAGCTCGGCGTAGCTGAGGATCTCCTCGATGCTGCGCAGCAGGCCGCGGGCGTTCCGGGCCGCTCCCTCGAGACCGGCGCGCTCGGCGCCGGGGGACTCGAGGGCGCGGTTCGCCTCGTCGACCAGGCGCCGCGCCGGCAGGCGCAGGCGGTCGGCGACGCGGGTGAGGAAGGTGGGCAGCGTGTCCTCGGCCTTCGCCGTCTCGCCCCGGGAGGTCTCCAGGGCCGCATGTTCGGCCGCCAGCCCCGCGCTGAGGCGGCGGTGCGCCAGGCTCTGCCCGCAGGCGCCGGCGATCTGGCGCAGGGCGTCCTGACGGCGGGTGGACCACTCGGCCTCGCTCCGCGTGAAGACGAGCAGGGCGCCCGTCACCCCGGCGGCGCGGCCGAGCGGGAAGAGCCAGCAGGCCGCATGCAGGGCAGGCAGCGGCACGCCGAAGGGCGGCTCGCCCGCGGCCTTGAGGTCGATGCGGAAGGGCCGCTCGCCGGTGGCGATGGGGCGGAAGCTCTCGGGTAGGGTCGCCGGCAGGCTATCGACGAGCACCCCGGCCTGCTTGTCCTTGCTGTCGAGCACGCGGTGGGCCACCCGCTCCAGCGGCCGCTGGGCGTCCATGGTGGCGTAGAGGGCGACCCAGCCCGAGCTCTCGAGTTCGGTGCGGCCCAGCACCGTCGTCAGGGCAGCCTCGACATTGTCGGACTCCTGCAGGGCGCCGATGGCCGCCGTCTGCATGTCCATGAGCTGCTCGAGCTCGATCACGGATTTCTCGAGGCGCTTGCGCTGGCTGACATCGCGGCCGGTGCCGCGCAACACGCTGCTCTCGCCGTCGGCCGAGACGGCGCGCTGGAAGTGCAGCTCGACGCTGAGGACCTTGCCGCTGCGGCTGACCATCTCCAGGTCCACGGAGTGGGCGCGGCCGCTGCGCGCGGCGCCGAGATGCCGGCGCAGGGCCTCCAGCGAGTCGGGCTGAATGATCTCGCTCAGGCTCATCTGGGCGATCTCGGCGGCGTCGAAACCGAGAAGCTCCATGGCCGCCCGGTTCATGGCGATCAGCTTGGCGGTGCCGGTGGCGTCCTCGTCGATCTCGGCGGTGATGACGAGATCGCGGCTGTCCTCGAGGTAGCGCTCGTGGCGCTCGCGGCCGCTCTCGACCTCCTCGCCCTGCGACCAGGGCATCAGGTGCCAGAAGGCGAGCAGGCCCGCGCCGATGGCGATGATGAACAGCGCGACGAGGTAGTAGGCGGCGAGGCCGGCGATCCAGGCGCGCATCGCCGCGCTGACCTGGGCGTCGGTCACGTGGGCCACCACCTTGAGGCCGCCGGGAGCGCTCTCGCCCGTCAGCTCCACGAGCGGGCGCGCCAGATCCAGGGTGCGGTAGCTGGTGAGCCCCGTGCCGTCCTGCTGCTGTCCCTCCGCGCTGCTGTGGATCCGGCTCCAGAGCTCCGGGGCGGCCTGACTGGGATCGAAGGCCCGGCTGGACAGCTCGCCCGAGGCGACCGCCAGCAGGCTGCGGCCGCGGCGGTCGAGGATGCGCAGATCGGCCATGTCGCTGCCGCCCTGCTCGGCGGTCTTGCCGAGCAAGGACTCGGGGCGCAGGCCGAGGACGAGGCTGCCCACGAGGCGCCCGCCCTCGCGCACGCCGGTGGCCAGGAGCAGGCGCGGCTCGCCGCCCTCGGCTTGCCAGAAGCGGACCTGCCCCGCCGGCAGCTCGTCCAGATCCACGGGGCTGCGGCGTCGGCCGACGGCGCCGGAATCCGGGAAGACCGCCACCGGCTCGCCCCCGCCGAGCTCCAGGTGCATCAGCTCACGGCCCTTGCGGCCGTAGAGGGCGAGCTCCGCGCAGGCGTCCTTGACCCCGGCGAAGCGCTCGAGATCGCGCGCGAGGGCGAGGGCCTGCTGGCGATCGAGCTGACCGGGGCCATCGCCCACGCCCAGCTCGCCGGCCCTTTGCAGGGTCTCGTTGCGCCCCAGCGCCAGCAACTCGGTGGCCGCCTGCTGCAGCTGCTGCTCGCTGTAGGCCGCCTGCAGGCGCAGTCGGGATTCCTCCTGGCCGGCCAGGCCGGTCAGGCGCCGCTCGCGTTCGGCGGCGAAGAGCAGCACGCCGATGGCCAGAACCAGCAGCGCGCTGCCGAGGAAGATGCTGAAGAAGCGGGGCATCGCCTGCTTCCAGCCGCCGTGGCGCTCTTGCTTGTGCTTGCCCGCCATGCAGGGCTCCTTCGGCTGGCCGCCCAGGGGCGGCCCCATCCTGAATTCACGATCGCCGCCGGTCGTGCGCAGGTGCTGCAAGTCTTGCCACCTGCGGCCTGCCGAGCCGGTCGCCCGGGCCCTCGCGGCAGCTGCCGCTACCCGGATGGATCGCGTATTTACTTACATAGTCGTCGTTTACGGGATCGGCCCCACCGGCCCCGGGCCGGCGGGCAGACCTGCCGGAGGGGGATAAGCAGAGGCTGGGCCAGTTTTCGGCTTCAGCGGCGGGGTTGCCCCAGGCGCAGGGCGGCCAGTACCCGATCGGGGCTGAGCGGGGTTTCGCGCAGGCGGATGCCCGCGGCGTCCGCCAGGGCGTTGGCCACCGCGGGCGCGGGGCCGTTGATGCAGATCTCGGCGATGGCCTTGGCGCCGAAGGGCCCCGTGGGCTCGTGGTCCTCGACGAAGATGACCTGCTGCACGGGCAGGTCGGCCGGCGCGAGGAAGCCGTGCTCGCGAAAGCTCGTGGCGAGAGGGCGGCCCGCGGCGTCGAAGTGCATGGCCTCGACGAGGGCCATGCCGAGGCCCTGCGCCACCGCGCCCTCCACCTGGCCCTCGGCCATGGCCGGGTTGAGCACCCGGCCGGCGTCCACCGCGGTGACGAAGCGCAGGGCGCGGATCGCCCCCGTGGCCAGGTTCACCTCGATCTCGGCGAACTGGGCGGCGAAGGGCGGCGGCGAATCGGGCGAGAGGTGGCTGGCCGTGGCCATCAGCTGGCGCTGGTGATCGGTGTAGAGGCTCTTCGTGCCGATCTCACTGAAGCCGAGGCGGCGGCCGTCGGGCGCGAGCACGGCGGGCTCGCCGCCCTCGCTCGCAGCGGCCAGGCGCAGGCTGGACGCCTCGGCGCCGAGCAGCAGCGCCGCGTAGTCGAGGATGCGCGCGCGCAGCGTCTCGGCGGCCTTCTTCACCGCGCCGCCGCTGATGTAGGTGGTGCTGCTGGCGTAGGCGCCGGGGTCGAAGGGCGTGTGGTCCGTGTCGCCCGAGCTGACGATGATCGCCGCCGGCGTCACGCCCAGCACCTCGGCGGCGATCTGGGCGAGCACGGTGTCGCTGCCGGTGCCGATGTCGGCCGCGCCCACCAGCAGGTTGAAGCCGCCGTCCTCGTTCATCTTGAGGAAGGCGCCGGCCATGTCGATGCCGGGAATCCCCGAGCCCTGCATGACGAGCGCGAAGCCCAGCCCGCGGCGCAGCGGCGAACCCGCCGGCGCGCCGGGCGGCGGGCAGCCGCGCGGGGCCGTCGTCCAGCCGATGGCCTCGGCGCCCGCGGCGAGACAGGCCGCCGCGGCGCCGCTGGTCAGGCGCGAGAGCGTGCCCTCGCGGCCCTCGCCGAGCTTGGCGGCGATCTCCATGGGCTCGCCCAGGCGCAGCAGGTTGTCCAGGCGCAGCTGCAAGGGGTCGGCGCCGAGGGCGCGGGCGGCCTCGTCCATGAAGGACTCCAGGGCGAAGAAGGCCTGCGGCGAGCCGTAGCCGCGGAAGGCGCCGGCCGGCGGCCGGTTCGTGTAGACGGCCGTGCCCCGGTGCCGCACGGCGGGCGCCGGGTAGAGGCTGAGGCCCTTGTTCGCGCAGACGCTCATCACCGTGAGCGCGTGGGCGCCGTTGGCGCCGGTGTTCTCGAGGATGTCCATTTCCATGGCCGTGAGCTTGCGGGCGGCGTCGAAGCCGGCCCTGTAGCGGATGCGCGCCGGGTGGCGGCTGCGCGCGAAGCGCAGCTCCTCGGCGCGCGTGAGCTCCAGGCGCACGGGGCGGCCCGTGCGCTGCGTCATCAGGGCCACCAGCTCCTCGCCGAGGATTTCCTGCTTGCCGCCGAAGCCGCCGCCCACGCGGGTCTTGATCACGCGGACTTGGCTCACGGGGAGACCAAGAAGACGAGCAATGACACGCCGTACATGGAAGGGTACCTGCGTGCTGGTGCGAATCGTGAGGCGCCCGTCCGGATCCCAGCCAGCTCGAGCAGACGTGGGGCTCCAGCGAGCACTGCTGCACCTGGTGCGTGCGGTACTCGTGCTCCACCACCTGCGTCGCGGCAGCGAAGCCCGCCTCGAGATCGCCGAGTTCCACCTCGGTGCGCGCGGCCACGTTGCGGGCGGGCTCGGCGGGCCAGAAGAGGAGGTCGGCCTGGGGATCGTCCGGGCGCGGCTCGTCGTGGATGACGGGCGCGCCCGTCCTTCTGCGCGTCGCGCTCGTCGAGAATGTGGGGAAGCACTTCGTAGTCGACGCTCACCGCCGCGCAGGCGGCCTCGGCGGCGGCCGCGCTCTCGGCCACCACCAGCGCCACCTTGTCCCCCACGTGGCGGACCTTGTCGTCGAGCAAGTAGCAGTCGTAGGGGCTGGGCTCGGGAAAGCCCTGGCCGGCCGTGGTGTAGGCGATGCGCGGCAGCTCGCGCCAGGTGGCGATGTCGACTACACCTGGAATGCCACAGCGCAGCGCTGATGTCGATTGCCGCGCAGGCGGGCGTGGGCGTGCGGGCTGGCGAGGATCTTGAGCGTGAGCGCCCCCGGGGGCATGAGGTCGCCGGCGAAGACGCCTTCGCCGCGCACCAGCGCGCGGCCGTCCACGCGCCGGGCGTCGCGGCCCAGCACGCGCAGGGGCGCTTCATCGCTCAGCACCGCGGCGCGCGCGCCGCCTTCGGCTTCGCGAGGCGCGGCGAGCCCGAAGGCGACCATCGCCGCGCGCAGGGGCTTGACCATGCCCGTGCAGCGGCAGAAGACCGGCGTGAGCGCCTCGCGAATCGCCGCTTCGTCCGGCGCCGGGTTGCGGCGCCGCAGGGCCTCGAGCTGGAGTAGGAAGGCCGGCGTGCAGTAGCCGCACTGCACGGCGCCTTCGGCGAGGAAGCGCTCGGCGAGGGCCGCCAGCCAGGGGTCATCGCGCAGGCCCTCGAGGGTTTCCACATGGCGGCCGGCGACCTGGAGGGCGAGCAGCGTGGCGGCGCTCATGGGCGCGCCGTCGACGAGCACGGTGTCGGCGCCGCCCTCGCCCCGCTCATCGGAGAACTTCACGGAGGCGCAGCCCTGCTCGCGCAGTAGCTCGAGCAGGGTGGCGCCCGGCGCGACGGCGCAGCTTCAGGGCGCGGCCGTTGAGCGTGAAGGCCAGCTCGCGCTCGGCCGCCGGGCTCATGCTCGACTCCGCGCTCATGCGCCGGGTCCCGCCGCGCCCAGCGCGGCGAGGAACTCGTCGGCGAGGGCCGCGGCCCAGGTCCACTTGGCCTCATCGGCGAGGCCGGGCTCGCTGTAGAGAGCGAGGCCCTCGCGATCCATTCCGGAGAGCAGGCCCAGGCCGAGCGGCAGGGGCGGCGCCCCGATCAGGCGCGCCTCCAGTCCGCGAGCCCGCTGCGGGCGCTCGCCCAGGCGGCCGTAGGCCAGGCGGCACTCGGCGATGGCCCCGCCCGCGAGGCGCGCGCCGGCGGCCAGCACGAGCTGGGGCCGCGCCGCCGTCGCCGCCCGCACGGCGTGAAAGCCGAAGCGCCAGTCCGCGGCCCCCGGCAGCTCGATGGCCGTGATCACGCCCTCGCGCTCGGCGCCGGCGAAGTAGTCGAGCGCAGGCGCCGCCGGCAGGCCGTGGCGCAGGATGCGCGCGTCGAGAGCGAGCAAGGCCGTCTGCAGTTCGCTGAGGACCAGCGGCCAGGCGGTCTCGCCGGCCAGGGTCATCTGGTTGCGCAGGTTCACGGAGTGGCCGAGGGAGAGAGAGGCGTGGCGCAGCAGGCCGTCGCAGTCCGCGCGATCGACCAGGGTCTGCAGGCGGACGCGGGCGCCCAGGCGCAGGCCGCCCTCGGCGAGCGATTCGATGCGGTCCAGGCCGAGGGGCAGCAGGTCCACCAGGCGCTCGACGGTGGCCGGACGCTGCGCTACGAGCCGGCTGCCGCCGCCCAGCACCGCCCAGCCCTCGTCCGCGCGGGCGAGCAGCTCCACGGCCTCGTCGAGGTCGGCCACCAGGCGGTAGTCCTTGATCCAGCTCATGCCCACCCCCCTTGAACAGACCATTCAAGCGCCGCGGCGCGCGGGCGTCAAGGCGGGAAGCGCCCTGCCTGAAGTCCTTTGCATGGGGAAGATCCGTCACGCTGGCGCATGCCGGCTGCGCTCCTCACAATGCAGAAGCCCGGTCCGTCAGTCGGTCCGGGCTTGGGAGGCGGCTTCAGGCTGCCGTCAGCTTGGGTTCACTTCAGGAACAGCAGCTTGCTGGTCGAGCTCTCACTTCCCGCTCTCAGCCGGGCCAAGTACAAGCCGCTGGAAGCCATCTGCCCCGAATCATCCTTGCCGTCCCAGGACACGGACTGCGCCCCGACGGGCCTAACGCCCCCCTCGAGCAGCCTGCGCACGAGGCGACCCTGTACATCGAGGATCTCCATGGTCGCGCTAGCCGAACGGCTCAGCGAGAATGCTAGGATGGTCTTTGGGTTGAAGGGATTCGGGTATGCAATCGGACCGCTACCAATGGCGGGCATCATGTCCACAGCCGTCGGGTACAAACTCATCGCCCACACCCCAGTGGATCCTGCGATGTAGATGCGCTCGTCCGTCGAAGAGATCGCGCAGCGACTCGCGCCGCCGACTGCGGGTAGGTTTCCCTTAATGTCTTCCCAGGATTCTCCAGAGTCTCTCGTGAGCCGAACCGTTCCGTTCTCGATCTCGACGAGTATCCGAGCATCGTAAGGATGCATGCTCAGATCCATGCAGTTCGCCTGGAGGATCTGGGTCCAGTGCTGTCCCCCATCCAGTGTTTCGTAGACGCCGAGCGCCGGATCCTCGGGCTCCCAGATGCCGCCCTGCCGGGCATAGATGTGCTGAGGGTCGGCGTGATCGATCTCGACGTCCCCAATGTACGCAGCACAAGGCATGTCACCTGCGATCTCCTCCCAGGTATCTCCGCCATCCACGCTCCGTACGATCCCATGATTGGCATACGGAGCGCCTACCGCGCCATAGCCGACGAGAACCTCGCCATCTGGGGTAACATCCAAGTCCTTTCCGCTTGCGTTGATAAGCCCGTGAACTAAATCCCATGTCACCCCGCCATCGGCAGATCGAAGCACCATACCCGCCGAAAACAGCGCCGAGCAGGCGAAGAGCGTAGCCGATACTCCTGGCAGACGGCCGAGTCCGTAGATGGCCCCGATCGGGCTCCATCCCCCAGGCGGGTCCCATCCCGCCAGTACGATTGGCCCGAGCGTCGTCAGGCCGCTGTTATCCATGATGTACCCGTACCAGCCTGAATCTTCGCGCCCCGTAAGCAGAGCTAACGAGTCGTCATCGGAAGGCAAGAAGCAAAAGACTTTGTAGTTGCCCATGGTATCTGAGGTCTGGCGCTCGATCCATGTGCCGCTATCAATCTCGAGGACTCTGTACCCTAGGGCAGTCCCTAACAGAACCCGTCGATGCGCGGGGTCCACCACAAGAGACTTCACGGCCGCGCCGTAGGGTATAGATCCTAAGTGCTCCCATTCAGTAGCGTGGCAGACAATTGAAACCGAGATTGGGGTGATGAGCCAGGCCGTCACGAACGCGGCTAGACTTCTCCTTCTCATGTATCGCTCCTCTGCAATGACCGCCTTCCTTGGCATCCGTTGAAGGGTCGCTGGTTGAGCTTGCCTGCTGTAGGTCATCCCAACTGGCGCGTGATGGGAAGCAGCCCGGGCGCGGTTCCCGGGCTGCTACCGGCAATCCAGCCTCCACGGTCGCGAACTCAGTCGCCAGTCGGGCTATGCCTCCCGATCTCACCGCAGAACCACAATCTTGCCGCTGTAGATGGCGTCGGCTATAGCTACTCGCGCAAAGTACACACCAGAGCTGACGGACCTGTCGCTAAGCTGCGCTGCGATGTTTAGTCTGTGCTGGCCAGCGCTGAGGCGCACTCTCCCGAGATCCGCTGCCAAACGGCCCGCCACATCGTACACCGAGATCTCGACCGTCGAAGGCTTGGCAAGGCTGAGCGTAAGGATCGAGCTCGTCATGTGCACATGAGGCGCTCCGCCTAGGTCGGAATCCTTTGCCGGCGGGCGCTTCGCAGCGTCCACCTCCAGGTAGGCCACGGAAAACGGAGGACTCTGGCTTGGGAGATTCGGATTGAACGGGTACCAGCCAAAGTCCGTCCCCTGGCTGCTGTCGTCGTAGACGTGGTACACAAACCCGTAGACCGTATACGATGTCCCAGAGCTATGCTCGATGGTGGCCCATGTGCCCAGCCGGGCTCCGTCGAAGTAGGGATACAGCGGCCAGTACTCATCGTAATCCAGGCGGTACAAGTCCGCCGGGCCGCGAACAGTCTCACAGGACCGATTCCGCGTCCAAAACGCGGCTACTTCCTTGTCCTGGCCGGGCGTGATCGTGGCCGTCCCATCCACCTTGTAGACCTTTGCCCAACTTGTCCTCCCCAGGCCTTGCATGCCTGGGATGTTGGAGAGCACTATTGTCGTGGAGTCCACGTACGTTACGCTGCCTTTCGAGACCGACGACACGTGAACATCGCAATCCGCTGCGTCAAGTAAGGTGAGGGCGTCGTCAGCCCGAACAAGCCCCGATCCGTAGAGAACATCGTACCCACTTGCCCCAATGTCCTGTGCTGTGGATCGCATGATCGCATAGACATCGTCGTTTGTGAGATCCGGGCAGCGCGCGAGAATCAGCGAGGCCACTCCAGCCGCAATCGGCGAGGCCGCCGAAGTACCTCCGAAGCACCTGTCGGTGCCGCTGTCATACTCCGTCGTTTCGATGTGGCCCCCCCCGGGAGCGGTAACATCAATGAAGTTCCCTTGATAGTAGTTGAGTCGGGTTGAGTCGCAGAGAACATGAGCAACGGCTTGAGTGAAGTCGATGTTCGCTGCGGGGTAGGGCCAATTCACCATGCCAGGCTCATTGCCGGACGCGGCCATAATCACCAGGCCTGCCTCATAGGCGTTCGACAATGCTTCCGAAAACGTGGTGCTCGGGTCCTCGATGCCCCAAGAGCACGTCAGCACTCTCACCTTGCCGTAGGCCACGGAATCGGCGTTGCAGACGAAGTCAAGCGCATCGATCGCGTATTCCTCAGAGATATCGGACATCGTCCCAATCCTGTACATCACCAAGGGATCCCAGCCGCTCGGAGATGTGAAGCCAACCACCCCCTGATAGTCCGTGAAGTTTTCCCCACTCCCCGCGACAATCCCGGCGACTTTCGTACCGTGGTGGATGCTGTTGTTGTCGTCCATCCCGTAGCCCGTGAAATCACGGGACACGAGGCTATTGTAGGTGCCTGAGAGATCCCCATTATCGGGAGTGCCATCTCCGCCCGTGTAGACTCCCGAATCGAGAATACCAACTAGTGCGTCACTCGAGTCGGCGATCGCCCACGCGTCAGGGATGTTCGGGTCTAGGCCATCGGTGCAGTAGTAGACGCCCAGTGGGGGGCAGTTCTCTGTCGTCTGCCCGGTGTTCTCCATCCACCATTGGTCACTGGTGTACCTGTCGTCAAAGAGCGTGCCTTGGCCAGGCACCTCCGCGTACACTACCTCCTCAAAGGAGGTGAGAACCTCGGCAACATGTAGCGGATCGGCGAGCGGTCCGAGCTGCGCGGCGTACACTGTCGAGAAGTCGATCATCCGTGGGTGCGATTCCAAATCCAAGTGTCGCCAAGCGATACCAATCGGCCGAAGGCCGGTCACACCCGCCGCTTCCGCTCGCCCGAGGAGTTGCTGGTATTGCAGGTCGAAGTCCTCCAGCACCCAGACGGTGTCCATGCTACCGGGGCCGGGATCGGCAATCGTACCTTCGTGGAACCTGACGAACACAATGGGGACCTCGCCTGCTGATGCCGAAGAAGCAACCGTAGTACCCAGGGCGAGAGCAAGAAACATGAACGCGATTGCCCGTTTCACCACACACCTCCATGCAGGGGTTCTTCTACTATCTCCTTTCCTTCCCCCGGTAAAGATCAGAGCGCCGTTCGCGTTCTCGGGCTAAGTGCTGCATTTGCCAGCAGTTTGCTGACTCCCCGCGCCGCGCGCCGGGCTCCTGGATGGCAGGCTGCCACCATTATGGACCTGCAATGCCTTTGCGTCAACGCGCCGCGGTGAGATTCATGCAATGGGGGCGGGACCTGCAGTTCCCGCGGCCTTCGGCGCGATGCTTGCCCTTGCCGGTACTACCGCTGACCGCGACCTGGACGGCGGCTAGCCTCGCGTCGAACGCGTGAGTTACGTCGCCTCGCATCGAATACCGCGCGAGATTTGTACACGTGTACACTCCCGCGCGAGCGTCAAGACGGGAAGCGTTGCGATTTCGCGCGCGGGACGACTAGACTGCGCCATGCCCCGCACCCGCCCTGCCCTGCTTCCCGTCGCCATCGAAGCGAGTGCCCTCTGCACGCCGCGGCCCAGCGGGGTGGCCCGCTACACGCGGGAGCTGGGGGAGGCCCTGCTGGCGCTCGCCGCACGCGAGGAGGCGCCATACCAGTTTCAGTTCGCCTATCGGCTCTCCCGCTGGCGGGAGCGCGGGCGCTGTCTCGTCGGGGTGCCGCGCTTCTGGTACCAGGAGCCCCTGCCCCTGCTCGGGCCGCGCCCCGCGCTGGTGCACGGCACGGACCTGCGCGTGCCCGCCTGGCGCGGCGTGGCCCGCGTGGCCACGCTGCACGACATCTTCGCCCTGCTCTCGGACCAGTGGTCGCCCGCCGCCTTCCGCGCGCGCAAGATCGCCGCCTACCGGGCGCTGCCCGCGAGCTGCGCCCGCATCGTCGCCGTGAGCGAGGCCACGCGGCGCGACTTCCTCGAGCGCGTGGATTGCCCGCCCGAGCGCGTCGTCGTCGTGCACGAAGGGGTGAGCCCGGCCTTCACGGGGCCCGCGCCGGCGGCGCGGGAGACCGTGCTGACGCGCCACGGGCTGGCGGACGGGCGTCCCTACCTGCTCTTCGTGGGGGCCATCGATCGGCGCAAGAACCTGCTCGGCCTGCTGCGCGCGCTCCTCTCCGAATCCGCACTCGCCGACTGCCGGCTGGCCGTGGTGGGCGGCGAGGGGCATGGCGCTGCGGAGCTGCTCGCCGACCCGGCCTGGCGGGCCCTCGGTCCCCGCCTGCTCCGCCTGGGCGTGGTGCCGGACGCCGTCCTGCGCACGCTCTACACGCACGCGGCGGCCCTCTGCCTGCCCAGCTTCGCCGAGGGCTTCGGCCTGCCCCTGCTCGAGGCCATGGCCTGCGGCACGCCGGTGGCGGCCAGCAATCGCGGCGCCCTGCCCGAGATCGCCGGCGGGCACGCCCGCCTCTGCGATCCGGAGTCGCCGGCGGACATCGCGGCGGCGCTGCTCGCGGCGCTCGCGGCCACCCCCGCCGAGCGCGAGGCCGCGCGCGCGCATGCCGCGGCGTTCACCTGGGAGCGCACGGCGCGCGGCATGCTGGAGGTCTACGGAGAACTGCTCGGCGAGCAGCGAGCCGGAGCTCGAGAGCTAACCCGGCGGCGGGCTCGCGGGTTGGACCCGAGCCCTCTGCCTTGGCCTGGAGGTCAGGATGTCGGCCATGCACCCCGCGCTCCGGCGCGCTCTACTCGCCCTCGCCCTGCTCGCCGCCGCCGGCGCGACAGCAGCGGGCCCCATTCGTCCGGACTCGACGGTGATCGCCTTCGCGCTCGCGCTCGAGCAGCAGATGCAGGCCGACGGCCTGCCTTCGATCGCCGCGGCCGTCGTGCAGGACGGCAAGCAGGCCTGGGCCGGCGGCTTCGGCTGGGCCGATCGCGAGCGGCAGATTCCGGCCACGCCGCGCACGCCCTATCGCCTGGCCTCGCTCAGCAAGCCCCTCGCCGCCGTGCTGCTACTGCGCCTGGTCGAAGCCGGCCGACTCGAGCTCGACGCGCCGATGCGCGACTTCGCCATCCACCCCTGGTTCGAGCCGGGCGGCGGCGACTGGGCGCACTACCCGGAGCGCTACGCCGAGCGGCCCATCACCCTGCGCCAGGTGCTCAGCCACACGAGCGAGGCCGAGCCGCCGGGCAGCGCCTTCAAGTACAACGGCAACATCTTCGCGGACCTGACCTGGGTGATCGAGGAGGTCACCGGCCAGTCCTTCCCCATCGTGCTGAGGGACAGCCTGCTCGCCCCGCTCAAGATGACGCGCACGTTGCCCGGCCAGCTCGCGCCCTGGGGGCAATTCGTGGCGGCGGCGATCGCGGCGCCCTACGCGCGCGTGGACGGCGAGCTGCAGCTCTCGAGCTACCCCGGCTTCGGCCTCGAGCCCGAGGGCGACGTGAGCCGCTGGCGGCTCGACCCGGTCTACCGCCTGCCGGCGACGGCGGCCGCGGCGCGCCGGACGCAGCTCGGCGAGGCCTGGACGCCGCTCTACGGGGCCACCACCGCCGCGGGCCTCGTGTCCACGGTGGAGGATCTCGCGCGCTTCGACGTGGCCCTCGACGATGGCCGCCTCCTCGGCGAGGCGGCCCGCGCGCAGCTGTTCACGCCCGCGCGCGGCGCGGAGGGCAAACCCCTGCCCTATGCCTTGGGTTGGTTCGTGGAGACGGTGGATGGCCTCGAGGTGGCCTGGCACTTCGGCTGGTTCCCGCCCAGCGTGTCGGCGCTCTACATCAAGGTGCCCGCGCGGCGACTCAGCCTGATCCTGCTCACCAACTGCGACGGTCTCAGCGCCGGCGTGCCCTGGGAGGCCGAGGGCCTGATGGCCTCAGTCTACGCGCGGCTCTTCTGGGAGCGGCTCGTCGCACCCTGAGCGGCGGCGGCGCCGCAGGCGGGGCAGCCTGCTGCGCAGGTAGGGCAACCTGGGACGCAGCAGCAGGTGGACGGGATAGGCGATCAGAACGCAGAGTCCGATGAAGAGCAGCCAGAAGCCGATGAGCGGCTTCACGCCGCGGAAGTCCGGGTTCAGCGCGTAGCGGACGGACTGCACCAGGAGCTGGAGCAGGGCGAGCAGGGCCATGGCCCCCACCGCGATGGGGATCCAGAGCCGCCGCAGGCGCAGCAGGACGAGGCCGGCCAGCAGAGCCAGCAGTCCGACGAGCAGGGGGGCGTAGAGCGTCGACTCCTTGGTGGCCGCCTGAAGACCCGTCACATCGAAGCGGCCGCAGCCGCGAAACATGGGCAGAAAGAAGGCGAGCACGATGAGCCCGCCCGCACCCAGGCTGATGCCCCCCTCCGGCCGCAGCGCCCGCAGCTTCGCCATGTCGCCCACCTCCCGATCGCGCGCCAGGATGCGCCGCCCTCGCCCCGCGCGCAAGCGCCGAATCAGCCGGTGACGCCCACCGCCTGACCCAGGTGGCGATTCTCCGCGAGCTGGTCCAGCATGAAGGCGGCGACGTCCGCGCGCGACACGCTCGCGGTCTGCAGCAGGCTGCCCACGGCCGGCCCCTGCCGGAGGGAGCCCCGCCGCGGGCCATTGGTCAAGGCGCCCGGGCGGACGATCACCCAGTCCAGGCCGCTGGCCGCGATCAGGCGCTCCTGGCGCGTCTTGTCCCAGAAGTACAGGGGCAGCACGAAGGGGATCACGAAGAGGGTGTAGACGGGGCCCAGGCGGCCGGCGCTGCTGCCGAGGCCGAGGGAGCTCATGCAGACGAGGCGGCGCACTCCCGCGCCCGCCATGGCGGCGAGCAGGTGGCGCGTGCCCCGCGAGAGCAGGCGGGGCGCCGTGTAGTAGCGCTTGTGGCCGAGCGCGCAGAGCACGGCGTCCTGGCCCGTGGCGGCGCGCGCCAGGCTCGCGGCGTCCAGCACCTCGCCCTGGACCACGGTCAGCGCCGGGTGCTCGATGCCGAGCCGCGCCGGCTGGCGCACGAAGGCGGTGACGGCCAGGCCCCGCTCGAGGGCCTGCTCGACGAGCCGGCGGCCCGTGCCGCCCGTCGCGCCCACGACGAGCACGCGCTTGACGGCCGGCGGCGGCGCGGCTTCCTCGCCCCCGGGGGCGTCAGGGCCGCCGCGCAGGCCGCGCAGGGCGAGGCCGAGATTGAGCAGCAGCGCGTAGATGAGCAAGTAGGGCAGGATGGGCATGGCGGCTCCTCAGCGATCTCGCGGCTCGGTCGCGGCCACGGCGGCTCAGGCCATCCGCTGCGCGCGCTCGGCGCGTTCGAGCAAGTCGGCCGCAGCGGCGTTGTGCCGCGCGGCCTGGGCGCGCTCGTCCAGGCCCGGGATGCGACCCTCGTCCACCACCACGCGGCCATGCACGATGACGAAGCGCGGCCGCGAGGCCGCGGCGGCCAGGAGCAAGCCGCCCAGGGGATCCACCTGCGCGCCGGCCATCGCGAGGCCGCCCAGGTCCCAGAGCGCGAGATCGGCGAACTGCCCGGGCGCCACGCTGCCCAGCTCCGGGCGGCCGAGCACCGTCGCGCCGCCCCGCGTGGCCACGCGCCAGACTTCATCGGCGCCCAGCCACTCGTCGCGCGCGCGCAGGCGGCTGAGCAGCAGCATCTGCCTCGCCTCGGCGAGCAGGTGGTTGCCGTCGTTGGAGGCCGAGCCGTCCACGGCCAG
The DNA here is from genome assembly GCA_963695095.1 of uncultured bacterium. GTDB lineage: Bacteria > Krumholzibacteriota > Krumholzibacteriia > JACNKJ01 > JACNKJ01 > VGXI01. Next base: position 335,137 of record CAVOFT010000001.1, on the reverse strand, counting down.
GCCCACCGGCGCGCCGGCGGCGAGCAGCTTCTTCACCCGCGCGATGCCGCTGCCCAGGCGCATGTTGCTCGAGGGGCAATGCGAGACGCCCGTCCCCGTGCGACCGAGCAGGGTGATCTCCTCGTCGTTCAGGTGCACGGCGTGGGCGAACCAGACGTCGGGGCCCGTCCAGTCCTGCGTGGCGAGGTAGGCGACCGGCCGGCGGCCGAAGTGCTCCAGGCAGTAGCGCTCCTCGTCCAGGCTCTCGGCGACGTGCGTGTGCAGGCGCAGGCCCGCTTCTCGGGCCAGGGCCGCCGTGGCGCGCAGGGTGTCGCTCGTCACCGAGAAGGGCGAGCAGGGCGCCAGGTCCACGCGCAGCATCGCGCCTCGCGCCGGGTCGCTGAGCGCGGCCAGGCGCCGGCAGTCGGCGAGAATCGCGCTCTCGTCCTGACAGACCGCGTCCGGCGGCAGGCCGCCGGCGCTCGCGCCCAGGCTCATCGAGCCGCGCGTGGGCTGGAAGCGGATGCCGAGTGCCGCCGCCACGGCGATCTGGCGGTCGATGAGGTCGGGCGCCGCACTCGCCGGAAAGAGATAGTGGTGATCGCTGGTCAGCGTGCAGCCGGACAGCAGCAGCTCGGCCAGGCCCGTGCGCGTCGCAATGGCCAGCATCTCCTCGTCCAGGTGCTGCCAGATCGGGTAGTGGTGAACGAGCCAGTCGAAGAGCGGCGCATCCTGGGCGCCGGGCAGGGCGCGGGTCAGGGTCTGGTAGAGATGGTGGTGCGTGTTGACGAGCCCCGGCGTGACGAGCAGATCGCCCGCCTCGATGACGCGATCCGCGCTTGCGCTCGCGGCCTCGGCCTCCGTGAGAATGGCGGCGATGCGCGCGCCCTCGATGAGCACGCTCGCCCCGGCCAGGCGACGGCCGCCCTCATCCATGGTGGCCACGAGGCGCGCGTTGCGGATGAGCAGGCTCACGCGCGGCCTCCGGGGCGGGGCTCCGGCTGGATGGCGCCGGCCGGACCCAGCTCGGTGTCGAGGTCCAGCTCGAGCGCGGCGGTGGGGCAGACCGTCACGCAGAGGCCGCAGACGAAGCAGCGCTCGTCGTCGATGATCACCGCGTCGGGGTCCTCCGCCTTGTCGATGCGCAGGGCGTCGTACTCGCAGCTCAGGACGCAGAGGTTGCAGAGCGTGCACAGCGCCGGCACGACGCTGGGCGGCGGCCCGGCGAAGTGCACGCGGCCCGTGGTGCCAAGGCCAGCCAGGGTGCGCCCGGCCTCGGCGCCGAGCTTCTTCGGGTAGAGCCCGACGATCTCCTCGGCGCTCGCATGGCCGTGGGCGTCCAGCCAGGCGTTCAGCTCGCGGTTGACGCGCGCAAAGACCTCCGGCCCCTCGTAGATGTTCGCCGTGCAGATCTGCACGGCGCTGGCGCCGGCCATCAGGAACTCCACCACGTCCGCGCCCGTGCGGATGCCGCCCACGCCGATCACCGGCACCTTCACCGTGCGGGCGAGATCGAAGACGATGCGCAGGGCGACCGGCTTGATCGGCGGCCCGCTCAGCCAGCCGTAGCCGTACTCGGTGCCCATCACGCGCTGGCAGGCCTCGATGTCGATGCGCAGGGCCGGCCCCAGGCTGTTGATGGCGGCGATGCCGTCCACGAAGGGCTCGAGCTTCTGGGCGGTGGCGATCACCATGGCCGGATCGTGGGGGCTGAGCTTGGCGATGATGGGCAGGGATACCGCCTCGCGCAGGGCCTTCATCACCTGCCAGGGCTCCTCGCCCGAGTGGGCGTAGTGCACGGTGACTTCCAGCGCATGCACGCCGGCGGCCTCGGCCGCCCTGCCCAATCGAGCCACCTCGCGGGCGCTGTAGCCGAGCGAGGCGATGATGGGCACGCCCGCCGTGAGGGCGATGGCGTATTCCTGCTCCAGCCATTGCTCGGGCGGCAGCTCGCTCCAGAGCTCCGCGTTGAGCATGCCGCCGCGGCGGTTCCGGGCCAGGTTCATCATGTGGTACTTGGGGACGGGCGCGGCCTCGCTGCTGATCGTCTTGCAGACCACGCCGCCGGCGCCCCCGGCCACCTGGCGCAGGATCATCGCCCCGTCGCGCACGGTGGGGCCGGCCGCCGGCCAGACCGGGTTGGGAAAGTGCAGGCCGAAGAGATCCACTGCCAGGTTCGCCATCGGCTCCTCCTCGCCGGCAGCATACTCGCGGCGAGCTAGCCTGCCAAGGCCCTTGGCGGGCTAGGCGCTTGCCTGCCGCGGCGGGCGCGGCTAGACTGGCGTCCATGTTCTTCCTGCGCGGCCGCCGCCGGCGCCGTCTGCTCGAGACCCCGCTCACCGTGGCCCAGCGCCAGCTCCTGGCCACGGCGGCTCCCCTCTGCGCAGCGCTACCCGCTGCCACTGCAGGCGCGCCACGAGGGCGTCGTGCAGGTGTTGCTCGCGGAGAAGCACTTCGAATCCGCCGGCAAGCTGGCGATCGCGGAGGCGATGCGCCTGGCGATCTCCGGCCAGGCGGCCCTGCTGCAGCTTCGCCAGGGTGCCGACTACTACCCGGGCCTGGAGACCATCCTCATCTACCCCGAGGCCTTCGTCGTCAGCGAGCCGGAGGAGGACGAGTATGGCCTCGTGCACGAGGGTCCCGACGAACGCGCCGGGGAGTCCTGGCAGAGGGGCGTCGTGGTGCTGAGCTGGCAGGACGCCGCGCGCGAGTCACGCCGGCGCGACGGCTACAACCTGGTCCTGCACGAGTTCGCCCACCAGCTCGACGACCAGACCGGCGAGGCGGATGGGACGCCCTATCTCCCGAGCCCGGCGCTGGCCGCGCGCTGGCGCGAAGCCTTCCAGACGGCCTTCGAGAGGCACCAGGGCCGGCTGCGCCGGCGGCGGGAGCTGCTCTTCGACGACAACGCGGCCGAGAGCCCGACCGAGTTCTTCGCCACCGCCGTGGAGCTCTTCTTCGAGTTGCCGCGCGACCTCAAGCAGGAATACCCCGCCGTCCACGCGGTGCTCGCCGAGTACTTCGAGCTGGATCCCCTGAACTGGCCGCCGATGCGCCGACCGAACCGACGGCCCTGACTCAGGGCGCGGGCCCGCCCTGGCCGCCGATGCAGTCGGCGAGGACGCCCAGGCGGCGCTGTAGCCGAGCGAGGCGATGATGGGCACGCCGCCGGCAGCAAACTCGCGGCAGAGATGCCTGCCAAGGCCCTTGGCGGGCTAGGCGCTTGCCTGCCGCGGCGAGCGGGGCTAGACTCAGGGCGGACTGTTCACTGGGAGGTGCGGGGATGCGCGGTGCAATGGGTCTTCTGCTTGTCGCTCTGATGCTCAGCGCGGGCTGCTTCGGCAAGGACGACGGTCCATCGGGGACCTCGACGCCGAACTACTCCGGCAGCTTCATGCTGGCCGACACCCTCGATCACAACAGCTGTGCAGTGCCCGCTCCGCTCGGGGCGGTCGTGAACGTGGTGGTGACGGGAGACGCGATCACCTTTGCCGGCATCGCGGGGACCTGGGACACGCAGACCCTGCGCGGCGAAGGCGCCACCGCACCCACCACGGTGCCCATCAATATCCAGGACGACTGCTACGGCACCTACGTGGCCAGCTACGCAATCCAGTACAGCGACCCCGATTCCTTCGTCGGCACCTACGACGTCACCTACACCTACACCGCGGGCTGCGGGGCGCCGGACTGTGACTACGGCTATCGCATCGGCGGCCGGCGACCCTGAGGGCGCCCTGCGCGCCCGCGCCCGCCGGGCCCGGGTTTGCCGATTGTAATATCCGTTATTGACCCCGATCGCGGGCCGATTGTGGCCATCGGAGCTATACGATTTCGCTTGTAGGCTCCAGTGGCGCCGATAGACTCCAAACATGCGGCCTCAGAGCAGGACCGATTCCCGGATCGGGCGCCGGGCGGCGCGGGCCCTGGCGTCCGCCTCGGGTCGCGCTGCGGGTTGCGCCCGCCCGAAACCTGGTCCGGTTCGAGTTCCGGACGGCAAATGGAGGTTGGTAGATGAAACGAGGCTCCGACCTGGCGAAGTCCATCGTCGCCACCCTGGGTTGCTGCTCGCCAAGTGCCGTCGTCCTTGTCGACACCCAAGCAGTCACGGTCCGGGCCTCGATCCCAGAGCCGGCGACCGCTGCCCCGCGCCGGCTGCCGGCACCTTCCTCCATGATTCCAACGGTGGAGTACACCCCCCCGATGTACTTCCCGGGGGACCAGGTTGCGACGCCCCTTGACCTGGCGGTGACGCCTGAAACCATGGCATACAGCGTCAGCGTGGGGCCTGGGCCGGCCTCGCCGCGGGATCGCCCGCTATCGCCATCGCGCAGCCGACGCCCCGAAATCGCGGAACGGCCCCCGGAGTTGCAGCTGGATGGCGTCAGGTACGCGTTCTTCATCAAGATCGGTGGACACGGCAAGCACACCGCGCTGATCGGCCGCGCGCTGAGCTACTTCGGCAACTGGGGGACGGGGCTGACCGGGGCGGGCGCGACCGGAACCCTTGCGCAGGGCGGCGTCGCGCTGAGCGGTGCCGCGAGCAAGGCCGATGCGCTGCATGGCCTGCCAGGCGCGTTCCGCGCCGGAGTCCTGGCCATGCCTGACGAAACAGGCGACCTCAAAGGCAACGAGAACAGGATGTTCCAGTTGCTCGCCAATCGTGGCGTCCAGGCTGTCGGGACCGTGGACTCTGCTCAGCAATGAGCAGTACTACGGCTTCTGGTACGGCAATCCCGCCCAGCCCCACGAAATGAATGCCTACTCCGGGCGCCGCAACGCCCATCAGGTTGCTTCCTGGTTCTACCACGCCAAGGGCCTCATCGCCGACAGCGGCAACGGGCGGATCTGGAAGGGGACGGCACCCAATGGCGCGGGGCGATTCGTGAATCTGCGCTGAGCGACATTGATCGTACGCCGCGACCGGCTCGATCCTGACCTAACCTAGGGACTCGTCCGGTCCTGGCCCATGCAGTCGGCCAGCACGCCGAACAGCTCCTCTCGATCGATGGGCTTCGCGCAGTAGGCATCGCAGCCGGCAGCCAGGCAGCGCTCGCGATGGCCGGAGAGGGCGTGCGCCGTGAGCGCGACGATCGGCGTCCGGCAGCCCTGCGCGCGCAGGCGCCGGGTGGCCTCGTAGCCGTCGAGGCCGGGCATCTGGATGTCCATCAGGATGGCATCGAAGGCCTGGTTCTCGGCTTCGGCCTCCGCCACCATGCGCAAAGCCGTTTCGCCGTCCGTGGCCTCCACCACCGTCGCCCCGGCGGACTCCAGCAGCAGGCGCACGAGGATGCGATTCGTTGCGTTGTCCTCGACGACGAGAATACGGCCGTACAGGACACCGGACGCGCTGCGGTGTGCTACGGCCGGCGGCGCTGCCGACTCCAGCTCCACCGGCAACCGCAGACTGAAGCAGCTTCCGCCCGCCGGCAAGGCGATGGCCTCGATATCACCACCCAGGAGCCGCGCCAGGCTCCGGCTGATGGCAAGCCCCAGGCCGGTGCCGCCGTAGGCGCGGGCATCGGAAGGGTCGCCCTGCGCGAAGGCCTCGAAGAGCCGCTCGGGATCTCCGGCCGGGATGCCGATCCCGGTGTCCTCGACCTCGAAGAGCAGCTGCGGCGGCTCTGACTCGAGATAGCGACAGCGCAGGGTGACGCTGCCCGTGGGCGTGAACTTGATCGCATTGCCGAGCAGGTTGAGCAGGATCTGCCGCAGCCGCGTCAGGTCGCATTGCAGGGCATTGGGCAAGTGCGGATCGACGTCCAGCTTGAGCTTGAGGCCCTTGGCTTCGGCCCGCACACGCATCAGGGCGCAGAGCTCGCCGAGCAACGCCGCCGGATCCAGGGCCTCGCGCTCCAGGGTGAGCTTCCCGGCCTCGATCTTCGAGTAGTCGAGGACGTCGTTGACGATTCTGAGCAGGTAGTGGCCGTTGTCGCGGATCAGCTCGAGGCTATCCTGAAGACGCCCCTGCTCCGGCGATTCCAGCAGCAGCTCCGCGAAGCCGAGAATGGCCGTCAGCGGCGTGCGGATCTCGTGGCTCATCGTGGCCAGGAAGCGACCGCGGGCTTGAATCGCGCTCTCCACTTGCAGGATCGCTTCGTTGAGTTCGCGATTGGTGCGCTCCAGCGTGTCTGAATGCAGGCGTAGCTCCTCTTCGGCGCGCTTGCGCCGACTGACGTTGATCATGAGGCCATGCCAGATGACGCTGCCGTCGGGCTGGGGAAAGCCCGTGGAGCGGGAGTCGACCCAGCGGTAGTCGCCATCGTCGTGGCGCAGGCGATACTCGCGGAGAAAATGCAGCGGCTGCAGGTCCGGATCCGGACGCATGGGCGCGAAGCTATCCTTCTCGTCGGGGTGGAGCAGCGTGTCGTGGTAGTCCAGGTCCTCGCGCATGCGCGCGGCGTTCTTGGGCCCGATGATCTCCTCGAGTCCCCGCGGTCCGATGTAGATGTGCTCCCGCCGTCCATCCGGATGGCGACGATAGGAATAGACGAGGCCGGGCAGGTTGTCGGCCAGAGCCTGCAAGCGCAGCGAGGCCTGGCGCAGCGCTTCTTCGATCCGCTTGCGCTCGTCGATGTCGACGATGAAGCCATGCCAGAGCACGCTGCCGTCGGCTTGAGCGAGGCCCTTGGCGCGGCTGTACATCCAGCGGTACTCGCCGCTATCCGTGAGCGTGCGGTACTCGACGTCGCTGCCGAACTGGTCGGGCTCGGTCTCCCTATCGCCATTGACCACTGCGTGCAGGTCATCGGCATGAATGAGCGCGTGCAGGGCGTCGATGTCCTGCTGGATCTTCCAGGCCAGCTCGGGCCCGATCTGCGCCTCCAGGCCGGGGCTGATGTAGACGGCCTCACGGTGGCCGCTGGGCCGGCGCCGATAGGAAAAGACGACGCCGGGCATTTGGTCGGTGAGCGCTTGCAGCCGGCTGCTGAGTTCGGCAAGGGTGCTGTCCATGCGCTTGCGTTCGTCCACGTCCAGAACCACTCCGTGCCAGCGCACGTTGCCATCAGGGCGCAGCGAGCCGTGGGACTGCAAGCGCACCCAACGATAGCCGCCCCGGCCATTCTGCAGGCGATGCTCGGCCTCGAGACGAAAGGACTGGCCATCCATGGACCGGACGGGCGCCGGGAATGCGGCGCGATCTTCGGGGTGGAGCAGCTCGCTGTAGTTGATAGCGCCCTGACGAAGCCGGTCCACGAGCTCGGCGCCGAGCAGGCGCTCGAGGCCCACGCTGTGATAGGCCGATTCCAGCTTGCCATCCGGCCGCCGGATGAAAGAGAAGAGGGCCCCCGGCATGTTCTCCGCGAGCAGCCGCAGCTCCTCCTCACTGGCGCGGAGGGCATTCTCCAGCTTGTGGGCCTCCGTGATGTTGCGGGCGATCGCGCAGAGGCCGACGATCGTGCCGTCGCTGCCGCGCACCGGCGACTTGACGATCTGCACCGTGTGCAGGCCGTCCTCCATGGGGATCTCCTGCAGCGAGTCGATGCGCTCACCGGCGAGCACGCGGCGGTCCGTGGCTTCCAGGGCGGCGGCGACGGCCGCCGGGAAGAGGTCCTCGGCTCGGCGGCCGATCAGCTCCTCTTCCCGACGGCCGTGGATCGCACAGAGGGCGGGGTTGACGGCCAGGTAGCGCAGCTCGCGGTCCTTGATGAAGATGCCGTCGGCCGCGCTCTCGAAGACGGCGCGGAAGTGCTCCATCGTGGCGGGCAGGCGACCGAGGAGCCGCAGCTGCAAGAGGAAGCTCGGGGGGGCGCCCGCAGGGGCGGCGAGGGCGGCCAGGCGCGCGCTGCAGCGCCGCTCGCTGCCGTCCGCGGCGAGCACCGCACAGGCCTCGAGGGCGAGGGCGCCGCCCGCGGCGGCGAGGCGGGCGGGGGCCTCGCCAAGCAGCGCGGCCAGCTCGCTGCCCGCCGGCGCCAGGGCAGCCGGCACCGAGGCGGCCAGCGCTGCGAGGTCCCAGCCGAGCTGCTCCCAGCAGGCGACATTCGCGTGGAGCAGGCGGCCCTGCGCATCCCAGACGAGGATCGGCTCGCTCAAGGCGTCCAGGATGCTCTGCAGTTCTCCGGCGGATTTGCTCACGACGACTCCCCGGCGGGCGGCGTGCCCCAGGCGCGCGCGAGGCGCGCCGCGGGCGCCGGCCGGCCCAGCAGCGTGCCGACGACGATCACCAGCAGCGCCACGGCGCTACCCGTCAGGAAGCCGTGCAGTCCGCTCCAGGGCGCGGGCAGGAAGCGGCGCAGCAGCTCCCAGGCGAGGGCCGTGGCTGCGCCCAGCACCATGCTGGCCAGGGTGGCCCGCGGGCTGGTGCGCCGCCAGCAGATGCCGAAGAGCAGGGGCCAGAGGTTGGTGGAGGCGATCACCGCCCAGGCGAAGGCCGTGAGCACGAGCACCAGGCCGGGCGGCTTCAGCGCGATGAGCACGCTGACGAGGCCGACCGCCAGGCTGGTGAGACGGCTGGCCTTGAGTTCAGCAGCGGCGGCGAGCGGGCGGCCGAGGCCCTCGATCCAGACGTCGCGCACCAGGCTGCTGGCGATGATGAGCAGCACGCCCGCGAAGGTGCTCATGCCGGCGGCGACGACGCCGGCGAGAAAGAGCGCGCCCCCCCAGTCGTTGAGGACGAGCTGCGTGAGGGCGGGAATCGCCCGGTCGGGGCCGGCGAGCTCCGGCACGAGCACGCGGGCGATGGCCCCGCAGAGGTAGGGCAGCACGGCCATCGCCGCGCCCAGGGTGACGACCACCGTGGCCAGGCGCAGGTTGCGCTCGCTCTTGATCGAGTAGAAGCGGATGAGCAGCTGCGGCAGGCCCCAGGCGCCGAGACTCACGATGAGCGCGAAGCTGACCAGGCCCGCCCAGCCCCACTCGCCGGGGCTCTCCACGTAGCCGGGGCCGAGCAGCGCCAGGCGGTCGACGAGGGCCGTCATGCCCCCCACGCGGATGAGGGCGAAGGTCGCGAGCAGGACGAGCGCGACGATCATCACGATGCCCTGCACGAAGCTGGTCCAGACCACGGCCAGGTAGCCGCCCACGGCCGTGTAGAAGAGGATGACAATGCCGCTGATGAGCACGCCCGCCATGTAGGGCATGTCCATGAGCACCTCGAAGGCGTTGGCCATGCCCTTGAGCACGCTCACGTTGTAGATGATGAGGAAGAGGCCCGTGACCGCGGCGCTGAAGATGCGCGCGGCGGGGGAGCCGTAGCGGCCGGCGAAGAAGCCGGGCAGGGTGTGCACCTCGAGGTTCTCGCTCATGCGGCGCACGCGGCGACCGAGCACGATGAAGGCCAGCGTGCTGCCGACGAGCACGTTGCCGGCGCCGATCCAGAGCGTCGAGAGCCCGAAGCGCCAGCCGAAGGCGCCGCCGCCGATGATGACCACGCTGGAGTAGTAGGCCGCCACGAAGGAGAGCGCCGTGACCCAGGGCCCCACCGAGCGGCCGCCGATGGCGAAGTCCGCGGCGCTCTGGCTGCGCCCGCGGAAGTAGAGGCCGATGGATGCCAGCAGGATGAGATAGGCCACGAGCACGATGATGTAGACGATCACCGGCGGCCCTCCCGCGCGCGGTCGACCAGGGCCCAGACGATGGCGAGCAGGATGGCGCCGGCCAGCAGGAGCAGCGCGCCGAATGTGGACCAGGGCAGATGGAAGGGCGGCATGGCGCTCCTCACTTCAGTTCGTAGGTGATCTGCCAGCGCAGGAACAAGCCGCCGCCGGCGTCCACTTCGCGAGGCACGCTCGATCCATAGGCGGGGACATAGGAAACGGAGTCGTATCCGGAGGCCAGCTGCGATTCCATGAGGAACTGCGTCTTCAGCGCATCCATCAGGGGCAGCTCGACCCGCACCCGGATCAGGATGTCGCGAAAGTCCGAGGTGGGAGCCAGGCTCGAGAGCGCCTGGACGCCCACCCCCAGCAGCTTGCCGTCGCGGCTCTGCTCGGCCTCCAGCCAGGCGCCGGCGAGATTGGCCCAGGCGCCCACGCCGTCCTCGCCGATGAGGCGGTAGAGCATCAGCTCGCTCCACTTGGGCCAGCGGCCCCAGGGCGTGCGGAAGGCGAGCTGGTCGCCGTCGCGGCCGGAGTAGGCGAAGAGGCCCAGATCCAGACGCCGCGGCGCGCTCAGCTGGCGGCGCAGACGGAGCTGCATCGCCCAGGCGAGGCCACTGGTGTCGACGCCGCGGCCCGTCCAGTCCTGGTGCTGGAGCGCGACTTCGCCCATCAGGCTCGTGGCGCCGCGCCTGCGCTCGCCGCGGTAGTCGAGCGTCCAGGCATCGAGGGCGGGGCGCTCATGGTCCGGGTCGCGCTCGCGCTTCCAGATCACGGCGATCTGGTGCTGCCCTGCGAAGCGCGCGCGCAGGGCGGCGGCGCTCTCGTCGCCGTCGGTGAGGCGGCGCTTCACATCGTCGTCCCAGAGCACGAGGTCGTCGGTGGCGGGGTTGTAGGCGAAGAAACCCTCGAGCAGGGAAAAGTCGGGATCGTCGTCGCTCAGCTCCAGGCGCAGCGCGTTCATGTAGGCGCTGCGGCTGCCGTCCAGCGGCGTGCCGTCCATGACGAGGAAGCCGTCGTCCCAGGCGATGTCCTGGCGGCCCAGGGTCAGCGTCGCCCAGTCGCTGGGGCGATAGCGGTAGAGCAGGCGGTCGACGATGACCTCGTCGTAGTTGATCGGCGTGTCGGGCGTGATGATCTTGCGGAACTCGCTGCAGAGGCGCGCTTCGACCTGGTTCGACAGCCCCCAGCCGTAGGCCGCCCCCGCGCGCGAGCGCAGGCGGATCCAGTTGCGGTCCGGCTGCGCGGGCGTGAAGTAGTAGAGCTCGTCCAGCACTTCCTGCCTCAGGCGCAGGTCGAGGGCGCCGTGGAGGCCGGGCTCCACGCGGGCATCGTCGTCGACGATGGCGTGGAAGAGCGTGCGGATGACCTCGATCACGCTGCCCGGCGGCGGCGAGTCCGCCGCTGCGGAGCCGGCGGCGGCAGCAGGCAGGGCGAGCGCGGCGAGCAGGCAGATCCCGGCAAGCGCGCCAAGCAGTGGTCGCATGGTGACCTCGAGGCTGGCCGCCCGGCGGCGAGGGGGGATTCCCGGCAGGCGTCGGCCCCAGGCTAGCACGGGCCGGCCAGGCCCGCCTAGAGTCCAGGGCGCGGATCCACTATACTGGAGGCCTCCCCGTCGCCCGTTTCCCGCCCCGCGGAGGTCCCCATGCTCGAGAAGACCCGCTGGCAGAGTGCCGCACCCGCCGGCCGCGCTCCCGCCCTGCTCCTCTTCGCCCTCCTGGCGCTCGTGCTGAGCTTGAGCCTGCTGCTCCGCGAAGGCGCGTCCCCCGCCGGGCCGCCCGCCAAGCAGCACTCCCGGCATCCGGGCGACGGCCTCGCGCCCAAGGCGCCCAACCCCTGGTTCTTCGCCGAGCGCGCCTTCCCGACCGGGCACATCCCGGCCGAGATCATGCAACGAGCGCGCGTGGAGGCCGGCCTCCTGCGCGAGGAGGCGCGGGCGGCAGCCCGGGCCGGCGGCCGCGACGCGACCTGGATCCCCCGCGGCCCCACGAACATCGGCGGGCGCATCACGGATCTGGCCGTGGACCCCCGCGACGCGAACCGCGTCTACGCCGCGGCCGCCGAGGGCGGCATCCTGCGCAGCGACGACGCGGGCCAGCACTGGCTGCCCCTCTTCGACGAGGGGCCCGCCCTCGCCATGGGCGCCGTGGCCCTGGACCCGGCGAACCCGGACATCGTCTACGCGGGCAGCGGCGAGGTGAACCCGGGCGGCGGCAGCGTGGCCTACGGCGGCGCGGGCCTCTTCCGCTCGCCGGACCGCGGCGCCAGCTGGGAATCGCTGGGCCTGGAGAGCGTGGGCGCCATCGGGCGCATCCGCGTGGACCCGACGAACTCGCAGCGGCTCTTCGTGGCCGCCATGGGGCAGCTCTGGGAGACGGACAGCGCGCGCGGCGTCTACCGCAGCGTGGATGGTGGCAGCAGCTGGGAACACGTGCTCTTCGTCGCCGACGACACGGGCTGCGTGGACCTCATCCAGCGGCCCGACCAGCCGAACGTGCTGCTCGCCGCCATGTGGCAGCGCCTGCGCCAGCCCGAGGCCTACGACTACGGCGGGCCGCGCTGCGCGGTGTATCGCTCCACGAACGGCGGCGACACCTGGTCGCTGCTCTCGGGCAGCGGCGGCCTGCCCGCGACCTCGAGCACGGGCGGGCGCATCGGCCTGGACCTCTGCGCGGCCCAGCCCGACGTGATGTGCGCGGTCTACGCGGACCGCACGGGCTACTTCGACGGCCTCTACCGCAGCACCGACGGCGGCGACACCTGGACCCGCACGAGCGACGGCGCGCTCGTCGAGCATCTTCGCGAGCTACGGCTGGTGGTTCGGCAACGTGCGCGTGCACCCGGCGAACCCGCTCACCATCTGCGTGCTCGGGCTCGACTTCTACCGCAGCACGAACGGCGGCGGCTCCTGGAGTAGCGCCGCCGGCAGCATGCACGTGGACCACCACGGCCTCGCCTTCGGGCCGGGCGCGAGCCCCGTCATCTACGACGGCAACGACGGCGGCGTCTACCGGTGCACGAACGGCGGCACGGTCTGGACGCTCCTGCCCGAGCAGCCCGTCACGCAGGTCTACCGGCTCGCCCTGGACGCGAGCAACGCGAACGCGCTGCTGCTCGGCGCGCAGGACAACGGCACGAATCGCAGCACGAGCGGCGCGGCGAACGACTTCGTCAACATCTACGGCGGCGACGGCTTCGGGCCGCTGGTGCATCCCGCAAAGCAGCCTGCGGATCTGGGCGCCAGTACCAGTACGGCGGCCTCGGCTACTCGTCCAACGGCGGCGGCTCCTTCTCGAGCGCGACCGGCGGCATCGGCGGCAGCGACCGCATCGCCTGGAACGCGCCGCTGATCCAGGACCCCACGAACGTGGACCGGCGCTACTTCGGCACCAACAAGGTCTACCGCAGCGCGAGCAACACGAGCTGGACGGCCCTGAGCGGCGACCTCACCGGCGGCCCGCACTCCGGCGTGGCCGGCCAGGTGCGGGGCACGCTGACGACCCTGGCGGTCTCGCCCCTGGACGGCCAGGTGCTCTGGGCCGGCAGCGACGACGGCTACGTCAACGTGAGCGTGAACGGCGGCACGAGCTGGGCGAACGTGGCCGCCACCCTGCCCGACCGCTGGGTGACCAGCCTCGCCGGCGACCCCTTCGACCGCGAGACGGCCTACGTGACGATCTCGGGCTTCCGCTGGACCGAGCCCTTGCCGCACGTCTTCCGCACGACGGATCTGGGCGCCACCTGGGAGCCCATCGCGGGCAACCTGCCCGAAGCGCCGGCGAATGTCCTCATCGCCGATCCGGCCACGCCGGGCCGGCTCTGGGTGGCCACGGATCTGGGCGTGTACCAGACCACGAGCGCGGGCGCGAGCTGGAGCATGCTCGGCGCGGACCTGCCGAACGTGGTGGTCAGCCACCTAGCCTTCGATCCGGTGAACCGCCTGCTCTACGCGGGCACCTATGGCCGCAGCGTCTTCACCTGCGACGTGGACGTGGCGACAGCCGCGCCGCCCGCAGAACTGGCCGCGGCGGGACGCCTGCTCGCGCCCTACCCGAACCCGAGCGCGGAGGGAAGCTGGATCGCCTGGGACCTGGCGCGCGGCGCCGAAGTCGAGCTGGCGATCTACAGCGTGGCGGGGCGGCGGGTCTGGTCCGGCCGGCAGGCCGCGGCGCCCGGCGCGGGGCGGCTCTTCTGGGCGGGCGTGGACACGCGCGGCGATCGCCTGCCCAGCGGTGTCTACCTGGCTCGGGCCAGCGCGGCCGGGCGAAAGCTGGGGGTGGCGACGGTTACGATTCGGCGCTGATCAGGGTTTTCGCTTCGTGGAAGGCGATGACATGATGAGCTCCAGCCGCCCTGGCTTGCGGTCGCCATTCGTGTAGCGCTCATCGGAGCAGAAGAACTTCGCAACGAAGGGTCGGGCCGTACTGACCAGGAATGAGTCGATTCGCTCCTGGGAACAGATGAAGCTCTCGGCGAGATCCCGCGTCGTGCGTTGACCCCGAAGGATGATCAACCCCACTCCGGAGGCGAAGACCTCTGGGAAGGCCCCGCGTGAACGTCGGCGGCGCCCAATGCTCTTGTCGTGCGTGAGGGCATACCACCCCTCGAGCCCGCAGCGGGCGAGCCAATCTGCATCGGGCACATCGTCTCGTGCATAGACGGTGTGGTAGGGCCGGGTATCGATCCCTGCTGCAGTCAGCATTGCGGGAAATGTCTTCCCGAGATCGCGATCGATGAAGAAGATCTCGCTCAAGCAGCTCTCTCGTAGAGAATCGCCGCCTCGATCTCAGCGGCTTCCAGGCCGTAGTCCTCGGCAAGATCGGCGATGGACTCGCCCGCATCGCAGCGGTCCGTAATCACGGCCGTGGCGATGAAACGGCTGGCGACCACGGGCTTTCCGAAAGCCAGATTGGGGTTGATCACAATAGGGCGAGGCGCTGCCTGCCCCCAATCACCGACGAATGGGTAGAATGCAGCCACAAGCGCATCCTCCCAGACAACGCGCTTCAGGAAGGACTCGAGAACCGACCGCATCGCGAGCTGCCCGGATTGCCCGATGTTGATCAGCTCGCCGTAGTGGTCTAGGAACAGCGCCCCGCCTCCCGTCTTCAGTTCCTGGCTGAGTAGCAGGCGCTTGATCTCAAGCTCCCTCTCGACATAGCGGATCGCCTCGCGGATGTCCTTCACGCGGACCTCGTGCGTTTTGCGAAGTGCTGTCAGAACGTGGGCTTCGATGAGGTTTTCAAAAGAGAGCTGGCGACCGCGCCCATCCGCAATGCGAATGAGCGGCTTGAACGTCTTGGCGCCCGCAGCCGTGGTGTAGTCGCGACCGATCAGCCAGGAGCGCAGCGTAGCCTGGGGAATCCGCAGATAGCGGGCCGCTTCAGGGATGCTGTAGCGGCCCAGCTCGGCGGGTCGGCTTGCCTTCTGGCTCATGGCTGTCCACCTCGTTGACGGTTCGGTACGAAGACAGTCGAATTCTAGCGCCGGTGTGCCCGGGCGGCAAGCGCTCACCGCTGGTCAAGCAGGGCGCATGCCGAATGGTGCGGGCCGCCGGACGGGCCAACCCCACGGCATAGGCTAGAATCCAAGCCGCTGCTCGCCGCTCTCGTGCTCGAGCAGCCAGCGCTTGCGCTCGAGGCCACCGCCGTAGCCGCGCAGGCCGCCGCCCGCCTCGACGACGCGGTGGCAGGGCACGACGATCGCCACGTAGTTCTCGCCATTCGCCCGGCCCACCGCGCGGGCGCCGCCCGGCTTGCCCAGCAGCCCAGCCAGCTCGCCGTAGCCGCGCGTCTCGCCGAAGGGGATGCTGAGCAGCCCGTCCCAGACGCGGCGCTGCCAGGGGCTGCCGGCCAGGTCCAGCGGCAGGTCGAAGCTGCGCCGCCGGCCGGCGAAGTACTCGGCAAGCTGGCGCGCGAGCGCGGCGATGTGCGGCGAGTCACCGTCCACCACGCTGCGCTTGTGCCGCTCGAGTAAGCGCTTCTCGATGCGTGCGCGGCCGCCACGGTCGGCGAACTCGCAGAGGCACACGCCCCGCTCGGTGGCGCCGAGCAGCAGCGGACCCAGGGGCGAGTCCAGGGTCTTCACGACGATGGGATAGAGCTCCATCAGGCACCTCCTCGGCGCACGGCGCCGGGCGTGAGGCCGAACTCGCGCCGGAAGGCGGCGCGAAAGCCGCTGTCGGAATCGAAGCCGCAGGCCAGGCCCACGGCGAGCGCGTCCTCGCCGGCGGCCAGGCGCTCGCGCGCGACGAGAAGGCGCAAGCGCCGCTGGTAGGCCATCGGGCTCGCCCCGACGTGGCGGCGGAAGGCCCGCCGCACGCTCGAGATGTCCCGGCCGGCCAGCGCGGCGAGGCGGCCTTCGTGCACGGGCTCGGGCGCCCGCGCGCGCATGTGCTCGAGCAGGGGCGGCAGCCAGGCGGGCGCCGTCTCGGGCCAGGCCTCGGGATGGCACTTCTTGCAGGGCCGGAAGCCCGCGGCGGCCAGCTCCTCGCGGCTGCCTGAGAAGCGCAGGTTCTCGAAGCGGGGCTTCCGCGCATGGCAGGAGGGCCGGCAGTAGATGCCCGTCGTGCGCACGCCCACCCAGAAGCGGCCGTCGTAGGCGGCGTCGCTGGCGAGCAGGGCGGCGTACATGCGGCGTTGGCTGAGGGTCATCGCGCACTCCCGCGCGGCGGGAGGGCCGCCGCGCCTGCCTGATTCTAGTCAGGCGCGCGGGGGCGCCGCCACCGATTTGCGGGCGGGCAATTGCCGCTGCGGAGGGCCGCCGCCGGCACCAGGCCCCCGCGTCGATCAGCCGGTGCTCGGCAAGGCCGCTACCGGCAATGCCGCTACCGGCAGCGCGGCGGCAAGCCCCAGGCCGCTTTCGTGCAGCAGCCGGCGGCAGGCCGCGCAGAGGGTGATCAGGTTCGCCGCACTGTCGCGCCCACCCCGCCGCCGCGGCTCGCGGCAGTGGACTTCGAAGAAGCATCTGGCCCGGCAGCCCGGCCGCACCTGGGGATTTGGCGCCGCGCGCGATGGCCCCAAGCCAACCCCAATCCGCTTCCATCCCGATATTGCCCCGGCAGCCATACGGGGGCTTCCCCAGATGCAGGGGCTCAGCAATTTCCCGTCGCGAGTGCGTGAATCCCCGGAGGAGGGCGCCAATGCAGGACTAGCCGCACAGCACTAGGCCTCCATTCAAATCATTCGCCGAAACCGTAATCTGCCGCTGACAATGGTTGCGATTGTAAATTCTGCAGAATTCCATTGCCCCCCCCCCCCTCAGAAACTTGGATATAGTGGCGGCAGACCAGGAGGTCTGCAATGTCGAGAACCATGCTTTTTGCTGTGATGGCTATCGTCCTGTTCGCCGACTCGGCCTTCGCGCAGGCGCCTCCCGACACCGGGGAGATCATCTTCAAGGTGCTGCCCGGGGCCATCGCCCTGGGGCCCGCCGACTCCTGCATCGTTCAAGACCCGGCTCTAGCCGCCATCGTCGCCGCCGAAGGGAAGCTGCGATGGGTTCGCGAGTTTCGTCCGGGAGCCGGCAACACCTTCGTCTTCGTTCCCACGAACCCGGGCGATCGCTCCGCGATCATGGGCAGCCTGAGAGCCCTCTCGGGCGTCGTCCACGCCGAGCCCAATGCGCTCCTCCTCTCGGATACGATTTCGTCCGAGCCGGACGATTTCTACTTCCAGGAGGACTACTGGCCCTACCCGCCGTTCAGCGAGGCGAATGACCTGCGCTACCCACAGCTCGACTGGCCGAATTGCTCGGTCGTCGCCTACAACGGCAACCTGATCGGCACTTTCGAGGATTTCACGAACCTTCGAGACCAGTGGAACTTACGGATGACGCAAACAAACCTCGCTTGGCTGGTCGAAGATGGCGATCCCGCGGTGAAGGTAGCGATCATCGACTCGGGCGTGGACTGGCGCCACCCTGACCTTGCAGAGAACATCTGGCAGAATCTTGGCGAGAACGTTGGCGGAGAGCCCTCCGTCATGGTGCGCGAGATTCCTGGGGACATCTACTCCCCCTGGACCGTCGACGCCCCTGACGTGAACGGTGTCGATGACGATGAAAACGGGAAGGTCGATGATCTCATGGGCCTTCGCATTCACGACATCCTCCGCTGGGGAGGCCCGCCGACCCTGCCCCTCTGGGATCCGGGCAACGCGCAATGCGGTTCCGACATCGATCTCTATCATAACGGAATGTACGGAAAGCAGGGCGCTCATGGCACCCAGATGGCAAGCATCATTGGCGCTGTCCACAATGGGTTCGGCTGTATCGGTGTCTGCCCACGAGTGACGATCGTTCCCATCAACGCCGGGGCACCCATCGAGTATGGGGACGTTGATGCGCATGCGATTGCAATCGACGAGATGCTCGAGGCTATCGACTACGCGATCCTACTCGACGTCGACATCATCAACATCAGCCTTTCCTACAGCTCGTCCGTGCATGAGGAATCCACCGACCTTCGCGATGCACTCGATGATGCTGCAGAAGCGGGAATCATCATCTGTTGCTCGGCGGGCAACCTAAACAACGAGGTCACTCGCTGGCCCGCGGCCTGGGACGCGGTACTAGCGACCGCTGTGGTGGGACCTGACATGATAAAGGCCCACCAGAGTTGCTTCGCCTCCTACGTGGATTTCTGCGCCCCCTCCGGCGAGAAGAAGGTGAACCAGAGCGATCCCGCATGGGACGACGACTGGGAGTCGGACGAGTACATGGCCGCTGTAGTCTGGGGACCGCCAGACCCCTACTGGGTGGACGTGCCAGGGACGATCCCCCCGCATGACGCCGAGCACGATACGGGAGACATCCACACCTATAAGCAGCTCGATGGCGATACCTCGGGCGGAGCGGCTCAGCTCTCTGGCGCTTTCGCCCTGCTGAAGGCCCATTACCCCGAGCACAGCCGGCAAGACTTGATCGATGAGATGGTCCGCGGGGCTGTTGATGTCGACGCAATCCAGGAGCCGATCCACCAAGGGAAGCTCGGCTCCGGCCTGATCAACCCCTACCGCTCTCTAACGGAATGGGGCGGCCCTCGCGATAGCGAGCTGCCCGCTGTCACGTGGAGCGGCGAGGTTTGGGTATCCGGTGACTACACCGTGCCCGCGAACGCCGTGCTGACCATCGCACCCGGCACGACGGTCTACATCGCCAACTTCGACAACGAGGCCACTGGCACCGACCCGCAGCACATCGAGATAGCGGGCCGGCGAATCCGCGTAGCGGGCACGGCAGCGGCGCCCGTCGATTTCGTCTCCTTCGGCCCGGATGCCGAAGGGGCGGCCGAGCTTGTGTTCCGCCAGATTGGGCCCGATGATTCGCAGCCGGTGAGGCTGCAGCACTGCAACTTCACCGGTTTCTCAACCCTCAGCATCAGCGGCGCAGCGAGCGAAGATTCAACTCTCGTCCTGAACTGCTCATTCACGGATCCCGTCAACGGGGGACCGGTGCGCCTCGCTGTCGATCATGCTTGGTTCCGGTTCTGCACCTTCGACTCGAACTGCACCTTGAACCTGGGGGAAGGCGGTCGCCTGGAGCACTGCGACTTCATCGGCCTCCCGACGCTCAGCGTCATCGGTTCGGGAAGCGCCAATGCCGATTCGACGATCGTTAGCAGTTGCAGCTTCGCGGATCCAGGCAACGGGGAGTCGGTGCTTCTCGAAGTCGAGCAGGCCTGGCTGCGGGGCTGCACCTTCGAGTCGGGCTGGACGGTGGTCCCTGGGGACAATGTCCACCTGGAGTGGTGCAAGTTCGAGCACGTCCCGGGGACGGCGCCGCCCTTGCCACCGGTTCAATTCGAGGGCGGGAGCCGCGTGTTCGTTGAACACAGCATCTTCCGCGATGCAGAGGTCGCCATCCGCGCGGTCGCTGGCACTGCGGACACGCTCTTCCTGAGCAACGTCCTCGTCGAGCACGCCTACGATCCGCAGGGGATCGATCGCGGTGAACTGGGCGTGGACGTCCAGGGCGGCGTGGTTCAGGCGACGGGACTGACGGTGCGCGGCTACACGGTGGGTGTCAGCCTCCAGGGTTCTGGCCGCTTCAGCGCCGAGTACTCGAGCTTCACCGACTGCTACCAGGCCGCCCTGAACAACCCCGGCGACAACCTCATGTTCTTCGGCTACTACCAGGAGCCGCCGAACAATCCTCTGAACAAGGGCGGCTACAACGTCTTCGTGGACAATGAGAAGTTCAACATCGTCAACATCCACCCGACAGGCACGATCTCAGCCCGACAGAACTGGTGGGGCAGCCCCTCGGGGCCGCCAGCCAAGAGCAACAAGGGCCGCGTGGATGCGCTCTTCCCCCTCCTCGTGGATCCCAACCTACCGCCGCCGCCGGACTTCATGGTCCTGGTGGAGGAGCCCAGCCCGCCCTTCACGGTAGGCCGCAACTACCCCAATCCCTTCAATCCGATCACCGAGTTCACGGTCACGGTCCCCCGCGGGGGCGGGCTCGTCCGGGCTACAGTCTACGACATCCGCGGCCGGGCCGTTCGCCGGCTCCTGGACAAGGCGCTCCCGAGCGGCGAGCACCGGATCGAGTTCAACGGCAAGAACGACGCCGGCGAAGCCCTGCCCTCGGGCATGTACCTCTGCCAGTTCAACTTCCGGGACCGCGAGGAAGTGGTGAAGGCCACCCTCGTCAAGTAGAACCCACTACCAGGAGTAGGGAGGAGCCATGAGCAAAGGATTGACCATCGGGGCGCTGCTTCTGCTGCTGGCGGGGGCTGCCCAGGCGGAGCTGCTGGTCACGGAGCAGCCGCTGACATTCACCGAGGTGGCGACTAGCGGCCACCGGATCGCCTATGCGACAATTGAGGTACCGGAAGGAGCCGCCGGAGTGCTCAAGGGCGCCGACATTCAGTTCACGGCGAACTGCCCAACAGCGCTCGGGAAGCTGACTCTGGCGGCGGCCAGCCTCTGGGCCGAGCTGCCCGGTGACTGGGAGCCGGCATTGGATCCGGCAAACGGCATGACCGGGCTCTTCTTCCCTGCCGAGGGACAGAGCGCCTTCCATGCCGAGATTGGAAAGCTGCTGATGGACTGGACGGGCCCGCAGAGCGCAATCCTCGTACTCGCCTTCGAGTGCGGAGACATCGACTGCGAATGCTCGCCGCTGATCACGGCTGGGCAGCTTCGACTCTCATCACTTGCGGCAGAAGGACAATGAGCTCACGATTCTGCATCGGCTCAATCGCTGTTGTTGCGGTGCTGGCCTCGCTTCAAGCGAGGCCAGCGGCCGCGGCGCTCCTCCAGGTGCCAGAAGGGCATGCCACGATCGCCGCAGCGCTTGCGGCGGCGAGCTCGGGCGATACGGTCAGCATCGCACCGGGGACCTACTATGAGCACGATCTCGTCTGGCCGCCGGGCGTCTCGATTCTCGGTCGTACATCCAGTCCGGAAGCAACCGTCATTGATGCCCAGCTTCAGGGGCGAGTCCTGGGGGGCGAGAACCTCAGTGCGGAGAATGTCCTGCAGTGCATCACCTTGCGCGGCGGGAATCCTGCTGGCGGGCGATACGGCGGAGGTCTGATGGTTAGGGGTGATGCGACTCTGATTGATCTCACCATCGAGGACTGCACAATGGAGCATGGAGGATACGGCATCGGTCTCTTTGTCTGGGGTGGAGCGACTGTCTCTGATTGCGTAGTTCGGAATAACCGCTCGACGCATACCTACATCGACGGTGGCGGAGCCTTCTTCCAGA
Source organism: uncultured bacterium (assembly GCA_963695095.1). Classification (GTDB taxonomy): domain Bacteria; phylum Krumholzibacteriota; class Krumholzibacteriia; order JACNKJ01; family JACNKJ01; genus VGXI01. The sequence continues at coordinate 313,907 of CAVOFT010000001.1, read as the reverse complement.
GTGCCGGCTACGCGCATGCACCGATGGTTCAGAGGCTCGAGGCATACGGTAACCTAGCCAGTTCCGGCAGCGGCATCTACTACAACGACTTCATCGGCCATCTCGCGGACCTCTACGTTCACGACAACCTCGGCAGCGGCATGGTCGTCTACAACGGCGAGGTCGACGGCATCGGGCCGACGATCGAGAACTCCCTCTTCTTGAACAATGCCGGCTCAGGGCTCGCCTTCGATGCCGGAATCGTACTGCGCAACTGCACCTTTGTCGGCAACGGCCCCGCGGGCACCTGGGTAGGGGCGATCCACTGTGGCTCGACCTGGGACCATCCCATGCAGCCGCGGATCACCCAGTGCATCGTGGCCTTCAACCACGGCTCTGGGATCAGTTGGTGGGAAACCTTGCACGGGCCCATCGACTGCAACAACGTCTTCGGCAACACTTACGCGGACTACGTCAATCTGCCGAATCTGACCGGGCAGTACGGCAACATCTCGACGGATCCGCTCTTCTGCGGTCGCGGCGGCAACCTCTACGGCCTGCATGCGGACTCCCCCTGCGCACCCGAGAACAACGACTGCGGCCTCCTCATGGGTGCATTCCCTGTGGCCTGCGGGAGCACGGGCACCAAGGAGACGAGCTGGGGCGCCATCAAGGCGCTCTACTAGCCACTGTCCCGCCGACACCAGGGATCGCCTATCGAACGGCGCGGTTTGTACACGTGTACACTCGGCCGGGACCAGTGCGGCCGGCGCGCACGCGGCCACCGGTGAGGCTAGCTGCCCGGCAGGCGCACCGCCGCGCCGGGGCCCACCACCGTGGTCCACTCGCGGACGTACCAGCGCGTGACGAGTCCCTGCTGCAGGTAGGGATCGGCCCTGGCGAAGGCTTCGGCCACGGCCGGGCTCTCGCCCTGGAAGAGCAGGACGGCCCCGTCCACGGGATCAGCGAAGGCGCCCCCCAGCAGCAGCTCGCCGCGCGCCACGGCCGGGCGCGCCAGGGCGAGATGCGCCTCGCGCAGCGCGCCCCGCCGCTCGACGTAGTCGGCGGCGGCCTCGTAGAACAGCAGGTAGTGCATGCCACCAGGCTACCGGCAGCCGCCCGAAGACGCCAGGTAAGTCGCGGCGTGCCGGGCCCGGCTCAGTTGAAGACGCGGTCGCCCGGCTCCGTCTCGCGCACGGCGACGAGGCGGCTGGCCGCATCGAAGCGATACTCGAGACCGAGTTCGGGATAGCGCCAGCGCTCGATGACTTCACCGCCGCCCCTGTCCTCGCGCAGGCGGTAGGGCGTGAAGCCGTGCTCCTCGAAGACGGCGAGCTTGTCGCCGACGAGGCGCTTGGCGTAGAGCGTGTGGCGCAGGTCGCGCCGGTTCTTGACGCCGCTCACGTGCGCCCGCGGCGGGCAGACGCAGGTCTCGGCGGCGGCAGGTGGCGTGTAGGGGGCGCCCAGGGCGATCAGGGCAAGCATGGGGATGATGAGCTTCCGCATGGCCTCTCCCTCCGGTGTCGTGTCACATGCTGTGTGGCGAGGGCTCGGAAGACACAAGTATAGCGCATGTGGGCCGGGAAAGGAAAGGGGTGGGCGGAAGCGCGAGCGGTGGCAGGCCCCGGCGGGCGGCGGAAAACGGCGGCCGGCCGCAAAAAAAACCGGCCGCTCCGGGAAGAGCGGCCGGTCCGTTCCGGGAAGGGGATTCCCAGAGGTCAGAGGCTTACCCAGGGCTTCGGCCCGGCCCGGCCGGCGCTGAAGCGCTATTTCTTGCGTCGCGTGGAGCAGTCCCTCCGCTTCTTTCCGCAGCGCCGCTGAGCTAGACTGACCCGCCATGGACGTCCTCTACCTCGGTGAATTGCCGCCCGCGCGAGCGGAGCGCCTGCGCGCGGCCCTGCCGCCGGAGCTGCGCTTGCACCTGCTTGCGCGCGAGCAGCTCGACCAGGCGCTGGCGCTGGCCCCGCAGCTCGACGGCATCGTCGCCGGCCAGATTCCTCCCGCGCTGCTGGCGGCCGCCACCGGCCTGCGCTTCCAGCTCATTCCCTGGGCCGGTGTGCCGCGGCAGGACCGTCTTCAACTCGCCGCGCGCTCCGAGGTGGCGCTCTACTGCTCGCACTTCAATGCCGGCCCGACGGCCGAGCACGCCTGGGCCCTGCTGCTCGCCGCGGCCAAGCGACTCCTGCCGATGAGCGAGCGCCTGGCTCGCGGCGACTGGTGCCCGCGCTACGAGGGCCCCTGGTCGGCGCGACTCGAGGGCGGTGAGCTGCTGCTGCTCGGCTACGGGGCCATCGGCCGCCGCCTGGCCGCCTACGGCCGCGCCTTCGGCATGCGGGTGAGCGCCGTGAGGCGCAGTCCGGGCGCGGCACGCGAGCTGGACCGCCTGGGCACGCTGGCCGACCTGCCGGCGTTGCTGCCCGCCGCCGACGCCATCATCTGCAGCCTGCCGGATACGGAGGCCTGCACGGGCGTGCTCGGCGCGGCCGAGTTCGCGCTGATGAAACCGGGCGCCCTGCTGGTCAACGTGGGCCGCGGGCCGGCCATCGACGAGGCGGCCTTCTACGCAGCGCTCGACCAGGGCCCGCTGGGCGCGGCGGGCATCGACACCTGGTGGCGCTACCCGGAGAGCCCCTCGGCGGCCGGCGCCACCCAGCCGGGCGCGATCGATCCGAGCGGTCGGGAGAACCTGGTCCTCAGCCCCCACCGGGCCAGTCATGTCCAGGGGCGGGAGGAGGCGCGCCTGGACGCCGTGGCCGCCCTGCTCCGGAACATCGCCCGCGGCAGTCCGCCTCGCGCCGTGGACCGCGAGCACTGGTACTAGCCCCCCTTCGCCGAGCGCAACGGGGGCGCGAAGCGGAGCGCGGCGGCTGGCTTGACGCCCACCGCCCTCAAGGCGCAAGCTGCAGGGAACCCCAGCCGGCGGTGCGCGATGTCAGACACCCAGGGCCAGGCGGGCATGCTCCTGCCTCTCAGCGATCGGGCCAAGGAACTCGACTGCCTCTTCAACATCGAGGACCGGCTGCTGGACATGGACAGCAGCCTGGCCGAGATCTTCGCCCTCGTTCTCGCCGAGCTGCCACAGGGCTGGCGCTTCTCCGATGTCTGCCAGGCGCGCATCCAGTTCGAGGACGAGATCTATCGCGCCCAGGACTTCGAGCCCACATCCTGGCGGTTGGCAGCGCCGATTCGCATTCTCGACCGCAACTTCGGCACCCTGGAGGTCTACTACCTCGAGGAGCGCACGGGCCCCGAGGGTGAGACCTTCACCGCGCGCGAGCGCAGGCTGCTCGACCACCATCGCCGATCGCCTGGCGCACTACATCCTGCACAAGCGCATCGACAGCCTGCGCGAACGCTGGGAACAGAGCCGTCGCGAGGGCCGACGCAGCACATGGAAAGCCACGCTGCAGATGCTGCGCACCTCGGATCCCGAGCTCTACCTGCGCATCGCCCGCAAGATGCTCAACCACCTCTACGGCGTGGGCGTCGAAGCGGCCCGCAGCATGCTGCTGGAGGCGCGCGCCTGGGCGGACCCCGATGCCGTCGCCGGCGAGAGCAACGTGGCCGGCGAGCGGCGCCACGCGGACCGCAACCTGCTGCTCAGCGATCGTCCCTTCGAGCTGGCCGCCGCTCACCTGGGCGGCGAGCAGATCCTGAAGCTCGTCGAGAAGTGGCTGGTGGAGGACCGGGCCGGCTTCTTCATCAACATCCTGGCCAGCCCCCGCTCCTCGCTCAACGAGATCGCCGAGGCCGTCCGCCGCTACCAGCACGTGGTGGCCGACGGGGCCGGCCTGCCGCAGTCCGTGCTGCGCGGCCTGCGGGTCACGCTGGCGCGGCGCTTCCTCACCGAGCAGCTCGACTTTCTCAAGGTGGCCAAGGACTACATCAAGATCACCGACATGGCCGCCCTGATCGACCACATGATCTTGCCCGCCGACAGCCAGGGTAAGCTGGGCGGCAAGAGCGCGGGGCTGCTCCTGGCCCATCGCCTGCTCACCGAGTGCTCCAGCCGCAGAGCGACCCGTCGGCGAGATCCACGTGCCCAAGACCTGGTACGTGGCCTCAGACGCCGTCATGGACTTCATCGCCTACAACGACCTCGAGGACGTCATCGAGCAGAAGTTCAAGGACGTCGAGCAGATCCGGCAGGAGTATCCCCACCTCGTGCAGCTGTTCAAGGACAGCCTCTTTCCGCCGGACTTCGTGCGCGGCCTCAGCGCCGCCCTCGACGAGATGGGCGAGACGCCGCTGATCGTGCGCAGCTCGAGCCTGCTCGAGGACCGCCTGGGCACCGCCTTCAGCGGCAAGTACAAGAGCCTCTTCCTGCCCAATCAGGGCACGAAGCAGGAGCGCGTGGCCGCGACCCTGGACGCCATCGCCGAGGTCTATGCCTCCACCTTCGGGCCCGATCCCATCGCCTATCGCCGCGACCGCGGCCTGCTCGAGTTCAGCGAGGAGATGGGCATCCTCATCCAGGCCGTGGTGGGTCGGCGGGTGGGCAAGTACTGGCTGCCGGCCTTCGCCGGGGTGGCCTTCAGCAACAACGAGTTCCGCTGGTCGCCCCGCATCATGCGCGAGGACGGCATCGTGCGGCTGGTGCCCGGCCTGGGCACGCGGGCCGTGGACCGCATCGGCGACGACTATCCCGTGCTCGCCGTGCCGGGGCGCCCCCAGCTCCGCGCGAACCCGGCCGTCGACGAGCAGCTCCGCTACGCGCCGCGCAAGATCGACCTGATCAACCTGGAGTCGAACCGCTTCGAAACGCACTCCATCGACGCGCTCCTGCGCGAGCTGGGCGACGAGATGCCCGGGCTTGAGCTGATCTACTCGCTATATAAAGGAGAGCGGCTGCAGCGCCTGGTGCCCCTGCTCTTCGATGCCAGCACCCAGGACGTCGTGCCCACCTTCGCGGGACTGCTCGAGGGCACGCCCTTTCTCACCCACATCAAGAACATGCTCGAGATCCTGGCCGAGAAGCTGGGAACGCCGATCGACATGGAGTTCGCCCATGACGGCGAGCGCTTCTACCTGCTGCAGTGCCGGCCGCAGAGCCATGTCGCTGAAGACGGCCCGGCGCCCATCCCGCGTGAGCTGCCGGCCGCTGACCGCATCTTCAGCGCGCGGCGCTACGTGTCCAACGGCTGGATGCCGGATCTCTCGCACATCGTCTACGTGGATCCGGCGGCCTACGCCGAGCTGCCCGACCGCGAGAGCATGCTCGCCGTGGGCCGCGCCGTCGGCCGGCTCAACAAGGTGCTGCCCAGGCGGCAGTTCGTGCTGATGGGCCCGGGGCGCTGGGGCAGCCGCGGCGACATCAAGCTCGGCGTGCCCGTGACCTATGCGGACATCTCCAACTGCGCGATGCTGGTAGAAATCGCCCGCCGCCAGGGCGAGTACCTGCCCGATCTTTCCTTCGGCACGCACTTTTTCCAGGACCTCGTCGAGTCGCGCATCCGCTACCTGCCGCTCTACCCCGACGAGACCGCCGTTCACTTCGACGAGGACTTCCTGCTCGGAGCGCCCAACCTGCTCGAGGCGCTGGCGCCCGAGCACGCCCGCCTGGCTGGCGTGCTGCGCGTGATCGACGTCGCCGCCGCCGCGGACGGACGCATCCTGCGCGTGCACCTGAACGCGGATCTCGACGAGGCGCTCGGCTTCCTCTGCGAACCCGGCAGCGGCCCCAAGGCCGAGTCCGAGCCGGAGACGCCCGTGCTGCCGCACGCCGAGGACCACTGGCAGTGGCGCCGGCGCATGGCCGAGCGCCTTGCCGCCAGCCTGGACGCCGAGCGTTTCGGCGTGAAGGGCCTTTACCTCTACGGCAGCGTGAAGAACGGCGTCGCGCGGGCGGACAGCGACATCGACCTGCTCGTGCATGTGGACGCCGGCCGACCGGCGCGCGACGAGCTGGACTTCTGGCTGGCCGCCTGGAACCAGGCCCTGGCCGAGATGAATGCCCTGCGCACCGGCGTCGAGAAGGAGAGCCTGCTGGACGTGCGCTTCGTCACCGATGCGGACATCGAAGCGAAGCGGGGTTACGCCGGCAAGATCGGCGCGCCGACGGATGCGGCGCTCGTGCTGCCGCTCAGGAAGCCGCCCCCGTGATGCCAGCCGGGTGGTAGGTACGGGCCTTTGTGTGGCGGCGCGGCACTGCTGGCAACAAGCTGCACGCGCGTGCAATCGTCGATCAGCCTCTCATTCGTCAATGCGTGCACTATCTCTCACGCTCGTGAAGCAACACTACTCGCGACTTGCTAGCAACAGCTTGATGTTTAGCGCGCGCGCTCGTACTGTCCGAGGCGCCCCAGGCTGGATCAGTGGTGGTCCCAGGTGGCTGGACAGTATAGGTGAAGGAGGGTGTACATGGCCATGACAGCTAAAGAGTCCCAGGTTTATGAGTATTTGGAACAGAGTGACTTCATTTCTATGGAACGCCATCGTGAATTTAGACTTGCGCTTGAGGCGGAGGGGGACTCGGGAGCCCTCATCTTTGCCACCCGTGATTTTGTCGGCTCCAGCTGCCCGCAGTGCTCCGAGGCCGGGCGCTTCAAGCCCCATTTCCTCGGGCGGGTCGTGCATCGCCCGGGATGCGGACGATCCTGGCATGTGTCTCCGCTTGTCTATGCGGGAATCCAGTTCAAGGCCTGCTTTCACAGGGGACTGGAGATGGGTTTCGGAATGGCGGAAGACGACGAGAAGAAGGGCAAGGGCGGGTTCCTAAGCACTATCTTCGGCTTCGTCTTCGGCCTTCTCCTTCGGCTACCCTTTGCGATCCTGATGATCCCTATCCAAACGATCGTCTACTTCCTCCAGAAGAAGTCCCCGGCGCACCCTGGCGCCGGTTGAGATCGCCGGCAGTCCAAGCATGGAGGCAGGATGCCGGAGTTGCCGCACATGATAGGGTGTCAAGACTGTGGCAGTAGAGAGCGTACTGCTCCCTATTAGCACCATGCAGGATTGTGTGCCTTCGCAGCTCCGCGGACCGAGGCAACAGCTCAGGCCCCTGAAAAAAGCCCCCGCCGAAGGGCGGGGGCCTGGCGATAGCCGTCATCCTCGCCATGGGCAGGCCGCGGGCGGGCCGCAGGCGCGCTCAGCTCTCGTCGCCGGGCGGCGGCACCTTGGCCACCGAACCGCCCAGGTGCTGGCCGAGGAACTTCTCCATCGCGCCGTAGAACTCGAAGCGGTTCTCCTCGTTCGCGAAGCCGTGGCCCTCGTTGTCCTTGACGATGTACTCCACCTCGATGCCGCGCGCCCGGAGCGCCGCGACGATCTGGTCGCTCTCCTCCTTCTTCACGCGGGGATCGTTGGCGCCCTGGGCCACGAGCATGGGCACCTCGATCTTGTCCACGTGGAAGAAGGGCGAGATGGAGCGGATGAAGTCCGGCTCCGTCGCCGGGTCGCCCACCATCTCCTTGACCATGGCGATGAAGGGTTCCCAGTAGGGCGGGAAGGCCTCCATCCAGGTGAAGATGTTCGAGACGCCCACGTAGTCGACGGCGCAGGCGTAGAGATCCGGCGTGAAGGTGACGCCGGCCAGGGTCGCATAGCCGCCGTAGGAGCCGCCGTAGATGCCGATGCGGTCCGGATCGGCGATGCCCTGGCTGATCAGCCACTTGACGCCGTCGGTGACGTCGTCCTGCATCGTGCCGCCCCACTGCTTGAAGCTCTTCGTCCAGAACTCCTTGCCGTAGCCGGTGGAGCCGCGGAAGTTCATCTGCAGCACCGCATAGCCGCGGTTGGCCAGGAACTGGATCTCGGGGTTGAAGCCCCAGTAGTCGCGCGCCCAGGGGCCGCCGTGCGGGTTCACCACGACGGGCAGATTCTTGGCGGCGATGCCGCGGGGCAGGGTCAGATAGCCGTGAATGGTGAGGCCGTCGCGGCTGGTGTACTGGATGGGCTTCATGTCCGCCATCGCGGTCGGGTCCAGCCAGGGACTCACGTCCACCAGCTTCTCGAGCTTGTCCGTGTCGCGATCGAGGTAGTAGTAGGCGCCGCGGGTCTTGTCGCTGAAGGTGCGCACGAGAACGCGGCGTTCGTCCTTGCTCATGCTCGCCACCGAGACCTCCACGCCCGTCAGCTCGCGCTCCAGCCGCGCCTGAAGCTGCTCGCGGTCCTGGTCGAAGAACTTGTAGCCGCGCTTGTCCGTGAAGAAGGCGACGCCGGTGATCACCTTGCGGTGCCGCGAGCGCATCAGGTTCTCCACGTCCACCTCGGGATGCTCGTAGATCAGCTCCTTCTGCTCGGCCGTGCGCGGGTCGTAGGTGAAGATGGCCGTCTTGTCGCGCCCGATGTTGGAGGCCACGTAGAGCAGCTGGTCGTCGAAGGTGAAGTAGAGCGGCGCCAGCGTCTCCTTGAAGTTCGTGGTGATCACCGTGCGGAAGGGCTCGTTCTCGTTCTCGCGATAGAGAAGGCTGCTGTTTACGCCGTCGGTGGTGCTGGCGACACGGATGCGGCCGGCGTTGTCCGTGTTCCACCCCATGATGTTGCCCGGGTTCTCGGCCACCATCACCAGCTCGCCCGTGTTCACGTTCACGCGATAGACGTCGTGGATTCGCGCGTCGCGCCGGTTGAGCCCGATCAGCATGTGCTCGTCATCGTCCTCGAGGATGTCGACGAAGCGCGTCTGCACGGCCGCGAAGGGCGTCAGGTCGAGGAAGTTGCTGCCGTCCAGGTTGGCGGCGTAGGCGTGGTGGTTCTCATCGCCGCCGGTATCCTGGATGTAGACGATGCGGCTGTTGTTCGCCCAGCCGTAGCCGAAGATGTCCCGCGCCGTGGCGGCGGTCACCCGGGTCACCTCGTCGCTGCCGATCGCCCGCACGTGGACGTTGAGGCGCCCCTGCCAGGGCTGCAGCCAGGCCAGGTGCCGGCCGTCGGGGGAGAGCTGGTAGGAGGTCTGCTCCGGGTTGCGGAAGAAGTCCTGCATGGCGATCAAGGGGGCCTGCTCCTCCTTCTTGCCGCCGCAGCCCGTCACCATCGCCACCGACAGTGCGAGCAGGCAGGCGGACACGAGCTGCCTGGTCATCGTCATCTCCTCGTCGATCGGGTAATCGGGGCTTTGGCTGCGCCCCGACGCGCGGGCTGGGCCGACCCCTGTCGGCCCAGCCCGGAACCTAGCGAGGATAGCGCGGGGAGGTTTCGCTGCCCAGGCATTACCGGCCTGTATTTCGCCGAGAATGCAGAAAGCGGGCAGCTTTGCCCGGGATCCCGGCATCGCTGTGACGGGTCGATGACCCGACGCGGGCTCAGGGCTCCGGGTCCATGAACTCCACGGCGCCCGTGCTCAGATGATAGAAGGCGGGCAGCACTTTGAGGAGTCCCTCGTCCTTGGGGCGGCTCAATTGCGGCCAGGATGCGCGCAGCGTGGCGGCCACCTGCCGGGCGTTGGCGCGGGCGACCGCGTTCATGCGCGCGCCCCGCTCCGCGGGCAGCTCGCCGCGGGCGACGAGCGCCGCCAGGGCCGGCTCGATACCCCGCGTGATCTGGGCCAGATGGCCGGAGAGCTTTGCCCCGGCCAGGGTGGCCTCGATGGCTCCACAGTTCTCGTGACCCAGCACCAGGACGAGGCGCACGCCGAGCTGCAGCACCGCGAACTCGATGCTGCCCAGCACCGCACCGTCGAGCACGTGGCCGGCCACGCGCACGACGAAGAGGTCGCCCAGGCCCTGGTCGAAGACGTGCTCGGGCGGCACCCGTGAATCCGCACAGCCGAGGATAGCGGCGAAGGGGCGCTGCCCGCCCTGCAGCTCGGCCCGCCATTCGGGGTCGAGCCGCGGGTGGGCTTGACGAAAGGCCTGGTAGCGCTGGTTGCCTGCGTGCAGGCGGCCGAGGGCCGCTTGCCAGCCGGGCGGCGGCGCAGAGTCGGGCATGCAGTCACTCCCGCGGGGGGGGTGGCAGCGAGGGGGCGCAGGTCAAGGTAGGCGAAGGGGGCTGCTCAGTCCACCGTGGATTGCTCCTGCCGCTCACCGAGACCCTCGGGGGCCATCTGCGGCAGGTGGACCAGGCGCAGGCGCGGCAGGGCCGCCTCGACCTCGTTCGTGCAGAGCTGCTCGACGGTATCGACGCCCAGGAGCTGCAGCCAGCTCTCCTGCGGCTGGTAGATCGGCGCGAACTCCTGGTCCACGGGCGCAGGCGTGACCGCATGCACGAAGAGATCGGCCATGTGAACCACGGCCAAGGGGCGGCGGTGGCCAGGATCCACCTGGCTGATCGAGACGTAGCTCGGCGCATGGTGGTTGCGGATCACCTGCAGGCTTTCGTTCGGCAGGCCCCAGGCCTCGGCCACCGCGGCGCCCAGTCGCGCGTGCCGCGCGCCCAGGCGCATCTCCTCCTCCAGCACGCTGCGGTCGCTGAACTGCACCGGGTAGTAGAGCCGCTTGGCGCGGTCCGGCCACACGTTGAGACAGATCAGCTTGCCGATGTCGTGCAGCAGGGCCATCGTGGAGACCTTGTCGGGTTCGGCCATGCCGCGGTTCTTCGCGATGGCGAAGGCCACCTTGCTGGAGGCGAAGGAGTGCTGCCAGAGGCCGTCCAGCAGCGCCTGCACCGCGCGGTCCCCGCTGCCGAGCCCTTCGTTCACGCAGGCGCGCCAGATGATGTTGCGCACCTCGACATGGCCCAGGTAGACGACGGCCCTGAAGACGGAACCGATCTTCTGCCCCAGCCCGTAGTAGGCCGAGTTCACGATGCGCAGCACCAGGCCGGCCAGGGCCGGGTCGCTCAGTACGAGCTCGGTCACCTGCTTGGGATTGAACTCCGAGCCGGCCACCCCCGACATGATCTGCTGGCGCGCCTTGAGCCGGCCGGCGATGCTGTCCGCCTGGGCCATGATGTCGCTCATGTCGTCGGCGTCCGGGGCCTCGTCGTCGAAGCAGCGGAAGTCGGCCGGGGCGGGCTGGAAGCGCCAGCTATCGATGAGGCTGGGCGGGGCCTCGGGCGGGCTGGGCCGCTCCTCGCGGGGAGCGCTCTCGACGGCGGCGGTCGGCTTGCGCCCGGCGGGCGCTCGCTCGGCCACCGGCCTGCGCGCCGGCGCGGACCGGGCCCTCGCCGCCTCCTGGAACGCTGACGCCAGAGCGACGGCGAGCAGGATGAGCAGCAGCAGGCCCAGGGCGAGAAGGACAGCCAGCTCCATGCGCTCTCCTATTGCTAGTCCAGTAGTCGGGCGCAATTTGCGCCCGCTTGAACCATTTCACGCTGTAATGCGGCATGCGGCGGCCTTCCGCCTGGGGCCTGGAACCGCTGCCGGGCAGCCTGGGGCGCCTGCGAACCCGGGGAGGCTGCGCAAGGCGCATCGATTGCATGAACCCTGCCATGGACGGCCTGAGACGATCTGCCTGGCGATGGAGCCTGGGGGACCGAAGCCGCAGGGCGGGCCTGAAATTCAGTTAACGCTGTTTATTTCTTGCATATCTTGTCTCCCTTGGCCAGACTCGCGGCGTCGACACGCCCCCGGAACGCCACCACTACTTCTCCGGGCGGCCCTGACGATGCCCGAGCCCCCTGGCCCGGGCATTTTCTTTGGCCACGCCCTTGATTTCTAATGAGATCTCGCTATCAATAGGACGCTCCAGACCCTGGAGGTGGACCCTGCAGCGCCGTACCCGCCAGCGAGATGCCGTCCTGGCCGCGCTCGAGCAGGCCGATCGGCCCCTGTCCCCGCGCGAGATCCTCAGCGAGGCCGGGCAAGCGCTGCCGGCCCTGGGCATCGCCACGGTCTACCGGCACCTGGCCGGTCTGCTGGCCGACGGGGCCCTGCGGGAAGTCGCCCTGCCCGGCGAGCCCAGCCGCTACGAGCTGGCCGGCAAGGCGCATCACCACCACTTCCGCTGCCGGCGCTGCGCGGCGGTCTACGAGCTGGCCGCCTGTCCGGGGGATTTCGAGCGCCTGGCGCCGGCGGGGTTTCTCGTCGAGGAGCACGAGTTCTACTTGATGGGCCTGTGCGCAGGCTGTCAGGGAGGGGCACGATGAGCCCGCGCCGCGCCGCCGGCTGCGCGCTGGTCGTCCTGGCGCTCGGGCTCCCCGCGGAGCGGGTGGCGGCAGCTCCCCTGCGCGTGGTCGTGAGCCTGCTGCCTCAGCGGGCCATCGTCGAGGCGGTGGGCGGCGAGCTCGTGACGGTGGCGGTGCTCGTCGGCCCGGGCCGCAACATCCACACCTACGAGCCCACCCCGCGGCAAATGGCGGCCCTGGCCGAGGCGGACCTCATCCTGCCCATCGGCGTGCCCTTCGAGCGAGCCTGGTTGCCGCGTCTCGAGGCCGCGCATCCGGGTCTGCCGGTGCTGGACTTGCTGGCCGCGGCCGGCATCGCCCCGCTGCCCCTGATCGGCCATGCGCACGCGGAGCCCCGCGCTCCGGAGCCCACTGGCGAGCTCGATCCGCACGTCTGGACGGATCCCCTGCTCGTCGCCCGCCTGCTGCCGCCCCTGGCGGCGGCGCTGGCGGCGGCGGATCCCCCCCACGCCGCCGACTACCAGGCCGGCGCCGCGCGCTTCGCCGCCGAGCTGGCCGCGCTCGATGCGGAGATCAGAGGCCTCCTCGCGGGCCTCGAGGGCCGGCGCTTCCTGGTCTTTCACCCCTCCTGGGGCTACTTCGCCGCCGCCTACGGGCTCGAGCAGGTGGCCATCGAGCACGAGGGCAAGGAGCCCGGCGCTCGCTCCCTGGCCGGCATCATCGCACGGGCCAAGGCGGAGGGAATTCGCGTGGTCTTCGTGCAGCAGCAGGCGGCCACGGCCAGCGCCCAGGCGGTGGCCGAGGCGGTGGGCGGGCGCGTGATCGCGCTCGACCCCCTGGCGCCGGACTACGTGGAGAACCTGCGCCGCTCGGCGCGGCTCATCGCCGAGGCGCTCCGGAGCCGGCCGTGAGCGGGGCCATGGCCGCCGCCGCGACGCCTGCCATCGCGCTGCGCCAGGTGCAGTTCCGCTACGGCGGCGACGCGCGGCGACCCGCCGTGCTGGAGGACGTGAACCTCGAGGTGGCCGCGGGTGAGTTCCTGGGCCTGGTGGGGCCCAACGGCGGCGGCAAGAGCACCCTGCTCAAGCTCGTGCTCGGCCTGCTCGAACCCGAGCGCGGCAGCGTGCGCGTCTTCGGGCGCCGGCCGCGCGAGGCCCGCGCCCTGCTCGGCTACGTGCCCCAGTTCCGCAGCTTCGCCAGCGACTTTCCCATCTCGGTACAGCGTGCGGTGATGCAAGGCCGCCTCGGCCAGACGCGCCGGCTCTTCGGCTGGCGCCGCGAGGACCACGCCGTCGCTCTCCGCGCCCTCGCCGCCGTGTCGATGGCCGATCTCGCCGAGCGCCCGCTGGCCACGCTCTCCGGCGGCCAGCTCCAGCGCGTGCTCATCGCCCGGGCCCTGGCCTGCGCGCCGCGCGTGCTCCTGCTCGACGAGCCCACGGCCAACGTGGACGCCCGGGTGGAGTCCAGTCTCTTCGATCTGCTGCGCGACCTGAACCGCGAGCTGACCATCGTCGTGGTCTCCCACGACGTCGGCTTCATCTCGGGCTACGTGGGCCGCGTGGCCTGCCTCAACCGGCGGCTCGTCTGCCATGAGACCAGCGCGCTGAGCGGGGAGATCATCGCCGAGATGTACGGCGGCCCGGCGCAGATCATCCATCACCACACGCACCTGGATCCCGGCGATACGCGGCCGCCCGGCGCTGGCGCCGGAGGGCGGCCATGATGCCGGAGTTCTTCGCCGCCCTCGCCGCCCAGGGCTTCCTGCAGCACGCCCTCGCGGCGGGGCTCCTGGCCAGCGTGGGCTGCGGCGTGATGGGCCCCTTCGTCGTCGTCAAGCGCATCACCTTCCTGGCCGGCGGCATCGCGCACGCGGTGCTCGGCGGCATGGGCGCCGCGGCCTACTTCGGGGCCCCGCCCCTCGCCGGCGCCCTGATCGCCGCCCTCGCCGCCGCCTTGCTCATCGGCGCGGTGCGCCTGAAGGCCCGCGAGCGCGAGGACACCCTGATCGGCGCCCTCTGGTCCGTGGGCATGGCGGTGGGCATCCTCTTCATCGCGCGCACGCCCGGCTACAACGTGGACCTCATGAGCGCCCTGTTCGGCAACATCCTCATGGTGACCGACGGCCACCTGCGCCTGATGATCGCCCTCGACCTGCTGCTCCTCCTCACCGTGGCCGCCTTCTACAAGCAGCTCGTCGCCGTCGCCTTCGACGAGGAGTTCGCCCGCCTGCGCGGCGTGCACGTCACGGGCTTCTACCTGCTCCTGCTCTGCCTGATCGCCATCACCGTGGTGCTGCTGATCCAGGTGGTCGGGCTCATCCTCGTCATCGCCCTGCTCACGCTGCCGGCGGCCGTGGCCGCCCAGTACGTGAACTCGCTCAGCCGCATGATGCTGATCGCCGTCCTGCTCGGCGCGCTGATCTGCACGGGCGGACTCGCCCTCAGCTACGGACCGGATCTGCCGGCCGGGGCGACGATCATCCTGCTGGCCGGCGGCGTCTACCTGCTCAGCACCCTGGCCGGCCGCGCGCTCCGTCGCGCGTGAGCCGACAAAGCGATAGCCCCGAAGCATCGGCTCCGGGGCTATCCAGGTTCGCTTTGCGCTCGATAATCGCCTAGTACAGGGACTTCACCCGGCTCCAGTTCGTGTCCTCCGTGGCCACCGAAGTGTCCAGGAACTCGATGTTGGTCCATTCGGCGGTCAGTTCGGCCTCGGGGTTGCCGTTCTGCAGGAAGGCCTGCACGTAGCCGCCGACGCGCGCGTCGTCGAGCATGCCCCAGTTGCCGTAGGGCTCCGTGGGATTGCCCTCGTCGAAGGGCAGCGGGCCGGAGCTGTAGTTGCCGCCGTTGTAGTCCACGATGTACTCGATCGTGGCGGGGCTCGCCTCGCTCAGATCGTTGGGCGAGTAGGCCACCGTCAGGGTGATCAGATCGCCCTTCGTGTAGGCCAGCCCGTGGCTGCCCGTGAAGCTGTAGAAGGGCAGCCGGCCGCCGAAGCAGGCGATTTCGCCATCCGTGCTGCGCACGTTGAAGCGGCCGTCGACATTCTGGCTCCACCAGGGCGCGACGAGCACGCCCGCTTCGCCATCGGCGGTGCCCGTGATGCGCAGATCGAAGCTGAGGATGAAGGCATCGCCGTTCATGAACACGCCGGCGACGCCGCCGGTGGCGAGATGCCAGTTGTGCAGGTTCGCCCAGCCGGCGCAATCGAGCTGCGCATCGTTGATGCTGATCAGGCTCGCGTAGTTGTTCACCGTCGTCAGCATCGACGTCGGGCAGTCGTTGAAGACGCGCAGATTGAAGACGGCGCTGTCGATTGCCGGCGTCGCCAGGGCCATCGAACCCACCAGCGCCAGCAAGAGCGTGGCGGCGAGCAGGGACTTGATTAGCGGTCTCATGGTAGTGATCCTCCTGGATACAAGACTAAGGTTCTGTTGCGTTGACACGAGTTGCACTTCACGCGATCTCCTTGTTACGGGGTTAGCCTCCTTCATGCATCGTCATCCATGACTACCTCAGGACAACACAACGGCGCATCGCGGTGACGCCGTTGCTCTCCAAGACATAGAAGTAGACGCCGCTGGGCAGCGCGCTCGCCTCCAGCGGTACGCTGTGGGCGCCGGCCCCGCGCCAGCCCTCTGCGAGCGTGGCCGCGCGCCGACCCGTGATATCGTAGAGACGCAGCGACACCTCGCCGGCCTGGGCGAGCGTGAAGCGGATGACGCTCCTGTCCAGGAAGGGATTGGGCGTGTTCTGCGCGAGGGTCAGGCCATCCGGGGCCAGAGGGGCGCCGGCGGTGATCGGCGAGAAGGTCGCCGCGGCCAGGCCGGCCTGCACGTGGGCGTTCTGCATGAAGCGCCGCCAGATGGACTCGTTCAGGTAGTTCTCGATCATGATGATGATCGGGCCCTGGTCGATGCCGATGTAGTCGGTCGCCCACCAGTTCTGATCGAGATTGAAGGCGTCCTTGAAGCCGTAGGGGCCCCAGAGCTGGCTCTGATAGCTGTCGTAGAAGTGGTGCAGCGTCGGAATGACGATCTCCGGCGCGAAGGGAATGGAGCTGGCCGCCGCCGTGGGCGTGATCGTGCCGTTGTCGTTCTGGGCGGGCGGCGCGCCGTGGGCGCTGTAGCCCCAGGGGTCGTCCGAGGCCGTGAGCCCCCAGCCGAGCTCGCTGTAGCCGGCATGGCCGAGCGGGTTCGCCGATGCAGTAGGCCTGGGCGGCGAGGGTGGCCCGTCGCGAGTTCTCGAAGTAGTCGATGCCCTTGCTGGCCATGTAGACATCCTGGCGATTGCGGAAATCGATCCAGCAGTGCGAGTACTGGTGGCCGAAGAGCGGCGGGAAGATGAGGTAGGTCTGGCCGTACTGGGTCGACCACTGGTAGCCGCTGGTCCAGGTGAACCAGGTGCTCGCGGGCACCGGATGCGTCGGCGAGCCGAGGGCGAGGATGTAGAGGATCATCGCCTCGTTGTAGCCGACCCAGGTGCCGAAGCCGGAGAAGCCGCCCTCCGGCTTCCAGCCCATGCGGATGCCGACGCCCGAGTTGCGCATGAACTCCCAGTCCACCCGCCGGTAGAGCGCAGTCCGCCAGGGCGCGGATCTCCGTCTCCTCCGCATCGCCGCCCTGGAAGTACTGCGCCGCGTCGAGAACGCCCGCCAGGAGCAGCGCGGTGTCGATGGTCGACAGCTCGCAGTTCCAGACGCGGGTGCCGCTGTTCATGTCCAGGAAGTGGTAGAAGAGGCCCCGGTAGCCCATGTTGCCGGAGACCTCGCTGCCCTGGGGGCCGTTCCAGAAGGTCGTCAGGGTCGTCAGCACGCGCTCGCGGCCCTGCGCGCGCGTGATCCAGCCGTGGTCGACACCGATGCAGATGGCCGACAGCCCGAAGCCGACGGCGGCGATGCTGCAGGGCGAGCTGCCCGTGCTGCGGTCCTTGATCAGGCCGTTGGCGGGATTCGCCTCGTTCCAGAAGTAGGCGAAGGCGCCCTCCTGGATGGACTCCAGCAGCTCCGCGGTGGGGATGGCCGGCGCCGTCGTCGCCAGTGCGCCCAGCAGCGCCACTCCCAGCAGCGCGGTCGCGAGCAGCTGCCGCCAGGGGTGGGCCCGATGCCAATGTCTCGCCAGCATGCCATTCTCCTTGAGCGCTAGAGGCCGACCGCAATCGTCAGGCGATGCGTCGCCTCGAGGTGATCGTGATTGGCCCAGCCGTAGTCGAAGCGCAGTCGTCTCTCGCTGAACTCGGTCCGGATGCCCATGCCCATCGTCAGGCCGTGCTCCGAATCCGTCTGGAAGAGGGTCTGATAGCCGATCCGCAGGGCGAAGCTGCCGCGCCAGCCCAGCTCGGCGCCCAGGTTCACGCTTTCGGCGTTGTCGTTGGGATGCAGGGCGTCCGCCAGCAGGAGCACGCGCGAATCGGCGCTGACCTGGTAGGGATAGCTCAGGCCGACCCGGAACAGGATCGGCACCGGATAGCTGTCCGTGAGCTGCTCGCCGGGCAGGGCGCTGTTGTCGCCGTAGATGTCGTCGGTGTTGTCGTACTGGATGGCGAGGTCGCGCCCGGTATAGCGCGAGCCGGTGCCGACGTTGCTGAGGCTGAAGGCCATCTGGAGGCCATTCTCGCGGATCGCGTAGACGGTGCCGACATCCAGCGTCATCGTGTTCTGGTAGGTGTGCCAGATCCGCTCGCTGATGTAGTTGAAGCGCAGGCCCGCCGCGAAGCGGCTCGTCACCTGCCGGCCGAAGCCGAGGCCGATCGCCGTGTTGCCCACCGTGAAATTCTCGCCCGTGCCCAGCGGGGACTCGACCGTGCGGACGGCGATGTCCCCCGAGTTGAGCGCGGTGACGCTGGCGAAGAGCGTGCCCCAGCGGCGGGCGGGCACGCAGATCGCCGCGTAGTCGTAGCCGATGTCCGCGTACCAGTAGCTGTGGGTGAACTGGATCTCCGTGTCCCACAGCAGTCCGATGACGCCGGGATTGAAGTAGACCGACTCGATCCCCTCCGCCAGCGCGATGCCGGCATTGCCGAAGCCCGCGTGGCGGGCGCTCGGCTCGATGCCCATGAACTGGGCGATCGTGGTGCCCGCCTTGGTCTGGGCAGCCGCGGGCCCCGCTGAGCCCAGCAAGCAGAGGAGGCAGATCAGCAGTCGTCTCGGCAGTGCCATCGTCGTCCTTTCGCGCTACTTGATGATGGCGAATTTGCCCGTCTTGCTACCCGCGGCGCCGCCGTCGACCTGGAAGATGTAGAGCCCCGGTGCGACATCGAGGCCCTCCTTCGTCCGCAGGTCCCAGGCGACGTAGCCTTCGAGAGAGCCGTCGTGGCGAAGCGTCTGGATGCGCTCGCCCTTGACGTTGTAGATGAGAATCTGGCACCGGCTCGGCAGCCCGCGGAACTCCAGCCGGCGCTCGCCGCGCCCCGAGACCGCGAATCGCTCCGGTTCGAAGCTCGCCGAGCCCACGTAGGGGTTGGGCACGACGTAGGGCGTGAACTCCGCCCCCACGCGCGCACCGTCGATCCGCTCGCCCGAACAGAGGAAGACGAAGCTGTCGTCCTCGGCGAAGGGCCGCGTCAGCTTCAGCTCGTAGCGGTCCCCTTCGCGCGGCGGGTTCTGCGGCAAGGCCGTACCCAGCGGCAGCGTGAGGTACCAGGTGCTGTTGATCGTGCCCGGCGACGTGGGCAGGTAGGTGACGATGTCGATGGCGTCGTCGCGATGGCTGAGCGTGCCGTCGCCGTTGGCGTCCCGGAAGCGGAAATCCAGCTGCCGGTCGCCGCCGGCGCTGTGGGCGATGACACGGAACTTGGCCGGCGTCGGCAGGAAGGGCGCGCCGCCGAGGCCGGTGTCCTGCACGGCGTCCGCGAAGATGATGCTGATGTCGTCCGGGAAGCCCGGCCGCAGGCGATTGATGGGCAGGCCGGGCGAGTAGCTCACGGCCAGTCGGGCATCCGTGGCGCTGCCCGCGGCGAAGCCGGAGCTGGAGTCGACAGCGACTTCCGTCTGCGTCCGGATCACGGGCAGCAGGCCCTGACCGACGGGCCCCACGCCGGCGCCCGCCAGATCCCTGCCCGTCTCGAAGAGGAGCAGGCCCGTCGTGCTGTCGCGCAGCGCGTAGTGCGTAGCCCGCAGGCTGTCGGCGGACGGCGCGCTGAAGTCGATCTTGAACAGGTGTTCATCGGGCACGAGCCCCGAGTTGACGATCTCGACGAGCACCTCGCCGAGGCCGCGGCCGCTGACCTGCGCCGCGGCCTCCGCCTGCGCGGGCACGTAGCCGGCCGCGCGGAGATTGGGCCGCACGGCGACGACATTGGTCGGCAGGATCAGGCCACCCCGCGGCGTGCGGCTGGGCGTGATCGCGTTCTCGGAAGGGTAGAAGTCGAAGCGGTCGCCGGGATCCGATCCGAAGTCGTAGGCCGTGACCGCATAGTAGTACTGCTGGCCGTTGGTCACGCTGTGGTCGGTCCAGGTGTGGGTGATCCCGCTCTCCGTGCCCAGGTAGTAGGCGACGCCCTCCACCACCTGCGCGGAGAAGCCGCTGCGGCCGTCGACGAGATCGAACTGCGCGATCGGCTTGCCGTTGCCCAGCGGCCCGCTGCCCGTGCCCGTGGAGATCACCTGCGGATCGCGGAATTCGGGATCGGTGGAGCGATAGACACGGTAGCCCTCGAAGTCGAAGACCCCGGTCACCGGATCGGCGCTGAACTCGGCGACGTCGTCCCAGGACAGGCGCACGTAGCCGTCGCCCGCCTCGGCGGTCACGGTCGGCAGCGCCGGGGGCACGGCGAAGCGGTAGTTGGCGTCGTAGATCTGCTGCACGGTCTTCACGGTGCGCCGCAGCTCGTCCAGATCGGCGCCGTAGGCCAGGGCGAGGCTGAAGCGCTCGCGCTGACCCGCCGCCAGGCGGAAGGGTCCGGAGGCGAACAGGAAGCCGATGTTGTAGTTGGAAGCCAGCGGCGGATCGAAGCGCGCCTCCGGATCCGGGTCCGTGAACTGCTCGTAGAGGCGCTGCGGCCAGTTCGCCTCGTCGGTGTAGAAGACGATGCCGTCCACGTCCTGGCTCGGATTGCCCTGGCCCGCGCGAATGCGGTTGATCTTGAATCCGGTCAGGCCGATCTGGTCGGACTCGTTCAGGTCCGTGCGGTCGAAGTTCGGCTCCCCGGCGGTCGGCACGCCGTCCTCCTCGCCGACGTCGCCGGTATCGAAGACGCCGTCGGCGCCGGTGTCGTGATTCTCCCGCGTCCAGTCCATGTCCTCGTCACCGGTCCACCAGTACTCCTCGCGATAGGCGGGCAGGTCCGCCAGGGGACCGTAGGTGGCCTCGAAGCGGACCAGGTCGTAGTTCGCCGCCAGGTAGCCGTCGATCGCCGCTTGACCGATGAGCAGGCTGCCCGGGCCCCCTTCGCGCAGCTCGTCCGTGACGCCGTCCTCGTCATTGTCGATGCCGTCGGTGGAGTTGCCGGGCGTCTCCAGGTAGGCGTAGCCGAGATAGCCGGTGCGGCCGCAGGAGCTGGCGAGATCGCGGCCGTGGCCGAAGCGATCCCAGGTGTAGACGAGATTCAGGATGTCCTCGTTGAAGGCGCGGTCGAAGAAGGCGTTGTCGTCGTCGGACTCGAAGATGCCGTCGCAGGAGAGCGCGGAGCCGCCGACGCCGGAGTCCATGTAGACGCCGAAGAGGATGTTGTCGTCGTAGTCCGTCGTGCTCTCGTTGGTGATGTCGTAGTGCCAGAAGATGACGTTGCGCGCCTGCGGATTCGCCCACTGGAAGCCGCGCACCTCGATGCGCAGGCCCAGGCCGCGGCGGGTGGAGTCGCGGGCGTCCGGATAGAATTGCCAGGCGTCGTAGTAGTCGTCGTCCAGGACCGTGTAGCTCTCCTGGTCGGCGACGACCTGCTTGCCGAAGTAGCCGTTCCAGCTGCCCGGCCAGCCCGGATCATCGCTCTCGTCGAGGCGATCGGGCCAGAAGCCGGGCCAGGTGCGCGAGTCGTTGCTGACGGCGCAGGCGCGGCCGACATTGATGGCGGGGTCCGCCTCGAAGTAGCCCGGGCGCGGCTCGAAGCGCATCACGCGGTTGTAGTAGGGACTGATGCCCTGGCGCTCCCGGAAGCCCGTCTCCATGATGTAGGCGTCGTTGCCGCCGGTGGTGCGGATCTTGGCGAGCACGAAGGGCGTGATGCCGTCGCTGTAGTTCATGCCGCTGCCCTTGGGCACTTCGACCGAGTGGAAGGTGCTCAGGTCGACGTTGCCGGGATCGGGCGGGTAGTTGCCCACCATGCCGAAGTTCCAGAACTCCGTGCGCAGGTTGTTGGCGTCGTGGAAGCCGCGCCGCTCGGCATCGCTGCGCCCGCGCTCGGAGGGCGGCACCGGCGTGTCCACGTCCGCGCCCGCAGGGCGGGCGGGCACGAGCAATGCGAGGGCAAGCAGGGCCGCCAGGCGCAGGGCGTGCGTGTTCCTCATTGCCCACCCCCGGACTCGAAGCGCACACCCAGCTCGATGCGGCGCGGTGGAAAGTAGCGGAAGGGATTCATGAGGGCGTACTTGTCTCCCTCGGGATTGCGCGAGTAGTAGGGGCTGCCCGTGGTGGCGAACACGTCGCCGTTGAAGAAGCGGGTGTCCAGGACATTGAAGACGCGCAGGAACACCAGCGGACGCAGGCGGCCGACCTGCACCCCGCGCTCGCTGCGCAGATCCAGGCTGAAGCCGGCCGGCTTGCGGCCGGAATTGGCGTCCAGCCCGTAGCCGAAGCCGGATTCCAGGATAGGGCGTGTAGGGCTGGCCGCTGGCGACGCGCATCACCATGCTCGCGCTGTTCACGCCGGGCGTGCCCACGGCAACGGTCAGGTTCAAAGAATGGCGCTGATCCCAGTTGAAGGGAATCACCCGCGGCCGCGGATCCTCGCCGTTCTCCGCCCGCACCGCGGTCTCCCGGGGATCGCTGGCGTTGCCCAGCGCCCGCTGCCAGGTGTAGTCGAGGCCCACGCTCGCCGGTCCCAGATGGCGATGGTCCATGGCCACCGTGGTGCCGAACACGTTGCCGAAGTCGACGTTCGTCAGGCGCGCGTACTCGGCGCCGTTGTAGGTGGAGACGAACTCGACGCCGAGCAGGTCGCGGATGTCCTTGTAGTAGGTCGTGAGCTCGAAGCCCAGATCGTCGCTGAGCGCCTGACGGTAGCCCACCTCGTACTGGATCGTCTTCTCGGGCTCCACGTCCGGGTTGCCCAGGACGCCGTAGCTGATGCCCCCCGCCTGCAGGTTCTCCAGCACCGAGTAGTCGGCGTTGCTGAACATGTCGCCGATGGCCGGGAACTGGCGGAAGTGGCCGTAGGCGAAGTGGATGGCGGCCTTGTCCTCGATCGGATAGGCGATACCCAGGCGCGGCGAGAGCGCGACCTTCGCCGACGTGCGCATGGGCGGCGGCGCCGGCGCGCCGGCGATGGCGTTGGCGGGATTGGCGAGGTCGCCGGGCAGGGAGGAGCGCGCATTGAAGTAGTCCAGGCGCAGCCCGGCGCGCACGATCAGGTCGGCCCATTCCAGTTGATTCTGGACGAAGCTCGCGGCGATGATCGGATGGTAGGTGCGCGGTCCCGGGAAGCTGGGCGGGTCGTCGACGTGCCGGATCAGCACCTCCGTGTTCGTCTCGGGATCGATGACGAAGGAGAGGTGGCCGGGCGTGCCGAAGGTCACCCGCGCCATCTGCAGCTCGCCGCCGATCTTGATCTGGCTCGCCGGCGTCAGCTGGCTGACGAAGACGCCCTTGCTCATGAAGGTGTTGGTCTTCTGCAGGTAGCGGGTGAAGCTGACGCCCTCGATGATGGCGCCGTCCTCGTAGTTCACGTAGCCGGTCGCCGGACCCGCCGCGTCATAGCCCCGGTCCTTGACGTCCTCGTAGCGGTAGTCGCGGTAGTCGAAGTAGTTCTGGCGCACGTTGACGTCGAAGTAGCTGGTCGCGCCCAGGGTGTGCGTCCAGTCGCCGCCGTGCGAGATGGCGAAGGTCCGCTGCGTGGACAGGCCGTCCGGGTTGTAGCGGAAGGCGAAGTCGCCCCGCCGGCCCCGGTTGAAGTCCGCGATGGCCTGGTAGCTGATCTTGTCGCTGTCCAGGCTGCGGTTGCTGACCTTGAAGAGGCCGCCCCAGTCCCGGTTGTAGCCCAGCGGCACTTCCTTGCCGTCGCCGCTCTGGCTGTGCGTTCCCGCCAGGTAGTCGAGGGTGTCCGTGGGGGCGAAGCGCCGCTCGGCGTAGACGTAGTCGTCGAAGTAGGCGTAGCGGCCGCTGACCAGGTACACCGTGTCCGGAAAAGGCAGCGGGCCGCTGGCCGAGGCCTGGATGTAGCGCGTCGAGACGGGGCGCAGCGTGGCCGAGGTCTTGCGCAGGTCCGCGCGGCCCGGGAAGACGAAGCCGCCGGTGTAGCCTTCGACATTCCAGGCGAGCGTCTGGCCGCCCTCCTTGAGCACGGCATTGACGACGCCGCTCATCGCCTGGCCGTACTCCGCGTCGAAGGTGCCGCTGATCACCTGCACCTCCTGCAGCAGCGAGCGGTCGACATTGATGCTGGTGGAATTGTCGAAGACGTTGTTCACGCTCACGCCATCCACCTGGTACTGCACCTCGCCCTTGCGGCCGCCCCGGAAGTGCCCCTCGACCACGCCCGCCTGCAGGCTGACGACGTCGTCCAGATCCTGCACGGGCAGCGCGGCGATGTCCTCCCTGGAGAGCGTCGCCTTGGAGCTGGTCAGGTCCAGCTCGACGGGGGGCCGCTCGGCCGTGACCACCACCTCGTCCATGACCAGGTCCTCCGCCCGGAGCACGAAGTCGAGCCGCGTGGTCTCGTCGGCGGAGACGGAGATCGCCTTCATGCGCAGATCCTGGAAGCCGAGGCGCTTGACCGTGACTTCGTACAGCCCGGGCGGCACGTTGAGGATCGTGAACTGCCCCCCGGCGTCGGAGTAGGCGCCCAGGGCGGTGCCGGCGACGAGCACCGTCGCGGCGACGATGGGGGCGCCCTGGTCGTCGCGGACCTGTCCCGCCAGCTTGCCCGTCGTGCCGGCCAGCGCAGACGCCGCCAGGCTCCCGAGCAGAGCGGCAACGAGCAGGCGCGCAGTCAGGCGCCTGAGGACAGCCTCCTTGCCGATCACGATGGCCTCATCCCCCTTGCGTTGCGACCCCGGGCGCGGGTGAGCCCCCGCGCCCGGCGGCCTTCACTTGATCAAGCACCGTCTTGCCCGTCAATTCGGCGCGCTTCTGGCCGGTGCTCGGGTCCTCGATGGTGATGCGATACAGGTAGACGCCCGCGCTCTGCTCGGTCAGGTCCAGGAACTCGGAGTGGACGCCGAGCCCGCGCAGCCCCATCGGCCGGCGCAGCAGCCGGCGACCCAGCAGGTCGAAGACCTCCAGGGTCACCTCGCCGTAGGCGGGCATCTGGAAGCGCACGGAGGGTTGCGCGGACGGATTCGGGTAGCTGGGGAGCAGCAGGTAGCCGCCGTTGTCGCTCGCCCAATCGGTGACGCCCTCGTCCACGCCGGTGTCCCGCTCGATCTCCGCCCAGGCGGCGCAGCAGTTGCCCTCGTACTGGCGGAACCACCAGGTGCGCGTGCCATAGCTGAAGGTGTAGGGCGTGAACGAATCGCCATCGAGCAGGTTGACGCCGAAGAAGACCACCCGGTCGCCCAGGCCGCTGGGGTAGCCCAGCGCCTTCAGATCGAGGGCCAGCTCGGCCGTGTAGCCGGTGTCGGTCGCCACGCCGAGCGTGTCCACGCTCGTGCCGGCCTTCAGGTCGATGGCGACCTGGGCGTCCCCCGCGTCCACCAGGCCCACCAGGTAGTCCCGCGGCACCGCCGCGCCGTCGGCGCCCACCTGGAAGGACAGGCGCCGGCCCAGCAACTGGTGGTCGGGACCGGTGGCGGCGCGGTCATTGAAGTTCAGCAGGAAGCCGTCCCAGCGGTCGAAGTTCGCGACGTACTGGACATAGCCGTCGTTGACGTCGAAGCCGAAGTACATCGTGTCGCCGCTGACGAAGATCTTGACCGTGGCCTCGCCGGGATCGAAGACGAAGGCCTCGCCCCCGTTGACGATGGGCTGGTACTGGCCGGCGCGGGCGGCGCCGACGCCGGGATAGGTCTCGCGCAGGGCATCGTCGCCGTAGCGGATGTCGAAGCTGTAGACGTTGGGATCGCTCCAGACGGCCTCGCTCAGCTCGCCGTCGATGACGGGCTGCGCCTCGATCACGGGCAGCATCAACTCGGGCTCGAGGGGAGGCGTCGGCACGGCCGTC
The DNA here is from genome assembly GCA_963695095.1 of uncultured bacterium. Lineage (GTDB taxonomy): Bacteria > Krumholzibacteriota > Krumholzibacteriia > JACNKJ01 > JACNKJ01 > VGXI01. The sequence goes on along the minus strand of CAVOFT010000001.1, from coordinate 288,738 downwards.
GTCACGTCGGGCCGCGCATAGATGCGCACTTCGTTGTACCAGTCGTCGTAGCCCCAGGGGCACTGCCACCAGACGTGATAGTAGTTCAGCTGCGCGGCGTTGAGGGGCCACAGCCAGTCGCAGTCGTAGACGGAGATGTTCCACTCGACGATGTCGCCCTCGGGGCGGGTGACGTCGTAGCCCATCACCGTCAGGTCGAAGCGCATCTCCACCGTGTAGCCCGTGTCCGCCACGCTGTCGTTGTTGGACAGGCCATCCACGATGGTCACGGCGTCCCAGGCGGCAATCTGCTCGGCCGTGCGCGGCGTGCCGGGCGGCCAGGTCGCCCAGCGGCCGATGAAGGCGGGCTCCCTGCCCGGCGGCTGGGGATCGGTGCCCGTCGGGTACCACCAGGCGTAGAAGTACTCGGTCATCGGCTTGGGATAGCCCGCCACCGAATGGTCCTTGAGCGACATCAGGAAGCCGTCATGACGATTGAAGTCGCGGGAGCCGCCGATCGAGGCGTCCGGCACTTCCATCGCCAGGTAGAGCTGGTTGCCGTGGACGAGCAGGCGCAGCGTGGCCTCGGTGGGATCGTTGGGATTGCCGTTCTCCAGCTTCCAGCCGCTGCCGGGCAGCCCCGCGCTCTCCGCCCAGCGGATGACGTGGGTTTCGGCCAGCGCCCAGTCCGCCTCGTTCAGAATGCCGTCGAGCTGGATCGGGTTCAGAGCGCGCTTCGCCCAGATCGCGTCCTCGCGGCCCTCGATCTGGCCGACCGCGGGCAGCACCAGCCCGCAGAGCAGCGCTGCGACGATCAGTGTGACTGCCGACGTTCTCATCTCAGTCTCCCTTTGCGTCAGGGGCCGAGCCCTCGGCGGCTGGCGAGCCGTGCATCACCAGGGGCTCTTCCCGTCGGGAAGTGGTTGAGCTGTGGCGGGCCAGATAGGCGCCGCAGGATTCGCGGACGACGAGCGTGGCGGAGAGCACCTCTTCCGCGGCGCCGTCCGTCTCGTCTCCGCCCAGGGAGGCAATCAAGCGCCGCAGGGCGCGCTGGCCCAGCTGATGGGCCTCCACGCGCACGGTCGTCAGGGGCGGGTGGATGAACCGGGCGATGGCGATGTCGTCGAAGCCGACGACCGCGATGTCCTCGGGCACCTTCAGGCCGGCGCCGCCGAAGGCGCTGATGAGGGCGATCGCCATCATGTCGTTGCAGGCGAAGACCGCCGAGGGCCGCTGGCGGCCGCCCAGGATTTCGGCGGCGGCGCGGTAGCCCGAGGGCTCCCGGAAGTCGCCCTGGAATTCCCGCGAAGCCCCCAGATCCCGGCCCGCCGCCGCCAGGGCATGGCGATAGCCCCGCAGGCGCTCCTCGGCGTCGATGTTGCCGCTGGGGCCCTTCAGGATGGCGATGTCCTCGTGGCCCAGCCGCAGGAGATGGCTCACGGCCTCGCGCGCACCCATGAAGTTGCCGATGCGCAGGGAGGCCATGCCCTTGACGACGCGCCGCGGGTTGATGAGCACCAGCGGCATGCGGCCCTGGATGCGATCCACGGCCTCCGCGAGTCCGTTGTCCGAGGCCATGAAGATGAGGCCGTCGATGCGGCCCTGCATGGACCTGGCCGCCGTCATCACCTCCTGGTGATCCGCATGTGAACTGGAGACGAGGATCTGATACTTGGCCTCCCGCGCGGCCTGATCGATGCCGCGAATGACCTCGGAGAAGAACTCCCCGTGCAGGTCGGGCAGGAGGACGCCGATGACGCGCGTGCGATTCGTGGTCAGCGTGCGCGCGGCCTCGTTGGGCGAGTAGTCAAGATCGGCGGCCGCCGTCCAGACGCGCCGCGCCGTCTCCTCGTTGACCCTCGCCTTGTTGTTCAGGACTCGGGAAACGGTGGCGATGGAAACGCTGGCCGCCTCGGCGACATCACGAATGGTAGCCACGGGCAATCCTCGACGCTGGCGCCAGGAAGGCAAGGGTAGACAAGCTGCGAAGCACCCTTGTAAACGGTTACATAAACTGGTAAGAAAGTCAACACCTCGGTGCTGTGGCGGCGCTTGCGCCGCCGAGACTCTCAGTAGTAAGAAGTCAGGGTGGGACCCCGGAAATCGCGGTGCCAAGACCGGCGGGACGCGGATCGGAGAGAATGATGGGTCCAGGGCGGCTTCCCCTCACGCGCCTGCTCTCGAATGGGCGCTACACCGTTGCCCTAACTTCAATGGGCACGGGATTTTCCCGTCTGGGAGCGCTCTCCCTCAGCGACTGCCATGGGGGCCGCTGGGACCTGCGGGGCGGCTTGCAGCTCCTGCTGCGCGATGTCGAACAGCGGAGAGCCTGGCCCCTGGGCGTGGGCGACGGCGAGCCTGAAACCGATTACACGGCGAGCTGGCGCGCGGGCAGCGCCCGTCTGGCGGGCCGCCAGGGCGAGATCGACACGGAGCTGGAGGTCCTCGTCCATCCGGATCTCGACCTCGAAGTGCGCCGGGTCCGGGTCACAAACCAAGGGGGCCGCAGCCGCCGCCTGGAGCTGAGCGCCTACCTGGAACCCGTCCTGCTCCCGGCGGCGGCCCACGCCGCCCATCCGGTCTTCTCCAAGCTCTTCCTGCAGACCGAGTGGCTGCCCGATGCCAGGGCGCTCGTCGTCCGGCGCCGGCCGCGGCAGCCCGAGGAGGAGACGCCGCCCCTGGTCCTGGCCATGCCGGGCAGCGCGCCGATCGCCCACGAGAGCGACCGGAGCCGGCTGCTGCCCCGCGCCGCGAGCGCCCGCCTGGCGAGCATCGCGCCCGCCCTGGCCGAGCTCGGCGGCCGCACGGGCAGCGTGCTGGACCCAGGCCTCTGCCTGCGGCGGGAGCTGGTCCTGGCCGCCGGCGAGATCGCCGAGCTCGTGGTGGTGCTCAGCGCCGTTCGGGATGAGAACTCCGCGTTCGCGATGCTCGAGCGCCTCAGCGCGCCGGGGCACCTCGCCAGCGTGCTCGAAGGGGCGCGGACCTCCCAGCTGCACATGCTCGCCGAGCTGGGGCTGAGCGGTGAAGACGCCGCCTACTTCGAGCAGCTCGCGGCCGGCCTGATGCTCGACCACCCGGCGCTCTGGCCGGCGGCCGCCCAGTCCGTGGCGCCAATGCCCCGCGCCCTCCTCCAGGAGCGCCTGGGCCTCGGCCCCGACCGCGCCTTCCTGCTCGCCGACGAGCGCCGGCTGGCGGCTGCGGATCTCGAGCTCCTCGGCCGTGGGCAGCTCTACTGGCACGCACTTGCTCTGCCCCTCGATCTCTTCACCGTCGGCGAGGAGGGCGGGGACGGCCGGGACGCGCGGCCAGGCAGCGCGATCGATGGCCGCCGGCGCCTGGCGGCGGCCGAGTGGAGCGCGGCGGAACTGCAGGCGCTGGAAGCCGCCGCCTGCTGCGCGCCCCGGGATCGCCTGCCCGTCCTGAGTCCAGTGCACGGCCAGGCAGCGCCATGGCCCGCAGCGGCAGCGGGCCCCGTGGACGAGAGTGCGCAGAGCGCCATGGCCGACCCGCCGGAATCGGCAGACCTGCGCTGCTTCAACGGCTACGGCGGCTTCAGCGAGGATGGGCGGGAGTACGTCCTCCGCCTGCCCCAGCGGCCGGGCGGCCTCCGGCTGCCGCCGCGGCCCTGGATCAACGTGATCGCCAACGAGAGCTTCGGCTTCCTGATCAGCGAGACGGGGGCCGGCTCGACCTGGCGGGGCAACAGCCGCGAGCATCGCCTCAGCCCCTGGGCCAACGATCCCCTTCTCGATCCCCACAGCGAGGCCTTCTATCTGCGCGACGAGGACAGCGGCGACTTCTGGTCCCTGCTGCCGGGCCCGGCGCCCGCGGCCGCGGACTACGAGCTGCGCCACGGCATCGGCTACAGCCGCTGCCTGCTGGTCCATGGCGGGCTCGAGCAGGCCACCCTCCTCTTCGCCGCCCAGAGCGACCCCCTGCGCCTGACGCACATCCGCCTGCGCAACCTGGGCAGCGGCCGCCGGCGCCTGTCCCTCTGGGCGCACACGCTGCTCAGTCTGGGCGCCCCGGTCGGCGAGAGCCGGCGCCATCTCCTCGTGAGCGCGGGGGAGCGAGCGGGCGACCTGCGGGCGCGGCGCCGCGGCCTCGCCTCGCCGATCGCCTTCGCCGCCCTGCGGACGCCGGGTGCCGCGGGCGAGGCGCAGGCGGGCGGCGACCGCGCGGCCTTTCTCGGCGACGGGCTGGACCTCGCCTCGCCGGCCGCGCTGCGGAGCGGCCGCCTGGAGGCGAGCGCCGCGGGCGATCCCTGCTTCACCCAGCGGCTGCAGCTCGAGCTGGAGCCCGGCGCGAGCACGGAGCTCTGCTTCCTCTTCGGCGAGGCCGACAGCGAAGACGAGATCCTCGACATCTGCCGTCGCCATGAAGAGCCCGCGGCCTGGCGCCGCGCCTTCAGCGCAGTCAACGCCAGCTGGCGCGGCCTCTGCGATCGCCTGCAGGTGAGCACGCCGGCGCCGGAGCTGGACCTGCTGGTCAATGCCTGGCTGCCCTACCAGACCCTCAGCTGTCGCATCCTGGGCCGCAGCGCCGGCTATCAATCCGGCGGCGCCTTCGGCTTTCGCGATCAGCTCCAGGATGCCGGGGCCCTGCTGCTGCACGAGCCCGAGCTGACCCGGCGCCAGATCCTGCTTCACGCCGCCCATCAGCTGGAGGCGGGCGACGTGATGCACTGGTGGCATCCCCTGCTCGAGCTGGGTCTGCGCACGCGCTTCGCCGACGACCTGCTCTGGCTGCCCCTGCTGGCCGCCGAGTACCTGGCCGCCACGGGGGACGCGGGCCTGCTCGGCGAGTCGATCGACTTCCTGCGCGCGCGGCCCCTGGCGCCGGGCGAAGACGAGGCCCTGCTCCCCCTCGTTCCGGCCGGCCGGCCGGCCAGCCTCTACGAGCACTGCTGCCGCGCCCTCGACCGCTCCCTGACGAGCGGCGCGCACGGCCTGCCGCTCTTCGGCGGCGGGGACTGGAACGACGGCATGAACCGGGTCGGCCGCGAGGGTCGCGGCGAGAGCGTCTGGATGGGCTTCTTCCTGGTCACGGTGATCGACGCCTTCCTGCCCCTCGTCGCCGCCCGGGCCGACGAGGAGCGCCGCCTTCGCTATGCGCAGCACCGCGACGCGCTGCTCCTCGCCCTGGAGGCGGCCGGCTGGGACGGCGACTGGTATCGCCGCGGCTACTATGACAGCGGCGCGCCCCTCGGCTCGCGCGAGAGCGACGAGTGCCGCATCGACGCGCTCGTGCAGGCCTGGTCCGTGCTCTCCGGCGCGGCCCCGCCCGAGCGGGCGCGGCGCGCCATGGCCGCCGCCGAGGAGCAGCTCGTCTCCGAGCCCGAGGGCCTGATCCGCCTGCTCGCGCCGCCCTTCGACCGCACGGCGCAGGACCCGGGCTACATCAAGGGCTACCTGCCCGGCGTGCGCGAGAACGGCGGCCAGTACACCCATGCCGCCCTCTGGCTCGTGCGCGCCTTCGCCATGCTGGGCCGGCGCGATCGCGTCGCTCCCCTGCTGGCGCTCCTCAATCCCATCAATCGCAGCGCCACGCCGGCGGACGTGGCGCGCTACCAGGTGGAGCCCTACGTGATGGCCGCCGACATCTACGGCGTGGCGCCCCACGTGGGCCGCGGCGGCTGGACCTGGTACACGGGCTCCTCGGGCTGGATGCTGCGCGTCGCCCTGGAGTCGCTGCTGGGCCTGCGCCTCGAGGGCGGCCTGTGGCTGCGCCTCGCGCCGGCCATTCCCGACGACTGGCCGGGCTTCGAGATCCGCTATCGGCCGCCGGGGGAGGTCGCGGGCACCCTCTATCACATCGCGGTCGGCAATCCCCAGGGCTGCGCCGAGGCCGTGGTCGCCTGCGCCGTCGACGGCCAGAGCCTGCCCGTCGAGCGCGGGCAGTGCCGCCTTCCCCTCCTGCGCGACGGCCGTGAACACCGTGTGGCCGTCACCCTGGGTCCCGACGCGGGAGCTGCGCAATGACGGACGAGCCCAGCCGCGCCTTCCCCCCCGGCTTCCTCTGGGGCGCCGCGACCAGCGCCTACCAGATCGAGGGCTCGCCGCTGGCCGACGGCGGCGGCGAGAGCATCTGGCATCGCTTCGCCCGCGAGCCCGGGCGCGTGCGCGACCCGGAAGCGGTGGCCATCGCCAGCGACCACTATCGCCGCTGGCCCGAGGACCTGCAGCTGATGCAGACCCTCGGCCTGAACGCCTATCGCTTCAGCCTGTCCTGGGCGCGGGTGCTGCCCGCCGGCACGGGCGAGGTCAACCGGGCCGGCCTGGACTTCTACCGCCGCCTCGTCGACGGTCTGCTGGCCGCGGGCATCCGCCCCTGCCTCACGCTCTACCACTGGGATCTGCCCGCCGCTCTCGAGGATCGCGGCGGCTGGCTGAACCCCGATTGCGCGGGCTGGTTCGCCGACTACGCGGCGATCGTCCACGCCGCGCTCGGCGACCGGGTGGCGATGTGGGCCACCCTCAACGAGCCCTGGGTCGTCATGGACGCCGGCTATGTCCACGGCTGCCACGCGCCTGGGCATCGCAGCCTCGCCGAGGCCGCGCGGGTCGCGCACAACCTGCTGCGCGCGCATGCCGCCGGCCTGGCCGCCCTGCGCGCCGCCGGCGCCGGCGAGCTCGGCATCGTCCTCAACCTGGAGCCCAAGCACGCGGCGAGCGAGAGCGCCGCCGACCGGGCCGCCGTCCGCCGCGCCGACGCCTACATGAACGGCTTCTTCCTCGACGCCCTGATGACGGGCGCCTATCCGGCGCTGCTCGCCGAGCGCTTCGGCGCCGACTGGCCCGCGATCCCGGCCGCCGATCTCGAACGCATCCAGCAGCCGCTGGACTGGATCGGCGTCAACTACTACACGCGCAGCGTGGTGCGTCACGATGCGCAGGCCGGCTTCCTCGCCGCGGCCAGCGTCCGCCAGTCGGCCGCCCTGCACACCGAGACCGACTGGGAGGTCTATCCCGCCGGCCTCGGCGAGGTGCTCGATCGGGTCTGGCAGGCGGCGCGGCCGCTGCCCATCTACGTCACCGAGAACGGCGCCGCCTTCGCCGATCCCCCGCCGGCGGCCGACGGCCGCATCGCCGATCCCCTGCGCGGCGCCTACCTGCAGGCACATCTGCGCGAGGCGCAGGCGGCCCTGGCGCGCGGCGTGGACCTGCGCGGCTACTTCGCCTGGTCCCTGCTGGACAACCTCGAGTGGGCCGAGGGCCTGAGCAAGCGCTTCGGCATCGTCGGCGTGGATCCGGTGAGCCGGCAGCGCCGGATCAAGGACAGCGGCCGCCTCTACGCGGAGATCATCCGCGCCGGCGGCCGGATGGAAAAGGGGTGAGCAGAGCATGCGCGGCGCCTTGATACGCGCGACCTGGTTGCTCGCCGTCGCTCTCACCGCCGGCAGCGCGGCGGCCGCCCGCGCCAGTGAGATCGAAACCCTGCCCGACCCCGCCCGCCTCGCGGGCGAGATCGCCGCCTTCCTGCATGCGGACAGCCTGGCGCCGCCGGCGCCGGGCGCCATCGTCTGCGTGGGCAGCTCGAGCCTGCGCCTCTGGCATGAGCGTATGCGCACGGATCTCGCGCCGCTCACCCTGCTGCCGCGCGGCTTCGGCGGCAGCACCTACCTCGACGCGCTCGCCTACGCCTACCGCCTCATCCTGCCCTACCGGCCGCGCGCGCTGCTGCTCTACGAGGGGGACAACGACATCGACTTCGGCGCCGAGCCCGAAGCCGTGGCGGCAAGCTTCCGCGCGCTCGTGGACACGCTGCGGGCGGAGCTGCCCGGGCTGCGCGTCTACGCGCTCGCCATCAAGCCGAGCCCGGCCCGCTGGCAACACTGGCCGGCGATGCAGCGGGCGAACGCGCTGGTGGCGGCGGCCTGCGCCGCGGACTCCCTGCTCAGCTTCATCGACGTGGCCGGCCCCATGCTCGACGCCCGGGGCGAGCCGCGGGCCGAGCTCTACCTTCCCGATCGCCTGCATCTGAATGCCGCCGGCTATGACCTGTGGACGGCCATCCTGCGGCCGCCGCTGCTCGCCGCCGAGCTGGAGTGGGAAGTCCCCGCCGCCGCCGCGGAGCCGCGCTAGCGCAGGCGCAGCCGCGCCGGCAGCGCGCGCAGGATGATCTCGCCGCCCGGCAGGCGCTCGAGCGCGACCCCGTCGGCGCTGGCCTCGCGATACTCGCCCGCGGCGGGTGGCGAGAGCAGGATCCCACCGGGCGGGACCCGGCAGTCGCCCGCAACCGCGATCGTCAGATCGCCGCCCTGCGCCTCCATGCGGAAGCTCAGCGCGCCGCCACCGGGCACGGGCAGGGGCCCGGCACCGACGGGGCCCTCGGCCAGCCAGGTTGCAGGCACGCCGGCACCGATGACCAGGGCCTCGCGGCCCTCGTCGTAGTAGAGCAGCATGTCCAGCACGCTGCGCAGGAAGTCCGAGCCCACCCAGGTGTGGGGCATGTCGCCGAGGAAGCGCGGCAAGCGCGCCTCGCGGGCGACCACTTCGGCCCAGTGCCGCCAGCCCGCCGGCCGCTGGTCGGCGAAGTAGTAGTCCAGCAGTTCGTGGGCGTCCTCGCGCCAGCCGAGCTGCACGCAGGCGCCCACGTTGCGCAGCTCGTAGGGCGTGTAGGCCTCCCAGTCGGCGCGGCCCTCGCGTCGATCGCGGAAGAAGCTCAGGAAGCGCTCGAAGGTGCGCGTGAGGGCCGGCGCCGGCAGCGCCTCGCCGGCCTGCACGGGCGTCAGCGCGATGGTGGTGGAGGTGGCGTCGAAGTCGCCGAGATCGGCGCAGCCGGGCACGTAGTCGATGCCGTGACGCGCCTGCACCGCCAGCACCGATGCATGCAGGTCGGCGGCGAACTCGGCGGCGACCTGCCGCCAGCGGCGCGCTGACTCCGCCTCGCCGAGCCGCTCGGCGAGCCAGGCGGCATCGCGGAAGCCGCGCAGGGCCCAGAGATCGTCCCAGTAGGAATGCATGGGCTTGGCCGAGTAGCCCTCGTGGCTGATCGAGGGCGGCAGCAGGCCGTGGAACTCCCGTCGCTCCGGGGCCAGCCAGTAGTCGCCCAGGCGCTCGTGACGGAGGGAATCCAGGTAGGCGGCCGCCGCCGCCACGCGGGGCCAGTGCCGCTGCGCGAAGGCCTCGTCGGCGCCGTAGCGCAGGCACTCCGCGACGAGAAAGATGAACTCGCCGCTGCTGTCGTGCTCGGGCACGGGATCGGCGCCGCGCCGGTCCACCACGCAGGGGATCTTGCCGTTGGCGTACTGGTAGGGCGCGTACCAGTCGCAGAAGTCCCGGGCGACATCAGGCAACCCGACTCGCAGCAGGGCCGAGGCGGTGAGCGCGCCGTCGCGAATCCAGGATCGCGCGTAGGCCCGGGCGCCCGGCTGGATCGCAGGGCCCGCCCGATTGACGAGGATGTAGCCGAGCTGCGCGCGGAAGGTCTCGACCACTCGCGCTGCCGTGGGCGGCAGGTCGAGCGCCGGCGCGGCGAGGCGGGCGCGCCAGCGCGCGCGGGCCTCGTCCTCGGCGCCCGCCGCCCAGGCCAAAGGATCCGTCCCCGGCGGCGGCAGGGGCATGCCCGCGTGGAGGGGCAGGGCCAGCACGAACTCGGCCGCCGCGCCCGGCGCGAGCTGCATCGCGTAGGCCAGCGCCCCCGCCGCAGCAGCGCTCGGGTCCTCGACGGCGTTCGCCCCCGGCAGGCGACCCTGGCGCAGGTAGTCCTCCACCAGCGCGCCCTGCGCGCTCGCGAGGGCGCCCACTTCGGTCGGCGGGATCAGGAGGAGCACGCGCAGCTCATCCTCGATGAGCACACGCGTTCCCACCAGCGCCAGCCGCGTGAGCGGCGCGAAACCGCCCGGGCGGTTGAGGAACTGCGTGGGCGGATTCACCTGGAAAGAGCGCAGGGCGAGGAAGAGCGTCGGCGCGCGGGGGCGATCGCTGCGGTTCGTGATCCGATAGCGGACAAGGACTCCCGAGGCGCGCGGCTCACCCACGGCGAAGGCGGTGATCGCCAGTTCGAGGGCCGGGTCGGCGGCGGTCCAGGTCACGCTGGGGATGGGCAGCCCGCCCTCGGCAAGGCTTTGCTCGAGCCTCACATCGGCCCAGGTGAGCAGGCGCTCGCCCGTCCAGAGGAAGGGCTCGAGCGAGACGCCGCCGGGCACGATCTCCACGGCGCCGTCCTCGCTGATGAGGCACTCGCGCGGATCGGCGTCGGCGCCGACGACGGTCCAGAAGGACTGCTCGCCGCGCATGCCGCGCGGATAGCTGCCGCGGGGAGCCGCGGCAGCCAGTGCACGGACGACGTCATTGCGCGTGCTCGCCCAGCTCAGGGGTTGCAGGGCGAGCTCGGCGAGGGCGGGCGTCGGCCCGTCGCAGGCGGATCGCCGGCGGCGCGCAGGCGCAGGTAGCGGGCCTCGGCCTCGGGCGCAAAGAGCAGGTCGCGGCGGCCCTGGCGCGCGCGGGAGGCGGCGAGCGAATCCCAGCGCTCGCCGTCCAGGCTCGCCTCCAGCTGGTAGTCCGCGGGCGCCTGGTCGGGGAGCCAGTCCAGCGCGAGGCCGCTGAACTCGGCGATGCGGCCGAGGTCCACGCGCAGCCAGGCTGCGCTATCCGCGGGCGCGGGCGTCCAGGCCGTGGCCGGATCGCCGTCCAGCACTCGCGCCGGCGCTTCGCCCGAGGATGCGCTCGCGACGGTCGGCGGCGCCGGTCCGCGCCCGGGCAGAATGGTCTCGAGCGCAAGATCGTCGATCCAGACGCTGCCGGCGCCGCCCTGACCCGCGGTGATGGCGAACTCGATGGCCGCTACCTGCTGGATCTCTCCCCCGCCCTGCGGCCCCCAGGCGAAGCCGAGCTGCCGCTTCTTGATGCGCACCGTCTGCCAGTCCGCCGTGAAGACGAGATCGCGCTTCACGTGCCACCAGACGTTCTCGCCGCTCGCGTCGACGAGCTTGAACTCCAGGTGGTTGGGCCGCGCGTCGCCGCGGATGCGAAAGCTGAAGACGTAGTCGTCGGGCAGGGGCAGCTTCAGTTCGCGCCGCGCGATGGCCCAGCCGCCGCCGGGGATGTCGAAGTCCATCCGCAGCGCGCCCGCGTCCGCCGCGAGCGCGAGCGCCACGCCATCGGCGGGGTGGGCGCTCCAGGCGTCGATCGTGGTGAAGTCGTCGATGCGCAGGCGGAAATCCTGGCTCGCCACCGCCGACACCGCCGGCAGCAGCAGCAGAGCCGCAAGGACGCCGCGCCGGAATCCCATCGCGTTCACTCCTTGATGCTGCCCGCGGTGATGCCGCGAACATAGGTGCGCTGGAAGAGCAGGAAGACCAGGAGGGCGGGCAGGGTCGTGATCACCGAGCCGGCCATCATCAGCTCCGTGTCCTGCACGTGCTCGCCAACGAGGCTGGCCAGCGCCACGGGCAGGGTGTAGAGCGCGCTGTCGCTGAGGATGATCAGCGGCCACATGAAGTCGTTCCAGGCGCTGAGGAAGGTGAAGGCCGCCAGCGTGACGAGGATGGGCCGGATCACCGGCAGCGCGACGGTGGCGAAGATGCGCAGCTCGCCCGCGCCGTCGACGCGCGCGGCGTCGAGCAGGGCGTCCGGCAGGCCCAGCGCGTACTGCCGCACCAGGAAGATGCCGTAGACGCTGGCCGCGTAGGGCACCAGCACCCCGGCGTAGGTATTGATCAGGCCCAGCTCCCGCAGCAGCAGGAAGAGCGGCAGCATGCCCACCTGGGCGGGGATCACCAGGGCCACGCTCAGGCCGCGGAAGAGCGGCTCGCGGCCGGGAAGGGGCAGCTTGGCGAAGCCGTAGCCGGCCAGCGAGTTGACGAGCACCGAGAGCACCGTGGCCAGCACCGTGATCGCCGCGCTGTTGAGGAAGTTGCGCGCGAGATCGAGGCGGGTGAAGAGGTCGCGGTAGTGGTCGAGCGTCGGGTCGCTGGGCAGGAGCCGCGGCGGGAAGCTGTTGGCCTCGCCGTCGGGCATGAAGGAGGCGGAGACCATCCACAAGAGCGGGGTGAGCGTGAGCAGCGCGCCCAGCGCCATCGCCAGGTGGAGGAAGAGCGTGCGCGCGCGCCGCCCGTTCATCGCTGCCCTCGCTGCAGGCGAAGCTGGATCAGGGTGGCCGCCAGGGTGATCAGCAGCAGCAGGACGGCGATCGCCGCGGCGGTGCCCAGCCGCCACCAGCGGAAGCCCTCCTCGTACATGAAGAGCACGAGGCTGCGCGTGGCGCCGAGCGGGCCGCCCTGCGTCATCACGTAGGGCTCGGCGAAGAGCTGGAAGTAGCCGATCATCGTCGTCACGGCCACGAAGAGGAAGACCGGGCCGAGCCCCGGCAGGGTGACGTGCGCGAAAGCGCTGCCAGGCGCCGGCGCCGTCGACGGCGGCCGCCTCGTAGAGCTCCTCGGGAATGCTCTGCAGGCCGGCCACGAAGATGAGCATGTTGTAGCCGAAGTTCTTCCACACCGCGAGCAGGATGATGGCGGGCATGGCCCAGTGCGGATCGCCGAGCCAGTCGATCGGCGCCCAGGCCCAGCCCGCCGAGCAGGTAGTTGAGCAGGCCGTAGTGCGGGTGGTAGAGATAGCGCCAGACGATGGCCACGGCCACCAGCGTCGTCACCACCGGCGCGAAGTAGATGGTGCGGAACAGGCTGCGCAGGCGCAGGCGCGGCGCGCTGAGCATGAGGGCCGCGCCCAGGGAGACGGCCACCGACAGCGGCCCGCCGACCAGCACGAAGTAGAGCGTGTTGCGCAGGGCCTGCCAGAACTCGCCGCCGCCGAGCAGCGCCCGGTAGTTGCCCAGCCCGACGAAGCGCGCCGTCCGCGGCGCGCCGATGGAGTAGATGTCGAAGTCGGTGAAGCTGAGCAGCAGGCCGGCCAGGATGGGCAGCAGGAAGAAGACCGCGATCAGGATGAGCGCGGGCGCCAGGAAGATCCAGGCGGCGCTCTTCTGGCGCCCGAACAGGCTGCCGGCTCACGGCCCGGCCTCCCGCTCCTCGGGGGTGAGCCCGCGCGCCATCAGCCAGCGCCGCTTCTCGAGCAGGCGGTCCACGTCCGCATCGAGGGCGGCCAGCGCCGCCTCGGCCGTGAGCGTGCCGCGCACGGCGGCCTCGGCGCGCTGCTGCAGGCGGGAGGCGATCTGCTCCCACTCGGGGATCATGGGCGTGGGGACCACGCGCTCGAGCTGGACGCGGAAGGCGGCCAGGCTGCTGTCGGCCGCGATCTCCGGCGCCGCCCAGGCCTCGCGGCGGGCGGGCAGATCCCCGGTGAGCTGGTAGAAGCGCTGCTGGACTTCCGGCCGCGAGAGGTACTCGACGAACTGCCAGGCCGCCTCCTGATGGGGCGAGCCGCGGAAGACCACGAGGCTCGAGCCGCCGGCCAGGGACAGCCCCGAGGCCGGCCCCTCGGGTCCGGGCAGAGGCGCCGTCGCCCAGGCGTCCTGCAGCTCGGGCGGCAGGCGGCGGCGAAACTCGCCGAGGTTCCAGGGCCCGGTGATGATCATCGCGAAGGTGCCGCGCGCGAACTCCTGGTAGATGTTGGCGATCTCCTGGCTGCCGGCGAGGGGGGCCAGCCCGTCCCGGAACAGCTCGAGGTAGAAATCGAAGCCCCGCCGGAAGGCGGCGCCCGAGAAGGCGCCGCGCGAGCCCTGCTCCCCGAGCAAGGGCGAGCCCGCCTGCAAGCCCGAGCACGGCGGGGACCGCCCACTCGTTCAGCGGCAGCAGGACGCCGTAGCGCGCCCCGCCGCCGGCAGTGATCGCCGCGAGGGCCTGCCGCCAGCCTTCCCAGTCCCCGGGCATCTGCGGATAGCCGGCCTGCGCCAGCAGATCCCGGCGGTAGAAGAGCAGCCGCGTGTCGACGTACCAGGGCACGCCGTAGGGCCGGCCCGCGATCGTGTTCGTCGCCCAGATGCCGGGGAAGTAGCCGGCCGCCGCGAAGGCCTCGGCGATCCGCAGGCACCGGCGGCCGAGCGCGTCGAGGGCGTGGAACTCGGCGATCCAGGTGTTGCCGAGCTGCGCGAGATCGGGGGTGGCGCGCCCGACATGGGCGGTGAGCAGCTTCTCGTGGGCCGCGGACCAGGGGATCTGCTGGACCTGGACGCGGAGGCCCGGGCTGCTCGCGCTCGAAGTCGGGCACGAGTTCGCTGAGCACCTCGCCTTCCCGACCCATGGCCCAGAAGTTGAGGACGACCTCATCGCGGCCCCGCCCGCAGTCCGCCAGGCCGACGGCCAGCAGGCAGAGCAGCGCGAGGGCCCGCCCGCGGCGCATCAGGGCCCGCCCGCGTCGCGGTCCAGCCAGCCGCCGCTGAAGCCCGCCGCCCGCAGGCAGCGCTGCAGGTGGGCGCTGCCGCGCATGCGCTCCCAGACGAGCCCGCTGCGGTAGTTCTCGATCATCGCCAGGATCGGGCCCTGATCGATGCCGAGGTAGTCGGTGTCGAACCAGCCCCGCCCCGGGCACCACGCGGCCGTGCTGCACGGGCACCTCGAGCCGGAAGCTGGGATTGAGCGCATCGAGGAAGCCGTAGTCGCCGAAGAGATGCTCGCCGTGATCCTCGCGCATGGCCATCAGCGTCGGGAGGACGATCTCCGGGGCGAAGGCGATGGAGCCGCCGGCGGCCGCGGGGCAGACGGTGCCGTCGTCGTTCACCTCGGTGAAGGAGGCGCCCCGGGCCCAGTAGGTGTCGAAGCGGCGCCGCCGCCCCTCGATCGCGAACTCGCCGTTGACCGGTCCGTCGCAGGCGGTCAGGCCCCAGAGGCGGGGGCCGTAGCCCTGCCAGGCGCCGGGGTTCGCCAGCGCGTAGTCGTGCTGGGCCAGGGTCGCGCGGCGCGAGTTCTCGAAGTAGTCGATGCCGTGGGCGGCCAGCCCGGCGTCGACGGATGCCCCGGAAGTCGATCCAGACTGCGCGTACTGATGGCCGAAGAGCGGCGCGAAGCCGAGATGCTCGCGGCCCATGAACTCGCCCCAGCGGTAGCCGGCGAGCCAGGCCTGCCAGGCCGCGGGATCGACGGGGTGGCGTCGGCGACCCGAGGGCGAGGAGGTAGACGAGCATCGCCTCGTTGTAGCCGCGCCAGTCGTAGGGCAGGTGGCCGGCCTCCGGCGTCCAGCCGTGGCCGATGGTCGGCGGCCGCACGGAGGCCCAGTCCCACTCGGCCCGGAGGTAGAGCGAATCGGCGAGAGCCCGGATCTCCACTTCCGCCGCCGACCCGGCATCGAAGTAGGACTGGCAGAACAGCGCGCCCAGATGAGCAGGGCCGTGTCGACGGTGGACAGCTCCACGCCGCCGAAGCGGGTGCCCGCGGCGGGGTCGAGGAAGTGATAGAAGAAGCCGCGATGGCCGGCCCGGCCGGTGGGCTCGGGCCCCTGCGGCGCGCCGCAGAGGAAGCGCAGGGTCCGCAGCGTGCGGTCCGCGGCCGCTTCGCGGGCCACGTAGCCGCGCTCCACGCCGATGGGATAGGCCGTGAGCGCGAAGCCCGTGGCGGCCACGCTGGCGAAGGACCGCGTGGGGTAGCGATCCGGCGCCAGGCCGCGTGCCGGGCTCGCACTGCTCCCAGAAGAAGCGAAAGGTGCGGGCCTGCAGGGTATCGAGGAAGGCGCTCTCCGCGGCGCTCGGCGCCGGCCGCTCCGCCGGGGAACTTCCGCTCCAGCAGGCGCCGGCCAGCAGCAGGGCGAGGCAGAGCAGGGCCGGAGCGCCAAGGGAGCGCGGCGGGAACCTGCCCCCGATCGCGGGTCTTCGCGGTGGAATGTAACCGTTTTCCATGCTAGCTTGGCCTCAACTCGACGATCCCTGGCTCCGGCGCGGACATGCGGGAGGCGTTCAGGATCACCCAAGCCTCCTCCCCGATCAACTGGATAATCCGCGCCGGCCAAGATGGCGACCGCGAAGCGAGCGCCTTCACCGAGCGAGCGAGGCATGCGGGCCTTCACGCGCAACCAGTGGCTGCTGATCCGCGTGGCGATCTACCTGCTGATCGTCGGCGGCCTCTTTCTGCTGCGGGGCGGCCTGGACTGGGGGCGCCTGGGCGATCTGCTGGGCCAGCGCGAGCCCGCGGGCGAGCTGCGCCTGGCCGGTCGCGCGCTCGCGCCGCAGCTCGTGGACACCCTGCTCGCCCTCTATGCGAGGGACTATCCGGCCGTCGCGGTCTCCCTGCCGCCCGGCGGCGCCGATCACGCGCTCGAGCTGCTCCTCAACGACCGCTGCGACCTCGCCCTGCAGACGACGCCGCCTTCCGCCCGCGCCCAGGCTCTGGCCCGGGAGGTCCTCGGCGACACCCTGAGCTGGCATCCCATCGCCCTGGGCGCCCTCGAGCTCTGGAGCGCAGCGCCCGCGGCGGCGCGCGTGAATGCGGATGCCCTGCGCGCCCTGCTCACCGACAGCGACTCGCTCGGCGCCGGCCTCCTCGTGGCCGAAGCGCCGGCCAGTGGCAGCTGGGACGCCCTCGCGCGCGCCCTCGACCTGGATCCGCTGGCCGCGGCCGCTTCGCCGCGGGTGCTCTTCGCCGGCGATGTCGGCGCGCGGTGCTGAGCAGCCTCTCCGATCGGCCGCAGGCCCTCGGCCTCCTGGCGAGCCTGGCGATGCCGCCGCCCGCTGCCCGAGGGGCGGCGCGCCCGCTCGCCGTCGCCGCCACGGCCGCCGATCCGGCGCACTTGCCCGAATCCGCCGCAGTGGCGAGCGGCGAGTACCCGCTCTGGTATTTCCTGTACATTTGCCATCGCGAGGATGCTAGGTTGGAGGCGGCCAAGCTCGTGACGCATCTGACCAGCGCGCGCGGACAGCGCCAGATCGAACGCAGCGGCTATCTGCCGGCAAGGCGGATCCTGCGGGAAGTCCACCTGGAGCGCGAATCCCCGGACCGATGACGAGGGAGTAGAATGAGGGCCGCAGTCACGCATCGCCTGGGTAACCGGTTACATGCCCCCTGGCTCGCGCTCGCCCTCCTGCTCGCGCTCGCCGTGGCGGCAGGGGCTGCCGAGCGTCAGGCCTATGCCCTCGACGAGGATCCCATCCGTCTCGGCTTCAAGGCCCTGGAGGCCGGCGAGCTGGCCGGCGCGCGCGGCGAGTTCCTCCGGGCCATCGCCGACGACTACCAGGTCCATCGCGCCCGCTTCGGACTCGCCGAGCTGGCCCTGCGCGAGGGGCGCTACTCGGAGGCCGAGGCCTTCTACCGCGAGGCGGCCGCGGCGCGGCAGGGAACGCGGGGCGCCTACCCCGAAGCCAGCGCGGGCCTGGGGCTGCTCTTGCTTCGCCTCGGTCGCAGCGCGGAGGCCGAGTCGGAGATCGCGCGGGCGCTGGCGGGCGACGAGCGGCTCTGGACGGCCAACTACGGCCGGGCGCGCCTGCTGCTCGGCCAGGGCAAGCCGCAGGAGGCGAAACGGCATCTGGATCAGGGCAAGGGGCGCCAGGGAATTGCCGGCGGCGAGGATCTCTTCCACCACGGCATGGCGCTCTACCATCTGGCCCTCGAGGAACCGGAGCCGGCCGAGCGCGAGGCCCTGCTCGCCCTGTACTTGAATCCCGGCGACCCCGAACACGGCGAGCTCGTCGGCCGCATCTACGAGGAGCGCAACGAGCCCGCCCTGGCGATCGCCGCCTACGAAAAGGCCCTGGCGGCCTCCGGCCGCGCGCCCGCGCCGCCCGAGTTGCACGCGCTCGGCCGGCTCTGCCAGCAGGTCGGCCGCTTCAACGAAGCCCGGGACTACTACCTGCGTTCGGCGGCCGCGGACTCCACCTACGCCCCGGCGCTGAAGGATCTGGCCCAGTTGCTCCGCCGGGCCGATCAGCACGAGCAAGCGGCGCGCGTCTACCTGCGCTACGTGGCGCTCGCGCCGGCGGATGTGGCCGCCCAGCTGGATCTGGCGGACTCCTGCTACGAGATCGGCCAGTACGCCCAGGGCGTGAGCGCGGCCAGGGCCGCCCGCGATCTGGAGCCCGAGCGCGTGGAGGCCAGCTTCGCCCTCGCTCGCTCCGGGATCCACGCCGGCGACCCGGAGCTCCGCCGCGAGGCGGCCGCGCTGATGGCCGCACTGCCCGATACCCTGGCCTGGCGGAGCCGGGACTTCATCGCCCTGGCCGCCTACCTCGACGAGAGCGGCCGGCCCGGCGAGGCGTCGGCGGCGCTGGAGCGCGCCCTGGCGCGCGACTCCGAGAACGCCGACCTCCACTATCAGCTCGGCCTGGCCGCGATGAAGCAGCAGCGCTTGCCGGAGGCGATCGCACATCTGGCCGAGGCCGCGACGATGAACCCGGAGTCCCCGGTCTTCCGCATCAATCTCGGCATCGCCCGCTTCCAGGCGGGTGACTACCTGGGCGCCGCCCCGGAGTTCGAGCGCGCCCTGGCCCTGAACCCCGAGCTCAGCGTCGGCCGGCTGCTGCTCGCGCAGGCCTATGCCGTCAGCGACTCCATCGCCGCCGCCGAGGCGCAGTACCGGCTGGTCCTGGCCGCGGAGCCCGACAATGCCAGGGCCCTGCGCGGGCTCGGCTTCTGCCACGTGCGCCAGGGGCAATACGAGGCGGCCGTCGCCGCCTATCGCCGCGCGACGGAGATCGATCCGCAAGATGCGGAGGGCTGGGCCGGACTCGGCAACGCCCACCTGGGCCGGGCGGACTTCGCCGCCGCCCGGGCCGTCTTCCAGCGGGCGCAAGCGCTGGATCCGCAGAACGCAACCGTGACGAGGGGGCTCGAGCTCCTCGAGCAAGCCGAGCACGCGCGGCCGGCCGATGGCTAGGCGCGAGCGCGGGCCCGACCGCGAAGGCAATGTCCTGACCCGATAGGAGAATGGCTGGCATGAACAAGATGGTTCTCATCCCCGTTTTCGTCCTCTCCGTGCTCGCATCCTGGCTCATCTGGATGAACTCGCCCGAGTACATCAAGCAGGGTGGACCGCTGATCATCGTCGGCCTGACCTGCCTCTTCCTGGTCATCACCTTCACCTTCGAGCGCTTCCTCGTGCTCTGGCGCGCCGGGGGCCGCGGCAGCAGCCCGGCGTTCGTGCGCAAGCTCAAGGAGAGCCTGCAGGCCGGCCGCCTCGAGGAGGCCGTGGAGAACTGCAAGCGCCAGGGCGGCTGCCTGGCCAACGTCATCGGCGCCGGCCTGGTGCGCTATCACGCCTTTCGCGGCGAGAGCAAGGACCAGGAGGCCCTGATCAGCGAGACGCGGCGCGCGCTGCACGAGGCCAGTGCCCTGGAGAGCCCGCTCCTGGAGCGCAACCTGACGGCGCTGTCCACGCTGGCCTCCATCGCCACCCTGGTGGGCCTGCTGGGGACGACGATCGGCATGATCCGCTCCTTCCGCGCCATGTCGCACGCCGGCGCGCCGGACGCCACCCAGCTCGCCCTCGGCATCTCGGAGGCCCTCGTGAACACGGCGCTCGGCCTGGTCACCGCCATCGTCGGCACCGTGCTCTACAACTACTTCACGACGCGCGTGGACGGCTTCAACACCGAAACCGAGGAGACCGCCTACGAGGTGCTGCAGCTCCTGGAGAACCGGAAGGGAGCCTAGACGATGGCCGCCCACCGCATCCGCATTCGCATCGACATGACGCCCATGGTGGACGTGGCTTTCCTGCTGCTCATCTTCTTCATGTCGACGACCCAGTTCAAACCACCGGAGGCGGTGGCGGTGAACCTGCCCGCCTCCAGCTCCGAGATCCACGTGCCCGATTCCGGCACCATCGTGCTCACGGTGACGCAGGCGGGCGAGATCTTCATTTCCAGCTCCCAGGGCCTGGACGCCGAGGCCGTGGCGCCCGCGGATCTGATGGACGCCATCGTCAGCTGGCGCAGCCAGTATCCGAGCGCCGTCGTCATCGTGAAGGGCGACCGCGACGCGGCCTTCGGCGCCATGGTCGACGTCATGGACACCCTGGCGGCGTCGAAAACCCTGCGCTTCAACCTGATGACCGACCTCAAACAGCGCCGCCCCGGCGGCGCCACGAACTGAGGGAGCGGCTGTGGCCGACATCCAGCCCAAGCAGGCAAATCAACCGATCGCGGCGGACGAGTACGCGCTGCGCCGTCCGCGGCGGCGAGTGGCGATTCGCATCGACATGACGCCCATGGTCGATGTGGCTTTCCTGCTGCTCATCTTCTTCATGGTGACCACCGTGTTCCGTCGCCCGCTGGCGATGGAGGTGAACATGCCGGCGCCCGGCGCCAAGGTCGAAGTGCCCGAGTCCAACGTGATGACGGTCTACATCGACCGTGACGAGGCCATGTTCGTTCGCCAGGGCACGGGCGCCCTGCAGACGATCGCCTGGGAGGGCCTCGGCGAGCGCTTCAGCGAGGGCCTGCGCGCGAACGCCGATCTGATCGTCCTCGTCAAGATTCACCGCGAGGCGCGCTACGAGGGCATGGTCGAGATGATGGACACGCTCGAGGATGTCCACATGCAGCGCTTCAGCCTGGTCGCCATGCAGGCGGAGGACATGCGCCTCCTCGAGGGGGGGCCCTGACCATGAGCGCCAAGGACCCGCTCCACATTCCCTGGGCCTTCTCCCTGCTCGACGCGCCGGCCCTGCCGGCCCGCGGCGAGGGCCATCCGCTGCGCCGGGAAGCGGCGCGCTGGCTGGGCTGGGCCGCCGCCGCCAGCCTCGTCTGCGGACTGCTGCTCTTCGCCGCCTGGCAGCTCTGGTCCCGGCGCAGCCCGGCGCCTGTCGCACAGCGGGAGATCAGGATCGTGCGCTACACCGATCTCGGCGTGCCGCCCTCGATCGCCAGGCCCACGGCGCCGCAGCTGAACATCGCCAAGGCCGTGGCGGCCGCCGCGCCGCCGCCCTCGATCGGGGTGCCCGAGCCCGTGCCCGACGTGCAAGCGCCGCAGCAGACCATCGCCACCGTGAGCGAGATGTCCGAGGCGCTGGCCCCGGTGTCGATGAGCGATCTCAACCTGGGCGGAGGCGATTCGCTGGTCGTCAACGTCGACATCGACACGCGGCCGGCCCCCGACGCCTTCGTGGCCGTCGAGAAGGATCCCGTGCGCATTCGCATCGACGCGCCCATCTACCCGGATGTGGCCCGCTCCGCGGGCGTCGAGGGCACGGTCATCGTGCGCGTGCTGGTGGGCAAGGACGGCCGCATCGAGGACGCCCTCATCGTGGACGGCATCCCCATGCTCAACGAGGCCGCGCTCGTCTGCGCGCGCACGGCCGTCTTTCAGCCGGCCCTGCTGCAGAACCGGCCGATCGAGGTCTGGGTGCTGATGCCCGTGGTCTTCAGGCTGCGCTAGCCCGACACGCGGCTGCCGTCAAGGGCGGGTTCGGGCTGCAGCGCAGGCCCAAAGCGGCTATAATCAGGGCAGGCCCGCAACCGGGAGGCCCGCCATGCGCGCGCTCATCGCCGCCCTTCTCATCGCCCTCGCTCTGCCTGCCGCCGCCCTGGACTGGGAGTATCTCGGCATGGCCGGCATCGACGCCACCCGCCTGGTCGTGGATCCAGTACACGATCGGGTGTTCGTGGGCACCTACGAGGGCTTCCACTACTACGACCCCGCGAGCGCCCAGTGGACGGAGCGCGACTGGGAGGGCTGGATCGGCCGCCAGGTCTGGGCCATCGACTATGCCCATGCAAACCCCTCGCGCGTCATCACGGGCCGCGAAAACGCCTTCTTCAAGGGCTACCTGGAGTACAGCGACGACCTCGGCGCCACCGAGACCTGGGTCTACGAGTCCACGGGCGGCCGCGTGACCGACCTCATCCATCAAGACGGCGGCGCGCACTGGGCCTGCACCTGGTCCGACGTCGCGCCGGGCGAGCTGCTGCGCTCCCTCGACGCCGGAGAGAGCTGGACGCCCGTGGCCGGCCACGGCTTCACCGCAATGACCGATCTCGATCAAAGCGAGACCGGCGAACTGCTGCTCGCCGGCAATGCCGGCGTGAAATGGAGCCTGGATGGAGGCGCCAGCTGGCAGAGCATCAACGGCAATCTGCCCGCGGGCTACGGCGTCTACTGCGTGCGCTACGTCAATCCCGGCGGCGACGCCATGCCGCCCACGAGCCTGCTCGCCGGCCTCGATCCCGGCCTCTACTACAGCACTGTGCCCGGCCAGTGGACGCAGCTCCTCGCCTCCGCCTGCCGGCGCGCCATCGGCATTCCGGTGCCGGGCGGCATGTGGCAGTCGCCGGACGCACTGGCCGTGGTCACCTGGGACGGCCGCGTGCTGCTCTCGCGCAGCTTCGGCGACAGCTGGGAGGACGAGACCGGCGCCCTGCCGGGCACGCCCATCGACCTCGCCTACTCGCCCTGGGACGACGGCCTCTACGTGCTCACCGCCGCGCACGGGCTCTATCGCCACCAGGACGTGATCACGGCCGCCGGCGCCAGCCCGGCCGCGGCCCTGCGCCTGAGCGCCCACCCGAATCCCTTCAATCCGAGCACGACCCTGAGCCTGCGCCTGCCGGCGCCGGGCCGCGCCACCTTGCGCATCTTCGATGCCCGCGGTCGCGCCGTCGAGACGCTGCTCGCGGGCGAGCTGCCCGCGGGCGAGACCCGCGTCGCCTGGCGACCGGAGCGCCTCGCCAGCGGCGTCTATCTCGTGCGCTTGGAGACGGCGGCGGGGGCGTGCGTGCAGCAGCGGCTCGTGTTGCTGAAGTAGGGCTTGCGCGCGCCTTACCAGTGCGCGCTGAACATGACCAGCGGTAGGGCGATGAAGCTGCCTGTATCCTCGGCGATCAGGGGGCGCAGGCCGCCCAGCGTGAAGGCCATGCTCTCGCCGAAGAGGCGGAAGCCGAGGGTGAGGAAGCCGTTGAAATCGTCATCGCCACCGCCGGAGAAGACGAGCTGGCTGTCCGCCCACTCCAGGAAGACCTTGCTGCGCTTCGTGAGCTGAAGGTCGCCGCCGAGCATCACCCGCTCACCGCCGTCGCCGTCTTCGTCCACCCCGTGGTCGATCGCAAGGTTCAGCGAGCGCCGGCTGTTGCCAATTCCCGCCACGCCCCCGAAGGTCGAGATGCGCTGCTCGTCCGGCGCGATGATGTGGCTGCCGGTGAGGGCCAGTCCGAAGCCGTGCACCTCACGATCGACAAGCCGGTACTTCAGGCCCAGGGCGATGAAGTTCCAGTCGGCGCTGATGGGAAAGAGGCCCGCCACGCTCAGATCGAGCTTGTCGGTGATGCCGTAGCCGCCGTTGAGGACGAAGAGCTCGAAGCTGCGGAAGTAGACTTCCCCCTTGCCGATGGTCGCGGGCGTGGGCATCAGCAGGATGGAGTTGCGATCGGGATCGACCTCCACGCCGTTGGCGGCGGCCGGCAGCGCGAGTCCCAGCACCAGCAGGAGCGCCATGGCGATGCGCATCCCCACCCCCTTCCGCCCGCTAGCGCAGGCGCAGACAGAGTCCCAAGCCGTCGCGGACCGGCAGCAGGCTGCAGAAGTAGTCCGGATGCGCCCACATCCGCCGCGTGAAGGCGCGCACGCCCACCGTGCTCGGCTCCTCGTCCTCGGGATCGGCCACGCGGCCGTCCCAGAGCAGGTTGTCGATGACCAGCGCCCCGCCCACGCGCAGGTGCTCGCGCAGGAGATCGGGGATATCCGGGTACTGCTCCTTGTCCACGTCGCAGAAGATGATGTCGAAAAGCCCGGGCGTGACCTGGAGCAGGTCCTGGGCATGGCCGTGCAGGTAGGTCACGAGGCCGGCGATGCCGGCGCGCCCATGGAAGCCCCGGGCGAGTTCCAGGTTGGCCGCGTCGCCGTCCGTGCAGAAGAGCTCGCCGTCCTCGGGCAGGGCGCGGCCGAACCAGAGGGCGCTGTAGCCGAATCCCGAGCCCAGCTCGAAGATGCGCCGCGCGCCGAGCAAGCGCACGAGCTGGCCGAGGAAGCGGCCCACCTCGGGGCCGACGATGGGAAAGCTGCGCTCCAGCGCCAGGCCGTGCATCTCGGCCAGCAGCGCGTCCTCGTCCTGCAGCGCGAGGCCGCGCAGGTAGGCGGCGACCTCCTCCTCGTGCAGGCTCATCGCTGTCCGGCCAGGCGCAGCACCGCGGCCACCAGCTTCTCGATGCCCTCGGCGGCCTCGCTCACGCGCTCGGCGAGCATGTAGGCCGGCGTCGTCACGATCCTGTTCTTCTCGTCGACGACGAACTCGCGCACCGGGCAGGCCACGTGCTTGGCGCCCTTGGCCTCGAGGGCCGCCGCCGTGCCCTTGTCGTTGCCGATGGTGAGGGCCGGAGCCAGCTTCTCCTCCTCGAAAGCCGCCGCCAGCACGGCCGGCGCAATGCAGATGGCCCCGATCGGCTTGCCGGCCCTGTGCATCTCGCGCAGGATGCGCGCGACTTCGGGAATGGCCGCCGCGTGGGCGCCCTGGCTGGCGAAGTTGGAGAGGTTCTTGGCCGCGCCGAAGCCGCCCGGCAGGATGAGCGCGTCGATCTCGCCGGCGCCCAGCTCCGAAAGGGGCTGGATCTTGCCGCGCACGATGCGCGCGGACTCGACCAGCACGTTGCGCCGCTCGCCCGTGGCCTTGCCCGTGTAGTGGTCCACGACGTCGAAGTCAAGGTCCGGGGCGGCCACCACCACCTGCGCGCCGGCCCGGTCGAGGGCGAGCAGGGTGGCGACAGTCTCGTAGATCTCGCTGCCATCGAAGACGCCGCAGCCCGAAAGGACGACCCCCACCTTGGCCATGCTGCACCTCCCGCGTTGTCCTCCCAGCATAGCCGGGCCGCGGGCGGGCGTCAAACGGCCCCGTGGGCGCTGGGGAGCCGGCGGGGAGGAGTGCGGCCGGCGGGACGGGCGCGGCTACTGCCGGCTGACGAGGTGGTCGCCGACGAAGACGAACTCCACGTTCTCGCTCAGGTAGTACCAGTGCTCCGTGCGGATGTTGAAATCCAGCTCCAGGTGGCGATAGGAGGGGAATCCGTACTCCTCGTAGATCGCGCGCCGGTCGGCCTTGAAGCCCTCGATTAGCCGGCCGAGTCGCTCGGCGCGACGCCCGTGCTTGCCGTGGATCGCGGGCTTGGCGGCAGCTTCGTCCGCGGTCTCGCCCGCCTCGACGCTCCCCGCATTGGCCCCCCCGCTCGCCTCTTCCTGCGCGACGGCAGGCAGGCCAACGAGCAGCAAGGCCAGCGCGAGCCCCGTCCAGGCGCGCGGGGGTCCTGGGATTCGCATCGGATGGGCTCCTTTCTTCAATTCTTGGACAAAGCAAGCCGCGTGCCGCAATCATCGAGGACGTCAGGACCTCCGAGGCCCGTTCAGGGCATTCCCGCCACCCGGCGCGCGAAGCGATTGGCGAGCAGATGATACAGGGAGGGCAACACCAGCAGGGTAAGCAGGGTGGACGTGATCAGCCCACCCATCACCACCACCGCCAGCGGTTTCTGGATGTCCGCGCCCGAGCCGGTGGCATAGAGCATCGGCAGGTGGCCGATGAAGCTGACCAGCGCCGTCATGAAGAGCGGTCGAAAGCGAACCTCACAGCCCTTCATCACCGTGTCGAACACGGACTCCCCCTGCTCGCGGAGCTGGCGGAAGAAGGCCACCAGCACGACGCCGTTCTGGACGGCGATGCCGAGCAGCACGATGAACGCCACGGCCGCCGACACGGAGAGCGCCATGCGGAAGGCGATCACGGCCAGCACTCCGCCGACGAGCGCAAAGGGCAGATTGAGCAGGACGAGCAGTGCATTCCACACCGAGCCCAGCGCCATGAAGAGCAGCACGAGGATGAGGAGCAGGGCGATCGGCACGACGATGGCGAGCTGGCGCATCGCCCGCTGCTGGTTCTCGAACTGGCCGCCGTACTCGACGTAGTAGCCGGTGGGCAGGCCGCCGATGAGGGGCGCCAGGGCGGTCTGGACCTCCGCGACGAAGCCGCCGAGATCGCGGCCCCGCACGTTGACCTCGGCGACCACTCGGCGGACGCCGTTCTCGCGGCTGACCTGAGCGGGGGCCTCCACGATCTGGAAATCAGCGAGCTGCCCGAGCGGCACCCGCTCGCCGGCGGGGGCCAGGACGAGCAAGCGCTGGAGGCCTGCGACGTCGCTGCGATCGCCGGCCGGGAAGCGCACCACCACGGCGAAGCGCATCTGGTCCTCGATGAGGCGCGTCACGGCCTTGCCGGCGATGGCCGTCTCGATCGTGGCGTTCACGTCGGCGATGCTGAGGCCGTGCCGGGCCAGCGCCTCGCGGTCGATGACGACGTCGAGCTGGTTCATGCCCGAGACCTGCTCGACCTTCACGTCCTCGGCGCCGGCGACGCCACCCATGGCCGCCGCCGCGCGGTCCGCGAAGTCCTTGAGCACCGCCAGGTCGGGCCCGAAGACCTTCACGGCGAGGTCGCTCTTCACGCCCGAGATCAGCTCGTTGACGCGCAGGGCGATCGGCTGCGAGAAGGAGTAGCGCAGGCCCGGGATGGCGGCCAGGTCTGCCTGGATGGCTTCGACCAGCTCGCCCTTGTCGCGCCCGGTGCCCCAGGCCTTCCTCGGCTTCAGCATGATGAAGACGTCCGTCTGCTCGGGGCCCATCGGGTCTTCAGAGATCTCGGCGCGCCCCGTCTTGCTGACGACGGTGTCCACCTCGGGAAAGGCCAGGAGGCGCTTCTCGATGAACTCCGCCACGCGCACCGATCCGTCGAGGGAGGCGTTCGGCAGCCGCACGACGTTGACGGCGATGGAGCCCTCGTCGAGCGGCGGCATGAACTCCGTGCCGACCAAGGGGACGAGCGCCCCCGCGCCGGCAAGGACGGCCAGCGAGATGCCCAGCGTGATGCCCGGCCGGCGGACGGCGCGCTCCAGCAGCTTCAGATAGCCCGCGTGGAAGCGGCGGATGAAGCCGAACTCGCGCTCCGGGGCCTGCTTGAGCAGCATCTCCGCGAGCACCGGGACGACGGTGAGGGCAACGACCAGCGAGACCAGCAGCGCGATCAGCATGGTCAGCGCCAGGGGGGCGAACATCTTGCCTTCGATCCCCTGCAGGGTGAACAGGGGCACGAGGATGATGGCGATGATGATGACCGAGAAGGCCACGGGCCGCGCCACCTCGGCGATGGCCTCGGCGACGATCTGCCGCCGGTGTTCCTGCGCCCGGCGCTGCGCGAGATGGCGCCGGACGTTCTCGACCACGACGATCGAAGCGTCCACCACCATGCCGACGGAGAAGGCGAGGCCGCCCAGGCTCATCAGGTTGGACGAGAGGCCGACCTGCCCCATCACGATGAAGCTGACGAGGAAGGTGAGCGGCAGGGAGAACACCACGATGAGGGCCGTCCGCAGCTCGGCCAGAAAGAGAAACAGCACCAGGATGACGAGCACGCCGCCCTCGAGCAGCGCGTGCATGACCGTGTCGATGCAGGCCTCGATCAGCGAGGTGCGGTCGTAGAACACGTTGATGCGCGCGCCGGCGGGCAAGGAGGTCTGGATCCTCTCGACGGCCTCCTTGACGCGGTGGACCACGTCCTGCGCGTTCTCGCCCTTGAGCATGATGATCATGCCCGCGACGACCTCGCCCTTGCCGTCGCGCGTGACCGCGCCCTGCCGTGGCTCGGCGCCGATGACGACCTCGGCGACGTCGCGCAGGTGGACCGGCGAGCCGTCCTTGGCCTTGAGCACGATGCGCTCGATGTCGGGAATGTCGCCGAGCAGGCCGACGCCGCGCAGGTAGACCTGCTCCCAGTTCTGCACGACCACGCCGCCGCCGGCATTGGCGTTGTTCGCCTCCACCGCGTCGACGACCTCGTTCACCGTCAGGCCGTACTTGAGCAGCTTCTCGGGCGCGACCAGCACCTGGTACTGCTTGACCTCGCCGCCGAAGCTGTTGACCTCGTTCACGCCCGGGATGGGCTTGAGCTGCGGCGCGACCAGCCAATCCTGCATCGTGCGCAGCTCCATGGCGCTCAGGCCGTCGCCCTCGAGCGTGTACTGGTAGATCTCGCCGAGGCCCGTGCTCGATGGGCCCGAGCTCGGGCTCCACGCCGGGGGGGAGCTGCTCGCGCGCCAGCGCCAGCCGCTCGAAGACGACCTGCCGCGTCCAGTAGGTGTCGACGCCGTCCTCGAAGATGATGACGACCTGCGACAGCCCCGCCTTGGAGAGCGAACGCACCTGCGTCACCCGCGGCAGGCCGCGCATCACCTGCTCGATCGGGTAGCTGACCCGCTGTTCGACGTCGACGGCGGCGAGGCCGGGCGCCTGGCTGAGGATCATCACCTGGGTATTGGTGACGTCGGGGAAGGCGTCGATCGGCAGGCTCATCCAGGCCAGCCCGCCGCCGACGACGAGCACCCCCGTCGCGATCAAGACGAGGAACCGGTTGCGCAGGAGCCATTTCGTGAAGTCCATTGCGCCCCCTAATCCGCGCAGCCCGCGCCCATCTTGGAGCGCAGGACGTCGGATTTGAGGAGGAAGGCGCCGGTGGCGGCCACGGTCTGGCCTTCCGCGAGGCCCGCCAGGATCTCCACGCTGCCCGTCCAGCGGCGCCCGGCCTGCACGGCGCGGCGCACGAAGTACTCGCCCTCGTGGTGCACGAAGACGAACTCCCGTCCCTCGTCGGCGAGCAGGGCTTCGGCGGGCACGGCCAGGACGCTCTGGTCGCCTGGCAGGAACAGCTGCACCTTCGCGAACATGCCGGGGCGCAGCAGGGCCTCCGGGTTCTCGAGCAGGATGCGCGACTTCACCGTGCGTGTCGCCTCGTCCATCGTGCGGCCGATCAGATCGAGGCGCCCGGCGAATTCCCGCTCCGGGTAGGCGGCAACCCGCACGCCCACCGCGAGGGAGCCTTCGCGGTGGAGCGTCTCGATCCGCGCGAGTTGCGCCTCGTAGACGTCCACCCAGACCCAGAGCCGCGCCGTGTCGCCGAGCAGGGCCAGCTCGCGGCCAGTCTCCACCTGCTCGCCGCGCACGGCGTGCAGGCCGAGGATCTCGCCCGCGAAGGGCGCGCGCAGGGCGAGGCGGCCATCCGCGCGGGCGGCGCCGCCCGCGGCCAGGGCCGCGATCTCATCGGCGGCCAGCCCCAGGGTCGACAGGCGCTGCCGGCTCGCGGCACTCCTGATGCGGGCGCTGGCCAGGCGCTGCTCGGTCTCCAGGGCCTCGCGTTCGCTCGCGATCTTCGCCGCGCGCAAGGTTGCCAGGCGCTCGCCTGCCTTCGCCGCCAGGGATTCTTCGGCCAGGGCCCCCAGGTAGTCGGCCTGGGCCGCGGCCAGCTCGGCGCTCTCCAGCTCGAGCAGCAAGTCGCCCGCCGCCACCCGGCTGCCCAGGTCCACGTGCACCCGGGCGACGATGCCGGTTACCTGCGGCGTCAGGTGCGCGATGCGGTGCTCGTCGAAGCGGATCTCGCCGGGCAATTCGATCACTTCGGGCAGCCCCTGCGCGCGCGCAATCGCCGTGGCGATCAGTCCCTCGGCGAGGAGGCTGGCCGGCACCCGCGCCACGCCGACCTCGTAGCGGCATTCGGCGCACTGATGCGCGGCCATGTCGTGCTCGCAACGGGCCGCGAAGAGCTCGGCGATGGGGCGATCGAGGTCGGAACCCTCCTCGGCGCCGTGATCGTGCGCCTCGTCGGCGCCGTGGTCGTGGCCGTCCTCGACCGGCTCCGCGGCTCGAGCGGAGGGCTGGGCCTCGCCCCCCCCGCTGCCGGCCCCGGAGGGCTCGCAGGCCGCCAGGGCGATGAGCATCAAAAAGGACGGCGCCAGAGCGGCGCGGCTGGAGAGGATTGCGCTAATCATGGTCGTCTCCCGGGGCGAGGGCCTTGAGATCGGCAAGGGCCAGGTGAAGGTCGAGCTGGGCGGCCAGCAGCTCCGATTCGGTGCTCGAGCGCGCGCGGCGCGCGTCGAGGAGTTCGATGAGGCCGGCCTCGCCCACGCGATACTCCTCCTCGAGCGCGGCCAGCGACCGGGTCGCGCGCGGCAGGATCTCGTCGCGCAGGCTCAGGACGCGGGCGTGGGCGAGTTGCAGGCGGGCCTCGGCGTCCGCCAGCGTATCGGCCAGGTCCTGTGCCAGCGCCTGGCGACGATGGCGGGCGGCCGCCGCCTCCGCCCGGGCGCGATCCACGGCGCCGCCACGGCGGTCGAGGAGCGGCAGTTCGAGGGCCAGGACGAGGCCCTCGCTCTCGGCGTCGAGCTCGCGTGCGCGGAAGCCGCCGATCTTGAGCCCCGGCCAGCGGTCGGCGCGGGCGGCGGCGAGCGCAGCCTCGGCGCTTTCGCTGCGAGCGGCGGCGGCGGCCAGAACCGGCTGCCCGCCGAGCGTGGCACCGGCGGCAAGGGCCGGCAGGCTGTCCCAGTCCGCGGCAACACTGAAGTCTCCGGGCGGATCGAGGCCGAGCCGGCGGCCCAGGGCTAGGCGCGCGAGCGCGGCGGCGGCCTCCACCACGCGGATGTCCGCGGCCAGTAGCTCGAGTTCGATCTCCAGGCGGAGGGGCTCGGTGGGGCGGGCCTCGCCCAGCTCGGCGCGCAGGCGAGCGATCTCCACGAGGCGGGAGAGCTGCGCATGCCGTTCCGCGAGGACGAGCCGCAGGCGCTGGTCGTGGGCCACCTGCCAGAAGCGCGCGGCGAGCAGGCGCTCCAGGTCTCGCCGCACGCCTTGCAGATCGTGGCCGGCGGCTTTGCGTTCCGCTCGGGCCGCGGCGCGCTCGTGCCGCCAGGGTCCCCAGGGACGCAGGGGCAGGCTCAGGCTGACTTCCCAGGTGTCCGCGCTCTCGCCGGCCTCGGCCCCGATGGCCTCGGCGCGACCGCGCGCGAGTTCCAGCTCGGGATTGGGAAGACCGAGAGCGCGCAGCGCGCCCGCCGCGGCCGCGCGATCGGCCTGGGCCGCGAGCAGCTCAGGCTGCTCATCGAGATGGGCGAGCAGATCCGGCCAGCTCAGCGTCGGCCCCGCCTCGCCGCGCGCGCTGGGCGCCGCAAGCAGGAGGCAAAGCGCGAGAAGGAAGGCGCGCGGCCTGCGCGCGGTGGACGAAGCCATGACCAACCCCTTTGTCCGCAATGGATCGTGCAGCTCTCCGCATGGAGAGCCCGGCCTTCAGGACGGCGAAACGATCAGGCGGACTGGGGAGGCTGCTCGGGGGTCGAGCGGAAGCCGGCGGCATGCCGGGCGACGGGCGCGGCGACCAGTGAACCCGCGGCGGACGCGAGCCGCTCCCCGCCGGCCGGGGTCAGGACGCCCAGGGCATGGCAGGCGCAGAGGCAGGCGTGGCAGTGGGACTCGTCGTCGCTCCCGGCGGCTGGATCACAGCCCTCGCCGCAATCCCCGCCGCTGACGACAGCCCGCGCCGCGGCGCCGCTCGGAATCTCCACCCCGTGGCGACACAGATCGACGGAGACCGCCGCCAGCAGGAGCAGGAGGGCGGCGAGGGCGAGCGGGCGGCTGCGCAGTGTGTTCGGCATGGTTTGGGCGCCCGGCGCCGGGCGCCGGGACCCGAGAATCCTAGCAATCCACGCGCCGGACCGCAAGTGGGGGTCTTGACATGGGCGGCGCGCTCGCTACGCTGGGGGCGGCTCTGAAGAGGAGGAACCCATGGACTGGCATGGTTTGCAGAAGATGAAAGTCACCCAGTTGCGCGGCATGGCCCAGGAGCAGGGCGTGGCCGGCACCACCGGCCTGTCGAAGGACGCCCTGGTGGAGCTCATGGCCGGCAAGCTGGGCATCGAGCGCCCGCATCTGGTGGTCACCGATGCCACCGCCAAGGTGGAGCTGAAGGCCAAGATCAAGGTCCTCAAGGCGGAGAGCGCGACGGCGCTGGCGGCGGGGAATCACGGCGAGCTCAAGCGCTTGCGGCGCAGCATCCACCGCAAGAAGCGCAACCTGCGCAAGATGGCCGAGCTGGCCCGCTAGGGCGCTTGCCGGCGCCGGCCGGGACGCGCACAAACTCAGCTTGCCTCGGAGATGCGATTCGCGCAGCCTCCTTCGGAATTTCAGAGGAGGCTCGCCATGCGGCTCGCCCTTGCCATGATGACCTGGTCCCAGGTCGAGAGCTTACCTGCGCGGGAAGGACGCCATCGTCATTCCCACCGGCGCCACCGAGCAGCACGGCCCGAACGGGCTGATCGGCACGGACCACCTGATCGCCGACGCAATGGCGCTCGCCATCGGCGAGCGCTGCGGCGTGCTCGTGCATCCCGTGCTCGCCGTCGGCATGAGCCAGCACCACCTGGGCTTCCCCGGCACGGCCAGCATGAGCGCGGCCGGCTTCGCCGGCCTGCTCACCGAGGTGGTGGAATCGCTCGCTCGCCACGGCTTTCGCCGCTTCTACTTCGTCAACGGGCACGGCGGCAACACGCCGGCGGCCTCGGCGGCGGCCAGCGACCTGCTCGCCCGCCGCGAGGATCTCGCCTGGTACTGGCGGAGCTGGTGGGAGCGGCCCGAGGTGAAGGCCCTCGAGGACGAGCTCATCGGCGAGCGCAACGGCGACCACGCCACCGCCGCCGAGATCAGCATCACGATGCACCTGTTCCCGGGCGCCGTGGCGCCCGCCGCGCCAGTCGATCCCGAGAAGCCCGCTCACGAGTGGCCGCTGGGGCCGCGCGCCTTCCGCCGCCTCTTCCCCGACGGCCGCATGTACAGCGACCCCTCCCTGGCCAGCGCCGAGAAGGGCAAGCGGCTCTTCGATCTGTGCGTGGACATCTACGCCGCCGAGCTGGCGGCGCTCACGGGCGGGGGCGCGGCCGGCAGCTAGCCGATCAGCACCCAGATCTCGTCCTCGCGCAGCTGCACGGGGAAGGTGGCGACGGCCGTCTCCTCCTGATCCATCACCTTGCCCGTCTCCAGGTCGACGATCCAGCCGTGCTGGTGGCAGCAGACGCTGCGGTCGATGATGTCGCCTTCGGCCAGCTCGGCGCCCATGTGCGGGCAGCGGTTCTCGATGGCGTAGATCTCGTCGCCGGTGTTGAAGATCGCGATGTCGTAGCCCTCGACCGCGAAGGCACGGGCCTCGCCCGCGGGCACTTCGTCGATGCTGCAGACGCGGATGTAGTCGCCCTCGCTCATGCCACCTCGTTCTCGCCGCCGGGCGCCGGCGTCCCTGCCGGCGCGCTGTGGGCGGCAGTCTAGCAAATGCCGGGATCCGCGGAAAGGCCAACCCCCATGCTTTCTCATGCGTGCCCACGCCCGGCTTGCTGCGCTGCCACGCGATTTGCTAGCATGGTTCGCTTCCTTCGCCCTGGCGCCCCCCAGCAATCGGGAGACGAGATGAGCGCCCCCGCGGCCACGATGGAGATCCTGCTCGGCCACAGCCCCGACCCCGACGACGCCTTCATGTTCTACGGCCTCGCCAAGGGCCACGTGGACGCCGGGCCCTACCGCTTCACGCACATCCTGCAGGACATCGAGACGCTCAACCGCCGCGCGCTGGCCGGCGAACTGCACATCAGCGCCGTGTCCATCCACGCCTACGCGCACCTGCAGGACAAGTACGCGCTGCTCGCCTGCGGCGCCAGCATGGGCGACGGCTACGGCCCCATGCTGGTGGCGCAGCCCGGGCTCACGCTGGCCGAGGCCAAGCGCCGCAAGATCGCCGTGCCCGGCACGCTCACCAGCGCCTTCCTCGCCCTGCGCCTGGCCATCGGCGACTTCGACTACGCGGTGCTGCCCTTCGATCGGATCGGCAGCGCCGTCGCCGGCGGCGAGGTCGAAGCGGGCTTGCTCATCCACGAGGGGCAGCTCACCTACGCCGGCGAGGGGCTGGCCCTGCTGCTGGACCTCGGCGTCTGGTGGGGAGCGGAGACCGGCGGCCTGCCGCTGCCCCTGGGCGGCAACGCCGTGCGCCGCGACCTCGGCCTTGCGCGCATGCGCGAGCTGAACGGCATCCTGAAGGCGAGCATCGCCTACGGCCTCGCGCACCGCGACGAGGCGGTGAAGTACGCCCTCGGCTTCGGCCGCGGTCTGGACCTGGCCCTCGCCGATCGCTTCGTGGGCATGTACGTGAACGAGCTCACCCTCGACTACGGCGAGCGGGGGCGGCGGAGCATCGCGCTGTTCCTGGAGCGCGCCCACGAGCGCGGCTACCTCGAGCAGGCCATCGAGGTGGAGTTCATCAGCTAGGCAGCCTGCGGGCTGCCGCGCGGAGGAGGCGGCATGGAGTCCCTCAGCCCCAGTCTCACCGAGCAGGAGCGGCTGGCCCTGATCCGCCTGCGCCGCGATTTTCACCGCCATCCCGAGCTCGGCTTCCAGGAGACGCGCACGGCGGGCGTCATCGCCGAGTACCTGCGCGGCCTCGGCCTCACGCCGGCCACCGGCGTGGCCGAGACGGGGGTGGTCGCCCTGATCGGCGACGCCGGCGGCGCCTCGGGGCGCACGCTGCTCCTGCGCGCGGACATGGACGCGCTGCCCATCGAGGAAGAGGGCGATCGCGAGTACCGCTCCGGCTTCACCGGCCTGATGCACGCCTGCGGCCACGACGGCCACTGTGCCTCGCTGCTCGCGGCCTGCTCGGTGCTGCAGCGCGAGGCCGCGAGCCTGAACGGCGGGCGCGTGAAGGCCGTCTTCCAGCCGGCGGAGGAGGGCTTCGGCGGCGCCAAGCGCATGATCGCCGAGGGCGTGCTCGAGTCCCCGCGCGTGGACGCCGCCCTCGGCCTGCACTACTGGAGTTCCCTGCCCACTGGCAAGGTGGGCGTGGCGGCCGGCCCCACGATGGCCGCGGTCGACGAGTTCCACCTGGCGGTGATCGGCAAGGGGGGCCACGCCGCGCAGCCGCAGGAGACCTGCGATCCGGTGGTGGCCGGCGCCGCCATCGTGGGCGCCCTGCAGACGCTGGTGTCGCGGCGCAGCGACCCGCTGGCCGCCGTGGTGGTGACGGTGGCCGAGTTCCACGCCGGCTCGGCCTTCAACATCATTCCCGGCGAGGCGCAGCTCGCGGGGACGATCCGCTGCTTCGACCGGGCGATCTGGGAGGCCATTCCGGCCCAGTTCGAGCATGTGGTCGCCGGTATCTGCCACGCCCACGGCTGCGACTATCGGCTGGACTACCAGCGCATCAACATCCCGCTGGTGAACGATCCGGCCCTGGCCGCCCTCGTGCGCGAGACGGCGACCGAGCTGCTGGGCGCCGACAACGTGGTCGAGATGCGCACGCTCGGCGGCGAGGACATGGCCGAGTACCTGGACCGCGTGCCCGGCTGCTTCTTCTTCGTCGGCGCGGGCAATGCGGCGAAGGGGATCGTGGCCGCCCACCATCACCCGGCCTTCGATCTGGACGAGGACGCGCTCCCCATCGGCGTCGAGCTGCTCGTGCGCGCCGCGCGGCGCTACCTGGCCGGATGATGGCCGGCGCGGCGCAGGAACCCGTCACCCGAGAGAGCGCGCCGCCGCTGGCCTGGCGACTGCTGCTCGGCCTCGCCGCTCTGCACGCGCTCCTGCACCTGGCCACGAACGGACGCTGGGGCCCCTTCCGCGACGAGTTCTACTACTTCGCCTGCGCGGACCACCTCGCCTGGGGCTACGTGGACCATCCGCCGCTGTCCATCGCCCTGCTCGCCGGCTGGCGGGCGCTGATCGGCGGCGAGCTGATCTGGGGGATTCGGCTCCTGCCCGCGGCCGCGGGCGCGGCCTTGGTCTTCCTGAGCGGCGCACTCGCGCGCGATCTGGGCGGGCGCCGCGCAGCGCAGGGTCTGGCCGCAGGCGCCGTGCTCATCGCCCCCGCGCTGCTCGTCACCTCGGCCTTCTACTCGATGAACGCCTTCGAGCCCCTGGTCTGGGTGGGCGCCGCGCTGCTGCTCGTCCGCATCTTGCGCCGCTCCGAGGGCAGGACGGCCGACCGCGGCGGGCTCGCACCCTGGCTTTGGCTGGGCGTCTTGCTGGGCCTGGGCCTGCTCAACAAGATCAGCGTGCTGCTGCTCGGCGCGGGCCTGGCCGCGGGGCTGCTGGCCACGCCGGCGCGGCGACACTTCGCGCGGCCCGGCCCCTGGCTGGCGGCCGCGATCGCACTGGCCCTCTTCGCGCCCCACCTGATCTGGCAACAGCGCCTGGGCTGGCCCACGCTGGAGTTCATGGCCAATGCCCGCGCCGGGAAGATGGTCCCCCTGTCGCCGCCCGCCTTCCTCGCCGAGGTGGCGCTGGAGACGCATCCCTTCAACCTGCTGCTCTGGGTGCTGGGCGCCGTCTGGCTCTTCGCGGCGCGGGCCCTGCGCCCCCTGCGCGCCCTGGCCTGGATCTGGCCCGTTGCCGCCCTGGCGCTGATGCTCCGCCACGGCAAGTCCTACTACCTGGCGTCCGCGCAGCCGCTGATCCTGGCGGCGGGCGCCGTGGCCCTGGCCGGCTGGCTCCAGCGCCGCTGGCGGCCGGGCATCCCGGTGCTCGGCGTGCTGCTCGTGCTCGGCGGACTCTTCACGCTGCCCCTCTGCCTGCCTGTGCTCTCACCGGCGGCCACAGCGCGCTATCTGAACGCGACGCATCTGCAGCCCGCGCCCTCCGAGTTCTCACACCAGAACCAGACCCTGCCCCAGCATCTCGCCGATCACTTCGCCTGGTGGGAACAGGCCGAAGCCGAGGCCGCGGCCTACGCCACGCTCAGCGAGGCGGAGCGCGCGGACTGCCTGCTGCTCGTTTCGAACTACGGCCAGGCCGGCGCTGCCGACTACTATCGCAAGCGGGGGCTGGACCTGCCGCCCACGGTCTGCGGGCACAACAACTACTGGTACTGGTGGCCCGAGGGGCGCAGCGGCGACACGGCGATCGCTGTGAACCTGAACGAAGAAGCGCTGCGCGGGGCCTACGAGGAAGTCACACTCTGGCGGCGGCTGGCGGTCCCCTTCGCCATCGACTACGAGGGCGGCGCGAACATCTACATCTGCCGGCATCGCAAGGGGCCGCTGGAAGCGGCCCGGCCCTACTACCGCTACTTCGGCTGAAGCGAGAGGCCAGGGACTTGCCACGTGGCAAGTCCCTGGCCCGCTATCAGCTGCGCTACGGCCGGCCGGTCATTTGAGCAGCACGAGCTTGCGGCTCTGAGCCAGCATCCCCGCTTCGAAGCGCGCGAAGTAGACGCCGCTGGGCAAGGGCTGCCCGCGCTCGTCGCGGCCGTCCCAGACCGCCGTGTGGCGGCCGACATCGAAGCGCCCCTCGACCAGGCGCCGCAGTCGCCGCCCCGCGCCGTCGTAGACATCCAGGCGCACTTCCCCCGGCACAGCCAGCTCGAAGGCCAGCGTGGTGCTCGGGTTGAAGGGATTGGGCCAGGCGCCGGCCAGGGCCGTGCGCGCGGGCGGCGCATCGTCGGCCGGCGTGCTGCCCTTGTAGATGTGCAGCTGGTAGCTGCCCGCCTTGTCGGCGTCCGGCGTGCCCACCTTCCAGACCGCGAGGCAGAAGCTGCCGTTCACCGTGGGGCTCAGGCGCAGCGTCTCGTTTTCACCCGGCGGGGCGAACCAGGCGGCGGCATCCTGGAAGGCGTCGCTCTTGCTCTGGTAGCGATCGCTGCCGATGTGCAGGCTGATGCCCCAGTCCACGTCGCCGGCCAGGTTCTCCAGCAGCACGACGTACTCGTTGCCGGCCAGCAGCCGGATCTCGTAGAGGTCGAGCAGGTGGTACACGCCGAGCGTGTAGGGGCCGAAGACGCCGTCCGGGTTCGCGCCGAGATAGCTCGAGCCCACGGCCTCCATGAGATAGAAGCCGCTGGCGTTCTGGTTGAGCACGCCGACGTCGAAGGGCGCCTGCGGCGCGCCGTTGTAGTTCATCAGCACGAAGTCGCTGGCGCTGGGCCCCCAGCCGCTCACCGCGTAGTTCTCGGCGAAGCCCTGCTTGGCGCCCACCAGCTTGGGGTGCAGGCGCAGGTCCACGTCCTCGTCCAGGCTCGGGACCGTTGCGATGGCCTGCCACCAGCCGTGGTTGCCCGGCACGCGCAGGCCGTCGCAGTTGAACCAGATCGGCTCGCCGCTTGCGAGATCCTCCCAGCCGCCCGTGCGGGCCGGCGGTGCGGCGTGCAGGCCCGGCGTGTCGTTGGCGAGCTGCAATGGGCTCCACACGTACTGCTCGCCGTAGACGTTGTTCTCCTCGTCGATCTCCTCGATCGTCTCCCCGCCGTCCAGCCGCACGCTCAGGGCGTGGCGGCCGCCGCCGAAGTTCATCACCTGGCCCCAGTTGAAGGGGCTGCTCGCGTAGCCGCCGAACCAGCCCCAGGCGAGCCAGGCGAAGTAGACGCCGTCCCGGTAGATGCGCCCCTGCAGACCGCTGGCGCCGGTGGGGCTCTCGTTGCGCACGCCGATGTTCAGCCAGGTCGAGCTGAGGTTGCCATGCAGGGTATCCGGCAGGGCGACGCTGTTCGTCTGGCCGTCGTTCGCGGGTCGGGGCACCAGGGGCGAGTGCCAGCCGGCGAAGGTCCAGGGCAGGAAGTCCGGCGGCGTGTTCTGCAATTCAACCACAACCTGGATCTCGCCGTTGCGCGTGAAGTCCGGATCCCGGTAGATGCCGAAGCCGTTGAAGCCGAAGTCCGGCACCGCGAAATCGAGCCGCGCGCGGCCGCTGGCATCCGTGGTCGCCATGGCATCGGCATCGAGCAGGTCGCCCACCGCGAAGTCCTCGGCCAGCCAGAACAGGTGCAGCGGCCCCGCCGCCGGGTCGGCCTCGATCGAGATGCTCACCGGCCCCACGTTCTCCTCGAAGACGAAGAAGTCGTGCAAGGTGAGCAGCTTGCCGGCCGGCATCGTGATCGTCAGCGAGTCGCCGATGGGGAAGGGCGTGCTGAGCACCTGCTCGATCGTGAAGTCGCCGGCGCCGGCCCAGTTCAGCACGCCGACATCGTAGTCGGCGCTGCCGGTCTGGTACTTGTTGGCGATCACGGCATTCAGCTTGCCGGGGCCGCGGCCGCTCCAGCCGAGGTTGGCGCCGAAGCCGTTCGTGGCGCCCGAGCTGGGCGCGTGCAGGCGCAGGTCGTAGTCCTGCGCGGCATTGCCGGGAACGAGGACGACGGCGTTGTACCAGCCGTCCGTGCTGAAGCGGAAGCCGTCGCAGTTATAGTAGAGCGACTGGCCGCCGACAGAGCCCCAGCCGCCCGTGGGCGCGGGCGGCGCGCTGCGCGTGACCGGCAGCCCCGGCGCGAGGTCGTAGGGCGTCCAGATCCACTGGCGGCCCCAGTTGTTGTCCGTCTCGTTCGTTTCGGCGATCGTCTCCAGCGGATCCAGGCGCGACTCGTAGGTGTGCCGGCCGCCGCGGATCGAGATCGGGCCGAAATTGTTGGCGTAGTAGTTGCCGCCCGCGCTCCAGGGTCCCCAGGCGAGGTAGTAGCGGTAGGCGTCGTCCACGTAGAGCCGCATGAGCACGTTGCCGCTCGTGGCCGACTCGCCGAAATTGCGGCCGCTCATGTTGAGATAGGTGGAGCTGGCGTTGCCCGGCAGCGAAGCCGAGATGGGCACGCTGCTGCCGGAGGCGTCGTTCGTGGCGCGGGGCACCACCTCGTAGGCCCAGCCCGCGCGCAGGGTGTGGGCCAGGTTCGCCGGTTCCGGCTGGCGAATGCGGATCGGCCCGTAGGAGGCGTAGCTCTCGCCGAAGTTGCCGGCCCGATCCTGGGCGACGATGTTGAAGTAGTAGTCGCGGCCCGGCAGCAGGGTGACGCCCTGCGCGCCGCTGTCGTAGCTGGTCACGTCGCCGATCGTCTCCACGTCGCTGCCGTTCACGCCCGGGCACCAGCCGGGACCGGCATCGAGGGGATTGCAGGGCGCGTCCTCCGTCCAGAGCACGCGATAGCTGCCCACGCCCGAGGCGTCGTCGACGGGACGACTCCAGGTGAGGGTCGGGGTGTAGTCGGCCACCTCCACGCCCTCGGGGTGGCTGGGCGAGCTGAGATTGCCCGCCAGGCCCGGCCCGGCGCCGTTGTCGGTCTGAAAGCCGCAGTTGGCCGCCGTCTCCCAGAGGTCCTCCGCTTGCGCGGCGAGGGTGATCTTGGCTTGGTTGAGGAAGGCCGCCGGCGTGAGGGGATGGAAGGTGTCGATGATGTCGAAGATCTCGTTCGTGCCCAGGGCGAGCCGGTCGCTGAGGCCGTCGGCGCCGGGCAGGCCGTGCTCGTCGTCGCTGGAGACGCCGTCCTCGAGGTCGCGCATCAGGGCACCGAAGAAGCCCTCGGTCAGCTCGGCCTCGGCGAAGAGCCCGGTCTGCCCGCAGATGTCGAGATCCTCCTGATCGCGCGGAAAGAGGGCGGTCGCGCCGTAGTCGACCGGGTAGGAGCGCGTGATCACGTCGGCCAGCCAGTTGGGCCAGCCCTCGCTGAAGGCAACGGCGGTCGTCTCCGGGCACCACATGCAGTGGCCGCAGTCGCCCTGCTGGGCGTTGCCATCGCAGTAGCCGTTGCAGTAGTCGGGCGGCAGGTCCTCGGCGTAGTTGTTGATCCAGTGGTGGCCGTACTCGTGGCTCTGCGTGGACTCCCACCACTGCTTCTCCTCGGTGATGTGGATTTCCTGCCAGAAGCTGTCGTAGTAGCTCGCCCCCGGCGGCTCGGGCCACTGCACGTCCACGGGCGGAGTGTTGTAGCCCTCGCGGGTGGAGAGCCAGCGCCAGGTGCGCGTGATGCCGGTGAGGATGTGCAGCGCCGGGTGCAGCGACTCGTCCGCGGGCTCCCAGGTGCCGATGTTCAGGTTCGTGCCGCCGTAGTTGGTCCAGGTGCCCGTCACCCAGGAGTAGTTGATCTCCCAGCTGGAGTCCTGCACCTGGGTGTGCGTGTTGCGCGCCTCCAGGCGGATGAAGAGGTCCGGGTCGGGCTCGCACCAGGCGCACTCCGCCCACTCGAAGTTCAGACTGAAGTAGCCCTGCGTGTCCGTGTAGCCTTCCACCTGCATCAGGTTGACCGGCCAGTTCTGGTCGAAGACCTGGACGAGCGCCCGGTCCACGCCGAGGGTGAGCCCGTCCTCGCGCTCGTAGACCATGCGGCCCGACACCGTGATCGTGCGGTTCTGGCCGTCGCGATCCCCGCGCTGCGGCGCGCCGGGCGCGGGTTCCTCCTGCGCGGGGCGCCGGCCCGGCGCGAGCTGGGGCGTTTCGCCCGTGCCGGGCTGCTGGCCCAGGGCGGCGCCGGCGGCGAGGGCCGCGCGGCGCGCGGGATCGTAGTCCAGGCGCTTGGCGACCCGGCGGCCGTCGGCCAGAAAGCTCAGCGTGAGCGGACCGGCGCCGCGGGAGGGCAAGGCGCGGAAGTCCACGCGCAGGCGCTCGCCGGGAACGAGGGCGCGCTCGGCGGGCGCGTCGAGGGCGAGCAGGCTCCAGCCGTCGCCCGCCAGCGCGAAGTCGCTGAGCGCCAGCGCCCGGCCCACCTCGATCTCCACGCCATGCGCGAAGACGGTGCCCGCGCTCGGCGTGGGCGCATCGGCCTGGGGAGTGACCTTGACGCCGGGGCCGAGGGTGGCGCCGGCGGGCAGGGCGAAGAAGACGAGCAGGGCCGCCCCGAGGGCGGCGCGCAGGCTGCGCGACATGGCCGGCCCCCTAGCGCTCGCCGGCGGGGACCGCCGGCTCGTCGCGCTGCGTCGCCACCAGGGGCAGCGGCGGGTTCTTGATGGCGTCGATGGCGGCGGCGATCTCGGCGGCCAGTTCGGCGCGTCCCTCGGCGAGTGCGCGCTCGGCCTGCAGGCGGAGGATGGCCAGCTCCGTCTCCTGCTTCACGTCCTGGATCTCCCGCTGCCGGGCCAGGGCCGTGGCCTCGTCAGGAGCGGCGTCCATGGCCCGCTGCAGGGCGGCGACGGCCGCGTCCTGCTCGGCGAGGGCGGCGCGCACGGCGGCCATGAAGGGGTCGGCGCTCGGCGTGGCCGGCTCGCTGCCGCCCGGAGCCGGTGCCTCGAGCGCGAGGCCGGCATCGCTCGGGGCGAGGGCCTCCTCGGCGGCAAGGCATGTGAAGGGAAGCACAAGGAATAGCGCGGTTGCGACGAGGGTGGATCGCATTGGAAAACGCTCCGGGCTGTGGGTCGGCAATGAGGGGGGCGACGCCCCTGCGGTGGGCGTTGGCGGCCTCATTTGGCAACCCGGAGAAATCTCCCGCGATCTTTCGACCCGTGCCGACTTCGCCTACGCGGGCTCCGCCTGCTCTCGGGGCGCCGGCGCCGCCTGGGCACGCGCGCCGCGCCGCTCGAGCAGGCCGTAGACGCCGGCGTAGACCGTGGGAATCAGGAAGAGCGTGATCAGGGTGGAGGCCGAGAGCCCGCCGATGACCGCGCGGGCCAGGGCGGCCTGGATCTCGCCGCCCGCGCCGCCGCCGATGGCGAGCGGCAGCATGCCGAGCACCGTCGTCGCCGTGGTCATCAGGATGGGGCGCAGGCGCCGCTGTCCAGCGCGCAGCACCGCCTCGCGCACGGCCAGCCCTTCCTCGCGGCGCATGAGGTTGATGTAGTCCACCAGCACGATGGCGTTGTTCACGACGATGCCGATGAGCATGATGATGCCCATCAGGCTCTGCACGTTCAGGCTCGTGCCCGTGAGCAGCAGCGTGGGCACCACGCCGACGATGGCCAGCGGCACCGAGACCATCACGATCAGCGGGTCGAGGTAGCGCTCGAACTGCGCGGCCATCACCATGTAGATCAGCACCAGCGCGATCACGATGCTGAGGATGAAGTCCCGCCGCGCCTTCTGCTGCTCCTCGTACTCGCCGCTGAAGACGAGCGAGAAGTCCGCCGGCAGGGCCAGCGAGCGCAGCTCGTCCTGCAGGCGCTCGACCACGTCGCCGAGGGCCGCGCCCGCGGCGAGATTGGCGGTGATCGTGGTCACGCGCTGGCCGTCGACGCGGGCGATGCCCGTCGGCCCGCGCCGGCGCTCGGCGCGCAGCACCGCCGAGACGGGCACGATCTCACCGTTCGCGCTGCGCACGGTGATGTTGCCGAGATCGAGCGCGCTGAGGCGGTCCTCGGGCCGCAGCCGCACGACGATGGGGTACTCCTCGCCCCCCTCGCGGAAGACGCCCGCCTGGCTGCCGCCCACGTTGGCCTGGATCACCCGCGCCACCTGGCTCACCGAGAGGCCGAGCTGGGCGATCTTCTCGCGGTCGACGATCAGGTTCTGCTCGGGCCGCCCCTCCCGGCGGCTCACGCGCACGTCGGCCACATCGGGCACCCCTTGCATGACGCTGCGAATCTGCTGGGCGAGCTGATCCGCCCGCTCCAGGTCGTAGCCGCGCAGCTCCAGCTCCACGGCCTCGCCGCCGCCCGAGCCGAAAAGGCGCCGAAGCATCCAGAGCCCGGACTGGGCCCGCACGCGCAGCTCGGCGCCCGGGATGCGGCCCACCACGCGGCGGCGGATCTCGTCGGCGATCACCTGGCTGTCCATCGTGCGCTCGTCGGCGCCGAGCAGGGCCAGCTCCACCTCGGCGTCGCCACCGCGGATCTGGATGCTCATGTGCTCGAGCTGGTCCATCGGCGTGGCCTCGCGCACCACGCGCTCCAGCTCGCCCAGGTACTCCTTCACCACGGCGATGTTCGTGCCCTGGGCCATCTCCAGCTCGATGCTGACCTCGTCGGCATCGGTCTGGGGGGCCAGCTCAACGGGCAGGAGCTGCCAGAGGCCGATGGCCCCGCCGAGCAGCAGGAGCGTCACGCCCACCACGGTCTTCGGCCGCCGCAGGGTCGCCGCCAGCCAGCGGGCGTAGGCGCCTTCCACCGCGCGCAGCCAGGCGCCGCGGCGGGAGCTGCCCTCGTCCGCGGCGACGTGCAGGTAGCGGCCGCTGAGCATGGGCACCAGGGTGAGCGCCACGAAGAGCGCGCAGGCGAGGGCGAAGACCACCACCAGGGCCAGCTCGCGAAAGAGGATGCCCGAGATGGTCTGCATGAAGACC
This sequence comes from uncultured bacterium, assembly GCA_963695095.1. Classification (GTDB taxonomy): domain Bacteria; phylum Krumholzibacteriota; class Krumholzibacteriia; order JACNKJ01; family JACNKJ01; genus VGXI01. The sequence goes on along the minus strand of CAVOFT010000001.1, from coordinate 245,158 downwards.
ACGGGCAGGAAGATGACCATGGTGGTCAGCGTGGAGGCGATGATGGCCCCCGTCACCTGCTGGGTGCCGCTGAGCGCGGCCTCCGTGGGCGCGAGGCCGTCCTCGCGCCGGCGCACGATGTTCTCGAGCACGACGATGGCGCTGTCCACCACCATGCCGATGCCCAGGGCCAGGCCGCCGAAGCTCATCTGGTTCAGCGTGAGCTTGCCGAAGTAGAGCAGACCGAAGGAGGCGATGATGGAGATGGGAATCGCCAGCGCGATGATGATGGTGGTCGAGCGGTGGCGCAGGAACAGGTAGAGGACGAAGATCGCCAGCAGGCCGCCCCAGAGCGCGGACTTCTTCACGTTGTCGATGGAGTTCTGGATGAAGGCGCTCTGGTCCATGACGAGCAGCAGCTCGAGGTCCTCGCGCTCGGCGTTGATTCTCTCCATCTCGGCGCGGGCGGCGCGCGCCACCTCCACCGTGTTCGCGCCCGACTGCTTGCGCACGGCCAGGCGCACCATCGGCTTGCCGTCGATCTGCACGATGCGGTTCACGTCGGCCTGGCCGTCCACCACCTCGGCCACGTCGCCCACGCGGATGGGCTTGCCGTCGATCACCGTGATGATGGTCTGCGCGATCTGGTCCACCGTCTCGTACTCGCCGCGGGTGCGCACGTAGAGGTCGCTCAGGCCCTCGCGCAGGTCCCCGCCGGGCAGGGTGACGTTCTCGCGCTCGAGGGCCTGCTGCACGTCGGTGGCCGTGAGCCGGCTGGAGGCGAGGCGGTCGCGGCGCAGGCGCACCTGGATCTCGCGATAGATGCCGCCGAAGACGTCCACCGCGCCGGCGCCGGGGATCTGCTCGAAGCGCTGGGCGATCTCGCGCTCGAGCAGGCGGGTCAGCTCCTCGAGGCCGCGCGGCGAGCTGGCGCCCAGCACCACGACGGGGAAGTTGTCCGGGTCGAACTTCCACAGGCGCGGCGACTGGACTTCGGGCGGGAAGGCGTCGCGCACGCGGTCGAGCGCCGCGCGCACGTCGTTGGCGGCCTCGTCGATGTTCGTGCCCTGCGCGAACTCCAGCGTGACGCTGCTGCCGCCCTCCTCGGAGTTCGAGCGCATGCGCTCCACGTTGGGCACGCCGGCCAGCGCGTTCTCGATGCGGTCCGTGATGAGATTCTCGATCTCCTCCGGGCCCACGTTGGGATAGTTCGTGCGCACGGTGAGCTGCGGGTACTCGATCTGCGGCAGCAGATCCACGGGCAGGTAGCGGAAGGCGGTGATGCCCAGCACGATGATGATGAGAAAGACCATCGTGGTGGCAATGGGCCGGTGGACGGCGGTCTCGGTGAGCTTCATGGCCGGCTCCTAGGACGAGGGCTCGCGCGGGGGGCTTTCCTGCATCAGGTCTTCCCGTTGCAGGTTTTGCAGCTTCTCCACCCAGTCCCACTTCACCGGGCGCACGCGCGCCTTGGGCGTGCCCTCGCCGAGCAGGTGCTGGCCGATGGTCACCACCCACTGCCCCGGCGCCACACCCGCGATGCCGGCCACCATGCGGCCCCTGGCGATCACCTGCACGGGCACGAACGTGAAGGGCAGGGGCGCGGTGAAGGTGGCACCGGGTCGTCGCCGATGGGAGCGAGCGCTTCCCTGTCCACGGCGACCTCGGTGACGAACACGCCCGTCGCGCCCGTGGTCGGAAGCTCGTAGAGGGCGCTCAGCGGCACCAGCGTGGCCTGCTCGCTCTCGCCGTAGAAGACGTCCACGGTGACGAACATGCCCGGCGTGAGGCGGCCCTCCGCGTTGGCCACTTCCAGCTCGCCCTCCGTGCTGTGCGTGACCGGGTGCAGGAAGGGCGAGATGCGCGTGAGCCGCGCGCGCAGCGGGTCGGCGGCGCGCTCGCCGGGCAGGATCTCGGCCGGCTGGCCGACCTCGAGATAGGCCAGCATGGTGTCCGTGATGACGATCTCCACGATCAGGTGATCGAGCTGGCCCAGGGTGAACAGGCGCGTGCCGCTGTCCACGCGCATGCCGACCTCGGCGTTGCGGCCGCCGACGCGGCCGGCCACGGGCGCGCGGATCTCGGTCTGGGCGAGGTTCTGCTCCTGCTCGCTGAGACCGGCCCTGGCCTGCGCGACGCGCGCGTCGGCCAGGTCCAGCGCGGCCTGGGCGGAGGCGGCCTTCGTCTCGGCGGCCTCGAGCTGGGCCTTGCTGACGAGATCCTCGGCGGCCAGGCCCTGCGCGCGGGCCAGCTCCGAGGCGGCCTCCTTGGCCAGGGCCGCGGCTTGGCGCTGCTGCGCCTCGGCGATCTGCAGGCTGGCGGCGGCCTGGGCGAGGCGGTCGCGGTACTCCTTGTCGCGCAGGCGCAGGAGCGGCTGGCCTGCCTTCACCGCGTCGCCGTCGCGCACGAGCACCTCGGTGATGACGCCGCCGATCTCCGGGTTGATGGCGACCTGGTTCGTGGCCTTGACCACGCCGCTCAGGCGCTGGACCAGGGGCAGCGCGCCCTGGCGGGCCGCGACGGCCTCGACGCTCGGCGTGGGCGCCTCGCCGCGCTGCTCTGCACCGCCGCCCGAGTTGCAGGCGAGTGCGAAGAGGAGAAGCCCTGCAGCCAGGGCAAAGGGGCGCGAGTCGGAGCGGGGTGGCTTCATTCCCATCGGTTGACGCGGTCCTCGTCGGGGGTGGGCGCGGGCGAGTGCGCGCGCGTGGAGCGCTGGTACGCCGAAGTATGTCAAGAATGCCAAGGAAAGTACAGCCGGCGGCGCGCTCGTGCCGCCGGTACACGGGCGGCGGGACGTCGCGAGGCGGACACCCCAACGATGAAGCAAGGGGCAGCGCGGGGCTCCCCCCTGTTGCCACGTGGCAACTGCGGCCGTGGCGCTCAGGCGCTCGTGAGGCTCTTCTCGTAGAACTCCACGTCCCAGTAGCGACCGAACTTGAAGCCCACCTCGCGCATCGCGCCCACGGAGCGAAAGCCCAGGCGCGCGTGCAGCGCGATCGAGGCCGGGTTGGGCAGGGCGATGCCCGCATAGGCCCGATGCAGCGACTCGCGCTCCAGCTCGGCAAAGAGCGCGCCGTAGAGCTGCCGGCCCAGGCCGCGGCCTTCCGCGCCGGGGCGCAGGTAGATGCTCGTCTCCACCGAACGCGCGTAGCCGGCCTTGGGGCGGAAGGGCTGGCTGGCGGCGTAGCCCAGCACTTCCCCCGCCTCCTCGGCGACCAGCAGCCGGTGCGGCCCGCGCTCGGCGAAGCCGGCGAACCAGGCCGCGCGCGAGGCCGGCGTGTGCGGCTCGAGGTCGAAGCTCACGTGCGTCTCGCGAATGAAGTGGTTCACGATCTCGACGATCGCCGGCAGGTCTTCCGCGCGGCCGGGGCGAATGCTCGGCGGCGCGGCGGACACGCTAGAGGTCCCGCGCGGCGAAGGTGTCGCCGCGGCTGAGGTCGCCGGTCTCGAAGCCCAGCGAGAACCAGCGCACGCGCTGCTCGCCCGTGCCGTGGGTGAAGGCGTCGGGCACCACGCGGCCCTGCGCGCGGCGCTGGATGTTGTCGTCGCCGATCTTGTTGGCGGCGTTCAGGGCCTCCTCGATGTCGCCCGGCTCCAGCATGTTGAAGCGCCGCTCGGCGTGATGCGCCCAGACGCCGGCGAAGAAGTCCGCCTGCAGCTCCATGCGCACCGAGAGCGCGTTGGCCTCGCGCTCGCTCGCACCCTGCCTCGCCGCATCGAACTGCTCGGAGATGCCCATCAGGTTCTGCACGTGGTGGCCCACCTCGTGCGCGATCACGTAGGCCTGGGCGAAGTCGCCCGCCGCCCCGAAGCGCTCGCGCAGCAGCTCGTAGAAGCCGAGGTCGATGTAGGCCGTGTGATCCCCCGGGCAGTAGAAAGGTCCCACCGCCGCGCTCTGGTAGCCGCAGGCCGAGCGCACCTGATCCCTGAAGAGCACGAGCTGGGGCTCCTCATAGCGCCAGCCCTGCTGCGTGAACAGCTCGCCCCAGACGGCCTCCGTGTCGGCCAGCACCACGGCGATGAACTGCGCCAGCTCGTCCGAGGAGGCGTCCACGGGGACGCCTTGTTCCATGCCCGGGGCCACGCCCGCGCCCTGTCCCTGCGAATCGAGCAGGGCCGTGGGGTCGCCGCCCATGAGCAGGTAGACGAGCAGGATCACGAGCCCCAGCCCGCCGAGGCCGCCGCCGATGGCCATGGGTCGGCGAGCGCCGCGCAGGTCGCGCAGGTTCCGGCTGCCCTGACGGTCCTTCCAGCGCATGTCCGCCTCCTTGGGTAACGCGGTCGCGCGTTCAGTGCGCAAATCCTAGCCCAAGGCGCGGCGCCGCGCTAGTCTCCCCGCCTGCCGAAGGGAGGCCCCCCGTCCATGGACACCATCGCCCAGATCGCCGCGCACCGCAGCATCCGCAAGTACCGGCCGGACGCCGTGGCGCCCGAGCTGCTCGCCGAGATCCTCCACGCCGCCACGCGGGCCTCGAGCAGCGGCAACATGCAGACCTACTCCATTATTGTCACGGGCGAGGAGACGCGTGGCCTGGGCATCTGCTACATGGGCACGACGCTCTGCGCCACGCCGATCTCGTGGACTTCTTCGGCCTGCCCGAGGGCGTCTTCCCGGCCACCACGCTCTGGTGCTCGGCTGGCCGGACGAGGACCCGCAGCCGCGGGCGCGGCTGCCGATCGGCGGCATCGTGCACGAGGAGCGCTACGCGGATCCCGACGACGCCGGCATCCGCGCCGTCTACCGCGAGCGGGAGACCGAGGGCTGGAAGCGCTACATGAGCTATCCGGAACTCGCCGCGCGCATGGAGAGCTCGGGCGTGGCAAACCTGGCCCAGGTCTACACGCGGCTCAAGTACACGAAGGATGATAACGAAGCGATCAGCGCCGAGCTCCTGGCGACGCTCGCGCGTCAGGGGTTCCTGGACTCGTCCAGGTAGCCGGCGAGCTGCTCGCGCAGCCTGGGCGCGAGCTCGGCCAGGGCCGCCGCGCGGCGCAGCAGCTCGGGATCACGGGGTCCGGCCACGAGGCCGGCCACCTCGTGCACGGTGATGCCCGAGCCGCCGCGGCGCTCGAGCTGGATCTCATCGCCGGCGGCGAGCTCGCCTTCCTCCTCCACCGCGAAGTAGATGCCGCTGCGCAGGCTGTGCAGGAAGCGCTCCACCATGTCCTCGCGCTGATGGCGCAGGGCGAGACGGCTGCAGGGGAAGCGCGGCTGCGTGATCCGCAGCCGGGCGCTGCCGATGCGGTAGACATCGCCGATCACGGCTTCGCTCTCGAGGAGACCCTCGGTGCTCAGGTTCTCGCCGAAGGCGCCCCAGGGCAGCTCGGCCACCGCCAGCTCGGCGCGCCAGAAGGGGTAGTGCTCCGTGGGGTAGGCGTAGACGGCCTTGAACTCGCCGCCGTGCACGCGGGGGTCGCCCTGGCCGTCGCCGGCGAGCTGGTTGCCGCGCAGGGCGACGCGCCCCGTCACCGGCTGCTTGAAGATGCCCGTCTCGACGAGCTTGCCCTTCCAGGGCTTCGCCTGCGGACGGCCGACGTTGAGGGAAACGATGCGCATGTGGGCAGTGTAGGGATGCAGCCACGCGGGTCAAGGGCGACGGGGCGTCAAGCGTCCGTCGGCTTGGCGCGGTCCCCCAGCTGTTCGCAGATCCAGACCTGGGCGGTGTCGAGATCGAAGAAGCTGGCATAGGGGGTCCCGCGGAAGTAGCGCGCCTCCATCCGGGCGGCGGGGAAGCTCCCCCGGTCGTAGAGCACCACGGCCATGGCAACGATATCCGCGGCGGACTCGATGTACTCGTAGACGGAAAAGGAGATGGAGGCTTCGTGGATCCGGTTGAAGAGGAGGCCGAAGGGCTTGCCGTAGCGCGTCCGGGCAGCCTCGAAGAGCTGGACGGCGTCCTCCAGCTCGATCTCGACGCCGGGCTGAGGCGTGCAGATGATGTAGCCGTCCGGGTGAAACTCGTAATTCACTTTATTACTTATACTTCCCGGCATCTGTCATCTCCTTACGGAACCCGGCACCCTAGCGAACTTGGGCCGCCCTTGCAAGCCCCTCCTAACATTCCCGTAACAGGAGGCTGAAATCCAGGCAGTCGGGGCCTGCCGGGGGGCGGCCAGGGTCTTGGGGCGAGCGCCCTGGGCGCGCAGCGGGCAATCGGGCCTAGCCTGCTTTCGCCAGTGCGGCCTCTCGAGGGTCCGGCCTATCGGCGCGCTCGGCGGCTTCGGCGGGATGCCAGTGCACGAGGAGGAGCTGGGCCATGGCTAGGGGCCGATCACCTTGGCATCGGGCGCCTCGCGGTAGACGGCCCCGTGGCCCGGCACCCACTCGCCGTTCTTGAGGTACTCGGCACTCGCCTTGAGCGTGCCGTCGGCGAGCAGCTCGCCCGTGGAGCGCACCTCGGTGATGCCGTCCGTGTTGCCCGTGACCTTCTCGTGGGCGATGTACTTGCCGCCCTCCACCTTCATGGTGCCCTGCGTGTAGAAGCCGCCCGAGGTGAAGTAGTAGTAGACCAGGCTGGCCGCCGCGGCGTCCCAGAACACGATGGACTCGCCGCAGTAGGCGCCGTCGTTCACCGAGTGCAGGTTGCGCACGGCCTTGCCGGCGAGTGCGCGCTCCCATCGGCTGACGTCGACCATGGGCTGCTCGGGCGTGGAGTCACTCAGCTCGCCGCGGAAGGTCTTGCCGAGGAAGGGCTTGAAGGGGGCGAGGTGTTCGTCGAGGTAGGGCTCCGCCGGCGGCTGCGCCTGGGCGAGCGTGGCGGCGAGGCCAAGGGCGAAGAGCAGGCAGGCGAGGGCGGCGAGGCGGATGGCGCGCATGACGGTCCTCCTGGCTGGGGGTGTGGCGATTGTCCGAGAAAGCGCGCGGCTCTTGCAAGCGCTCGAGTGCCGGCAGTGGAGCTTGCAGCCTATGCTGGATGGGGCCTATGCTCTGCTGCCGTGGGCTTCGCAACGGCAAGCGATCACTCGTTGGGCGGAGGTACTCATGTGGCAAGCGATCCTTGCACTGTCGATTGCCTGGGGTCTGGCGTGGCTGGCGAAGCGGCTGATCGGCGGAACTGATGCCGAGGCCCTGGGGCTGGGGCTGATCTTGCTGCCCGTTGCGATGAGCATGGTCATGCCGTCCAGCAAGCCCGTGATGGCCGGCTCCGTGCTCGTCGGTCTCGCCGTGTTCGTCCTTGCGAACAGGCGGCGCCGTACGCGGGAGCGCGAGGCGGGACCAGCCATGGCTCAGGAGGGCACGCCCGGCAGGCGCGGTCGGCACTATCGAGGAGCTTAGGCCCGCGTAGCGCGGGCGAGGCGCTCGACGCTGAGGTCGAGGCGGGCGATCTTGTCGTTCAGGGTGCTGCGGCTGACGCCGAGCATGCGGGCCGCCGCCGCCTTGTTGCCGCGGGCGCGGACGATGGCGGCGACGATGGCGTCCTTCTCGGCCTTGAGCAGGATGGCGGCGAGGTCGTTGCTGAAGTCCTCCACCGGCGTGATCACGCTCTCGGGCAGGAAGTCCACGCTGAGGCGGCCGGTGTCGCGGGCGAACAGCGCCAGGCGGCGCACGAGGTTCTGCAGCTCGCGCACGTTGCCGGGCCAGGGGTACTCGCGAATCTTGTCGGCCGCGTGCGGGTCGAGCACGAGCTTGCGGCCCAGGCGCGTGCTCGCCTCGTGCAGGAAGTAGGTGGCGAGCAGCACCGCGTCGTCGCCGCGCTCGCGCAGGGGCGGCAGGGCGAGCACCACGTGGTTCAGGCGATAGAGCAGGTCGCGGCGGAAGCGGCCGTCGGCCACCCGCGCGCGCAGGTCGCGGTTGGTGGCGCTGACCACGCGGACGTCCGCATGGCAGTCCTCGTCCGAACCGACGGGGCTGTAGATGCCGTCCTGCAGCACGCGCAGGAGCTTGGCCTGGAGGCGCGGGCTGAGGTCGCCGATCTCGTCGAGGAAGAGCGTGCCCTTGTCGGCCTGGGCGAACTTGCCGTTGCGGTCGCGATGGGCGCCGGTGAAGGAGCCCTTGAGGTGGCCGAAGAGCTCGCTCTCCATGAGCTCGTCGGGGATGGCCGCGCAGTTGACGATGACGAGGTCGCCCTTGCGGCCGCTCAGCTTGTGCAGCGCGCGCGCAAAGAGCTCCTTGCCGGTGCCGGTTTCGCCCGTGATGAGCACGGCGGCGTCCGAGGGCGCCACGGTGTCGAGCACTTCCAGCAAATTGGCGATCGAGGCATCGGCACTGATGATGCCGTGCGCCTTGCCCAGGGCGGCGAGTGTCTGACCGTCGGGCGGCGTGAAGGGCTTGCTCGGCAAGCGCTCGCTGATGGCGTCCAGGCGGGCGCGGCCCTCGGCGACGCGCGGCGCGATGCCCATCTCATCGAAGAGGCCGAGCGCGCTGGCGGTGTGGCGGAAGGCCTCGCGGAGGTCGTCTTCCCGTTTACGGGTGGCATGGACACGCTCGTAGAAGCCGGCCAGCGCGAGGTGGCTGAAGGCGCGCTCGTACTTCTCGTCCTTGTCGCGGTAGAACTCGACGGCCTTCAGCAGCAGGTTCTCGGCCTCGGCGAAGTCGCTGCGGCGCTCGGCGAGGAGGCCCAGCGTGCGGAAGAGCGCGCCGATCTCGTAGACTTCGCCGACGCGCTCGCAGACTTCGAGGCTCCGCTTGGCCGCCGCGAAGGCTTCGTCGTCGCGCGCGAGCTCGTAGAGAGCGCGGGCGCGGCGACGCAGCAGCTCGCCGACCAGGTCGTTCTGCTCGGAGATTTCGTAGGCCAGCTCGAGCCCGGCGTCGATAGCGGCCAGGGCTTCTTTCCATTCGCCGCGGAGCTTGTGGTAGTCGGCACGCACTTCGTGGCTGATGACGCGGCTGCGGATGGGCGTGTGTTCGTCCGTGGCCTGCGCGATCATCTCGATGTGCTTGCGGGCTTCGTGCTCATCCTCGAGGGCGATGTGCAGGCGGGCGAATTCGTTGAGGTAGAGCACATGGTGCCTACCGCATTGGTGACGGCTTGCGAACGATCTCCAGCCATGGACGCCGCCGATCGTGAAGCTGGCCGTGCTTCCTCCAGCGAATCATCGGGTTGCTCGGTGCGCGAACTCACAGATCGCTCCGGCTATGACGACTCTCGGAATTGCATCCTGAAGCGCCATTTCAAAGTACCTTGCGGCATAGACTGTAGTCCCCACGGGTCTTGCTAAGGATTCCCAATTGCACATGCGCCATCCCAAGCAGCGCGGGAACGCCACGTCTTTCGGCGAGATGTCGGGCATGCATCAGGACCTGCTCCGCGCGTTCACCTCGCCGCGCCGTAGGATCGCTGCGTCCCTTCCAGCGCTTCCAATCCGCGAAGCAGATCTATCGGCTCAAGCCCATCCCCGCGGTCAATTGAGTCAAGGTCTCCCATGCTGCACGAGCTCGGGCTCCTTCCGCAACGTCGAGATAGGCCCTGGTTGCTCAGGAGTAGATTGCTAAGCTCCATCTGGGTGTCGCCGAAGTGGTGGTTCCTCGGCCTTCCAGAAGGCGGCGTGAGGCGCCAGGTCGTACTTGCCAGAAAGTGCCACGCGAAAGCGAAGTGGCCGCTGCATCTCGACGCTAGGCGAGAGACCCGACTACTCAACGGCCTGGAGATCGTTAAGCAACTCGTCCGGGATATGATCCCATCCTAGGACGAATCTCGAATCATCTTCCGCTTCAGTCATCGGCCCGCTTCCTTGTCACGGCTCGAGTCCTACCGACCCAGCGAAGTGTCCTGCAGTAGCTCGTTGCAAGAACCAGATGTGGTTACGCAGACGACTGTGCCTCCCTTGGTCATCATCGTCACCATCAGCTTCGATGCTTCTCGCAGATTGTAGCCCTCCGGGTCCTGATTGGGGCTCGCGGGCGAAGAGTGGCGTGCTCCAAAGGGAGATGAGAAGAAGCGCCAGGAATAGCGGCCAGAGCTTGGTGCGCCTTCGCCTAACCATGAAGAAGCTCCTTAGCGTTTACGCCAAGCCTGATCCCCTGGTAGCGGCGGGGACCAGTTATGGGGATGGGGTACCGGTGGAGTATGCCGGCAGGATCCAGCAACGGGTGCGCCACAAAGTGATGTGGCCATGGGGAGGGCGGGGAAGTCGCTGGGAATCCTGACCCCTAGTCCCTGATCCTGAAACGCGTAAGGAAGTTTAGCCGAGACGCTGGGGATGGTCAATTGAGAAGTGGGGCCTCGCGCCCCTGGCCGCCCCAAAAGGGGCGGCCAGGGAGTGGAGCGCCTGAGCCAGCGCGGAAGCTGCAGTGTGGGCGTCGCCCCTGGGACGGCGGCGCCTAATGGATTTGCCAGCGCGCACAAATCGAAGACATGGCGGGCCGGGTCGCCATCGGGATCAAGAGCGGCGGGGTGAGATACAGTCGCAGTGAAGTCAGATTTACTCCATCGTCATCGTCGTCGCCATGGCGGCGACGGACCGCCCCTTCCGGCGCGCCTTCGCCTGTGCTGCGATGCGGAGTAGCCAATCGTCCCAGCATGCAGATGTTTGCTCCGTCATCGTAATCGTCGCCTGAAGGAAGGTCAGAGCCGGCGGCAAGAGCTGGGCTTGTACCGGCTAGAGGGGCTGCCAAGAGCATCAGCAAGAGTGCATGGCCCATATCTCGCTGGAATCGCTTCGGGCGCATCCGTGCCTCCTTGGATTTGGGGTATCTCCGAAGGGCTCAGGTGCCGTGCCAAGCAGACAGGGTGCGCAATCATTGTTACTTATTTAATGGCAATGAGTTACTACTGCACGTGTACATCCTGAAGCGATAGGCGACAATGGCGTTGCCACCTGCGCCGGTAGCCTGGAAACGGCGTTGTCACTTGCAGCGCTGCATGCAGCATGTCCTGTCGCCCTTTCAGCCGCTATGTGGCATGCTCTTGCCAGACTAGAAGGAGGCCCTATGCTACCCGACCCGCTCCACCCCGCCGTCGTCCACTTCCCCATCGCCTTCGCCTACCTGCTGCCCTTGGCGGCCCTGGTCGCCCTGCTCTGGGGCGCCCGCGCCAGGGCGGCCCGCGCCGCCTGGTGGCCGGTGGCGGCGCTCATGGTCTTCACCCTCGTGGCGGGCATCGTCGCCGTGCGCAGCGGCGGGGCCACCGAGGATCGGGTGGAGAAGTTCGTCGCCCGCAACCTCATCCACGACCACGAAGAGCGGGCCGAGGGCTTCATGATCCTCGCCTGGGTGGGCCTCGCCCTGGCTGCCGCGGGCTTCCTCAAGGGCCGCCTGGGCGCGGCCGGCCGCTGGGCCTTCCTCACGGCCGCCCTGCTCATGGCCGCCCAGGTCACCTGGACGGGCAAGCTGGGCGGCGCGCTGGTCTACGAGCACGGCGCGGCCTCGGCCTACGCGCAGCCGGCGGCGCCTCAACCCACTGACCTTGAAGAGGATAGCGAGCACTAGCGTTGCCACGTGGCAAAGAGCCGGATTGTACACGTGTACAATTGAGGGATTGTGGCTATACTACGCCCAAGTCCGATATCTCCGAGGATCGATTCTCCGAGGCGGAAACCCGTGACTCGGTTGTCGCCGGATAGCCGGCCCGCGCTCCTTCGCGACGCAGTTCGCGCTCAGCGCCCGATCCGCTAGCGAATCGCCGCCTCCATAATAGTGAGCGGCCCGTGCGGACGCGCCGCACGGCGAAAGCGATCGCGATGCTCATTCCTGGCCTCTCCTCAGGAGGCGGCACGGGCCGCCGGGCCCTGCTCATCTATCCCGAGTTCCCCGAGACCTTCTGGAGCTTCGGCCACGCGCTCAAGATCGTGCGCAAGCGCGCCAGCTCCCCGCCGCTGGGCCTGCTCACCGTGGCGGCCCTGCTGCCGCCTGACTGGCAGCTGCGCCTCGTGGACATGAACGTGACCCGCCTCACGGACGCCGACCTCGCCTGGGCGGACATCGCCCTCGTCAGCGCCATGAGCGTGCAGTCCGGCTCCGCCGTGCAAGTGATCGACCGCTGCCAGGCCTGGCGCCTGCCCGTGGTGGCCGGCGGACCGCTCTTCACCAACGAGCCCGAGCGTTTCCCGCAGGTGGACCACCTCGTGCTCGGCGAAGCCGAAGTCACGCTGCCGCCCTTCCTGGCCGCGCTCGCCGCTGGCGAGGCGCCGCGCGTCACCGCTTCGCCCGAGCGCGCCGACCTCGCCGGTTCGCCCACCCCGCGCTGGGACCTGCTCAACCTGAAGCGCTACGCTACGATGAGCATCCAGTACAGCCGCGGCTGCCCCTTCGACTGCGACTTCTGCAACGTGACCGCGCTCTTCGGCCACCGCATGCGCCTGAAGACCAGCGCGCAGATCCTCACCGAGCTGGATGGCCTCTACGCCCGCGGCTGGCGCAATGACATCTTCTTTGCCGACGACAACCTGATCGGCAACAAGCACGCCCTCAAGCACGACCTGCTGCCGGCGCTCAGCGCCTGGCGGCGCGGCAGGCCACGCCTGCGCTTCAACACGCAGGTGTCCATCAACCTGGCCGACGACCCCGCGCTGCTCTCTGCCATGGCCGCCGCCGGCTTCGAGCGCGTCTTCATCGGCATCGAGACGCCCGAGGAGAGCAGCCTGAACGAGTGCAGCAAGCGCCAGAACATGGGCCGCGACCTGGTGGCCAGCGTGCAGCGCATCCAGCGCGCGGGCCTGGAAGTGCAGGGCGGCTTCATCGTCGGCTTCGACAGCGACCCGCCCAGCGTCTTCCAGCGCCAGATCGACTTCATCCAGAAGAGCGGCATCGTCACCGCCATGGTGGGCCTGCTGCAAGCGCCGGCCGGCACGCGCCTTTACGCGCGCATGCAGAGTGAAGGCCGCCTCACCGGCTCCATGACCGGAGACAACGCGGACGGCTCCACCAACATCGTGCCGCGCATGAACGCGCAACTCCTGCAAGAGGGTTACCGCTCGATCCTGAGGGGCATCTACGCGCCGCGGCCCTACTACGCCCGCATCCGCACGCTGCTGCGCGAGCACCGCACGAGCCAGCGCCGGCGGCGCCTGGTCTGGGCGGACCTGGGCGCCTTTCTGCGCTCGGTGCTGCGCCTGGGCATCGTCGGCCGTGAGCGCAAGGAGTACTGGCGCCTGCTGGGCTGGACCGCCTGCCACGACGTGCGCAAGCTGCCGCTCGCCATCACGCTGGCCGTGACCGGCCACCACCTGCGCCGCGTCTGCGAGCTGCAGCTGCCCTGAGCGCAGGTTGATCGCCCCGCACTCGTTTGCGCCTAGTAGCAAGCCTTGATCGCCGAGAAGCTCTCGCGCCCAGTGGCGGTGGTGTCCAGGGTGTAGGTGTAAGTGTAGCTCGGCTGGCAAGGCCAGCCCGCATCGGTCTCCACCGTGATCGTGAAGCTCTCCCCATCGCCGATCCCGCTCACTGACACCAGCTGCTCGAGCTCGAGCAGAATCTCGTCCTCGTGGACACCGATCTGCATGCCATTCAGCTTCACCGTCGCCCTCACCGGGTATGGCCAGTAGTTCCAGCAGGAGAAGTAGGCCAGCTTGCCACGGAAGACGAAGTCGCCGCTCACCGTGCCGCCATCAGGCGGGGACATCAAGGTCCAACTGCAGTAGTTCAAGAAGGGCGGATCAACGATGAAGTCGATGCATTCGCTTTCGCTGTCGGCATTGAGCGTAAAGAGGCTATGCTCCAACTCATCGCCGACGAACTCCTGTCCTTCCAGATTCCTGTAGCTGAGATCGCGCAAGCGCACCTGGTGGTTGGTTCCTGCCCAATCCGCCGTGTAGGGCAGCAGCGAGATCGTGCCGAGGCGGAAGCTCTGCGATCCGTCGAAGTTCGTGTGAAACGGTGCCAGGCCCTCATTCCAGGTGAGGGTGATCCCCGTGGCCAGGTCGCCTGCGACGGCATCGGCCGCCCACATCTCCGCAATCTCGCCCTGCGGCGGCTCGCCCGGGCTGAGCCAGTTCTCGGCGCGGAACTGCAGCTCGGAGAGCGGCCCCGGCAGGTCGTAGGCCACGAGGTGGACTTCGATGGATTGCTCCTGCAGGGGCACGAGGTCGGCGCGACAGGTCTCCGGGTGGCCGCCGGCATGGAAAAAGACGAGATCCGGCCCGCACCAACCCGCCAAAGCATCGCAGGCCGCGAGCAGCAGCGCTGCAGCAAGAAGGTGCCTCATCCCGCCTCCCTTCGTCGCAGTTCTCGGTCAAGTATAGCAGCACTTCTCCAGAAAGGTAATGCGCCGGGCGAGCCAATCGCGCGTACCCGCGCCGGGGCTAGCGCGTAGGCTGGCCTTTCACCGCCCCGCGGCAGCTACCCTGGAGACCCGCCGATGCACCCCGCCCCCGTCGACCTCTTCTCGCGCGCCCTGCCCCGCAGCCGAGCGGCTCGCCTGCTCCAGTTCCCCCTGCTGCGAATTCCCGTGGCGCTGCTCTTCCTGGCGCCCGGGATCGGTCTGCTCACCCTGCTCGTCACCTTCGGCGTGGACCGCCTGCCCGAGCCGGGCGCCACCATTCTCGCCACGCCGCTGCAGCTCGCGGCCATCCCCCTGCTGCTCTGGCTTTACGCCCTTTATGTGCGCCGCATCGAGCGCCGCCGGCCCCTGGAGATCGGCCGCGCCGGCTGGCTTCGCGAAACCGCGACCGGCGTCGGCCTCGCCGCCCTCCTGCTCCTGCCGCTGGTCGGCGTGCTGGCCCTGCTGGGCTTCTACCGGGTCACCGGCGCCGAGTCGCCCTGGATGCTCCTTGCCGCCTTCGCCACCTTCGCCGCCGGCGCCTTCGGGCAGGAGCTGATGTTCCGCGTCATCGTCTACCGGCTCGTCGAGGAGTGGACGGGCACGGCCGTCGCCATGATCGCCGTGGCGCTGCTCTTCGGCCTCGCGCACATCGCCAACGCCAACATGGACCCGCTCGCCTTCACCGCACTCGTGATCAGCGACCTGCTCCTCCTCGCCAGCTTCGCGCTCACGCGGCGGCTCTGGTTCGTCTTCGGGATTCACCTGGGCTGGAATTTTCTGCAGGACGGCGTGCTCGGCCTGCCGAACTCGGGCATCACGGCGCTGCCAAGCTGGCTCGAAGCCGAGCTCGGCGGCCCCCGCTGGCTCAGCGGCGGCGCCTTCGGCCTGGAGTCCTCGCTGGTGAGCGTGCTGCTGCAGCTCGTCGTGGCGGGGCTGCTGCTCGCGCTCGTCGTCAAGCGGCGGCAGTTCGTGCCGGCGCGGGCCCGCCGGGGCACGCCACCCGCCGCCTAGCGCTCGCGCACGCAGAGGGTGTGGATATGGAAGCGCTCGGCGCCCGGGTCCAGCTCGCCGCTGTGATTCCAGATCGACCCGCCCACCAGCCGCAGCGTGTCGCCGGTCACCTGATAGGTGAAGCGCGCCTCGCCGCCCTCGAACTCCGGCGTCTTCGCCACGAAGGGCCGCGTGATCAGGGTGTCCCCGGCTAGCCGGTAGCTGCCGGCGTTCACGACGATGGCGTTGTAGCTCTGCACCTTCTCGGCATCGGTGGGCTTCCAGGGCGTGGCGTAGTCGGGCTGCGGCTCGTCGCCCTGATGCCAGGCAAAACTGTAGTGATCGCCCGCGAACAGGAAGAGACCCGGCAGCGCCGGATCAATGGTGGCGTTGCCGTCCGCCCACACGTAGCGCACGGTGGCCACGCGCCAGGCGCCCTCGAGCGTGCCGGCGGCAGCGGCGATCTCGAGGCAGGGCTTGGGGCCGGGCGTCCTGCCGCAGGCGGCGGTGAGCAGCAAGAGCCCGAGGAGCGCAGGGCGGGTCAGTGTCATCGTCGTCCTCCCTTCCACACGGCCACAAGATATGAAGACCCGATGACCGGGGCCAGCGCGCGGGCTTTGCCGGGAGCTTTTTGCTACCTTGGGTGTTGAGCCCCCTCCTCCATCTCCGAAAAGGAGCGACAATGAGCACGAGCATCCTCGTCACGGGCGCCACCGGCAACGTCGGCCGCGCGACCGTCGCCGCGCTCGCTCGCCGCGGCGCCACCGTGCGCGCCGCCACGCGCAAGCCGGAATCCTATGCGCCGCCCGCCGGCTCGGTGAGCAGCATCTACCTCAACTTCGACGACCCGGACAGCTTCGCGCCCGCCCTCGAAGGCTGCGAGCGCCTCCTCCTGATGGCCGCTCCGATGGACGCCGGCGCTGCGCCCAAGCTGCGCGGCCTGCTGGACCGGGCCAAGGCCGCGGGTCTCGAGCGCGCCGTGATGCTGAGCGCGATGGGCGTCGAGCACGCGCCCGCCTCGAGCCTCGGCCAGGTCGAGGCCGGCCTGAAGGCCAGTGGCCTCGCCTGGACGATCCTGCGCCCCAACTGGTTCCTCGACAACTTCCACCCCGGCTGGATGAGCGGCATGATCAAGGCGGGCACGATCGGGCTGCCGGCCGGCGACGCGCGCGTCAGCTTCATCGCCGCCGAGGACATCGGCGAGGCCGCGGCCGTCACGCTCACCGAGGAAGGCCATCTCGAGCGCGCCTACACGCTCACCGGTCCCGAGTCGCTGAACTGGGAGCAGGTGGCCGCCCACTTCGCGAGCGTCACCGGCCATGCGGTGCGCTATCAGCCCATCGGCGACGAGGACATGCGCCAGGCCATGGCGGCGCAGGGGCTCCCCGCCTCCTCGCTCGACTACCTGAGCGCTCTCTTCGCCGCCATGCGCGCCGGCGCTTCGGCGCCCGTGGCCGGGGACATCAATGGTCTCATCGGCCGGGCGCCGCGCAGCCTCGCGGACTTCACCGAGCGGCGCAAGAGCGCCTGGGCTTAGCCCGCGCCGCTGCGGCTACTCGCCCCGACGCCAGCAGGAGAGGTGGAAGCGCTTGCCGGTGGGCAGCGCGAGGGTTTCCTCGCTCAGGCCTTGAAGACCCGCCGCCTCGGCGGCCGCGGCGAATCCGGCCGGATGGCGTAGCTTCAGGAGCGGTTCCAGCACGCGCACGCCCGTGTAGGGCGTGGCGGTGACGGCGCCATGATCGGCGACCGGAAGCTGGAGCAGCACCACCAGGGTGCCGCTCGCGGCCAGCGCGTCTGCGAGCAAGGGCAGCAGGCGGGCGGCCTCCAGGTATTCAAAGAGCAGCGCCGCATGGATGAGGTCGAAATCGCCGGGCGCCAGGGCCGCCGTCGCGGCGACGGGGTCGCCGAGATCGGCACGGCGCAGGATGAGCCGCTCCCCCAAACGGCTGCGGTGTCGTGCCTCGGCGACCTCGAGGTACTCGGGATTGATGTCCACGCCGAGCACCCGCTCCACGCGCTCGGGGTCGACCTGCTCCAGGCCATTGCCCGTTGCGCAGCCGAGCAGGGCGAGCCGCCGCGGCGCGAACTCGCGCAGGGCGTCCGCAAAGCGCGCGGCCAGGAAGTCGAGTTGATCCACGCTCGGGTGCGCCATATGGCCTTCGTAGTCCGCGGCGCTCACGCGCAGCCAGGGATTCGGCGCGCTCATCCGGACATGGCGGCCGCTGCGGAATCGGCCTCTTCGAGCAGAGGCAGCATGTCGGCCGCCGCGAGGATGCCGCGCACGCGGCCATTCATGCCGGTGATGACGAGGCGGCGCTTGCTGGCGCGCATCGTGCAGCAGACCTGGGCCAGTGCGCCCAGGCCGGTGCCGTCCATGTATTCGACGGCAGTCATGTCCAGAATCAGCAGGCGCACGGCGGACTGCAGGTCGCCTGCGGCCTCGATGACCTTCTTGCCGGCGCCCGGCCCGGACAGGCGGCCGCGCAGGCGCAGCAGGGCCACATCCTGGACCGGGCGTTCTGAGTCCACGTGAAGAAGCTGGAATGCCATGAAAACCTCGTGGGGAAGGAGCAGGACCTCGGGTACTCCGCGTCGTTAGACACCCGATTGCCGAGGATGGTTACGCGCGAGCCCCGACGCTGATTCAATGCCTGGCGAAAGCTCTCATAAAGGAAACAGGCTCCCGGGGCCGGGGGCCTGCCGGGAGCCAAGGCAAGTAGCATTCCAGTCCGCGCGCCGCGGCTGGCCCCCATCTAGAACTCGCGGACGCTCTTCGCCCCGCGTTCATCCTTGAGCCGAATCGGCGAGCCGACCCAGGCTGCCTCATCGTCGCGCAGCAGACCTGTAACTTGGCCCATGCTCTTCAGCCCCGCAAGGGCAGCGGCGCCGCCCAGAGCCTCGAGCTCGGCATCGTAGTAATCGAACCAGGGGATCCCGAAGGCCGAATAGTCCTTGCTGCCGAGCGGTCGGCGCGGCGGCATTTCGCCGGTGATGCCCCGCCAGGCAAGGCTGCCGGCGATGTGAACGAAGCAGCGCGCGCGCAGGCGCTGGTCCCAGTCGGCGAGATCGCGCCGGTCGCGGTAGATTTCCTGGCGCATGCGGCCGCCGGGGGCGAGGCCCATGTCCAGTGCGCGCAGTGCGTAGGCGTCGACATGGGGCCCCTTCGCAAGCTCGGCATGCAGGGCGCGCTGCTCGCGCTGCCAGATCTTCGCCTTGAGTGGATGGACCAGGATCTGCAGGCCGCCGTGCTCGGCCTCGCCCGTGAGCTGCTCCTCCACCGTGGCGCCCGCTCCCAGCGGCGCCGCCACGAACTGGCGCACGATGCCCTTCTCCACGCAGAAGCCGTCGAGCCAGGGCTGGCCGGGCAGGGCGCAGTAGTCCTGGGGATCACGGTGTAGCCCCTCGCGCCAGGACTCGCCGCTGACGGCGTTGATCTTGCCGGCGGCGATCTTCACGGCGAAGGGGTAGTCCTCGGGGCTCTCGAAGTTCAGCCACATCGCCTCGGCCTGGTACATGGGCAGCATGACGCCGCCGTGAGCCCGCCAGCGCTCGGGCAGGCGCGCGGCGAAGTCGTCGACGTGGCGCAGCGGAAAACTGCCGAAGCCGGCGGGCAGCGGGTACTCGCTACCGTCGTCGGGCAGGCGCAGGGTGCGCTGGAAGTCGATGCGCAGGCGCGCATCCTTGTGCAGCTCGGGAAAGCTGATCTCGAGGGCATCGTGGCGAAGCTCGATCATGGCGGTCTCGCTTTCTACCAGTCGCCGTCGCGCACCTCGCGCACGAGGCGGAGGACGGCCTGGTCGGGCAGGTCCTTGAGTTCGCGGATCAGGGCGGCGAAGAGCGCCGCGCGGCGGCGGATGACGGCCTGCAGGTCGCTGGAGACCTTGCCGGCCAGGGCGAGGAGCAGGTCCGGGTCCTCGCCCAGCTCGCGCGCCAGGAGCAGGATCTTCGCCTCGGAGGGCGGCGGCGTCTCGCCGCGCTCCACCTTGCTGAGGTAGCTGGGCTCCACGCCGATGCGCTGGGCCAGCTGCCGCAGGGAGAAGCTGCGGTCTCCGGCCTGGCGGGCCTCCCGCAGCTCGCGGACGGTGGCGCCGAAGGGGCTTTCCTTGCTAAGTGCTTCGTCTGCCATAGTGTGTACATTGTAGTACACGATACTTAACCTGTCAAGTCGCCTATCGCCTATTTAGCATGGCACTCTTGATATCTCACCACGCGTTACGCATATTGCGTTACGCCAATTGATATGATCGGAGAGGCCGTGCGCAACCCCTTTCGCTATGGGCAGATCGTGGGCCCCGAGGCCTTCTGCGACCGGGAGCGCGAGCGGGCCGACCTCGCCCGCGCCATGGAAAACGGCGAGCGGCTCTTCGTCTTCTCGGAGCGGCGCATGGGCAAGAGCTCGCTGGTGCTGCGCGCTCTCGATGGCTTGCCGCCGGATCGCTACCTCAAGCTCTACGTGGACCTCTGGCCCACCGAGAGCGCGGCGAGCTTCGCCCGCCGCCTCGCCCAGGCCTTTGCCGAGCGCCTCGAGAGCACGGCCGAGCGGCGTCTGCAGGCTTTCACGCGCTACATCTCGCGCCTGCGCCCCGTGCTCAGCGTGGACGACGCGGGCAAGCCCACGCTGAGTGTCGGCGTGGGCGATCAGCGCGACCCCGGGCCCGAGCTGGAAGAGGTGCTCGCCGCGCCCGCCCGCGCGGCCGCAGACCGGGGCCTGCGCCTCGTCGTCGTCTTCGACGAGTTCCAGCGCGTTTTCGAATACGACAGCGACCTCGTCGAGCGCACGCTGCGCAGCGCCGTGCAGGCGCAGTCCGACGCCGCCTACGTCTTCCTCGGCAGTCGCAAGCATCTGCTGCAGAGCATGCTGCTGGATCAGAGTCGCCCCCTCTATCGTGCGGGTGGGCACTATCCCCTGGGGCCCATCGCCACGGTGTACTGGCGGCCCTTCATCCGGGAGCGCTTTGCCGCGGGCGATCGCGCGATCGACGACCTCGTGATCGACCACCTCTGCGCGCTCACCGACGGCCATCCCTTCTACACGCAGCACCTCTGCCACGCAGTCTGGGAGCTCTGCGAGCGCGGACAGGCCGCCGACGTCGATCTGGTGGAGGAGGCGCTCGACTTGCTGCTTGCGCGCGAGCGCCACGCCTACAGCGCGCAGTGGGAGTCGCTGACCTTGAACCAGCGGCGACTGCTCACGGGGCTTGCGCTCGACCCGCCCGGGCCGAGCGTCACCGCGGCGAGCTTCTTCACCCGCTACGCGCTCAGCTCCGCCTCGAGCGTGCAACGCGCGACCGCGACCCTGCTCGCCCGCGATCTGATCGATCGCGACGAGGGTTCCTACCTCATCGCCGATCGCTTCCTCGCGCTCTGGATCCGCCGCGAGCAGGGCAGCGCGTCCGCCTGAGCCGAGACTGCGCGTCCGGCGGCGACATCCGCGTGTCGCCGCCGCCGCTTCTACTTCAACAGCAGCAGCCGCAGGCTGACGCTCTCGCCTGCCGCCCGCAGGCGGCAGAAGTATACCCCCGACCCCAAGGCGCGGCCGGCGCCGTCGCGGCCATCCCAGCGCAGGGAATGCTCGCCGGCGGGATAGGCCGCCCCTTCTGCCAGCACGCGCAGGCAGCGGCCGCTGAGATCGTAGATCGCCAGGTCGACGCCCGCGGCCACGGGCAAGCTGAAGACGATGCTCGTGCTGGGGTTGAAGGGATTCGGATGGCTGCCCAGCCGCAGGAAGCCGGGCGCGGCCGCCGTCTCGACGGCCGTCGCGTCCTCCCGCAGCAGATGGCGGGCATCGGCAGCGATGCCGGTGTAGGAGATCTCCATGCCGTTCGGCCAGCGGATCTCGAGCAGGTCGATGGTGTCGGCATCGCCGAGGCCGAAGGCAACCGTCAGGCTGTTGCGCGAGAGATAGCCGGCATCGCCGCCCACCTGGCGATACTGGTCCTGCCCGCCAGCGCGCAGGTGAATCCAGGCGCCCAGCCCGCAGCGGTTGGACTCGGTGCCCTCGAGGTCGAGCTGCACCCAGTGCGGACCGCCATTCTCGTTGCAGAAGAGCTTGTTCGCGCTGCTGCTGTTGACCAGGTAGAGATCGAGATCGCCGTCGCCGTCATAGTCGGCGAAGGCGGCCGACTGGCTCGCCCCCTCGTCGCCCAGCAGCGGATCGGTGGCCTCGCTGAAGCTGCCGTCGCCTCCGTTGTGGAAGAGCTTGTTGCCGCCGTCGTTGTTGCAAAGGTAGAGGTCCAGCCAGCCGTCGTTGTCGTAGTCGCCCCAGGCGGCGCCGCGCCCGCCGCCGGCATCGTTCAAGGGGCCGGCCGCGACGCTGCTGAACGAACCGCCGTCGTTGCGCAGCAGCACGTTGGCGCCCTGGTTGCTGATGTAGATGTCCAGGTCGCCGTCATTGTCGTAGTCACCCCAGGCCGCGCCGTAGCCCAGCCCCGCGTCGCCCGTGCCCGTGGCGTAGGTCGCGTCCGCGAAGCTGCCGCCGCCCTCGTTCCGGAACAGGAAGTTCGTGCCGCTGCGCACCAGGTAAAGGTCGAGATCGCCGTCGCCGTCGTAGTCTCCCCACACCGCCGAGCGACCGTAGCCCGTGTCGCCGAGCGGCGCCGCGGTAGCATCGCTGAACACGCCGTCGCCCTCGTTGTGCAGCAGCTTGTCCGCGGCGTAGATGTTGGTGATGTAGAGGTCCACCAAGCCATCGGCATCGTAGTCCGCCCAGGCGCAGTCGGAGCTGTAGGAAGTGTCCCCGAGCGGGCCGGCGGTGATATCCGTAAAGGTGCCGCCGTCGTTGCGGAAGAGGAAGTTCGCGTTGCCGGTGGTCTGGGCCAGGTAAAGATCCAGATCGCCGTCATTGTCGACATCGGCCCAGGCGGCTCCGCGCGAGTGCCCGGCCACGTTGAGGGGTGCGGCGGTGATGTCAGTGAAGTTCGCTCCCGCCTGGTTGTCGAAGAGATGGTTGCCCGACATCTCGTTGGCCAGGTAGAGATCCGGCCAGCCGTTGCCGTTGCAGTCGCCCCAGGCCATCCCCTGCCCGTTGCCGGTGTCGCCCAGGGGGGCGCCGGCTGTGACATCGCTCCAGCCGCCGGCACCGTAGATACCGAAGGCCGCGCTCCAGCCGAACTTGTTGTCATCGCCCACCACCTTGAGGCGGTAGTTCGCACCTGTGCCCCAGCTCGCGAGCACCGCGTAGTTGAGCGGTTCGCTGCCGTCGTTCGCCGTCCAGTCGACGACGGTGCCCAGGCGGACCTCTCCCTTGTAGAGGTCGATGATCACCTGCCCGGCCGTCGAGCCGGACCAGGAGATGGGCAGCGCCGGCTCCTCGCCGTGGGTCCAGATGGTCGCGGTGCCCGGTTCGCTCACGGGGAAGTAGTTGCGCGGTTCGAGGCCGAACAGCAGCCCCTCCTGCATGATGTCGCAGCCCGCCCAGTTGCAGAAGAGGTTGTCCAGGGCGTACCAGGCATTGTTCGAGCCGCCCCAGCCGTAGTTCACGTGGTAGTAACGGTTACTGTTGTCCTGGTAACCGTCGCAGATGATCGAGTGGGCGTAGATCCGGTAGTGGATGGGCCGCGGCGGCAACTGCTGCAGCTCCGAGACGATCAGCTCCCACCATTCGTCCTGGTCATAGTTGGAGCGCTGAACGAAAGTGGCGCCTTCCCGATAGTCGAAGACGTCCTCGTACACGGTCTCGCCATCGCTGACGTAGGCTCCCGATGCGCAGTGGCCGAAGTCCATGTGGAAGGCGACGGCCACTTCGTAGTTGAGCTCGGCCACGGCCGCCGCCTGTTCGGGCGTGTAGCCGGCGGTGTAGGTATTCAGGATGCTCGTCCAGTCATAGGGATCGATGCAGGTGACCTGCAGCAGTCCGCCGCCGTACTGCCCGCCACAGGAGTCGTCGCCGTTCCAGGAGTAGGAAGGATTGCTGATACCCGCCGGCGGATACTGCCAGTAGTTCATGATCATGGCGGCCGATGTGGCCACGCAGCCGACGAGGCACTGCCCGCCGTCGCCGGCCGGGCAATCATTCCAGTAGGGTGCGCTCTGGTGCCAGAGCGCGGGGACCAGCGGACCCACGAGGTCGCGGCTGCGCGGAGCCGAGCCGCCATCGAGCAACCAAGTCCAGGATTCGCGGTTGCTGGCCGGAGCCACATCGCGGGGCAGGGTGTCCAGCGAGCCGTAGGTGTCGACGAGGTAGTCGAGGCTCGCGTTCATCACCTGCCGAATGAGCAGCGGATAGCCGTCCCGCTGATCGGGGTCGAAGTCGTCGGTCTCCGACCATGCCTTGACGGCCGGCAACTGGCGCAAGGGCGAGACGATCAGATGCCCGGCCGGCGACACCGGCAGCCAGTAGGCGTAGACGCGGCCGTTCTCGACGAGGGGTTGGCAGGCAGTGATGCCGGCGGCGCTGCGGCCGGCCCAGCCGTCGGCGCCGGCCAGCTTCCAGGCCAGGAATGCCTCGCCGGCCTGGCGCGCCTCGTCGGGACCGACGCGCTGGGCCTGTGCGGGTAAGGTAAAGAGAACGAGCAACAGAGCGACGACAGCGATCCGGCGCATGGGACGGCCTCCCGGGACAGAGCCAGATAGTTTTCGAGAATGGATTCCCAATAAGGATAGCACTTCGAGAGCCGTCTGTCCGATGAAATCGCCGGGACCGGAGCCCCTTGCCCGCTTGACGCCAGTGCGAAAATGCACTGAGATGGAGAAATCCCACGCGGCGACCCCTCGCCGCTCGGCGGATCTCGTTGCCGCCGATCCACTCGCTCACGAGAACCTGGAGGCCACGACCAATGATGCGTCTATTCGCAACTGCCGCGCTGCTCGTGCTCGCAATGGCTGCCGTCGCCAGCCCGGACGCCATGACGCCGCAGCAGGCCATGGAGTCGATGATGAACTGCCCCGTCTGTTCCGCCTGGAGCGCGGAGCCGACCCTCGGTCCCACGATTCGCTACAGCATCTCGAACACGAAGACCGGCTACATCGAGACGCTGTCGACCGCCAACGAGAGCATGAAGCCCGCCTTCGACAAGTGCGCGGCCGAGTGCGAGAAGCGCGCCGCCGGCGTGGCGAGCATGCCCAAGGCGGAGAAGGACAAGCTCTGCGCGTTTTGCGCCGGTCACGTGAAGCTGATGGGGCGCAAGGATCTGTCCTTCGAGAACGTGAACACGCCGCTCGGCATCGTGACGGTGGCTACGGCTAGCACTCCGGACGGCGTCAAGGCCCTGCACAGCTACGCTGCCGCCGCGCAGAAGCAGGCCGACATGATGGCGCAGGCCGCGCCCGCCGCGCCGGGCACGATGAAGAGCAAGATGTAAAAGGCTGACCGGCCCGCGCGACAGCGGGCCGGCGTCGGGATCGATGCGGCGGCGGGCGCTCTCGGGCGCTCGCCGCTTTGCATTGACCTAGCCGCCCTTGACCATCGCCTTGATGAACTCCCGCCGCATCACGGCGATGTGCTCGATGGAGATCTGCTTGGGGCAGACCGCCTCGCACTCGCCGTGGTTGGAGCAGTCGCCGAAGCCCTCGGCGTCCATGGCCTTCACCATCGCCAGCGCGCGCCGGGAGCGCTCGGCCTGGCCCTGCGGCAGGTAGGCGAATTGGGCGATCTTCGCGCTCACGAAGAGCGAGGCGCTGGCGTTGGGGCAGGCGGCGACGCAGGCCCCGCAGCCGATGCAGGTGGCGGCGTCCATCGCCTTGTCGGCCGCCGCCTTGGGGATCAGCACCGCGTTGCCGTCGGGGGCCGAGCCCACGTTGCTGCTCGTGTAGCCGCCGGCGCCCATGATGCGATCGAAGGCGCTGCGGTCCACGATGAGGTCGCGGATGATCGGAAAGCCGCGGGCGCGGAAGGGCTCGATGGTCACCGTCTCGCCGTCGGCGAAGTGGCGCATGCGCAGCTCGCAGGTGGTGGTGGCCCCGCGCGGCCCGTGGCCGACGCCCTGGATCACCAGGCCGCACATGCCGCAGATGCCTTCGCGGCAGTCGCTGTCGAACTCGATCGGCAGGCCGCCCTCGCCGATGATCTGCTCGTTGAGCAGATCGAGCATCTCCAGGAGCGACATCTCGGGCAGCACGCCGGCGAGCGTGTAGTCAACCAGGCTCCCGCGGGAGTTCGGGCCGGCCTGCCGCCAGATCTTCAGGTGCAGCGTCTTTGCCTCGTTCATCGGTGCGCCTCCGCCTACTTGTAGCTCCGGGTCTTGACCTCGATGTCCTCGTACTCGAGCGACTCCTTGATCATCGTGTGCGGCTTGCCCTCGCCCTGCCACTGCCAGGCGGCGACGAACATGTAGTTCTCGTCGTCGCGCTTGGCCTCGCCCTCCGGCGTGACGTGCTCGTCGCGCAGGTGGCCGCCGCAGCTCTCCTCGCGCATGAGGGCGTCGCGGGCCATCAGCTCGCCCAGCTCGATGAAGTCCGCCAGGCGATTGGCCTGCTCGAGGTTCTTGTTCAGCTCGGCCGCCTCGCCGGGCACGCGCAGGTCGTTCCAGAAGGCCGCCCGCAGCGCGCCGATCTCCTTGATCGCGGCTTCCAGGCCCGCCGCGTTCCGGCTCATGCCGACCTCCTTCATCATCACCTTGCCGAGGCTCGTGTGCAGGTCGCGAACCGTCCGTGTGCCCTTGATCGCCAGCAGCCTGGCGAAGCGAGCGGCGGTCTCGGCCTCGACGGCCGCGAAAGCCTCGCTCTCGGCCTTCACCTCGCCGGGCTTCACGCCGGCCAGGAAGCTGGCCACCGTGCGCGGCAGGACGAAGTAGCCGTCGGCCAGGCCCTGCATCAGCGCGCTCGCGCCCAGGCGGTTGGCGCCGTGGTCGCTGAAGTTGGCCTCGCCACCCACGAAGAGGCCGGGAATCGTGCTCTCGAGGTTGTAGTCCACCCAGAGGCCGCCCATCGTGTAGTGGGGGGCCGGGTAGATGCGCATCGGCACGTGGTAGGGGTCTTCCGCCGTGATCTCCTCGTACATCGTGAAGAGGTTGCCGTAGCGGTCGGTCACCACGTCGCGGCCGAGGCGCTTGATCGCATCGGCGAAGTCGAGGTAGACGCCGTAGCCGCTGGGGCCCACGCCCTGGCCGGCGTCGCAGGCCGTCTTCGCCGCGCGGCTGGCGATGTCCCGCGGCACCAGGTTGCCGAAGGCCGGGTAGCGCCGCTCGAGGAAGTAGTCGCGCTCGGCCTCCGGAATTTCGCCCGGCGCGCGCTTGTCGCCGGGTTTGAGCGGCACCCATACGCGGCCGTCGTTGCGCAGGCTCTCGCTCATCAGGGTGAGCTTGCTCTGGTACTCGCCGGCCTGGGGAATCGCCGTCGGGTGGATCTGCGTGAAGCAGGGGTTCGCGAAGAGCGCGCCCCGCTTGTGGCAGACCCAGATGGCCGTGCCGTTGCAGTTCACCGCGTTCGTGCTCAGGTAGTAGACCGGCGAGTAGCCGCCGGTGGCCACGACCACGGCATCGGCGGCGAAGCGCTTCAGCTCGCCGGTCACCAGGTCGCGGGCGATGATCCCGCGCGCGCGGCCCCCCGCCACGACCAGGTCCACCATCTCGTAGCGGTGGATGAGCTTCACCGTGCCGGCCGCCACCTGGCGCATCAGCGCGCTGTAGACGCCGAGCAGGAGCTGCTGGCCCGTCTGCCCGCGCGCGTAGAAGGTGCGGCTCACCTGCACGCCGCCGAAGCTGCGGTTGGCCAGCGTGCCGCCGTACTCGCGCGCAAAGGGCACGCCCGCGGCCACGCACTGGTCGATGATCGCCGTGCTGAGTTCGGCCAGCCGGTAGACGTTGGCCTCGCGCGAGCGGTAGTCGCCACCCTTGATGGTGTCGTAGAAGAGCCGGTAGATGCTGTCGCCGTCGCCCTGGTAGTTCTTGGCGGCGTTGATGCCGCCCTGGGCGGCCACGCTGTGCGCGCGGCGCGGCGTGTCCTGGATGCAGAAGTTGAGCACGTTGTAGCCCAGCTCGCCCAGCGTCGCCGCCGCGCCGCCGCCGGCCAGGCCCGTGCCCACCACGATCACGCTGTACTTGCGCCGGTTGGCCGGAGCCACCAGCGGATTGTCCTGCTTGTGCCGTTCCCACTTCGCGGCCAGAGGCCCCGCCGGGATCTTCGCGTTCAGCACCGTGCTCATCACCGACCTCCCGCGTGCATGCCGCCGCCGGCGTCGCCGCCGAAGTACATGATGATGGGGATAATGAGGAAGCCGAAGGCCATCACCACGGCGAAGATCACGGCCAGCGTTTCGAGGATGGGCAGCGTGCTCTTCTTCGCCCAGCCCAGGCTCTGGAAGGCGCTCCAGAAACCGTGGCGCAGGTGGAGGCCGAGCAGGATCATCATCGCCACGTAGACGCCCACGATCAGCGGCTGGCTGAACGCGGCGTCGACCACGCTGTAGAGGTCCTTGACGTGGCCGCCGTGGCCGTCGGGGATCATCTGCGCGCCGCCGAACTTGAAGCTCTTCACGTGCCAGATGATGAACAGCGCAATCAGCACGCCCGTGTAGATCATCGTCTTGGAGGAGAGCGTCATGCGGCTGGTGAAGCCCGCGTCCTCGCGCTTGGCGTAGGCCACCGGCCGCGCCTTCGTCTTGTCGGTGACCGCCACCGTCACCGTGGCCGCCAGGTGCACGGCGAGGATCGCGAGCAGGCCCACTTCGAAGACGTAGACGAACTTGCCGAAGGCGAGGCCCTCGAGGAAGTGCGCATAGGCGTTGAAGGCCCGGGGCCCGATCAGCAGGGTCAGGTTCCCCAGCAAGTGGAGAACGATGTAGCCAATGAGCAAGAAGCCCGTGATCCCCGTCAGCAGCTTCTTGCCGACCGAGGACCAGAGCTGGTCGCTGAATCCACTCATCGCTAGCCTCTCGTTTCGGGTGGGCGCGCCGCGGAAAGCCGCCCCCGGGGGCGGGCGCCCGGACAAACTAGCATAGCTGATCCTGATTAGAAAGGGGGCGATGGGGGCCGCTAAGCCATTCCCCCATATCGGATTGGCTCCGATTCAGCGCCCGGCGCCAGCTGGCGGTGCCGGGCTCAGGCGGAGTCCTCCGTGGCGGGAACGCTGAAGCGGAACACGTCCGGCCGCGCATAGTGGCCCGCGGCGTCGAACATCCACTTCCACTCGGCGATGAGGCCGAGGTCGAGCTCTGCTGTCAGGATGCCCTGCGCCTCCATGAGTGGCCCCGCGATGATCCTGCCCAGGGGGTCCACGATGCAGCTGCCGCCTCGGTTCACCCAGGTCTTGCCCTCGGGGTAGAGGGCCTTGAAGGGCAGGCTGTCCGGGAGCTCGTCCATGCGCAGGGCCATGCAGCAGCTCAGCACGAACATGCCGCCCTCGCGGGCGATGTGCTGCATGGATCCCCGCCAGCCGTCACCGGAATCCCAGGTGGGGGCCAGGTGGATCTGCTCGCCATGGTTGTAGAGGGCCTGCCGCGCCAGGGGCATGAAGTTCTCCCAGCAGATCAGGCCACCCACCCGGCCGAGCGGCGTGTCGTGCACCCGCAGCGAGCTGCCGTCCCCCTGGGCCCAGACCAGGCGCTCGCCGCCGGTGGGCATCAGCTTGCGGTGCCGCGCGATGATCTCGCCGCGCGCGTCGATCAGCAGCAGCGTGTTGTAGAGACTGGCGCCGCTGGCCTCCGTGTTGCGCTCGTGCAGGCCCATGGCCACCATCACCTTCGCCTTGCGCGCCGCCTGGCAGAGCTGCCGGGTGTTGGCGTCGGGAATGGTAACGGCGTTCTCCCGCAGCGCGCGATTCATGGCGTTGTGGATGGGCTTCTGGGAGCCCGGCGGGGCCACCCACACCCAGTCCGGGTAGCCGGGTAGGAAGGCCTCGGGGAACAGAACGAGGCGCGCGCCGCCCGCCGCTGCCTCGGCGATGAGCGTGCAGGCCTTCTCGACGCTGGCGGGCAGATCGAGGAAGACCGGCGCGGCCTGGACCACGGCCACGGTGAAGGGTGCGGGCATGGGCGTCGCTCCTGGCCTGGGGAGATGAAACGGAGTGCCGCAGGGTAGCAGATCTGCCGCGCCGGCTTCCGGTGCTTTTCCTCCTTGCCGGGCGCGGCGCGGGCCCCTACAACCCAGACATGGCCCGCTTCTTCGCCTGGCTGCTGCTCGCCCTTGCCGCCCTCTTCATCGTGCTCCACCTGGACGCCGACCCGCCGCGCATGGTCTGGCGCGACTTCATCACCGACGAGGGCTGGTGGACGGCCGAGGCCCGCGACCGCACGCTCTTCGGCCGCTGGGTGACGGACGAGTACAACCAGGGCCTGGCCGTGCCGGCCGCGAGCTGGGCCTGGCGGGGGGCCTTCGCGCTCGGCGGCGTCACCCTGAAAGCGGCGCGGGCGCCCTCGGCGCTGGCTGCCCTGCTCACCCTGCTGCTCGTGGGCCTCATCGCGCGGCGCGAGCGTCCGCGCGACGCGCTCATCGCGCCCCTGCTCCTGGCCAGCGCGCTGCCCTTCATCTTCCACGCCCGGCTGGCCATGCCCGAGGCCCTGGCCACGCTCGGCGTCACGGCGGCCTGGTGGCTGCTGGGAGGGCTGAGGCGCGCGGGCTTCCTGCGCCCCGCCGTGGCCGGCCTCTGCTTCGGCGCCGCGCTCTCGGCCAAGTTCAGCGTGCTGGTGGCCCTGCCGCCCCTGGCCTGGATCGCCTTCCGCCTGGCCGAACCCGAGCTGGTCTTCCCCGCCGGCGGCGGCGCCCTGCTCGCGGCCTCGCCGCGCGCCCGCTGGCGCACGGCCCTGCACTTCGCCTTCACGGCGCTGGTGGCCTGGGGGCTCCTGCGCCTCAGCTTCGGCCTGCGCTACCCGGGCGAGCTGGCGGTGCTCGAGGCGCTCTACAGCAGCGAGAACCTGCCCGCCACGCCCATGGACCTGCTCGCCAACCTGGCCTACTTCCCTTTCCCGACGCCCTTCCTCTACCAGGTGGCGCCCCTGCTCGCGCTGGCGGGCGTGGGGGCCTGGGTGCTGGGCCTGAACTGGCGGGCACGGGGGCCGGCCAGCCAGGCCCTGCTCTTCCTGGTGCTGGGCGGGCTCTGCCAGGCCCTCTTCAGCAACCCGGCCGACCGGCGCTTCCTCGTGTTCCTGCCGGCGCTGGCCCTGCTCGGCGCCCGCGGCTGGGCGGCCCTGGCCGAGGGCGAGGCGCTGCCGCGCCGCTTCGTCGGCCGGCTGGACCTGGGCGGCCTGCTCGCCGCCGCCTTCGTGCTCGCGCTCGTCTTGCCCGGGCGGCTCGCCATCTGGTACGGACGCCTTCGCAGCACCCTGGGCGAGCCCGTACCCGACGAGCGGCTGCGCGCCCTGGCGGCCCTGCTCTTCGTGGTCGCGCTGGGGCTCGGGCTGCTCTGGCTGGGCCGGCGACCCACGCGGGCGCCCATGGCCCTGGTCGCGGGGCTCTTGATCGGCTGGCTCGTCATCTGCCTGGAGGCCTTCGACTTCCTGCTCTGGGCGGCGGTGCTGGAAGCCATGGGCCGCTACGACGCCGCCCGGCTCTGGGCCGAGACGGGCCGGGCCTGGTCCATCCCCTGGGGTCTGGCCACGCTGGCCCTGCTCTGGCTGGCGATGGCCCGGGCCCGCATCCTGCCCGCGCTCGGCCTCGAGCGGGGGCGACGTCTCCTGCCCTGGCTCGTGCCCCTGCTCGGCCTGGCGATTCTGGCCGGGCAGGCTCTGCAGCCGAGCTTCACCCTTCGGAATGCCGCCGCCCGACTCGCCGCGCCTCTGGCCGACGGCTCGCCCTGCCGAGCACTGGTCGGCCCCGAGGCCGCCACCCTGGGCCTCGGCACGGAGCTGCCCGTTTGGGTGACGCGGGGGGGCTTCAACGCCGAGATCATCATCGAGCCACCGCCTGGGGGTCGAATCCTGACATTGATCCAGGATTCAGGCTCTACAACCGGTCGCGACTGGCCCCGCGGCGCCCATAAACTGACAATAGGAGGCGAGTCCGAAGCCCACCCTCGCTTCCTTTTCGCGGTCGAAGAGCGGCTCCCTAGAATAACTGACAATTGAGTTGACCGTCTGGGCGGCCAAGCTTACAAAGGGTCCATGCTGAGGGCGCGTAGCGAGCTGATTCGTCAGTTCATCGTCGAGCAGGTCGAGCGGGACCCGGCCGGGCTGAGCCGCCAGGTGCAGGAGCGCTTCGGCATCACCCGGCAGAGCGCGCATGCGCATCTGCGGGCGCTGGAGGCCGAGGGCCTGCTGGAGGCCTCCGGCCGCACGCGGGGCCGGCGCTACTCGCCGCGGCAGCTCCAGCAGCGGCGCCTCAACCTGCCCCTGGCCATGAAGCCCGACCCCGAGGAGGTCTGGCGGGACCTGCTCGCGCCCCGTCTGGGGCCGCTGCCCGCCGCCAGCCTCGAGGTCCTGCGCTACTGCGCGCTTGCGCTCATGGCCAACGCCGTCCAGCACTCGGGCGGCCAGGCCCTGCTGCTGGCCTTCGCCCGGCAGGGGGGGCGCCTGGACCTGCTCCTGCGCGACGACGGCCGTGGCCTCTTCCGCAAGGTCCACGATGACCTGGCCTTGGAGGATCCGGATCAGGCGCCGCTCGAACTCGCCAAGGGCGGCGCCGGCGCCAGCCTGCTGCTGGCGGCTCGGGCAGCGGGCGCCTTCGCGCTCACGGCCAACGGGCTGCGCCTGGAACGGCGGCCCGCTCGCGAGGGCTGGGCCCTGAGCGCGGCGCCGGCCCGGCCGGGGACTTCAATTGAACTCACGCTGTCTCTCGTGGGCGGCCGGCAACTGGAAGCGGTGCGCGCCGAGCACCGCGCCCCCGGGGGCGGGGACTTCACGCGCACCCGCGTGCCGGTGGAGTTGCTGCCCGGCGCGACCAGAAGCCTCGCCGGCCGCTCGCAGGCAGAGCGGCTCATGGCAGGGCTCGAGCGGTACCGAGAGGTATGGCTGGACTGGCGCGGCGTGCCCGCGCTGGGCGCCGAGGCCGCGGCCTTCATCTACCGCGAGTGGCCGGCGGCGCATCCCGGCTGCCGGCTGCGCGACCTCAAGGCCGCGCCCGCCGTGGCCGCGGCGATCGCGGCGACTAGCGGATCAGCACGATCCGCCGGCTCTGCGTGAAGCCGGCCGTCTTCAGCACGGCGAGATAGACCCCGCTGGGGAGTAGCCGCCCTGCGTCGTCGCGGCCATCCCAGACGAACTCCTGCGGCCCCGCGGGGCGCGGCCCTTCCGCAAGCGCGCGCAGGCTGCGGCCCAGCGGATCGCAGATGCTGAGGCTGGCCCGCGCGGGCGCCGTGAGCAGAAAGGACACCCGCGCTTCGGGCGAGGCCGGGTTGGGCCAGGGCGCCTGCAGCGTGGAGAGCGCTGCCGGCAGCGCGACCGAGAGGCTGCGCAGCTCGCGCCAGTCCTCGCCGGGGTCGCGGCCGAAGAGGCGATAGACGAAGCGCCCGCCGGCCAGGAGCGCCGGGCTCGCATCGACGGCGCGCCAGGCGCCGTCCGTGAGCGCCTCGCCCTCGAGGCTGCGCGCGAGGCCGCCTCCTTCAGGATTCACTTCAACGCGGAAGGCCGGCGCTTCGCCGCTGGCCACCTGCCAGCGCAGGGTCACGCGCGCCGGGCCCGGCTCGGCGCTGAAGCTGGAAATCGCCACCGGCGTGGCGAAGGTGCCGTTGTCCAGGTGGGCGAGCTGGTTGGTCCAGTAGCTGGAGACGGCGAGGTCCAGGTCGCCGTCGCCGTCGAAATCCGCGGCGGCCGGGGCGTAGGCGCCAGGGCCGGCGCTCTCGAAGAAGGGCGGCTGCCAGGCGCCGTCCGCCGGCTGCAGGAGCACGCCCACGCTGCCCGCGCCCGAGCAGGTGACGAGCAGATCCTGACGGCGGTCGGCGTTGAGGTCGGCGAGCAGGAGCTGGTCCATGTCGCGGTCGGCGCTCCAGACCATCGGCGCGCCGAAGAGGCCGCCGCCGAGGCCGGGCAGCGCCCAGATCTGCCGCTGCGCGTCCTTGTGGATGAGCAGCAGGTCGGGCCGCGTGTCGCCGTTGAGGTCGCTGGCGGCCAGGTCGTAGGGCTTGTCGGCCACGGCGATGGGCTGCGCGGGGCCGAACTGCCCCTGCCCGCTGTTGAGATGCAGGGCGAGCTGGTCCGTCGCGTAGACGGCAAGCGCGATGTCGAGGTCGCCGTCGCCATCGACGTCGGCCGCGGCCAGGCCGCGCTGGCCGGAGAGCGTGGGCACCTGCATCACCGCGAAGGCGCCGCCGCCCTGGTTGAGGAACACGTTGAAGACGGCCGGCGCCCCGCCGAGGCAGGAGCAGGCGAGATCGGCGAGGCCGTCGCCGTTGAAGTCGGCGAGGACGAGCTTCCAGGGGTTGTCGCCGGTGGGATAGTCGGGGCCGGCGGCGAAGAGGCCGCCACCCTGGCCGAGGAAGAGGCGCAGGCGATCGTCCCAGCTCGCCACGGCGAGGTCGAGATGGCCGTCGCCGTTCAGGTCGCCGGCGGCCAGCGCGCTGGGACCGTCGCCGGCCCAGTAGGAGCGCGGCGGCCGGAAGGCGCCGGTGCCGCTATTGAGTAGCACCGTCAGGCTGTCGCCCTGGTAGCTGACCAGCGCCAGGTCGGGGCCACCCTCGCCGTCGAAATCCGCGGCGACCATGGCGAGCACCTGCTCGCCGGGCACGCTCAGGTAGTCGGGCGGAAAGAAGAGGGCCCGCGCGCTGGGCGCGGCGGCGAGCGTGAGACCAAGGGCAAGGGCAACCGGCAGGAGCGCCGGCACCCGCGGGCGCTGCCGATCCATGCTCATGGCCGGACCTCCGCGCTCGGGTGGGCCCGCTAGGCGTTCTCGAGCGTGAAGGCCTGATCGAAGAGCAGCTCCCGGTTGAAGTAGACCCGGAAGCGGTACTCGCCCGGCTCGCGCTGCTTCTTGAAGCTCGTGTCGAGCTCGCTTGTCAGCGAAAAGCTCGGCGACTCGCGCTCCTGGACGTCCTCGCGCAGATAGTGGCGGTCGTCGAACTTCTTCCACTGGACGACCGCGCGATAGCCCTGCTCAGCGGGCTCGACCTTCACCTCGGCGTAGCGGCGGAAGATCTCCTTCTCGCCCGGCTTGATCCAGACGAGATGGAACATGTTCACCTCGCCGGGCTCGACGCCGGACACTTCCAGCACGGCGCCGACCTGGCTCTCCTCCCGCATTTCAAATTCAGTGCCGGCGCCGATGGGCCGACCCGACTTGCGGCCGATGCTGCGGCAGAGCGTGAGCTGGGCGTTGAGCTTGCCGTCCAGCGCCTGGGGATTTTCGGCCAGGAGCGCTTGTCCCGCCTTGAATTCCTGCACGCGGCGCTGTTCGCAGCCGAGGATGCCGAGGGCGATGACGAGGGAGAGGGCGAGGGCCAGCAGTCGGCGAGGCATGGGGATTCCTCCCGCAGGATCCGGTCGATAAGCGTCCGGGTGGAAGAGAAACAGCCGGACGGCGGGGCCGTCCGGCCGTGAATGCTAGCACGCCGGCGGGGCGCAGGGAAGCCTACTTGAGCAATACGAGCTTGCTCTCCTCGCTCGTCCCCGCCGCTTTGAAGCGGAGGAGGTAGACGCCGCTGGCGAGCTGCCGCCCGGCGTCGTCGCGGCCGTTCCAGTCGATGCTCTGCGCACCCGCCGCGGCGAGGCCGTCGAGCAGCGTGGCCATGCGCCGGCCGGCGAGGTCGTAGACGCGCAGGCTTGCGCGCCCCGGCGCCGCCAGACTGAAGCGGATCGTCGTCTTCGGGTTGAAGGGATTCGGATGCGCGCCGTGCAGGGTGGTAATGGCGGCCGGCACTTCCTCGGCCGCCGTATCGCACCAGAAGTGCGGTGGCGTGCCGAAACTGCAGGCCAGGATGTAGGGCAGTTGGAATGGGTAGTTCAAGCCGTAGCCACCGGGATCGAAACCCGCATCGCGGAGCAGCCCGTAGCTGAAGGGATTGTAGAGGACCCAGGCCGTAGCCCCCTGCGCGTTCCGGTACGTGCCGTCCCCGTCCGGATCGAAGTTCAGCACACCGGCAACGGCGTCGGACCCGCCATCGTGCCACCAGCGAAAACCCGACTCGGCTAGCCCTCCGGTGGGCGCGACGAGATCGAAGTACTGGATGTCCGGACAGGCGCCGTCGACGTCGAAGTAGGGATCCAGGCCGCCGACTCCGAAGGCCGGGTGCGCCCCGTAGACCCGCGGCGTCAAGTCCATCGTCAGGTCGAAGTAGCTGTACCCATCCAAGATGCGCTCCGCCCCCAGCAGTTGGGCAAGAGCGGCGCTGCCATCCTCACTCAGCTCGCTGGCGATCGAATTGCCCATGATCCAGGCGATGCTGTTGTCCTCGGCGTTTACGAGCCAGGCCAGCAGCAGATCTGTGTCCGTGCAGAGCTGCGAAGTGCCCGGCCCGGTGAGCGTGTAGCGGGACAGGCTGCCGCTATCCCAGAAGAGCACGCTGTAGCCGGCCAGATCCGCGGCCGAGGCCCGACAGCCGAGTCCGTTGTTGAGGCCGCTTGCAGGCGCCTGCGTGGTGAAGAGGTCGTAGCCTGGGCAGTTCGTGTGCTCCAGGCCGAGTCGCCAGGCGTCAGCCGCTTCGCCGCTATCCTCGACGACGAGGATGCGCGCACCCGCCGTCGGCAGGCAGCGCACTCGCCAGAATTCGCGCTGGGCGGGATCCTCCGCCAGCGCGGCCAGCGGATAGGCCGCCACCGCGCCCTCCTGCGACTGCGCGCGGTAGAAGTATTCGATGACATCGCCCGGCTCGAAGTAGGCGTCGTTGAAGTCGAAGGCGAAGCTGCCGGGCTCGACAACGCCACCGACCCGGGCCGAGTCCGCCTGCATGCTGCTCCAGACCTCGCCGTTCAGGTTCAGCGTACCCGCCCAGGGGACCAGGCGCCGTCGCTGCCATCGGGGTCGGCCTGAGCGGCGGCAGTCTGACCCGCGTGCGGACCGGCGACCACGCGCCAGCAAAGCCGCAGCTCCGGCCGCGCTCGCCGGCCTCGGCATGTAAGTAGTCGCCAATCCGCCGGACCCCATCGAGACGCCGAGCGCCGCGAGTCGCCCACCACCGTCTGGCTGGCCGGCCACGGCGCCGGATCTCAAAGACAGAAAGCCGGCGTGTGCGCCATCGAGATTGCACATGCCGCCCATCGAAACGCTCCGTGCGCCACTCCGATCCGGACCATACTGGACGATGTTGCGCCGCTTGAAGTCCCGCAGGCAGCCGTCCGCGGCCGTGCGGGCGGCCACCGCGGGATTCCGCGTGAAGATCAGCGGCTCCAGCGGCAGGTCGTAGTAGGTCTGCCGCTCGACCCGCTGATCCTCGGGGCCGGTTGAATGGGTGCCCAGCTGGTCCACTTCCCATAGCCACGACCGGAATCGGGTACTCCGGGTTGTAGGTGTCCAGGTCAAGGCCCAGGCCGCACTGTCGTTGCCGATGCAGAGTCCTCGTAGAAGAGCCCCACATAGAGCCCTCCGCGCCGCCGGCGTGGTGAAGCTGAGGCGGGCGGGCTCAAGGCCGTCTTCGAAATCGGCGCTGAAGGCCGGCTGGCCGTCCACCGCGAGCTGGAGATTGTCCAGCCACAGCGCGCCCACGTCGCTGAGATAGGAGCCGTCCTCATCGGACCAGCCGCCGTCGGAGACGAAGTGGAAGCCCACCCGCGTGCCGCTACCCGCTCCATTCAGTTCCGTGGCCGGGATCGTGAAGCTGAGCTCGCGGTAGCTGCGGTCTCCGGTCAGGTAGTTGGCGTAGACGGTCTCCCACTCGCCGGCGACCTCGACGCGCAGCTCGAAACCGTCGTAGGCATTGCCCTCGAAGTCGGACCGATAGGCGAAGGCCACCTGTAGGTCCTGGTCGATCTCCTGGTCGCTCAGATCGACGACGACCGTCTGCTGCCACTGATTGCCGTAGCCCGTCGGGTCGCTCCAGCCGCAGACGTTCTGCCGCCCGCACCAGAGTGCGTAGTCGTTCACCAGGTCGCCGGGAGCGAAGGGCGCCGCCTGGCTCATGTCCGTACCCGTGCCGGCGCAGACGGCCGTGCTCGCCAGGTGCCACCAGGTGCCCGTCTGGGCGGTGAGGTCCACGCCGAACCAGCCGGCCGGCGCCGCTGCGCCCGCGTGGTCGAAGGTGAAGCCACGGGCGTCCGTGCCCGGGCTGCCGTAGCTGCCCGGCCCACTGGCGGCGAAGAGAAAGAGCGTGTCCTCACGCGCGCCGACCGCCGGCGTTACCGGCAGCGGCACTTCGCCCCGCTGCGGCGCGGGCGGCACCTGGTAGGCCAAGCTCGGACTGGAATGAAGAAGGAGCGCAAGAAGTACAGCGGGCAGCACTGCCCGGCGACGAGTGCACATACCCAACCCCCCATGTCGATGCGGCAGAGCAGGGGTAATCCCGGTGAGCTGGGGGACCGCGGGAGTCGCTCGCCGCTCCTTATGTATTGCCAGGGGAAGCGGATCGACACCTTGAGTATAGAGCCTGCCGGTACGCCTGGGCAAGCTGACAACAGAAAAGGCCCGGCGCTGCCGCCGGGCCTCCGAATTCAGGGCGGACTCGCACGACCTACTTACTCTTAGGCCATCTGACCTGTTAGAGATTTCTTTCCACGTCGCCGGTCCTTGCCGGCGTTCCTGCCTCCAGGCCCTGGCTCATCCGCTCCCCATCCTCTGGAGACAGCGCCACGTTGCCCTTTTTCAGAAGCGTCGCCAGCCAATCCCGGTGCCCTGCCGTCAGCAGCTGCGGATGATAGCAGTCCACGATGTTCAGGTACTGGGCCACTGTTCGCTGTGCCCTCCCCGTCGCTTGGCAGATCGTCGGCGCATCCAGGCCGCGGCGCAGTAGGACCTTGATCCGATCGTAGGCCTTCAGGTAGTTGTCCACCGCTGCCAAACTATGTCCCGTGGCCCGAGCGATGTCCGGTGGACTCATCCCCTCTTCGAACTTCCGGCAGATGATCCCCTTGTGCGTCGGCGAGCTGCCCATGTCCAGTACGTAGCCCTTCAGCGGCAGGGCCTCGCCCGTCTCCTGCTCGTAGGTCCGCACGTACTCGTGGATCTTGCCCAGGGATCGGTTCATCAGTACCGACAGCTCCGCGCCCGTCAGCAAACCACCCTGCTCCGCTGCGCTCCGCACCAGCCGCGCCATCGTCTCGATGTCGCGTCGGGCCTCCTTCCGGCGGTTGATGCGACCGTCGCCTTTACGCCCCGTCCGCATCCGCGCCTCGATCTCCGCCTTCGTCACCAGCGGCAGGTGCACGATCTGCGTACCGTAGGCCTCGGCCCGCTTGCCCTAGCTCACCTTCGTGCCCTCGCCCCGCTTCGTCGTCGCCCACACGATCGTCCCCGGCTCGGCACGATCCTGCTCCGGATAAAACTCCCGCTGCAGATCCACGATCGCTTCCGCGATCGGCCGAATCACCCGATGGCTGCCCACCAGCTTGAAGTCGGTCTCCAGCAGGTGCTCCATCGCCGAGCCGAAATCCGGCGGCCCACCGTCGCGTAGCGATCCCGGTAATCACCCATCAGGAGCCCCCCTTTTCTTCCCCGTTCGCGGGGAGCGAGGTGCGCACCTGCCGGGCGATCTCCGCCAAACGATCGCGGAAGGGTGACTCGGCATACTGCTCCCGTAGCCGCAGATACTCGCCCGCCAGCCGCTCGCTGATGCCAACCACGTAGGCGATCTCGCCCGCTTCACGCAGGCCCTTCTCCCACAGCACCACCACGCGGCCAAAGGTCTCCACGTAGCGCTTGCAAGAGCAGCATCTTGCTCGCGGCACGCCGCCCGCCGGCTTCGAGCTCGTAGACATAGGCGCCGCTGGGCAGCCGCCGGCCCTCATCGTCGCGGCCGTCCCAGCTGACGCGCTGCTTGCCCGCCGGCAGCGGCGTCGCCGTCAGCAGCGTGCGCACGCAGCGCCCGACAGCATCGACGATGCGCAGGGTCACCGGCGCAGCCGCCGGCAACGTGAAGACGATCTCCGTGCTTGGGTTGAAGGGGTTGGGCACGTTCCTGGCGATGAGGCCCCCCGCGGGCGGCCCGCCCGCCAGCACTGCGGTGAGATCCTCCCGCCAGCAGGCGATACCGTAGGAGGCCTTGCCGCCCGCATTGCGAAAGCTGCCGGCCACAAAGAGCTGGTTGTCGAGGACCTGCAGGTCGCGCATGTACATCCCTGCGCCCCAGTCGGAGAGGGCCAGACCGCTGCCCAGGGGCGACCAGTTCGTACCGTCCCAACTGCCGATGAAGCTGGCAGGGATCCCGCCCAACTCGCTGAACCTGCCGCAGACGACGAGCTCTCCATTATAGACGGCGAGCCCTGTCACGTAGCCGTTGGGCCCCGAGGGGAAGGGCTGCCAGGCCGCACCATCCCAGATTGCGAGATAGGGAGTCGATGCACCGTCGGCCTGATTGAAGTACCCGCCCGCGATCAGTGCTCCGTTCCATACTACCAGATCGCTGACGATCCCATTGAAGCCCTGACTCAGTGGGCTCCAGACAGCGCCGTCCCAGCGGGCGACGCGATTCAAGGGCGCCCCGTGGGCGTCGGCGATGAAGCTGCCGGCCGCGAGGAGATCCCCACCCATCATGAGGAGCGCATAGACCCTGTCGTTCAGGCCGCCATCGAGGTCGGACCAACCGGTCCCGTCCCAACAGGCGATGTTCTCCGCGGGCAGTCCGCCGGCCGTCGCGAAGTCTCCGCCGACGTAGAGGTCCGTACCGGCGGCGAACAGCTCCCTGCCCTCCGGCGCGGAACCCTCGCCGAAAGGCTCCCATGCCGAGCCTGCCCACTGCGCCATG
Organism: uncultured bacterium; assembly: GCA_963695095.1. Classification (GTDB taxonomy): domain Bacteria; phylum Krumholzibacteriota; class Krumholzibacteriia; order JACNKJ01; family JACNKJ01; genus VGXI01. The sequence continues at coordinate 205,427 of CAVOFT010000001.1, read as the reverse complement.
TGGAGGCTGGCCACCCCGCCGATCTCGTGGAAGTTCCCCGTCACGACGAGCTTGCCCTGATACTCCGCCATGGCCCAGACACGGTCGCCTCCGGGCAGCCCGCTGCCCAGGGACTGCCAGTCGCTGCCGTTCCAGAGACCCACACCGTTCAGGAGCGTGTCGCCGCCGTAGCGGAAATAGCCGGCCACGGCCAGGTCGCCGCTGAAGTTCGCAAGGGCGAGGCTCTCCGCATCCAGGCCCCGGAAGAACTCCTCATCGCCGGGGCTCGCCAGAGTTCCCCACGACTGCCCATCCCATCCGGCGAGCGCGAAGGCCGCCCGCGGGCCGACGCGGCGGAACCAGCCACCCGCCACGAGCTGTCCTTCATAGTCGCACACCGTGTAGACCCAGGTGCCGGCCAGCGGGTCGATCAGCTCGCTGAAGGGCAACCAGGCCACGCCGTCCCAGCGCGCCAGACCGCGCACGAGCTGACCGTCGGCGTACTGGAAGCCGCCGGCAGCGAGAATATCGCCCTCAAACGAGGCCAGCCTGAAGACACCGCCATAGTGCTCGAGCCCATCGGTTTCGAGCACCCAGCTCGGCTCCTGCCAGCGCCGCAGCTCTGGGTTCGCGGCGTAGAGGGCGCCATTGTGCACGAGGAGGGCGGTGGTCCCGCGCGCGCTGCCCATCGAGTGCCAGGCCGCGCCGTCCCAGCGGGCGATACCCCCGAAGTCCCAGTCGCCGTTCAACTGCTCGAAGCTGCCGCCAACGATGAGGTCGCCGTCGAAAACGGTCAGGGCGTCGACGCTGCAGTAGAGGTACCATTCGAAGTCGGCCAGTTCGGTCCAGATCGCGCCATCCCAGGCTGCGAGCCCGGCGACTTCGGACCACTCCTCCTCGGTGATGTCGTAGTTGGCGATCCCCCCGGCAATCAGCCGGCCATTGTAGACCGCTAGGGCCTTGATGCAGTAGAAGCCCAAGGGCTCGGGGAGGGGCTGCCAGGCCACGCCGTCCCAGCGGGCAACGCCCTGCACCGGCGACTGTCCGGAGTGCGCGAAGAGTCCGCCCGCATAGAGCGCGCCCTCGTACTCCGCCAGGGCGTAGACGGTATCGTCAAGGCCCGCGCCCATGGCGTGCCAGGAGTCGCCGTCCCAGCGGGCAATCCGGTTGGCGGTGCTGGTGCCGACGTGCAGGAAGTCCCCGGCAACGATGAGATCACCGCCGAACGCAAGCGAGGCGTAGACCGTGCCGCCGGCGCCGGGTAGCGCGAAGGCCGGCGACCAGTGCTCATCCCCCTCGACGGCGAGAATCGGCGGCGCGAGCAACGCCAGCAGGACCATTCCCGGGACTACCGACCGGAAGAACCCCGTCATGACATCCTCCCCCAGACCGCCCATGTTCATGGCCTTTCCTGGCGCATTCCGGGGCGCTCGGAGCGCCGTAGCAACGCCCCAAGTATAGCCGTATCCGGCGGCCCTGCCCAGCACCCACAAACAGAGAGAGGCCCGGCGCTGCCGCCGGACCTCCGAATTCAGGGCGGATTCGCACGAGCTACTTGAGCAGCAGCATCTTGCCGTGCTGCCGCTCGGCGCCCGTCTCGAGCACGTAGAAGTAGACGCCCGTGCTCGCGCGCTGGCCGCGGCTCGTCCGTGCCGTCCCAGCTCACCCGGTGGAAGCCGGCGCCGTAGGGCGCCCCGTCCAGCAGCGTGCGCACGAGGCGGCCGGTGGTGTCGTAGACCTTCAGATCGGCCGCTGCCGCCGCCGGCAGGCCGAAGCGGATCTCCGTCTTCGGGTTGAAGGGGTTGGGCACGTTCTGCAGCAGGGTGACGCTGGCCGGCACGGCGCCCTCGTCAACCGCCGTGGGATCGGGCGTCAGGTAGCCGCTCAGCAAGAACTCGTCGATGCCCGCCTCCACGATGGAGCCGCCGCCGAAGTCCGAGGCGACGAAGCGCAGGCGCACCGTGCTGCTGAGGCCCACGTAGTCGGCCACGTTGAAGCTCCGCTGCACCCAGGCGTGCGTGCTCACGTTCGAGTGCTCGAGCTGCACCCAGCTGACGCCGTCGTCCGTGATCTCCACGGCCCAGTAATCCTCGTACGGGTTGCTGCCGGTGTCGTTCACGTACCAGTAGTAGTAGCTGACCGTGGCGCTCAGCATCGCGCTGAGGTCGAACCAGGGGGTGAGCAGGGTGGTCTGGCCGCCGTCGACGTCATCCGCGCCCTGGCTGCCCGTCTCCGCGTTGCCGGTGACGTAGCACAGCGTGCCCGGATTGCTGACGTCGTCCTCGGGCTGCACCGGCTCGTCGCCGGCGAAGACGCCGATCGGGTCCACGCGCGTCCAGATGCCCGTGGTCGCGGCGTCGCCCGCCTGGCCCACCGTCCAGCCCTGGTCGGTCTCCAGATCGTGGTCGGCCACCATGTGGCTTTCGACGATGTAGAAATCGTAGTAGGTGCCTGGAGTCGCCGGGTTGCGGCTCGCGTTGCTCGCCGCGTCCACGGCCTCGAGCCAGTAGCTGACCTGCGTGCTCAGCGGCAGGCCGGGGATCTCGGCGCGATAGAGGCCGCTGCCGGCGTCGATCAGCACGAGCGGCACCTCGAAGTCGCCGCCGCCGTTGAGCTTGTAGCGGAAGTGCAGCTCGCTGATCGCCGAGAAGTCCTCGATGTTCGCCTCGATGACGTAGGGCCCCGCCGTGTCCTCGGTGTGCTCGTGCACGGTGACGTTCGTGATGTAGGGTCCCAGGATGTCGGTGAGCTGGAAGTCCAGGTCGGTCACCTGGTCCTCGACGATGTTCACGCCCGTCACCGTCACCGTCGTGAAGCTCTCGTGCTCCACGCGCACCGTGTAGACGCCCTCCTGCACGCTGCCGGCGTAGTGGCCGTCCGTCGCCGAGAGCAGGGTCTGGTTGTTCTCGACCAGGTGAACGCCCACGTTCGCCACCGGCGTGCCGCCGTTGCTGCTGTTGGTGAGGTCGCCCTCGAGGGTGCCCAGCGCCAGCTCGCCGATGGGCTGGAAGAGGATGGCGCGTCCCGTCTGCAGCGTTGCCGCCGTCGGCGCATAGTCGGAGGCGTAGGTGTAGAGCAGGCCGTCGGTGCCGTCGAGGTTGGTGATGCCCACCGTGGCGTAGCCGTCGCGGGCATCCGTGTTGCCCACCGTCATGTACTGCATGAGGATGGGACCGTCGCCGGTGGCCGTGACCCACTGCGAGGGGTCGTAGAGGATGATCTCGAACTTCTCCGTCGCGTCGCTATAGTCGTTGCGCACATTGTTGTACTGGATCACGAAGCGGTTGTTGTCGCTGTCGTACCAGGTGTAGACGCGGTTGCTCGCGGACAGGTAGAGGTTGTCGAAGAAGCCGGCGATCATGGCGTCGGGATTGCCCGCCGCCGGAATCGACCAGTTGCGATAGCTCACCATGTCGGTGGCGCCCATCGCGATCCAGCCGTTCGAGCAGATCGAGACCTGGGTGAAATCCTGACCATAGTAGGTGAAGGTGAAGGGCAGGTTGACGAGGTTGGTGTCGTCCTGCTCCCAGCCCAGGTCGGTGAGATTGACGTCCGTCCCCACGCCCGAGATCTCCACCCACGCGTAGGTGGGCGCCCAGGGATAGCTCGTGTCCGTGTTGTCGAAGGCATAGTAGCCGTAGACATCCGGGCCGAGGGGGTCGTCCGTGCTGCCCGTGCCGACGGGCAGGTTGAACTCCACCAGGTCCTGGCGCCCGCCGTCGAAGCTCAGCGTCAGCGTGAAGCTGGCCAGGTGGCCCTGGAAGCAGTCCGAGGAGACGCTGAAGGCGAAGGGATTGCCGGTGTTGGTGGCCGAGCCGCCGATCCCCACCGTGCCGTAGCTGCCGGCCGCATCGGTGATCGTTATCCAGGGGCTGGCGCTGGCCAGCGTTGCCGTCACGGAGCCGGCCCCGACGCTGCCCGTGTTCTGCAGGCTCACGGTGAGGCTGCCGGTCTCGCCCGGGTCCAGGGTGCCGCCGCCGCCGCTCCAGACATAGCTCTGGTAGTTGAAAGCGGCGCTCTGCACCGTCAGGCGGACGAGGCTGGTCCAGCTGCCGGCGCCGCTCGTCGCCTTCAGGTCCAGGTCCAGCGTGGCACCGTCCGGGGCGCTGGCCGCGATCGCCACGTCGAAGTCCTCGGCGCTCCAGACGGTGGCGCCGGCGGCGATGTTGCTGTAGGTCTCCGCGCCGTCGATCACCGTGACATAGGGGTTGCCCGTGCTGATCGTCGCGGTGACGCCGCTCGCCGTCGTTGTGCCCAGGTTGCGCAGGGCCACCGGCAGCTCGAGCGTCTCGCCGGGGTTGACGATGTGGTCACCGTTGCCGCTGCTGCTGCCGACCGTGTCGTCATCGATGGTGACGCCGCCGAAGGCCAGATAGGTGCCGACGCTGCCCAGGGTCAGCGTGCCCCGGTGGGGGAAGTAGTCGTGCTTGGTCACGGTGACGTTCAGGGTGCCCGCGGTGACGCCGGAGACCGGCAGGTTGACGTTGCCGCCGGCATCCGTGTAGCCCACCGAGCGCAGCTCGCCGGCCTTGTAGAGGCTGACCAGGGCGCCGGCCAGGGAGCTGCCGCCGCTGGTCACGTGCACGGCGATGGAGTTGGCGCCCACCGGCACCGTGGCCGGATAAGTCGCCGTCACCGTGCCGGGATAGCTGGTCCACATATCGGAGGCCGGATCGCCCATGAGGTTGTTCCAGGTGGACCAGATGTAGACCTGGTTGTTCTCGTAGTTCATGTAGTTGTTGAACAGCGCCACTTTGCCCCGCGTGTGACCGGAGCCGATGTGGTGGTCGCTGCCGTTGATCACGCCTTCCCAGTTGCCCATGAAGTAGCAGTTGTTGTAGCGGGTGTGGGTGCCGAGTGTCGCCGTGCCGACGGCGCCGATGCCACCGCCGTTCGTGTCCTTGAGGAAGGCCTCGGAGCGGCAGGTGGCATCCGACTCGAAGGAGCCGGTGTCGCAGGTGGGGATGACGGCGTAGGGCAGCTTCCCGCTATTGGCGGTGCCCAGGATGCCGCTTTCGGTGAGTCCGCTCATGTTCCAGTAGCCGCGGTAGGCGAAGACCGAGCTGCCGGCGTTGATGGCCGTGATCATCTGGGTGGCGAAGTTGCCGCTGTAGACCTCGGTGACGCTCGTGTAGCCCTTGGCCCAGAGCTGATCGGCCAGCCACTGGTTCACCCAGACGCAGGTGATCCCCGAGGAGCCGGGGTCGCCCACGCAGACGCCGCGGGAGAACCAGCCGGCGTCGGCCGTCGGGGGCGTCTGCTCGTAGCCGAGGATCTTCGTGACGATGGCGGTCAGGTTGGTCGGGCTGTCGCAGGTCAGGCGGCCGATGTGCACGTCGGGCAACCAGTCGCCGCCCTCGAGCAGGGAGTACTCGTTGTCGCCTTCGCCACCGTAGCCGGAGTAGGACTCGTGGAAGGTGGCCACGGCGTAGGTACCGGTGGCGTCGCCGACGAGGGTCACGAACTCGAGCGGCGGGTCGTCGTTGTTGTAGTGGCTCAGGATGCTGTTCTTGATGACCGTGGTGCCGCTGGCGCCGTTCGTCTCCACGACGACGTTGTAGCCCTGCTGGCGCCGCCACTGGAGGAGCGGTTCGATGGCGCTGAGCATGCTGGCGTCATTGCGGACGATCACGAGGTAGGTGCCCGGTCCCACCTGGGCCTCGCCCGCGCGGTAGCCGAGCAGGAGGTCCCGGAACAGGTTGTCGAAGGACGCGGGAATGTAGTCCCGCTCGCGAGGCGTCGCGCGCAGATCGCTGCCGCTGAACTCCAGCTCGACCCGGACGCGGCTGGCCACCGTCAGGGTGCCGCTGGCCGGGCTCCAGGAGACGGGATTCACGGAGACGGGCACCAGGCGCTGGCCGTGCATGATGGCCGGCTCGCCCACCTGGACCAGGGGCAGTCGCTGGGCCTCGCCGCCGCTGTACCAGGCGCGGTCGATGACGGGGGTCTTCGCCTCGGCCGGCTGCATGGGCAGGGGCCGATAGCCCGCGAAGGCCGCCTCCTCGCTGGCGACCACGCGCGCGCTCACGGCCATCCCCACCGGCACGGCCACGAGGCGGCTGAAGGTGGGCAGCGCGGCACGGCCTTCCTCGCCGACCAGGCCGCCTCCAGCGATGGCCAGGGCCTGGAAGCTCTGGCCATCGAGGGCGATGTCCTCCATTTGTAGAGCGGGTAGCGTGAACTCGAGCTCCAGCCGGTCGCCGGCCTCGGCGGTCAGCCGCAGCGCGGGCGCGGGGTCCTCCGACCCGGGGAGCAGGATCAGCTGCTGCGGCTGGGTCGTCGCCTGGGCGGTGGGAACCAGGGACAGGATGGCAATGGCGAAGAGCCCGAGAAGCCTGCGCATGGGTGCCTCCAGTAGCATCGACGGAGAGGGTGGCAAGGTTTCGGCCGCCCCCAGCAGGGCATCCGGACTTGGCGGGCCGAAATGTCCGCTCAATTGTACATGATCGGGTGTTTGGCTGTCGACACCGGTCTTGGGAGCTTAGAAATTCAGATAAGGGAAACAATCCTGGCGGAGGAGCCAGGCGGCACCAGGGGATATCCCGGCACCCTTTGCGAAAGCGCAAGATTGGCCATGCCCTCAACCCCTGTGTTAGAATTAAAGCCTGTCATCTCCAGATTTCGATCCCCATTCACGCTCCCGGGAGGGACTCCACGATGAGAAGAATGCTCGGGCTACTGCCGCTCGCCCTGCTCGCCCTCGCGGCGAGCCTGGCGCAGGGCGGCGTCATCAACGTCCCCGGCGACTACAGCACCATTCATGCGGCCGTCCAGGCCTGCCCGGCGGGGGACACGGTCCAGGTCGCCGCCGGCACCTACCACGACTGCACGCACGAGACCGAGGGCGCCGGCTCCACTCCGGCCTCGGTGATCATGAAGACGGGGGTGACCCTGCGCGGCGCCGGCAAGGACGCCACGATCATCGACGCCCAGGGCCTCGGCCGCGGCATCTTCGTGGAACTGGTCAGCAACGTGCGCATCGAGCAGCTCCAGGTGCGCGGCGCCTTCGCCACCGTCTACGGCGCGGGCATCCTGATGCGCCAGGTGGACGCGAGCGTCGAGGTGAACGACGTCAAGATCCAGGGCAACACCGACGGCGGCGTCATCTGCATCAACAACTCCGCCCCCGTGCTGCGCCGGATGGACTTCATCGGCAACGTCGGCAAGCAGGGCGGCGGCCTGGCCATCGAGGAGGCCAGCGACACCCAGTGCTACGACTCCTATTTCCAGGGCAACTCCTCGCCCGCCGGCGGCGCCCTGATCATCCGCGCCAATTGCAACGCGATCCTCGATGGCTGCACCTTCGAGGGGAACTCCACCAACGCGGCCTTCGGCAGCGGCGGGGCCATCCTCTGCCTCGAGGCCGCGCCCCTGATCACCAACTGCGTCCTGTCCGGCAACAGCACCCAGGGCTATGGCGGCGGCATCGCCTTCATGAACGGCGCCGCCGGCACCATGAGCCACTGCCTCGTGCAGAACAACAGCGCGGTCTACACCTACGGGCTGGGTGGGGGCATCCACGTGGACGGCTCCACGCCTCTGCTCGAGTACCTCGTGATCGTGGGCAATGCGGCCTCCGGCTTCTGGGCCGAGGGCGGCGGCGTCTGCGTGAATTACAGCCCGGTGCCGACGATCCGCCACTGCACGATCGCCGGCAACACGCTCAGCGCCAACCCGGATGTCTACGGCGGCAACATCGCTTGCCAGTTCGGCGGCGACGCCATCATCGACAAGTGCATCATCGCCGAGAGCGAGCGCGGGCTGGGCATCTACTGCCTGAGCGCGAACCCGACGATCAGCTGCTCGGACGTCTGGGGCAATGCGGGAGGCGACGCCCTCTGCGGCACGGACGGGGGCGGCAACTTCTCGCTGGATCCCGAATTCTGCGTGCCGGTCGGCCTGCGCGATGCCGCCGTCGGCGCCATCGCCGCCGGCAGCCCCTGCATGCCGGGCAATCACCCGAACGGCCCCGCGGCCTGCGACGGCGAACTCATCGGCGCCATCGGCACGGGCTGCGAGACCGGCGTCGGCGAACTGCCCCAGGCCGCCGCGCGCCTGGTGGGCAATGCGCCCAACCCCTTCAACCCGAAGACGACCATATTCTTCGTGCTTGATGCACCCGGAGTTGCTAGCATCCGCGTCCACGACCTCGCGGGCCGCCGGATCGCCACGCTTCCCCAGGGAACGCTGGCGGCCGGTAGTCACCAGGTCGTCTGGGACGGCCGCGACGACCGGGGCAAGCCCGCGGCGAGCGGCGTCTACTTCTACTCCTTGGACGCCCTCGGCGAAACCCAATCGAGACGGATGATACTGGTCAAATAATGAAGCGCGCGCTCGCGGCGCTTGCTCTCGGAAGCGGACTGACTGCCGCGGCGGCCCTCGGGGTCGCCGCCGCAGCGCCCGTCCAGCAAGCCCTGGTCAGCCATGTCGAGATCCTCCCCGATCGCAGCCTGTTGAGCTTCACCGGCTCGGCCGGTGATCGCTCCGCGGACTCCCCGAGCACCGGCGCTCGCCTGGTGGCCCTGCCGCCCGATGCCACCTGGGCCGCGGCCCGCCTGGCCGCGGGGCCGGCGGGCGCCAGCGCCAGGGCGCGGATCCTCGGCCGCCTCGGTGGCCTGCCCGTGGCCTTGCTGTCGCTCGAGGGCGATCTCAGCGCTGCCCAGGACCTGCGCGTGGAGCTGGCGCACGACGGGGACTGGACCCGGGCCGCGGCCCGCCGCCCCGCGCGGGGCTTCGCCGCCCTGCTCGCGGAGACCCTGCCGCCGGACTTCCGCACGGAGAGCGCCAGCGGCAGCTATCTCATCATCACCGTGCCGCAGTACGTGGACGCCCTGGCGCCCCTCGTCGACTGGAAGCGCCGCAAGGGCTTCGAGGTGCGCGTGGCGACCACGGCCCAGACCGGCGGCTCGACGATCGCCATCCAGGCCTGGATCCGCAACGCCTATGCGAACTGGGCCAATCCGCCCGAGTACCTGCTCATCGTGGGCGATGTCGACGACATCCCCACCTGGGACATGAGCGACAATCCCACGGACCTGCCCTACGCGCTCATGGACACCGGCGACTGGCTGCCCGATCTCTTCCTCGGCCGCATGCCCGTCAACTCCTCCTACGAGGTGGCGACCATCGTCGCCAAGACGGTGGCCTACGAGCGCGCCCCGGCCGGCGCCAACCCCGACTGGATGAACCGCTACCTCATGGTGGCCGGCAACTTCGGGTCGGAGACGCCCATCAGCACGGTGCAGTTCTTCGGCGAGCAGCTCGACAGCCTCGGCTTCGAGAACGCCTTCACCTATCTGCCGCCCTTCGACGGCGTCTACTTCCCGCCCGTCTTCAACGGCGTCTCGCTGATCGCGCAGACCATCAACAGCGGCGTGGGCATGGTCGCCTATCGCGGCTGGGCCTACGGCACCGCCGGCTGGGAGCCGCCGCACTTCATCGTGAACGACATCCCCGCCCTCACCAACACGGGCATGACGCCGGTGGTGATGAGCTTCGTCTGCCTCAACGGCAACTTCAAGGCCAACGAGGACTGCTTCGGCGAGGTCTGGCTGAAGGCCGGCACGCCCACGCAGGGCCGCGGCGCCGTGGCCTTCATCGGCAATGGCGAACACTGGAGCCACACGCGCTTCAACGACGCCATGGCCATCGCCTTCGCCGAGAAGATCGACGAGCCGGAGATTCGCGATCTGGGCCAGCTCGCCCTCGCCAGCAAGCTGCGCTTCATGGACTACTTCCCGCACCAGCTCGACGAGACCGGCAACGAGGAGTCCGTGGAGTTCTACGTCCACATCTACAACCTGCTCGGCGATCCGGAGCTGAACATCTGGCGCGCGGCGCCGACCGCGCTCGTCGTGACCCACCCGGCCACGATCCACGCCGGCGTGAACAGCCTCGAGGTGACGGTCCGCGAGGCCGGCGGCTCGCTGCTCGCCGGCGCCCGCGTTGGCGTCGTGCAGGGCGAGACCCTCCTCGGCACGGCCTTCTCCGACGCGGGCGGCCTGGCCCATGTCAGCCTCGCGCAGGGCGTGGCCGCGACGGGCGAGCTCGCGATCACGGTCACCCATCCCGACCGCCTTCCCTACGAGGGCACGGCGAGTCCCACGGCCGCCGGCGCCTTCCTCGCGGCGGCGAGCGCTGCCATCGATGACGCCGCCGGCAACGGCGACGGCCTGGCCTCGCCGGGCGAGACCCTGGACATCACGGTCACGCTCGCCAACGGCGGTGACGCGGACGCCACGGGCGTGACCGCCGTCCTGCTCGCTCACGGCGGCGCGGACGTGGAGCAGCCCGACGCGAGCTTCGCCGACATCGCCGCGGGCGGCACGGCCGCGGCGGCGACGCCCTTCACCGTCACCCTCGCGAGCGCCCTGGAGGACGGCCAGCGCTTGCGCTTCACGCTCACCGCCGAGCACAGCGGCGGCAGCGAGGACGACTCCGATCTCATCCTGCCCGTGGTCGCGCCGGCCCTCAGCGTCACCGCCACGAGCTTCGGCGATCCCGGCCAGGCCATGCCCGGCCAGAGCGTGCAGCTCGTGCTCGCGCTCACCAACACGGGCCACCTGGCCACCGGCGCGCTGACGGGCACGCTGGCCCTGCTCGATCCCGCGCTCGGCAGCGTGTCGGACGCCGATGGCGCCTGGTCCGCGCTCGCCTTGGGCGCCACGGGCGACAACGCAGGCAATCCCTTCACCCTCGCCGTGGCCGCCGACGTGCCCCACGGCAAGAGCCTGCCGCTCCTGCTCACGCTCACGGATGACGCGGGCTTCAGCGTGGACCTGCCCCTGGCCCTGACCGCCGGCCTCCTGAATCCCGCCGCGCCGGTGGGCCCCGACGCCTACGGCTACTACGCCTACGACAGCGCGGACCTCTTCTACAGCGAGCGGCCGGCCTATGCCTGGCGCGAGTTGAGCCCGCTCTTCGGCGGCAGCGGCACCAAGCTGGTCGTCAACTTCGACAACGAAGTGCAGCCCATGCTGCCCCTGCCCTTCGACTTCGTCTACTACGGCAAGACCGTCAGCAGCCTCCGCGTCTCGGACAACGGCTGGATCAGCTTCGACGACGCCAGCCAGTTCGACTTCTACAACTGGAACCTGCCCAACCAGCACGGCAACCACTCGGTGATCGCACCCTTCTACGACAACCTCACCGTGATCGCCGCCGACAGCCTCTCGGGCAGCGAGTACATCGACGGCATCTACACGCAGGCGGACGCGGCGGCCGGCACCTTTACCGTGGAGTGGAGCCGCGTGCGCCACTTCCGCCCGGAGATCACCGACCTGCAGAGCTTCGAGGTCGTGCTCTACGACCCGGCCATGCACCCGACGGCCAGCGGTGACGGCGAGATCGCCTTCTTCTACCGCCTCGTGAGCGACTCCGACTATGCGCGCGGCTATGCCACCGTCGGCATGGAGGACGACACCGAGACCATCGGCCTCGAGCTCAGCTATTCGGGGCTGACGACGCCCGGCATGCTGCCGCCCAGCCCCGGGCTCGCCGTCAAGCTGACGACCGAGCCGCCCGTCTACGACCGCTACCGCCTGGACGGCTTCAGCGCCGAGGCGGCGGGGACGGGCCTCGCCCTGTCCTGGACGAGCAGCGACCCGCGGCCGGTCACCGGCTGGCGCCTGTGGCGGAGCGGCCCGGCGGGCGAGCAGCTCGTCGCCGAGCTGCCCCCCGGCCGCCGCCACTGCGAGGATCCGGGCGCCGACCCCGCGCGCGACGAGGTCTACCGCCTCGAGGCCCTGCATCCCTATGAGCTGATCTCCTCGCTCGGGCCCTTCCATAGCTTGGCGGCGGCAGACGCGCCGAGCAGCCTGCGCCTCAGCCTCGGCCAAAGCCTCCCGAACCCCATGCGGGAGAGCGCGCGCATCGACTTCGTGTTGCCCGCGCCCGGGGTTTGCAGCTTGAAGGTCTACGACACCAACGGACGCCTCCTGCGCCGGCTGGCCGAGGGCGCGCTGCCGGCCGGCCCGGCGAGTCGCATCTGGGACGGCCGCGACGAGGCGGGCCGCCGGGTGCCGGCGGGCATCTACTTCTACCGGCTGGACGCGGGGGGCCGGGTCCTCACGCGCAAGTTGCTGGTGATCCACTAGGGCGGATCGCCGGCTGGGCTCAGGGACGGCGGCGCCGGACCGCCACCCTCCCCGCGTTACGGGAATCGGGCAATGACGCTGATCGTGCTGCTCTTCGTGCTGCTGGCCGCCCTCGGTATCGCCGAGACGGTCCGCCATCGATTGGTGCGCCGGCGCGTCCCGATTCGCATCCATGTCAACGGCAGCCGGGGCAAGAGCTCGGTGACGCGCCTCATCGCGGCCGGCCTGCGCGGCGGCGGCGTGCGCACCTTCGCCAAGACCACGGGCTCGGCGGCCCGCGTGATCCTCCCCGATGGCCGCGAGATCCCCGTGCGCCGCCGCGGCGCGCCCAACATCCGCGAGCAGTTGCGCATCTTCCGCCGCGCGGCCAACGAGAAGGCCGAGGCCATCGTGCTCGAGTGCATGGCCGTGCGGCCCGATCTGCAGTGGGTCTGCGAGCACCAGATCGTGGCGTCCACCATCGGCGTCATCACGAACGTGCGGCCGGACCACCTCGAAGTCATGGGCCCGCGCATGCAGGACGTCGCCCAGAGCCTGGCCGGCACCGTGCCCCGCGGCAGCCTGCTCATCACCGCCGAGGACGACTACGCCGAGCTCTTTGCCGCCAAGGCCAAGTCGCTTGGCGCGCGCTTCGTGCAGAGCGATCCGGCGTCGGTGAGCGAAGACGACTTGCGCGGCTTCCAGTACGTGGAGTTCGCGGAGAACCTGGCCCTGGCCCTGGCCGCCTGCGAGGCCGCCGGTGTGGACAAGGCCCGCGCCCTGGCCGGCATGTGGACGGTCAAGCCCGACATCGGCGCCCTCCTGCCCTACCGCTGGCACGAGGGCGACACCGACATCGAGTTCGTGAACCTCTTCGCGGCCAACGACCCGGAGTCCACGGCCTTCGTCTGGGAGCATCTGGGCTTGCCCGAACACGAGGACGAGGCGATCGCCCTCATCAACATTCGCGCGGATCGCATGCGGCGCAGCAAAGACCTGGCGCCGCTCTTCGGGGACAGGATCCGCGCCGCCTACTACCTGATCATCGGCGAGCAGACCGATGTCTTCGCCGAGATCCTGCGCCGGCGGGGCGTGCCGGCGGCCAAGCTCGTCGCCATGAGCGGGCGCAATGCGTCCGCAGTGCTGGCCAAGGTGGTGCAGCTCGGCGGCCCGCGGGTGCGCCTGGTGGGCCTGGGGAACATCGGCGGCGTCGGCGTGGACCTGCTCGACCTCGTCGAGGGTCGCTGCGCTGCAGGTCGCGAGGTGAGCGTGTGATCTACCAGTCCATCGGTCTCGGTCTCGTGGTGAGCCTGGTCTTCTCGGAGGTGCTCGGCCTGGCGGCGGGCGGCCTCATCGTGCCGGGCTACATCGCGCTCTATCTGGACCAGCCCCTGCGCATCCTGGGCACCATCGTCGCCGCGCTGATCACCTACCTCAGCCTGCGCCTGCTCAGCCGCCACATCCTGCTCTACGGGCGGCGGACGCTGGTCTTCTGCGTGCTGGCCGGCTTCATCTTCGGCTACGCCACGCGCTTCCTGCTCATCGCGGGCGACTGGATGGGCCTGGGCGTCGACTTCACGATCGTCCAGTCCATCGGCTACATCATCCCCGGGCTCATCGCCTACTGGATGCTGCGGCAGGGCATCTTCGAGACGCTTTGCACCATGCTGATGGCGGCCTTCATCGTGCGCCTGGCGCTGGTGGTGGCGCAGGGAGGGGGGCTCATTGAGTTCGCGATCCGATAGGCGCCGCCAGCTCATCCTGCTGGGGCTCGCGCTGCTCGCTCTCGCCTTCCAGGCCTCGCTCGAGTTGACGCGCAAGCCCGTGCGCCAGCGCGACTACGACCTGAAGCTGGAGGCGGCACGGCGGGCCGAGCTCGCCTTCGGCGCCGTGCGCCGGCACCGGCTCATGGAGGGTGCCGTCCTCGACCTCGTCAACGACCCGGCCGGCACGGGCCTGATCGGCCCCGAGTTCAGCCTGATCACCAACGCCCAGGGCGTGCTCGGCTCCAAGCTCACCACGCTCAATCCCAACTGGGCCGGGGTCATCGTCGGCTACCTGCGCCGCTGCGGCCTCAAGCCGGGGGATCCCGTGGCGGTCGCGCTCTCGGGCTCCTTCCCCGGCCTCAACATCAGCGTTTTCGCGGCCCTGGAAACGCTCGAGCTCGCGCCGGTCGTGATCACCTCCGTGGGCGCTTCGATGTGGGGCGCCAACGATCCGGACTTCACCTGGCTGGACATGGAGCGCCTCTTCGCGGAGGAGAACATCTTCCACATCCGCTCGGCGGCCGCCAGCTATGGCGGCGGCGACGACATGGGCCAGGGCCTCAGCCCGGAGGGTCGCGAGCGCCTGCGCGTGGCGATCGAGCGCAACGGGGTGCGCCGGCTCGACTCGGAGAACATCGAGGAGGCCATCACCCAGCGCATGACCTTCTACGTCGAGGCCCTGCGCGGCCGCCGGGCGAAGGCCTTCATCAACGTGGGCGGCGGCGTGGCCAGCCTGGGCACCAGCCGCAACAAGGTGCTGCTGCCCGAGGGCCTCAACTTCGACCTGGGCACCCACAACTACCCGCGCAAGGGCACGATGGTACTGATGGCCGAGCGCGGCATCCCCGTGATCCACCTGCTCAACATGGAGGATCTGGCGCGAGAGGTGGGGCTGCCGGTGGCGCCCGATTACCATCCCCAGCCGGGCGAGGGGGACATCTTCGTGCGCGAGAGCTATCGCCTGGCCCTGGCGGCTCCCTTGCTCGTGCTATACTGCGCCATTTGTGTCCTGGTCCTGGCTCCTGAGCTGCGCCGCGGTCTCTTCGATCGCTGGAGCGGCCGAATGGATGGTGACTCGGTATGAAACGGCCTTGGCTCGCTCTGCTCTTCATCGGCGCGCTGGCTCTGCTGCCCCGGGAGGCTGCGGCCGCCTGGCGCAGCCTCAAGGCGGCGGACAGCCCCGGCGACGTCTGTCTCGCCGTGAAGGGCCAGTCCTTCGACTACACGCTCCTGGATCCCGCCAAGCCGGCGGTGATCGAGCTGCGCGGACCGCGCAAGCTCAAGATCGTCAGCCGCTACCTCTTCGGGCCCGGCGACGCGACGACGGGCGTCTACACGCTGCGCGTGCTCCTGGACGGCGAGGAAGTGCTGCGCCGCAGCTACCGCAGCGATGTCCTGGCCGGCGCGGCGCGCTGCAGCGGTGGCGGCGAGGCGGCCGCCCTGCGCAGCACCACCGTGCGCGTGCCGACCGGCAAGCATCAGATCCAGGTCTACGCCGAAGTCGAGGGCGAGGGCCGGGCGGCAGCGCGCTTCTACCGCGAAGTCAAGCGGGTGAAGACCAAGGAGGTGGCCTTCGCGCCCGAGCAGTACGACTCCGTGGCCAGGCTGCAGTTCGCCAGCGGCAGCACCTCGGCCTACTACCACTTCCATGCCGACTCCCCGCTCGGCTTCACGGTGACCGGACCGACCACGCTCAAGGTCTACACCCGCCTGGACTTCGATCATCAGATGAGCGGCGCCCAGCCCTACGCGCTGGAGCTGCTGCGCGACGGCGTCAGCGTGAACACCTACCACTACCAGGCCGACAAGCTGGACAGCGCGGCTTACGTGGGCAAGCCTCAGGTGCTGCCCGGCGACCGCAAGCTGCTGCGCGTGCCCGTCCCCCGCGGCCGCCACCGCTTCGAGCTGCGCTGCGTGCGGCCCGAGGCCTGCGGCATCGCCGCCCAGATCCTCATCCCCGAAGCCGACGTGAGCACGAGGTGAGCCCCGGTGATTCGCTGGATCTGCCATTCCATGCAGCGTAGGCCCCGCCATTCCTGGTGCTCCCTGGCCGCCCTCGCCGCCCTGGTCGGCGCGCTCCTTCTGGCCGGCCCCGCGCTTGCCGACATGGAGCTGTGGCCGCAGGGCAAGCCGGCCACGCTACTGCTCGGCCGCGCCGAAGCCGCCGCGGTTTACTGCGTGATGCCGGCGGCCGGCTTGACCTACCGCCTCGAGGGGCCGGGCACCCTGAGCGGTTTCGTGAAGACCCACGTCGCCGAAGGCGACAGCACCACGCGCAGCGGCCTGCTGCGCCTGGCCGGCGTGCCCGGCCTGCCCGCCGAACTGCCCCTCGAGCTCGCCGCCTCCCGCCTGGGCGGCTACGCCGACGGCCGCGCGGGCAGCCCCAGCCGCGGCACCTGGCTCGATCTCGCCATCCCTGCCGGCCGCCACGAATTGCGGCTCACCGGCAGCCTCGATGGCGGCGGCCCGCTCTACGTCGCCCTCTTCTACGAGGGCCCGCCGCAGTGGGACACGGAGCCGCTGCAGGTCCCCAAGCCGCCCAGGCCCCGGGCCGCCAACGAACGCTTCGGCCTCACCTGGGGACTGGATGCCAGCCTCGGCTTCACCTACGAGGACAATGTCTTCCAGATGTCCGAGGCCTTCCGGCAGGAGTACCTGACGCGGCTGTACTGGAACGAGGAGCGTTTCCAGAAGATCGAGCGCCTGGATGATCTCATCCTCTCGCCCTCCCTGGATCTCACCGGGCAGCGCAAGTTCCTCGCCCAGGGCGCGACGCGTTTCAGCTTCCGCTACTCGCGCGAGCAGTACGCGACGAACACCGTGCTCGACAACCACGAGTTCCGCGTCGTCGCGCGGCAGTTCTTCGGCCGCAACAGCCTCGAGGTCTACTACGCCTACAGCCCCTCGAAGTACTTGCGGCAGCTCAACGACCGCCCGCCGCTCGTCGCGGGGACCACGCCCGTCGTGAGCGAGCAGTTCCGCCTGGAGCGCAATCGCATCGTCAGCACCTGGCGCCATCGGCTGCGCAAGGACCTCAGCGCCAACGTCGCCCTGACCAAGAAGCTCTACTACTACAACAAGCCGCACCTGGAGAACGATCTCAACACCCTCGGCATCGACATCACGGCCTACTGGACGATCGCCCGTCCCTGGCGGCTCACGCTCAGCTACGGCTTCGAGAACGCCGCCGCGCGTGCCATCGACGTCGAGGGGGAGGCGCTGGATACCAGCCCCGCCTCGGACGGCACCTACAAAGGGAACACCTACAACGCCGAGCTGCGCTGGGTGCCGCGCCAGGCCGCGCTCAAGCGCCTGGTCAGCGACCTGCGCGTGCGCGCCCAGTACAGCGTCGACTACTACTCGGCGAAGGGCACGCAGACGATCTCGGACGACACCTATCACGTCGGACGGCAGGACAACAGCTACACCTACCAGCTCAAGGGCAGCCGCGACCTGCCGGCCGTCTTCGCCAGCTTCGGCCTGCCCAAAGCGGTGGACATGGACTTCGGCTTCGGCTACGCCGAGCGCGACGTGGATTCACCCTGGTGGGGCGATATCAAGGAAGACAAGAACTACATCAGCCGCACCTACTGGATCGGCTTCAGCAGCACCTTGTTCTAGCCGCGCACGCGCGGCCTTCGCAGACGGAGGATGAGCATGCAGTCCACCCGCCTCGCGGCCATCGCCCTGGCGCTCGCCCTGATCGCGCTCGCCGGCAGTTGCGGGAAGGAGGATCTCTACGAGATCCCCGACTCGCCCTACCCGCTGGTCGGCCGCCTGCCCTTGCCCAGCATCAACGAGAGTGTGGACGTCATCGGCGACTACGCCTTCGTCGCCGGCGGTCAGGCGGGCCTGCATGTGGTGGACATCAGCAATCCCGCGGCACCCCTGCTCGTCAAGACCGTGCCCACCACGAAGTACGCCGAGAATATCAAGGTGCTGCGCAGCTTTGCCGGGGGCGTCATCCGCGACATCGCGATGATCGTCGAAGGCACTGAAGGCGTGACCACCTACGACATCACCGACCCGCCGAACGCCGTCTCCTTCAACCAGGGCACGACGGCGGTGGACGGCAACGGCATGCATGCCGTCGAGCGGGAGAATCCCGAGCAGCCCTTCATCCTCTTCGTGGCCGAGAGCTGGAAGGGCGTGCGCGTCTTCGAATCCAGCCCCCTGTATCCGGGCCTGCTCGCCTACGGCGGCGTTTTCGCCGACACGAACGGCTACGCGATGGACCTGGCGGTGAAGGGCGGCTACGCCTACGTGGCCGACGACCAGATGGGCCTGGCCGTGCTCGATGCCCGCGTACTGGTGCTCGACTCGGTGGTGCTCGTTTCCTGGACGGACACGCCGGGCAACGCGCTCGCCGTGGACATCTGGGGCGACTACGCCTTCGTTGCCGACAAGCGGCAGGGGATGAGCGTCTTTCGCATCAATGGCGCCGAGGCGCCGGTGCCCGTGTCGCGGATGCCCCTGGATGGCTGGTGCGTGGACATCGCCGTGCGCGACGGCCTCGCCTTCGTGGCGGGCAACGACGCCGGCCTGCACGTCGTTGACGTGCGCGACCCCGCCCACCCGCGTTACGCGGGCAACGTCCGCAGCAGCAACGCCACCGGCGTCGCACTCACCGACGACGGGCTGGTGCTCGTCACCGACGAGGACGAGGGCCTGCTCATCCTGGCCGGCGCGCCCTTCGCGGATCGCACAGCGCCCGGCGGCATCTACACGCTCAGCGCCGAGACCCTGGGCGCCACCGCCGTCCGCCTGAGCTGGAAGGCGCCCGGCGACGATCGCTACATCGGCGAGGCGGAGCACTACGCCCTGCGCTATGCCGCGACGCCGATCAACAACGAAACCGCCTGGGCGGCGGCGACCGCCGTCACCGGCCTGCCCCTGCCCGCCGTGGTCGGCACGGCCCAGGAATTCTCCGTGGGCGGCCTGACGCCCGAGACCCAGTACCACTTCGCCCTGCGCGCCACCGACGACGCCGGCCAGATGTCCGGCCTCGGCGTCGGCGCCAGCGCCACGACCTTCCCCGACGGCACCTTCCTCTTCGGCCTCGCCGTCACGCCGGCCTACGGCGACGATGAACAGCTCTTCACCTTCACGGTGAGCTACTCGGACCCCGAAGGCGACGTGCCCGTCACCCACGATCTCGTCATCGACGGCGCGCCGACGGCGATGGGCTTCGTCTCCGGCGATCACGCCACGAACGCGCTCTACCGCCTGCAGACGACCCTCGCCCCCGGCGCGCACAGCTTCCTCGCCGCCTTCGACGACGGCGACGGCCACACGCCGACGACGGCCACGCTGTCCGGCCCCCTGGTCGGCGACGTGGTCTTCACCATGGGCAGCCCGCTCAGCGAGCTCGGTCGCGAGCCGGATGAGACGCAGCACCCCGCCTTGCTCACCCGCCTGCCCATCGCTGCCACGCAGGAGGTCACCCAGGCCCGGTGGCAGGACCGCATGGGGCCCGCCCTGCCGGACTCCAGCTTCCTCGGCGGCAGCTTGCCCGTGCTGGGGCTCACCTGGTACGAGGCCGTGGCCTACTGCAACGCCCTCTCGATCTTCGAGGGCCGGACGCCGGCCTATGCCGTGGACGGCACCGACGTCGAGTGGGACCGCGAGGCCGACGGCTGGCGCCTGCCCACCGAGGCCGAGTGGGAGTGGCTCTGCCGCGCCGGCAGCGCGACCGCCTTCACGAACGGCGCCATCAGCGACCAGGGCTGCGAGGATCCCCGACTGGATCTGATCGGCTGGTACTGCGGCAACTCCGGGGACGCGCCCCAGGCGGTGGGCGGCCTCGCCGCCAACGCCTTCGGCCTCGCCGATGTGCACGGCAACGCCATGGAGTGGTGCTGGGACTGGTATGCCGGCTACCCGAGCCAGATCGGCCTCGACGCCGCGGGCCCCGCCGGTGGCTTTCTCAAGGTGCTGCGCGGCGGCAGCTGGTTCAGCCAGGCCAAGGCCTGCCGTTCGGCCGCGCGCGAGACGGCGCCGCCCGATTCCCGTCTGGACTTCGTCGGCCTGCGCGTGGTGCGCAGCGACTTCGGCAACTAGCGACCAGCTGCGCCGGGGCTGCGGCCCCGCGCCGGGAGGGTGGGCTGCCCATGGCCGTCAAGGAACGCTTTCACTTCATCGATCAGTTCCGCGGCCTGATCGGCATCATGATGGCCCTGGGTCACAGCAACGAGTACTTCAACCACATCTGGTACGCCTTCGAATTCCAGGACCCCTTCTTCGGCAGCGGCGCCCAGTTCGGCCTGCGCTACATGGGCTACCTCTGCGCGCCCGGCTTCCTGATCATGAACGGGGCGATGGTCTACTGGGCCTACTGGCGGCGGCGGCGGGGCGGCGCCGGCGACTGGGCCTCGCGCTGGCACTTCATCCAGCGCGGGCTCTTCCTGATCCTCGTCCAGATGACCTGGGTGAACTCCGCCTGGAGCGGCTTCAATTCCTGGCGGCCTCTGCACTGGAGCATCATCGCCTGCATCGGCACGGCGATGATCCTGCTCACCCTGGTCATCACCTGGCGCTGGCAGCTGCGCCTCGCCCTGGGCGCGCTGCTCATCTTCGGCCAGCACTTCCTGCTGCAGATTCCCTACAGCGCCAAGGGCTGGGTGCACGTGCCCATGCAGATGTTCATCGATTCGGGCACCTTCAACCTCTACCCCGCCCTGCCCTGGTTCGGCATGGCGCTGGTGGGTTCGGTGATGGCCCACTTCTGGTTCGAGGGCTGGAAGACCCACGCCGAGCGCTCGACGAAGAGCATGCTGATCGGTTTCGGGCTGGTTGTTCTGGCCGTGTTGCTGAGGTCGGGCCGCGGCTACGGCAACCTGACGCCCTGGTCGGAGCTGGGCAGCTGGTCCTTCTTCCTCGAGCAGAAGTACCCGCCCAACGCCGTGCACCTGCTCTGGTTCGCCGGTGCCGTGATCTTCATGGTCGGGCTCTTCTGCCGCATCAGCATGCACTCGGGCCTGCTCAAGCCCCTGGGCGTCATCGGCCGCGTGCCGCTCTTCTTCTACGCGGTGCACATTCCCCTGCTCGCCATCTTCACGCGGCGGCTGGGCTTCTTCTACCGCGAGGGGGCGGTGCTGGAGAGCTTCCTGGGCTGGCTCGGGCTGCTGGCCGTCATGTTCCCGCTGGCCATGGCCTTCGGCGCGCTCAAGCGTCGCTCCAAGAACCGCTTCATCCAGTTGATCTAGGGACTGGCGTCCGGGGCCCCCGTCCGGAGGGGCGAGGATTCAGCTGACCGCCTGCGCGGCGGGCAGTCGCGGCAGAAGCCGGAGGATCTCGGCCTCGATGGCGCCCGGCAGCTCGGGCAGGGCGAGCACGGCATCGGCGACGCCGCTCTCGATGGCGGAGTCCGGCATCGCGGACCCCGTGGCCGCCCCGGGGTCCTGCAGCAGGACGCGGCCTCCGTAGCGGTTGATCTGCTGGATTCCCCGCGTGCCGTCCCGACCCAGCCCGGTCAGAATCACGCCCAGGCTGCATTCGCGGTAGACCAGCGCCACGCTCTGGAAGAGCGGGTCGGCGGCGGGCTTGACGTAGTTGATCGGCGGCGCCTCGCTCAGCCGCAGGTCGTGCTCCCTGGGGTCGATGTACATGTGCCGGCTGCCGGGAGCGACGTAGATGTGCCCGGGCTCGATGACCATGTGGTCTTCGCCCAGGCGCACCGGCATCGTCGCCTCGGGCTGCAGGCTGTCGGCGAGGCTCTGGATCACCCAGCTCCGGGCCGTGCAGGACGACGAAATAGGCGACCTGGGTCTGGGCAGGGAGCTGCTTGAACAGCGTGCGCAGGGCGCTGGGGCCGCCGCTGCTTGCCGCTACGCAGACGGCGAGGTGCTCCGGGGTCATGCCGCGGCGGGCGGGCATCGCCACCAGCGGCGGCGCCTCGGGCTCATCGGCGCTCTGGTTCTGGCGGGCGAAGAGCGCGTCCAGGTGTTCGATCACGTCGATGGGTCGATAGGGCTTGGCGAGGTAGTCGTCCGCGCCGGCCTCGAGCGCCTGCTGCTGCGCCTCGGGCGAGGAGAGCGCCGTGATGACCATGGTCAGCGGCATGCGCGGCAGCTGCCGCCTCAGTTCGCGGATGAGCTGGAGGCCGTCCTTGCCGGGCATCATCCAGTCGGTGAGCAGGGCGTCGACGCGTTCGCGCAGGGCCAGATCGAGGGCCTCGACCCCGTTGGCGGCCCTGAGCACGTCATGGCCCGCCTTGAGCAGGGTGCGCTCGAGCAGGAGGGCGCTCGTGCCGTCGTCTTCCGCGATCAGGATCCTTGCCATCACTTCTCCAGTGCGGTGAGCGCCACCGCCGTCCCGCCGAGGACGCCGGCCGGGATCGCCGCCATCTCGACGGCGGCCAGCAGGGCCCGGACGCGCTCGAGTCGCTGATCGGCAGGCGCTTCGCGCTGCTCGAGCACGGCCAGTGCCGCCGTGACGCGCTGCTGAAGCTGATCGAGGCGGCGCTCGCTGCCGACGGCCGCATAGGTCGCGTCCTTTTCGAGCACGGCCATCGCGTAGCGATAGTCCTCCAGCTCGCGCCGCGAGTGCAGCAGCTCGCGCAGGTGGCTCACCTTCTCCACGAGCAGCTCGCCATGGATGGGCTTGGCCAGGTAGTCGCGCGCCCCCTTCTGCATGGCCAGCACGGCTGAGGCCACCGAGGAGTGCGCGGTGACCATGATCACCTCCGTTTCGCGGCGCTCCCGCTTGGCCTCCTCGAGCACGTCGATGCCCGACAGGCCGGGCATCACGAGGTCCGTGATCACCAGGTCGATGGCCTTGCTGCCCAGGAGCCGCACCGCCTCCTCGCCGGAGCCGGCCGCGAAGTGATCGTCATCCGGAAAGGCTTGCTCCAGCACACGGCAGGTGAGGAGCAGGCTGCCGCGGTCGTCGTCGACGCAGAGAATCTTCATCGCCGATCCCCCTCGGCAGCGGCCGCCGCGCGCAGGCAGACGGCGATCTCGAAGCAGGTGGGCAGGATGCGGTCGCGGAGCAGGGCCGCCGCCCCCGCGCTGTCCCCGGCCTCCCGGCGGGCCGCCCACAGCGCGGCCAGTCCGGCCAGGCTGGCATAGCGCGGGCGGCAGAGCGCGCGGGCGAGCTCCAGCTCCGTCCCGCCCCCGGGGGCGGCCAACCAGGCGGCCGCCTGCGGGAAGGCCGGCGCGCCGGCGGGCGGCGCTCGCCGCATCCAGGTCGGCGATCCAGCCGGCCAGCTCGACCTGGACCGGCGCAACGGCCTCGCCGGCCCCCCCCTCTGCCGCCGCAGGCACTGCCGAGATGGCGGCCAGAGCCAAGGCCCAGGCCATGGCCGAAACCCCGGCGCGCAGCAGAGGAGGGAAGCATCGCAGCATGGCGCTTCTCCAGATGCCTTGAACCGCCGCCCCCGGGCCCCAGGCTACAGTGGCCGAGGAGGGCAGTCGGAATGCTCTTTCCGTTTTCGGCCACCCGGGCTCCCAGCTTGAGCCCTGCCTGCAGACGCATCGGACAATCGCAGATCGTAATACCGGCTTTCGTCACGCTCGCGTGACAGGATCCGGCCAGCGGGGCTGCCTCCAGCCCTGGCTGCGCTTGTTGGCCGCCCGATCCCGTGCTAGCCTGCCCGCATCTGCATCCAGGCGAGGGGGAAGCATGCAGGACGGGCCCCGCGCGGTCCTGCACCTGGACACCGGTCGCCTGCTCCGAGGTGGCCAGCGCCAGGTGTTGATGCTCATGTGCGCCCTGCGCGAGCGAGGCTGGACGAACGTGCTGGCCGCGCCGCCGGGCTCGGCCCTGGCCGAGTCCGCCCGTGCCGAGGGTTTTGCAGGCTTCGCCTTCGCCCCCCGCGGCGATCTCGATCTCCTGGCGGCCTGGCGCCTGAGCCGCGTCGCCGCCCGGCAGGGGCTCGAGCTCTGGCATGCCCACACGGCGCGGGCCCAGGCCATCGCGAGCCTGGGCCTGGGCTGGGCGCCCCTGGCCCGCCGCCGCTTGCTCGTCACCCGGCGCACGGCTTTCGCTCGTCAGGGTGGCCTGGGGCATCGGCTCAAGTACGGCGACCGGCGCATCCAGTGCTACATCGCCATCAGCGAGGCCGTGGCCGCGGGCCTCGTGGCGCGGGGGGTCGGCAGGAGCCGCATCCACCTGGTGCCGAGTGCCGTGGATCCCGCGCCGCTGGTGGGCGCGGCGCGCGCCCAGCTCGGCGAGGCCGCTCCGCTGCCCGCCGGCTACGATCCCGAGCTGCGCCGGGCCCAGCGCGACGCGCTCGGGCTACCGGCGGGCGCCTTCCTCGTGGGCGCGGCCGGGGCCCTGGACCGCAGCAAGGGCTTCGACATCCTGCTGTGCGCGGCGAGCATCGCCTGCGTCCAGGCGCCTCAGCTCCATGTGGTGGTGGCCGGCGAGGGCCCGGAGCATCAGCGCCTCGACGATGAGGCACGGCTACTGGGCATGGGCGAGCATTTCCGCCTGCTCGGCCGCCGCTACGATCTGCCGCGCCTGTTCGCGGCGCTCGACCTCTTCTGCATGCCCAGCCGCGAGGAGGGTCTGGGCAGCGTCGTGCTGGAGGCCTTCGCCGCGGGTGTGCCCGTGCTGGCCAGCGACGCCGGCGGCCTGGCCGAGCTCCTGGAGACCGGAGTGAGCGGCCGCTCGGTGCCGCGGGGCGATCCGGAAGCCCTGGCCCAGCAGCTCCTGGCCGCCCTCGGCGCGCCAGAGGAGGGCCGGCGCATGGCCCTCGCCGCCCGTGAGCGCGCGCTCGGCCAGTACGGCATCGAGCGGATGGCCCAGGCCGTCGAGGGCATCTACGGCTCGCTGGATGCCGGCCGCGGCCGGCCCGCCAGCGCGGCGGAGGGGCGGCGATGAGGCGCGGCGCGCTGCTCCTGCTCGGTCTGCTCGCGGCCGGCGCTCCCGCCCTCGCGCGCGAGCCGGCCGGCGCCACCGGTCCGGGCAAGGGCCACCCCGTGTGCACCTACATTCCGCCCTTGCGCTACCCGCCGGCCCTGGCCGCCGAGCGACCGCGCCTGACCGGCACTACCCTGGTGCGCGTGCAGGTGGACGCAGAGGGCCGCGTGGCGGCGGCCGAGCTGCTGCGCAGCAGTTTGCCGGAGCTCTTCACGGTCGAGGCCCTGCGGGCGGCGCGCCAGAGCCGCTTTCTGCCCGCGCCCGACCAGCGCCGCGACGAGCGCCGCAGCCTGATCCTGCTCCTGCGCTTCCCCGCCGATGGCGCCCCGGCTTCGCCGGCGGAGCCGGCTGACCCCGTCGCCACCGCGCCCGGGAGCTCCCCCTCGCCGGCAGCGCCCGCGGCCGCCGGCAAGGGTTCCCTGCGCCTGCTCGACGCCGGCTTCGGCCACAGCGTGGAGAACCGCCTCTTGCTGGGGCGGGGGACGGTCTTCGGCGTGAACGACCGGGTCTACTTCTGGATGGAGGTCGACGGCGCGCGCGTGGGGCAGGTGCTGCGGCACATCTGGATCTTTCGCGGGCGCGAGATGCAGGAGATCGCGCTGACGCTGAAAGCGGAGCGCTGGGCGACCTGGTCCTACAAGACCTTCTTTCCGGGCCAGACGGGCGCCTGGCTCCTCGAACTGCGCGACGAGGAGGACGACCTCCTGGGCAGCTGGTCCTGTTTCTGCGAGTAGGCCCGCCCGCGGCGCGCGCCTTCAATCCGGCAGCAAGGAGACCGACATGAGAGCGCTGCGCATCCACGAGCACGGGGGCCCGGAGGTGCTCAAGTTCGAGGAGCGGCCCGAACCCAGCGCCGGCCCGGGTCAGGTGCTCGTCGAGATCCAGGCTGCCGGCGTCAACCATCTCGACACCTGGGTGCGGCGGGGCGTGCCCGGGCACCACTTCCCCCTGCCCATCACGCCGGGCGCCGATGGAGCCGGCGTGATCCGGGCGCTGGGCCCCGGCGTCGAGGGGCTCGCCGTGGGCGAGCGCGTGGCCATCGCGCCCGGCTACTCCTGCGGGCGCTGCGAGGCCTGCCTCTCGGGCCGCGACCACTACTGCCGCCATTACGGCATCTACGGCGAGAGCGCGGACGGCACCGACTGCGAATTCATCGCCGTGGCCGCGGCGAGCGTCCTGCCCTTGCCTCCTGGTCTCAGCGTCGAGGCGGCGGCGGCCGTCTCGCTGGTCTTTCTCACGGCCTGGGAGATGCTGATGGTCAAGGGCCGCGTGACGGGGGCCGACACGGTGCTCGTGCACGCGGCCGGCAGCGGCGTGAGCAGCGCGGCCATCCAGATCGCCCGCTACGCGGGGGCGCGGGTGATCGCCACCGCCTCCAGCGACGAGAAGCTCGCCCGGGCGCGCGCGCTGGGCGCCCAGGAGACGCTCAACTACAGCGACCCCGCCTGGCCGCAGGCCGTGCGCGCGCTCACGGAGAAGCGCGGCTGCGACCTCATCGTGGACCACGTGGGCGCGGCCACCTTCGCCGGCAGCCTGCGCGCCCTGGCCGCGGGCGGCAGGATCCTCTGCTGCGGCGCGAGCAGCGGCCCGGAGTTCAGCGCCGATCTGCGCCCCATCTTCTTCAAGAACCTGGCGATCGTGGGCAGCACGATGGGCAGTCGCGGCACGCTGCCGCGCATCTACCGGCTCGTCGCCGACGGCACGTTCAAGGCGGTGATCGACAGCGTGCTGCCGCTGGCCGATGTGGCCGAGGCCCACCGGCGCCTGGCCGAGCGCTCGCAGTTCGGGAAGATCGTCCTCGTGCCCTAGCGCTCCGGCTCAGCCTTGGGCTCGCCCGAGTAGAGCACCTTCAGGGCGCCCCAGCTCGTGCGTGTGAAGCCGGCATCGGGGCAGTTCACCGCGTAGGCGCCGAGCAGCAGGCCGCAGTCGTTGTTCTCCTCGGCGCAGGGCGAGTCCTCCTCGAGGCCGTAGGGGCGATCGCCCTGGCCGCAGAACTGCGGATCCAGGGAGATGTTGCCGTCGATGCCGTCGAGGTCGGGCAGAGCGGCGTAGTTGCCCCCGGCGTTGCCGAACACGTCGTTGCAATCGATCGTGTAGGGCGTCTGCGGCAGGCCCCGCATGCCGGGACCCCTGTTGTAGGCCACGATGCACTGCGTGATGTGCGGCTCGAGCGTGAAGTCCCAGGAGGAGCCGCCGTCGATCGCCGCCGGGGCGGCCCCGCTGCTACCGTTGCCCACGAAGGTGCAGCTGCTGAGGATCAGATCGGCGTCGTAGGCGAGACCGGAGCCCGTGTTGCCGGCGAAGAGCGAGTACTCGACCGTGGGGCCCGTGCCGTTGATGCTGCCGTTGTAGACCACCATGCCGTCGCCGACGTTGTCGTGGCAGTAGAGTCCCGTGAAGAACCCGTAGAGGTTGTTGAAGTGAATGCCGCTGGCGTGGAAGGCCTCGTTGTCGTGCACCTCGAGATTCTGCACGGTGTGGCCGCCGGCCGCCGGCGTTCCCATCAGCCAGGCGCCCCCGCCTTCGGTGCCGGTCGCGCTGGAGCGATTGTGGCGCAGCAGGCAGTCGACGATGCGCGCGCTGCCGCGCGCGTAGAGGCCGATGCCGTAGAGCGGGCCATTGGCCGTGCAGTACTCGATGATCAGGTCGTGGAGATGGGGATCGCCGACGACCATGAGCCCGCTGCCGTAGGGGCCCGGCCCCTGCCCGTTGCGCAAGGTGAGGTAGCCGAGCTCATTGGCGCCGTCGAGATCGCTGCCGCCCAGCACCCGTCCCTTGAATCCGGCGTCGATGACCGTGTCCTCGGGATCGCCGGAGCGGCCAAGGATGGCCCGGCCCCGCGGCCAGACGAGTCCGGCTTCCCCGTAGCTGCCGGGGGCCAGGCTCACCGTGTCGCCGTAGGCCGCTGCCGCCAGGCCGGCCGCGACGCTCGGGTAGTCCTCGGGAACGCGCAGCTGTGCCGCCCCGGCGGGCCCGGCCAGGGCCAGCAAGGCGAGCGCCGCGGGAAGGGCGATGCCGCGCGGGCTTCGCTGCATGGGTTTACTCGGGGGCCAGTTGCCGGTAGGGAGCGCCGCCCCTCGTCTCGAAGTGCAGCGCCGCCGCGCCGCCCTCCGCGAAGTCGTAGTGGTCGACGCTGCAGGAGCAGTCGCGCTCGTCCCAGAGGAAGACCACCGAGCGGTTTTCCTCCCAGTAGAACCAGGTCTCCGTGATGAGGTGGCCGTCGCGGCGGCTCTCGGTCTCTTCCGGCGTGCCCATCTCGGTGAGCACGCGGTCCTGCTCCTTGTCGCAGCGGACGCAGTCGCCGCAGCCGGCGAGGAGGCCGGCGGCGAGGGCGAGCAGAATGGCGAGGAGGGTGCGGTACATGTCCTCAAGCTAGCGCGCGGAGGCGCTGGCGGGCAAGGGTTCCCTGGTCAGGCGAACCAGAACCCGGGAGGCGTCTGCAGGAAGTCTTCGATGGGGATGCCATCGGCGCCGACGAGGAGTTTGCGCTTCACGGCTTGCTCGGCGGCGAAGGCCGCCAGCCCGGACAGCCGACCGGCGCGGGGGCCGCTCTTGACCTCGATGGCCACGACCTCCCCGCCGCGGCTCAGCACGAAGTCGACTTCCCGGTTGCCGCTGGACCAGTAACGGGTCTCGATCCCCTCGGCCGCGCCCGCGTTCAGGAGCCACGCCCCGATCGCCGTTTCCACCAGGCGGCCACGGGCTTCGGCCCGCTCGGGCCCCGTGAAAGCGGCCAGCCCCGCTGACGCTGTCATCAGCGCCGTGTTGAGGGCGATCAACTTGGGGCTCGAGCCGCGCCGCCGCGAGTGGCCGCCCGCGTGCTTCTGCAGGCCGGCTACGAGTCCCGCCGCCGCGAGCAGATCGAGATAGTGCGCCAGCGTCGTCGTGTTGCCGGCGTCCTGCAACTGGCCGAGCATCTTCTGGTAGGCCAGGATCTGCCCTGAATGCACGCAGGCCAGTTCGAACAGGCGGCGAAGCAGGGCCGGCTTGTCCACCCGCGTCATCATGAGCAGGTCGCGAGCGAGCGTGGGCTCGATCAGCGCATCGCGGATGTAGCTCGCCCAGCGCTGCGGCTCTTCGCTGATCGGTGCGGATCCCGGATAGCCGCCGTAGAGGAGGTAGCGCTCGAGATCGAAGCCGAAGGCGGCGCTCATCTCCGCGAAGGACCAGTGGGTCATCGGCGTGAGTTCGAAGCGCCCGGCCAGGCTTTCGCTGAGGCCACGCTGCACGAGTAGCGTGCTGGAGCCGAGAATGAGGACGTGCAGCGGCAGGGCCCCGGCGCCGTCCTCGTCCCAGAGCCGCTTGACCGTCTCGGACCAGGCCGGGAGCTTCTGGATCTCATCGATGATGAGCAAGGCAGGACGCGGCCCGGCCTGGGCGCGGCAGCGCGCGCGGCCCGCCTCCCACTGCTGCTCGATCCAGTGCCCGTCCTTGGCGACCGGTTCATCCGCGCTGGCGAACTGCACAGGGAGCTCCAGCTCTGCCGCCAGCTGTCGAGCCGCCGTGGTCTTGCCGACCTGCCGCGGACCGACCAGGGCCTGCATGAATCGCCGCGGTTCAGCGAAGCGCTGGGCCAGCCTGAGGACCTGTTCTCGTCTGTACATATTGCCGTTACAGGTGGTTATGGATTTACTCAATGTACTGAGTAATTTTACTCAACGCGATGAGAAAGTCAAGGCGAGATCAGCAGGTGGGCCCGGATGGCCACGGCCAGGCCATCCTGATCGTGCCACGGGGCCACGTGGTCGGCGGCTGCCTGCAGCTCCGCCGAGCCGTTGCCCATGGCGATGCCCAGTCCGACGGCCTTGAGCAGCTCCAGGTCGTTGCGACCGTCGCCGATGGCCGCCGTTTCGGCCAGGGGCAGGCTGCGCAGTTCGCACCAGGCCGCAAAGGCCTTCTCCTTGGCTGCCTCGCGGTGGAAGACCTCCAGGAACTGAGCCGGCCCGTGGCCGCCCCGGCCCACCAGCCCCTGCACGGCGACCCGGCTGCCGGGCAGCTCGAGGGCGGCCATGGCCGTCCGGGCCGGCGCCACGCGCGCCGGGCTGTCGATGGTGGCCAGGGCCAGCGGGTCCTCGTCCAGCGCCGCGCTCAGGTCGGGGACCCGGCGCAGCTCGCCCTCGCCCTCCCGCTCGCGGACGGCGAGGTAGCGGGCCAGGCGGGTGTTCTCGGGGCCCGGCTCGCCCTCCACGAGGCAGGCGCCGCCCCGCCGTCGGTCCGTGAAGAGCAGGGGAGTCAAGCCCTGCGCGCGGTAGACGCCGAGGTAGGCGAGGGCTTCCGCCCTGGGCAGGGCGAGCTCGCGCAGGGTGGCGCCGCTCGCGCCGTCCACGATCAGGGCGCCGTTGTGGAGGATGAGATCGCTGGCCGCCAGCTCGCCGTCGCCGCAGCGCGCCAGCAGGCTCCGCGCCGAGCCCTCGTTGCGCCCGGTGACGATGACGATGCGCGCCCCGGCCGCCCGCAGCTCGCGCAGGGCCTCCAGGTTGGCCGCGCTCACCGGGCGCGCGGGATCCTCGACGTTGCTGATCAGGGTGCCGTCCAGGTCGACGGCCAGCACCCGGCAGCGGGCTCTCGTCCGCATCGGCCACCTCCGGACCACAAGGTAGCGTCGAGGGAGCGTCCGGCCAAGGGGGTGGCGGCTCAAGCTCATTGCCGGACTTGCCGATATCTGCTACTCAGCAGGAAGTCTCCCGGCGAAAGGTGGCGGCTTTGGGCAACGGCATCCATGCGATCGGACTGCTCACGGGCGGCGGCGACGCCCCCGGCCTCAACGCCGTCATCCGCGCCGTGGTGCGCACGGCCACCCGCCACTACGGCTGGGACGTGATCGGCTTCCAGGACGGCTATGCCGGCCTGGTCACGCGGCAGTATCGCAAGCTGACGAGCGACGACGTCTCCGGCCTGCTGATGCAGGGCGGCACCATCCTGGGCACCAGCAACACGGCCAACCCCTTCGCCTGGCACATCGGCGAGGGCGCGAAGCGCACCACGGTGGACCGCGGCCAGGAGACCCTGGACGTGATCCGCTCCCTCGGCCTGGACGCCCTCGCCTGCATCGGCGGCGACGGCACGCTGTCCATCGCCGACGGCCTGCGCCAGCTCGGCGTGCCCGTGGTGGGCATCCCCAAGACCATCGACAACGACATCGAGGAGACGGACCAAACCTTCGGCTTCGACACGGCCGTCTCGATCGCGGTGGAGGCCATCGACCGCATCCACACCACGGCCCAGAGCCACCACCGGGCGATGATCGTCGAGGTGATGGGCCGCAATGCCGGCTGGCTGGCCCTGCACGCGGGCATCGCCTCGGGCGGCGACATCATCCTGCTGCCGGAGATCCCCTATCGCCTGGACTCGATCTGCGAGCAGATCCTCGAGCGCAACCGCAGCGGCCGGCGTTTCAGCATCATCGTCGTCGCCGAGGGCGCGCGCCAGGAGGGCAGCGACAAGGTGGTGGCGCGCATGGTCGCCGAAAGCCCGGACCCCGTGCGGCTGGGCGGCATCGGCAACGTGGTTGCCCGGCAGATCGAGGAGCGCACCAAGCTCGAGACGCGGGTCACCGTGCTCGGCCACCTCCTGCGCGGCGGCACGCCCACGGCCTACGATCGCGTGCTCGCCTCGCGCCTCGGCTCCCAGGCCGTGCACCTGCTCGCCCGCGGCGAGTCCGGGCAGATGGTGCGCCTCTATCAGAATCAGATCTCCAGCGTGCCCATCGCCAAGATCGCCAATCGGCAACGCCTCGTGCCGCCGGACCACGACCTCGTCAAGCTGGGCCGCGAGACCGGCGTCTGCTTCGGCGACTAGGCGCCGGCGAGCAGTCGGCTGATCTCGGCGAAGATCGCTTCGTCCGCCGGTAGCGCAGGTCCAGCCGCCTGCCCAGCTCGAGTGCCGTGGCGAAGTTCGCATCGTGAACGTTGTCCAGGTGCCGCGTCTCGTACGGCGCGTCCGAGGCGAGACGGAGACGGAGCCCGGCCCCGAGTTGACGCCGCGGGCTGATCACCCTCGAGGACGGCTCCCGGTAGAACGGGCCCAGGCCTCAACCCTCGGGTACCGCGGCCGCAGCCTGCGCCCGGATCGCCAGCATTCGCGCTTCGAGCCGCGCGGCCTCGGCGGTGGCGCCCAGGTCGCGTTCGATGCTCACCAGCGCCTCGAGATCGTCGGCCACGTCCGGCGAGTCCGGGCCGTACATCTTCTCGTCCATGGCCAGGGTTCGCCGCAGGAGCCGGCGAGCCTCCGCCGCCTCGCCGCGCTGATGGCGCGCGATCCCCAGGTGATAGAGCGACATCGAGAGCGAGGGGCTGCCCTCGGGGGCGACCTTCTCGTGGATGCGCACCGCCTGCTCGAGGTCCACGATCGCCGCCCGAGCATCCCCCGACTCCAGCTTGAGCAGGCCCAGGTTCATCAGGCTCTGGCCGACTGCTGGGTGCTCGGGGCCCTGGAGCTTGATCTGGGTCTCCAGGACGGCCTCGAAGTAGGGCCTGGCCTCGTCCCGCCGGCCCTGCTGCGCGAGGCCGATGCCGACGTTGCCCAGGCCGCGGGCCACCATGGGGTGCACGTCCCCGTAGATCGCCTTGTAGATGGCCAGGGCCGCGACGGCCTGCTTGCCGGCTTCCTCGCGGCGGCCGGCGATCGAGTTGGCCACGTGGAGGTTCGTGAGCACGTTGGCGGTCTCGTGGTGGGTCTCGCCATGGAGGCGCCGGCTCAGCGCGAGGGCCCGGTCGAGGATCGCCAGCGCGGCCTCCGGCTCGTTTCCGTCCGTCTTGATGCTGGCCTGGTTGTTGAGCAGGCTGAGCAGGCGCTCCTCGTCGACCGGCTGCTCGCCTTCCACGAGGGCCAGGGCCCGGTCGATGGCCGCGCCGGCCTCGCCGAGCTCGCCGTACTGGCCGAGCATCCAGCCGTAATTGCCCAGCGCGTCGATGAGGCCCTCGCGCCCGCGCTCGCCCGCCGCTTCGTAGAGCCCGATCGCCTCCTGGAAGCCGGCCTTGGCCTCGCCCGGCTTGCCCTGCGCCTCGAGCACGCGCGCCAGCTGGTGGACGCTGGCGGCGATGTCGAGATCTCCCGCGGTCAGCCGGGTGCGGCGCAGGTCGAGCGCAGCCTCCGCGAGGCGCCGCGCCTCCGTGTCGATGCCGAGGCTGAGATAGACCTGGGCGAGGGTGAACATCAGGCGGGCCTTCATCTCGGGCTCGCCGGCCAGCTCCTCGCTGACGCGCCGCGCGCCCTCGTCGAGGACGGCGCGCGCCGTCACCGTCTCGCCGCGCGTGCGCTCCGGATTGGCCTGCTCGAAGAGCTCGACGAGGAAGCTGGAGCTGCGCTCGGCGGTGGCCTCTTCGCGCCGCGCCAGCCGCTCGGCCTCGAGGGCGCGCGACAGGTTGGCCTCCGAGCGCAGGTAGAGGACGCTCAGGCCGATCGCGGCCACGATCAGGAGCAGCAGCGCGGCGGCGGCCGTCGCGAAGAGCGGCTTGCGCCGGGCCACCAGCTTCCTGATCTGGTACATGGTGCTCGGCGGCCGGGCGAGAATCGGCTGCGAGCCGAGGAAGCGCCCGACGTCCTCGCTGAAGGCGGCCGCGCTGGCGTAGCGGCGGTCGGGGTCCTTCTCCAGCGCCGTCGCCGCGATCGTGGCCAGGTCGGGATCCAGGCGCAGCGAGGCCCGCCACTCGGCGGCCAGCGGCCGCGGCGCCTGCTCGCAGATCACCCGCACCGCCGTGAGCAGGGAGCCCGCATCGATCGCGTAGGGGCGGCGGCCGGTCAGCAGCTCGTACAGAATGACGCCGAGCGCGTAGACGTCCGTGCGCACGTCGATGGCGCCGACCTCGCCGCGGGCCTGCTCGGGGGCCATGTAGGGCAGGGTGCCCTTGATGACCCCCACCTCGGTGACCTGCGTCGCCGCGACGTCCTCCTCCGTGATCCGGGCCAGGCCGAAGTCGAGGATCTTGACCATCAGGGGCGGCAGCACCTCGGAGCCGGTGCCGGAAGCGACCGCCTCGGTGACGATGAGGTTCGAGGGCTTCAGGTCCCGGTGGATGACCCCGCGCTGGTGGGCGTACTGCACGGCGTCGCAGATCTGCCGGAAGAGCCGCAGGCGCAGCTCGATCTCCGCGCGATCGGGCCGCGCGGGCCGCGCGGCGAGCCAGGCCGCCAGGTCGGGGCCCCGCACCAGCTCCATCGCGAAGAAGTGGCGGCCCTCGTCCGTGCGCCCGGACTGATAGATCTTGCCGATGTTGGGGTGATCCAGGCGGGCCAGCGTGGTCGCTTCGCGCTCGAAGAGCTTGAGGCGCAGCTCGTCGACCAGCTCGGCACCGCGCACGACCTTGAGGGCGACCAGCCGCCTCGGCGAGGGCTGCTCGGCCTCGTAGACGATGCCCATGCCGCCCTCGCCGAGGATGCCGACGACGCGGTACTCGCCGATGCTGCTCGGCAGCCGCCGGCCCGCCGGGGCGGCCGCGGCGGCGGCCTGGACGAGGGTCTCCTCGTCGCCCGAGGATGCGGGGTCGAGATGGCGGGTGGGCTGCTCATCAGGGCGCTCTGTGCTCATTGCGCCTCCGTTCTGGAGAGGGCCCTGGCGAAGCTGGCCATGACCTGCTCCCAGGCGCGCTCGAAGTAGGCGAAGGCCCGGTCCCACTCCTCGCCCTCGCCGTAGCCGTGATTCACGAGGCGCACGCGCGTGCGGCCGGGGCCGGCGTCCTCGAAGTGCAGGATCACCTGCGTGCGCTGGCGACGCACCTGGGGGAATTCGGGGGGCGCGTTCCAGCTCAGGGCCAGCATTCGCTCGGGCTCGAAGGCGAGCACGGTGCAACCTTCGGCGCCGCGTTCGCCCTCGGGGCCGTCCTCGCGAAAGAGGATCTCGAAGGGCCCGCCCGGGCGCAGTTCCACCCGCACCCCCGGGGCAAAGAAGCGCCGGAGCCCCTCCGGCGTGGTCCAGGCCCGCCAGGCCTCGGCGCGCGAAATCGGCACCTCGGCGTCGCACACGATGGCCCGCGCGATCGGCGCCGCCGGGAAGCGCTGCCGCCCCGCGAGCAGGGAGGCCACCATGGGCTGCAGCGAGTAGGTGTGCACGCCGGCCACCACCGAGGGCTCGGCGTCCATGATGGCCCGGGCCTCGATCTCGTCCTCCACCTCCAGCACCACGAGGCCGAAGCCGCCGTCCCCGAAGACCGGTCCCGCCAGCAGGCACTTGCCCGCCCAGGTCAGCCTGCGCAGGGTGACGAAGTGCGCGCTCATCGCGCGCGCCTCGGTCTCGGTCATGCCCTCCGGCCAGCCGGGACGGGTGCCATCGAGCCGGACGAGGAAGTGCTGGGACATCGACGCTCCTGTCGGCAGCGGCGCCCGGAGCGCCGGTCCGTTGCGGGCGCGGCGAGGGCCTCGGGCGGGGCCCCCGCCCTTCGCCTACTTGTTGCCCTTGTAGAGGCCGATCAGGTTGCCGTCCGGATCCGTGAACATGGCGCTGGCGCCCATGTCGGGAATGGGCGTCGGCGGCTGGACGACCTTGCCGCCCAGCTTCGTGGCCATGTCGAGGCTGGCCTGCAGGTCCGCCACCTCGATGTAGAAGGTGACATAGGGCTTCATGCCGGGCGGCGTGGCGCCCACGCCGCCGCCGATGGCGTTCTTCTCGGCGCCGGCTCCGATCATGCCGTAGTCGGGGCCGCCCTCCCAGAGCTTGAACTGCCAGCCGAAGAGCTTGCTGTAGAAGTCGCGCAAGGCCGGGCCGTCCTTGCCCGCGATCTCGAAGTGGACGACGGGGTTGTTCGCCATGGTTTGCCTTTCGTGAGGGGTTGCTCAGCGAGGCTGGCAGTATGAAGGAAGCGACCGGAGGGCCACAAGGGGACGGCTTGCCGCACCCGGGCGGGGCCGCTATGCTGGCGGTCTCCTCACCGACCCTGGAGCCGCCATGCACACGCCCGAAGGCCTGCGCGACCTGCACGAGCGCACCCACCGCAAGCTCGCCGAGCTGATCGCGCACTGCGGAGAACTCGATCTCGAAGCGCTGAACCGCGTCATGGACGGCTTCGGCGACGGCACCCTGCGCCTGCAGCTACACCACGCCCTCACCGCCGAGCGCTACTGGGTGGGCGTGATCCACGGGCGGATGGACGCCGACAAC
Source organism: uncultured bacterium (assembly GCA_963695095.1). Lineage (GTDB taxonomy): Bacteria > Krumholzibacteriota > Krumholzibacteriia > JACNKJ01 > JACNKJ01 > VGXI01. The sequence continues at coordinate 169,653 of CAVOFT010000001.1, read as the reverse complement.
GACGCGGAGAAGTACCCGGACGTGCCCAGCCTGGAGGCCCTGCGCGCGGAGGTGTTCGCGTTCACGGATGGTTACCTGGCGGGCGCCACGGCCGCGGAGCTGAACACCGCGCGACCGATGACCACCTGGGACGGCAAGGAGCACCCGCTCGCGCCGGCCCATGTGGTCCTGCGCACGGTGACGCACATCTACCACCACATGGGGCAGGTGGCGGCGATGTGCCGCCTGCTGGGGCATCCCGTTACGCAGGGCGTCAACTACCCGATCGCGAACTAGGCTGCGGCTACAGCGGCCCCAGCTTGCGGTGGGCGGTGACGGAGTAGCTGAGACTCTCGAGAGCGATCGAGAGGTTCACGTTGCGCACGAAGACGTTCTCCACCCCGCGCAGCTTGACGGGCGCGAAGTTGAGGATGCCCTCGACGCCGGCGGCCACGAGCTGGTCGGCCACCTCCTGCCCCGCGGCTGCGGGCACCGCGATCACGCCGATGCGGGCGTCGCGCTCGGCCACGACGCGTGGCAGCTGGGCCAGCGGCAGAATCGGCACGCCCTCCCAGTGGCTGCCGATCTTCTCGGCATTGGCGTCGAAGATGGCCACGATGCCGAAGTTCTGGCGGCGGAACTCCTCGTAGTGGAAGAGCGCGTGGCCCAGGTTGCCCGCGCCGACGAGCACCAGGCGCCAGGCCATGTCGATGCCGAGAATGTGGCCGATCTCCGTGCGCAGGCCCTTCACGGGATAGCCCAGCCCCCGCCGGCCGAAGCTGCCGAAGCTGGAGAAGTCCTTGCGCACCTGGGCGCTCGTCGTGCCGTAGCGTTCGGCCAGGCCCTCGCTCGCCACCGTCTCCACGCCCTCGCGCTCCAGTTCCTCGAGAATGCGATAGTAGTTCGACAGGCGTCGCACCGTGGCCTCGCTGATGCCCGCGCCGCGATGCATGCTGCCGCTGCTCTCACTGCGCACGCTAGCGGTCCTCCTCGCCGTCGTCATCCTCGTCCAGCTCTTCATCGCCGTCGAGTTCCTCGAGCTCGTCGTCTTCCAGCTCGTCCTCGAGCTCTTCCTCGTCGTCGGCCTCCTCGTCCTCCTCCTCGGGGTCGTCGGGCACGGCCTGCGCCTGGACTATCGGCGTGGCCGCCACGGGAGGCTTCTCCGACTCGTCCGTTTCGCCGGCCTCGCGGTCCTGGGGGATGAGCGCCACGCTCACGACCTTGTCGCCCTCGTCCAGGGCCACGATCTTCACGCCCTGGGTGTTGCGGCCGAAGCTGCTGATGCCGGCCACGGCCTGGCGGATCATGACGCCGCCGCGCGTGATGAGGATGATCTCGTCGTCCTCGTTCACGCCGAGCGCCGCCACGACGGGTCCGTTGCGCTTGGTCGTCTTGATGTCGAGGATGCCCAGCCCGCCGCGGCCCTTGAGCGGATAGTCCGCCACCGGCGTGCGCTTGCCGTAGCCGTTCTCGGTGAGGGTGAACATGAACTCCTGCCCGCGCAGGATCACCGTGTCGGTGACCTGGTCGCTTTCGCCGCGCAGCTTGACGCCCCGCACGCCGCGAGCGCTGCGGCCCATCGGCCTGAGGAGGTCGGTCGAGAAGCGCGCCGAGCGGCCGCCGCTCTTGGCGATGATCAGCTCCTGGCCGGGCTCCACCATGGCCGCCCGCACGAGGGCGTCGCCTTCCTTGAGCCCCTGGGCGAGGATGCCGTCGCGCCGGCGCGTCACGAACTCGGCCAGCGGCGTGCGCTTGACGATGCCGCCGCGCGTGGCCATCAGCACCCAGCGGTCCTCGGCGGCGAAGTCCTCCACGCGCACGAAGTCGCAGGGCTTTTCGTCCGGCCGTAGCCGGAGCAGGTTGGCCAGGGCCTTGCCGCGGCTCGTGCGCGCGCCCTCGGGCAGCTCCCAGACCTTGAGCTGGTAGACGCGGCCCAGGTTCGTGAAGACGAGCAGGGTGTCCAGGGTCGAGGCCACCATCACGGTCTCGATGAAGTCCTCCTCGCGGGACTCCATGCCCTTGACGCCGCGGCCGCCGCGGCGCTGGCGGCGATAGGTGTCCAGCGGCGTGCGCTTGGCGTTGCCGGCGTGACTGATCGTGATCACCATCGCCTCCTCGGCGATGAGATCCTCGACCTCGAAGTCGTCCAGGCCGTGCGCGATCTCGGTGCGCCGCTCGTCGGCGTACTTCTCCTTGATCTCGGCCAGCTCGTCGCGGATGAGATCCAGCACCAGCTTGCGGTCGGCGAGGATCGCCTGGTAGCGCTCGATGTCGCGCTGCAGCTGGTCGAACTCGGCTTCCAGCTTGCTGCGCTCCAGGCCCGTCAGGCGCGCCAGTCGCATGTCGAGGATGGCGTTCGCCTGCAGCTCGCTCAGCGTGAAGCGCTCCATGAGCAGGCCGCGCGCCTCCTCCGCATCGGCGCTGCCGCGGATGATGCGCACCACTTCGTCGATGTTCGCCACCGCGATCAGCAGGCCCTGTAAAATATGCGCGCGCTCTTCGGCCTTGCGCAGGTCGTAGCGCGTGCGACGGACGATCACCTCCTCGCGATGCTCGAGGAAGGTGCTCATCAGATCGCGCAGGCCGCACTGGCGAGGCTGCTGGTTGACCAGGGCCAGCATGTTGGCGCTGAAGGCTTGTTGCAGGGGCGTCAACTTGTAGAGCTGGTTGAGGACGACCTGGCTGGGCGCCTCCTTCTTGAGCTCCACTACGATGCGCATGCCATCGCGGTCGGATTCGTCGCGCAGGTCGCTGATGCCCGTGATCTTGTCGGCGTGCACGAGCTCGGCGATCTTCTCGATCAGGGCCGCCTTGTTCACCTGGTAGGGAATCTCGGTGACGATGATCGCGTCGCGCCCGCGCTTGTACTCGGTCTCGATCTCGGCGCGGCCGCGCACGAGGATGCGGCCGCGGCCCGTGCGGTAGGCCTCCCTGATCCCTTCCCGGCCGTGGATGATGCCGCCGGTGGGAAAGTCCGGCCCCTTGACGTGCTCCATCAGCTCGTCGACGGGGAGCTCGGGGTCGTCCATGAGCGCCAGCAGGCCGTCGATCAACTCGCCCAGGTTGTGTGGCGGAATGTTCGTCGCCATGCCGACGGCGATGCCGCTGGTGCCGTTCATGAGCAGGTTGGGCACGACGCTCGGCAGCACGGCCGGCATCATGCGGCTGTCGTCGTAGTTGGCGACGAGGTTGACGGTCTCCTTGTCGAGGTCGCGCAGGAGGTCGGCGGCAACCGCGGTCATGCGGGCCTCGGTGTACCGCTCCGCCGCCGCCGCATCGCCGTCCACGGAGCCGAAGTTGCCCTGGCCGTCGACCAGGGGGTAGCGCAGGCTGAAGTTCTGGGCCATGCGCACGAGCGCGTCGTAAACCGACGCCGTGCCGTGCGGGTGGTAGTTGCCCGTCGTGTCGCCCGTGATCTTGGCGCATTTGCGGTAGGGCCGGCCCGGGCGCAGGTTCAGGTCGTTCATCGCCGTCAGGATGCGCCGCTGCACGGGCTTGAGGCCGTCGCGGGCGTCCGGAATGGCGCGCGAGATGATGACCGACATCGAGTAGGCCAGATACGAGCGCTTCATCTCGCGCTCGATGTCGACAGTGATGATCCGCTCGCCCCCTGCCATCGCGCTTCCCTTCTAGACGTCCAGGTCCGTCACGGTGTCGGCGTAGGTCTCGATGAACTGACGCCTGAGCTCCACCTCGTCACCCATCAGGATGGTGAAGATGCGGTCGGCCTCCACCGCGTCTTCCAGGCTCACCCGGAGCACCGTGCGGCTTTCGGGGTCCATCGTGGTCTCCCAGAGCTGATCGGGGTTCATCTCGCCCAGGCCCTTGTAGCGCTGGATGTAGACCTTGCTCGGGTCCTCGCCAAGCAGCTTCAGCTTGATCTCGCGCTCGTGGTCGTCGTAGGCGTAGACGGCCACCTTGCCCTTGCGCAGCAGATAGAGCGGCGGCTGGGCGATGTAGATGCGTCCCTGCAGCAGCAGGTCGGTCATCTTGCGGTAGAAGAAGGTGAGCAGGAGCGTGCGGATGTGGGCGCCGTCCACGTCCGCGTCGGTCATGATGATGATCTTGCCGTAGCGCACCTTTTCGGGGTTGAAGTCCGTGCCGTAGCCGGCCCCGATGGCCGTGATGATCGTGCGCACCTCGTCGTTGCCGAGCACCTTGGTCGGCGTGGCCTTCTCCACGTTGAGGATCTTGCCCTTCAGCGGCAGGATGGCCTGGAAGGCGCGGTTGCGGGCCTGCTTGGCGCTGCCGCCGGCGCTGTCGCCCTCGACGAGGTAGAGCTCGGTCTTCTCGGGGTCGCGCTCGCTGCAGTCGGCCAGCTTCCCGGGCAGGGTGCTGCTCTCGAGGGCGCTCTTGCGGCGGGCCACGTCGCGGGCGCGGCGCATCGCCTCGCGGGTCTTCGCCGTCGAGACGCACTTGGCGATGATCGCCTTCGCCTCGCTGGGGTGATGGTCGAGGTAGTCCGTCAGGTAGTCGTTGATGACGGACTCAACGGCGCTGCGCACCTCGCTGTTGCCGAGCTTGCCCTTGGTCTGGCCCTCGAACTGCGGCTCGGAGAGCTTGACGCTGATCACGGCCGTGAGGCCCTCGCGCACGTCGTCGCCGCTGAGGCTGAGCTTGCCGCCGTTGGTCTTGGTCTCGCGCTGCAAGTAGTTGTTGAAGCTGCGGGTCAGCGCGCTGCGGAAGCCGGACAGGTGCGTGCCGCCCTCGTGCGTGTGGATGTTGTTGGCGAAGCTGAAGACGTTGCTCGTGAAGCCCTCGTTGAACTGGAGGGCGACCTCCACGCGCACGCCATCGCGCTCGACGTCCACGCTGAAGGGTGGGTCATGGAGAGGGCTCTTGCCCTTGTTCATCCACTCGACGAACTCGAGGATGCCGCCCTCGTACTTGAAGGTGTTCTTGCTGCTGTCGCGCTCGTCGAGGATGCGGATCTGGAGGCCGCGATTCAGGTAGGCCAGTTCGCGCAGGCGGCTGCAGAGGGTGTCGAAGCTGAAGTCGCCGGTCTCGAAGATCTGCGGATCGGGTTTGAATTGCACAACCGTGCCGCGCTGGGTCACCTGCTCGGCGCCGGAGATCACGCGCACATCCCCGACCGCCACGCCGCGCCGGTACTCCTGGAAGTGGGCCTTGCCCTCCTTGAAGACGGTCACCCGCAGCCACTCGCTGAGCGCGTTGACCACGCTGACGCCCACGCCATGCAGGCCGCCCGAGACCTTGTAGCTCTCGCTGTCGAACTTGCCGCCCGCGTGCAGGACGGTCATCACCACTTCGAGGCTGCTCTTGCCCTCGGTGGGATGCATGTCGACGGGGATGCCGCGGCCGTTGTCCGTGACCTTGCAGCTGCCGTCGCTGAGGAGTTCGACGAAGATGTCGTCACAGGCCCCGGCCATCGCCTCATCGACGGCGTTGTCCACCACTTCATAGACGAGGTGATGCAAGCCCTCGGCGCTTGTACCGCCGATGTACATGGCCGGACGCTTGCGGACGCCCTCCAGGCCCTTGAGGACCTGGATGCTGCCGGAGTCGTAGGTGTCGCTCATCGGCGATCCGCCTTCCCTGCCTGCGCCCTCGCGGCGTCGGCTAGTGCTGCGTGAATCGGATGTCCTTGACGAGGCCCGGCGCCAGGGCCGCATCGTAGCCGGCGAGGATGCGCGCCTTGAGGAAGCGCAGTTCCTGGCTCCAGGCCGCGCTCGTCACCTGCACGTAGAGCACTCCCTCGCGGATGCGCAACGCCCGGCTGCGGCTGGCGATCTCCGGGCCCACCAGTTCCGGCCAGCGGGTCAGCGCCTCCTGCTCGCGCAGCCGTTGATCGAGGCCGAGTTTCGTGAGCAGGCCTGCGAGCAACTCGCCGGCTGGGCGCAGGGTATCCGGTGGCCGCCGCCGTCGCTGGTCGCTCATGCCATCGCTCCTGCCCGCTCGGGCGTCTAGGCCACCGCAATCCGACCGCCGTCCAGGCCGAAGCGCCTCAACTCCACGAAGAGCTCACGGCGCAGGTCCTCGACCTGAGGTGCGGCGATGAAGGTCTGGTAATTCTGCCCGACGAGGTGGCAGAGCTTCTCACGGCGACTGCCGTCAAGTTCGCTGAATACATCGTCCAAGAAGACGATGGGGCGGTCCCGCCGGACCCTGGCCAGATACTCCGCCTGGGCCAGCTTCAGGGCCACGGCGGCAGAGCGCTTCTGACCCTGCGAGGCGAATTTTCTGGCATTACGGCCTCCGATGTCAATGCTCATATCGTCCAGGTGGGGGCCAGCTAAGGTTCGTTTTTTCAACCACTCAGCGTTTTCGGCGGCCGCCAGCGCGGCCGCCAGCGCGGCCTCCAGCGCAGCCTCGTCCTCCCCCTGCTGACGGCCCTGGTAGGCGAGCGTGAGCAGCTCCTCGGCGGGCCCGATCTGACCATAGTAGCGGCCGGCCCCGGCGGCCAGATCGACCAGGCTTCGGCGCCTGGTCATGGCAATCGACGCGCCCGCCGCCGCGAGGCGGCGGCTCCAGAGCCCGAGCTCGCCGCGGCCGCGACCCGTCTTCAGCAGAGCGTTGCGCTGCTTGAGGATACGCCGGTACTCGAGCAGCTGGCGCAGGTAGGCGGGGTCCGTCTTGGCGAAGGTGTAGTCGAGAAAGCGGCGACGGAGTTCGGGCTCTCCGTCAACGAGCTCCACATCCCCGGGGCCGAAGACGACCGTGCCGGTGAGGCCGATGAGGTCGGCCAGCCGCCCCAGCTCCTCGCCGTCGATGGTCAATTTCTTGACAGCGCCGCGCCCGTAGGCGGCCGAGAAGCGGCGCTGGCCGCCGCCGTCATCCGCCAGCGTGGCGGCCAGATGAAAGTGCTCGCCGCCAAAGGCGATGAGCTCCTCGTCGCGGGCCAGCCGATGGCTGCGCCCGCTGATCGGGTACAGCAGCGCCTCGATGAGGTTCGTCTTTCCCTGGCCGTTGGCGCCATGGATGAAGTTCACGGCCGGGTGGAACTCGAGGCGGCAGACGGCGAGATTGCGGAAGCCCTCCGCACGCAGTTCGAGGTAGCGCACCGCCGCTCAGTCGCTGAGCTTGAGCGGCATCAGCAAGCTGAAGTAGTGCTCGCCCGCACTCTGCTCGCCGGGCTCGATGATGCCCGCGTTGTCGGGGCGGTCCAGGCGGAAGCGCACCTCCTCGCTGCCAAGGTGCTTGAGGACATCGAGCAGATAGGTGGCGTTGTAGCCGATGCTCATGCCCTGGCCATCGTAACTGGCCTCGAGTTCCTCGCGGGCCTGGCCGATCTCCGCGCTGGCCACTTCCAGCACGAGCTGGTCGCTGTCCAGCACCAGCTTGATCTGCTTGGTCGCCAGGCTGGCCGCCAGCGTCGAAACCCGATCCGTAGCCTCCAGCAAGCTCGCCGTGTTCAGGGTCATCTGGCGTTCGTTGCCCTTGGGGATGACCTGCTGGTAGTTGGGGAAGGGCCCCTCGATGAGTCGCGTGAAGAAGGCGACGCCGCCCGTGCGGAAGAAGGCCTGGCTCTCGCCGATGCCCATCTCCAGGTCTCCGTCGTCCGGCAACAGGCGCAGGAGCTGATCCAGTGCCTTGGCGGGCAGGATCACGCCCTTGCTCGCGCTGACGGGCAGCTCCTGATCCCGCTGGCAGAAGGCGAGGCGGTGCCCATCCGTGGCCACCATGGAGAGGCGCTTCGTCTCCATCTCCATGTAGATGCCGTTCATGGAAGGCCGGGCCAGGTCCGTCGAGACGGCGAAGCGCGTGCGCCGGATCATGTTCTTGAGAATGCCCGCCGGTGCCGCGAAGGTCTCGATGTCCTTGGTTTCCGGGAGCTTCGGGTAGTCCTCCACCGGCATCGTGGGAATGCGGAAGCTCGCGCGCCCGCAGCGGATGCCGAGGGCGCCATCAGCCGTCTCCAGCTTCACGTCCACAGCCTCGAGCTTGCGTACGATCTCCGCAAAGCGCCTGGCCGGCACGGCCACCGCTCCCGGCTTGTCCACTGCGGCCTCTGCCTTGAGCTGGATGGAAATGTCCAGGTCCGTGGCCGCTATGGTGATGCCGTCCTTCTCAGCTCGGATGAGCAGCGTCGAGAGAATCGGCAGCGTGGACTTGCCGGGAACCACGTTGCCCGCCAGTGCGGCGAGGCGGCTCAGTTCGGGCTGCGAGAGGGAGAACTTCACTCCATCACCTCCTGATCGCGACACCGGAGCACAGCGCAAGGGCGCGGGCCTTCGGCGCGGATCGGTTCCCCTTCTTCATTCTTTAGCAAGAAGGTAGTTGCTGCAGTAGAGGCTGTGCGTAATGTGTAAAACCACCGCGCTGTCTTGGCAATCCCCTATTTTGCGGGCCGTCGCTGCGTTTCGCTTATCCCCAAGCGCGAGCCAGAGCGTGGAAAGCCGCGGGAGATATCCCCCGGAATCCGGGCTCCGGGGTCGCTGCTTGCTTCGTGCACAGGTCATCCACAACACCTCTGTACAACTCAAGGGATGGGTGTGAAGCGCTGCTGCAGTTCGAGTACGTTGCTGCGCAATTCGCCGGGATCGCGCACCAGGCGCTCGATCTTGCGGCAGGCGTGGAGGACCGTGGTGTGATCGCGGCCGCCGTGGGCACGGCCGATCTCGCTCAGGCTCTTGCCCGTCAGTTCGCGGCAAAGATAGATCGCCACCTGCCTGGGCAGGACGATCTGGCTGCTGCGCTTCTCGGACTTCAGTTGGTCGAGGGTGAGGTGGAAATACTCGGCGACGAGCTTCTGGATGTCCTGGATGGTCGGCGTCCGCGGCTGACGCTTGATGAAGTCCTTGAGAACCTCTCGCGCCAGATCGATGTCGATGGGGTTGTTCGTGAGGCCGGCAAAGGCGAGCAGGCGAATCAGGCTGCCCTCCAGCTCGCGGATGTTGTTGCGCACGCTCTCGGCAATGAGAAAGAGAACGTCATCCGGGATGGGAATGTTGTCCTTCTCGGTCTTCTTGCGCAGGATCGCCATCCGCGTCTCGAGGTCGGGCGGCTGGATGTCGGTGATCAGCCCCCATTCGAAGCGGCTGACCAGGCGCTCTTCCAGCTCGCGGATGTCCTTGGGCGGCCGATCGCTCGTCACGACGATCTGCTTCTCGGAATCGTGGAGAGCGTTGAAGGTGTGGAAGAACTCCTCCTGGGTGCTCTCTTTCCCGGCGAGAAACTGGATGTCGTCGATGATGAGCAGGTCCACGCTGCGGTAGCGGTTCTTGAACTCAAGCGTCTTGCCCTGGCGGATCGCCAGGATGAGCTCGGTCATGAAGCGCTCGCTCGAGGTGTAGTAGACCTTGGCCTTGCGGTGCTCGGCGAGGACGAAATGGGCAATAGCTTGCGCCAGGTGCGTCTTGCCCAGGCCGACCCCGCCGTAGATGAACAGCGGGTTGTAGACGCGCCCGGGCTTTTCGGCAATGGCCAAGCTGGCCGCCTGGGCCATCCGGTTGTTGTCGCCCACCACGAATTCCTCAAAGCTGTAGTTCGCATTGAGTTGTAGACCGACGCTCTTGACGACCGGGGGCGAGTAGCGCCTGAAGAAGCTGCCGCGGTTGCGGCGGTCCTCTTGTTCCTCTCGCTTCTGGGGCGCCGGGGCGCCTTCGGCCGCCACGAACTCGATCGACGGGCGCCAGCCGAGGATATCCGTGGCCGCGGACTCGAGCGTGCTGCGATGGTGTTCGGAGAGCCAGTCCATGAAGAACTGGTTGGGGCCCTCGACGTGGAGGGTCTGCTCGGCCATCCGCGCGAGCCGAGTGGGGAGGAACCAGGTGCGGAAGCACTGGTTGTTCACCTGACCGCGGACGCTCTCGAGGATCTGGCCCCAGAGGGCATCAACCTCGAGTTCGTGAGTCGTTCTCAAGCGCGACCTCCGCTATCCACTCCGTGGAAAACAACACAACCAATTCAACAACAACGGGTTGTGATTGATATACACAGGCCAGGGCATAGTTATCCACAGCCCGGAGGGGGTATTTTGCTCACGGCACTTCATGAGGAGTGGGAAACAGTGGAAAAGATAGGCTCTATCTGCCCTGGATGTGTGGGCAGTGCGCAAACTAGCAAGGCCGGCAGGGCGATTCAATGGAAAAAGCCCCCACCTGTGGAAAAAGTTCTAAGCCGATATTTTTCAAATAGCTACGCAGTGGGTGACGCTTCGCGGCGCGGCCACGCCTTCCCCCGACCCCCCGGGGCGGCCTTTTGCTCTTGACTTCCTGGCTGCAACCCTCTAATTCTTGCCACTTTGTAGAAGGAGGATGGCCTTGAAAAGGACCTTCCAGCCGAGCAACCTCAAGCGCAAGCGCACGCATGGCTTTCGCAAGCGCATGAGCACCAAAGCGGGGCGCGCCGTACTGAGCGCCCGCCGCGCTAAGGGCCGTCGGCGCTTGACCGTCTAGCCCGCCGGGCTACCGGTATGGCCTCGGCGTCGATCGGCCGCCCCCGCCCGGAGAAGATCCCGGCGGGGCGCTTCCAGGCAATCTACGCCAGGGGCCGCAAAGCCGTCGGTCGGCGGCTGATCCTCTTCTACGGTGAGCCAGAAGGGCGCCTTGCTGTCGCCGTCGTCGCCAGCCGCAAGGTCGGTGGGGCGGTCTGCCGCAATCGCGCCAAGCGGCTCCTCAGGGAAGCGTTTCGTACCCAATTGGGCAGGCTCCGCCCGCGGGGGGCCTACATCCTGATCGCCCGTGCCGGCATCGAAGGCTGCAAGTGCCAGGAGATTGCCGGCGAACTCGAGAAACTGCTGACCCGGTTGGATCTCGTATCGGAATCGATGAGCAAGGACGACGATGCTCGATAGGCCGCTCCTCTACCTCCTCCGCGCCTACCGCAAACTCATCTCGCCCGTCCTTCCCGATGCATGCCGCTTCTTCCCCTCCTGCTCCTGCTATGCCGAGCAGGCCCTGAAGCGGCACGGAACCCTCAAGGGGGGCGCGCTGGCCCTGCGCCGCTTGGGCCGCTGCCACCCCCTGAGTCCGGGCGGCCACGACCCGGTGCCTGAGTAGGGGACCGGATCGGCAGATCTCTGCGAGAGGTCGCATGGACCGCACTACGCGTATCGGCTTCGGCCTGATCTTCTTGCTCTTGGTCATCTGGTCTCTCTGGATGTCCCGCTTCCAGGCTGCGCCGCGCGCCACGGCCCCGGCGGACAGCACGGTGTCCCAGCAGGCCCCTGTTGCCAGCCCGGCCGCGCCGGCAGCAGCACCCGCGCCGGCGGCGGCCACGCCGGCCCAATCCCCCCAGCTCATGCCTGCGGAGGCTCGGCGCGAGCAGGTCGTCGTCGAGACGGACCTGGCGCGCTACCTCTTCGATTCTCGCGGCGCCCTGCTGCGGCGCGTCGAGCTGCTGGGCTTTGCCGGCGTCGGCAGCGAGCACGTCGAGCTGCTGGGCGCCGTTGCCCGCGGCGACACGAGCGGCGTGCTGGGCATCGACATCGACCTGCCGGCCGGCGTCTTCGTGAGCGGCGAAGCGCCCTTTACGCTGCTGAACCCGCCGGCCGGAGGCGCCCTGCGCTTGCGCGGCGGGCAGGAAGGCAAGATCGAGTTCCGGCTGCAGGATGCCGCCGGCGGCGCCCTCGTGAAGCGATTCACGCTGAGGGGCGACAGCTATGACATCGGGCTAGCCGTGGAGGCGGATCTGCAGGGCGGCTTCGCCCAGGCCCAGGCGCTCACGGTGGACTGGGGCGCGGGGCTCGAGGTTACCGAGAAGAACCGCAAGGACGACCTCAGCTCCTTCCAGAACGTCCAGCGGGTCGGCGAGCAGGAGGAAAAGAAGAGCCTGCGCAACTTCAAGGACCCCGCCACGGTGGTGAGCTCCGAGGAGGGGACGATCCAGTGGGTGGGCACCAAGACCAAGTACTTCCTGGCTGCGCTCGTGCCGTCCAACCTGCAAAACGGCAGCGCCCAGCTCGTCGGCAATCACGATGCGGAGACCCTGGGCTGGCGCGCGCGCTTCCTGCTCGGGGGCAGCCGCCTGCGCTATGCCGAGGACTTCGAGGTCTATGCGGGCCCGCTGGCCTTCGATGAGCTGAAAGCGCACGGCCGCGGTCTCGAGCACCTGGTGGACATGGGCAAGCTGATCCGCCCGATCAGCCTGGCCACCAAGTGGCTCATGGACTTCCTGAGCCGCTTCATCCCCAACTACGGCCTCGTCATCATCATCCTGTCCGTGTTCACGAAGGTCCTCTTCTATCGGCTGACACACAAGAGCCTCAAGTCGATGAAGGAGATGCAGGCCATTCAGCCCGAGCTGAAGGCCCTGCAGACCAAGTTCAAGGGCGACCGCGAGCGCCTGAACCGCGAGACCCTGGAGCTCTACAAGCGAGCAGGCGTCAACCCGCTGAGCGGCTGCCTGCCCCTGCTGCTCCAGATGCCCGTCTTCTTTGCCCTCTACCGCGTGCTGCGCGGGGCGGTGGAGCTGCGGGGCGCCGGCTTCATGCTGTGGATGGACGACCTGTCCAACATGGACGTCATCTACCAGCTGCCCTTTGCGATCCCGCTCCTGGGCAACTTCATCGAGAACTCGATCAGCGTGCTGCCCATCCTCATGGGCCTGTCCATGTGGGCGCAGCAGAAGCTGGGCGGTTCGGGCATGGGCATGGGCACGGACAGCCCCCAGGCGGGGCAGATGGCCATGATGAACAAGATCATGCCCGTCTTCATGACCTTCATCTTCTACCGCATGCCCTCGGGACTCGTCCTCTACTGGCTGGTGAACAACATCCTCCAGGTCGCCCAGCAGTACTACATCCACAAAGGCCTGGATAAGCCCCAAGTCATCAGCGCGGGGGCTTAAGGAGTGAGCGCAATGAAAAGCATCGAAGTCGAAGGCAAGACCAAGGACGAGGCCCTGGCCAAGGGCCTGGCCAGCCTGGGCCTGAGCCCCGCCGAAGTACGCGTGCAGGTTCTCGAGGAGGGCGGCCGCGGCTTCCTCGGCCTGGGCGGCAAGCCTGTGCGCCTGCGCCTACAGCCCGTGGCCGCCGGCGCCGGGGATCCGGCCGAGGTGGTGCGCACCCTGCTGGAATTGATGGACGTGAAGTTCGCCCTCTCCGTGGACACGCGCGGTGACGAGACGGACATCCGCATCGATGCCCCCGAGGACGACGGCCTGCTCATCGGCCGCCGCGGCCAGACCCTGGACGCCCTGCGCCATCTGTCGCAGCGCATCGTCGCCGCTCGCAAGGGGCGCAACGCCGTGGTGAACATCGACGTGGGCGACTACCGGGCGCGCCGCGAGGCGGGCCTCGCCGAGACGGCCGTGGAGGCCGCCAACCAGGCCCTGGCCGAGGGCCGCAGCCTGACCCTGGATCCCATGAGCGCCCAGGACCGGCGCATCGTGCACGTCGCCCTGGCCGAGCGGGAGGACGTGAGCACCTACACGGTGGGCCGCGGTTCGCGCCGCCGCGTCGTGATCTCGCCCGCCGGCGCCCGTGACGACGAGACCGCCTATGATCGCGTGCCCGATCCCGGATTCAAATCCCAGCGCCTTCCCTCCGAGGACGGCGAGGACGAAGATGAGGCCATGGTGGCCGCCGAGGCGCAGTGGCGGCGCGAAGAAGAACGCGAGCGCTTGCGGGGGGCCGGCAGAGCCAGCCAGAGCGGGCAGCGCCAGCCCCGCAGTGAAGGCCCCGCAGCGCCCGCCGAGCCGGTCCAGGAGGCCGGAGCGCCGAGGGAGCGCTCAGGGCGACGGCGCGGCGGCCGCTCGCGTGGCGAGGGACGCGGCCGCGAAGGCCGCGATCGCGGACCCCGCGGGCGCAGCGAAGCAGGCGCGCCGGCTCCGGTCGCCGAGTCGGCGCCACGGGACACGCCCGTTCCGGACGACCGTGCCCGCGAGGCGGGGGATCGACCCGAGCGCAGCGCTGAGCAGCGCAGCGAGCAGCGCAGCGAGCACCGCAGCGAGCGCGGCAGCGAAGGCAGTGCAGAGCGGGGCGGCGAGCGCAGCTCCGGTCGCGGGCGCGGTGAGCGCGGGCGCGGCGAGCGCGATGATCGGCGCCGCGAGCGGGAGCCCCGCGACCGCGATGACCGTCGCCGCGAGGATTCCTGGAGTCCGGGCGGAGGGGCCGAAGAGGCCAGCGGTCCGGCAGCCAGGAGCAAGGATGACCTCAGCCCCTCGCGTGCGGTCGGCGACGACTCGGGCGAGAAGGCCTTTCCGAGCGAGCTGGCGCGCCGCGTCCTCAAGATGGATGGTGAGAGTAGCAGTGCGTCGGCTCGCCGGCGTCGCCGCCGTTAGCCCCCTGTCCAGCCGGCCCGCTGCGAAGGGCCGGCAGCCGGTTCCGCGAGGCCATGCACCCGCCTGAGGAGACCATTGCCGCCCTGGCCACGGCGCCGGGCGAAGGCGCCCTGGCCGTGCTGCGCCTCAGTGGTCCCCGCGCGCGCGGAGCGCTCGAGGCGATGATCAAGCCGGGAAGCGCCCCGCTCGCCTTGAAGGCGCGCTATCTGCATCATCTCGAACTGGTGGATGCGCAGGGGCGAGCGCTGGATGAAGTCCTCGCCGCCTGGATGCCCGGCCCGCGCAGCTTCACCGGCGAGGACCTGGTCGAGATCTCCACGCACGGCGGGCCGGCCACGGTGCGCGCCATCCTGGAGACGCTCTACGGCCTGGGGCTGAAGGCCGCCCACGCGGGCGAGTTCACCTATCGCGCTTTCCTGAACGGGCGCCTCGACCTCATCCAGGCCGAAGCGGTGGCCGAGCTCATCCACAGTCGGAGCGAAGCCGCCCGGCGTTTGGCGCTGCAGCAGCTCGGCGGCAGCCTGAGCCGGCGCATCGCGCCGCTCAGGCGGCGCCTTCTCGAGCAGCTGCGCGACCTCGAGGCGGCCATCGACTTCGCGGAAGAGGACATCGAGTTCGTCAGCCGGGAGGCCGTGGCCACGAACCTCGATCGCTTGCGCGCCGAGATGGCTGAACTGCTGGCGGGGGCGGCCGATGGCCTGATCCTGCGCGAGGGCATCACGGTCGCCCTGATGGGGGCGCCGAATGTGGGCAAGAGCTCCCTCTTCAACGCTCTGCTCGGCGAGGAGCGCGCGATCGTCACCGCCGAGCCGGGGACCACCCGCGATCTCCTGCGCGAAACCTACCAGCAGGCCGGCCTGCTCTTCCACCTCGTGGACACCGCCGGTCTCCGCGATGCACACGCGGAGGCCGAGCGCCAGGGCGTGGCGCGCGGGACGGCCGCCGAAGCTGCCGCCCGCCTCAGCCTCTGGATCTGCGACGGGAGCCGCCCGCCCACGGCCGACGAGGCGCAGCGCCTGCGCGGCCTGCGCAGGGGCAGGGACCTGCTGCTCGTCAACAAGGCCGACCTGCCGGGCTGCGATGCCGGTCCCTATGCGGCGCTGCTGCCGGAAGGCCAGCCCTGCCTGCTGGTGTCGGCGCTTACGGGGCAGGGGTTGGCGGCCTTGAAGGACCGGCTCCTGGCGCTCGCCACGGGCGGGCGCCAGCAGGAGTTGCTCGAGCTGGACTTCGCCCTCAACCGTCGCCAGCAGGCGCGCCTGCAAGCGGCGGCCGCCGCGCTCGAGGCGCTGGACGCGCCGACCGTGGCCGCGCTCGAGAGCGAACTGCTCGCGCGGGACCTGCGGGAAGCCCTGATGGCCCTGGACGAGCTGAGTGGCCGTCAACTCGGCGAAGAGGTCCTGAGCGAGATCTTCGCCAGCTTCTGCGTGGGGAAGTGAGCGAGCCGTGAGCAGTTACGACATCCTGGTCGTGGGCGGCGGTCACGCCGGCGTGGAGGCCGCGCTGGTCTGCGCGCGGCGCGGCTTTGCGACGGGCCTGGTCACGCTCTCGCTCGAGAGCGTCGCGCGCATGAGCTGCAACCCGGCGATCGGCGGTCTGGGCAAGGGCCAGCTCGTCCGCGAAATCGATGCCCTGGGCGGCGAGATGGCCCGGCACATCGACGCCCACGGCATCCAGTTCCGCATGCTCAACACGCGCAAGGGCCCGGCGGTGCGGGCCCCGCGCGCCCAGGCCGACAAGGAGGCCTATGCCCAGGGCATGCTGGCGAAGCTGCGCGCGCAGTCCGGGCTGAGCCTGCTGGAGGGCGAGGTGACGGGCCTCCTCAGCGATGGGGGCCGCTTCGCCGGACTCCTGCTCGCGAACGGCGCCAGGCTCGGCGCTCGCGCCCTCGTGCTGACCACGGGGACCTTCCTCCGCGGACTGATGCACACCGGCGCGCATCAAGAGCCGGGGGGCGCCGCGGCGAAGCGGCCGCGGAAGGCCTCAGCGAAGCCCTGCGCGGCCTGGGCTTGCGCTTGCAGCGCCTGAAGACCGGCACGCCGCCACGGCTCCGCCGCGGGAGCATCGACTTCGAGCGCTGCGCTCGGCAGCCGGGCGACGAGCCGCCGCAGCCCTTCTCCTTCCGGACGGCAGCGATCAACCGGCCCCAGGTGGACTGCTTCATCACGGCCACGACGCCGGCGGTCCACCGCCTCATCGCGGACAATCTCGCCGCGAGCCCCCTCTACAATGGCCGCATCAGCGGGATCGGGCCGCGCTACTGTCCTTCCATCGAGGACAAGGTCATGCGCTTCGCCGACCGCGAGCGGCACCAGCTCTTCCTGGAGCCCGAGGGCCTGCAGACGGACTCGATCTACGTGAACGGGCTCTCGACCAGCCTGCCCGCCGAGATCCAGCTTGCCATGCTCCACGAGATTCCCGGGCTCGAAGCCGCGGAGATGCTCAGGCCGGGCTATGCCGTGGAGTACGACGCCGTCGACCCGCGCCAGCTGCGGCCCAGCCTGGAGCTGCGCGCGCTGCCCGGGGTCTTCCTGGCAGGGCAGATCAACGGGACCAGCGGCTACGAAGAGGCCGCGGCGCAGGGTCTGCTGGCCGGCATCAATGCCAGCCTCGCGGCGGAGGGCCGTTCGGCCTGGGTTCCGGATCGAGCGGAAGCCTATCTGGGGGTCATGGTGGACGATCTGGTCACCCTGGGCGCCGACGAGCCCTACCGCATGTTCACCTCGCGAGCCGAGTTCCGGCTCCTCCTGCGCTGCGACAACGCCGAGGAGCGGCTCATGGGCCAGGGCCATGCGCTGGGCCTCATCGATGACGAGGCCTTTGCCCGGCAGCGGGAATCCGAGCGGCGAACAGAAAGTAACTACATGTATATAGATAAGTTACAGCTTCGATCGGGTGCGCCGGAGCCCGGCGCGAGCGACTCGGTGTCCACGGCCCTCCAGCTGCTCAAGCGCCCCGGAGTGGGGATCGACGACCTCGAGGCCTCGCTCCCGGATCTCGAGCCCATGAACGGCAGGGAGCGCGCTCGCCTCGAGACACGCGTGAAGTACGAGGGCTATATCGATCGGGAGCGGCGGGCGGTCGAGAAGCACCGGCGGCTAGAAGCTCTTGTTATACCAGAGGATACGGACTATACCGGGATCGCCGGCCTCAGCAACGAGGCCCGTGAGCGCTGGGGGCTCGCGCGTCCGGCCAGTCTCGGCCAGGCCGGGCGCGTACCGGGGGTAAGGCGCAGCGATCTCTCGGTGCTGATGGTCCACCTCGAGAGCCGCTCGCGCGCGCAGCGACGCATGGAGGGCAGCCGATGAGCAGCAGGCTCAGCGCCCAGGCCATCGGGGAGGCCTGGGAGCGCGAGTTGAATGCCCACGAGCAGTGGCTGGCGAAGGGTGCCCCGATTCCCGAGGCCGCCCTGAACCCGGCGCTGAAGCAGGCGCCTCGCATCCGCCCCCTGGACCTGGGCGAAGGCCGGCCGCTGCCCTCCGCCGCCTGCCTCGAGCGTCTGGAACTCTACGCCCAGCGGGTTCTCGAGGCCAACGAGCGCCTGAATCTCGTCTCCCGGCGGGATCCGGAGCAGCAGATACTCGTCAACCTGCTGGATTCTCTGCCCTTTGCCCTTGCGCTGAGCCTCGTTTCACGTGAAACGGACCCCGAGGCGGAGCCCTATCGGTTTCTGCTCGATGCAGGCAGCGGCTCAGGCGTGCCCGGCCTCCCGGTTCATCTCGTCCAGGGCGATCTCGGTGCGGTCCCGCCGGGCCTGCTGCTCGTCGAATCCCGGGGGCAGAAGGCGGACTTCCTGGAGCAGACCCTCGAGGACCTGCAACTCGACCGCGTCGGCATCTGGGGCGGCCGCCTGGAGGACCCCTCCCTGCCGCCCTGGCTGGAAGAGGAGGGCTGGCCCGGCCCGGGCTGCCTGATTGCCCGCGCCCTCGGCTCCGTGGTCGACACTCTCGGCTGGTGCAAGGAACTCCAGGCCGAGGAATGGCTGAGCGAGGCCCTGATGCTCAAGGGGATTCCCGGCCTGACCAAGGAGTGGACCGAGGACGGCCGCAGGTGGTCGCGGGCCGGCTGGACCTTTCCATCCCAACTGCTCTTTCTGGGCAGCGAGCGACCGCTCTGCTTCCTGTGGGGATCCTGGCGCTGATGGCAGCAGATGTTCCACGTGAAACGTCTCGTTGACTTCGAGTGGAAAGCGCGCTACAACAGGCAGCGCCCATCCCCCGTCCAGTGAAAGGGACTCCCCATGCCACGAATCATCGCCATCGCCAACCAGAAGGGTGGCGTCGGGAAGACCACGACCGCGGTCAACCTGAGCGCCAGCATCGCGGCGGCGGGACACAGCGTGCTGCTAGTGGATATGGACCCGCAAGCCAATGCTACTAGCGGAGTTGGCGTGTCTGTCCAGAGTGTCGAGCGGTCCATCTACGAGCTGCTCATCGGTCAGGCGACGCTCGCCGAGGCCACGCTGGACACCCAGCTGCCCGGGCTCCGGCTCCTGCCAGCGACGCACCAGCTGAGCGGCCTGGAGGTCGAGCTCGTCGATCAGCCCGAGCGGGCCTACTTCCTGCGCAAGGCCCTGGCCCCGGCGGCGGACTGCGCCTTCATGATCATCGACTGCCCGCCGAGCCTGGGGCTGCTCACCGTGAACGTGCTCTCCGCCGCCCACTCGGTGCTGATCCCCATACAGTGCGAATACTATGCGCTGGAAGGACTTGGCCAGCTCCTCAGCGTGATCACCCGCATCCAGCAGGGACTCAACCCGAGCCTCTTCATCGAGGGGATCCTGCTCACCATGTACGACCGGAGGCTCAACCTCTCCCGGCAGGTCGCCCAGGAGGCCATCGAGTACTTCGGCGATCGGGTCTACGCCAGCGTCATTCCCCGCAATGTGAAGCTCTCGGAGTCGCCCTCCTTCGGCAAGCCCGTGATCCTCTACGATGTCGAGTCCGTCGGCGCCCAGAGCTATATCCGTCTCGCCCAGGAGGTCATCCATGCAGAAAAAGGTATTGGGCAAGGGGCTTGATGCCATCCTGTCTGATGAGCGTCCGGTGGCCCAGGCGGAGTCCGGGCGGGCGGTCGCCCTGCAGCGGGAGCGCTTCCCACAGAACCCACTGGAGAGATTAGTGATGGAGCTGCCGCTGGACTCGGTCGCCGCCAATCCCCGCCAACCGCGACGACACTTCGATGATGACAAGCTGACCGAGCTTGCCAACTCGATCGCCCAGGAGGGGGTCATCCAGCCCATCCTCGTCACCAGGCGCGGCGAGCGCTATGAGATCGTCGCCGGCGAGCGCCGGTATCGGGCCAGCCAGATCGCGGGGCGAACCAGCATCCCCGCCATTCTCACGGAGGTCGATGAGCGCGAGAGCCTCAAGCTGGCCCTCGTGGAGAATCTCCAGCGCGACGACCTCAACCCCATCGAGGAGGCGCAGGCCTACCGCGTCATGGTCAACGAGTTTGCCTGGACGCAAGAAGAGCTGGGCGCCCACCTCGGCAAGGACCGCAGCACCATCTCCAATACGCTACGCCTCTTGAACTTGCCCGACGAGGTGCAGGCGATGGTCGCGCGGGGCACGCTGAGCGCCGGGCATGTGCGGG
Source organism: uncultured bacterium (assembly GCA_963695095.1). Taxonomy (GTDB): domain Bacteria; phylum Krumholzibacteriota; class Krumholzibacteriia; order JACNKJ01; family JACNKJ01; genus VGXI01. The sequence continues at coordinate 149,898 of CAVOFT010000001.1, read as the reverse complement.
CCCTGATCAAGCTCGAGCGCACGGCCTGCCTGGAACTGGCTCGCCTCGTCGAGCGCCGCAATCTCTCCGTGCGGCAGGTGGAGCGCCTGGCCAAGGTGCGCAAGCCCGAGCAGCCCCGCCCCGGCGGCGGCGCCAGCGATCCCCTCCTGCGCAGCATCCAGGCGGGGCTGGAGGCGCGCATCGGCCTGCCGGTGCAGCTCAGCTACAAGGCCGGCCGCGGGAAGCTCCTGGTGAGCTTCGCCAGCGATCGGGAGCTGGAACGCATCATGCAAGTTCTTGGTGTTTCCCTGGATGGGATGCACTAGGGTTTCTCGATCGTCGACGCAGGGAGGCCGAACTGTCCGCCTGGAAGTGGCTGCTGGAGACTCGCCGACGCGCCCCGCGCCGAGTGCGCGTCCATCTCGTCCCGGACTCGGGCCAGGAGTCCATCGACTGGGACATTCCTTTCCTGTACTTCCGCCTCCTGGCCGCCTTCATCGTGGTGGGCATCCTGGCCCTGCTCTTCCTGATCTTCTCCTCGGGCTCTCTTGTCCTCGAGCGGCAGCAGCGGAGCATCCTCGAACGCCGCCTCGACGCCATGACCACGCGCGTTGCTCGCGTCCACAGCCTCGAGACCCAGCTCGAGGAGACGACCCTGGTCCTGCTCAAGGTGCAGGAAATGCTTGGCGTGCGCGAGGCGCTGCCGGACTCCTTCCTCCAGGGGCGCGTGACGCGGGCTGCACACAGCGGGGAATCGCTGGCCTTGCTGGAGAGCAGCCTGATGGGCGATGGGGCGCAGTTTCTCCACGCCTCGCCGAGTACCTGGCCCGTGCGGGGCTGGGTGACTCGCGAATTCAATGGCAAGCGCGGCGACGAATACCATCCGGGCATCGATATTGCTGCGCCCCACGGTCATCCGATACGAGCGGCCGGCGACGGCATCGTGCTCGTCGCGGGGTGGAACGAGGAGTACGGAAACTTCGTGTTGCTCGAGCATGGGTTTGGCCTGACGAGCCTCTACGGACACAACAGCTCGCTATCGGTGCGCAAAGAGGATCGGGTGCGCGCGGGCGATCCCATCGCCTATCTCGGCAACACGGGGCGCAGTACCGGCCCCCACCTCCACTTCGAGGTGCGCCGGAACGGGATCCCGGAGGATCCGCGCAGTTTCTTGTTGGACTGAATCCACGGAACGACTAGCTTCAGGAAAGGCCTCTCCAATGGGCAACAAGGAGGACAGCATGTTCGGACGCGACGAGGAAAACGTGCCTGGCCGCCCCGCCTCGGGCGGCGGCAATGCTTCCATCCTCGGTGCCGGCAGCCACTTCAAGGGCACCATCAGGGTCAAGGGGACCCTGCGGGTCGAAGGGGAATTCGACGGGGAAGTCGAGTGCCAGGAAACCCTGGAAGTCGGCCGCACCGGCATGGTGCGCGCCAACCTCAAGGTGCGGGATGCCGTGATCGCCGGGAAAGTCTTCGGCAACATCAACGCCAGCTCCCGGATCGAGCTGCAGTCGGGCAGCCACCTCGAGGGAGATATCATCACGAAGCGCCTGGTCATCGACGAAGGCGTCTTCTTCGAGGGCAACTGCAAGATGGGCGAGAAGCCCGTGGGCGCGCCGACGGCGAAGCCCGCCTCCGGGGTGCCGATGGCCGAGAAGAAGCCCGATCAAGAACTGGTCAATCGCTAGCCCCCTCGCGGGCGAGGCGCGGAGACATGGAAGCGGGCCGGGCTGACCGGCCCGCTTTCCTTCCAGCCTCGGGTCCAGCGCTCTGACGGGGCGGCCACCCTGTGGAAAACTCCCACGATCCGTGGATATCTCCGCAGCCAATTCCAAATCAATCGCTTAGATTCAGGACCTCATGGCGATAAAGTTGGCTTGTCCACAGGTCCTTGCCTCTGCGTCGCTTAGCTCCCCTACCCAAGATCTGGTGGGGCCGCGGGTTCCGAGCCACTAGGCTGGCGCGCGGGCCGAGCGCCGCCCTTGCGCCAGGGCAGCGCAGCAGGTAGTTTGCGGGCTGCGAGACCCGAAAAACTAGCCCCTGGGACCGGGAGGAATCGAGAGCATGGACAATCCGCGGAATGTGATCATCATCGGTACCGGCCCGGCCGGACTCACGGCCGCCATCTATGCCGCCCGGGCGGAACTTGCCCCCCTGGTCATCGAAGGCCTGCAGGCCGGCGGCCAGTTGACGATCACCACGGACGTGGAGAACTACCCCGGTTTCCCCGACGGCATCCTCGGCCCCGAGATGATGGACAACTTCCGCAAGCAGGCCGCGCGCTTCGGCACCGAGTTCGTCGCCGGCGACGTGGACCGCATCGACCTGTCCAGCCGCCCCTACCGCCTCTGGGTGGGCAGCCGCGAGCTGAGCGCGAAGACGCTGATCATCGCCACGGGCGCCTCGGCGCGGCTGCTCGGCCTCCCCAGCGAGTCGCGGCTCATGGGCCGCGGGGTTAGCGCCTGCGCCACCTGCGACGGCTTCTTCTACAAGGACAAGGAGATCGTCGTCGTGGGCGGCGGCGACACGGCGATGGAGGAGGCCACCTTCCTCACCCGCTTCGGCAAGCGCGTGCGCGTCGTGCACCGTCGCGATCAGCTGCGCGCGAGCAAGATCATGCAGGATCGCGCCCTGAACAATCCGAAGATCGAGTTCGTCTGGAACAAGGCGGTCGAGGACATCCTCGCCGGGGACGGCGGCGCCGTCACCGGCATCCGCCTCAAGGACACGAAGACTGGCGAGATCAGCGAGCTCACCTGCGACGGCGTCTTCATTGCCATCGGCCACAAGCCCAACACCGAGATCTTCAAGGGCCAGCTCGACATGGACGAGGCCGGCTACCTCAAGGCCGATCACACGCGCACGAACCGGCCCGGGGTGTTCGCCTGCGGCGACGTGCAGGACAAGGTCTACCGCCAGGCCGTCACCGCCGCGGGCAGCGGCTGCATGGCGGCCATCGAGGCCGAGCGCCTGCTGGAGGCCGAGGAGGCGAAGGCCTAGCGGGAGCGGCGCGGCCGCGGAGCCGCGGCGCCAAAGCAGGCATTGACGGCGGCAGTCGGCACTCCTAGGCTGCCTCGACCTCGCGCGCCCCCAGTCCCCAGTCCCGGAGCCGCCGTGTCCGTCCTCAAGCGCGTGGGCCGCCAGGCCTCTTTCTATGTCGTGGCGGAGACGCTCTCATCCCTGACGGGCTTCATCTCCTTCCCGATTTTCACGCGCATCTTCAGCCAGGCCCAGTACGGCGTCCTCGGCCTGGTCGACAGCACCTTCAAGTTCGCCAGCACCTTGAGCGGCATGGGCCTGCGGCCGGCGGTGGTCCGGCTCTGGGGCGAGTACAAGGCCGGCAAGCGCCCGGGCGGCACCGGCGCTCTCGCCTCGTCGATGCTCAGCGCCAGCGTCCTCATCGGCACGGCGATCAGCCTGCTCTTCCTGCTGGTGGTCTTCATCCCCGAAGGCCTGCTGACCAGCGAGGCGCGGCGGCTCATCGCCCTCTGCGCGGGGCTCATCCTCTTTCGCAACCTCACGCAGATGGTGCTCAGCATCGTGCAGAGCCAGGAGCGCGCCGTCTTGCGCTCGGGCATCATCCTGGCCGAGCGCTACCTGGCCATGGGCGTGCCCCTGCTCTTCGCCGCCGTCTTCGGCTGGGGCCTGACCGGCTTCTTCACGGGCACGCTCCTGGCCGAAGGGCTGATCTTCCTCTATTGCCTGGTCTATGCGCTGCGGCGCCTGGACTGGCGCTGGCGCGTCCTGAACCTGCCCGTGGTCAGGGAGTCCATGCTCTACGGCCTGCCGCTGCTGGGACTCAACGTCTCGGGCTTCGTCACCGACTGGGGCGACCGCTACCTGCTCAGCTATTTCCGCAGCGAGGCAGAGCTGGGGCTCTACACGGCCGGCTACAACATGGCCAACTACGTGACGATGTTTCTCGTCTCGGCCCTCAACAGCGCCCTCATTCCCGTGACGATGAACGTCTGGAACGAAGAGGGCCCCGACAGCGCCCGCGCCAGCCTGGAGAGCTTCCTGCGCTACTACAGCCTCGTCGCGCTGCCCGTGCTCTTCGGCGTCAGCGCCGTGGCCGAGGAGCTGATCGGGCTGCTGGCCAGCGCCAAGTACCTGCCCGCCGCCGAGGTGATTCCCTGGGTGCTGGGGGCGAAGGTGATCCAGGGCGCCTACTATCCCTTCCTCGCCGGCCTCTTCCTCACCAAGCGCACGGGCTGGCTGGCCCTCTTCCTCGCGGTGGCCGCCTTGCTCAACCTGGGCCTGAACTGGGTGATGATCCCCGCGATGGGCATGGTCGGCGCCGCGATCACGACCTTGATCGCCTATGCAGTCTACGTCTTCGGCGGCGGCCTCTTCAGCCAGCGCTTCCTGCGCCTGCGCTTCCCGCTGCGCAGCTTCGCCGTCTACACCCTCGCCGGCGCGGCCATGTACCTCGCCGTGCGCGCCGTGCCGGCCAGCGAGAACCATGCGCTCACCCTGGCCCTGCGGGTGCCGGTGGGCATTGCCGTCTATGGCGCGCTGGCCGTGGGCCTGGATCCCCCGGCGCGCGGCATGCTGCGCGCCGTGCTGGAGCGCCTGAGCCGCGGGCGCCGAGCTCGCTAGGCCTGCCGCCCGCCGGAGCGATCTGCTAGACTGCCCCCGGGCGGACCCCCTCGTCCCCCGGGGCCTGGCCGCCAGCTTCTGCCTTCGCACCCTCACCGAAAGCGAGCTCGAACCATGAAAGAGCGTTTCCCCCTTGCCTTCAGCCTCGCGGCCTGCCTGCTCGTCGCGAGCCTCGCCACGGCCGGCGCCCAGCCGGCGCCGCCCCAGGACGGGCACAAGCGAGGAACGCAGGGCGCGCCGCCCGCGCCGATGGCGGCCGGCAAGGCCATCGCCGTGCTCATGCCGGCGGCCGGCGCTGCGGTCCGCGGCACGGTCACCTTCGAGCAGACGCCCGGCGGCGTGAAGATCGTGGCCGAACATCGGTGGGCTCGCGCCGGGCAAGCACGGCTTCCACATCCACGAGTTCGGCGATCTGAGCGCGGCGGACTTCACGTCGGCCGGGCCGCACTACATGGCCCCCGGCGAGGCCCACGGCGCGCCCGGCGAGGGCAAGAGCCATCGCGGCGATCTCGGCAACCTCGTGGCGGATGCCGCCGGCAAGGCGCATCTGGAGTGGCTCAGCCCGCACTTCAGCCTGAATGGCCCCGCCGGCATCCTTGGCCGTTCGGTGGTCGTGCATGCCGAGGAGGACGATCTCAGCACCCAGCCCACCGGCAACTCCGGAGCGCGCATCGCCTGCGGGGTGATCGGCCTGGCGAGGCCCTGAGCAGGGGGCCGGGGCCGCCTGCCCGGTACTGCCGGCGCGGGGCCCCGCCGCCTCCATGCGGCGCACGATTCGCGTGACCCGGCGGGCGCGCCGCGCTAGAGTGCGGCCCATCGCGACGGTCCGACAGCGGATCGCGCAATTACCCCCCCATTCCGGAGGCCCCCAGCCTTGCCTGCGAGCGCCAAGGTCCCCCGCTGGTTTCGCGCCGAGGACTGCTCCACCCGCTTTCGGCTCGACCGCACGAGCGGCCGCATCGCGCCGCCGGACCGCAGCGGCCCGGCCGGCGCCGAGCGCCTCGTGCTCTACGCCTCGGGCGATATCATCTGGGAGCGGGACCTCATGGCCCACCTGCTCGAGCAGGCGCCGGAGTATCCCTTCGCCGAGCTGCGACGGCTCTGGGCGGACGCCGACCTCGTCTTCGCCCAGCTCGAGACGGTCTTCGGGCCGCGCGAGGGCGCGACGATGTGGGAGCCGGACAAGCGCATCAGCTACCTCACGGACCCCGCGCTGATCCCGCACTTCGTCGCCGGGGGCTTCAACCTGGCCTGTCTGGCCAGCAACCACACCATGGACCATGGGCTCGCGCCCATCGAGTTCACGCGGGCGCGCCTGGCCGAGGCGGGCATCGCGACCAGCGGCAGCGGCGCCCACCTGGCCGCCGCGCGCCAGCCGGCCCTGCTGCAGGTGAAGGGCATGACCGTCGCCCTGCTCTCCTACGCCACCGACGATCCGAACAGCAACGCCGGCGAGGCGAGCCCCGGCAACGCCCCCTGGCGCCGCCGGCTCGTCATCGAGGATGTCCTCCGCGCTCGCCAGAAGGCGGATCTCATCCTCGTCTCCGTGCACAAGGGCCGCGAGTTCGTGGACTTTCCGGCGCCGGAGCACCAGGCCGACTGCCGCGCCATCGTGGACGCCGGCGCGGATGTGATCCTCGGCCACCACCCGCACTTCCTGCAGGGCATCGAGTGGCGGCGGCGCCCGGACGGGCGCCAGGCGGCCATCTTCTACAGCCTGGGCAGCTTGCTCGTGGACTACGAGCCCTTCCTCTCGCAGGCCGAGCTGGCGCTCTTCCGGCGCAGTCAGCGCAACAACGCAGTGTTCCGCATCGAGCTCGACGAGCGGGGCGTGGCGGGCCTGGGGGTCACGCCCGTGCGCCAGACCGAGGACTGGCGCGTGCGCCTGGAGACGCCCGCCGAGGCCGCGCTCACCCTGGACAACCTCGACTGGTGCAGCCATCCGCTGAATCACGAGCGGCCCTGCAGCAAGTTCTGGGTCACGGGCGGGCCCTACCTGGCCATCCAGTACCCGAGCATCTGGATGCACCTGAAGCGCCGCCCCGGCTACCTGGCCAGCGCCCTGCGCTGGTGGTTCCGGGAGGAGACCTTTCGCCTGCACTGGGGCCAGCTCTTCGCGCGCGAGGCGCCGGCCTGGCTGCTCGGGCTGCGCCGCGGCCTCTTCGGCCTGCTGGCCCTGCCCTTCCGCCTGATGAGGCTGCTGATTCCACGGGGAGGTCGCTAGCCATGGTCGCGCCGCCGGTGCCCGCGCTCGCCGCGGACCGCCTCAGTCACCGCCTCTACTGGAAGCTGCCGCCCTCCTGGCGGCACCGCGGCGCCTTCGCCGAGACCTGGCGGCTCATCTCGCGCAGCCAGCACTGGAGTCCGGAACGGCTGGCCGAGTGGCAGGAGGCGAAGCTGGTGGAGAGGGTCCGCGACGCCGCGCGGCGCACGCCCTACTGGCGGGCGCGCTTCGCCGCGCTCGGCATGGCGCCGGAGGACTTCAAGCGGCGCGAGGACCTGGAGCGCCTGCCCTTCATCGGCCGGGAGGAGCTGCGGGACAACACGGAGGCCATGGTGCCCGAGGGCCAGGATCGCGCGGTCCTCCAGTACGCGAGCACCGGCGGTTCCAGCGGCATCCCCGTCGGCTTCTACCGGCACAAGACGCGCACCTACCCGACGGAGTTCGCCTTCGTCGTGCGCTTCCGCAGCTGGGCGGGCCTCAGCGACACCAGCCGCGAGGTGATGTGCGCAGGCAGCGCGGGCCAGAAGGACGGCCAGCGCGCGCTCTGGAGCCAGGACCGGCGCCGCAACACGCTGGCGCTGAGCAGCGACGACCTCACGCGCGAGAACTTCCAGTGGATGTTGCCGCTCGCGAGGAGCTTCCGCCCCGAGATCTTCCGCGGCTATCCCTCGGCCGTGAGCGCCTTCGCCGCCTTGCTCCTGGAGGCCGGCGAGCGGCTGCCCGTGCGCGCGGTGATCACCAGCAGCGAAACCCTCTACGACGCCCAGCGCGCCCGCGTCGAGCAGGCCTTCGCGGCGCCGGTGCTGGACCTCTACGGCCACAGCGAGCGCGTCGTGGCCGCCGCGCAGTGCCCCGCGGGGGAGGGCTATCACGTCTTCAGCGAGTACGGCGTGCTGGAGCTGATCGACGAGGCCGGCCGGCCGGTCACCGAGGAGGGCGCCGTCGGCGAGGTCGTGGGCACGACGCTGCTCCACGACTACTTCCCGCTCATCCGCTATCGCACCGGCGACCGCGCGGTCTACACGGCGCGGCGCTGCTCCTGCGGCCTGCCCTTCCCGCTGATCGGGCGCCCGGACGGCCGTCTGCAAGAGCTGCTCGTGGCCGCCGACGGCCGCCGCATCTCGATGACGAGCATCAACCGCCACGACGATCTCTTCGTGGCCGTGGACCAGTTCCAGTTCCACCAGAAGCTGGCCGGCGAAGCGCTGCTCAAGGTGGTGCCCGGCCCGCGCTACGACGAGAGCGAGGAGCGGCGCATCCTGGCGGCGCTGGAGAAGCACTGCGGGCCGGGGGTCAAGCTCAGCGTGGAGCATGTCGAGCGCATCGAGAAGACGCGCATCGGCAAGCACCGCTTCCTGATCCAGGAGATCGACTAGAGCCCGAGGTCCTTCTTGCGCGCATCGGCGCCGGGCAGGGGATCCTGCTTTTCGTTGACCACGGGCAGGCCGGGCGCCCGCTCGGCGTTGATGGCGATCCACTGCTGCTCACCGGCGGGCACGTCGTCCTCGGCGTAGATCGCCTGGACCGGGCACTCCTCCACGCAGGCCGCGCAGTCGATGCACTCCTCGGGGTCGATGTAGAGCATCTTCTCGTCGCCGTGGAAGCAGTCCACCGGGCAGACGGTGACGCAGTCGGTGAAGCGGCAGTTTTCGCAGTTGCCGGTGACGATGTGGGCCATCGGGAACCTCCGGGAGCTGGGCGCCCCTCCAGGCTGCAGCTTGGCGGGCAATTCCGCAAGTCCTAACATCATCGCGGATTAGATGGCCCGCAAGGCGTCAAGCGAGAGGCTGGCCGCCCTTCCGGACGGGGGGTTACGAATTTTCGTAGGCAGCGACGCCGGCAAGTCCTAATCTAGCGCCGCCTGACCGGGGGGAACGGCAAATGCGGGAATTCCTGTATCTGGACTATAATGCCACGACGCCCGTGGATCCGCGGGTGGCGGCAGCCTTGCTGGACACCCTCCAGGAAAACTACGCCAATCCGTCCAGCGCGCATGCGCTGGGTCGGCGGGCCCGCGCAGCTGTCGAGCGGGCGCGCGGCGAAGTCGCGGCGCTGCTGGGCGCCGCGCCCGAAGAGATCCTCTTCACGAGCGGCGGCACCGAGGCCAACAACACGGCGATCTTCGGCCTGGCCGCCGCCGCCCCGCCCGAGCGGCGGCACCTCATCGTGAGCGCGGTCGAGCACCCCGCCGTGATGGAGCCCGCGCGCCGCCTGGCGGCGCAGGGATGGCGGCTCAGCCTGCTGCCCGTGGATGCGGGGGGCGCCGTCCACGTCGGCGATCTGGAGGCCGCCCTCGACGAGGAGACGGCCCTGGTCTCGGTGATGCTCGCCAACAACGAAGTGGGCACCCTGCAGCCGATCGCCGAGCTGGCCGCCCGCTGCCGGGCCCGCGGGGTGCCCATGCACTGCGATGCGGCCCAGGCGGTCGGCAAGATCCCCGTGGACGTGACGCACCTGGACGTGGACTACCTGAGCCTGGCCGGGCACAAGTTCTATGCCCCCAAGGGCGTGGGCGCGCTCTACCAGCGGCGAGGCCGGACGCTGCCGGCCCTCCATCTGGGCGCGAGCCAGGAGGACGGGCGCCGGGCGGGCACCGAGAACGTGCCGGGCATCGTCGGCCTCGGCGAGGCCGCGCGCCTGGCGGCCGGCCAGCTCGAGGAGGAGATGGCCCGCTGCCGCGAGCTGCGGGGCCGGCTGCTGGCCGGCCTGCGCCAGCACTTCGACGAGCGGTGGATGCGGGTCAACGGCCTTGCGGAAAGCCGCCCCCGCGCCTGTCTGCCGGGCACGCTCAGCGTCTCCTTCCATGGTCTCGAAGCCGGTGAGCTCCTGGCCCAACTGGGCGACAAGCTCGCGGCCAGCCCTGGCGCCGCCTGCAACGCCGAGGGCGGCAAGCTCTCGGCCGTGCTGGCCGCGATGGGCCTGGAGCCGGCCTGGGCGCGGGGCACCCTGCGCCTCAGCCTCGGCCGCATGAGCAAGCCGGCGGAGATCGATCAGGCCGTGACCCTGCTCGTGGCGGTCATCCAGCCCCTGCTAACCTAGCTTCCTGGCGGAGAGAGCCGGAATCTCCGCCGCCCCGCCGAGCATCCGATGCGGACAGGATAGAGAGGCCCTCTTCCCGCGATCTCGATGAAAGTGCTTGAGATGGACGCCGCGAGCGCATTCAATGGCCGCATGCTGCTTTTCATAAGCTGGACGCAGGCAGGGGAGGGCTCGGCCAAGGGGCCCAGCCCCAGCATCGAGGCGCGCCTCAGCGAGGCGGAGCGCAAGCTCCTGGACCGCCTGGCCGCCCGCGACGAGGCCGCCCTGCGCAGCGTGCTCAGCGAGCACCAGCAGCGCATCTACCAGCTCGCCCTCAAGATCACCGGCAGCGTCGAGGACGCCGAAGAGGTCACCCAGGACACCTTCATCCGGCTCTTGGACAGCATCGCCCAGTTCGAGGGGCGCTCGAGCCTGGGCACCTGGGTCTACAAGCTGGGGCTGAATCTCTCGCTGATGCGCCGGCGCTCCCTGGGGCGGCGGCCGGAGCAGGCCTGGGCCGACCCCCTGCTCGGCTTCGACGCCCAGGGCCACCACATCAATCCTGTCGGGCGCTGGCGCGGGGCCGTCCTCGATACCGAGCGCGAGCAGACCCGCCGCATGGTGCGCCAGGCCATCGCCGAAATGCCCGACGACTACCAGAGCGTTCTCGTGCTGGCGGACATGGAAGGTCGCAGCCGCCAGGAGATCGGCGAGCTGCTCGAGCTGTCGGTGCCCGCCGTGAAGAGCCGCCTCCATCGCGCCCGCCTCATGCTGCGGGCCCATCTGGCCAAGGAGTTCGAGGAGTGATGGCTAGCCCGCGTCGCCTGTTCGCCATGCTCGGCCTGATGCTGGGCCGCCCCTTCGGCATTCGCATGCAGCCCTGCCGCGAGGTGGCTCAGCTGCTCATCGACTACATCGAAGGCGAGCTGACGGCGGCCGAGCGGCGCAGCATCGACCTGCACCTGATGGCCTGCCCCGATTGCCAGCACTGCGCGGAGACCTACCTGCAGACGCAGGCGCTCACCCAGGAGATCCGCTTCGAGGACATCCCCGAGGAGTTCCAGCGGCGGCTCCACGGCGTGCTTCTCGAACGCCTGCGCGCCAGCCACTAGGCCGCGATCGCGGCCAGCGCCTCCAGCAGGCGATCCACGTCCTCTTCGCGATTGTAGTGATGGAAGGCGATGCGGATGCCGCCTTCGCGGGGATTCACCGCGATCCGCCGCGCCGCGAGCAGGCGCCAGGCGCCGATGGGATCCGGGCAGCCGAGGGCGAGGATCTGGCTGCGCCGCGCCACGACGTCATCGATGCAGCAGGCGCTGTAGGGACCCGCCGGCGCCAGCAAGTCCGCGGCGACGAGGCCGTCCAGCAGGCGTTCGCGCAGGGCGTCGCCATGCGCGGCCACGGCGGCGAGCCCCAGCGATTCGAGCAGCTCCAGCGAGTGCCCCAGGCAGATGAGGTCGTGGAAGGCGTAGGTGCCCACCTCCAGGCGCCGGGCGTCCTGGCTGAGCGGCCGCGTGTAGTTGAGCAGGTCCGTGAACTTCCACTCCTCGGTATTCAGCCAGCCGAGATGGGCCTGCTTCGACGCTCGCCCGCCGCAGCGCGCCCAGCGCGCGATCCGACAGGTAGAGCAGACCCGTGCCCCGCGGCGCGCAGAGCCACTTCTGGCCGCCGGCGGCGAGGAAATCGACGCCGAGCTCGGGCAGTTGCCAGTGGCGATTGCCCAGGCCCTGGATGCCGTCGACGCAGAGCCAGATCCGCTGCTCCCGGCAGAAGGCGGCCAGCCGCGCGAGATCGGGGGCGTAGCCGTTGTGGAACTGCACGCCGCTGACCGCCAGCGCGCGGGTGCGGCCATTGCAGGCGGCGATCAGGGAGTCGGCCTGCGCGCGCAGGCCGCGGGCCGCCACCCACTGGATGGCGACGCCGCGGCGGGCGAGGTTCTGCCAGGGCGCCACGTTGGCGGGGAACTCGCAGTCGGCGAGCACCACGTTGTCGCCCGCGCGCCAGTCGATGGCCGCGGCCACGCTGTTCAGCCCGTAGCTGGTGTTGGGCAGCAGCGCCCAGTTGGCGGCCTGGCCGCCGAAGAGCCGGGCCGCGCGCTCGCGGATGGCGCCCAGGTCGTCGAACATGCGGTAGTGCCGGCCCAGTTCGAGGTAGTGGTGCTCGGCGAAGTAGCGCTCCAGGTAGCGCCGGCTGCGCTCGGGCAGGATGCCGTTGCTGGCCGAGGCCAGGTAGCACCAGTCGCGCGTGAGGGGGAACTCGGCGCTCAGCAGGTCGCGGTCGAGCATCAGCACCTCGGAGACGGCCGGCGCGGCCGCGCAGCGCGCCAGAGCTCCAGGGCGATGTCTGCGCTCAGGCGCTCGCTCTCCTGGAAACGCACGGCCAGGCGCGGCCCCAGACGCAGGGCCGGCGGCCCGACGATGAGCAGGCGCCCGCGCGGCGCGAGCAGGCGCATGCTCTCGTCGATCATGCGGGCCGGCGCGTCCCATTCGGCGGCAAAGCCCCGGTGGAGGGGCGGATTGCAGAGGATGAGATCGAAGCTGGAGCGCTCCAGCTCGGCGCCCGCGTCCCCGGCCTGCAGCACTGCCGCCGGCGCCGACAGCCCGTTGAGCGCGAGCGTCGCCGCGGCGGCCTCCAGGGCGAGCGCGTCGCTGTCCACCAGGGTCGCCTGGGTGACGCGGCCTTCGGCGAGGAGCAGGGCGGCCACGACGCCGGCGCCGCAGCCGAGATCGAGCAGGCGATCGCCGGCCCGGGGCGCACGAGCGCTCCAGCATCAGGGCCGTGGCGGCATCCAGGCCGCGCCAGCTGAAGACGCCGGGGCGGCAGGCCACGGGCACGCGGCAGCCGCGGGCCTCGGCGAGATAGCTCGCGGGCAGGTCCGGCGGCGTCGGGGCGCGCCCGGCCTGGGGCCGGGCCAGGGCCAGGCGCAGGCCCGCTCGCGCCAGCGGCGGCGCCAGCGTGCAGAAGTCTGCGAGGTAGTTCAAGGCGGGCTCGATGCCTTCGCGGCGAGCGCCGTAGACGGCCAGGCCGCCCGCGGGGCCGATGCGGGCGGCCAGATCGGCCAGGGCGCCGAAGAGCGCGCGGCGATCCTTGTCCATGGGCAGGACGGCGAAGTCACCGGCCTCGGCCGGCGCGCGCGGGGCATGGACGATGGACAGCTCAGGCAGCGCGGCGCTCAGTCGCCGGGCGCTGACGAGATCGCGCTCGACGATGCCCAGGCGCCCGCTGCCGAGCGCGGCCGCGGCCTCGCGGGCGAGGAAGTCCAGCCCCGTGTCGACGAGCCAGACGCGGCCCGTCTCCGGATAGGGAATGGAGCCGGTCAGCAGGCGGCGGAGCTTCGCTTGGGGATCGGTGGCCACGAGAACCCTGGATTGCTGGAGATGGCGATCTGGACACCGGGACGGCGCCGGCTCCGGCTGCGCCAGTATAGGCGGGGGACCGGCGGGCATCCAGCCACAATGCGGGTCGGGACTCACCCCAAAAGGGACGCCCGGAGTCGCGGACTCCGGGCGGAGAAGGGGCTGCGGTCCGGGCCGAGCGCTACTCGTACTTGATGATCTCGACGGGGCACTCCTCGGCGGCCTGAACGATCTCCTCCTCGAAGGCGGAGAAGTCCACGCCCTCGCGAACGATGCAAGAATCGTCAGTGACCTCGAAGACCTCGGGCGCCGTGTCCTCGCAGAGATTGCAGACCGTGCAGCCCTCTTCGATCCAGACTTTCGTGATTGCCATGCGAAGACTCCTGGGTGGTTCCCGGTGCACAGCTTCGGTGATGCCGAAGGCAGAAATCGCCGGTGGATTTACCGGGTCAAGTTAAGGCTGCCCTCAAGGGTGAACAAGTCCCGGAGGCCCTGTTTTTTCTGCAGGTGCCACCTTAAGGGAAAGCGGAAACTAGGCGACTTCCTTGACCAGTTCCTTCTTCGAGGCACCCTTGGCCTTGCGCCCCTGAGCGCCGGCACGGGCGGGATGCCGCGCTTCCTGGTTGGTCTTGACCTGCTCGGCCCGCCAGCGCTGGTAGTGCATGCTGCAGAGCCCGCGGGCGACAACCGGACGGTTGCAATTCTGCTCGCCGCAGATGCGCTGGGCTCCCGGCTTGCGGCCGCGATTCGACTTCCGCAGGGGATTGCCGCCGGACTTCTTGAGGATGTGGTTGAGCGTTACCTCGATGCTCTTGGTCCGCTCTTCGAGGGTTTTCAGCTGCTCCTCGGAAGGCAGCTCCTTGGCGACGGCCTTCGCGGTCTTGACGACGATTTCCTCGATCATCTGCTCCAGGGACTTGCCGAGTTCTTTGGCGTTCATGCTTTCCATCCTTTGTGGGGCGCCATGGCCACGTCAGGGCAAATCTTACTCAATTTCGTGACGGATGCAATACTCATTTGCATGGCTGATTCGCCCCCGGGCACGGCAGGTTTCCAATAACTCCCAGCGGGATTTCGGATTGCCGCCAAGATAAGCTGCCCGATCAGGCGCCGCCCGGTCGGCGCAGATCCCTGCCCGTCATTTGCGCGGAAGGAGCGAGCCCGGCCTGCGCCAGCAGGCTCGGGATCACATCCGCCAGGCGACCCGGCGCGAGGGCGCCGCGATAGCGGGGATCGACGAGGATCAGCGGCACGGGTTCAGTGGTGTGCGCCGTGTAGGGGCCATTCGTCTCCGGATCCCACATCTTCTCGACGTTGCCGTGATCAGCGGTGATGAGCAGGAAGCCGCCTTTGTCGAGCGTGGCCTCGACAACCTTGCCCACGGCGAGATCCACCGCCTCCACTGCGGCCACGGCGGCCTTGATGATGCCGCTGTGGCCGACCATGTCGCAGTTGGCGAAGTTCACGATGTGGGCGTCGAAGCGGCCCTTCTCGATCTGCTCGAGATAGCGCGCGGTGACCTCGGGCAGGCTCATCTCCGGCTGCAGGTCGTAGGTGGCCACCTTCGGACTGGGCACGAGGATGCGCTCCTCGCCCGGGAAGGGCGTCTCGCGGCCGCCGTTGAAGAAGAAGGTGACGTGGGCGTACTTCTCGGTCTCGGCCAGGCGCAGGTTCTTGAGGCCGGCGCCGGCGAAGACGTCGGCGAAGAGGCCATCGAGCGTGAGCGGGGGGAAGGCCTGGGGCAGGGCGAAGGTGGCGTCGTACTCGGTCATCGAGGCGAAGCGGATGCGCGGAAAGCCGGCGCGGGGGAAGCCCTCGAAATCCGTTTCGGTGAGGGCGCGCGTGAGCTGGCGGGCGCGATCGGCGCGGAAGTTGAAGAAGAAGAGCGCGTCGCCCTCGGCCACGGCGCCGCGAGCGGCCTGCCGTCCGCGTCGACGATCACCACCGGCTCCATGAACTCGTCCGTGATGTCGCGCGCGTAGGAGCTCTCCACGGCGCTCACCGGATCGACGTCGCTGGGCCCCTCGCCGAGGACGATCACCTCCCAGTGCCGGCGCACGCGGTCCCAGCGCTTGTCCCGGTCCATGCCCCAGTAGCGGCCGCCCACGCTGGCGATGCGCGCAGTCGGCGCCCTTGGCGCGCGCCGCCGCCAGCCAGCCCTCCACGCGGCGAATGAAGCCGGCGCCCGAGCGGGGGGGCGTGTCGCGGCCGTCGAGCAGGGCGTGCAGGCGCAGGCGCAGTCCCGCCGCGGCGCCCTCGGCGATCAGGGCCTCGAGATGCCCGAGGCCGCTGTGCACGCCGCCGTCGGAGACGAGCCCGACCAGGTGCAGGGTCTTGCCCGCGGCCTTGGCCGCCGCGACGAGCTCGGCCAGCGCGGGCTGCGCGAGCAGCTCGCCGGCCGCCACCACCTTGTCGATGCGCGTGCTCTCCTGATCGACCACGCGGCCCGCGCCCAGGTTCAGGTGCCCCACTTCGGAGTTGCCCATCTGGCCGGCGGGGCAGGCCCACATCCAGGCCGCTGGTCTTGATCATCGTGTGCGGGTAGCGCTCGAGCAGCGCGTCGAGATTGGGCGTGCGCGCCAGGTAGGAGGCGTTGGTGGGCGAGGGCTCGCCGAGGTTCCAGCCGTCGAGGATGAGCAGGGTGGCGGGGTGGGCGAGCTGGCTCATGGCGGGGTCCTTTCGTGAGGCGGCGATGATAGGCTGCGGCTCCCCCGCTGGCAAGGCCGCGCCCGACTTGCGCGAGTGCTGCGCGATGGCCTAGCCTGCCGCCATGTCCAGCGACGAGCATCAGCGCGGCCTCTTCGAGACGCCGCCGCCCGCGCCGCGCGGCGGTGGCAGCGCCGGAGCCCGCGCCCGCGCTCAGCGTCAGCCTCTTCAACGAGCGCGTCGCCGGCTTCCTGGCCGGACTCTTCCCCGGCCGCTTCCGCATCCAGGGCTTCGTGAGCGGCTTCGATCGCCAGTGGGCGCGGGGCGGGCACGTCTACTTCGAGCTCGTCGAGAAGGATCCCGCCGACCCGAGCAGCGCCGTCTCGCAGATCTCGATGGTGATCTGGCGCGGCACGCGCGGGCGCCTGCAGGCCCAGCTCGCCCAGCTCGGCGGGCCCGGCAGTCGCGCTCGACGACCAGCAGGTCACCTTCGAGGTCACGCTCAACTACTACACGCCGCGCGGGCGCCTCTCGCTGATCGTGGAGGACGTGGACCTCGAGGCCAGCCTTGGCGCCCGCAAGCTGGACCGCGAGCGCCTGCTGCGCCTGCTCGCGGCCGAGGGCCTGCTGGAGCGCAACGCCAAGCTGCCCCTGGCCGCCGTGCCGCTGCGCCTGGCGCTCGTGACCAGCGTGGAGAGTGCGGCCTATCACGATTTCACGAAGGAGCTGGGCCTGGCGGGCATCGGCTTTCGGCTCAGCTGCCTGGACGCCCGCGTGCAAGGGAGCGAGCAGGAGGCCTCGCTGCTGGCCGCCTTCGCCTGGCTGGCCAAGCGCGCGGCGCACTTCGACGCCGTCGTCCTCATCCGCGGCGGGGGCAGCCGCAGCGATCTGGCCGGCTTCGACGGCGAGCCGCTGGCGCGCGCCATCGCGGCCTGTGCCCACTGCCCGTGCTCACGGGCATCGGCCACGAGATCGATCGCTCCGTGGCCGACGAGGTGGCCCAGCGCGCCTTCAAGACGCCCACGGCCGTGGCGCAGTTCCTCGTGCAGCGCGTGGAGGACTGGCTGGCGCGCCTGGAGCAGCGCGCCGAAGGCGGTGCAGCGCGCGGGCGAGAAGCGGCTAGTCGCCGAGAACCGGCGCCTGGAGCGCCGGGCGCGCGCCCTGGGGGAGGTGGTCCAGCGCCTGCTCTCCCGGCGGCGGGAGCGCCTGGAGCGACCGCGCCGCCACCCTGCCCCTGCTCGTCCGCCAGGGGCTGCGCCTCGCGCGCCTGCGTCTCGCGCAGAGCGAGCAGCGCCTGACCCCCGCGGTCCATGCTCGCCTGAACGAGAGGCGCCGCGCGCTGGCCCATGTCGAGGATCGCCTGCGCCTGCTCGACCCCCGCCGCGTGCTCGAGCGCGGCTTCAGCCTCACGCGCGACGCCGCGGGGCGCCTGCTGCGCGATACTGGCGGTCTCGCCGCGGGCGACCGCATCACCACCACCCTCGCCGCCGGCACGCTGGAAAGCGAAGTGCGCGCCCTGCAGCCCGGCGGCGACGAAGGAGAGCGCCCATGACGGCGAAGAAGGAGAGCCCGGTCGACAAGCTCGGCTACGAGGAGGCGATGGCCGACCTGGAGGCCATCCTCGCCGAGCTGGAAGCCGAGGAGACGGACCTGGACCGCCTCGCCGACCGCATCAAGCGGGCCAGCGAGCTGGTCAAGCACTGCCGCGAGAAGATCCACGGGGCGGAGCTGGAGGTGGAAAAGGTCCTGAAGGAGTTGCCGGCGGCGACCGATGCCAAGGGGGAGACCCCGGCCGCGGCCGGCTCGGGAGAGGATCTGCCCTTCTGAGGCAGGCCGGGGCTCGCTCGACCGCGATGGGAACGCCATGGCCACGCCTGCGCCCAAGCGCCGCCGCCTCTGGACCCTGCTCGCGCCTCCCGGCAGCGGCCTCTTCCCCTTTGGCCTGCTGGGCCTGCTCTGGGCGATGGTGCTCGGCCAGCACCGGCGCCTGCCGAACTCCATACCCGCCCGCTTCAGCTTCCGCGGCGAGCCCCTGGCCTGGGCGCCGAAGTACCCGGCCTACTTCACGCTGCCCGTGCTGGGCACGGCCGCCTTCCTCGTGCTCGGCGTTCTGGAAGTCCTCGCCATCCGGCACCCGGTCGTGGACGGCCATCTGCTCGAAGGCCGCGCGGCCGAGCAGGTGAGGCGGCTGATGCGGCGCTACCTCTTCTTCGTGCGCAGCGCGCTGATGGCCTGGCTCATCCATCTCGAGTTTCGTCTCACCCAGCTCGCCTACGGCCACACGGACACGCTGGGCCTGGACAGCTATCTCACCGCGGGCCTGCTTCTCGTCTACACCGCGGCCGGCGCCTGGCTGCTCCTGCGCATGGCGCGGCGCTGGCTGGCCTGGCAGCGCGCGGAAGAGGCGGCGAGCCTGCGTCGGGCCTGAACCCCGGCCACCGTCGCGTGCTATAGTGCCGGCATGAGCAGCGCGCCCATCGCCCTCGAATTCCAGAGTGTCAGCAAGATCTACGACCCCGGCGGCGGCGCGCCGCGGGGAGTGCTCACGGCGCTCAGCTTCAGCGTGCCGCGGGGGGCGACGCTGGCGGTGGTGGGCAGGAGCGGCAGCGGCAAGTCCACGCTGCTGAACCTGGCCGGCGGCATCGACCTGCCCACGGCAGGCCGCGTGCTCGTCGCGGGCGAAGACCTCGCGGCCCTCAGCGACCGCCGGCGCTCGCTGCTGCGGCGCGCGAAGATCGGCTTCGTCTTCCA
This sequence comes from uncultured bacterium, assembly GCA_963695095.1. GTDB lineage: Bacteria > Krumholzibacteriota > Krumholzibacteriia > JACNKJ01 > JACNKJ01 > VGXI01. The sequence continues at coordinate 131,322 of CAVOFT010000001.1, read as the reverse complement.
GTTCTACCACCTGCTGCCGCACCTGAGCGTCGCCGACAACGTGGCCCTGCCCGCCTGGATCGCGGGCGCCGGCACGGCCGCCGTGCGCGGGCGCATCGGCGAGCTGCTCGCGCGCGTGGGCCTCGCCGACCGCGCGGGCGATCCCGTGCAAAAGCTCAGCGGCGGCGAGATGCAGCGCGTGGCCATCTGCCGCGCGCTGCTCGCGCGCCCGGCGCTGCTGCTCGCGGACGAACCCACCGGCAGCCTCGACGAGGAAAACGGCCGCCTGGTGATGGCCCTGCTCCTCGCGCTCGCCGAGGAGGAGGGGAGCACGCTGATCGTCGCCACGCACAGCCTCGAGCTGGCGCGCCTGGCCGGCGAAGTGCGGCGCCTGCAGGGCGGCCGGCTGGAGGGACCGTGAAGTCGCGCCTCGGCCTGGGCCCCTACTTCCGCAAGGGGCTCCAGGCCCAGCTGCGCGGCGGCAAGACCCTCTTCCTGCTCACGGTGGCCGGCGTCGCCCTCGGCGTGGCGGCGGTGATCGGCATCCAGATCCTCAATCGCAACGCCCTGTCCGCCTTCGTGGGCGGCGTGGAAGCGGTGAGCGACCGCGCGGACCTCAGCGTGCGCAGCCTGACGCCCGACCTGCCGGAGACGCTCTACCCGCGCGTGCTCGGCACGCCGGGCGTGGCCGCGGCCTGGCCGCTCACGCGCCTGGACGTGAGCCTCGCGGCGCGGCCCGAGGTCTTCCTGGAGATCGTCGGCCTGGACTTCTTCGCGCCCCTGGGCCTGCCCCTGGGCGTGGCGAGCAGCGCGGAAGGTGAAGCCGAGGGCGCCCAGGGGGTGCGGCCCGCGCCGGCGGCGGAGCGCGCACCAGAAGCGGAGCGCGACCTGGCCGGCCCGCTGGCCACCCCCGGCTGGGTGGCGCTGAGCCCCGCCTTCGCCGCCGAGATGGGCTGGCAGGTCGGCGACACCCTGAGCGTGACCAGCGGCAGCAGCCGCCTGCGCCTCACGGTGGGCGCGCTGGTGGACTACCAGCGCTACGTCCCCACGGCCACGCGCAAGCTGGCCTTCATGGACATCGCCCAGGTGCAGACTCTCTTCGGCGGCGCGGGGCGAGTGGACGAAATCGGCATCCGGCTCGCCGCGGGCGCGGATCCGGCCACGGTGAGCGCGGCCCTCGCCGCGCGCCTGGGGCCAGGGGTCGAGCTGCAGGATCCCGGCGCTCGCCGCCGTGAAGCCGCAGGCCTGCTCGCCGCCTTTCGCCTGAACCTGACGGCGCTGAGCCTGATCAGCCTCGTGGTGGGGCTCTTCCTCATCTATAGCAGCGTGCAGGCGGCGCTGGTCAGGCGGCGGGCGGAGTTCGGCCTCCTGCGCGCGCTTGGCGCCACGGCGCCTCAGGTCCTGGCGATCATCCTCGCCGAGGCGGCGCTGCTCGGCGCGCTCGGCACGGCGCTGGGCCTGCCCTTGGGCTGGTGGGTGGCCCAGCGCGGCGTGGCCACCGTGAGCGCCACGCTCACGAACATCTACCTGCTCAGCGAGATCGAGCGCCTTGCGCTGCCGGCCTCGCTCTGGTGGATGGCGGCGGCCATCGGCGTGGGCGGCGCGCTGGCGGGCGCGCTGCTGCCGGCCCTGGACATGAGCCGCCGCAACGCGCGGGCCCTGCTGGCGCCCTTCACCCTGCACGAGCGCACGAGTCGCCTGGCGCCGCATCTGGCCCTGGCGGCCCTGGCCCTGGCCCTGCTGACCCTCGGCTGGTGGCTGGCCGGCGGGCGCGCGGAGCGCTGGAGCGGCTTCGTGCTCGGCGCGGCGCTACTCGTCGTGCTGCCGCTCCTCACGCCGCTCTTCCTGCGCAGCGCCTGTGCCCGCGTGCCGGTAGCCGGCTTCGGCTTCGCCTACAGCCTCCGCAACCTGGCGCTGCGCCTGGGCACCAGCGCCTTCGCCCTGGCGGCGCTCGCCGTGGCTGTGAGCATGCTCATCGCCGTCACGTTGCTGATCGGCAGCTTCCGCCGCACGCTCGAGACCTGGATCACAGAAACCGTGCGCGCGGACATCTACGTGACCAGCCAGTCCTGGGCGCGCGCGGGCGGGGAGGCCGTACTCGCCCCGGCGGTGATCGAGGGCCTCACGCGTTTTCCCGGTGTGGATGCCGCCGAACGCGTGATCAACCTGCCGGGCACGCTCCATCCCAGCAGGCGGCGCATCGGCCTCGTGGGCCTGGCGCCCGATCTTGCGGCGCGCGGCGGCGTGATTCCGCTCTATCGCGGCACGCCCGCGGCCATGGTCGCGGGGCTTGCGGCCGGAGGGATCAGCATCACCGAGCCCCTGGCGCGCAAGGAGAAGCTCGGCATCGGCGACACGCTGGCGCTCTACACGCCGGCGGGCCTGGCAAGGCTGGCCGTGGTGGCCGTCACCTACGACTACAGCAGCGAGGGCGGCCGGGCCATGCTGCATCCGACAACCCTGGCGCGGCTCTTCGGGCCCCAGGAGCCGAGCAATGTGGCGCTTTACCTCGCGCCCGGCGCCCAGGTCGAGCCCACGATCGACGCCATGAAGGCCGCCTTCGCCGGCGCGCCGCTGGCCATCCGCAGCGATCGCCAGCTCCGCGCCGAGATCCTCGACATCTTCGATCAGACCTTCGCGATCACGCGGCTGCTGCAAGCGCTCGCCCTGCTCATCGCCGTCTGCGGCATCTCGCTGACGCTGATCATCCTGGCCCGCGAGCGCGTGGCCGAGCTGGCGCTCTACCGCTGTCTCGGCGCCCAGCGGCGGCAGCTCTTCGGCCTCTTCCTCGGCGAGGGCATCGGGCTCGGGGTCTTCGGCGCCTTGCTCGGCCTGGCGGGGGGCGTCGGACTGGCCGCCATCCTCATCTTCCTCATCAACCGCGCCTACTTCGGCTGGACGATTCGCGCCGCCTGGCCGGGGCCGGAGATCCTGCGCGAGCTGGCGCTCATTCTCGTCGCGGCCGCCGTCGCGAGCGTCTACCCCGCCCTGCGCGCGAGCCGCACCCCGGCCACGGAGCTCAGCCGTGAAGTCTGAGCGCATCTCGACGATCTGACGTTCCGACTAGGTTGTCTCGGATGCGGCTTTCCCTTGGCAGCCAGACGCTTCATCGCCATTCGAGGCAGCGCAAAGCACCTGCTTCACGGCAAGCACGCAAATCCCAGCAAGCTACCCACCCCAATCTCAATCCGCGCGAAATCCCGGGGAGCCGGAGAACTCGAGCGGCACGCGCCGTCAGGCGAACGTGACGAGATTAGCACTACCGAGGTGTGGTTCGAGATTTCGGAGCTCGATCTCTTGACTTTTTTTTTTCAGTTGAGGCACACTTTAGGTGGTCGATTGCCAAGGAGGGACAGGATGTCGAGGCGCCGGATAGTATTCTCATCGCTCGTGTGCTTTGGCCTGATCGCTTGCCTCGCGGTTCCAAGCTCGTGGGCGCTGACGCCGGAGGAGGAGAACTTCGGTGAGGCTCCCGAGCCGATCACAGTCTGGCCGCTGCCGGCCGCCGAGCTTGCCTACATGGCGGCCAACTACCTCGAGTTCGACAGCACCTTCACAATCAGCGTGTACTGGAACCCCGCGGACACCAGCTATTCAAGCCCCGCGGACTGGCCATGGCCCTTCTACGATCCCGATCCGCAGGCCGCCAACGGCACGATGGAGGAGTTCATCCAAGCTGTTATGCCACCGGCGCTGCCGCAGGACGACATGTACGACGAGTCCGCCATGCGCCGAACATTCTACTACTTCGGGCATGATCGCGACTTCGACAATGATCAGGAACCTTGGGCGCCGTACTATCCGACACACGTCAAGTGGATCGTCAACGGGCAATGGGGCTATATCACGCACTTCAACATCGAGATCAGGCCACCCGGGGGCGGCTCGTGGCAAGCGAATGAAACGATTCACCTATCCCTACCCAACGGCCCGATCTCGTTGGAGCGAATGGCCTTCGATGGATTCGCGCATGAATGGAAGCATCTGATCCAGGGAACGATTGGTTGGGCGGCAGGACGCAATCTGGGAGCCGACTACACGCCGAGTGAGTTTTTCGCCCAGTGCGCGGAGTATCTCAGCGGGTGGTTCTGGCTCAACCCGACAGATGCGAGCACTCGCGTCGAGCTGCCCTACACGCGCGGCCTGCTCTCGGGCGACTACTACCAGGCCTGCGAGGAGAACCCCGCGGACACCACGCAGGCCGGTCATCCGCAGGTCCTGAAGCACATGACCTACAGCATGTTTGCGCCCTATCTCATGGACCACTACTCCCTCGGGACGGGCTACTCAAACGAGGCGATGTTTCGCTGGATTCACAGCAAGGAGGACCCACTGCAGGCAGAAGAGCTTCCCGCTCGAGGGGACCCCAAGGGGCTGTCATTGCTACTAGCAACTGACCCCTATGTCGGCATGTTCTCCGCCACGACTGGGGATGGGCGGGTCCGCGAGATGCTCCAGGAGTTCGCCCTGTCGCTCTGGGTGAACGATCCCAATCTGATGGGCGAAGCAAGTGTCTGGGCGAATGGTGCCTCGCCGTCGGGAACGCATGGCTACATGGTCGACTTCGACAACAACTGCACGAATGATGTGCACACGCTGCCGCTCTACAACGTCGTCACAGGGACGCACAAGAGCCAGACGGACTGGGTCACGCTGGCGGATCTCTACCCCGATTCGCCGTCCTGCGCGGGCAGCCCACCCTATCCACGGCGCGCCCTCCAGGTGAGCACCTACGGCTACAACGTGCTGCCGTTCGTTGCGGCTCCAGCGATTCAGAACGAAGCGCTGGCCTACGACCTGCGCGTTGATGTCAGCGTTGACGATAGCTACTGGTGCGACCTGAGCGACGAGGACGTGGATGCCGAGCTGACAAACAACGAGGTACTGCACTTCTACGTACTGGGCTACCCAGAGGCAACCTCGGCCTTGCACGAAGCGGGCTCGGAAGCCGAGCTGATCAACACCTACGAGTTCAGCGATTTCGACATCAACGCGACGCCCACCTTCAGCTTCTCCGTCGGCCGCTTTGGTGTACGCTACAAGAGCGTTGTCTTGATCATGACGCTCACGGAGAAGGAGCTCGAGGATGGCCCACGCACGGCGAAGGTGCTTCCTTTCGACTATAGCTACTGGGCGGAGGGGCACACGGCCCCGATAACGGCGGACACCTACTGGCCATCCGCAAGCCTGATCCATGATGGCGTCGTCAGCTTGAATGGCGAGGTGACGGTTGAGAGCGGAGCGAAGCTGACGATCATGCCAGGAACGCAGATCTTTTGCGCGGACCAGGCCGCCGTTGTGGGCGGAGTGGTCGGCTTCGATGTCGAAGGAGTCCTACAGATCGGCGTTCCCGAAGGCGAAACCGTTCACATGGATCCTGTCCAGGGGACCTGGACGGGAATCAGTGTCGCAAATTCCGCGGCGCTGAGCATCTTCTCGTCGGACATCGCGGGCTTCTCGGAGATCTCGGCCGGCGCCAATTCGACAGTGGACTTCGCGGAGAGCAACTTCGAGCTTGCGGATGAAGGGGCGGGCTATGCGCTCTCAGCGGCGGGCAGCGCAGAAGTCACAAGCTGCCAGTTCGTTGGCTCCGGTGTCTTCTCAATCGGGGGCTCAGCCCAGGTCGGACCCCATGCGTTGACATCGAGCCAATTCACCCCTCCTCCGTCTCAGGCCGAAGGTCCAGCACTCTTCTTCGCAGGTGATGCTACCGTCGAAGACGTGACGATGCTGGGAGCGGGTCCCATCATCTTCGGCAGCGGGGACATTTCGGTGACGGGACTCAACGCCACTGCAGCAGGAATCGAGGGGCTTGAGCTGGGGCTCCTCGTCGGCGTAGGCGTAAGGCTGGCCCTTCACGACTCCGAGTTCATCGGCCTGACCGAGCTCTCCGCGGGCACGGGAGCCGCGGTGGCCATCTCGGGGACCTCGTTCGAGCTCGATCCCGATGGAGCTGGATACGCGCTCGCGGCAGCCGATACGTTAGACATCCAAGACTGCCAGTTCACGGGAACCGGTATTCTCTCAATCGGGAACGCAACCACTGCTCACTCGCTCGGCACGAGCACTTTCTCGCCTCTGCCTGGCGATGTCAATTGCACGGAGCTGGTCGTGGAGAACAGCGCCTCAATCGCCAGTGTGCTCCTGAACGGCGGGGGCATCCGGTGCATGGGCGGAGCCAGTGAACTCAATTCTGTCGAACTCAACGCACCCGATCTTGCGATACAACCGGTGCTGACCGGGATAGCGGTTTCTGGCGATGCAGTGGCCCAGGCCGAGGAGTGCACGGTAGTTGGCTTTGACTATGCCATCCGCATCGATGACACGGCCATGCTGACACTCCGTAGTAGCTATCTGGATGGCATGCAGGTCGGCGTGATGCTGAATAGTACGCAGGTCGTCGATCTCGGGCGTGATGGGAGCGTTCCGGATTCTCCAAACTGGGGCAACAACTGCTTCGAGATGGCCAGCGGGGCTGTCTGTCGGATCAGCCGGCTACGGAAGAACGCCTCTTGCCTGGCCGAGATGAACTACTGGGGGGCAGAGACGCCGCTGGAGGGCTTCTTCTGCGGAGTGGGTGTGGACTACGAGCCCTTTCTCTCCGAGTGTCCTCTCGAGCCCCCCGGCGGCGGGCAATTCAGCTTCGGGGTTGTGCTGCCTGGAGAGACGTCGAGTACGGCGCTGAAGTTGACGGTTTACCCGAACCCCGGCAATCCCAGCTTCGTGATTACTACCGTCCTGCCTGTGAGCGGAGAGGCGTACTCCCTCGCAATCTACGACGTCGCCGGCCGACTGGTGAGAGCGCTTGCAGCTGGGACCGCCGATGGACACGAGCACCAGGCGACCTGGGATGGCAATGACAAGTTCGGTAATCCGTCCGGATCGGGAGTCTACTTCGTTCAGATTCGCGTGGGAGCCAGTACGGCCGCCACGCAGAAGCTCGTCCTCATCCGCTGAGCAAGGGAGACCGATGATGAAACACGCACTCCTGGCTATCCTGGCAGTTCTTGGCTGCGTGCCGCCGGCAGGGGCGGCGATGCATGAAGCCGCGCTTTCGACCGCGAGCGTGAGCTCGGTAGTCTACGATGGCCGGCAACTGGACGCAGTCAGCGTTGCGATTCCCGCGGTTACGGAACCCGCGGCGATCCTCTCTGGATTTCTTGAGCTGCGCCTGATTCCCGAGAGCGGCGAGGATGGCGCCTCCGAGGTTCAGGCCGCAGCATTCCGCGATGGAACCGTATTGATCCCCGAAGGCAAGACGGGACCCGTGGCGGCCTATGCCTTTGGCGAATCGGAGGCGATCCTCCAGCTCGACATTACACCGATCCTTCGGCAGAGCCTGGCGGAGGGAAGAAGCCAGGAAACGCTGCTGATTGGCCGCCTCGCGGCGGATGCGCTCGGCGCCGGAAATGTGGTATCCTTGAGCGAGAACGAGGGAATCTGGGCTCGGCTGATTCTGCATCTGAAGGAGATGTAGCAACCTTCCGGGCAGTTGATCGGAGGGCATCATGCGCCATGCATCCGTGCTGTTCCTGGAAGCTGGGGCGCTGCTGCTCGCACTGAGCAGCAGCGCCCTCGCGGTCACGCACACCGTGCGCCTCGACGGAACAGGAGATTTCGTGGCGATCCAGCCCGCCATCGATGCCTGCCAGGTGGGCGATACCGTGCTGGTCGGGCCCGGTACCTACACCGGGTCAGCTAACCGCAACCTCGATTTCCATGGCATCGATCTCGTACTGATCTCCGAAGCGGGCCGTGATCAGACGATCATCGACTGCCAGCAGCTTGGGCGAGGCATGGACTTTCACTCTGGCGAATCGAATGCCGCGGTAGTTGCGGGATTCACGATTCGGTACGGCAAAGTGCAGGAGGCGAATGGAGGCGGGATATCGTGCGTGAGCGCAAGTTGCTCACTCATTGGCGTCACCATCGAGCAGTGTGAGGCACTCGCCGCGGGCGGGGTGCGGTTTCTCGCTTCGGAGCGATCCATGCTGGTAGATGTGGTATTGCGAGACAACACAGCCTCAACCGGAGGCGGCTTCACGGCCACGGACTCGGAGATCGAGTATGTTCGGGGCATGGTTGTTGGCAATCGTGCAGCAGATGCTGGAGGGGGAAACATCGCGAGATCATCCGTTTATTGCTCTGATGTAGAGTTCTTAGGAAATACCTCGATTGGCGGCGGGGATGGAGGAGGTGTGTATGTCTGGCTTGCTAACACTCATGTGACCCTTGAAGACTGCCTCTTCCGCGAGAACACGGCGCGCTGGGGGGCGGCCATCTACTGCGGCACGGAGGTGGATCTCCTGGACATCCGCCGCTGCACAGTGGAGGCAAATCAGGCAACCGGCAGCGGCGGCGGCCTCTTTGTCTGGGGCGGCACCGTGAACGTCGAGGAGTCGCTCTTCCACGCCAACCAGGCCGCCTTTGGCGGCGCGATGTACTTCTATGACTTCGCGAACGTCAGTCTCAGCGCCACCACGATCGTCGGGAATACGGCCACGAACGCGGCTGGCGGGTTGCGCTGCGTCCTCGGCTCGAATCCCACGCTCGACCGGGTGATCGTCGCCTTCAACCAGGGCGGCGGCATCAGTTCGGTGAACAACATCCCGGGCCCGCAACTCAGCTGCTGCGACGTCTGGGGCAATCTGGGCGGCGACTTCCTCGATGAGATGGTCGACCCCACGGGCACGAACGGCAACATCGCCCTGGACCCGCTCTTCTGTGGCGGCGCCCTCAATCCGGAGAGTCCCTATTCTTTGCAGACAGGCTCGCCATGCGCGGCCGCGAACAACGAGTGCGGGCAGCTCATCGGCGCGTTCGACGTGGGCTGCGTGCTGACCGGCGTGGAGTCCAGGAGCTGGGGTCACATCAAGTCGCTGTACTGACCTGCGCAGCAGCCGGCGTGCTATGGTGACGGCATGGTTCGCCTTGGCTGCGCCTCTCATTTGCTGAAGACACTGCTCGCGGCGGCATGGCTCACTACGGCCGTGGGCGCGCGCGCCGAAAGCTGGCAGCCCGCCGACTCCAGCTACGCCTGGCGATTTCCCGAAGACCACTGGTCGCATGCCGACTACCAGACCGAGTGGTGGTACCTCACCGCACAGCTCGAGGACGTGGATGATCCCGCCGCGCGCTTCGGCATGCAGTTCACGATCTTCCGCATCGGGCTGACGCCGGGGCCGGCAGCGCCGGGCTCCGCCTGGAGCGCGCGCAACCTCATCATGGGCCACGCGGCCATCGGCGACTTCGCGGCCGGTGAGCACCACTTCAGCGAGTTGCTCTATCGCGCCAGCCCCCTGCTCGCGGGTTTCGGCGCCTACCCCGACACCTTGATCGCCTGGAGCCGCGCGCCCGCGGGCACGGAGGGGCGCTGGACCCTCGAGTGGAACGGCGAGGCCTTCACCGTCAGCATGGCCGACAGCGCCCAGGGCATGGCCTTTCGCCTCGAGACGCGACCGCTCAAGCCGCTGGTGCTGCAGGGACCGAACGGCTACAGCCGCAAGGGCGCGGGGCCCAGCTCGGCGAGCCAGTACTACAGCTTCACGCGCCTGGCGCTGGAGGGAACGCTGCGCGTCGGCGGCCGAGAGCGCCAAGTGCGCGGCGAGGGATGGTTCGACAAGGAGTTCGGCAGCAACCAGCTCGAGCCCCAGCAAGCGGGCTGGGACTGGTTCAGCCTGCAGCTCGCCGACGGCCGCGAGCTGATGCTCTACCAGCTCCGCGACCGCGAGGGCCGCCCCGACTGGCGGCGGGGCACGCTGGTGGAGGCCGACGGCAGCGTGCGCTACCTCGGACCGGACGACTGGCAGGCCACGCCCGCGGGAAGCTGGGAGAGCCCGGCCACCGGCACGCGCTATCCCGAGCGCTGGCGGGTGGCCGTGCCGAGCGCGCAGCTCGTGCTGGAGGTGATCCCGCGCCTCGCCGCGCAGGAGAACGTGGGCCCGCGCAGCGGCTTCAACTACTGGGAGGGCGCGGTGGAGCTGCGCGGCCTGGGCGGCTCGCCCCGCGGACAGGGTTACGTGGAGCTGGTGGGCCTGGGCGGCGGCCGCCCGCTCACCTTCTGACCGGGGGGCGCGCTGGCGCCGCCCAGGGAGCGCATGCGCCGCCTAGGGCGCCGCTGGCAAAGTCGCCGCGAGCCAGCTCAGCAGATCCGCCACGAGGACAGCGTCGGGGGGGGCGTCGGGAGCGCCGGCCGTGAGGAAGGCGCTGAGGCCGTCGCGTTCGCTCGCTCTGAGCTGGGCGCCGGCACCCGCGAGCCAGGCACTCTGCGCGGCGAAGTCCTCGGCGGAGAGGCGCGAATCGTCGCCCGCGCGCAGCAGGAACACCGGCCGACCCGCCCAGCCCGCATCGCTCAGGAAGTCCTCGCTGGCGAAGGCGAGCAGGTCGGCGTGCTTGCCGGCGAAGACCTCGCGGCCCAGCAGCGTCACCCAGTCCGCGCCGGTCTCGGCCTCCGGAATGGCCGGGACCCGCGCCGGGTCGTAGAGCGGCGGCGAGAGCGCCGCCACTGCGGCCACGCTGGGATCGGCGGCCGCGGCCTCGAGGGCCAGCGCCGCGCCCTCGCCGTGGCCGACCAGCGCGCAGGCCCCGGGATCGGCGTCGGCATCCGCGAGCAGAGCGGCCCAGGCGGCGGCCAGCGCCGCGCGGCGCAGGCCGAGATCCAGCGCATCCGGATCGCCGGGGCTGGCCCCGCGCCCGGGCTCGTCGTAGCGCAGCACGAGAACGCCCGCCGCGGCCAGCGCAGGGGCGAGATGCCCGAAGACGGCCGCGTCGTTGCGGTCCGCGAGCCCGGCATCGGCGAGAAGCAGGACCGCCGGGAAGGGCCCAGCGCCCTCCGGCCGGCAGCGCGTGGCGGCGAGGTCGAGGCCGCCCGCGTCGAGCGTGATCTCGGAGGCCGTGTAGCCCGCCGGCGCCGGGAAGCTGGGCGCAAAGGCCTGCTCGTCGATGTCCGGCGGCTCGGCGCCCCACTCGAGCAGGCGGAGCCCATAGCCCTCCCACCAGACCGCGAAGGGGGCCGGGAAATGCGCCGCGTAGAGCCGCAGGTAGGCGGTGCCGGCGGCCAGGTCCATGTGGAAATCCTCGGTGTCCGCGCGGTCCCCGCCGGGCCCGTCGTAGACGAGGGTGGCGGACTCCGCCTGCGGCGCCACGCCGGGATCGGCGAGGATGATGAGCGAGAGCGCCAGGCTGGCGGGCCGGCCCGCCGCCAGCCAGGCCCGGCCGAGCGCTGCGGCGGCGAGAGGCGAGTGGAGATCGAGCAGCAGCGGCGAGATCAGCGAGGACGCGAGGCTTCGCGTGAGTGCGAGCTCGCCCCAGCCGGCGAGCAGGGCCGCCCAGCTCGTGCCGTCCAGGGCGACGCGCCCCGCGCGCGGCGGTCCGGCCTCCGGGCCCTGGGTCCAGTCCAGCGCGGGGCCGGGCCCGAGCGCCGTCTCCCGCCAGCCCAGCCAGGGGTGTCGCTCGGGGCGATAGACCTCGCCGCGCCAGTCGGCCGCGTCGTAGCGGGTGAGCGCGCTCGCCCAGCCGATGAGGTCCCCGTCCACGCGGTTCTCGATGATGTAGTAGGTGGGCAGGGGCAGGCCTGGCGGGTCCGGCGAGACGGGAGTATCCTCCCCGCAGCCCGCCGCGGCGAGCAGCGCGAGCAATAGAAGAGCAGGGCGGGCGAGGTGGTTCATGGCGGCGCTCCCGAATTCCCGGCAATATTGCCTGCGCGCGGCGCGCGCGGCAAGCCCGCTCGCGGCCCTAGCCCTGCTGGCGCTCGGCCTCGCGCTCGGCACGGGGGCCTGCGCGCCGCGCAGCCTCGACCTGCCGCCCCCGGGGGCGGTGGCGGCGCCGCCCGCGCCGGTGCACCGCGTGCTCTTCATCCACGGCTACCGCGGCGAAACCTGGCTCTGGGACCGCTTCTGGCTGGCCGCCCTGCGCTTCCTGCCCGCCGACTGCGAGGCCTACATCGTCACCGGTCTGCCGCGCATGATGGGCGCCACCGAAGATGATGGCCCCGAAGAGGCGCTGGCCGCCCTGGAGGCCTGGCTGGCGGCGCAGGCCATCCCGCCGGAGAATTTGCATCTGGTGGCGCACAGCATGGGCGGCCTGCTCGCGCGGCGCTTCGTGACCGTGCATCCCGGCGCCGTGCGGCAGGTCTTCCTGCTCGGCGTGCCCAGCGGGGGAGTCAACATGCTCGGGGCCTTGAATCCGAGAGGTTGGTGCACGCCGGCGGGCATCGGCGCCTTCAACGAAGCGAATCCGCCCGATCCAAGGGTTAAATGGCATGTGCTGGCCGGCAATCGCTTCAAGGACGGCAGCGGCGGCGCCCTCACCGAATCCTATCCCAACGACGGCGTCGTCAGCCTGACCAGCGTGCTCGAGTTCGTGCGCCTCTGCGGCGACTCGGTGGCCGTGGACTGGACGGTGATGCCGCTGACCCACCCCACCTGGAACTGGGGCGAGAACCTGCTGGAGAGCAAGCGCTCCATTCGCTGGGTGCTGGCGCGCCTGCGCGATGACATCGCGCCTCCCGCCGCGCCTTGATCGCGCGCCCGCCCTGGACTATCCTGCAGCCTTCATACCCTGACGGTTCCCGGGAGGAAGACGATGGCCACCATCATCGAGTGCGTGCCCAATTTCAGCGAGGGCCGCAACCGCCGCATCATCCAGGCCATCGCCCAGGCCATTCGCGAGAGCGAGGGCGCCACGCTGCTGGACGTGGACGCCGGGCCCGACTTCAACCGCACGGTCTACACCTTCGTCGGCGACCCGGAGGCCGTCCTGGCCGCCGCCTTCAACGCCGTGAAGACGGGCCTGGCCCTCATCGACATGACGCGGCACACGGGCGAGCACCCGCGCCAGGGCGCCGCCGACGTGGTGCCCTTCATCCCCGTGCGCGAGGCGAGCTGGGAGCAGTGCATCGAGCTCTCGCACCGGCTCGGCCGGCGCGTGGGCGAGGAGCTGGGGATCCCGGTCTACCTCTATGCCAAGAGCGCGCAGCGGCCCGAGCGCGTGGCGCTGCCCGACATCCGCAAGGGCGAGTACGAGGCCCTGGCCGCCAAGCTGAAGACGCCGGACTTCAAGCCCGACTACGGGCCGCAGGTCTTCGTGCCCAGGAGCGGCGTGATGGCCACCGGCGCACGGCAGTTCCTCATCGCCTACAACATCAACCTGAACACGGCGGTGAAGGGCAAGGCCCACGGCATCGCGCTGGACATCCGCGAGAGCGGGCGGGCCAAGCGCGACGAGGCGGGCGAGATCGTCCGCGACGCCAAGGGCCGCGCCGTGAACGAGCCCGGCACACTGCCCACGACCCAGGCCGCGGGCATGATGTACGACGCCGCCACCGCCCAGGTGAGCATGAACCTGCTCGACTACACGCGGGTGGGGCTTTATCAGGCCTTCGCCGAAGTTCAGCGCCAGGCCGAGCTGCGCGGCGGCGGCCTGGCGGTCACCGGCAGCGAGATCGTGGGCGTGGTGCCCAAGCAGGCCATGCTGGACGCCGCCCGCGCCCACTGCGGCCAGAACGGCGTGCGCCTGCCGGCCGGCGAGTGGGAGCAGATGGAACTGGCCGCCGAGGCCCTGGGCCTGAGCAACCTCTATCCCTTCCAGCTCGAGGAGAAGGTGATCGAGGTGATGCTCGAGCGCGGCACCGTCTCGCCCAAGTCCCTGCCCCCGGCGCCGCCCGGCCCGCTGATGGGACTCGGCGTGGCCGAGTTCGCCGAGGTGCTGGCCTCCAGCTCGCCCGCCCCCGGGGGCGGCAGCGTCGCCGCCCTCTGCGGTGCGCTGGCCGCGGCGCTGGCGGCCATGGTGGCGCGGCTCACGCGGGGGAAGGCCTACGCGGCGGTCGAGGGCGAGATGGCCGAGCTCTGCAAGGAGGCCGACGCCCTGCGCGCCCAGCTCGAGGCGAAGGTGGACGAGGACACCGAGGCCTTCAACCAGGTGATGGCCGCCTTCAAGTTGCCGAAGGCGACCGAGGCCGACCTCGCCCGGCGTGAGGCGGCGATCCAGAAGGCCACCGAGGCGGCCACGCGCGTGCCCTTCGCCGTGATGGAGCTGGGCCTGGCGGTGCTGAAGCACTGCGAGCGCGTGGCCGAGGTGGGCAACACGAACAGCGCCAGCGACGCGGGCGTGGGCGCCCTGCTCGGCCTGGCCTGCGTGCGCGGCGCCTGTTTCAACGTCCGCATCAACCTGAAGGGCCTTGCGGATGAGAAACTCGCAAGGGACTGGCATGAGCGTGCGCGCTTGTTGTATACTGATGCCCAGGCCATTCATGACCGGGCGATCGCCCACATGGAGCGCAGCCTATAATCGCACAAAGGCCGTTCAGGCGGCCATCTCGGTCCCAGGCGGCGACCGCCGAACCAGGACCGGGCCGGGTGAGCAGAGAAGGGGCGGCGCCATCAGCGCGCCGCCCTTGCTGTTTTCCCCCTCACCGTCGCATACTGGCGGCCCGCGCCGGCGGTCGGCGCGCCGCGAAGCCCAGCGAGGAGATCCATGCCCGCCGACAAGACCCTGCCCGCCCGCCTCGACGCCCTCATGGAAAAGGCCAAGCTCGACGTGCTGCTCGCTCACCGGCGACACGCCAGAGAGCCCGGCCTTCTGGTACCTGGTCGGCGGCCAGAAGCTAGAAGCCGCCACCCTCGTGTGGAAGCGCGGCGGCGAGCGCCTGCTCATCGTGGGCGACATGGAGCGCGACAACGCGGCCAAGACGGGCCTGAAGTGGATCGCCCGCTCGACTACACCGGCACAGCAACTGGCAAAGGACAACAGGAAGCCCGGCGACGCCCAGCTTGCCTGGCTCGCCTGGGTGCTGCAGAAGGTGAAGGCCGAAGGCCGCGTCGCGCTCTACGGCGCCGCGGGCCTGGAGGGCGCCGTCGCCTGGCTGCCGCGGGCGCGGCGGGCCTTCAAGGCCGTGGGCTGCACGCTGGTCGTCGAGAAAGAGCCCGTGGTCACCAAGGCGCGGGCCATCAAGACCGAGGCCGAGATCGAGGCGATGCGCCGCGCCGGCGTGGGCACCTGCGCCGGCTTCGAGGCCATCCGCCGCACGCTGGCCGCCTGCCACGCGCAGGGCAGCACGCTTCACACCGCCAAGGGCCTGCCGCTCACCATCGGCGCCCTCAAGGCCGCCGCCGACCAGGCGATGGCCGCGCATGGTCTCACAAATCTCCACGGCAGCATCGTCGCCCAGGGCGAGGAGGGCGGCGTGCCCCACAACGCGGGCACGAACACGCGCACGGTGAAGACGGGCCTGCCCATCGTCTGCGACATCTTCCCCAAGGACATCGAGACCGGCTACTACTTCGACATGACGCGCACCTTCGTGCCCGGCCAGGCGACGGCCGCGCAGAAGAAGGCCTACGAGCACGTCCGCCAGGCCGCGGTGCTGGGCTTCGAGGCCTACACGCCGCAGCTCAGCTTCAAGGGCCTGCACGAGCGCGTGGCGCACTTCCTCGCCGAGAAGGGCTACGAGAACCTGGAGACCCACCCCGGCACCCAGGTGGGCTTTTGCCATGGCCTCGGCCACGGGCTGGGCCTGGAGGTGCACGAGGATCCCTTCCTGCGCGCGGGCAAGGCGCCGCTCGAGCCCGGCATGGTGATCACCATCGAGCCCGGGGTCTACTACCCGGAGAGGAAGCTCGGCATCCGCATCGAGGACGTGGCGGTGGTGCGCGAGGGCTACCTGGAGAACCTCACCGACTACCCCTGCGTGCTCGAAGTGCCGCTGCGCGGCAAGGGCTAGCGAGCAGCATGGCCGAAGCGCGCTATTTTCATCCCCACGAGAACACGCCGCAGGAGCGGGCGATCCTCGTGGGCACCGTGTTCCGCTACGACGACCGCGACGAGGAGGAGGAGAACCTCCAGGAGCTGGCCCAGCTCAGCCGCGCCGCCGGCGCGCGCGTGCTCCACGCGCTGGTCCAGGAGCGCGGACGCGCCCAGCGTCTCCACCTACATCGGCCGCGGCAAGGTGGAGGAGCTGGCCGCGCTCGCCAGGGAGCGCGAGGCCAACCTGATCATCTTCGACAGCGAGCTGAGTCCGGTGCAGGCGCGCAATCTCGAGAAGCGCACGGAGACCAACGTCTGCGACCGCACCGAGCTGATCCTGGACATCTTCGCCCGCCGCGCGCGCACGCGGCAGGCGAGGCTGCAGGTCGAACTCGCCCAGCTCGAGTACCTGCGCCCGCGCCTGCGCCGCATGTGGGAGCACCTCTCGCGGCAGGAGGGCGGCATCGGCACCCGCGGCCCTGGCGAAACCCAGCTCGAGGTGGACCGCCGCCGCCTCGGCGACCGCGTCATCCAGCTCAAGCGCGAGCTGGACAAGGTGGCCCGCGTCAGCGAGACGAAGGCCCGCCAGCGCCGGCGCCGCGGCTTCAGCGTGGCCCTGGTCGGCTACACGAATGTCGGCAAGAGCAGCCTGCTCAACGCGCTCACGGGCGCCGAGGTCCACGTGGCGGACGCCCTCTTCGCCACGCTGGATTCCACGACGCGGCGCCTGGAGCTGGACGGCAGCGAGCCCGTGCTCGTCACCGACACCGTCGGCTTCGTGCGCAAGCTGCCGCACCACCTGGTCGAGAGCTTCAAGGCGACCCTGGCCGAGGTGAGCGAGGCCGACCTCGTGCTGCACGTCGTCGACCTGGCCAATCCGCGCTGGGACCGGCAGGTCCATGCCGTGGACGAGGTGCTGGGCGAACTGGACGTCGATCCGGAGCGCTGCCTGCGCGTCTTCAACAAGCTGGACGCCCTGGGCGAGGAATCGCAGGGCCTGATCGGCCTGCGCACGCGCTGGCCGGAGGCCTGCTTCGTGAGCGCAGCCACGGGAGATGGCCTGGACGTGCTGCGCGAGGCCATCGGCCGGCGCCGTCAGGAGGCCTTCCGGGAAACCGTGCTCTTCCTGCCCGCCGGCG
The DNA here is from genome assembly GCA_963695095.1 of uncultured bacterium. Classification (GTDB taxonomy): domain Bacteria; phylum Krumholzibacteriota; class Krumholzibacteriia; order JACNKJ01; family JACNKJ01; genus VGXI01. Next base: position 114,463 of record CAVOFT010000001.1, on the reverse strand, counting down.
GCGAGGCCCTCACGGCGACCATCTACGGGGAGTGCGAGGTGCGCGACGTGCGCTACGAGCCCGAGGGCAGCTACTACCGCCTGCGCCTGGCGGAGGCCACGCCGGGCGCGGCTGCTGGCTCGCGGCTGCGAAGCGCGCGCGGATCTCCTGGACGGCTGGGACACGGCTGCGCGCGGCGAGGAGGCCGCGCGCTAGGCGGCCGGCGAGCGCCCCGCGAGCGCTGGGCGCGGGAACTCGGCGCGCGCGCCTCGCGTTTGCCCGCCCGGCGCCGATTCGACCCCCACGGCGCCCTGCCCTTGTCCTGGGCCGCGCAGGCCGCTATGCTAGCCCCTGCAACCGCGCTGCGCTGGAGTTGAGGACCATGAAACGCTTGCTCGCTCTCATCCTGCTCACGGCCCTGGCCATGCCGGCCCTGGCGGACGACGAATCCTCCTTCTGGAACGACGGCCAGGCCGAGGTCATCCTCGGCGCCTACTTCGATGCCGCCGGCACGGACACCATCTTCGAGGGCGAGCCGTCGGACACCTTGCGCGTCTACCTGATGATGTGGAACGGCAGCCGCCGCAACGAGGGCGGCATCCGAGCGCTCGAGTACCTCGTCGAGCTGCCGCCGGGCCTCAGCCTGCTCCACGACGAGCTGCCCGACTACTCCAACCTCGCCATGGGCAAGGTCCTCACCGGGTTCACGCAGGCAATCCGCGACAAGATCGGCGACGGCCTGCTCATCAACACGCTCACGCTGCTGCGCACGGAGGCGCTGGCTCCCGACACCCGCATCCGCATCCTGCCGCATCCCGACAGCGGCTTCCTGCGCTACGTGCACGGCAAGGGGTCGCCGCGCAATGTGGACGTGCACCTCCTCGTCGCCCAGGATGCCGTGATCAACCCCAAGCTCTCCGGGCACGAACTCAAGCCGGTTCGCAGCCGCTAGTACCCTTGGCCGATTCCTTGCACGGGCTCGGGCGGTCAGCCGCCGGGCGGAGCCGCGTCCGGGCGCAAGTGCCGACGGGCCAAGGCGCTGGCGGCGGTCGCGGCCGCCGCCGACAGCTCGGCAAGGGGGAAAGGGCATGCACTTCGAGGGCGACGGCAGCGCGCTGCAGACGGCGGAGCGCCCCCAGGCCCTGCTCGGGCTCCTGGTGGAGCGGCTGCCCTTCGGGCTGCTGCTGCTCGATCCGGCAGGAGGCGTCCAGCAGGCCAACGCCCGTTTCGCCGAGCTCTGCGATTGCCCGCCGGCAAGGCTGCGCGGACTCGGCGCCCTGCGCGAGCTGCCCGTGCTGGCCGAACTCGGCCTGGCCGCCGCGGTCACGCGCATGCAGCGCACGGGGGAGGACTTCACGCTCGATCAGTCACCGAGCGTGGCCTTCGCTGGCAGTCCCCGCTTTCTGCGTTTCAGCGGCCGCTGCCTGCGCGAGAACGGCGAGCTGGCCGGCTATGCCGTGCTCGTCGAGGACATGACGGCCCTGGGCGATCCCAGCGGGCGGCTCAAGACCAGCCTGGGCCAGCTCCGGCGCGTCATCGTCGGGGCCGTCGAGGCGATGTCTACGATGGTGGAACGCCGCGATCCCTTCGTCGCCGGCCACCAGCGGCGCGTGGCCCAGCTCGCCGTCGCCCTGGGCGCGGAGCTGGACCTCGACGCCTTCCAGCTCGAAGGCCTGCGCATCATGGCCTTGCTGCACGACATCGGCAAGGTGGCCGTGCCCGCGGAGATCCTCTGCAAGCCCGCCCGCCTGAGCCCCGCCGAACGCGCCATCGTGCGGCGCACGCCGCAGACAGCCCAGCGCATCCTCAAGCGGGTCGAGTTCCCCTGGCCGGTGGCCGATGCGATCGCCCAGCACCAGGAGCGCCTGGACGGCAGCGGCTACCCGGACGGCCTGCAGGGCGAGGAGATCCTGCTCCAGGCGCGCATCCTGGCCGTGGCCGACACCGTGGAGGCCATGCTCACGCACCGGCCCTATCGGCCGGCCCATCCCCTGCCCGTCGTGCTCGCGGAGCTGGAGACGCAGCGCGGCCGCCAGCTCGACGCTCGCGTGGTGGACGCCTGCCTCGCGCTGTTTCGCGAGAAGGGCTTCGCCCTCGAAGCGATCTAGGCCCGTCCCTCGCATTTGTGCTACACTTCCCGCTGCCACCGGAATGAACCGCTCTCTCGGGCAGGGCTTCCAGACCCACACACGAAGGAGAGCGGAATGAAAAGAACGCGAAAGCAGCTTGCCGCGCTGACCCTTGCCCTGCTGGCGGCCTGCATGGCCACCAGCGCCCTTGCCCAGGACGTTCTCGTCTGGTCGACGGGCAACGAGGGCGGCAGCACCCAGGGCGTCGCCGACTACCTGATGGCCACGGGCCTGCTCGATTCGGCCGTGCCGAGCCAGGACCTGAACCTCACCCTCGCCGATCTGCTGAACTACGACGCCGTCCTCTTCTTCACGAATGGCTGCGCCGGAGACATGGTGGCCATCGGCGATATCCTGGCGGACTACGCCGATACGGGGCGTCGCCTGGTGCTGGCCACCTTCGCCTGGGCCGATCAGGGCTGCAACACGCTGGCCGGCCGCATCATCACGGATGGCATCAGCCCCTTCGCCTTCCAGGGCCCCAGCCTCTACACCTCCGTCGTCATGGACTGGAACGACGGGCATCCCTTCTTCGGGGGCGTCGCGTCGCTGTCGGGCTTCTACCACGACGACGTGGCCGTCGTGAACGGTGCCACGCTGCACGGGACCTGGAACGACGGCGAGCCCTTGCTGGCCGAGCGCCTCAACGTGGTCGCGGTGAACCTCTTCCCCGATGCCTACTTCGGCGGCATCGGCGGCGACTACGACATCCTCTTCGCCAACACCCTGGCCTGGCTCACCACGGGAGTCGCGGAGGCGTCGCTGAGCACCATCAAGTCTCTGTACTGAGCCTGCGGGCGATCCTGAGCTATCTCACAAACGTGCGAGCAATCCGAGGCGCCGGGAGTTCCCTCCCGGCGCTTTGTCCTGCTCTCGGACTCACGCCTAGTCGCCCAGGGCCGGGTCGGCGTCGAGGGCCTCAGGCTCGGGAGCGAGCTCGCCGATCTCCGTGTCGAAGATGCCGGCGAGGAGTCGGTCCACGGAGATCGCCGCTGCGGCGGGATCGCCAAGATCGAGCAGGGTCTGATCCTCGCGCGCGATGGGGGTGCCCCCCGCGTCGCGCACCACGCGCACGCGAGGGCGATCCGCGGCCTCGCCTGCGCTGACCACGACGGCGCGCGAACCGTCGGCCAGTTCGACCCGGCTGCCGGGCGGATAGAGGCCCAGCGCGCCGACGAGCGCGCGCAGGGCGCCGGGATGGAAGGCGCCTGGATCCGCGAGCATGATCTCGTAGGCGCGCAGCGGCGTGGTCGCCGGCTTGTAGGGCCGCACGGCCGTCAGCGCCTCGAAGACATCGCAGACCTGCAGCAGGGCCGTCGACTCGCCCTGGACCGCCCAGCCCGGCACCTCGGGATAGCCGCGCAGATCGTGGCGCAGGTGATGGCCCCAGGCCGCGCAGATGGCCGTTGGCGAGGCCTCGCCGCTCTCCAGCAGGATCTTCGCGCCCGCCTCCGGGTGGATTCGCATGATGCGCAGCTCGTCCGGGTCCAGGCGGCCCGCCTTGTAGAGGATCTCGCCGGGCACCTTGGCCTTGCCGACGTCGTGGAGGAGGCCGGCGGTGGCCATTTCGTTCAGGCGCGGGCGAGGCAGTCCGACATGCTGGCCGACGAGAGCGCAGAGCAGCGCCACGCGCACGGAGTGGCCCACGGTGTAGCTGTCGGCATCCGGGTAGCGCACGAGCTGCATCATGTCGGTGAAGCTGCCCTCGCAGGCGTTGAGGAAGCGCTCGCTGGCGCCCCGGGCGCCGGGGATATCCAGGGCGTGATCACCGACGGCGCGGCTGTGCGCGGTCTCCACCGCCTCGAAGAGGGACTGGTAGATGGGAATCATGGCCCCCAGGCCGCCGAGACCCTCGCCGTCCTCGCCGCTCGTCGTCGCGACGAGCGCCCCGCGCCGGCCGAACCAGTCCTCGTCCTCGAAGCGCGGCGACAGCTCGATGTGCCGCACGCCGCGCGCCGCCAGCAGCTCGCGTGCGGTCGCCAGGCCGCCGGCCAGCGCCTCCGTCTGCAGGGCCGCGAGATCGAAGAGCGTGGCCAGCTCCTGCGCCTCGACGCCGCGCCTGAAGAGCAGACCGCCGCTGCCCAGGCGGGCGAGGAAGGTGGCCACCTTGTGGCCGAGGATCGAGGCGCCGAGCAGCATCCGGCCCTCATGGATGAGACGGCCCTCGACAGCCCCGAGGAAGAACCCCGCCTCGTCGCCGGCGATCTCCCGGGCGAGCCGCTGCGCGAGGTCCCGGCTGCAGGCCCGCACGTTCGGGTGCTCCGCGAAGTAGATGCTGCGCTGCGCGATGCCGCGGCTGAGCAGGGTGACGAGCTCGTCGACGCGCGCGTTCATGCTCGCTCCTCGTCGACCCGCGCCGCCAGGGTGCGCCCCCGGTGGCGGCGCTTCTGGATCTGCTGCGCCTGGCCCCGCGCCGCGGCAGGCCAGGCGGGCAGGAAGAGCAGCCGGCGCTCGGCGAGCACGGAGGCGAGCAAGGCCTCGGCCTCGCCGGTCGGCGCGGCCACCAGTGCGCGCAGGGCATCGCCCACCTCGGGCCGCCGCCGCTCGCCGCGCGGCAGCCGCGGCAGGATCTGCAAGGCGAGGGACGCCGCCTCCCGGTCCAGCGCGGGGCCGGCCTCCGCCGCGTCGGCAATGAGCAGACGGTAGAACTCCCGCTGGCTCGGCTTGAAGTCGCCCAGGAGCGCCAGCACGCCGGCGAAGGGGGCCGGCGGCGGCGATTCCAGGAGCGCCGCGCGCAGCTGGTCGCCGACGGTGCTGCCCCGCGAACTCTGCAGGAGAACGAGGATCAGAGGTTGCATCTCGGGGCGCAGCGGCCGGAAGACGGAGGCCGCAATGCGTCCGGCTTGCAGGGCCGGCCGCGCCTCCAGGCGTTCGAGCACGCGGCTGCGCGCGTCGGCGGGCAGGGCCAGGGCGCTTTCGCCGTCAGCGCCCTTGACCTGGGCGAGGCCGACGGTGACAGCCTCGCAGAGGAGGGCGTCGGCCAGGTGCGGCCAGAGCAGCTCGCGGCGCTTCGCATCGGCGCCGTCCGCGAGCGCGGAGAGCACGGGCTCGAGCCGCCGCTGCTGCGCGAGGGGGTCCAGCAGCAAGGGGAGCAGCGCGTCCGCCCGCTCCGCATCGCCCGCGTCGAGCAGGCCTTCGCAGACGGTGACGATGATCTGTATCTCCTGGAGCCCGAGCTCGCGCTCCAGGGCTGCCGCGAGTTCCTGGCGTGCGCGGAGGGCGGTCGCCCCGGCGTCATTGACCAGTGCGTGCTGCAGTAGAAGGGCGACCCACTCCGGCTGGCTGGGACCAAGCAAGGTGCTGTCGAAGCGGGCGCCCGTATCCAATCGCGCGAGCTGGGCGTGCAAGCGCTGCGCGTCGAGAGGCAGCGCAGGATCCACCGTGCGCCCGCCTTCCCCCGCCGGGGGCTCGGCCGCGGTCTCGCTGTCGACCGCTTCGCTGATGGCCTCCGGCACGGCGTCCCGGGTGAGCTTTCGATAGAGCGTCGCAGCCTGGGCCGTGAGCCGGTCCTCCAGCGAGCGGGCGAGGTCGCTCTGCACGCCGACGTGGGGGTTGTGCACATCGGCCATCGGCAACCGGCAGGGGCCACCGCGCCAGGCGCCCCGCCGCCTTCGCCGTTGCCGCCTTCGCCGCCGCTGCCCAGAACGGAACCAAGCACTGTCTCCCCAGGGTTGCCGAAGCTGCGCAGCGCGACCGTCACGCCCGCGGGCAGCTCGGGCAACTCGGCGTGCTGAAAACCGATGGAGCGATCGGCAGCCCGCCGTGCCTCCCGCAGGACAGCGAGCAGCCGGTGCAGCGCCTCATCGGCAATGTCGATGCTCAGCACGGCGTGCTCCACGCCGATGCCCATGAGCAGGGGATAGAGGCGGCTGCGCGCCACGCGCTCGGTCAGCTGGACACGGCCTTCGTGGGCAAGCCGATCCTCGCGGCCGACCTCGATGCAGAAGCTGCCGTCGGCCCTGGCCACCGGGCGCAGGGCCTGGCGCCACTCGGCCACGGCGTCGCGGAAGCGCGTATTCTGAGCGGGATAGAGCGACGCGATGGCCAGGAGGCGATCCCATGCATTCAGCAGGTCGTCCTCTCGGCTTGCGACGACCGGCGCGACGCTGTCGGCCCTGCCGTCCACGCGCTGTGCTTCCCGATCGGGGCTCAAACGGATCGGTCCTTTCCCCGCGCTCCCGGGCGCGGAGCCGCCGGGGCGGCCGGCCTCGCGGCAGGACGCCCCCTCGAGAGCCATATGCAGGCTTCCCGCCACCGGACTGTTCGTTACAATATTTGTGCAGTACTAATTGTTGCCTGGGGGGGATTCGGATAAGGTGCACCTGATTTCATGCGTCCCGCCCCAAACTGGAGGACTGCCATGCTTCGCTCCCCGCTCGCCCTGCGTCTCTTCGCCCTGATCACCGTCTGTCTCGTCCAGCCGGCAGCAGCCGACATCCTGCTCGATTGCGACTTCGAGGATCAGCCCATCGATCAGCCTATCGGCACGGACGGCGCCGCTGCCCATCAGCCTGTCGACATCGGCGGCATGCCGGCGATGGTGCGCATCAGCCCCACCGGCGGGAGCGCGCTCGAGATCCTCGACTACCTCGACTACGGCACCGACGTCGTGCGCTTCGAGTTTCTGGACACCACCGAAGTCACAACAGGGATCCTCACGCTGAGTGCCGTGCTGTACTTCGTCGACTACGAGGACTACGTCGTCTACGTGCGCGAGCCCCTGCACTCCGCTTCGTCCTTTCTGGACCTGCGCTTCGAGGAAAGCGGCACCGTGTCGCAGGGGGATGCGGATGACGTCGGCCTGGATCCTGTGGGCACCTACACGACCGGCGAGGACCTGCTGCTGGAGATCGTCTTTGACATGATTGCGGGTACCTGCGCCGTTTCTCTGGACGGCGCGCTCATCGTCCCTGCCGAGACCCACGGCGTCGGCGGGGTCGGCGTGGGCAGCATTCTCTTCGGCTTCGACCACGACGTCGATCTCGACGGACACTACTACCTGCAGAGCGTGATGGCCGCCTGGGAGGCCACGCCGACGGCCCCCAGTTCCTTCAGCGCCGTGAAGGCTGCCTGGTAGTCGGCCGAACCTGCGCGCGCGGGGTGAGCGCGGCCCCACTCAAGGCGTGGGCACGGCGAGTTGAGCCCGGATCAGCGCCAGCAATCGCAAGGCCTCGGCGTCGCCGGGGCGCAGGGCGAGGAAGCGCTGGCAGTAGTCGAGCGCGCGCGCGCCTTCGCCGGCGCGGAGGGCGCTCTTGTAGGCGAGGTCTAGATAGTCGGGCTCCGCCGGCGCTATTTCGTGCAGGCGCTCAGCCGCTGCCATGGCCGCGGCGAAGTCGCCCAGGCCGAATTGCACGAGGCCCAGCTCATACAGGCAAAGGGCGTTGCCGCGGCTGGCGCGCACGGCGTCCAGCGCATAAGGCCGCGCGCGCGCGTAGTCCTTCTGCTCGCGATAGAGCCTGCTCAGCCGCCAGGCGAGGTCCGCCTGCTCGGGGTCGGCGTCGAGCGCGTAGGGGCGGATTCTCGCGTAACTGCGCACGCGCCGCGCGAGCGCGTCGCTCGCCGTCCAGCTCTGCGGCCACGTTGAGCAGGTAGATCGCGCCCTTCCAGTAACTGCGATAGCTGTGCACGCCGATGCTCTCCAAGCGCGCGGCGCTGAGGGCCGGCCGCTGGTTGACGGCGAAGACCGGCAGGCCGAGAACGAGCAGGGTGAAGGCCGCGCCCAGGAGCGGCCGCGGCAGGGCTGCGGCCGCGGGCCGCGGCGCCGTCGGCGTCGGCGCTGCCGTGAGGGCGGCGGCCAGGCTCAGCGCATAGACGAGCAAGGCGCTGGTCGGCAGCGCGAAGAGGTCCCAGTCGCGGGGCATGCCGAGCACGGGGTTGGTCACGAAGAAGATGGCGGCGTAGAGGAAGAGGCTCAGCTCGGCGAGGATCAGGCTCGGCGTTGCGCTCAAGAAGCGGCGGCGCAGCAGCCAGGTGCCGGCGATGAGCAGCAGGGCCGGTGTGGACCACAGAAGCGCGAGGTTGAGGTAGTCGAAGAGGTGCCAGAAGGAGAAGAGGGTGTAGACGGGCGCGCCGTTAGTCTCCGCGTTCACCAGCGGCAGGAAGAAGAGACGCGATCGTCCCAGGTCGTCCACGAAGCGGCTGACCGCATGGTTCTGCATCACGCCGAAGTAGAGAACCAGAAAGACGAGCGCGAGGGGCGCAAGGGCGAAGGCAAGCAGCCGGCGTCGGGTGATCCAGGCCCGCTCCCGGCGGGGCCAGATGTCGGCGAGGGCCAAAATGAGCGGCACCGCGAGGATGAGGTTGGCGAAGTGCGCCTTGGCGGCGAGCAGGAAGAGCAAGGCGAGCAGGGCGAGCCAGCGCCGCTCGCGCCGCTCGAGCGCGGGGCCCATGGCGAGCAGGAAGAGCAGGGCCAGGGTGACTGCCGGCCCGTAGATCTCGGCGTGATCCGTGAACAGGGGGGCCGCACCCGAGAGCAGACCCACCGGCAGCAGCAGCCAGCGCAGCGCGGAGGTGCGCAGGCGGGTGAGCACGGCGAGCGTCCAGGCGAAGGCGAAGACGAATCCCCAGCCGGCGTTGAAGAGGTCAAAGGCAATGCGCGCCGAGCAGCCGAGCGCGCGCGCGAGCAGCCAGACGAGGTTGAGCACGAGGCGCTCGCCGGTTTCGCGGTGGAGCAGGTCGAGGCTGAGGAGCGAGCGCCAGGCGCCGGGGTTGCCGCGCTCGAGGAGCTGCTCGAGGTGAGCGAGATTTCGCCGGGCGTCGCCGTAGATGTCGGTGGCCATGCCCAGGAAATGGCAGATCGCGGCGAAGGCTGCCGCGACGGCGAGCGCGCTGAGCCAGGGTCGGCGCGCGAGCCAGCTCGGCTCGGCGCGGCCGCTGGACGCGAGCCGTGCGGCAAGAAGCGCTGCGGCCAGGGCGAGCAGGGCGGTGAGCGCCGCCCAGGACCGGGGCAAGAAGGCGAGCCAGTGGCTGCCCCACCAGGCGTCCGGCGCAAGCAGGCCGAGCAGGCTGGGGGCAAGCGCCGCGGCCACCAGGGACCAGATGACGAGGCCCTGCCCGGACGGCGCGGGCGGCTTGGGCTTCGGCTTGGCGTGGGTGGCGTTCATCGGGTCGGCTCCGGCCCAGTACTATACACGAGCCGGCCCGCCGGGCCCCACCCCTTCCCGCGCCGGCCGGGAGCGTCTATCCTCGCCACATGCGCCGCTGGCTGCTCCGGATCGCGCTCGCCCTCGCCGTGCTTGCCCTCGGCCTGCCGGTGGCTAGCATCCTGGTCCTGCGCTGGGTGCCGCCGCCTACCAGCGCGCGGATGCTGCAGGAGCGCACGGGCGCCCTCTTCACGCGCGGCGACGGCCGCCGGCTGAGCTACGACTGGGTCGGCTGGGACGCCATCGCGCCGCCGGCGCGGCTGGCCGTCGTCGCCGCGGAGGACCAGAACTTTCCCCACCACGCCGGCTTCGACCGCGAGGCCATCGCGGACGCGCTCGAAGCGCACCAGCGCGGCCGCCGCCTGCGCGGCGCGAGCACGATCTCCCAGCAGGTGGCCAAGAACCTCTTCCTGTGGCCGGGGCGCAGCGTCCTGCGCAAGGGGCTGGAGGCCTACCTCACCGTGCTGATCGAGGCGCTCTGGCCGAAGCGGCGCATCCTCGAGGTCTACTTGAACATCGCGGAGATGGGACCGGGGATCTACGGCGTGGGCGCCGCGAGCCGGCTCCACTTCGACAAGCCGGCCGCCCGGCTCAGCGCCTACGAGGCCGCGCTGCTCGCCGCCGTGCTGCCCAGCCCGCGGCGGATGCATCCGGACCGGCCGTCCCCCTACGTTCGCCAGCGCGCGCGCTGGATCATGGAGCAGATGGAGCAGCTCGGGGGACAGGCCTACCTCGGGGGGCTCTGATTCCCGCCGGGGAGAGACCCGCAGCCCTGCCGACAGCCCCGGCGGCGAGCCCGCGGCGCGCGGACTCGCCGCTAGCCTTCGGCTGCGGGGGCACGCCGCAATACGGCGCACCCCCGCAAGCATCAGAACCGAACCCAGAAGCCGACCGCCGCCGGGCAGCACTCCCGCGGCGGGATCACCGCGAAGTAGAGGCTGGGCTGCTTCGGGGTCGCGGCCGCCAGCTGCATTTCCGCATCCGTACCCACATCGCTCTGGCTCGTCCGGTAGTAGACCGGTTCCCAGTCGCTCATTGAATTGCCGAGCAGAGCGCCGCCGGCGGCGAAGAGCCCCGCCCAGATCATGCTGCCGGCATAGCAGGTGCCGCGGTCGCCGCCCGCGGAGTCCAGGTCTTCATCGCTTGAGGCGCTGCACGCAATGAAACCGATCGCGAGGCACCCTGCCCCGCCGATGCAAGCCCCCTTCATCACCTTGCTGTCGCGGACATCCACGCGATCGATGTCATTCAGGTCCAGGAAGGTGGGCTGGCCGCTGACCGTGAGGGAAACGGACTGGTCATTGACCTGCAGGTCCTTCCCCTCGATCGTGAGGCCGCCCTTGAACACGCGCACCTTGCCGCGCGTCGATACGAGGCCCTGGGCTTCCGCGATGCCCGAGTAACCCATGCACAGGATTGCCACAATCACCATCGGTGCCAATCGATAAGCCGTTGCTTTCATCGTTCATCCTCTCCCTCTTGAGATTCCCTTGTACTGAGATCACTGCAAGATGCCGGACAGCGTTCGAGAGCGCTTCGACACCACGAACTGGAGACTTCCGGCTGCCCCTCAAGGCAAGATGGGCTCGCCGAATAGGCTCGCCGGCAGCTCGCTTCGAAACGATTGAATGCTGCGCTCCAATTGTCTGACATTGTGGTTTCTTACCCCATTCACACCTCCATAGACGCTGCCCAGATAGAGAGTGGCTGTGAGGACGCTGCCGACTTTCAAGGCGAGCTGGGAGTCCTCTCGCGCGCCCTTTACGGCAAGCATGGCCGCCGCTCCGACGAGCAAGGCCGAGTAGACAGCGTCTCCCCGCTGGCCCGCATAGAGCTGTCCCCCGCCAGGGAACGCGGAGTACAGCAGGCAGAGCTTCTCGCTCTTCCGGCCGAACAGGGGCTCGCTGGCAAGCTCATGCGAGATGCGCTCCGCCAGGGAGCGCCCGGCGCCTCGGGGGAAGAGCTTGCTGTAGCGATCCATCGCGGCGCCCGCCTGCGCCCACTCCCCGGCGAGCAGCTGGGCCCAGCCGAGGGCAAGAGCAGCACGCTCCCGGAGCTGGGGATCGGCGAACTCCGCCCCGGCGAAGATCGATGCCGCCGCCTGGTGCTGGCCGAGGAGCAGCCAGCAGCAGCCCTGGTAGTACTGGCTCGCTTCGTGGAGACGCCCGGGCGCAGCCGCCTTCGAATAGCTGTCGAAGCCGCCGACCGCTTCCCCGTAGCGTCCGGCGGCGTACTCGCAGAGAGGAAGCATGTATTCTGCTTGCCGGCGGAGAGAATCCGGGTAAAAGAAGGCGTGGCGCTTGAAGGCGGTGATCGCGCGGTAGTAGTCCTTCGTCTCGAAGAGGTGCATGCCGAAGGCATAGTCGGAGGCGACCTGAAGCGAATCCGCGCAGGGGCTCCCGCAGGCGGGGGCATGCCTGCTCAGGGCGGCGGTCGCAAACAGCAGGAGCAGGCCGAGGCAGCGCTTCATGGCAAGGCCCCGCTTCCGGCGTAGGGGTCGGGCTTGAGCCAGACGGGTGGATCCAGGAGGCGCGGGCGCTCGCCCTCCTCGACGAGCTCGTAGCCGGCGAAAGCCGCCGCCGGGTGACAGCGCTGCAGCCGGTCGCTGGTCATCAGCAGCCCATGCAGCAGGCCATGCCGCCGGATCGCCGCCAGGCCGTAGGCGGAACAGGAGGGCGTGAAGGGGCAGCCGCCCGGGTTGAAGGCGGCGTTGTAGGGCTTCGACAGGGCGAACTGATAGAGCCGGAAGCCGGCCACGGTCACGATCTCCAGCGAGGACGTCGCCCGCTCGCCGGCGCTTGGCGCTTCGAGTCGGCCATCGCTCGCGGGTGCCCCGGCGGCATAGTCCCAGGGAGGCCAGCCGTGATCGGAGGCCTTCACGCTGGCGCCGCCAGCGACAAGCAGCAAGAGCCCAAGCAGGACCTTGCGGCAGCTCGGCGCCCAAGGGCCCTTCGTTGACTCTTCACGAGCGATCATCCGCCACCTCGCGTTCCGTCGAACTGGAAGCCGTCGACGGCCTCGTTCCGCAGCCGGAAGCGCGTCCCTTCGACATGTCGGACGGCGTCTTCGGGGTTCTGTACTGCGATCTCCACCCGCCTATTCAGCTGTCGCGATTGCTCATCCACATCGGAGGCGAGGGGGCGGGTCTTGCCGTAGCCGTTGGCCTTGAACTGCTCGCGCCTAAGGTCCGGAAAGTTGGCCAGGAGGTAGTCGATCACGGCGGCGGCCCGCCGCTCGCTCAGCTGCTGGTTCAACGCATCGCCGCCGCGATCGTCGCAGTGCCCGTCGATGTTGAAGCGCAGTTCGGGCAAGCCGCTCAGCGCCGTGCCCAGAGAGTCGAGGCGGGCCGTCGAGGACTCGAGCAGGATGGCTTCGTTGGTCTGGAAGAGCAGGCGCCGTTCGCGCAGGACGCCGCGATCGACGAGCACGGCGACGATCTCCTGCTCTTCCACGGGGCAGCCACGCTCATCCACCACGTAGCGGACGTTGGTCGAGTCGCAGAGGTCCGCCGCGTCGGGGATGCCGTCGAAGTCCGCATCATGGGTCACGATGGGGATACCGCGCTCGCCGACCATCAGGCGGTACTTGGGAATCGTGAAGGGCTGGTCATCAATCGTGTTGGGCACGCCGTCTCCGTCGGAATCGAGGGTGCGGCCCACGAGATCGACCTGGAAGCCCGGCGGAGTGTTGGGTTCGCGATCCCGGCCGTCGACCACGCCATCGCCATCGCGGTCTTCGTAGAGGCTGGGCAGGCGGCTGTAGACGCCGCTGAGCGCATTGTGCGTCAGCAGGCGATCGCTGCCGAGGTAGTCGATCACCCGGTAGCTCGGGACCTGCAGCGCATGCGCAAAGTGCCAGAAGGTGGCATCGCTCTGCCGCCAGGCGATGCGGGCGTTGAAGGCCAGCAGGTCCTTGGACTTCTCCGCCGGCGCTCGCGAGATGCTGACCGCCAGCGCGAGGGCGACAGTGTCGGCTTCCGCCGCGGACTGGCTTGTGTGCGATTCTGCGCGCGCGGCCGCGATGAGGTAGTAGCCGCGCTTGGCGAGCTTCAGGCGCGCGGTGGCGAAGGCCTTGGCTTCGAGCTGAGCGAGCGCGGTCGAATCCAGAGCGCCTGCAGCACTGCCGTCGAATTGCCAGGCGACGAGGCAGTTCTCACAGGCCTGCAGGGTGTCGCCGGAAATCCCCGCCGCGGTGGAGCGGGCTGCGATCCCGAGCACCCAGATCGCGTAGCCCTCCTGCAGCGGGTCGTCGGTGCCGGCGATCACGCCGGCGACGATGTCGCCGCCATGCGCCCTGGCCTTGAGGGCGAGGTCTTCGTAGAGCGAATGGAGAAGCTGCCCCTGCCTGCGGTAGGTGTGGACGACGCCGAGCGGCACATGGCTCGGGGAGCGGCCCGGCTCGAAGAAGCGGATGCGCCCGGCGGCCGCGGGAATGTCGGTGGCGAGTTCGGTCGGCGTCTGGGCAAGGGAACCCAGGGGTAGCAGCGTCAGCGCGATCAGCGCGCCCGCTGTCGCTGCGGACGCCCAGCAGCCAAGGCGCGGCGACTGGCGCCTGGCCTTGCCGGGAATCCGATGCATGCAGGTCGAGTGCACGGTCAGCCGTCAGCCCTTCGTCGTGATGAAAGCACCCCAGAAGAAGGGGTGCTCGGTAAGCGTTTCGGCTCGGCGCTGGCGAATCACGGCCACCGATGCCTCGCGTACCGCCGCGTCGGGATCTGCGCCTTCGCGAAGCGCGCCGGCGAAGAAGCTCTGCATCCAGGTCACGGTGGCTGCGTCGTCAACGGCCCAGAGGGACATCAACAGGTTGCGCACGCCGGCAAGCTGAAAAGCTCGGCGCAGGCCGAGAACACCCTCGCCGGCCTCGACCCTGCCCAGGCCGGTACCGCAAGCCGAGAGCACCGCCAGATCCACCCCCTGCAGGTCGATGCCAACGATCTCCTCGGCGGTGAGGATGCCGTCGTTGATCGAGCTGCCGGCCTCGCCGCGCAGGTTGGCGCCACTGAGCGCCATTCCGGAGAGGAGCAGCGGGCTCTCCGCGACGAGGCCCCCGACGGTGAGCTCGTCGGGCTCGGCGTAATCCGTTCTCATGGGTGTCGCGACGCACTCGGCACCGAGGAAGAAGCCGTGGGTCGCCACATGCAGCACCCGCCGGCCACCGGCGAGCTGTCTGAAGTTCTGCTCGCTGGCCTCGCGGCCGACGAGCTGGTAAACGCTGTCCGCGCTGCTGGAGCGCCACAGCCGAGCCACGGCTTCGGTCTCGCGGGCGGTTCCCGGCAAGGGCTGGAACCTGAGCGCCTGGAACTGGCCGCAGGGAACGCCCCGCTGGCCGTCCCGCTCCGGGGCGTCGGCAGCTGCCTGGGAGCGAGACGCGTAGTCTGGCTCGCCCACGGTCAGCAGCCCGCGGCCTTGTCCAGTCGTCTGACCCGACACGGCCAGGCAGCGTTCGGTTGCCAGCGTGAGCAGGAGGGGGGCCTGCTCCACGAGGAAGCCGCCAGGCGCGGCGGGCAGCGCATTGAAGTTCACGAGGCACAGCGCAGCATCGGGAACCAGAAACACCCGCTCCGCGCTGGTGGCCTCCGTGAAGACCGGATCCCAGATCTCGCGGCGCAGCGCCTCCCCGGCGCGGCGACACGCCTCCTCGGCGCGGTCGCCGGCCAAGGCGGGACCGGGATTGCGACTGGCCTCCGCGCGCCACTGGGAGACCAGCGCTTCGATCTCGGCTGCCGGGGCGAGCGGGATGAAGCGGACACTTCCAGAGGCCGCATCGACGGAGAAGGCTGCGTAGTGCTCTACCCCCCGCCGTCGATCGGGCGCAGCGCCGCCTGACGCAGCCTCGAGCCTTTCGTAGCGAAGCCAGGCGACCAGGACCGAGCGCTCCGGGAGGGCGGCCAGGACGGCGCCGAGGCCGATGTCTTCGTAGGCGCGCGAGTCTCGGTACTCGCGGCTTTTCTCGGCGAGCGCGCGCTCGGCCGCTTCCTTCTTCAGTCGCGCTGCGGCGAGCCTCGCCTTGAAGGCGGCCAGCGCTTCGCTGCCGGCGCTTCCGCGCACGGCGAGGTAGGCGAGCTCGCTGCTTGCCTGTTTCAGGCCCTGCGCAAGCGCGCTCACCGCGGGCTCCCGGTTCTGCATCGAGAAGCGATGCCGGGCGGCGATCTCCTCGAGCACCGCGCCCCGGGAGCGCACGACGAGATCCCAGGCGCGTTCCCAGTCCTCGGGCTGGACGCTTCGGCCCGCCGCGGTCAGGACGATGTCCGTCCCGCGCACGCGCCGTGCGGCGAAGTGCAGCGCCTCCCGCTCGGATACCCCCTGAGCGATCAACTGGAAATGCTGCCGCCCGAGCCGCTCGGCGGTCTCGGCCTGGGCCATCGCCGAGTCGAGTCGGCCCTCTTCGAGCAGCAGGGCGGCGAGATTGTGGTAGTCGAGGGCCAGCGCCGGCGCCTCGGGGCCGAGCGCTGCGACGTGGATGGCGATGGCGGCTTCGTACTGCGCTTTCGCCTCGGGCAGCGCACCCATCGCCTTCAAGGCATTGCCCAGCCCGATCCGCGTCGCCGCCACATCCGGATGGCCGGGCCCGAGGGACGTCTCGAGACTCGCCAGGGCGCGGGCATAGAGCTCCTGCGCTTCAGCGAAGCGGCCGCGCGCGTTGGCCAGGCTGGCCAGGTTCCTCAGGATCAAGGCGTGGCGAGGATGGGCCGGCGAGTGCACGCGCTCCATGATCCCCAGCGCTTCCTGGAACAGCGTCCAGGCCTCATCCTCCTCGGCGAGGGAGCGCTCCAGCAGGGCGAGGCTGCTCAGGATCGCCGCCTTCAACTCGCTATCCGGATCGGTCTGCGAGGCGAGCTCGAGGGCCTGCTCCAGCTCGGAGCGCGCACCGCGGGCGTCGCCGAGCAGGCGCCTGATGATGCCGAGCTCGTGGTGGCAGTCGGCAAGGCGGGAGCTTTCGATGTTCGGCACGCCGGCGAGCAGCGCCAGAGCCCGCTCGGCCGCGGTCCTCGCGGCGGCGAGGTCGCCCCGCTCGCGTGCCAGCGTGCCGAGCCGCAGGACCGGCTCAGCGAGCAGAGGGCTCGTGTCGCCGACGGTCGCGAGGAGATCGTCGCGGGCGAGCTCGTAGTGAATCCTGGCGGAGTCCGGCAACTGCGCTCCGCGCAGGGTCGCCGCATAGGCCATGCGCGCGATCGCGGTCTCGCTGGAGCGTGCGCCCCAGATGCGGGGACTGAGCGCCAGCGATCGCCGCGCGTAGCCCAGCGCTTCCTCATGGCGCGCGAGGTCGAGGAAGTGAGAGGCCAGCGTTCGCAGGCAGTTGGCGAAGGCGGCGCTGTCTGTCTGCGCGTGCTCCTCATGGATGCGCAGCGCTTCCAGGTAGCTGGCCGTCGCCTCCTCGCGACGCAACGCCGCTCGCTGCGCATGGCCGATGGTCAGCAAGCAAAGCGCGACATCGGCCGCCGCCGATTCTCCGATTCCCTGGAAGTGGAGCCGGGCGCGCGCGGCCGTCCCGATTGCGGCCGCGTGCTCGCCCGCGGCCAGGTGGACCTGGGCCCTTGCGAGCAGGCACTCGGCGAGAGCTCGGCCCTGCCCCGCCCCCTGCGCGAAGGCTTCGAGAGCGCGGTCGAGAGCGCTTGCCGCGTCCGGGATCTGGCTGCTGGCGAATCGCCAGGCGCCTTCGCGATAGTGAGCATCGGCATGACGAGCCGACGCCTCTCCCTCCTGGCGCGCGAAGATCCGCTGCGCTTGCGCGTAGGCGGCGCCCATGCCCAGGGTATCGTGGGCAGCCTGCCGGGCTTCGTTGAGATTGATGAGCGCGATGCCGGCCAGGAGGCCGTCCGGCGCCAGCGCCAGGCGCGCCTTCAGTTCCAGCTCGAATTCGCGCTGGGCCTCAGGGTAGCGCTGAAGTTGAAAGAGGACCTCCGCCAGGCCCTGGTGAGCTTGCGCTACCTGGGCCGGCATCGCGGGGCTCTGGGACGCGGCCCTGGCGAGCGCGGAGCGGAAGTGCTCGAGCGACGCAGCGAGCGCGCCAGTTCCCCTGGCAAGCGCTGCCGCGTAGAGGGAGGCGTCCACGAGAAAGGGCGAGTTCACTCCGAAGAGCGTCTCGCTCAGCTGAGTCAGCGAGGAGATGCGGTCGGCCAGGGATGGGTCCTCGTAGCGGGACGCCTGGAGGCGAGCGCCGATGTAGACGCGGGTGGCCGCGAACAGGGCGATCGAATCCGCGCGGCTCGTGGGTGGGGTCGCGGCGAGAATGCGGGCCGCGCCTTCGGCGGCTTCGTCGGCGCGACCCTGCTCGAGGAGCTGCTGTAGCTCGAGCAGAGGAACCGCCTCCTGTGCGCGCGAGCCGGATCCGATAGCCGGCAAAGAGTACTACTGATATGGTGATGCCGATGAGCGCAATCATCCATAAACGATTAAACCCCAACGTGTCCACCGCCCCAGTTTGCGCTTGCAGCCACATGGACATTTGGATACGATTAGCACGTTAATCCGACAAAAGCAATGCTCCCGGGGCTTCCGAAGATGATTCCCTTGTTGAGCGACTCGAGTTTGGCGCCGATGTGCCGTGCGGTCGCCGATCGGCTGCCCCAGTGCCAGGGTCGAATCCAGCAATGGTGGGGAGGGCCGAATGGGCAGCTTCGCTCGGTCGAGCAATAGTCTTGGCAGCCGGCTCGGCCTGCTCGCGCTCGGCCTGCTCGCGGCCCTGTCCAGCGCCGCCGGCGCCACCGAGGCCGGCGAGTCTCTTCCCGGACGGGGTCTGCTACCCCGTCAACGGCACCGGATACATCCTGCCCCGCGCGCAGGCCGCCGACACGCTGCGGGTGGGCGCCCTGAGCCCGCTCGTCGAGGGCGACGTCCTCGTCGTCGTATCGGGAACGATCACCTTTCTCGACTTCCGCGATGGCCAGAGTTCGGTGTTCGGCGAGAACACCAGGTTCATCGTGCCCGCGGTGATCGACAGGAACCGGCCGACGGCCTGGGGGGCCCTGAAGGAGCGACTGGCGCGCCTCTTTCGGGATGCGGAGCGATCCCGGCTCGAGGAGGGCGCCTCCCGCAGCGAGGAGTGCGAGGATCGCCGACGGAGGCGTGGAGTTCGCCCCGGAGGTGCCCATCGGGCTCGAATGGTGGGGGTGGCGGACAAGCCGTCGGCGATCAGGATCCGCTGCGGCGGCAAGCAGGCTGAATTCTCCCTGGCCGACGCGCTACGTGCCTACCGGCAGCTTCGCCTGGGGGCTCACCGACCGCGTGCCGGGACCGGCCGAGTGGTGTCTGCTGGACGCGAACGGCGAGCGCTATCTCTGCGGACGTTTCGCGCTGCTCACCGCCCAGGAGGCCGACAGCCGGCGCGCGGCCTACCTGAAGCAGGCCGAAGGCGACCCCATGCCCCGGGAACTGGCCGCCGTCTTAGGCGCTGGCTGACCGGACCTACCTCTCGTGACCGGCTCCCATCGCCCTCCCGTTCGTCCTGCTGGGCGTCCAGGACGCTGAGGACGACGCCGGACGTCATCGAGACCTGGGAACGGCTGATCCTCGCCTCCTTCTGCGTGACGCTTCTCGTGTTCGGCGCGCGCGCCTTTCACCTGCTGGATGTCGGCGAGGCGTGGTGGCTCGATCGGATGGCCAACGCCGATCGGCCGCAGTTCGACGCGCCGATCATGGTCGTCGCGATCACGACAACTACTACGACCCAGCCCTCTTCGGCGGCCAGGCGCCCCTCGATGCCGATGCGCTGATGCGCATCACGCAGCGCAGTATCGAACACGGGCCGCGGGGGAGATTCTCGATGTTCTCCTCCACCGGCACCGGGCGAATCCCCCAGACCGAGCTACCGCGCGGGCCCGGCTCTACGATCTCCTTGCCGGGCGCGCCGGCGATCTACCGATCATCCTCGTGCGCAATCCGCAGATGGAGCGGCTGGAGCGGCGCGCGAGGAATCCCAACTGGTCCGCCTTCGACGCCCTGGCGGCGAATCGACAGCTGGTGTGGGCGACCCCTGCGATTCGGAGCACGGGCGGCTATGTGCGCGCGGTGCCGCAGCGCTACGAGGCCTCGATATCAACCCTGCCGACCCTGCTGGGCGCCGCCATCGCGGCTTTCGGACTGGAAAAGCATCGCACCCGGCCCTGGTGGTTTCATCATGAATCCCGCGGATCCCTTGGTCCCCTGGCGTATCCGCTTCTCGGGCCACTTCCTCAATCTCACCGGGGCGGTAACCCGCACCGACGACTCGGCCTCCATTCTTTCGCTGCCCGCCGTCGCCGGCGCCGCAGTCGCTGCTGCACGAGAAGATCGTCCTGATCGGCGGCACCGATCATGCCGGGCGGGATGTCCTGACGACCGTGGTCGGCGACATGGCGGGGGTCTTCGTCTCGGCAGAGGCCATCGCCTCCTGGATTCGGCACGACGCTCGCGAACCGATGGAGGCCCTGTGCCTTCACCCTGGAGTTCCTGATCGGCGTGGTGGCAGGGTCTGCTCTTCGTCGCTTCGGACCGGCGCTGGGATTACTTCTCGCCCTGCTTCATCGTGGGCCCTCTGATGGTCGTCTTCTCGCTGCTCACCTTCGGCGATCCGCGTGCTTCTTCGTGAACTTCCTCGTCCTCCTTTCTCGCCGTGTATCTGTCCACTGACCAGATCGAAGTCCACTGGATGATTCGCAAGCTCAAGAAGAAGATCGCGCGGCTCACGACGCAGCCGGCGTCAGTTGAACCGCCTCTGGCTCTCTGACCGATGGGAGGTCGACGTGCATAGACTGATCTTGCTCGCTCTCGTGATTCTGGGACTCATGGTGATTGCCGGCTGTGCCGGGTACACGCCGACGGTTGCCGAACCCGGCGATGGCGCGGGCCCCATCGAGTGGAAGGAGTACTACAAGGACCAGTTCAAGGCCTATGGCGACAAGGTGCAGCCACCGGATGCGGAAGCGTCCTTGGAGCAGCAGGTCGCCTACTCGGACGCCAAGAGCTCTTACAATACGAAGAAGAAGATCGGCCTGGCCGTGAGCATCGCCCTCCTCGGCTGCAGCACGATCCTGCTCATCGGGACGCTCAACCAGGCCAGCGAACTCTGACGAGCGCACGGGAACGCGGCTAGCCGCTGTTAGAAGCCACACCGGCTGCTGGTACCCGCTCCGGCCCTTCACATGGCCGGAGCGGGTGCCAGCGGCCGGATGTCGTTGACCTCGATCAGCAGTTCGCTAGAGACCTAGCAACTGGCCTGTCATTTAGGGCGATTGCCGTGAAGATTGATCGCGCCCCTTCCACCGTTGCCCGCAAGGTCGGCAGGCATAGCGGCAAGTCGAAGTATCGTGCAGTTCAAGCTGGCGAACGAGCCCTTTCTCGCCAAGAGCGGGAGAGGGCTCGCGCTTTTTTGCAGGCAGCCTTGTGCCACGCTGCCGGCCAGGATTGCCGATGCAATCCTCAGCCTCTGTCGGCCCCCAGCGGCTGGATGTCCTTCACTTCGATCAGAAGCTCGCCGAGTTCGGCCTTGGCGAGGCCGCTGATGCGAAAGGGCCCCAGCCCGCGCAGGCGGCGGGCGAGGCGCGCGAAGTCTTCGGGGTAGAGCACGGTCTCGAAGATCCCCGTCTCGTCGGAGAAGGTGACGAAGGCCATCAGGCGCTGGTCCTTTTCCGTGCGCGTCGTCTTGCCGGCCACCTTGACGCCGTGCAGCTCCACGCGGCCCAGATCCACGCGCTCGCGCGAGGCGAGCGCTGCCCCGCGCGCGGCGAGCGCGCGCGGCCGTGAGGCGGCCATTGCCGGACCCCGCGAAGGCCGGCGAGAGCAGCAGCGGGTGCAGCGAGGGCGTGAAGCCGAGTCCCGCCAGCTCCAGGTGCGCCGCGGGCGCGCAGCAGCGCCTCGGTGCCCGCGTCTGGCCCCGCCGCGGATCTCGCCGCCGCGGCCGGTCCGATCGGCTGCGTGGGCCAGGCAAAGGGCGCGAAGGCCTCGGCGTTGGCCTTGGCCGCCGTGGCCTCGGGCCAGAGCGCGGCCAGCGCCGCGAGCAGCTCGGGCCGCTCGGCGGCGGGCTCCCTCCGCGCCGACCCGCCCCCGGGGGCGGGTGCGCCGCCGATCGCCAGACCGTCGAGCGCGCCCACGCGCGCCAGCCGCGCCAGCTCGTAGCGGCGCGGGCCCTCGCTGCCACCCGCAGCGCGGGCGCGGTCCACCAGCTCGCGCAGCGCCACGAAGGTCCGCCGCGCGCTCTCCTCGGCCAGCCAGCGCAAAGCCGCCTCGCGCACGCCCTGCACGAAGGAGAGCCCGATGCGCAGGCGCCCGCGCGGCACGGCCGGGTCCCGCGGCGCGCGTGGCGGCAGCCCGGCGTCGCCCGCGGGATCGCGGGCCGGCGCGCCGTTCGAGAAGCCGAGACTGCGCAGCGTGCCGGCGTTCACGTGGGGCGGCAAGAGCCGCAGGCCGAGCCGTCTCGATTCCTCGACGTACTCGGCCGTGCTGTAGTAGCCGCCGCGCTCCTCGATCACCGAGGCCATGAACTCGGCCGGGTAGTGCGCCTTCCAGTAGGCGCTCTCGAAGCTCTCGCGCGCGAAGCTGGCGCTGTGCGCCTTGCAGAAGGCGTAGCCGGCGAAGCTGGCCACCTGCCGGCCCAGCTCGCGCGCGATGCGCCCGGCCTCTTCCGGCGTCTCGCCCGCAGCTTCCAAGCGCGCCAGCGCGCCGTCGAGGAAGCGCTCCTCGAAGGCCTTGGCGTCGCCGCCGCCCTTGCCCGACATGATCTTGCGAAAGCAGTCGGCCTCGCCGAGCGTCATGCCGCCCATCACCTGGAGGACGCGCATCACCTGCTCCTGGTAGATGAGGCAGCCGTGCGTGTCGCGCAGCAGCGGCTCGAGCAGCGGGTGCAGCACGCGCACGGGCTCCTCGCCGCGGTGGCGCATGAGGTAGTCGCGCTTGCCGCCGTAGTTGCTCACGCCCGGGCGGATGATCGACGACAGCGCCGTCAGCGTCTCGAAGTCCTCGCAGCGCGCCTGGCGGAGGATCTGCATCATGATCGGGCTCTCGATGTAGAAGCAGCCCTCGCTGCCTCCCCGCGCGAGCAGGGCGCGCGTGGCCGGGTCGGTGAAGGGGTTCACCGCATCCGCCGCCTCGCCCTTGGCGGCGCGCGCGCCGCGCGCCGCCGCGGCCCGCCGCGGCAGTGGCCCCGTCGGCGGGTCGCCGGCCAGGCGCGGCGCGCGGCCGAAGTTCTCGCGCACGCGGGCGCTGGTGGCGTCGATCACGGCCAGGCCGCGCTGGCCGAGGATGTCCATCTTGATCAGCCCCGCCGCCTCGACGCTGTGCATGTCCCACTGCGTGATGGCCAGGCCCTGCGCGCCCATCTGCAGCGGCACGAAGTGCGCGATGGGCCCCGGCGCGATGACGATGCCGCAGGGGTGGGTGCCCAGGTGCTGGGGCAGTTCGTCCAGGCGCGCGGCGAGGGCGAGCAGGCGCGGCCAGTCACCCTGGGTGAGGTCGAGATGGCGGCTCTTCGGGTGCTCGGCGAGCTGCCGGCGCAGCGTGGCGCAGCTGCCCCAGTGCGGCAGCAGCTTGATGCGCGCGTCCCAGAGGGTCTCGTCCAGGTCGAGGGCGGCCACCAGGCGGCGGAAGGCGCCGCGGGGGCGGAAGGTCTGGTAGGTGCCGATCATCGCCGTTCGCTCGCGGCCGTAGCGGCGGAAGGCGTAGTCGAGAATCTCGTAGCGGGCCGCCGAGCCGAAGTCGATGTCGAAGTCGGGCAGTCCCGCGCGCTCGAGGTTGAGGAAGCGCTCGAAGTAGAGGCCGCCCACCAGCGGGTTCACGTGCGTGATGCCGAGGGCGAAGGAGACCAGGCTGCCGGCCGCGCTGCCGCGGCCCAGGCTCGCCAGGCCGCGACTGCGTCCGTAGCGCACCAGGTCCCAGGCGATGAGGAAGTAGGCCGAGACCTCGCGGCGGCGGATCACGTGCAGCTCGCGGCGCAGGGCGGCCAGCGTGCGGCGGGCGCGCGGGTCGCTGTCGCCGGGGGCCAGGCCCAGGCGCTCGCGCAGGCCCTCGTGGGCGAGGCGGTAGAGGAAGGCGTCGGGGTGGCTGGGCCGACCGTCGGGGCCGGGCGGCAAGTTGAAGCGGGGCGGGCGCGGCCGGCCGAGGGGGATGCGCAGCTGGCAGTCCGCCGCGATCTCGGCGCTGGCGGCCAGCGCGCGCTCCAGGCGCGGGTCGGCGAGGCCGCGCGCGCCCGTGGGGACGCCGCCGCCCGACCCGCCCCCGGGGGCGGGTTCGTGCCCGGCCGCCGCGCGCTGCGACTCGCCCCCGGGGGCGAGGCCGAGCGCGGCGCGCAGCGCGGGCTCGTCCATGAGCCAGGCCGTGGCGGGGGCGGCGGCATCCAGGGGCAGGCTGCGCTCGGGGCAGTTCATGCGCATGGCCGAGAGCAGGCGGTGGAGCTCGTGGTCCTCGGGATCGGCGACGAAGACGCCCGCCGTGATCACGGCCGGCAGGCCAAGCACCGCCGCGAGCTGCAGGCGCGCCTGCAGGCCGAGCTGCGCCGAGGCGCCCCGGCCCGCGCGCAGCTCCACGAAGAGGCGGGGCCCGCGCCGGGACGCAAGCGCCTGCTCGCAGGGGGCGAGGGCGCGCAGGAGGCTCTCGCCCGCGCAGAGCAGATACAGCTCGCCGGAGTCGAGCGCGGCGGCGAGAGTAGCTTCCAACTCGAAGGCGGGGTCGCGGTGCCGCGCGCTGAGCAGCTCGCCGAGCAGGCGATAGCCGGCCTCATTGCGGGCGAGCAGCGTGGCGCGGTGGCGCGGATCTCCCGGCCCGGCCGGCCGCTCGCGGGCGAAGCCGCCGAGTTCGCGCGGGGAGTCCGCCTCGTCGTCAGCGGTGGGGTCCGCTGCCGAGGATTCGGCGAAGGCGGGCAACATGGGCGGCGCCAGCGCCGCCTCGCGCCGCTGGCGGGGGCGCGTCAGCTCGGCGCCGATCACGCTGTGCAGGCCCTCGCGCGCGCAGGCCTGCTGGAAGGGCACGGCGGCGTAGAGGCCGTCGGTGTCGGTGAGGGCCAGCGCGGCAAAGCCGCGGCGCCGCGCCAGGGCGGGGATCGCCTCGGGCTTCATGGTGCCGGCCAGCAGCGAGTAGGCGCTGTGGACGTTCAGATGCACGAAGGCCATGCGCGTCACGGAGCGGCGCGGCCGCAGCGGGGAGGGCAGCGGGGGAGGGCAAAGGAAAGCGCCAGGCAGCCGGGCCGCCGGGCGCGGGAGGGTAATTCAGTCTACGCGCTGGCGGGCAGAAGAGCAAGGCCGCAGTGCTGGCGTGAGCGCCGCCGCCCGCTCCTACTCCCCGAAACGCACGGGCTCGAGCACGGTGACCGGCCCGAGGCCCAGGCCTTCGAGTGCGGCGGCGCCGCCCTCCGGTGCGCCGACCACAAGCAATACTGGCGCGGGGCCGAAGTCCATCCAGCGGGCAGCGGCCGCCGCCAGGCTCGCCTCGTCGGCAGCCTGGAGGCCGGCGATCATGCGCTCGGCGTAGTCCTCGCCGCGACCGGTGAGCAGGTCGCCCAAGCGCCGATTCACGATCCCCGAGAGCGTTTCGAACGAGCGCAGTTCCCTGCCGATCAAGAAAGTGCGCGAACCGGCCAGCTCGTCGGCATCCAGGGGGCGGGCCTCGATCGCCGCCACCTCCTCGCGGATGGCCCGGATCAAGTCGACGACCTGATCGGGAGCCGTGCTCCCGAAGCCATAGAACTGCGCCCAGACGGCATCGGCCGTCAGGCGGGTGGCCGTACCGTAAGAGAGCCCTTCGCGGCGCGTTCGCATGTAGACGCGGTTGTAGCCCACACCGTAGTCGAGCAGGCGGGAGAGGGGATAGTCCGCGTCGCGCTCGGTGAGGTCGTCGATCGGGCGGCCGAGGCGCACATGGCACTGGCTGAAATCGCCTGGCAGCAGATAGACCCCGGGCTGGGGGCAGCGCTCCCAGGCCACGGGCGCGGGCAGTGCGGCGGCGGCGGGGGGGGCCCAGTCGCCGAACAGGGCCTGCATCCGCTTGCGGGCCTCGCGGAGATCGATGTCCCCCGCGATGCCGATCACCGTGGCTTCGGGGCGCACGAAATTCCCGTACAGGGCGAGGATCGCCTCGCGGGTCACGGCCTCGACGTCAGCGCGCGTGGTCACGTGCCAGCCAGGCGTATCGGGACCCGCCAGCAAGCGGTTGAACCAGCGCTCGATCAGCCACGCGGGATTGTCGTTGATACCCTGCAGGTCCTTGATGATCTGCGCCTGCGTCCGCTCGAGGCGCTCGGCGTCGAAGGCGGGGCGGAGGAAGAGATCCCGCCACAAGAGCGAGCCCGCGGCCAGGTCTTCCTTCATCATGAGGATATCTACCAGCCCGCGGCCACCGCCGGCCCCGGCGTCCAATTGCAGGCCGAGAGCCGCGACCTGCTCGTCGACGGCAGCGGGCGACAGATCGCCCGCGCCGCCTTCCCGCCACAGGCTACTCATGGCTTGAAAGGCCATGCCCTCGGCCAAGGGCAGGAAGCGGACCTCCATGGGCACCTGAGCCGTCAGGGCGACCAGCGGCAGCTCGTGGTTCTCGAACAGGTAGACGCGGATGCCGTTGGCCAGCGTGAAGGTCGCCGGCTCGGGCACGGCGATGGCCAGTTCGCCGAGTTCCAGGGCATCGATATGGCGCGGCGTCTCGGTGGCCGTCAGCGCGACGGCGTTCAGCGCGAGCAGCAGCAAGGCGAGCCTCAGTGCCTTCATGGCTGACCTCCTTGCCCGCCCTCCGCGGACTCGGGCTCGAGGTAGACGATGGTAGCCCGCTCGGGGACGAAGAGACTTTGGGCCAGACTGCGGACGGCCTCCGGCGTGACCGCCGCGTAGGCGGCCACCCGGCGGTAGATCTCGCGCCAGTCTCCGCAACCTGCCTGCATGCGAATGAGGCGATCGGCAAGGAACGCGTTGCGTTGCAGACCAGACACGAAGATCTTGCGCTCGGCAGAGGAGATCTCGAGCAGCTTGGCAGGCGCCACCGGCTGCTCCTGCAGGCGCTGGAGTTCCTCCCAGATCAGCGCCTCCGCCTCTTCGTTGCTGCGGTCGGGCATGATCTCAACGCCAATGACGAAGAGCCCCGGCGCCCGCTTGAAGCCGGCGTCGGGGTAGGCGCTGACATCGCGGGCGATGCCGGCCTCGATGTCGAGCCGCCGCGTCAGGCGCGAGGTGCGGTCGCGGGCCAGCAGCTCGGCGAGCATCTGGGCCGCCGGAAGCTGCGGCGAGTCGGCCGGCAGGCCGGGAAAGGCCATCAGCAGCTCCCGCTCGTCACCCTGGCGGTGCACGTCTCGCTGCTGCCTGACCGGCGGCTCGACCTGCATCGGGATACCGGGCGGAGAGGGCCCCGGCGCCAAGTCGCCGAAGTAGTCGACGATGAGCTGGCGGGCCTGGACCGGATCGAAGTCCCCGACCAAGGCCGCCACCATGTTGCCGGGCACGTAGTAGGTGGCGTAGAAGGCTCGCGCCAGATTGGGGGAAAGCGCGCTCAGGTCCTCTTCCCAGCCGATGGTGGGGTTGTGATAGGGGTGGTCCCCATAGGCGAGGGTCTGCATCAACTCCCAGGCCATGCCTTCCGGGCTGTCGTCGCGCCGCATGCGGCGCTCGTCCTTGACGACGCCGAGTTCGGCGTAGAACTCCCGAAAGACGGTGTGCTGCAGGCGCTCGCTCTCGATGAGCATCCAGGCCTCGAGCGCGTTGGCAGGCACGAGGGCCTCGTAGACTGTGAAGTCCTGGCCCGTGCGGGCGTTGTAGTCGTAGGCGAAGCGGTCGTAGAGCTGAAAGAGGGCCATGGGCTCGGCGTAGGCGGCCGCCCGGGACTCGAGTTCCGCCAGCTTGGCCTGCAGGGTTTCGATCAAGGCCGTGTCGGGGGCGGCAGCTTTCATCGCATCGCGCAGCTTGTCGCCGGTCGCGCCGATGGTGTCGAGCACCGCGGCCTCCGCGGCAGCATCAATGGCGCCCATTGCGTCCGTGCCCTTGAAGGCCATGTGCTCGAACATGTGGGCGAGGCCCGAGTCCCCCGGCGGGTTGTCCACGTTGCCCACCTTGACGAGGATGCGCGCGGCGATGCTGGGCACGTCCTGTCGGGGCAGCAGGAGCCAGAGCATGCCGTTGTCCAGGCGGAATTCCTCGACACGGGCGAAGAGCGGCGGCCCCTCGGCAAGCGGCGGGCCCTGCGAACGCTGGGCGCAGCCGGCAAGGGCGAGGGCCAGCCAGAGAATCGGAATACCGAAACGCGGGGTTCGATGCAGGCGCTGCGTGGACATGCTACACTATCCTCCCGGAGGCCGCCGCCCGGCAGCCCGGCGCCGGGCGAAACAGTGATTACTCAGTGGCAGGCTAGCAAAGCACTGGATGAACAGACAGGGAAATCGCCTTCCCCCGCCCGGGCCGCCCGCGGGTCGGGATTGCACGATCGATGTGACGCTATTAGGTTCCGCCATCCTCCCGCCGCTGCCGCGCAAGGCGAGAGGGGTCCCGCGCGGGTCAACCGGGCGTGGCGCGGTGCATCCTTCCCCCGCGTCCCCGGCTCCATCCGGAACCGGTCACCGGCGCGGCCAGGGCATGTCTCTTGCAGCTTCGGCCGGATGCTCGGCCCGAACGCGAAGAGGTACATCTTGAAGCGCAGCACCCTTGTCCTTGCCCTGCTCGTCAGTCTGCCCCTTTCGGCTGCGGCCCAGGATCGCGACACCGGCGACAGCCAGAACCTGCTGCTGCTCTCGCGCTGGCCGGACGGTCCCTGCTATGGCGCCAACTGGGACGCGGGGCTGGTCTTCTACGGCAACGGGGGCTCCATCTCTATCGCCGACGTGAGCGACCCGGCGAATCCCGTCGCGCTGGGCCAGGTGGCCGTGCCGGGGCCCACGATCGGCATGGATCAGGCCGGCGACTACGTCTACACGAGCGCCTGGACCGACGGCCTGCGCATCATCGATGTCTCCGATCCCACGCAGCCCGTCGAGGTGGGCCACTCCAAGACCGCGCAGTACACCTACGATGTCGCCGTGCGCGACACGCTGGTCCTGCTCGCCGAGTACTTCGACGGCCTGCGCATCGTCGATGTCAGCGACCCCGCGCACCCCGTCACCCTCGGCAGCTACAACACGCCGGATCGCGCCCACGGCGTCTGCGCGGTGGACACGCTGGCCTATGTCGCCGACTGGAGCGCCGGCCTGCGCATCATCAACATCAGCGATCCCGCGCACCCGACGGAGATCGGCTTCTATGATACGCCCGGCGGCGCCTTCCGCGTGGAAGTCGTGGACACGCTCGCCTACATCGCCGACCAGAATGCGGGCCTGCGCATCCTCAGCGTGGCGGATCCCACGGCTCCCTACGAGGTCGGCTTCTACGACACCCTCAGCTTCGCCTGGGAAGTGGAGGTCGTGGACAGCCTGGCCTACGTGGCCGACGACGCCGACGGCCTCGTCGTGATCAACGTGAGCAACCCGGCGCTGCCCACGCTGATGAGCATCGAGAACACGCCGGTGGCGGCCTACGGCGTCGCCGTCGGTGGCGGCCACGCCTGGGTGGCCGACTGGGGCGGCGGCCTCGTCGCCATGGACCTGGCCGATCCGCTGGATCCGGTGACCGTGAGCACGCTGGAGTCCGGCGACTACTGCCAGGGGGTGGCCACCGACGGCTCCTTCGTCTACGTGGCCGCCAATCGCCTGGGCCTGGTGGTGCTCGACGTCGGCAATTCGCTGGCGCCCGAGCGCGTCGCGCGTCTGGACACCCCCGGTTACGCCTACGACGTGGCGATCAATGGCGACCTGGCCTACCTGGCCGATTATACGCCGGGCTTCAAGGTGGTGAGCGTGAGCGATCGCGCGAATCCGACCTTGCTGGCCAACCTCTCCCTGAGCGGCGCCGGCACTCGGGCCATTGCGCTCGCCGGGGACATGGCCTGCGTGGCGGCCTCGGAAGCCGGACTCATCATCGTGGACGTGAGCGACCCCAGCGCGCCCGTCCGCCGCGGCACGCTCAACACGCCCGGCTACGCCTACGATGTCGCCGTGGAAGGCAACCTGGCCTGCGTGGCCGACGGCCCGCAGGGCCTGCGCGTCGTCGACATCAGCAATCCGGACGCTCCGGTGGAACTGGGCAGCCTGCTGCTGGTCGATGCGGCCTGGGGCGTGGACGTGAACGGCAACTACGCCTACGTGGCGGCCTACACGCGGGGCCTGCGCATCGTGGACATCAGCAATCCAGCGAGTCCCGTCGAGATCGGCTTCTACGACACCGTGGACTCGGCGCGCAAGGTGCACATCTCCGGACCCTACGCCTACGTCTCCGACTATGGCGACGGCCTGCGCGTCATCGATGTCAGCAATCCCTATCAGCCGACCGAGGCGGGCTACTACGACACCGGCGGCCGGGCCCTGGACGCGACCGTGTCGGGGCCGCACGTCTTCGTCGCCGACGACCGCAACGGCGTGGCCATCCTCGGCGACGAGGCCATCCCCGTCTTCCTCGCCTGGTTCCGCGCCGAGCGCGGGGATGACGGCGTCTGGTTGCGCTGGGAAGTGGCCTGGGAGGACGCGAGCGCCGGCTTCCTGCTCGAGCGGCGGGAGGGGCAAGGCGCCTGGCGCCGCTTGACGCCCGTGCCGCTGACCGGCGGGCCCCTGTTCAGCCTGCTCGACGGCGAGGCGCCGGCGGGCGCGCTCAGCTATCGCCTGCTGGAGCGGGACGTCCTGGGCCAGGAGCGCATGCTGCGCCTCATCGAGCTGCCCGCCCTCGGGGGCCCCCTGGCAGCGGCCGGGCGTCTGGACGCCTATCCCAACCCCTTCAATCCGCAGACCACCCTGCGCCTCAGCCTGGCGGCGAGCGGCCAGGCCCAGCTGGCCATCTACGACCTGCAGGGCCGCCGGCTCCGCATGCTCCATGCGGGGCTCCTGCCCGCCGGGGAGCGGAGCTTCATCTGGGACGGCCGCGACGAGGCCGGCCATGCCCTGGCCAGCGGGCTCTATCTGGCCCGCTTGCACAGCGCGGCGGGGAGCTGGGAGCGAAAGCTGGTGCTGGCGCGCTAGGCGCCGGCGGCCCGGGGCTCGGGCGGCTCTAGCCGGGCGGGACCGGCGCGCCGCGGCGGGCGAGCTGGCCCAGGATCGCGGCCACGAGCTGGTGGCGATCGATGGGCTTCGTGCAGTGGTCGTCGCAGCCAGCATCGAGCGCGGCCTCCCGGTCGCGCTCCATGGCGTGGGCCGTCAGCGCGATGATCGGGCCCTCGTAGCCGCGCCGGCGCAGCTCGCGGGCCGCCGCGTGGCCGTCCATCCCCGGCATCTGGATGTCCATGAGGATGACATCGTAGGGCTCTTCCCGCTCGCGGGCGGCCAGGGCCGTGTCCACGGCCTCGCGGCCGTTCTCCACCACGCCCACCCAGGCGCCCAGCTTTTCGAGTACGTGGCGCACGAGGCGCTGGTTGGTGCGGTTGTCCTCGGCCAGCAGGATGCGCAGGTTCAAACGCTCGGGGCCCATCAGGGGCTCTTCGGGCGCCTTGAGGAAGGCCAGGCCCTCTTCGGCGCTGATCATGCGCAGGTCGTCCATGAGGCCGGTGGCCACGACGATGCGGAAGCTGCTGCCCTTGCCCTCCTGGCTCTCGACGCTGATCGTGCCGCCGAGCATCTCGGCCAGGCGGCGGCTGATCGACAGCCCGAGCCCGGCGCCGCCGAAGCGCCGGCGCGCCGTGCCGTCCAGCTGCGTGAAGGGCTCGAAGAGCGCGGCCTGCTTGGCCTCGCTCATGCCGACGCCCGTGTCGCGGATCTCGATTTCGAGCACGGGCAGGCCGGGGTGGTGGTGGTAGTCCGCGCGAATGCGCACCCCGCCGCGCTCGGTGAACTTGATCGCGTTGCTGAGCAGGTTGATCAGGATCTGGCGCAGGCGCACCGGGTCCGTGCGCACCACGGCCGGCATCCGCTCCGGGTATTCCACGGTGAGCGAAAGGCCCTTCTCGTGGGCGCGCACCCGCATCAGCTCCTGCACATGGTGGAGGAGCTGGAAGACCGACACGCGGCGGAAGCTGAGCTCGAGCCGGCCCGCCTCGATCGTCGACAGGTCGAGAATGTCGTTGATGATCTGCAGCAGATAGCGCCCGTGCTCGCGAATGATGCCGAGGGCCTCGCGGTCCTCGGGGTCCGCGATCCGCTCGCCGAGGATATCCGCGTAGCCGAGGATGGCCGTCATCGGTGTGCGGATCTCATGGCTCATGTTGGCCAGGAACTCGGTCTTGGCGCGGGTGGCGGCATGGGCCCGTTCGCTCACATCTTGAAGGGCGAGATTGCTCTCCTCCAGGGCCCGTGAATACTCCTTGAGCTGGGCCTCGGCTTCCTTGCGCTCGCTGATGTCGAAGACGGTGCCCGTCCACAGTCGGCGGCCATCGTCCAGGGGCGCGGCCTGAGCGAAGGCCTCCATCCAGCGCTGCTCGCCATCGAGTAGGATGCGGAACTCGCCGTGGAAGGCCCGGCCCTCCGTCGCGGCGAGGTCGGAGGCCTCGAGCAGGGGCGGGACGTCCTCGGGATGGATGGCCGTGAAGATCTCGTCAGGATTGGCCAGGGCACGCTCGAAGAGCTCGCTGCCCAGCAGGGCGCGGGCGCCGGGGCCAAGGTAGTGCAGGTGGCGGTGCTTGTCTGCATCCTGGAAGTAGGAGAAGACGATGCCGGGCAGGTTCTCCGCCAGGTGGCGGAAGCGCTCCTCGCTCTCGCGCATGGCCTGATCGGCCTGCATGCGCTCGATCTCGGCGGCGGCGCGGGCAGCGAAGACCTCGAGGATCGAGGCGAGCCAGCGCTCGTCCTCCAGGGGCACTTCGTCCATCACGCAGAGGTGGCCGAGCGTGCGCCCGTCGCTCCCTGCCAAGCGGAGGCCGAAGTAGGCGTCCACCTTGAGCTTCGCGAGTTCCTTGTCCTGCGGAAAGCGTGCCTGCGCGCCGGTGGGGCAGAAGAAGCGCCCCTCGGCCATCACCTTGGCGCAGGGGCTGAACGCCTTCCGGTAGCTGGAGCTCGGCAGCCAGGTGTCGCCGCTCCAGAAGGAGAGGGTGCGCAGGTGCGCGGGGTCGGCGGGAGGCTGCTCGGTGAGGAGCGCGTAGCGCACCCCGAGCACGCTGGCCAGCTGACGGGTGAGGCCTTCGAAGAAAGCCTCTCCCGTCAAGCCGGCCGTGCTCTCGGCGATGCGCAGCAGGATGTCGCGGGCCAACTCCCTGCCGCTCGTCGTTTCATTGACCTTGCGTGGCATCCCTGCCAGGCCTCCCCTATCCATCCGTGCCCGGGGCAGCTTGAAGCGGATCGATCGACAACAATGCAATAATCGACAGCAATGGCGGGCGGCTTGAGAAGAAACGCGGCCGGACCGGGAAGAAGCGGGCGGCTCCCGTTCGTTTCGACAGACGGAAATTGGGTTGCCTGGACAGGGCTGGCGGCCTCTGCTAGCTTGGGGGCCGGAGCAAGCCCATGATCCTGCTACGCCGGACACTTCTGGTTCTCCTGGCGGTCGGCGTGGTGACCGGCAGCGGCTGCGTCTACTGGCGGCTCCTCAAATTCAAGCACCAGCTCAATGATTTCAGCGCCCACTTCGCCTTCGCGAGCGACAGCAGCTACGCGCTCGTCTGCCTGCATCCCCTGCTGGACGGTGGCGATGTCGAGGGCCTCATGGAAGTGGCGCCCAGCCGCTACGAGCAGGGCGATGGCCTCGAGTGGCGGGTCTACGCCTTCTTCAAGGAGCCGGCCGACGGAACGGCGCCCCTGGTCTACCGGCTCGGCTTCGCCGAGGATCGGCTGGCGCGCATCGAATTCCCGACCCAGTTCACGCAGCTCTATCCCGAGGAGAGCCTGCGCGAGCTGCTGGCCGCCCTCGGCAGCGCCGACGTGGACCGCAGCGAGCGTTCGGCGCGGGCGCGCCTGGCGCGCGAGCAACTGGCCGCGCAGCTGCCGGACAGGGCGCGTCTGGCGGAGCTGCTGGGCGAGCCCAGCGAGCGCGGCGCCCAGGACGAGCCCGCGACGGAGGGCGGCGAGTCCTGGACCTACCGCTATCGGCTCGACACCGTCACGCAGGGTGCCGCCGAGCGCAAGCGGCGCGCCAAGGGCGAGTTCCGCTTCGACGCGGAGGGCCGCCTGACGCAGCTCACGGCCGGGATCGGCAAGCATGTTCTGCGTTTCGACGTCGAGGCGGCCCGCGGCGACGCGCCAGCGGCCCCGGACGACGGGAGTCTCAACCACCAATCACCGGAGGCACGATGAACGCGACCGTGAAGAAGCTCTGGCCCGAGCTGGACTGGATCGAGAACGCCGACCTCCGCGAGCAGACCGCCGCG
The DNA here is from genome assembly GCA_963695095.1 of uncultured bacterium. Classification (GTDB taxonomy): domain Bacteria; phylum Krumholzibacteriota; class Krumholzibacteriia; order JACNKJ01; family JACNKJ01; genus VGXI01. The sequence goes on along the minus strand of CAVOFT010000001.1, from coordinate 80,968 downwards.
GTCTGGGAGTACGCCATCGCCCAGAGTCCGCTCGGCGCGGAGGATCTGGAGACGATCCCTTTCACCCTGCTCACGAAGAAGGCCGTCAGCTTCATGGCGCACAAGCGCAGCGTGGTGCACGTCTGCCGGGAGAGCGCGCGCATCATGCGCGAGTTCTACGGCGACATGCTGCCGATCAATATGGACGAGCTGATCAGCGGGGCCATTCTCATCGATGTCGGCAAGCTGCTGGAGTACGAGAAGGATGCCGCGGGCAAGGTGGTGCAGAGCAACTACGGCTCGCTGCTGCGCCACCCCTTCAGCGGCGTCGGCCTGGCCATGCGCTTCGACCTGCCGGTGGGGGTCTGCCACATGATCGCCATGCACGCGAAAGAGGGCGACGCCGGCCAGCGCACGATCGAGGGGCTGATCGTCCACCACGCGGACTTCATGACCTTCGAGCCCTTCAAACTGCTCAAGTAGGTTTCCTCGCGCTCCGCTTCGGGTTGCTCGTGCAGGTTTCGCCGCGCTCCGCTTCGCCTGCGGCTCAGAGTCGCGCGAGCGAAACCCGCACTCGCAAGCAGGGAGGTTTCGCGTGAGAGCGATCGTACTCCATCGCCAAGGGCCCATCGGCGGTGCGCCGCTGCGCTTTGAAGAGCGGGAGGCGCGGGCGCCGGGGCCGGGCGAGCTGTCGCTGGCGGTGAGCGCCTGCGGGGTCTGCCACACGGACCTGCACATCGTCGAGGGGGATCTGACGCCGCCGCGCCTGCCCATCGTGCCGGGGCACCAGGTGGTGGGCCGGGTGCTGGCCCTGGGCGCCGGCGTGGACGGCCCCGCGCCGGGCACACGCGTGGGCGTGGGCTGGCTGGCCGCGAGCTGCGGGCGCTGCGAAGCCTGTCTGGCCGGGCGGGAGAACCTCTGCGAGGCGGTGCGTTTCACGGGCTTTCATATCAACGGCGGTTTCGCCGAGCAGCTCGTCGTGCCGGCCGTGGCCTGCCACGCGCTGCCGGATGCACTGGACGACCTGCACGCCGCGCCGCTGCTTTGCGCCGGCATCATCGGCTATCGCGCACTGCGGCTCTCCGGCGTGGAGCCGGGCGGAAGGCTCGGGTTGCTCGGCTTCGGAGCGTCTGCGCATCTGACGATCCAGGTGGCGCGGCACCTAGAGATGCGCGTGGCGGTGATCAGCCGGCGCGAGGCGCACCGGCGCCACGCGCTCGAACTCGGCGCCGAGTGGGCCGGGACGCTGGAGGAGACGCCGCCCTGGCCCCTGGACGGGCTGGTCAACTTCACCCCCGCGGGCGGCACGGTGGCGCCGGCGCTTGCCCTGCTGCGGCCGGGTGGCGTGCAGACCCTGGCCGGCATCCACATGAGTCCGATCGCGGAGCTGCCCTATCGCCTGCTCTACGGCGAGCGCGTGCTGCGCACGGTGGCCAACTTCACCGCCGCGGATGCCCGCGAGCTGCTCGAGCTGGCGGCGGCCATCCCCCTGCGACCGGACGTGAGGAGCTATCCGCTCGCGGAGGCCAACGAGGCGCTTGCCGATCTCGCCGCGGGCGCCCTGCGCGGGGCTGCGGTGCTGCTTACAGCCGGCATCGGCTGATCGAGGAATCCCCTGCCTCCGTCCGCGGACCGGGGGCGTGCGGGCCCAGTCTCGAGGGTGAGCGAACCCTGCCGAACGATTGCGGCATCCCTCCGGGAACACTAGCTTGTTCCCAAGACTAAGCAGACGCCCGCACTCGAGCGTGCCGGCCGGCCTGGCCCAGCCACCTGCGAATCCCCAAGCCCGATCGATAGGAGAAACCGTGAAATCCATGCGGACTGCCGCGCTCAGCGGCCTGCTGATCCTGGCCGCCCTGCCCTACCTGGCGCTGGCACAGGAGCATCCGACGACGACCGAGCATCCGGCGAAGGCCGAGCACCCGGCGAAGGCGGGCGACATCGTTGCCGTCGCATCCGGAGCGGGAAACTTCAAGACCCTGGTCGCCGCAATCAAGGCCGCCGGCCTGATGGAGACGCTGCAGGGCAAGGGCCCCTTCACCGTCTTCGCGCCCACGGATGAGGCCTTCGCGAAGCTGCCGGCCGGCACCCTGGACGAGCTGCTCAAGCCCGAGAACAAGGGCATGCTCGCCGGCATCCTCAGCTACCACGTCGTGCCCGGGAAGGTGATGGCGGCCGATGTGAAGACGATGAAGGTCAAGACGGCCAATGGCCAGGAACTCGACATCAAGGTCGAGGGCAAGAGCGTCATGGTCAACGGTGCCAAGCTGCTCAAGACCGACATCGCCGCGACCAACGGCGTGATCCACGTCATCGATACCGTGGTGCTGCCGCCTGTTGCCACAGGGGAGGCCGCGCCCGCGAAGCCCAAGGACCATCCGGGGCACTAGTTCGCCCTCGGGTCCAGAGCCACCAGCCGGAAGCGGCAACCAGGCTGGTTGCCGCTTCCACTCCATCTACACCATCGCCAGGCAGGGGTGAACATGCTCAATCCGCGAATCCTCTTCCGAGCGCTCGCAGCGGCCGGCGCCCTCCTCCTCTCGCTGGCGATCGGGCTGTCGGCATTCACGCCCAGGTCGGCCACCGCGGGCGAGCAGGCGTCGGAGGCCCCGCCGATCGTCACCGACGACATCCGAGCGGGCATCGAGAAGCACATCGCCGCGGAGGTCGTCCGGGGCGAGGGGTTCTTCCGTGTTCCCTTCGCCGGGGAAGAGCTCGAGCTCCGCCTGGTGCGCGTCCACGTCGAGTACCTGGCCACGCTGGCGCCGCGGCAGCACTTCGCCTGCGTGGACATGGCGAGCGCCGACGGCCAGTTCTATGACATCGACTTCTTCATGACAGGCGATCCCGGCGCGATGGCCGTGACGGAGACGACGGTCCACAAGCTCAACGGCCGGCCCTACTACCTCTGGCAGCAGACCGATGAAGGCTACTGGGTGCGCGCTGCCGTCGACGATGCCGCCGATGATCTGCTGGGCGTGCTGACCGGCGAGGATGCCTTCGAGTTTCGTTACCAGGCGACCCTGCCGGCGATCGCGGAGGACGCCCGCTGCTGGATTCCACTGGCCGCCACGGACGACTTTCAGCAGGTGACCGTCAAGTCGGTGCGCGCGCCGGGCGTGCGGAAGACCCTCACGGACAGCGCCCATGGCAACCGGGTGCTCTTCCTGGAGCTGACGCCGGCCGACAGCGGCCAGACGATCGAGATCGTCTACGAGGTGGTCCGCCAGGAGAAGGGCGCCTACGCCGGCGACCCGGAAACAGCGTCCAGGTCACTGCGGCCGGAGACGATGGTGCCGGCCGACGATGGGATCAAGGCGATCGCCGAAGCGGCGGTCGCCGGCCAGCAGGGCGATCTGGCGCGGGCCCGCGCCCTCTATGACCACGTGATGGATCAGATGCGCTACATGAAGTTCGGCGAAGGCTGGGGCAAGGGCGACGCCGTCTTCGCCTGCAGCACCAAGTACGGCAACTGCACGGACTATCACGCCTACTTCATCGGCCTTGCCCGGACAATCGGCATCCCGGCCCGCTTCGCGATCGGCGCGTCGATCCCGTCCGAGCGCGACGAAGGCGGCACCGACGGCTACCACTGCTGGGCCGAGTTCTACGCCGAGGGCAAGTGGTGGCCAGTGGACATCAGCGAGGCCGACAAGTTCAGCGGGCTGAGCGCCTACTTCTTCGGCCATCACCCGGCCAACCGCTTCGAGTTCACTCGCGGCCGCGACCTCGTCCTCGATCCGGGTCCGGCCTCCGGCCCGATCAACTTCCTGGCCTATCCGCTGCTGGAAGTCGGCGGCAAGTCGCAGCCGGTCAAGACCCTCTTCCTCTTCGCGCGGAAGTCCTAGGGCGCGCGCCCGTTGACAGTCGCAGGTGGCCGATGCAAGTCGCCTGCGGATCGGTCGCCAGCGAGCTGCGCGACGGCAGTTTCGAGGTCTACCAGGTGAATCGGGTCAGCAGCTCCCCGCTGCGCCTGACCCGGAACCCCGCCTGGGACGGCTGGGCGGCCTGCGTTCCATCGAAAGAGCCCGCCGAACGGCCCCGACCTGCGCCGCACCCCGCAGCGGCTACCGCACCCTGCAGGCGGGGCATGGCTCCGGCACCAGGAACTCTGGACCTCTTGACCTCTAGGTTCCGCGATCCAGAGATCTATAATTGCGATGATTGACTCTGCCTGGTGGCACCGGTACGCTGGGTCTCGATCGCAGGGCCAAACCGGGGGGCCACTGAGTTTCGCGCGCTGAGCGCAACGATGGCGGTGGCCCGACCGGGCCTCGCCGCCGCTCCGTCGCCCTCCATCTCACCGATGCTCGAACCGGGGAATCCGCACTTGGAGGTTCCGTGGCACGTCTGTTCACTGCGGCGGTCTTGACGCTCACGCTCGGCCTGGCAGCCCAGGCCTCGGCGCGCGAGAGCTGGGTAGGTCTCAATGTGCGCGCGCAGATCGCCTACATCGAGATGAACAAGTTCAATCAACTCAACTGGGGCGCCGGGGCGGAGGCTTCCTTCTTTCCGAACAAGCGACTGCTCCTGCAAGGCCGCTACAGCAGCTCGTACTTCACGAACGGCAACGCCACCGAATACGAAGACTACTACCTGATGCCGGCCACACCTGAACTCAAACCCTTCACCTCCTGGGAGGCTGGCGCGCAGATCAACCTGATCGTCAGGACCGGGAAGTTCGGGAACACCACTCAGCGGTACGACTCGACGACCAGCGGCCGGGACCGCTATACCGGACAGGAGACGATCACCACGCACTCGACGAAGTACTCCTGGCTGGCCTCAGAGCACCAGCTCTACGGCATTCGCGCCGGTGTGCTGGGTCTGGAATCGGGGATGCCGGCGGACCTGGGCAAGGACGACGACACGATCCTCGATGCGGACGGCACCGCCGTCGACCCGAACCTGCGCGACCTCACCTTCACCAATCACACGATGAGCGGCTTCTACCTCGGTTTGGCGAAGACCCGGGTCTACTACAACGAGGGGCTCTGGCGCACGGTTTACGCCGACGTGCTGGTCGCGGGCAGCCTGGAGTACAAGGATCCTGAGCTCTCCGGGTTCACCGAGAGCAAGTACGGCGGCCGCATCGGGGTGGAAGGGGCCCGGCGCCACCTGGGGGGGCGGGTCGAAGCCGGCATTCGCCCGGGCGTGGACGGCTTCTACGTGTTGACGCAGTTTTCATTGGGCTTCATGCTCTAGAACTGGCGCCGCCGGCGCCGGCGCGCGGCGCAGCCACATGGCACCAGCGCTGCCTGCCGCGACTAGATCCTCGGGTAGCAACTCGCCGAGCTGCGGCCCCGCGAGCACTTGAAGCCGAGGGAAGTCCACGCGGTCATTCGGCGCACCCGGGAGCGCCTTGCGCACGTCATCGTGGTTTGCCCACTCCACGAGATCTTCCAGGAAGCCAGCCACGGCAATCCGCTCGAGATGCACCGGACCCACGCCACCAGCCGCGACTTCGCCCGCGCCCGCGCCATGGAGAAGCACATCGTTCGTGGCGCGGCCCATACCCTGATGAACGTGCGCATCGCCTCCCGCGATGAAGCCGGGTCTCCGATCAAGCGCTCCGCGCGGGCACGTTCCATGCGGCAGTGCTGGTCTTGCAGCCCCGCGGACTGGCCCGACCCTTCGTGAACGGACTCACGCGCTTCGCCAAGCGCTACGATTGGCTGATCAACAGGTAGGCGCGGGCGCACATCCTCCGCCTGGACGAACAGCCGCCCGAACGGCCCTGATCGGCTGGCGCCCGCACCCTCCAGGGCGCGATTTCGCCGCCACTGGCTGTGACGGCGCCGCCACCCGAGGTTCCTACTCCCTGGCTCCTTGTCCGCGGGCACTGCCGGCGCTGAGCTGCGTTGCCGGCCGGCCCTCGCAACCGGCTTGGGAAGGGACGGGATCATGGGCTTCCATCGTCGTTCTCCGCTCGGGATCACAGCCTGGCAGGTCCATGCCGCGGCACTCCTGGCCACTGTACTGGCGCTCGGGCCGGCCCCCGGGGGCGGGGCTGAAGCCCGCGCGGCCACCTGGTTCGCCGACGCTGCGCAGCCGGACAACAGCGGCGACGGCCTCGCCTGGGCCACGGCCAAGCAAACGCTCGCGGCGGCCATCGCCGCCTCGGCGGCCGGCGACACCATCCTGGTCAAGTACGGCCTCTACCCGGTCGGCGAGGCCGTCGTCCTGAGCAGCGATCGCTGCCTCGGCTCGGACGACGGCACGCATGCGAGCTGGGACGCGGCGCTGCCGGACTCGAGCCAGTGCATCGTGCAGGCCGACGCCACCTGCCGCGTGATGACGATCAGCGGCGCCGCGGTGAGCTCGGTGACGATCGTGCGCGGCCTGACACTCACCGGCGGCGACGGCACCAGCGAGGGCGATCCCAACTACGGCTACGGTGGCGGGCTGGACGTGAACGGCGGCGCCGATCCCATCGTGGAGCGCTGCCGGATCACTGGCAACCTGGCCGGCCACACCTTCAACGGCAACGGCGGCGGCATCAGCGTGCGTGGCGCGGGCACGGCGGCCGAGATCCGCCACTGCCGGATCGACAACAATACCGGCTCCAGCGCCTGGTACGCCTACGGTGGCGGCGTGTACGTTGCTAGCAGCGGCTATGCCGAGATCCACGACTGCGCGATCGTCGGCAACCGCGGCTCCACGGCCCGTGTCGGCGGCGGCGGGGGCGTCGCCTACTACGGCGGCAGCGGCGAACTCCGCGAGTGCGAGATTGCGGGCAACACCGCCTCGACCCTGAGTTCGGGCGTGGGCGGCAACGGGGGCGGCCTCTACTGCTATGCCAGTACCGCCGTTGTGCAGAACTGCACGATCACGGACAACGTCGCCGCGGAGGCCAGCGGCGGCCAGGGCAGCGGCGGGGGCATCAATCTGGTCAACGGTACCGGCGTGCAGATCCTCGATTGCAGCATCACGGGGAACGTGTCCTCGGTGCGCGGCAACGGCAGCGGCGGCGGTATCTGCACGGGCAGCGGTGCCGTCATCCGCGGCAACTGGATCGAAGACAATCGGGCCTCGACGTCGACCAGCGCCGGCCACACTGGCTCGGGTGGCGGCGCCTTTCTCGCGGACAGCAACACGGACTTCCGGGAGAATGCCATCATCGGCAACACCGCCTGCGTACACGGCATCGGGTACGGTGGCGGCATTACCTACGAGTCGACCAATACGATCGAGCGCAACGTGGTCTGGGGGAACGTCGCCAGCACCGAGGACGTCGGCTACGGTGGGGGCATCTACACCGGCGGCGGCTACCGCACGTCGCTGCGCAACAACACCGTCGTCGGCAACGCGAATACCCTCGATCCCATCGAGGGAGGCGCCGGCAGCGGAATCTATCTGGGCACGAGCGCGGCCTCCTACGTGGAGAACAACATCGTCTGCGACCACGACGTCGCGGGCAGTGACGGCATCGGCGCTCACGCGGCGATCGCCTTCGCCATCGGCTACAACGCTTTCCACGGGAACGCGATCGGCAACACGAACGCGCTCATCACCTCGCAGTACGAGCAGCTCGGGGATCCGCGCTTCACGGACGCCGCGGCCCGCGATTTTACCCTGCTCTACGACTCGCCCTGCATCGAGACCGGCAGCCCGGCCACCGCGGTGCCCGCCAATGGCGGCTGGTGCGTGGACATCGGCGCCTTCGAGTACACGGGCACCCGGCATCAGCGTGCCATCGGCGGCGCCGGCGAATACCTCTTCGGCGGCCGCGTGAAGGCGAAGGTCAACCTGGCGGAAGTGGGCACGCTCAGCGCGATCGACATGCTCGTGCATCCCGGCGAGCAACACCCCTTGGCGCCGGGCGGCCTGCAGCGCTACTACACGATCGACGCTACGGGCGAGGGCGCGCTCTTCGACCTCACGCTGAGTTACCTCGACGACGAGCTGAACGGCGCCGACGAGGACAGCCTGGGGCTTTGGCGCTGGGGAGGTGCGGCCTGGGAAGGGCCCAAGCACCCGATCGCCGTGGACCAGGCGGCGAACTGGCTCACGGTGGGCGAGCAGACCGCCTTCAGCGACTGGATGATCGCCGAGTTCGGCGTCTTCGTCGGGGTGCCCGAGCTGCCGGCAAGCGCTCTCACCCTCGCGCCGAACTACCCGAATCCCTTCAACCCGACGACGCGCCTCGAATACCGCCTGCCGGCGGTGGCGCACGTGCGCCTGGCCGTGCATGACACCGCCGGCCGCCTGCTGCGGGTACTCGTTGACGGCGAGCGCGCTGCGGGCGAGCACGCACTGAGTTGGGACGGCCGCGCGGCGGACGGCCGCGAGTTGCCCAGCGGCGTCTACTTCTGCGAGCTGCGCGCCGGCAGCGAGCGCCAGGTCCGCAAGCTGGTGCTGGCGCGCTGACGATCCGCGCGGACAGCCGGCGGGGCGCCGCACTTGCGATCCCGCTGCCGGCTCAATGGCGCTCGAGGGCAAGAAGACGCCCGCGGGTGAAGCCCGCGGGCGCCTCGACTTCGCAGCAAGCTCGCCGGCTAGCGCTTCGGCGTCAAGCCGGCCCCCCGATCCTTCGGGCTGAGCTTGGCGGGCTTGCAGGCCGCGGCGCAGGCCTTGGCGCAAGCTGCGGCATGGGCCTTGGCATCGCCGGTCTTGCAGGCTTCGGCGCAGGCCTTGGCACAGGCCTCCATGTGAGCCTTGGTGTCGCCGGTCTTGCAGGCTTCGGCGCAGGCCTTGGCACAGGCCTCCATGTGAGCCTTGGCGTCGCCGGTCTTGCAGGCTGCGGCGCAGGCCTTGACACAGGCTTCCATGTGAGCCTTGAGCGTGGCCTCCTCGCTTCCGGAACTTGCCGGTGCCGCGGCCGCCGGCACGGCGGCCGTCTTCGCGGCCCCGGTGCAAGTGGCGGTGCAGCCAGGGCTGCAGCCGGCGGCGGGCGCCGGCGGGGCGGGCTTCTCATCGGCCACGGCGAGGGCCGCGGCGAAGACCATGACGGCGAGGGCCGTCGCGAGCGCAATCATGCGTTTCCGATTCATGTGGATCGATCTCCCGATGCAATGGTGTTGGTGGTGCGTGCAGGGCACGCGCTTCAGGCGGTGTTCGACAGATTTGCCATCGGCGGGCGGAGCAGCGGGCGTGGGCAGCGTGACGCCTCGTCGAAGCGGGCGGCGCTCAGCGTGCCGACCAGCTCGAGGTCGGGGCTGAACTGGGGCGGCGAGGCGGCGAAGAGCACGAGGCCGCCGATGCACTGGCACTGGCCGCAGCGGGCAGCGTTCGTGCCCGCGCAAGCGAGATCGCCTTCGCTGTCGGGGATCGGGTCCGTGGCACAGCGGGAGCGCGTGTCGCCGCAGGCCTTGGCGCCCTGATTCGCTGCGAGCATCCGGCTGCACGAGGGGGCGCTGGCGCAATCCGAAAGCTCGTCCGGGGCGTCGGCGCAATGGGCGGTCGGGGCGGCGCCGGGGGACGACAGGTCCAGCACGGTGTTCGAGGCGCCGGTGATCGCATCGGCTGCAGGCCACAGCGCCAACCACAGCGCCAGGGCGGCGAGGGCAACCGTGCTTGAACCCGCGCGAATGGACATCGATGCGCACTCCCGTGGCACTGGCGAGCTGGAGGATGCTGCTAGAGGAGCTCCGACCTGCCGTGATTATGCACTATCGGGCCATGGGGTCTCAATCGCAAGGCGGACATCGAAGCGGACGCAGAGTTGCAGGACACGCGGACCCTGCCGAATGAGTCACCCAAGCCATTGCCAAATAGCGGCTTAACCGCCACCTCCCGCAGCGGCTCCACCCGGCGCGACCCGCTAGGGGCAAGTGGGCGTGATCTCCCAGATCGCCCCGGCGAAGCCCTCGCCCCCATGGGCCCCGATGGGGCATTTCGAGGGCGAATTGGGAATCTAACCCGTTGCACATCATCACGATACGCGATCGGAAGGCTTGCCGCGCCGGCAGGGGCCTGCTATACTGGTCTGCGTGGGAAGCACGTCGCAGGGCGGAGGCTAGAAGGCGGAACGGATTCCGCTCCTCCCGTGGCCAGGATACACAAAGGGTAGCAAGGCGGACCCCGGGGCGATCGCCCCGGGGTTTTTCGCGCTCAGCGCCGGCGCTCGGGTCCGCGCTCGCCCTCCTGCATGCGGTAGTGCAGGGCCATCAGCCCGGCCGAGAGGAACTCGTCCTGCAGCGTGACGCCCTCGGGGACCTGCAGGCCCACCGGCGCGAAGTTCCAGATGCCGGTGATGCCGGCCGCCACCATCCGCTCGGCGACGCTCTGGGCCGCCTCGGGGGAGGTCGTGATCACGCCGAGCTTGACGCCGAGTCGCCCCACCAGCGCGGGCAGCAGTTCGAGATCCTGCACGGCCACGCCGCGGAAGCGCAGGCCGATGAGCTTGGGATTGATGTCGAAGATGCCGGCCAGGCGAAAGCCGTCCTCCTCGAAGCGCGGATAGGCGGCGATCGCCTGGCCCAGGTAGCCGGCGCCGGCGATCACGTAGTCCACCGCCTGGCCGAGGGCGAGGATCTCCCGCAGGCGCTCGACGAGATGCGCCACCTCGTAGGCCTGGCCCGGGCGGCTGAAGCCGCCGAAGTGGTGGAAGTCCTGCCTCAGGCGCGAGGAGTTGATGCGCAACTGGGCCGCCAGCGTCCGGCTGCTCACCCGGCCCACACCGTCCGCCTGCAGCGTCTGCAGGCGGTAGAGGTAGACCGGCAGGCGCTGCAGCGTGGCTGCGGGGATCTTGTCCTGCCGGATGCTCATGCTCGCCCGCCTCCGCCGGCCCCATAGAGGAGCGCCGAATCCTGAATACAAGAAAAGCCGCCCCGGCGGCCTGTCAATGCCTCGATTGACAGGCCCGGCGGCTGCGGTATCTTGCGGTGTAACAGGCCACGAGAAGGGAGCGCCCGTGAGCGACGAGGGGCTGCGCTGCAGCCTCACGGACTTCGCTTCGGCCGGCGGCTGAAGCGCCAAGATGGGTCCGGAGGACCTGCGCGAGATCATCGGCCACATCCGGGCCGAGCGTGTCGAGAACCTGCTCGTGGGCCTCGACACCTCGGACGATGCCGGGGTCTATCGTCTCTCGCCCGAGCTGGCCCTCGTGCAGACCCTGGACTTCATCACGCCCATCGTCGAGGACCCCTTCACCTTCGGCCGCATCGCCGCCGCCAATTCGCTGAGCGACGTCTATGCCATGGGCGGCCGGCCCGTGACCGCCCTGAACATCTGCTGCTTCCCGCCGACGCAGCTGCCCAAGGCCGAGCTGGCCCGCATCCTCGAGGGCGGCTACGAGGCCATCCGCGAGGCGGGCGCGGCGCTGGCCGGCGGGCACACGATCAAGGATGCCGAGCTGAAGTACGGCCTGGCCGTGACCGGCCTGGTGCACCCCCGCCGCGTGCTCACCAACGCCGGCGCGCGGGTCGGCGACCGGCTCATCCTCACCAAGCCCCTGGGCACGGCCACGCTCTTCGCCGGCCGCGGCAAGGGCGAGCTCGGCGATGACGATGTCGCCCCTGCCGTGGCGGGCATGATGCGGCTCAACAAGCGCGCAGCCGAAGTGCTGGACGCCTTCGTCGCCGACGGCGCCGCCGATCGCGGCGAGCCGGCCACCCGCGGCGTGCACGCGCTCACCGACGTCACGGGCTACGGTCTGGCCGGCCACGCGCTCGAGATGGCCCGCGGCGCGGGCCTCTGCTTCCACCTGTCAGCGGCGGCCCTGCCCGCCTACCCGCAGGCCCTGGCGATGATCGCGAAGGATCTGCTCTGCGGCGGCAGCCGCGCGAACCGCAAGGCGGTGGAGCCGCACCTGAAGCGCGGCGCCGGGGTGAGCGAGGCGCAGCTGTGGCTGGCCTGCGACGCGCAGACCAGCGGCGGCCTGCTCATCGCCGTGGCGGAGGCCGAAGCCGAGGCCCTGCTCGCGGCGCTGCAGGCGGGAGGCGTGGCCGAGGCGGTGCTCATCGGCAGCGTCGAGTCCGGCCAGCCGGGGACCCTGGTGCTGGCGTGAGCGCCCTTGCCGCGCTGCCCCAGGCCATCCACTCGCCGGGCTCGCTGCCGCTGATGCTTCGCGCCGGGCTGCTCGCCCTCAGCGCCTTCGCGCTCAACTTGCCTGCCGGGGGCTGGCGCGTCCACGCGCGCAAGCGAAGCTGGAGCTGGATCCTCTCCATCCATGCCCCCATTCCCTTCGCCTTCGTGCTCAGGCGCCTGCTAGGTCTCTCGCTGTGGTTCGTGGCGCTGACGCTGGTCTTCGCCGTGGCGGGCCAACTGCTCGGCGGGAGGCTCTGGCCGCCGCGGTCCGGAACCTAGCCCTGCCTGAGCACTCCGATTCCGATCCAGAGCGCCACCGCGAACAGCACCAGTGCGAGCAGTCGCCGCAGGTGGTGCGGCTTCAGGCGCGAAGTGAGGCGGGCGCCGAGCTGGGCGCCCAGCACAGCCGTGGCCGCCGCGGCCAGTGCAGGCAGCCAGTCGATGTGGCCGGCCAGGGCGTGCCCGCTCGCGCCGAACACCGAGGTGAGGGCGAGCAACAGGGACGACGAGGCCACTGCGATATGGATGGGAATGCGGAAGGCGAGGGTGAGGATGGGCACGATCAGCACGCCGCCGCCGATGCCGAAGAGACCAGCGAGGAGGCCGGCCAAGGCGCCAGCGCCGGCGGCGCCGACGAGCGGGATGAAGTAGACCTCGCCCTCGCGCTCGCGGCGCAGCGACCAGCGCCCGCCTGTCGCTGCCGGCGCCTGTCCCCTGGCCTGCGGCTGCTTGAAGAGCAAGAGGGACAGGCCCAGCAGCACGCAGGCGAAGGCGCCGCGCAAGAGCCGTTCATCGAGATGCCCCGAGAGAAAGCCGGAGGCGAAGCTGACCAGCCAGGCCGCCGGACCGATGGTGAAGACGAGCGCCGGCTCGACCAAGCCCTTGCGCAGGTAGACGACGGCGGCCGAAGCGCCCAGGGCCGTGGTCATCACCAGCGAAGCGCTGCTGGCGGCCACGAAGCTGAAGCCGGCCGCCAGCCAGAGCGGCACGACGAAGACGCCGCCGCCGATGCCCACCATCGAGGCCAGCACGGCGATCGGCAGGCAGAGCAGCACGACGACGAGCGCGCTCATCGCCCCTCTTCCGGGTCGGCAGCCGGCGACTCGCGCCAGACGCCGTGCAGGGCGAGCAGGGCCTGCAGGCGATCGACGGCCTGGGCTTCGGGAATGCCGCGCTCCAGGCACTCGCGGCCGAGGTAGAGGTCCACGCGGCCCGGAGCGGCGCCCACGTAGCCGAAATCGGCGTCGGCCATCTCGCCGGGGCCGTTCACCACGCAGCCCATGATGGCGATCTTGACGCCCTCCAGGTGGCCGAAGCGCGCGCGGATGCGGCGGGTGGCGGCTTGCAGGTCGAAGTGGGTGCGTCCGCAGGAGGGGCAACTGATGAAGTCCGCGCGGCTCATGCGCAGGCGCGTGGTCTGCAGGAGCGCGTAGCCCAGCTCGACGCCCCGCACGGCTTCTTCCGCTGTCGAGGCCTCCACGGCCACCCGGCGCGCGCGCCCCTCGAGGAGGGGGACCCCCGCGCTGATGGCCAGCTCCAGCAGCGTGCGCTCGCGGACTTCCACCTCGAGGCGCTGCTCGGCCAGACGCGCGCTGATGCCGCGGGGCACGATCACGAGCCCCAGGCGCCCCAGCTCGTCGATGCGCACGTGATCCGGCGGCAGGGGCTTCCACTTGAGGTCGAGCAGCTCCTGGATCGAGGGCTGCCAGTGCTGCGGCACCAGGGTGACGGGAAAGTGCAGCGCCCGGGCTTCGGGATCCAGGCCGGCCAGGGTCTCGTCGCGCGGCAGCGCGCCGGTCGCGGGGTCGCTCTCGCGCTCGGCATACTCGGCGGCGAGGTCGGCCGCCGTCCAGGGGTCCGCCTGGGTGCGTCGATCCGAGTAGCGTCCGGCCAGCACGCGGGTCGCCGGCAGCTCCTGGATCGCGTTCTCGGTGAGCGAAACGCGCACGGTGTCGCCGATGCCCAGTTCGAGCAAGGCGCCCATGCCGATGTAGCTCTTCAAGCGCGCGTCCTCGCCCTCGCCCGCCTCGGTGACGCCCAGGTGCACGGGGTAGACCTCGCCCTCGCCCGCCTCGGCTCGGCGCAACATGGCGAGCGCGAGCAGGCGGTAGGCCTCCACCATGACGCCCACGTGGCTGGCCTTCATCGAAATCACCAGCTCGGAATAGCCCGCGCCCTCGGCCAGGCGCACGTACTCGAGCGCGGCCTCCACCATGCCCAGCGGCGTATCGCCGTAGCGCGAGAGGATGCGCTGGGAAAGCGAGCCGTGGTTGCTGCCGATGCGCAGCACGCGGCGCTGGCGGCGGCAGGCGTCGACAAGGGGCAAGAATCGCTCCGCGATTCTGGCCAGTTCGGTAGCGTATTCGGCGTCCGTGTAGGGCGAACTGCGCGGCTGCCGGCTGTCAGCGAAGTTGCCCGGGTTGATGCGCACTTTTTCGACGAAATCCGCCGCGCGCAGCGCCGCCTCGGGGCTGAAGTGGATGTCGGCGACCAGGGGCACCTTGACCCCCGCCGCGTCCAGCTTCGCGCGCAGGGGCGCCAGGCTCTCGGCGATGCGCGGGCTCTGCACGGTCACGCGCACCAGCTCGGCGCCGGCCGCGGCCAGCTCGCAGATCTCCGCGTAGACTGCCTCGGTGCGCTCGGTGGCCGCCACGGCCATCGTCTGCGTGACGATGGGCGCGCGCCCGCCGAAGACGAGCGGACCGGCGGGGCCGCAGAGGACGACTTCGCGAGCGAGCAGCAGCTTGGGCGTCATGGCCCCACGATAGGGCCGCGGGCCTGGCGCCTCAAGCGGCAATGCGCCGCGAGTGTGGGATTCGAGAACCCTGGTCAGGGCGGCCCGCCTTCGCTATCTTGTCTGCCTGCCCACCCGACCCGGAGGTAAGCCATGCTTCGCCGTCTCATCCTCGCCTGTGCCCTGCTCGCCGCCGCGCTACCCGCCGCCGCCGGCGACACCGGGCTCGGCCTCATCATCGGCGAGCCCACGGGTCTCAGCCTCAAGCACTGGACGGGGCGCAGCAAGGCCATCGACCTGGCCGCCGCCTGGTCCTTCGAGGGCGAGGACGCCCTGCACCTGCACGGCGACATCCTCTTTCACCGCTACGATTGGATCGAGGTGGACGGCGAGGGTCTGCCCACCTACCTGGGCATCGGCGCGCGGGTGAAGCTGATCGACAATGACGAGCTGATCGGCGCCCGCTTCCCGATCGGCATCGCCTATGCCTTCGATCGCAACCGCTTCGACTTCTTCTTCGAGCTGGTGCCGATCATGGACCTGGCGCCCGACACCGACTTCAGCCTGAACGCGGGGCTCGGCCTGCGCTTCTGGTTCGACTAGGCGCGCTTCTCGATCAGAGCCCGCAGTGCATTCTGGTCGGCCGCCAGCAGCGCCTCCACGCGCGGCGCATTCACCTCGGCCACGATGATGTGGCCGATCTCGCTGTGCACGTCCGTGAAGAGGCCCTGCGCCAGCATCTTCTGCGTCTGGTAGTGGTTGTCCTCGGTGGGACTCACGTAGTGCAGCGACACGGCCTGATAGCGGTGGATGAGGTAGAGGTGCGTCAGGGTCATCAAGCGCTTCTGGCGCAGCGCCTCGGTGTAGGTGTTCTGGTCGCGGATCGATAGCAGGCTGCGTTCGCGGCGGTCGCGAATGCTCGCGAAGACCACGTTGGCCATCTTCTCGCCGCCGGCATCCACGATGGCCAGCTCCAGCAGCTCGGCCCCCGCGCTGGAGGGCTTGAGCTCCACGCGCAAAGGGTGCGGCAACTTGTTGTGCGCAGCCCAAAGCTGGAGCCACTCCATGAGCAGCTTGGTGGGCACCTCTGTTTGCACGAGGTGCTGGAACTGCGTGGAACCCTTGCCCATCGCCTTGGTGTTGGCCGTCCGTCCCGTCGAGGCCATCAGCGCGCCGTCCAGGCGCGGGCCGCCGACCAGGGTCTGGGGCGTGCGATAGGGCGACTCGACGAGGCGGAAGCGCCGCTGCAGGCGAGCCAGGGCCAGCATGCCGTCCTGCCGCAGGGCCTGGGCGAACTCCTCGGCGGCGAGGCCGTCGATCTGGTGACCGCCATAGGTGATGAAGTTGAACACGTAGCCCAGCTTGCCGAGCTCTTCGGGGAAGCGGCGCATCTGCTCGTCGCTCATGCCGGTCGTGTCCCAGTTGAAGGAGGGCGACAGGTTGTAGGCGAGCAGCTTGTCGGGGAACACGGCGTGAATGGCCTCGGCGAAGTGGCGGGCATCGGCGAGGTCGGCGGTCTTCGTCTCCATCCAGAGCAGATCGGCGAAGGGCGCCGCCGCCAGCGAACGGGCGATGGCGAACTCGATGCCGGCCTCGATCGGGTAGTAGCCCTCGGGCGTCTTGGGCAGCTCGCAGTCCCAGATGACCTGGATGCCCAGCTCGCGGGCCCGCTCGCGGGCCTCGTAATGCGAGGCCCGGCCGGCGAAGGCCAGCCACTCCTCGCTGCTCCACGCGAAGCTCTCGCCCTCGCTCGCGCGGAAGGCGATCACGTCCGCCACGGCGTGGCCGTAGGTCTTCAGGCCGGCCTGCGCCTGCCAGAGCTCGGCGTAGCGCGTGTCCAGGGCGTCGAGCAGCGCATCGAGGCCGCCACTCGCGTCGGCGCGATGGGCCGCCGCGGCTTCGTCGACGAGGAGGCCCAGGCCGGCCCGCTCGAGCCAGGCCGCGGCCGCGGCCAGCTCGCCGGCGGAGACCGCGAAGAGCAGGTGGCCGCGCACTTCGGCGAGGCCGGCGGCGGCCAGACGGTGGAGCAGGGCCACGTAGCCGGCCTTGTAGCTGGGCAGGTCCCGCCGCGTGGCGCCGAGGATGAAGGGCTGGTCGCGCTCATCGCCGCGTCCGTCGAGGAAGGTCGCGGCCTCGGCGTCCGTGCGCGCGACGATGAGGCCGGGCACGTCCATGATGTCCAGCTGGAAGCGCGCGGCGTTCAGCCGCTTGAGCTGCTCGTCCGTGGGCGAGAGCACCTTGCCGCCCTGGTGTCCGCACTTCTTGACCCCCGGCTTCTGGTCCTCGATGTGGTAGCCGGGCACGCCGACCTCCACGAAGCGGCGGATCAGGTTGCGCACGTGGGCGTCGCCGCCGTGGCCGGTGTCGGCGTCGGCGATGATGAAGGGTCGGAAATCCACCTGCGCTGCCGCCGTGCGCTGCTGCGGGCGTCAGGCGCGCCCAGGCGAAGCGCTGGTTCCTGTCGGCGGCGAGCAGGGCGCGCACGATGGGCGCCGCCTCGTCCGGCACGCGGCCGAGGGGATAGCTGGCGAGGTCCGCCCCGGGATCCTCATCGTGGGAACCCTTGGCCGAAGTGGCCCAGCCGCCCAGGTAGATGGCCTCGATGCCCAGGCGCTTCATCGCCACCGCCTGGCCCGGCGAGTAGGGGCCGAAGGTGGTGATGGCCTGCCGCCGGCCGAAGAGCTCGCGCAGGCGCGCGAAGAAGGCCTCCGCCGCGAGGCGGGCGACGGTGTAGTCGTGCGGAATCGTTCCGCGCTGCTCGGCGACGTCGCAGGCATCGTAGAGACGGGTGATGCCCGCGAAGCGGGGCGAGGCGAACCAGGCCGCGATCTCGGCGACGTGAGCGTCGAAGTCCTGCATGTCGTATCCTCGGTCTTGGGGTCTCAGAGTGCGGTGAAGCTGGGAGTGGCGGTCAGGCGCGCTCCCTCGCGGCCGAGGGTGTCCAGGTAGCGCGCAATGCGCGCCGTGGCCTCGGCGAGATCCTCGTTGTCGAGATTCAAGTTCAGCAGATCGATGCACCAGGGCGCCTTGCGCGGATCGCTCACCGCGCGGAAGACGATCTGCTTGGCGATGGGCAGGGTCGTGGTCTTGGAGACCGCGTGCACGTCGCGATTGTCGGCGGCCAGCAGCTTGGCGTACTCCTCCTCGAGCAAGCGGGCGAAGAGCGCGGGGGTGAAGGGATCCCCCGCCGCCACGCCGGCCGCCGGGTCCGGCTCCGTGAAGGTCGCTCCCTTGTGCAGCCACTCCCAGAGGATGCTCACGCGGATCTCGCCCGTGGCCATGTCCTCCATCAGGTAGAGCACGTCGTCGTTGCCGAAGAAGTCGGCGGGCTTGAGCGCGGCGGCCTGGAAGCCCTGGCCGAAGGCATTGCCGTACTGCAGGGCGACGCTGATCAGGTCCCGGGCGCCGCGCAGCGTGCGCGGGGCCGGGTCCAGGCGCGTGAGCGCCGCCGCATCCGCCGCGCCGTAGCCGAGCGGCGGGAAGGGGCGGCCGAGCTGGTTGTCGGCGCCCGCCCGCTCCCAGACCGGCCGCACGATGTGGACCATCTTCCAGTGCGCCACCCATTTGCCGCTCGCGCCGGCCGCCTGCTCGCGCTCGGCGCCGGCCATGGCGCGCGCCATGCCGGCCTCGACCCCGGCGGGCGAGCCCACCGGGATGTTCGGCTCCATGCCGCCCTGCCAGAGGGCGTAGCGCCCGGCGCGGTCGGGCGTGTTCACGGCCCGGCGCACGCGGTCCTCGTAGTTGCGCATGTAGCCGTAGGTCATCGTGATCGCGTCGATGTTCGGATCGAGAAAGCCCTCGTCCCAGGCCAGGGCGTCGGCCACGCTGTTGATGTAGTCCCAGCGGCCGGTGTTGAAGCCGACGAAGCGCGGCGCCAGCGCCGCCCGGATCTCCATGAGCTGGAAGCTGGCCTCGAGCTGCTCGACGAGCACATAGGTGCGGATCGAGCTTTCCGGCAGGCCGAGCGCGGCCTCGAGCGCCGCGAGCAGGCGGTGCCAGAGCGCAGCCTCGGCGGCCGTCTGGATCTTGGGCAGGTAGAGCACGAGCGAGGCGCCCGCCGCGCGCAGGCGCTTGTGATTGGCGGCAATGTAGAGCGCGGCGTCGACGATCGAGGCCGAGAAGCCGCTGCCGTCGGCGAGGCGAAGGTGGCGGTCGTCCAGGTGCAGGCCGCGGGCGCGGAAGATCACCGTGGTGAAGTCGAGTTGCCGCTCCCAGTTCGTGACGATGGGCCGGCCGAAGAAGGCCTCGGCCCAGGCGTTCATCTCGGCCGCCACGACCTCGGCGCTGTGCATGAAGAGCGTGTCGCGCGCGAGAGCCAGGCGCAGGTTGCGCTGGTTGTCGAGCGACATGGTGCCGAGCTGGCCGAGGGCGTCCTCGCCGTCGAACATCCAGCCGTCGGCGCCCGAGAGCAGGGCGTAGGCCACGTTGCGGATGCCCTGGGCCACGGTCGCGCGCGGCCGCGCGCCGGGGCCGGTGCCCTGGATCCACTGGCGGGCCAGGTCGGCGGGGATCTCGCCGCCCGCGAAGTCGCCGGCGCGGGCCTGGGCCACGCTGAGGGCCGTACCGGGGATCCGGGCGGTCGGGTCCAGGAAGCCGATCGGCTCGCGCCGCCGGGCGCGCTCCGCCCGCCGAGCGAGGCGCTCGGCCATGAGCTGTCGCCGCTCCGCCTCGAAGCCGGCAGCGGCCAGGGCCTCGAGGGCGGCCAGGGCCTCCGGGCTGTAGACGTCCGGGTAGGCCTCGCGCACGCCGGGGCGGAATTCCAGGAGTGCAGGGCCCGAATTGTTGTTCATGTCGTTGATTTTAACGAATTTCGGAATTCCCGTCAAGCCGGGCCCCGCTCCGGCCCCATTGACGCGATCGAGGCGCATCCCTAAGTTCGCCCCATGGCCGGACGCGAGATCTTCCTCAGGGACACCATCCACGGGATCATCAGCCTGGACACCGGCGATCCCGCCGACCGCCTGATCTGGGCGCTCGTGCAGACGCCCGAGTTCCAGCGCCTGCGCCGCATCCGCCAGCTCGGGCTGACCAACCTGGTCTACCAGGGCGCCGAGCACAGCCGCTTCGCCCACAGCATCGGCGTCATGCACCTGACCGGACGCATCCTCGACCAGCTCGCCAAGACCGCCGAGATCACGCCCGAGGAGCGCCTTGCCACCCGGGTGACGGCGCTGCTGCACGACACCGGGCACGGCCCCTTCAGCCACGTCTCCGAGATGGTGCTCGGCGTCAGCCACGAGGACTGGACGCGGCGCATCATCATGGACCCGGCGACGGCCGTGAACCGCCTGCTCGCGGCCCACGATCCGGCCTTGCCCGCGCAGGTGGCCGCCATCTTCGAGCACCGCTACCCGAAGCGCTTCCTCGGCCGCGTGATCGCCGGCCAGGTGGACGCCGACCGCCTCGACTATCTCCTGCGCGACAGCACGATGACGGGCGTCAAGTACGGCGTCTTCGATCTGGAGCGGCTGATCCTCGGCCTCGAGGTGCATCGCGACGAGGATCTCGACACCGTGCTCGTCGGCGTGAAGGGCTTTCATCCCACGGAGGCCTACCTGCTGGCGCGCTACCACATGTACCGACAGGTCTACTTCCACAAGACGGTCTGGTGCGCCGAGGCCATGCTGAAGGCGCTCATCCGCCGCGCCCGCGAGCTGGCCCGCCGCGGTGGCCTCGCCCACGCGCCGGCGGAGCACCCCTTCATTCGCATCCTGCTCGGCGATGAGGAGATGGCCCTGGCCGACTATCTCTCCCTCGACGACGCCGAGATGACCGTGCTCATGAAGCAGTGGATGAGCGAGCCCGATCCGCTGCTCTCGGATCTCTGCCGGCGGATCATGGAGCGCGATCTCTACAAGGTGCGCATCTTCTACGAGCAGGCGGAAACGCCCGAGTTCCGCGCCCTGCGCGAGGGCGCCCATGCCCTGATGGCGGCCAAGTACGGTGATGAGGTGGGCTACCGCTTCCTCTTCGAGGACGCCACGGACATCTTCTACCAGCGCTACGACCCGAGCCGCCTGGGCTCCAGCGGCATCCTCATCCGCAGCCGCGACGGCGGCATCGTCGAGATCGACGACGCGAGCCCCAGCATCCGCGCCCTGCGCAACACCTATCCCATGCACATGTGGTGCTACCCCGCGGCGGATCAAGCAGCGCTCAAGGGCCTGCGCCTGGAAGACCTGGAGGCTGCGGCCGCCGGAGCCCAGGGAGTCGAGGGCGGTGCCGACACCGAGGCCGGCCGCTGGCTCGAGGGCCCCTAGCCGCTCCCCGATCTCCCCGGCCGCCTGCCGGTGCGAGCGGCAGAGCGCCTTCACCGCACTCCAGGAGCCGCGCTCAGCGCGAGGGCCCCGACAGGGTGCAGGTCCAGCTCCAGGTGAGCGGGATGTCGCCGCCCGCCGGGTCGCTGCCCGAGCCCGAGTCCGTGGCGCCGTTCTCCCAGGGCAGCTCCACGGAGATGTACTGCGCGATCAGCGCCGACTCCAGCAAGCCGTAGATCGGGAAGGGATAATCGATCTGATCGTCACCCTGCTGGCAGGTGATGACGAGATCGAGCGGGATGCTGTAGGCGATGGCCGCGAATTCCAGGGTCCCGCCGACCACGGCGCCCGTCACCACCACGCTGAAGCCGGGAGCGGACAGCGAGCTCTGCCAGCAGTCGCCGTCCGTGCTCACGGAGATGCCGTGCGTGCCGGTGCCCGTGCCGGAGATCACGCCCTCCGCGATCGTGAGGTTCAGGTGCATGCTCATGTCGTCGGCGAACTGGAGCAGCGGAGGATCGCCGATGTCCTGGACCCAGGCGATGTCCAGGTCCGCCGTCCAGTCGCCGCCGATCTCGATCTGCGCGGCGCCGTCGGGCGTCTCCGCGCCGCCGCAAGTCGTCAGCGAGGCGCGCACGGACTCGGTGCCCTCGTCGTCCCCCGCGGTGAAGGTGCTGCTGGCAGTGCCGGCGGCATTCACGGTAGCGGCGGCGGGGTTGAGTTCGCCCAGACCGCCCAGGGCCTCAAAGTCGACCACCTGGCCGGCCATGGCATCCGTGTCGCACATCACCCGGGCGCTGATCTGGCTCGTCTCGCCGGTGCCGATGCTGGCCGGCTCGGCGCTCACCTCCACCTCGGCCGCGCAGCACTCGAGGAAGACGAACACCTCGAGGGCGTAGTTGAAGTCCTCCACGCCGGCCAGCACCCGCTCGAAGTCCAGATGAAAGGTCACCTGCAGCTCGGTCACCTCGCCTTCCATGATGTAGGGAATGCCCTGATAGTGCGGGCCGTCGGGGAGATAGGCCACGTCGTAGGCCAGGCCGATGCGCAACCCCTTCACCTCGTGGCAGTCCTCGCGATAGAGACCCTTGCGCCCCACATCCGTCACGTTGGCCTTGAACCAGCTCACGTAGCTCGCGAAGGCGGCATCCGCCGTGGAGCCGTCGCCGAAGGCGGCGTGGAAGGCGTCGAAGACGTCGCCCACGCAGCCAAAGAGGGAGAAGTGCGTGACCTGGGCGCTGAGGGAGGCGCCGTCGGCGGCGAGCGTGGCGGCGAAGCCCTCGTCCACCCAGGCGCTCGCGACGCTGTCCCAGACGAGCAGGTTCACCGCTGTGCCCGGCGGCAGCGGGGGATCGAGGGGGAAGCTGATGGTCACGGGCAGCGCGAACTCCGTGCCCTCGGGTCCGAACTGCGCTCCGCCCAGGAAGGGCAGGAAGGGCAGCGCGCTCTCGGGCAGGGCGGCAATATCGGCCAGGCCCGCAGCGCTGATTGCGGTCTCGACGGCGAGCGCTCCCGCGGGAATCACGACCGATGCGCCGCCGCTGCCAGCCACCGTGCCGCCGGCGGGTCCGATGAGCCCGTCGCCATCGCCCGCACTGGTACCGCTGTCGCTGCTGCAGTCCAGCCCCAGCAGAGCCGCCATTGCGGCCAGCGCGATCAAGCGCCGCCAATCGAATCGGATGCCGAATGTCCTGCCCCTATCCATGCCCTGCACCTCCCCGTCACATGATCAGTCCATTCCCGGCTCTCGGCGAACCGGCCTCCCCGATTACTTCAGCAAGGTCAGCTTCCGCGCCTCGACCTGTCGTCCCGCGCGCAGGCGGCAGAGATAGACGCCGGATTCCAGGGCCCGGCCTGCGTCATCGCGGCCGTCCCAGCGCAGCTCGTGGCGACCCGCGCTCGCCGGCCCATCGAGCAGGCCGGCGACTCGCCGTCCCGCGGTGTCGAAGATGGCCAGCTCGACGCGCGGCGCGTCCAGCTCCAGCTCGAAGACAATCGCCGTGGCGGGATTGAAGGGATTGGGCCGGCAGGGCAAGAGGCGCGCGAAGCCCGCCGGGGCGGCGCCGACCGCCGTCGTCGGTTGCGCGTAGAACACCTTCACGCAGGGTTCGCCCGAGTTGCCCACGACGAGGTCCGGCCACTGGTCGCCGTTGATGTCGCCAAGAGCGATGGCCGTGCCCACCGAAGGCGAATCGTAGGTCCAGGTGGGGGCGGCATCGAGCTGGCCCTCCCGGTTCAGGTAGATGTGCACCTGCCCGTTGGAGAAGTGGTCCTCGACCAGATCCGGGTCCCCGTCGCGGTCAACGTCGCAGAAGAGGAGGTCGCTGTGGCCGAAGTAGCTGGCCGCCGAGGTCCAGGTCAGTGTCAGCGTGCCGTTCGTGTTGCTCCAAAGCTGCGTGGGATCGTGGCCGAGCGCGAGGTCGGGCCAGCCGTTGCCGTCCACGTCGGCCCAGGCCACGCCCTTGTCCGTATCGGTGTCGCCCGTGGTCCAGCTGGGCACCGTGGCCAGCATGCCGCCGGCATTGGGGTAGATCCCGCTCGCGTAGTTCGCCCACTTGGACACGGCGAGGTCCTCCCAGCCGTCGCCGTCCAGGTCGGCCACGGCCAGGAAGTTCGAGAGCATCCACTCGGCCGACTGCCAGCCGGGGACGGTCGGCAGCACGCCGGCCGCGTTGATGAAGGCGTACATCGGCCGCGAGGGCGATTCGGGCGAGTTGCCCTGGTTGGCCGTGATGACATCCATGTCGCCGTCGTGGTCGATGTCGAAGGGCAGGGCGTAGTTGTTCCAGGCCGCGCCCGGCTCGGCGCTGTACCAGCCCGGCGTGGTCGCGGGCCCGCTCGGGCCGCCCCAGTAGATGACCGAGGCCGACATGGCGGCGCCGCCGTTGGCGGCGAAGACGTCCGGGTAGGCGTCCGCGTTGATCCGGGCCACCTGGATGTCGCCCGTCGAGACCTCGTCGGCGGAGATCCAGGAGGGCTCCGCCTCCAGTTCGCCACCGATGTTGAAGTAGATCATGTTGTACCAGTCGGGATATGGCGGGTAGCTGTTCGACTGGTAGCAGCCCACGACGACATCCATGAGCCCGTCGCCGTTCACGTCGGCCACCTGCAGGCCGCCCACCTGCATGCGCAGGCTGTTCTGCCAGTCCGGGGTGCCGGCGTAGGGCACATCGCGCGAGCGCGACCCCGTCTGCTCGGTGCCGATCCACTCCGCCGCCTCGGCGCGCTGGCGACCGTCAGCGGAGATCTCGCAGGGGGCCGCGAAGTCGTCGGCCAGTGCGGGCCAGGCCGCTCCGAGTGCTAGCAGCAGGATGCCCGCGCGGATGGCAGCGGCCATGGTGTCGCCTCCGGGTCGAGCGCCCCGGCGCGCAGGGCGCGAATGAGATACCCCACCATCATAAGGGATAGCGGACCCCGATCACAACGCCGGACGCGCCGAAGCGATCCGGCTTGGGCTTGCCCGCGGACCTGCAATGCGCGATCGTCCACGAGGCCAAACAAGGCCAAACTCGGAGGAGTCGCCATGAATCGCCGCCTCAACGTGCTCACGATCCTGATCGCCATCCTGTTGCCCCTCGCCGCCCTCGCGCAAGACCCGCGCGAGCAGGGCAGCTACCAGGAAATGCGCGCCTACCTCGGCGAGCTCTACCAGCAGCAGAAGTACGCGGAGGGCGCCGCGCTGCTGGAGCGCGCTCTCGACCGCTATCCCGACCACATCCTGGCGAACACCTACAACCTGGCGATCCTGCGCGGACTGGCCGGGGATCCCGGAGGAGGCATCGAGGCGCTCGAAGATGGGCTCCGGCGGGGGGTCTTCTATGGCCGCTGGGATTTCGAGGACGAGATGCTGGCCCCACTCAAGGCGCACGAGCGCTTCGCGGACTTCTGGCAGCAGAACCTCGCGCGCCTCGAGGAGGCGCAGAGCCAGGCCACGATGAAGATGGAGGTGGTCCTGCCCGCCGACTACGACGCGGCCCGGGCCTATCCCCTGTTCGTGGCG
This sequence comes from uncultured bacterium, assembly GCA_963695095.1. Taxonomy (GTDB): domain Bacteria; phylum Krumholzibacteriota; class Krumholzibacteriia; order JACNKJ01; family JACNKJ01; genus VGXI01. Next base: position 56,028 of record CAVOFT010000001.1, on the reverse strand, counting down.
CTGCACGGCGGAGGCGAGGACCTGGCGGCCTTCAAGCCGAACTGGACGTCGCCGGCGCTGCAGGCGGATCACATCATCCTCTACGTGCAGTCCTCGCAGGTCGCCAACATGCGGGGCTTCCACTGGCACGATGAGGCGCAGACCCGCCGGGACCTGGAGTCCGCCTATGCGCAGGCGGTCGCCAGCTACCGGATCGACGCCGACCACCTGCTCGTTGGCGGGTTCTCCTCGGGTGGCTACGCCTCGCTGCTGGCCGCCTTCCATGGTATCCTGCCCGCCTGCGGCTTCGTGGCGCTCTGCCCCGAGGTGCCGACCTCGATCACGGACGAGGAGATCGCCGCTGCGGCGAAGCGCGGCCTCCGCGGTACGCTGCTGACGAGCGAGCTGGATAACCGGCTCGACGCGCAGCGCAGCTTGGCGGAGCGCTGGCAGGGGCTGGGGCTCGACGGCGAGCTTGTCATCACGCCCAACATGGGGCACTGGTACCCGGAGGATTTCCCGCAGCAGCTCGATGCGGCCATCGACAGGATTCTGGCGCCGGGCGGCGAGCCCGCCCCTGTCGGCGATTGAGGCAGCGGCATTGGCGTGGATGGAAACATCAAGGGGGTATGGGATGGGGAGAGGAATGCACTGGAGAGCGGTCCTGGCGGGATTCATCCTGCTGGGGACTGGGAGGCTGCGCCACCGTGAAACCAGCCGTGAATATCGAAGCCGAGACGGCCCGGATCAAGCAGGTCATCGAAGACAGCATCGGCTGGGCAGTGACCAAGGACAAGGCGCGACTCTACCAGTGCTTCGCGCAGGACGAATCGCTTTTCTACTTCAGCCCCAGCGACCGGGGCAACATCGCCGGCTTCGCCGCCTTCAGCGAGCTCACCGAAGGCTTCTTCATGCACGAGGATTTCAAGGCGGTCGGCTTCGCGCTGAGGGACCTGTACATCAGCCTGTCGCCCGCGGGCGATACGGCCTGGTATCATGCGCGCCTGGACGACTACAACACCTGGCAGGGCAGGCCCGCCAACTGGGAGAACGCGCGCTGGACGGGTGTGCTCGCGAAGCGCGAGGGGCGCTGGGTGATCGTCCAGATGCACTTCTCCTTCGCGACGGACGCGAAGTAGAGCCGTCACCGCCGCAGGGGAGGGTAGGGTGTGAGGGGAGTCGGCGATGGGCTGATCACGCTGGCCGCCCTGCTGCTCGCGCAGCTGGGCTGCGCCGACTCGAGCCCCGATGAACCCGACCCGGTGCCGCCGGCCCCGCCCTACGAGTTTGTTATCGCCTGGGGCAGTCCGGGCTCGGCGGATGGACAGTTCGTCTTCTTCAACGGACCGACAGGAGCGGGCGTGGCTGTCGACGCCGATGGCTTCGTGTACGTGGCGGACTGGGGCAACGGGCGGATACAGAAGTTCGATGCGAACGGCAACTTCGTCGCCAAGTGGGGGAGTCCGGGCGTCGGCGACGGTCAGCTGAGTGGCCCCGTGGGTATCTCGATCGGGCCCACCGGTGCGGTGTTCGTCACCGAGACCTGGAACCACCGCGTGCAGCGCTTCTCGCCCGAGGGTGTCTTCCAGGCGAAGTGGGGCAGCCGCGGCACGGGCGAGGGCGAGTTCGCGGCGCCGGAAGGCATCGTCGTCACCGGGGACAACAAGGTCTACGTGGCCGACACCTACAACCACCGCATCCAGCAGTTCGATCCCATCGGCGGTTTCGTGCGCGCCTGGGGCGACAGCGGCGCTGCAGTGGGGCAGTTCAACCGCGTCACCGGCGTGGCGGTGTCTTCGCTGGGAGACGTCTACGCGGCCGACTGCGGCAATCACCGCGTGCAGGTGTTCAGTGCGACTGGGGACTGCCGCTTCACCTTCGGCGGCGTGGGTGCCGGCGAGGGCGAGTTCAACTTCCCGCAAGGACTCGCCTTCGACGGTGAAGACCAGCTCTTCGTCGCCGAGGGCAACAACCGGGTCCAGATCTTCGACCGCGGGGGCGTCTACCTCGGTGCCTGGGGACACTGGGGGAATCTGGCGGGGGAGTTCAGCCTGCCCTTCAGCGTGGCGGTCGCACCCGACGGCGCCATCTTCGTCGCCGACGCGCTCAACGCGCGCATTCAAAAATTCGTACCCGCCCGCTGAAGCGCTCAGCGAACGAGCACATCGAGACCAGCCGTGAGCCGTTGACTAGTCGTCCTTCCGCTCGCCCTTGCCGTTGCCGTTGAAGAAGCGCTGGTAGTTCATCTTGTCGTTGACGAGCAGGGCGACACCGATCAGAAGCACAAGGGCGCCGCTGCCGCCAAAGACGGCCCGCGGGATGTAGTAATCCGCTTCGCCACCCTGCCGCATGGCGGCGCCGATGGCGAAGCCGAAGATCGCGAGGCCGATGCCGACGGCCACCATCACCATGCCGCTGCGATAGGGCATGCGGTTGCGGCGGGGCTCGTCCACGGCCAGGTTCTCGATGGGCACGCCCTTCTCGATCGCCTTCTCGATGATGCGCGCCTTGGTGCGCTTCTGGAAGTAGTCCACGATGATGACGATGATGGGGATGGACAGGGACATGCCGATCGCCAGGATGGGGATGATGATCTCGTCCGTACTGGCAAGGAACGCGAAACCGAACAGGCTCTGCATGATTGCCTCCGCGATGTGCATGGTGGGGTGCTCCTCGTTGGTCCGCCCGCTTTGACCCGACCCCCGGAAAAAGGGTTTCGCCGCCGGCCCGCTGGGGTGAAACTCTCTTGCCATGGGCCGGTCCAACCCCACAGATGAGGATTCCGAAGGGGCGGCCGCCGTGAGCGACGGACAACTCGAGGCCCGCGAGCTGGCTGCCCACTATCTACCCCTGGACCGCCGGCGGGCCAGCCGCTTTCTCGACGACTGGGAGCCCACCGTGCGCGCCCAGCTCCGCCGCTTGCGGGCCGAGGAGGACGCCGTGCTCTATCGCGTTTTCGACCGCGCGCTGGGCGCCCTTCCGCGCTTTCGAGGCGAGAGCCGGCTCTCCACCTGGCTCTACCGCATCACCTACCGGGAGGCGCTGCGCCACCTCGAAAAGCAGAAGCGCCTGGCCGGCCGCGAGGCGCCGCTGGAGGCCGCCGCGGCCCTGCCGGCAGCCGCGGAGTTCGATCCGGAGCGCCTGCTCGCCCGCCGCGAGAGCGCGGCCCAGGTGGCCCGGGCCCTTGCCCTGCTCGACCCCCGCGACCGGGAGATCCTCGCCCTGCGCTACCTTGAGGACTTGAAGCTGAACGAGGTGGCCGATAGACTGGAGATGCCGCTGGGCTCGGTGAAGACCCGCATCCATCGCGCCCTTCATCGACTGCGCGGGGAGCTGGAGTGCGATGCCTGAGGATCTGCGCAACCTGCGTGAACACCTGGCCGACGAGCGCCTCTACGCCGGCGCGCCGGCCGTGGCCTCCGCTCACCCGAGCGCCTGGCGCGCCGCTCTGCTCGCCCGCTACCCGGCGCCGGCGCCGGCCCGACCCCTCTCGCGTTTGAACGATTACTGGCGACTCGCCCTCTATATCGCGCTGCCTCTGGCCGTCGCCACCGCCGTCGCCCTGCTCGCCATGGCCGGCGTGGATTTCTCGCTCCGCCTCGAATTGCCCCGGGCGCTCTCCGGCCGCCAGCTGGCGGGGGTTTTCCAGGCCCCGCGCTCTGTCTGGTACGGACTGGCCGGCCTCACCCTGCTCCTCACCTTCCTTGTCCGCGGCCGCGTTCCCCGCCTGCTGCCCCTGGACTGGTAGCGGTGGCAGGCCGCGCGCCCCGCGCCCGCCCGATTGCCCCCGGCCTCCTGCGCCGACCCCTGGCCGCGATGCCACCCGTCAGCGGCGGGCCAGATGGCGTGCCGCTGACGCTCACCGAGGCCGGACCGCCGGAGAGCTGGCCGATCGGCCTGCTCGTCCCCAGCGGGCGGACGCCCTGGGGCTGCCTCTTCTTCATCCTGCTCGGGGCGGCCTTCCTGCTCTGGCTGGTGTCGGTGCGCATGGCATCAGTCCTCGGGCTGGTCGGCATGATCGTCTTCTGGATGGCCTACAACCACCCGCGGCGAGCCAACGGGGAAGCGGTCGCCCGCACCCTGAGCCTGCTGGGCGCGCGCCAGGGCGCGCGGGCCTGGGAGGCGCTGGAACCCGCCCTCCGGCAGAGCCCCGACGACGAGGGGCTGCAGTATCTCGCCGCCATGGTGGCCCTGCTCGACGGTCGCAGCGCCCGTGCCCTGGAGCATCTCGGCGAGGCCCGCCCCGGCCTGAGCCGTTACGCCGAATGGCACCATCTCCAGGCCCGCTGCCTTCGGGACCTGGGCCGGCCGAGCGAGGCCGGGCCCGCCTACCGCCGGGCCCTCGAATTTCCCGCCTATCCGTCCCGAAATCTCCTCATCCAGGAGGCCCAGGCCTTCTTCGCCGCCCAGGGCGACCACGAGGCCCTGGCCGGCCTCGCCCGAGTGCAGGGCGAGGAACTGCGCCCGGATGCGGCCGCTGTCCAGCAGGCCTTCCGGAGCGGCCTGGCCCGCCTGGGCGAGGGGCCGCCGCCCAACGAATGAGCGAGCGGTCGCAGGGAAGATCATCATTTATGCAATCGTCGGCGGCACACTTGTAAATCCGGTAAAACTCGCCTCGAGCCGCAACCCTGGGGAACTCAATCCTGTCCGACCCGTAGAGCCCACATCCGGAGGACGGAAGATGGTACTTGGATTCGTTGGCGGCCTCCTGCGAGCAATCTTCAGTTTGGTCGCTTCGGTCTTCACGATCCTCTTCTGGCTCATCGAGCATGCCATCTAGGCGATTCCCGAACCCGGTGCGATTCCCTCCTGCTGGGTAGTATCGAGACGAGAGAGAGCGACGCAGGGGGGCGGGTCCCGGACCCGCCCCCTTTTCTCCCTGCCTCTGGCCTCGATCTCGGCAAAGGTGATAGACCCAGGTCATGATTCCCCGCCCACCTGCGCCCGCAACCGATCGTGCTACCGCGGCCAGCCTGCGCCTGGATCGCCGCCTGGATCCGGCCGCTCTCGGCCATCTGATGGAGCGCGCGGGCGGCGGCGCCCTGACCCTGCTCGAGAGCGCAGGGCCGCCCGGCCGCTGGTCCCTGCTCGCCAGCCACCCGACGGCCCGCTTCGTGAGTCGGGCCGGCGCCAATCGCTTTCACTGGCACAGCCGCGGCGTGAGTCACGCGTGGCGCGAGCCACCTCTCGCCGCCCTGCGCCGCACCCTCGCCGCCTTTCCCCGCGTCGACAGCGATCCGGCGCTGCCCATTCATGGCGGAGCGCTGGGACTCTTCGCCCATGAACTCGGCCGGCGGCTCCTGCCCCTGCATCCGCTTGCGGAGGACGATCTCGGCTTGCCGGACATCGCGCTCTACTTCCACGAGCGGCTGCTGGCGGTGGACCGCGAGAGCGGCGAGGCCTACGCCCTCGCCACCGCGCGCGGGCCAAGTGAGGCCGCGGCTCGGCGCGAATCTCGCGCCCGCGCCGCCCTGCTTGCGGAGGAAGTGCAAGCCTTGCTCGAGGTGCAGGCAGCGCCGCACGGGGACCCGCCGGCCCGGGCAGCGGCCGCGGAGCCCGCAGCTGTCGATCGGGAGCCCATCGCCTCGCTCGAGCATCGGGCCTACCTGGCCGCGGTGGCCCGCTGCCGGGAGGCCATCCTCGACGGCGAGGCCTACGAGCTCTGCCTCACCACCCGCTTCGCCGCGCCCTTCGCGGGGGACCCGGTGGCCCTCTACCGCCGCCTGCGCGCGATGAACCCCGCGCCCTATGCCAGCTTCTTTCGCCACCCCGAAGGCGTTCTTGTCGGCGCCAGCCCCGAGCGCTTCCTGCGTGTCACGCCCGAGCGGCCGGGTCGAGGCGCGGCCGATCAAGGGCACCCGCCCGCGGGGGCGGGATGATGCCGAGGATGCCCTGCTCCGCGCGGAGCTGGCCGCGAGCGCCAAGGACCGCGCCGAGAACATCATGATCGTGGATCTCCTGCGCAACGACCTGCACCGCGTCTGCATCCCGGGCTCGGTGCATGTGAGCGAGCTCTGCGCGATCGAAACGCACCCGGCCGTCTTCCAGATGGTCTCCACGATCGAGGGCGAGCTGGCGCCGGGGCAGGACCGCTGCGATCTCCTCGCCAGCGCCTTTCCCGGCGGCTCGATGACCGGCGCGCCGAAGATCGCCGCGCTGCAGATCCTCGAAGGGCTCGAGCCCTGCGTGCGCGGCTGGTATTCAGGCTGTCAGGGCTATCTCGGCTTCGACGGCAGCCTCGACCTGAGCATCGTCATCCGGGGGATCCAGATCGTTGGCGGGCAAGCCCTGGTGGGAGCAGGCGGCGCCGTGGTCTACGACAGCGACCCGGAGGCGGAGTGGGAGGAGGCCCGACACAAGGCGCGGGCTTCTCTGGCCGCGCTTGCCGGCGCCTGACCGCCGACGGCCGGCACGGCAGGGCAATCAAAAAGAGAGGGGCCAAGTGAGGCCCCTCGCAAACCCTCCAGCGTCACGATGGATTTCTCTCCACTGGTAAGTGGACCCGCTGGTAGGATCCAGATCTCGGGCCGGCTGACTGCGAGCGTCCACAGGCGCTTGGAGCGGGGTTGGATTTCCCGATAGCGTCGCCGGACTCGAGACAGAAGAAGTATAGCAACGTTCGCGCCGCGGCGCCAACGGGAAGCGACCGGCGGGCCCCCGCTGGCCAAGAGAGGAAGCACGCATGACGATGCGGAGTCCGCTGCCGCTGTCGACCCTTACGCTCTGCCTGATCGCTGCCGCGCTGAGCCCGGCCCGGGCGGCCGAGCCCGCGCACTGGTTCCTGAGTCCGCTGGCCAAGCCCCTGCCGGCCGCACCCCTGCCGAGTTTCCTCGTGCAATATGAGAGCGAGCCTGTGATCTCGGCCGCCCGCGGCGAGAGCGAGGCCATCCAGCTCCTCGTGCTGGCCCCGGCCGGCGGGCTCAGGGGACTGAGGGTGGCGAGTGGCGAGTTCACGCACGCCTCCGGCGAACGCTGGGCGCCGGGCACGCTTCGCTGCGACTTCGTCGGCTATGTCACCACGAAGAAGCCCTACTACGGCACTCTGCGCGTCGGCGAGTGGCCGGATCCCCTGCTCGCGGCCGCCAGCGTGGATCTGCCCGCGGGGCGCGCCCAGCCGATCTGGATCGAACTCCAGGCGCCGCGCACGGCCAAGGCCGGCCGCTGGCAGGGCAGCATCGAGCTCAGCGCCTCCGGCTGGGCCGAAACCCTGCCCTTGGCGGTCGAGATCTGGGACTTCGAGCTGCCCCTCGCGCCCAGCCTGCCCAGCTCCTTCCTCCTGCGCGTGCGCTATCTCTACGAGCAGCACAAGCTCGAGCGGGGCACGAGCGCGGCGGAAGCCATGATCCGCCGCTACCACGAGGACATGCTCGCGCACCGGATCATGCCCACGCATGTGGGGGGCGATGAGGTCCATACCCGCCCCGAGCTCGCCCTCGGTGACGACGGCCAGCTCCGTCGCGCCGACTTCAGCGCCTGGGATGCCAAGATCGAGTGGGCGATGGCCCGCGGGCAGACCCACTTCGGTCTCGAGGGCCCGCGCAAGCTGAATGCCTACAGCGAGGGGCACTGGCGGGCCCTTGCCGATCATCTGCGCGAGAAGGGCTGGCTGGACCGCTTCTACACCTACCTCGTCGACGAGAGCTACGCCGAGGTGGCCGAGCTGACGGGCATGGTGCACCGGGCGGCCCCCGATCTGAAGAACCTCATCACGATGCTGCCCGCCGACGGCTACCCGGACGTCGATATCTGGTGCCCCCGCCTCGGCGATGCGCAGATGCACGCCCGTGAGATCGGCCGTCGTAGCAAGGACGAGCGACGGCAGCCGGGCGATCTCTGGGTCTACACCGCGGGCAATGCGGGCAGCGACGTGCCGGCCCTGCATCTGGACGTCGACGGCATCGAGGCGCGCGTATCGCCGCTGGCGGTCTGGACGGCCGGCTACGGCGGCTTCCTCTTCTGGTGCGTCAACTACTGGACCGTCGATCCCTGGCGGGACCCCATGGTCTACCCGCGCCAGAACGGCAACGGCAGCCTCTATTATCCCGGGCCCGAGGGACCGCTGCCCTCCATCCGTCTCAAGATGCTGCGCGACGGCTTCGACGACGTGGACTACGCCGTCCTGCTGCGCGGCTCCCAGGACCCGCTGGCGCGGCAGGTGCTTGCGGGTCTCCCCGTGCGGGGAGGCCTGGAGTGGGAACGCGATCCGCGCTTCCTGCTCGCCTGGCGCCAGGCCGCGGGCTGGGCCCTGGCCGGCGACGCGACCAGGGCCGCGAGCGCGCTCCAGACGCTGGCCGCCCTCGGCGCCGAGCGGAGCGGCAGCGAGCGCGCCGTCACCAACCTGGAGCAGCCGGGCAAGGGCTGGCACGGCGCGCGCAACAGCAAGGCGGGACGCGACGTTGCCGGCGACGGCCTCTACGCCTTCACGCTCGATGCCGGCAAGCACAAGCTCTGGCGCCTGGCCTCCCCCGCCGACTGGAGCGCCTATCGCGAGCTGCGCGTGCGCGTGCGGCTCGTCGAGGGCGAACCCGTGCGCCTCAACCTCAAGCTGGGCGACGGCATCCTCAATCCCAGCAGCTGGACCTGGGAAATCCATTGCGCGCCCGGGGAGCTGCGCGATCTGCGCATTCCCATTCCGCATGAGGTGCTGGACACCACATCCATCCGTGAGCTGAGCCTCTTTCTCTGGGAGCCCGAGTCCGCGCGCCGCTTCGAGCTCAGCGGCATCTGGCTGCGCTAGATGCTGCGCCAGTCCGGGATGCGCGGCTTCTTCGTCATCTGGGCGGGGCAGGCCCTGTCCATGCTGGGATCGGGCCTCAGCGGCTTCGCGCTCGGCGTCTGGGTCTACCAGAAGACCGGCTCGGCCACCCAGTTCGCGATGATCGCGCTCGCTGCCACCTTGCCGGCGGTGCTCGTCTCGCCGCTGGCCGGTGTGCTGGTGGACCGCTGGGATCGCCGCCGCGTGATGATCCTCAGCGATCTCGGCGCCGCCCTGGGCACGGCGGCGCTGGCCCTGCTCTACTGGCGCGGGGCGCTGGCGCTCTGGCACATTCTCGTCGCCAGCGCGCTCGGCGCCAGCCTGGGCGCCTTCCAGGGTCCGGCCTGGCAGGCCTCGGTGACCCTGCTCGTGCCGCGCGCGCACTACGCCCGCGCCAGCGGACTGGCCCAGATGGCCCAGGCGGCGGCGAGCATCCTGGCGCCGCTCCTGGCCGGCGTGTTGATGCTGGCGATCGGCGTCACCGGCGTGCTGCTCATCGACCTGGCCAGCTTCCTGGTTGCCATGGCCAGCCTGCTTGCCGTGCGCATTCCCCGACCGGCCGCCGATGCGGCCGGCAGCGCCCGCCCTGGATTCTGGCGCGAAGCGCGCGCCGGGTGGGCGGCCATCGCCGAGCGCCGCGGCCTGCGCGACATGCTGCTGCTCTTCGCCGCCCTCAACTTCCTGCTCGGCATGGTCAACGCTCTGGCCGTGCCCATGCTGCTCAGCTTCACGGATGCGGCGCGCCTGGGCGGCACGCTTTCCGTGGCCGGCCTGGGCATGCTGGCCGGCAGCCTCCTGCTCAGCATCTGGGGCGGGCCGCGGCGCAAGATCCACGGCGTCCTCGGCTTCCTCATCCTGCTCGGCCTGGGGGTCGCGCTCGTGGGCCTGAGGCCCAGCACGGCCCTGGTCACGGCGGGCTTCTTCCTCGTCATGTTCTGCGCGCCCATCGTCAATGGATCGAGCCAGGTGATCTGGCAGCGCAAGGTGCCGGCGGGACTCCAGGGCCGCGTCTTCGCGACGCGGGGCATGGTGGCGATGGCGGCGGCGCCGCTGGCCTACCTGATCTCGGGGCCGCTGGCCGACCGTCTCTTCGTGCCCTTGCTCCTCGAGGGCGGTGCGCTGGCCGGCAAGCTGGGCCACCTGCTGGGCACGGGGCCCGGCCGCGGCATCGGTCTCATGTTCTTGCTGTCGGGGCTCTTCACCTCGCTGATCTCCGCGCTGGCCTATCTCAATCGCTCCCTGCGCCACGTCGAGACGGACTTGCCCGATGTCGAGCTGCCGGCTACCGCCGCTCCCGCGCCAAGCGCTGCCAGCGCCGAGATATGAACCGCCCTCGCTCCGAAGCGGGGCGATACTGATGCGCGTCCTCGTCCTGCATGGGATGTTCTGCACGTCCTGGCACACCGGGCAGCTGGTGGAAAGCCTGCGCGGCGCGGGGCTGGCCGCGCGCGGGCTGGAGCTGCCGGGGCGGGGAACGAGTCGCGCCGGCCTGGCGGAGCATGTGGACTTCGTCTGTGCGGAGGCCGCGGCCGTGGGAGCCGGCGGCGAGGAGCTGGCGCTCGTCGGCCATTCGCTGGGCGGCCTGATCTGCCTGCTCGCTGCCGCGCGCCTCGCCGCGTGCCCCTGGCTGCGCAAGCTGGCCCTGCTCGGCGCGGCTCCGCCGGCGGGATCGAGCGCGATCAGCGCTGCGAACGCGGCGTTCTTCCTGCCGCTGATGCTCGGCGGCGGCAGGGCGCAGCCGCCGGCAGCGCGCCATGCCACCCTCTTCATGAACCGCCAGGACGAGACCCTGCGCCGCCGCGTCCACGCCCAGCTCGTGACCGAGCGCCGGCGCTTGATCCGCAGCGTCGCCCTGCCCTGGCTCGATTCCAGCGGCGCCAGCCGCGTGCGCTTCGCCGCCGTTCCACGGTTCGCGAGCCTCGTGGTGGCGGGCGAGGGGGATCGCTCGACGCCGCCCGGGCTCCAGCGCCGGACCGCGGCCCTGCTGCCGGGTGCCCGCTATGCCTGCCTGGAATCGCCAGACCACTACGGCTTCCTCGCGGGGACGGGAAGCGAGGAGACCCTAGCCGTGCTCACGGGCTTCCTGCGCGGGGCAGGCTAGTCGTAGCGGAAGACGCGTGCGGCGAGCGCCAGCAGCAGGGTGGCGAGCAGGCCCATGCCCACGATGTGGGGCAGCACGCTCTCCGGTCCGCGGCCGAAGCTGATCAGCTTGTGCAGGGCGTCCATCGCCCAGCCGGTGGGCAGGCAGAGCGCGAGCTTCTGCATGAAGGGCGGCGTGATCTCGATGGGCCACCAGCAGCCGCCCAGGGCGCCGAGCAGATTGGCGGAGAGGACGCCCAGCACGGCTGCCTGGCCCTCGCTGCGGCTCTTGCTGCCCAGCAGCATGCCGAGGGAGGCCATCAAGGCCGCGTAGCTCAGCATGAGCAGGAGCACGGCGGGCAGCTGCCCGCCCCAGTGCACCTTGAAGAGCAGGGTGCCGGCCAGCGATGGCGAAGGCGATCTGGATGAGGCCGAGGGCCAGCTTGCCCAGCCACTTGCCGAGCACGACGCTGCCGCGCGAAAGCGGCGCGTAGGCCAGTCGCCTCAGCAGGCCCTGCCGCCTCTCGATGACGAGCAGGATGGCGCCGCTGGTGCCGAGGATGAGCACGGTGAACATCACCATGATGCCCGGCACCGCCTGCTCGAAGCCGCTGGGAGGCACGATCCGCTCACCGGCCGACTCCACCTGCACGCTGAGCGCCCGCGGCATGGCGGCCAGGGCGGCGAGCCCGGCGCTGTCGGGCGCGGCGCCGGCCTCGCCCGTCACGATGAGGTCCGCGAGCAGGCCGTAGGCCGCGCGCGAGACGCGCAGGCGGCGATAGGCGCGCGCCTCGGCGTCGCCGTCGTCGCCGTGGAGCAGGGTTACCGGCCGTCCGGCCAGCAGCGAATCGCTGAAGGCCGCGGGCAAGCGCAGGCGGCTCGGCAGGGCCGCGAAGCTGTCGGCGTCGGCCGGGTGCAGGATCAGGAAGTCCTGCTCGATGAGGCGCAGCTCCAGCTGATCGGCCAGGTGGCCGGCATCGGCCTCGCGCCAGACGGCCAGGCGACTCTTGCCGCTGCCGCCGCCGCTGCCGCCGCCCATGACTGTGCCGATGAAGTAGAAGAAGACGATGGGCATGAGGAAGGCCCAGAGCCAGGTCTCCCGGGCGCGGAAGAGGAACTTGAGATCCTTGCGAGCGACGTAGAGCGCCTGGCGCAGCATGCTCAGCTCTTTCCGAAGCGGGCGCGCAGGCGCCGGGTGTTGAGCAGGGTGAGCCCGGCCGTGACGGCGAGCATGGCGAGGAGGCCGCCGGCCAGCGCCGCCGGCGCGAACGAACCCTCGAGGATGGCCTTGAGGCCCTGCAGGGCCCAGCCGTTGGGCGTCAGGCTGCCGATGAGCACCATCCAGGGCGGCATCGCCTCGAAGGGGAAGAAGCTGCCGCCGAGCATCATCAGCGGAAAGACGAGGGCCACCCCCACCATGTTCGCCGCCCGCGCGCTGGGCATGGCCAGGGAGAGCAGGGTGAAGGCCGCCATCAGCCCGGCGCCGGCGATGCTCGACCAGAGCAGGCCGGGCGGGAAGACGCGCAGGGGCAGATCGTAGACGAGAAGGGCCAGCAACAGGGAGATGGCGCCGACCGCCAGCATGAGCAGCCAGGCCGTCAGGAGCTTGCCGAGCAGGAAGGGCCAGGCGCCGCCGGGGGTGATCAGTGCGCGGTGCAGGGTGTGCTGGCCCTCCTCTTCCCAGAATTCGCGGGCCAGGCCCTGGGCCATGAAGAGCAGGGCCATGAAGATGAGGCCGGGCACGAAGAGCAGGGCCGTGGACTGCACGGGGGCGGGCGGGCCGCCGGCGGGCGGCGGCTCGCTCGCCACCCTGATCAGGAGGGGACTGATCGAGCCCTGCAGGCGCGCGTAGTGGGCGCGCAGGCGGCCGCTGAAGGCGGCGATCTCGAGGTCCGTGGGCGGCCGCTCCAGGCCGGCGAGCCAGCGCAGGTCCTCGCCCACCAGCCGGTGCAGGTAGAAGTGGCCGTCGACGAGGACGCCGAGCGCTTCCCTGACGAGGAGGGGCCGAATGCGCTCGGCCGGATTGATGAGCAGGGGAAGGGTCAGCGGCTCTTCGCGCAGGATGGCGGCGGAAAATCCCTTGGGCAGGGTGAGCATGGCGCTGGCCTTGCCGTCGGCCATCAAGCGGCGGCCCTCCTCGGCCACGATCGTCTCGGCGCGAATGAAACCACGGGTGTTCTCCTCGCTGAGGGCGCGCACGAGCAGGCCGCTGACGAGGCTCTGGTCCTCGTCGACGACGAGCAGGCGGGCCGAGGGCTGCGGGCCCTCGTCGCTGCCGAAGAGCAGGGTGAAGAGGGCGCCGATGAGGAGCGGAATGCCCAGCCAGATGAGAAAGGTGAGCGGCTCGCGGCGGTGGCGAATGAGGTCCTTGCGGATGTGGTTCCAGAGCGCGCCCACGGCTACTCCCTCAGCTCGCGGCCGGTGAGCTTGATGAAGAGGCTCTCCAGGCTGGGCCGGGTGAGGGTGGTCTCGCGCGGCTCGGCGCCCGCGGCGGCAAGGGCGGCGAAGACCTCGGGCAGGCGCCGTGAGGCCTGGGCAAGGTCCAGCGTGATGCCGTCGGCGTCGGCCGCGATGTCGCCCACGCCGGCGAGGCCGGCCAGAGCGCGGCGCACCGCCTCCGGCTCGAAGTGGCCGGCGAGGCGCAGGATGTCCCGCTCGCCGTGCAGGGCGCGCAGCTCGTCCAGCGTGCCCATGGCGATCACGCTGCCGTGATCGACGATGGCCAGCTCGTTGCAGAGCTTCTCGGCCTCCTCCATGTAGTGCGTCGTGTAGAGCACGCAGGCGCCGTCGGCGGCGAGGTCGCGCACCAGCTCGAGCAGGCGCACGCGGCTCTGCGGGTCCACGCCCACGGTGGGCTCGTCCAGGAGCAGCACCTTGGGCCCGTGGACGATGCCGCAGGCGAAGTTGAGCCGGCGCTTCATGCCGCCGCTGAAGCGCTTGACCGGCTCCTTGGCGCGATCGGCCAGCTCGACCCTATCCAGCGCGGCGGCCACCCGCGCCTTGAGGTCCGCGCCGCGCAGGCCGTAAGCGCCGCCCCAGTAGCTGAGGTTCTCGCGCGCGGACAGCTCCTCGTAGAGAGCCAGTTCCTGGGGCACGACGCCGAGGGCCGCGCGCGCCGCCGGGCCCTCGCCCTGCACGTCGTGGCCCATCACGCTGATGCGGCCGGCCGTGGGCTTCAAGAGCCCCGAGATGCAGCCCAGCGTGGTGCTCTTGCCGGCGCCGTTGGGGCCGAGCAGGCCGAAGATGCGGCCGGGCTCAGCGCGAAAGCTGATGCCGTCCACGGCGCGGTTTTCGCCATAGTGCTTGCTGAGGCCGTCGACGATGATCACGGGCGCTCTCCGGGAGGGGGTGCGTCGCCGGCCTGCCGGCGATCGGAGGCCAGGGGGACATCGCGCAGCAGCCCACGCAGGCGCAGGCGGTAGGTCAGCCAGACAAGGGCGAAGGCGAGCAGGGGCGGGGCGACATACATGAGCGGATCAGGGCCGCGATAGCTGGCCAGCCAGATAAGGAAGAAGCCGAGACAGGCCAGGTTGCCCAGCCAGTGCAGGCGCGCGGCCGTGGCCAGGCGCCGCCGCAGGGATTCTTCGGCGACGACATAGGCCGGGCCGAGCCGGCCCAGGGGGTGAAAGGTGCTTTCCCCCATGGCCGCGCGGCGAAAGGGATCGGGCGGGCTGAAGAAGCGCATGCGGCCCTCCGCGGTGGACAGGCGGGGAGCCTAGCACAGCGGCGCCGCTGCGGGCCAGGCGAGTCCAGCGCGGACCCGCGGCAGCAGGCGAAAAAACCCCCTCCCGCGGACGGGAGGGGGCGGGGGAAATCAGCCGGAAAGAGCATCTAGTCGTCGTCATCGGGGCCGTCGTCCCCATCGTCGTCCATGTCATCGCCGAGGGAAGTGCGGCCGTGCGGGCCCATGCCGTCGCGCATGCCGCGCATGTCCCTGGCCCCCGGGTGCCGGGCGTGCATTCGCTCGCCCACGCGCTGCAAGTGGCCCTGGAAGCGCTGGTCGAAGAGAGCGAACTTGGCGCGCTGCTCGACGGTGAGCAGCTTCATGAGATCGCCCATCGCCTCGTGGTGCTTGCGCATCTGCTCGCCGCGCATCGCATGGATTTCCTCCGCCAGCTTGGCGCCCTTGGCCCAGTCCTCCTTCTTCACGAGCTGGCGCAGCTCCTTCATCTTCTCGCGCACCTTGTCCATGCCCTCCTGCTGCGCCTTGCGGACGGCCGCCATGCGCGGGAAGAGCTTGGCCGTCTGCTCTTCGGAGAGCTCGAGGTACTCGGTCATCTTGTAGAGGCGGAAGGCCTCTGTCATCTCGCGGGGGTTCTGCTTGCCGCGCCAGGGGCGCTCGTCGGCGCGGCAGGGAGCCGGTTGCGCCATGGCCGTGGCCGCCACGGCCAGCAGGAGTGCAGCCAGGGTCAGGCTGAGAGTGCTTCGTTTCATCACATGCCTCCAATGTCAGTCAGTTGAAAGTTCTCCAGTTCGCTCTGGAAGAGCCTCCAGTCCTCATCGCTCCAGTTGCTATGGTCGAACGTGACGGCGTCGTCAGTGCTGTCCGCGGTCGTGAGAACCGAGTCCAGATTCCCGCCGCTCGCCTCGTACTCGGCGAGCGCGCTCAAGTACTCCTCCTCGCTCAGGAGGACATATCCTCCTGCCGTGGGGGCAGGGGCTTCACCCTGCCAGGGCCGCAGCCAGACGAGGGCGAGCAGGGCCAGAAGAGCGGGCACGGCCACAAAGGACCAGCGGGGCGCCCGCCGCGGCGCGGCGCCGGCCAGGGCCGACTCCACACGGGATTCGAGGCGGAAGGCCGCGGCGCTGCTCAGGCGCGGCGCCTCCGGCTCCAGCAGTTTGCGCAGTCGATCGTGTTCAGTCATCGCTCCAACCTCGCTCGCGAATCTCCCGCTCGAGGCGGGAGACGGTGCGGGAGACCAGGCTGCGCGCCGTGGCTTCACTGGCCCCGATCAGCGCGGCGATCTCCGTGTAGGGTCTGTCTTCCAGGTGGCGCAGCGCGAAGGCCGCCTGCGCCTTGGCCGGGTGCTGGGCCAGCAGGCCCTCCAGGCGCCGGCGGCGCTGACTGTCGCGTGCCTGGGCGTCGGGGCCCGGCCGCCGTTCGGCCCCGGCGGCGGTCTCCACCGGCGCGCCGCCATCGGCGCGCGGCAGGGGCCAGGGCAGCATGCGCCGCAGCTTGCGCCCCCGCAGGTGGTTCAGGGCCAGGCGCACCGCGATGCGGCGCAGCCAGGCCTCGGGGCAGCCCTCGCCGCGATAGCTGTCCAGGCGGGAGAGGGCCCGCAGGTAGGTGTCCTGCAGGAGATCCTCGGCGTCCTCGTCGTTCCTGACGATGCGGTGGAGGGTAGCGTAGAGGGAGTCCCGGGTCTCGCGCATCAGGCCGGGGAAGCGCTGCCGGAGCGCATCCACCCCCGCGGGGCTTTCGCCGAGCCGCTGCCAGTCCAGTTTGTCCATTGCGATGGCCTTCATGGGTCCTCCACCCTCGTCGTGGTCCGGCTGTCGGGCTCCGACACGGGGGGAGGCGATTTCGCGGCAGTCCGGGCTAGATTGCCTCCAGCGCGTTGACCAGGGGCGCCAGCGCCCGCTCCCAGCGCCGGGGTTCGGCGAGGGCACGCAGGCGCTCCGCAGCCGGCGGATCGGCAAGCTGGGCGCTGAGGGCGGCGGCAAAGGCCCCCGGGTCCGCGGCCAAGCTGACGCCCCCGGCCGCCGCCGCTGCCGCCAGCTCGGCGGAGAAGGGCGTGGCGACCACGGGCAGGCCGGCCGCCAGGTACTCGTAGAGCTTCACGGGATCGACACCGGCCGTGAGCTGCGTGCGCTGGAAGGGGATCAGGCCCACATCGGCGTTGAGGAGCCAGGCGGGCAGCTCGGCATAGGGCCGCGCGCCCAGGTAGACGCAGTTGGGCGGCGCCTCGCGCAGGCGCGCCGCGAGGGCGGGTCGCAGCGGGCCGATCACGGGAAAGCTCGCCGCCGGCAGGGCGCGGGCCACCGCATGCAGGAGATCGAAGTCGAACCACTCGGCCACGCTGCCCACGTAGAGGCAGCGCGGATGCGGCAGGGCGGCCAGCGCCGGGGGCGCGGGCGGCGGCGCCGGCAGGGCGAAGCGCGCGAACTCGACGCCGTTGCCCACGAGCAGCGGTTCCCGCCCGCCCAGTGCGCGCAGCTGCTCGGCCAGGCGCTGGGCCGTGGCGCTGAGCAGCGTGGCCTCCCGGACGAGGGCGCCGAACTCCCGCCGCCGCGCCGCGCTGGGTCGGCCGAAGGCGAGCACATCGTCCATGTGATCGTAGGCCAGCGGCGCGCCGGGCAGGATCTCGCGCAGGGCGGCGAACTCGGGGTGGCCGAAGAGCAGGGTGGGCGAGGCGAAACCCAGGGACGCGAGCTTGCCGCGCAGCAGCAGGCCCTGGCGGCGCGCGAGGCCGTCGCGCAGGAGGGCGAACTGCGCGCCCGCTCGCGCCGCGGCGCGCAGCAGCGGCTGCCGCGCGTTGATGGGCAAGACCGGGAGCGCGAGGAAGGCGAGTTGCGGTGCGTCGCCGCCGAGGCCATCGGCCGGCGGGGGCGGTGCATGCAGGGTGCGCGGCTCGACGAAGAGCACGCGGCGCCCCGCCGCCAACGCCCGCGCCATGTGCTGGGGGCGCTGGTAGAGCCCATGCCAGGGAATGGGGGAGAAGTAGACGAGGTCCCGGCTCACGGCTGGCGGCGACCTCCGGCTCGGCCCGCCGCGGCGGCCTCGGGGTACCAGGCGCGCAGGGCCTCGGCGAAGGCCCGATGCACGGTGTCGGCCCGGGCGGCGAGGCTGGCGGCGGCGAGGCTGATCTCCGGCACCGGACCCGCGGGCCAGCGGTCCCGCTCGGCGGACAGCAGGGTCGTGATGGTCTGCAGGCGTTCGGGATCCGCCACTTCGTCCATGCCCAGGAGCAGTTCCTGGCGGCCCAGCATGGCCATGTAGGCGCGGATCTTGTCGTCGTAGGCGAGGGCGCCGAAAGGCGTGCCGGCGATGCTCGCGAAGATGAGCGCGTGCAGGCGCATCGCCACGAGATAGTGGCAGGCGGCCATGAGGGCGATCATCTCGTCGTTGTCGTAGCGGTCGTCCACGATGACGACGCGCTGCTGCATGGCCGCGGGCAGGGTGCCGAGCAGGCGGCGAACCACGGTGATGTCATCGGTGTCGGTCTCACCCAGGCGGCCGCCGGTCTTCATCACGAAGAAGAGCAGGGTGATGCTCTCATCTTCCAGCAGGCTGCGTACGAAGTTGGCGAAGATCCCCGCCGAGAGACGCTGCCGCCAGTCCCGTGCCGAGAGACCGACCAGGCGCCGCCCGCGCAGCTCCAAGGCGTCCAGCAAATCGGCGATCGCCGCCGGGGCCGGCGGCGGCAGGAGGAAGGCCGGATCGGCGCCCAGGTGGATCTGCGCGCTCGGCACGCCACAGCTGCACAGTTGCTCGACGCCTTCCAGATCGCGGGCGGAGAGAAAATCGGCGGCGCGGGCCATGCGGCCCAGCAAGCGATGAGCCGCCCGGCCGCGGACGGCGTAGATGCCCGGCAGGTAGAAGACCAGCCGGGCGCCGGCCAGGCGGGCGAGCCGCGCGCGCGTCAGCCAGTAGGCGAGGTTACCGGGCGCGCCGCCCCACAGCAGGCCGCCGCCGCCCAGGATGAAGAGATCGCAGCGCAGGCAGGCCTTCAGCACGCCCAGGGGGCGGCGGCGAAAGGAGGCATGCAGGGGTGTCACGCGCAGGTCGAGCTGCGGATGCGCGCTCTGGAGATAGAGCGCGACGCGCTGCTCGTCCCGGCAGAGCAGGGTGACCTCGGCGCCCGGCAGCTCCTCGGCCAGGAGCAGCAGGAGCTGGGAGAGAATGACACTGTCCCCCCGGTTGCCCGTTCCGTAAGACCCGTGGATGCAGATGCGCATCAGCTCGCCCTCGCTTCCGTCCGCCTCAGTAGCTCGAGATCCTCGCGGCGCCAGCCGCGCAGCAGGGTGAAGAACAGGCCGTAGGCGGCCAGACCGAGGGGCAGCCCCAGGGCCAGGTTGCGCACGGGCAGCAGCGCGAGCAGGAGGGCCATGCCCGCGGCGGCGCCCAGCGCGCGGAGGAAGGGCAGGCGCCAGGGCAAGCGCGCCAGCGGCCGCGCCCAGTGGGCCATCAGGGCCAGCACGAGGACCTCGCTGAGCAAGGTGGCGAGGGCGGCTCCGTCCAGGCTCCAGCGCGGAATCAGGGTCAGGTTGAGCAGCACGTTGAGGCCGGCCCCGGCCCCCAGGGCGGCAAGGAAGTGCCGCTCGCGGTCCCCCGCAAGGAGGAGGCTGCCCCAGAGCGCGTGCCCGGCGCGCAGAACGAGGGCGGGCGCCAGCAACTGCAGGCTCGTGGTCGCGCCGGCGAAGTCCTCGCCGAAGACCAGGCGCAGGCCAGGTCCGGCCAGCAGCAAGGTGCCCGCGGCCAGGGGCAGGGCGAGGCCGAAGAGCAGGCGCGCTGCGCGCTCGGCGAAGCGCGCATAGCGGGCGCGGTCCTCCGTGAAGAGGCGCGTCAGCGTGGGGAAGAAGACGTCGGCCATCATGGCCTGCAGGGCGAAGAGGGTGAAGAAGATGCGGTTGGCGGCATCGTAGAGGCCGGTGGCCGTGTCGTCCTTGATGTAGCTGAGCAGCACGCGGTCCGAGTGCAGGGTGATGTTGGCCATGATCACGCTGCCGGCGAAGGGCCAGCTCAGGGCGAGGATGCGGCGCCAGCCCGGACCGCCGCCGGCGAATAGGCGAATGCCGCGCCGACGGATGAGGGCGAGCGCCAGCAAGAGGGACCCTCCGGAGGCGGCGGGAAAGAGGATCAAGAGGCCGAGGAAGCGCCGCTCGCCCAGGGGGAAGGCGAAGAGCAGCCCGAAGAGGGCGATGAGGAGCAACTTTTCGACGGCGCGCAGCAGGGCCACCGTGGCCAGTTCCTCGCGGGCGGCGAAGAGCGCGCGCAGGGTGGCATTGAGGCCGTCCAGGACCAGCCAGCCCAGGAAGACCAGGAAGAAGCGCGCCAGTTCGGGGCCCTTGCCCAGGAAGGGCGAGGCCAGGGCCAGGATCGTCGCCATGACCAGGACCAGAACCAGCTTGGCGCGGAAGGCCGCCGGCGCGAGGAGGGCGGCGGCTTGGCGATCCCGGGCCAGGTTGCGCGTCACCATGCGGCTGATGCCGAGGTCGGCGAGCACCGAGGCCAGGGTCATGAAGCTGATCAGGAAGGCGAGCTGGCCCAGGCGATCCACGCCCAGGCCGCGGGCCACGTAGAGGGTGAGCACCAGGCCGACGAGGCGCGCCAGCAGCTCGCTGCCGAGCACGGCGAGAATGTTCCGGGTGACCCGCTGCGCGTTCGACATCCTGTGTCCGTTGTTCGACCCCGGCGCGACCGGGGCCCGCCGCGACCGGCCGCCGCCTAGAAGCCGGCGAGCCCCTGCTTCAGATCCTCGTCGATGGGATGCTCGCCGAACCATGCGGCCCAGAAAGCCGCAATCAGTGTCTCTTCCGCCACGCCGCCCAGGAGGCGGCCATCGCGATAGACCTCGAGCCCCTGCGCCGGGGCCGCGCTGAAGCTCAGTTCCTGGCCGGCGACCAGGGAGCCCGCGAAGAGAGCCAAGAAGGCGGCCAAGGCCGGCTCCTGCGCTTTCGGCAGGAGCTCGCGCATGCGATCGCCGCAAGCACGGGCCAGGCGCTCCGCCTCCATGGCGCGCAGGATGCGCAGGACGAGCAGCTTGTCGTAATCGCCGCTGATGAAGCTGGCGAAGGGGTCCTCGCCCGGCCGGACATCCGCTCGGATGTAGAAGCAGGCGGCGTAGAGCTTGCGCCAGCGTTTCTTGTGCAGGGCCGTGCCCGTCGCGCGCAGTTCCACCGTCTGGCCGCCGCCCGGGCCGCGCTGCGTGATCCGTGTGCGGAATTCCTGGCCGCTGCCGGTCTCCACGATGACATCTGCCCTGGCTGCGCCGGCGCACAGGACAAGCAGGGCTGCGATGGCGGGCAGCCGCATGGAGGACCTCCGGCTCGGGCGATTCGCAGATCTTAGAGGTGGGGGCCCCCTGGCGCAAGGCAAAGGGGAGCCCTTGTCCCGCGGCGCGGCCGCCCGCTATGCTCCTCCCATGTCCAGTGAGCGCGGCGATTGGCGAGACGAGCCCTTCCAGGACGAAGAGGAGGCCCTGCGCGCGCTGCGGCCGCCGGCTGCCCCCGCCGCCCGGCTCTTCGTGGGCACCAGCGGCTGGAGCTACAAGGACTGGCAGGGGGTCTTCTACCCGCCCGGCACGCCGGCCGCCGACTACCTCGCCCACTATGGCCGCGTCTTCCGCACCGTGGAGATCGACGCCACCTTCTACGCCCTGCCCCGGGCCAGGGTCGTCGAGAACTGGGCCCTGCGCAGCCCGCCCGGCTTCGTCTTCAGCGCGAAGTTCCCGCGCGAGATCACCCACCAGGCCGGCGGCCTGGAGCGCGATGAGCTGGCCCAGGCCTTCATCGAGCGCATGGGCCTGCTGGGCGACAAGCGCGGTCCCCTGCTCCTGCAATTTCCGCCCCGCTTCGAACCCGAGCGCCTGCCGGTCCTGGCGCGCTTCCTGGAGGCCCTGCCGGAGAGCGCCCGCTATGCCGTTGAGTTCCGGCACCCCGGCTGGTACGGCGAGGAGACCCTGGCGCTGCTGGCCGAGCGGGGCGTGGCCTGGGCAGCGGGCGTGGGCCCCTTGAACCCGCCCGAGCGGCCGATCACGACGGACTTCGCCTACCTGCGCTGGATCGGCGATCGCAGCCTGAACGTCTTCGACCGCGTGCGCGTGGAGCGCGGCGAGGAGATCCGCCGCTGGGCGGAGTGGATCGAGACGCTGCGCGGGCGCCTGCAGGAGATCTACGGCTACTTCAACAACCACTATGCGGGTCACGGGCCCGCTTCCGCCCGCGAGCTGCTCGCCGCCCTCGGCGAGCCGGCCCCGCCGCCGCTGCCGCCGGCATCCCCACCCAGGACCCCGCGCGACCAGGGCGAGCTGTTCGCCTGACGGCAGCGCGCCGGCGAGCGCCTACAGCCGCGGGCCCCTGGCGGTGGCCCCCGCCGTCTGCTTAATATGGAGCGATCCGCCACCCGGGAGGCCCCATGTCCGCCGACAGCGCCTGGCTCGATCTCTACCAGCTCGATGCGACGCTCAGCGACGAGGAGCGCCTCATCCGCCAGACCGTACGCAGCTTCGTGCAGAAGGAAGCGCGGCCGCGCCTGGCCGAGCTCTGGGAGAAGGGCGAGTTCCCGCGCGATCTCATTCCCGCCATGGGCGCGCTGGGCCTCTTCGGCGCCACGCTCACGGGCTTCGGGCTGCCTGGCCTGGGCAACCGCGCCTACGGCCTGATGATGCTCGAGCTCGAGGCCGGCGACAGCGGCCTGCGCAGCTTCGCCTCCGTGCAGAGCGGCCTGGTGATGTACCCCATCCACCGCTATGGCTCCGAGGCGCAGAAGGCGCGCTGGCTGCCCGCGCTGGCCGCGGGCAGCGCCATCGGCTGCTTCGGCCTCACCGAGCCCGACGGCGGCTCGGATCCCGGCGCCATGCGCACGCGTGCTCGCCGCGAGGGTGACGGCTGGGTGCTGCATGGCAACAAGATGTGGATCACCAACGGCAGCCTGGCCGATGTGGCCGTGGTCTGGGCGCAGGCCGAGGATGGCGTGCGCGGCTTTCTGGTGGAGAAGGGGACGCCCGGCTTCTCGGCATCCCAGATGCGCGGCAAGATGAGCCTGCGCGCCAGTGACACCTCGGAGCTGAACCTGGACGAGGTGCGCGTGCCGGACAGCGCGCGCCTGCCGGATGCCGAGGGCCTGGGCGCGCCGCTCTCCTGCCTCAACCAGGCGCGCTACGGCATCGCCTGGGGCACGCTGGGGGCGGCGATGGCCTGCCTCGAGGAGGCCGCCGCCTTCGCGGCGGCGCGCGTCACCTTCGGCCGGCCGATCGCGACGCGGCAGCTCATCCAGGCCCAGCTCGCCGACATGCTGGCCGGCGTCATCAAGGGCCGCCTGCTCGTGGAGCGCCTGGCCCAGCTCAAGGACGCGGGCCAGATCTCGCCGGCCATGATCAGTCTTGCCAAGCGCGACAACTGCGCGCTGGCCCTGGCCGTGGCCCGCCAGTGCCGGCAGATCCTGGGCGCCAGCGGCATCAGCCTCGAATACCAGGCGGGCCGGCACCTGTGCAACCTGGAGAGCGTGATCACCTACGAGGGCACCCACGAAGTGCACACCCTCATCCTCGGCCAGACCATCACCGGCGAGCAGGCCTTCCGCTAGTCCGCGCGCCGCATCAAGGAGAGACCATGGCTCACGTCATCGACTACACCATCAAGGGCGACGACATGCAGGCCCTCATCGTGACCCTCGACCCCGGCGAGGCCGTGCATGCCGAGGCGGGGGCGATGCTCTACCTCGAAGACGACCTCAGCATGGACACCTCCACCGAGGGCGGCATGCTCAAGGGCCTCAAGCGCGCCATCGTGGGCGAGAGCTTCTTCATCACCACCTTCGAGAACAAGGGTCGCCAGCGGCGCGACGCCGCCTTTGCGGCGCCCTATCCCGGGCAAGATCATCGCCCTCGACCTGGGCCAGACCGGCACCTGGCTCTGCCAGCGCGACGGCTACCTGTGCAGCGCCTACGGCATCGACATCTCCATCGCCTTCAGCAAGCGCCTGGGCGCGGGGCTCTTCGGCGGCGAGGGCTTCATCCTGCAGCGACTTGCAGGGCGACGGCCTCGCCTTCGTGCACGCGGGGGGCACCGTGCTCGAGCGCCAGCTCAGCGTGGGCGAGACCCTGCGCGTGGACACGGGCTGCCTGGTCGCCTTCCAGGAGAGCGTGGACTACGACATCCAGTTCATCGGGGGCTTCAAGAACGTGCTCTTCGGCGGCGAGGGCCTCTTCTTCGCCCTGCTCAAGGGCCCGGGCAAGGTCTACCTGCAGACCCTGCCCTTCAGCCGCCTGGCCGACCGCATCATCAAGGCCAGCAGCCTGGCGCCCGGCGGCGGCCGCGGCGAGTCGCGAGGCGTAGCGGGTCTCGGCGGCAACCTGCTCAAGGGCCTGATCAGCGGCGACCGGTCCTAGGGCGCCGCGCGCGGCGGCTCAGCGGAGCATCAGCATCTTGCGGGTGAGGGTCTCCTCGGCCGTGCGCAGCGTGCAGAGGTAGATGCCGCTGGCCAGCGCCGTTCCGGTCGAGTCCCGCCCGTCCCAGGCGATCTCGTGCGGGCCGGCGAGCATGGATTCGCCGGCCAGCAGGCGGCGCACCAGGCGACCCTGGCCGTCGAAGATCTCCAGCTCGATCCGCTCGGCCCGCTTCAGGCTGAAGTTGATGGTGGTGCCCGGCGAGAAGGGGTTCGGGTGGTTCTGCCCCAGCGCCGGCGCCCCGCCACCCTCCGCGGGATCGATCACGCTCAAGCTGAGGGGAATCTCCACGCGCGGTTCGATGGGGTCGTTGCTGTCGACGGCGATCCGCGCCTGTTGTGCGCCCAGCGGCAGGCCCTGCGGATCCACGGTGAAGACGAGATAGCTCCACTCGCCGGGAGCGAGCAAGCCGAGCGCGGGATCGCGGAAGCGCAGCCAGGGCAGTGGCCCGCCGCCATTCAGCGCCGCCGAGGCCGACCAGGACAGGTTGGCACCGCCCGTGTTCCGGATGCGCAGGGAATCCAGCCGCGTCTCGTTCTGGGGCAGGCTGTAGGCCAGGGATTCGGGGGACACGGTGATGCGCGGCAGCTGCACGGGCGAGGTGGAATCGATGGCCGCCGCCAGGTCCCAGCGCAGCTGGTACCAGTCGTTGGGCTCATGGCTCCAGTCGCCCAGGCAGTCGCTGCAGGGCGCGTGATTGAGCGCATTCACGATCACCGCGTCGATCAGCGCATCGGGATCACCGCCCAGGCTGTCCAGCAGCCAGGCGTACTCGTAGTCCTGCATGCCCCGGCGCAGGGCCTTGAGCCGGATAGAGGGCACCGGGCCGCTGATCTCCACGGGATAGCCGGCCTGGGAAATCCGATGGCCGGGGTAGTAAAGCACGCCGTTGCCCCAGCGCGTGTCGTAGTAGTCGCTGGCCCTGCCGTTGTAGACCTGGCTCACGTACTGCCAGTTCGTGGCGGACCACTCGGCGTAGATGCCGTCGATGCGGTACTTCCAGGCGATCAGCGGCTTCGTGCGCATCGAGAAGCCGTAGGTGTTGATCGTGTGGTGGCCCACGCGCGGCTCGGACCAGTGGTAGAAGATCATCTTGTTGCCCTCGGCCTGCCGGGCCCGGCCGAACTCCACGTTGTAGCCGCTGGCGCGCACGGCCCACAGGTCCGCATAGCCGATCATGGCCGACTGGGTCGAGGCGCGCACGTACATGTACAGCACGCGCGGCTCCGCGATGACACCCTCGTCGATGAGGTTCTGGTTCGCCTGCTCCACGAGCGTCGCCCACCACTGGTGGTACTCGGCGCTGCCGACCTCGTCGTAGCCGTAGAGCAAGAGCGGCATCTGCCAGCCCTTGCCGGCGAAGTGCCGCACGTACTCCTCGATGTACTCGCGAATCGTGTTCTCGTAGACCGGATTGCCCACCGGGTCCGGGTCCGGCGGGAAGAAGATGTTCGGGCAGCCCGGCGGATAGCTGCCGCCTGCCGGCCAGGTCATCCGCGCCACCTCGTAGGGAGCGCCGGCCATGGGGCCCTCGGTGAAGAGGCTGGCGCTGAGGCGCTGGCCCTCGTAGAGGTCGAACTCCGTCCAGTCCATCGCCGTCAGGTGGCCCTTGCGCGTCGAAGCTGGGGCAGGGCCAGTAGGTGTCGTCCCAGCAGAGGCGGTGCTTGCGACCGTCGATGAGGTAGTTCTTGAGGATGGGCCAGCTATCGGGCAGATCGCGCAGGGCCACGCCCTCGCCGTCGCCCCAGCGCGAGGTGAGCAGGCCGTAGTGCCACAGGTGGTTCTGCGCCGGCAGCGCGAAGTCCCAGACCTTGAGCTGGAGCGCGATCGACTCGACGACGCTGCCGCCCACGCTGACCCGGAGGGTGGCCGCATACTCGCCCGCCAGGGTGCCCGGGGGCACGAAGCAGTCGACCCAGACGACTTCCGTGATTCCCGCCTCGATCGCGAAGGGAGCGGCCAGGTCGCCCGCGTTGCTCTCGTAGGGATCGCGGAAGGGGATCAGGGCGTCGGGCCAGATCTCGTCGAAGCCGTAGTCGCCGGGGTAGTCGTTCCCCGCGATCTCGATGTCGGCGTAGTACTCCAGGTAGAAGTCCAGATTCGCGGCCGGGATGCTGCCGCCGGCGCCCGTGAAGTCGCCCGTGAGCGCCAGGTCGACGGCGGCGAGCGCTTCGCTCGAGCGCAGGGCGATCTGGAAGGCGACGACCTCGTTGCGGGCCGCGTGGAGCTGAACCGTCTGCGAGCTGCCCTCCCAGAAGAAGTTGCTCGCCTCGTAGGCGGCGTCCTGGAAGAGCTTCTCCGAGTCACCCGTCGCCCAGACCTCGAGGGCGGCCGCCGCCCGGCCCGGGATCGAGAAAGCCAGGGCAAGCATGAGAACGCAGAGCCTGCGCGCGATCCGCGGAGTCAGCATGGAGACCCTCCGGACAAGGGGGCGAAACGACGGGGCCGAAGCGCCCGCAGGGCTACCCTAGCACGCCCCCACCGGCACCGTGCAAGATCCGCTTCCTTCGGCGCGGCCGCTAGCGCGCCAAAAGGGTCCGCATCTCGCGTTTGTAGGCCTCCACGCCCGGCTGATCGAAGGGGTTCACGCCCAGCAGGAGCGCGCTCACCGCGCAGGCGGCCTCGAAGAAGTAGACCAGCTCGCCCAGGCTGTCGGCATCCAGGCGGGGCAGGATGATGCGCAGCACGGGCACGCCGCCCGCGTCGTGGGCGATCATCGTGCCCAGCTCGGCGGCGGCGTTGATGTCCGCCAGGGGCCGGCCGGCGAGGGCGGCCAGGCCGTCGCCGTCGTCTTCCTGGCCATCGGCGCCGCCGAGGCGCGGCACCAGGGGCCCCGCGGGCGGCGTCTCCACGGCGATGAAGGTCTCCACCAGATGGCGCGGACCTTCCTGCACGTACTGGCCGAGGCTGTGCAGATCCGTGCTGTAGGCCGCGCGCGCCGGGAAGAGGCCCTTGCCGCCCTTGCCCTCGCTTTCGCCGAAGAGCTGCGCCCACCAGTCGCCGACCCGCGCGAGCGCGGGCTCGAAGACGGCGAGCAGTTCCACGCTCTTGCCGCCCGCGTAGAGGTGCCGTCTCAGCACGGCGTAGTGCAGTGCGGGGTTGGCGAGCAGCACGTCCACGGCGCCCGGATCGCCGGCCGCGATGTCGCCGGCCAGGAAGCGCGCGCGGCCGCGCCGGGCGCCGGCGAGCAGGGCCTTGATGTCCAGGCCCGCCACGGCCAGCGGCAAGAGCCCCACGGGACTGAGCACGCTGAAGCGCCCACCGACGTCGGGCGGAATCGGGAAGCTCTGCCAGCCGCGCGCGGTCGCCAGCGCGCGCAGGGCGCCGCCGGCGGGATCCGTGGTGGCGATGATGTAGCGGTCGGCGGCCTCGCCATGCTGCTGGCCGAGCAGCTCGCGCAGGAGGCGAAAGGCGAGGGCCGTCTCGAGCGTGGTGCCGCTCTTGCTGATGACGTTGACCGCGAAGGGCTTGCGCCGCAGCCGGCGCAGGAGTCCGGCGATGGCCTGGCCGCCCAGTTGCTCACCGGCGAAGTGCACTTCGGGGCCGAGGGCGCGCCCGCGGGCGCCGCGCAGGATGATCCCCCCCGTCGGGCCCGGCTCGCCGAAGGCTTCCAGCAGCGCCCGCGCGCCGAGATAGCTGCCGCCGATGCCGCAGACGACGAGGTGCTTGATCTCGCCGCGCAGGCGACGAGCGAGCGACTCCAGCTCGCCGCGCCAGTCCTCGGCCTGGACGGGCAGGTCCAGCCAGCCGAGGAAGTCGGCGCCGGGGCACTCGCGCGCGAGCAGGGTGCGGCGCGCGGCGAGGGCGCGGGTGGCGAGGCGGGGCAGGTCGTCCGTCCAGGGCAGGGCGGCGCCGCCGGGGGAATCGCTGGCGGAGAAGATCTCGAAGCGCAGGGCGTCGGACACGGAGTGGCTCCTTGCAAGGACTGGATGGGATGGCGGGGCGCATTGTGCCACTCGCCGCGCCTGAGGCCAAGGGGGATCGCGGCGGGCTCAGTCGTCCCAGCGCTGAACGACGAGTTGTGGCCGGCGCCGGCGTGCGCCGAGCGCGAAGAGCAGCAGCAGTCCCGCCAGGAACCCGCCGATGTGGGCGAACCAGGCCACGCCGCCCCCGCCCACGCCCAGGCCCAGCACGCCGTTGATCACCTGGAGGAGGATCCACAGGCCGAGCACGAGGGCGGCCGGCAGCTCCACGAACTGCACGAGGATGAACAGGAAGAGCAGGCAGCGCACGCGCGCGCGGGGGAAGAGGCGCCAGTAGGCGCCGAGCACTGCCGCCACGGCGCCGCTGGCGCCGACCAGGGGCAGGGCCGAGCCCTGGCTGACGGCGACATGGCTCAAGGTGGCCAGCACGCCGCCGGCGAGATAGAAGACGAGAAAGCGCAGGTGGCCGAGGCGGTCCTCGACGTTGTTGCCGAAGATCCACAGGTAGAGCATGTTGCCGCCCAGGTGCAGCAAGCCGCCGTGCATGAACATCGAGGTGAGGATCGTGAGCGCCGGCGGGCTGCCGATGAGCAGCGGCCCGTGGCCGGGCACGGGAATGGGCGCGTCGCCGCCGAGCAGGCGCAGGGGAATCAGCCCCCAGTTCCAGGCGGAGGCCTCCAGGCCGTAGCCCATCTGCAGGACGTAGGCGACGAGGTTGGCCGCCACGAGGCCGTAGGTCACCCAGGGCCGGCGCTGCGTGGGGTTGATGTCGCTGAGCGGCAGCAGCATGGAGCCAGGATACACGGGCCCGACAAGGCCGACAAGCGCCGGCCGGAGCCCGCCTGCGGGCCGGCGCCGGGCCCGCCGGGGCCATGACAGGGGCGCCGGGCCTTGTTACATTGCCCCCCATGCCCTTGATCAGCCTCAGCGGAATCGACTTCGACTACGGCCGTCTGCCCATCCTGCGCGGCGCGGACCTGGCCCTGGAGCCCGGCCAGCGCGCCGCCATCGTGGGCCGCAACGGCACCGGCAAGTCCACGCTGTTCAGCATCATCAGCGGGGCGCTGCGGCCCGACCGCGGGAGCGTGGAGAAGGGGCGGCGCCTGCGCATCGCCCATCTCGCCCAGGATCGCGCGCTGGCGGGCGGGCTGTCCCTCTTCGCCGCCGTGCGGGGGGAGTGCCGCGAACTCGTGGCCCTCGATGAGCGCTGCCACGAGGCCTTGGCCAAGCTGGAGGCCCTGCCGGCGGGCCCGGAGCACGACGCGGCGGCCCTGCGCTACGCCGCCCTCCAGCACGACTTCGAGACCCTGGGCGGCTACGATCTCGACCAGCGCGTGGCGGCCACGCTCTCCGGGCCTGGGTTTTCCCACTGCCGACTTCGAGCGGCCGGTGGCCAGGCTCTCGGGCGGCGAGCAGCGCGTGGCGGCCCTGGCCTCCGTGCTGCTGCAGGGCGCGGACCTGCTGCTGCTCGACGAGCCGACCAATCATCTCGATCTCGCCGCCATCGAGTGGCTCGAGGAGCATCTGGCGAATCAGCACAGCGCCCTGCTGGTGGTGAGCCACGACCGCAGTTTCCTGAATCGCCTGTGCACGATCACCTTTCATCTCAGGGACGCCCAGCTCACGCGCTACAGCGGCGGCTACGCCTTCTTCGAGCAGGAGCGGGCCGAGCGCGACCGCCTGGCCCTCCTCGCCTACGAGCGCCAGCAGGAGGAGATCGCCAGGAGCGAGGAGTACATCCGCCGCAACATCGTCGGCCAGAAGACCAAGCAGGCGCAGAGCCGGCGCAAGCGCCTGGAGAAGATGGACCGCCTGGAGCGCCCCAGCGAGGAGCGCACCCTGCGCCTGCGGCTCAGCCCGGCGCGGCGCGGCGGCAACACGGTGCTGGTGGCCGAGGGCCTGGCCAAGGCCTTCGGCGAGAAGCGCCTCTTCGCGGGGCTGGACCTGCAGATCAGCCGCGGCGAGAAGATCGGCCTGGTCGGCGCCAACGGCGCCGGCAAGACCACCCTGGTGCGCATCCTGATGGGCAAGCTGCCGCCGGATGCGGGCGCCGTGCGCCTGGGCAAGGACATCGACCTCGGCTTCTTCGATCAGCACCTGGACCTGGTCAGCGACGCGCACACGGTGGAGGCCGAGTTCCGCACGCTGGACCCGACGATGAGCGAGGGCGAATGCCGCAGCCAGCTGGCCCGCTTCGGCTTCTTCGCGGACGACCTCGACAAGACCGTCGCCATGCTCAGCGGCGGCGAGCGCAATCGCCTGAGCCTGCTGAAGCTGGTCTACCAGCGGCACAACTTCCTCATCCTCGACGAGCCCACCAACCACCTGGACATTCCGGCCACGGAGTCCCTCGAGGTGGCCCTGCGCGCCTACTCGGGCACCCTGCTCGTCATCAGCCACGACCGGACCTTTCTGGAGGGCCTCGTCGAGCGCGTGATCGAGGTGAAGGATGGCGCGGCGACGGACTTCCCCGGCCCCTGGAAGGAGTTCCTGGCTCGCGGGCGCGAGGCGGCCTCGCCGCCGGTCGCCGCTGGGCCCGTCCGCGCGCAGCCCGCGGGCAACGGCGGCCGCGGGGCGAGTTCGCCTCCGGAGGCGGCCGCGGTCAAGGGTCCCGCCCCCTGGAGCAAGAACCGCCTGGCCCAGCGCCGGCGCGAGTTGAGCGCCCTCGAAGCGAGCATCGCGCAGGCGACCGCCGAGAAGTCCGAAGTGGAGACGGCACTGGCCGGCAGCCACGCGCTGGACCGCGAGGAGATCATGCGCCTGACGGCCCGGCACCAGGAACTGGTGGCTGCCCTCGAGCGGCGCGAGGAGCGCTGGGCGCGCTGGTCGGTGGAGCTCGAAGCCCACGGGGGCTAGCCTCGCGCCGGCGCCGCTGCCGATCCCCGCTTGTCTCGCCTCGCCCCGCTGCCGTACACTCGCCGCGCCGCTTTGGCTATTCCACCCCCTGATTCCCGCGAGGTAAGCGATGCCCATCAACTTCGCCCTGCTCAAGGAGCTTTGCGAGACCCCCGGCGCCCCCGGTCACGAGGAGAAGATCCGCGAGATCGTCATCCGCGAGCTGAAGCCGCTCGCCGACAAGATCGAGGTGGACGCCCTGGGCAACGTGATCGCGATGAAGAAGGGCACGACCAGCGGCCGCTTCATGATCGCCGGCCACATGGACGAGATCAGCTTCATGGTGAAGTACATCGACGATCGGGGCTTCCTCACCTTCGTGCCCCTGGGCGGCTTCGATCCCAAGACGCTCACCGCGCAGCGGGTGATCGTCCACGGGCGCAAGGACCTGATCGGCGTGATGGGCAGCAAGCCCATCCACATCATGAGCGAGGACGACCGGCGCAAGCCGCCGCGCCTGGAGGACTTCTTCATCGATCTCGGCCTGCCCGCGGAGAAGGTGAAGAAGCTCGTGCGCGTGGGCGACGTGGTCACGCGCGAGCGCACGGTGATCCGGATGGGGGAGGTCTACAACGGCAAGAGCTTCGACGACCGCATCGGCGTGTTCGTCATGATCGAGGCCTTCAAGAAGGCCAAGCGCGGCAAGATGGACCTCTACGCCGTCGGCACGGTGCAGGAGGAGATCGGCATTCGCGGGGCGATGGTGGCGGCGCACGCCATCGACCCGGATGTGGGCGTGGCCCTCGACGTCACGCTGGCCTGCGACGTGCCCTTCACCGACAAGAGCCAGGCGATCAGCGAGATGGGCAAGGGCACGGCGATCAAGGCCTACGACGGCTCGGTGGTGCCGAACTGGAAGCTGGTCGACTGGATGCGCACGCTCTGCGAGACGAAGAAGATCCCCTGGCAGATGGAAGTGCTGCCCAGCGGCGGCACGGACACGGCGGGCATCCAGCGCGCGGGCAAGAAGGGCGCCGCGGCGGGCTGCATCAGCGTGCCCACGCGCTACGTGCACTCGGTGATCGAGATGATCCACCCCAAGGACGTGCAGGCCTCGATCGACCTGCTGGCGGCGATGATCAAGGAGTGCCGCGCCGATCAGTTCAAGCTGCGCTAGGGGCGGCTCGAATCGGTTTGGCAAGCGCCCGCGCTGCCCGCGCGGGCGCTCTTGCATTCGGACCTGATCAGCCTGTGGATAACCCTGTGGAGAGCCTGCGGAAGACCCGGGGAAAGCCGGTGTAAATCCCCGCTTTCCCGCCCCCAGCGCGGGCCCGCGGGACCGGCAGCCCGGACGCGTCGGCGCCGCGCCTGTGGAAAAGGCCGGAAAGACCGATTTTTCGGACTTAGGGTCGTCAACCCGCCCCCGGGGGCGGATCCGCCCCGCCGGGGCGGGTGACGGGCGCGCTGCCGGCGCCGCGCGCTACCGCAACATCACCAGCTTGACCTGGCGGGTCAGACCCGCCAGCTCGAGCCGCGCCAGGTAGATGCCGCTGGCCAGCGCACGCCCCTCGGTGTCGTGGCCGTCCCAGGCGAAGCTGGCCGGGCCGGCGGGGAGCGGCCCGTCGTGGAGCAGGGCGAGGCGGCGGCCGGCCACGTCGTAGACCGCCAGGCGCGCGGGGCTCGCCGCCGGCAGCTCGAAGTCCAGGCGCGTGCTCGGATTGAAGGGGTTCGGGTAGGCGCGCAGGGCGACCGTCGCCAGGGGCGCGCCCTCGAGCCGGATGGTCGCGCTGCGCAGCAGCTCCCAGCCGGCGCCAGGATCGCGGCCATAGAGCGTGTAACGCCACTCGCCGCCCGCGGCTCAGCGCCGCGCGCGAATCGAAGCCCTGCCAGGCCTGACCGCCGGCGCCCAGCGCCGCGAAGTCGACCTCCGCCTCGGCCCCGCCTGCCGCCGGCGCGGCGACGAGGCGCAGGTTCTCGGCTGCCGTGGACTCGTCGAGCCGCCAGTCCACCTGCACGCCCGCGCCGGTCCAGGCCAGCGCGAAGCTGCTCACCGCCACCGGCGTGTCCGTGTCGAAGCGCAGGACGACGATCGCCGAGTAGTCGGCCACGTAGACGTAGCGCTCGCCCGCCAGCGTGCGCGCGCAGAGGCTCCAGGAGCTGTGCGCCGTGTCGAGGCTGGCCATCAGCAGCGGGGCCGCGGGGCTCGCCGCCTGGTCGTAGCTCTTCACGCCATTGGTGCCGAAGCTCACGTGCAGGTAGCCGTCCTCGAGGACCACCCCCGTCGCGCCCAGGCCCTCGCCGAAGGTGGTGAGCAGCGCCGGGTTCGTGGGCGGATTCACGTCCAGCACCTGCACGCCGACGCTGTTGACGACGAGATAGGCGTAGGCGCCATCGGGGCTGAGCACCACGTCCAGGGCCTGATTCGGCGTCGGCCAGTTGGCGATGTGCTGGATGTTCGCGGGGTCGGCCACGTTCCACAGGTTCATGCCGTCGACGCGATCGGACGTGACGACGAGGTCGCCCACCTTGTCGATGTTCACCGATTGCATGCCAGTGCGCGTCACGGCGTCCAGCTCGACGAGATGATCCCAGTCGCTGACGTCCACGGTGTGGAAGCCCTGGGTGAAGGCGGCCACATAGGCCACGCCGTCCTCGACCGTGAGCTGGCGGGCCTGGCCCACGTCCAGCTCGCCGTGGCGCACGGGGTTGTCCGGGTCGCTGAAGTCGCCCACGACGATGCCGTCCGTGGTCGAGGCCACGTACACCGTCGTGCCGTGCGCCTGCACGCCCCAGCTCTCGACGACATGCAGCTGACCGCGCGGCACGAGCTGGTTGGGCGACTGGTGCTCGTGCGCGAAGATGCCCATCTGGCCCGTGCAGCCGTAGATGAAGCCCGCGTCCTCGTCCACGTCGCGCACGTAGTCGAAGCCGAGCGAGCGGCCGAGGTAGGCCATCGTGCTCGAGGTGGCGTCCAGGACGACCGTGCCCGGCGTGAAGCCGTTCCACTCGGTCAGGTAGAGGCGATCATCGGCCCAGACGCCCTCGTTGAACACGTAGTAGGGCGGCGCCGGCGGCGTGATATCCAGCCGGGGATCGTAGCCCGTGAGCACGGGCGCATCCAGATCGCTGATGTCGTAGGCGATCGCGCCGACGTCCTGGCAGATCGCCCAGAGCATCGTGCCGTGAACGACCACCTCGCTCACGCTGAGATTGCTCCAGGTGCCGGCGGCGGGAATCACGGTGGCGTGCCGCACCGGGTTGGCCGGATTGCTCACGTCGAAGAGCGTGAAGCCCGCGGCGCCCGAGGCAATGGCGGCGCGGCTGCCGTCCGCCGCCACGCCGACATGAAAGCCGGTCACGACCTCGGTGTCCACGAGCAGGGGCGCGTCGGGGTTGCTCACGTTCACCGCGTAGAGGCCCACCGAGCGCGCCGAGATGAGGACGATATCGCCCAGCACCGCGAGCGCGTTGGGTGGCCCCGCGAGGTTGAGGCCGCCATGCAGAACCGCGGCGGCCGGATTCGTGAGGTCGTGGATCTGGAAGTCGTTCTGGGCGTTGCCCGCGAGGTAGCACCAGCGCGTGGCGCCGTCGCGCACGAGCGCGATGTCGGCGTTGTCGCCGGTCCCGGAGAGGCGATCGATGCGCGCCGGCTGCCTCGGGTTGCTCACGTCGATCAGATAGAGGCGATTGGTCGCCCTCGTGCTGGCGACGACGAGATCGCCTTCCCAGGCCACGGCCCGACCGCGCAGGCCGTCCATGTAGTAGTCCCCGAGCAGCACGGGATTGGCCGGATCCTCCAGCTCCCAGATCTGCACGCCGTAGGCCAGCGTGGTCGCGATGCGCGTGCCCTGGACCGCAACGTCTTCGTTGAATGTCCACTGACCGCTGTCCATGAAGTCCAGAGTCGGCGCGGCAAGGGCAGGCCCCGTGAGGGAGAACAGGGCTAGCGCGAGGACGAGAAGCTGTCGCATGAGGGCTCCCGATGGCGCTTCGAGGTGTGGATCGCTGCGAACAAGGGGCTGCAACCAATATGCCACGTCGGCGCGCTACCGCAAAGGGAATGCCCCGGCCGTCCGGCCGGGGCATTCATTGCAGAGGCGCTGCTCGCGATTGCGGGACTAGCGGAGCAAGACCAGCTTGCGGGTGGCGGCCAGGGAGCCCCCGTCCTCCGTGAAGGCGGCCAGGCGGGCGAAATACACCCCGCTGGCGAGGGCGCGACCGTCGCCATCCCGGCCATCCCAGACGAACTGGTGCTGGCCGGCGCTGAAGTTGCCCTCGGCCAGGGTGCGCAGGTGCCGTCCGCTGATGTCGAAGACATCGAGGGAGCCCGCCGCGTCCGCGCTGAGGCTGAAGCGCAGATCCGTGCGCGGGTTGAAGGGATTCGGCCAGGCGTCCAGGCGGGGTCCGCCCGCCAGCGGCGTCTCGCCGGCCGGGGTCTGGCCCATCGTCAGCAGGGTGAGCGCCGAGTCGTCGGCCACCAGCACGTACCCGTTTTCGCTGGCCACACCCCGCGCGGTGCCCGTCGTGTAGTAGTGAAAGAGCGGGTCGGGCCGCTGGCGGTCCGTGAGCTCGTAGGCGAAGATGCCGCCCGGCGCACCGACCAGACCTTCCGCAGCCACGAGCAGCCGCGAGCCGTTCAGCTCGAGTCCCGTAGGCTTCTTCGGTCCGAACTTGGTGACCAGTTCGGGCTGGGCGGGATCCGTGATGTGCAGCACGTGGATGCTGTCACCATCCGTGGCCACGTAGGCGTGGATCCCGATGGCATCGAGGGGTTCGTAGAGCTTCACGTCAACGCACTTCTGTATGACGTCGTAGTTGCCCAGCCACTGGAGATCGGCGGGGTCGCTCACATCCCAGAAATTGACGCCGCCCTGGAGGTCGGCCACCGCCGCAATGGAGTCCAGCACGGCGAGGCGCACCGAGGCGACGATGCCGGGCGGGTTCGCCTGGTCCAGGAGCACGGGAAGGGCAGGGTTGCTGACATCCACGGTGTTGAAGCCCTGGGTGTAGGCGGCCACGAAGGCCACGTTGTCCCGGACGATCACGCCGCGGGCCTGGCCGACGTCGAGACTGCCCAGGATCCCCGGATTGCTGGGAGTGCTCCAGTCCGTGATCACGAGGCCGTACTCCGTGGAGGCGGCGTAGACCAGGTCGCCGTGCGTCTCCGCGCCCCAGAGGGCGGGCAGCAGGAGATTGCCCTGCCGCACGAGCTGGCCCGCGATCAGCTGGAGCCCGAAGAGGCCGGCCTCGCCGTTGCAGCCGTAGAACATGTCGCCGGCGATCGCCGCGAAGCGCGCGAAGTCGTTGGACTCGGTGCGGCCCACGTAGAGCGGCTCCGGGCCGGCGACGTCGAAGATCAGCGCGCCGGGGGTATCCAGATCCCAGTGGCAGAGGTAGAGGCGGTTGCTATCCGGGGCGAGGTCGCCGTCGTAGAACTCGCCGTAGGGGGCGGGCAGGCCGCTGTCGAGGATGGAGTCGTAGCCGATCAGCTGCGGGTCGGCGGGATTCGCCATGTCGTAGACCAGGGGCCCGGCCTGATCCGTCACCACGTAGAGCAGTCCTTCGTGGAGAATGGCTTCCTTCGTCCAGAGGTCGTGATAGACGGTGTTCACCGTGGGCGACACCTGGGCGATCACGACGAGATCCGCGGGGTTCGTGATGTCGATGACGTAGAAGCCCATGCCATCGGCGGCCACGACGGCCACGTTGCCCTCGGCGGTGATGTTGTAGAAGGTCGAAGCGACCAGATCGAGCTGATCCAGCAGGACGGGCAGGTCGGCATTGCTGACGTCCGCACTGCGCAGGTGGCCGCCCTGGGACAGCACGAACACGGTCTCGTCCAGCACGGCCAGGCTATGCAGGCCCGAGGCGAGCATGGTGCCGCGCAGCAGGGGCTGCGCGGGGTTCGTGAGGTCGTAGAGGCGCAGGCCGCGGGCGGCCTTGCCGGCGGTGTAGGCGAAGAGCGTGCCGTCGCGGCGGACCAGCGCCACGTCCGGACTCTCGCCGAGCGTCAAGTCCACGCTGCCCAGCACGGCCGGCGCGCCCAGATCACTGATATCGACGAGAATGAGGGACCCCGCGCGCGTGGTGACCGCGGCCAGATCTCCATCGCTTTCGACGCTGTGAGCGCGGCGGCCGTCCAGGTACAGATCACTGAGAAGCTGGGGCTGGGCGGAATCGCCGAGATCCCAGATCTGCAGGCCGTACTCGAGCGCCACCAGCAGCGTGTCGCCGCGCGCCTCGCAGTCGCGATCGCGGGTCCACAGGTCGCTGTCGAGGTAGTCGAGCTCGAGGGCCGGCACGGAGGCGGCGCCGAGCATCAGCAGCAGCAGCAACCCGCCTCGCCAGTAGGATTTGTCAAGCATTGCCATGGTGTCTTACCTCTCTCCCGAGGAGTTTCTCTCGAACGGTTTCTTTGCTCAGCGAATGAGAACCAACTTGCTCGTGCCGGTGGCGCTGGCCGCAGCGCCCGTGAACTCGATGCGCGCCAGGTAGACGCCGCTGGGCAGGGCGCGGCCTGCATCGTCCTTGCCGTCCCAGCGCAGGCGCTGCTCGCCGGCCGCTTGCGGGCCGGCGGCAATCCGGGCGACGCGGCGGCCACCGAGATCGAAGACCTCCACGCGCAGGTCCCCCGCGCCGGGCAGGCTGAAGGCCAGCTCCGTGCGCGGATTGAAGGGATTCGGATAGGCAGCCAGGGCGAGAGCCGCCGGCAGCGGCGTCGCCGGCGCTGCCGTGGCGTCGCCCGTGCGGAAGGCGATCAGGGCCGAATTGTCGGCGACGAAGGCCAGGCCCGGCGCCGTCGCCACGGCCAGCGCATTGTCCGCGGTGTCGTAGTTCGCGACCAGGGCGGGCAGGGCGGGATTGCTCAGATCGAAGGCGCTCACGCCCGCGCCGTTGCGGGCGACGTAGAGGAAGCCGTCGGGCCCGAGCTCCAGGCCCTGCACCGCGGCGCTGACACTGGCCAGCTCGAAGGGGGCCAGGAGGTTGCTGATGTCGATCACCCGCAAGGAGCCGGCGGCAGCGTAGAGCAGGTTGTCGCCCAGGCGAAAGGCCACGTCGGTGGCATTGCTGCCGCCCGTGCCGACCGTGCCCAGGAAGCGAATGTCCGTGGGATCGCCGACGTCCCACAGATTGACGCCGGCGGCGCGGTCGGCGGTGGCCACCACCGAACCGTTGATCGCCAGGCCCACGGTCTGATAGCCGCCGCTGACCTGATCGAGCAACTGCGGCTGGGTCGGGTCGCTGATGTCGACGGCAGCCAGGCCGAGCCCGTAGACGCCGACGAAGGCCACGTTCCCGCTCAGCTTGACATCGCGGCAGAGGCCGAGATTGAGGCTGCCCAGCTCCACCGGCGCGTCCAGATCGCTGAAGTCGCCGATGACGAGGCCGCGATTGGCCGCCGCGATGTAGACCGCGCTGCCGCGGGCCGCGACCGCCCAGGTGTTGAGCACGGGCAGCTGGCCGCGCTGGACGAGATCCTCGCCGATCAGCTCGTGGGCGAAGACGCCCTGGTGCCCGGTGGCGGTGAAGACCAAGGTGCCCTCGATCGGATCGCTGCGGACATCGACATTGCGGCAGTAGTCGAAGGCGGGGGTCGATCCCAGCCACGGCGGAGCCGCCGGCGTCCCCAGGTCGAAGATCTGCACGCCGGCGAAGGAGCCGTCCCAGGTGTTGAGGTAGGCGCGATCGCCGTCCAGGGCGAGGCCCTCGAAGCTGTACCAGTCGCCGCCATCCGTGCCCAGGAGCTGGGGCGAGGCGAGATTGTCGATGTCGTAGACGACGAGCCCCGTCTCGTCCACGGCGCAGAAGAGCAGGCTGCCCGCGATGCGCACGCCCTTGACGGCGAGGGGGCCCCCGCCCAGATCGACGAGGAGCTGGGTGACGGGAACGGGGTTGCCGGCGTCGGCGGCGTCGAGCAGGAAGACGCCGCTCGCCTGCGCGGCCACTGCCAGGCGCGGGCCGTCGACGGCGATGTCGAGGAGCTGGGAGGCGGCGAGCGGCTCACTGTCGAGCAGGGCCAGCGCGTTCACGTTGCCCGTGGCCACGGCATGGACGCCGTAGCCGGCGGCCAGCACGAAGAGCGTGTCGCCACGAGCGGCCAGGCCGCGGGGGCTGCCGGTCATGCTGTTAAGCGTGCCGCGCAGGACGGGCGCCGCGGGATCGGCCAGGTCCAGGCACTTGAGGCCGGTGCTGCCGGCGACGAAGCAGTAGCGATCGCTGCCGCGGCGCTGGAGCAGGGGATCCGCCGCCGTGCCGAAGCCGACCAGGCTCGCGGCGGCGATCGGCGCGGCCGGGTCGCCGGCAGCGACGATCTGCAGCCAGCCGTCCTGGGTGGTGAGGGCGACGAGGTCCTCGAGCCAGTCGATGCGGATGGCCTTGCGCGCCTGGGTCACGAACCAGGCCACGAGCGAGCACATCCTCACCCAAGAAGAACACATCCTCACCTGGGCGCTCGACGCCCAAGCCAACAACCCGACACCATCGACCACGATCACCGATGTCGCGTTGGATGACGGCCAGTACACGTCCGCGGCCGCGGTTGCCGGACACGATCGGTTGGTGTTGGTGGTGGGGCCGGCGGGGGCGGGCAAGACCCGCATGCTGCAAGCCGCCGTGTCCGACCTCCACCGACAGCAGCGGCCGGTGATGGGGTTGGCACCCACGGCGAAGGCGGCCCGTGTCCTGCAAACCGAGACCGGCATGGTCGCGGACACGGTTGCCAAGCTCCTCTACGAACTCGATCGACCAGACAGCAACGACTCCTTCTGGGATGCAGGGCCGGGTATGACGGTGATCGTCGACGAGGCCGGCATGTTGAACACCTCCGATCTCTCGCGCCTCGTCACCCACGCCGAACAACGTCAGTGGCGACTCGCCCTGATCGGTGATCCACACCAGCTCCAAGCGGTGGGGCGGGGCGGCATGTTCCTCGAGTTGTGCGACACCGGCCGGACCGTCGAGCTGGAGCATCTCCACCGGTTCAGCAACCGGTGGGAAGCGGCTGCGTCGCTGGAGTTGCGACGCGGGAACCCGTCCGCACTCGACACCTACGCAGCGCACGGCCGGATCCGGGCGGGCACGTTCGCCGAGCATCTCGACACGATCGGCGACCTCTGGCAGCAGTGCCGGAGCGAGGGGGAGTCGTTGTCGATCATCACGACCCGCACCGAACACGTCAACGTGATCAACGACCACATCCAGCAACG
Organism: uncultured bacterium; assembly: GCA_963695095.1. Lineage (GTDB taxonomy): Bacteria > Krumholzibacteriota > Krumholzibacteriia > JACNKJ01 > JACNKJ01 > VGXI01. The sequence goes on along the minus strand of CAVOFT010000001.1, from coordinate 16,142 downwards.
CCGACTCGACACCGGCGAACTCGACGCAGCGACGCTCGCCCAGGTCGACGATGCGTGGGTGATGGTTGGTGACGTGGTGGCGACGCGTGCCGCAACGAACGCCGTCTGCGCACCTCGGTGGGGGAGCCGATGCGGAATCGTGAACGCTGGACCGTCACCGCCACCGACACCGTTGAGGAGGGCGATGTGACCGTGACCCGACTCGACGGACACGGCACGATCACCCTGCCGCGTGACTACGTCTGCCAGCACACTGCAACTCGCCTACGCCACCACTGAACCCGGCGCACAAGGCGACACCTCGGAACGGAGCCTCACCCTTGCAACCAACGCGACGACGAGACGCGGCCTGTACATGGCAATGACCCGCGGTCAACGCGAGAACCTCGCCCTGGTCGTCACCAACACCCACGACCTCGCCGAAGCACGAGCCGTGCTCGAAGCAGTCCTGTTCTCCGACCGCGCCGACATCCCCGCCACGGCCCAACGCCGCAACCTGGCAGCGACCGTCCCCGCCAGCGTGCCGCAGCGGCGGGTCCGGATACCTGACTGGTTCGACCAGATTCGCGACGAGGCCGAAGAAGGTCGGCGCATCGCACAGCAACGGCTCGACGAACGCAACACCGAGCGCGTCGCCGCCCGAGAACGAGTTGCGTTGGCCCGTCAGGAGCTGCCGACGGCCCAGGAGGCACACGCGCCGTTCGCCGAGCAGGTCGCCACCGCCGAACGCATCGTGAACCAAGCACAGTCGGAGTTGCGCAAGGCCCAAGATGAACTGCGGCGTGCCGGTCGAGTACATCGCCGATCGGCTCGCCGCGACGTCGAGACTGCCGGCGACGTCCTCGCTGTCGCGACGGATCGACTCAACCGGGCCGAGGAGCTCGCGGCACCGACACGGCGCCGGGTCAACGAGCTCCACAACGTCATCGACGATCACCGCCGCATGGACTCGACCCGGCGGATGTTCGACCAATTCAACGACCTCGAAGGCGTTGCCCGAGACGCCGGGCGCCTCTGCCGGGCCCTCGACCAATGGAAGCACTGGGCCAACGGCCGCAACCTCGACAACACTGCGCTGGTCGAGATCGCCGCCGCGTTCGCTGACCACGACGACCGACCGGGCATCAGCCAGCTGGCCGCACCGCTCACCCAGTGGGCGCAGCGACGAGGACTCGAACTCCAACCGCCGACGCTGTCGACACCGACCCGGTCGTCGATCGGAATCGAAATCGACTTCTGAGAGCACGCCAGCTCGCACCCGCAAACCAGTGATTATGCGGTGGCCCGATCGGGCCGGAGGTCCAACACTTCGCCGGCATCTGTGGCGCCTCAGGACGAGTTCCGGCAGGTGATTATCGGGCGGCTATCGAGGTCCGTGCAGGTCGATCTCGATGCCGAACAGCGAGATCGTGTCTTCGTTGATCAGTTGTCCGACGACGACGACTGCGTAGACGAGGCGGCCTCCGGCGACGAGGTACCGGTAGTCGTCTCGCTCGGGGTAGAGCCGGAGCAGCTCGTCGAAGCGTTCGCCGAACGTTTCGGCGATCGTCGGAAGTTCGATCAACAAGAAGTCGCTCGCTGACGGCTCTCCGTTGGGTCCGCGTGTCTCGCCGAGCTGAGCGTCGAGTTCGGTGAAGAACTGCTGGTCGACGCGAACCGTGCGCCGGGTCACTGGCGGGTGTGGCGACCCTCGGTGGCGGCGATGCGAGCATCAACCTTCTGCCGGGCCCGGTCGACGAGCGCGGCCGGGACGTCGTCGGCGTCAGTAACGAATCCGGCTCGGATCGTCGCAGCGCGTTCGTCGGGGGTCAGCGCCTCGAGTTCAGCGGCTGACCAAATCCGATCGACGTCCATCTCGCAAACTGTACCCGCTCGGCCGTCGGCAAGGTCAGACATCGCCGAGCCACGATGTGGTGCTGGCGACCACGGCCGCATCGCTTGGCGCCGCACCCGGCGCCGGTCTGAGTTCCTGTCTCTGGTACTCGACGTTGCGTCGATCGATCAACAATCGCACTTCGCTGTACAGAGTCCACTCCGGGTAGCCGCCGCCCTCGGAGCCGTAGGTGTAGCGCAGCCGACGGCGAAGGCGAAGTCTCTGCGGCTACCGTCCGTTGGGTATTGGGAGAATCACAGCCCTGATGGTCGCTCTGCTCCTTACTGCGGCATGCGGTTCTGGAGACGGTGGCCAAGGGGAGGCGTTGCCTTCGACAACCGATGCCGGTGGATCGCCAGCATTGGAGGTTCCATCGGAGATGATCGACGGATTACTCGTCGTCGACTACTCGTCCATCGACGAAACTCGGTCGATGATGGCAACGCTTGCCCCGGTCGGCGTCGCAGAGCCAGTCGGCATGTTCGTCACGGCAAATGACGACGGGGCAATCGGACAGTTCTTTCCGTATTCCGACGAGGAGACGGAGGTGGCCGTCCCGATGGGTGAGCTTTCGGGTGCGACAGGCACGTTCGACCTCGGCGACATTGCGGCTGGCAGCTACGAACTCTGCTCGAAGCTCGTCGGGGGATCCGTGCTCGCCTGCACCACGTTCACGAACCCGTAGAGGCCATATCGCACGAATGAGTGATCACCGCGGCGACACCTCCGGCACTGCGGGCACGACGTCAAGCGAGGCTGGAAGAACCGCTCAGAAGTCGCACACGATAATCCGATCCAGATCGGGCAGGGTGCACTGCACAGGCCCAAGCCGGGCGCTGCACTTTCACCGGTGCAACCAAGCCGAGCACGGCACTTTCACGTTGGTGCAGTCCTTGGGGGATGAAGTCTCTTCAGGAAATGACGTCCTGCCGGTGCTACGCCCAGGTCGATGACAAGACACGTCCATCGGCGGCTTCCAGTCGAATTTCGACGTCACCGGCGGGAAGGTCTACGGCGAAGATCCGCTCCGGCCATCCCTCCACGACGGTCAAGCTGACAGCTTGTTCGTTGCTGACGCTCGCGATGACGACGCGAACCGCATCGGCGTTGTCGGTTCCACCGATGATCGTCGCCTTCGGATAGTGATCCCCGGCTTCCACCGTCCGGATACCCAAGTCGTCGTGTGAGTCGTCGAAGCAGACGCCGCTGGCCGCTCTGTTCGCCGTCGACGTTTCGTACTCCACACATCGCAGGCCTTGCTCGTCGATGAATGTTCGAGGCGGTGGTGGGGAAACGGATGCGTCAGCAGGTTGCGAGGATGCCGTCGTTTCGCCGCCAGCTTGAGTGTGGGGTCCCGAATCCGGTTGCTGTCGGAGTTGCTGCCATCGTTCGGGAGAAATTGTGGTGAGCGCGTCTGCTGGCGGGTCCGGGGAGCCGTGGGCGTTGCGGGCTTCGATTCCGCCGATGTAGACGGCCCCGTCGGCTCGAACAATCCACGCGGGACGATGCCGGTCGATCGCGAGGGCGTAGGGAGCGACGCCTTGGTCGGCGATGACTGCGACGCGGACGTCGAGGCCGTTCGTGGCGCGACAGGTGATCGAGTAACGCGATGACGACAGGGTGTCGGTGGTCTCCTCGGCGACGAGGGCGAGCCGTGCGGGCTGCGTTTCGCTCGTGTCGTAGTCGAAGCCGGCAATCGGATGATCGGATGGCCGTGGGCGGAGGTTGGCGACGATCGATTCGATGTCGGCGCGGTCCAGGCCGCGGGAACGGAGGTAGCCCTGCGATCCATCAGGCAGGTTCCAGACGGCCTCGCCGTTGCCGATGTCACCGGAACCGTCCAGTGCATCGTAGACGCTCACGAAAACCTGATTCCCGTCGATTTCTGTGGCCGTCTGCGGTGCCGGCGGTGCGGGTGGGTGCGTAGTCGCGCAGAACAACGGCGAACGGTCCGGCCGCGCCCTCGGACGGATCCGCGATCACTTGAACTGGTGAACCCTCGGCGATACCGCGAGCGAACGCCTTCCAGATGAATGGTCCGTCAGGTTCCGTCCATTCGATGCTCTGGGCCTGGCAGGCGCTTTCCTCGAACGCCACGAGCGGCAAGTCCTCGGGCACCGCCCCCGGTGAGGGCGCGATCGTCGTTGTGGTGTCCGCCAGCGCCGTGGTGCTCTCGGGAGTCGAGGTGCTGGCATTTGGCGGTGGGCTGGTGTTGGTCGTCGATGCGGTGTTTGCCGGAGCTTGCGCATCGCGGTTGGAGGCCACAAGCACGAGCGACGCTGTTCCGGCCACCACCAGCAACGCAGCTGCGAGAGCCAACCAACGCGACCGTGCCGACGTCACCGATGCCGGATGCCGGTCGCGGCTGTGGTCGGCGAGTGCGGCTGCTTGGTCGTTGACGCGTCGCCCGGCAGCGCGTGCGCGTTGTTCGAATTCGTCGGTCACGGCGTCTCCTGTTCCATCATCGACCGCAACTGCGTTCGGGCCCGCGACAGGTCTGACTTGATCGTGCCGACCGGCGCGTCCAGGGTGTCAGCGATCTCCACGACTGACAGGTCGTGCACGTAGTGCAGCACCACGGCGTTACGTGGCCGCTCTGACAAGTTGGCCACATGGGCCCAGAACCGCTCGTCCCAATACCGCTGGGTCGACGAGTTGCTGGGATCTGCGGCGGCCGCCACGGCGAGGCGATCGGCCAGACGCCGCCGCCGTTGCCGGTCACGCAACATGTCAGTCGCGAGGTTCAACGCAACACGCCGGCACCATGCCCCGGGGCGATCGAAGTCGGCGACCTCCGCCCAGTGCTCCCGAAGGCGAAGCATCGTCTCTTGGGCCAACTCGGCGGCGTCGTCGGGATCACGCAGCAATGCCACCCCGATCGCCAGCATCGACGTGTACTCCGCCTCAACGATCGCGTCCAGCCCGAGTCGATCGTCTTCCTCATTCTCGACCCTGGAACTCAATACAACCTCCGAGACCACACCATCACACACGCAGCAAGACACATTTCGGTTGCAGCGAACCGGACAATCTTCGTGCCGCAACTTCGGCCCGGCGCCACAACCTGAGGTAGCGGGCGGATCTGCACGGCGGCCGCACACTTCGTCACGCAGAATCACGATCTGGAGCCAGCGGTCGCCGCCGCATCGCGGCCCAAGCGTGACGTCACACTTTGTTCACTGCGAACAGCTACCGGTGACAGTCGGGCGTCTCGATGAAACGGCCGTCGTCGTCGATCACGAAGAACACGGTCTCCGAACTGAGCAAGGCTGAGACCCCAGTCTCGACGCACCAGCGTCCGCTTGTCTGCTGTTGAAGAGAGATGACCCGATCGGAGCCCAGTGCTTCCGACACCGGATCGGAGTCCGTCGCGTACGCAGTGATCGCAATGAGGTCTGGATTGACGATGGCGGTACTCGCAGCTTGACGCAGATCGTCGGCCTTGTCGCTGACCTGGCGACTCCCGATGATCGACACAGCCAGACCACCGAGCACGACTACCGCCGCGAGCCCGATGATGATCATCAGGCGCACCTGCCTCTCTCGCTGTTCCTGGTCGGGACTCGCAGCCTGAGACATTGGAAGCGACTGTACGACCGACCGCACACTTCGTCACGCAGAATCACGACACGGCGTCAACAGTCGCCGCACTCCGGCCCTGATGCGGCGCCGCATATTCACGAGTGCCCGTCAGCATCGCTGCTTGCGGATCGTTGCTCAGGGTCCTACGAGGTACTCGGTGTTGTCTCGTAGCCATCGAGATCGCCACGCTGACCGATGACGATCTTCATCGCTCATCGACTCCCCTTGGAAGGCTCGTGCGTCGTCAAGGATCGTCGCCGCCATCTCCGGCAGCGCCTGGACTTCATCGTCGGTCATGCCATAGCCCGCTGCGATCGCAGTGGCAGCGAGCCGGGTTGCAGCTGCTCGACGACTGTTGTCGTTCACGTCGGGGCGCGGCCCGCGAACCGACACCGCAAGCAGAGCCGCGGGGTCACAGCAGCGATGCGACGGCGCCGCGAACTCCCAGTCGATCAACCCGACCAACTGCCGGTGTCGATACACCACGTTCGAGTAGCCAACATCGCCATGCGTCCACACGTCGCCAAGCAGCGGCAACGCTCGCCGCGGTCGCGCTCCGACCGGAGGGGCGAAGCCGGCTGTGGCATCGTGCAGGCGGCGCAGCCACGACGCCAACCGGCCGAGTTCGACAGCGTTGGCGGCATCGTCGTGTTGCCACGGCGGTGAGCGGTGCGCTGACCCATCGAGGTACTCGAGAATCTGGCGGCCCTGCTGATCGATCCCAAGAAACCGTGGTGATCCCTCGAATCCCAACCGCTCGAGGTGCTCCAACAGCGCTTCGACGACCTCGCAGCCGGCACCACGTGGGCGCCGAACGGTATTGCCGACTCGCACCACCGCTCCGTGGTTCTCCGATCCACCGTCGAACACCCGCTCGTCCACGGCTGCATCCTCGCACCCCGTCGGTCGGCGATCCGGTCGAACACTTGGACCACGCGGAATCAATTCTTTCGGTGCGCCCTGCGGCGTGCGCAAGCCGCTCGGCGAGTCAGGAAGCGAGGGCAAGCGAGAGGCGGGTCTCAGGGACCTCGACGCCGAGCACCTCCTGCTGGCGGTCAACACCGTCGTCGATCCATCCGCGCTTGGCGTAGAACGAGCGCGCTCGTTGGTTGTCGGGGTGGACCCACAGCACTGCGGACCCGAACCCGCTCGCCTGAAGCGCGGCCACGGCAGCGTCGAGCAGAGCCGCACCCGTTCCCGTACCCCAATGATCCGGGTCGACATTCATCGCGTACAGCTCCCCGACCTCCGCGTCCGGATCGCTGTCGGCTGGGCCAACGAGCGCGAAGCCGACGACCTCGTCGTCGACAGCCGCCACAAGTCGTGCGGCTCTGGCTCGAGGAGGGTTCTCCAGGCTGGAACGCCACATCGACGCGCGGTCCGTCTCGGAAAGCGAGTCGAGGTACTCATCCGGCATGAGCCCGCCGGCGTAGGCGGCCTGCCAAGCCCGTACGTGCATGCGACCAAGTTCGTGTGCGTCGCCGACCTCCGGGGTGCGGATCTCGAGCGCCACGCGGCAACGGTACTGAACACCGAGCGGGGCACAGCCACGCCGATCGGCCCAGACCGCGTACCGATCAACCGTCAGGAGTGGGCAGACAGCGAGGCCGGGCGACCGCGCATGACGCGCACTCCAAAATCCGGCCGACTCTGGCGAGGAGGTGTGCGGCTTTGGCCCAAGCGTGACGCCGCATATTCCCGGCTTCTGGAGCGGCCGGCTACGTGAGTAGCGGGCTGACCACAACCCACATTTCGCGGTCGATTACGTCGCTTCGGGTGGTGACGAACCGAAGTGATTCGTAGAGATCGATGGCGTCGGTATTGGCTTGGGTGACGGTGAGGCCGACTCGTGCGAAGTGATTCGATCTGGCATGGTCGAGGATCCTTTCGACGGCGGCCCGAGCATGACCTTCACGTCGGCGCTCCGCGGCGATGCTGATGTCGCAGATGTACAGGTCGGATTCGTCGTCCTTCAGTGGGCCGAACCAGACCCGGCCGACACCCTCGCCGTTGCTGATGATGGCCTCGAAGCGGTGGCCGCTCGTCAGAATCCCGTGGGGCAGGAGTCGCTGGCCCAGTTCTTTGCGCATCTTCTCGACGCCGGCGTCGACGTGGTCTGCTGGGACACGTTCGGAGACGAACTCTCGGATGCTCTCACCGAGGAACGCGTTCGCTTCGTCGATGGCGAGTGGCTCGAACGAGACCATGGTGGCGATCGTAGATCGAGCCAAACGGTGCGCGTGGATGACCCGGTTTCGGAGTTGGGTCGCCGCCTGAACAGAAATCGGGGCACTGCTCTTTGACGCCCTTCGCTACGGTCGGCTCGATGACGAGTGTGGAGATCGCGAACCATGGTGACGTCGAATCGCTCGTCGAACTCGAAGCGCTGCTCTTCGCCGAGGACGCCGGCGTGCATGATCCACACGCCGACGTGACATGGCCAGCGCGAGAGGCAGCAGCCGACTTCCAGCGGCTGCTCGCCGACGACAACTCAGTCGTGCTGGTTGCTCGACTCGACGGCAAAGTTGTCGGCCATGTCGCGGGATACATGGAACAGTCCAGTCCGACGCGTCAGCCGGTGACCTTCGGCGTGCTGCGAAGCATGTACGTGCGTAGCGACACACGCGGAGCGGGCGTCGGACGACGACTCACCGAGGCGTTCATCGACTGGGCACGCGACCACGGCTGCGTCGAGGTGCATGTTGACAGCTACTCCGAGAATGCAAACGCCCGGCGCCTGTATGAACGATCTGGGTTCGCTCCTCGAAGCGTCGCTCACGCGCTCAGGCTCTGATCACCTTGGCGAGCAGGCCACTCCGAGGCACCCGACATCGCCCCGCTCGGAATCCCGCCGGATCGCAGTCAGCGAGTGCCGCATCGCGGCCCAGACGTGGCGCCGCGCTTTCACCGCCAGAAGCACCCAGGCAGCGCACTACATGTCTTCGGTCGAGTCGGCGTGTTGGCTGTCGGTCTGGTTGTGATCGAAGGTGACGCTGTACTGGTGCCCGACCAGTACGAGCCCGAGGCGACGTGCGAGTGCGATGGATGCAGCGTTCCAGGATGCGGCTCGCCATTGCGGCAGGAGACCGCGGTCGCAGGCTGCCTCGAGTGCTTTCGCAGCTGCGGCCTGGCCGCACCCGCTCCGTCGATAGGGCGTGGCGGTCAGAGAACTCAAATGGGCAATGCGGTGCGGCCACTGAGTCCATCCGCACACCGATGCCGGGCCGCCGTCGTCGCCAAACGCGAGGTATGCGCCTGAGCTGGTTTCGTCAAAGCCTGTCTCATCGCGTTCAGCTTGCGATGCTGCTTCGAGCACGGCGCGCACGTGAGGGTCGGCGATGTCAATGGGTCCAATGACGCGTCTGGGTACCGGTAGTCGTTGCGTCGAGATTCGCCCGTAGAACAGCAGGGCTGGGCCGAGGGTGTCTGTTGGGTGAAGGAGTTCATCCACGAGCCCTGGCTCGATCAGCCGATCGGGGCGCACGTCCGTGAGTGCCCTCCGAACCCACTCGACTTCGTTCGCGGAGCATGCGACAACCACGTCCCCCTGCAACTCGACGATTCCGGTCCATCCTGGCGGAGATGCTCGATGAGTATCGGACCCGGTGATCGTCAATCCGTTCTGGGCGAAGCCGTCGGGCGCGTCAGTCAGGTCTCGCCAGAGGAGTCTGACGCGTTCGAGATCGGACTGCAGCACGCGATCATCTTGCCTCAAGTCCGTTCAGGGTCTGAGCACAATTTCGGTCCGGAACGACACGTCGACGCGCCGCCCGATAACGGACACTCGAAATCACGCATCCGAACCGAGATCCCGCGTGCGACTGCGGCCCAACCGTGACGCGAGATAATCCCGGGCATATCGATCCAAGCGTGACGCCAGGCATTCGCGAGCCCGCCGAACCCGCCGACGCCTGCACGCCGGATCGGACGCGATGAACGTCGAGCTTCGAACGGGCAGGACCTTACACAGCGCCTGGTCAGGCAGGCAGTCAAAGACGGATCGGCGAGCTTCGGGTGAAGCGGGTTACTCCACCGGTTACTCCACCATTCGAGACGGAGCGACGAGAAATGTGCTCTGACCTGCTGTGATCGTGTTCGTGCCACATGGAGTGCGGATTCCCTTTAGCTCCACAAGTCCGTTTCCGGACGTTCGCCGAACTCCACGAACGTCCGGAGAACAGGCTTGCGACCAGGGGGCTGCAGCAGCTGGGGTCGTGGGCGCCTCAGACGGCCGAATCAGTCAGCGTCTCCGAGTGTTGCGTCGTCGAGGTGCTGGCGGATTTGCTGTTCGAGGTGAGGCAGGTCGTGTTCCAGGTCGTCGATCGTCGTTCACAGCTCAACTGCTTCATCGAGGATGTGTGCCATCCGGCCGCTCGCGGCGCCACTGGTCACGACATCGACTCGCCACGGCACGGCTGCTTCGATTGCCTCGGCGATGCGCTCGATGGTGATCAGGCCAGTGCCGGCTGGGACGTCGATCAGCACGTCGATGTCGGAGTCGTCGTGGGTGTCGCCGCGTGCGACCGATCCGAACACGCGCACGTTGCTGCCGCCGAACGACTCGACGATGCCGATGATCGTGCTCCGGTGGGAGCGCAACTCGGCCAGCGTCGGCCGCAGTGGGCGCGGTGAGACGACCACGTCGAGCTGGTTTCCCGATGCCTGCAGGAGCCGCTCGAGCATCACGACGGTCGGATTGACCTCGCCACGCTCGATCCGGGTCACCGTCGATGCCGAGACACCTGATGCAGCGGCCAGGTCGCGAGCGGACATGTGGGCTCGCTCTCGTGCGGAGCGGACCAGCAGTGCTGCGTCAACCATGGGCGTAGCATATACGCAACGCGCTGGTTCGGTTCGGTGCGCGGTACGTCGCCGCGGCTCCACACCTGGGCAAGTGCGAACACCGCCAACGCAGCGATGCCCGACACGAACGACACCTGGGAGAACCATGAACCCGTACCGAGACGCTCCTGTGCCCACAACGTCGTGGCCACTTCGACGACCGATACGGCAAGAAAGGCGAGCGCGAGCCGTCCGATCGACGTCATCCGCCGGACGTTGTCCGCAGTGAAGGCCTGTCCGTGCCCGCCGGAATTCAACACCCGGATCGCAAGCAGGAGACCGAGACCGATCGCGACCGCCTGGGCGGTGTCGACCACCATGATCACTGAACGCACCATTGTGTCGTCGGTCGCCACCGCATCGACACGCACATCACTATTCCCAAGAGCTCCACAGGCCCACCACGGGGTCGCTCGGTGACCATGGGCTCTTGCCGGCGCCAGCGCGACCGGTGAGGCTGGTCCCGTGACCACTGCCCTGGCGGCTGGACGCCGCGCGTTGCTGCCCCTGGTGGCCGTCGCGCTGGTGGTGGGTGCGCTCGGCTGGATGGCCGGCGCCGATGAACTTGCCGTCGCGGTCTGGTCGGTGGCGTCGGGCGTCGTCGTGGTGGATCTGGTGGTGCTCACGGTTGCCCGGCTGCGTGAAGGACGCGTCGCCGTCGACGTCGTGGCACTGGTCGCCCTGGTGGCAGCAATGGTGATGGGGGAGGCACTCGCCGGGGTGATCCTGGCGTTGATGGTGGCGTCGGGCGACGCGCTCGAGCAATACGCTCATCGTCGGGCAGAGCGGTCGCTGTCGGAGTTGTTGTCACTGGCGCCGAAGGTCGCCCACCGGTTGGTGGATGGTTCGTTCGAGACCGTGCCGGTCGACGAGGTGGCGCCGGATGAGGTGCTGCTCGTCAAGCCCGGAGAGGTCGTGCCGGTCGACGGCACCGTGCTCGAGTCGGCGGTGCTGGACGAGTCGGTGCTCACCGGCGAGGCCCAGTCGGTGCAGCGTGAGGTGGGCGAGTTGGCACGCAGCGGATCGCTGAACGCCGGAGGAGCGTTCCGAATGTCGGCGTCGGCGTCGGCGTCGGAGAGTTCGTACGCGGGGATCGTGAAGCTCGTGCAGTCCGCGGGCGTCGGCCGGGCACCGTTCGTACGCCTGGCCGACCGGTACGCCGTGATGTTCGTCCCCGCGGTGTTCTTGATCGCGGGCGGCACGTGGCTGCTGACGGGCGACTCGACGCGGATGCTCGCCGTGCTGGTGGTCGCCACACCCTGCCCGCTGGTGCTGGCCGCACCGGTGGCGGTGGTGTCGGGGATTGCGTGCGCCGCCCGCAACGGCGTGGTCGTCAAGGACGGGGCGGCGTTGGAGGCGATGGGGCAGACACGCACGGTGCTGCTGGACAAGACGGGCACGCTGACTGCCGGCCGGGCGTACGTCGTCGCCGTGGCGACCTCGCCCGGCAGCGAGGCGGCCGACGTGCTCGCTCTCGCGGCGTCGGTGGAACAAGCGTCGCCGCACGTGTTGGCCGCGATGCTGGTCCGCGAGGCCCGGGATCGAGGCCTGGCGCTCGTCGAGCCGACGGGACGTGGTCGAGCAGCCGGGGAGCGGTGTCGGCGGAACGGTCCGGGGTCACGAGGTGTGGGTCGGTGCGCTCACGGCGATCGACGCCGAGGAACGACCGCCGTGGCTGGTGACCGCCGAGCGTCGGGCTCGGCGCGAGGGCTGCAGCGCAACGGTCGTGATCGTCGACGACGAACCGGTCGGGTTGATCCTGTTCACCGACGAGTTGCGCGCCGACAGCGCTGCGGCGTTGCGGGCGCTGCGGCGCTCGGGCGTGGATCGGGTGGTGATGGTGACCGGCGACCGGCTGGAGGTGGCCGAACCGATCGGGGTGTCGTTGGGGATCGATCAGGTCGTCGCCGATCGGACTCCGGCCGAGAAACTCGAGGTGGTGCGCGCCGAGTCGTCGGAACGGCCCGGGGTCACCGTCATGGTCGGTGACGGTGTCAACGATGCGCCGGCGCTGGCCGCAGCCGATCTCGGCGTGGCGATGGGCGCCCGAGGTGCGACGGCATCGTCGGAGGCCGCCGATGTGGTGCTGATCGTCGATCGGCTCGACCGGTTGGCGGTTGGTGTCGTGATCGCCAAGCGGGCGCGGTCGATCGCCCGCCAGAGCGTGCTGCTCGGTATGGGCCTGTCGGTGATCGGGATGGGCGCCGCTGCCGTCGGGCTGCTCGCACCCGTCGGTGGCGCCGCTCGTCCAGGAGGTGATCGACGTGTTGGCGATCGGGACGGCGCTGCGCGCGCTCCGCCCACCTCGGTCGCTTCGGCACACCGGGTCGGTGCCCGAGTCGTGGAGCCGTCAGCTCGCAGAGGGACACGGACCACTGATGCTCGTGCTCGAGGATCTCCGCTCTGTCGCCGGAATCCTGGACTCCACCGATGAAGCGACCGCGCTCGCATCGTTCCGCGACGTGGCGCGCGGGTCTCCGAAGATGTCCTGCCACACGAGCGCGAAGACGAGTCGCAGATCTACCCCGGGGTCGCCGAACGGCTCGGCGGAAACGACCCGCTCGCATCGATGAGCCGCACCCACCGCGAGATCTTCCATCTTGCCTCGCTACTCGATCGGCTCGTCGACGATGCATCGATCGACGGCTTCGCCGACGAGGATCGCAGCGAGGCACGCCGGATCCTCTATTCGCTCGACGCGATCCTCCGGCTGCACTTCGCGCAGGAGGAGGAGCTGCTGACGAGCATCACCCTCGATGTGCCCTCCGAGCGGTGAGGGCGCAGCTGCGCGTCGTCGCTCGCTGTCGATCCCGACGTCGGGGACGGTGGTCGTGGTCAGCGAATGCGGGTGCCCTCGTGGCCCACCCGCGCGTCGACCGCGATCGAGCCGACCTGACCGCTGACCGCGTCATGGCTCATGTTCCAATCATCCGATGACGTCACGGCGGCGTGAAGGGAAGAAGGTCCCGCACCGTTCGGAGGACGACGTCGGCCAGCGCTGCGTAGTGTTGCGGTGCCCCGGCGCGTTGCGCCCCGGATCCAGCACACGTTTGTCAGCGGAGGTCAGCCGTCATGTCGCACAGCGAGGTTCATCGCACCCATCGGATCGGTTGGTTGCGTGCAGCGGTGCTCGGCGCCAACGACGGGATCGTGTCGACGGCGAGCCTGATCATCGGCGTGGCTGCGTCCGGCGCATCGCGCAGCGAGGTGCTCGTGGCGGGCATGGCCGGGCTGGTCGCCGGCGCGATGTCGATGGCGGCGGGGGAGTACGTGTCGGTGAGTTCGCAGGCCGACACGGAGGCCGCCGACATCGAACGCGAGCGGACCGAGTTGCGCGACGAACCCGAACGAGAACTCGACGAGCTGAGCTCGATGTACGAGGCCCGAGGACTGGATGCCGACCTCGCCCGGCAAGTCGCCGAAGGACTGACGGCTCATGATGCGCTCGGGACCCACGCGCGAGGAGTTGGGGATCTCCGACACGATGGCTGCACGTCCGGTGCAAGCAGCCGTCACATCGGCGGCGACGTTCGCAGTGGGTGCCGCGCTGCCCTTGCTCGCCGCTGCGCTCGCAGCAGGGACGGCACAGATCGCCCTCGTCGCGATCACTGCACTCGTCTTCCTCGCCGCCTTGGGTGCAGTCGGGGCGAGCGCCGGCGGTGCGCCGATGGTCGCAGCGGCCGTTCGTGTGACGTTCTGGGGTGCGCTGGCCATGGTCGTCACCGCGTTGATCGGCTCCGCGTTCGGGGCCGTGGTCTGAGCCGTTCGACCCTTCCCTCCACGGCACGGCCGAGCGCAGGCTGTTCACATGTCGAACACCTCGGAACCATCGCACCCGCGCTCACGGCGGCGTCAGTGGGGGATCTGGTCACTCCTGGCGGTCGCGGTCGCTGGAATCGCGTTCGTCGGCGGCGCGTTGATCGGCCTGGCACCGTGGTACACGGCGCTGATCGTCGGTGGAACCCTGGTCGTCGCGTTCGCCTTGACGATCTGGAGGCAACGGTCGAGCGCCGATGGCGTCGAGATGGGCCTCGGTCGTCTGCTCCCGCTGTTCCTCGTCGCCGGCTGTGCAACCTTCGGCGTGATCCAGCTGATCCCCTACGGACGCGACCATGCCAACCCGCCATCGTCGGGCGAGCCGGAGTGGTCCTCCCCCCGAACTCGTGAGCTGATGGTCAACGCCTGCTACGGATGCCACAGCAACGAGGTCGAGTGGCCCTGGTACTCGAACGTCGCGCCGATTTCGTGGGCCATCACGGATCACGTCGGAGAGGGTCGCGACAAGGTCAACTACTCCGAGTTCGCCACCGACCCGGGCGACGCCGACGAAACGATCGAGGTCATCGTGGACGGATCGATGCCACCGGCGTACTACACGTTGTTCGGCCTGCACTCGCAGGCGAACCTGAGCGACGCCGAGATCGCCGAACTCATCGCCGGCCTGCGGGCCACGCCGGGTCTCTCCGACGGCGACGGCGCGATCGGCGACGGCGAGTACGACGATGACGATGACGATGATTGAGGCGAGCTGCCCGGCGCTGCTCGATGCGGTCGCAGTGTCTTCGATCCTTGCCATCTGATTGCCCTGCGCTGTCCGGGCGTTGGGGAGGCGATCCGTACGTTGGGTTCCACGAGGTCGGCTCGTCGTGAGCCGATCGCATCCGAAAGGTGGAACCCAACGTGAATCGAAGGACATCGCTCATCACCGCAGCGGCGGTCGCAGGTGTGGTGCTGACCGGCACCACCGCCGCGGGCGGCCAACCTCGGCATGCTGCAGTCGGGCAACGACCAGCAAGCGGGCGATTCGTCGTCGGCCACGGTGGTCGTGACGACGCCGGTCGACGCCCTGCCGGGAGCCTTCGGGCCGCAGGTCATCGATGTGTACATCGAGGACCCGATCGTGGCGACGACCCTTCCCGTGGCGCCCCAGACGGCGCCGCAGGACCTGTCGCAGGTGTTCGCGGTCGAGACGGCGGGCACCGTCACGGTCGAGCCGACAGCGACGGGGGTGCTGCTCGATGGTGTCACGGTCGCCGATGGCTGGGCCTGGACTGCAGTGCAGCCATCGGGGAACGAACTCGAGGTCACCTTCACCTCCGGTGATGTGACCTACGTGTTCGCTGCCGCCCTCGGTGCCGACGGAACGATCACGGCGGGCGTCGATCAGCCGATCGTCCAGGTCGTGCAGGCCCCGGCTCTGGCGGCTGGGTCATCGCGCTCGTCCGGGACCGTGTCCGTCGAGCAGACGCCCGTCTCGGCCGTCGATCACGACGACGATGACCACGACGATGACCACCGCGACGAGTACGAGGACGATCACGACGAGGACGAGGGCGGTGCGCACGATGATTGAGCCGACCGAGCACGACGCCTCGTCGGCGAGCGCGGCACAACTCGATCGTGTCGCTCAGATCCGTGCGCGGCGAGATCGGGCACCCTCGGTGGCGGCGACGCCGAGTCGTGGTCGCCACGCCGCTCGAGGTGGCCGGATCCTGGCAGCGGGTCTCGGTGCGACGGCCATGCTGGGCATCGTGACCCTGTTGGGTCTCGACAGCGCGACGACCGGGGCCGATGCTCCGTCACCGACACAGCCGGCGACGCCGGCAATGACGCCTGCGCGGCGCGCCGGTGCAGGTGGTGATCCACCGGATTCCCGCCGCGAGCGAACCGGGGGTCGACGGTGCACGTGTCGGCCGGCCCCCCTCGCCGACGCCGTGGTGGCGGCGCCGGTGCAGTTGACCGCCAGGCCCATGCTGCGCGTGACGGTCGCAGGACCGGCACAGCCCCGCCCGTCCGGCTCGTCGGCGTCGGCCACACCGACCGCTCCTGCGCCGGTGCCGGCTGC